>NZ_CP066306.1:2808750-5617500 GCF_016406145.1 Pseudomonas putida
GCTTCTGCTGCGAGCATTGAAGCTTTGCGTAATGCTCTTGGTATCTCCAATAGGGCATGGATTGTTGACTTCTGGAGAAAAAGTGATGGAGCACTCTTGAATGATCAGGTCTTGATTTATTCCGTTAGCGATATTGAAGAGCGCAATAATACATTTGAAGTCGAAGATAATTTTAAAGGAATGATTGCCGTTGGAGATGATTCTGGTGGCCGATTAATACTAATAAATAAATGTGGGGAGGGGGATTTTTTTCTTGTGGATTCAGGGAGCACGACTCTGGACGGATGTGACCGATTCGAAACTATCGAAAAGCTTTTAGATTATATTGAGGAGGATGAGGGAGAGGTCGCGACAGCTGGTTTAGGTGACATCTTCAGTAAGGGAAGCTGCAAGCCAAGCATTGAAGAAGTTGTTGATATAAAGAAAATGCTAGGGCTAAATTATTCGATTGTGCAGCTAAAGGCTATGTTGGGTGAATCTGGGCAGGTTGTAATGAAATCTGTTTACGCTCAGAAATACCAAGAGGCCCTAAAAAGATTTTCGCATATTATTGAATTTAGGTAATTTTACGATTCTAAGTAGTGAGTTGCTTCATGGTCGAAATTGACGCCGTTGGCCCTCAGGTCGCATAATCTTTTATTGTAAAAGATGGCCCTGTCCATTTGGTCGCTTACGGTAGTGCTCTTCAATTTGCTGATTTATAGTCTGAATTTGCTCATTAAATGGAATTTTTAAGGGAGGCGTTGCTGGTTGGACCCACACTGCGCATTTCTCAGCTGAATGACACTCCTGCTCCAGATGATTTCGTATATGATTGAATAAGTCCGCTGCACTACGTAGACAGCCCCCGCCTAGACGAAATCGGCTAAGGCGAAAGCGGTGAGCGCCCAGAGCGGCACAAGCTGTTCAAGCATGATGCCATTGGCTGGTTGCTGGCCAAGGTCAATCGCGATGCCGGGCAAGCCTTCGAGTACGACGATGCCGACCGGGTGCTGAATATCCAGCGCCTGCCGACCAGCACGGGTAAACAATTGGGCATCACGGATGAAAATCTGAGTGACCGCTACGAGCTGCTGGGACGGCTGACCCAGGAACTCACCCCGAGCGGTGTAGTGGATTATAAGTACGAAGCGCGCAGCAACCTGATCACGCTGATCCTGCCTGACGGGCGCAAGGTCAACCATCTGTACTACGGCAGCGGCCATCTGCACCAGCTGAACCTGGACGGCCAGGTCATCAGCGACATGGAGCGCGATGACCTGCACCGCGAGGTGTACCGCACGCAGGGCAAGCTCACCAGTTGCTTTGGCTACGACGCCATGGGGCGCAAGGCTTGGCAGTTTGCGTCGACCCTGCCGGCGGAAAAGCTGTCGCAAGTGCAGAACCCCGGCATCAACACCTCACTGCTGGTGGAGCACGCTTACAACCCGATTCACCGTCGCTACCAGTACGACCCGGCGGGCGAATTGGTACGCACGCTGGACAAGCTGCGCGGCGAGATCAAGTACGAGTACGAAGCCAACGGCCAGTTGCACAGCCGCGATACTGGTTCCCTCGTAGGCAGCGAAGAGTTCCGCTATGACCCGGCGGCCAACAGGCTCGACTTCAACGCTCGGCAGTTTGAGAAGGTGAAGGACAACCGCATCAAGCGTTGGCGCGATCAGGAGTACCGCTACGATCCGTGGGGCAACCTGATCGAGAAGCGCTCGGGGCATAGCAAGCTGCAGAACTTTGCCTATGACTGCGAGAACCGGCTGGTTCGGGCGGAGACGCTGGTCAACGGCAAGCTGGAAAGTACGGGCGCTTATCGCTATGACAGCCTGGGGCGGCGGATTGCCAAAACCGCTGAAATCGGCGGCACCTCGGAACAAAAGCGCTTCCTCTGGCAAGGGCTGAGGATGCTGCGTGAGGAGACGCCTGGGCAGAGTATTCTGTATTTCTATGAGCCGGGCAGCTATGCACCGTTGGCTCGTGTTGATCAGGCGGAGGGCCAAGAGCAGAAGGTCTACTACTTCCACACCGATCAGATCGGCACGCCCCTTGAAATGAGCAATAGTGAGGGTGAGATCGTTTGGCAGGCGACGTATCGTTCGTGGGGGGCGATTGAGAGCCTTGCTGTTAATGAGATTGAGCAAAATCTGCGATTCCAAGGTCAGTATTTTGATTACGACACAGGACTTCATTACAACACGTTACGGTACTATGACCCTGAAGTTGGTAAGTTTTTAACGCAAGATCCAATCGGTTTATATGGTGGCTGGAACCTTTATGAGTATACAGTCAATCCATTCACCTGGGTGGATCCCTTGGGCCTCTGCGCCGATACTGTCAAGTGGGGTAATCACTCTGAAGCATTGGTGGAGGTGAACCCACTAAAGGAATGGTCAGGCCGCATGCCCATCACATTGTGTTCAAGAATGGTAAAAGCAAAGAGATGCGAGCTATTCTTGATAAGAGTAAGGAAATTCTGGAAAGACATGATATTGATTGGTACAAGGGTAAAGAGAACTTGGTTTGGGCGCCCAATACTGGGCACTCAACTGCCAACGCGAGAAAAGTATACGAGGCTTTGGCTAAGGCCGATGCCGGTGGCGCAGGGTCCAGAGATAGCGTAGTCGCAGCTTTAAGAAAAATCGGCCAGCATTTCGCGGACGGTACGATTGATTTATTGCCATAGATGATGAAGGTGAGTATATGGACTGCAAGGATTTGAAAGAAAAAATTAAGGCGGCTACGATTGCCGCTATTAATAGAATGACTAATGAGTTTTCGGGTCATGAAGTTTGTGCGTTTGCTCTTTACTCGGACACAGATGCTCGTACTTTAGCCCCCTCCTTTAATCTGAAGAGCAATTTGGAAGCAATGCAGTCGAGTGATCCAGATGATGCTATATATTATAAGTGGGCGCCAGCGGAGTGGAGCCATGAAGCTTATGCTGCTGAATTGTTTGATGGAATTTCTGAGGAGTTAGCAAGCCTGAGCGATTCCGTAAGTCCAGAGCAAGATTTTGAAGCTCATTGTGAAGGTGTTTTTCAAATGTGCGTAGACGTGTTGGATGAGGTGCGTGCTACGCATTTGTCCGGTAAAATTGTAGTCTTTGCGGTTTCCGATATGGTTAGGCCAGACTGGGAGTGCAAGTGGATTGCCCAGTTGAACTCGGCGGAGGAGGCCAAGAAGTTCGAGATTTGGATAAATGATCTCTGACGGTTCAAATTTTTATTTAAGCCGTATAATTCAATGTTCTTGGTTTCTGGGTGGTGTTTAGATTAGCGCCCTGTTACAAGATTTGGCGTCATCGATCAAATCAGTTCCACTTTCCATAATGTGTATGTTCTACAGGCCGAATCTAGATCATGCTCTTTAAAATAGGAGATGATATCTATGGGGCGGTAACCGCCCCAATTTATTGAGATCCATTTAAATCTGCAGTAGGGGTTATGTCGCTGCCATTGCCGCGCTTGAGGTTATCCAAAGCTACGCTTAGTTAGAGAACGAGATTTTCTGTGGCGAAGACGGCCTGCCGCATACCATCATCGATGTCCGATCAGATCGGCACGCCCCTAGAAATGAGCAATAGCGAGGGTGAGATTGTCTGGCAGTCGACGTATCGCTCGTGGGGTACTTTGTAGGAGTGGATGATGAACTGGACGGAATTTGAAGGCAAAATTACGCCGCTTGTCAAACAAGCTTTGGATGCGTTGCAGAGGACGCACTCTGACGAGAGATTTTACGCATTTTCTCTTTATACTGACAGCAGTGCAATGACTATTGCCGTTGCAGGCAGCTCTCTCGAAGCGTTGGATCTAAAAGTTCAGAAAGAAGATGAGGAGGATCGCGAGGATTCAGTCTCGTATTTCAAGTGGGCTACTTCGGAGTGGGTGTACGAGGGCTGGCGTAGAGATCTGTTTAAAAATGCTTGTAAGGAGTTGAGAGAGGACAGTGAGCGTACTGATATCTCGACCTTCAGGGAGGGGCTTTATTCTGCCATGGCACGAGTTTTAAGTTCGTTGCGAGAGACAGGCTTCTTTCAGAGCTTCTTGGCGACAGAACCTATTTTGTTTGTTAGCGTTACCGATGATAATGCTGCTGAAGAGCTTGAAGATAGAACGGCTTGCAGGCTTAATTCTTTGGATGTTTATGAAGAGTTTTCAAGCAGGTATGAAGCTTGATCATGTTTTCGTGAGCGTTAGATGATCGGCAGTAAGATGGACTAAAATTTGAGCGATTATAATTGTCGGTCATTCAAAAGTTAAGGTTTATATGTTATGGTTTTGATGTGTGGTTGGAGTGACGCGTAAAAGGTAGCACGGGTTTTGTTCATTAAAATTGAGGGATGAGACATAGAAGTGGCTGCCAACGTTGTCTCAGCCACTTCTTGCGTTTTCTCGCCACCGGCGGCACCCGCGTACACCTACAGTACGACAACCTGCTGGGCCGGCTGACCGACATCAAGCGGGTGGTCGACAACCTGGCCGTCGAAACGCTGACCCAGTACCGCTACGACGAACACGGCCAGCTAAGTGCCGTGATCAACCGCAACGGCGACACCGTGCGCAGCTTCAGCTACGCAGACGGCGTAATGGCAAGCCACAGCAATGCCCTGGGCCTGACCTGCCATTATCGTTGGGAAACCCTCGACGGCCAGCCCCGCGTGGTCGAGCACTGGACCAGCGACGGCGAACACTTCCATTTCCGCTACGACTTCGCCCAGCGCATCAGCTGGGCCACGGACGTACTCGGCCGCGAGTTGGAGGTGCAGTACAACGCCGACCACCGCGTTTTTGCCAGCCACTACGGCGGCGAGCGCTACGCCATCGCGCTGGACGACTACGGCAACATGTTCGGCCTGACCCTGCCGGACGGCAACCAGTTGCACTTCAAGTACGACGAATACGCCCGCCTGCTCGAAGAGACCGACCCGCTGGGCCGCACCATCGCCTACGAATACCACCACCTGACCACCCTGGTAACCAAGGTCACCTACCCGGACGGCAGCACCTGGCAGGCGCGCTACGACGACAAGGGCAACCTGCTCGCCGAAACCGATGCCCTGGGCCACCTGACCGAGTACCTCAATGGCGAAGATGGTTTGCCGCATACCATCATCGATGCAAGCTACAAGTCCAAGTACCTGTGGTGGAACACCCTGGCCCAGGTCGAACGCTATCAGGACTGTTCGGGTTAAAACACCTATTACCGCTACGACGACCGCCAGCACCTGGTGGCCGTGACGGATGCGGCGCACCAGACCACCACGCTGGAACGCAAGACGGACGGGGGTAGAGGATGTACTTCGAAAACCTGGTAGTAAGCATGAGATGTTTCCTGTCTCAATTGCCTCGAAAGCGAAGGAACTTGGAATCACTGCTCAAGAGCTAAAGAGATGACTGTGCCTACAAAAAATATCACTTTCGTAGGCTATTACTAATAGGCACGGGAATCTTGTACCGGATGGCCCGCACCATGGAAGTAGTGCAGAAAGGAAGTTTCATAGTAAGCTGATTAAAGACTTGGTTAAAACGCAGAGTAAAGTTGAGACGCTAAGCGTAATTGGCGTTCATCATCGTAATCATATGAGATTGGGAGCTTGCTAAGTGGATATTTATGATATCGAGAGATATGAAAAAATCCATGTATGGGTTGGGAGTAATTTTGAGTCGGAAGCTGATTACTTGAAGTATTTCGAGTTGGATTATTCCGTAGGTATAGATGATCCTTCATACAAAATGTGCGGTTTCTGCAAGGATGTCGGTATCCGATGGTATGATGAGGACTTTATCGGAATAATTCCGAGGAGTCCTCAGGAAGTTGGTTTGGATGAGATAATCAAGGACTCTTCGGTTGATCCTAGTGAACTAGACAGGCTGAAGGCTATCTGCCTTAGCAAAGGTATTAATAACGCAAACGCTATTTTTTGGTACTCAGATGGTGGGATTGTAGTATCTGAGCCCTTAAAGAAAAGTTATAACGGGTTGGTATATATAGGGCTTTTTGAGGGGAATTGATGGTAGGATTTTTGGATCAAGCTTAGTATTTGCTTCTCATGGAGCTGTTTGATCTGCGTGAGGATGCTGTTATTTCTTAAAAGTATGGATCGGAATTAGGTTGCTGTCATATATGGGCAGCAACTTTTACGTCTAATGGTTTCTGAGAAATGGCACTTTAGTGAGTGCTCGCGATGTTAAGCCACCGACCTCATCTCCCACCGACAAACAGGGACGTGGTGCCGTTCGTGACCCTGCAGCCGGGCGAACGCATCTACAACCCGCACGAGCAGGTGTACCTGGTGTGCACCGAGGGCGGCTGCACCCGCGTGCACCTGCATTACTAACATCCGCTGGGCCGGCTGGCCGACATCAAGCGGGTGGTGAACAACGAAGCGGTCGAAACCCTGGCTCAATACCGTTACGACGAACACGGCCAGCTCAGCACGGTGATCATCCGCAACGGCGACACCGTGCGCAGCTTCAGCTACGCCGACGACGTAATGGCAAGCCACAGCAATGCCCTGGGCCTGACCTGCCATTACCGTTGGGAAACCCTCGACGGCCCCTGGTTTTGGGTGTTAAAAATATTCAAAGCTCGGCGAGCTCCGGGCTTCAAAACGGGCTGTTTAAGACCGGTCCATCTACTTTTAGGTTGCTGTGAGTTCTTATGAAAGAATTTTATGTGCTCAGTGCTGCGGAAGGCGACGATGTTCCGCTTTTCTTTGATGAGATGTGGGTCCCGGAATTACCGGAGTTCAATCAAGTAATTGCAAACCCTGATGTATTGGATTTTTCAAGCTCCTATGAAATGAAAGCTGACTTGAATAAGCTTCACGTAGATGTGATATTTGAGCAGTATCTCGCGTCATCGGAATTCATTCGAATGTGCGAAAATTTTCATTGTAATTCTCTGACCATTCCTGTGATGATTTCGCTTCGCGGTTCTGCGAAGCCTAAAAAGGATTATAGATTTTTCTGCGTCCTTAGTAGATGTTCATTGCTAGATGTTGATCGATCTACTTTTGAATTGGTGGATGACGGAGTTTTGTGCCCAGAAAGCGAGCGCCAACATATGTCGCCATTGTATGCTCGAATAGATAAGTTTTTCCCGAGATCAGATGTAGAGTATGATTTATTCTACTGTGAGGAATTGAAGCAAATGGTCTGTTCTTCTGTGTTTAGAGAGGCATACCTAAGAAATAGTTTCATCGGGCTCTATTTTGAGAAAATTGATGAGGGATTTGTATATGCTCCGTGGGGGGGGCGATTGAGCAGCTGACGATTAATGAGGTTGAGCAGAATCCGCGCTTTCAAGGGCAATATTTCGATAGCGAAACGACGCTGCACTACAACAACTTCAGATATTATGACCGCTGTTGCGGGGCATTTTAATACTCAGGACCCAATCGGATTAATTGGGAGGCTGAATTTATATTTATACGCACCAAATCCAATAAAATGGATAGACCCGCTGGGCTGGTATAACGGAGAAGGAGTGCGTCAGCTCGGGGTGTATGATGTGTTTCATGAGAAAATACTAGCGCCGCCTGAATTCAAGCTAAACGATGCTGCGCACTTTAGCCTCGCAAATCAGTCCGTTCATGAACGCATGAACGCATGAACGCATGAACGCAGATCCTGATGCTGACTTCAAAGCCTCTATTGAGGCCAAATATCCAGGCATTACTAAGCATGTACAACTATCGTGTCGATGGTGGCTTCTCCGGCGACTCACCTCCGAAGCTGACATGGCACCACGGTGATAGCCCTGGCTCTTTGCAGCTGATAGATAGGCTTGATTGCGCTTTGGCATATGATTCAAAGCAATGGTTATTTTGAATCAGTTGTCGCGGGTGTCGAGAATTGGGAAGTTATTCTCGGGAAGCGAGATAAGCCACCCTTTGATAAATGTTGGATTGATGCATTCAATGCGGTGCAAGGATTGAATTATCAGGATCCTGATGCTGAGGCTGCTATCTCTGCCTTGAGGGAGTTCGCATTTAAACAGACGTATCGTGTCACCAGGATCCCAAAGTAGCAGCATAACTGGGCTTGTTCCAGGCAAGGCTATCTGTGCGTGCCAAGCCGCAATAAGTGAAAAAGGAGATTTCAAATGCCTGCAAGGACGAGCAAACGTACAAAAAAAGCACAGCACCCCGGCGGTGAAGTCCATGAGCACCTTTTAGAGCTGGACTTTTGGGTGAAGTATGCCTACCTGTTTACCCCAGCGTTCCTGGCGCTTTTTGGCGGCCTAGTGTCCTGTCTCAAAAATAAATATTCCATTTGAGCTTAACTTCCATCGTCAACCGGGATATTGGGTGAAGCCATGAACTCTCAAGACATCGTGCTCAGTGATGATGAGCAGGCCGAGCTGAGCCGGCGGGTTCGCTCGGCCACCATTAGCCAACGCGACGGTCGCCGAGCACGCGTGATTCTGTTGGCCGCTCAAGGTCATTCACGTAAAGAAATCGCCGAACTGACGGGGCTCTCCCTTGTTTCCGTTACTCGCTGGTGCAAGCGTTTCCAGGCACTACGTCTAGAAGGACTGGTGGATCTGCCGGGACGAGGTCGCAAGCCATCATTACCTGCCGAAGCCTTGAAGCGAACACTTGAGCAAGTCACCCAACCGCGTATCGGTCAGCCTCGTTGGAGCTGCCGTAGCATGGCGCGTGTCGCGGGTATTTCTCCGGCCAGCGTTTAGCGGATCTGGGCTGCCTACGACATCAAGCCGCACCTCACACGTACCTTCAAGCTGTCCAATGATCCTCAGTTCGAAGAGAAATTCTGGGACGTCATCGGACTGTACCTTGCGCCACCGGATAAGGCGTTGGTGCTCTGCTGCGATGAAAAGAGCCAAATTACAACACTTTCAGGTTCTATGATCCTAATGTTGGCCGATTTTTGACGCAGGATCCTATAGGTTTGGCAGGCGGCTTGAATATATATTCGTACGCTGAAAATCCTATTCAAGAAATCGATCCCCTGGGGTGGTGGCGATGGAATGGCTAATCATCATTTAATCCCCGAAGAAATCATGAAAAAGCCTCGTTACGCGAAAATGTTTAACAAACTTCGATCAATGGATTTTAATGATGATGGTGCTTCCAATGGTGTATTTTTACCGGGTAGTAAGAAGTTAACGCAAAATATAGATTTGCCTGGGCATTGGTCAGATCATGCTAAATATACTAAGATCGTGGAGACTAAGGTTTCTGCTTTGAATGACGCCTTTAGGGCTGGTAAGATTTCTGATGCGCAATTGGTCTTAGGTATAGGTAAAATTCAAAGTTTCGCGAGAGAAAACCTTACAAATAATACATTTGTAGTGGATACGATCACTGAGAGGCTTTTGTGAGTAGTTCCAATTATTACGTTTTGCGCTATAATCCGAAAGATAGTGGCTGTCCAGTCGTGCTGTCGGGCTTCTTTAATTGTACTGAATTTGAATGGGATCCACTTGAACCAAACCCTATGGGGTTGAGTGTAGAAAAGAAATATGTTTTAAAGCTGTCCGGATTGGAAATGGAGTTATCTGAGTTAGAGTTTGATTACTATAGCATAGGTGATACCTATGTTTCTAAAAGGTTTTTAGAGGCTTGCGATAAGGTCGGGGGAAAGTACAAGGCTATTCCTTTGGAAATAACCTATAAGGAACAGTCTAGAAAAGGAGATTTTTTTATTTTCCTTCCTGGTGAAAGTTTGGCGGCTCTGGATAAGGCTGAGTCGTTGTTCGAGGCATCCAAGGACCTGGAAACCGGCCTCGAAATTGAAAGTCATATATATCCTGGGGCTGTGAATATTGATGCTATAAGTAAGTTTGTAGTTTCCCCGGAGCTGCAGTCGGAAATTTTCAGATGCCAGGAAACCTTAGAACTATTTTGTAGTGAGAGCTTTAAGTCAGCGGCAACTGGCTTGAAGGGTGTTTCGTTTGAAATAGTTGATGATACTTACTCGTATGATGCATGGACTGAGTTGAGAGATATTTGAAGGTTTTGAGTGTGTTTTGCAAGGAGTAAGGTATTTTCTATTGTTGTTCGTTACGCCAGATCCTTAAAAATATGCAGCTGCGTTGGTGCGGCCTAGCCAGTGGCAGGGCCAGCGTTGTTTTTTTCTGGCGCTTAATGCTGAAAATTAGCACAACGAGGATAGATTTTGTGGTGCAGGGTCTTAGGCGCTATGGCGCGTTTATTCGGATGTCACGAATTCAGAATTTCATGAGCTGATAGCTCTAAATAAATTAATGTATCCTGGGGTGCGTAAATAAAGGGTTGTGTGGCATGAAAGACAAACAGTTTGTAGGGGCAGTGTTTGGCGAGCTTTTTTACAAAAACTTTGAACAATACAAAGAGGCGCTCCTAAAGCCAGTCAACAAGGATGATGATGCATATGCGCGTGCACGAAATGCTTTGTCACTACTTGACAGCACTCAAAAGCAAGATGTTATTGGTTTTCTCAAGCTGGTCATTGCAGATAGCGCCTCCGTCATTCTCGGAACCTTAGATGGGGTTCATTATCTAGATAATCTGGTAGAGGACTTTGTATTGATTTGCGATAGTGAAGAGATTCAAGGTGATTTGCAAGATATTTTCATTGACAAAGCACAAGAGGAAAATGTTTATGGCTGATCGGCCGTGATCTGTGCCTCCGGTATGGCTGGCTTAGGTGTCGAAAAGTTCTTGATTAAATGGTCTGGTGTTGCGATATGATCTTTAATAAATGGGGTTATTGAAATTAGAAGGGGCTCTAATGGTCCCTTTTTTGTTTATTTTGTTAGGGCTCAGGTGTAATAGCCAGTCACTGGAATCTCATTTTGAGACGTGCCGCTGCAACGCATCGAAAACGCCCTCGGCCACTTCCTGCACTTCACCCGTACCGCCGAAGGCACGCTGACCGACATCAGCGCCACCGGCGGCACCCGCGTGCACCTGCATTACGACCATCCGCTGGGCCGGCTGACCGACATCAAACGGGTGGTGAACAACGAAGCGGTCGAAACCCTGGCTCAATACCGCTACGACGAACACGGCCAGCTCAGCACGGTGATCAACCGCAACGGCGACACCGTGCGCAGCTTCAGCTACGCCGACGGCGTAATGGCTAGCCACAGCAATGCCCTGGGCCTGACCTGCCATTACCGTTGGGAAACCCTCGACGGCCAGCACCGCGTGGTCGAGCACTGGACCAGCGACGGCGAACATTTCCATTTCCGCTATGACTTCGCCCGGCGCATCAGCTGGGCCACGGACGTACTCGTCCGCGAGCTGGAGGTGCAGTACAACTGCCGACCACCGCGTGTTCGCCAGCCGCGACTACGGCGGCGAGCGTTACGCCATCGCGCTGGACGACTACGGCAACATGGTCGGCCTGACCCTGCCGGACGGCAACCAGTTGCACTTCAAGGACGAGGCTCATATACAGCACTATGAGACGAAAACTGGAGTGATTGGTGAGGATATCTCGTCGACTAATCGCGGTAATAAAATCAATTCTTATGATCATGCTAATGCAACAAGAAGTGCCGCTCGACAGGCAAACTTTGAAAGTAATTTCGATAGAAAGACTGCTGGTTTGAAAGGGGGTTGTGGATGAGTGCTATTCAGTTTTTTGGTTGGAATAAAAAAGCAAAAACTGCATTGCGAAGTATAAAGGTTGGAGATATTTTCTGCTTTGTAATAAATGGCAGAGGCTATGGTGTAGGGCGAATTATGACCCGTAATAGCCTTGGTCATGTTGCGGAGATATTTGATGTCGTAACCCAAGAACCGAACATAAATGAAATTCCTGAAAAAAGGTTTGCTAGGCCTGTTATTTTAGATTCGTACTCACTTTTTGATCGTAAAACGGAAGGAGACTGGCGAATTATTGCTCACGACCTGAAGTATCAACCTTCGGTTGAGGAACCAGTCCGATTTGTTTATGGAGTGGCTGACAATGTAAAACTGGTTGATATATTTGACAACGAAGTGCCCTTCAGCGGTGCTAAGGCTAGCTTTCCTCTCTACGCGCCTATGGGTGATGAAGATATTAAAGAGTTTATGGGTGTTTAACTAGGTGTCGGTACTTGGGTTTTTTGTTTCTTGTAGGGTTATTGTAAGTGAGCCGTTCGGTGGTTAGCAGGGTGAAAGTATGCTATCTGTATATAGGCCTAGCCTGAAGAATTCTGGCATGAATCAATTTTGTTCTGCATTAGGTGTGGCGTTGTCAGGCCGCTATTGAATTCTACTCTGGAGTTCAGTTTACCGAAGGGGGAGGGTTGAATTATGCAGAAAGCAATGCTCTTTATCCTAAGAGGCCTAATGTCAATCCAATACTCGAAATATCATATACTAGCGACTACGACTTGGATTTTGAAGCTGCTAATCATAAGGCTGGCCTTAATCAAAAAACAACTCCTATCGGCCATGGATGGCATCATGTGGATGATTACGGCCCGGTCACTAGTAAAGGTACTATGCAGTTGGTTGAACAGCCAGCTCACAGCGGTATTCCTCATATAGGTGGAGTGAGTCAATATAAGGCTGCAACTGGAAAAACATATGTTCACCCAGCAAGTAAAAAGGAGTGGAAAATCTTCATGTTGATTCCATTGAGTGATACTGAAAAAGCAATATCGTGCGCGGATCTTGACTTTTTGGAAGAGGTATTGGGCGGCAGGCTGCCGCCGGAGTTTCGTCGGTTGTACTTGTCATCGAATGGCGGTTATATTGGCGATGCGCAAGGTGGGAATGATTTGTTGCTTACTGGATTTGTCCCTATTAAGTATGGTCGCATTCCAATGGACATAGCGTATAGAGAGTTGGTCGAGGATTTTCCGCAAATGAAAGGGCGAGTGCCGTTTGCGTTTGATGAGGGTGGTAACTATTTTTTGCTTACTCTGTCAGGAGAAGAGCAAGGTGAAGTCGGGTTGTGGATTATGGATACTGAGGAGTATCATGTGGTTGCAGATGCTTTTCCTGAGTTTTTAAGTCGTCTCAATCAATGAGCTTTGAATCTTTAGGTTTTGCGTGGTTGCTGTCGCATATAGAAATCTCATGCGCTCCAATTCTCGTGTTCGCTTGCTGTTTTAGGTGATGTTGAACTTGGACGGCCAGGTGATCAGCGACATGGAGCGCGACGACTTGCACCGTGAGGTGTATCGCACGCAGGGCAAGCTCACCAGTTGCTTTGGCTACGATGCGATGGGGCGCAAGCCCTGGCAGTTTGCGTCCACGCTGCTGGCCGAAAAGCTGTCACAGGTGCACAACACCGGTATCAACACCTCGTTGCTGGTGGAGCATGCGTACAACCCGATTCACCGTCGCTAACAGTACGGCCCGGCGGGCGAATTGGTGCGCACACTGGACAAGCTGCGTGGCAAGATCAAGTACGAATACGAAACCAACGGCCAGTTGCATAGCCGCGATACCGGGGCCCTCGTAGGTAGCGAAGCGTTCCGCTACGACCCGGCGGCCAACCGGCTGGACTTCAATGCGCGGCAACTGGAGAAGGTCAGAGATAACCGCATCAAGCGCTGGCGGGATCAGGAGTACCGCAACCGCTGAAATCGGCGGCACCTCGGAACATAAGCATTTCCTCTGGGAAGGACTGAAGATGCTACGCGAGGAGACGCCGGGGCAGAGCATCTGTATCTCTACGAGCCGGGTAGCTATGCGCCGTTGGCGCGGTGGATCAAGCGGAGGGGGAAGAGCAGGAGGTCTACTACTTCCATACCGATCAGATTGGCACGCCCCTAAAAATGAGCAATAGCGAGGGCGAGATTGTCTGGCAGGCGACGTATCGTTTCCTGGTATACAGCCTCCAGGGTTCATTGCCGGTGCAGACTCAAACAGGGCTCGCGGCCACTTATTGGGCTGTCAGCTAGGCGGCTCAGGAGAAGATTTCAGAAACATAATTACTAATCAGCAGCGACCGGCTAATACACCTGTTATGAGTGCAGTTGAGGGGCGGATTGGTAAGGCTTTGGAGCAGGGGCGGGTTGTAGATGTTAATATAGCACCGATTTACCCCGGTCCCTCTAGGATTCCAGCCGGTATCACTATCAAGGTGGAGGGGGCGGGGGGGTAGCATGTTACAGTACTTAAACCTCCTGGGATGTGATTATGTCAATAAATAACCTTCTTGTAGTATTGACGCCTCCTGCCACACCTAATGAAGCGGGTGCAGGGAAACAGTGGCCAATGATTGATGGGATGTTTTTCCCTTCGGACTATGTTGAGTTCATAAATGTATATGGGTCAGGGAGGATAGCGGATTTCTTGATTGTATTTAACCCTTTTAGTCAAAATGAAGACATCAATTTTTTTGATCAGTTTAGGTTGGTTTTAGGTAGTTTTAATGATCTGGTAGCGTCTGATAGTGAGTATTTTAAATATCCTCTTTATCCTGTAGAGAACGGGCTGATTCCGGTAGGTGTTACGGATAATGGAGATTGCATTTTTTGGGTTGTGACCTCGAAGCAAAATAGCGACGAGTGGCATGTGGCGATTATTGCCTCTAGGTCGCCAGAAATTGAATATTTTAAAGATAATTTGACTGCCGTGCTTGAGGGATTGCTCATAGGTCGATTAAGTTCGAGCTCACTACCCAGTGGTTTTGCTTCTGCCGGCATTCGTTTCGATATCATTTAGCCTGTTGGTCATAAGGGGTAATGGTAGAGAGTTGGCGGGCCATCAGAAAGGAGGCTACGAGTTGATTGCAGTCATAAAAGGAGTGGGCACATGGTAGACGACAGTAGACTGGATTGTCGCAGCTCCAAAGAAAGCCGTAACCTGGATAACCTCCCGATTGGCCAATAGTTTTCGTTGCTACGGGGCGTCGCCGAAATGGGTGGACGAGCCAAGCTGGCGATTTCTGGGTAATACGCCAATGGATTTTGTGCATCAGTTTGAAGTGGAGGGTTGCTCGAGTGGCGATCGTTACGAGGGTTTGATGACGTATGTATTTTTTGGTCAAAAAGACCGTCAGGATGATGGTTGGGAAATGGTTGTAAAACTGGTCTAGCAATATAAGAATGAGCCGGGAACTATTTTAGTTGATTGAATGTTGAATTGTCGCCTTATTTATCTATATGTATTAGATGTCTAGTGAATTCGGGTGTGGTGATTGGTTTGAGGTGCGGTTGGAGTGACGCGTAAACGGTAGCACGGGTTTTGCTCATTAAAATTGAGGATGAGCCATGGAAGTGGCTGCCAACTTTGTCTCAGCCACTTCTTGCGTTTTCTTGGTTCTGACCTGAGTTTTAAGGTCAAGATTAACCCTATCATTAGGTTATCGATATTGAGCGAAGATCCCGGGCGGCTACCTTGCCGGGCGCTTCATCGTTGGCCCGGCCATCGAACGTGCGATCGGCGGTTTCACCGGTAATCCTGTAAATATGACGACTGGCCGCAAATTGCTGGCCTACGAAACGGGTTCTGTCCTGCCAGGGACGATGCCAATCGAGTGGTCACGCTTCTACGCCAGCGACCTGGCTATCGACAGCGTGCTGGGCCGAGGCTGGGTGCTGCCTTGGGAGGAAAGCCTACGCCGCAGCGGCGGCTTCGTGTATCACACTGATAAGACCGTTCTTAACACGATCGGCCCTGGCGAACGCAGTATGAGGATGAGTCTTGGTTCAGACACCTAGCGCTTACAAAATACGGACCCTAGGCCGAAAGGCGCTAGATCGACATGTTAGGAGGGAAATTATGAATTATTTTACAATGTTGCATGAAGTAGTTGAAGGGGGGTATACGGATGGCGAGGTTTCATTCTCTCCGGAGCTCAATGACTACTATCAAGTAGGGAAATGCATTTCGTTAAAAGGGCTATCAATTACTGTAGTGCTGGATAAAAAAATTCGCAGTCTGAAATCTGATTTTTTCTTAACTGCATGCGGTGCATTTTTTGGCTCGAGGGAATTAAGAGTTGTATTTGAAGGGTTAGGTTCTAGCGCTGAACTTGTAAAGGCTGAGGTGAAATATTTTGACGGCAGGCCTGTAGAAAAAGATTACTTTTTAATACACTTGAATCAGAAGATAAAATGCTTCGACTATGAGCGTTCAGATTACTCTGGTAAAGCTATGATTTTAAAAAAATTGAAGTCGAGTGAGTTGGATGCTGAGTACATGGCCCGAGGTGTAACAAAGCTGTGTGTTGATGAATCAAAAGCAGATGGTTCTCATTTCTTATTTTTGGGTGACGTCATTTGGATTGATCCGATCGTGTCGGAGGTTTTTGTCAGTAAGGTCGAAAGCAAGAAGCTCGCGATAAGGTTTGTTGCTCTCGGTTGAGCAATTGGCTTGGCGGGTGTTTTTATGCGTTGATATGCTAAGTATGGGGGATGGAGTTCGATCAAGTTTATTTATCAGGGGCGCTCAGGGTCGCCAACCACAAAATGATCTTTAAAATAGCTGGTTTGGACGTCGATGCCAACTTTGTCTCATTACGCTTCCAGCTTTATGTGCTGCTAGAGTTGTATTGCTGGCCGTGATGTTGCATGAGGTTAATTAGTTTTTTGCATGTTTTTGACAGGGCTGCCCTGTCGCTGGCGGCGGCGCCAGCCGCTACGTGGTCGAAGCGGTAGCCCGGTAAACCTGACCACCGGCCGCAAACTCATCCCCGACGAAATCGACTTCAGCCTGCCCGGCCTGATGCCCATCGAGGGGGCGCGCTTCTACGCAAGCGACCTGACGGTCGACAGCGTGCTCGGCCGCGGCTGGGTACTGCCGTGGGAACAAAGCCTGCGCCGCAAGGGCAGATAGCCGTATTCATTTATCCCCTGATCAGCATCACGTACTTCATCATTCGCTACCGTTTTCTGAAAAGCGTGCCGCCTGAGCGGCTGGTACATGTAGTGCCTTGGAGCCATATTTATGAAGGGCGCAGGATTTCTGGGTTCATTCTGATCGCTTCTGTACTAGCGTGTGGGTACGCGCTGTATAATCACGTTTGGTAGATAAGTTCCCCCACGTGAGATCACGTTGGATTGTACTCCTTTGGTGCCATAATCGGGCCATTTGAGAGCCCATGATCACCGCATCGCCTTATCGAACTGGCCCATCACTTGGCTTTGTATGAAAACTCCTGAAGGCGCTGACAAGCCGGCTCCAACGGTGGCAGCGATACACAATTTTTCGTACGGAGCCTAGTTGTCCTCGATGGGCGAGCCCGCCGCTTGCTGACCTACCGCTGCATCCCCAACTCGGCATCATCCAGCAGCGCCTTGGCCAGCGCGCTCAGGTAATAGGACGCCCAGATCAGTTGCGGGTTTTCTTCCATCAGCCCGGCGATGGTCAGGTCGCGCACACACCCCATCAGCTCCGAGGCTTGCTCCCGGGCATCTTGGCAGGGGATGCCTGGGGCGATGCAGAACAGGGGTCGGGTCTGGCCCTCTGCCTGGTAGAACATGGTTTTACCGGGTGTGGTGTATTCGTTTGTGCCGTCTTTTGGCATTGGTTGGCTCCCTGAAAATGCGGATGCCTGGGCTGGCCCTTTCGCTGGCAAGCCGGGCCCACACGGGTTCACCGTGCGCCTAAGGGTCGTCTACAACCTCAGGGGCGGCGCCGTGCGAGTGGTTAACTTTTGAAAGAGCCAGGCCAGGCCTGACATGATGCGACTTAGTGCAGCGTTCTCGGCTCTGTCGGCATTTGCACTTGCGCCAAGGCCACCTCAAGCAATTTGCGCAAGGTTTCGAGCTCGTGCATGGAGGTCATGATCAACAAGGAGGAGGGCGATTTGGGTTGCATCATCATCGCCTGCTGGGCAACGGCTTCTGCGCAAAGTGCGTAGTCAGCAGCCATCATGAGTGTGTCTTCCAGGGAGTGGGAAGTGTAGGGTGGATCGGGGACTATCTTCAGCATGCTTACGCTCCAACAATGGTTGAGCTGCAAGCCGCCTTGCTGTCAAACAAGAGGGTGGCAGCTGTACGCGGGTTGACAGACCGAGATTGTTGGCACTCGGCGCACACGAAGGTGCCCGCACGTACAGCCGCCATAAGCGTATGCACACGGACAACAATCGACGGCCTGTCAAAGCCGGTCGCTGAATTGGCAGCGACCGGCCGAGACTATGGCCCACGTTTAGCGCGTGCAACGAAAAACAGGCGTCGGCAGTATCTTTGGGAAACGGACTACAAGAAAGGGAATTAATCTGATTTTTTCAGCCGGTTTCTGTAGGAAAACATCCCCGCCCATGTGATGTTCCACCACGTGAAACCACATTCAATTGTGCTCCCGCCCCACTCGCGCTTATCTGTCCGCAACCACGACCTGCCTAAACCGTCGTGATCTCAAAGCGAACAACAAGAACGGCACCCACCCGCGCGAGGAGATTCCACATGCAGCAACACCAGCACATCCTGGCCTGGCTCAACGACGTGGCCAGCGACCTGCACGCCATCCGCCACGATATCCACGCCCACCCCGAACTCGGTTTCGAAGAAAACCGCACCGCGGCCCTGGTCGCGCAACTGCTCAAAGACTGGGGCTACGAAGTGCACACCGGCATCGGCAAAACCGGTGTGGTCGGCGTGCTGCGCAATGGCAGCAGCCCACGCAAACTGGGCCTGCGTGCCGACATGGACGCGCTGCCCATCGTAGAAGCCACCGGCGCTGAATACACCAGCCGCCACCAGGGCTGCATGCACGCCTGCGGCCACGACGGGCATACCACCATGCTGCTGGGCGCGGCACGCTACCTGGCGGCCACGCGCCAGTTCGATGGCACGCTGACGCTGATCTTCCAGCCGGCCGAGGAAGGCCAGGGCGGCGCCGAGGCGATGCTGGCCGATGGGCTGCTGGAGCGCTTCCCGTGTGACGCCCTGTTCGGCATGCACAACATGCCGGGGTTGCCGGCGGGGCACCTGGGCTTTCGAGAAGGGCCGATGATGGCTTCGCAGGACCTGCTCACCGTGACCATCGAAGGCGTCGGCGGGCATGGCTCCATGCCGCACCTGGCGGTCGACCCGTTGGTGGCCGCAGCCAGTGTGGTGATGGCCCTGCAAACCGTGGTGGCGCGCAATATCGATGCGCAGGAGGCGGCCGTGGTCACCGTGGGCGCACTGCAGGCAGGCGAGGCGGCCAACGTGATCCCGCAGCAGGCGTTGCTGCGTTTGAGCTTGCGTGCGCTGAACGCCGAGGTGCGCGCGCAGACCCTGGAGCGGGTGCAGGCCATCATCCTTAGCCAGGCCCAAAGCTACGGCTGCACCGCCAGCATCGAACACCGCCCGGCGTACCCGGTGCTGGTCAACCACGCCGACGAAAACGCCTTTGCCCACCAGGTCGGCGTCGAGCTGCTCGGCGCCGAGGCGGTGGACGGCAACACCCGCAAGCTGATGGGCAGCGAAGACTTCGCCTGGATGCTACAGCGCTGCCCCGGCGCCTACCTGTTCATCGGCAACGGCGTGCAGCGGCCGATGGTGCACAACCCTGCCTACGACTTCAACGACGACATCCTGCTGACCGGCGCCGCCTACTGGGGCGCCCTGACCGAGCGCTGGCTCAACTAGGGAAGCTTCAAGCTGCAGCCCGCCGCCGTTTCTGGCCAACAGATTGATGGAGTGTTCCGCATGCAGACTTCACACACAGGCGCGTCGCGTACCCGGCAAGTGGTCGCGGCGGTCATCGGTAATGCCCTGGAATGGTATGACTTTATCGTGTACGGCTTTCTGGCCAGCATCATCGCCCGCCAGTTCTTCCCCTCCGACGACGAGTACGCCTCGCTGCTGATGGCCTTGGCCACCTTCGGCGTGGGCTTTTTCATGCGCCCGGTGGGCGGCGTGCTGCTGGGCATCTATTCCGATCGCAAGGGGCGCAAGGCGGCGATGCAACTGATCATCCGCCTGATGACGGTGTCCATCGCCATGATCGCCTTTGCCCCCAGCTACCTGGCCATTGGCATGGGCGCGCCGCTGTTGATCGTGGTGGCGCGCATGCTGCAGGGCTTTGCCACGGGCGGTGAGTACGCCAGTGCAACGGCGTTTCTGGTGGAAAGCGCACCAGCCCATCGCAAGGGGCTATACGGCTCGTGGCAGCTGGTGGGGCAGTGCCTGGCGGTGTTCAGCGGGGCGGGGATGGTCGCGCTGGTGACCCACCTGTGCACGCCCGAGGCGCTGGACAGCTGGGGCTGGCGGATTCCGTTCGTGATCGGATTGCTGATCGGCCCGGTGGGGCTGTGGATTCGCAAACACATGGAAGAACCCGAGGAATTCCTAGAGGCGCGCAAGCAGGCCAAGGGCCAGGCGCCCAGCCTGTTGCAGGTGCTGCGGGAGCATCGGCGCAGCCTTTTGGTCTCGATGGGCCTGGCCTGTGGTGCGACGGTGTCGTTTTACGTAGTGCTGGTGAACATGCCCACCTTCGCCCACAAAAACCTTGGCCTGCCACTGGACCAGGTGCTGCTGGTGCAGATGCTGGCCGTGGGCCTGATGACCGTGGTCATCCCCCTGGCCGGAGCGCTGTCGGACCGGCTTGGCCGGCGGCCGGTGCTGATGGCCTTTACCCTGGCATTTTTCGTGATGGTGTACCCGCTGTACGTGTGGGTGGCCGCAGCGCCGTCGATCGAGCGCCTGCTGGTGATGCAACTGCTGCTGTGCACCGCCATTGGCGGCTTCTTCGGCCCGGCGCCAACCGCCCTGGCCGAGCAGTTCCCGATCGCGGTGCGCTCCACCGGCGTGTCGGTGGCTTATAACGTGGCGGTGATGGTGTTCGGCGGCTTTGCCCCGTTGATTGTCACCTGGCTGAGCAAGGTGCTCGGCACCCCGGTGGCCCCGTCGTTCTATGTGCTGTTCGCCTGCCTGTTGACGCTGCTGGGCACCTATTGCCTGAAAGAAGCACCCCGCGCTGGCAAGGCTGTCGCTTTCAACCTTGGAGTGAAACCGTGAACCCGTTAGCCATCGACCCGATCGTCGCCCTCGATGCCCAGGCGCTGTCCGAGGCGATCCACGCGCGCCAGTTGTCGTGCCGTGAGGTGATGCAGGCCTACTTGGGCCATATCGAGCGCTTCAATCCGCAGGTCAATGCGCTGGTATCGCTGCGCGAGGGCGCGGTGCTGCTGGCCGAGGCTGAGGTGCGCGACCGTGAGCTGGCCGCCGGCCAGTCGCGTGGCTGGATGCATGGCATGCCGCAGGCAGTCAAAGACCTGGCGGCCACGGCGGGGCTGCGCACGACGCTGGGCTCGCCGCTGTTTGCCGAGCAGGTGCCGGCGCATGACGCCATCAGCGTGGCGCGGGTGCGGGCGAGCGGGGCGATCATTGTCGGCAAAAGCAATGTGCCGGAATTCGGCTTGGGCTCGCAGAGCTACAACACGCTGTTCGGCACCACCACCAATGCCTACGACCACAGCCGTGTGGCAGGCGGCAGCAGTGGCGGCGCCGCAGCGGCGTTGGCCATGCGACTGCTGCCGGTGGCCGACGGCAGCGACATGATGGGCTCGCTGCGTAACCCGGCAGCGTTCAACAACGTGTTCGGCCTGCGCCCTTCGCAAGGGCGGGTGCCATACGGGCCAACGCCGGAGCTGTTCGTGCAGCAGCTGGCCACCGAGGGGCCGATGGGGCGCACGGTGACGGACGTGGCGCGGTTGCTGTCGGTGCAGGCCGGGCACGACCCGCGCGCGCCCCTGTCGCTCAGTGACGGCCTGCGTGACTTTGCCGCCGGGTTGCAGCGCGATTTCAAGGGCGTACGGGTTGGCTGGCTGGGTAACTTTGACGGCTACCTGCCGATGGACGAAGGGGTGTTGGGCCTGTGCCAGGCGGCGCTGGCAGACTTCGCCGAGCTGGGCTGCGAGGTCGAGGCGTGCCAGCCGGGGTTCGACCTGGGGCGTTTATGGCAATGCTGGCTCACCCATCGCCACTTCCTGGTGCACGGCAACCTGGGCGCGGCGTATGCCGACCCAGGCAAACGCGCCCAGCTCAAGCCGGAGGCGCAGTGGGAGGTGGAGGGTGGCCTGCGCCTGACCGCGGCGGACGTTTACCAGGCCTCGCTGGACCGCAGCGCGTGGTACCAGGCGCTGGGTAAATTGTTCGAGCGTTACGATTATTTGCTGTTGCCGGCTGCCCAGGTGTTCCCTTTCGACGCAACCGAGCCATGGCCGAAGGTGGTTGGCGGGCAGGCCATGGACACCTACCACCGCTGGATGGAGGTGGTGATTGGCCCGACCTTGGCCGGCCTGCCGAGCATGAGCGTGCCGGTGGGTTTCAACGCCGCCGGGCTGCCGATGGGCCTGCAGATCATAGGCCCGGCCCAGGCCGATCACGCCGTGCTGCAACTGGCCTATGCCCATGAACAACTGACGCGCTGGATAGCGCGGCGGCCGCCCGGGTGTTTGCAGGTGCGCTGAAAGCCCTGGGCAGGCCCGTATCTTGCTGGGCATGATGACCATCCACGCACAGACAGGGAGGTCGGACCCATGGGTATTACCGCAGACAGCGGTGGCGTGCGCTCGGTGGAGCGGGCACTGGCGATCGTCGAACTGCTTGGCGAGCACCAGGCGCTGGGGCTCGAAGAGCTGCACTACCTGACGGCACTGCCCAAGGCCACGGTATCGCGCATGCTTGCCACCTTGCAGGAACAGGGTTGGGTTTACCGTGGCCTGAGCGACCGCCGTTACCGCTTGTGTGCCCGGCGCCTGTTTGGCGACCGCCAGCTGCGCTTCAAGCGCCAACTGGTGGAACGTGCCGCGCCGCTGCTACTGGAGCTGAGCGAGCGCACCGGGCTGGTGGCGGACCTTTCTTCATTCGACGGCGAGCGGCTGGAGGTGATGGAGAGCGCCATCCCGCAGGTGCTGCGTAAACGCTACCCGCACAACTGTCAGATCGTCGGGCAGCATGCCAGCTTGTTTCACTCGGCCATGGGCCGGGCGTGCCTGAAGGAGCTGGCGCCGGCTGAGGTGCAGCGCCTGGCGACGCATCAGCGGGTGGGCGATGAAGCGCTGTTGCGCGATATCGAGGCCGATGGGCACAAAGGCTTTGGCCAGCGCACCGAAGGGTTTTGGGAATACCCCGTGCGCTTGCCGTTCCTGATCCGGGCGATTGCCTTACCGGTGCGGGTGGAGGGGCGGCTGGCGGGCAGCATTGCGCTGCACTGGCCGCTGGACCAGGCACCGGTGGAGCGGGTGCTGAGCTTGCACCTGAACAGCTTGGCGGCGACGGTGGGGCAGGTGCAGCACGCATTGGTGAACTGAGGCCAGTGAAAACAGCGCAAGCTATTTGCCCCAAAGCGGCGTTTGCAGCTATGCCTACAGTCTGACCCGGCAAATAAGGCCCGCCAAATGTTGGTCGTCGAAAACCTGTGCAAGTCGTTCGCCACTGCCCAAGGCCCGCTGGAGGTGCTGCGCGGGGTGGACCTGACGCTGGCACGCGGCAGCAGCCTGGCCTTGATGGGCGAATCCGGCAGCGGCAAGAGCACCTTGCTGCACCTGCTGGCGGGCCTGGACCGCGCCGACAGCGGGCGCATCCTGATCGATGGCCAACCCCTGGACAACCGCGGCGAAGCTGCCTTGGCACGTTGGCGGCGCGAGGGCATCGGCCTGGTGTTCCAGCAGTACAACCTCATCAGCAGCCTGGACGTGGCCGCCAACCTGGCCTTCCAGGCGCGCCTGGCGGGGCGCCATGACCCGGTCTGGGTGACGCACCTGGCCACCCGGTTGGGGCTGGCCCCGTTGCTGCAACGCTACCCGGAACAACTGTCTGGCGGGCAGCAGCAGCGCGTTGCCATTGGCCGCGCGCTGGCCAGCAGGCCCTTGCTGCTGCTGGCCGACGAACCCACCGGCAGCCTTGACGAGGCCAGCAGCGACGAGGTGTTGGCGCTGCTGCTGCAGCTGGTGCACGAGGCGGGTAGCAGCGTGCTGATGGTGACCCACAGCCAGCGCCTGGCCGCCATGCTGCAGCGCCGCTGCGTGCTGCAGATGGGCCGGGTGCAGGGGTGATGAACAGCTTGCGGATCACCGTGCAGGCCCTGTGCAGCCATTGGTGGCGTCACCGGCTGCAGTGCATCAGCATCTTCACCGGTTTGTGGCTGGCCACGGCCCTGTGGGCCGGCGTTCAGGCGCTCAACACTCAGGCGCGCAACGACTACGCACAAGCCAGTGCGGTGCTCGCCGGGCCTGCCCGCCCGCAATTGGTGGCACGCTCGGGGCAGCGCTTCGACCAGGCGCTGTATGTGCAATTGCGCAGGCTAGGCTGGCCGGTGACGCCGGTGCTGGAAGGGCGCTTGCGGCTGGCTGCAGCGCCGCAGGTTGCGCTGCGCCTGGTCGGGATCGAGCCGCTTGGCCTGTTGCCGGGCATGGCCGTTGCCGGTGCCGATGTGCAGGATTTTGACCTGCAGGCGTTCGTGGGTACGCCGGGGCAAGCGTGGGTGGGCCCGGACACGCTGCGCCAGCTGGGGCGCCAACCCGGCGAGCAGCTGACCACGGTGGACGGGCAAGTATTGCCGCCGCTTACCATGCATGCGCAGCTGGCACCGGGTGTGGTGGTGGTCGACATCGGCCAGGCGCAGGCCTTGCTCAATGCCCCCGGGCAATTGTCGTGGCTGCTCAGCGACAGTGACCAGCCACTGCCGAGCGACATTGCGGCGAGGCTGAAGCTGCAGCCGCCCGGGGATGATGCCGACCTGCAGCGGCTGACCGCCAGCTTTCACCTGAACCTCACCGCCCTCGGCCTGCTGGCCTTCGTGGTGGGGCTGTTCATTGCCCATGCGGCCATTGGCCTGGCGCTGGAACAGCGGCGCGGGTTGATCCGCACCTTGCGCGCTTGTGGTGTGAGCTTGCAGGTGCTGCTGGCAGCCCTTGCCCTGGAGCTGGGGTTGTTTGCCGTGCTGGGCGGTGTGGCAGGCGTGGCTGCAGGTTACCTGCTGGCCGCACTGATGCTGCCTGATTTCGCCTCCAGCCTGCGCGGGCTTTATGGCGCCCAGGTGGCGGGGGAGCTGCACTTGCCGGCCACCTGGTGGCTGGCAGGCATTGCCGTCAGCCTGTTGGGCGCGTTGCTGGCGGGGCTCGACAGCCTGCTGCGTGCCGCGCGCCTGCCATTGCTGGCCTTGGCGCAGCCCCAGGCCTGGCGCCTGGCGCAAGTGCCGTGGTTGCGGCGCCAGGGTGGCGCCGGCGCCGTGCTGCTGATGGTGGCGGGGGGCTGCGGCTACCTGGGCAATGGGCTGCCCAGTGCATTCGGCATGCTGGCGGCTTTGCTGCTGGCGGCGGCGCTGTTGTTGCCGGGGTTGCTGGCGCTCTTGCTCGGCGGCTTGGCGCGGGTGTGCAAGCGCCCGCTGGCGCAGTGGTTCGTTGCCGACAGCCGCCAGCAACTACCGGCCTTGAGCCTGGCGTTGATGGCGCTGTTGCTGGCCTTGGCCGCCAGTGTCGGGGTTGGCGGCATGACCGAAGGCTTTCGCCGCACCTTCATCGGCTGGCTGGACCAGCGCCTGGCCGCCGATGTGTACGTCACGCCCCGCGACAGCGCGCAGGCGCAGCAGATCTACGCGCGCTTGCTGGCAGACCGTACCGTCAGCGCGGTGCTGCCCAGCTGGCGGGTGGACTGGCGCCTGCAGCAGTGGCCGGTGCAGGTACAGGGGGTGGATGATCACCCTTTCTACCGCCAGCACTGGCCACTGCTGCAGCAGGCACCGGGCGCCTGGCAGGCGCTGGCCGCCGGCCGTGGTGCAATGCTCAGCGAGCAACTTGCCCGTCGCCTTGGCCTGGCTGTAGGGCAGACGCTGCAGTTGCCTGGCGAGCCGCCCCAGGCCATGACCGTGGTGGGCGTTTATGCCGACTATGGCAACCCCAAGGGCCATGTGCTGGTAAACGCCGGCTGGTTGCGTAGCCATGCACCAGCGGCCAGCCTTGCGGGTTTCAGCCTGCTGGTGCCGCCTGAACGGGTGGCTGCGCTGAAGGATGAACTGCAACGGCGCTATGCCCTGGATGACAATCAGGTGGTGGAGCAGGCCCGCCTCAAAGCCTGGTCCAGCGAGGTGTTCAGCCGCACCTTCGCGGTCACGGCGGCATTGAACAGCCTGACTCTAGGGGTTGCCGGCGTGGCGTTGTTCATCAGCCAGCTGACCTTGAGCCAGCGCCGCCTGGGGCAGTTGGCACCGTTGTGGGCCTTGGGTGTACCACGGCGCTGGCTGGCCTGGCTGAGCCTGGGGCAAACGCTGATGCTCAGCTGCTTCACCGTGCTGCTGGCGATCCCCTTGGGCCTGCTGCTGGCCTGGTGCCTGGTGGCGGTGGTGAATGTGCAGGCGTTCGGCTGGCGTCTGCCTTGGCATGTATTTACCGGGCAACTGGTGCAACTGGCCGTACTGGGCCTGTTGACTAGCCTGCTGGCCAGTGCCTGGCCGTTGTGGCAACTGGCACGCAGCCAGCCAAGTGCGCTGTTGAGGCAATTTGCCGATGAAAGCTGAAACCTTGCTATTGATGGCCTGCCTGCTGCTGGCAGGGTGCGACCCGCCTGCGCCAGAACCCAAGAGTTATGCGGGCCTGGGCGACGATGCGGCGGCGTTCAGGCAGGTGATACCAGGGCATGCGCTGGAATTTCCACGTGACCATGGCGCGCATGGGGGCTTTCGTATCGAATGGTGGTACGTCACCGCCAACCTGCGCGATGCCCAGGGCCGTGACTGGGGTGTGCAATGGACGTTGTTCCGCTCGGCCTTGCGGCCTGGGCCTGAGACCTGGAACTGGAACAGCCCCAACCTGTGGATGGGCCACGCCGCGCTGACCGGCCCGGGCGGCCACCAGGTCAGTGAAACGCTCGCGCGCGGTGGGGTTGGCCAGGCGGGCGTCGAGGCACAACCGTTCCGGGCGTGGATCAACGACTGGTCGCTGCAGGGCAAACCCGGAGTCGACCGCCTGCAGATGCGGGCCAGGGGCCAAGGGTTTGGTTATGACCTTGCCCTCACCAGTGATCAGCCGCTGCTGCTGCACGGTGTGCAGGGTTACAGCGAAAAATCCGGCAAGGGCCAGGCGTCGTACTACTACAGCCAGCCGTTCTACACGGTTAGTGGCGAGGTCGAGCGCGAGGGGCAGCGGGTCGCCGTCACAGGGCAGGCCTGGCTTGACCGGGAATGGAGCAGCCAGCCGTTGGCCGCCGGGCAAAGTGGCTGGGACTGGTTTTCGCTGCACCTGGGCACGGGCGCCAAGCTGATGCTGTTCCAGGTGCGCGAGGACCAGGGGCCGCCTTACCGCGCGGGCACCTGGGTCGATGCCCAAGGGCAGGCGCGTGCGCTGCAGGGCGGGCAGATCGAGCTGACACCGCTGGCCTGGACGCGGCAGGACAATGGCAAAAAGGTGCCCACCCGTTGGCGGGTCAAGGTGCCAGCGGTACAGGTGGATGTCGAGGTGGATGCGCTGGAGCCCAAGGCCTGGATGGGCACGCGCTTCCCTTACTGGGAGGGCCCGGTGCGTGTGGGTAAGGAGGGGCGTGGGTATCTGGAAATGACGGGCTATTGAGGTACTGCACCTGCCTGGGTGCAGTACCTGTGGGGGCATCGGTATGCCGCTGGTGAGGCCCGGGCAGGCCTACTTGAAGCCCGTCACTGCATGCGGCACGTAGGGCGCTTGCAAGCGCTCCACTTCTTCGGCGCTGAGCTCGAACTGCAACGCGCCAATCGCATCATCGAGCTGCGCCACCTTCGACGCGCCCACGATCGGCGCCGAAACCCCTTGCTTGCCCAGTACCCAGGCCAGCGCCACCTGCGCCATGGGCACGCCACGCTCGCGGGCTATCTGTTCGACCACATCGATCACCCGGCCGTCCTCCACTTCGGTCTTCTCATAGAACGACCGGCCGGAAATGTCGGTACGGGTACGTTCAGTCTGCTGGCCATGCGGGCGGGTCAGCCGGCCGCGGGCCATCGGGCTCCAGGGCATCAGGCCCACGCCCTGGTCCAGGCACAGCGGGATCATTTCGCGCTCTTCCTCGCGGTAGATCAGGTTGAGGTAGTTCTGCATCGACACGAAGCGGCTCCAGCCGTTGCTGGCCGCCACCTGCTGGGCTTTGGCGAACTGCCAAGCATACATCGAGGATGCGCCGATGTAGCGCGCCTTGCCGGCTTTGACCACATCGTGCAGCGCCTCCATGGTCTCCTCGATCGGGGTGTGGTAGTCCCAGCGGTGGATCTGGTACAGGTCGACATAGTCGGTCCCAAGCCGGGTGAGGCTGGCGTCGATGTTGGCCATGATCGCCTTGCGTGACAGGCCCTGCTCGTTGGGCCGGGTGCTGCCTTCCCACATGTTGGCCGGGAAGAACACCTTGGTGGCGATCACGGTTTCTTCGCGGCGGGTGAACGCCTTCAGCAGCTTGCCCAGGATCAGCTCCGAGGTGCCGGCCGAGTAGCTGTTGGCGGTGTCGAAGAAGTTGATGCCTTGCTCCACGGCGTGGCGGATGATCGGGCGGCTGTCGGCTTCGCCGAGGGTCCAGGGGTGGGTGCCGGCGCCCGGCTCGCCGAAGGTCATGCAGCCCAGGCACAGTTTCGAAACATCCAGGCCGGTGTTGCCCAACTTGACGTACTGCATCTGCTTCTCCTCGGTGGTCGTTTGCGATGGGGGAAGCTTAGCGGGGCTGTGGGCGTGCGGAAATCCCGTATCGGTGCAGGCGAGCTCTGCAGAAATTCACAAGCGCAGCAGTGGCTTGACCTGTTGCTGCAAAAAATCGGTGACGGCCTTGATGCGCGGTGTGTTGCGCACGTCTTCATGCACGGCCAGCCATAGTTCGATGCTCATGGTCTGTGTTTCCTCCCCGATGGCCTGCAAGCCATGCTCCTGGGCCATGAATGCCGGCAGGCAGGCAATGCCGATGCCGCCGGCAGCGGCCTGGGCCTGGATGCGCAAATCGTTGCTTTGCACTACAAAGGGCTGGTGGTGGGTCTGGGCGAGCAGCCACTGTTGCTGCGCCGACTTGGCCTGGGACTGGTCGTAGCCGATATAGCGCGGCGTGCTGGTGCTGCGCAGGTAGCCGGGGGCGGCGTACAGGCGGTAATCCAGGTAACCCAGCAGGCTGGCCACCAGGGTGGGCTCGCTGGGCCTGGCCAGGGCCACGCTGATATCGGCCTCGCGGCGCGCCAGCGAGGCGCGCGACTTGCTGCCGACCAGTTTCAGGTGCAGCTGCGGGTAGCGGTTGCACAGCGTGGCCAGGCGCCGCGCAATGAGGCTGCCGAGCAAGGCGGGCGGGGCGGCCAGTACCACCTGGCCTTCAACCTGCTGCTGGCCTGCGCTGGCGAAGTGTTCCAGGGCGAAGGAGGCCTGGGTCATCTGCTCGGCGTAATCGCCCACCCGGCGGCCTTGCTCGGTCAGCACGTAAGCCCTGGGGCGGCGGTCGACCAGCTTGAGGTTGAGCGCAGCTTCCAGTGCGGCGATGCGCCGGGCCACGGTGGCGTGGTCGACGCCCAGCTGCTTGGCTGCGGCCGACAGGGAGCCGGTGCTGATGAAGGCGCAGAAATGGCGCAGGTCTTCCCAATCGAACATGGCGGGCCTCTGTGGTGGAGGGCCATGATAAAGCCTCTTGGCGATTCCCACGAGCTGAGCCGGCTCCAATGCCGGCACACACGTTTCGCGTCCATTTCAAAAGCACCGCCATCGCTGCCGGAGCCGGCTTGCCGGCGGTGGGGCAACACAAATAACTGATGCTAGGATGGCTGCCTCTCCTTACCCGGATACCGCCATGCAGCCCCTCGACCACCTGTCCTTGCACCTGTTCATCGTGGTCTGCGAAGAGGGCACCATCGCCCGCGCCGGTGAGCGGGCGTTCATGGCGCCTTCGGCTGTCAGCAAACGTATCTCGGACATCGAAGCGCGCTTTGGCACCACGCTGCTCAAGCGCAGTAAGCGCGGGGTCGAACCCACCCCGGCAGGGCTTGCCCTGTTGCGCCATGCCCGCGGCCTGACCCGGGCCATGGAGCGCCTCGACAGTGAGCTGAGCGAATACGCCGAGGGCGCCCGGGGGCATGTGCGGGTGCTGGCCAATGTCTCGTCGATCATGGAGTTTCTGCCCGAGGAACTGTCGGCCTTCATGCTGGAAAACCCGTTGATCCAGGCCGATATCGAAGAGCGCTTCAGCCCCGATGTGGTCCGTGGCGTGGCGGAGGGCAATGCCGACCTGGGTATCTGCAGGAAGTCCACCGCAGTCGGCGGCCTTGAGTTCGTGCCTTATCGGCAAGACCACCTGGCGGTGGTGGTCGGTGCCAGCCACCCGCTGGCAGCGCGCAGCAGCATTGCCTTTGCCGAAACGCTTGGCTACGAGCACCTAGGGCTGTCGGCGTTCGCCACGTTGAACAGTTTCATGTGCAAGAGCGCCGAGGCAGCTGGCAAGGAATTGCGTTTTCGCTCGTACGTGTCGTCGTTCGATGCGGCCTACCGGCTGGTGCAGTTCGGCCTGGGCCTGGCGGTGTTCCCGCAGGAGGCGGTGGCGCGTTATGCGCCACTGTTCGACTTGCGGGTGATCCCGCTGACCGATGACTGGGCGTTGGGTGAGTTCGTCATCTGCATGCGTGACCGGCACGCGCTGTCGCTGTCGGCGCGGCGCCTGCTGGACCACTTGCTGCTGCGCGCGCCGGCCTGGCAGGCCATGCCCTGATATCCATCGCGGCTGACGATGGATCAGCCCGTGAAAGACGTCTTTTCTGCCCGCCATGCTGCTCTTAGTCTGGCCACACGCTTCAGACAGAGAGCCCCCTGATGACAACAATAACAATCAATGAAGTCGGCCTGCGCGATGGCCTGCAGAGCCTGCAGACGGTCATGCCGACTGCCGCCAAGCTGCGCTGGATCGACAGCGCGTATGCCGCTGGCGTGCGCCACATGGAAGTTGCCTCGTTCGTGCCGGCCAGGCTGTTGCCGCAGATGGCCGACGCCAAACAGGTGGTCGCCCACGCACTGACCTACCCGGGCCTGCTGGTTACGGTACTGGCCCCTAACCTGCGCGGTGCCCAGGATGCACTGGAGTCTGGTGCGCAACGCGTCGTCGCCCCGGTGTCGGTAAGCAACGCCCACAGCATGGCCAACGTACGCCGCACGCCGCAGGAAATGGTTGAGGAGCTGGGGCGCATGTGCCAGCTGCGCAGCGAGATGGGCCGGCATGACGTGCAGATGATCGCCGGCATGTCAGTGGCCTTCGGCTGCACCCGTCAGGGTGATGTGCCGCTGGGTGACCTGTGCGCATTGACACGCCAGGTGATCGAGGCGGGTTGCGACCTGGTGTCGCTGGCCGATACCGTCGGCTACGCCAACCCCGGGCAGGTAGCCAAGGTGATCCAGGCGGTGCGGGGCATTGCCGGGGAGCGCCTGCGCGCCGCGCACTTCCACGACACCCGTGGCCTGGCGCTGGCCAACAGCCTGGTCGCCGTGCAGCAAGGTATCCGCGAGCTGGACGCCTCGCTGGCCGGCCTTGGCGGTTGCCCGTTCGCGCCAGGTGCCTCCGGCAATACCGTGACCGAAGACCTGGTGTTCATGCTGCAAAGCATGGGTTACGACACCGGCATCGACCTGCAGGCATTGATCGACTCACGCCAGGTACTGCGTGATGCCTTGCCCGATGAACCTCTGTACGGCGCGCTCGCCCGCGCCGGCCTGCCGCTCAACTACTAAGGGCTACCCGCATGTCCAGACTCCCCTTGGACGGCATTCGTGTCGTTGAGATTTCGCACATGGTCATGGGCCCCACCTGCGGCATGATCCTCGGTGATCTTGGCGCAGAAGTGATCAAGATCGAGCCCACCCGTGGCGATGGCACACGGCGCTTGCTCGGCGCAGGCGCCGGGTTTTTCCGCACCTTCAACCGCAACAAGCAATGCATCGCCGTGGATGTGGAAACGCCCCAGGGCCGGGATGCCGTGCTGGCGCTGATCGACACGGCCGATGTGTTCATCGAGAACTTCAAGCCAGGGCGCATGCATACGCTCGGCTTTGACTACACCGCCCTGCGCGAGCGCAACCGGCGGTTGATTTACGCCTCGCACAAGGGCTTTCTCAGCGGCCCTTACGACAATCGGCTGGCTCTGGATGAAGTGGTGCAGATGATGGCGGGCCTGGCCTACATGACCGGGCCGGTGGGGCGGCCGCTGCGTGCGGGCAGTTCGGTGAACGACATCATGGGCGGCATGTTCGGGGCCATCGGGGTGCTGGCCGCGCTCAACGAGCGCAACAGCACCGGCGTTGGCCGCGAGGTACAGAGCGCACTGTACGAGAACTGCGTGCTGCTGGCCGCCCAGCACATGCAGCAGTTTGTGGTCACGGGGGAGGCGGCAGCGCCAATGCCCAACCGTATCAGTGCCTGGGCCATTTATGATGTGTTCACCTTTGCCGGGGGCGAGCAGATGTTTGTCGCCGCCACAGGGGAGGGGCAGTGGCAGGCGCTGTGCACCGTGCTTGGCCAGGCGGCATTGCGCGACGACCCCACCCTGGCCAGCAACAACGACCGGGTGTTGCAGCGCCCGCGTTTGCTGGCGCACCTGGCCGAGGTATTCGCCACACTTGATGCGCAGCAACTGGCGGTCGAGCTTGAGGCCAATGGCATCCCCTTCGCGCCGATCCGTCGCCCGGAGGAGCTGTTCGATGACCCCCACCTGATGCAAAGCGGGGGCATGGCCGACCTCACCCTGGAGGACGGCAGCAGCACGCCGATGCCACTGCTGCCGCTGGCGCTCGATGGCCAGCGCCTGCAACCGCGCAGGCCGATCCCGCGTATCGGCGAGCACACCCAGAAAGTCATGCGCGAGCTTGGTTACAGCGATGCGCACATTGCCGAGCTGTGCGCCGCAGGCGTGCTCAAGACTGACGAGCAGGAGCGCTGAAAATGGCCATCTACCGATACGACACGCTTGTCCCTAACCTGCACCCGGAAACCTTCGTTGCCGAGCAAGCTACGGTGATCGGCGATGTCACGCTGGCGCAAGGCGTTAGTGTGTGGCCGCAAGCGGTGCTGCGCGGCGACAATGAACCGATCCACATTGGCCAGCACAGCAATGTGCAGGAGGGCGCGGTGCTGCATGCCGACCCTGGTTTCAACCTGACCGTGGGCAGTGGCGTGACCATCGGCCACCAGGCGATGCTGCATGGCTGCACGATTGGCGATGGTGCACTGATCGGCATACAGGCGGTGGTACTCAACGGCGCGGTCATCGGCCGCAATTGCCTGGTGGGGGCGGGTGCCATCGTCACCGAAGGCAAGGTCTTCCCCGACAATTCACTGATCCTCGGTGCACCTGCCAAAGTGGTGCGTGAGCTGTCGCCAGAGGCCATCGCGCACATGCACGCCAATGCCGCTGACTACGTGCGCAAAGGCCAAGCCTGCAAGGAAAAGCTCGTGCGTATCGGCTAACCCCCTTCAGTGGCGCCCTGAAGGGCGCCGCCGCTCTCCAATAATTACAAGAATGGAGATCCACCATGGTTGCCTTGACCGGTGTTCTGGCGCGTGAGCGCAATGAGCGTCACATCAATGAACTGCTGCTGTACCGGCGGGTGGCCTGGCGCATCATGCCACTGGCCATCATCTGTTTCCTGTTCTCCTATTTCGACCGCATCAACATCAGCTTCGCCAAGACCCAGATGCAGGCCGAGCTTGGCCTGAGCGACGCGGCCTACGGGCTGGCCGCGAGCATGTTCTTCATTGGCTACGTGCTGTTCGAGGTGCCGAGCAGCCTGGGCCTGAAGCGCTACGGCGCGCCGGCGTGGATCTGCCGGATCATGGTGTCCTGGGGGCTGGCTACTGCGGCTCTGGTATTTGCCTATACCCATTACACCCTGTACTTCCTGCGTTTTCTGATCGGCGTGATGGAGGCTGGTTTCGGGCCGGCCATCCTGTTCTATCTGGCCTGCTGGTTCCCCCGCAAGCACCTGGCGAAGATGAACGGGCTGTGGTTTCTGGCTGTGCCCTTGGCTGGCGCGGTTGGCGGCCCTGCGGCGGGCTTTTTGCTGGGGACCATGGACGGTGTGCTGGGCCTTGCCGGCTGGCACTGGCTGTTTCTGATGTCGGGCTTGCCGTGCGTGGTGCTGGGCGTGTTGGTGCTGTGCAAGCTCGATCGCGACATTGCGTCGGCCAAGTGGCTGACCCTTGAAGAGAAAGCCCTGTTGCAGGAAAACCTTGCCCAGGACAAACGCGCGGACAAACCGGTGCTGGGTTCGCTGTGGCGGGTGCTGCTGACCCGAGAGGTGGCGATCATGGCGTTCATCTACTACGTGATCAAAAGCGCGTCCTATGGCCTGAATTTCTGGATGCCGCACCTGATCAAGTCTTCAGGGGTACAGGACATGCTGTGGGTCGGTGTGTTGTCTGCGCTGCCTTATGCGGTGGCGTGCGTCGGTATGGTGCTGCTCACCCGGCGCTCGGACCGCACCGGCGAGCGCAAGCGCTACCTTGTGTACTGCTTGCTGGCCGCAGCCGTTGGTTACTTGCTCGCGTGCCTGTTCTCGGGCTCGTCTTGGGCGATGATGGCGGCGCTGGTACTGGCGACAGCGGGTACGTTCATTGCCATCCCGATCTTCTGGACCATCCCGCAGTCGACCTTCTCCGGGTTGGCGATTGCAACCGGTACCGCGGCAATCAACTCCGTGGGCCAGCTCAGCGGCATCGTGGCACCGGTGATGGTGGGGCAGATCAACGACATCACAGGCAGCACATACATGGGCATGCTCTCGATTGCACCGCTCATCCTGCTCGCCTGCCTGGTGGTGATGCGCTACGTCAGAAACCCCAAGGTCTGAACCTGGCAAGCCCTTGACGCTGAACAACAAGAACAATAACAAGGCATAACCCATGAACACTTCCGTCTCACGGCGGGCATCACTGATGCTCGCGGCGTTGTGCTGTGCGTGGCAATCGGCCCAGGCGGCCTTTGTCGCTGACGGCAAAGGCAGCCTGGAGCTGCGCAATTTTTACTTTGATCGCGACTTTCACGGTGCTGCTGCCAGCCAGTCCAGGCGCGGTGAATGGGCCCAGGGCTTTTTGCTCAAGTGGCAATCGGGCTACACCGAAGGTGTCGTCGGGTTTGGCCTGGATGCGGCAGGGATGCTCGGCGTCAAGCTCGATTCATCCCCGGACCGCAGCGGCAGCGGGCTGTTGCCCCGCGGCAGTGACAGGCGCGCGGTGGATGGCTATGGCAAGGCGGTTGCCACCGTCAAGGCGAAGCTTTCGCAGACCCAACTGCAGCTGGGTGGTTTGAGCCCCCAGTTGCCATTGCTGGCGTCGAACTACAGCCGGTTGTTCCCGCAGTGGTTCAAGGGTACCCAGTTGGTCAGCAAGGACTTGGACCGTTTCACCTTTACCTTGCTGCAGGTCGATGCCACCAAGCTGCGCGACTCCACCGACTTTGAAAGCCTGACCGCCATGGCGCAACAGGGCGCCTATTCGGCAACGGTGACCAGCGACCGCCTGTACTACGCGGGTGTCGATTATCAGCCGGCGAAGAGCCTGACCCTCAGCGTGCACACCAGTCAGCTTGAAGACCTGTTCCAGCGGGACTTTGCGGGGTTCAAGTACAGGGCCGGCCTTGGGCCGGGGGAGGCATTCACCGAATGGCGCTGGTTCAACGCGCACGACCAGGGCAGGGCGTTGCTGGGCGAGGTGGATAACCGGACCTTGAGCACCAACATCGGCTATGGCCTGCACGGGCATACCTTCAGCGGTGGTTACCAGAAGGCCAGTGGAAATACCGCCTACGCGTATGTTGGTGGGACCGATACCTACCTGTTCAGCGAGCAGCAGGTGAGCACTTTTGCCTTGGCCAACGAGCGGGCATGGATGCTGCGTTACGACTACAACTTTGCAGCATTGGGCATCCCGGGGCTGACGTTCAATGTGCGCTACGTCAAGGGTGACCAGATCGACCCACAGCGGATTGCCAGCAGCAAAGGCCGGGCGCTGGCCGCGCGGGGTGGCGAAGGTGAGGAGTGGGAGCGGACCACCGACATCAGCTATGTAGTGCAGTCGGGGGTGTTCAGGAGCCTGGCGCTGCGTTGGCGCAATGCGACCATGCGCTCCAATTTTGCCGATGCGGCGGATGAAAATCGGGTGATCGTGGGGTACACGGTCGAGTTTTGAGAGGTGGAGTACAAATGTGCTCTTAGGTTGATATCGGGTGCGTTGGAAGGGGCATTTCTGGGTGCATGTCATCAAGTTAACGGTATTGGGAGAGCCTGGTGCTCCCTATGAAACCGGTTTCAAAATGTTTCCGAACCAGCTAGATTACGCGGCTTTCTCAGGGCCTCTCCCTGATCCAAACCCAGACGGCGCAACCCAAGGCCGCCCCAATGCTGATGAGGATTTGCAATGCCTGAGCATGCCCCCGACAACCCGCGCCGGGACTTTCTGCGCAAAACGTTGACCCTTATTCCCGTGGTCACCGTGGCTACCAGCACCGGCCTGGGTGCCGGCCAGCTGCTGGCCCAGCCGGCCCGCGAACCCAAGGTGCCTGCTACACCGCCCCCTGGCCATTACCAGCCGACTTTCTTCACCGCCGAAGAATGGGCCTTTGTACAGGCGGCGGTGTCGCGCATCATCCCCGCTGACGAGCTGGGCCCCGGCGCACTCGAAGCAGGCGCCGCCGAGTTTATTGATCGCCAGATGAACACCCCCTATGCCACAGGTGCCCAGTGGTACATGCAGGGCCCGTTCAAGGCCGACGCCGCGCCAGAGCTTGGCTACCAGCTGCAACTGAGCCCCCAGCAAATCTACCGCCTGGGCATCGCCGCTGCGGATGCATGGTGCAAAAACGCCAGCGGTAAAACGTTTGCTGAGCAAGATAGCGCTACCCGAGACAAAGTTCTCGGCAAGATCGAAGCCGGTGAGATCGTTTTCGAACAGCTGCCTGCCAAGGTGTTTTTCAGCCTGCTGGTGCAGAACACCCGCGAGGGGTTCTTCTGCGACCCGATTCACGGTGGCAACAAGGGTATGGTCGGCTGGACGCAAATCGGCTTCCCCGGCGCCCGTGCAGACTTCATGGACTGGGTCGAGCGCAATGAGCCTTACCCGTTCCCGGCAGTATCGATTCGTGGCGAGAGGGCGTAAGGCATGGCCAATGCAATGAAGAAGGTCGATGCGGTGATCGTCGGTTTCGGCTGGGCGGGCGCCATCATGGCCAAGGAACTCACCGAGGCCGGGTTGCAGGTGGTCGCGCTGGAGCGCGGGCCGATGCAGGACACCTACCCCGAAGGCAGCTACCCGCAGGTCATCGATGAGCTGACCTACAGCGTGCGCAAGAAGCTGTTCGTGGATGTCTCCAAAGAAACCGTCACCATCCGCCACAGCGTCAACGATGTCGCGCTGCCCAACCGCCAGCTCGGTGCCTTCCTGCCCGGCAAGGGCGTGGGCGGCGCAGGCCTGCACTGGTCCGGCGTGCATTTTCGTGTAGACCCGATGGAGCTGCGCATGCGCAGCCACTACGAAGAGCGCTACGGCAAACGCTTCATTCCTGAAGACATGACGATCCAGGACTTTGGCGTGAGCTACGAGGAGCTCGAGCCCTGCTTCGACTTCGCCGAGAAGGTCTTCGGCACCTCGGGCCAGGCCTGGACCGTGAACGGCAAGGTGGTCGGCGAAGGGAAGGGTGGCAACCCTTATGCACCGGACCGCTCCAACCCCTTCCCGCTGGTGTCGCAGAAGAACGTGGTGTCTGCGCAGCTGTTCCAGAAGGCAACCGCCAGCCTGGGCTACAAGCCCTACAACCTGCCTTCGGCCAACACATCAGGGCCCTACACCAACCCTTATGGGGCGCAGATGGGGCCGTGCAACTTCTGTGGTTTCTGCAGCGGGTACGTGTGCTACATGTACTCCAAGGCGTCACCCAACGTGAACATCCTGCCGGCGCTGCGCCAGGTGCCCCATTTCGAGCTGCGGGCCAATGCCCATGTGCTGCGGGTGAACCTGGACGACAGCAAGCGCAAGGCTACCGGGGTGACCTACATCGATGCCCAGGGGCGGGAAGTGGAGCAGCCGGCTGACATCGTCATCCTTGCCGCGTTCCAGTTCAACAACGTGCGCCTGATGCTGCTGTCGGGCATCGGCAAACCCTATGACCCGATCAAGAACGAAGGGGTTGTGGGGCGCAACTTCGCCTACCAGAACATGGGCACGGTGAAAGCGTTCTTCGACAAGGACACCTACACCAACAACTTCATCGGCGCCGGCGGCAACGGTGTGGCGATCGACGACTTCAACGCCGACAACTTCGACCATGGGCCGCACGGTTTCGTCGGCGGCTCGCCGATGTGGGTCAACCAGGCCGGCAGCCGGCCGATTGCCGGTATTGCCAACCCGCCCGGCACGCCCGCCTGGGGCAGTGCCTGGAAGAAGGCCACGGCCGATTACTACACCCACCAGCTGTCGATGGACGCCCACGGCGCGCACCAGTCGTACCGTGGCAACTACCTGGACCTCGACCCGACCTACCGGGATGCCTACGGCCAGCCGCTGCTGCGCATGACTTTCGACTGGCAGGAAAACGACATCAAGATGAACCAGTTCATGGTCGACAAGCTGAGCAAGATCGCCCAGGCGATGAACCCCAAGGCCATCGCTGTGCTAGGCAAGAAGGTCCAGGAGCACTTCAACACCGCCAGCTACCAGACCACCCACCTCAACGGCGGCGCAATCATGGGCACCGACCCCAAAACCAGTGCCTTGAACCGCTACCTGCAAAGCTGGGACGTGCACAACGTGTTCGTGCCGGGCGCATCGGCGTTCCCCCAAGGCCTGGGTTACAACCCCACCGGCCTGGTGGCTGCGCTGACCTACTGGTCGGCGCGGGCCATCCGGGAGCAGTACCTGAAAAACCCCGGCCCGCTGGTTCAGGCTTGAGGAGCGATGGCATGAAAAAACTGTTGATCGCGACCCTGCTGCTGGGCACGGGCCTGGCTGCCCAGGCTGATGAAGCTACCGATGCGCTGGTGAAGAAGGGCGAGTACCTGGCCCGTGCCGGTGACTGCGTGGCCTGCCATACCGCCAAGGGCGGCAAGCCTTTTGCCGGTGGGCTGCCGATGGAAACCCCCATCGGCACCGTGTACTCCACCAACATCACACCGGATGCCACCGGCATCGGCCAGTACAGTTTCGAAGACTTCGACCTGGCCGTGCGCAAAGGTGTGGCCAAGGACGGCAGCACGCTGTACCCGGCCATGCCGTACCCGTCCTATGCGCGGGTCAAGGACGAGGACATGCGCGCCTTGTACGCCTACTTCATGCAAGGCGTGCAACCGGTGGCGCAGCCAAACAAGGCCACCGACATCCCTTGGCCCCTGAGCATGCGTTGGCCGCTGGCGATCTGGCGTGGCGTGTTCGCGCCAGAGGTGAAAGCCTGGCAAGCGCCGGCCGGTGCCGACCCGGTGGTCAGCCGCGGCGCCTACCTGGTGGAGGGGCTGGGCCATTGTGGCGCGTGCCATACCCCGCGTGCCCTGACCATGCAGGAAGAGGCCCTGAGCCCCGCTGATGGCAAGCAGTTCCTCGCTGGCAGTGCGCCACTGGAAGGCTGGATCGCCAAGAACCTGCGCGGTGACCACAAGGACGGCCTGGGTAGCTGGAGTGAGGAACAGCTGGTGCAGTTCCTTAAAACCGGCCGCAGTGACCGCAGTGCCGTGTTCGGCGGCATGAGCGATGTGGTCGAACACAGCATGCAGCACTTGAGCGATGCCGACCTGACGGCCATTGCCCGCTACCTCAAGACGCTACCGGCAAGCGACCCGCACGACCAGCCGCATGTGTACGACAAGCACGTGGCACAGGCTTTATGGAACGGGGATGACAGCAAGCCGGGTGCGGCGGTGTACGTCGACAACTGCGCTGCCTGCCACCGTACCGACGGCCAGGGGTATACCCGCGTGTTCCCGGCGCTTGCCGGCAACCCGGTGGTGCAGACGGCCGATGCCACCTCGTTGATCCATGTGGTGCTGGATGGCGGCACTGTGCCGGCGACGCATACCGCGCCGTCGAATCTCACCATGCCAGCGTTCGGCTGGCGCTTGAGCGACCAGGAAGTGGCTGAGGTGGTGAATTTCATCCGGACCAGTTGGGGTAACCAAGGCAGTGCTGTTTCGGCCAGTGATGTGAAAGCCATCCGCTAAGGCCGGCGCCCGGCGTCATACCTTGAGGGGCTTGCCGGCAATGCAGACGCTGCAGTGCATGGCACCGGCTTTGCCGGTGATCGCCGGCAAGCCGGCTCCTACAGGATTGGCGTCGGCTGTAGAAATTGGGTGGGGCAGTGCGCCGGAAAAGGTAGAATCCCGACGAACGGTAGGTGACGAAACCGCTCGGTTTTGATGTATTGAAACCGGTTTCAGTCACCGTCACCGACAATAATCACAAGGGACCGAAATGACCGACTTGCCTGCCCATTCCCGCGAACGCGTGACCATAAGTGAGGTCGCACGCGTTGCCGGCGTCTCCAAGGCCACCGTGTCGCGCTACATTGGCGGCGATCGCCAGCTGCTGGCCGAAGCTACCGCCAAGCGCCTTGAAGAAGTCATCGAGCGCCTGGGCTACCGGCCCAACCAGATGGCCCGCGGCCTCAAGCGTGGCCAGACGCGTTTGATCGGCATGCTGGTAGCAGACATCCTCAACCCCTATTCAGTCGCGGTGATGCACGGCGTCGAAACCGCCTGCCGTCAGCACGGCTACAGCCTTGTGGTATGCAACACCAACCGCGACGACGAGCAGGAGCGCCATCACCTGGCGGCCCTGCAGTCTTACAACGTCGAGGGCCTGATCGTGAATACCCTTGGCCATCACCCCGGCGAGCTGCTCAACCTTCAGCGTGACATGCCCATGGTCCTGGTAGACCGGCAACTGCCGGAGCTGAACGTAGACCTGGTAGGGCTCGATAACGCCCAGGCCATCGAGCAGGCCCTGGACCACCTGCAGGCGCGTGGCTACCGCGACATCCTGGCGGTCACCGAACCACTGGACGGCACCAGCTCCCGGCTCGAACGCACGCAGGCGTTCACCGCCTCGATCAGCCGTCGCGCCGGCATGCGTCAGCAACTGGTGGAGATCGACGGCAACCTGCACGCCCGGCTTGACGCCTTCCTCGGCAGTAACGGGCACGGGCCGCAGGCGATCTTTACCTTCAACGGCGTGGCCACCCTGACGGTGACCCGTGTATTGCACGACGCTGGTTGCAACCTGTTCCAGGACGTCGGCCTGATTGCGCTGGACGAACTGGACTGGTACCCGCTGGTCGGTAGCGGCATTACCGCGCTCGCCCAACCCACCGAACGCATCGGTGTGGCCGCCTTCGACTGCCTGCACGACCGCCTGCGCGGCGAGAGCGGGGCGCCACGGCGCCTGGACTTCAAGGCAGAGTTGATCATCCGAGGTTCCACTCAAACACGCGAATGAAGAAACGGCCGGTAACGACGCCGGCCATTGCTGCAGTCAAAAATGAAACCGGTTTCATAAGGACAAAAACAATGCACGCGAACCCCGTTTCCATCAGCCTCTCCAGCTACGGTGCCAGCTTGGTCCGGGAGCGTGGGCAGGAGAGCTTCCTTGAACTGCTGGCCGCTGCCGGCGTGACACGTGTCGAACTGCGCGAAGAGTTGTTCGACGAGGCCCCGGATGCCGCCGCGCTGTCGGCGGCAATCAACGCGCTGCAGTTGCAGTGCCTGTATTCCTCGCCACTGGAGCTGTGGACGCCTGAAGGGCAGCTGGACGCGCGCTTGCCTGCCAAGCTGGCGCTTGCCCGCGCACTCGGCGCCATGGCGCTGAAGGTGTCGTTGGGGCATTACGCTTGCGCATGCGACCTGGCGGCCTTGCAAGCGCAACTGCGCCCTGGTGACCCACTGTTGCTGGTGGAGAACGACCAGACCGCGCAGGGCGGGCGCATCGCGCCGCTGCTGCAGTTCTTTGAGCGCTGCGAGGCCCAGGGGCTGGCGCTGGGCATGACCTTCGATATCGGCAACTGGCAATGGCAGGGTGAATCCGCCGCGCAGGCAGCGCGCTTGCTCGGTCGCTGGGTGCGTTACGTGCATTGCAAGGCAGTGCAGCGCGAGGCCAGCGGGCGCCTGGTGGCCGTTGTGCCGCAGGCACGGGACCTGATGGCCTGGGAGGCAATGTTCGCCGAGTTCACCCCCGGGCTGATGCGCGCCGTGGAGTACCCGCTGGCCGGGGCTGACTTGCTGGCTTTGACCCGCGCCCAGGTCAACAACCTGGCCCGCATCGGCATGACCGAGGAGGTGAGCCATGCCTGAGCATGACGTGCTGTGTTTTGGCGAAACCATGGCCATGTTCGTTGCCGAGCAGGTCGGTGATCTGGCGGCGGTGGGGGCATTTACCAAGCGCATTGCCGGCGCCGACAGCAATGTGGCCATCGGCCTGGCCCGGTTGGGTTTTCGGGTGCGCTGGCTGAGCCGGGTGGGCAACGACTCGTTGGGCCGCTTCGTGCTCGACACCCTGCAGCAAGAGGGCCTGGACTGCAGCCACGTGGAGGTCGATGACCACCACCCGACAGGCTTCCAGCTCAAGGGCCGTAGCGACGATGGCAGCGACCCGGTGGTGGAGTATTTTCGCCGCAACTCTGCGGCCAGCCACCTATCGCTGGCGCAGCTCAGCCCGGCGTTGCTGCAGGCCCGCCACCTGCACGCCACCGGTATTCCGCTGGCGCTGTCGGCCGGCTGCAGGGTGCTGGCCCATGAACTGGTCGAGCGCATGCGCAGTGAGGGGCGCAGCATTTCCTTCGACCCCAACCTGCGCCCGTCGCTGTGGCCTGACTGCGCGAGCATGGTCCGTGAGGTCAATGCGCTGGCGGTAAAGGCGCACTGGCTGCTGCCAGGGCTCGAGGAAGGGCGGCTGTTGACCGGCCTGCAAACCCCGGCGGACATCGCCGCGTTCTACCTCGACCGTGGTGTCGAGCACGTAGTCATCAAGCTGGGCGGTGAGGGTGCCTACTACCGCAATGCCCAGTGCCAAGGGCAGGTCGCCCCGGTGCCGGTGGCCAGGGTGGTGGACACCGTCGGTGCCGGCGACGCCTTTGCCGTTGGCGTGGTCAGCGGCCTACTCGAAGGCCGCCCGCTCGCCGAGGCGGTGGTTCGCGGCAACTGGTGCGGCAGCCGCGCCGTGCAATCGCGCGGCGACATGGAAGGCTTGCCACTGCGCCGGGAGCTGGAAGCTTACGCATTACCCGAGAGTGCCTGAAACTTTGATCGCCGGTACGCCGGCCGGTTGCTACAAAAACAACAAGCTCAGGAGCCGCATCATGCAATCGACAAGCCTCGCCCCACGCCGTTGGTGGTACATCATCCCGATCGTCTTCGTCACTTACAGCCTGGCCTACCTCGACCGTGCCAACTACGGCTTCGCCGCCGCCTCGGGCATGGCCGATGACCTGAAGATCACCCCGGCGCTGTCGTCCCTGCTGGGGGCGCTGTTTTTCCTCGGGTACTTCTTCTTCCAGGTGCCTGGCGCCATCTACGCGCAAAAACGCAGCGTCAAAAAGCTGATTTTCGTCAGCCTGATCCTCTGGGGTAGCCTGGCGACCCTGACCGGCATGGTCAGCAATGTCTACCTGCTGATCGGCATCCGCTTCCTGCTCGGCGTGGTCGAGGCGGCGGTGATGCCGGCGATGCTGGTGTACCTGTGCCACTGGTTCACCCGCGCCGAACGCTCGCGCGCCAATACCTTCCTGATGCTGGGCAACCCGGTGACCATCCTGTGGATGTCGGTGGTCTCGGGGTACCTGATCAAGCATTTCGACTGGCGCTGGATGTTCATAATCGAGGGCCTGCCTGCGGTGCTCTGGGCGTTCGTCTGGTGGCGCCTGGTGGACGACCGGCCAGCTCAGGTGACGTGGTTGAGCGAGCAGGAGAAAGCCGCGCTCGAACAGGCACTGGCCGCTGAACAGCAAGGCATCAAACCGGTTAAGAACTACCGCGAGGCGTTTCGCTCGCCGCAGGTCATCGTGCTGTCGCTGCAGTATTTCTGCTGGAGCATCGGGGTGTACGGTTTCGTGCTGTGGCTGCCCTCGATCCTCAAGCAGGCGGCGAACGTCGACATCGTCGAGGCCGGGTGGCTGGCCTCGGTGCCTTACCTGGCAGCGGTCGTGGCCATGGTCGGGGTGTCGTGGGCCTCTGACAAACTGCAGAAGCGTAAGCGTTTCGTCTGGCCGCCCTTGCTGATTGCCGCGCTGGCCTTCTATGGCTCCTACGCCTTGGGCACCGAGCATTTCTGGGCGTCCTATGCGCTGCTGGTGGTCGCCGGGGCTTGTATGTACGCCCCCTATGGCCCGTTCTTCGCCATCGTGCCGGAGATCCTGCCCAGCAACGTGGCCGGTGGGGCCATGGCCCTGATCAACAGCATGGGAGCGCTGGGTTCGTTTGGCGGCTCGTGGCTAGTCGGCTATCTCAACGGCGCCACCGGTGGCCCTGGCGCTTCGTACCTGTTCATGTGCGGTGCGCTGCTGACGGCAGTGGCGCTCACGGCTGTGCTGAAAACATCACAAACCTCAGGCCAGGCCAAGCCCCGCAGCCAGCGCCTGGCAATGAGCCAATAGGAAACGGCTATGAAAAAGCGAATCGTCCTTTACAAGCGCCTGCCCGAGGCCCTGCTGGCGCGCCTGCAACAGCAGGTCGAGGTGACCTGGGTGGATACCTCCGGCAGTGATGGCCTGGCCCGGCTGCGCGATGCCTTGCCCGGTGCCCATGGCCTGCTGGGCGCCAGTTTGCGGCTGGACAGCAGCCTGCTGGACCTGGCGCCACAGCTTGAGGTGGTGGCCAGTGTGTCGGTTGGCGTCGACAACTACGACGTTGCCGAGCTGACCCGCCGTGGCGTGATGCTGACCAACACCCCTGATGTATTGACCGAGACCACCGCCGACACCGGCTTTGCCTTGATCCTGGCCACTGCCCGGCGGGTGGTGGAGCTGGCCGGCTGGGTACGTGACGGCCATTGGCAGGCCAACCTTGGGCCGGCGCATTTTGGCAGTGACGTGCATGGCAAGACCTTGGGCATCGTCGGCATGGGGCGCATTGGTGAGGCCTTGGCCCGCCGTGGTGCGGCCGGGTTCGGCATGCGCGTGCTGTACCACAGTTCGCGGGCCAAACCAGAGGTGGAGGCCCGCTATGGTGCCCGGTATCGCACCCTGGACGAGTTGCTGCGCGAGGCGGATTTTGTCTGTTTGACGGTGCCCTTGAGCGCCAGCACCGAAGGCCTGATCGGCGCAAGGGAGCTTTCGCTGATGAAGCCCGAGGCGATCCTGGTGAACATTGCCCGCGGGCGTGTGGTGGATGAACAGGCACTGCTTGCGGCGTTGCAAGCCAAGCGCATCCGCGGCGCCGGGCTGGATGTGTTCGTGCAGGAGCCACTGCCGGCCCACTCGCCGCTGTTGCAACTGGACAACGTGGTGGCCACGCCGCACATCGGCTCGGCGACCCACGAAACCCGTGAGGCCATGGCGCGCTGTGCGGTAGAGAACCTGTTGAGCGCGTTGGCGGGGCAGAGGCCGGCGAATCTGGTGAATGAGGTCTAGTGGTTTTGGGGGAGTAACGCCTGGCTAAAACGAGCGCCGCTCGTGCGGCGCTCGATAGGCAGTAGGCGACTACTGGCCACCCTTCATCCGCCGTGCCACCGCGTAGATCCCCAGACCTACCAGCGCCGCAGCGGCACCGATATAGCCGGTGCTGGTCCAGCCCAGTCCGGCACTGATGGCCATGCCGCCAAACCAAGGCCCCAAGGCATTGGCCAGGTTGAAGGCTGCATGGTTGGACGCTGCTGCCAGGCTCGGGGCTTCGTGGGCAATGTCCATCAGGCGGATCTGCAAGGGGGCGGCCAGTGCGATCATGGTGCCGACCAGGCCGATGCCCAGCAGCAGTGTCCACAGCGCATGGGCAGCGAAGGTGAAGAACAACAGCACGGCGGTCGACCACACCAGTACGATGCCCACGGCGCGGAATTGCAGCCGGTCGAACAGCTTGCCGCCGGCAATGTTGCCGATGATGCCGCCGATACCGAATGCGGCCAGGCCGAAGGGGATCCACTGGGGGGCGACCTGAGTCACCTCTAGCATGGTCGGCGCGAGGTAGCTGAACACACAGAACATGCCGGCAAAACCGATCGAGGCGATGGCCAGCGCCATCCACACTTGCGGTAAGGTGAAGGCTTTAAGCTCCTTGCGTGGGTCACTGCGTGCTTCATCGCGACGCTGCGGCACGTACTGCCAGACCAGCGCGATGGTGCACACAGCGATCAGGCCTACCAGCAAAAACGCCGAGCGCCAGCCAAAGTACTGCCCCAGCAATGTCGCCACGGGGTTACCCAGCAACATGGCCAGTGTGAGGCCCATCATTACCCGGGCCACGGCACCGGCGCGCTGGTTGCTCGGCACCATGCTCGAGGCAACCACCGCGGCGATGCCGAAGTACGCCCCATGGGGCAGGCCGCTGATGAAGCGGAAGGCCACCAGGCCTGCGAACGACGGAGCGAAGGCGGTGGCCAGGTTGCCCACGGCATACAGCGCCATCAACAAAAGCAGCATGTGCTTGCGCAGCAGCTTGGCGCCAAGAATGGCGAGCGCCGGCGCACCCACCACCACGCCCAGCGCGTAAGCGCTGATCGCATGGCCTACCTGCGGTTCGCTCAATTGCAGGTTGCCGGCGATGTCCGGCATCAGCCCCATGATCGCGAATTCGCCGGTGCCAATGGCAAAACTGCCCAAGGCCATGGCGGCTTCCATCTTGCCGATTTCGCCTTTGGAGAGGGCGACCGGCGGTATTTCCTGAACAGACATTGGAGTCCCTATTGAAACATGCTGAAACGTTCAAGTCGGGATCATAGTCAATTCGCGCCCTGAGCGTCGAGGATGACGGCTTGCCGGATCAGTCTGTCATCTGCAGGTCGGGCAGTTTCACCCGGAACGCGCGGGTCAGCCCCAGCAGGCAGACGAAACCTGCGGCCATCCAGCACAGGCCGATGGTGAACGACATGCTCGACAGGCTGCTCCACAGCCACAGTGTGCTCATAAAACCCAGCGCCGGCAGCGCGCCATACAGCAGGCAGTTGCGTGTGCCACGCAGCTTTTGGTCGACAAGGTAATGCTTGAGCACCGCCAGGTTGACTGCCGAGAAGGCGAACAGCGCGCCGAAGCTGATCATGTTGGCGACAGTGTCCAGGGTGATGAACAGAGCGACCAGCGACAGGGTGCTGACCAGCATGATCGCCGTGGCCGGCACGCGCTTTTTCGTCACCAGGCGGCCAAAGGCCCGCGGCAATGCGCCGTCGCGGCCCATGGCGAACAGCACGCGGGACACGCTGGCCTGGGACACCATGGCTGAGGCGAAGCAGCCGGCCACGTAGGTAGCGGTAAAGCCGGTCACCAGCAGTTCGCCACCGACATGGCGCATCACATCCACCGAGGCGGAGTCCGGGTCAGCGAACGAGGCCCAATCGGGGAAGACCATCTGGGCGCAATACGACACCAGCAGAAACAGCAGGCCACCGATCACCGACACTGCCATGATTGCCTGCGGGATACGCCGGGTCGGGTCGCTGGTTTCCTCGGCCATGGTCGACACGGCGTCGAAGCCCAGAAAAGACAGGCACAGCACCGCAGCGCCGGCCATGACCAGCGGAACGCTGAAGCCCTCATGATGGAACGGTGCCAGCAATGACACCGGCGCGCTCTGCTCGCTAAGGTTGCGCAACGACAGCGCGACGAACACGACGATGAACACCAGTTGCGCAACCACCAGTATCCAGTTGACCCGTGTGATCGACTCGATGCCGATCAGGTTGAGGAAGGTGACCAGGGCGATTGAGCCCAGCACCCACACCCACGCAGGCACCGACGGGAAATACTCGGACATGTAGATGCCGATCAGCAGGTAGCTGAGCAAGGGCAGGAAGATGTAGTCGAGCAGCAGGGTCCAGCCGGCGATGAAACCGAAGTGGCTGCCGAAGGCTTTGCGGGTGTAGGTGTAGACCGAGCCGGAGTAGGGGTGCGCCTGGACCATGCGGCCATAGCTGTAGGCCGTGAGCAACATGGCGGCGAGGGTCAGCAGGTAGGCGGTGGGCAGGTGCCCTTTGGTCATCTGGGTGACCAGCCCGTAGGTGGTGAATACGGCCAGGGGGACCATGTAGGCGAGGCCGAACAGCACCAGCGCGGTCATGCCCATGGATTTTCTGAAACGGCCTGAAGCGGTGGGGTGCGACGCAGGGTGGGGCGGATGGGCTGTATTTGTTGTTGTATGCATTGCTGACTCCTGGTTCTGGATGCAGGACGCCGCAATATGCGAGCAGGCTCGATACTGTTGATGGCGTTGGATCAGGGGCAGAGCTTGAGGTGGGACGTGGGAATGCTCCCACACTCGCGGGGCACTCGAAATCACCCTTTGGGGGGAGCCCGTGCAGGGACCGCCGCACGGTCCCCTCGCGCAGGTGACGCGCTAGGCCAGCAGGTTTTCCAGGTTGTGCAGGATCGAGGCTGCGTCGTAGGGCTTGCGCACCACCGGCACATGCTTCAAATGGTCAGGGATGTTCAGGCTGTCGCCATAGCCGGTGGCGAACAGGAAGGGGATACCCAGGCTTGTGAGGGCTTCGGCCACGGCAATGGAGGTGCCGGTACCCAGGTTGATGTCCAGCACTGCGACATCCGGCGTGTGGCTGGCAAGCAGCTTCAGGGCTTCGGCTTCGGAGCTTGCGGTAAGCACATCCTGCACCTGTGCATCGGCCAGAATCTGCTCAAGGCCAACCGCAATCACCAACTGGTCTTCGAGTATGAGCACACGCGCGCTGACCAGGCTGCTGCAGTCTACCTGTGGCTGCTGTGCAACCGCCGGGGTATCGCTGGCGAGCTCTTCGACCAGCGTCAGGTGCTTTGCCGGAATCCGGAAGAACCCCTGCAGGCCCTCTGGCCTGTATTCAAGGGTGCTGCTGCCACCGAGGTCGAACGGGATGCTTCGTTCGATCAGAACAGAGCCGAAGCCGCTGCGCGTCGGTGCCCGTACCGTTGGCCCGCCGCTCTCGCGCCACGTGATGTCACAGGCCCCGCCCGTGTCGACAACCCAGTCGACAGACAACCTGCCGCCCGCCCTGGACAGGGCCCCGTACTTTGCCGCGTTGGTCGCCAGCTCATGAAGCACTAAAGCCATCACCGAATAGGCGCGGGCATCGAGCAACAGCGCGGGGCCGGTGAGTACCAGTGCATCGGCGCTGGTGCGGTACGGGGACAGTTCGGCCTCCAGCAAGTTGGCAAAACGGCCACCACCGTCACCCCGGACCACCTGATCGTGTGCCAGTGACAACGCCTGGATCCGACCCTTGAGCGTCGCCACATAGCCGTTGAGGGTCTGGTGTTCTGAGGTGGGGTGGGCCACCAACGCACCGATGAGCGAAAGAATGTTCTTCACCCGGTGGTTGAGCTCCTCGTTGAGCATGCGTTGGCGAACCTGCGCCTTGGAGCGTTCATCGGCCAGTAGCTCGCTGTTGTGCAGCGCGACCTCGACCACCGCCGCGCGGATGGCTTCGCCAAACTGGCGGTCCTGCTCGGACCAGGGCAGGCAGTGGTGGTGGACCGTCTGCTTCCACACGGCGAAGCTCTTGCGGGGGGTGAGGCGGTCACCCAGGGGCCCGCTCTCGTAGGTCTTGTTGGGGTCGCCGGCCCAATCCAGGGTTTCGATCACCTCCTTGCGAAACAGCATGAGGTAGTCCCGTGGGTGCTGCGACATCGGGATGATCAGTACCCCCGAGACCTCCATGGCATAGTCCTGTGCTGCAGGGTGCGCCAGCGACAGGCAGTTCGACGCCCAGGTGCGGCCCTCGGCAACACCCTCGGCGAAGCTGAGCAGCCCGGGCACCGCCTGCCTTGGCGGCGTCAGCCCGGCCACGGTCCATTGGCCTTGCAACGACATGCCAATGCCATCGCAGGGGATGAGGGCCTGGAAGTCGCTCAAGCGAGCGCGCAGCAGTTCATCGATGTCCGTTGTGCGGTGGGCATCGTGCAGCAGGTTGTCGAGCACCTGACGGGCGTGGGCGGCGGCCTCCAGGGTTTGCCTGGCCTGCAGTGTCTGGATATGCAGGGAAAAGAACTCACCGAACATTTCTGCGGCGACCCGTTGGCCCATGCTCAGCGTGCGTGGTGCGTAATGGTGGCAGGCGATCAGCCCCCAAAGGGCACCGTCGACGATCACTGAAATGGACATGGATGCGCCCACGCCCATGTTGTTCAGGTATTCGCAGTGAATCGGCGAAACGCTGCGCAGGTGCGCGTAGGACAGGTCGAGCGGCTCGCCAGACAAATCCAGCACCGGCTCGAGCGGCACGGTTTTGAAGTTGGCGTCGGCAATCACCCTCACAGGGTTGCGCACATACAGCGCACGGGCCTGCTGGGGAATATCCGATGCCGGAAAGTATTGCCCCAGAAAGCTTTCAAGCCCGCTACGCCGGGCTTCGGCTACAACCTTGCCAGCGCCGTCGGCGCCGAGCTGATAGATCATCACGCGGTCGTAACCCAGCAGTGCACGAACACGCTTGGCGGTATCGGCCACAAGCCTGTCGGAGCGGTCGATCTCGCGCAACTGGGCGATGACCGTGCGCACCAGTTCGATCGGTTCGGCGATGCTCTGGCTGGCGGGCTCGAATTCGAGGATGACAGTACCCTTGAACAGGTGGGCAGACACATCGAACGCCTGGCCTGAAGCCAGCGGCACGCCGAATGACAGCGCTGGCCGGGAAGCTTCCTTCACACGTGCCAGGGAGTTGCGAACCGTGTGGGCAGCCTCGATTCCGATGATCGCCTCAAGTCTCTGACCATTGACGCCGCCGGTCACGCTAAGCATTTGGGAGGTATTTACGGAGTGGCGCAGGACCAGGCTGGCAGAGGCGTCGCAAGCGAGCAGACAGCCGTGTGGCTGAATGCTGCCCGGTATCTGGATCGGTTCGCGATCACAATTGGTCAAATTGACGTCAGGTTGCAAGGTCATGGGTTCCCGCCGGCAGTGCAAAGGCCGGCTGCCTGTGTGACCGCCGAGCATGTTCAAGTAAACGCAGTGTTCACAGTCGCTTTCATGGGCGAGTCTAGCCTGCGCCTATGGCTTAGTCACCTTGGCGTCGCAGAGGTTTCGCGAGCTATCGCCCAAATTGCCATCATCGGGCAGCGGTGCATTGGCGTGGATGCTCAGGCTTGAGCGAAGCACGCCGGGGCGGGCCTACCTATGCCAGAAAGTCCGGTTCGTTGGGCGCATCATTGTGTGCATCCTGGCGGATGTCGAGGTATACGGCAGCTGCGCACACGCCGACCAGGCCTACCGTGGCGATCACGATGTCACCCAGCAGCATGCCAGCGAGCAGGGTCAACAAACTCAGCCTACAGAACAGCGCCATGGCCACCTCCTTGGCAGTTGGGTTGCGCAATGCCCCGTACCATACCGCCCAAGGCTCAAGGATGCAGCCTGGCTTGGCTGCTGTGGCACTCCTTGCGCCTGCTTTGGCAGAACGGGCGCCTTCGGGGCACAGCAGTGATGTTCCCATGTGATCCGGTATCCGGGTGGCCAACACGCCGATGCACATCATCACCGGGTGCTGCAGTTTTGCCATGAACCTTTGGTTCAGAAACCTTCCAGCACGACCTTGCCGCGGGCCTTACCGCTTTCGAGCAGGGCATGGGCGCGCCTGAGGTTGTCAGCGTTTATTGCGCCGAAGTGCTCGCCTACGGTGGTTTTGAGCACACCCTCGTCGACCAGGGCCGATACGCGCTCGAGCAATTGATGCTGCTTGATCATGTCTTCGGTCGTGTACAGCGAACGCGTGAACATCAGCTCCCAGTGCAGGGACAATGACTTGCGTTTGAGCGGCACGACGTCCAGTTGTACGGGGTCATCGATCAGCGCAAGCTTGCCTTGCGGCCGAAGCACTTCCACCAGTTGCGCCAGGTAAGTATCGGTGTGCGTCAGGCTGATCACGTAATCCACTGGCTCCAGCTTGAGTTCCGCCAGTTGTTGTGGAATCGGAACCGTGTGATCGATGACATGATGGGCGCCCAGTTCGCTGACCCATTGCTGGGTTTGCGGGCGGGAGGCCGTGCCGATCACGGTCAGTTGGGTGAGCTGCCTGGCCAGTTGCACCAGGATCGAGCCGACGCCGCCACCGGCGCCAATGATCAGCAGGCTTTGCCCCTTGCCACCGTACTGCTCGACGCTCAGCCGGTCGAACAGCAACTCCCAGGCAGTGATGGACGTCAGCGGCAACGCCGCAGCGCTGGCATTGTCCAGGCTGCGGGGTTTGTGCCCGACAATGCGTTCGTCCACCAGGTGATACTCGCTGTAGCTGCCAGGGCGGTCGATGGCGCCGGCGTAGAACACCTCGTCGCCGGGCTGGAACAGTGTCACTGCGTTGCCGACCTCGCGCACGATACCTACAGCATCCCAGCCCAGCACCTGGGGTTGCTCGGCGCTGCGTGATGCGCGCACTTTGGTATCGACCGGGTTGACCGCAATGGCCTTGATTTCGACCAACAGATCGCGGGCACCCGGGGTTGGCTTGGGCAGGTCTGCCTCATACAGCGATTGCGGGTCTTCAATGGGCAAGCCGGGCTGGTTGAATACAATGGCCTTCATTGCCATTACCTCGATAAGGGGGGAGTGCTGGTCAGGCTACCTGCATTGCGTTAAGTCAAAAACAGGGGGAGTGAGATAAGACTTTCACTTTTCCAGTGAAAATCCGGCGATGCCTGCATGTTTCGATCAGCGCGGTCAAAGCCTCTTGAGCGCTGGCGTAAGCTCACCGCATACCGACAGCACCCCTCGTTCTGGCGAGTTGAACATCGACTTGAGGTTGCTTTCGATATTGCGGCAAAAGTCTTCGGTGCGGATGCGGTGCTGGCTGTTGCCGAAAGGCGCCTGAAGGTCCGTGCCGATGCGCTCCATGGCCAGCAGCATGCAGCCCACGACCGTCGACACCACCGGTGTGAACCAGCCCAGGGAGGGGACGAGGCTCAGCGGCATGATGATGCAGAACAGCGTGCCAAACAGCCTTGGGAAATACACATAAGGGTAGGGCAGCGGTGTATTGGCGATACGCTCCATGCCACCTTGCCAGTTTGAAAGGTCTACCAGCGTCGACTCGATGCGCGCCAGCCTGATGCTGTCCAGCCGGCCTTCGCTGAACTCGCGCGTGATCAGTTCTGCCGAACCGCTAAGAATGTCGTTGGGCAAATTGCTGGTTCCCGCCAGGCGGGCCCGCTCACTTTCAGTAAGCAACGAGGCCAGCGCTTCAGGGTTCTTGTCGCCGCCCAGGTGCATGCGCAAAGCATGCAGGTAAGCCACATGCCGCCGCATGAGTTGGGCTTTGACCGGGTTGAGGCCATGGGTATCGTCGATGAGCGTAAGCACTTGCCGGCCCAGGCTGCGGGAGCTATTGACCATCGACCCCCACAGTGTCCTGGCCTCCCACCAGCGATTGTACGCACTGGAGTTGCGAAAGCTGATGAGCACCACCAGCGCGGAGCACAAGAGCGTCAGGGGCATCAGGGGAAGCTCAAAGCCGTAGCCTGTGACCAGCATGGCATCAAGGGTAACGACCACGTCCCACAGCAATAACCAGAGCAGCGACCAGCCGACGTATGTCACCGTCCTGGCCAGGCATTTCCATTTCATATCCAGTGCATGGGTCATGGCAGAACTCCTTGTAAGCCCAAAAAGGCGGGGGAAAGCGCCTTTGCTGGGGACAGGTTAAGGTGCCAGACTTAATCGCAGCTTAATCTTGAGCCTAAGCATGGTGAGCCTTCCGGCGCTTGGCGCAGTTATGCGACCATGGCCGACAGTTGCCATTAAGAGACAGGTTATGGATCGCGAAAGTCCTGGCATTCACAGCCCTACTGGCGCATCTGCAGCGCAGAGCCAGGAACATGCGTTTCCAACCAATACTGCAGAGCGATTGCAGCTGGCGCTCGATGCTGGCGCGATCATCGGCACCTGGTTATGGGATATCCCCAATAATCAGGTCACAGCCGATGAACGCTTCTCCCGATCCTTCGGGCTGCCCGCCGACAGGTGCATGGCAGGCATCCCGATTGAAGAAGCGTTTGCCTCGATACACCCGCACGATCGTGAGCGTGTCTGGGCCGACATCCAGCAAGTGATGGGCCGCGGTGGTGCATTCAGGTGCGAATACCGGGTTAGACACGATGATGGCGACTATCGATGGGTCGAGGCCAATGGCCGTGCACAGCTCGACCCGCAAGGTGTGGCTGTGCGGTTCCCTGGCATACTCATGGATATCGAATCGCGCCGCTCGGCAGAGGCTGAGCGCGACAGGATGTCGGCCCTGCTGCGAACATTCACGGCAGCAGTGCCAGGGGTTGTCTATGCCAAGGACCTGGCAGGACGCATGCTGGTGGCCAATCATGGTGCCACGCGACTGATCGGCAAGCCGCCGGAGTTCTACCTGGGAAAGACCGATATCGAGTTCCTGGAGGACAAAGCCCAGGCTCGCCAGGTGATGGAAACAGATCAGCGCATCATGCACGGTGGTGTGGCCGAGCAGATCGAGGAGCGGGTCGACATGCCCGATGGCTCGGCGACTTACTGGCTTTCCATCAAGGCCCCGCTGTTGAGCGACACCGGAGAAGTCATGGGGCTGATCGGGTCCTCCATCGATGTAACGGCCCGCAAAACTGCGGAATCCAAGTTGCTTGAGCTTAACCGCACGCTGGAAGCTCGCATTGAGCAAGCCGTTGCCGAGCGTGAAGCGGCTCAGGCGGCGCTTCGTCAGTCACAGAAAATGGAAGCGGTCGGCCAGCTGACCGGGGGGATTGCCCACGACTTCAACAACCTGCTGGCGGGTATCACCGGCAGCCTGGACTTGATCAGGCTGCGCCTGAAGCAGGGGCATGTCGCGGACGTGGAGCGGTACTTGTCGGTGGCGCAGGGGGCGGCGCAGCGCGCTGCCTCGCTCACGCACAGGTTGCTGGCCTTCTCTCGTCGCCAGACGTTGCTGCCTGAGCATACTGACGTGAACACCTTGATCAGCGACATGGAAGAGCTGATTCGTCGGACGGTCGGCCCTTCGATCAACCTGCGGGTGCAGCTCGATGCGAAGGCCAGCACGTGCTTGGTCGATCCGGCGCAGGTCGAAAATGCGCTGCTCAATTTATGTATCAATAGCCGTGACGCCGGCGGCGCTGAGATATCTGTCAGTACGTTCAACCAGGCGCTGCAGCCAGGGCCGGGCCTGGATCCGGAGCTGCCCCCCGGAACGTATTTGACGGTTTGCGTGGCTGACAATGGCATCGGGATGAATGCCGAAACACTTAGCCGCGTATTCGAGCCCTTTTTCACGACAAAGCCGGTTGGCGCAGGCACCGGGCTGGGCTTGTCGATGATCTACGGGTTCGCCAAACAGTCAGGGGGGCAGGTGAAGATAGAATCGCAGGAGGGCGCAGGCACCCGCGTATACCTTCAGTTGCCCAGCCAAGCCGCCCGAGTTGACCGAGATGAGCCTTTGCGCACTCCGGTCAAGGCACCACCTGCGCTTTCCGGTGCGACGGTATTGGTGGTCGACGATGAGCCCTCGGTACGGATGTTTGTAAGCGAAACCCTGGGCAGCTGTGGTTACGTGGTGATTGAAGCTGCTGACAGCCTGGCGGGCCTGCAACTGCTGCGCTCGGATACCCGCATCGATCTGTTGGTGACGGATATAGGCCTGCCAGGTGGGATTGACGGCCGGCAGATGACGAAGACGGCGCGCCTTTGTAGGCCTGGGTTGCCGGTGTTGTTCATGACCGGGTATGCGCAGCCGCACGTCCTGGACGAGGCCCCGATGGAAGCGCATACGGCAGTGCTTACCAAACCGTTTTCACTTGAAGCGCTGACCCTGAACGTCAATGCGCTGCTTAGACACTCAAGCCGATAACTGTTGGACGATGCTATTGCAAGGCCGCTGATCAGCGCTCGACAGGGCAAGTGCTGTTCGTCGACGAAGCAGCCTGGCTGATCAGTGCCACCAGGCGCTTGACGTTGGCTTGCTGGGCGATCACCACGTCATCAATGCTGCTGCCGGCCGCCGTCTGCAGGGTGCTGCGGCAGCTCAGCTGGGTATTGGCGTCTCGTGCTCGCAAGCGCCATCGTGCGTCCAGCAGGGCATACTGCCCGGGCACCGAATCAAAGCGTTGCACATCCACCCGCAGTGACAGCTTTCGCGCAGGACGTGTATTGCTCAGCTGGTCGACCAGGGCGCTGCGCAACTCATCCACCAGGGTAGCGCCCCACCATTGGGTTTCCAGAATGGCCAGGCTGCTGTCGCCTTGACGGATGACCAGTTGGGGCCGGTCAACCTGCGGCGGTACGTTGACACCTTCGATGAGGATCTCGTCCGGGGCCGTGTGAAAGGAGGGTGCCGGCTGTGCCGGCGTCAGGGTATGGAACTGGATAGGGTCACTGCGGCAGGCGCCCAATGCCATCAGCGCGATCAGCAGGGTAATCCTTGGCAACGGGGTCATGCTCAACTCTCCTGTGGTCATTTGCGTGGCGGCCCTTGCAGGTCCATTGGCGCGGCGTTGTCGGGGCGGCCACGGATCAGCGACTCGGGGTTACGGCCCAGGTAGTCGGCAAGTTCGCGCAGCGAGCGCGACATGCGGCCGAGCTCGTCGAGGGTTTGCGTCAGTTGCTCCCGTTGCGGCGAATCTTCTGCCAGGGTCGAGTTGGCCGATTTGAGGGTAGTGCTGACTTCGGCCAAGGTGCTCTGTACCCCCGGCAATGTCTTGCCATTGAACTGTGTCAGGCTCTTGCGCAGCTCGACCAGGTTGGCGTCCAGGTTGCTGGCGATACGTTCCAGTGGCAGCCGGTTGACCTTGTCGACCATGGTCTGCAACTGCTCCTGCAGCAGCTCCAGGCTGCCTGGAACGGTAGGGATCATCACTGGTCGGGCAGTCGGGTCGAACGCCACTTTCTCAGCTTTGGGGAAGAAGTCCAGGGCAATGTACAGCTGGCCCGTTAGCAGGTTGCCACTGCGTGCCTGGGCTCGCAGACCGTTGTCGATGAACGTCCCCATCAGTTTGGCCGCGGACGCTTCGTCATTGGGATCGTGCTGCAGGGCCTTGAGCATCTTCTCGTGCGCCCGGCCCAGGCGCTGGGGGTAGATCACGATGCCGACATTGACCGGGAAACTGCGCTGTTTCTCATCGAAGTCCAGGTTGACCGACACGACACGGCCAATCTCCACGCCCAGAAACTCCACAGGCGCATCCACTTTCAGGCCGCGCATCGCCTGGTCGAAACGCAGTGCCAGGTACTGCGCCTTGCCGGCAGGCGGTGCCAGCGCACTGTTCTGGTCGGCGAACAGCTCGAAGCGCTGGTCTTCGCTGGCGACGGTGTCGTTGGGGTTGAAGTCCGGTGCACGGAAGGCGATGCCGCCGACCAGAATGGAAGACAGCGATTCGGTCTTGAGCGCGAAGCCATTGGCGCCGACCTCTACGTCAATGCCACTTGCGTTCCAGAAGCGGGTGTTGGCAGTCACGAAGGCATCGTTGGGCGCGTGGACGAAGACCTCTACATCAACCCCTTTGCCATCCTTGTCCAGGGCGTAGGCGACCACCTGGCCGACCGGGATCTTGCGGAAATACACCGGGGAGCCGATGTCCAGCGAGCCCAGGTCCTGTGTGTGCAGGGTGAAATGCTTGCCGGGCTCGCCGTAGGTGATGGGCGGGGGATTTTCAAGGCCGGTAAAGTGCTTTACACGGCTGTTCGACTGGCCGATATCGGCACCGATATAGTCGCCTGAGAGCAAGGTGTCTATGCCCGACACGCCACCTGCACCGATGCGTGGGCGGACCACCCAGAACTTGGAGTCCTCACGGGTGAAGCCCTCAGCCTCTTTATCGAGCTTGACGGTAGCATTGACGTTCTTCTGGTCACTGCTCAGGGCCACCTCGGTAACCTGGCCAATCACAACGTTGCGGTAGCGTACTTCGGTCTTGTTGGCCGCAAGCCCTGCGCCAGTCTTGAAGGTAAGGGTGATGGTCGGCCCTTCCTGCATGAGGTTATGCACCACCAGCGAGAGGCCGACCAGAACCGCCACGATTGGCACAACCCACACCAAAGAGAAGCTCAAACGCCGGGTCATGACGGGGGCCGGGCCTGGAACGGATGGGCTGTCATTGCTGGATGGGTTCATCCATGAGCTCCTTGTCAGGTGGCGTGTCCCAGATCAGGCGGGGGTCGAAACTCATCGCTGAAAGCATGGTGAACACCACCACCAGGCCAAAGAACAGAATGCCTGGGCGCGGCTCGATGTCGCCCAAGGCTTGGAACTTCACCAGCGCCGCAACCAGAGCGACTACCAGCACATCGAGCATCGACCAATAGCCGATCAGTTCAACGAAGCGGAAGAGCTTCGAGCGCTGCTGTTGCGCCCAGGTGCTGCCACGCTGGACTGTAATCAACAGCATCGTCAATGCCATGAACTTCACACCTGGCACGGCGATGCTGGCGATGAAGATGATCAGCGCGATGTCCCACGCGCCGTGCCCCCAGAACTCGATTACACCACTCATGATGGTGCTGTCGGCGCCGCTGCCAAGCATTGTGGTGTTCATCACCGGCAGCACGTTGGCCGGTATGTAGAAGGCCAGCGCAGCAAACAGGTAGGCCCAGGTGCGGCCCAGGGAGTTGGTCTTGCGCCGATGCAACGGGGCATCGCAGCGTGGGCACTGATGCGGTTCGTCGCGCATGTCGCAGGCCAGCCCGCAACTGTGGCAAAGGCACAGGTTGAGCTCGGTAGCGGTTGGCGGCCGGTTCATGGCACGTCCCACAGGTCGCGAATGTCACGCCCGGCAATGCGGATCATCAGCAGGCTCAGTGCGGCCAGTGCTAGCAGGCCGATACCCGGTAGCACATCAAGCATGCCGGCGAGCTTGAACACGGCCACCATCGCGCCCAGCAGGCATACTTCGAGCATGCTCCATGGGCGCAGCGTTTCCAGCCAGCGCATGCACAGTTTGAAGGCCGGTGAGCGGCGGGCGGTGAGGGCGTAACCCAGGACCCAGATGAGCAAAAGCAGTTGGAAAGCCGGGGCGATGATGATCGAGATGGCTGCGACCATCGCCATGAAGGTGATCGGCCCCTGGCTCAGTGCCAATACCGAATCCCACAACGTGGCGCTGTTCTTCAGCCCCTTCAGGCTGATGCTCATCACTGGGTAGAAGTTGGCGAACAGCCAAAGCACTGCCGCCGTGAGCGTGAGCGCCAGGCGTTGCTCCACTGTCAGGCCGTTGTGCCGCTGCAGCACACCGCCACAGCGTGAACATAAGGTCTTCTGATGCTTGGCGAGCAACGCTTTCTCATACACACAGTCGCAGTGCTCGCAGATGATCAATTGCTCTGGTGGGGGCATCATGACGCTCTGGTCAACTGGAAGTCAGGCCTTTGTGAATATAGAAGCGCTCCGCTATTAGGCAAATGCCCAGCGAACAATCGGTAAATCTGTCGGCCAGTTCATTCAGCTAGGTCTATAACTACCCTTGCTAGATTGCACTGCATCAGTGGTAGGAAGTGGCCACTGCCACGTTACATTTTCATGTCTGTCACAGCTTGCGCTCGCGCGGCGATACAGGAGTTTAGAGAATGAGATTAGCGTTTTTGGCAAGTACGCTGTGTATCGCTTCGCTTACGCTTGTGGGGTGTTCCAGCAACTTGACCCAGCCGGATGAATATTCCGGTTTTCTCAAGGACTACAGTCGCTTGAAGGAAGCGGAATCACCTACAGGCGCACCGGTGATGCGCTGGATCGATCCCCAGCTTGATATCAACAAGTACACCTCGTTCTATGTGGAACCTAGCCAGCTGTACCCCAAGCCGCAACCGACCGAAAAAATCCCACAGAGTACGCTGCAAGGCATCACCAACTACTACGACACGGCGCTTAAACGTGAACTGGGCAAATCATTGCCGCTGGCCACTTCACCTGGTCCGGGGACCATTGTCGTCCGGCCGGCCATCACCGGGGTAAGCAGCAAGACCAAGGGTTTGCGGCCTTACGAAGTGATTCCGATCGCCCTCGTGGCGGCGGGGGTCAGCGCCGCTACCGGTATTCGCGACCAGGATACGACCATTGCCACGGAGGTGGCGTTCATTGACGCGCAGACCAACAAGGTCATCGCTCAAGGGGTGCGCAAGGGGGCTGGGCAGCAACTGGACAACAGCAGCCAGGTCATGCAGGCCTCGGATGCCAAGAAAGTGCTGGACAGCTGGGCATCCGACGTCCATCAGTACTATATGCAGATGAAGGCCAAGGCCAAATAACCCGCTGCCTGCAACCTACAGGCTTGCACTGACACCGTCAGACGATGGCAGTACAGGCCTTGGGCTTGCCCGTGCGAATGTCGGGCTTGGCGCAGGGGCGTTGAGCCAATTTCGAGGCATTTATCATGCGCAGGCTGCCATTGCTGCTCATCATCACTGCAAGTGCTGGTTGTCAGGCACCCATGCCAGCGGCCAGCCCGCAGATGGCCTGGGTCGATTTTTCGATGCCCTTCCCCAATGACAGGGTGCTGATGGCTGAGCGCCTGGATAACCAGCGCCTGCGCGACGGCCGCTTTTTTCAGGTGAGCCCCGGCAGCCATGAGCTGATGGTCAGGTTCGACTATGAAGCGAACGGCGGTGGGGGCATGAGCATGATGGGGGGCACCACCGTACGCCAATGCTACCTGACCATCCATTATGCGGATTTCGAAGCAGGCCAGCGTTATGTGCTCGAGGCGCGGTCCATGGCGTTGACGCCTGAGGCGCGGCTGTACAATGCCCAGGGGCAGGTCGTGGCGCAGGTCAGCGAGTTCTATTGCCTGATGTGAGGGGCCTGCACGCTGTAGACTGTTCATCGATGTCTTTCATGAAGGATCCAGGATGTACCGTGCAAAACCCGCCTCCCGATCGTTGTTTGCAGCATGAGCCGTTCGCTTTTCGTTTCCATGGACGGGCCCAAGGGCACCGGCAAAACCACACTGTTGGAGGCTGTTACCCAGGCACTGCGTGCTGACGGCCTGAAAGTCATCCGTATTTGTGAGCGCAAGAGCGATCCCTTCAGGGCGCAAACCATGGCCCTGGTCAACCAGTTCGTCAGAAGCCCCAGCCCGGACCTTGAGCTGGCGGTTTGTGAGCGCTTTGCCCAGAGCCGTGCCTGGATATCCCAGCAGGTGCTGCCCAGACAACCGCCGGGCAGCATCATCCTGATCGACCGCTGGTACCCGTCGGAAGCCGCGTTTCGCCGGCTGATCCCGTTCCCTGAGATCTTGCGCCTGAACATCGCCAGTAATGTGCGTGTACCCGACCTGAGTGTGGGGGTCGTCACCGCCCCGGATATTTCATGGGCGAGGGCGACGGCACGCACGCGCGGGTTGAGCAGCACGGTGATGCACAGGTTCGAAGAGCATGTGGCCTGTACCCAGGCCTTCGAGCGAGCCGTCGCAGAGAACGGCTGGCTGTTGTGCCGCAATGAAGGGACGATCGAAGACGCTACGCTGCAGGTGGTTTCAGCGATTCAAGGCGTGCTTCGATGCCCTTAGAGCGTGCCTGCTTTCAGGCGTCCAGCACCAGGCGCGCACTGCGCGACGCCGAGACGCACGGCGTGATCCATTCGCCGCTGCTGCGTTGAACTTCTGTCAGGCACTCGTCACGGTGCTCTGGCTCGCCCTCGATAACCCGGCACATGCACGCACCGCAAATGCCCATCCCGCACGAGATGGGCAGGTCCACCCCGACCCGCGCAGCGGCCTGCAGCAGGCTTTCGCCGGCTTGCACCTGGACCTCACGCCCGCTGCGCTGCAACACCAGTGTGCAGCTGGAGTCGGCCTGGGCTGCAGGTTCGGCAGGCTTGAAGTGCTCGCGGTACAAGGCCGACGCTGGCCAGCCATGGGCGAAAGCGGCCTGCTCCACACTGTCCATGAACCCTGCGGGCCCACAGCAATACAGGCTGGCTTGGGGCTGCCAAACGGGCAAAAGCCCGCTCAAGGCTTGCTTGACCTGCGCGGCGCGCAAGCCGCTGAACACTTCGATCGGCAGGTTCTGGCGCTGGATCAGCGGCAGCTGTCGCGCGTCCTTGGTGAAATACAGCAGGCGCACCGCGCGCCCTTGCGCCAGGCATTGGCGGTACATCGGCAGCAGGGGCGTGATGCCGATCCCGGCCGCCAGCAATGTCACTGGGCCCGCCCCCGGTTGCAGGGCAAACAGGTTGCGCGGGGTGCCGACCTCGATCCGTGCGCCCAGACGCAGGTGCTCGTGCAACCACTGTGAACCGCCGCGCGAGGCAGGCTCACGCTTGATGCCCAGGTACAGATGGCCCTCTTCGGGCAGGCTGACCACGGAGTATTGGCGGACCAGGCCGTTGCCCAGGCGCAGGTCGACATGGGCGCCGGCCGCCCAGCTCAGCGGCAGCGGTGCGCCGCCCGGAGTGCCGAGTTCGACACCCAGCACGTCGTCAGCTTCCAGGCGCAAGGCGCGTACCTGCAACGAGGTCCAGCTCATGCGCGCACCCCCGCAGCCCGCTGCAGGCGCAGCACGGCCTCACGGGCTTGGCTACCCAGTTCGGCGAGGTCCAGGCCGGGGATCGTGTCGTTGTCCACGCTCAGGCGCCCACCTACCAACAAGGCGCACAAGGTCGGCCGGCCACCGCCCACGACGGGCGCAATTCCCGGGTCGTGCAAGCCGAAGTAGCGGGGCTGGTCCAGGCGGTAAACTGCCAGGTCCGCTGCCATGCCAACCTCCAGCGTGCCAAGCGCGTTCAGCCCCAGCACCTGCGCGCCACCGGCGGTTCCCCAACGCACCACGTCTTCCACGCTGGCGGCATGGGCGCCGCCTTCCAGCTCGCCGCCTGCATAGGCGGGCAAAGCCCGCTCGCCAGCCTTGGCCCGCTGCATCAGCCAGGCGGCGTGGGTTTCGCTGATCATGTCGCAGGCTTCGTTGGAGGCAGCGCCGTCCACACCGATCGAAATCGGCATGCCTGCCGCTTCCATGGCCAGGATATCGGCAATACCGCTGCCCAAGCGCCCGTTGCTCTGCGGGCAGTGGGCAATGCCGGTACCGGTAGCGCCCAGTAGCCGGATTTCCTCGGGGCTGAGCTTGACCAGATGGGCGAACCACACGTCTGCGCCGAGCCACTCGTGCTCCGCGCAGAACGTCACGGGTGACAGGTTGTAGCGGCGTTGCACCTCGTTCTGGTACTCCACCGTTTCGCTCAGGTGGCTGTGCAGGCGGATGCCCAGCTTGCGTGCGGCGCGGGCGGTTTCGCGCAGGTGCTCTGGCGGCATCGAGTAAGGCGGGCTGGTGGGCGCCATCACCACCCGGCGCCAGGCGTCGGGGGCTGGGTCGTGGTAACTGCGCACCAGCCGCCCAACGTCATCAAGGTACTGTTCGAGGGTTTCTGGGCCGGCACTGGCGGCGCCTTCGGCTTGGCGCACCTGGGTTGCGCCGCCCCGGCACAGCACGAAGCGCAGGCCCAGCCGTTCTGCCTCCTCGAACAGAATCTGCGCGCTGTCGAAGGCCATGCCTGGCAGGTACAGGTAATGGTGGTCGGCGACCGTGCTGCAACCGGAGCGGGCAAGCTCTACCAGGCCGATACGCGCGGCCAGGCGGAAACTGTGCTCATCGAACAGGCCACGGTAGCGATAGGGTACCGCGCCCAACCACGCCCCAAGGCTTTGATCGATGCCCGCCGGGATCCCCTTGAGCAGCGACTGGAACAGATGATGGTGGGTATTCACCCAGCCTGGGTAGACCACGCAGTCGGTGGCATCGAGCACCTGCTCACCCGCCAGCGGTTGCAGGGCACCGAGGGCAGCGATGCGCCCGTGGCTGATACGGATGTCCGGCCCGGCATGGCGGGCGGCTGCCCCGCGCAGGCCGGTGAGGATGGCACTGGCGTTGCGGATCAGCCAGCTGTCTGAATGCTTCATAAGGAGCTCCAAGGGCTTAACCCAGTTCACTTTCGTGCCAGTGGCGCAGGCTCAAGCGTGCCAGCAGGGCCATCAGGCTGAACAATGCGACGCCGGTCAGGGCGATCAGCACCAAGGCGGCGAACAGCCGCGGAATGTTGAGCTGAAAGCCCGCTTGCAGGATCTGGTACGCCAGCCCGGCGCCGGTGCCACCGGTGCCGGCCACGAACTCGGCCACCACGGCGCCGATCAATGCCAGGCCACTGGCGATCCGCAGGCCGGCGAAGAAGCACGGCAAGGCACTGGGAATACGCAGGCGCAGCAGCACCTGCCAGCGGCTTGCGCGATTGAGGCGGAACAGGTTGAGCAGCCCCGGGTTGACGCTGCGCAGGCCCAGCACGGTATTGGCGATGATCGGAAATACTGCGACCAGGGTGGCACAGATCACCAGCGCCAGGGTGGTGTCGCTGCACCAGATGATGATCAGCGGTGCAATCGCCACCACGGGCGTCACCTGCAGCAATATCGCGTAGGGGAACAGGCTGGCTTCCACCAGCCGGCTCTGCACGAACACGAATGCGGCCAAGGTGCCGATGACGACTGCGAGGGCAAATGAGAGGAAGGTGATCTTCAGGGTCATCCACAGCGCCCCGAGCAGCATCGGGCCGTCTGTGATAAGCGTGCGGCCAATGTCGGCCGGTGATGGCACCAGGTAAACCGGCACTTGCCAGGCAATGCAGGCCAGCTGCCAGAGGCCCAGCAGCACGGCGCCGACCAGCAGCGGCGAAGCGATGCGCAGCACCGTGGGGTTGTTTAGCCAGGGGGTAGAAGGTCGACTCATGTCAGGGCTCTCAGGTTGTGCTCTGAAGTTGGGCGCTCAAGCAGGTTCGCCGTTGGCCTGGGCCAGCAGCCGGGACAGGTGGGCGCACTGCGCGATGAAGGCCGGGGAGGTGCGGTAGGCCTCGTCCCGCTCCAGCGGGCCGTCGATGGGCACATCGGCGATCACCCGCCCGGGCCGGGCGCCCATCACCACCACCCGCGACGACAGGTACACCGCCTCGAAGATGCTGTGGGTGACGAATACCACGGTCAGGTCGCGCTGGGCCCAGAGCTGACGCAGGTCGCTGTCGAGCTTGTTGCGGGTGAACTCGTCCAGGGCGCCGAACGGCTCGTCCATCAGCAGCAGGTTGGGCTCGGTGGCCAGCGCCCGGGCGATCGATGCGCGCATCTGCATGCCGCCAGACAACTCGCGCGGGTAGGCCTGGCCGAACGCGCCCAAGCCAACCAGCTCCAGCGCAGCCTGTACCTTGGGCTGGCTGTGGGCTTTGGGCATGCCCACAAGGTCCAGCGGCAGGCGCACGTTGTCCTGCACCCTGGCCCAGGGCATCAAGGTCGCCTCCTGGAACACCATCGCCAGGCTGCGGCCAGCACCGCTGGCCAGTGGATCGCTGCCTGGGGCATCCTTGCCCCACCAGCGCACGTGGCCGGCCGAGGGCTGTTCGAGGCCGGCGAACATTTTCAACAAAGTGCTTTTGCCGCAGCCGGACGGGCCCAGCAACGACACGAACTCGCCGCGCTGGATCGCCAGCTTGACGCGGTGCAAGGCGACAGTGCCGTTGCTGTAGGTCTTCTCGACCTGGTTGGCGAACAGTGGCGTGTCGCTACCCAAGGCGTTGGCGTTGGGTGGTGCCTGCAGCTGGGCGCAGGTTTCGGACAGGGTCTGCATCAACATGGCGCTCTCCCCAAAGGTCATGAGCGGTTGCGTATGCCCCGGCACACCAGGGCGCGGAACAGGCGGTCAGTGGCTGGCGAACACTTCGCTTTCGCCATGGGCTTCGAGCAGGCCCAACAGTTGCCGGCGGATCACCAGGCCTGGCTTGTCCGAGGGCATGTGCAGCTCGACACGCCGCCGGGTATCGACGCAGGCGTCCGGGTCGGTGGCTTCGAGGATGTCACGGTCTTCGGCGGTGATCGCTGCGTCCCAGTCGATCAGCGCCTGGGTCGGGCAGTCAGCCTCGCTGTCGTTGCGATAGAGCCACTGCACCAGCATCAGCCGGCCGTCATCGATCGGTGTGGCGCAGTTGTAGATGATGTGGTGGATGCCGCTGTCCGGGTACATGCAGCCGAAGCGTCGGGAGAACGGCAGGTAGTAGCGATTGACCAGGTGACGCTCGGTGATCGGCGCGCGGGTGCCGGTAATGGCAAAGCTTTCTTCAGGGTTGCGGATAGGCACGCGGGTTTCGGCTTCAAAGCCGTAATCGGTTTCGCGAAACTCATAGCTGGCCGGTTGCGGCTGGTCGAACAGGCCGAAGTTGGCCTTGTGCACGAAGGAGAAATGCGAGTTGTCGAAAGAGTTCTCCATCACCCGCAGCGGGCTGGTTTTCCACTCTTCGTAGAACTGGAAGATGCGCCGGTAGCCGGGGGCGCCGTCTTCCGGGAAGTCCGGGATCGGCTGCAGCGGATCGTCCAGCGCGACCCAGGCATAGCCATACTTTTCCTGGCAATGGTAGGCCTTGACGGCCGCGCCCGGCGGTATCGCCCCCGTCGGGTTCTGCGGGATCTTCACGCAGGCGCCGCTGCAGTCATATTCCCAGCCGTGGTAGCCGCAGGCGATATTGCCGTCTTCGCTGACGAAGCCCTTGGACAGTTTGGCGGTGCGGTGGCAGCAACGGTCGCGCATCGCTACCGGTGTGCCATCGGGGCGCTTCCAAAGGACCAGGGCTTCACCGAGCAAGGTGAAGGGTTTTGGCCCGTCGTCCAGGGCTGCCATGGGCAGCAGGGCGTACCAGAAGCGTCGCAATACAGGTTGTTTGGTGACCAGCATGATCCAGTTTCCTCACGGTATTAAGTGTTGTTATAAGGCTCAGCGGCTGGCGGCCTGGACAGTGTCGGGCTGCACGTTCAGGCCTTGCACGAAGCGGGTGGTATAGGCCTTTTGCCAAGGGGCGGCGGCGCCGAGCAGGCCGGCCTGGACCATGAAGTCGCGGGTGGCTTGCCAGCGGGCGTCGTTCATCGTGCCGATGCCGTGGCTGGCAGCGTCGCCCCCTGTGACCAGCTGGTATTGCTTGAGCGTCGAGACGCCCCACGCCAGCAGCTCATCACTCATGTTGGGGTTGTCGCGCTTGATCAGCGCATTGCCCGCAGCGGGATTGGCCAGGTAGCGTTTCCAGCCCTCGAGCGAGGCGCGGACAAACCCGGCGACGCGCTCGGGATGCTGGTCGATGACGTCCTGGCGGGTGACCACGGTGGAGCCGTAGGGCGGGTAACCTGCATCGGCGAACAGGAAGAAGTTGGGTTTCTGGCCTGCCTTGATGGCCTGGAACAGTTCCGAACTGGCGTAGGCCTGCTGGGTGGTGTCGGCGCCGGCGAGGAAGGGCTGCAGGTTGAAGGTGTACGGCCGTGCCTGGCTGTCCTGAAGCTGGTACTTGCCTTTGAGCCAGGGCCACCAGGTTTGCTGGCCGGACGTGGACACCAGCACCTGCTTGTTTTGCAGGCCGTCCAGGCCATTGACATCGGCGTGCGTCATCAAGCCCTGCGGGTCGCCCTGAAATGGCGCAGCCACCGCGACCACCGGCAGCCCTTGCTCCACGCTCTTGAGGATCTGCAGGTCGTAGTTGACGATGAAGTCGGCTTGCTTGCTGACCAGCAACTGCATGCCATTGACCTGCGGGCCGCCCATGCGGATGGACACATCCAGGCCTTCTTTCTCATACAAGCCATCGGCCACAGCTTGGTAAAAGCCGCCCTGTTCTGCCTGGGCGTACCAGGAGGTGAGCAACACGACCTTGTCGTTGGCCATGGCCAGGGAGGCGCAGCTGAACACTGCTGCGCCAAGCAGCGAGCGAAGCGGGTAAGTCAAAGCAAAGCGGTTTTTCATGATTGTTCTCCACCTCGATTCGAAATGCGCCAGGTGTTCGGGAACACGCCAGCGAAAACCGAGCGGAGAGAGAACGCAGCAAGAGGAGGGTGCACACAGCATGCAGCAGCCACGGCCGACATTTCTCTACTTGCCCAGGGCCGTCAGGCCGCGCGCAAATCATCCGCTCGGATGTACGCCCAATCCAAGGCGCAAGAGCAATGCCCCATGCCATTTCTGGCACTGACCGCTTCTACTCGAAGGCAGATGAAGCGAGAAGCGTGCCAATGTACGCAAACCGCCAAAGCCGGGCTGTTCAAGCCCAGCCGGGCATTGCAAGGGCAGGACAGTGATCCGGGAAGGTGCAAGGCAGGAGCGCACGGCGCTATTAAAGTGCGCAATGCTGAGTCGGCCTGGTGCTCACTAATTCATTAAATTGGCCACAATCACCTATCTAGACTGTATTCGATCAGTTGGCACGCCCCCTGCTAGGGCACAGTCGAGTAGAAGCGGTCAGTGCCAGAAATGGCATGGGACATTGCTCTGGCGGCATCACGCCGCACACCCGGCAAGGGTGGCGCCACGGTTCGTACCGTGGCCAGAGGAGAGGTCTGTCCGCTGAATCCCTTGCTGGTGAACCTCACCGACCTCGACCCAAGGGATGCACATGAAACTCAACCCTCTTGCCTGCCTAAGCTACTGCTTCCTGCCCCTCTGCGCCCTGGCCAGTGCCGGCGCGCAGGCCAGTCCGCTGATGTGGTACGACAACAGCCTGAGCTACCTGTACGGCCACAACTACAAAGTCGACGGCACCGGCAACGACATCCAGCAGACCGTCACCTTCGAACACGCCAGCGGCTGGACCTGGGGGGATGTGTTTATGTTCGTCGACAACAAGTGGTCCAACGGCTTGTCGGGCAATGACGGGCATAGCTACTACGGTGAGTTCTCCCCGCGGTTGTCGCTGGGTAAGGTCAGCGGTCAGAACCTGCGTTTTGGCATCGTCAAGGACGTACTGATTGCCGCTACCTACGAGCGCGGCGAGGGGCGCACTCGCAGATACCTGTTGGGGCCTGCCGTGGACTTGACTATCCCGGGGTTCGATCGCTTCTCGCTCAATACCTATTACCGCAAGCCTGACGGGATTACCGGCAAGGCATCGGGGCAATGGCAGATCAACCCGACCTGGGCAATGACCATACCGCTAGGGCGATCGGACATCCTGTTTGACGGATACCTGGAGTGGTATGTGAATGACGTTGGCAGCAAGGGCACGTCGGATTACGTGGCCAAGAGTTTCCACTTCAATCCGCAGTTCAAGTACGACGTGGGCAAGGCCCTCGGGCACACGCCGAAGCGCCTTTATGCGGGGCTGGAGTGGGATTATTGGTCGGACAAGTACGGGATCGAGGATAGCCACGGATTCCCGACAGATCAGAATGCGGTGAGCGCGTTGGTCAAGGCGCATTTCTAATAAATTAGTTTAGAAAGCTTCCATATATCATTATTTTCTAAGGAAATGGAGACCGAGCGTCGTCTGTGCGGCGCTCGATGCCTGCCACCGCAAAACCGATAATGTTCGATTATCGGGCGCTAACTCCCTTCAACCACTCAACATTGTCCTCTGCATGCCGAACGTAATGGGTAGTACATCCCACTGCCACCCGGATATGTCCTCATGCGCCTGCGCCATCTCAACATCGCTACCCGCTCTTACCTGAGTTTCAGCCTGATCGCCGCCCTGGTCGTAGTGCTCGGGCTGTTTTCCATCAACAAGATCTCCAGCATGCGCGAAGCCGTGGTGTACACCGAGCAGGTGACCAACGTTGGCACCCGCTACCTGGGTGAGGTCCGCAGCCACATGCTTGGCCTGCGCATCATCACCCTGCGCATGGCCATTGCCCGCGAGCCCGCGCAGCTGACGCCGACCCTGGCGCGCCTGGAGGTGCTCAAGGGCCTGCTCGACAAAGGTGTCGAGGGCTACGGTGCGGTAGTGCCGGCGGCGGGCAAGCCGGCTTTTGCCGAGATGCAGCGGTTGATCGACCAGTACCGTGTGCTGCTCGATCAATACAAGGGGTTGTCCGAGCAAAACCAGGTACCGCAGATGCAGGCGATGCTCAGCGGCGCCATGCAGGACATTTCCAACCGGATAGGTGAGCTGTACGACAACCTGGTCAAGTTCAGCAGCGACACCGCCGAACAGCACACCGCCCATGCCCGCGCCGAGTACCAGCGTGCGCTTTACCTGACCTTCGCTGTGATCGGCCTGGTGCTGGTGCTGACCATCGGCCTTGCCTGGTTGCTGACCCGCAGCATCGTCAGCCCGCTGCGTGAAGCCATAGGCGTGGCACAGAACATTGCTGAGGGCGACCTTTCCCACACCGTGCATGCCACTGGCCGCGACGAGGCGACCCAGTTGATGCATGCCCTGGCGGCCATGCAGGCCAGCCTCAAGGATGCCCTGCGGCTGATCGGCGATTCTTCTCATCAGCTGGCCGCGGCCAGCGAGCAGATGTCGGCGATTACCCAGCAAACCTCCCGCGACCTCAACCGCCAGAGCGACGAGATCCAGCAAGCCGCCACCGCCGTCACGCAGATGAGCGTCGCGGTGGAAGAGGTGGCGCGCAACACCGTCAGCACCTCCGAAATCTCGCGTCAGTCCGAAGACGCGGCGCGCCGCGGTCGTCAGCGGGTGGGTGAGGCGATCAGTTCGATCGGCAAGATGAGCCAGGATGTGCATGAGGCGTCGCGGCAGATCGAAGCACTGTCGGTGCAGTCGCAGGAAGTGGGCAAGGTACTCGATGTGATCGGTGCAATTGCCGGGCAGACCAACCTGCTGGCGCTCAACGCAGCGATCGAGGCGGCGAGGGCGGGTGAAGCGGGCCGCGGCTTTGCCGTGGTGGCTGATGAAGTCCGCGCGCTGGCGGCGCGTACCCAGAGCTCGACGCTGGAGATCGAGGAAATGATCAACGCCATTCGCAGCGGCACGGCGCGGGTGGTGGAGTCGATGCACAGCAACAGCCAGCAGGTGGGGCATACCCTGCAGGTGGCTGAGCTGGCCGGGCAGGCACTGGATGAGATCACCGATGGCGCGACCACGATCCACGAGCGCAATCTGGTGGTGGCCAGTGCCACTGAAGAACAGGCACAAGTGGCTCGAGAAGTCGATCGTAACCTGTTGAATATTCGTGATCTTGCCGTGCAGACCTCCGAGGGCGCAGACCAGATCAGCACGGCTAGCCAGGAGCTGGCCAGCTTGTCGATTGGCTTGAACGGGATGATGAAGCGGTTTCAGCTCTGACAAACGAAGGATGATGGTCGACATGAGTCGAACCATATGCTGACCCATTGGTCAGGATAATTACCTATCCAGCATCATTGAGGTCAGCATGCACACTTACAACCTGACGTACCTGTTCAAGGGCGAACCGCGTGACCACCGGTTCGAGCTCAAGCAGCCCGGGCTTTCGCCTCATGAAGCAGCGTTGCACTTGATCCTGTTGCATTACGGGGATGGCGAGAACAGCCTGGTGATGCCTGCAGCAGACGCCTCCCCGACGGAGATTCTGCAGCAGGCCAGATCGCTTGAGATTACCCGGGTCGAAGTACATCCTGGCGAGTAGGCCCTGTGAGCGGGTTACGGGAGAGCAGGGTGGTCAGCCTGCCTTCAACCCGGCCAGCTGCTGCTGAAGCTCGGCCAGCAACCGTCGACCCGCTGCTTCCAACAGGTCACCATACTGAGCGATGGCATTGCACTCCCGACAGGTGACAATCGATTTTCTGTGGAGCCTGCCCGGCTTTACCAAATCTTGCCCATCGCACTCGAGGCATTTCAGGGTGACACTCATGATCTTCCTCTCCATGGAACACGCGCAGGATCCTTCATCGCGCTTTTGAGTCGGCTGGCAATGATGATGCGGTACATGGAGTGGTCAAGTGGGTAAAACGTTCATTCCGGGGGCAACTAAAACAGGGCGGCGCCTTCAAAAGTTGCCGGCGGACGCCCTGCACGTCCCTAAACCCCCAACAGAATCGGAGATCGCGAAGTGATTGACCATCTGGACCACCTGGTGCTGACCACTGTCGATGTCGACGCTTGTAAAGACTTCTATACCCGCGTGCTGGGCATGCGCTTGGAGACCTTCGGCCAAGGCCGTTTGGCGTTCTGCTACGGCAATCAGAAGATCAATGTTCATGTGCGGGGGCATGAGTTCGAGCCAAAAGCCCATCTGCCTGTTCCGGGTGCATTGGATTTGTGCTTCATCGCCAGTGTCAGCCTCGAAGAAGTTATCGCGCAGCTTGGAGGTCAGGATTGGCCAATTATTGAGGGCCCGATTCAGCGAACCGGTGCGACAGGCCCTATCCGTTCCGTGTACGTGCGCGACCCGGATCTCAACCTTATCGAGATTTCCGAGCAGTTGTGACTGGACGTGGCAGCGGTTGAGGACGGCCTCACCAAGCGTGTCGAGACCAACGCCCGGCAAGGGTTAGAAGCGGTTGAAAGGGTCGCTGGAATAGCGCAGTAGGAAACCGCTTTGGCGGCAGTGGGCATTTTCGGCCCCTTCGCCGCCAGGCGGATGCAGACAATTTGCGTGGCTTACTTGATCAGCGGCACACCACTGAGCTTTTGCAACTCGTCGAAGTCGATGTCAGCGCAGATCTCTACCACTTTCAGGCCGTCGGATGTCACTTCCAGCACGGCCAGGTCGGTGTAGATGCGGCTGACGCAACCGATGCCGGTCAGCGGGTAAGTGCACTCAGGCACGATCTTGCTTTCGCCTGACTTGGTCAGGTGGTCCATCATCACGAACACCTGGCGCGCGCCGGTGGCCAGGTCCATCGCGCCGCCTACGGCCGGGATCGAACCTTCGGCGCCGGTGTGCCAGTTGGCCAGGTCGCCCTTGACCGACACCTGGAAGGCGCCCAGTACCGCGATGTCCAGGTGGCCGCCACGCATCATCGAGAAGGAGTCGGCGTGGTGGAAGAAAGCCCCACCGGTGAGCAGGGTCACGTGCTGCTTGCCGGCGTTGATCAGGTCATCGTCTTCCTCGCCCGGCGCCGGGCTCGGGCCCATGCCCAGCAAGCCGTTTTCGCTGTGCAGAAACACTTCCTTGTCACCCAGGAAATTGGCCACCAACGTAGGCGCGCCGATGCCCAGGTTCACGTATGCGCCTTCCTGGATGTCCGCGGCCACGCGCTGGGCCATCTGGGTGCGGGAAAGTTTTGTGGTAATGGTCATGGCAGGCCTCAGACAGCGTTTGCGATCGAAGAAGCAGCGCCGGTAACGGCGACCACGCGCTGCACGAAGATGCCCGGAGTGATGATGTGTTCCGGGTCCAGTTCGCCGAGTTCGACGATCTGGTCGACCTGAGCGATGGCGGTCTTGGCGGCCATGGCCATGATCGGGCCGAAGTTACGCGCGGCCTTGCGGTAGATCAGGTTGCCCCAGCGGTCACCCTTGTACGCCTTGATCAGCGCGAAGTCGGCGTGCAGCGGCATTTCCAGCACGTACTGGCGGCCATCGATCTCACGGGTTTCCTTGCCTTCGGACAACAGAGTGCCGTAGCCGGTCGGCGAGAAGAATGCACCGATACCCGAGCCCGCTGCGCGGATGCGTTCGGCCAGGTTGCCTTGCGGTACCACTTCCAGCTCGATCTTGCCGGCCCGGTACAGTTCGTCGAAGACGTAGGAGTCGGACTGGCGCGGGAAGGAGCAGACCACCTTGCGCACACTGCCGGCTTTGAGCAGCGCGGCCAGGCCAATTTCTCCATTGCCGGCGTTGTTGCTGATGATGGTCAGGTCGCGGGTACCGGTATCGATCAGAGCATCGATCAGCTCGGACGGCATGCCGGCAGTGCCAAAACCACCGACCATGATGGTCGACCCGTCGGTGATGCCTTCCACCGCGCTGGCGATGGACTCATACGTTTTATTGATCAAAGCGAGCTCCTGGTTGTTCCTGGAGTATGGGTTGTGGGCCTGCCTGGCGCGCCCTTTGACATGGGGGCCAGTCAGCGCTTGGGAAATGTTTGCTGACTGTGCTAAGCGTGCCGCAAGATCGGGCACAAGTAGAGAGGGGGGAAGCGGATGGTGTGCGATTATCGAACTATTGTGCGATCTACGAGCGGGTCTTTTACGCTGTGGTCCATTTCATTGAGCATTTGATCAATGGCGGCGGGCCAGGGCCTCGCTGCCATTGATGTAATGTCGCGCCTGGCCTCAATCTTTTTTGAACGGGCCGTTCAGAAAGACGTCGGCTATCACCTCTATTACCCTACACGCCGGCAGCAAACGGCTGCCTTCAAGGTGGTTCTGGAAGCGCTCCGGAGCGAGGCGGTGCCTACATGAGGGCATTACGTTCTCCGGCTCTTCAGTGCCGGGAGAACTCGATCTTTACGTTGCCGTGCCCGAGTACCTGAACCAAGCCATCGGGGTTTTCAATCTTCCCGATTCGCGTGTAGGAGTAGGGTGTCTGGAACGTCTTGTAGAAGACCACCAGGGTCTTCGATCCATAGAGCATGAGGTCCCCAGCGGTGATCATTCCAGGGGCTTTGGGGTTCCCGGGAAGTGACACCATGAGATCCGCATGCTTTTCGTTGCTGTTGAGGTCGGCCATTGTGAGCGTCAGTGGTGCCAACGAGGCGAAGGCACGAGCCGTTTCGGTGTCATCCAGCGTGATCGTATAAAGATGCTCGCCTACTGCCAGCTGCATACGGGGGATCCGCTGCTGTAAATTCTCTTCGCCAATCCCTACCGTTAGAGGATCAGCTGCGCTGGCCGTGTTTGCGTGCGCCAAACCCAACACTGACAATCCGTACGCTAAAACAAGGTACCGCAGGTTAGCCCATCGAGAGGGCGCGGGTTTTTCGACTGTGAGCAGTAAAGACCTTCTGGGGATGTTCCTTGTCATTGCATATCCTTGCATCGCGAATTGGACGGTTTCCTGAGCGCTGGGCTCAGGGCACGCTGGGTGTGGAGGCAGCTGATCTTTCCGCGCTCAGGCGCAGTTCTGCGATATCGCGCTTTGGCGGTGTGCCGAACTGGCGCCCGTACTCGCGGCTGAACTGCGAGGGGCTTTCATAGCCGACCTTGAAGGCAGCGGTGGCGGCATCCAGATGCTCGTTGAGCATCAACCGTTTCGCCTCGTTCAACCTCAGCCATTTCTGGTATTGCAGCGGGCTCATAGCGGTCAGCTGGCGGAAATGCTGGTGGAAGGTCGAGAGTCCCATCTGCACTTGGGAGGCCAGCTCGTCCACTCGCAGCGGCGCGGCGTAGTTCAGCTTCATCCAGTCGATGGCCTTGGCGATTCGGTGGCCCTTGCTGCCCACGGAGGCGATGTAGCGCAGGAGGGGGGCCTGGTCACTCAGCAGCAAACGGTAGTGGATTTCCCGCTGAATGAGTGGCCAGAGCACAGGTATCGCATCGGGCTCCTCGAGCAGCTCGATCAGGCGGCTGAAGCTCTCCAGTAACTTCGGGCTCAATTCACCCACCCCAGCGCTGGTGTGAAAGGTCTGACCACTCACCGCAAGACGACCATCTTGTGCGATCAGTTCCGCCAGTGTGCGCAGGTCGAGCTTGAACACCAGGCCGAGGCAAGGGGCTTGCTCACTGGCCATCGTCACCGCCGAGTTAGCGGGGATGTTCAGCGAGGTGACCAGAAAGCGGCTCGTGTCGTAGGGGAAGACCTCGCTACCGATGACCATTTCCTTTGCGCCCTGCACCACCAGCACGATACTCGGCTCGACGATACAGGTAATCGGTGGGGCCGGCGCGTTACGCCGGTAGACGCTGAGGTCTGCGATGTGTGTCGTGAAGTCGCCAGCTGTGGGCGCGTGTGCGCCGATTACCTCGCACAGCGTGGCCAGCGGGTTCGCAGGGGGGCGCGGTTGTGTGGTGGCAGGCATGGGAAGCTTCCGATGATCTTGTGAAAAACATTACGGGCGCGTTGCGTCATCTGTCCATGCCCAGCCGGTACGAACTGGAGATTTAGGCAATAAAACTACCCGTTTGCTCTACTGATGAAGCGGTTTGTGCGACGAAGATGGCTATAGGCGAGGTGGCCAGTGTGCTCAGCAGAGCATGCCCCTCGCACCATTTCCATTTCGAGCAGACAGGAATGAGTGCATGAAGTCTTTGTTCGTAGCGTTTGCCTTGATGGCCAGTTCACTCACTGCAGGAGCCGCCGATATGTCCCATGGAGCCGACAATTTCTATAAGAGTGACCTGGTATCACTCGAACGGGTGTCCTTCAAAAACCAGTTTCAGATGAATACGGTCGGCAACCTGTTCGTTCCTGAAAATCTGAAACCCAATACCCGTCATCCCGCCATCATCGTCGGCCATCCGATGGGCGCGGTTAAGGAACAAAGCGCGAATCTCTACGCCCAGAAGCTGGCAGAGCAGGGCTTCGTCACCCTGGCAATCGATCTATCGTTCTGGGGGGAAAGTGACGGGCGTCCGCGTAACCTGGTATCGCCGGACATCTATGCCGAAGACTTCAGTGCGGCGGTCGACTATCTCGGTGCTCAGGGTTTCGTTGATCGCAACCGCATCGGCGTGTTGGGCATCTGCGGCAGTGGCAGCTTTGCCATCAGTGCGGCGAAGATTGATCCTCGAATGAAAGCCATTGCCACGGTCAGCATGTACGACATGGGCGCCGCCAATCGCAACGGCCTCAAGCACGCGGTAACAGTCGAGCAACGCAAGAAAGCCATTGCTGAAGCAGCAGCTCAGCGTGATGTCGAGTTTGCCGGCGGTGACACCCTGTACACCAGTGGCACGGTCGACAAGCTGACCGAGCACTCCAATGCCATCGAACGCGAGTTTTACGACTTCTACCGCACGCCACGGGGGGAGTTCACCCCCAAAGGGTTGTCGCCGCTTCTGACGACGCATCCCACGCTGACCAGTAATGTCCGGTTCATGAACTTCTACCCGTTCAATGACATCGAGACGATCTCGCCACGCCCAATGCTGTTCATCGCGGGAGAGGGCGCACACTCCCGTGAGTTCAGTGAAGAGGCGTATCGCCTTGCCGGCGAACCCAAGGAACTGGTGATCGTACCGGACGCTGGCCACGTCGATCTCTATGACCGCGTCGCATTGATTCCCTTCGGCAAGCTGACGTCTTTCTTTGGCGAACACCTCAAGTAACTGACGCCATCGCCAGGCCCAGCCTCTGCCCTGGGCCTGGGCACCTGCGTCTTTGAAATTGTTAAACCGAGATCCGTTATGAGCAGCCCTGCAATACACCTTCAACATACAAGCCGTCAGGTCTGGAGCGCTGTCCTGGCGATGTCGCTCTGTGCCTTCGCGCTGGTGGCTTCGGAGTTCCTGCCAGTGAGCTTGCTCACTCCGATAGCGTCCGATTTGTCACTCACTGAAGGCCAGGCTGGGCAGGCCATTTCCATCTCGGGTTTCTTTGCCGTCGTAACTAGCCTGATGCTGGCGTCCATGACCCAGGGGATCGACCGTAAGCCTGTCCTGTTGGCCACAACCGCGCTGATGCTGATTTCCGGGGGGATGGTGGCATTCGCTCCGAATTACCTGACATTGATGGTGGGGCGTGCCGTGCTAGGAATCGCGATCGGTGGGTACTGGTCGATGTCCACAGCGGTGATGATGCGCATCGCACCCGAACGGCTCGTTCCCAAGGCCATTGCCGTAATGCAGGGCGGTACCGCGTTGGCTACGGCAATCGCGGCGCCGGTCGGAAGCTACCTGGGCGGCATGATTGGCTGGAGAGGGGCGTTCTTTTGCGTCCTGCCGTTGGCCGCATTGGCTTTGATGTGGCAAGCCTTCACGCTGCCAGCGATGCCGAGCGAGCGCAAGGCCGCCTCAGCAACCGGATCCCTGCGTTTGCTGGCAGACTCCAGGGTCGCCCTCGGCATGGCGGCAGTTGCATTCCTGTTCATGGGGCAGTTCACACTGTTCACCTATCTGCGGCCCTTCCTGGAAACGGTCACGCATGTGGATGTGCCCACGCTCTCGCTTCTGCTGCTGGTAATCGGCGCCGCAGGGCTGGTCGGTACGATGGTAGTTGGCACGCTCGTTGGTCGATACCTGAACCGCGTTCTTCTGGGAGTACCGTTGATCATGACTGCCATCGCTTTCGCCGTGATCATGGTCGGTAGTTGGGTCGTTCCTGTCGCTGTTTTGCTCGGTATCTGGGGGCTGGTCTCTACCTGTGCTCCCGTGGGATGGTTCACCTGGTTGGCCAAGGCATTGCCGCACCAGGCGGAGGCCGGCGGTGGCTTGATGGTCGCAGTGATTCAGTTGGCCATCACTGCGGGTGCAACTGTGGGCGGAGTGCTGTACGACGGATTCGGCTATCAAGCCACATTCCTGGCCAGCGGTGTATTTTTGCTGGTGGCAACCGCGCTAAGTGCTGTCACTGATCGCAAGTTGCCAAGTACAAGTCCTACACCGCATGGAGCAAGCCAGTAAGCCGATGTGCCCGGCTTGACTTAATCGGCGGTATCCGTAGCGAATCCGATCATGCAGGTCGAGAATGGGCCCCTTGCGTCCCCTTTGACGCAATTTTGTTCTTCCTCCATCCCCTCAGGTTCATGAGGCACAGCACGACCTGCAGCACGATCAAAGCCCACGCTTGAGCGTGCAAGCCCCAGACCGACCACAGCAGGTTGCTGGCGATGAAGCAGCAGAACCCCACTTTACGCCGGCCGGGACGGCGCGAGCCTATACACCACGCTGCCAACACCGTGACAGCCATGGCGGGCCATTCCAACAAACCGATCCAGTCTTCCATCAGGCCCGATCCCAATCGTTTCGCTGCTGTTCACGCTCTGCGCAGGTCCGCAAAATTCAGCCTGCCAACGCTTTGATCAACTGCTCATTGAAGGCGGGAATATCGTCCGGCTGGCGGCTGCTGATCAGGTTGCCATCCACCACTACCTGTTCATCCACCCACGAGCCGCCGGCGTTGCGAATATCATCCTGCAAGGTCTTGTAGCTGGTCATCCGCTTGCCTTTGGCCAACCCGCTCGATACCAGCAGCCAGGCACCGTGGCAGATGACAGCCAGCGGTCTGCCTGCTGCGTCGTGGCTTTTCACCAGCTTTTGCGCGCCGGGAATCAAGCGAATCGTGTCGGAGTTCTGAACGCCGCCGGGCAGCACCAGGGCATCGTAAAGATCGAGCTGGGCACTCTCGAAAGTGGCATCCACGGCGAATTCGTCGGCGGGCTTGTCATGGTTCCAGCCGCGTACCGTACCTTCCTTTTCCCCCAGGATGTCGACCACCGCGCCGCTGTTTTCCAAAGCGTCACGAGGGCCGGTCAGTTCCACCTGCTCGAAGCCGTCGGTGACCAGAAAGGCCACACGCTTACCGTTCAGTTGCGCATTCATCATTCATCTCCTTTACCGATAGACCTTCAATAGGGGCCCGCGATGGCGGGCAAAGTTCCTGCTCGATGCTCAACGGTGTGCTTAACGGCGCCTGCGTTGCGAGCGGGTGACGGCCAGCCCTGCGATGACCCCGAGGGCTGCCGCCACGACCCACAACGGCATGTCGTTGCTGGATTTCCAGCCACCGTCCACGCTGCGCCGGCCACTCGGTGGCTCGAACAGGTTGCCGGAAGAAACCTCTGCATTGGGGCTGCGGCTCAAGGCCCTGCGAGTTAGCCACCCTGAAACCAGCGCCAGCCGCGGAACGACGTAGCTCGCCAGGTGGGCAAGGCGAGCGGCAGCGCCCACCGTGGTGTTGGCGCGTGGGGATATAGCGGTAGCTACCATGGCCTTGGCTACCCGCTCCGGGTCGTAGATCGGCCCGGGTGGCGTGAGCGCATGGCCGGTGTAATTGCCGCCATCCCTGAAGCCTGGGGTGTCCATGACCGCTGGATAAATGTCGCAGACGTGGATGTCGGGGAACTCCGTCAATTCTCCGCGCAGCGCTTCGGTCAGGCCGCGCAGGCCGAATTTGCTTGCCGAATAGGCCGCCGCGTAGGGCTGGGCAACCCAGCTTCCCAGGGACAGTGTGTTGATGAGGATGCCGCTGCGTTGGGCCTTGAAATAGGGAAGGGCCACGTGGGCCCCGCGCAGGTAACCGATCAGGTCGGTCTGAATGACCTGTTCATGTGCTTCCAGGGGCGTTTGCTCGAAGTTGCCCACCGCGCCAACGCCTGCGTTGTTGACCCAGATATCGATCCGGCCATGGCCAAATTCGGCCGCCTGCGTGGCCAGCGCTTGCACCTGATCGCTACGGGTGACGTCGGTGATGATTGCCACCGCGTCTGTTCCACAGTCGGTGCATTCGTCCAGCACATCGAACAACGCTTGCTCATCGCGTGCGGCGAGCACCAGCCGTGCGCCTTTGCAAGCGAAGGCATGCGCGGCAGCCCTGCCTATACCACTCGATGCGCCAGTGATGACCACGACTTTGCCGCGCAACGGGCCCTTTACCGGTGCTGGAGCTTCAGGTTCGTCAGGCTGTGAGGCTTGCTCGATGTTGCCAGCCGTAGGTAGGAGGGTATCACTGGGTGCTATCTTCGAGAGCTGCAGTGCAGTGCCGTCGACCAGCACCAGCTTCATGCCCTCAATGGTGCCCGCCACCCGCTCCGGGAAGGCCGGTTCACCTTGCGCATCCAGACTGTCATAGATGAACTTCGTCCCTTCAAGCCATCCGACTGCCGTGAGCAGCTCGGGGCCAAGGTAATACTTGCCGTCTTGAAAGAAGCCAGGGAACTGATGAGCGCGCTCGACGTTCTCCACGCAGTAGCGTTCGCCTGGTTTCATGCCTGTCGCTTGATCGATCATGGTAGAAACCCCTTCTCATGAATGCCTGCAATGTGTTGTGTGGCTAAGGCAGCTGAATGCTGCAGAGGCAGCAAAGTTCAGAGGAGAGGGCAGGCGGTATCAGCTAACGGTTGCGCAGCGTGTGCAGCGCTGGAGACCAGACAGCCCGATGCTCTGATTATCGAGCTGCTCGATTGCGATACCGCGCATCTGAAGTACTGGCTGAACAGCTTGGCCGCCAGCCACGCTACGGGCAGCTTGCTCTGTCAGTACCATGACCACCTCGGGCAGCAGGGTATTTAGCGCATTGCGGCACGGGAAAGTTTTGATCATGGCCTCTGTAAAGGGTTTCTTGGAACCAGCAGCGATATCACGCAGGGCATCAAGCGCGGTACGGGCCCATCCCCCTGAACACAGCAAGGGATAGTGCCAACCATTGCAAACTTATCCGGGCACTTGAATTGTTCACGTAATGAATTGCACTCGCATTTCAATACACGTGGGTAAAACTGCCCAGCTGATAGCTACTCAAGACGGCTATCGTTTCACACAAGAAATGATTAGAAAAATTTTCCTTCTTGCAGTTTTTTCGTGCCCGGTAAAACCTTGTCTTGTGACGCCGGGCCCCTCTGACGGTTAGCAGCCGCCATGTCGGAGTCATAGTTGTTTTGACTACGACTATAAAGGAGGGGCTCATGTCTGCCCTTAATGCGTTTCTCTTTCAAGACGTCCTTGGCACGGACTTGTGGCTTTGGCTTTCTTTTTTTGCTGTTGTATTGACCCTTTTGATTCTTGACTTGGGAGTCCTACATCGAGGGAGCCGGGAGATAGAAGTCAAAGAAAGCTTATTGCTGTCTGCGGGCTACATCAGCATGGGGCTTCTGTTCGCAGTCTGGGTTTACTTCCAGAAAGGAAGCGACGCCAGCATGGACTACGTGACAGGTTTCCTGATCGAGAAGTCCCTGTCCATGGATAACGTTTTCGTTATTGCGCTCATATTCAGCTTCTTGGCCATCCCTAGAGAGTTTCAACACCGAGTCCTGTTCTGGGGCATTATGGGTGTCATCGTCTTGAGGGCCATCATGATAGGTCTCGGAGCTGCGCTCATCGCGCAGTTCAGTTGGATACTCTACCTCTTCGGCGCGTTCCTGGTTTTTACTGGAATGAAGATGCTGTTCGCGCGCGTCGATCATGCGCCTGATTTGGAAAACAATCGTTTCGTCAAGTATCTGCGCAGGCATCTACGCATAACCAAAGAATTGCATGGTCAACGTTTTGTAGTGCGTTTGCCTGACCCCTCAGGTAAAAAAGTGCTATGGGTGACACCGTTATGCCTCGCCCTCATTCTCATCGAGTGTGCGGATTTGGTTTTTGCTGTTGATAGCGTACCTGCGATTTTTGCTATCACACAGGATCCGTTCATCGTCTACACGTCAAATATCTTTGCTATTCTCGGCTTGCGAGCACTTTACTTTGCATTGGCTGCCATGATAAATCGCTTCGCTTACCTTAAGTACGCCTTGGCTTTAGTGCTTGTCTTTATCGGCGCTAAAATCTTTCTTCATGACATCGTTGGTAAAGTGCCAGCTGAAATATCTTTGAGCGTTACAATTGGCCTTCTGGTTGGCGGGGTCTTGCTTTCGCTTTGGAAAACCAGAGAGCCCGAAAAAGCTCAGTAGATCACCCGGGGCTTTCGAACGGCTGCGCTATGGTGCTTCCGTAATTTGCCGGCAAAAGAAAGCCCGCTGCTAGGCGGGCAAGGTCTATCACACATAGGGGTAGCTTTAGGTTCGCTCGAGCCCTGTGAAATTTAAGTGAAAGAAAAGTCCCCGCAATGTGATGCCCGATAAACAACGGCTCGGTTCACAGGGCAGCTGAAGATGAGGCGATCAAATCACTGAAAACCTCATCCGGCACGCCAAACACCCCTGTCACGCCGGTCTTCCCACAGTTACCTGCAGGCAAAGGCCTTTGCCCCGAAAGGTTTTGATCTCGACCGGCGCCTGCAAGGCCTTCAGTAGCTTTCTCAGATAGCAAATCTGCACGTCGATGATCTTGGTACCAGGATCGAACTGGTACCCCCAGATTTCTCTGTAAATCGTCGGTCTGCTCACGACATGCCCTTGGTTGCGCAAAAGCAATGTCAAAATCCGGCTGGGCGTAGCTTTGACGGGGAAGTGAAGCTGATTGAAGCTCACCACACGGCGGCTGACGTCCACCGTCAGCATCTTAGCTGGCGCCTTAAAGACTCGCAGGCCATCGGAAAATCACGCTGCTTGCCCGAACAGCAGGGGAACATTACATGACGCACTCAGCCGCTGCATGTAACCGAGCACCTGTGGCGGAAACGCTATCTGTTGGACGATGGACAGCGATCGCAACACGGGCCAGAGGGTAATGTCGTTGATTCCGAGTGTCGCTCTATCTGCTACCAATGGGGCCAGGGCATCAAGCAGGGGTTGCATTTCAGCGGCCAGTTTCGGCGTTTGCTCCCGTAGCACCTCCAAGTCACCGAAGGCTTGCTCTTCCCGCCGGCGGTAAGCCTCCCTCGCGGTTGGCGTGGCGATCTCCGCAAACTGCCCGTGTACGAACCGCGGGATAAAAAGTTTGAGCGCGGTCGGCCAAGCTTCCTTGACCCATGCGTCGAGTGCGCGATTTTGCGGTGCGACCAGAGCGGGTGGGCCTATGCCGTCGAGATACCGAACAATGTCCAGGCTCTCGCCGATGTGACTGCCATCCTCCTTCTGCAGGATCGGCACGGCTTTCTTGCCGATCAGGCGGGTAGGTGTATCAGCATCACCCTCCATGATGACTTCAAGCCTTACCGGGAGACGCTTGAACCCAACGATCATGCGGGCGCGCGTACAGAAGGGGCAGTGTTCGTAGATATAAAGTTTCATCACGTCGATTCTCGCTCCTAGAGCCAATACCGAGGCGGGCACTCAGAATTGCACTGAGCGCGTCAGGCCACCATCGACCAGAAGGTTGGTACCGGTTGTGAAACTTGCCGCGGGACTGGCCAGGAACACCACCGCTTTAGCGACCTCTTCCGGAGTAGCCATACGCCCCATCGGGTTTTCGGCCAGGGATTTGGCGAAGGTATCGGGTTGTTCTCGTTCTATATCTCCCCACACGCCTTCAGGGAAATACACATTGCCTGGAGAAACGGAGTTAACGCGGATACCCTCATGGGCATGGCGCACCGAGAGGGTCTTGCCGTAGTGAAGCAAGGCTGCCTTCAGAACGCCATAGGGTTCTGCGAACATATCGACCTCGCGCCCCGAGACGCTCGATATGAGCACGACCGCTGCCGCTTGTGATTGACGAAGGGCGGGCAGGGCGGCTTTGACCATCGTTGCACTGCCCAACAGGTCGGTGTCGAACGCTCGCCGCCAGGTCTCCAGGTCATCACCCCCAGCCAAAGCACTGACGTTGGGCACGACGATATCCAGCCCGCCCATATGCTGCGCTGCTTCATTGACCCAGGCCCGGACATGCTCGGGCTGGGTAACATCCACCGCAGTGCCCCAAGCGCGCTCGCCAAACTCGAGTTGCGCGCTCTGAACGCCTGTTTGCCCCCGAGCACAGAACGCCACTTGGGCGCCTTCCTCGAGAAACAACTTCACGATAGCTCGGCCAATGCCTCGGGAGGCGCCGCTGACCAGCACCCGCTTACCCTGCAAGCCTAAATCCATGTTCAATCTCCTTTAACGATTTTGGCGAAGCGGGGCCTGAACAGGCCCCGCCTTGGCGATTACTTGCGCAGCTTGTATGCGATGATTTCGTCGCTGGTTCCGGTTTCCATGAAGGCATGCCCGGAAGCAGAGACAAGGACATACTGCTCACCGTCGACTTCATAGGAAATCGGGTTTGCCTGGGCGCCCACCGTCAGCACGTCCTCCCACAGCACCTCACCCGTCGCAGTATCAATGGCACGGAACAGGTTATCGGTTGCCGCCCCGACGAACGTCAATCCACCCGCAGTCACCACAGTTCCGCCGTTGTTCGGCAAGCCGATGTTCAGCGGCAAATGCGATGGGATGCCGAATGGCCCGTTACGGCGCGCGGTACCCAGCGGCTCGTCCCAAACGGTCTTGCCTGTGTCAAGGCTGATAGCGCGGATTCCACCATAGGGCGGTGCCGAGCATGGGACGCCGGTTCCCCAGTTGCGCCAACCCGCATTAACGCTGATCGCGTATGGGGCGTTGACTTGCGGGTAGGTCGAAGCACCGCCTTCGCCTTTGCCTGACTTGCTGCCTGCTTTGTTCAAGGCGGTTTCATCGGGCTTCGGCGCGTAGATGGGTTTGAGCCCCATCTTGTCGGCCTGCTCGCGCGGTATCAGCTGGTTCAGGTTAGGAATGTCGTTGTAGTTGGCAATCAGCAGTCTGCGTACCGGGTCAATAGCTACTGACCCCCAATCCGACCCCCCGTTGTAGCCGGGGTACTGAATCCAGGGACGATCCACTGACGGTGGGGTCAGGTAGCCCTCGTAGTTGGCCTGACGGAACTGAATACGGCACATCAGTTGGTCCAGCGGCGAGAAGCCCCACATGTCCGCTTCTGTTTTCGGTGCCTTGCGCAGGGTGTGCCATTCGGAGGTAGGCTGGGTATCAGCCAAAAACGCCGGCTCCACCGATCCCCCTTTAGGCGCCTTGACCTCACCGATCGGAATCAGCGGCTCGCCTGTGGCACGATCCAGGATGTAGATGTCACCTTGCTTGGTCGGCAGCAACACCGCGGGTACCGGCTTACCGTCTTTGCCCGGGTAATCAAGCATCGTCGGCTGGCTGCCCAGATCGTAATCCCACACATCGTGCCGGATGGTCTGGAAGTGCCAGACGTCCTTGCCGGTCTTCACGTCCACGGCCACGAGCGAGGTCGAATATTTGTTTTCGGCCTCACTGCGGTTGGAGCCGTAATAGTCGATCGAGGAGTTGCTGATCGGCAGATAGACATAACCGAGCTGCTCATCGCCCACCGCCGCCGTCCACATGTTCGGCGTGCCCCGGGTGTAAGTGCTGCCTTCGGCAGGGCCATGGACATTGTCCGGGTTACCCAGGTCCCACGCCCAAGCCATTTTGCCGGTGATCGCATCGTAGCCACGAATTACGCCCGATGGAGCATCCTCATCCTGACCATCACGGATCTGCGCGCCGGTGACGACAACACCGTTCACGATGGTCGGCGGCGCGGTCACCGCGTACCAGCCAGGGACCTTTTTGCCCAAACCTTCCCAGAGATCGACAGTGCCGTTCTGGCCAAAGTCCTTGCAGGGCTCACCGGTGCCGAGGTCGACTGCTACCAGCCTGGCATCCAGGGTGGCCTCAACCACTCGGCTGCGGCACTGAGCCGTTTCGGGTAGCTGCGGTGCGGTATACACCGCCACCCCCCGGCAGGCTGCCGCGTGAGGAATGGCCTGATCCGGTACGCCCGGGTCATGACGCCAATTCTCTTTGCCAGTTGCCGCATTGATCGAAATCAGGATGTTTTTGGCAGAGCACATCAGCAGATCGTTGCCGACCTTAACTGGCGTAGTCTCCGGAGAATAACGGCTCCCAGGGTTCGGTAGATCCCGGGTGTGGTACACGAACGCACGCTCCAGGCGACCGACGTTCTCTGGAGTGATCTGCTTGAGGGGGCTGAAGCGCTGGGCGTTATGATCGCCCCCGTAGAATGGCCAGTCGCTTCCGACCTGGGGGATTTCCTGAGCCTTCGCGAACTGCATCTGGAGCGCGCAAGAAATCGCGAGGGCGAGGGCGCCCCCGTATTTGACGGATGTGAACATTACTAACCTCGTTACGCAGCAGTGCGGGTAGTGCGGCGTAGCGCCGGAGATACGATCAGGATCAAAAACAGGATGGCGGTCATGGCCACCAGGCGTGGCACCAGGCCCCACCAGTTGAGACCGACTTCCCAAAGCGCCCAGATCACCGTCAATACCCATATGAGAGCAAACAGGTAAAGGGCGCTGCGGCGTTGACGCCATATAAGGATGGCGCTCAGTACACAACCTGCACCTGCCAGGCCGTAATACCAGCTGCCACCTAGCGCGATCAGCCAGACCCCACCCCCGAACAGAGCCAGGCCAAATACTCCAAGGGTCAACGCCAGCAGAGCAATTGCCAGGCGCCATTTACTGCCGGTACGTAAGTCAGGCTGCGCCTGGAGCTTGCTGGGGGACACGCTACTACGTTGATTCATGACGCTACTGCTTCCTTCATTTACAAGTAATTCAAGCCATGGCCTGTCGACCAGGCGTGGCTATCCCGATCGGGCGACGGGTACAGAACATCGACAGGACGGCGCCAACAACCAACAGCGCGCCTACCACTACGAAAGCCAGGGCAAAGCTCCCCGAACCCGCCACCACGTAGCCGGTCACGATCGGAGCCAGCAGGCCAAAGAGGTTGCCGACGGCAGTGATAAAGCCTGCGGCGGTGCCAACATCGTCTTCCGAGCGCACCAGGTCATTAACCAGTGAGAGGTTCAACGAGATCGCCGATGCGCACGTCGCCAATGACAGCGTGATCACAAAAAGAATTGCCCATGTGCTGTCGATCGCTGGTACCAGGAAGATCACAGAGGATGCGAGCAGCACGCTGGCCACTACCAGGCGACGTTGGCCCGTCTCGGCAGCGCCGGGGCGCATGGCCTTGTCACTCAGGCGGCCAATCACAATGGCAAGGATGGCCGCGCCCAGGTATGGGATGGCGGTATAAAGGCCACTCGACATAACCGTCAGGCCTTTCTCGGCCTGCAGGTAGCTCGGCAGCCAGGTGAGAAAGAAGTAGGTCGCGTAGACGGCACAGCCGTGGGATAGCGCGATTGCCCACATGCTGCTCGAACGGGCTAAGCCCTTGAGGCCCAGCGATACCGATTTTTCCGGGCCATCAGCGGATGACGTGCCACCCTCGGCGATTTCAGCGCGCTCGACATCGTCCAACCAAGGCGCCTTTGACGGGTGGCTGTACCATTTCAACCAAGCCGCCAACCAGATGAAGCCCAAAGCACCGGCAACGACGAAGGCGATGCGCCATCCGAAGGCACTGATCAACCAGCCAAAACCGATGGCACCGATGGCAGGGCCGACCAGGCTGCCGCTATGGAATACAGCGGTGGCCAAACCACGTTCTTTGAGGGGCATCCATTCACGAATGACCCGGGCGCCAGCGGGGTAGGTAGTCGCTTCGCCCATACCCATGATGAGCCGGCAACTGAGTAACGAGATGAAACCCGTCGACAATGCCGTGCAGGCTGTGGCCACTGACCAGACGCCGATCCCGTAGCCATTGACCTTTTTCGGGCCGAACCTGCCTACGAGATAGCCCATGGGAATGAGCGCAAGAAAGTACAGCCAGACGAAGGACGAGAACAGATAGCCCATCGCGACCGGCGAGATATCGAATTCTTCCTTAAGAACTTTGGACGCCACCGAGAGCGAGACGCGGTCGACATAGTTGATCAATGTCAGGGTGAAGAGAAACGCGTAGATCCAGACGCGTTTTTTCTTAAGAAAATGGTTGTCTTTTTGCATCGCCATCACCTTGTAGTTATTGGGACGATCCAGGGAAGAAAAGAGGAGCTTCCAGCACGAAGGCCCACTCACTTCACTCGGGCAGCGTCTATCGCGAAGTGAGCGGGGATCGCACTACTTGAGTGTTCCGTCAGGCCAGCCAACGCTGAATGTTTGCAACCATGACGTCTTTGGAGATGCCGTAGCGGTCGTGCAGCGTCGGCAACGCACCGGCATCGAGGAACTGATCTGGCAGCGCCACATGGCGAACTTCCGGTTGCACACGGGCTTGCAGCAAGGCCATGGCAATGGCTTCACCCAGGCCGCCAATCTGCGTGTGGTTTTCCGCAATCACCACCAACCGGCCTTCGCGACGACATTGTTCAATGATGGCCTGGACATCGAGTGGCTTGATTGTCGGCACGTGCAGGACAGCTGTGCCGATCTTGCTCTTGATCAGTTCATCAGCGACTTCTAGAGCACGCATGGTCATAAGGCCCGAGGAAATGATCAGCACATCATTACCGTCTCGTAGCAAGCGGGCTTTGCCGAGCTCAAATTTGTAGTCGTATTCGTCGAGGATCAGCGGTACGCGCCCGCGGGGGAGGCGCATGTAAACAGGACCATCGTGCTCGGCTATTGCGGCAACGCACTGTTCAGTTTCCAGCGCATCACATGGGTCAATAACCATCATCTGAGGAATTGCGCGCATCATCGCCAGGTCTTCTGTGGCCTGGTGGCTCGGGCCATAACCGGTCGTGAGGCCAGGCAGGGCCGCGCAGATCTTCACGTTCAGATTTTCTTCTGCGATCACCTGGTGGATGAAGTCATAGGCGCGACGGGTGGCAAACACCGCATAAGTGGTGGCGAAGGGTACAAAGCCCTCCTTGGCCATACCCCCCGCAGCAGCCATGAGCAGCTGTTCAGCCATACCCATCTGCAGGAAGCGCTCCGGGTAGCGCTGCGCAAAGATATGCATGTCAGTGTATTTGGCAAGGTCTGCTGTCATGCCCACGACGCGCGGATTCTTCTGGCCTGCCTTCACCAAAGCATGGCCGAACGGGGCAGAGGTAGTACGCTGCCCTTCAGTGGCGATGGAGGCGATCATGGACGAGGTGGTGAGTTTCGGTTTTGCAGCGCAAGCGTTGGTCATTGTGGGCTCCGGGTCGCGTAGATCTCGTCGAGGTTGGCAAGTGCTTGCTGCCACTCTTCGGGCTCGACCCGGATGAAGTGGTTCTTGTCACGCTGCTCCAGGAAGGGCACGCCCTTACCCATCAGGGTGTCGAAGAGAATCACCCGAGGTTTATCACCGGGTACCGCCCGTGCGATATCGAAGGCAGAGATCACGGCCCGCAAGTCATTACCGTCGACACGTTGCACGTGCCAACCGAACGCCGCCCATTTGTCGATAAGCGGCTCGAACTGGAGGATGTCGTGGGACGGGCCATCCGCTTGCTGGCGGTTGATGTCCACCAGGTTGATGAGGTTGCCCAGCTTGTGATGCGAGGCCGACATGGCCGCCTCCCATACCGCGCCCTCGTCCAGTTCGCCATCGGACATCGAGTTGTAGACGAACGCAGCGTTGCCCTTCATGCGCAGGCCCAGCGCCTGGCCGACGGCAATGGCCAACCCCTGGCCGAGGGAGCCGCCAGAAATTTCCATGCCGGGTGTGTAGGTGGCCATGCCGGACATTGGCAAGCGGCTGTCGTCGGAGCCATAGGTTTCCAGCTCATCTTCCGGCAGAACCCCGGCCTCCAGCAGGGCGGCATAAAGCGCGATCGCGTAGTGCCCATGGGAAAGCAGGAAACGGTCACGACCTTCCCATTCAGGTTGATCTGCGCGGATGTTCATGGCGTGGCAGTAGGCAACAGCCAGTACGTCGGCCCAGCCCAGCGCCTGGCCGACATAGCCTTGGCCCTGTACTTCACCCATGCGCAGGGCGAAACGTCGGATTCGCCAGGCATGGGTCGACATCCGGGCAAAGTGCTCATTGCGACTCTCGGTCATATTATTCTCCATTGGTGACCAGCGATCCGGGGTTACTGACGCAGCGAATTCATCAGTAACCAGCCGAATTGAGTTACCCCGAGATGATCATGTAAAAATACAAGCTCGACAAAAGGTTTAAATTCGCCAGTCAATGAATTGGATTCATCAATGAAGATCTTTAAAAAGGTACCTCTCTCAGCCCTGAGGGTTTTCGAAGCGGCGGGGCGTACATGCTCTTTCGTGGAGGCAGCGAAAGAACTGGATCTCTCCTCAAGCGCAGTCAGCCATGCAATACGCAAACTGGAAGTCGCAGCAGGGGTATCGCTGTTCACCCGCAGTACGCGTCACACGGCGCTGACGTCTGAGGGCTCCATGCTGCTGGATCATGTTCAACGGGGCTTCGAGGAGATGAGCCGTGGGTTGGCGATTGCGACCAATGAGCCCGCAGTGCCGCTGCGCCTTCACGTTGCGCCGACGTTCGCCAGTCAGTGGTTGGTGCCTCGCCTGGCGGGCTTCCTGCACGGTCATCCCGGCATCGACCTGCGCATATCCGCCAGTACTGACTACGCGCGGTTCGACAACGATGATTTCGACCTGGACATCGTTTACGGCGAGCCCAGGCCTTCGTCACACGAAAAGACCCCGCTGCGGATCGAAGAGCTGACGCCGCTGTGCAGCCCTGAGGTTGCCAGGCATCTTCGTTCACCGCAGGACTTGTATTCGCTGTTCCTGATCCAGAGCGACGGGCAGTCAGTGCAGTGGAAAGGCTGGTTCGCGGCCAACGGCATGCAGCCACCGAAAAGCTACGGCTTGGCGTTCGATCGAAGCTCCATGAGTATTTCAGCGGCGGCTGGCGGCCTGGGGGTGGTGCTCGAATCTGACTTGTTAGCTGAGCAGGAGCTGGCCAGCGGTCAGCTGGTCAGCCCGCTTCGGCATGTCAGCAACAGCGTTCGCTACGTTGGCCATTATCTCGTGCATCCTCGGCGGCATCGACAACCGCATGCAGTGACTCAGTTCAAGCAATGGCTGTTCAAGGAGTTGGCTGTGCAGTGAAGAGGAGGGGCAGGCGAAGTCCATGACCCGGGAAAGCGTGCTGAGAGACTATTTGCAGGGCTCGGATAAGGGGCGCTTTGAAGGATGGTCATGCCCCATGAGGCGCATTCAGGCGAGCGGTTCCACGGCAGCAGCGCCTCATAGTCTGCTACCGAATAAGCATGCGACAGCCGCTCAAGGACGTGGCGCAGCTTTGAGGATAAGTAACCCCTGAGCCTGCCGTACCTCTAAGTAGCCGCATTCGACATCATACATTTGTACAAATCAATGCTCGCAAACCTGAACATTTAACGATTTCCAGTACCGCAAAGGCGTTTTAGTCTCCTGTTCAAGCGTTGAACAATAATAAAAGGAGACACCCCATGCCCATTCAGTCAGAGCATGATCCGCGCCTAAAACGATCACTGAAAACACGCCATATCAGCATGCTTGCCCTTGGCGGCGTCATTGGTGCAGGTCTGTTCGTCGGTTCCAGCGCCGTCATCACCTCAACCGGCCCGGGTGCGTTCCTCACCTATGCCATCACCGGCATCATCGTCGCTCTAGTGATGCGAATGCTCGGTGAGATGGCAGCGGCACATCCCACCAAAGGTTCTTTTGTTGACTACGCCCGAATGGCGTTTGGCCGACCGGCTGGGTACATGACCGGTTGGCTGTACTGGTATTTCTGGGTCATTGTCGTCGGCTTTGAAGCCGTGGTTGGCGGCCAGATCATCAATGGCTGGTTCCCGGATATTCCGGTCTGGGTCATTGCCCTGGGGCTCATGATCAGCATGACCTTGCTGAACATGATGTCGGTGCACTCCTTCGGTGAGGCCGAATACTGGTTCGCCGGGGTTAAAGTGGCCGCCATCGTCGTATTCCTGCTCGTGGCGGGCGCCTACGTGTTCCATCTGTGGCCGAACTCGACTGCCTCTTTTGACAACTTGACCCAGCATGGTGGCTTCCTGCCCCACGGCGTAGGTGCACTGTTCACGGGTGTCGTCGTGGTCATTTTCTCCATGACAGGTGTCGAGGTCGCGACACTCGCCGCGGCAGAATCGGAAGACCCTACTCGCAACATCCGCAAGGCAGTGAACACCGTCATGCTGCGCATCCTGGTGTTCTTTGTGCTGGCCACGTTCTTCATCGTTGTCGCCCAGCCATGGACCAGCCTGACCCCAGGTAAATCGCCCTTCGTGACCACGCTGGAACACATTGGCATTCCTGGTGCTGGCGAGATGCTCACTGCGGTCATTCTGGTTGCCGTGCTGTCAGTGCTCAACGCCGGCCTCTATACCTCTTCGCGCTTGCTGTTCGTCCTGGCGTCCAATGACGAGGCGCCTCGCTGGATTGCTGGCGTGAACAAAAAAGGTGTGCCGGTTCGTGGCGTGCTTGCCTCCACCTTGGTTGGCTATGGCTGCGTGGTCATTGCAGCACTGTGGCCGGATACGGTGTTCCAGTTCCTGATCAACTCCTCGGGCACGGTGTTCTTGTTTGTCTACCTGATGATCTGCTTGTCACAGCTCAAGCTGCGCCGCAAGTGGGTAGAAGAGGGCAGCCTGAAGTTCGCCATGTGGGCCCACCCATGGCTGCCGCTGCTGGTCACCGCTTCGATCATCGCCGTCCTGGTCAGCATGGCATTCGATCCCTCCATGCAGATGAGCCTGCTGCAGTGCGTGATAGCCATCTTCGCCATTGCTGCTTCGTACCTGGCACTGAGCCTATCTCGCAAGCGTCAGCGAGCCGTCAAAGGCCAGCCCGTCACCACTGCTTAGTCAACAACGCCGTATCAGTACACCCCGGATCCCGGGCCCTCAATGGGAAGCCAACAGCATGTCAGCGAAATACGAATTGTCCCAGTTGCCGAACAAACCGCTGTGGTTCGCGCCAAGCCCGTCGCGTGAGCGACTGGATGGTGCGGCCCAAGCCGACGTCGTTATCGTCGGAGCCGGTTACACAGGGCTGTGGACGGCCTACTACCTGCTCAAGAGTGATCCTTCTCTGCGCGTAGTTCTGCTGGAGAAAAACGAAGTCGGTTTTGGTGCCTCTGGGCGCAACGGCGGTTGGGCATCGGCAATTTTCCCGATATCGCTGCACCGCGTAGAGGAGCTGTATTCGCACAATGCGGCTCTGCATCTGCAGGCTGCAATGAACGAAACAGTCGATGAGATTGGCCGGGTACTCGCGCTGGAAGGGGTGGACGCTGACTACGCCAAGCAAGGCTTCTTGTCGCTGGCACGTAGCAAACCACAGATGGAGCGAGCCAGAGCAGCTGTCGAGTCTTCGGCACGCTTTGGGCTCCCCGATCAGTGGCGCGTGCTTGAGGCTGCTGAAGCCCAGACACGCATTGGTGCTCAAGAAACGCTCGGCGGCCTTTATACGGAGCACTGCGCGCTGATCCACCCGGGCAAGCTGGTCCGTGGTTTGGCGAAGCTGGTTGAAGGCCTGGGTGCGAAAATTTATGAGCAGTCGGCAGTCACTCAGATGGCGCCGGGGGTGGTGCACACCGCCCATGGCTCGGTGCGCGCTGAAATGACTGTGCGTGCCACTGAGGCATTCACTTCCCAACAGCCCGGACACTCGCGTTTTGTCATTCCGCTGTACTCGTTGGTCCTGGCCACCGAGCCACTGCCTGGCGATCTGCTGGCCAAGCTCAAACTCGATCACCGCATGGCCTTCAACGACATGCGCCACCTGCGCGTTTACGGTCAGGTGACGGCGGAAGGCCGGTTGGTCTTCGGTGGTCGCGGGGCTCCCTACAACTGGGGCTCGCGCATGTCTGCCGAGGACGATTTGGTGGACAACATCCACGGCAAGATCTACGACACCCTGCTCGAGTTCTTCCCGGCGCTGCGAGATGCACGCATCACTCACCGTTGGGGCGGCGCGCTAGGCGTCTCGCGCGACTGGTGCCCGACTGTGAGCATCGATCGCAATAAGCGCATGGCCTGGGCCGGTAACTATGTGGGTGACGGCGTAGCCACCAGCAACCTGGCCGGGCGTCTGCTGCGCAACTTCATTCTGGAGCGCGACGAGGAAATCAACACGTTGCCTCTGGTCAACCACCGCTCGCCATCCTGGGAGCGCGAACCCTTGCGTTGGTTCGGTATCAACAGCGGCCTCGCAGCAGCCTCGCTGAGTGATATCGAAGAACGCTTCACCCACAAACCTTCGCGTACCGCGATGCTGCTGGAAAAGCTCACCGGCGCCCATTGATAAGGAGAAAACCCTATGCCTTCGTTCACCATCATCAAGCACGCCGACATCAAGGCCCTGCCTCTTAACCCCGCCGGCCAGCGTGCAGGGGCTGACAAGGGTGACCCACAGATCGCCATCCAGACCCTTGCTCCAGAAGCAGTCGGTAATCTCGGTGTGTGGGAATGCCAACCCGGTGGCTGGCCAGTAATCGAGCGACCTGACACCGAGTTCACCTACATCATTTCCGGTAAAGCCCTGCTCACCGACAGCAGCACTGAAGAAGTCGTAGAAGTGAACGGCGGCGACCTGATCATCCTGCCGCCGGGGTGGACCGGCCGTTGGGATGTGCTCGAGACCGTACGCAAGGTCTACGCAATCTACTGAAACATGAGTACGGCGAGCAAAAAATGCTCGCCACCGTAGTTACCCTTTGATGTGAGAAAGACAATGACCCAAACCATCATGAACTGGATCTCCGGCGCTCAAGCCGAGGCCACCAGCGGCCAGCAACTGCCGGTCTACAACCCAGCCACCGGCGTGGTCACTGGTCAGGTGCAACTGTCGGCGCAGAAAGACGTGAATGCTGCCGTGGCATCGGCCAAAGCTGCCTTCCCGGCCTGGAGCAATCTGTCGCCGCTGCGCCGCTCGCGGGTACTGAACAATTTCCTGGCGCTGCTGAATGAGCACAAAGACGACCTAGCGCGCATGATCACCGCCGAACACGGCAAGGTCTTCACCGACGCACAGGGCGAGGTGATGCGTGGCATCGAGATCGTCGAATTCGCCTGCGGCGCGCCGCAGCTGCTGAAAACCGATTTCACCGATCAAGTCAGCACCAACATCGACAACTGGACCCTGCGCCAGCCATTGGGTGTAGTCACTGGCATCACTCCGTTCAACTTCCCGGTCATGGTGCCAATGTGGATGTTCCCGGTCGCTCTGGCCACCGGCAATACCTTCGTGCTCAAGCCAAGCCCGCTGGATCCGAGCCCGAGCCTGTTCATCGCCGAGTTGCTCAAGCAAGCCGGCCTGCCAGACGGCGTGTTCAACGTGGTGCAGGGTGACAAGGATGCGGTGAATGCACTGATCGAACACCCGGATGTACAGGCCGTGTCGTTCGTAGGTTCGACCCCGATCGCCAACCACATCTATGAAACCGGCGCTCGCCATGGCAAGCGCGTCCAAGCACTGGGCGGCGCGAAAAACCATCTGGTAGTGATGCCCGATGCCGATATCGACCAGGTAGTCGATGCCCTGATCGGTGCGGCGTATGGTTCGGCCGGTGAGCGTTGCATGGCCATCAGCGTGGCGGTGTTTGTCGGTGACGATACCTCTGAAAAAGTCATGCCCAAGCTGATCGAGCGCACCCGCAAGCTCAAAGTGCTCAATGGTACCAACCTCGAAGCCGAAATGGGCCCGATCGTTACCCGTGCTGCGCTGGACCGCATCACCGGTTACATCGAGCAAGGTGTAAAAGAGGGCGCGACCATGCTGGTCGATGGTCGTGGCTTCAATGGCCAGACCGCAGGCGACGGCTGTGGCGATGGTTTCTGGCTGGGCGGCACGCTGTTCGACAATGTCACTCCAGACATGCGGATCTACAAGGAAGAGATTTTCGGCCCGGTGCTGGCGTGCATGCGAGTGAAAGACTTCGCCGAGGCCGTCGACCTGATCAACGCCCACGAATTCGGCAACGGCGTGAGCCTGTACACCCGCGACGGCCACATCGCCCGCGAGTTCGGCCGCCGTATCCAGGTGGGCATGGTCGGCATCAACGTACCGATTCCGGTGCCAATGGCCTGGCATGGCTTTGGCGGCTGGAAGAAGAGCCTGTTCGGTGACATGCATGCTTACGGCGAGGAAGGGGTGCGCTTCTACACCAAGCAGAAGAGCATCATGCAGCGTTGGCCGCAAGCCATCGCCAAAGGCGCAGAGTTCGCGATGCCGACCCCAGAAACGTGCGATGCCACTGGTAGTTGTTGGCTTCAGCCCTGTGAGTTGTTCAACCAGCTTTAATCGATAGACAAGCGTTTGGCGGTGAACATCTAGGTCGAAGGCGGTTGCTTTCCAATTGCCGTCGTTTTGCAGAAAGGTAATCAATGTGGTCAGCAGTGCCGCACCCTGGGTACGATCGTGCTCAATCAATGGACCCAGATACCGACCTACAAGTGCACGTGCTTCAGGCATCGACTTGGGTGCCATGACCAACCCGGTTTCCGCCTCTCCATAAGCCAGGATTTCCTTGACTATTTCCTGGGCTTGGATAAGCGCGAGCCGGGATTGTCGGAAGCTTTCCTGTAGGCCCGTTGCTGCTGAGATTGGCCCGCTAACGCCGATCACAGTGCCGACACCGAGGTTGGTGCGCAATTCCTCAAATATTGATGGCTGATTTCGACTGAGCGCCATCAATAGTCCGCTTTCGACAAACAGCAATGGTGTTAGCGCGCACAGGGAAGGGCAGTGATGAATATTGTCGATTGACCATGGGCCGGCTGGCCCTGGCATTATCGCCAAGCTGACCAATGTGCCTGTGAGCCCATGACGTTCCAGCACCGGCAACGCCAAAGAGAACTCGGTTGTACCGTCGAGCAAGCTGCGCAGCAGCGACTCACCTTCTTCGCGTTGCTGGTCGCGTTGGATCATCAGACGCTCCAGTTCGACACCCAGCAAGCCAGCCAATGACCGAACCAATATGGAATCATCGGCAGTGCGCCTGGCGCTACCCGAGATAATGAGATTGGCACGGGCGCGACCACCAATCGGTATCCGTTCGATGTGATCGACATCTTCTGAAGATACGCCCTGGGCTTCGACAATCTTGAGCCCGCTGACAGCATCTTCGATGGCCAGACTCATACCCAATGCAGTGGCGAGGATCGAGAGCCTTCCAGCCATTTCTGGTTGCTTGCGCAGTGCCTCTGCGTAAGTCTGAAACAGCCGTTCGCTGGCATTGAACCGCTCCCGCTGTGCCTGCAGAACACTTTCAATCACTTGGTGTGAAAGCTTGACGAACTCCAGTTGGAAGCTCGCGCGCAGCACTGGAAAATGCAGCCTGTCGGCTGCTTCCAGCAGTGCTTGCGTCAAGTCTGGGGCATCTTGCCTGGGAGCGATGACCAAGGCGCTAGGGGTGCTCTGTACGAGCTGCTCCAGCCATTCAACCTGCTCCTGCGAAGTCTTTGGTAGGCCCACGCCGGTGGTCATTACCAGATCACCCGGTGACACCCAGCGCCAAGGGTCGGGCAGGTCAACCGTATGTGCCCAGGTGATGGTCCGTCCAATACCCGCCATGCCGGCGGCAACCTGCAGTTTCAGTGGATCAATAGCAATTAGATTTTGCACCGTCAGCATTAGAAGCTCTCGTGTCACGCGGATAAAGCAACGCACTCTGCACAGACAGGCAAGCATTGCCAGAATAAGCGGGATGATCTACAGCCAGCGGAGCCGAGCTCTGACTTCACAGCCAGAGCCTTGGCCATTACCTCAGTGTGCGACACGGAGGAGGGAGAGTAAATCCAATAGTCAATGCGTTGGTCTGCTGGGAAAGCTCGGTTCTCACCGACCCCGGCAAGACCGCATTAACCCGTATGCTGTATTTTCGCGATGCCCAGTCCAGTGCAGCGGACTTTGTCATGGAGACCACTGCGGCACGGCTCGCCGCATAGGACAGTGCAAATGCAGCGCCGCGAAGTGCACCTATGGACGCGACATTCACTACAGCTGCTTCAGAAGCGCGAAAACTTGGTCTGCTGAGTTAGACAAGATCTAGGTCACTCAAGCTATTCGCGTGCATGGTGTTTTGGTTGTGATGCGGCGGCTAAGCACAAGCAAGGAGTACAGATGTGCTCCTTAGCGATTTTCATACAGTGAGTGACCTCTTTAACTACGGCGGGCAACGTAGAGGTCTGAGTACCCAGTTTCGTGCTAGCGGTAGCAGGGAGCACCAGTCGGTCAACTTCCCTCCGAATGACCTGCCTCTCGTCTATTTTGCAACACGTTTCCTGCAAGTTTCCCGAGGGGTTCAGCAACTCTCCCAGCAGCGTCCGCACGTGAGAGAAATATTCCTCTCCGCTGGCTGAAAATGTCAGATTTGGAAAGTGTCCGCATTATCGTCGCGTTTGCAGGAAAATCGCTCGGAGCGTCGTTTGTGCGAAAGCTGTGTCGCTAAGGGGATCCAGGGAGCTGAATTACACGATCGAAATTGTGGGGACTGCCGTAAGGCCCGGAGCGCGTGGCTTGGAGCGTTTGTCTGCTTGGTGTTGCGGGTCTTCGGGGGGGGCGTGTATTTCAAATGGAAACTGTGGCTCGTTGAGGGCTGAAAATACGGAAAGTGTCCTGATTATGGGGTTCGCCGTGCAAGCAGGAAGGTGTCCGCATTAGGTGCAAAAAACCCTGGAGGCGTTGGATTTACTGGCTCACAGGGGGCGTTTTGGAAATCCCGCAGATTGCTAGAGTGTCCAGATAGCGCGGAAAACCGGAGCAACGGTTCAAACGAGCGTTTATTGACAAGACCCAATGGAATCAAGGGTTTGCGGGAAGCGCTCAGAGGCATAAGTGTCCGCATTTCTGCGGTTTGCTGGCGCTTGGAAGCAACCCCGAGACGCTGGAGGGCTTGTGGGCTTGTGGGCTTGTGGGCTTGTGGGCTGGGGGCTGGGGGCTGCGGGGGAAGAAGTGTCCGTGATTCGCGACGGCTACAAGGGAACCGGTGAATGCTGAAAACGGCGCCTGTGAATGGTGAAACTGGAGAAGTGAAGGTCAGCAACCGAAGAGCGAACATACACCATTTAACATAATATGCATTATGCGCACCTTCGTATGGAGCTACCGGGGCCGTGGGTGGGCAGATTTCAACAGAGGCTCACGACGGATCAGGCTCCTTTCCAGTCTTGGCCTGAAAATCAGCAGGCGTCATGCCATAGCAAACAATGAAGACATCACGGCAGCCTTGCTCTCGGTACCACTTCACAACGCTGTCAATCATAGTGCCCAGGACACGAATCAACGTGTCGCTGTAGCCTTTGCGCGAGCTGGCTTCATACGGGTACCGAGCGTTTGTGAAGACGTTGCGGTAACGCTCAATCCATTCTTCCTCCTGGTCGAATCGAAGGTGCGCCCGGATATCCGCAGGGACTGCGTGAAAAAGCGTGAGCAAATCGTGTTTGTCGACGCGCTTGTCAGCCGCAATCTTGCCGACGCGCTGCAGTTCGCGATGCGCGTCCTTGAGCAATTCGGCGTCAAGGTCGTAAGTTTCATTGACCTGGTCATGGTTGCCATTGGGCACAGCAACGAAGCTTTTCAGCAAAATTTCCATGCCAATCGCAGCGTTTACCTGGGCAGCAGCCATCATGTCGTGTCCAGTAAGCAGGTGTTTGGCAGCTTCCCAATAGCGGTAAGCGCTTTCGATCATCCATGGCGTAAGGTGCTGCTGCATCAAAATTCTCCATCAGTTGAGCTACCCCTAGCTCAACTGATTAGCTACCCTGCCCCTACAATATGACTCCAAGGAATAGCTAAACTAAATATTCATTTAGTTTAGTTATATTCCAGCTTAACTTGTGCTGGGACTTTATTGATTAAACAGTCCGTACTCGCTCAGCTGAGCATCCGCACCGAACTTGCTCGGCCTGATCCCGCGTCAGGGCAAAGTGGGCGTGGTGGCTGAGCAGGTTTGCACGGCTGATCTGGCTGCCCTCACGGCCAACAGCCATGGCCAAGGTTTGTGCCGGCCCTTCTTCGAGCATGGGCAGTACGTCGTACATCGGCGACAAACGCCGCCCGCCGGCCACCCAGATCACTGCATGGTTGTATCGGCGCAGGCGACGGGGAAATTGAGGGGAAGCCCCGGCTTCAGCCCAAACCACCAAACCGCCTGTAGAAGCTCTCGTTAACATCCGGCAACGGCCCATCTGCCGTCTCCAGTGCGCTCCCCAGCCACGCTTCCGCCCTGCCCCACACCAGACGATAGAGGTTACGGCACAACTGGCGAGCAGCCCTGCCTTCCCAGTCCCCAGGCAGCAGCTCATCCGGCAACTGCGGGTCGCGCAGCAGCAGCCGACGGTACTCATGAATCAACAAGGTGCGCGCCAGGAAGCAGTCCTGGGCATCGAGTTCCTTCTGCTCCTTGAGTGCCTGCCACAGCGGTCGGAACAAGCGGATGAACTCGCTGTAGTGCTCGCCCAGTTCCTCGATCCGCCAGCTTTCCCTAACCTGGGCGCGCATGGCCTTTGAGGCCAGTACTTCCTGGGTGTGGGTTTCGAAGACGATGCTGTCGTCAGTGGCGTCCAGCTCGCGCAAGGTGGTCGCCAGGTCGGCACGATCAGCGCGCGGGCACCCCAGTACGTTCGGGGCGATGGCACCGTAGCCCTGCCACTCCAGCTCCTCGCGCACGGCCTTGCGCTTGCTGGCCTCCAGCTGCGACAGCAACACCAGCGTCCAGGCGCCGTCCCAGGCTGGCAGGCTCGCGCTGTAAACACGCTTGAAAGCTTTTTCGAAACGGCGCCGGCCGGTGCCGGTGAGGCTGTAATAGCTGCGCCGGCCGACTTTCTCGGCGGTCAGCCAGCCTTCCTTGGTCAGGCGGAAGATCGAGGTGCGGATCAGCCGTTCGTTGATGCCGATCGGCTCCAGCAGGTTGATCAGGCTGCCCAGCCAGACCGTGCCACCATGCGGCTCGATGGCGTCGCCATACAGGGTGATGATCAGCGAGCTCGCGCGGATCGGCGTCTGCTCCTGGAAGCGGGTGATCAAGGTATTGAGGGGGGCAAGGCTGCTCATGGGGGAACTGTAAGCCGATGGAGCCCCGACTATACCTGCCCGCCGTGCCGCCTGGCCATTGCCAGTCACCACCAGGCTCATGCCTGCGCCTCGCCTTTGGGGCGAAAGCCGCAATCACCCATGCGTGGGCGCTGCTCCTCGACTTCGCTCAGGGGCGGGCATTCGACCAGGGCGGCACTGCAGCGCTGGGCCAGGCGCTGGTATTCGTCTGTGCCGCGTTGCTTCCAGGCGACCTCTTGATCGCTGAGGGTACGCTTGGCCTGTGCCGGCGCGCCCATTACCAGGCTCTGCTCGGGGCATTCGAAGCCAGCCTTGACGAAGGCCGTGGCGCCGACGATGCAGCGTGGCGCGATGTGTGCGCCGTCCATGATTACCGCATTCATGCCCACCAAGGCATCGGCGCCAATCCGGCAGCCGTGCAAAACCGCGCCGTGGCCCACATGACCATGGCGCTCTATCACCGTATCGCCGCCAGGGAAGCCGTGCATCACGCAGGTGTCCTGCAGGTTGGCACCCTCCTCCAGGACGATCCGGCCAAAGTCGCCACGCAACGACGCCAGGGGGCCGACGTAACACTGCGGGCCGATGATTACATCGCCGATCAGCACGGCCGTCGGGTGTACGTACGCCGTTGGGTGGATCACCGGGGTCAGGCCGTCCAGCCGATAGCAAGGCATGTCACACCTCTCAAAATGATTCAGCAAGTGGGATGATCATGTATCACGATAAATGTAACCGTCAATTACTGATTCCTTGTATCGCTTTGCGATGCACACCATTCAGCCTATAAAACCTGTCGTTTTCCTCGTAATTATTGGGCCTCCACAGCATCAGCCGGACTCAATTGGCAGGTAATCTTCACACAAAGAGACACGCGACACGTTTTTATGTGTTGCAGTTGTGTATCGCATAAGGCATATACTGGACCTCATACGGGCAGGCCTCAGCGTTTTCCCCTGCCCCTGCAGACAATTCCAATAAATGCCGGCCCATGTGCCGTGCGTGCAGCCTGAGGAAACCGACATGCCTCGCTATCTCGTTGTGCAGGCGCCTGAGGACGGCGTCCGGCTGATCACCCTGCAGCGGCCCGAAGCCCTCAACGCGCTGTGTACCGAACTGCTCGCCGAGCTTGCGGCCGAGCTGGAAAGTGCCGAGCGCGACCCGGCAACCCGCGCCATAGTGCTCACCGGCAGCCGCAAGGCCTTCGCTGCCGGCGCCGACATCCGTGAAATGGCCGAGCGCGACCTGGTCGGCATCCTCAACGACCCACGCGTCGCCTATTGGCAGCGCATCGCAGGCTTTGCCAAACCGCTGATTGCAGCGGTCAACGGCTTCGCCCTGGGCGGTGGCTGCGAGCTGGTGATGTGCGCCGATATCGTCATCGCCGGCGAAGACGCACGCTTCGGCCAGCCCGAAATCAACCTCGGCATCATCCCCGGCGCGGGCGGCACACAACGCCTGGTGCGCGCGGTCGGCAAGCCGCTGGCCATGCAGATGGTACTGACCGGCGAGCCGATCACAGCCCGGCAGGCACAGCAGGCCGGCCTGGTCAGCGAGCTGACGCAACCTGAGCTTGCCGTCGAGCGCGCCCTGCAAGTGGCGGCCAGCATCGCCCGCAAGGCCCCGCTGGCCGTGCGCCTTGCCAAAGAAGCCCTGCTCAAGGCCGGGGACACCGACCTGGCCACCGGCCTGCGCTTCGAACGCCACGCGTTCACCTTGCTGGCCGGTACCGTCGACCGCGACGAAGGCATCCGCGCCTTCCAGGAAAAACGCCCGGCGCACTTCTTGGGCCAGTAACCCCCTCTTCCCCACCGACTGACGGAGCGAGCCTGTCATGGCTTTCGAGCACATCCTGTTTTCCATCGAGGACGGTGTCGCCCTCCTCTCGCTGAACCGGCCTGACCAGCTGAACAGCTTCAACACGCAGATGCACAAGGAAGTGCGCGAGGCGCTCAAGCAGGTGCGCCAAGACCCGCAGGTGCGCGTGTTGCTGCTGACCGGCGAAGGGCGTGGCTTTTGCGCCGGGCAAGACTTGTCTGACCGCAACGTCGCGCCTGGCGCGCAAGTGCCCGATCTGGGCGAATCGATCGAGGCGTTCTACAACCCGCTGGTGCGCGCCCTGCGCGAGCTGCCGATGCCGGTCATCTGCGCGGTCAACGGCGTGGCGGCCGGTGCGGGCGCGAACATTCCGCTGGCCTGCGACCTGGTGCTTGCGGCCCGCTCTGCCAGCTTTATCCAGGCGTTCTGCAAGATCGGCCTGGTGCCGGACTCGGGTGGTACCTGGCAACTGCCGCGCTTGGTCGGCATGGCCCGGGCCAAAGCGCTGGCCCTGCTCGGCGATCGCCTGAGTGCGGAGAAGGCCGAGCAATGGGGTCTGATCTATCAGGTGGTCGAGGACGCCGCACTGCGTGACGAGGCGCTGGCCCTCGCCCGCCAGTTGGCGACCCAGCCGACTTACGGGTTGGCCCTGATCAAGCGTGCGCTGAACGCCAGCTTCGACAATCACTTTGACCAGCAGCTAGAACTTGAGCGTGACCTACAGCGCCTGGCCGGGCGCAGCGAAGACTACCGCGAAGGCGTCGCAGCGTTCATGGCCAAGCGCGCACCGGCCTTCAAGGGGTGCTGACATGAGTGCACTTGAAAGTAACGCCCAGGTCGCGGTGATCGGCGCCGGTGCGATGGGGGCCGGCATCGCCCAGGTGGCCGCCCAGGCGGGGCACCCAGTTTGCCTGTATGACAATCGCCCAGGCGCTGCGGCCTTGGCCGTGCAAGGCATCGACCGTCAACTCGGCCGCCTGGTCGAAAAAGGCAAGCTCGACGCTGCCGCACGCCAGGCGATCAGTGCGCGCTTGCAGCCCGTGGAAACGCTCGACGCACTGGCCGATGCGCAGCTGGTAATCGAAGCGATCGTCGAAAACCTGCAGATCAAACAGGCACTCTTGCAGCAGCTTGAAGCCCTTTGCAGCGACAGCTGCATATTGGCCAGCAACACCTCATCGCTGTCGATCACCAGCCTGGCCGCCGGCCTGCGGCGGCCAGAACGGGTGGTCGGCATGCACTTTTTCAACCCTGCGCCGCTGATGGCGTTGGTCGAGGTCGTTTCAGGCCTGGCCACTGCCCCCGCTTTGGCCGCCACGCTGTACGACACGGCCACTGCCTGGGGCAAGCAGCCGGTGCATGCGCGTTCAACGCCGGGCTTCATCGTCAACCGGGTGGCGCGGCCGTTTTATGCCGAGAGCCTGCGCCTGTATCAGGAAGGCGCCGCCGCCTGCGCAAGCCTCGATGCGCTGATGCGTGACGCCGGTGGTTTCCGCATGGGCGCTTTCGAGCTGACCGACCTGATCGGCCACGATGTCAATTACGCCGTGACCTGCTCGGTATTCGACGCCTTTTATGGTGACTTCCGTTTCCAGCCCTCGCTTGTACAGAAAGAGCTGGTGGATGCCGGGCGTCTTGGGCGCAAGAGCGGCCAGGGTTTCTACGATTACAGCGAAGGTGCGCTGCGGCCGCAGCCCGCCGAGGTGCAAAGCACGGCGCGTGTCGAGTGCTGCGTGGTCGAAGGCAGCCTGGGCGTTATGCAGCCCTTGCTACAGCGCATCCAGGCCAGCGGCGTCCAGGTCACTGAGCGCCCGGGCAGTGGTCTGCTGCGGGTAGGTGATGCCACCCTGGCGTTGTCTGACGGCCGCCTCGCCAGCCAACGCGCGCGTGAAGATGGGCTGCGCAACCTGGTGCTGGTGGACCTCGCGCTGGATTACAGCAAGGCCGAACGGATTGCCATCAGCACTTGCCCCGACACCACCCCAGAGGCGTGCGAACACGCCGTGGCGTTGTTGCGCCAGGCGGGCCTGAAGGTTTGCCTGATAGCCGACCTGCCGGCCCTGGTGGTGTTGCGCACCGTCACCACACTCGCCAACGAAGCTGCCGATGCCGTGCTGCAAGGCGTCGGCTCGGCAGCCGACATCGACCTGGCCATGCGCGCTGGGGTCAATTACCCGCGCGGCCCGTTGGCCTGGGCCGAGCAGATCGGCATCGGCTACACCCTGCGCGTGCTGGACAACCTGCAGCGCTGCTACGGCGAGACCCGCTACCGCCCTTCGCTGCTGCTGCGCCGCGTACATGCCCAAGGAGGCCGACTGCATGACTGAAGCCCAACGTACCCCAGAGCAACTGGCACGCGCCTGCGCCGATGCAATGTTCTCCCGCGACCGCGCCACCCAGGCCCTGGGCGCTCGGCTGCTCGACGTCGGCCCCGGCCAGGCCCGCCTGAGCATGCCTGTGCGCGCCGACATGATTCAGGGCCACGGCAGTTGCCATGGTGGTTTCTTGTTCAGCTTGGCGGACTCGGCGTTTGCCTTCGCCTGCAACAGCTACGACGAAGCGACCGTGGCCTTGAACTGCAGCATCGACTACGTGGCACCGGCTTTCGAGCAGGACGTGCTCACCGCTACCGCCAGCGAAATCACCCGCAAGGGCCGCACGGGGCTGTATGACGTACGCCTTGAAAACCAGCGCGGCGAACTGATTGCCCTGTTCCACGGAAAATCCTACAAAGTGCGCGGCACGGTGTTGCCGCAGGAGACCCAGGATGACTGACCAGACTTTCGAACAGGCGTTGATCATCGACGCCGTGCGCACGCCGATCGGCCGTTATGGCGGCGCTTTAAGCAGCGTGCGCGCCGACGACCTCGCGGCAGTGCCGATCAGGGCGCTGATGGCCCGCCATCCCGAACTCGACTGGGCCGCCATCGATGACGTGATCCTCGGCTGCGCCAACCAGGCGGGCGAAGACAACCGTAACGTGGCTCGCATGGCTTCCCTGCTGGCCGGCCTGCCCGATGTGGTGCCGGGCACCACCCTCAATCGCCTGTGCGGTTCCGGGCTGGATGCCGTCGGCAGTGCCGCCCGCGCCCTGCGCTGCGGCGAGGCTGGGCTGATGTTGGCCGGCGGCGTCGAGTCGATGTCGCGAGCACCTTTCGTCATGGGCAAGTCAGAGCAGGCCTTTGGTCGCAGCGCCGAGCTGTTCGACACCACCATCGGCTGGCGTTTCGTCAATAAACTGATGCAGGCGCAGTACGGCATCGACTCGATGCCCGAGACCGCCGAGAATGTCGCCGCGCAGTTCGGTATTTCGCGTGAAGCCCAGGACGCCTTCGCCTTGCGCAGCCAGCAAAAGGCGGCTGCCGCCCAGGCAAGGGGCCGGCTGGCACGGGAGATCGTGCCGGTCGAGATCCCACAGCGCAAAGGCCCGGCCAAGCTTGTCGAGCATGATGAGCACCCCCGCGCTGACACCACCCTGGACCAGTTGACCAGGCTCGGCACGCCGTTCCGTGAAGGCGGCAGCGTGACAGCAGGCAACGCTTCGGGCGTCAACGACGGCGCTTGCGCCCTGCTGCTGGCCAGCACTAATGCGGCCCGCCGCCATGGCCTGAAGCCGCGCGGCCGGGTCCTGGGTATGGCCGCCGCTGGGGTCGAACCGCGCATCATGGGCATCGGCCCGGTCCCGGCGACCCGCAAGGTACTTGCGCAGGCCGGCCTGAGCCTGGCCGACATGGACGTCATCGAGTTGAACGAGGCATTTGCGGCCCAAGGCCTGGCGGTGCTGCGCGAGCTGGGCCTGGCTGACGACGACAAGCGCGTCAACCCCAATGGCGGTGCTATCGCCCTGGGGCATCCGCTGGGCATGAGCGGCGCACGGCTGGTGACCACCGCCCTGCACGAGCTGGAAGAACGCGGCGGCCGCTACGCCTTGTGCACCATGTGCATCGGCGTTGGCCAAGGCATTGCCCTGGTCATCGAGCGCCTCTGAGCACATCAGACCAATGGCCTGAGACTGAACACGACACGGGCAGTATGCTGCCCGCATGACACTCAAGGCCTTAGCGCCTACGTACAAGAACAATTCGAGTGAAGCCATGAACATGTACCACGATGCCGACCGCGCCCTGCTTGACCCGATCGAGACCGCCAGTGTCGACGAGCTGCGCCAGCACCAGCTGGACCGCCTGCGCTGGAGCCTGAAGCACGCCTACGACAATGTACCGCTGTACCGCCAGCGTTTCGACGAGTGCGGTGCCCACCCTGACGACCTTACCGCGCTGGAAGACCTCGCCAGGTTCCCCTTTACCGGCAAGAACGACCTGCGCGACAACTACCCCTATGGCATGTTCGCCGTGCCCCAGGAAGAAGTGGTGCGCCTGCACGCCTCCAGCGGCACCACAGGCAAGCCGACCGTAGTCGGTTACACCCAGAACGACATCAATACCTGGGCCAACGTGGTCGCCCGTTCGATCCGCGCGGCCGGTGGGCGCAAGGGGGATAAGGTGCACGTGTCGTACGGCTACGGCCTGTTCACTGGCGGCCTGGGCGCGCACTATGGCGCCGAACGGCTCGGTTGCACGGTGATCCCCATGTCCGGCGGCCAGACCGAGAAGCAGGTGCAGCTGATTCGCGACTTCCAGCCTGACATCATCATGGTCACGCCCTCGTACATGCTCAACCTGGCTGACGAGATCGAACGCCAGGGCATTGACCCGCACGACCTCAAGCTGCGCCTGGGGATCTTCGGCGCCGAGCCATGGACAGATGAGTTGCGCCGCTCGATCGAGCAGCGCCTGGGCATCAATGCCCTGGATATTTATGGGCTGTCAGAGATCATGGGGCCAGGGGTGGCGATGGAATGCCTGGAATCCAAGGACGGGCCGACCATCTGGGAAGACCACTTCTACCCCGAGATCATCGACCCGGTCAGCGGTGAGGTGCTGCCGGACGGGCAGCTGGGCGAACTGGTGTTCACCTCGTTGAGCAAGGAAGCGCTGCCAATGATCCGCTACCGCACCCGCGACCTGACACGCCTGTTGCCGGGTACGGCGCGGCCGATGCGGCGGATCGGCAAGATCACCGGGCGCAGTGACGACATGCTGATCATCCGCGGGGTCAACGTATTCCCCACGCAGATTGAAGAGCAGGTGCTTAAAATAAAACAGCTTTCAGAGCTGTATGAGATACACCTGTATCGCAATGGCAACCTGGACAGTGTCGAGGTGCATGTGGAGTTGCGTGGCGAGTGCCAGGCACTCGACGAGGCGCAGCGCAAATTGGTGGTGGCTGAGTTGAGCAGGCAAATCAAGACCTACATCGGCATCAGCACCCACGTGCGGCTGCAGCCTTGCGGCACACTCAAGCGCTCCGAAGGCAAGGCATGCCACGTTTACGACAAGCGCTTGGCTGGCTGATCGCTCAGCGCTGAGTCCTTTTTCCGGGGCCACCAGGTGCTTGGCTTGGCATTTTCAGCGCCTATCAGATCGAGCGCCGCCCGCGCGGCGCATCGCGACGCAAGGCCGCTCCTACATTTGTTTCGGGCCAGTTATTCCTGAGGGATTGGCGCGCGGCCCCTTGGTGCCTGTCCCGATATCGCGCCGGACAAACAAGGCGGTCGCGCGCAAATGCCATAGACCTGACTGGCCCGAAACAAATGTAGGAGCGGCCTTGCGCCGCGCGGGCGGCGCTCGATTTCCGCCCCACCTCCAAACCCAAGACAGGCACCTAGCCGCCATCACCCTATCTCCCGACAAGCACATAGCAGCCGCTGTGGGCACTTCTTCGCGGCAATCCGATACAAAAACATTATCCGATACCTAATAATATGTTTGATGTTGTGTTTTGTATCGCTTATAAATGACTCATGCCCCACCCAGCCCTGAGGCAGGAGTCAGAACATGTACGCACAGCTAGTCGATACCGGTGTAAAACGCGTCAAGTCGCTGGACGAAATGTCGCCTGAAGAGCGTCACTTCCAGGAAAAGATCGACGCCGAAATCAAGATCGAAGCCAAGAACTGGATGCCCGAGGCCTATCGTCAGACCCTCATCCGGCAGATCTCTCAACACGCCCATTCCGAAATCGTCGGTATGCTGCCCGAAGGCAACTGGGTCACCCGTGCGCCAAGCCTCAAGCGCAAGCTGCAGCTGATGGCCAAGATCCAGGACGAAGCGGGTCACGGCCTGTACCTGTACAGCGCCATGGAAACCCTCGGCGCCGACCGTGACGAAGAAATCGCCAAGCTGCACAGCGGCAAGGCCAAGTACTCGAGCATCTTCAACTACCCGACCCTGAGCTGGGCCGACATGGGCGCGGTAGGCTGGCTGGTCGATGGCGCCGCGATCGTCAACCAGGTGGTGCTGCAGCGCACCTCCTACGGCCCCTACTCCCGCGCCATGATCCGTATCTGCAAGGAAGAGAGCTTCCACCAGCGCCAGGGCTACGAGCTGCTGCTGACCATGATGCGCCACGGCACCCAGGCGCAGAAGGACATGGTCCAGGACGCCATCAACCGCCTGTGGTGGCCGTCGCTGATGATGTTCGGCCCAAGCGACGAGCACTCCCCCAATAGCGCCCAGTCGATGGCCTGGAAGATCAAGCGCCAGACCAACGACGAACTGCGCCAGCGTTTCATCGACCAGACCGTGCCACAGCTCGAACTGCTCGGCTGCACCGCGCCCGACCCGCACCTGAAGTGGAACGAGGCCCGCGGCCACTACGACTTCGGCGAAATCCAGTGGGACGAGTTCTACGAAGTCATCAAGGGCAACGGCCCGTGCAACCTGGAGCGTGTCGCCACCCGGCGCAAGGCTATCGAGGACGGTGCCTGGGTGCGCGAGGCCGCCGTGGCCTATGCGCGCAAGCAACAGAACAAGAACGCCGCCTGAGCGGCGATTGATGCGGAGAGCGAAAATGTCTGTCTGGACCCTCTACGAAGTGTTCGTGCGCAGCAAGCACGGCTTGAACCACAAGCATGTCGGCAGTGTGCATGCCGCCGACGCCGCCATGGCCATCGAGAATGCACGTGAGCTGTACACCCGCCGCAGCGAAGGCGTGAGCCTGTGGGTGGTGCCTTCGGCGCTGATCACCGCCTCCTCGCCTGACGAGAAAGACCCGTTGTTCGCCCCTTCGGACGACAAGGTCTACCGCCACGCCAGCTTTTACGAACTGCCCGACGAAGTCGGACACATGTGAGGTTGGCCATGCATACAGAAACGCTTATCCCGTATTTGCTGCTACTGGGCGACACCGCCCTGGTGCAGGGCCAGCGCCTTTGTGAATGGTGCGGCCATGCGCCGGCCATCGAAGAAGAGCTGGCCTTGATGAACGTCGGCCTCGACCTGGTCGGCCAGGCCCGCAACTGGCTGGAGTACGCCGCCGAGCTGCTCGATGACGGCCGTGACGCCGACGCCCTTGCCATGCTTCGCGACGAACGCGCCTACCGCAACCTGCTGCTGGTCGAGCAACCCAATGGCGACTTCGCTGTGACCATGACCAAGCAGTTCTTCTATGACGCCTGGCATTACGCGGTGCTACAGGGCCTGGCCGTGTCCAGCGACGAACGAATCGCCGGCATTGCCGCCAAGGCGCTCAAGGAGGTCACCTACCATCTGCGTCGCTCCGGCGAATGGGTGCAGCGTCTGGGCGGCGGTACCGACGAGAGCCGTCGGCGCATGCTCGATGCGATCCCGGCGCTGTGGCGCTTCACCGTCGAACTGACGCAAGGCAGCGAAAACGAAGTGCGCCTGGCCGAGGCTGGTATCGCTGCCGACCCACGCAGCGTCGGCGCGGCTTGGCTCAAGCAGGTGACAGCGATTTTCGAGTCGGTGCAACTGCCACTGCCCAAGGCGGCCAGCCATTTCTACCTGGACAGCCGCAAAGGCCTGCACACCGAGCACTTGGGGCTGTTGCTGGCCGAAATGCAGTTCCTGCCACGGGCCTATCCCGATGCAACCTGGTGAGCTGATTGCCAGCGACCTCGGCGCCCGTGCGGCCCGCGGCGATGACCTGGCACGGGCCTGGGCGGTCCTGGAGCAGGTCATGGACCCGGAAGTGCCGGTAGTCAGTGTGGTCGACCTGGGCATCGTCCGCGACCTCGACTGGCGCGCAGGCCACCTGCACCTTGTAGTCACGCCGACCTACTCAGGTTGCCCGGCGACCGAGGTCATCGAGGCCGACATCCGTGACGCGCTGCAACAGGCCGGTTTCGCTGCACCTGCGCTGGAGCGGCGGCTGACTCCGGCCTGGAGCACAGACTGGATCAGCGAGCTGGGCCGGCAACGCTTGCGCGCCTACGGCATCGCACCGCCAGAGGGCAGCACCAGCAAGCGCAGTTTGCTCGGTGAGGCTCCTCAGGTGTGCTGCCCGCAGTGCGCCAGCACACACACCGAAATGCTCAGCCAGTTCGGCTCCACGGCCTGCAAGGCGCTGTACCGCTGCCGCGAGTGCCTGGAGCCGTTCGACTATTTCAAATGTATTTGAGCCGTGGAGAACACCATGAGCCAGTTTCACAGCCTGACCATCAAGCAAGTGCGCAACGAGACCCGCGACGCAGTGTCCATCGCCTTTGAGGTGCCTGAGCACTTGCAGGCGCAATTCAGCTTCACCCAGGGCCAGTACCTGGTCATGCGTACCCAATTGGACAACGAGGAAGTACGCCGCTCCTATTCCATCTGCAGTGCGGTACAGGATGGCGAGCTGCGGGTAGCCGTCAAGCGCGTGCCGGGCGGGCGGTTTTCCGCCTTTGCCAATGACGTGCTCAAGGCTGGCCAGCAGTTGGAGGTGATGCCACCGTCCGGCAGCTTCTACGTACCGCTGGACCCTGCCCGCCAAGGCCACTACCTGGGCGTAGCCGCAGGCAGCGGCATCACACCGATCCTGTCGATCATCGCCACCACCTTGGCCAGTGAGCCGCGCAGCCGCTTCACCCTGCTGTATGGCAACCGGTCCAGCTCGGGGGCGTTGTTCCGCGACAAGCTCGAAGACCTGAAAAACCGTTACCTGGACCGTCTGAACCTGATTTTCGTGTTCAGCCGCGAACAGCAGGACGTCGACCTGTACAACGGCCGCATCGACGCAGACAAGTGCGGCCAGCTGTTTTCCCGATGGATGGACGTTGCCACGCTGGACGCGGCGTTCATCTGCGGCCCCCAGGCGATGACCGAAACCGTGCGCGACGGCCTGCTGGCCAATGGCATGGGCAAGGAGCGCATCCATTTCGAACTGTTTGCCGCCGCTGGCAGCGAAGCACGCCGCGAGGCCCGTGAGGCGGCGCGCCAGGTCGATTCGGCGCTCAGCCATATCACCGTGATCAGCGATGGCCGCGCCCTGTCGTTCGACCTGCCGCGCAACAGCCAGAACGTGCTGGACGCCGGTAATGCCATCGGCGCCGAGCTGCCCTACTCGTGCAAAGCGGGCGTGTGCTCCACCTGCAAGTGCCGGGTGGTCGAGGGCGAAGTTGAGATGGACAGCAACCATGCGCTGGAAGACTACGAAGTGGCGGCGGGCTATGTGCTGTCGTGCCAGACGTACCCGGTGAGCGACAAGGTGGTGCTCGACTTCGACCAGTTGTAAACCCGCGCCGCTTTTCAACACCGCATGCAACACCCGTGTGACCTCACAAAAAACAACTACAACACCAAGAGATCGCTGACCCATGACCCCCGAACGCATCGCTAGCATCGCCAACCACCCCGACTTCCAGCACCTGGTCCGGCGCAAGCGCCGCCTCAACGGCAGCCTGACCCTGGCCATGCTGGTGATCTACTACGGCTTCGTCCTGCTGGTGGCGTTCTCGCCCAGCACCCTCGGCCAGTCGCTCAGCGGTGGCGTGACCACCGTCGGCATGCTGGTGGGCGTGCTCATGGTGCTGTTGTCGTTCGCCCTCACCGGCATTTACGTGCACCGCGCCAACAACGTACTCGACCCGCTCAACGACAAGGTCAAGCAGGAGTGCGCGCAATGAACTGGACCGCCATCTCGATGTTCATGGTGTTCGTCTGCTTCACCCTCCTGGTGACCCGCTGGGCTGCCCTGCGTACCCGCTCGGCCAGTGATTTCTATACCGCCGGCGGCGGCCTGACAGGTATGCAGAATGGCCTGGCGATCGCAGGCGACATGATCAGCGCCGCGTCGTTTCTGGGCATTTCGGCAATGATGTTCATGAACGGCTACGACGGGCTGCTGTACGCCCTGGGCGTGCTGGCGGGTTGGCCGATCATCCTGTTCCTGATTGCCGAACGCTTGCGCAACCTGGGCAAGTACACCTTTGCCGATGTGGTGTCCTACCGCCTGGCTCAAACCCCCGTGCGCCTGACGTCGGCGTTCGGCACCCTGGTCGTGGCGCTGATGTACCTGGTGGCGCAGATGGTCGGTGCCGGCAAGCTGATCGAGCTGCTGTTCGGTATCAGCTACCTGTATGCGGTGATGCTGGTCGGGGTGCTGATGGTCGCCTACGTGACCTTCGGCGGCATGCTCGCCACCACCTGGGTGCAGATCATCAAGGCGGTGATGTTGCTCAGCGGTACCACGTTCATGGCCTTCATGGTGCTCAAGCACTTTGGTTTCAGCACCGAGGCGATGTTTGCCAGTGCCGTGGCCGTACACGCCAAGGGCCAGGCAATCATGGCGCCGGGTGGCCTGCTGTCGAACCCGGTGGACGCGATTTCCTTGGGCCTGGGCATGATGTTCGGCACGGCGGGCCTGCCTCATATCCTGATGCGGTTCTTCACCGTCAGCGATGCAAAGGAAGCGCGCAAGAGCGTGTTCTACGCCACCGGCTTCATCGGCTACTTCTACCTGCTGCTGATCGTCATCGGCTTCGGCGCCATCGTCATGGTCGGCACCGAGCCCTCTTACCGCGATGCGGCGGGCGCGATCATCGGTGGCGGCAACATGGTCGCGGTGCACCTGGCGCAGGCGGTGGGTGGCAACCTGTTCCTCGGTTTCATTTCTGCCGTGGCCTTCGCCACCATTCTGGCGGTCGTGGCTGGCCTGGCGCTATCCGGTGCGTCGGCGGTGTCCCACGACCTGTATGCCTGTGTGATGCGCAAAGGCCAGGCCACCGAGCAGCAAGAGATGCGGGTTTCGCGTATCGCCACCCTGGTGATCGGCCTGCTGGCAGTGGTGCTCGGGCTGGTGTTCGAGTCGCAGAACATCGCCTTCCTCTCCGGCCTGGTGCTGGCCGTCGCCGCGTCGGTCAACTTCCCGGTGTTGCTGCTCTCGATGTTCTGGAAGGGCCTGACCACCCGCGGTGCGGTGTGCGGGAGCATGGCGGGGCTGCTTTCGGCGGTCGTACTGGTTGTACTGGGCCCGGCGGTGTGGGTGAACGTGCTGCACAACGAACAGGCACTGTTCCCCTACAGCAATCCGGCGTTGTTCTCGATGAGCCTGGCGTTCCTCGGCGCCTGGGTGTTCTCGGTCACCGACAGTTCGGCGCGGGCCACCGAAGAACGTGGCCGCTACCTGGCGCAGTTCATTCGCTCCATGACCGGTATTGGCGCCGCCGGCGCCAGCAAGCACTGATTTTGAGAACAACCATGTCGGGTACAACAACAATGAACCGCACTCGCTTCTCTTGCCTCACCTGGCTTGCCACGCTCGCCCTGCCCTTGCCGGCCTTGGCGGACTTCGTCGGCGACAGCCATGCGCGCCTGGAACTGCGCAACCACTACCTCAACCGCGACTTCCGCCAGAGCAATGCGCCGCAGGCCAAGGCCGAGGAATGGGGCCAAGGCTTTACTGCCCGCCTGGAATCGGGCTTCACCGAAGGCCCGGTAGGCGTCGGCGTGGATGCCATGGGCCAGTTGGGCGTCAAGCTCGACAGCAGCCGTGACCGCCGCAACACCGGCCTGCTGCCGTTTGGCCCGAACAGCCACGAGCCTGTCGATGACTACAGTGAGTTGGGCCTGACCGGTAAAGTGCGCGTGTCCAAGAGCACCCTGCGCCTGGGCACCTTGCAGCCGATTCTGCCGGTAGTGGTTTACAACGACACGCGACTGCTGGCGTCGACCTTCCAGGGCGGGCTGCTGACCAGCCAGGAACTCGACGGCCTGACCGTCAACGCCGGACGCTTGACCAAGGCCAACCTGCGCGACTCTTCGGGCCGCGACGACATCGGCTACGGCGCCGCCAGCAGCGACCATCTGGACTTCGGTGGCGGCAGCTATGCCATTACCCCACAGACCAGCGTCAGCTACTACTACGCCAAGCTCGAAGACATCTACCGCCAGCAGTTTGTCGGCCTGGTCGACACCCGCCCGCTGGGCGAAGGCCTTAGCCTGCGTAGCGACCTGCGGTACTTCGACAGCCGCAATGATGGCGCCGAACGTGCCGGCAACATCGACAACCGCAACTTCAACGCCATGTTCACCCTCGGCGTCAGGGCACACAAATTCACCGCCACCTGGCAACAGATGTCCGGTGACAGCGCCTTCCCCTTCGTCAACGGCGGCGACCCGTTCACCGTGAACCTGGTGACCTACAACACCTTCACCCGTGCCGGGCTCGATTCGTGGCAGGTGCGCTATGACTACGATTTCGTTGCCATGGGCATTCCCGGCCTGAGTTTCATGACCCGTTACACCGACGGACGCCACGCCGAGACCGCGACCGTCAGCAACGGCCGTGAGCGCGAGCGCGATAGCGACCTCACCTATGTCATCCAGAGCGGTCCGTTCAAAGACGTCAGCCTGCGCTGGCGCAATGTCACCTTCCGTTCCGGCAATGGCCTGACCAATGCCGTGGACGAAAACCGCCTGATCATCGGCTACACCCTGGCGCTGTGGTAACAGTGCCCTTCAAAGGAGAACAGCATGTCTGACGCCCCAACCCTGCAGAGCTTCATTGCCGGCCGCTGGATCGGCCAGCACGGCGCCCAGGCCCTGCGCAGCGCCCTGGACGGTCATGTCCTGGCACACAGCCATGAAGAACGCCCGGACTTCGCCGAGGCAGTGGACTTTGCCCGCGCCCGAGGCGTGGCTGAACTGATGGCCATGGACTTCCAGCAGCGCGCCGCGCGGCTCAAAGCCCTGGCGCTGTACCTGGCTGAACGCAAGGAACAGCTTTACGCCCTGTCCCACCACAGTGGTGCCACCCGCGCTGACAGTTGGATCGACATCGAAGGCGGCAACGCCACGCTGTTCTCCTATGCTGGCATCGGCAGCCGCGAATTGCCTTCAGGCAACCTGGTACACGAAGGGCCGGCGATCCCGCTGGGAAAAAAGGGCCACTTTTCCGGTAGCCATATACTTGTGCCGCGTGCCGGTGTTGCCGTTCACATCAATGCCTTCAACTTCCCGATCTGGGGCATGCTGGAGAAGTTCGCCCCAACGTTCCTTGCCGGCATGCCATGCATCGTCAAGCCGGCGACTTCCACAAGCTACCTGACCGAAGCGGTGGTACGCCTGATGGATGCCTCTGGTCTGCTCCCCGCCGGCTGTCTGCAATTGGTGATCGGCAGCACCGGTGACCTGCTCGACCGCTTGCAGGGCCAGGATGTGGTGACCTTCACCGGTTCTGCTGACACCGCGGCAAAACTGCGTGTCACGCCCAACCTGATCCGCAATTCGGTACCCTTCACCGCCGAGGCCGACTCGCTCAATTGCGCCATCCTCGGCCCTGACGTGAGCCCGGACAGTGAAGAGTTCGAGCTGTACCTCAAGGAAGTGGTGCGCGAGATGACCACCAAGGCCGGGCAAAAATGCACAGCCATCCGCCGTGCCATCGTTCCGGCCAAGCACCTGGATGCCGTGGCCACACGCCTGCGCGAGCGCCTGAGCAAGGTGGTGGTCGGCGACCCTTCATTGGACGGCGTTCGCATGGGGGCCCTGGCCTCTCATGACCAGCAACGCGATGTCGGCGAGCGTGTACGTGCCCTGCTTCAAAGCTGCGATCAGCTGTTCGGCGCCAGCGACGGTTTCGCCCCACGTGGCGAGAGCGTTGCCGAGGGTGCGTTCTTCGCCCCAACCCTGCTTCAGGCACGAGACCCGCATGCCGAAGGCGGCGCCCACGATATCGAGGCCTTTGGCCCGGTCAGCACGCTGATGGCCTACGATGACCTGGACGAAGCTCTGGTCTTGGCAGCTCGTGGCAAGGGCAGCCTGGTCGCGACGCTGGTCACGGCCGACCGCGCCGTGGCCGCCAAGGCGATCCCGACCGCTGCAGCCTGGCATGGCCGCCTGTTGGTACTCGACCGTGAAGCTGCGCAAGAATCCACCGGCCACGGCTCGCCGCTGCCGCAACTCAAGCACGGCGGCCCCGGCCGCGCGGGGGGCGGCGAGGAGCTGGGTGGCTTACGTGCGGTCAAGCATTACCTGCAACGTGCGGCGATACAGGGCTCGCCGAGTATGCTGACGGCAGTGACCGGGGAATATGTACGCGGCGCCGAGGTAATCGAGAGCGAGGTACATCCCTTCCGCCGTCATTTCGACGAGCTGCGCATCGGCGAGTCGCTGCTGACCCACCGCCGCACGGTCACCGAGGCCGATCTGGTGAATTTCGGTTGCCTGTCGGGCGATCACTTCTACATGCATTTCGACGAGATAGCCGCCAGGCAATCGCAGTTCGGCAAGCGCATCGCACATGGTTACTTCGTGCTTTCGGCGGCGGCCGGGCTGTTCGTCTCCCCGGGCGAAGGCCCGGTATTGGCCAACTACGGGCTGGATACCCTGCGTTTTATAACCCCGGTCGCCATTGGCGATACCATTCAGGCGCGCCTGACCTGCAAACGCAAGATCGACCAAGGCAAGACCAGCCCGTTGGGGCAGCCTCAGGGGGTGGTAGCTTGGGATGTAGAAGTCACCAACCAGTTGGGGGAGCTGGTGGCCAGTTACGACATCCTGACCTTGGTGCTGAAGCAGCCTTGAGCGATGGTTTTGACTGCACCGGCAATTGCTCCGCAGCCAACAAGGCAGGTCGCGCCCATGGGCAATGACCCATTGGTCGGTATTTTCAGGACGCAGGCTGATCATCCGTAGCTCGATCACACTCCAAACTGCATCTGACGCCAAGGAGAACCGTGATGAGCCAACTAATGAAAATGGGTGGCGGTAACGTCCAGGATGACTGGCCTGAACTGGATCCGGGCCAGCCCGACGATCGGGTGGACGACCCGGATGCTGACCCGAATGTCACCGACGATGAGGAGAATCGCCCAGGGGTACCAGCAAGCGATCCCGAGTCAGGCGCTTGACTATAGGGAGCGGGCGAAAGCCCGCTCCTTTTCCCTCAACTGCTAATCGCAGAGTCACTGACCGGCTGGTTGGGTTTCCCCCCGGACAGCCGCCAACTCACTGCGGTAATCCCATAGCGCTCAGCCATTGGCTTGCTGACTTTCTTGATTTTTTCGCGGCCAAACTTAGGAATGATGCCAATACCCGCATCACAACTGGCCCAGTGCCAGGCTTCGGTGTTATCCATCCGCTCCATGCGGATAATGAAACTGCGTGGCTCGCCATGCAGTTGGTAGTCAATGATGTACAGCTGGGGGTTAGGCATCACGGGGCCCTCCTCTTCTCCATGGATGACTCATTCATTGAGTGATGCCCGCCAGGAAAGATTCAAAATAATTGTCCAACAATTCCCCTCTGCGACACCCCTCAAGGCAACGGGTCGGGTGCAGCGCCAGGTACCAGGATCACCTTGCGGCAGCGCTCCTGCTGCTCATCGAACATTTCGTAGCCTCGCGCGGCATCTTCCAGCGCCAGCCGGTGAGTGATGATCGCTTGCGGGTTGAGCCGGCCTGCCTCGATGTGTTCGAGCAACTCCGGCAGGTAGCGATGGACGTGCGTCTGGCCCATGCGGAAAGTCAGGCCCTTGTCGAATGCGTCGCCGAACAGGAAGCCGTGAATGAAACCGGCATAGACCCCCGGCACGCTTACCACGCCACCACGGCGAACCGCAGCGATGCTCTGGCGTAAAGCCTTACCGCTGCTACCTTCGAGTTTAAGAGCAGTCAGCACGGTTTCGGTGGTGCTGCCTTTGGCTTCGAAGCCCACGGCATCGATCACTGCATCGACGCCCCGCATGCCGCGCGTCTGGCGAATGATGGTGTCGGCAGGATCGTCGTCGTGGGCAAAGTCGATAGGAATTACGCCGTAGGCCTGATGGGCATAGTCCAGGCGATAGCCGCATTCATCGACCATGAAAATCTGCTCTACCCCCAGCATTCTTGCACAGGCCGCTGACAGCAGCCCGACCGGCCCTGCGCCATAGATAGCCAGCGATGCGCCCTGCCCGACTTCTGCGTTGAGCACCGCCTGCCAGGCGGTGGGCAGGATATCAGACAGGAACAGCAGCTGATCATCGGCCAGGTGCCCCGGTACCTTGAACGGCCCGGTGTTGCCTTTGGGAACGCGTACGTAGTCGGCCTGGCCACCTGGCACCCCTCCGTACAGGTGGCTGTAGCCGAACAAGGCTGCACCCGGCGGGATAACCTTCTTGTTGAGAATCGCCCCGGGGCCCGTATTGGTGGTTTCACAGGCCGCGAACAGCTGGTGCTGGCAGAAGAAGCAGTCGCCGCACGCGATCACGAACGGGATCACCACCCGGTCACCGGGGCGCACGGCTGTCACTGCGCTACCAACGTCTTCGACGATCCCCATGAACTCGTGGCCAAGGATATCGCCCGTCTCGACCAAAGGGATCTTGCCGCGATACAAGTGCAAGTCTGAGCCGCAGATGGCCGTGGCGGTCACACGCAGAAGGATATCGTCATCTTCCTGCAGCTCCGGCTCGGGTACGTTGTCAACACGGACATCGCCAGCGCCGTGATAGGTCAAAGCGCGCATGCTTGAGTCTCCCTACGAGGACATGGGACGAGGCCGCTGGCAATGCCGACAGGCCTCGGCTAACGCGTCTGTTCAACTAGGCTGGCGGCCTCCACCATGGCTGTTCTGCCCGCCCTTGCGGCCAGCTTGCGAGGCACGCTCTCTGTCATTGGCAAAGTTGCCACCCGACGCCTGCCCGCCCTTCTGGCCGGCACGGGATGCCCGTTCGCGGTCATTGGCAAAGTTGCCCGGGTTGGTTTCCTTGGTGCCGCCTCGTTGTCCAGTCCGCTCTTGATCACGAGCCATGTCGTTTCTCCTTGCGATGGGATGGTTGGACGCATGAATCTTTGCCATGCCCTGTTTCCGAGCCGCCGATGCGCACGAATGCTCAATTCAATCGTGGGCAGCCGACCGGTGGCACGAAAAACCGCCCGGGAAAATGTTTGCGCGCTCCCTGATGCCGGTGCTGTGAGCTTTACGCATGCACACTCCACTGTGTGACTTGTGCCTCGATCGGCATTTCATCGACGGCATGGATCAGGCCGCTCCCCAGTGCCTCCTGAGGATCCAGTATTCGCGGGTCAGCCATCAGGTAGCGCTGCACATCCAATACTTCGGCGCTGCCAGCGGTTCTTTCGGCAACGATCTGGGCATACAGCCGCAAATCATAATCAAGACTCATCGCATACTCGGCCATACGCGCGTGGTCGACCGCGCCATGCAGCGTCCAGTGAAACGGGTGAAACAGGAACTTGCTCATGGCGCAGGCGGTACGGTGCTCACCCGCCAGAAACAGGATGTTGCCCATCGATTCGACTGTGCCAAGGTTGTGCGTGTGCACGGGTACAGGCAAGGCGCGCAGAAAGTTGTACAAGGTAAACCCATAACTGCATTCGCCGCCCATCGTGGCGATATTCAACTGAAGTAGATCGGCCCCCTGTTGCATCACCTTGGAGCAGGTACTGATCAGGTTGCCGCAGGTGGATGAGTTGATCGGGCCGGTGAAGTGAATGATGTGTCGGGCCATGCTTACCTCCAGATTGGCGGGTCATTGCCGTATGTCGAACAGGCCTCCCATCGCAACATATTGGTCAGGTCTGGTTTTCGGTGGAAACGTGTGCGGGTGCAAAGTTCCCTGGCCAGGGCCAGGTCGCCACTGATCAACCATCCTGAACCGTTTGTGGTCGTTGCGTGTCGCTAGTGAAGGGACAGCAATGAGGACCACAGTGTGAGCGAGATCCGCATCGGCATATCCGGATGGCGCTATGGCCCCTGGCGCAAGGACTTCTACCCCAAGGGGCTGCGGCAGGATAACGAACTGGCATTTGCCTCGCGCGCCGTGAACAGCATAGAAATAAACGGGTCGTTCTATAGCCTGCAAACACCGGAACGCTATGAGCGCTGGCGGGACGATACGCCGGAAGACTTCGTCTTTTCAGTCAAAGGGCCCCGCTATATCACGCATGGGCGGCGCCTCAAGGACATCGAAGAGCCGCTGGCTAACTTCTTTGCATCTGGCCTTTTATCGCTGGGCGATAAGCTGGGGCCGGTTCTGTGGCAGTTCCCGCCGAACATGAAATTCGATGAGGATCGCTTCGAGCGCTTCCTCGCGCTATTGCCTCACGACCGCCAGGCGGCGAGCGCCTGTGCCCGCAACTGCGCGGAGCGTTTACGGGGCAATGGCGGGACGGCCATCGACGGCAATGCACGCATTCGCCACGCAGTGGAAATACGTAATGAGAGCTTTCTGTGCGAGGCGTTCGTCCGGATGCTGCGCAAGTACCGGGTGGCGCTCGTGGTCGCCGACAGCGCGGGCAAGTGGCCCTATGTCGAAGATGTGACCGCCGACTTCGTCTACCTGCGTCTGCACGGCGATGTCGAGCTTTACAGCAGCGGATATACAGCCCGCGCATTGCGCCGCTGGAAGCAGCGTATCGAATGCTGGAGCCGCGGCGCACAACCAGACGATGCCCACCTGATCATCGATCAGCCGCCACCTCGGCGTGCCTCACGGGATATCTATTGCTACTTCGATAACGACCAGAAGGTACATGCCCCATACGACGCACGCCGTCTACTGGACAAAATGGATCTGAATGGCCACTTGGTGACAGAACCGGGTGTCACACCGCAGGTGGAATTGTGAACAAGACACTGCAAACGCCTGCCAGCATCATCGACCGGGTCACGGCGGTACATCGTCTCAATGTATTGACGATCAACGTACACAAAGGCTTCACCGCGCTGAACCGGCGTTTCATCCTGCCCGAATTGCGCGAGGCGGTACGTGCCACCGATGCCGACCTTGTGTTCCTGCAGGAGGTCCATGGCAGCCATGAGCACCACGCCTTGCGCCATCCCGCGTGGCCCGAAACCCCGCAATATGAATTCCTGGCCGACAGCATGTGGCCGCAGTTCGCCTACGGCCGTAATGCCATTTACCCGCACGGTGATCATGGCAACGCGCTGCTGTCGAAATTCCCTATCGTCGAGCACCGCAACCTCGATGTATCGATCCATGGCAACGAACAGCGCGGCTTGCTGCACTGCCGTCTGGACGTGCCAGGCCACGAATCGGTTCATGCAGTCTGCGTGCATCTGGGGTTGCGTGAAGCCCATCGGCAGCGCCAGGTAAGCCTGCTGTTCGACTTGCTCGACAGCTTGCCTGCCGAAGCGCCTGTGATTGTCGCCGGGGACTTCAACGACTGGCGCCTGAAAGCCGATGCCGTGCTCTCGCAACGCCTGGTAGAAGCGTTCGGTGAGCATTTTGGTAGCCCGGCCCGCAGTTTCCCGGCGCGCCTGCCGCTGCTGCGGTTGGACCGTATCTACTTGCGCAATGCCAAACCGAGCAAAGCGCAAGTGCTGTCCCATTATCCCTGGTCACACTTGTCTGACCATGCACCGTTGGCTGCGGAGATCAATCTGTGAACAAACCTTGGGTGGAGGGCAACAGCGTCGAGCTGTTGATCAATGGAGAAGGCTATTACCCGCGTGTATTCGAGGCCATGGCCCAGGCGCGCGAAGAAATCCTGCTGGAAACGTTCATCATCTTCGACGATAAGGTCGGCCAGCAGCTGCAGCGCGTTCTGATCGATGCGGCGCGCCGCGGCGTACGGGTGGAACTGGCGGTGGATGGGTACGGCACAGCCGACCTGCCGGATGCCTTCATTTCGGCCATGACCGAAGCGGGTGTGCGTTTTCACGCTTTCGACCCGCAACCGCGGGTGGCCGGCATGCGGACCAACCTCTTCCGGCGCCTGCACCGCAAGATCGTCGTGGTAGATGGCGAGCGGGCGTTCATTGGCGGGATCAACTACAGCGCCGATCACCTGGGCGATTATGGCCCGATGGCCAAGCAGGACTATGCGGTGGAAGTGCGTGGCCCGGTGGTGGCGCAGGTGCACGCCTCCAGCCGACGGCTGATGGCTCCGGTGCTCGAACAGCCCAGTGAGGTACAGCCGCTCACCCAGCCCGCCGGCCAGGTAAGCGCCGTGCTGGTCGAGCGGGACAACACGCGCCACCGTAGCGATATCGAGGCCTGTTACCTGCAGGCCGTGCGTTCTGCCCGTCAACGCATCGTGGTTGCCAATGCTTACTTCTTCCCCGGTTACCGCCTGTTGCGCGAGTTACGCAATGCAGCGCGCCGTGGGGTGCAGGTAACCCTGATCCTGCAGGGTCAGCCGGACATGCGCTGGGTACGTGCGCTGTCGAGACTGTTGTACAACTACCTGTTGCGCGACGGCGTGCATATTCACGAGTACTGCCAGCGTCCTCTGCACGGCAAAGTGGCGCTGGTGGACGATGAATGGTCGACGGTAGGCTCCAGCAACCTCGACCCGCTGAGCCTGTCGTTCAATCTTGAGGCCAACCTGCTCATCCGTGATCGGGCGTTCAACCAACATCTGTACCAACACCTGGCCTCGCTCGCCAGTGACCAATGCAAGGCGGTGACACTGGAGCGGATGATCCGCGGCTATTGGTGGCGGGCGCCGCTGATTTTCATCGGTTTTCACCTGACCCGCTACTTCCCGCGCATTGCCGGCTGGTTCCCGGCGCACCGGCAACGCCTGAAATCTGTCCAGCCTGAAGTGCAGGCCCAGGGCGACCTTCACGAGGGCAATACCTGATGAAGCACAAAGCCTGGCATACCTGGGGCAAGCGCCTGCTGACCCTGCTGTTCATCGTGCTGATTCCGGCGCTGCTGTACATGCTGGCGCGCAACCTTGACTGGAACGAGGTTCGCCAATCACTGGTTGCCTACAAGCCAAGCACCCTGATCATCGGCTTGGGCCTGGCGCTGTGCAGCTACCTGACATTCGCCAGCTACGACCTGCTGGCACGCGCCTACACCGGCCACCACCTACCGGCGCGCCAGGTGCTGCCGGTTGCCTTCGTCTGCTATGCCTTCAACCTCAACTTTACTACCTGGGTGGGCGGTGTTGCCTTGCGTTACCGGTTATACGGGCGGCTGGGCCTGGACACGGGGACCATCACCAAGATCCTGACCCTGGGGCTGCTGACCAACTGGATGGGTTACATGCTGCTTGCCGGTACGGTGTTCGCCCTGCGCCTGGTCAAATTGCCGGAAAATTGGGCAGTGGGCGTAACCGGGCTGCAGATGATCGGTTTTCTGCTGCTGGGTGTGGCGCTCGCCTATCTGCTGGCCTGCGGTTTTGCCAAGCGTCGTACATGGCGTGTGCGCGAGCATGAAATCACCCTGCCTTCGCTGCGCCTGGCGCTGTGCCAGGTAGCGCTGGGTGCCAGCAACTGGGCATTGATGGCAGCGCTGATTTACTGGCTGCTACCCGGCGACCTGTTCTACCCCTCGATTCTCGGTATCTTGCTGATCAGTTGCGTGGCTGGAGTTGTCGCTCACATTCCCGCCGGGCTGGGTGTGCTTGAAGCCGTGTTTCTCGCTTTGCTGCACGGCCAACTGGGCCAGGGCAGCCTGGTGGCGGCGCTGCTGGGCTACCGCACCCTTTACTACCTGATCCCGCTGCTGCTGGCGGTTATTACCTATCTGGTGCTGGAAAAACGCGCCCGCGCTATGCGCCAACGCGGTGAAGCGACATTACGCAAGACCTGAACACGGGCCCAAGGCCCGGGAGGTGGCACATGCGTTTATCCCTGGTGATGGTGGTGCTGGGCGGCCTGGCCAGCACAGAGGTATTGGCCGAAGCGTGCGAGGTGATGACCCGCTCCGCCAGTGAAGCTGTCAAACCCGTTGAAGGACGGACCTGCTACAGCTACAGCAACATGCCCGCTGAAGCCATCGATTGGTCATGCAGCAATGAAAGCAAGGAGATGCTCAGCACTGAGAAACGTAAAGTCCCGCGCTGCGCCGATGGCAGTGTGGGTAGCTGCATCGCGCCGTTGACGCAGGAGACCCTTGCCAATCCGAAATCGGCAGGGCGCGACGAGCCCTCTACGCGCCCGACACTGCCCAAGGGGGCACAGGTAATCACCTATTATTACGACACCCCCAGCCTCGGTCAGGCCCGTACCGACTGCGAGCGCAATGACGGGATCTGGCAGACGCATTGAAGCTCAGGCTTGCCGCGCCCCGGGAGCCGGCATTGCCAGTTCCCGGGGCGCGTGCTGCAACAGATATCGAGCTGTCCAAGAGGCTCAGGGGGAAATCGGGTCGCTGGCCGGGAAGGTTTCATCCAAGGCATTGTCGACCTTGTTTTCATCGGGCTGAGCCGCTTCACCGCACTTGCAATCACTCATACGGCACGGCTCACCGTTGCGGTGCCCTGATGCACAGGCTTCACAGCAATAGGCTTTTTCATTCTGCATGCGGGCATTCTCGTCCACCGTGCACGAACAGTTCGCACAGGCACATCGACGCTCATTCATGGTCACTTCCTCGGCTCGTTATCAACCACTGCATCAGTCCAGGGTTCACCGTCCAGCGGAGCGGACCTTGCCAGCTCGGCTTCGTCCAGGCCAATGCCACCACCGATCTCCTGCTCATCGACCTCACGCAGGTTCTCATCCGCTGGGCCGTCGTCATCGCCCGGTTCGTAGGGGTCGCGTGCGCCGGTTTCATCCAGCAGGGTGCCGGGGCTAAGGTCATCGTCGGTGACGTTGCCTTCCTGCGCGCTGTCCGTCAGTGTCTCACCACCGGTCATGCCGCCTTCTGCGACACGCCGCGCAGGGAACTCCTTCGCCACTTCAGCCGCCGGGCGTTCGTCCCCTATGCGCCCCTCAGGGCGGTCATTGAAGTCCAGCTCGTGCACGCTGCCCATGCGGTCCTCGGTGTCATCGATTTCGCTGGGGGTATAGGGCTGGCGATCATCGGGTCGGCTCATTTGGGATCTCCGTCAGGGGTGTGTCCGGTCGACTGTGAGTGGGCCTGGAAAATTCAGAGTTTTTTCGCCCGCCAGCGTGCAATCGATTTTTTGAACTACCGCCCGGCCCGCTGCCTCCCAAATGAGAGACCGCGACCCCTGGGAGCCTTAGATGACGGCCAAGCCCCTGCAGGAATATGAGCGCAAGCGCGACTTCAATGCCACACCCGAGCCCAGTGGCAAGCGCGGCCGTGCAAAACGTAATCATGCCCTGCAGTTCTGCATTCAGAAGCACGACGCCAGCCACCTGCATTACGACTTCCGTCTGGAACTGAACGGTACGCTGAAAAGCTGGGCCATCCCCAAGGGGCCCTCCCTGGACCCCAAGGTGCGGCGCCTGGCGGTACACGTAGAGGATCACCCTCTCGACTTTTACGCCGATTTCGAAGGCAATATCCCGGAGGGTCACTATGGCGCCGGCGATGTAATCGTCTGGGATCGTGGCGTCTGGGAACCAGAGGGTGACGCAAACCAGGCCTATGCCAAGGGCAAGCTGCGCTTTCGCTTGCAAGGAGAGAAGCTGAGCGGCGTGTGGAACCTGTTCCGCACCCGTCTGGCAGGCAAGAAAGAGCAGTGGATGCTGGTCAAGTCCCACGACGCTCAGGCACGCAGCGAGGCCGACTACAGCATCGTTGAAGCGCAGCCTGACAGCGTGATCAGCGATCGCACGCTGGTGCCGCGACGCAATGCCAGCGCCAAACCGGCGCCGGCGCCCAAGCGCAAGCGGGCCGGTGCGGGCAAGAAAGCGGCCTTGCCCGGTCTACTGCAGCCGCAGCTTGCGACCCTGGTGGATTCCCCCCCCGCTGGCGACTGGCGCTATGAAGTCAAGTTCGACGGTTATCGCGTGCTTGCCCGGATTGAAGGCGACGACGTGCGGCTGTTCACCCGTAACGGCCATGACTGGAGCCACAAAATGCCACGACAGGTGGCTGCGCTTCGCGCTTTAGGTCTGGACAGCGCCTGGCTTGACGGTGAGATGGTCGTCAACGGCGACAACGGGGCGACGGACTTCCAGGCCTTACAGAATGCCTTCGACACTGCCCACGACGAGCAAATCGTCTATTACCTGTTCGACCTCCTCTTCCTGGGTGGCCAGGACCTACGCGCGCTGCCCTTGGAGGACCGGCGCAAAGCATTGGGTAAACTGCTTGAGCAGGATCAGTCCGAGGTTCTGGAGTTTTCCGCCGACTTCCAGCAACCGGTGGAGTCGCTGCTCGACAGCGCCTGCCGCCTGGAGCTCGAAGGGTTGATCGGCAAGCGCGCCGGTAGCCCGTATACAGGCCGGCGCAGTGCTGACTGGATCAAGCTCAAGTGCAAACAGCGCCAGGAGTTTGTGATCGTCGGGTTCACCGACCCCAAGGGGAGCCGCAGCGGCTTCGGTGCGCTGCTGCTCGCCCTGCATGACCCGGACACCGGTGAGCTCCGCTATGCCGGCAAGGTCGGGACCGGCTTCAGCGCCACCACGCTCGACAGCATCCATGCGCGCCTCAAACCCCTGGAAATCGGCAAACCCGCCCTGCCCCGGCCACCCACCGGGGCTGAAGCCCGAGGAGTTCATTGGCTCAAGCCAAAACTGATGGCCGAGGTTTCTTATGCGCAAATGACCCGGGACGGCGTGGTTCGCCATTCGGTTTTCCATGGGCTGCGCGACGACAAACCTGCCAGCGCCATCGACCAGGAGCGTGCCATGCCAGCCAAGACCGTGCCAAAAGCCAAGCGTGCCAAAGCGACAGAAGACCTGGGCGACCTGCGCCTGACGCATCCGGACAGGATCATCGACGCCAGCATTGGTGCGACAAAGCGGGAGATTGCCGAATACTACGCCGGCGTCAGTCAGTGGATCCTGCCGCAACTCAAAGACCGCCCGGTGGCGCTGGTACGGGCGCCGGAGGGCCTCAATGGCGAACTGTTCTTCCAGAAGAACGCCGGCCAGTTGCATATCGCCAATGTGCTCAGTTACGACAAGGCCGAAGCCGGCCAGGCGGCGATGGTCATCAACCGTCCTGACACGTTGCTCGGTGCCGTGCAGATGAACATGCTTGAACTGCACACTTGGAATGCCACCGACAAAGACTTCGACAAGCCCGACCGCTTTGTGCTCGACCTTGACCCGGACCCGGCATTGCCCTGGAAGGCCATGCTCGATGCTACTCAGCTCGCCCTCACGTTGCTCGATGAACTGGGCCTCAAAGTGTTCCTCAAGACCAGCGGTGGCAAAGGCATGCACCTGGTGGTGCCATTGACCCGCCGTGCGGGCTGGGACGAGGTTAAAGACTTCAGCCATGCCATCGTCAATTACCTGGCCAAGCTGTTCCCCGACCGGCTCAGCGCCGTGTCCGGGCCAAAGAACCGGGTCGGACGGATCTTCATCGATTACCTGCGCAACGGTAAAGGCGCGACCACCGCCTGTGCCTACTCCCTGCGCGCCCGGGAAGGCCTGCCGGTGTCGGTGCCGATCTGGCGCGAGGAACTTGGCCACCTCAAGGGCGCCAACCAGTGGCACATCGGCAACCTGCACGAACGCTTGGCCGAGGTCGATGACCCTTGGGCGGACATGAGCAAGACCCGACAGTCAATCACAGCGCGCATGCGCAAACAGATGGGGATGACATGAGCATCATTCAGGATTTTGACCTGAACACCCTCGACAGCCTGTTGCGTACGTTCAGCGAGCGCGCGCAGCCTTTGAACCTGGACACCAAGCTTTCGCAACTGATGCAGGCGCTGTTGGCGGACCATCTCGACCTGCTCCCGCTGCCGGGCCAAGGACATACCTTGCAGCGCTGGCAGACCTTGGCGCGCATTGCCGGCTGCGACCTGGCACTGGCCAAAGTGTACGAAGGCCATACCGACGCGCTGGCGATCCTGGCTGAATGCGGCGCTGCTCACCTGGTGGGGGATGCTGTATGGGGCGTGTGGGCCGCAGAGCCCCCTGAAGCGCGAGCGCGGATCATTGCCCGTGACGGCGATCAGGTGCACCTTGCCGGCAGCAAGGCCTGGTGCTCAGGTGCCTTGCAGATCGACCGTGCGCTGATCACTGCCTGGGCTGAAGGTGACCAGCCGCAACTGGTGGCGATCGAACTGGCCCACCCCACCCAAGGCTTGCAGGTCGATCACTGGCAAGCAGTGGGTATGGCCACGACCGCCAGCATTGAAATCACCTTTGAGGGTTCGCCCGGGATCGCCGTAGGCCAGCCAGGGCAGTACCTTTCGCGCCCCGGTTTCTGGCACGGCGGTGCGGGGATCGCCGCCTGCTGGTACGGCGCCGCAGAGGCGCTGGCCGATTACTTGCGTGAACGTTGCCGCAAACCACGCCCTGATCCTCATGCCCAGGCACACCTTGGGGCAGTGGATGCGGCGTTGTACGGTGCCCGTGCAGCACTACGCGAATGTGCCGCGTGGATAGATCGCCAGCCCAGCGCCGACGCCAGCTTCGAGGTGCGCCGTGTGCGTGCCCAGGTAGAGCATGCTGTAGAGCAGGTGATCCACCATGTGGGGCGTGCGTTGGGTGCAACGCCGTTCTGTCGCAGCAGCCATTTTGCACGGCTAAGCGCCGACCTCCCGGTCTTCATGCGGCAAAGCCATGCTGAACGCGACCTGGCCGAACTTGGCCAACAGCTGGCCCAGGTGCCGGCAGGAGCCTGGCAACTATGAGTGAGAACCTGATCAAGGCCAGTGAAGGCAGGCCGTGGGCCGCGTGGCAGCAGTCTGCACACCTGGCGCGGGCGAGCTGGATCACGCCGGACCAGTTGCTACCCGCAGGCCGGCGCTTGGTATTGCTGGCTCCGCACCCCGATGACGAAATCCTCATGGCCGGCGGACTGTTGGCAGGGCTGCACGGCCGCGAGCAGGACGTGCTGCTGATTTCCGCCACCGATGGTGAAGGGAGCCACCCTGAATCCGCGACCTGGACCGAACACCGCCTGCGCCGCCAACGGCCTCTTGAAAGCAGGCACGCCTTGCAACAGTTGGACCTGGACCTCAACCGGCTGGACTGGCGGCGCCTGCACCTTAAAGACGGTGCGCTGCCGCGAGACGAAGCGTTTCTGGTCAATCACCTTAACCAACTGCTCAAGCCCGATGATGTGCTGATGACAACCTGGCGCGGCGACGGCCACTGCGACCATGAAGCGCTTGGCCGGGCGGCAGCGCAAGCCGCACTGGCGCGCCAGGTGCAACTGGTGGAGGTGCCCGTGTGGGCCTGGCATTGGGCACAGCCTGACGACCCCCGCCTACCCTGGTCGCGGGCGCATCGCATTGAGTTGGATGAAACACGGGTTGCGCGTAAGCGTCGGGCCTTGGCGGCGCATCACAGCCAGCTGGAGCCCGACCAGGGGCGCGCGCCGGTATTGCCTGCCACCCTGCTCGATTGCCTGCTGCAACCCTTCGAACTGGTGTTCCTGTAAAGGAGTTGTCATGAGTATCGATGCGCAATATTTCGCCGACCTGTATGCCAACAATGACGACCCTTGGGCGTTTCGTACCCGTTGGTACGAGCGCCGCAAACGCGACCTGCTGATGGCCAGCCTGCCGCGCCAGTGCTACCAGCGGGTGTTCGAACCCGCCTGCGCCAATGGCGAGCTGAGCGCCTCGCTGGCGGAGCGCTGTGCCGAACTGCTGTGCCAAGACCTTGATCCTACGGCAGTGGCGTTGGCTCGCCAGCGCCTGGCGGGCTTGCCCAATGCTTCGGTCGTCACTGGCCGCTTACCAGCGGACTGGCCTGGCGGCAGCTTCGACCTGATCGTGCTCAGCGAAGTGGGTTACTACCTGAACGCTACCGACTGGTTGCAGGTGATCGAGCAGTCGGTTGCGAGCCTCACTTATGACGGTGGCCTGTTGGCCTGTCACTGGCGCCATCCGATCGCAGGCTGCCCACAGGATGGGCGTGAAGTGCATCAGTTGCTGGCCAAACACGTGCCGTTGTACCCGGTATTTCGCCACGAAGAGGCGGACTTCCTGCTGGAGTACTGGTCAGCCGAGCCTAGCGTGGTCGACCTGGACGAGATATGCCCATGATTGCTGTCGTCATTCCCGCCCATAACGAAGCCCGACGGCTGGGGCGCTGCCTCAAGGCCATGGCGGCGGCGGTTGCCTTGGCCAGGCAGGCAGGCCAGCAGGTCGAGGTGCTGGTGGTGCTGGACCGCTGCCGTGATGCCAGTGCCGCTGTGGCCAAGCGCTTCGGGGTACACACGCTGGCAGTGGAGGCTGGCAGCGTTGGCATGGCCCGCCGGCTTGGCGCTGCGCTGATGCTGGACCGCGGCGCCCGCTGGCTGGCCTGTACCGATGCCGATAGCCAAGTGCCCTCGCACTGGCTGCTTTGGCAACTGGCCTGCACTGCCGAGGTAGTCTGTGGCACGGTGCACATCGAGCACTGGCAGCCCTGGCAACGCGCTGCGCTACGCAAGCTGTACCGCAGCGGTTATCAGGCATGTGAGGGCCATCGGCATATTCATGGTGCAAACCTTGGTGTCTGTGCCCGCGCTTATGAGCGTGTGGGGGGCTTTCAACCGCTGGCGGCGCATGAGGACGTGCAGCTGGTACGCGACCTGGAGGCTAGCGGCGCACAGATCGTATGGACGGCCAAGCACAGTGTGGCGACCAGCAGCAGAGGCGACAGCCGGGCTCGGGAAGGGTTTGGGGATTTTCTGGGGGGGCTGCAGGTTCGTTTGGACGGGTGATCAGCCTGTCGCAGGGTGGTTAGTGTTCTTGAGAACGGGCGCAGCGTGAGCGGCGCTCGGTCTCAAGGCAGGCGCCCGCCCCACGCAATCATGAGGCCTTGCGAGTACGCTTGGCAGGCTTCTTTTCGGCAGGTGCTTTTTTCGCAGCTTTACCGCCCAGGCTGCGCTTGAGCAGTTCGGTGAGGTCGATGATATCGGCGCTTTTCTCCGCTTCGCCCCCTTCGCCCTTGTCCACCACGCTGATCTTGCCTTTGCTGGCCTTTTCTTCCACCAGGTCCATGATGGTCTGGCGGAACGCATCATGGTACTCATCAGGGGCCCACGAGCCGCTCATGTCTTCGACCAACCGCTTGGCCATGTCCAGTTCGCGCTTGTCGACCTTGGTGTCGGTCACGCTTTTTTCCAGCTCAAGCGTCTCCAGGCCGCGCACCTCTTCGGGCCAACGCAAGGTGATCATCACCAACGCGTCGTCCAGCGGCCGCAACAATGCAAGGTGCTGGCGTGTATGCAGCACCACCGTGGCCAGCGCCACCTTGCCAGTGCTCTCCAGTGTTTCACGCAGCAACGCATAGACTTTGCCGCCGCGACGATCCGGGCTCAGGTAATACGGTGTATCGAAGTGCTGCAAGGGGATCTCGCTGGCAGCCACGAATGAGAAGATATCGATGGTCTGGGTCGCTTCCGGGCGGGCCTTGCGGATCTCTTCCTCGCTGATCACCACATAACGACCTTTCTCGTGCTCCACACCTTTGACGATGTTGTCTTTGTCGATTTCCTTGCCGGTCACCTTGTTGATCCGTTTATAACCCACCGGCTCCATGCTGCGCTTGTCCAGCCAGTCGAAATCGACGCGCTCGGTGCGCACTGCCGTGTTGAGCGAGACGGGGATATGCACCAGGCCGAAACTGATCGCGCCTTTCCAGATTGCCCTAGCCATGGCGTGCCTCCGAAGGTTGCAGGGAATGGCCCGGCTGGCAGTAACGCAGGGCGCCACAGCGTTCGCAAAGCTGGCATTGCAGCCCAGGCACTTCGGGTTGGGTCATGGCGCGCCAGTGGCAGCCCCGCAGCAGACAGACAATGGTCATCAGCCACCTCCTTGGCCCGGAAATGTCGGGCGCTTACCTGAAATGACTGCACGGCGCGCTGAAGGTTTAGCCCAAATGCCCTACGGCTGTCGAAACTACAGTGGCTTGATCGTCATGGCTGATCAGGGTTCGATGGCGAAAAGCACGCGCTTGAACGCCTCGGCGGCCAGATGTACCTGCACAGACCAGTCCTGGGCCGCATCGCTGCCGGCATCATCGGAGATGTATTTCAGGCACACGAACGGAATGCCTTCATTACGGGCGATCAACGCCAAAACGTACGCTTCCATGTCGACGATGTCGTATGGAGCATCGCCGTGGCTGACCTCAAAGCTGTCACCGCTGCCGCAGGTGCCCAGCGGCAGCCCTTCTATCGGCTGGCCATGCTCGAGCAGCACCGGAACGTCCGACAGCGGCGTCTCGTAGCGGGCGAAGCCCAGCGCAGTAACGTCCATGTCGCGCTGCACGAAGTGCGTGCAGCACACCACCTCCCCCTTGCCGTATCGCTGGCTGCCTGCCGAACCGAGGTTAACGATCAGTTTGGGGCGCTGGCGCTGAACCGCCTTGGTCAGGGCGATGGCAGCATTGACTTTGCCGATGCCGGTGAAAACCGTATTGAGATCAGCGAACACAGTACCGGCTTCAGCCTCGAGGGCGAATACGAACAGGGTGTCGGCCAGCGTAATGTCGGGGAATTGCTGGGTCAGCATCATGGCGCAGGGCGTTCCAAATGGCTTGCTAAGGGCGCTGCCATTGTCGGTGAACGCTAACTGATTGCAAGCCCCATCGGGGTGGCAAGCTGCAATAGCGCGTCATGCACTGCGGTTGACCGTCAGCGCTACTGCAGCAATACGCTCGACCTGCTCATAACCTGGCTGCAGCAATTGTTCACCAAATACGTCCGGGTCGACCTCACGGTACACCCAGGCCCATTCAGGCCCCGCCAGGCGCAGGCGAATGGCTTCGAGCAAAGGATCACGACCTTCGACGATCGCCACGCCTGTGTATAACAACAGTGATCCGCCGGGGCTCAGACGCTCGCGCGCCTGTTCGATGATGCGCAACGACAGATCGGCGCCCAGCGTACCGCCGCCATGTCGATACGTGCGCTGGCCGTCATCAAGCATGTAGGGTGGATTGGCTACGATGAGGTCGAAATTGCCACTGATCCCCGCCAGCAGGTCACTGTGTGCAATGGACACATTGCTCACCCCCGCCAGCGCAGCGTTGATCGCGGTATAGCGCAGTGCCACAGGGTTGATATCGACGGCGCAGACCTGGGCATGTTGCGCTGCGCGGGCGACCAGCAAGGCACCGACGCCGCTGCCGCAACCAATGTCCACAGCGCGCTCGATCCGTACCGGGCTGCGCTGTAGATGGTCATGGATGACCTGGGCGAAGCGATAGCTGTCGGGGCCGAAGAACACCGCATCAGCCGCCTCGGTCGGGTAGGCGGAATGCACCAGCAGTAGATCGTCAAGGCTGGACCAACGTACTCGGCTGCGCAGGAGTGCGCCGTCCTCGTAAAGCACCTGCGCGGTGCTGAGCTGGTCCAGTTCGTCGGCGCTGATCAATGACGCCGGGAACGGGCGGCTCCAGCCGAATACGTCGCGCAGGTTGCCGGCCCGCTCTGCGCCCCGGCGGGCATTGTTGTGTGCATGGGTGGCCGGCGTCACGCAGGTGAACTGGTAACCGTCAGCACGCAGGCCGCGGCCCAGTTGCAGCAAGGCTTCATCGGCCTGGGCTCGTTGCGGGTTGAGTATCATCAGTGCGGCCCCTCCTCGCCAAGACCTGTGGCATGCAGGTACGCCCGAGTGGCAGACAACCCCTGCGGCAAGGCGTGCTGATTGCCCGCCATGTCATCGATCAACGTTTCGATATCGACGTTCTCATGGTTTTCTTCCCCATGCGGTGCCTGGTGCAGCGAAGCCTCCCAACTGCCTGGCGGCACGCGACGCACTGCGCTCTGCCAGTCGCCGGCGATCCAGTCGTGCCACAGCTGCTTCTCGTAGGCATTGAAGACTCCGAACATGGGGGCGCCCGGACCATCGACCAGTGACCACCAGCGGCTGTCGGCTGGATTCTGCCCGCGCTTGATCCAGCCTTGGGTCACAAGCGCCTGCAAAAATGCGGGTAGCGCAGCGGGTTCGGACAGCCATTGGTTGACCGTTCGCTGCTGCAATCGGCAGCGGTCAGCGTGCATGAACTGCCCGAACACGCGCTTGCGCTCCAAGGCAGCCAGCAGTTGGGCTTCAAGGTCGAAGCCGCTGATCAGCGTGGGCGTGTCGATGCCCAGATCATTGAGGCGGTAGCCATGCCTGACTCGACGGTAAAACACCTCAGCATCCTGCGCCGGGCACAACTGCTGCACCGCCTGGATGGCCTTGCTGGCATGGCCGCTGGCAGCATTGTCGATCGTTACATGGAGCTGGAAATAATGACCGTCGATGCCGAGCTCAGCCAGCTCGTGGGTGGTGATCAACAGGTGTAAAGGTGGCTGCTCGTAACCCAGGTTGTACCCAATGACCTCAGGCAGAAACCACTGCGCGCAGTTGCCCAGCGCCAATTGTACTGCCCCTTGCAGGTAGCGCTCGTCATCCAGAGGCATGCAATCCAGGCAACCCAGCCTGCCGAGCAACCGCTGGTAGATAAGCACGTGATTGCAATGCGGATCGCCGTCGCCCAGTTCCTCAAGGTAGGTACGGATCAGGCCGTGATAGCGCGGGTCTTGCCAGTGGCCCAAGGTCCCGTGAAGCCAGGCACCATCAACAACCTTGGTCGGTGCCACCTGTTGCAGGAACCACAAGGCGTGGGCGCGGTTGGCAAAATAACGGCGAGGCGCGCCTTCACGGCGCTCGGCCAGATAGGCAGCGTGCTCGGCGGCAACCTGTGCGGCGTGTCGTGCACTCCAGTCGTGTAGTTGATCAGGCGCCTCCGGCAGGTCATCGGCCATGGCGTTCGCCTTAGCGAACTGCTCGGCGAGCCACTGGCGCGCTGCGGTGTAGTCACCGGACAACATCGCGTGGTAGCGGCTGCTCAATTGCCTATGCGCGGTTGGCGCCGGCGTCTTGGATGTGGTGCTGCGCATCAGGACCGTCATGCCTCGCTCCTCTCTTGACTATTGGCTCTGGCCTTCCCGTGGCATGGGCTCAGGGTCAGGTGCAGGCTGTGGCGCAGGCTTTTCGTCGGGTTGCTGCATTTGCAGCGAAGGTTTGGTCTGGTCTGCATCCTTGGCCGGATGATCGGTGTCACGATCGAAACAACCGCCGAGCAGCGTAAGGCTGCTCAGCAGAACAATGATGGCTGTGGTTCGCATGGCACATCCTCTTTACCAGCTAAGTAATCGCGGTGCCGGAGTACCCGGCACCGCGTGCTCGTCACTTACGAGCGGCCGCCTTTTTGGCCTGACTCGCGGTCCTTGTGCATATCGGCATCTTTGCGGCCCGACTCACGGTCTTGAGCCATACCGCCGCCTGAGGACTGCCCTCCCTTGCGGCCAGCTTCGGAAGCTTTTTGCCGGTCGTTGGCGAAATTGCCGGGGTTTTTGGTGCCACCCTGGCCGCCCTGGCTGCCGGTGCGGCTGTTATCTTTGTTAGCCATGGTCTGAAACCTCATGTGACTGCTGGATGCACGGCAAGCGCCGTACATAGGTTCGGAGTTCAGCGATAGCGAGGCATTCGTTTTATTGCCAAGCGTTCGGACCGGTGGCGTTAAATAACCGGAGGCGGTGTATTTTGCGCACCAGCCGGTTGCGTGTCGCGGGCATCCAGCTTGCGCTGCCGGCGCCCCAGCCACCCACCGGTCAGGCCCCAGCCCAAGGCAATCGCTGCGCCAATCAACATAGCCAGTTGCGGATGGTCGCCGAGCACATCCAGTGCACGCTTGACCCACCCACTCAACGCATCGCCTCCTCGGTAAACCACGGTGTCGATGAAGTTCTTGGCTTTGTATTTATCCTCTGCGGGCAATACGGTGAACAACATTTCCCGGCCCGGCCGTACCAAGGCATATTCGCCTGCGCGGCGCACCACCATCACAACCACGAACACCGCAAATACCGGTGCCATGGCCAGCCAGAGGAAGCCTGCTGCCATCACCAACGGCACAGCCACCAGCAACACCCCTACCCCCATGCGTTTGGCCAGCCGACCGGTGATGAACACTTGGGTGAGGATGGCCAGGGCCTGAACAACCGTATCGATCAGGCCAAACACCTGAGTCTGACGAGTACGGTCAGTGAACGTTTCGCTGACGATCCGCGCCTGCTCGAAATACAGGAAGGTACTGACACTAGCCAACAGCACCACGAACAAGGCAATACCCAAAAGGTAAGGCGAACGCATCAAAGCAGTTGCGCCCGCGAATGGGTTACCGCCCAGTGGCCGCGACGCTGGCTGCTCGCTCAGCGTTGGCATTGGTTGGCAATCACGCCAGCGCTGCAGGTACCCGGCAGCGGCAATGCTGCCCAGTAAAAACAGAGCGGCCAGCGAGACCAGCCCGGCGTGCCCCAGCGGGGCGACCAGCAGCGTACCCAGTACCGGCCCACTCAGGCCGCCCAGGCTGGCCCCGGCTGCCAGCAGCCCGAACAGGCGCTTGCCTTGCTCGGTGGAGAACAGGTCGGTCAGGACGCTCCAGGCCAGTGAGATGGTCAGCAGGTTGAACACCGACAACCAGATGTAAAACGCCCGCGCATTCCACAAATCGTCTGGTTTGCTGGCAAACAGCAGGGCAAACAGCAGCAGGTTGCTGGCAAAAAAACCATAGGTCCAAGGCAGGATATGCCGCCGGCGCACCTTGGAGGCCAGCCAACCGAACAGCGGCAGGCAGATCAGCGTAGCTATGAAGGTGCCAGTGAACAGCCATTGCAGGTTGTCGACGCCCCCTGCCACGCCCATGGTCTCGCGCACCGGGCGCAGCATGAAATAACCGGTGAACAGCAGGTAGAACAGTGCCAAACCACCGGCCACAGCCGGCCCCTCGCCAGGCTGGATATTCAGCCCTTGGTCCAGACGCTTGCGCCAGGTGGCCATGGTGTCAGGCGAACAGCTCGATCAGCGCCTTTTGCTGCGCCTGGCTGAACAAAGGCTCGTGGCCGGCCTTTAGCTGGTCGAGTTGGCGGTCAGGGCGGCCGGTTGCCGGGATGACAGTTGTAACAGCCGGATGGCTGAAGGCGAACTTGAGGAACACTTGCGCCCAACTGCTGACTCCCGCTTCTGCGGCCCAGGCAGGCAGTGGCCGGTCCTTGACCTTGGCAAACAGACGACCGTCATCGAATGCCCGGTTTATAAGCACTGCCACGCCCTTGTCCTGGCACAGCGGTAACAACTCCTTTGCCGCGTTGGGCGCATTGACCGAATAGTTGATCTGGATGAAGTCCAGTGGTTCGTTGCGCACGATGCGGGCGACTTCGTCATGGCCGCTGTTCAGGTAATGGGTAATACCTGTATAGCGGGTCTTGCCCTGCTGCTTGAGTTCGCGGGCATAGGGCAGCTGAGTCTTCCAGTCTCGCAGGTTGTGGATCTGCAGCAGGTCAACCTTGTCAGTACGCAGGCTTTTCAGGGTACCCGCCCATTGAGCCTCGGCGTCAGCCCGACTGTCGGCGGCGATTTTGGTGGCGATGAAGCACTGCCGGTGCCAGCCCCCCTCCTCCAGTAACTGGCCAAGAATACGGTCTGCCCCGCCGTAGTTCGGCGAGGTGTCGATGACTTTGCCGCCGCCTTCGAAGAACGCTTTCAGTACGGCCTTTAGCTGCTGGTAATCGGCCGAGCCGGCCTCGACCTCGAAACTGCCGGAGGTACCTGCGCCAATAACCGGCAAGGCCTCGCCTGTGGACGGTACCTTGCGGGTCAGCAAGCCGGTGCTTGGGGCAGCGCGCAACCAAGGGCTGGTGGCCAACAGCCCCAAAACCGCGCCGGCACGTAGGACATCGCGACGTGCATACATGGCAAAGCTCCCGTCATAAGTCGGAAACTTTCAAGGCTAGTCGCCCTACCCCCCGATTGCAGGTGATTTCGTTTCTGGATGTTTAGTCCTCAGGCCTTCAGCAGGAGGCTCAGGTCCAGGCTGACGTCGGTCATCGGCGGGCACCAGTAGTAACCACCTGTCAGCGGCCGGCTGAAGCGGTACAAGCCATCAATGATGCCGTCTTCCAGCCCGCTCATGCGCCGCAGTTGCACTTCGAAGGCATCGAAGCTTCGGCCCAAAGCGACAAACGCCAAGCCTGCGCCACGGTGGTCTGCCCAAGACACCGAGCGACGAACCATGAATGCCTCGGGTGCGAAGCTTTCCTGGGCAGTGCGCTTGACGTGTGCCGACTCCGGCGCATCGTCGAGCTCCTCGTTATCGCTCAGCCGCCGGCCAATGATGTTGTCCTGGTCCGTCTGGGGCAGCGACTTGAAGTACTCCAGGTCATGCTTCCACAGCTGGAAAGCAGCAAAACTGGAGCCTGCCAGGCCCGGCTGCTCGCCCGCGACAATGGCCGCGTCGACAGCATCCTGATCAACCGGATTTTCGGTACCGTCCTCGTAACCGGTCAGGTCGTGGCCGCCACGGTGCAGGAAGCCGTCGATGCTGTCGGCCAGGCGCAGTGCCGGTGCCAAGGCCTGTTCCAGCGCCTGGGCCTGCAGCAGCAGGTCACCACGTTCGTTGCCACGCAGCCACAGCCACAAGGCACCCCCTGCTGGGTGCTTGGGTTCTCCACGGCTGCGTCCAATTGGGGGAATGCACGCAAGCCAGGCACTTCGCGGCCCAAGGCCTTTGCCAAAGGCGCGCCTACACCCATGATCAGGTGTTCGCCATCCACATGCGGCAGCAGCGCATCCAGTGCTGCAGGCAACGCCTCGGGCGACTGCAGAGTGAAGAACAGGTGGCGGGCTTGGGCCGGCACCGGGGTGGCAAGCAGACCTTGCTGAAACGGCATGACAGGCAAATCCTTGGTAAAAGCGCGAATGCTACTGCGCGCAGCGGCCCGTCGCAACGCGGTGTGCAGTCGCTTTGCCATCTGGCAACCGGACGCCTCAGTAACAAAAGGTTACCAAGTGCTGGCCCATTGCAATTAGCTATCGTTCAGCACCGGCCTAGACTGGCTTGATCCCTTGCCCGAGTAGCCATCATGACCGCTTCGCCCTTGCTTACAGCCTTCCTACCTTTGGCCTTGGGCATCATCATGCTTGGCCTTGGTTTGTCGCTGACATTGGCCGACTTCGCTCGCGTAGTGAAGTACCCCAAGCCGGTGGTCATCGGCCTGGCCTGCCAGCTTCTTCTGCTGCCGCTGGTGTGTTTCCTGATTGCCAACGGTCTTGGGTTGGAGGCGGCCCTGGCCGTCGGCCTGATGTTGCTGGCCGCCTCCCCGGGCGGCACCACCGCCAACCTGTTCAGCCACCTGACCCATGGCGACGTGGCGTTGAACATCACCCTGACGGCGGTCAACTCCCTGATCGCCATTCTGACCATGCCGTTGCTGGTCAACCTGTCGCTGATGTGGTTCATGGCGTCAGATCAGGCCATCCCGCTGCAATTTGCCAAGGTCATGCAGGTATTCGCCATCGTGCTGCTGCCGGTTGCCTTGGGCATGATGATCCGCCACTGGGCGCCAGGCTTTGCCGCACGCATGGAAAGGCCCATGAAACTGGTGGCGGCACTGTTCCTGGCATTCACCATTGTGCTGGCCTTGGCCAAGGATTGGCAGACCGTGGTTGCGTACGCTCCCGTTGTAGGCCTGGCTGCACTGCTGTTCAACGTGATCAGCCTCGCCGTCGGCTACTGGGTGCCGCGCCTTTTGAGCATCCCCAAGCGCCAGGCCATTGCCATCGGCATGGAGATCGGTATCCACAATGGCACCTTGGCGATCGCCGTCGCCTTGAGCCCATCGCTGCTGAACAACGCCACCATGGCGGTGCCGGCGGCGCTCTATAGTCTGATCATGTTTTTCACGGCAGCAGGGTTTGGTTGGTGGGTGAGCCGTGGGCACGGCACGGAGCAGGCTCAAAGCAAGGGCGAAACGGTAAATTGACGCCCTCAGTTGCGCCGGCGTCGGGCCTGTAACTGGCGTTTGAGCACCTTCATGGGCGGTGCGTAGAAAAAGCCGAACGACACGCTGCCTGTACGCCCCTTGACCGCATGGTGCAGGCGATGGGCACGATCCAGGCGCTTGAGGTAGCGGTTGATGGGCCGTGGCTTGCGGGGCCAATGCCGATGGAAGAACCCATCGTGGGCCAGCACGTACAATATCCCGTAACCCGCCACACCCCCGCCCACCCACTGCAAGGGTGCATGGCCGGCCTTGCCCAGGGCCATCAAAACCGCAGCGATGATCCCCAGGGCCAGCAGATACAGGTCGTTGGCCTCCAGCATGCCCAGGTGGGGCTCATGGTGCGAACGGTGCAGCCACCAGCCCCAGCCATGCATGATGTACTTGTGCGCCAGCGTGCCGACGCCTTCCATGGCCACCAGAGTGCCAATCAGCACAACAAAATTGAGCAGCATGTAACGGTCCGGGGGGATGACAAAGAGTGGCGCAAGGGTACCGAGTAACAGCGTTTTTTTCCATGCAGCCGTGGCTTGCTGTAGGGCGTTTCCTTATGAAGCCATTGTCATGTTTTCGCCCTTGACCCCTGCACAAGCTGCGGCGTAAGGTCCTCCCCGCAATTTCGCACCCTTGAACAGGAGTCCTGCATTGGACAGTAGCCCCAGTCGCTTGCGACAGGCCCACACGGCAAGCTAGTCCGGCAGCTTCCTGCCACTGTCTCGCTATTGGCCAGGCGGTGGATTTCTCAGCCTCTGCGGCTTGAGCCCTCCTCGTTCCTCCTCTTGTGGTCCTGCGTATTCCTGGTCTTTCAACCGCGCCATTCGCGATGGCGTTAGAGCGGGCATGTGCCCGTGCAAGAGGTTCGCTATGGATTGGAAAGTATTTCTGCTGCGTGCCAGCATCGCATTGCTGCTTGGCGCCCTGATCGGTGCCGAGCGCCAGCTGCGCCAACGCATGACCGGGCTGCGCACCAATGCGCTGGTCAGCACTGGCGCCTGCCTGTTCGTGCTGATGACCCAGGCGGTACCGGGCATGGCCCCCACCGATGCCTCAAGGGTTGCCGCCTATGTGGTCTCGGGGATCGGCTTTCTGGGGGGCGGTGTAATCATGCGCGACGGTTTCACGGTGCGCGGCCTGAACACTGCAGCCACACTGTGGTGCACGGCGGCTGTCGGGGTGCTGTGCAGCCTCGGCCTGCTGCTGGAGGCCACCCTGGGTAGCCTGGTGGTGCTGTGTGCCAACATACTGCTGCGCGACATCGCCCAACGCCTGGACCGCCAGGGCGTGGTGCCGGCCAGCGAGGCCGAACAACGCTTCGAGGTGCGCGTGGTATGCCGTGCCGAAGATGAAATTCAGGTACGCAGCCTGATGCTGCACAGCCTGGGCGACCCGGAACTGCGCCTGCAGTCGCTGCACAGCGAAGACTTGGCCAACCCTGCGCGCCTGGAGGTGCGCGCAGAGTTGCTCGGTAACCCACAGGCACCGGCGCAACTGGAGCGCCTGGTCAGCCGGGTAAGCCTGGAGAAAGGCGTCAGTTCGGTACGCTGGCAGCTACAGGCACAAGTCATGGCCACCGATTAAGCGGGTCTTGGCTTAATTACCAGCACTCATCGCCATGCGATCAGCGACGGCATAGCCATCGCGCCCTTGGCGCTTGGCCTGATACAGCGCCCCGTCAGCCGCAGACATAAGGCTTTCGGGGCTGCTCGCATCCACTGCCGGATGCCCGACAGCAATCCCGGCACTGGCAGATACAAGGCCAAGCGGGCTGCCGGCATGCTCGATCATCAGGCGGCGTAGCAGTTGCAGAATTTCATCGACAACCTGTTCGGCCCCCTTTACGTCAGTGTCAGGAAGTAAAACCGTGAACTCCTCTCCACCATAACGCACCGCCAGATCCGCCGGGCGCTTCAATACCTGCTGCAGCAATTCGGCAAAGCGGCGCAAGCATTGATCTCCCGCAGGGTGGCCATAGCGATCGTTGTACAGTTTGAAAAAATCAAGATCGATCATTACCAGCGCCACCGCATGCCCCAGTCGCCGCGCCCGGCGGATTTCCGCATCCAGTACCGCATCCAGCCTGCGGCGGTTTCCCAGCCCGGTCAGGCTGTCGGTCAGGGCCAGCGACCTGAGGGTCTGGTGGGCCTGGTGCAGCGCCCTTTCGATAGCGATCCGCTCACGCAACTGGCGCAATACCACCCAGCCGAAGCCACTCAACCCAACCAGCAAAAGCAGCAGAATGAAGGCTGACTTGATGACATCTTGCCGCCAGGGCGCAATGATCGACTCACGCGACAAGCCCGCCTCTACCACCAACGGATATCGCGTCAGGGCGCGATAAGCGTACAGGCGGGGCGTACCATCAACGACCGCCACCGCTTCAACCAGCCCTTCGCTCGCATGAGGCAGGTGATGTCGGAAGACTTCGCTGTTTGCAAGGCTGTGGCCGACTACGTGTTCCACGAACGGCCGGCGTACCAGGATCGTGCCGTCTCGCTTGGCCAGCACCAGGGCGCCTCGCTCGTCGATCTTGAAATCACCGTAATAGCGCACGAACCAGTCCACCTTGATGGTGCCGAGCAACACCCCGGCAAAGCTGCCATCGCGATTTTCCAGCCTGCGCGAGATTGGAATGATCAGGTCACCGGTGGAGCGGCTGCGTACCACCGAACCGATACGCACCTCACGGTCAGTGTGGGTCTGGTGGTAAGCAAAGTAGTCACGGTCGGCATTGTTGGCCTTTGCCGGGATGGAAGCCTGGTCGGTGACGATCCAGCTGCCATCCGGCCCGTATACGAACAAACCGTGCAGTTGCGGCATGATCGTTTTCTGTTGTGCCAGAAGGGCGTGCAAGCGGGGGCGATCGAGATGATCGAAACCATCGCCTTCAAGGCGCTCGGCCAGCACAGCGGTAATCGCGTCCACCTGGCGAATGGCATCTTCGGCGTGCTGCGCCGTGGCCCTGGCCAGGTTGCTGACAATATTCTCGGCATTGATGGAAGCCTGCCTGTAGTCGCGCCAGATACGCCACCCTTCGATCGATACGAAGGTCAGCAGCACAACCGCCATGAACGACAGCACCAGGCGGAACAGCGCCACCGCGCGAGCCTCACCGGTTACGGTGAAGAGCCCGTCTTCGTCCTGTTTTCCGCCCGCACCCATGGAAGTCCTTGCCCTCAAGCGTTTGCCGCCTGTCACTATAGATCACTGCTGCTTTCACGTACCCAGTTCGATCCATGCCGGTGCATGGTCGCTGGGCTTGGGCTCGTTGCGCACCCACGCGTCTACGCCGCCGGCCTTGAGGTGCGACGCGATGTCCGGGCTGAGCAACAGGTGGTCGATGCGCAATCCGGCATTGCGTGCCCAGTGATTACGGAAGTAGTCCCAGAAGGTGTAGATGCGTTCATCGGGATACAGCTGGCGAATGGCATCGGTCCAGCCTTGCTCAAGCAAGGCCTGGTAGCAGTTGCGCGACTCGGGTTGGAGCAAGGCATCCTTGAGCCAGGATTTGGGGTTGTAGATGTCGAAGTCAGTCGGCACGACATTGAAATCACCCGCCAGCACAGTAGGATGGCCACTGCCCAGCAAGTCGTGCGCATGCTTGACCAGGCATTCGAACCAGCGCAGTTTGTACTCGAATTTCGGCCCCGGTTGCGGGTTGCCATTTGGCAGGTAAAGGCAACCTACCAGTACACCTTGTACTGCGGCTTCCAGATAGCGGCTCTGGCTGTCATCTTCCATGCCTGGCAGGCCGCGCCGAACTTCCAGCGGCTGGCTGTCGCGCGCGAGGATGGCCACTCCGTTCCACGAGGGCTGCCCCATGTACAGGCAGCCATAGCCTGCGGCTTCGATGGCCTCACGGGGGAACTTCGTGTCGGCCGCCTTGAGCTCCTGAAGGCAGGCGACATCGGGCTTTTCCCGCTCCAGCCAGGCGAGCAGCGCCGGCAGCCGGCTACCGATGCCGTTGATATTGAACGTGGCAATGCGCAATGGCTTCATGTGCCAGGGTCATCCACATGACTTTGTACCGCCTCCTGCAGTGAGCCCATTTGGGCCTCGTCTGCCAAGGCCTTGAGGGCCAGCCAGTCATCCCAATCGATAGCGCCGTCATCACGGAGCGCTTCGGCGGTGCGTAGCAATTCGTGATGATAGGCATCCGGGGACTCACGGCGGTAACTGTCATCATCGTATTGCGCGTACCACGCCTCAAGTTCGGGAATGCTGCGCTCTATGCTCATACCCTGCTCCTTCGCGGCAACCTTTGAATGTGTGAGCGTTACTGCTGCGTATCGTTCAACCTAGGCGTCGCGGTGATCACTTGCCCTGACAAAAAGCCCTGAAAAAAATTAAACCTATGCTCACCTCCCTGGCTCAACCGTACGCGACACTGAGGTCGCGCCACCGATAGCAAGGAGTGAAACATGAGCAATCTGTTCATAAAACGCGCAGGTTTGTCGCTGGTGCTGGGCATGGCGTCGCTGCAGGCCCAGGCGGCTTCCTCCGATGACTTTGTCGATGCAGCCACCGAGGCAGGTATCGCCGAGGTGGTCACCGGTAATCTGGCCCTGGAAAAGAGCCAGAACGCTGATATCAAGACCTTCGCCCAGCATGTGGTCACCGATCACACCAAAGCCAACCAGAAGCTCGGCGACATCGCTCGCAAGCTGGATATCAGCGTGCCCGATGAGGCGGCGCTGACCGACAAGGTCAAGAAAATGATCCTTGAATGGCGCGAGGAGTCGTTCGACAAGTCCTATGTCAACAACCAGGTCGATGCCCACGAAAAAACCGTGGAGCTGTTCAAGAAAGAAGCCGCTTCGTCCGACAAACCAGAGCTTAAGGCTTTCGCCAGCGAAACCCTGCCAACGCTCGAGAAGCACCTGGAACAGGCCAAAGCCCTGCAGGCCAAGCATGGCAAGTGATCGGAGGACACACATGACTAACGATACTTTGCAGACCGAAATACTGACGCGTCTGCTGCACGCCCACCCACAGGGCTTGGGCAAGGAAGTGCTGGATAACTATCGCGGTGAAAATGCCGTTGCCGATGCGCTCAAGACGCTGCAGGAGCATGGGCTGATTCACGATGGCAGCGTAACGGTCGACAGTAACCGGCAGTTCAGTGTCAACTATCCGATCAAGCTCTCTGCAGCGGGTGTCGATGCTGCGAAGCGGGTGGAAAGCTAAACAACTCTAGCGACCCATCTTTCGATCCTTTGAGCGTGCGTTGCGGGAGCCGGCTTGCCGAAACCTGCAACGCTTCCTCTACCGTGTGGTTTGACTCTCCCGAAGCACCTTCAGCGCTTCATCACGCCTGAGCAGTTCCTCTTCCAGAAACTGCAACTGCCTGCCCTGCTCTGCACAGAGCGCACGTTTGTCTTCCAGGCTTTGGCCCTGCGCCTGCAATTGCCTGCGCATTTCGTCACTGGCCCCCTGCGCTTGCGCCAGGATCGTGCGCAAGCCTTGGATCTGCGTATCACGCTGTTCCAGCAATTCATCCAGCGCCTTGCGCTCGCTACTGGCCTGGCGGTGCTCGCCAAGCAAACGCTCGTTGTCCCGATGCAGGCGCGTCAGTTCATCCTGCTTGACGATCATGCCTTGCTGAAGCTGGCGTAATTCGAGTTGCAACTGTTGCACCTGTGCCTCATGGCGACGCAGGTCTTGGTCGCGCTGCTCGCGGCTGGCGCTTCGGTAATGTTCCAGAGCGTCCCGTGCATGCTGATGTTTTTCTTCCAGCGAGCGCACCTGTTCGTCCTTGTCGGCCAAACGCAGCTGCAGTTCACCCAGCGACTGGTTCAGGCTGGCGCCACGCAATTGCTCGGCTTGCAGCGTGCTCTGGGTGGCGCTGAGCCGCTCCGACTCGGCGGCCAGAGCTGCGGCCTGGATCTGCTGTTGCTGATGCGCTGCGGCCAACGCCTGCTGAGCCAGTTGCAGCTGGCTCTGGAGCTGCTCCTGTTGCTCTTTGAAGGTCGCTTCAATTTGCTCGATACGTGCATCGGCCTCTTCCTGAAGCTGCTCTGCCAGCTGCGCGACCAGCTTGGCCAGTGTATCGCTCAGGGCCGGCGCGCCTTGAAGCGCCGCAGGCTTCTGGCCTTCCAGCTCTTTCAGGTAACGATGAATGGTGGTTTTGGAGCCGGTATTGCCCAGTTCGATACGTACGGCATCGATGCTGGGGTACTCGCCCCGGGCAATCAGCACTTGCCTTGCCTGCTGCACTACCGCCTTGTTTATGCCGCCCCGGGCCATGATTGCTCCTACGATTTCGTATCATGGTACGTACCATGTATTTACGTAGCAATTTTGTCTTTTTCCAGGCAATAACTCAACCCATTTATAAGATGTAATAATCACGGCTTATCGCATGAGAGGGTGTGCAAAGCGGGTTTTGAATGGGCTGGCGAGGGGATGGCAGTACGAAAGGTGCTGAAAAGTGATTACTGAAGGTGCCTTGAAGTTGAATAGCGCTTGAGTCCACCATGGACAAAACGGCTATCTGCCAAATCAAGTACCCACGCCCGGCTCAAGATGAACATCGAAAACTACAAGGCAATCGCCGACAGCATTGCGCTGCTGCTCTTCCCCCATGCCGAAGTGATCGTCCACGAGGTGCAAAGCCAGACGGTCGTCCACATCGCCAATAATTTTTCCAAACGCAAGATTGGCGATGACTCGGCACTGGACCTTGAACTGGGCGACTTTCGCAACGCCGCCAAGCTCGGCCCATACGAAAAGCTCAACTGGGACGGTCAAAAGATCCGCTCCATTACCACGGTGCTTTACAACCAGAACGGTGAAGCCGAACACCTGCTCTGCATCAACCTGAATTTCTCGGTACTGGAACACGCACGCGAAGCGCTGGATGCGTTTTTCCAGATAAGCCGTTTGGTGCCGCAGCCCGATGCGCTGTTCAAGGATGACTGGCAGGAACGCATCAATACCTTCCTGCACGCGTGGCTGAAGGAGCGCAACTTGTCGCTGCGAACGCTGAAGATGAAAGAGAAACGCACACTGGTGGAAGCGTTGCACGCAGAAGGCGCATTCGAGGGGCGCAGCGGGGCCGACTATGTGGCCAATGTGCTGAGCATGGGCCGGGCGACTGTTTACAAGTACCTCAAGGAACTGAGGGACCAACCCGTCTGATCGAGTGGTCAACACTTGTCTGTTATAGATATTGAGTCTATTGTGGACTGAATATCCATGTACGGACGCTACCACAATGCCTGCCGATGCCCCGAACCTGTCTTCCCTGTACCAAGCGATCGCTGATGCACACCAGGCACTGCGCCCTGAGGTAAATGTCACCCCGCTCGACTTCAGCCCAGGGCTTTCGGCAATGACCGAATGCAACGTGTACCTCAAATGCGAACACCTGCAACACACTGGCTCGTTCAAATTCCGCGGTGCCAGTAACAAGGTTCGCCTGCTGCCGGCCGAGCAACGCGAACTGGGCGTCATCACGGCCTCCTCTGGCAACCATGGGCAAGCGCTCGCGCTTGCCGGCAAGGTAATGGGAGTGCCTGTCACCGTTTACACCACCACTTCGGCGTCGTCTTACAAGCTGGGTGCAATTCGCGCGCTCGGCGCCGAAGTGATAAGCCTCGATCTGGATCCTTTGGGTGTGGAGCTTGAAGCGGCGCGTCAGGCTGCCCTCCAAGGCAAGCCTTTTGTATCGCCCTACAACGACCTTGAAGTGATCGCCGGCCAAGGCACCATCGGGATGGAGCTCTTTGAACAGGCACCGGACCTGGACGCAGTGTTCGTGGCGGTCGGCGGCGGCGGCATGATTTCGGGTATCGGCGCGGCACTGCGGGCACTCAACCCAGGCATCGAGATCATTGGCTGCTGGCCGGCGAATGCCCCTACCCTGCAGCGCTCGCTCGAAGTCGGGGAAATCATCGACATGCAAGAGCAGGACACCATCTCCGACGGTACAGCCGGTGGGGTCGAGCCAGGCTGCATCACCTTCCCCCTCTGCCAGGCGCTGCTGTCGCGTACCGTGCTCGTCAGCGAAGAAGAGATAAAGGCGGCGATGCGCGATGTCGCCAACCACGAGCGCTGGATCATCGAGGGCGCTGCCGGTGTGGCGGTGGCCGGCATGCAGAAAATGGCCAAGGCATACCGCGGCAAGCGCGTCGCGGTCGTCATTTGCGGCCGCAACATCGTGCTCGATAAATTCCTCGAGGCTGTTCAATGAAAGTGTTCAGCAAGCAACAGGTCACTGCTGGGCTCGATATGGAGCTGGCGGTGCAATGCCTGGAGGAAGGTTTCATCGCGTTCTCCCAAGGCAAGGTCCAGGTACCACCGGTACAAGCATTCGCCTTCCCTCAGGCCAACGGTGACTGCTGTATCAAGTCAGCGCATGTCGAGGGAAGCGACACGTTCACGGTGAAGCTGTCCACCGGTTTTTACGACAACCCGTCAAAGGGGCTACCAAGTAATGATGGCTTGATGCTGGTAGCCTCCGCCAGCACAGGCCAACCGCTTGCCTTGTTGCAGGATGAGGGCTGGCTGACCTGCATCCGCACCGCGCTGGCCGGGCGCATCGCCGCCCGCCTGCTGGCCCCCGCAAACGTGAAAGCGATTGGTATTCTGGGCACCGGCACCCAGGCGCGCATGCAGCTGGAGCAACTGGGTGCAGTCACCCCCTGCCGCACCGTGGTGGTGTGGGGGCGCGGTGATGCTGAACTGGCAGCCTACAAAACCTTTGCCAACGACCTGGGTTATGAGGTGCAGGTAACGCGCAACGCCGCAGAGGTTGCACAGGCCGCTAACCTGATCGTCTGCGCAACACCTTCACGTGAGCCGCTGTTGCAGAGTGAATGGGTGCAACCTGGCACCCATATCACCGCCGTTGGCGCCGATGCGCCGGGCAAACAGGAGCTTGACCCCGCGCTGGTTGCACGGGCCGACCGCATCATCGTCGACTCCCTCTACCAGTGCAGCCAGTACGGCGAAGTCTCTCACGCCCTGAAGGCCGGCCTGATCGTCGAGCAGCAACTGACCGAGCTTGGTGCCCTGCTTGAGGGCCGCGCCACCGGCCGTGAGCATGACGCCCAGATCACGCTGGCCGACCTGACCGGGGTCGCCGTGCTGGACGCCCAGATTTCAAGCTGCGTATTGGCGTCGCTCGCTGCGGGTTGACGGGCGCAGCCGCGTCAGGTCACTCATGGCTCCGTCACCTGGGCCTTCCTGGGTGCCGGCTTGAGCGAGGATTTCTTCTCCTGCACCACGATGTAGAACTCTTCGCCGTGCTTGACGGCGCCGTACAGCACGGCCTTTTCGATCAGCTCGCTGCCGCGCAGGTGGCGCAGCATCATCGGATCCTTGCGCAGGTCACGGTACAGCGCCAGGCACAGCAGCACCATGACCACCACAAACGGCAACGCTACGACGATGGTCAGGTTCTGCAGGCCGGTAAGCGCTTCCCCGGGGTTACCCGGGTCGCCCAGCGCGAGCATGATGGCCGCGACGGTCCCGGTCAGTGCCCCCCAGAAAATCACTGTTGCGCGCGAGGGTTGCGTGGTGCCGTGCTCGGACAAGGTACCCATCACCAGCGATGCCGCATCTGCGCCGGAGACGAAGAAGATCGCCACCAGGATCATGACCAGCACCGAAGTGGCCGAAGCCCAGGGGTAGCTGTCGAGCAACTGATACAGGGCATGGTTGCTGTTCACCGCACCGTCGACGAGTGCGAAGCTGCCTTCGCGCAGGGCATCGATGCCGGCGCCGCCAAAAACGCTGAACCACACCAGGCTGACCAGGCCTGGCACCAGCAACACGCCGCTGACGAACTGGCGGATGCTGCGCCCGCGGCTGATGCGGGCGATGAACATACCCACAAAGGGCGTCCAGGAAATCCACCAGGCCCAGTAGAATACGGTCCAGCCGGCCAGCCAGCTGTCCATCGCATCACCACCACTGGCGCTGGTGCGCGCCATCATCTCGGGCAGCAACTTGATGTAGACACCGATCGAAGTCGGCAACAGGTTGAGCATCAACAGCGTCGGCCCCACCAGGAAGACGAACAGCGCCAGTGCCAACGCCAGTACCATGTTGGTGTTGGACAGCCACTGAATACCTTTGCCGATGCCAGACACGGCCGAAGCAACGAAGGCAATGGTCAACAAGGTGATGATGGTGATGTAGAACAGCTTGCCGGGCTGTTCGATCCAGCCGTTGTATTCCAACCCGCCCGCAATCTGCAAGGCGCCGAGCCCCAGCGAAGCCGCTGAACCGAACAGGGTGGCGAAGATCGCCATCATGTCGATCACCCGCCCGACAGGACCGTTGGCATGCTTGCCGATCAAGGGCCGGAACGCGGTAGAAATCAATTGCGAACGGCCGCGGCGGAACGTGCCATAGGCAATTGCCAGCCCGACGATGGCGTACATTGCCCAGGGGTGCAGCGACCAGTGGAACAGCGTGGTCGCCATCGCCACCTGCAGTGCCTCGTCGGATTGGCCAGCGGCAGTGCCGGGCGGTGGTGAAATGTAGTGTGACAGTGGCTCGGCGACGCCGAAGAACATTAGGCCGATGCCCATGCCCGCGCTGAACATCATGGCAACCCAGGAGATCGTGCGAAATTCCGGTGCTTCGCCGTCGCGCCCGAGAGGGATCCTGCCGTAGCGGCTGGCGGCCAGCCACAGCACGAAGATGACGAACACGGTAGACGTCAGGACGAAAAACCAGCCGAAATTGACGATGACCCAAGATTGCGCAGTGGTAGCGCTCGCGGCGAGGCTGGCTTGGTTGACAACACCCCAGGTGATGAAGGCGATCGCCAGCAAGCTGGTGACGCCGAATACCGCCCAGTCGAGCTTGCCTTCAAGGTGGCGGTCCTGCCTGGCCTCGGCAGTCTTGGACGGGTCGGTGACGCCGAGCGGCGGTGTTTCAACGTTCTCTTGTGTTGCCATCGATGGGCCCTTTTCAGTTTTGCTGCAGGCTTTTGTTGTTGTAATTGCTAGCGATGCCTGCGCAAGAACCGGGGGCGGCCGCGCTGGAGGCCCCGTGATTATCCTGTGAGCGAAACAGCAGCCCCTATTCCAGGACCGTCCTGGCACATCCTCTGAACGACCTGGCGGTCACATTGTGCCGGCCCCGATGGAGCCGGCACAGAACCTGAACTGGCTCAGACAGCCCCATCCAACCCCATCTGCCAGAAGTCCGCCTCCAGCCTCGAAGCCTGGCCAAAAATCGCCGCCAGTTCCACGAACCGTTGCTCGGTCATGCTGCGCGCCGCCAGCTCATCAAGGTGCTTGCGTGCCGCGGATGCCACGCTCTGGTAGCCCTCGCCGGCGTATTCGCCAATCCACTCGCGGTAAGGGTGATCACTCAGGTCACCGATGTGCGCAGCGAGCGTGCGGCCGATTTCGGCGTAGCCGATCACGCACGGTGCCAACGCCACATGCAGTTCGAGCAGGTCACCGGCAGCGCCGCAGTCGAGCACGTAACGGGTGTAGGCGACCGTGGCCTGGTGCTCCGGCGCGGCCTCGACATCGGCCTGCGACAAACCCCAGCGGGCGCACAGGCGCAGGTGCAGTTCGGTTTCGTCGAGGATTGCAGCCAGGCCAGCCTGGGCCGCGCGGATGTCGGTCGCCAGCCTGCTTTTGTAAGCGGCAAGCGCCCAGGCACGGGCGAACTGGATGAGGAACAGGTAGTCCTGCACCAGGTAAGTCCGGAACGCGTCTTCGCTCAAGGTGCCCTCACCCATCTGCCGAACGAAGTCGTGGTCCACATAGCTCGACCACTGGGGCTCGGTGGCGGCCTTCAGGCGCTCGAAGATATCCATCCTCAGGCCTCCTGATCGTAGATGGCGTCGAAGAAGGCCAGCTCCAGCGCCACGGTGCGCTGGTAGAAGTCACTTGCCAGTGCCGGTTCCTTCGGGCCGACGCGGTCCAGTTCGGCCTGCAGGAAGGCGACGAATTCCTGGAATGCCGCATTGTCATGCAGGGTGATCCACTCGGCGTACACGAAGTTTTCCGGTATCGGTTTTGGTGCCTTCAGCGCCCAGTCCAGGTACAGGCCTTCGGCAACGTTGAGCACTGCCAATGCCGCCGCATAGGAACGGGTTGCTGCTGCTTCGCGCATGATGGCTTTGAAGCCTTGGGTCGGCACCGTGTCCTTGGGTTCGGTGCGCTGCTGCCGGCTTACGTCCAGCGCCTGGAAGGCTCGCAGAAAATAGGTGTTTTCATCGCTACTGATCATCCCGGCAAAACGGCCGAAACGCAGGCGGGCATCGAAGGTGTCGGCTGTGGCGATGGCTGCGCCGAGCAAGGTCAGGAAGCTGTCGAGAAAACGGTGGTCCTGTACCAGGTAGCGGACCATGATCGGGTCCGCCACGCTGCCATTGCACAGTTCAGTGACGAAGCGGTGGCCGACAGCAGCCGACCAGGTCGGTTCGCTCTGGCGGCGCAAGGTTTGGGAAAAACGTTCGGTCATGGTGCTGCCCTCCATAGGGTGACAGCGAGGCCGTTATGGTGGAGCATGGAGCGGCCTCGCAGTGAGGCCGGCAAAAAGGCAGGTCGGCAGTCCCATCCCTTCGCCGGCATGATCCGGATCAGGTGCTAAGGGTCACCGCGCTGCAGTGCCAGCGGTTTCTCAGCCCGTTGCCGGGCTCCCCTTGGTGGCGTGAAGGTATACAGCACCTTCAGGGCCGCTGTCACGGAGCAAATCACCACAAGCAGCACGTAACAGCCCGACTGCCAGCGCCCTTGTCAGCCAGAAAGAAACCCTGCAAGCAAATGGCCACCAGTCATTAGCCTGTCATCTTACTGTCGTATTTTCCGGCCTTCACCCAGGGTCGGGAATACCAGCCGTGATACGCCGTTTTCTCTCGTCAGCAGGCCTGCTGCGCCTGTTGATCCTGATGCTCTGTGCAGCCACCCTGACCTTCCTCTGGGGGGTGCACTTCAGCCAGAAGGCCGCCGCGCGCCAGGATGCGCTGATGGCCAAGGCGGCCGAGCACCAGAACCTCGCCCGCATCGTCGCTGAAAGCCTGCGTCAGCTGGTTGATCGTGCCCAGGCTGTGGGCCGCGTCACCCAGGACGATATGAAAGCACTGCCCCAAGGCAGCCTGAGCCTGGCACGGTTGCTTGCCGAAGACCCAGTGTTCAAACGCATGGGCCTGTATGACCGTAACGGCAAGCTGCTGTCAGCCAGCCACGTCAACGAAGTGCCAGAGCTGCCGGACGGCTGGCTGCAGCAGTTGAAACTGCATGTCGCGCACTACGGTTTCAAACCCTTCATGCCGCGTGTGGAACCGGGCCTCACCCCGTCGGCCCTGCCGAACTGGCGCCTGCCCTTCCTCTTGCCGCTGACCAGCCTGCCAGGCCGCGAGATCGACAAGATCCTGGTGGTGCAGCTCGATATCGGCTACCTCGCGGTGCTTTTCCAGCACATTGACCTGGGCAATACCGGCCTCATGCGCCTGCTGCAGGACGACGGCCAGGAACGCCTACGTATCGACACCCGCGGCGTGGTCATGGCTGTTGACGATTTCGAACCCGGCCTGTCGGCACCGGGCAGTGAGTCGGGCCTGCTGATCCAATATGCATCCGGCCAGCCCTATCAGAGCCTGTACAGGCGCATAGCCGAGCGCGGTTTCACCATCATCGTCAGCCAGCGCATCGACGAAATCCTCGCCCCCACAGCCCTGGCGTATTCACGTCAGTTCTGGTTGAACTTGAGCATGACGCTGATGATCCTTGCCAGTCTGGTCTGGACCCTGCGTCTGCTGCACAAGCGCCAAGAGGCTTTCAGCGCCCTTGAGCATGCGCAACAGGTCAACCAGCAACTGATCGGCCGCCTGGAGGATGCGCACCGTCGCAGCAGCCAGGCGGCCGCCACTGACCACCTCAGCGGGTTGCACAACCGCCGCCAGTTCGTCGAGGTGGCGGGCCTTGCGCTGACCCGCCAGCGCGGCAAGCGTCGGCTTATGGCAATCCTGTTCATCGACATGGACCGCTTCAAGTCGATCAACGATTCGCTCGGACACAAGATTGGCGACTTGCTGCTGCAGGCCGTGGCCGGGCGCATTCAGCGCCTGCTAGAGCAAGGCGACGAAGCCTCGCGCTTTGGAGGTGATGAATTCGTGGTACTGCTGGCCGGCGAACGCAGTGAAGAACAGATCAATACCTGGGTGCGCGAACTGGTGCAAAAACTGTCGGCTACCTACTCCCTCGACGGCCAGGAGGTCAATACCAGCCCCAGTGTCGGCATCAGCATCTGCCCGCGCGACGGCCAGGACATTGACAGCCTGATCCGCTGCGCCGACGCCGCCATGTATTCGGCCAAGCAGGCCGGGCGTGCCCAGTACCGCTTCTTCGACCCGTCGCTGAACCTTTCCGACATCCACGCCTTTACTCTTGAACAAGCCTTTGGCAGTGCCCTGGCCGAGCGTCAGTTCGTGTTGCACTACCAACCGCAAATCCGCCTGGATACCCAGCGCGTGCTGGGCTATGAAGCCCTGGTACGCTGGGACCACCCGGAATTTGGCCTGCTCTACCCGGACCGCTTCATCGGCTTGGCCGAACGCAGCGGTTTCATCATCGAGCTGGGCTGGGAAGTGCTGCGCCTGGCCTGCGAAGAGCTGGCACGCTGGGATGTGCAGGGCCGCGACAACCGCCTGGCGGTGAATGTGTCGGCACTGCAGCTGCGCCAGGCCGACTTCAGCACCCGCCTGCTGAGCAAGTTGCAGTTTTACGGCATCAGCCCGCAGCGCCTGGAGCTGGAAATCACCGAGACCACCATTCTGGACCCGGAAGGCACAGCGGTTGAACATCTGCACCGCCTGCGCGCGGCCGGCCTGGGCATCAGCCTCGACGACTTCGGGCGTGGCTACGCGGGGTTCGCCCACTTGCAGTCACTGCCGCTGAGCAAGCTCAAGATTGACCGGTCGCTGATCGCACCGCTGTCCAACAGCTACGACGACAGCCCGATCGTCTCCTCGACCATCATCCTGGCCAAGCGCCTGGGGCTGGAGGTGGTGGCCGAAGGGGTGGAAACCCGCGAACAGGTGGTGTGCCTGAAACTTGCCGGTTGTGATATTGCCCAGGGCTACCACTTCAGTCGCCCCTTGTCGCCGGCGCAATTGCGTGAATACCCGCCTTTCAACGGCATCGAGGAAAAGCCATGCGTGCTCTGAAGCCCTCGGTGGCCTTGCCCGCCAAAGAGCCGGGACAGACGAAACGTTAGGGTTTATTGTGTTGGCAACACACGCTGACACCACCCTCACATGACTGACATAGAGCGCTACGTCCGCGCCGCCACCCGTGACAACACCCGGCGCAGCTATCAGGCTGCCATCGAGCATTTCGAAGCCCACTGGGGCGGTTTTCTCCCGGCCACTGCCGACAGCATTGCCCGCTACCTGGCCGATCACGCCGGGCAGCATGCGGTCAGCACCCTGCGCCAACGCCTTGCGGCCCTCAGCCAATGGCACATCAGCCAAGGCTTCCCCGACCCGACCAAGGCCCCGCTGGTACGCCAGGTCCTGCGCGGTATCCGCACCTTGCACCCGACGCCGCCGAAACAGGCCGCACCGCTGCTGTTGCAACACCTGCAAACGGCTGTCGAGCATTTTGAAGAAGAGGCCAGGCTGGCCCGCGAGCAGCATGACCTGCCAGCACTGCGCCGCGCCCGGCGTGACACTGCACTGTTGCTGCTGGGCTTCTGGCGAGGGTTTCGCGGTGACGAACTGGCGCGCCTGCGCGTGGAGCACATCCAGGCCGAAGCCGGCGTGGGTATCAGCCTGTTCCTGCCACGCAGCAAAGGTGACCGTGAAGCGCTTGGCGTACAGCACCGCACGCCGGCACTGAAGGCGCTGTGCCCGGTCGCAGCATACCTGCAGTGGCTCGAAGTGGCGGGCATCGCCCACGGCCCGGTTTTTCGCAAGCTCGACCGCTGGGGCAACCTGAGCGACACAGCGCTCAACAGCAACAGCCTGGTCGGCCTGTTGCGGCGCATGCTCCAACGGGCAGGCGTGCCGGCGGCGCTGTACACCGGCCATTCTCTGCGGCGCGGTTTTGCCACCTGGGCCACGGCCAACGGCTGGGAGTTGAAGTCGCTGATGAGTTACGTGGGCTGGAAGGATGCCAAATCGGCGTTGCGCTATATCGACTCGGCTCAGCGTTTTGGCGAACTGGCCGTATTACCGGCCAGCCAGGGGCAAGTGCTTATTCCTTGAACGCGTAGCGGGGAATGCCGCCCACTTCCGGGCGAATCGCATACAGGTCGCCAGCGTCCGGGTAGTGGCGCAGTTCTGTCGGCGACATGCCGACCCGTGCCGTGGTGATGTACAGCGTACCCATGCCATCGCCACCGAAACAGCAACTGGTCGGGCGCGGTACCGGCATCACCACCTGCTCGGTCAAATGGCCGTTGCGGTCATAGCGCAGCAGGCAGCTGCCATTGAACTGACACACCCATAACCCGCCTTCACGATCCAGCGCGATACCGTCAGGGCGCCCCAGTTCGGCAGGCGTCTCGGCAAACAGGCTGACCTGCTCCAGCCGCCCTTCGGGCAGATACTCGGCACGGTAGATCGAGCGTGCAGCGGAGTCGACGAAGAAAACGGTCTGGCCATCGGCCGACCAGGCAATGCCATTGGGCAACGCCATGCCGTCATGGATCACCACATCGTGCAGTTCGCCATCGAAACGCAGCAGCGCACCGGTCTTGCCACTTGGGCCCTCATCCATCAGGCCGGTGACGAAGCGCCCCTGGGGGTCGCAGGTACCGTCATTGAAGCGGTAACTCGGGCGATGATGCACCGGCGCCGAGTACTGGCGCACCTTGCAAGACGACATATCCAGAATGGCAACGCTGGCATCTTCGGTGAAGATCAGGTTGCCCTGGTCGGTCAGTGCCAACGCACCGATACGTGCAGCGGATTCATAAAGGTTCTCGACCTCGCCATCCGGTAACAGCCGGTGAATCCGCCCGCCGGTAATATCGATGAAATACAACGCACCCGTGCGCGCATCCCACACAGGGCTTTCACCAAGGTCGGCACGGGTGTTGGCGACCTTGGTCGGTACGTAATGACATTCCTTGATGAGGCTCCAGCGTTCAGCCACTTCGCCCAGGCTCGAAGCCTCTACCCGCGCCAGGTCACGCGGGTAGCTCACGCCGCTGTTCTCGCTGAAGCGCGTGGCGGTGAACTGGCCATTGCTGGCACGCAGGATGTACCCGGTATCCCGGCAAAGCGCACTGGCCAGGTACAGCACGCCCGGTGTCACCCATTGCGGCTTGAGTTCTTCCGGCGGCTGGGTCACGCCCCACATACGGGTTTTGGCCACTGGCGAGACCGCATTGACCAGGATGCCGTGTTCCAGCCCTTCCATGCTCAATGCGTTCATGATGCCCACCTGGGCCATCTTGCCCGCCGAGTACGCGACCAGGCCTGGCTGGGCATAGCGCTGATACATGGCGCGGTCCGAGGTGGTGAGGACTATGCGTGGTGCCTCGGCTTGCTTGAGGTGCTTCCAGGCATGCTTGGCGAGCCACACCGGGGCGTGCACGCTGATGCCCAGTGCGCGATCGAGAAACGCCTGTTCCTGTGTCTCGATGCCTTGGTAATCGACCCAGCCGGCGTTGTGGATGAGAATATCCAGCGCGCCGAAATGCGCGATGGCCAGTTCCACCAGTTCTCGGCATTCTTCTTCGTTTTCCAGGTGGCCGACATGAGCGACCACATCAAAACCCTGGCCCCGCAGGGTTTCGAGTGCGACGCTGACCGCCGCCGGGTTCTGACCTTCGCCCGAGCGATCAGTGCCCAGGTCGCTGATGACTACCCGCGCTCCCCGCGCGGCCAGCGCCATGGCGTAATCCAGGCCCAGGCCCTGGGCGGCACCGGTGACGATGGCGACTTTATCTTTGAATGGGTCTGTGCTTGGCATTGTAGAGCCCTTCCGATTCTCCTTTTTTACGATAACAATAAAAAAATCAATGACTTAATATTAAAAGCATGCAACTTTGATATCTGCTGGATATCACCTGAGACCCGCCACCTTGCGATGCACCCCGACCCTTAGTGTCAAGCCCCGGATGAGCCGTTTACAGCAGAGGCTTTGTCGCCGCGATGCCACGCACTATCATGGCCGCCTTGCACGGTCGGCCGCCGGAGAACGCTTTCCCGGCCCCCGTTCGACTCGATGAAGGAACGTAGAATGATCGAGACACGTTTGCTCAGGCAGTTCATTGCCGTGGCCGAGGAGCTGCACTTTCACAAGGCAGCCATCCGCCTGCACATGGCACAGCCGCCCCTGAGCCAGGCGATCAACCGACTCGAAGAGAAGCTGGGCTTCAGCCTGTTCCTGCGCAACAAGCGCGGGGTCAAGCTCACCGCCGCGGGCATGGCCTTCCTGGAAACCGCCTACCGTACCCTCAAGGAGTTGGAACAAGGCATCGAATACGCCCGCAACGTGTCCGAGGGCATCTGCGGCAAGCTGACCATCACTGCCATTTCCATCGCTTACTACGAGTCGCTGCTCAATACCCTGAAGAAATTCCGCGAAATCTACCCGAACGTGCGGCTGACCATTCGCGAAATGCCTTCGGCCTCCCAGGCCAAGGCGTTGATGGCCGGCGAAGCGGACATCGGCTTCATGCGCAAGCTGCCGATGCCACCAGACACCATCGAATCGAGGTTGCTGCTCAATGAGCAGATCGTCATGGCCCTACCCGCCAACCACGCCAAGGCGCATCAGCCTATGGTCGACCTGCGGGATTTTGCCGAAGAGGACTTCGTATTCACCCCGCAGGCGCTTGGCAGCGGCTACCACAGCCAGTTGATTGCGTTGTGCGAATCGGCCGGTTTCTACCCCAAAGTGGTGCAGGAAGCGGCGCAGATCCACACCCTGATCGGGCTGGTAGCTTGCGGTTTCGGCGTTGCCCTGGTGCCTGAATCGATTGCCTACTCGACGCTGCGCGAGCGCGTGCAGTTTCGCCCTATCCGACCGATCAAGGACCAGCCAACGCCGACCATGGGGCTGTATATGAACTGGAACACACAGAACGCCTCTCCAGCCTTGGGCAGTTTCATATCCATGCTCGACCTGGGGGCGCCTCGGCGATTTGTCGACACCATCCAGCAACCGTTGATTCTGGATGGCAGCGACAAGCACGAACTACACCGCTAAGCGATATTCGCGCAGCCAGGCATCCAGTGCCAGAGCGGTCTCCAGGTTGTTACGGCGCAACTGTGAATTGAAATACCCCTCGGGCTGGCGCAGCTCAGCGCCCAGCCGAACACGGTCGATCACCTGGAACACCGGGCTGCCCGCCTGCTCCAGCAGGTGCCGGACGCGCTCACGCAGGAACCGTTCATAAGCAAGGTTCGCCGAGGTCGGATAAGGGCTCTTGCGTCGCTGTAGTACGGCCGCTGGCAGGATATCGGCGCAGGCCTGCTTGAGCAGCCACTTCTCCACACCGTCCTTGCCCTTCATCGACCACGGCACGTTGTACACGTACTCGACCAGCTCATGGTCGGTGAACGGCACGCGTACTTCCAGGCTGGCAGCCATGCTCAGGCGGTCCTTGCGGTCGAGCAGAATCGGCAGCCAGCGCTGCAGGTGCATGTGGCAGATCTCACGCATGCGCCGCTCTTGCGGGTTGTCGCCCGGCAAATGCTCGACGCTGTCTAGCGCCTGGTGATAGCAACCGTCCTGGTAGCTGGCAAAGTCGCACAGCCGGTTAAACTCCGGGTTGATCAGCTCGGGCTGCAGCAACTGCATGCGCGAAAGCCACGGAAAACGCTGCGCCGCCAGCGCCTGCGGGTCGCGGAACCAGGCGTAGCCGCCGAACACTTCGTCTGCTGCCTCGCCGGAAATGGCCACTGTTGAATGGCGGCCGATGGCCTTGAACAGTAAGTACAACGAGGTGTCCACATCGCCGAAGGTGGCCGCCGAGTCATTGGCCCGGTACACCGCGCTGCGCGCAGGGTCGGCCACCAGTTCGCCGTTGTCGATGAGGATGGTCTGGTGATGGCTGCCAATGTGCTCGGCAGCTGCCAGCGCGTAGGGCTCATCGCGCTCCGGGCGGAAGGTATCGCTCTGGAACTGCTCGGCCTGGCCGATGAAGTCCACCGAAAACGAATTGACCCTACCCCCCTGCTCTGCCGTCAGGCGCTGTTGTGCCATGGCCGTGAGGATGGTCGAGTCCAGCCCGCCGGAGAGCAGCGAACAGACCGGCACATCGGCATGCAACTGCTCGCCCAGCGCGTTGCCGAGCAGCGCTCGGGTGCGCGCCACGGTGCCGGGCAGGTCATCCTGGTGCTCGCGCCGCTGCAGCTGCCAGTAGCGGCTGAGTTTGGGACGCCCGTTGGGGCGCCAGGACAAGCGATGCCCCGGCGGCAGTTCGCTGACCCCGTGCAAGGCCGTGCGCGCCGTGCCGCGCGACAGGCTCAGCGCATCCACCAGCCCCACTACATCCAGCGCACTGGCAAACTCCGGGTGCGCCAGGATTGCCTTGATTTCCGAACCAAACAGCAGCCCCTGCTGGTGGTGGGCGTAGTACAGCGGCTTGACCCCCAGCCGGTCACGTACCAGCAGGAAGTGGCCGTCGCGCCCGTCGAACACAGCGAAGGCGAACATACCGCTCAAGTGCTCACAGCACTGTTCGCCCCATTCCAGGTAAGCGTGCAGCACCACTTCGGTGTCGCTGCGGGTATGGAACTGGTGGCCCGCATTGCGCAGGCGCTCACGCAGTGCGTCGTGGTTGTAGACCTCGCCGGTATAGATCAGCGCGACTTCCTCGCCGCTGGCGCAGCGGTAAGTCATCGGCTGCACGCCACCACTGAGGTCGATGATCGCCAGCCGCCGGTGGCCCAGCAAGGCATTACAATGCTGCCAGCTGCCACTGGCATCCGGCCCGCGCAGTGCCAGCGTATCGGTCATGGCGCCGATGACCTGGCCGGCCTGGGTCAGGTTGCGGGTGTAGTCCACCCAGCCTGTGATTCCGCACATGCTGTGCTCCTTACACCTGAAGACGACGGGTTGGAAGTAGACCGGTCAGGGCTTGCAGGCGCTTGGCGATATCCAGCAACTGCCGCTCGCTGTCACGCCGGCCCATGATCTGCACGGCAAGCGGCGCCTTGCCGTCGGCGCTCAGGCAAATCGGCACGGTAATGGCCGGCAGGCCGCTGAAACTGGCCAGCGGGGTAAAGCTGATCTTCTGCTCATAGCCTTCGTCTGCCGGGGACGGGATGGTCGAGTCCCCTGGCTGCGGGTTGCGCCGGTCGAATGGCCGGTTGGGGTCCATGGGGAACACCACGAAATCCACTTGGGCGTTGTCGAACCAGGCGTCGATACCCGAACGGATGTTGTCCATGCGCTGGTGGATGCGCCGGTAGTCAGCGTCGCTGACGCCCTCACCCACTTTAAGGGCGCTGAGTGTCGACCAGTGCAGCTCGCAGTCAAAGCGCCGTGCCCAGGCAGCCGAGGCCAGCCACGCATCCCGTGCGCACAGTTGCCAGGCGTCGCCACGGCAGGCCCACAGGTCCGGCATGGCGACTTCGGCGGGCGCCATGTCCAGGTCTGCCAGTGCGCTGCGTGCCTGGCCCAGCATGTCGAGCATGGCCGCACTGGTCAGCGCCGGGTCCAGCGCGTGCTCCAGCATGGCGACCCGATAGCGCTCTTTGAGTGGCTGTTGCTGGCCGAGCAGTGGCTCCAGGCCCAGCAACGGGAACAGCAGGTCGAGGTCGTCGGCGCTGCGGGCGACCCAGCCCAGTGCGTCCATGCGCGGTGACAACGGAAACACTCCGGCCAGGCTTTCGGCCTTCTGGGTCATGCGCAGGCCGACCATACCGCAGTGCGAGGCCGGCCAGCGCACCGAGCCAAGTACATCGGTGCCCAACGAGATATCGCAGAGCCCTGCCGCCACCGACACCGCCGAGCCGGTACTGGAGCCAGACGGATCGATGCTCGGGAAGCGCGGGTTACGGCACCCGGCGCCAAAGGCAATGTTCAGCTCGGTAGTGGCGACCTTGCAGGTCAGGGCGATGCGCGGGTCGAGGAAGCTCAGCGCCTCGGCGCTGCGCTGGGGGTAGTGGCGGTAGCTGCGCAAGCCCAGGCGGGTCGGCAAGCCTTGCACGTCGACAGTGTCCTTCACCCCCAGGCGGTACCACGGTGCCTCGACCTCACGGGTGCTGGTCAGGCAGCGGTAGTGGCTGTCGGCATGCACGGACCATTGTGCGTACTGCGCTGCCCAGTCTGCGGCCATGGCGGGGTTGCGCTGCAGTAGTTCATGGCGTTTGCGCAGGCTCAGACCGAGGTATTCGGGCTGCTCGCGGCCGTGGGTGGCGTCGGCGCCGCAGTTACTGAGGTAGTGGGCGATGGCATCTTGAGTGTCAACGTGGTTCATGGGGTGTATTCCTTGACAGAAGTGGAAGCCGCCCACGGCAGAGGCTTGCCGGTGGCGGACAAAGGCAGGTCGGTGACACGGCGTACCGCAACCGGCCATGGATGGCCTGGCGGTAGTTGGCGAAATGCCTCCAACACCGCGTGCTCGGTGAGGGTGTCGCAGCTGTACAGCACCTCGAACGCTTCGCCGCGCAGCGCATCGGCCACGGCAACGCAGGCCAGCTTGGGGCAATTCAGGCGTTGAGCTAGATCACTTGCCAAACGGGCCAGGTCGACGCGCAGCCCATTGACCTTGATCAGGCTGCTGGCCCGCCCCAGCCACTGGAAGCGCTGTTCGTCCAACACCAATACCTGGTCATCGCAGCAATGCGTGGCTGCTGCGTGTGCCTGGCACGGCTGGCGGGCGATGCGCGGGCTGGCCACGTGCAGCGCACAGGGCTGGCCCGGGGGGCTGAGCAGGGTCACATCGCTCAGCAGGGTCCAGGGCTGCTCTGCATCACTGTGAGCGTCCAGCTCGCGGTAAGCCATGGCCCCGGTTTCGGTGGAACCGAGCAGTTCGACGAAACGCACCTGTGGCCCGGCATGGCGCTGCACCGTGGCCAGAGCCCCCGGCGGCAGCAACGAGGCGCTGTGCACCACCAGTACCGCACGCCGGGCGCTCAGCCGGGCCAGCAGCGCCGGCAGCACGCGCCAGGTACTGGCAATGGCGAGAATCACGCACGGACCTTCCCCGTCGAGCGTTGGCATGCGTTGCTGCTCCAGCGAGCAGGCGTGCAACTGGGCGTTCAAAACCCGCGACCCGACCTCGCCAAGGATCATGCCGTAGCTGTGGCTGACCGGCGCGAACGAGAAAATCTCCCGAGCATCGGGCGCCCAACGGCCGAGAATCAGGGCCGCCTCGTGCTCCATCTGCACCTGGCTACGCAGCCATTGCCGGGGCGCACCGGTTGAGCCGGAGGTGGTAAACAGATGCTCGGCGTTCACTCGGTGGCCTGCAGGGTCAGTTGATCTTCCAGTTTTTGCCCGACGAATTGCTCCATCTTTTCCAGGGTTTCGAACCAGAAGCGCACATCGTCGCTGAGGTAGTCCACTTCGATGTCGAAGCAGCCTTCGATGGCGGTGATCACTTCCACAGCCATGAGGCTATCGAAGCGTTCGCCGAGAAAGTCACGAAAACTGTCGCGTTTATCGATGGCGTCGACGTGCTCGCCAAGCAGCTGGCCGAGGGTTTGGCGGATACGCTGTTCAATGCTGAGGTGATTCACGAGCCGGTCTTTCCTTGTTGATGGGCAGCGTTGGTCAATTCCGCTCCAGCACTGAAGAACACGTGCTCGGGCAGGATCGGGTCGAAGTGCAGGTAGATGAAGGCATTCGGGTAATGCGTACGCAGGCAGCCGTGCAGCCCTTCAGCCAGCGCCTGGTGGGCCTGCCGGTCGCGGGCTTGTGACAGGGTGATGCGCACATGGAACTGCGCCGGTGCGCCGTCGCGGTCGGCAACGGGCATCGGCATGCCGGCGCTGAACACACTGGCCTCAGGTAACGGGTTAAAGAACACCATGCAATGGGCGGTGTCGGCACCCATTTGCTTGAGCTGGCGGGTAAAGGCAAGTGCCAGTCGCTTGCGCTCCAGCGGTTGCAGCGGTGCACAACAAACAGTGAGGGTGGGCATGGCGGCTCCTTACGACAACTGCAAGCTGGGCAGCTGCTTACGCTGGCCTTGGGCAAAGGCGTCGAGCAGGCGGCCCAGGCAGGTGGACAACGCATCAACCCCTTGCAAGAACAAGGGTGACCAGGCATGGCCGGCAGCGCCGCGCACCTTGTCGAGGAAAAAGCGCAGGTGGGCAAGGTCCACAGGCAGGCCCAGGTCGGCAGCCAGTGCCACGGCCTGGTAGGTGCTGAGCAGGTCGGGAATGCGCTGCCCCTGGTTGGCGAAGCCGCCCTGGCGCACTTTGTGCGCGGCCAGTAACCGGGCGGCAGCCTCAGTGACGTCGTTGCCGATATGGGCCAGGCAGCCCAGGGCCTGCAACCCCGCGCGCAGTGACACTTCGCCACGGGGGAACGTTGCGTAGCCATGAGCTTGCTGGCAGCTGGCGACGTAGCGTTCGATGGCCGCCAAGTCCACGCCGCAGTCATCGCCCAATTGCCGCAAGATCGACACGGCTGATGCGGTGGACACCATGTCAGAGCCGCGCCCCTCCCAGAAACCGAAGCCGCCGTCAGGGTTCTGCAGCGAGGCCAGCCATCGGCCGATCGCCTGGCGGGGCCCTGCCTGGCCATCGAAAGCGCCCGCTGCAAGGCCCCAATTGGTGCAACGCACCTCGGCACCACGGCCGGGCATGTACATGATCCCAGGCTCGTTGGGCATTTGGCAGCCTTCGATCCAGCGCAGGGCCGCACCACGCTGCTGCGGCGCCAGGCATTCGCCCAGCACCGCGGCCGCAGTAGTCAGCACGTCGGCGGCGGTATCTGCCCGGCGATAGGAATAGCCGCCTTGGGGCATCGATAACGTGGCGATGAACGCAGCCACGCCGTCGGCCAGATGCGCCACCGGCTCTCCCAGTGCCTTGAGCGAACCCACTGCGCAGAATGCCGCCCAGACGTCCTCACCGTCATAACCGGCCCAGCGCACGAAGGCACCGGTCGGACCGCGCAAGGCATCGATCCATTCAGCGCAGCGCTGACGGCCCAGCGGTTGCGCCTGCAATGCAGCAAGGCTGGCCGTGGCGCGATAGGTCGCCCACAGGCACGGCACAGCCGCCGCTTCGCTGAACCGGAAACCACCGCAATCCATCTGCTGTGCCTGTAGCCAGCCGATCAGGCGTGGCAGGTTCCAGTGCGGCGCCGGCAAGCCCTGGCGAGCCAGCGCCCGCGCAGCCATCACGCCGTAGAAACAGGCACGGGTGTCGGCCAGGTTGCGTCGGGCGAAATCAGCCGACCAGCTCAGGCCACCATTGGCACACTGCAACCCCTCGAGCCAGGCATACAACGGCCCGGTATCCCGCACCTGGCCCTGGCACACTTCGATCAAGGTGCGCAGCGCATAGTGGCTGGCCCACACGTCCGCCGTCTGGCCCTGGCACATGGCATAAGCGTCGCCATCGAACAGCGTAGCGATCCAGGCCGCTGTTTCGTCGCACTGTTGAACGCCAACGCCCAGGTCGTGCAGGGTTTCGGTGCAATAAAACGTGGCCCAGGCATCGGAGGGCATCCCCTTGCTCCAGGCAAAGCCGCCATCGCGGTTGCGCCGAGACAGGATGTAGGCCTGTAATACCGGTACATCAACCTGCTCAAGGCGCTCAACCCAGGCCAGGCTGCGTATGGCCGCATAGGTGCACCACAGATCCGGTTGGCCGTTGCTCAGGCCCTGCCCCAGGGGGAAGCGTGGCGGCGTCATTGCTGGCCACCGATAAAGCGCAGATTGGTTTTCTTCCAGCTCTTTTGCGAACCGCCGCTCTTGTTCAGCGCCGACAGGTTGTTGACGAACAGCACGCGGCTCCAGCGCAGCCCCATGTGCTGCTCGGAGCGCTCCAGCAAATGCGCTTGCAGGCGTGCTTCCTGGCTGCTGTCCCAGACAACGTCACGCTCGAGGATCAGCGCGGCGCTGTCAGTCTGGCGGTCCACTTCGATGACATAACCTGTGGCATCGCAACTGCCGTATACCACCTCCTCGACCGCGCGGATCTCAAGGCCTACGCCAGCCACGCGGATGCTGTCGCTGTCACGCCCGTTGATCAGCAGGGTCGGGCTGACGCAGCCTGGCTCCCAAGGCGAGGTGATGGTCACGCTGTCACCGGTGTCCAGCCGCAACAGCGGGCGTGCATACAGGTTGAGCGGTGTAACCACGAGGCGGCCCGTAAGGCCCTCGGCCGGGGTGACCAGCTTGCCGTCGGGCAACAGCAGCTCAAAATAATTGGTAGCCGTGGCCAGGCGCATCTGCAGGTCTTGGCCCACTGCGGCCAGGGTGCCTGTTTCGGTACTGCCGTAGCTGGCATCGAAAACATCACATTTCCACCAGCGCGCCAGGCGGTCACGCAACGGCTGGGTGTTGACCTCGCCAAGCAGCATGATCGAGCGCACCGACTTGGCGAAGGCGTGCAGCAATTCGCGCTGTTTCAGGTAGCGGGTCAACTGCACCAGCACCCCGGGGGCAATGAACAGGACCGTAGGCCGATACGTGTCGAAGGTCTTGCACACCCGCTCCCAGTCGGTAATACCGGTGGTGAAGGGATAGAGGCGCACGTGGGAAACGTCCAGGTACTCGCAGACGTTGGCGATCAGGTCGCCCACCGGCACGATGTCCGATGGCATCAGGTTGGCTACCCGCGAACCCGGGCGCAGCACTGCCCGCCAATGGCTTGCGACACTGACGGCATTCCAGATGATGTCTTCTTTCAAACGCGGGGTCGGGGTCGGCTCGCCAGTCGTGCCGGTGGTGGCGTAATACTTGGCCGCCTCGCCGAGTTCTACAGTGCAGAACTCAAGCGGTTGGCCTTTGAGCAATGCCTTGGCGGTTGCGGGCAACTGCTGGAAGGCCGTGAAACTGTAGGGACCTATGTTTGCGTAATGGGCGCTGTGTTGTGCTCGCGTCCAAACTGCTTGCAACTTGCGTTCATAAAATGCGGCGCTGGGGACATGCCCCGCCTGCAGTTGAAGCTCGCGTTCCGCGGCCTGCAGTACGCCATAATCCTGGTCGCTATGAACTAACATCGACTCGCCCTCTCGAATAAACAGCGCAGAGAATTGGCGAGCGTCCGGCTCAAGTAAAATACTTATTTGAAACCGCCGGTGATAGCTACGAGGTATTATTCAACAACTTCTACGGGTAAATACTGATTAACAAGTGCGTATTTTCCGACCGCAACTCACTCATCGCGCCGTGAATCCGGCCTCATATCAGACAAAGATATTTTTGGTATTTCCCAGATGGTGTCCGGCTTGCGCACTATCGCCACGCAGCTCAGCAGGTTGTCGGGGAGGTGAGGTATTGGGGCATGCCACGGTTTATTTCAGTAACTTTGAGATCGAGCGCCGCACCCGCGGCGCGGCGCCATGGTCTTGCCGCAGATGCTTTAGCGCCCCTGGGCGCAACGCCATACCCGCGCAATATCACTGGCCCGGGCCTGCAACAAGTGCGCCGCATCGGCGCAGGCCTGCTCCAGGGTCGTCGGCCCGCTGGCAAGGGCGAATGCCGCATCGATGCCATGCGCGTACAGTTGCTGATAGCCTTCACCCAAGGTACCCGCCAGCACCACCACCGGCACCCCATGGCGCTTGGCGACCCGCGCCACGCCCATCGGCGTCTTGCCCCTCAGGGTCTGGGCATCGAAGCGGCCCTCACCAGTAATCACAAGGTCGGCACCTTTCACCAACGCATCGAGGCCGGCCAACTCCGCCACCACTTCCACGCCCGGTCGGAACCGCGCCTCCATGAAGGCCTTGGCGGCAAAGCCCATGCCGCCGGCAGCGCCACACCCTGGCAGTTCTCTCACGTCTTGGCCCAGCACCTGCGCACAATGGTCGGCAAAGTGGCCCAGCGCTTTGTCCAGGGCCTGGACCTGCGCGGGGCTGGCACCTTTTTGTGGCCCGAAGATCGCCGAAGCACCATTGGGCCCACACAGGGGATTGTCGACGTCGGCCGCCACTTCGAACCGGACCTGCGCCAGGCGAGGGTCCAGGCCGCTGACATCGATGCGTGCCAGCCCGGCCAGGGCCAAGCCGCCCTCTTCCAGCGGCTGGCCATCGGTGTCCAGCAAACGCAGGCCTAGGGCACGCAGCATGCCGCTGCCGCCATCGTTGGTAGCACTGCCGCCGATTGCCAGAACAATGCGCTGTGCCCCTGCGCTGAGCGCGGCGTTGATCAGCTCGCCAGTGCCCCAGGTGCTGCTGCGGCAGGCATCACGCTGCGCACTCGGCACCAGCTGGATACCACTGGCCTGGGCCATCTCGATGATCGCCGTACGGCTGTCGGCCAGCCAGCCCCAACCGGCCTGCACCGGCTGGCTCAGTGGCCCGCGAACGGTCTGCCGGCGCAGCTCGCCGTGGCTGGCAGCGACAATCGCCTCCATGGTGCCTTCGCCGCCATCGGCCATGGGGCACTCGAGCAGCTCAGCGCTAGGCAGCGCCTCGGCCAGGCCGGCGGCGATGGCACGGGCGACACCGGCAGCATCAAGGCTGTCTTTGAACGAGTCGGGGGCGATGACGATCTTCATGGGGATTCTCCTGTCCAGATGGCCGCATGCTGACAGTTGTCTGGCGTCGGGGCCTCGGTCGGATGCACAAACCGGCCGACGGGTTGTTTGGGCAAATGCCTTTTTGCCCAGGTCAATCCGCGGGCAAAAGCTGCAACCCCAGGTACAGGCTCAACATGCCTTCCAGGCGCAATGGGTCGACCTCGCCCAGCTCGGCAATACGTTCCAGGCGATAGCGCAGGCTGTTGCGGTGAATCCCCAGGGCATCGGCGCAGGCCTGGCTCTGGCCATCATGCGCGCACCAGGCACGCAGGGTGGCGAGCAACTGCCCGCTGGCATCCTTGGCCCGAACGCGGTGCAGCGGCTCAAGCAGCTCATCCAGCGCATCCTCATTACGGTGGCGCCACAACAAGGCCGGCAGACGGTAACGTGCAAGGCTCAACAGCTGCTCGCCCGGCAACACTTCGCGGCCATAGGCGAGCAGGTCACGCACCCGCCGGTAACCGCGGCGCAACTGCTCAAGGCTCTGCGCCGGGCTGCCCAGCGCCAGGCGCTGGATCTGCCAGCCGCTGCGCTGCACGCGCTCGAACAGGCGCTCATCGTCCAGCACCACCCCGGCCGGGCGGCACCACAGCAAGGAATCGCGCGCCGGACTCACGCACCAACTGTCCGGGTAACGGCTCATCAACCAGGCAGCCAAGGCCTCGGCCGCCGGGCCGGCACGCAGTTCAAACAAACACGGCACCCGTGGCAACTGCGGTTTCAGGCCCAGTTGCTGCGCTTCGTCCAGCAGCCGCGGCGAGTCGCCCGTACCACCGAGCAGCAACGCCAGCAGGTCATCACAACGCTGGCGCCGCCATTGCTGTTCAACCTGCAAGTGGCGCTGGGCCAGAAGCATTTCGGCGGTCATGCGCACCAGCTCGCCGTAGGTGCGCAGTTGCTGCGGGTCACCCGTCAGCCCCAGCACCCCGATCAGCCGCCCATCGAGCATCAGCGGCAGGTTGACCCCCGGCTGCACGCCTTTGAGGCACTTGGCGGCGTCTGCATCCAGCGCGACGATCCGGCCATTGGCCAATACCAGCTGCGCACCTTCGTGACGGGTGTTGATGCGCTCCGGCTCGCCACTGCCCAGGATCAGCCCCTGGCTGTCCATGACATTGACATTGCACGGCAGAATGGCCATTGCCCGATCAACAATATCCTGCGCCAGGTCATGGTCCAGTTCGAACATTCGGTGATCCTTGAGGGTGTTAGGCTTTGTTCGCGAGCACAGCGTCTTGCCCAGTTGGCTGTGCAAAAGCACAAAGACAGCTGCGTCGCACTGCCCGAGACTCATCAGGGCGAGCGCCGGCACAGGCGACGCGGCGACAACCATAACAATAGAGAACCCGATCATGGCATACAGCCCTGCCCCTGACCAAGGCACAGACATCACCCGCAACGCGCTTTACCGGCGTATCACCCTGCGGCTGATTCCGTTCATTTTCATCTGCTACCTGTTCAACTACCTGGACCGCGTCAATGTCGGCTTCGCCAAGCTGCAGATGCTCGACGCGCTCAAATTCAGCGAAACCGTCTACGGCCTGGGTGCCGGGATCTTCTTCATCGGCTATGTGCTCTGCGGCCTGCCGAGCAACCTGGCGCTCAACCGCTTCGGCCCGCGGCGCTGGATTGCGGCGATGATGATCGTCTGGGGCAGTCTCTCGACCTGCCTGCTGTTCGTCACCACCCCTACCGAGTTCTACACCCTGCGCTTGCTGACCGGCGCTGCCGAAGCCGGCTTCTTCCCAGGGGTGGTGCTGTACCTCTCGCGCTGGTTCCCGGCGGACCGCCGTGGCCGCATCATGGCCTTGTTCATGTCGGCGATCCCGGTATCGGGCCTGCTCGGCGGGCCGTTCTCCGGCTGGATCCTCGAACACTTCGCCGCTGGCCAGCATGGTTTGGCCGGTTGGCAGTGGATGTTCCTGATCCAGGGCCTGCCAACCGTGGCACTGGGTATCCTGGCCATCGGCATGCTCAGCGATGGTTACCAGAAAGCCGCCTGGCTGAGCCCGGCAGAACGCCAGCTGATCGAGGCAGACTTGAAGGCAGACGCCGCCAGCAAACCCGTCGCCACTGGCGATGGCGTGTTCGCCGTGCTGACCAACCCATTGATCTGGACCTTCGGCTTCGTCTATTTCTGCATTCAGAGTGGTGTCTACGCGATCAACTTCTGGCTGCCGTCGATCATCAAGAACATGGGCTTCGACAACCCGCTGCTGATCGGCTGGCTCAGCGCCATTCCGTACCTGCTGGCTGGGGTGTTCATGATCCTCTGTGGCCGCTCGGCGGACCTGCGCAACGAACGTCGCTGGCACCTCGTGGTGCCGATGCTGATGGGCGCCGTCGGTTTGCTGATCGCGGTCAACTTTGCCGCCACCCCGGCCATCGCCATCCTGGGGCTGTCGATCGCCACTATGGGTGCCCTCACCGGCCTGCCGATGTTCTGGCCGATGCCCACCGCGCTGCTCAGCGCCAGTGCCGCAGTCGCGGGCCTGGCAATCATCAACTCGGTGGGGCAGATGGCCGGCTTCCTCAGCCCGTACCTGGTCGGCTTCATCAAGGACCAGACCGGTTCGACCGACGCTGCGCTGTATTCACTGGCGGCGCTGATCGTGGTGGGTAGCCTGGTGGCGCTGCGGGTGACGCGCGCCAGTGCGCTGGCGGCGGCCCGGGCGCATTGAGTGGGTGGGGCCGCCCTGCGGCCCCATGGCCGGGAAGTGACTCGGCGTCTCCGGTCGTCAGATCAACGCATCACCCTCCCGTCCCAGGCGTCAAATGATTCCGAAGGCCCCCTTTGGAGACTCCCATGACCCACCACGCCGTGGCCCGCCTCGATCAGCTGGACCCAAAACATCCCCTGCGTGTACAGGCCGGCAGCGAAGAAGTGATCCTGATTCGCAGCGCCGGGCAGGTCCGCGCCTATCAGGCCAATTGCCCGCACGCCGGAGCACCGCTGGAAGAAGGGGTGGTATGCAACGGCCTGCTGGTCTGCCCCTGGCACAAGGCCGCTTTCGCCGTGGACGAAGGCGTGGTCTGCGAGCCCCCGGCCCTGGCAGATCTGCGCCGCTACCGCGCTTGGGTCAAGGATGGCGAAGTCTGGGTCGATGACCAGCCTCTGCCGCACCCCGAGCCACCGCGTCACAGCGATGCGCGCTGCTTCGTCGTCATCGGCGCCGGTGCCGCAGGCTCGGCGGCGGTTGCCACGCTGCTGGCCCATGGGTTCGGCGGGCGCCTGGTGTGGCTCGACCAGGAGCGGCAACCGGCGTATGACCGTACTGCGCTGAGCAAATTCGTGATTGCCGGCGAAATGCCGCCTGATGAAGTGCCAGCGCTGCTTGAAGCTGACCAGTTGCGCACAGGCCAACTGGAACGGCGCTCGGGCAAGGTTCGCCTGCTGGATGCCAAAAAGCGCCAGATCACCCTCGCCGACGGCCAGCGTATCGATTATGACGCTGCCTTATTGGCCACTGGCGGCAAGCCGCAACGCCCTGACCTGCCCGGTGCAAGCCTGGCGGGCATCGTGACGCTGCGCTCACGCGAAGATGCGGCGCGCCTGCTCGATGCCGCCGAACCCGGCCAGCCCGTGGTGATCGTCGGTGACGGTTTCATCGGCCTGGAGGCCGCATCGGCATTGCGCACGTACGGCGCACAGGTCCACGTGGTCACCCGCCACGAGGTTCCGTTGCGCATGCAGTTGGGTGAGCGCATTGGCCGCTCCATTCGCGCGCTGCATGAGCGCAAGGGCGTGGTGTTCCATGGTCCGACCGAGGTAGAACGGTTTATCGGTGCGCAACACGTCGAAGCCGTACTGCTGAGCAATGGCGAGAAAATCGACACGTCACTGGTCTTGCTCGGCACCGGCGTCATGCCAGCCCCCGCCTTCGTTCAGGGCATGCAATTGGCCGAGGACCGCTCCATTGCAGTCGACGCCGAGCTGCAGGCCGCGGACCGGCTGTGGGCTGCCGGTGACATCGCGACCTTCCCCCTCAGCGGCCGCCCGGTGCGTATCGAGCACTGGCGCTTGGCCCAGCAACACGGTGTCATAGCTGCCGCCAACATGCTGGGCGAACAGCGCCGGTATGAAGACGTGCCGTTCTTCTGGACTTATCAGCATGGGCGCACGTATGAAGTACTGGGGCATGCGCGCGACTGGGACCGCATCGAGTTTGTCGGGGAGCCGGAGCAAGGCGATTTCATTGCCTTGCAATGTGCAGGTGAGCGGGTGGAGGCCGTGATCGCCAAAGGCTATTCGGATGCCATGGCACAGTTGTCGCAACGCATGAAGCGGTCACTGAGCCTGGCTCAGGCGCTTGAGTTGATCGGTTGAACGCATTCGCCCCCGCCACGCCGGCTGCCGATCAAGCAAAAATCAGCTATGGTTTTCCCCACCTCAAATAACAAGAATTTTGTGGAGCGCCCATGGCCGCGCACACCGCCTCACCCCAAGCCAGTGAGCTGGCCGCGTTCGTCGATTGCCATTTCGCCGAACGCGGCCTGATACCCGAACCTGTGATCGCCGAGTCTTGGTACCGCAGCATCAACCAGCATCACCTGGACCCTGAACTACGCCACGTCGACAACATCCTCAGCGCCACCGAAATCCGCCAGCACCAGGCCCAGCATGAGGCCTACCTGGCCATCGCCAGCCAGGGTGTCAGCGGCCTGGCGCGGCGCGTAGTGGATGCAGGTTTCGCCGTGCTGCTCAGCGACGCCGACGGCATTACCCTCGATGCCCGCTTGCCGGCCGACCCGCAGCGCTATACGCGCTCCGGCCTGATTGTCGGGGCGCGCTGGGACGAGTCGATAGCAGGCACCAATGGCATCGGCACCGCTCTGGCTTGCGGGCAGGCCCTGACCATACACCGGCAGGAGCACTTCCTGGCAGCCAACGCCCGCCTGAGCTGCTCGGTGTCGCCAATCTTCGATGCCCATAATCAACTGCTCGGTTGCCTGAATGCCACCTGCCTGTACAACGACGGTCCCAAGCAAGCACAACACCTGACCTTGCAACTGGTGACCCTATACGCCCGGCTGATCGAGAACAGCCATTTCCGCGAGCGCTACCGCGACCGCCTGACCCTGGCGCTGAAACCGCGTGACGAGTTCTCGGACCTGGCGGCCGAGCAGTTGCTGGCGCTGGATGAAGGTGGCCGGGTGATCGGAGCCAATCGGGCGGCCTTCCTTGCGCACACCGGCAAATTGCTGGGGGCGCCTGTCGAGCAACTGCTGCACGCCGATATCGACCAATTGCTCGACCTCACCCGTGGCGGCGCCCGAGGTACACAGCTGCGCGGCCAAGCTCAGCCGCTTTTGCTGGACGTCGGCCTGCGCGTCCCTGCCGGCTACCGCCTGCTGCGGGCTACACCGCCGATGCCCGCCCGGGCTGGCCACCCCGGCCTCGAACAACTGGCAGGCCAGGACGTGCAACTGCAACAGGACGTGCGTCGGCTGCGCAAGGTGCTGGACAAGGACATCGCCATCCTCCTCAACGGCGAAACCGGCACCGGCAAAGAAGCTTTCGCCCGCGCCCTGCACCAGGTCAGCCAGCGCCATGCCAAGCCGTTCGTGGCACTCAATTGCGCAGCGATACCCGAGTCATTGATCGAGAGCGAACTGTTCGGCTACCGCGCCGGTAGTTTCACGGGTGCCAGCCGCAAGGGCATGAAGGGCAAACTGGAGCAAGCCAATGGCGGCACGCTGTTTCTCGATGAAATCGGTGATATGCCTGCACACCTGCAAACGCGGCTGCTACGGGTGCTGGCTGAACGTGAACTGGTGCCACTGGGGGCAGAAACGCCAGTGCTGCTGGATATACAGGTGATATCGGCGACGCATCAGGACCTGCAGGCCATGATTGGCGAAAAGCGCTTTCGCGAAGACCTTTATTATCGCCTGTGCGGGATGCGCATGAGGTTACCGGCCCTGCGTGAGCGCAGCGACCGCCGCGAGCTGATCGATGCGCTGCTCTCTGGCTTGTCGGCCGGGTCGGGGTTGCGTTTGAGCGCCGAAGCGCATCGTTGCCTGCTGGGCCATGCGTGGCCGGGAAATGTGCGCCAACTGCTCAACGCCCTGCGCCAGGCGGTAGCGCTGGCCGAGGGCGGTGTGATCGAACTGGCCGACTTGCCCCGGGAGTTGCTGGACAGTGCAGCGCCTGCGCAGCCTGCAGCGCTCGAGCAGCAGGTGGAAGACCTTCAGATGCGGCATTTGCTGGAGGTCTTGAAGCGTGAGCGCTGGAACATGAGCGCTGCGGCGCAGGCGTTGGGCATTTCGCGCTCGACGCTTTACCGCAAGATGAAGCGCTACGGGATCGTGCAGCCGAACCTGTTGGGGTGACCGGCGATCACCGGCGAAGCCGGTGCCCTGCACCCCAGCGTCTGTATCGCAGACAAGACAGGTTCGCTGGGGTGTAGACTTACCCCTGGATGTACACCACCTGGGTGCGCGTGTACTCATACAGACCATGCTTGCCATCCGCCCCGCCGATACCGGACTTGCGCGCACCGGCGTGGAAGCCCTGCATGGCTTCGAAGTTCTCGCGGTTGATGTAGGTCTCGCCAAAGTCGATCTCGCGGCAAGCCTTGAGCGCTGCATTCAGGTCACGGGTATAGAGTGACGAGGTCAGCCCGTACTCGCTGTCATTGGCCAAGGCAATCGCCTCGTCCAGATCGTCGACCACTTGGATAGGCAGTACCGGTCCGAAGATCTCCTTGCGCATGATCTCCATGTCCGCCGTACAGCCGGCGAGCACGGTCGGCTGGTAATGGAACCCGGCGCCAAGGTCGGCGACCTGCCCCCCGGTCACCAACTTGGCACCCTGCCCTACGGCCGTGCGCACCATCTGCGCCACCTTGTCGAGGCCGGCCTGGTTGATCAGCGGCCCCATGTCCAGGTCGGCCTGGCGCGAGGGGTCGCCATAGCGGGTGGCCGCCATGGCCTGGCCTACCTTGTCGACGAAGGCGTCGGCCACCTTGCGCTCCACATACACCCGTTCGGCACAGTTGCAAACCTGGCCGGTGTTGATCACGCGCGAGGCAACGATGGCTTTAACTGCCAGGTCGAGGTCGGCATCAGCCAGCACGATCGCCGGGGCCTTGCCACCCAGTTCGAGGTTCAGCTTGGTGATGTTCGGGGCGGCGGCGGCCATGATCCGCGCGCCGGTCGCCACGCTGCCGGTGAAGCTCACCAGGTCGACACCGGCATGGCTCGACAGGCCGTGACCGACACTCGCCCCTTTGCCACCAACCACGTTGAACACGCCAGCGGGCAGGTCTGTCTCGGCCACCAACTGGGCAAACGCGTAGCAATTGATGGGCGTTTCCTCGCTGGGCTTGATCACGATGGTATTGCCAGTGAGCAGCGCCGGCGCCATCTTGCGTGCGATGAGGAAGAAAGGGAAATTCCACGGCAGAATCCCCGCCACCACGCCCAATGGCTTGCGCATCAGGAAGATGTGTTCGTGGGCACGGTCGCTGCTGAGTACCTCGCCCTCCAGGCGGCGCGCCCATTCGGCCATGTAGTCCAGGTAGTCGGCGGTAAAGCTGACCTCGACCTGGGCCAGCGCCGGCACCTTGCCGCCCTCCTGGGTAATGATCCGCGCCAGGCGCTCGGCATTGGCCCGTACCTTGCCGGCGATCTGGCGCAAGTAGCCTGCCCGCTCAAGGGCTGTCTTCGCCGCCCAGCCCTTTTGCGCCTTGCGTGCTGCTGCGATGGCGCGCTCCACCTGTTCAGCCGGTGTTTCTGGCACCCGGCCGAGCAGCTGGGCATTAGCCGGGTTGTAGACCTCGATCAGCGCCTCGCTGGGCACAAACGCGTTGTCGATGAAGTTCTGGTAGGTCGTGTCTGTCATGCTCGTGTCACTCCTGTGGTGTGTTATCGGCCAGTGGCGGCTGGGCGACGGGCTTGGCGCTGAACCGCTGCCAGGCATCGCCTTCGGCCTTCAAGTCATGGGCGCGCTTGATCAGGTACTGGTGCACCTGCTCGACCTGCTCGGGTTTGAGGTTGTCGGCGAACGAAGGCATGCCATCGGGTACGCGCCCGCCATAGAGGATGCCGAGGAACATCTGGTGCTTTTCGGCAGTGAGCTTGCGCAGGTCGGGCAGCACACCACCACTGACGGCGTGGATACCGTGGCATTGCGAGCAGTTGCCGTCATACAGGGCTGCCCCGGCAGCGACCGTTTGCGCATCGGCGGTCAACGCGGGCGGCTCCGGTGCATCGGCCGGTGGCGCCGGCTCACGCAACTTGGCGGTACCGCCGATCTTGTAGGTCAGCACCTGGGCGAACGGCTGCACGCCCGCACGCAATGACAGCGCCCCGGCAAAGGTAGAAAACGCCCCGCCCCAGCCGGCCATGAACGTCACGTACTGCTCGCCGTCCACCGAATAGGTGATCGGCGCAGCCATCACGCCGCTGGCGGCGGGCGACTCCCAGAGCTTTTTGCCCGAATCGGCGGCGTAGGCGATCACCCGGCCGTCGGCGCTACCCTCGAACACCAGGTTGCCGCCAGTGCTCAGGGTGCCACCGTTGAAGATGGTGATGTACGGCACCTCCCACGCCGGCGCCTGCTTGACCGGGTCCCATGCGATCAGCTTGCCCGACCAGCTCTTGGCCATGTCCAGCAGGCCTTCGGCGCCTTCAGGCATCATGCCGGTGCGCAGCCCCAACTGGTAAACGCTCTTGAACGGGTTGCGCTTCGGCGCCTCGGGGATGTGCTCGTAGTAGGCCGACATGATATGCGCCGGGATGTACACCAGGCCCGTGTCAGGGTTGTAGGACATTGGGTGCCAATCGTGGGCACCCCAGAACGCCGGGGTCACCAGCTTGCGCTTGCCGTCCTTCCAGTAGGCCGCCGCCTCATCGTCGAAGATCGGCCGCCCGGTCTTCATGTCGATACCTTTGGCCCAGTTCACCGGCACGATGTTCTTCGCCGACAGCAGCTCACCGGTAGCACGGTCCAGCACATAGAAGAAGCCGTTTTTCGGCGCCTGCATCAGCACTTTGCGCGGTTTGCCGTCAATGGGCAGCTCGGCCAGGATCATGTGCTGGGTGGCGGTGAAGTCCCAAGCATCGCCTGGCGTGGTCTGGTAGTGCCAGACGTATTCGCCGGTGTCGGCATTGACCGCGACGATCGAGGAAAGGAACAGGTTGTCGCCCTTGGCCTGGCTGCGCCATTTCGGGTCCCACATCGAGCCATTGCCCACGCCGATATACAACAGGTTGAGTTCCGGGTCGTAGGCGAACGAATCCCAGGCCGTACCGCCGCCACCCCACTCGACATAAGCGTCGCCGTGCCAGGTCTTGCTGGCGATTTCCATCGCTTTGTTCTCGGGCGGCAGCTTGGGGTCGCCCGGCACGGTAAAGAAGCGCCAGGCCTGTTTGCCGGTTTCGGCGTCGTACGCAGTCACGTAGCCGCGCACACCGAATTCGGCGCCGCCATTGCCGATGATCACCTTGCCGTTGACCACCCGCGGCGCCCCGGTGATGGTGTAGCTGCGCTTGTCGTCATCGCGGGTGTCCACCGACCACACACGTTTGCCGGTCTTGGCATCGATCGCCTCCAGGCGGCCATCGAGCACACCCACGTAGACCTTGCCCTGCCACACCGCCACGCCTCGGTTGACCGCGTCACAACAGGCCTCACCGGCGCGGTGGCGGTCAGACTGCGGGTCGTACTTCCACAGCAGCGTGCCATTGCGCGCGTCCAGGGCGTACACCACCGAAAACGGCCCGGTGGTGTACATCACCCCGTCAACCACGATTGGTGTTGCCTCCACGCCACGGTCAAGGTCGAGCTTGTAGCTCCAGGCAAGGCCGAGCTGGTTGACGTTGCCCTGGTTGATCGCCTTGAGCGGGCTGTAGCGCTGCTCGTCATAGGTACGGCCGTGGCTCATCCAGTTGCCGGGTTCCTTGTCGGCTTCGATGATGCGCTGGCCGTCGACTTCGGCGGCGAAGGCAGGTGCGCTGCACGCCAGGCTTAAGGCCAGGCAGCTCAGCAAGTGCGGCAGAGGCCGACGGTGCGGGCCTGTTCGATTCATGCTCGGTTCTCCGTTCTTGTTATGGCGACACCGCATCAGGCGTCGGTAACACACAGAGCAACGGCTGTGCCATTGGCACAATGAGCTTGCCAAACCTCCATGCCAGAGCGGTTCGACACGGCACTGCCGGCACCGGCAAGGCAACACGGACTGGCGCAGCGATGAAACAGCTGCTGCAGACATGACACAGGTGTGCCAGCCGCTTGCTCAGCCAAAAAGTGTGTAGCCCTGGGTGAACAAAACCATTGGGGAGCCCGCCGCCGGGGTGCCGGTCCTCCCATTCCCGAATCATCCCGGTATCGTGCGCGCCATTGGTTCTTTCACCTTCGGAGCGGCAATGAAACTCTTCCAACCCTTGCAGATCGGCCCATTGACGTTGCCCAACCGCGTGTTCATGGCGCCCCTTACCCGCCTGCGCAGCCTGGAGCCCGGGGATGTACCCACCCCGATGATGGTCGAGTACTACGCCCAGCGTGCCAGTGCAGGCCTGATCATTACCGAGGCTACGCAAATCTCCTTCCAGGCCAAGGGCTACTCGGGTTCACCAGGCATTCACACCGCCGAGCAGATTGCCGCGTGGCGCCTGGTAAACGAAGGCATTCATGCTGCAGGCGGCCACAGCGCCGTGCAGGTCTGGCACACCGGTCGTGTGTCGCACACTACCTTGCAGCCTGGTGGCCAGGCGCCAGTGGCGCCCTCCGCACTACCTGCCAATGCCCGTACCACGTTGCGTGACGAGCAAGGCAACCTGCTGCGCACTGAGACCTCAGCACCGCGTGCCCTGGGCGAGGAAGAGATCGCCGGCATCGTCGCCGATTTCGGCCAGGCAGCGGTCAATGCTCGCGAGGCCAACTTCGACTTCATCGAATTGCATGCCGCTCACGGCTATCTTTTGCACCAGTTCCTCACCCCTAGCGCCAACCAGCGTGAAGACCGCTATGGCGGCAGTGTCGAGAACCGCGCCCGTATTGTGCTCGAGGCGGTGGATGCCGCCATTGCCGGTTGGAGCGCCGAGCGCGTGGGTATCCGCATTTTCCCGTTGGGTGGTTTCAATGGCGTGGACAATGGCGAAGATCAAGAGGCAGCAGGGCTGTACCTGATCAAGGAACTGGCCAAGCGCAACCTGGCCTACCTGCACCTGTCCGAGCCGGACTGGGCTGGTGGCAAGCCGCTGCGCGATACGTTCCGTAAGGCTATTCGGGCGGCTTACCCAGGGGTCATCATTGCCGCAGGTGCTTATACCGCAGAGAAAGGCGAAGACCTGATCGGGCGTGGGTTGATCGATGCCGTGGCATTCGGGCGCAGTTTCATCGCCAACCCGGACCTGGTGGAACGCCTGCGGGTTCAGGCGCCACTGAACGAGCATCGGCCACAGTTCGACTATGCAAACGGGCCTGAGGGGTATACGGATTACCCGTTCCTGAAACAGGCTTGATGGCATGAGGGGCCCCGCGCCTACAGGCTCGAAGCTGTAGGCGCGCCAGGGCTGAACCCGGCTTCAGGGGCCTGACATTCACAATCACTGCTCCCAGGGCACTCCGTGCTCCCAACTCGCCACCAGCAGGTCGATGAACCCCCGTACTCGCGGAGACAGGTGGCGTTTGCTCGGGTACACCACGCGAATAGGGTCGGCCGGTGGCCTGTAGGCGTGCAACACCTCCACCAGCGTGCCCGCGCGAAGGTCCTCCCCGGTGATGTAGGTGGGCAGGTGAATCAGCCCGAACCCTGCCCGTGCGCCATCGAGCATGGCTTCGGAGCTGTCGATATTGAGCCGCCCGGGCTCCTCGCACAGGTGCAGGCCCTCTGGCGTGTGAAAGCGCCAGGCCATGGATTTTTCACCTATCAGGAAGGCGATCTTGTCATGCCCGTACAGGTCTGCAGGCACCTGCGGCACCCCGTGCTGGCGCAAATATTCGGGCGAAGCGCAGGTAACGAACTGCTGCCAGGCCACAGTGCGAGTGAGCAACTGTGAGTCTTCCTTGGGTGCGCCGATCCGTACGGCTACGTCCACGCCCTCCTCGACCAGATCGACGAAACGGTCGGTAAAACGAATGTCGGCGCGCAGTTCCGGCCATTGCTTGAGGTAAGCATCGAGGACCGGCAGCACATGCCGCTGGCCCAACGACAACGGTGCGGTCAGGCGCAGCGTGCCGGTGGGCTTGCCACGCCGCTGGGCCATGGTGCTTTCCACCTCGTCCAGGTCATCGAGAATCTGCCGCCAGCGCTCATACGCCACCAAACCCTCATCGGTCAGGCTCAATTTGCGCGTGGTACGGTTGAGCAGGCGTACCGCCATACGCGCCTCCAGGCGCGCGATGCTCTTGCCCACGGCTGAGCGGGTTAGCCCCAGGCTCGCCGCTGCAGCAGTAAAACTGCCCGCCTTCGCCGCACTGACGAAAGCGGTGATGTCGCCGAAGCGGTTGGATTCCATGTCTGGTTCCTGCGGATACTGAAGACCCGCTTAGATGGGTGCGCATTGCCGTATTGCAAGGGCCTCGTTACAGCATCCAGTGCAGTGCCTTGATGACCAGCAGGTGCAACGGGTAGAACAGATACCCCCAGCGCCCCACTGCAGGCACAGGCCAATGGTCGTGGCGCAGCAGCATGCACCCGACAGGTATGGCCAGGGCTGCAGCGGCCATGGTCAGCAAGGTAACCGGTGCCAGCAGGTGTTCGAGCAACCAGCTGTTGGTCAGGTTGCCCGCCACAGCCAACAGGCACGGCAGCAGCCAGGCCACTCCCCCTCGCCTGCGCGCCATCAGCCAGGCCGCAGGCAGCAGTACGCCGGGCAACCCGTACATCAGCTGCGCACTGCACCAGGTTGCAATCAGCACGGCGGCAAGGCCGATTATTCGCGCTGACGCAGGGGGGTGGTGCACCGCCCAGGCCACCAGCAGCCCCAAGGTCAGTGTGGGGATCACGCTGAATGTCTGGGTGGCAGGGTCCAGCCAACGATAGGGCCCTTCAGACAGCACCATGAAAGCCAGCATCCAGCCCAGGTAGCGCAGGTTGGTGCGGGTGAACAGCCGGCCCGGTGGGCTGCGCCCGACATTCACTGCGATCGCCAGGCAGAACAATGGGAAGGCCAGGCGACCGACGATGAACAGCCCCTCGGCAGCCGGCCAAAGGAAACGTACATGGTCGGCAACCATGGTCACGATGGCCGTCCATTTGACCAGGTCCAACCCCGCTGAACGCACGCCTCAGCGCCCGGGGCCGTCGGCCTGGTGCAGGTATTGGGCGGTCCAGGCGGCCAACGGCAATGGCGGTTGCTGATCCACGATACGGCGCCAGATCAACGCCAGGTCATGGCGGTTGAACATCGAGCCTGCTCCGCTGCCGCGCCACGCAGTGGGCGTGTCGGCAACCCAGTGCCCCTTCGCATCGCGATGGCCCATGTTGAAGCGGAAGGTGTAATTGCCCGGGATCCCCATGCGCAGGTCCGTGACTACCAGCGCACCGCCCACCTCGTCATAGCGCAGCCAGTCATCGGTAAACCAGCGCAGCCGCTGCAACAGGGGGTTATCGGCCAATGCAGTTGCAAGCTGCAGGTTACGCGGCAGGCGCTGCATCTCCGGAGGTGCGCGGTCGAATACACTGCTGACGCCTTCGTAATAATCGCCATCCGGGGTCTTGGCCAGCACGCGCCAGACCAGGCTGTTGAACGCGATCGGTACCGCGCGCACCTCGTTTGCGACAATCCCCTGTTGGTCGAGGGCAGCCTGGAAACGCTGCTCGGCGGCCATGCGCCCGGCCAAGCCGAAACCCAGGTAAACCGTGCTGAACATCAAGGCCAGGCTCATCAGGCGCAACGCCTTGCGGCTCACGCCCCTGATACCGGCATAGAGCACGGCCGCCAGCAGCGGCACGGTGTAGACCGGGTCGATGATGAACACACTGGCCCAGCTTTGCGGGGTGAACTGCAACGGCCAGAACAGCTGCGTGCCGTACACCGTGAAGGAATCGAGGATCGGGTGGGTGACCAGTACCAGCCAGAACGCCAGGAACAGCCTGGGCAAGGTGTAGCCTTTGTCAGGCCAGCGCGTGCGGCCCAGCCGGTTGACCAGCCAGGCGAGCAACAGGGCCAGGCCGGTCAGCACGAAGATAGAGTGGGAGAAGCCGCGGTGGTAGGTCATTTGCGACACCGGGTCGGCGTAGCGGATGACCACGTCCAGGTCCGGCACGGTGCCCAGTGCGGCGCCGTAGATCAACGAGCGGCGGCCCTGGATACGGCCAAGCACTGTGCCTTGCAGCGCGGCGCCGAGTACGGCTTGGGTAATGGAGTCCAAGGGAAGGTTTCCTGAGTGGGCAATACAGGAAACCTAACCCTGCGAACCCCGGTGACGCAATTGCTGCTGTGTGACAACGCGTGGCCGGTACGGGCTCAGAACAGCTGCCAGGTGTACACCAGGATCAAGCGATTCTCATCGATATCGCTACGGTAATTGGACCGCGCCATGGCATTTCTCACCCGAATACCCAGCCCTTTGAGCACACCGCTCTGCACCGCATAACCCAGATCGATATCACGTTCGCGATCCTTGCCCTCGTACCCTTGGCCGGTATCGACGTTGTTACCGGTGAGGTAGCGCACCGTCGCCGTCAGCCCCGGGATGCCCATGGCTGCGAAGTTGTAGTCATAGCGCAGCTGATAGGAGCGCTCATCGGTGTAGGCGAATTCATAAGTCGGCACCTCGTTGCCCAGCGGCGAAATGTTGGCGAACACCCGAGGGAACGGGCTGTCGCCGTACATCGCCTGGTAGCCCGCATGGAAGCTGTGCCCCCCTCGCCTGGCGGTGAGCAGCGAAAAGAACGCCTGGTTATCGATGGTGCCCAGCAACGCATCACCTTGCTCACGGGCGGTGAAATAGCCCAGGTTGGCACTGAGCACCCAGTCCCCTATCGGCTTGCTGTGCTTGAAGCCGACAAAGCCCTGGGCGTAAACGTCTTCCAGTTGCCCGTACCAGAGGCTGGCACTGCTCTGGTTGCTGTTGAACGCGTAATCGCCCCCCGCATAGTTGAACGCGTCGCTCTCGACCTGGCGCTGGGGCACATGGCCGAGCATCGCGTTCATCTTGCCGTCGCCGCCTTCGTTACGTAGGTGCGAGCTACTGAGGTGCCCGGCCTGCACCGTCAGGCCGTCCAGTTCGGACATGCTGAGGCTGACGCCCTGGTAAGTGGGCGGCAAAAGCCGGATATCGCTGAAAGTCAGCACCGGCAGGTTGGGCTGCAGTTCACCGACGCGCAATTCAGTTTTGGATACCCGGGCCTTGAACGTAGGTGCCAAGCGGCTGTATTCGTCGGCGGCCCTGCCATCACCGTGCACGGGCAGCAGCCCTGTATTGGCCCGGTCAGGGCTGCTGTCGAGCTTGATGCCCAACACGCCCAGCGCGTCGACCCCAACGCCTACGGTGCCTGGTGTGTAGCCGGACTTGAAATCAAGGATGAAGCCCTGAGCCCACTCTTGGGCCTTGGACTGCTGATTGGCGCCGACGATGTCGGAAAAGTCACGGCTGAAGTAGTAGTTGCGGGCGCTGAGGCTGGCTTTGGCATCCTCGAAGAAACCGCCTTCGGCGGCGAGTAACGGTTGGCTGAACAGGGTCAGCCCGATGGCGACGCAAGGGGTTTGGTTCATTCCGAAGCTCTCTTGATCTTGTTGTTATGGGTAAAGCGTTGGCAATACGAGTTTCACGGTGAACGGCGCAGGGCCTCCTGGGCATGCGGGCGACGCAGCCTGAGCAGTGCGTGTGCCAGCAGTCCGAATAGCAGGCCCCAGAACGCTGCCGAAAGGCCAAGGAAAGACACCCCTGATGCGGTGACCAGGAAAGTGAACAAGCCGGCGTCGCGCTCTTGCGGCTCAGCCAGGCTGCGGGCCAAGGCGTCGCTGATCGCGCCATACAACGCAAGCCCGGCCAGCGCGGCTATCAGAGCAGCAGGAAAGGCGGCGAACAGCGACATCAGCGTCGCCCCGGCGATGCCCAGCAACAGGTACAGCGCACTGCCGGCGACCGCCGCGACATACCGCCGGCGCGGGTTGTCATGGGCCTCGTGGCCCGTGCACAGGCTGGCTGTAACGGCAGCGAGGTTCAGGCCATGGCAACCGAACGGCGCCAACAAGGCTCCGCCGATGGCACTGGCGCTGATCAACGGGCTGGCGGGCGTTGCATAGCCGGCATTACGCAGCACTGCCATGCCCGGCATGAATTGCCCGGTCAGCGCCACCAGCACCATCGGCAGTGCCAGGCTGAACAATGCCGCCAGGCTGAACTGCGGGGTGATCCACTGCGGCGAGGCCAGTTCCAATACCAGTGCCTCGCTGCGCAGTGCGCCACTGGTAAAGGTGACTACGGCACCCACACACAACACCGCCGCGACGGCGTAGCGAGGTTGCAGCCTGCGCATCAGCACATAGGCAACGAACATCGCCACCACCAGCCCCGGCTGCACCGGCAATGCCCGGAACACCTCGATGCCGAAGCTGAACAGAATGCCGGCCTGCATGCCGGCGGCGATCGAGCCGGGCAGGCGCGCGATTATGCGGTCGAAGGCCCCGCTGATGCCGATCAGCAGCAGGACCAGATTGGCCACCAGATACGCCCCTACCGCCTGCTCCAGTCCCAGTTGGGGCAAGGCCGTGACCAACAGTGCCGAGCCCGGGATGGACCAGGCGATCACCACCGGTACCCGGTAGTACAGGCTCAACAAGCCGCCGAGTACAGCACTGCCCATGGAGATGGCCCAAACCCAGGAAGACAGCAGACCCTGGGACAGGCCGGCGGCTTCGGCGGCGTGAAAGATGATCACCAGCGGGCCGGCGTAGGAAATCATCGTCGCAAGGCAACCTGCGACGATGGCGGAAAGGGAACAGTCCTTGATCAGGTTTTTCATGGGCCTCTCGCTGCAGTAGTGGGTTGCAAGGGCTTTGCGTTTGATCGCCGGCAAGCCGGCTCCCACCCAGACACCGCTGAGTTCATTGCCTGAGCTGTACCTGCAGGAGCCGGCGTGCCCGCGATCGAGACTCAGCCTTCCTGCAAGGCCCGAGGCCGCCCGCTGCGCTGCTCATCCGCGTCTTGCAGCGCCTTCTGCAACTGGAAGTCGAACTTGAGTTCGGCATAGCGCCCGTCGGGCCCTTCACGGAACACCACCTCACCGACCAGCCCATCGCGCGTGGCATAGGCAAAGTCATCCCACAGGTACTTGTCGCCAGACAGGTTGATCTGTGTAGTCAGGTGCCGGTGACCCGGCGCCGAGATGAAGAAGTGCACATGCGCCGGGCGCTGGCCGTGGCGGCCCAGCAGGTCCAGGCATTCCTGGGTCGGCCCCTGCGGGTCGCAGCCGTAGCCCGAGGGCACGATGGAGCGCGCGCGGTAGCGGCCTTCGGCGTCGGTGACGATGCGCCGGCGCAGGTTGTACTCGGACTGGCTCGAGTCGAAGAACGAGTAGGTACCACGGGTGTTGGCATGCCACAGGTCGACAACGGCGCCGGCAAGCGGCTGGCCCTGGGGGTCGAGCACTTGGCCTTCGAGGAACATGACCGTGGCCACGCCCTCCTCGCTGCCGTCATCCATGCGCACCTCGCCTTGGGCGATCGGCGCTCCGGCAACGTACAGCGGGCCTTCGATGGTGCGCGGGGTGCCACCGCTCAGGCCAGCCTCGGCATCCTTGGCATCCTGCAGCAGGTCGAGGAAGTGCTCGATGCCCAGCCCCGCTACCAGCAGCCCGGCCTCGCCACGTCCGCCGAGGCGGTTGAGGTAGTCCACAGCCAGCCAGAACTCGTCCTCGCTGATTTCCAGGTCTTCGATCAGGCGGGCGGTGTCCTGCAGAACACGCTTAACGATACGTTTGAGGCGTGGGCTGCCGTCGTCGTTACCAAAGCCTGCTGCTTCTTCAAAAAACTTCTGGGCGTCGGCAGTGTGGGAAATTTTCACGGTCATGATGGTTACCTCGTCTTGTTCTTGTGCGAAAGGCTTATTTCAGCGGTCGTCGGCGTGGATCGATGACGGGTGACGGCACAGGCCGTCGACCTCGATATCCATGTACGGAAACAGCGGCAGCAACATCAGCGTGTCGTGCAGCGCCTCTACACTGGGCACGTCGAACACGCTGTAGTTGGCGTAGTGCCCGGCAATGCGCCACAGGTGGCGCCAGGTGCCCTCGCGCTGCAGGCGCTGGGCAAGTTCCTTCTCGTCGGCCTTCAGCTGCCTGGCCTGGGCCGGGTCCATGTCGACCGGCAGCTTCACGGTCATCTTCACGTGGAACAGCATGGGGGTTCTCCTTTCAAGTCAGCGGCGGGCGAAGCGCGCCAGGCGGTGTTCGTCGAGGGTCAGGCCCAGGCCTGGGGTACGTGGCACATGCAACTGGAAGTCGTGGTACTGCGGCGGCTCGTTGACGATCTCTTCGGTCAGCAGCAGCGGCCCGAACAGCTCGGTACCCCAGGTCAACTGGCGCACGGTGAGGAAGGCGTGTGCCGAAGCCAGGGTGCCGATCGAGCCTTCGAGCATGGTGCCGCCGTACAGGGCGATGCCGGCCGCTTCCGCAATCTGCGCGGTGCGCAGTACTGCACGCGGGCCGCCGTTTTTGGCGATTTTCAGGGCGAAGATGCTGGCGGCACCGTCCGCAGCCAGGCTGAACGCGTCCTCCACGCTTTCGATGGACTCGTCGGCCATGATCGGCGCGGGGCTGCGCTGGTTCAGGCGCACCTGGCCGCTGCGGTTGATGCGTGAGATCGGCTGTTCGATGAGGTCGATACCGTTGTCACCCAGCACCTGGCAGGCGCGAATGGCCTGGGATTCGTCCCAGTACTGGTTGACGTCGACCCGCACACTGGCGCGCTCGCCCAATTCACGCTTGATCGCCACCACATGTTTCAGGTCCTGTGCCAAGGGGTTGGCGCCGATCTTCAGCTTGAACACCCGGTGGCGGCGAACCTCCAGCATGTGCTCGGCCTCGGCGATGTCACGTGCCGTGTCACCGCTGGCCAAGGTCCAGGCCACCTCTAGGCTGTCGCGCACGCGCCCGCCCAGCAGCTCACTGACCGGCAGCCCCAGGCGTTTGCCCTGGGCATCGAGCAAGGCGCTCTCGATGCCGGACTTGGCGAAGGTGTTGCCCTTGGCCAGCTTGTCGAGCTTGAGCATTGCAGCGTTGATGTTGTCGGCAGCCATGCCGGCCAGCGCCGGCGCCAGATGCGCGTCGATATTGGCCTTGATGCCCTCGGGGCTTTCGTAGCCGTAAGCCAGGCCGCCGATGGTGGTAGCTTCGCCGATACCTTCCACACCGTCGCTGCAACGCAGGCGCAGGACCACCAGGGTTTGCTGCTGCATCGTGTGCATGGCTAGCTTGTGCGGGCGGATGGTGGGCAGGTCGACGATGATCGCCTCCAGCCGTTCAATGGTCGGGCTTGTCATGAAAAGCTCCAGTTCAGTCAGTAGTAAGGTCAGGCCGTCGCGGCCAGGGCGTGACGCCGGCTGCTCGCCAGGTGCACGGCCATGGCCAGCGCGGCGATTGCACCGGGAATGGCGAAGGCGATGAAATTGAGTTGCAGCGGCAGGTTGATCCCCATCAGCGCACCGCCGAGCAGCGGCCCGACGATGGCGCCGTTGCGGCCGATGCCCGAGGCCCAGCCCAGGCCGGTGGAACGCACCGCAAGGCCGTAAAGCTGGGCAGCACCGGCGTACAGCAGGATCTGCGTGCCGATGGTGGTGGCGCCGGCGATGAAGATCAGCACGTACAGCACCGGCATTGGGCTGTTGACGCCCAGCAGGCTGATCGACACAGCCGCTGCCAGGAAGAACGCGACTTTCACCTTCACCAGGTTGTAGCGGTCGCCCAGCCAGCCCCCCAGGATTGCCCCGGCCATACCGCCGAAGTTCAGTGCCAACAGGAAGGACAGGCTCGAGCCCAGGCTGTAGCCGGCGTTGGCCATCAGTTTCGGCAGCCACGAGCTGAGCGCGTAGACCATCAGCAAGCAGCAGAAGAACGCTAGCCACAGGGCCAAGGTGCGGGTGGCCAGGCCATTGCGGAACAGGTCCAGCACTGAACCGCCGTTACCTTTGCGGTCAGTCGCCTGCAATTGGTCGTCAGCCTGCACATCGCAGTGCGGGTCCAGGCGCTTGAGCAACGTGCGCGCCTCCTCGGTGCGGCCCTGGCGCACCAGAAAGCCGATCGACTCGGGCAGGTAATACAGGATCACCGGCAACAGCAGCAGCGGCACTGCGGCGGCGAAGAACATCGACTCCCAACCGAAGCGTGGCAACATGAAGATGCCCACGCCCGCCGAAAGCATGCCGCCCAGCGAATAGCCGCTGAACATGATTGCCACCAGCGTGCTGCGCAGGCGCTTGGGCGCGTATTCATTCATCAGCGCCACGGCATTGGGCATCAAACCGCCGCAACCAAGGCCGGCGATGAAACGATAGATACCGAACTCGCTGGGGCTGCTGGCAAAGCCGTTGAGGATGGTCGCCCCCGAGAACAGGGCGAAACAGATGGCAATCCCTTTCTTGCGCCCGATCCGGTCGGCCAGGCTGCCGAAAACCAGCGCACCGAACATCATGCCGAACAGCGCATAGCTGCCCAGGGCACCGGCCTGCAATGGGCTCAGGCCCCATTCTTTCATGATGACCGGCAGCACCACGCCGTAGATGAACAGGTCATATCCATCGAAGACCAGTAGCAGGCCGCACCAGGCCATGACCATCCAGTGGAAGGCGGTGAAACGGGCGTTGTCGATGATCGGGTGAACGTCAAGGGTTCGCATGGCATCTGTCTCTGTTGTTTTTTTTGTGGAGGAAAACTGCCTTTGGGGTGCTGCTCAGCCGAGGTCGCCGCCCCCCACCGGCAGGGTCACGCCGGTGATGTAGGACGCCTCGTCACTGGCCAGGAAAAGGATCGCGCCAACCTGTTCGTCAATGCTGCCGTAGCGGTGCATCAGGCTGCTGTCCAGGGTCTGGTCGACAATCTGCTGGTACCAGCGCTTGTCCTGCTCGCTCTGCTCGGCCTCATTGCGTGGCACGCGCCGTGGCGGCGCCTCGGTGCCGCCGGGGGCGGTAGCGTTGACCCGGATGCCGCGGCCGGCGGTTTCGAAGGCAAGGCAGGCGGTCAGTGCATTGACCCCGCCTTTGGCCGCGCCGTAGGGCACGCGGTTGACGCCGCGGGTGGCAATCGAGGAGACGTTGACGATGGCGCCGCTGCCGCGTTCGAGCATGTACGGGAGCGCAGCGTGGCAGCACCACAGGGTGGGGAACAGCGAGCGGCGGACTTCGGCTTCGATCTGCGGCACTTCATAGTGTTCGAACGGCTTGGCCCAGATGGTGCCGCCAACGTTGTTGACCAGAACGTCGATGCGACCGAACGCTTCTACCGCCAAGGCCATGACGCGGGCACAGTCGGTGTATTGCTCAAGATCGGCGATCAGCGTCAGCACGCCCTCCCCGGCCAGTTCATGGACCAGTTCGGAGCGGTCCACGGCAACCACCTGCGCGCCTTCGGCCTTCAGCCGCCAGCACACGCCACGGCCGATGCCTTGAGCGGCACCGGTGACCAGGGCTACTTTGTTATGGAATCGGTTGTTCATCTGCTACTTCCTTATCCTGTTATCAGGCACAACCTTGCCTGGCCTGCACTGGCCCCATCGCCGGCAAGCCGGCTCCCACAGGTACAGCGGTGCTCTCAGGCCCAACTGCCGGCTTTGGAAGAAAAAGAGGCCACCTTCACCCGCACGATGGGGCGGCCCCAAGGAAACTCAGGCTGCCGCTGCCGCGAACTTCTCGTAGTAGAAGTTGGCCGGGGTGATGCCCTGCTCGCGGATGTACTGGCTGACCGCCTCGACCATCGGTGGCGGGCCGCACAGGTACACATCGACATCGCCGTCATTGAGGTGGCACGGCTCGATGTGCTGGGTCACGTAACCCTTTTGCGGGTAATGGCTTTCGGGGTTGGCCACACAGGCGCTGAAGGTGAAGTTGGGGATGAGCGCAGCCAGGGCGTGCAAACGGTCCAGCTCGACCAGGTCGAAGTCGTTGGTCACTCCATAGATCAGGTGCAGGGGATGCTCGCTGCCCTGTTCTGCGATCTTTTCCAGCATCGCCGTAAACGGTGCCAGGCCCGTGCCGCCGGCCAGCAGCAGCAAGGGGCGCTGGATCGGGCGCAGGTAGAAGCTGCCCAAGGGCCCGGCCAGGCTCATGTTGTCGCCGGCCTTGGCCAGGCTGGTGAGGAAGCTGCTCATCAGCCCGCCCGGCACGTTGCGAATCAGGAAGCTGACTTCGCCGTCCTTCTGCAACGAACTGAAGGAGTAGGCACGGCTCTGGTCGCTGCCGGGCACCGTGAGGTTGACGTACTGCCCCGGCAGGAAAGCCAGCCTGTTCAGCGACTCCCCCTTGATCGACAGGGCGATGGTACTGGCCGACAGCTGGCGCACATCACTGATGGCGGCCTGGAAGCTGGCTTGTTCGGTCTTGCACAGCTGCGAAGACGCCGGGATACGTACCACGCAGTCGCTTTCGGCGCGCATCTGGCAGGTCAGTACATAGCCTTCGGCGATTTCGTCTGCACTGAGGGCGTCTTCGATGAAGTTGTCGCCCAGGTCATAACGGCCGGATTCGGCCTTGCACTTGCAGGTACCGCAGGCGCCATCGCGGCAGTCCAGCGGGATATTGATGCCCTGGCGGTAGGCGGCGTCGGCGACGGTTTCATGGCCGCTGGCCTCGATGAAGCGGGTTACCCCGTCTTCGAAATTAAGCGCGATCTGGAAGCTCATGTTGCACCTCGCGGGCGAACCTGGCCACGGCGCACCATGGGGCACACCGGGCCGTTCGCGTAACCTCGGTTCAGATGTGGTAGATGTCGATGACCTGACGCACGTAGTCGTTCTTCAGCACCACCTTCTTGGCCTTGATAAGCGGCTGTTCGCCGCGCAGGTCCAGGGTATAGAAGCTCGTACCGAAGTAGCTGTCGGTGGTCTTGTAGCGAAAGCTCAGCGTGTGCCAGTTGAAGCGCACCTGGCAGTAGCCCTCACCCTGCTCGACGATCTCGATGTTGCTGATGTTGTGCGAGGTGCGGGTGTCGGGCACGGTCGCACTGGAACGCTCGGTCTTGATACGGAACACCCGGTCCTCGAGGCCGCCACGGTTGCCGTACCAGATCAGCGAGATCTCGCTTTGCGGATCGGTGGTGAGGCGGTCGTCGTCATCCCACGCGGGCATCCAGAAGCTTGCATCGCTGGCATACAATTCCAGCCACTGGTCCCACTGTGCATCGTCCAGGTAGCGCGCTTCGCGGTACAGGAAGTCGCGCACGGTCTCATGAAGGCTCATTGCACGGCCTCCACGGGGATCAGTTGCTGCTCGTCTTCCAGAGCCTTGAGCATGGTGTCCTGCCAGTACTTGTGCTGCAGCACGAACAGGCCCTCGTCCTCAGTGCGCACGCCAGACAGCAGCGGGCTGAGCTCGATTTCGCGGGCGGCCTCGTCGGCCCCCTCGACCCAGTGCGCCGCGCCGCGTGACATGTCGTTCCAGCCGGTACCACCGCCGTAACCTGTCTGGCAGGAGCGGAATTCCTCAAGGTCGTCGGGGGTGGCCATGCCACTGACGTTGAAGAAGTCTTCGTACTGACGAATGCGCCTGGCACGGGCCTCGGCGCTCTCGCCTCTGGGCGCGATGCAGTAGATGGTGATCTCGGTTTTGTTCACCGATATCGGCCGAGCGATCCGGATCTGCGAACTGAACTGGTCCATCAGGTAGACATTGGGGTACAGGCACAGGTTGCGCGAGTTCTCGATCATCCAGTCGGCGCGAGCCTGGCCGAAGTCCGCGGCGAGTTGTTCGCGGCGTTCGAAGGCCGGGCGGTCTTCGGGGTTGGCCCAGCGGGTCCAGAGCAGCAGGTGGCCATGGTCGAAGGAGTAAAAACCACCCCCCTGCTTGGCCCATGCACCAGCGCTCATGGTCTTGATCTCTTCACCCGCCTCGCGCTGCTTGCGCTGGTTCTGGGTGGCGGCGTAGTTCCAGTGCACGGAGCTGACATGGTAGCCGTCGGCGCCGTTCTCGGCGGTCAGCTTCCAGTTGCCTTCGTAGATGTACGAACTGGCCCCGCGCAGTACCTCCAGGCCCTCGGGGGACTGGTCAACGATCATGTCGATGATCTTGGCCGATTCGCCCAGGTGTTCGGCCAGCGGTTTGACATCGGCGTTGAGGCTGCCGAACAGGAAGCCGCGGTAGGATTCGAACCGGGCAACCTTGGTCAGGTCGTGGGAGCCGTCGCAGTTGAAACTGTCGGGGTAGCCGGCGTTGCTCGGATCCTTGACCTTGAGCAGCTTGCCGCTGTTATTGAAGGTCCAGCCATGGAACGGGCAGGTGTAGCTTGCGCGGTTTCCGCGCTTGTGCCGGCAGAGCATGGCACCGCGGTGACTGCAGGCATTGAGGAAAGCATTGAGCTCACCGTCCTTGTTGCGCGCGATAAAGATCGGCTGGCGCCCCATGGTCAGGGTGAGGAAGTCGTTTTTCTCGGGGATCTGGCTTTCGTGGGCCAGGTAGATCCAGTTGCCCTCGAAGATGTGTTTCATCTCCAGATCGAACAGGCGTGGGTCGGTGAACATCTCGCGCTTGCAGCGGTAGATGCCCTTTTCACGGTCGTCCTCGAGCATGGCATTGAGGTAGTCGAATCCCAGGGACATGGCCAGGGTCTCCATTGTTATTGTTCAGACCGGGTCAGGTTAGGGCGTGCCGGCGGGCGGCAATATCCGCTGGGTGCAAAGCGCTATCCGTTTTCTGCAAGGCAAAAGAAATTGATCAGGTACATGGCAAATTATCCATTGAACGGTGCGTGCTACCTGAAGTAAGCTCGGGCTCATCAACTGGAGAGCAACATGCCGAAACACACCCGCAACCACGCCAACAACACCGGTCGCAACCTGCGCCCAGTGCTGGCCGTTGCCGGCTGCAAGGCTGTTGCCTGCTTTTATTTTGGGTATTGGTTTAGCCACTAGGCGCCGCTGATACCCACACGGCGCCCACCTTCGAGGGGCCGCCGAACATGAGAATACTCAAACCCCCGGTCGGCTCCCCGACCGGGGGTTTTGCTTTTCAGGCCTTTGAACATTACCGATTCACGCTGAGGACACTTTCATGAACTACGCCACTTATTACTACGCAAGCACCTACGCCTGGCGATTTAGCCAATCCCGCTCGGGCCAGCCTGCCGCCTCCGACCGGTCCGTCCACGGTGGCAATGCTGCAGCCAATCTGAATTCAACGATCAGTCGAACACCTCGATAGGGGCCGACTGCGCGGGTCAGAACCCGCCGTCTGCCCAGGGAACCTACGCCATGCAAGCCTCGAACCTCGCTCTGCCCCTGACCCAGCCAAACGCTGCCAACACCACTGTCAGCCGTCGCCTGCCCAGCCCGCACCTGCTCAAGCAGCAGATGCCGCTTTCAATCGAACATGCCCAGCAAGTCCAGGCCCAGCGCCAGGCCATTCGCGCCATCCTTGAAGGCCGCGACCCGCGCCTGCTGGTGGTCGTCGGCCCCTGCTCGATTCACGACCCACGCTCGGCCCTTGAATATGCCGACCGCCTGGCGGCCCTGAGCCGCGAAGTCGACGACAAGTTGCTGCTGGTGATGCGCGCCTACGTGGAGAAACCGCGCACCACGGTGGGCTGGAAAGGCCTGGCCTACGACCCGCACCTCGATGGCAGCGACGACATGCATGGCGGCATCGCCCTGTCCCGTGGCTTGATGCTGAACATGATCGAACGCGGGCTGCCGATCGCCACCGAGCTGCTGCAGCCGATGGTCGCCGGTTACTTCGATGACCTACTGGGCTGGGCGGCGATTGGCGCGCGTACCACCGAATCGCAGGTTCACCGTGAGATGGTCAGCGGCCTGGAGTTGCCGGTCGGTTTCAAGAACGGTACCGATGGCGGTGTCGCCATCGCATGCGACGCGATGCGCAGCGCCGCCGCCGCGCACCGCCATTTCGGTATGGATGCGCAAGGCTACCCGGCAATCATTGAGACCTTGGGCAACCCGGATACCCACCTGGTGCTGCGCGGCGGCCACAAGGGCCCGAACCACGACAGCACCAGCATTGCCCAAGCCCGCCAAGGGCTGGCCAAGGCGGGTCTGCAGGCGCGGATCATGGTCGATTGCAGCCATGCCAACAGCGGCAAGGACCCAGCGCGGCAGCCCGCAGTGTTCGAGGACGTGCTGGCTCAGCGCCTGGCCGGCGACACATCGCTTGTCGGGGTGATGCTCGAAGGCCACCTGTTCGACGGTTGTCAGGCACTGGGCAAGGGCCCGCTGAAGTACGGCGTGTCGATCACCGATGGCTGCCTGGGCTGGGAAGCGACACAAACCCTGCTGCGTGAGGCCGCAGCGCGTATGTAGGAAGCGTACAGCAAGCCTTGCGAGACATTTCCCAAGCAAGTGCGCTAGGCTTGCCCTTTTCACCCAAGGAGTAGTACCCATGGCACGCGCCACTGCCCGCCACATCCTCGTCAGCAGCGAAGACAAGTGCAACGAACTGAAAGCCCAGATCGAAGCCGGTGCCGACTTCGCTGAAATCGCCAAAGCCAACTCCACCTGCCCGTCCAGCCGCCAGGGCGGTGACCTGGGCTCGTTCGGCCCAGGCCAGATGGTCAAGGAATTCGATACCGTTGTATTCAGCGCCCCGGTCAACACCGTGCAGGGCCCGGTCAAGACCCAGTTCGGCTACCACCTGCTGGAAGTGACCAGCCGCCAGGACTAAGTCCACGCTGACCATGACCACCTCTGTGGGAGCAGCTTCGCCCGCGAATGCGCCCGTGCAGGCAACGCCGTTGCCTGGCCGGGCCTCTTCGCGGCCAAGCCCGCTCCCACAGATGTTTCTGGGGATCGTGCTGGCATCCATGGGTTTTACCGCCCTGGCCGAACCGACCCACGCCCTCACCGTCTACGGTGAAGCCCCGCGCTACGCCCAAACCTTCCGCCACTTCGACTACGTCAACCCCGATGCCCCCAAGGGCGGTACCCTGCGCCGCTCGGCCACCGAAATCGGTCAGTTCGACCACATTCTGCCGTACATCGACAAAGGTATCGGCGTCAGCGAGGTCGATGGCTGGCTGTACGCTCCCTTGGCAGTGCGTTCATTCGATGAGCCCTATACGGTCTATGGCCTGATCGCCCGACGCATGGAGCGCGGACCGCAGGACGCCTGGCTGCGTTTCGATATCGACCCCAGGGCAACCTTTGCCGACGGCAAACCTGTGCGTGCCGAGGATGTGCGCTTCAGTTACGACAAGCTGATGAGCGAGGGCAGCCTCAAATACCGGACCCAGTTCGCCGATGTGGCGGGTGTCACGGTCGAAGGCCCGCACCGTGTGCGCTTCGATTTCAAGCAACCCCACGGCCGTACACTGCCCCTGGACCTTGCCAGTTTGCCGGTCCTGCCCGAACACGACTGGAAAAGCCGCGACTTCGCTAACGGCGCCGGCTTCGACACACCGGTCGGCAGCGGCCCATACCGCATCGGGCGGATCGACAATGGCCGCAGCGTCACCTTCGAGCGTGACCGGCACTGGTGGGCCAAGGACTTGCCCGTCAGCCGCGGCCGTTTCAACTTCGAGCGCATTCGCGTCGAGTACTTTGGCGATACCGAGGTGGCGCGCCAGGTACTCAAAGGCGGTGGCTACGACTACAACCGTGAGTTCTCGGCCACGGCCTTCACCCTCGGTTACAACGGTGCACAACTGGATGACGGCCGCCTGCAGCGCGCCCACCTGGGCCCGGCCAAGCCACAGACCGCCCAGGGGTTCGTGTTCAACCTCGACCGGCCGCAGTTCAAGGACCGCCGCGTGCGCCAGGCGCTGGCCATGCTATGGGACTTCGAGTGGAGCAACCGGCAGATGATGCGCAACCTGTACATCCGCCAGCAAAGTATTTTTTCCAACACCCCGCTGGCTGCGCGCGAATTGCCGGATGCCGGTGAACTGAAACTGCTTGAGCCGCTGCGCGGCAAGGTACCAGGCGAAGTCTTCAGCCAGGTGTTCACGGCCCCCTTAACCGATGGCTCGGGGATTATCCGCACGCAGCAACTGCAGGCCCTGGCCCTGCTGCAGCAGGCGGGTTGGCACCCTGAGGGTGATCACCTGGTCAACGCCGAGGGCCAGCCGCTGGCATTCACCTTCCTCAACGGCCAGGCCGGCCTTGAGCGTCTGCTGCTGCCGTGGAAGCGTAACCTGGCACAGATCGGCGTTACCCTGAACATCCGCAATGTCGACTCGGCCCAGTACGTCAATCGTCTGATGGCCCGCGACTACGACATGATCGTCACCGGCTACCCGACCACCCTCTCACCGGGTGCCGAACTCTACAACTACTTCGGGTCTGCAGCAGCCAACGACCCAGGCTCGAACAACCTGATGGTGCTCAAGGACCCAGCGGTGGACAGCCTGATCGACGGGCTGGTGCGCGCCGACACCCAGGCTGACATGCGGCGCTACGCCCATGCGCTGGACCGTGTGCTGCAATGGAACTACTACTGGATCCCCAACTACTACCCGCCCGGCAGTTCGACCGTGTGGTGGAACCGCTTCGGCCTGCCCAAGGTCCAGCCTGCTTATGACGAAGGGCTGGACAGCTGGTGGGAAATCAGCCCGAACGCCCTGACCAGCGCGCAGATGGCCGAGCGCCAGAAGGCTGCGCCATGACCTCCTATATCCTGCGCCGCCTGCTGCTGATCATCCCCACGCTGCTGGCGATCCTGCTGGTCAACTTCGCCATCGTCCAGGCTGCCCCCGGCGGCCCTGTGGAGCAGGCTGTGGCCAGGCTGCAGGGCATCGGCGGCGGGGCACCGGGCGCCCGGGCCGACGTGGTTCATGGCGAATCCCGCGCCACCCGGGGCCTGGACCCGAAACTGATCGAGGAGATCAAGCGCCAGTACGGCTTCGACAAGTCGGCCCCTGAGCGCCTGTGGCTGATGCTCGGCCAGTATGCACGGCTGGATTTCGGCCAGAGCTTCTTCCGCGGCGCCAAGGTCACCGATCTGATTCTGGACAAGCTGCCGGTGACCCTTTCACTGGGGTTCTGGGCCACGTTGATCACCTACCTGGTGTCGATCCCGCTGGGCATCCGCAAGGCGGTGCGCCACGGCAGCCGCTTCGATGCCTGGAGCAGTGCGCTGATCGTGATCGGTTACGCCCTGCCCTCTTTCCTGTTCGCCTTGCTGTTGATCGTGCTGTTCGCCGGTGGCACCTCGCTGAACTGGTTCCCGGTACGCGGCCTGGTCTCGGAAAACTTCGACCAGCTCAGCCTGCTGGGCAAGGTCGCCGACTACTTCTGGCACCTGGTGCTGCCGGTGGGTGCACTGGTGGTCGGCGGCTTCGCCACGCTGACATTGCTGACCAAGAACGCCTTCCTCGACGAAATCTCCCGTCAGTACGTGGTCACGGCACGGGCCAAGGGCCTGAGCGAGCGCCGGGTGTTGTATGGCCACGTGCTGCGCAATGCCATGCTGGTGGTGCTGGCTGGATTGCCGCAGGCGCTTATCACGGTGTTCTTCGCAGGATCCCTGCTGATCGAGGTGATTTTCTCGCTCGATGGCCTTGGGCGAATGAGCTACGAGGCAGCGGTGTCGCGTGACTACCCGGTAGTGTTCGGCACGCTGTTCATCTTCACCCTGGCCGGCCTGCTGATACGCCTGATCGGCGACTTGTCGTATACCTTGCTCGATCCGCGCATCGACTTCGACGCGAGGACGCACTGATGCTCTCGCCGGTTTCGCGTCGCCGCCTGCAACGCTTTCGCCGTAACCGCCGTGGCTGGGTGTCGTTGTGGCTGTTTGCTGGCCTGCTGCTGCTCAGCCTCGGCGCAGAGCTCGTGGCCAACGACAAACCCTTGCTGCTTGGCTACAAGGGCGAGCTGTACATGCCTGCGCTAAAACGCTACAGCGAGCAGCAGTTCGGCGGCCAACTGCCGTTTCAGCCGGACTACCGTAGCGCGTATGTACGCCAGCTGATCGAGGACCAGGGCGGCTGGATGCTGTTCGCACCGATTCCGTTCAGTGCCGACACACCCAACTACGACCTGCAGGTACCCACCCCAAGCCCACCGAGCAGCAGCAACTGGCTGGGTACCGACGACCAGGGCCGCGACGTGCTCGCACGGGTGTTGTACGGCACACGGGTATCGCTGCTGTTCGCCTTCGCCCTGACGGTGGTCAGCGTGCTGATCGGCGTGATCGCCGGGGCCTTGCAGGGCTACCACGGTGGTTGGGTGGACCTGCTTGGGCAACGCGTGCTGGAGGTGTGGTCGGGGTTGCCGGTGCTGTACCTGCTGATCATCCTCAGCGGTTTCGTCGAGCCGGACTTCTGGTGGCTGCTGGGGATCATGGCGCTGTTCTCGTGGTTGACCCTGGTGGATGTGGTGCGGGCCGAGTTCCTGCGTGGGCGCAACCTGGAGTACGTGAAGGCCGCCCGCGCTCTGGGCCTGCCTGACAGCCAGGTGATGCTGCGGCACATCCTGCCCAATGCGATGAACGCCACGCTGACCTACGTGCCGTTCATGCTCACCGGGGCCATCACCACACTGACCGCGCTGGACTTTCTGGGCTTTGGCATGCCGGCCGGGAGTGCTTCGCTGGGTGAGCTGGTCACCCAGGGCAAGCAACACCTGGAGGCCCCTTGGCTGGGCTTCACAGCGTTCTTTGCGCTGGCGGTGGTACTGTCATTGCTCGTGTTTATCGGGGATGCCTTGCGCGAGGCTTTCGACCCGAGAGTTTAGGCTGGTACTGCCATCACAGGTTTCAGGGAACTGCCCATGCAAGAAAGCAATACCCTCAAGGACTATCCTCAGGTACGGCAACTGGCGATCCGCTCGCTGTTCGAAATCATCGAGCAGTCCAGCGAGGGCACCGTGATCGTCGACCGCGAGGCGCGAATCGTGTGGATGAACGAACGCTACGCCCGTCGGTTTGGCCTGGCCGATGCCGCCAGTGCCATAGGCCAGCCATGCGAAACGGTGATCCCGGGCAGCCTGATGCGCGAGGTGGTGAGTAACGGCCGGCCGATCCTGCTGGACATGCTCGACACCCCCAACGAGCCACTGGTGGTCATGCGCCTGCCGATCCACGATGCGCAGGGCGCGCTGATCGGTGCCATCGGCTTTGCCCTGTTCGACGAATTGCGCAGCCTGTCGCCACTGCTCAAGCGCTATTCGAGCATGCAGCAGGAGCTGGCCACGACACGCTCGCAACTGCGCGCGCGCCAGGCCAAATACAGTTTTGCCCAGTTCGTCGGCAGCAGCGCGGCGAGCCTTGAGGCCAAACGCCGTGCCAGGCGCGGCGCGGCCAGCGAATCGCCAGTGTTGTTGCTCGGCGAAACCGGTACTGGCAAGGAGCTGCTGGCCCATGCCATTCACGCAGCCTCGGCACGTGCGCACAAAGCCTTTGTCAGCATCAACAGTGCAGCGATTCCCGAAGCGCTGCTGGAGGCCGAGTTTTTCGGCACGGCCCCAGGCGCCTTTACCGGCGCTGACCGCAAAGGGCGCAGCGGCAAGTTGCAGTTGGCCGAAGGCGGCACCTTGTTCCTCGACGAAATCGGCGACATGCCCTTGGCCCTGCAAAGCAAGCTGCTGCGTGTACTGCAGGAGAAGGAATACGAACCGGTGGGCTCGAACCAGATGCTGCGCAGCGACGTGCGCATCATCGCGGCCACTTCAATCGATTTGCAGGCGGCCATGGCCCGCGGGGCGTTTCGCGCCGATCTGTATTACCGCCTGAATGTGCTGCCAATCCAGGCTCCGCCGCTGCGCGAGCGCCTCGAAGACCTGCCCGCGTTATGCGAGGCGATCCTGGCCGAACTGGGCAGCCAGTTCGAGCTGGAGCCCGATGCGCTGCAATTGCTGGCACGCCATGCCTGGCCCGGGAACATCCGTGAGCTGCGCAACGTGCTGGAACGGGCAACCCTGCTGGCGGACCAGCCGCGCCTTACCGCCTTGGACTTGCGCGAGGCACTAGGGCCGGTGGCGCCGCTTGCCACCACTACCGTGCGGCAAAGCTACCGCGATGCCTGTGCGCAATTCGAGCGCAAGCTCATTGCCGACACATTGGCCGCACACGCCGGCAATGTGGTGGAAGCAGCTAAAGCATTGGGTTTGGGGCGTTCGACGTTCTACAAGAAGAAAGTGGCATTGGGGGTATGAGTCTCTTATTGGAGACTGGTGTTTCACAATAGAGACTACTGCGGGTGCTCTGCCTTGCATGGCGGTTGCAGGGGCGTAGCTGCCGCAGCCAATCTCAAATAAGAGACACAGCAAACTCCATTCCAAGAAAATGCGTTAACAATCAATAAGTTAACTGTTGGCACGATTCCCGCTATCTCCCGGTCACCGATAACAAAAAGACCTACCCAGGAGATCTACCCGATGACCGTGCTCATCGCCCTCGCCGCTTTGGCCCTGCTGATGCTGGCCGCCTACCGCGGTTACAGCGTGATCCTCTTCGCACCAATCGCCGCCCTCGGCGCGGTGCTGCTGACCGACCCCGCCGCCGTGGCGCCCGCCTTTACCGGGGTGTTCATGGAAAAGATGGTCGGCTTCATCAAGCTGTACTTTCCGGTGTTCCTGCTTGGCGCGGTGTTCGGCAAGCTCATCGAACTGTCCGGTTTCTCGCGCTCGATCGTCGCCGCGGCCATCCGCCTGCTCGGCACCCGCCAGGCCATGCTGGTGATCGTGCTCGTTTGCGCTTTGCTCACTTATGGTGGGGTATCGCTGTTTGTGGTGGTGTTCGCGGTGTACCCGTTCGCCGCCGAAATGTTCCGCCAAAGTGATATTCCCAAGCGCCTGATCCCGGCAACCATCGCCTTGGGCGCCTTCTCGTTCACCATGGACGCCCTGCCCGGCACCCCGCAGATCCAGAACATCATCCCCAGCACCTTCTTCAACACCACCGCCTGGGCCGCGCCCTGGTTGGGACTGATTGGCACGGTGTTCGTGTTCTGCAGCGGCATGCTTTACCTGCAACGCCAGCGTAATAAGGCCCAGCGCGCCGGCGAGGGCTATGGCAGCAACCTGCGCAACGAACCGGAAACTGCCGCCGACCTGACCTTGCCCAACCCATGGCTCGCGCTTTCGCCGCTGGTGCTGGTGGGGGTGATGAACCTGCTGTTCACCCACTGGATCCCGCAGTGGTATGGGGCCAGCCATACCCTGCAACTGCCGGGCATGAGTGCGCCGGTGAACAGCGACGTGGCCAAGCTCACGGCGATCTGGGCAGTGCAGGCCGCGCTGCTGGTCGGCATCCTGATGGTGCTGGTGTGCGCCTTCGGCGCCATCCGTGAGCGCCTGGCCGAAGGCACCAAGAGCGCTGTCGGTGGCGCTTTGCTGGCCGCCATGAACACCGCTTCAGAATACGGCTTTGGTGCGGTGATCGCTTCGCTGCCGGGCTTTCTGGTATTGGCCGATGCCCTGCGCGGCATCCCCAACCCGCTGGTCAATGAAGCTATCACCGTGACCTTACTGGCCGGCATCACCGGCTCCGCCTCAGGCGGCATGAGCATTGCCCTGGCGGCCATGGGCGACAGCTTCATCGCTGCGGCAAACGCCGCCAACATCCCGCTCGAGGTGCTGCACCGGGTGGCCGCCATGGCCAGCGGCGGCATGGACACCCTGCCGCACAACGGTGCGGTGATCACCTTGCTGGCCGTCACCGGCTTGACCCACCGCGAGGCCTACAAAGACATTTTCGGTATTACCCTGATCAAGACCCTGGCCGTCTTCGTGGTCATCGCCACGTTCTACGCCACCGGCATCGTCTAAGGAGCTTTGCATGACCCTCAAAGGCAAGACTGCACTCATCACCGGTTCCACCAGCGGCATCGGCCTGGGCATCGCCCAGGTGCTGGCCCGCGCAGGCGCCAACATCCTGCTCAACGGTTTCGGCGACCCGGCACCGGCGCTGGCCGAGGTTACGCAGCATGGGGTGAAGGTTGCGCACCATCCGGCCGACCTTGGCGATGTGGCCCAGATAGAAGCATTGTTCGCTTTTGCCGAGCAGACCTTCGGCGGTGTCGACATCCTGGTCAACAATGCGGGCATCCAGCATGTGGCGCCGGTCGAGCAGTTTCCGGTGGAAAGCTGGGACAAGATAATTGCCTTGAACCTGTCGGCGGTGTTCCATGGCACGCGCCTGGCCCTGCCCGGTATGCGTAAGCGCAACTGGGGGCGCATCGTCAATATCGCCTCGGTGCACGGGTTGGTCGGCTCCACCGGCAAAGCCGCCTATGTGGCGGCCAAGCACGGCGTGGTCGGCCTGACCAAGGTGGTGGGGCTGGAAACGGCGACTGGCAATGTCACCTGCAATGCCATCTGCCCGGGCTGGGTGCTGACCCCGCTGGTGCAAAAGCAGATCGACGAACGCGCCGCCAAGGGTGTCGCCCCCCAGCAGGCGCAAGCGGACTTGCTGGCCGAGAAGCAACCTTCATTGGCCTTCGTCACCCCTGAACACCTGGGCGAGCTGGTACTATTCCTGTGCAGCGAGGCCGCAAGCCAGGTCCGCGGCGCCGCCTGGAATGTCGATGGTGGCTGGCTGGCCCAGTGATGGGCAGCCTGGGCCTGGTGCGGGTCTTGCCATTGTTCAACTGCAAGGAGGCCCTATGCGCCCAACCCCCCTGTCCACGATCCTGGCCCTGACTATGGCGGCCACTGCCCCGGCGATGGCCGCCAGCCTGAAGGACGTTGCGCCTTACCCCGAGGCCGAAAAAGGCTTTACCCGGCAGGTCATCCACCTGCCCGCGCAAGCCGACGAGCAAGCCTACAAACTTGAAATTCTGGCTGGCAAGACGCTGCAGGTGGACTGTAACCGCCAGCGCCTGGCCGGCAGCCTGGAGGAACACACCCTCGAAGGCTGGGGTTACAACTATTACCGCCTGGACAAGGTCGGCGGGCCGGCCAGTACCCTGATGGCCTGCCCGGATGGCAAAAAGACCGAGGCGTTCGTGCCAGTGGTCGGTGAAGGCTTCCTGCTGCGCTACAACAGCAAATTGCCGGTCGTGGTGTATGTGCCCGATGGCGTGCAAGTGCGTTACCGCGTCTGGTCGGCATCGCAGGACGTGCAAAAGGCCAAGGTGGAGTAAATTCAGGCGTAGCGGTGCTTGATCGCCGGCAAGCTGGCGATCAAGCGCGTCATGGCAATGGGAGGTATGGCATGAATGATGTGCTTTGGTGTCCTGCTGCGGCGCAAATCGAGGCCAGCCGAATGGATGCCTTTCGCCGCTGGATCAACCTGCGCTACAACCTTCAGCTCAACGATTACGCAGCCCTGCACGGTTGGAGCGTCGAGCAGCGCGCCGCTTTTTGGCAATCCATTGCCGACTATTTCCAAGTGCTGTGGCATACCCCGCCCAGCCAGGTACTGAGCGAAGGTGCACAAATGCCCGATGCTCGGTGGTTCGCCAAGGCCACCCTCAATTTCGCCGAACACCTGCTACGCCGCCGTGACGATCACCCCGCTGTGACGGCCATGCGCGAGGACGGCCAGCGCAGGTCACTGAGCCACGCGCAACTGGCCGCTGAGGTAGCCGGGCTGCAGAAGGCCTTCAAAAATGCTGGTATCGAGCCGGGTGACCGCATTGGCGCAGTGATGCCCAACACCTGGGAAACCCTCGTGGCCATGCTCGCCTGCACCAGCCTCGGCGCCGTCTGGTCGACGTCATCGCCGGAGTTTGGCCTGCACGGCATCATCGATCGCTTCGGCCAGATCGAGCCCAAGCTGCTGATCGTCTGTGCCGGTTACCAGTACGCCGGCAAGCAGATCGACCAGGTCGACAAGATCAACCAGGTCTGCACGCAGTTACCCGGGCTACAGCAACTGATCGTGGTGCCCTACACGCGGCCGCACACCCAGGCCGACGAATTCAGTACCCAGGCAAAGGTCAGCCTGTGGGGCGACTTCTACCAGGCTGGGGGTGAACCAACCTTCACCCCGCTACCGTTCGATCACCCGCTGTACATACTCTATTCCAGCGGCACCACGGGCGTGCCCAAATGCATCGTCCACAGCGCCGGCGGTGTGCTGCTGCAACATCTCAAGGAGCACGGCCTGCACAATGACCTCAAGGCCGATGACGTGCTGTTCTACTACACCACCTGCGGCTGGATGATGTGGAACTGGCTGGCCAGCGGCCTGGCAGTGGGAGCCACACTGGTATTGTACGACGGCTCCCCCTTCCACCCTGGCCCCGAGCGGCTGCTCGACCTGATCGACGCCGAAGGCATCCAGGCCTTCGGCACCAGCGCCAAGTACCTGGCCGCGCTTGAACAGGAAGGCCTGGAGCCGGCACGCAGTCATCGGCTGGACAGCCTGCGCCTGATCCTCTCCACCGGCTCCCCCCTGTCGCCGCACAGTTACGACTACGTTTACGCCAAGATAAAAGCCGACCTGTGCCTGGCGTCCATGTCCGGTGGTACCGATATCGTTTCCTGCTTCGTGCTGGGCAACCCGACGCTGCCGGTACGCCGTGGCGAAATTGCCTGCAAGGGCCTGGGCATGGCGGTGCAAGTATGGAATGAGCATGGCCAGCCGGTGACCGGCGAAAAAGGCGAGCTGGTGTGCACCCGCCACTTCCCGTCGATGCCCCTGGGGTTCTGGAACGACAACGATGGCAGCCGCTACCGCGAGGCCTACTTCAGCCAGTTTCCCGGTGTCTGGGCGCAGGGCGACTACGCCGAGCAGCTCGCCACAGGCGGCATGGTGATTCATGGGCGTTCCGATGCCGTGCTCAACCCCGGTGGCGTGCGCATTGGCACAGCGGAAATCTATCGGCAGGTAGAAAAGGTCGAGCAGGTGCTGGAAAGTGTCGCCATCGGCCAGCAATGGAAAGGCGATGTGCGTGTCGTGCTGTTCGTGCGTCTGCGTGATGGCCTGGTGCTCGATGAGCCCTTGCAACAGCGCATTCGCCAGGTGATTCGCCAGTACACCACGCCGCGCCATGTACCGGCGGTGATCCTGCAGGTCAGCGATATTCCACGTACCATCAGCGGCAAGCTGGTGGAGCTGGCGGTGCGCAATGTGGTACACGGGTTGCCCGTGAAAAATACCGACGCGCTGGCCAACCCCGAGGCACTCGAGTTTTTTCGTGACCGCACGGAGCTGCACGTTCAGGCATAATGGCGCCCTTTTTTCACCCCGAAGCACAGGTGTCCCATGAAAGCTCAAGCCCGCCACATCCTGGTCAAGACCGCTGACGAAGCCGAAAAGCTCAAGCAGCGCATCGCCAATGGCGAGGCCTTCGACGTGCTGGCCAAGAAGTTGTCCACCTGCCCTTCAGGCAAGCGCGGCGGCGACCTGGGCGAAGTGCGCCCGGGGCAGCTGGTGGGGGCGATCGACCAGGTGATTTTCAAGAAACCCCTGCGTGTGGTGCACGGGCCGATAAAGAGCAAGTTCGGCTACCACTTGGTGCAGACGTTCTACCGCGACTGAAAAGCGCCGTTAACGGCGTGCGGCCAGCAACCCGAGGCCAGCGCAACCGAGCAGGCAGGCGCTGACCCGGTTGAACAGCCGGCGCGGCCCTGGCTGGCTGAACCAGCGCTGCAGGTAGGCGCCAAGGCCGGCATAGATGGCAATCGCCGCCCACTCCAGAAGCAGGAACAGTACCCCCAGCCAGAGGAACTGCTCACTGACCGGGGTGGGGCTGCCCACCGAGACGAACTGTGGCAGGAAGGCGGTAAAAATCAGGATCGCTTTCGGGTTGCCTGCGGCAACCCAGAACTCCTGGCGCGCCAGGCGCCAACTGCCACGCGGCTGCTCGCTCGCCACCAGCGCCTCGCCCACCGGAGCGCGCCACAGCTGCCAGGCGATGTAGAACAGGTAGGCCGCCCCCACCACCTTGATCATCAGGAACAGGTACTCACTGGTGTGCAGCACCACCGCCAGGCCCATCGCTGCCAGGGCAATCATGCCGCTGAAGGCGAGAATGCGCCCGCCACCTGCCACGCATGCGGTACGCAAGCCATAGCGGCTGGCATTGTGCAACGACAACAGGTTGTTCGGCCCCGGTGCCATGTTCAAGGCGAAGCAGGCGGGGATGAATAACAACAGGCTCGACAGGTCCATTTCGTTCTCCTGGAAATCTGCCGCCAATGTCGATGCTTGAGCGGTACCGGGTCAAGGTACAGCCACAGGGAAAAACTGTACGGCAGCGCGTTCGGCGCTGTTAAGCTTCCAGCCTGAACGAGGACTCCAGCATGCACCCTACCCGCTCCTCACTCTGGCGCGATCCGGCCCTACCCTGGGTGGAAAGCCGCCGGGCCTGCCACAGCCGAGCCTGCTACAAGGCTCATAGCCACCCGACATTCTCCATCGGCGCGGTGGATGCGGGGTGCAGCCTCTTCACTGGCGCGGGTGATGGGCAGCAGCGGCTGACCCCAGGCACGCTGGTGTTGGTGCCGGCGCAGCGGGTGCATGCCTGCAACCCCGAACCCGGCCAGGCATGGAGCTACCAGATGCTGCATGTCGAGGCCCAGTGGCTTGCGCAGCTGCGCCTGGAGTCGGGGCTCATTGCAGCCGAGCCAGGGGCGCCGGCGCGTATCAGCCGCCTGCCTGGGTTGTATCGAGAATTCTGCAGGTTGAATGAATTGCTGTTCTCTGGCGCGAGCCCCGGCGAAAAGGAAGCTGCGCTTATCACCTTCCTGGGTGATCATGATTTTACCGAGCATCCACCGTTGACGGCTGCGCCTGCGCCGGCGCTAGGCAACCCGGTTCTGCGTGGCCTGATAGCGCGTATCGAAGCTGGAGATCCGGCCCGATTGAGTCTTGAAGTGCTGGCCCGGCAAGCAGGGCTTGGCCGCTATCAGTTGATCCGTGCGTTCCGCGCGGCTACCGGGCTGACGCCCCATGCCTACCTGATCAACGCCCGCGTCAACCGTGGCCGGCGGCTGCTGCGCGACGGGCTGGCGCTGGCCGAGGTGGCCTATCGACTGGGGTTTGCCGATCAGAGCCATTTTCAGCGGGTATTCAAGGCACATGTGGGCGTGACGCCGGGGCAATATCGGCTGCGTCTCGATTAGAGGCCCTAAGCAACCCGCAATAATCTTCAATACCTGCTCCTGCCCCGCCTCCACACTGCGGCTTTATCACTCGAGATAGCCCGCCCCATGGAGCAGTTTCTGATCGTCGCCCTCGCCCACTTCCTGGCCCTGCTTTCCCCGGGCCCGGACTTCTTCCTGGTCGCTCGTACCTCGATCAGCGCCGGTTGGCGCGTCGCCAGTGGCACCTGCCTGGGCATCGCTCTGGCCAATGGCCTGTTCATCAGCCTGGCCTTCGCGGGCCTGGCGGTACTGCAAGAAGGCAGTCCGGTGTTCATCGCCTTGCAGTTGGCCGGCGCGGTTTATCTGCTTTATATAGGCGCGCTGTTCCTGCGCCATGCCGGGCAGTCCGGCCTGGCTGCAGTGGGTACCCTAAGGGCAGTGAGCGGTTGGTGGCGAGGGCTGGGCATGGGCTTCGTATCTGGCGCTCTCAACCCCAAGAACGCACTGTTCTACGCCAGCCTCGCCAGCATGGTCGCCAACAGCGGTGCTGCCTGGAAGTGGGCCTATGGCGCCTGGATGTTCACCATCGTTCTGCTGTGGGATTTGCTTGTGGCATCGGCCATCGGCAACAAGCGCCTGCTACGGCGCTTTTCTCATGCACTGCCTTGGCTGGAGCGGGCTTCGGGAATGATGCTGATTGCACTGGCAGGTGCATTGCTTTTCAACCTGCTTCAGGGTTGAGCAGCACCAGGCTGGCCAAGTCGATCAGGCTGAAATGGCCACTTGCCCAACCACCGGTGTCCAGGTGCCAGACGTTACCCAACCGTTTGGCCTGGAGCACCGGTGTATGGCCCACCAGCAGGGCACGCACGCCTTCGACGGCACCGGTATCCCCTTCTTTGAGCCGCCGGCGCGACCATTGGCAGATTTCACGCACACCTGGGTCATCATCCTCCAGCAGACTGGCGCGCAGCTCGGCCCAATCTGCAAAGGGGCTGTCGGCATGCAGCACGCCAATCAACCCGGTCTCTGTCTGCACTTCCATAGCTATCGGCAGCTGCAGGAAGTGTTCGACGAAAACCGCCTGCTCATCTTTTGGCAGATCGAGAAACCAACCGCCGCCCGCTGCCCGATACATGTCCAGATCCAGCCGCCCACCGTACAGGCAGGTGATGGCCAACGACTCATGGTTGCCCTGCACGGCGTAAAACCAGGGCTTGGTCAGCCATGTCAGCGCCTCGATACTGTGCGGGCCGCGGTCGACCAGGTCACCCACACTGAACAGCCGATCCACCGCTGGGTCGAACCCCACCGCCTCCAGGCACTGCTCCAGGCGCCGAAAATGCCCGTGAATATCGCCAACAGCCAGGTCACGCCCGTGGCTGTTGGCGGCTACCCGCCGAAACCGGCTCATTGCATTGTTCCTCTGTTGCCGCACGTTGGGGAGCGGATGATGGGTACCGCTCTCGTGCATGACGTGCTCATGGCCCTATCAACCAACAGCATGGCACAAGGCACAGCACCTGCGCAGTTCGAACCGGTTTCGCCAATGTTTCGCCCCGCCTGCGGCCTCCTGCAATACCCTTCACTGGAACAGGTGATCATGAGGGTAGTATGCTCGGCCATTCGACCTGTACCAGGGAAGGGAATTACCCATGAAACTCTGTGCCGTACAGCTGGCATCAGTCAAAGGCGAACTACAAGTCAATCTCGACCGCCACCTGCGCTGCATAGAGCAGGCCGCAGACCTGGGCGCCGAACTGGTGGTGTTCCCCGAGCTATCGCTGACAGGTTACGAGCCAACGCTGGCACGACAGGTCGCCTTGCCGCTCACCTCTGCCCGGCTTGATCCTTTACAGCAAATCTGCGACCGCCTGGAAATCTGCGTAGCCGTGGGCTTGCCACTGCCTACCGCAGATGGCATTCAGATCGCAATGCCGATCCTGCGTCCCGGGCAGCCGCGACTGGCCTACGCCAAACAACGGCTGCACGAAGACGAGCTGGCGTTTTTCTCAGCCGGTGACCAGCCCTTGGTTTTCGCCGCAGGGCAACTGCAGATCGCGCCCGCCATCTGTTACGAGTCGATGTTCACCGCGCATGCAGCACAAGCCCGCGACAGTGGCGCAGAGCTGTACCTGGTGAGCGTGGCGAAGACGGCGAAGGGCATCCGGGAAGGCAATGAGCACTACCCGCAAGTCGCTCGCACTTTGGGTATCCCGGTATTGATGGCCAACTGTGTGGGCCCGGCTGACAACTTCGTGGGTGCCGGTGGCTCGGCGGCCTGGGACAGCCAGGGCAACCTGCTGGCGGCGCTGGATGGCCCACAGGAGGGCATCATCTTGCTGGATACCAAGAACTCCAGCGCCGTCGGCGTACCGCTGAGCATGCCGTCTGCATGAAGTATCTGCTTTTGATAGTGGCCAGTTTTGCCAGCACTTATCATTGGGTGGGACTGTTGATCAACAGCCAGCTGAATGAGCTGGCCGAGGGGTTGCGCCATCGCCCGGATGCGCCACCGCCATGGCAGTACCTGCGCGAGGTAAGGCCACAGGCCCGCCGGGCACATCGGCAGTACACGCTGATGGCGGGTTCGACGCTGGCAGTGGTGGCGTGCCTGGTGGTGTATTGGGCCAGTTGAGTTGTGAGGTTCAGTCGCGACCTTTCGCGGACCATCCCTGGCTAAAGGTCCAAAGCCTGGCTATGTTGCCCCTCCAGCGCCAAGAGATACTGCTTGGCCGTTAGTCCCCCGGCAAACCCGGTCAGGCTCCCGGATGCGCCAATCACCCGGTGACACGGGGCAATGATCGAGATCGGATTACGGCCGTTGGCCGCACCGACAGCGCGCACGGCGCTCGGGTTACCGATCTGCCGGGCGATATCGCTGTAGCTTCGGGTCTGGCCGAACGGAATGGTGAGCAACGCCGCCCACACCTGGCGCTGAAACGCGGTGCCGACAAAATCCAGTGCCAACTCGAACCGTTGGCGCTTGCCGGCAAAGTACTCTTCCAACTGGCGAGCGGCTTCGCGCAGTATTGGCTGCTGATCATCCCGATGCACCTCACCCAGGCGAACGCGGTTTTCCCGCTCCTCTTCCCACAGCACGGCGGCCAGGCGCTCGCCGCGGGCCACCAGGGTCAAGGTGCCGACCGGGGACTGCATCAGGGTGAAGGCGCTGGACATGCTTGTTTCTCGCTGCAGGGCTAGGTCCGGGCACTGTAGCGTCGGCCCCGGCACCGCGCATCCGCTTTCTTGCTCAGGCAATCACTCAGCTCGCGATGCGCCGCGCTTGGGCCAGGTCGATTTTGGGGATCAACGCCGCAGGTATGCGAGAAACCTCGGACAGGTTGTAAACCCGGAATCGCTCGCTGACAACCTGCTCGGCCATCAGCGTCAGCGACGGCAGTATGCGGCTCTCCCAGTGCTGGTCGAGCCCACAGGGGGAATGCTGCCCCTTACCGTTCTCGTAAAAGCGCCCCAATGACTGGTCGAGGTCAACACCCACCAGCAACACCTGCTCGAACCCCAGGTGGTAAGCCAGTTGCAGGGCGACATAAACCACTGTCCGGGCATCGAAGTAGCCGCTTGAGAGGTCTTTGCTGAAGGCGATCGACCGCGCCCGCTTGCTCCACCACGCCCTGCTGCAGACATGGGTTGCCCCGTGCCCCCGCAACCCGTCGAGCATGCCGGGGTTGTCGGCTTTATGCAGCGGATAACACTCGGTGCCGAGCGGGATATCAGCGCCCACGAACTGCTCTGGCCACAGTGCCAAGCGCTGGCTATCGCGCAAGGCCAAGGCAAACAACTCTGGCTGCTGTATGCGAAAGCTTTTATCGGTGCAGATGTAAAAGAACGGCTTCACAGCACACGCAGCGGTGAGGGAAACCGAACCGTTCATGGCAATCACAGGGAGATGTGAAAATTCAAGCAAGGGGAACTGTTTGGCAGAAGCGCCCGAAGCAAGAATCACCACCGGCCCTTTCTGGGTGTTTCGGCACGCCTCGAACCTTGAGAACGCGCCGGGCTCGGCATCGAGCTGTGACGGAGATATATTCATTGCGCCATCATCGTTTTGGAGTACCTAAAACACAATACCCCTCGGACACCGGACGACCATTTCACAAAGCCTCTACACCACCTGACCAATGTCTTGCCGTTCATTCCACGCAGGGATTCTCATTTATTCATGAGTCGCCTTGCCGGTTACCCCTGGCGGTACTAATACTTAATTCTCTGCCTGGGGAGGCACGAACAATGCAACCAAGATTCGTTATCGTTCCCGCAGTGCCTATCGAAAGGGAATCCTTCCGCATCGCTGGTCGCTACTACGCAGCTACCGTCTGCGGCGGCTACGACATCTACGACAATCAAGCAAAGGAGCGTCTCAAGCCCAGTTACTCCAGCAAAGAGGATGCGCAGGTGCAATGCCGTCAGATGAACCTGAAAGCCTAGAAGCCATCGGAGTGCCAGGGGCCAGGCATCGCCTCAATCCAGACACTCCCTGGCGGCCAACCGCAGCTTGTTGCCCGAGAGGAAACTGCCTTTGTAGAAAGTCGCCCGGCTGCCCTCGCCGGACTCCACCACTTCGAGGACTTCGTCGGAAGTCACTGCGCTGGGTGCGATCAGGCGGTAGCCGTGGGAGATGGATTTTTGCGTCGTGAGTGGCGCTAGCGCTTGCCACTTGGGCAATACACAAGCGGCATAGACTTCCGGCGATTTGCGGGTCAGCTTGCTGGCCGTTGGCTTTCCTGGGTTTGCACAACCGACCAGGCTGACGACCAGTGCGTAGCAGAAAAAGATGCGAAACTTAGGCATTTGCATTTGACTCAAGTGGACAGGATGCATTTTAACCATGGTTTTGCATGACAAAAAGCCCGCGCATCTGGGGCGCGGGCTTTTGTTCTCAGGTTTGCGGCGGGCTGGCTAGGCCTTCGAACACATGAGGGCTGCATCGAGCAGCCTCCCGTGGTCATACCAGGCATCGCGCTGATAGGCCATGAACTGCTGACGCGTGCCGTAGCTGCGCAACTCTACAAGGCCATTGGCTGTGTTGGGGTCAGTGCTGTCAACGAACAGACGCACCGAATCACCACTACCCACCTCATAAATAGTTGCACGCCCATGCATCTCTTCCTTGACGCACCCTAGATAATCCGGCGGGCTCTTCTCGGTGATACCAGAGGTATGATCATGCCCATCCCGAACATCGGGGTTCTGCGCACATCCCGTTATAAAAGTTGCAGCCAACGCTGACATCAGTATTGCGCTTGCGAGCGATCTAGAGTTCTTCACGCGACACACTCCGGCGCCCCCTTCAACAACCCTTTGAAAATAGCTAACGAGCAACGCCCTTTTTCTTTTTTTTGACCAGCCCCATATTAACCCTCAGTCATGACTGAGTAATATGCTTCTTCGCTATAGGGAATGTGGCAGCGCCCTACCCTATTTGCAGCTGACGGGAACACGCCGTGCCGCTTTGCCATTGGCACCGCTCAATCTTGCTCGGTCACCTCACAAACGCCATTTGCACGCCCCTTGCCCGTGTACGAAACCCCCACAGACTCATCCGGGTTGACCATGATGGAAACGGTAACTCCATCGCCCTTGGCTTCGTAGTACGCGTCACTGAATTTCTTCAGTTTTGCCTCCTTGGCATTTATGTAGACAGGGCCGCCCTCATCCGCGTGCACTTCGATTCCGCCCGGGCATGTGGCATTCACCAGTGGGATGCCTGCGTTGGCCATCCCTGCAACAGAAATCAGAACAACGCCCAGCACTAGCCGCTTCATTCAAACCTCCTGATCCGGTTACAACCTTACTTATATACAGCGATAGACGAAGGTCCTGGAACCGGACCATTGCCGGCCATAAATGCTTTCACATCGAGCGGTGAGCATCATGCTCTGCCCGCCTGGCTCTGCACATACTGCTCAGCCATCACCTTGCCTTCGAGGATGGCCTCCGTAGAGGACGAGAAGGCTCGACTCACTCGCAGCGTTCTCGAGACGCTGCCGGGCCGCCCGACTTCCACCAGCATTCCGGTCGGTGAGTCAGTGCACGACTCCCACAGAACGTAAATGGATGCCTGGTAACCAAGGTACGAATGCACATAAAGGTCATGATTGGTGGACTGAAGGTTCATCTGTTTCTCCAACGGGCGCCCTGATTGCACCTCTGCTGCAAATACGACTGGTGCGTTCACGCGTGCGTTCCGTTTCCTCGTCAGGTTACCTGCCCCAGTGAAGCCGGACCAGCACATAGAGTACATCTGTACTCCCGCGCTATCCTTACTATTTCAAGCAGGTTGCGGGCCTACCCGTTGCAGCCAGACCCTCGGTGGCAATTCGGCGTGCACGCCCCACGCCCCAAGCCAGCGCTCTGGTCATCGACTCACCTGGTCTTGAGTCGAAAGCCTCCTCATGAAGCGTGGTACCAGCGGCCGCATAGACGCCGATGAACATCTGCGTAGCGCCTGTTCGCGACAGCCTCACCTGAACATCGATAACCGTGCCGTTACAAAGGGCCTCATCGTGCTCCCGGTGATGCAGGGTAGGGTCCGCCCACTGCCAATAAGTTTCTCCGCGAATTCGCATGCCGCTACCTCCGACTGAAGTCTTTTTGGAATGGCCAAATACCACCATAGCGAAGCGGTGCAACCGCACAACCGGTATACACAAACCTGTGGGCTGAATCGGACCGCCGGTTAAATAACCGTTACAAAATCAAGGATTTGTACAACTTTAGGCTGGGCACGCCAGCTCAATGATCGCATTGTGCTGACCCCGGCCGGTGCTCGCGGATTCAGCCCCCAAAAGGCCCAACAGACGAGAGGCCTCAATACACATCTGCCCCCGGTGGAAGGAGAAACGAAAGAAGCAAAACTCCGATAGGCAGAGCAAGGTCGCCAAGGAGTTGTACGTTGAAAAGAGAGAAATTGGCACCGTCGAAAGCGACAACCAATTCCTGACTTGGAGACATGAAATGACTGACTTCACCCCAACCCCCAACGAAGTGGCAGGCAAAGTAGTGCTGGTGACCGGCGCGGCCAGCGGCATCGGTAAGGCGATCGCCGAGCTCCTTCACGCTCGCGGTGCGAAAGTCATCGCCGAGGACATCGACCCTGCGGTCAACGTGCTTGAGCGTCCTGGCCTGGTTCCCTTCGTCGCTGACATCACTGTGGACGGCTCTGCCGAGCAGGCAGTGGCCCTGGCGGTCGAGAAGTTCGGCAAGCTGGACGTCCTGGTCAATAACGCCGGTCGCATCCTGTACAAGCCCCTGGTCGAGATGACCCGCGAAGATTGGGAATGGCAGATGCAAACCAACGTGACGGGTGCGTTCCTCCACTCCCGAGAAGCAATGAAGGAGATGATGAAGAACAAGAGCGGCGCGATCGTGAACATTGCTTCCTATGCGTCCTACTTCGCCTTCCCCGGTATCGCGGCCTATACCGCGTCCAAGGGCGCGTTGGCGCAGTTGACGCGCACCCAGGCGCTGGAAGCGATCGAACATGGTATTCGGGTGAACGCTATTGGCGTGGGGGATGTGGTCACCAACCTTTTGAATCACTTCATGGAAGACGGTCGCGGCTTTTTGCAGGAGCACGGCAAATCCGCGCCTATCGGTCGGGCGGCAGCACCGCAAGAGATCGCTGAGATCGTGTCTTTCCTGGCCTCCGAGCGCGCCAGTTTCATTGTCGGTTCGGTCGTCATGGCCGATGGCGGTATGAGCGTCCCGGTAGGTTGATGCTCCGCCGTCAAACGCGTTGTGCTGCATTGCCAGCACAACGCGCGCTCCTGCTATCAACCCATTCAACTATTTACGGTATTGAGTGGGCGTAACACCAACCTCACGTTTGAACACCTGAGAAAAATGGCTTGGGCTGCTATACCCTACTTCCAACCCTACATCAATCACACTCCGCTCCGTTTCGACAAGGAGCTGCCGGGCTCTTGCCATCCTCAACCTGATAAAGAACTGTGATGGCGAGTAACCAGCGGCCTTTTTGAACAGCCGGCTGAAGTGATACTCACTCATCCCAGCTATTTCGGCCAATTGCCCGAGGTGGAATTCCTCAGCCAGATTGGCCTCCATTGCCGACAGTACGCGGCGTAATTTGTAAGCGGGCAACGCGTTGCGGCGCACGATATCGTCCGCCGTGCTGTCCAGGTAGCAGCGGGCAAGGTGAATGGCGATGCACTGGGCCAGCCCTTGAAGATAAAGAGGGCTAGCCCTTTGCCCCGTCAGCTCCAGCCGAACTTGTTCAAGTAGAACAGACAATCCATCGTCACGTCCGCCCGAAACTTCCCGTAGGCGAACCGCTTCTACAATGAGCCATTTCAGGGGATTGGTGTGACAGGGTGGGCTTCGAATTTCAAGCCTAAAGGCTTGGGCCCGTGAAGGTCCTCAACGTACCCGTACGGGGCACGTGAGGGAACCCGCTCTGGCGTCGGTCATGAAGGTAATGGTCGAAAAAAGCCGGAATGTCTCCATTCCGGCCTGCTATTCAACACTCGGGTTATAGAATCATCCCAGCGTGATACAAAACATTGTTGCGAGACTCTCCTCGCTGTCGTCAGAACACTCAGAATGGACTTGCGGTTGGACGCACGATCAATTCGCTGACGTCGACATCCGCAGGCTGCTCTACCGCATAGGCAATCGCTCGGGCAATGGCCGAAGCTGGAATCGCGATCTTGCGGAACTCGCGCATCTCTGCACGCCCGCCGTCATCGGAAATGCTTTCGGCCAGTTCGGATTCGGTAACGCCAGGTGCAATGACGGTGACCCGGATGTCACCCCCCACCTCTTGGCGCAGGCCCTCTGAAATTGCCCGTACGGCATATTTGGTGGCGCAGTACACCGCAGCGGTCGGGCTCACAGCATAGGCTCCAATGGAGGCAATATTGATAATCTGGCCGGCGTGCTGTTGTTGCATGAGCGGCAGCGTGGTGGCAATGCCGTGCAGCACGCCGCGAATGTTGACGTCAATCATTCGGTTCCACTCATCGACCTTGAGCGCTTCGAGCTTCGAGAGCGGCATGACTCCAGCGTTGTTGACGAGAACGTCGACGCGGCCATGCAATTCGACAGTGAAGTCAATGAAGGACTGCATGTCATCCAGGTTGGTGACATCCAGCCCCTTTACATCAGCGGTACCGCCTGCTGAGCGAATCTCCTTGGCCAGAGCTTCCAGGCGATCGGTGCGGCGGGCACCCAAAACCACGCGAGCGCCTTTGCTGGCGAGCAGGCGGGCTGTCGCTTCGCCGATACCACTGCTGGCGCCGGTAATTACGATGACTTTTTGTTGGATGCCGTGCATGTTCTCACTCCTGTTTCTGGCTTAAGAGGCCCCCGCCGATCGGCAGGTGGTGCAGCAAGAGTAAGCAGCCTGGGCTGGGCTGGGTTATGCAATTCCTGCGTTCAACATGCACGATCCTGCATGAGCGGCCTGCGGTGAACGGATAACCTTCATGGCCTCAACTGGAATGATGCACAGGAGCGCTTGGACGCGAAGCGATCTGCCAAACACCTAACGATGGCAGCGGTGAGCATTGGGTAGTTGGCCTATTAGCCTCTACCCAAACGGCTGCCGACCCACATATCCTCTTCAACAGGTTGAGCCTAACGGGAGGTAAAGGCGATGAGTGATCGAAACGAAGAGCTGACACGCCTTAGGGCCGAGCTAGCGTCAACCATGCAACGTATCGCTCCGACATACGGCGTATATCAGACGGCGATTGATAAGCTGCATTTCATACGCAGCGATACTCCAACCGATGTGATCCACACTGTGCATAAACCGGGGCTATGCATCATTGTTCAGGGTCGCAAGCAGGTGCAGTTGTGGGAAGAGAGCTATACCTACGACCCCCTGAACTACCTGGTCGTCTCTGTAACTCTGCCTCTGGCGGGTCAAGTGACCGAGGCATCTTCAGAACGACCCTATTTCTGCATCCGCTTGGATATCGACCCGGCAGAAATCGCTCAGCTGATAGCAGACGTAAGTCCTGTCGGCGTTCCAAGCCAACAGCCCCACCGCGGGCTCTACCTGGACAAGATCGATACCCCGTTGCTAGATGCGATGTTGCGACTGGTACGTCTGCTGGATGTGCCATCAGACATCCCTGCGCTGGCACCGCTAGCCCTGAGGGAAATTTTTTACCGGCTGCTAAAAGGCCAGCAGGGCCAGCGCTTACATGAGATAGCGATAACCGATAGCCAGACCCACCGCGTCACTCGAGCCATTGAATGGCTGAACAATAACTATGCGCAGCCGTTACACATCGATGAGCTCGCGAGCTACGTCAACTTGAGCAACTCCACGCTTCACCATCGATTCAAGGCGGTCACTGCAATGAGCCCTTTGCAGTATCAGAAACAACTTCGCCTGCAACACGCGCGCAGGTTGATGATCTCAGAGGGGCTTGATGTTTCCACGGCCGGGTTCAAGGTGGGTTATGAAAGCCCATCACAGTTCAGCAGAGAATACAGCCGTATGTTTGGGGCTCCACCAAGCCGAGACATCGCAAAACTCCGATCTCTGGGGTGAGGTGCGGCTTAAAGCCTTCCCAGGGAACAATCTTTATGAAAAACCTTGGGCTTGAATGACATTTTCACACAGCCTGAATCCGTAGCAGCACTGACTATGGCCTTGCCTGCGATTGTCCAAGCTTCTGATCATAGAGTTCGTGGCGGGGACGATCATGAAGCGATTCATCCTCTCAACATTTGACCGTCCACAGCTGATCGATCCGTGTCATTGTCGCCCAGCACCGCTGGCGTTTTACCGTTGACGGTGTGGGTGCCAGCCAGTTGGCATGACAGCGCGCTGCCCCCACTGCTGGTGGGGTCGCCCAGGCAGATGGGACGGTTCATGCCTTGGGTCGCCCGACACTTGGGAGGCCATACTTGAAGGGGTCTGCACCACGGTTCTGCTGGTTCTTCGCTTTGCGTGCCTCATCTGGCGGGCTGATCATTTGCACGGTGAGGCTGCCGTCGCTGCCAGCGTACACCACGGCACTGGCACCGCCGTCGTGGTAGCTGGCGATGGTGGCCAGGTTGATTTCCACCAGCGCGCTGCTGACGCCGGTATTGCCCAGGCGTCGACCGATGTCATAGCCCTCGTCGACATTGCCCACATCCAGGCCTTGGCCATCGGTATTGAGGCTGTGCAACGCGTTGGTCAGGGCGATTTCTGCTTCAGCGTTGTTAGTGGTGTCGTAGAACACGCGCACCGGTTTTTGCCCATCGGGTAGCGTGTCGAGGGCCTTGAGCCAACCTGCCTGCAAGGCCTTGGCCTGCAATGCGGGTTTGAGGCGCTTGCCGTGCTCATCCTGCATGGAAACCTTGATTGGACGGTGCAGGTAGCCCAGCACTGGCGCTGCGTCGAACTCCTTCAATTGGTGTTCGGCCCAACGCACGGGCAGCCAGGGGGACGGTTCGAAATGGCCTGGGCCACGGTTGTCGATGGTTTTCCACAAGGTGGGCAGTTGCGATTGCCAGTAGGCGCTGGACATGGTGGTCGGGCCTAGCAAGATTTTAACGCCTTTGGCATGCTCGGCGGCTTCATACCAGTCCATGAATGCCTTGCTCCGGTCCCAATAAAACGCCCACAATTTCCCGAAGTCAGTTTTTTTGTCCTGATTGTCCTCGGCGTCATGGCTGACGAAGGGGCGAATGTAGCGGTCCACTCGGTCTGAGCGCGTGACCAGCAGGCCAGTCGCGTTTTCGTAGATCGTCGGAACCACGTGGCCATTCTGCAATCCCGGTGTGCCGGGTTTGCGATAACCGTTTCGTGTCACGTCACCGTCTCGGCTCGCGATCAAAGCCTGTGGCACCTTCGGGTTATCGTCAAAAAACGTGAACAATCGCTCGATCATGCCTTGAGCATGGGTAGTGCTTTCATCGTCTTGCCACAGAAACTGGGTAACGCCCAAGGTTGCAGCATTACGGCCTGAATTGATTAGGCCCGATGCAGTGAAGTTGGCATCGTAGGGAGCAGGCGGGCCTAGCGCAAACACCGGGATTGGCCAGTACGCCACCGCTTCACCTGCCGAATTCTTGAATGCGATACGGAGTTTGATGTCTGCGGAGCTTTCTCTAACGTCTAAAGACGGGTCGTAGTTTTTCGCGTCCTGCGGGTAGATCGAAGCGAAGTTGTCGTTCTTCTTTTTTATGAACTGCCAGATTTTGGACTGGCCGTCTGTGTAAATTCCAAGTCCCACTCCCCGAATTTCCAGGGCGTAGGTCCGCGCTTGCGTGGCCTGCTGTTCAGCGTTTTTGGTCTCTATCTGGTTTCGATAATTGGCAAGCTCTGCCCTCTCACTTGCCAGGGCATTGCCCCACCAGTGAGTGCCAAAGATCACCAGCAGCGGGCCGACAATAGCGGCAATGCCCCAGGCCATGACGGGTTTCATGTCGCGAAGTACCATGCCGGTTTCCTGTGCTTTGAGTTGGACAATCCAGATGAAGCAGAGCCAGAGCACAAGCTGCACTCCGGCGATCCGCTGATGAGGTTTGGGGTTGGGCGGTCTGAAACCCGTGACTACTCGACGTTCACAGTCAGCGCATGGCTGACCACGCCGTGACACCCGCATGCCAGCCGATGGCCTTGCAGCACCACCGGCTTACCGTTCATGCGTCGGCTTGGATGCCCCTCGACAAAGGCAAAAACCCCTTTGTGAAGCGGGCAACTGGCCTTGTCGCCCAGCACCGCTGGCGTTTTACCGTTGACGGTGTGGGTGCCCGCCAGTTGGCATGACAGCACGCTGCCCCCGCTGCTGGTGGGGTCGCCCAGGCAAATGGGACGGTTCATGCCTTGGGTCGCCCGACACTTGGGAGGCCATACTTGAAGGGGTCAGCACCACGGTTCTGCTGGTTCTTCGCTTTGCGTGCCTCATCTGGCGGGCTGATCATCTGCACGGTGAGGCTACCGTCGCTGCCGGCGTACACCACGGCACTGGCACCGCCGTCGTGGTAGCTGGCGATGGTGGCCAGGTTGATTTCCACCAGCGCGCTGCTGACGCCGGTATTGCCCAGGCGTCGACCGATGTCATAGCCCTCGTCGACATTGCCCACATCCAGGCCTTGACCATCGGTATTGAGGCTGTGCAACGCGTTGGTCAGGGCGATTTCTGCTTCAGCGTTGTTAGTGGTGTCGTAGAACACGCGCACCGGTTTTTGCCCATCGGGCAGCGTGTCGAGGGCCTTGAGCCAACCTGCCTGCAAGGCCTTGGCCTGCAACGCGGGTTTGAGGCGCTTGCCGTGCTCGTCCTGCATGGAAACCTTGATCGGACGGTGCAGGTAGCCCAGCACTGGCGCTGCGTCGAATTCTTTCAGTTGGTGTTCGGCCCAACGCACGGGCAGCCAAGGGGACGGTTCGAAATGGCCTGGGCCGCGGTTGTCGATGGTTTTCCACAAGTTGGGTAGTTGCGATTGCCAGTAGGCGCTGGACATGGTGCTCGGGTCTATCGAGACTTCAGCGCCTTTGGCGTGCTCGGCGGCCTCATACCAGTCTGTGAATGCCCTGTCCCGATCCCAGTAAAACGCCCACAGTTTCCCGAGATCAGTTTTTTTGTCCTGATTGTCCTCGGCGTCACGGGTGACGAAGGGGCGAATGTAGCGGTCCACTCGGTCTGAGCGCGTGACCAGCAGGCCAGTCGCGTTTTCGTAGATCGTTGGAACCACGTGGCCATTTTGCAATCCCGGTGTGCCCGGTTTGCGATAAGGGTCACGCGCCACGTCACCGTCCTGGCTCGCGATCAAGGCCTGTGGCACCTTGGGGTTATCGTCAAAAAACGTGAACAGTCGTTCGATCATGCCTTGTGCATGTGTAGTGCTTTCATCGTCTTGCCACAGAAACTGGGAAACGCCCAAAGTCGCAGCATTACGCCCGTCATTGATCAGGCCTGCAGCTCTGTAGCCTTTTGCGTAGGGATCTGGCGGCCCCAGCGCAAACACCGGGATTGGCCAGTATGCCACTGATTCACCTGCTGAATTCTTGAATGCGATACGGACTTTGATGTCTGCGGAGTTTCTCCTGGAAGTTAATGATGGGTTGTAGTCTTTCGCGTCCTGCGGGTAGATCGAAGCGAAGTTGTCGTTCTTCTTTTTTATGAACTGCCAGATTCTGGACTGGCCGTCTGTGTAAATTCCTAGACCCACTCCCCGAATTTCCAGGGCGTAGGTCCGCGCTTGCGTGGCCTGCTGTTCGGCTTTTTTGGCCTCTACTTGTTTTCGATAATTGGCAAGCTCTGCCTTCTCACTTGCCAGGGCATTGCCCCACCAGTGAGTGCCAAAGATCATCAGCAGCGGGCCGACAATAGCGGCAATGCCCCAAGCCATGACGGGTTTCATGTCGCGAAGTACCATGCCGGTTTCCTGTGCTTTGAGTTGTATAATCCAGATGAAGCTGAGCCAGAGCACAATTAGCACTCCGGCGATCAGCTGATAAGGTTTCAGGTTGGGGCGTGACTTAGAGTAGGGGGAGTAGCCCTTCATCGGCCAACTCCTTTTAGAGGTGCATCGACTACCAGGGACGGCGGTATTAGCGAGACCAACTCAGAAGACGGAAACACGCCCCGTTGATAATACTTACTACTGGCAGTTACCAATGCTTGAGCTTCCCTACTCAGTCGCGACCAAGCAGGTAATTCTTTGATTATCTCAAAGTCCCTTTTATCCAACTTCCAATCCGCAATCGCAACCAACACCTCTCGCATAGCCGGATCATCGAGGCTGTGAGCCTGGCCAATAGCAATGTCCATCGCCGTTACCCAGCGTTGGTTCTCCGGGCTGCGCAGAACGGCCGAGTGGTAGCTGTTAGGGTCCATTTCGTCCGGATCTGCGGGCATCCGGACCTGAATTTCATTAGGCGTCTCTTCGCGGAAAATGACGTAATGATCCTGGGTCTTCAGCATTGCATTACCCGATACGGGTTTTTGACGTATGGCTGCAGTTTGATCGCCGGGCTCTTTGCCGATGTTCCACTGGGCACGTTCTTCTTCCAGGTCGATTCGGGTAGGGTTGGTACGCACCTTGAACCATTTGAACTTGGCCTTCGGATTGCCCAGCGCGGAGCGGATGCTCACGTCATCAGGGCTGTCCAGGCCTGCCTGGGTGGGTGTGCCGGTTACTGCCTCGGCGCCAAACATCTGTGGCGCATGGGGCGGGTTCAGGGGTTCGGCATTGATCAGGCGTTCCTCACCTTTCGCGATTGGTGCTTGTGAGGCCACGGCGGCGGTTGACCAGCCGCCAGGGTAGCGGGGTTCTCCCTCGGCACGCAGCACCGTTTGTTGTATGGCTTCGCCGACCAGTACCGGCTCGCCGTTGCGATGACGCTTGGTCCACATGCGCTGGTAAAAGCGCAAGGACTGCAACGCCGCCATCGCCGGTTTGCCGTCAGCCAAGGCATTGGGTACCCCATAGGTACCGATGCCCTGAACGTCGTCCAGAGCGACCGTGGTGTCGTCCGGGCAGAAGTACAGGTACACCTTGCCGCGGTTGTCACGTTCGGGGAAAACGGTCAGGTTACCCACCTTGTCCTTGCGCGAGCCCTGCGTGGGTGACCACTTGGGGCCCGTGCGCCCCCCATAGGTCTTGCTGTCCCTGAGCGCGGAAAGCGGCGGCTGGGCATGGGGTGCCTGGGTGACTGCGGTGGCGATGTTGATCAATGTCGCGAGTGTGTCGTGGCCTTTGGGTGTGGCCTTTGGCAGCACACTGTAAGGCGTGTCCACCATGATGACGGTGTCGGCACAGCGTTGGCCCTTGTCGATCAGCATCGCTTGAGCAAGCAGGGTAATCAAGGTGCCTTGACTGTGGCCCATGATGGTGATGGTTTCATCAGGCGATACACGGCGGATCTCACTGACCAACATGGCCAAACGCGTTGCTGCGAACACAAAGTAACGCCGGTGTGGCCCTTTTCCCATGTACTGGGTGTTGGATAGCGTGACTTGTGCGAGATGCCGGATAGCCTTGGCAAAGCCTTGGCTGTACATCTCCAGTAGGTTGTTGGTGGCATTGGCGAAGAACCCGCCGCCCTTGGCGAAGTGCCGGTCCAGGCGGTTTTCGAATACGTCCTGATATTGGTCGCGCAGTTTGGTCGGGTCGTTATTTTTATCGCGCTTTATCTCGCCAGGCTCGGCGCGATAGCCCCAATAAAACGGGATCATCAGGCTGCGGGTTTTGGGGTCGTCCGCGTCTCGCTGATAAAGGAACGTGTCTGGATCGTCGAGTGTGGCTTTGTGATCCTCACCGAGCTCCTGAATGGGGATTTTTTTTGCAGCATTGTAGTCAGCCCCATACCGCCCCGCCGTCAGATCAGGCCGATCCAAACGCTCATTCACCCCTTGGCACAACCCCGTCTCCACCGACTCGTACGAAGCCCCCGGGTCATTAACGCCGTGCAAGAAGATCACCACCCCTGGCAGGTCGGCAGGCACCTCCATTTTGCGTTCGGTACTGAAATTGGGTACCAGCCGGGTGACGCTTTGCGCCACGGCATATTGATCGCCACTCATTGGCTGCCTCCTTTGCTGCCGGTGCTGCGCAAGGCAGCCACTTGTGCCTGGTGCATCGCTTCGCGCTCGACGTGTTCGGTGAGCCCGCTGGCGTCGGTCAGGCCTTGCACGGTGCTACCGTCTTCGAGTTTGATCTGGTAGGCGTGGTCAACGGCCATTCGCACGCTGTCGTCGGCGTGCCCCGGGTAGTGGAAAGCCAGGCGTTGCGCCGCCGGGTCGCGGGTGAATGCTGGCAACGGGGCGCTGTCGGTGTTGGGGCCGACCCAGTCATGCTCGCTGGCATGGACGATAACCTTGCCTTGGCTGCCGATTTCGACACCGCCGCCGATCTTGATATAGCTGCCATCATCGGCCACCAGGCGGATGGTTGGCGCGGTGATGACCGCCTCGCCTTCGGCGGCCGACAGGTGCAGGTTTTTTTGTGCGTTGACGGTGATGTCGTCTTCCTGGGCCTGGACCAGCACTTTGCCGCGGTTGGCAATGGCACTGATCCCCTCATCCTGGGCGAAGGCACTGATGCCCTTGCCGGCTTGCAGGCGCATGGCGGCGCCGCTGGTCAACTGCAGGTGGTCCTGGGCGGTGGTGTCGTGGTTAGCACCGGCATAGTGGGTTTGCGAGCGCGGTGTGGCACTGGTGATACCCGCCTCAGCCGCAACGGCCATGACGGGCTTGCCCGGGCTGTCGCTGTCGGGCGCTGGCCACTGTTTCAGCGCCTGGCTCAAGGCGTCGATGCCCTCGCTGTTTACCGCTGCCCCGCCTCGCGCGGCGGCGGTTTGCCCGAGGTTTTTGAACAGCTCCCCGCACTCGGCCAGCAGCGTGAGCAGCTCTTCGCGGTCCAGCTGTGCCCCTGTGGCGTCCTGGCGGGCATAGGTGGTCAGCAACATGCCTTGGGCGGCGCGCAGGGCAATCGCGGCGTCGGTGCGCAATTCGGCGCCGTTGCCACGGGCCTTGGCTTGGCCGTCAGTACGTGGCTCGGTGAGTTTGCCCAGATTGAGCGCTGTGGCCTGGTGCGTGGTGCCGACGCGGGCACGCAAGGCGCCCGGTGTGTCATCGAACAACAGCTCGTTGAAACCGCGGCCCTTGTGCTCCTGGGTCTGGATGCCGGAAAGCGCGCGGTTGCCTGGCAGGCCCGAGGCTTTGCTGAAGCGCGGCGGTGTCTGCTCGGCGTTGTACAGCACCGAGGTGACCACGGGGCGGTCGATATCGCCGGCCAGGAAGGTGACCAGCACTTCCTGGCCGATACGTGGCAAGAACTGATGGCCAAAACCTCTGCCAGCGCTGGGCATCGCCACACGCACCCAGGTGGTACCCTGCGGCAGGCTGTCGCCGCGCTGCCAGTGGAACCGGACCTGGATCCGCGCCAGCTCGTCAGTGAAGACCTCTTCGCCCTCCGGCCCTACTACGATCGCGCTGAGCGGCCCGTTGATGGCGGGGCGCGGCACGGTGATCGGGTGGCGGTAAGGGATGCTCTGGCGAATACAGACAAACTGGTTGTCGTAACCTGCGGGCTCATCCGAGAAATAGTTGTTGCGCCCCTGGTGCGCGACCGACACCAGCAGGAACTGGCGAGCTTCTGCCGCTCCACCTTCGTGGTCGAAGTGCTGGGTCAGTTCGAAGCTGTAGCCCGGCCGCATGGCCCGGCAGTTGCTGCTGCCGGTAAAGGTCTTGGCCTGGGCTTCGATGATCTCCAGGTGGCGGCGGACCAGCGCCTCGCCCTCATCGCGCAAGCCGTGGCTGTAGGCACCTAAAAAGTCGTAGACCTCGTAGGGCGGGACGTCGCCCTGTTCATTGAGGCTGTCCATGTCGATGGACAACGAATTTCTTGGGTGCTTGTAATCGAAGGTCTGGATGGCCATTTTGCCCGGTTGCAAGGCCCGGTGGCTGCGCCACTGGGTGATCGAGTCACTGGTCTCGGTGACAAAGGCGCTGTGGTACCGGATCTGCGGTTGCTCAGGCAGCGCTTCCAGGCCCTGGGATCGATCCGTGATGATCAGGCTGTGCCCGTCCTTGCTGTGATCGAAGTAGAAGAACAGGCCGTCCTGCTCCAGCAAGCGCAACACGAAATTCAGGTCGGTTTCGCGGTACTGGGTGATGTAGCTGTGGGACTTGAGAGGCCTGAGCAGGCGAAACTCGAAGTGGCGCAACCCGCCGTAGTGCTCGAACACCGTGCGAATGACCGTTTCAATGGTCTGCTCTTGAAAGATCCGCGAATCAATGCGTCGCGACAGCATCCACAGCCAGGGGCTCAGTGTCGCGCTGTAACGCGCCAGGCCACCGTCGCTGCCCAGCAGGTTGAACCGGGTGATGTGGCCATGGATATGGCGTAGGCCGCCGTCGGCCAGCTCGATGTCCAAACAGGCAGGTTGGCCGATCAATGATTTGAGTTCGAGCCTGGCATCCTGGCTGATCAACGACAGCTCGAAGCTGAACAGCGTGGATAACCCTTCATTGCCGCTGAAATGCTCCAGCAGCAACGCCTGGTCACCTCGGATGGGGGTGGTGAGTTTGATCAGTCGGCGGTTTTGTGGTGCAAAGATCCTCGTCAATTCCATCAACGATATTACTCCCTGTAAAAACTAGCGGTGGAAAGTATCACAGGTGCCGGGAGGGCCAAACCCGTCGGGGCGGGTCAGTATTTGACAAACTGTGACGGTCGTTCCAAATGACAGGACTTTTCACTTTCCACCGACAGCTTCAGCGAAGTGGCTGGTGGGCGTTGAATGCGACTCCCCGGCAAGACGGAATGTGACGACACAGGCCAGGCCATACGGGCGTTTCGGCCGTTCTACCCAGACGATTGGCGCTGGGTCAGCGATGACGGTGCACAAGAGGGCATCTGCGTCCATACCCCATGTATTGGATGCCTTGGGCAGGGAGATCAGGATAAACAAAGAGGTGATCGAAATGGCAAGAAAACGGGCAGTTGCCAGGTTCGGTGACGCGCAACTCCCTAGTGACAAGGTGCGCAAGCATGTCCGGGGACGATCATGAAGCGATTCATCCTCTCAACATTTGACCGTCCACAGCTGATCGATCCGCGTCGTATAGGATTGGCTCATCATCTCCCTCCTCATTCCCCAGTCCGGTGTCGCCGGCACGCTGGCGGCCCGCATCGTTCCCCTGCCCCAGCGTTCGTTGATGTCATCCATCACTTGCATCAGCCGATCACACGTCACCGACTGTTTGAGTGCAAACAAGTCCTCAGAGAATTCTCCTGGTTGCCGCAGGTCCATCAGCAATACCTCGGCCTTGCTGTATCGAAACCCCGGCCTGAAGATCAGTCCGACCGCGTCGGTGGCCAGTCGGGTCATGAGCAGCGTGTCGCAGGTCGGGTACGGCAGTTCCACCAGTGCCCCTTGGGCATGACGAGGCTCGTCCGGGTTGAACATCCCCGTTCGGATGCTCACCCGCATGCGTTTGCACACCGAGCCCTGAGCCCGGAGCTTCTGCGCAGCTCGGCCAACATAGGTGGCCACGGCCTGCTTGATCGGCGCCAGTTCGTTCAGCCGCTTGCCGAACATACGGCTGCAGCAGATCTCCTGCTTCGCAGGTTCAGCCTCGTCCAGTTCCAGGCATGGCATGCCCGCCAGCTCACGAGCGGTCTTCTCCACCACCACGCTGAATTTCTGCCGCAGCGTCCAGGGGTCAGCCGTGGCCAGATCCATCGCAGTGTGAATGCCCATGGCCTCAAGGTGAGCAGTCATTCGCCGGCCAACGCCCCACACCTCTTTCACTTCGGTATTGCGCAGGACCCAATCGCGCTTGAACGGATCGGTAATGTCGACCACCCCACCAGTCTGCGTCTGTAAACGTTTGGCGGTGTGGTTGGCCAGCTTCGCAAGTGTCTTGGTGCTGGCGATCCCGACACCCACGGGGATACCGGTGCACTGGAAGATCCTGGATCGCAACTTGTGACCGAATTGGGTCAGGTTTTCCTGAATACCGGACAGGTCGGCGAAGCATTCGTCGATGCTGTAGATTTCGGTGGCAGGCACCATCGACTCGATCAGGGTCATGACGCGCTCGCTCATGTCGCCATATAAGGCATAGTTGCTGCTGAAGGCCATGATGCCGTGCCGCCGCAACTTGTCTTTCGCCTGGAAATACGGCTCGCCCATCTTCACGAATGGCTTTGCGTCGTAGGACCTGGCGATCACGCAGCCGTCGTTGTTGCTCAACACCACGATCGGGGTTTTGGCCAGGTCAGGCCGAAATACCCGCTCGCAGCTCGCATAGAACGAGTTGCAGTCGATCAGCGCAAATACCTGGTTACTGCGCATGGTCGCGCACGCTGTACCGCACGACACCCCAAATAACGAGCTCGTCGCCTTCCATGATGTATCGCGGTGGATACGCCGGGTTCTCGGACTTGAGAATCACCACTGCGTCACGGCGGTGCAAACGCTTGCAAACGGGCTCGCAGTTGACCGCAGCGATGACAATGTCCCCATGCTCCGCCTCACGCCCGCGGTCTACGATGACGATGTCACCCGAGTAGATCCCTGCCCCCTGCATGCTGTCGCCCTCAACTTTTACCAGATACACATGGGGCGCACGGAGGTCGAATATCTCATCAAGGGAGATATGGCCTTCCAGATGGTCCGCTGCAGGCGATGGGAATCCGGCCGGAACGTGAAACGAATAGAGCGGTAACGGTTCGGTACCGCCGGTTGGCATACCCAGAAATGTGATGGTCATGGTGGAAGGCCCGAGAAAAACTGTATACATATACAGTAGATCCCGCATCGGGTGCCCGGTCAATCCTGGGCGCTGAAATTTCTGACGGGCGAGAGGTGAGCTATGTGTGGACGGTACTCGATCTACGAGTCGATGGACCACTACCTGCGGCAGCTATCGCTGGACCTGGTAGTGATCAATGGCTATGACCATGAGGCCATCAATCGCTACAACGTAGCGCCGTCGACGCGCGTTGAGATCATTCGCCAGGTCGGGGATGGATTGACGGTGGATCGCGTCAAGTGGGGCTGGTCGCCGTTCTGGGCGAAGGGGAAGCGCCCCGATCCGATCAATGCTCGAGCCGAAACAGTGGTGACGGGCACGTTTTTCAAAGGACTTTGGCCAGGGGGTAGAGCCTTGGCGCCGGCCAACGGCTGGTTCGAATGGATACCCGATCCAGCGGAGCCGAAGCGCAAGCAGCCGTACTACATTACCAGCGCTGATGGAGGGCCACTCTACTTCGCAGCGCTCGCTGAAGTGCATCAGAGCATTGACCCGGATGAGCGCGATGGGTTCGTTATCATCACCGCAGCTGCGGACGAGGGCCTGATCGACATCCACGACCGAAAGCCCTTGGTGCTGCCCCCTGAGCTTGCCCGGGAATGGATCGCCCCAAGCACATCACCAGAGCGGGCTTCGGCGATAGTGGAACAGGGCTGCAGGCCGGCAGCGGACTTTCGTTGGTTTCCAGTAGACAAGGCGGTGGGCAATGTCAGGAATGAGGGTGCATCGTTGGTTGCACCGATAAACAGCGAAGACCGGCAGGGTCAGCTAGAGTTTTGATATGTTCAAGCACCGTGAGATAACGATCATGCTAAAACAAGAAGCAGACGACGTGATTGAGCGTATCAGGGACGACCTGAAAAGGCATGGTGTGCTGATCGGCTACGATCCAGAGTTTACCGCTGCCGATTTCGGTTGCGACCTGGACCACCACGTCGCTCAGGTCAGAGAGGATCCGGAAAACCGCGTCGCGTGTATCGTGATACATGACGAAGGCTTGTGGGCACAGCTCAGGCAGGGGTCCGTTTATCGCTGCGTCGTCAGTGAATGTAAAGGTAAGCTGTTCGGCATGCCGATTACCATTGACCCTCAAACGGATGCGTCGTACACCATTCAGTACAAGCCCTGAAATGTCTGCAGGGTAGTCTGCCAGCCAGGGTCACCATCTGCCTGCCAGGTAGAACATCCCTTCGGCGAGCGTCGTCAAGACGATGCCGTCGAATACATCGCCACAAGCGGCTTTATCTGAGAGCCATGCGTCGGCCTGCGCGGCCAGAAAGAAGACCGCGATGAATAAAACGGCGCCCGCGATGCGCCAATGCCGCACCTATGCGACAATACGCTCAATGTCTGGTCTCAACCCCACATTTATCGCCCAACAGCTCGGGCATGGCGTGCAGATGCTCTTATCGACTTATGCGCGCTGGATTAACTCGTCCAACGACTGGCAGGAGCTGGACACGCTCCAGATTGGTCCGAAATTGGTCCGCAGCTGCGAAGAAGCCACGTAAGTTATTGATAGGTAAGCTCCTTGATCTCCACCGCTAACATCACCATGCAGTTCGGCTCCAAGCCCCTGTTCGAAAACGTCTCGGTCAAATTCAACAACGGCAACCGCTATGGCCTGATCGGCGCCAACGGTTGTGGCAAGTCGACCTTCATGAAGATCCTCGGCGGCGACCTGGAGCCTTCCGGTGGTCAGGTCATGCTCGAGCCGAACACCCGTCTGGGCAAGCTGCGTCAGGACCAGTTCGCCTACGAGGAATTCACCGTGATCGACACGGTGATCATGGGCCACGCCCAGCTGTGGAAGGTCAAGGCCGAGCGTGACCGTATCTACTCGCTGCCTGAAATGACCGAGGAAGACGGCATGGCCGTCGCCGAGCTGGAAACCGAGTTCGCCGAAATGGACGGCTACACCGCCGAATCGCGCGCCGGTGAACTGCTGCTGGGCCTGGGTATTCCGCTGGAGCAGCACTTTGGCCCGATGAGTGAAGTGGCCCCGGGCTGGAAACTGCGCGTGCTGCTGGCCCAGGCGCTGTTCTCGGACCCGGACGTGCTGCTGCTCGACGAACCGACCAACCACCTGGACATCAACACCATCCGCTGGCTGGAAACGATTCTGACGGCGCGTAACAGCACCATGATCATCATTTCCCACGACCGGCACTTCCTGAACAGCGTGTGCACTCACATGGCCGACCTGGACTACGGTGAGCTGCGCCTGTTCCCTGGCAACTACGACGAGTACATGACCGCGGCCACCCAGTCGCGCGAGCAGTTGCTGTCGGACAACGCCAAGAAAAAAGCCCAGATCGCTGAACTGCAGACTTTTGTCAGCCGCTTCTCGGCCAACGCCTCCAAGGCCAAGCAGGCGACTTCGCGTGCCAAGCAGATCGACAAGATCCAGCTGGCCGAGGTCAAGCCTTCGAGCCGGGTCAGCCCCTTCATCCGCTTCGAGCAGACCAAGAAGCTGCACCGCCAGGCTGTCGTCGTGGAAAAAATGGCCAAAGCCTTCGACGACAAGGTGCTGTTCAAGAATTTCGACATCACTGTCGAAGCCGGCGAGCGCGTAGCGATCATCGGCCCCAACGGTATCGGCAAGACCACCCTGCTGCGCACCCTGGTCGGGGAGATGACGCCGGATGCAGGCTCGGTGAAGTGGACCGATAGTGCCGAAGTAGGCTACTACGCCCAGGACCATGCGCACGATTTCGAAGACGACATGACCCTGTTCGACTGGATGGGCCAGTGGACCTCTGGTGAGCAGGTCATCCGTGGCACCTTGGGGCGCATGCTGTTCTCCAACGACGAGATCCTCAAGTCGGTCAAGGTGATTTCCGGTGGTGAACAGGGCCGCATGCTGTTCGGCAAGCTGATCCTGCAAAAGCCGAACGTGCTGGTGATGGACGAACCCACCAACCACCTGGACATGGAGTCGATCGAGGCGCTGAACCTGGCGCTGGAAAACTACCCGGGCACTTTGCTGTTCGTCAGCCATGACCGCGAATTCGTGTCGTCGTTGGCAACCCGCATCATCGAACTGTCGCCGGACGGTGTGGTGGACTTCAGCGGCACCTATGACGACTACCTGCGCAGCCAGGGTGTGCTGGTCTGAAGTCGCTAGCCGGTCTGGCCCTTCGAGGTGACCAGGCCGGCCTCTTTATATGGCGACCACGCTCCACAGGTACTACGCAGTAACTGTGGAGCGGTTTCCCTTTGAATAACTCGTTAGCCTGCTTTCATTTCCTTCGCGCAACGGCCATGATGGGGCCACGCCCACCGCCCGCCCGCGAACGAGCCCATGACCGCGCAACAGCCCGCCCCCGCCAGCAGCAATGCCTCCATCACCCTGCAGATCCTCTCGATCGTTTTCTACACCTTCATCGCGTTCCTTTGCATCGGCCTGCCGATTGCGGTGCTGCCCAGCTATGTACACGACCAACTGGGCTTCGGTGCGGTGGTTGCCGGGGTAACCATCGGCCTGCAATACCTGGCTACCCTGCTCAGCCGGCCTTTCGCAGGCCGTGTGGCCGATACGCTGGGCGGCAAGCAAGCGATCCGCTACGGTTTGCTGGGCATCGCGGCATGTGGGGTATTGACGCTGGCCTCGGCCTGGACCTTGAATGCGCCCTTGCTGAGCCTCGCGCTGCTGCTTGGCGGGCGCGTGTTGCTCGGGCTTGCACAGGGCCTGATTGGCGTTGCTACCCTGAGCTGGGGTATCAGCCAGGTGGGGCCTGAACACACGGCCAGGGTCATATCCTGGAACGGCATCGCGTCATATGGTGCCATCGCCATCGGTGCCCCCGTTGGCGTGCTCGCAGTCGATAGCCTGAATTTCAGCGTGCTGGGCCCAGCCTTGATGCTGCTCGCCGTGCTGGCACTGCTGGTGCTGCGCAAACGCCCGGACGTGGTGGTGGTGCGCGGTGAGCGTCTGCCGTTCTGGTCTGCGTTCAGCCGTGTGGCGCCCTGCGGCCTTGGGCTGACCCTGGCTTCGATCGGCTATGGCACCCTGACCACGTTCGTCACGCTTTATTATCTGGAACGTGGATGGGTTGGCGCCGCTTTGTGCCTGAGTGCCTTCGGTGTGTGTTTCATCATTTCGCGGCTGTTGTTCGTCAACGCCGTCAACCGCTTTGGCGGGTACAACGTGGCGGTTGCCTGCATGGCCACAGAAGTGCTCGGCCTGAGCCTGTTGTGGCTCGCGCCCTCCCCCCTCTGGGCACTGGTGGGGGCCGGCCTCACCGGTTTCGGCCTGTCGCTGGTGTACCCGGCCCTGGGCGTTGAGGCCATCAAGCAGGTGCCCAGCAGCAGCCGGGGTGCCGGGCTGGGGGCCTATGCGGTGTTCTTCGACATGGCATTGGCCATCGCCGGCCCGGTCATGGGCGCAGTGGCGGCACACCTTGGCTATGCGTCGATATTCTGCGTCGCGGCCCTGCTGGCCCTCACTGGGGTTGGCCTGACGTTGTTGCTGGCAAGGCGCAGCCGTCGCGGCTGAGCCTTGCCTAAGAAAAACGGCCGTCGCGCAAGCGACAGCCGTTTTTTATTACAGGTTGTTCATGCCGTGGCGAACAGCTCACTGGCAATCTGCGCCTGAGCAGCATCGATGGCCTTGCTGCGGTGCTCCGGGCCATAGGCCAGGCCATGGGCGCGAACGATCTCCAGGTCGGTGATGCCGATAAAGCCCAGGAACACCTTGAGGAAGTCTTCGTGGCCCGCGCCGGTCGGCTGGCCAGCATGCAGGCCGCCAGCGGTGGAAACCAGTACTACTTTCTTGTCACCGCACAGGCCTTCAGGGCCTGCCTCGGTATAGCGGAAGGTCTTGCCAGCCACTGCAACGCGGTCGATCCAGGCCTTGAGCTGGGTCGGCACGGTGAAGTTGTACATCGGCGCACCAATCACCACGGCGTCGGCGGCAAGAAACTCGTCCAGGGTTTCGGCGCTGAGCTTGGCTTCGAAGGCAAGGGCTGCATCGCGAACGTCTTCCGGCGTGCCGGCTGCAACCAGGGTGGCAGCAGAGAAGTGGGCAATGGCGTCGGCGGCAAGGTCACGATAGACCACTTCGATGCTCGGGTCAGCGGCTTTCCAGGCCTGGACCACTTCCCGGCTCAGTTGGCGCGAGGCGGAATTCTCGCCCAGGATGCTCGAATCGATGTGCAACAGTTTCATGGGACTCTCCTGTGAATGAAGACCGCAGCATTGGGCGATCACGATGGAAAGAATCCTACCGGGCGGTCGAATAGCTGATAAGTCAGCAAAAATGCGTTAGTTTGTCCCACAGATAGAACAGTGGGACAGCCATCATGCAAGACCTCAACGATCTCTTCTACTTTGCTCGCGTGGTCGAAGCCGGTGGCTTCGCCGCCGCCGGACGCCAGCTGGGCATCCCCAAGTCGCGTCTGTCGCGGCGCATCGCCGAACTGGAAGAGCGGTTGGGTACGCGGTTGCTGCAGCGCACCACGCGCCAGCTGAAGCTCACCGCAGTGGGTGAACGCTATCTGCACCACTGCCAAGCCATGCTGCTGGAAGCCGAGGCCGCTGACGAGGCGGTGGCGAGCATGAGTAGTGAGCCGCGGGGGCGCTTGCGGGTGTCCTGCCCGGTAGCGTTGGCCCATGCGTTCCTGCCGGACGTGATCAGCCGATTTCTGGAGCTGTACCCTCAGGTGCAACTGGACATGGTGTTGCTCAATCGCCGTGTCGACCTGATTTCCGAAGGCATCGATGTTGCCCTGCGCGTGCGAGAGCTGGGCGATGAAGATCCGGCGCTGGTCACCCGACGGCTGCGCCAGGCGCAGATGCAACTGGTGGCCGCTCCCGGCTTTGCCGACCATGTCCGTGAACCGTCCGAGCTTGCCTCCTTACCGGTACTGGGCGCTGCTGAAGCAGACAGGCTGGTGCATTTCCGCCTGCTGGGGCCCAATGGTCGCCAGCAGGAAATCGCCCTGGAGCCACGGTTGGCCATCGATGATTTTGTCGTACGCAATGCCGCCGTACGTGCCGGGCTAGGATTTACTGCGTTGCCGAGCATGTTCTGCGAGCATGAGCTTGAGCGCGGGGAACTGGTGCGGCTACTGCCGGACTGGTCGCTGCCGGGCGGCTATCTGCAAGCGGTTTACCCGCATCGGCGTGGTTTGCTGCCTGCTGTACGGGTGTGGATCGATCATCTGGCAGCATCGTTCGAAGCGTGTGGAGACCGTTATGTCTAGACAAACCATGACCGAGGAACAGGTGGCGGCGTTCTGCCTGGCGCTGCCCGGCGCGCGGGAAGACTATAAGTGGGGCGGTATCCGGGTATTTTCGGTGGCCGGTAACAAGATGTTCGCAGTACTCGACCTGGCGGGGGCTGGCTTGTCGTTCAAGGTGGCCGATGAGCTGTTTCTGGGCTACTGCGACAGGCCTGGTGTGCGCCCGGCACCGTACCTGGCACGGGCACGGTGGATCAGCATGGCGCCGCCCTACCCCCTGGGCCGGGAAGAATTGTGTGACCTGCTGCAGCGCTCGCACCAGTTGGTGGTGCGGCGGCTGGCGAAGCGGTTGCAGGTGGGCTTGCTGATGTGAGCGGCACGCGAAGGGCAATACAACGCCCTCAACCCAGAGACAGAACACGCCCACCCAGAAACAGGTGATCAGCCCAGAACACCTGGTGCAGCAATACAATCGCCCAGAACACCATCTGGTATGAGGCCTTGCGAGTCTTGTGCCTGTAAAGCTGCTGGGCGATCAGCGCCCCTGGCCAGCCACCCAGCAGCTCACTGGCATGCAGTACCTTCTCTGGCGTGCGCCAGGCTTGGGTACGGGCCTGCTGCTTATCCTGCCAATACAGCAGTACTGTCACCAGGCTTACAGCAGGATAAATCGCCAACGCCAACCATGACTGCCCGCTCCAGGCCATCTGCGCCGCGCCCGCCATCGGCAGCAGGCACAATACCCCCAGCATCAGCAGCTTGAGGCGTACATTGCGTACGCCCTCCTCCTGGCGCGCAGCACGCCGCTGTGACGTTTGCCCCCGCGCCCTGTCAGCCATGCGCCGTCGACCAGTCAACCCAGCCGAACTGCCAAGTGGCAAGGATCAGCAAGCCAAAGGCGATGCGGTACCAGGCGAAAGCGGCGTAACTGTGGTTGGCGATGAACTTGAGCAGGCCGCGCACGGCGATCATGGCGAAGATGAAGGAAGTCACGAAGCCAATCGCGAACACTGGCAGATCGCTCGGCTGGAACAGGTCACGGTATTTGTAACCCGAGTACACTGCCGCACCGACCATGGTCGGCATTGCCAGGAAAAACGAAAACTCGGTGGCTGCCTTGCGCGACAGGCCGAACAGCAGGCCGCCGATGATGGTCGAGCCGGAGCGCGAGGTGCCCGGGATCATGGCCAGACACTGCACGAACCCGATCTTCAAGGCATGCGACCAGCGCATGTCATCGACGTGGTCGACCGCCACGCTGTGGGTGCGGCGCTCGGCCCAGAGCATGATCACACCGCCGATCACCAGCGCCGTCGCCACGGTGATCGGGTTGAACAGATACTCGTGGATCAGGTCGGCGAAGAGCACGCCCAGCACCACCGCCGGCATGAACGCCAGCAGCAGGTTGGCGGTGAACCGGCGCGCCGCCGGCTGGCTTTTCAGGCCGAACACCACATCGAGGATCTTGCGCCGAAACTCCCATACTACCGCCAGGATGGCCGCCAACTGAATGATGATGTTGAAGGCCATGGCCCGTTCGCCACCAAAACCGATCAGGTCAGCAACGATGATCTGGTGACCCGTGCTGGAGATCGGCAAAAATTCTGTCAGTCCTTCGACCACGCCCAAGATGATTGCCTGAAAGGCAGTCCAAAAATCCATCATTCCCCCGGTTGGAGCGCTGCTGCTTGCAGGCCCCTTGTTCTTGATTTGCTTGTGATTGCCGCATGCGGCGCGGTCTTTTTACAGCGTCAGTTGGGACCAGTGCCAGTAGAAAAGTTCACGTGGCCTAAAGGTTTCATCTCGCGCGGCCGAAATCCTAGCAGAGCGGCTTTGCAAAGGCTTGCCCGGCATGCGGCAGCACAGCCATTAACTAGCACTTAGCCATTAGTCGGGTTTGGCCAAGCGCCAAAGCATGCTTGGATGCACCTTCATAAAAAGAACAATGCGGGAGTGCCGTTCATGAAGACCTTGAGGTCGATGTCGATCAGCCGCCGTTTGTGGCTGATACTGCTGGTTGCGGTGGCAATGCTGGTGATCCTCGGCCTGCTGATGCTGCGTCAGATCCATGGCGACCTGTACCAGGCCAAGGCGGAGAAAACCCGCCATGTGGTGCAGACCGCTGCGGGCGTGCTGGCGTATTACCAGGGCCTGGAGGCCGCCGGCACGCTCAGCCGCGATGCTGCCCAGCAACAGGCCCTGCAGGTGGTGCGCGCGCTGCGCTACGACCAGAACGACTACTTCTGGATCAACGATCTGGGGCCGAAAATGATCATGCACCCGGCCAACCCCAAGCTCGACGGCCAGGACCTCTCCGCCATTCGCGACCCTGACGGTTTCGCCGTATTCAACGAAATGGCTGCCCTCGCCCGCAGCCAAGGCGCAGGCCCGGTCAATTACCGCTGGCCCAAGCCCGGTGCCAACGAACCGGTGGCCAAGACTTCTTATATTCAGCTGTTCAAGCCATGGGGCTGGATCATCGGCTCTGGCGTGTACATCGATGATGTGCAGGCTGAGTTCGCCCGTCAGTTGCGCCATGCCTCGCTGGTGGGCCTGGGCATCGCCCTGCTGATGGCTCTGTTGGTCATGCTCATCGCCCGTAGCATCGCCCGCCCGTTGCAGGAAGCGGTACAGGCGATGGGCAACATCGCCAGCGGCGAAAGCGACCTCACCCGACGCCTGGATACCCATGGCCGTGACGAAATCACCCACCTGGGCGAGCACTTCAACCGTTTCAACGGCAAGTTGCAGCGTGTGGTAGGCCAACTGCAGGGCGCGGCGCACTCATTGGCGCAGTCCGCCGGGCATGTCGGTGACAATGCCGGTGCCGCGCAACAACGCAGCGCACAGCAATCGATGCAGATGGACCAGGTAGCAACAGCGGTCAATGAGGTGACTTACGCGGTGCAGGACGTGGCCAAGACTGCGGAGCAGGCTGCAGGCGAAATGCGCGCAGCGCAGCAGCAGGTGGAGCACGGGCAGCAAGCGATCCATGGCAGCCTGCAGCAGATCGACCGGCTTTCGGCGACTATCGACCAAGCGGTACACGTGATACGTGACCTGGCCGGGCACAGCACGAAAATCGGCGGGGTGCTGGAGGTGATACGCTCCATCGCCGAACAGACCAACCTGCTAGCCCTCAATGCGGCCATCGAAGCGGCCCGCGCCGGCGAGCAGGGCCGTGGCTTCGCGGTGGTGGCCGATGAAGTTCGGCTGCTGGCTCAACGCAGCGCCCAGTCGACGGCAGAGATTCACACCATGATCGAGCACCTGCAAGGGCAATCGGACGCCGCGGTCAAGGCCATCGACACCAGCAGCGAAGCTTCGCGCCAGACAGTGGAGCAAGCCCGGGAGGCCGGCTCCAGCCTGGACGCCATCAGCCAGGCGCTGCACAACCTTACGGTGCTCAACGCCACCATTGCCAGCGCCACCTTGCAGCAGTCGCATGTAGTAGAGGAGATCAATCGGAACGTGCTGGATACGGCCGGGTTGTCGCAGCAGACCGCCGTTGCGGCCCAGCAGTCCAGTGATGCAGGCGTGGCATTGGGCCAATTGAGTGAGGAGCTGGAGCAGTTGTTGCGCCAGTTCCGCGTTTAGCGGCGTCACGATCACGCCAGGACCCTCAAGGTAGAGCTTCTCGAGCGCCAACCTGACATTTTTGCCAGTAGACCTGGTACGGCCAGCTGAACACTGTGAAACCTCCATTGACCTGGAGGTTTCACTATGGATACCCGTTACCTTTGCGGTGCGCTGCTCGTGGCCCTATCCCCTGCCTGGGCCGATCCGCAGCCAATAACCCACCTTGACCCGATACAAACGCTGCAGCGTATCAACCGCAACTACAACACGGTGACCGATGCCTGCCGGGAGCCAGATACGCTGGCACCGCGGGGCCACTACTACTGCAGTGGCGTAACATTGCGCATGGTCGACGATGGCAATTTCAACCCATGGGACTACAGCCCCTTTGCTGTCAAGACGGGCGCCACATCATTCAGCTGGATCCGCCGCGACTTGAGCACCAGCCGCCTCATACGCCCCGCCGGATACATCCTGCGTACGCCCATGGACGCGCGGGAGTTGGGCCTGCCAGTCATGGAGAAGGGGTTCGTGTGCATCTATAGCTTCGACGGCTTCACAGGCCCCGAACGCAAATGGTACGGATGCGGCCGTTATGGCTACCCCCTGCCAGCAAACCATCTGAAAAATTCGGCAACCTCCCCGCCTAACCGCAACGCAGCACTTGCCTATGGCAACTGCGATACGCGAGGTGTCGATACCGCGCAGCAATGGCGCAAAAACTACCGCTACGCACGTAACGACATGAATAGCATCCAGGTAACTCAATGCTCCTGGAATGCCGAGCAGCCGTCGGACTGGAACGCGATGATCGATGTTCACGAAAACCCCAGGACCATCGGCAAGGACACGTTTGCCCGCAAGGAATTGTTCAACGAGTTCTTGCTGAGCAACGTGGAACCGGCACAACAGCAATCACCAGACGATGGCAGTGCACGCCTGCCCTACATCGACGCGGTGATCTGGGATGTCAACAGCACCTACGTCGCCAACACTCGCGGCGATGTCAAGAAGCCCAAACCTACCAAAGGGCTGGAACCTGCGCGCAGCTTCCAGCGCAAGCTCTACGCCCAGGGCTACGCTGTTCCGATCCTTCGTCTGAACTTCAACAAACCCGCTGCTCAACGGTTTGGTTTCGTCGAACAAGACCAGGTCGTGCCATTGGGCGCCAAACAGGCCAGCGCGGATGGTTACATTGAGTCGGCGCAATGGCTACTGCGCCTGGACCCTGGCAGCGGTCGCCAGGAGTGGACGCTCAAGGTGGTGCCCACTTCAGCCGGCACGCAGGCTCAAAGCACGCTTCAGCAGGCCATTTACGACGAACTGCAAGCCCTGCGAGGCCAAGATCCACAATGGCGGGAAAATGAACGCAGCCCCGGCAGCATGCGCCAGCAACTCGAGTGTCTGGTGAGCAATTACCCCGAGAAGAAGCAATGGAACCTGGAACCCTTCCGCCCCACCGTAAGTGCCGACGACGCGGCAAAGGCGCACTGTAATCCGGTGCTGCCTGTGACCTCGGAACTGATTGAACGCTCATCGTGGAACACGTTTACCGACAGGAGCAGCGGCAAGGTGCAGTGGGGGCTGCAGGTCATTCCCACTCGGGCCGGACGCTCGGCCCCCAACGAGGCTCTCTACCAGGAACTGGTGCGTCTGCGTGGCGACGATATCGAGTGGAAGGAACGCGCGGCAGGCAGTATGCGCGCGCAATTGGCTTGTCTGCAGAACAATTTCCGCAGCAAGGCACAGTGGCATCTTGAGCCCCACCGTCCTGCAGTGAGTGCTGAAAAAACCAAGGCCCAAGGGTGCAACCCAACATGATCTGCAACGATGCATAGTCTTGCGCTGGGCTGCACGTGGTGGGTGTCACAGGTAGGGAACTGCCGGATACGGGTTGCAGCCCTGCGCTAATGACTGATCGTGGCTAACGTCAGGTCTTGACGGTTCCAGGTTGTAGACCGGTTTGTAGCGCACTTCTTGGCCTTTGGAGACATGGGTCAGGTGACATACCAACTGGCGCCGCATGCCGCCTCCATATTTGGCACCACTCCAACGCGGGTCGGCACCATACTTGCGCACCAGCTCGGCATACATGGCGTCCGTCTGATCGCTCTTGATCCTGCGCCCACAATCAGTAGGCGTAACCGAAAGCGTCCACACGCCTTTACCCAGTTTCGGGTCATCACGCTGGATCCACTTGGCTGTCTGAATAAAGCCGTCGCACGATTTCGCCGAGACCTTCACCGGCCTTGGCAGGTCCTTGTGCTGAGCTGTCGCCTCGCAGGCAAATCGGGCTTTGCTGTCGGCGTTCTTGGGGAAATCCATTTTCACGGTGGGCACCCACCTGCCGGTTTTCTGGTAATAGTCGAACTGATTCTTCATGGCATCCTTCCTGCCGCGCGCCTCGCTGTAAAAGAATGCCGCCACCGGGGCCTTATCGGCACCCCAGGTAACCACCCTCAACTCCGTCTGCACCTGTCGGCCTTCGGTTCTGCCGGCGATCGATTTGCGCGCTTTGATAAATTGCTCAAACGCATCCCGGCGTTCGGTGCGGGACATGCTGCCGCGCATGCTGAAGGCACACTGGCGTTTGTGGCGCACTTGGCGGTCTGAACTACCGCCCAAAGCCTCGTAGTGCTGTTTCCAGCCATTGAGGTCGTTGATACCGAGTGCCTGGCAACTTTTTTCAACGTTTGATGTTTGCCTGTTATCGCCACAGCCGCGTTCAGCCCGATAATCCGTCCACGCATCAATGGGGTAAGCACAATAAACATCAAGTTTGGATAGTGGTCGTTCAACAAACTGGCGCGGCGTAAAAATAATGCCGTTGTTAGCGTTCAGCCCGGGGTCCTCGTAACCGATTCGATCACTGCGCATCCAGGACACCGAAACACCCCCGGAAGTCTGCGAGGCCGGGCTAGGGTTCCACACGTCATAACGCTGTGGCTGCCTTGCGCCGGCTTCATCCCATCGATGCGTCGCTCGCATCATCACACCGGAGCAGTCAACCGCAGGGTCGTTACCGCAAGCGGACGGCGTATTGTTGTACCACCGGGTAATTTCCGACACTACAGACTCACAACTAGCAGCCTGTACGGACACTGTAAAAGTGATGAGAGGAATAAATAACACGGGCGCGACTTTACCTGCCAATATATTCATGACATTGCCTCTGTTAAGTTGTGCAATTAATACAACTGCGTGAAAGAGGCTAAAGTTATGAGCTCATGGCGGCAACTGACAAAATTACTAGTTTTTGATTTGGCCGGATTTAATGCCAACATTTGCGCTGGCACTCGACGGCGTTCGCGGTACAATCGCGCCCCCGATTGTTCCAAGGATCGCCGATGTCCGGCCTCGAACTCATCGCCGCCATCCTCGGCACCGCCGCCGTGTGGCTCACCGTCAAACAGAATGCCTGGTGCTGGCCGGTGGGCCTGGTCATGGTGCTCATTTATGGCTGGTTGTTCTTCGATGTGAAGCTGTACTCGGGCATGCTGCTGCAAGGAGCCTACGCGGTGTTGCAACTGTACGGCTGGTGGCAATGGAAACGCCCGGGCCGCGCCGAGGATGCTCGTGTGGTGTCGCACCTGCCCGGCCATGCGGTGCTCATCGGGCTGGCGCTCGGCCTGTTGCTCAGCGTTGCACTCGGCGCAGCCATGGCCTACTGGACCGATGCTGTCCTGCCCTGGCTGGATGCCACGCTGACCGGCTTCAGCCTGGTCGCGCAAGTGTGGATGGCGCAGAAACGCGTGCAATGCTGGCCGCTTTGGGTGGTGGTCGACGTGGTCTATGTCGGCCAGTACCTGCACCAGCAGCTGTATTTCACGGCCGGCTTCTTCGCCTTGCTGACCCTCATCGCCGTGCGTGGCTGGCTGGAGTGGCGCCATGACCCTGCGCTGCGGGCAAACGAGGTGCAGCCATGAAGGTCCTGGTACTGTGCGGCCCTGAGTCCACCGGCAAAAGCTGGCTAAGCGGCGAAATCCAGGCGCACTTTGGCGGTGTGGTGGTCAGCGAGTACGTGCGGTATTTCATCGACCAGCAATGCCGCGACACCTGCTATGCCGATATCACCCCCATCGCCCGCGGCCAGTTGGCCTGGGAGGACCAGGCCCGGGAGATGGCGCCGCCGTTGCTGATCCTCGATACCCACCTGCTCAGCAATATGCTTTGGAGCCAAGCGCTGTTCCAGGATTGCCCACCCTGGCTTGAACAGGCCTTGCTTGCACGCCACTACGACCTGCATCTGCTGCTCAGTCCGCAAGGGGTTGGCTGGGTTGCCGATGGCCAGCGCAGCCAGCCCGACCTGGCTGACCGCCAGGCATTCTTCGATGACAGCCTGCAATGGCTGCAGCGCCATCAGCAAAGGCTGGAAATCATTGACGGCCACTGGTCCCAGCGTAGCGCCTCAGCATTACGTGCCGTGCAACACCTGCTGCTGGGCACAACTGCGCACTGCCCCACCGAGTGTTAAACCGGTGATACACCTCGCTGGGCCTTGCCCCCCGTATTTGCGCACTTCCCCACCAATTGCGGGGGGAGTGTCAAACGGATGAGACATTGTTAAAAAAAGCGCTGCAGGCAACGTGCATAGAGGGCAAAACGGCAAGCGCCGGCGAATGTGTCTCAGCGCTGATACAACAACTTCCGGTCGCTCCCAGCTAATTTCTGCAATCCACTGAATTTATAGCCTTTTCCAAAAGCGGCACGCCTCCTGCTCTCCTCCTCGCAACGCTGAACTAGGCCAGCGCACGAAGAAGGAATCGCCGTCGTGAGCACACTGGATAAAGGCATTACCCGCCTCCTGTTTGTCGGTTGCGTATTGGGAGCAGGCATGGCGCTGCCGGTCCAGGCAGACAACGGGATCATCGTGATCACCCGCGATGTACAGCCTCGAATGGCGATACGTGCGCCACTGGCGCCCGACCCCAACCCCACTACCGCCAACGCCAACCCGTCCGCGTACGTGCTCAAACAGAGCACAGAATTGAGCGATGGCGACTTCGCCAACATCACCAGTGGCACGGGAATTTCTTCGCTGATTACCCAGCAGACCGACAATCTGGGCGGCAACATCAGCAACCAGAACCAGCTACCAAACATGGCAGCTGGTCGTGGCACAGGCTCCGGCAACGGCATTTCAAACATGGTCAACTCAAGCGTTCAGCGTGGCCTTGCCCCCCTGCAGATCCTTACCGGAGGCAAATGAGATGAGGCAGACGTTGTCTATCATGGCCACGTTGTTCAGTGTGTCGGCCCTCGCCCAATCCCCAGTCCCCGTACTCAACAATGCCACCATCGACAGCTCCGGCGCGCAATACCAAGGCAACTTCAGCGTAAACCAGGCCGCAGGCGACCGGCAGCAACAGGCCAATGCCCGGGCTTTTGCGATTGGCCACGGGGCTGATGCAACCACGCAGATTCGCCAACGCCAGCAGTCGATCGTCGATCCCAATATGGGAGCCACCGCCAGCATTCAGGGCGACGCCTTCAGCCATGGCAGCGGCGCTCTGGGGGTCAACCAGAGCGCAGGCGCCAGCACCCAACAGGCCAATGCCCTGCGCATCAGCATCAGTACACAACCGCAAAGCATCGATGACAGCGTCCTGTTGCAGCAGAACGTGGCGCTGATCAACAGCTCCGATCCAACTGATACCTCACCCGGCTATCGCCAGGTCACTACCGGTGACCAGGCATTCACCGGTAGTCGCGGGGTCATCCAGCTGAATCAGAGCGCCGGGGTGGGCAACCAGACGGCAAACACCCTGAGCGTACGGGTCGCAAACTGACCCAAACAGGTGAGAACAACACTTAACCTAAAAAGACGGAGAAACACCATGAAACCCTCGATGGCAATCAAGCCTCTGGTTTTCGCAATTGCTGCGGTCATGGCTGTTGCTGCACAAGCGGATCAGAACGACAGGCGTGGCAACGGCCACAACCACAACTACACACCACCGGCAAAAGCCGTGTACACCAGTGCCACTGCTGAAGCGACCGACATGCAGAGAAGCACTAACAACAGCATCCGCAACGAAGGCACCATCAACGAAGCCGAGATGAGCAGCTCCGGTACTGGCGCAAGTGGCAACGTGGGCGTCAACGTGGCAGCCGGTAACGGCAACCAACAGGACAACGCCGCAGCAATCGCCAACACGTCATCTGACAATGCCGACATCGACAACAGCTTCGTCTTCGGCACTGCCACCGCAACCGCCGATGTTGTCCAGCGCAGCAACAATAACACCGTCAACAACTGGTCGACCCAAAGCTCCGCGGTCATGAGCGGCTCGGCTGATGGCAGCAGCGGCAACATTGGTATCAACGTGGCTGGCGGCGACCTGAACCAGCAGAAAAATACCATGGCTATTGCCAACAACAGCGCCGCTATCGGTAACTCGACCGCCAAAGCTTCAGCCGATCAGAGTGGCCCTGGCCTGGTAGTCAACAACCGCGCCGACCGCACCTATACCGTGGACACATTGACCTTCACCACCAGCAAGAGCGGTTCGTCCTCGCGTAGTGGCTCGTTCGATGCAAGCGTCGACAAGAGCTCCAGCTCGAGCTTCAGTGTGGCTGGCTCCAACAGCAGCAGCGCCAGCGGTTCGAAGAGCAGCAGCTCCAGCGGCTCGAGCAGCATGAGCGCCAGCGGCTCCAACAGCAGCAGCGCCAGTGGCACCAACAGTATGGCCGCCAGCGGCTCCAGCGGTTGGGATGCCAGCGGTTCGGCCAGCCGGGACCACAGCTCTTCGTCTAGTGCTTCGCTCAATGCATCGCTCGATGCAAGCGCTAACGGCAGCTCCTCCTCGTCCGAAACGTTTGGTCGCTTCGAGCGCTCTCGCAGCGCGGAGTTCGACGCCTCACTCAATGCCTCGCTTGATGCATCGGTCGATACCTCGCATGAGTCGGCCAGCAACTCGTCGTTCGACAAGTCCTACAACTCGTCCTTCGACAAGGCGTATGACTCTTCGTATGACCGTACCCGTGACTCGTCCTATGACAAGTCTCGCGATACCGCCTACGAGAAGGCACACGACTCGGCATGGGAAAAAGCAAGCGCTTCAGCCTACGAGAAAGCTGGCGAAAAAGCGTCGGAATCTTCGGACAGCATCTCGAAGAGCTTCAGCGAGTCTAGCGAGTTTGCACTGAGCAACACCGTGTCGTTCCAAGTGCTGACCCCGACCGGCTGGGCCAACCCTGTGACCAACACCGCGACCCTGAGTGGTTCGGTCAATGGTGGCAGCGGCAACCTGGGCGTCAACGTGGCAGCAGGTGTGGGCAACCAGCAAAGCAACTCGCTGGCCATCTCCAACACCTCGATGTAACAACTGCGGCCTGGAGGCCCCCTTCGGGGGGCCTCTTTCTAACAAGAGAAAACAGGGGGCGTCGAACATGCGCATGATCGCCTTGGCAGTGTTGCTGGGCATGGCCGGTGTCAGCGAAGCAGCCCAGATGCCATTGTCCGTGCTACCGGGTGGCGCGGTGATCTACAAACCCATCCAGAGCATCCGCGAACGCAAGTTCGCTGACCTGGTACAGCAGAAAACCGACTTCAGTTGCGGTGCGGCCTCACTGGCAACCATCCTGCGTCAGGCCTATTGGCTGGACGTCGACGAACAGCACGTAATAGAAGGCATGCTGGCACACGCTGACCAGGACCTGGTCCGCACCCAAGGCTTCTCGATGCTCGACATGAAGCGCTACGTGGAAAGCCTGGGCATGCGCGCTCGCGGCTATCGGGTAGCCCCGGACACCTTGCACAGTATCCGCATACCGGTGGTCGTGCTAATGGACATCCGCGGCTACAAGCACTTCGTAGTAATGCAGAAAGTCGACAAGGGCTGGGTATACATCGGCGACCCGGTATTAGGACACAAGCGCTTCAAGATCGATGACTTCGTCAAAGGCTGGAACGGCATCATATTCGCCGTCATCGGCCAAGGGTACGACAAGAGCAATATCCTGCTTGATCCGCCGCTGCCGCTGAGCGCCAAGAACCGTGTCAGCAACTTCACCCCGGTGCAGGACGCCGAGCTGATGGACTTCGGATTCATCCAAAGCGACTTCTTCTAACGACAATGGGCAAGAAGCTCCGGGAGCATCCCATGAAGACTTCAATCTGGCTGGCCGCCATTTGCCTGGCCGCCAGCCTTCCGACCCAGGCAGAAACGTTCAAACCGATTGAGTTGAAAGATCAGGAACTGGCCAACCTGCGCGGGCGCTACGTAATGCCTGGGCGCATCGTCAGCTTTGGCATCGTCATGACCAGCACCTGGCAGAACGCCAACGGTGAAGTGATCGGTGCAACCTCCAGCATGCAGATCCAGCAGTCGACCATCAAACCGCAGTTCTATGTATCGATGATCAATGAAAAAGGTACAGGCAGGCCGCAATCGAGCAGCGCCGGCACCGGTACCGTCACCGGCGGCGGTGGCCTGAACAGCACTGAAGGCGTAACCCAGGTCGTGCGTGCTGCCGGCGATTACAACACCGCCCATAACAATGTCGACATCAATGTCACCAAGGCCAACCAAGCGCCCGCGAGCCAACCCCAGGGCCAGGCCCTGGCCGCTGGCTCTACGCTGGTCGGCGCCAATGGCGCAGGCTCGCTGAGCGTTACCTCCAGTGGCCGCGGCGTGCAGCTGAGCATCATCGCCAGCAACAACCAGGGCAACACCGTGCAGCGCTTGGGCCAGGGCGGCCTCATGCAGAACACTACCCTGCTCGGCGCCAGCAACCGCGTCAGCAACCTGACGTCGCTCAATGTGGTGCTGCGTGACGCGCCCACAGCCGGATCGATGGCCCCAAACCTTGATCAGCTCAAAGGCCTTCGCAATCTTGGATACTGATCTACGCTCAGTCTCATCGTATGTAGTCAGAAGGGACGGCTAACCCATGCACCGTTTGTTGACGTTCAGAGTTATCGTTTGTTTGACAACCTTGGCCCCGGCCACTCTGCTACAGGCGGCAACCGACCCACAGGTCGAAACTCTCAAACAGGAACTGATGGCGCTCAAAGAGCGTTATGAAGCCCAACAGAACGCACTGATGGTACTGGAACAACGCCTGCGCCAGGTGGAGGAGGCGCCGAGAGCTCCAGCGCCAAAGCGCCTGACAAAGTCGCCCGCCGAGGGCGTCAAGGGTGGACAGACCGTGGCATCGGGCGCACCTGGGACCACCGGCAGTTCCTATGGCCAATCGCTGCAGGAAGATTCGGAGCCTGCGCAAAGTGTCTCCAACCTGTACGACGAAGCCAGTGGATTCTTCGGCGGCGGCAAGTTCAGTGTCGAAACCGGGCTGACCTACACCCACTACGACACGCGCGCCCTGACCCTCAACGGTTTCCTCGCCCTCGATTCGATCTTCCTCGGCAACATCAACATCGACCGCATCAAGGCAGACAACTGGACGCTGGACCTGACGGCTCGCTACAACGTCGATCAGCGCTGGCAGTTCGACATCAACGTACCCATTGTCTACCGTGAATCGACCTACTCTTCCGGCGGCGCAGGTGGAGCGGCCGGTGTCAGCTCCGATGGTACCGTTACCCGCGACCCCGCCCTGGGTGATATCAACGTCGGCGTGGCCTACAAGTTCCTGGATGAGTCGGAGAACTGGCCCGACGCAGTCGCCACACTGCGCATCAAGGCGCCCACTGGCGACGACCCCTATGGCATCAAACTCATCCCGGTTGCCGGTAATGACAACCTCGCTGTCCCTGAGGACTTACCGACCGGCAACGGTGTCTGGGCGATCACGCCCGGTATCTCGCTGGTCAAGACCTTCGACCCGGCAGTGCTGTTCGCCAGCCTGTCCTACACCTACAACATGGAGGACTCGTTCAGCGACATCAGCCCCACGGTCAACACCAAGGTGCCTGGTGACGTGAAACTCGGGGACTCCTGGCAGATCGGCGGCGGCATTGCGTTCGCCTTGAACGAGAAAATGAGCATGTCGTTCTCAGTCACCGATCAGTTCTCGAGCAAGAGCAAGATCAAACCGGACGGTGGTGACTGGCAGTCAATCACCAACAGCGACTACAACGCGGCGAACTTCAACATCGGCATGACCTTCGCGGCCTCCAACAACCTGACCATCGTCCCGAACCTTGCCATCGGCCTGACCGACGATGCCCCGGACTTTTCCTTCAGCCTGAAGTTCCCTTACTACTTCTGATGTCGGTGTAACCGGGCTCCCGGCGGGCCCGGCTTTTTTGGTGACCAACCTTGTAGTCAGCCGCTTTCATGACCCCGCCCTGCTATGATGGCGCACACATTTGTGACGTTTTAACGGCAATCAAGGAAAGTTTTCGTGAAAAACCTGCACGGCCATACGCATACCCGGCTCGTAGCCCTTGCGACCCTGGTAATGGTGATACCCCTGGCTGCGCGTACCCTGCTGGGTTGGTCCAACCCGCTGGGCTATCTATCGGACCTTGCCTTGGGCAGCCTGCTGGTGCTGCTGTTGCACCGCAGGCCCTGGTGGCTGGCAACGCCCGTGCTGCTGGCGTGGGCTGCATTATGGGTCGCCTCGGCAGAGTTGGTCAGTGCAGTGGGACGGTTGCCCACCAGTGCCGACCTGGGTTACCTGTTCGATACACAGTTCATGGAAAACTCCACCGACGGCGGACTTGCCAACACCTGGTTGCCTTGGGTCCTGGGCGCTGGCCTGTTGGTTTGGGCGCGCTCTGCCTGGCGCAGCCGCACAACGCCTGACGCACCACTGGGGCCCAAGGCGCTGGCCATACCGCTGACGCTGTTTGGTTTGCACTGGGGCGCTCAGCATCTGGCGCCGTCTGAAGCCGAACAGTGGCGCCAGTACAACCTTCCCCACCAGCTCCTTTCCGTCGGCGTCGGTACGTTGCAGCACAAGGCACTGAGCTGGGCCGGGCAAACGCAACCGATCACGCCCCTGCCCAGTGCCGGCCTTACCCAGTCCGACCTGAACGGCCAGAAGTTGGCAAGCGGCCGTGCCCGCAACCTGCTGGTGATCACCCTCGAAGGCATCCCAGGCGCCTATGTGCGGCCCAACCGTCAGGCCCTGCACAGCCGTTTTGACGAAAACCTGATGCCTAACCTCAGCCGCTGGGCGGAGCGTGGCATGAACACGCCAGACTACGTATTGCATACTCACCAGACGATTCGTGGCCTGTATGCGATGCTTTGCGGTGACTACGACAAGCTTGCCAACGGTACGCCAAAAGGTATGGAGCTGCTCACCCAGCACCAGCGCAACCAGGCTTGCCTGCCAGCCCAGCTGCGCCAAGCCGGCTTCACCACGCATTACCTGCAAGGTGCTGGCCTGCGCTTCATGGCCAAGGACCGCATCATGCCGCACATCGGTTTCGACTCGGTGCACGGCCTGGAATGGTTCAGCAACGAGAATTACCTGCAATTCCCCTGGGGCAAGGATGACCGCGCGTTTTTCGAGGGTGCGCTGGACTACGTAGGCCAGCTCAGGCAACAAGACCGCCCCTGGATGCTTACCCTGCTCACCGTGGGTACCCACCAACCGTATTCGGCGCCCGCTCAATACCTGGAGCGGCATGACACAGCCAAGCAGGCTGCGGTGGCTTATCTGGATGACGCAATCGGTGCTTTCCTCGACAACCTCGAACGCCAAGGCGTGCTGGAAGACACTCTGGTGGTAGTCACCTCCGACGAGTCCCACGGTATCGACGGGGTGCGTCTTGCCTCCTCTTGGGGCTTCAACCTGACCTTGGCCCCGGAGCAGGCGCAGCTACCACATATCAAACATGGCACCTACGGCCATATCGATCTGGCAACGTCCTTGCTCGATTATTTCGCCTTGCCAATACCCGCCGCCTTGGGCGGCCGCTCGCTTTACCGCAATTACGATACTGGTCGCGAGATGATTTCCTACACCAACGCGATGTTGCGCTACCACGATGGCCAGGGCGTGTTCACTGAGTGCGACTTCCAGCAGCGTTGCCGCCGCTATGCCAGCGAGGGCTTCATTGCCGAAAAGGCCAAGTACCTCGGCGCTGGCGACAGCCGACTCGGCGCTCAACTCGGCGCCCTCGCCGGCGTGCTCGACCAGTCCTTGCTGCAAACGCCGCTCAACCTGCGCTATCAGTTCGGCGGCCCCTCGCCCATCCAGCTGCAAGCGCGAATTCGCGATGACTGGGCCGATAACCTGATTGGCGCGCAGTACATGGAGATGCCTGGGGGTTCACGCACGCGGGTAAGGGTCAAGGTACGCGCACTCGACCCACAGCATGCCGCCTACATTCAACTCAAGGCCAAGGAACGGGAGCAGGATGTGCCACTGGGGCTGCCCGCAGAAATTCGCGTGACGGCCGCTGAACCGCTGGAGATGGAGTTCGGCTTCGACAACCCGACGCAGCGCAAGGCGTTTTCATTCCACCTGCTGGGCTATGGCGCAGGGGAAGTCGAAGTCAGCGATTTCAGTGTGATCACGGCGCTGCCAGGGGAAGATGAGACGGTCGAAGATGGTTCGCAGGGGCATATCGCCCAGTCGAGCTGATCGGCTCTCTGTCGCAGGCGGCTCCCAAGGTAGGCGCCGCTGCAAAAAGTTCAGCGGATCTGGTGCTTGTGCAATAGCCGATAAAACGTAGGGCGTGATATTCCGAGCACCTTTGCGGCAAAGCTCAGGTTGTTGCTGTGCCTGTTGAGCACATCACACAAAGCCTGACGTTCTGCCCGGTGCTTGTAGTCTTCCAGGGTACCCAACGGCAGATCTTCCTGTTCCAGCACATGCAGGCCAAGGTCTTGGGCCTCGATCTGTCGCCCTTCTGCCAGCACCAGCCCCCGACGCACCCGGTTGGCCAGCTCCCGCACATTGCCCGGCCAATTATGGCGGCCCATTGCAGCCAAAGCGTGATCACTGAATGTGCGCGGCCTGCGGCCTGTTTCCAGGCTATAGAAATGAGAAAAATGGTTGGCCAGCATCGACAGGTCACCATGCCGGTCTCGCAGAGGCGCCGTCACCACCTGCAAGACATTTAGCCGGTAGTACAGGTCTTCGCGAAAGCGGCCTTGTTCGATGGCACGCTCCAGGTCCACGTGCGTCGCCGCCAGCACCCGCACATCGACCGGTATCGGCTGGCTTCCACCTACCCGTTCGATGTGCTTTTCCTGCAGAAACCGCAGCAGGTTAGCCTGTAACTCCAACGGCAGGTCACCAATTTCGTCGAGGAACAAGGTGCCGCCATGGGCCGCTTCGATGCGGCCGACCTTGCGCTGGTGGGCGCCAGTAAAAGCTCCTTTCTCATGCCCGAACAGCTCCGACTGGATCAGGTGCTCGGGTATCGCACCGCAATTGATTGCGATAAACGGCTTTTCGCAGCGTTGCGATTGCCGATGCAGAGTACGAGCGACCAGCTCCTTGCCTGTACCGCTTTCCCCGCGAATCAGCACGGGTGATTCGGTTGGGGCCAGCTTGCCCAGCAGTTTGCGCAATTCGAGAATCGGTCGACTGTCGCCGAGCAACTCGTCCTTGAGGCCATCGATCGGCACCGCCCCCTTGCCTCGCAAGCGAGCCATGCCAAACGCGCGTCCCAACGTCACCAGCACCCGAGAGACATCGAAGGGCAAGGTATGGAAATCGAAGAACCACTCACAAACGAAGTCACCCACGTTCTGCATTCGCAGTTGTTCGGCGTTGAGTACCGCGATCCATTCAGTGTTGCTGCGCTTGATCATGTCCTTGACCGCATCGGGGTGTCGCAAATGCGAATCCTGCAAGCGCAACAGGCCGATATCGCAACGGTGCTCCAGCGCCAGGTCAAGGCTGCAACTGTGGACATCCCAACCGGCATTCTCAAGGCCCGGCAGCAAGCGGTGGCAATCGTCGCAGGGGTCGACGATGAGCAAGCGACGAAGGGATGCGGTTTCGTGCATGACCGTTCCTTGGCGCCAGATTATGGTTTTTTACGAGAAAACAGTAAGTTGCGGCGCCCATTTAACAGTAGCAACGAACTTGACGCTGCCCACTACCGTCTGTCCGCCCATTTCAGACGGTTCTCGGGCATTCGGGAATTTTTCATAATAAACGGCGTCACAGGCGGCGCAGGAAACAAAAACGTGTGCGTCGTAAAAAATTTTACTGCCACTGTGTGACTTCACCCCTAACTTGGAGCATCAGTACAAATAACCCCGCGCTGCGATTCGCCACAACCTGAAGCGATGGTGCAGTTACGCGGACTTGAATTTCGATGTTTGGGACCATAGAGAGACCGAACCATGAATGCCCCGCTCCGTGTCAACGAAGCACTGCTGATTGCCGACCACGCCTTCGAACCCTTCCAGTGCGTCGCCTGGGATGCACCCAATGGTACTGGTGAGCTGAGCCTGGCAGTGATCGACCGGACCAGCACCCGTATCGGCAGCAAGCAAGTGTCTTCGCGTATTTATTCCGACCCGGCCCAGTGGGCCAGCCTGATCGAGGAAGTGCGCGCCGAACTGTGCCAGAAAGGTTATGCCCTGCAACCCTGGTCGATGCCGAAGTAATATCAGAGTTTGCCTGCAAGTGCGTGTTCGGCACGCACTTGTGCAACTTTCCAGTGCCTCTCAGGCAACTTGCACAACTGCGACAAAGTGTCGCCCCGCCCTCGCGCAGTGCATCACTCTTTTAGCCTGAATTGCTCGATATGCTGATAGTGTGCTTGTAATTGCGTGGCCAGTTGCCGTGCACGCCCCAGACGAACCGGCGCCATTTCCATGTCCACCAATAGTGTGGCACAAGGCATCGGCTGCAGATCATTTGAGCGCTGCAGACGTCCATCAGTGAATACCAGACAGCGCTGCTGCTCTTGCGGATGGGCTTTTTGCCGTGCCTGCAGCCAGCGTCTGCCCTGCTCCAGGGCTGCGATCAACGGCGTACCGCCGCCAGCACCCAATGCGTTCAACCAGGGTTGCAGTGACGCCGAGGCTTTCAGGCCATGACGCTGCCACTGCGGTGCACCGCCGCTGGCGGTCAGCAAGGCTAGCCGGGCGCGCTGACGATAAGCCTGGTCGAACAACTCTGCCAGCAGCCCTTTACTCTGTGCCAGTGCCTGGTGCCGGCGGGTGGAGGCCGAGGCATCGACGATCACCAGCCACAGCTGGGCAGCACTGCCTTGGCGCTGTTGCCAGCAAAGGTCCTTGGGCAGGCGTGGCCGCCCCTTGAGCAAAGTCGAAAGCCAGGCTACTCGGCCTTTCCCCGCCGCGCGCACGCGACCACGGCTGGCACCACTCAGCTTACCGACCCGGGGCAAGGCATCCGCCACTTTAGTGCCTGGCGGGCGGATGCTCAGGGCTTTTTTGCCCAGTTCGGTACCTCACGCCGGGCGCTGCTTGCCACAGGCTGCGCAGGCAGCGCGCCCCAGTCACCCTGCCCGCCCTGGCTATGTCCATCGCGCCCGCCTGCCTCGGGGGGCGTGGAGGGTGGTGCCACCTCTGGCGGTACGCGGCGCCGATGGCGCAATGCAAATTCCGCGACCGCATCGACATCAAGCTCCTCGATCGCCTCGCCACCGCGCCAGGCACAATGGGCGCGGGCGGCACGTAGCCAGACCAGGTCTGCACGCAGGCCGTCGACCCCAGCGGCGAAACAGCGCTCGGTGATCCAGGCCAAGGCCTGATCGTCCAGCGCTATCGCTGCCAACCCCTGACGCGCCGCGTGACAGCGTTCGCGCAACTGCTCCTGGGCAGCAGCCCACTGTTCACAGAACGCCAGGGGGTCGGTATCGAATGCCAAGCGACGACGAATGATCTGCTGGCGCGCCTCCGGCTCTGGCAGCCCGTCTAGCACCACGTTCAGGCCAAAACGGTCAAGCAACTGCGGACGCAACTCGCCTTCTTCGGGGTTCATGGTGCCGATCAGAACGAAACGGGCACTATGGCGGTGGGAAATGCCGTCACGCTCTATACGGTTGGTGCCGCTGGCAGCCACATCGAGCAAGAGATCGACCAAGGTGTCGGGTAGCAGGTTGACTTCATCGACGTACAGCACGCCGCCATCAGCCTGGGCCAGCACCCCTGGCGAAAATTGCGCCTTGCCCTGCCCCAGTGCCGCATCGAGGTCGAGCGTGCCGACCAGCCGTTCCTCACTGGCGCCCAGCGGCAGGGTGACGAACGGCCCCTCACCGAGCAGGTCGGCCAAGCCGCGAGCCAGGGTACTTTTGGCCATGCCTCGCGGGCCCTCGATCAGCACGCCGCCGATTTTCGGGTCGATTGCGGTCAGGCACAGCGCCAGCTTCAGGTCGTCTGCACCGACCACGGCCGCCAGGGGAAATTGCACGGGTTCACTCATTTCAAGCTTGTTCCTCGCCGTCGAGCAACTGCTCCTCAAGGGCTTCGCGGTAGTCACCAGGCGCTTCCCAGAGCCCGCGCTGCTGGGCCTCCAGCAATCGCTCGGTGAGGTCTCGCAAAGCCTCGGGGTTATGCTCACGCATGAAGTCGCGGGTCGCCGGGTCGAGCACATAGGCATCGGCCAGCGACTGATAATGATGGTCATCGATCAGGTGTGTGGTGGCATCGAAAGCGAACAGGTTGTCGACCGTCGCCGCCAGTTCGAAGGCGCCCTTGTAGCCATGCCGCTTGGCCCCGTCGATCCATTTAGGGTTGAGGGCACGTGCGCGAATGACCCTGTTCAGTTCCTCTTTGAGGGTGCGGATACGCGGCCGGTCGACCTGGCTGTGGTCGCCGTGATAGCTGGCCACCACCGCACCGGACAAGGTTTCGGACGCCGCCAGCATGCCACCTTGGAACTGGTAATAGTCGTTGGAGTCGAGCAGGTCGTGCTCATGGTTGTCCTGGTTCTGCAGCACCGCCTGGACCTGGCCCAGCCGCCTGGCGAACTGAACACGCGCCGGAGTGCCTTCGTCACTGCCACCGTAAGCGTAGCCGCCATGGTTGAGGTAAACCTCGGCCAGATCAGCCCGGCTATGCCATAGGCGGCCATCGATTGCATTCTGCACCCCGGCCCCGTAGGCGCCGGGCTTGGCGCCGAACACCCGCCAACCGGCCTGGCGTGCAGCCTGTTCGGCCTCCAAACCTTCAGCCTGCAATGCCGCTCGCTCGGCGCGTACCCGCGCCGCCAGGGGGTTGAGGTCTTCCGGTTCGTCCAGCGCAGCTACCGCCTGCACCGCCGCATCGAACAGGCGGATCAGGTTGCCGAAAGCGTCGCGGAAGAAACCCGAGACACGCAAGGTCACATCCACCCGAGGACGATCGAGCAGGCTCAGCGGCAGGATCTCGAAATCGTCGACACGCTGGCTACCGGTAGCCCACACCGGGCGCACGCCCATCAGCGCCATGGCCTGGGCAATATCGTCACCGCCGGTGCGCATGGTTGCCGTACCCCACACCGAAAGGCCAAGCTGGCGCAGGTGGTCGCCGTGGTCCTGCAAATGGCGTTCGAGAATCAGGTTCGCGGAGGCGAAACCCAGGCGCCACGCAGTCGTGGTTGGCAGGTTGCGCACATCCACTGTATAGAAGTTGCGGCCCGTTGGCAGCACATCCAGGCGGCCGCGGCTGGGTGCTCCGCTGGGGCCGGCTGGTACGAAGCGCCCCGCCAAAGCTGCGAGAAGGCCATTGATCTCGGCCGCCCCGCAGGCGTCCAGATCTGGAGCTACCTGTTCCTGTAATGCCTGCACCACCTGACGTACCGGCTGCCATTGCATCTCGTCGGGCAATTGCAGAGTACCGCTCAAAGCTTGCTCGATCACCTGCAGTGCCAGCAACTCAAGGCGTTCCCGGCTGTCGCCAAAGGTACGCCACGGAGCGTCGCTGACGGCCTGCAGTCGCTCCGGACGCGGCCCCGCCCAGTTTTGCCCCAGGTCACAGTCCAAAGGGTCGAAGCCCAGCAACAAAGCCTTGGCGAGCGTGCGCAACAAGCTGGCGTTACCACCCCGACCATCACCGCGCTCGACCCGAAGCAAAGCAAGCAAGGTGTCGATGCGCAGGCGGGCTTGCGGAGACTGGCCAAATACGTGCAGGCCATCACGAATCTGTGACTCCTTGAGGTCGCACAGGTAGGTATCCAGGCGTGGCAGCCACACGGCGGCGTCGTCCAGTTGCCCTTCCAGCTGCAGCTCGCGGTCGATGTGGTTGGCCTTGACCAGCTCGAGGATGTCGCGCTGCAGTTCACGGGCGCGGCGCGGGTCGAGCATCTGCGCTTCGTAGAACTCGTCAGCCAGTTGTTCAAGATGGCGCAACGGGCCGTAGGTTTCGGCTCGGGTCAACGGTGGCATCAGGTGGTCGATGATCACTGCCTGCGTGCGGCGCTTGGCCTGAGCCCCCTCGCCCGGGTCGTTTACGATAAACGGGTAGATGTTCGGCAGCGGGCCGAGTAACGCATCCGGCCAGCACTGGTCAGACAGGCCGACGCCTTTGCCGGGCAGCCACTCCAGATTGCCATGTTTGCCCACATGGATGACCGCATCGGCGGCAAAGGCGTGGCGCAGCCAGAAATGGAATGCCAGGTAGCCATGCGGCGGAACCAAGTCCGGGTCGTGGTATACGGCACTCGGGTCGACCTGGTAACCGCGTGCCGGCTGGATGCCGACGAACGTCATGCCATAGCGCAGCCCGGCCACCATAAGGCGGCCGCTGCGGAACATCGGGTCCTGCTCGGGCGCCCCCCAGCGCTCCAGCACAGCTTGGCGGTTGGCTACGGGCAGGCGCTCGAAAGCGGCCTGATAATCCGCCAGGCTCAGGCTCTGGGCGCAGGGGCGCTGGTCGAGGTGATCGAGATCGTTGGTGACGCCGCCGAGCAACTGGTGAATCAGTTGGGTGCCGCTGTCCGGCAGTTCGCCCAGCGGGTAGCCTTCAGCCTGCAGCGCCTTGAGAATATTAAGCGCCGCCGCAGGGGTATCGAGCCCAACACCATTGCCGATGCGCCCGTCCCGGGTCGGGTAGTTGGCCAGCACCAGCGCAACGCGCTTTTGCCCATTGGGCAGGCGCGCCAGCTCCACCCAGCGTCTGGCCAGCTCGGCAACAAAATCCATACGCTCCGGATGGGCGCGATAGCACACCACGTCAGACTGGCTGCGCTCGCTGCGCCAGGCCATGTCCTTGAAGCTCACCGGCCGGGTAATGATGCGCCCGTCCAGCTCGGGCAAGGCAATGTGCATGGCCAGATCGCGAGCGCCCAGGCCCTGCTCGCTGGCTTGCCAACCGGGTTGGTTGTCCTGCGCACAGATAGCCTGCAGCACCGGTATGTCGCGGCGAAACGGCCGCAGGTTGGGACGCTCCGGGCTGGACATGGCAAAACCCGTGGTATTGATCAGGACCTCGGCGCCCACTTCGTCCAGCCAGTTTTCGACCTGTTCCAGGCAGGCGCTTTCCTTGAGGCTGGCAACGGCGATCGGCAGCGGATTGAGGCCTGCCGCCTGCAGGCGCTGGCAAAACACGTCGATGAACGCGGTATTGGCTGCCTGCAGGTGCGAACGGTAGAACAGTAGCGGCGCTACCGGGCGCTCAGGTCTCCACTGGCCGAACCAGTCCTGGAGCGTCGCATTGGGGATGCATGGGTGATACACCGACGTGCGTGGCAACGGTTGCGGTGCATCCCAGGCGTAATCGCGGCCCAGCCACTGACTGGCCAGGTACTTGAACAGGTTGACAGCGTTGGCCTTGCCGCCTTGACGCAGGTAATGCCAAAGGTGCTCGGCTGGCTCCCCAGTGACGGTGCCAAGCCCGGTCAGCTCCGGATCGGGGCGGTCGTCACCGGGCACCAGGATCAATTGCACGCCGCGTGAAGCCAGGTCGACCAGCTGTTCCACCCCATAGCGCCAGTAGCCGACGCCACCGTGCAAAGACACCAGGACAACCTTGGCGTGGCGCAACACCTCGTCGACATACAGGTCGACGGAGGCATGGTTTTGCACCTGCATGGGGTTGGCCAGGCGCAGGCTGGGGTAGTCGTCTGGCAGTTGCTCGGCGGTTTCGGCGAGCAATGCCAAGTGCGAGTCGCCGCTGCAGAGGATCACCAGCTCGGCGGGTGTCTGGCCGAGGTCGGCGATGCTGTCGTCCGGCACGAAGCCGCCGGGCTGGGTCCGCAGCAAGTGCACGGGTCAGGCGCCCAGAGCCTGGCGCAGACGCGCTTGCAGATGCGCGGCATCAAGGTCCTGGCCGATCAGCACAAGGCGGGTGATGCGTGGTTCGTCGGCACGCCAGGCGCGGTCGAAGTGCTTGTCGAAACGGGTGCCTACACCCTGCACCAGCAAGCGCATGGGCTTACCGGGAATGGCCGCGAAGCCCTTGGCACGGAGGATGCCGAACTCCACCACCAGTTGGGTCAGGGCATCGAGCAGCAGCGCTTCGTCGGCCTCTGGAAGGTCGATGGAGATGGAGTCGAAGGCATCATGATCGTGGTCGTCGTGGTCTTCACCGTCGTGATGCGAATCATGGTGAGTGCGGCGGCTATCGATGTGCGCCTCGGACTCTGCCCCAACGCCCAGCAGCACGTTCAGCGGCAGGCGGCCGCTGCTAGCCTCGACCACCTTGACCGCAGGCGGCAATTCTTCGGCCACTTCGGCGCGTACTTGCGCCAGGGCTTCGGCGCCGATCAGGTCGGCTTTGTTCAATACCACCAGATCGGCACTGGCCAGTTGATCGGCGAACAGTTCGTGCAGCGGCGACTCATGGTCCAGGTTGGGGTCAAGCTTGCGTTGGGCGTCGACCTGGTCTGGGTAGGCGGCGAATGTACCGGCGGCTACAGCTGGGCTGTCGACCACGGTAATAACCGCGTCGACGGTGCAGGCGTTACGGATTTCAGGCCACTGGAAGGCTTGCACAAGGGGCTTTGGCAGTGCGAGGCCGCTGGTTTCAATGAGGATATGGTCGAGGTCGCCACGGCGGGCCACCAGTTCACGCATGACCGGGAAGAATTCTTCTTGCACGGTGCAGCATAGGCAGCCGTTGGCCAGTTCGTAGACGCGGCCGCTGGCCTCTTCTTCGGTGCAGCCGATGCTGCACTGTTTGAGGATTTCACCGTCGATGCCGAGCTCGCCGAACTCATTGACGATGACTGCGATGCGTCTGCCTTGGGCGTTGTCGAGCATGTGCCGGAGCAAGGTGGTCTTGCCCGAGCCGAGGAAGCCGGTGACGATGGTGACGGGGAGCTTGGCCAGTGTTTTCATGTCGCGTTGCCCTTGGCAGGATGGCGCGGGCATGCGGGACGAAAGCCGCGGCCAGGCCGGCCGGGCTCGTTCGCCACCGGATCACCCCGCCCGGTTGATAGTCGAAAACGTTGCGAGGCAGGTCTCCTGGCTTGCACCGTTGCGGCCCTTTCAATCACGGGGCTGGCGGGATGACGCCTTCCCGCGCCTGGGCGCAGTGGCTATGTCGATCCGTTACCGGTGCTTACAGTTGCGGGGGCAGCCGCGGCTTGTACCGCGTTCCCGTCTTAGCTTCGGCCTGGCCGAAGAACCTCGAAGCGGCAAGGCTACGCGGGGGGTGGCAGGTGGTCAACTGTTGGCGTGCACCACCCACACCCCTCTCCAATTAACCCTGCTGTTGCTCTTGCTCTTGCTCTTGCTCTTGCTGTTGCTGTTGCTCTTGCTCTTGCTCTTGCTGTTGCTGTTGCTGTTGCTCTTGCTGTTGCTGTTGCTCTTGCTTTTCTAGCGCGCAAGTACAGGCAACACAGATTGCGACTTCAGGAGGCCGAGCGCAGGTCTTGCGGAGGGAGGTGACGGGCATGGATGCCCGTCAAGCGCTTCGGCCCATGGATGGGCCGTGAGCGCGGTCCTCCCGGGAGCAAGGCCGGAGCGAGGGAACCCCGGAGCGTAGCGTAGGGGCCGGATGATAGGAGCCAGCCTTTTTTGGTTACTTTTTGGGGCGTTTGCCAAAAAGTGACCCGCCGTAAGGGCGGAAAGGTGAGTGAGCGCCGCCACCGCAAATGGATATGCCCGCATGAATCAAAGCCCTCGCATGAGCTTTTGGCTTTTGGCTAGCGTGAATATCCGTTTGCCGTAGAGACGCTCACTCACCTTTCCGCCCTTACGGCGGGTCCCTTTTTGTCTTGGCAAAAAGGAACCAAAAACCGCCCGCTCCCATCATCCGGCCCCTACGCTTCGCTTCGGGGTTCCCTCGCTCCGGCCTTGCTCCCGGGAGGACCGCGCTCACGGCCCATCCATGGGCCGAAGCGCTTGACGGGCATCCATGCCCGTCACCTCCCTCCGCAAGACCTGCGCTCGGCCTCCTGAAGTCGCAATCTGCGGTGTCTGAACTATCGCGCTCTGAAAAGCAAAAGCAAAAGCAAAAGCAAAACAACGGCAACGGCAACGGCAACCAAACAATGACCTGCGATAAGGCCTGCGATTGACGCAAACCCTGCCCCGTGCTCTCCTTGCACCTTGCGTTCAGGTGCCCCCTCTGGGGGTGAAACGGGAAACCGGTGCGTCGCAGGCCCTCGATCAGGGCCGGACAATGCCGGTGCTGCCCCCGCAACGGTAAGCGAGCGAAGCGTCTAGACCACTGTGCCACGTCGTACGGCATGGGAAGGTGACGCTTTACCAGGAGCCCTGCTCCTCCTCGCAAGCCCGGAGACCGGCCTGGCGTTCATGAACACCCCGCGGTGGGCGGGCGCTGTCGCATTTCCCTGGGCCACTCAAGCCCGGGGTCGCCGCGCTTGCCTGTTGCTCAATCAGCACAATGCCCTAAAAGCAGAGGAACGCGTCATGCCCGTCACCAGCGCCAAACACGGTATCGCCCCCCCCGTCACCCTCAGCCAGCGCGTGGTCATCGCCACCGCTGCCAGTCTGCTGGGCCTGTGCCTGATCTACTTTGCCGGCTTCTCACACATCGAAGCCGTGCACAACGCTGCCCACGACACCCGCCACAGCGCCGCATTCCCTTGCCACTGAGACCGCCCCATGATCAAGCGCATTGCCCGCACCGCCGGGTTCAGCGGTCTGCTCGCAGCCTTGTTGTTGACCCTGCTGCAAAGCTTCTGGGTCGCACCGCTGATTCTTGAGGCGGAAACCTATGAATCGGCAGCCCCGAGCGCCGAGCATCACAGCCACGATACCCAGGCAACCGTTGGGCATGAACATGCTGCGGCGCACGAACACAGTGCAGATGCGTGGTCGCCGGAGGACGGTTGGCAGCGCATCCTCTCAACCACCGGTGGCAACCTGGTCGTAGCCGTCGGTTTCGCTCTGATCCTTGCCGCGCTGTACAGCCTGCGTGAGCCCAATCGCGTCACCACCGGCGCATTATGGGGCTTGGCAGGGTTCGCCGTGTTCTGCCTGGCACCCACCTTGGGCCTGCCGCCAGAGCTGCCAGGCACCGCGGCCGCAGACCTCGGCCAGCGCCAAAACTGGTGGATTGGCACCGCCGCCGCCACCGCGTTGGGGCTTGCATTGCTGGTGTTCGCTCGTCATTGGCTGCTCAAGGCCCTCGGGGCCGTACTACTGGTAGTGCCGCATCTGATCGGTGCTCCGCAACCCGAAGTTCATCAAAGCCTGGCCCCAGAAGCACTGGAAACCCAATTCAAGATCGCTTCGTGGGTAACCAACGCTGCCTTCTGGCTGGCTCTGGGCCTGCTCAGCGCCTGGCTGTACCGCCGCTCCAGCCAGGCTTGATGGCAAGCCAATCCCCACTGCCGGCGCTGTACGCCGGCTTTGGTTGCCGCCGGGGTTGCCCGGTGGAGGTCCTCGACGAGCTGCTGCACCAGGCACTCTATAGCCACGGGCTGACGCTAGCGGCGTTGCGAGGCATCGCCAGCATCACGTCGAAAGCCGACGAACCGGGCCTGCAACAGCTCGCCGAACGTCACAACCTGCCACTGCTGGTGTTCGATGCCTCACAACTGCAGGCATACGAGCCGCAACTGAGCCACCGCTCTGCGGTAGCATTCGCCCACAGCGGTTGCTGGGGCGTCGCGGAGAGCGCAGCCCTGGCCCTGGCCCATCATGAACGCGGCAACGCCGCGCTTGTGGTAACGCGGCAAACGCTAGGCGCCGCTACCCTCGCCCTCGCCTGCGGCGGATAATTGCTACATCCATTCACCTGCAAGGATTTTCCATGACGGTCTACTTCATCGGCGCCGGCCCTGGCGACCCGGAATTGATCACAGTCAAAGGGCAGCGACTGATCCGTCAGTGCCCAGTGATCATCTACGCCGGCTCCCTGGTGCCCGCGGCAGTGCTCGAAGGGCACCAGGCCCAGATCCTGATAAACAGCGCCGAACTGCACCTGGAACAAATCATGGAGGCCATGCACGCGGCCCATGAAAAAGGCCAGGATGTCGCCCGTGTTCACAGTGGCGATCCAAGCTTGTACGGCGCCATCGGCGAGCAGATCCGCCATCTGCGTGAGCTGGGCATCGACTACCAGATCATTCCGGGTGTAACCGCTACCGCCGCCAGTGCAGCGTTACTGGGCTGCGAGCTGACGCTGCCTGAGGTGGCGCAGACGGTCATTCTAACCCGCTACGGGGACAGTTCGCCCATGCCGGCAGGCGAGCAACTTCGCGACCTGGCACGTCATGGCTGCACCTTGGCGATCCACCTCGGCGTGAAACACCTGGCTCGAATCGTCGATGAACTTCTCCCCCACTATGGCGCAGACTGCCCGGTGGCCGTGGTTCACCGGGCCACTTGGCCCGATCAGGACTGGGCACGGGGCACGCTCGACGACATCGTCGGGAAGGCAGCCGCCAAGGGTTTTCGTCGCACTGCACTGATCCTCGTCGGGCACGTGCTGGGCGATGCTCCGTTCGCTGAATCAGCCCTTTACCGCGCCGGGCATGCGCACCTTTATCGCCCGGGCAGTTGAACATTGCCAAGCTGATACAGGCCATAGCAGACTCCAGGCTTCATCCCGCGGACCGGAGTCGCGCCCATGCTGGAACTACGCCCCAATTGCGAATGCTGCAATACTGATCTGCCGGGCGATAGCCCTGACGCGCTGATCTGCTCATTCGAATGCACGTTCTGCAAAAGCTGTGCAGAAACCCGCTTCCATGGCCGCTGCCCCAACTGCTCAGGTCAATTGGTCACACGCCCCACCCGGGTAGGCACGGCCTTGGGCAACAACCCGCCTGCCACTGGGCGCGTGCTCAAGCCTCACGCCCCCTGCGCTTAAGAGACTGCAGCCCCAAGCATCGCCGAAAATGACCCGGCGATGCTTGTTCTCAGGCGATTTTGTAGGACTTTTCAACAATATCACCCGCCTTACTCAACAGATCTATACTCGCCATTACCAAGGAACCGGAATGGACGTATGGTGCTGCGCTGCAGAAAGACCTTGCAGACGTATTCCTGATTTAGCCTTAGGAAACGGACCACATTCCGACAGGAGTTAGCCTCATGACAACCGTGCTGATCGTTGACGATCACTCTACCGTTCGATTCGCGCTGCGCATGCTGCTTGAGCGCGAGCGCTTCAAAATTGTGGGTGAAGTCGACAACGGTAGCGAAGTGGCGCAGGTAGCACGCAACCTGCAACCCGATGTGGTAGTACTGGACATCGGGCTTCCTGGCCTGGACGGCATGGAAGTCATCAAGCGCCTGCAGCAGCTTGAACATGCCCCCAAGATCATGGTCTTGACCGGACAGGCCTCGGAATTGTACGTACGCCGCTGCCTGGATGCAGGTATAGGCGCATTTGTCACCAAAGATGAAGATCTCGATGCCGTCGTCTTTGCGATGAAAGCCTTGGTCAAGGGCTACTCGACCTTCCCGCAGATGTCGGTGAACAGCAACACTCTGGACAGCGAGCAAGGGCGCCTGGGCAGCCTGTCGAATCGGGAGATGGAAGTGCTTCGGCGTCTGGCCCGTGGCGAGAACAACAAGAACATAGGCCATCGCATGAACCTCAGCGCCAAGACCATCAGCACCTACCGTGGCCGCATCATGGACAAGCTCAAGACAGAATCATTGGTAGAAATGGTTGATCTGGCCAAACGCAATAAGGTCAATTAGGCGCGTGATCGGCATGAAGTGCGTTCTGGTTGCACTGTTGCTGGCCATTGGCATGGCTGGCTCGGCGCTCGCCGCACCGGCAGATGTCGAAACGCGGCGGTTGTTGGCACGTGCTGTCAGCACCGCTTCGCCACTGCAACTCGATAGTCAGGACCGCCAATGGTTGCAGCAGCGCAAAGTTCTGTTGCTGGGCAGCTCGCGCCCCGATTATCCACCGTTCGAGATCAACATCAGCCCGACCGACTATGAGGGCCTGAGCGCAGACTATGCCGGGCTTATCGCCGAACTTCTGGGGATACCGGTCGAGATCAGGCGCTTTCCCAGCCGCCATGCGGCGATCGCAGCCTTGCGCGACGGACAAATCGATTTGCTTGGCAGCTCCAACGGTTTCGAAGCGGCCGATGCCCAGCTGAGCCTGAGCCAGCCCTATGCTGACGATCTGCCAGTTATCGTTACCCGCGAAGGGCGCACCCTGAAAAACGACACAGACCTCACAGACTTGCGCTTGGGCATGGTCGATCACTACCTGCCAAGCGAAACAGTCCGTTCGCTCTACCCCAAAGCACAGCTGAGCCTTTATCGCTCAACGCTGGCAGGGTTGGCGGCGGTGGAAACGGGAGAGGTGGACGCATACCTGGGCGACGCCATAAGCACCGATTTTCTTATTGGCAAAAGTTACCAGGGTACGGTGAAGATCGACCATTTCTGCCGTGGGCCAGCAGGCACCTTTTCCTTCGCCCTCGCCAATGACAACCCGCGCCTGCGTCGCCTGATCGACATGGCCCTGGCAAGGATCACAGAAAGCGAGCGTTTGAACATCCTGCGCCGTTGGACCAGTGGCAACACCAGCCTGTTGCTCGAACGCCATCTGTCAGCACTTACCGCTGAAGAACAAGCGTGGATAGACCAGAATCCCACTGTGAGTGTACCGGTCGACGCCGCACTTGCGCCGCTGACCTTCAACGATGCCCAGCAGCAGCCCAGCGGGATTACCATCGACCTGCTCAAGCAGATCACCCTACGCACCGGGCTGACATTCAAACTCATTGAGCGCAACGCCGTGCAGACCATGATCGAGCAAGTGGCACGTGGCGAGGCGCAAATGATCGGGGCTCTGGGTTATGGTGCGCAGCGCCAGACGCAACTGCGCTACACCCGCCCCTACCTCGTCAGCCCGAGGGTTCTGGTCACACGCAGCCAGGCGCCCTGGCCGCCACAGTCCAGAGGACTGGAAGGCCAACGTATCGCCCTGCTGCGTGGTTCACCCCTGCGAGCAGAAGTGCAACGCCAGCACCCCAAGGCGGTATTGGTGGAAGTGAACAACCCGCTAGGCTTGATGGAAGCAGTCGCCAACGGCAATGCTGACGTCGCCTACAGCAGCCATATCAACGCGAAGTACTACATTACTCATGTTTTCAAAGACCAGCTACGCATAGCCACTGTGCTGGGTGATGACCCGGCTACTGCGGCATTCGCCGTCGCCCCTGACCAGCCCCAGTTGCAGGCCATTCTCGACAAAGCCCTGTTGAGCATTCCTCCTGAAGAACTCGACCAACTGATCAATCGCTGGCGTATCAGCACGATGGTCAGCGACAGCCCATGGCGCAACTACCGTACACTGGCATTGCAGGTGCTGGTGCTCTCTGCGCTGCTGCTGGCCGGCGTGGTGTTCTGGAACAGCTACCTGCGCAAGCTGATAAATCAGCGTACCGACGCGCAGCGCGCATTACAGGCACAATTGGCCCTAAGCCGCGGCCTGCTGGAACAGTTGCGCCAGGCCAAGGACGATGCCGAACGGGCTAGCCATACCAAAAGCACCTTCCTCGCGACCATGAGCCACGAGATCCGCACCCCAATGAATGCGGTGATTGGCTTGCTCGAGCTGGCGCTGGAAGATAGCCGCAAGGGCCGCTGCGATACTCAAGCCCTGCAGACCGCGCATGATTCGGCCGTTGACCTGTTGGGGCTAATTGGCGACATCCTCGATATTTCCCGCATCGAATCCGGTCACATGACCCTGCAGCCAGAGGCCACCGACTTGGTCGAACTGGTCCGCAGCGCCCTGAGGGTTTTCGACGGCAATGCGCGAGTCAAGGGTCTGCGCCTGCACTGCTTGCTACCGGAAGGGCCCGTTTGGGTGTTGGCAGATGCCCTGAGGATCAAGCAAATCCTCTCCAACCTGTTGAGCAATGCGATCAAATTCACAGATCGGGGAGAGGTTCACGTTAGCCTGTCAGTCGAGCCGGTAACCGCCGGCAGCAGCGTGCAAGTCCAGTTGTGCGTGCACGACACAGGTATCGGCATTGGCTCGGCAGACCAGGCTCGTCTGTTCAGCGCCTTTGCCCAGGCTGACGGCCCGCGGGCGCGGCAGGGCGCTGGGCTGGGTCTGGTGATCAGCCGCACCCTTGCCAATCTGATGGGCGGCGCCCTTAACCTGCAAAGCGTCGAAGGCGTAGGCACCAAGGTATCGGTCGAGCTGCAACTGCCGACGTGCCATGCACCGACGCCTGTCGAGCACGCCGCACCTAGCCAGGGCGGTGAAAGCGGCCCTCTGAACATTCTGGTGGTGGATGATTACCCGGCTAACCTGCTGCTGCTGGAGAAACAGCTGAATACCTTGGGCCATCGGGTGACGTTGGCCGAAAATGGCCAAGCGGCGCTGGCCCTCTGGCAGGCTGAACGCTTCGACCTGGTAATCACCGACTGCAGCATGCCGATAATGGACGGCCACCAATTGGCACGCAGCATTCGCATGCAGGAGCATGAAATGGCTTTGCCTGCCTGCACGATCCTCGGGATCACCGCCAACGCCCAGACTCAAGAACATGAACGTTGCCTTGCCAGCGGCATGGACGACTGCCTGTTCAAACCGGTCGGCCTCAGTGCCCTCAAAGCCCATTTGCCGCAGGGTCAAGCCACGTCGATTACACCGCAACCGAAGACCAGCGGTCTTAACTTGAACGAGTTGCACCACCTGACCCAGAACGATGATCAGCTTGTCCGCCGCCTGCTTCAACAGCTTTCGCAAAGCGCAAGCGAAGACCTGGCGGCGCTGCGCGGCCTGGGCAGTCAACCTGACAGCGATGCGGTGCGCGCCGTCGTACACCGAATCAAAGGTGGCGCCAAGATGCTCAAGGTGCGCGGCGTGGTCAAGGATTGCGAAGCCATCGAACAGGCCCAGGCGCGAGGTGTGCCAACCGACGTCCTGCGCCTGCAACTGGAAACCAGCCTGCAGACCCTGCAGCGCGAACTGTCCGACGCGCTCAGTGCAATTGCAACGTCGAATTGATCTGGCTGATTGCGTCGACCACATGGCGTGACCCCTGCTGGATCTCCATGATCACGGTCCCGGCCTCGTTAGCCAGGGCAACACCTCGTCCCGTGCGTGTCAGGCTCGATTGCATGCTGGCCACTGCCGTGAGCGAAAGATCATGGTTCTGCCGTACCACATCGACGATCTCCAAGGTCGCCTTGCTGGTCCGTGCGGCCAGGCTGCGCACTTCGTCAGCGACCACGGCGAAACCACGACCATGCTCACCGGCACGTGCCGCCTCGATCGCGGCATTTAAAGCCAGCAAGTTGGTCTGATCGGCGATGCCGCGAATGGTCAGGACAATCTGCCCGATCACGTCCGATTGTTTGCTGACGGCATCAATGCTACGCGCCGCATCATTGAGTTCCTCGGAAATCTGCTCGATGACTTGCACGGTTTGCTGTACCACCTCGGTACCCTTGCGTGCGCATGCATCAGTCTGTACCGAACTGGCATGGGCCGCTTCAGCGGCGCTTTGCTGCGTGCTGACCTGTGCGGTGATGTCGCTGGCGAATTTGACCACCTTGTACAACCGCCCTTTGCTGTCGAAGATCGGGTTGTATGAGGCCTCCAGATAGACTGTCTGGCCCAGCTTGTTGACGCGTTCGAAACGATGGGAATGATACTCACCACGGTTCAGCGAAGCCCAGAACTCGCGGTATGCGGAGGACTCCCGTTCATGCGCCAGGCAGAACAGGCCATGGTGGCGCCCCACCACCTCTTCCAGGCGGTAGCCCATTGTCGTCAGGAAGTTTTCGTTGGCCTTCATCACCCGCCCCTGCGGCGTGAACTCCACCACCGCCATGGAACGACCGATGGCCTTGAGCAGGCTTTCGCTCTCGTGTTCATCCTTGATCCGCTGACTGATATCGGAAGCCACCTTGATCACACTGATGACCTGCTGACGCTCATCGAGCACCGGCATGTAGCTGGCCTCTAGCCAGACTTCACGGCCGGCCTTGTCGATACGCTCGAACGTGCCGCTGATAGGCTTGCCCTCGCCCAACTCGCGCCACAGCTGCTGGTACTCGGCGCTTTTGCTGTAGGCAGGGTCGCAAAACAATCGATGGTGCTTGCCCCGCAACTCATCGACGCTGTAGCCCATTGCCAGGCAAAACTGCGCGTTGGCATCGATAATGGTGCCATCAGGGCCAAACTCGATCATCGCCATCGAGCGGCTGATCGCCGCGAGCTTTGCCTGGGTTTCTGCCAAAGCCTGGCGAGCGCGCTGAATCTCGAGCAAATCTGACTTGCGGTGGAAATCGAACATGGCGCCAGGGTCCTTTATGCGCAGGTTTTTCTGAGCATAGATCGGCGCCGAAAGCGTGCAAGCAAACTGCTATCACTTAGTGATTAGTGTATTCGTTCAGCCCACTATTGCCCCGTGCCTGCCCGCTCAGGAACTTTCCCGCACCATCAGTTCAAACCCCAGATCCTGCTGCTCGGTAGCCACTCGCTTGCCATCGAGCAATGCCAGCAGTGCCTGTGCCGCGCCCCGACCAACGGCGGCCCGCGGTGTGCGAATGGAGGTCAGACGCGGGACCATGTGCGCCGAAGCCGGCAGGTCATTGAACCCAACCATGGCCACTCTGCCCGGAACCTCGATACCCTGGCGCAAGGCCTGCAGCACAGCACCTTGGGCGAGGTCATCGTTGCAGAAAAAAATGCCATCCACATCCGGTGCCTGCGCCAGCAACTGGCTGAACAGTTCGCTGCCCAGTGCAATGGACGAAGGCTGCGGCGACAGCACCTCCAGTTCGGTTGCGTGCATGCCGGCTTCAGCCAGCGCCTGGCGGAACCCTTCGGCACGCTGCATCACCCGTGGGTCAAGTTGCGCGGCGATGAACGCCAGGCGCCGCCGGCCTCGCTCCAGCAGGTGCCGGGCAGCAGCCCGACCAGCCTGCTGCTGGGAAAAACCTACCGACAACATGCCAGGCGCGCCGCCCAGTTCCATCATGTGCACGCAGGGCACACCGCTGGCAACCAGCATCTGCCGAGAAGCCTCGCTACGCTCGAAACCGGTTAGCAGGATGCCGCACGGCTGGTACGCCAGGTAATTGCGGATCAGATTTTCTTCTTCGTCGATATCGTAGTGATAGTTGCCGATCAGTACCTCGAGCCCGCGGGGGCGCATCACCTCGTGAATGGCCTCCAGAGTGTCGATGAACAGCTGATTGGACAACGACGGAATCAGCACAACCACCGACTGGCTACGCGCAGAAGCCAACGCCCGGGCAGCGGGGTTGGCGATATAGCCAAGGCTCGCTGCTGCGGCCACCACTTTTTCCACCAGCGCCGGAGCCACGGTGCTGACACCGCGCAAGGCGCGGGAGGCGGTAATGGGGGAAACCCCGGAAAGCCTGGCCACTTCTGCCAGAGTGGGTCGACCGGTAGTGCGGGAGCCTGATCGCGACATGAGTGTTGTAATTTTACTACTTGCCAAGGAAGGGGAACGGCCACTAAGGTAGCGCTGTCTCAGGACGCAGGCAACGTAATCTTTGGTGGTGGCCACTACACGCCTTCTGCCAAGCGTCCATACTGCGTAACGATAAGATCAACAACACCGGGGAGTTAGTGTTTCGTCAGCAACGAGACAGCGCTATCTCACCCCGCAGGAGGTACTGATGAATTCTTCCCTGTCCGCCATCGTGGTGATGGGCGTGGCCGGTTGCGGCAAAAGCTGCGTCGGCGCTGCCATTGCCGCCAAAAGCGGTGGCCGCCTGATCGAAGGCGACGCGTTCCACCCTGCCGAAAACATCCGCAAGATGAGCGCGGGCACACCACTGAACGACGACGACCGCGCCGGCTGGCTGGTGCGCCTGGGCCAAGAGTTGCAAGCCACGGTCCAGGCGGGCGAACGTCCGATCCTCACCTGCTCCGCACTCAAGCGCCGTTACCGCGATACCTTGCGCCAGGCCATGCCGGAACTGGTATTCGTGTTTCTTGAACTCACCCCTGCCGAAGCCGAGAAGCGCGTACTCGCTCGCCCTGGCCATTTCATGCCGGCGAGCCTGATCGATAGCCAGTTCGCCGCCCTTGAGCCCCCCCATGGCGAGCCTCTGACCCTGCCCCTTGATGCCACGCAGCCAATAGATGCGCTGGCCGAAACGGTAGATGCCTGGCTAAAGCCCTGCGGTGAGCGGAACCTGGCGCGGACCGCTTGAAATTGGCGGTTTTTCCGGCTCACCAAAGACAGCGCTGTCCCGACGCCTGAAAGCGTTGATAGTTCAATTTCAAGCAACGCCAAAAACAACGATAAGACCGAGGCATTAAAACCATGTTCGGACTGGCTACAGATACCTTCCTGCTGCTCGACGCCCTGGTAACCATCGTCGGGCTGATCCTGCTGATCACCCATTTCAAAGTCCACCCCTTCGTCGCCCTGACCATCGCCGCCGGTTTTCTCGGCCTGACTTCCGGTATGCCGGTTGCCAAGGTCATGAAGTCCTTCCAGGATGGCTTCGGCGGCGTACTAGGCTTTGTCGGCATCGTCCTCGCCCTGGGTACGATGCTCGGCAAGCTGATGGCCGACTCCGGTGGCGCCGACCAGATTGCGCAAACCCTCATTCGCGCCTTCGGCAAGAAGAACGTGCATTGGGCCATGATGTTTGCCGCGTTCCTGGTCGGCATCCCGCTGTTCTTCGAGATCGGCTTCGTACTGCTGATTCCGCTGGTGTTCATCGTCGCCAGACGCTCGGGTGTATCGCTGATCAAGATCGGTATTCCGCTGCTGGCGGGGCTTTCGGTGGTGCACGGCCTGGTGCCGCCACATCCCGGCCCACTGCTGGCGATCGGCATTTTCAACGCCGACATCGGCAAGACCATCTTCTACGGCTTGCTGGTAGCACTACCCACTGCAATCATCGCCGGCCCGCTGTACGGTAACTTCATTTCCCGCTACATCCCGGGCAATCCGTCACAGGAGCTGATGGACCAGATCGCCAAGGAGTCCGATCAGGGTAACCTGCCGAGCTTTACCGTCACTCTGGTCACCGTGCTGCTGCCGGTTGTGCTGATGTTGCTCAAGACATTCGCTGACGTCGTGCTGCCGGCCGAGCACATCGTTCGCCAGTGGATGGACCTGATCGGCCACCCGATTACCGCCCTGCTCGCTGCCCTGCTGCTGGCCTTCTACACCTTCGGCTCGGCGCGCGGCTTCAACCGTCAGCAGATCATGAAGATGCTCGACCAGAGCCTGGCGCCGACAGCTGCCATCGTGCTGATCGTCGGTGCAGGCGGCGGTTTCAAGCAGATGCTGGTCGATACCGGGGTCGGCAACGTGATCGGCCAGATGGCAGTACAGGCAGAAATTTCACCGATCATGCTGGCCTGGCTGGTGGCTGCGGTCATCCGCATCGCCACGGGGTCGGCGACGGTCGCCACCATCACCGGCGCAGGCATCGTTGCGCCGGTGATAGACCTGGTGCCCGGCGTCAACCGTGAACTGCTGGTGCTGGCCACCGGCGCCGGTTCGCTCATTCTGTCCCATGTCAACGACGCCGGCTTCTGGCTGGTCAAACAGTACTTCAACATGACCGTGGCCGAGACCTTCAAGACCTGGAGCATGATGGAGACCATCCTGTCGGTGGTCGGCATCATCTTCATCATGATGCTATCAACGGTGGTGTGACCGCTTATCGGGGTGATGGCACCTTGGCGTTTTGGGTAGGGCCCAACAGAAGTACGTGCCCTACCTTCGCAAAGGAGCCTGCCCATGATGCGCACAAGCCTGTTACTCGCTGCCCTGCTCGCCTCCCCCTTGGCCTTGGCGGTCGGCACCGGGCCGACCCATCCGGATGATCCGCACAACCCGGCGCCACAGCCGGGCGTGGACAGCACCCTCAACCCGATCGAGGAGCCAATGCCACGGGATACCGACCCGCGAATACAGGGCAGCGGCCCTGAAAGCCCGCCCGCCCGGCAGAATGACAATCGTGATTTGCCCGGGATGGAGGGCAGTGGGTCGGAAGGCACGGGTGGCCAAGGCGGCAACGGATCGGACGGCGGTCAGCGCTGAGCGGTACAGCCCTCTTCGCGGGCTTGCCCCGTGAAGAGGGCTGAATTGGCAACGCAGGAACGCCGCTTCGAACCGCTCACCACTGGCGCTTTTCAGGCCGTGTAAGCCCCAGCTTTTCTATCTTGTAACGCAGCATATCCCGCGACAGCCCCAGCATCCGCGCCGACTTGGTCACGTTCCAATCTGTACGGTCCAGCGTCCTGCACACCAAATCCCGTTCCATGTCCGGCAAGCTGGTTCCGGGTTCAGGCTCATGCCGCGGCATTTCGTATACCGTGGCCGTAGGCTGCGCGAGGGGTTCGTCGACCAAGGCCAGGCACAGATTCAGCTGGTGCGCCTGCACCACTTCATTCGGTGCCAGCAGCACCGTCTGCTCCAGCATGTTGCGCAACTCGCGCACGTTGCCCGGCCAGCTGTAACCGAGCATCAAGTTCTCCGCCTCAGTGCTGAAGCGCAGGTTCGGTTTGCCGTAACGACGCCCGTGATGGGCCAGGAAATGCCGCGCCAACAGCAGGATGTCCTGCCCTCGCGCGTGCAACCGCGGTACCTTCAGGGCGATGATGCGCAGCCGGAAGAACAGGTCCCGGCGAAACTTGCCCTGTTGCACCATCTGTTCCAGGTTGCAGTTGGTGGCGCTGATCACCCGCAGGTCAACCTTGCGCTCCTTGACCGCACCTATGCGGCGGATACTGCGATCCTCCAGCAGTTTCAGCAGCTTGGCCTGTAGCACCAGGTCCATTTCGCCGATCTCATCGAGGAACAGTGTGCCGCCGTCCGCGGCCTCCACCAGCCCCACGCGACGTTCCTTGGCGTCGGTGAAGGCACCCTTCTCATGGCCAAACAGCTCAGCCTCCAGCAGATTGGCCGGGATCGAGGCACAGTTGAACTCGATGAACGGGCCCTTGCTGCGCGAGCCATCGAAATGCAGGGCACGCGCAACCAGTTCCTTGCCGGTACCCGTCTCGCCTTCGACCAGCACCGGCGGCAGGTCGTCATTGGCCATGCGGCGTTCAGCATCGAGCACCTGGCGCAGCGTGTGCTTGAGGGTGAGCATCACCGGCGAGTCACCAATCAGCGCCTGCAGCCCGGACTTCTGCGCCTCACGCTCCTGGTAGAACGACAGCGTGCGCTCCATCCGTTCGGTGGCCAAAGCCTTTTCCAGTGTCAGTTTGAGCTCGGCCAGCACCACAGGCTTGGTCAGGTAATGGAAAGCCCCCTCTTTCATCGCTTGTACGGCATCCTCAACGTTACCGTAGCCGGTCATCATGATTACCTTGAGCTCCGGCATCTGCGCCACCAGCGTGCGCAGCAGGTCATGCCCATTCATGCCAGGCAGCGAGTTGTCGGTGAGTACCGCGTCGGGCTGGAACCGCTTGATCTGCTCCAGCGCAAGCTCCGCACTGTTACACACCGTCACCTCGAAGCCCTTCAGGTTCAAATAGGTGCGAATGTTGTTGCCAAGGATTTCATCATCCTCGACTACCAGGATGCTGTGCTCCATGTTCCCCTCCCGCTGCGATATTGAAAGTGAGGCTGACGCGGGTTCCTTCCTCTTCACGGCTGCTCAGGCTGACCGAGCCGCCAAAACGTTCCATGATGCGCTGAACCAGCGCCAGGCCTACACCGAGGCCGCCCTGCTTGGTGGTGAAAAACGGTTTGAAGACCATGCGTTGCTGCTGCCTGGTCATGCCCTTGCCTGTGTCACTTAGCAGCAAAGCAGCGCGCTGACCCTCCTGTATGCAGACCATGGCACGCAACTCGCCACCCATTGGCATGGCTTCGATGGCATTGGAAAACAGACTGTTGAGGATCTGCGTCAATTGCAAAGGCTGGCTGGCTACCCACTGCGTCTGGGGCCCGTCGAAGGAAAAGCGGATGCCGTTACGCTCGATCTGCTGGGCGAACGCCAGGCGGGTATCCTTGATGGCGGCTACCAGGTCAACGGCCTCGGGCATATCACTGGTCGGGCGTAGTGACACCAGCAGTTCGCGCACCCAACGCGACATGCGGTCCACCTGGCTGATGATGTCGACGATGTTCTGCTGGGCCTGCGGATTGGCGATTTCCTGTGCCAGCTCTGCGCTGGAGCGGATATTGGCCAATGGGTTGCGCAGGCTGTGGGCCACCGCCGAGGACATCTCGCCAAGGGCAACATAGGTTTCACTCGCCACCAGCCGATCCTGTTGCTGGTGCAGCATCGACGCTGCGCGACGCACGATCCAGAACAGGCCAAAGTAGATCAACGCCCCGCCCACCAGGGTCGAGGCCCAGATCAGCACATAACCGCGCTGAATCCGTCGAATGAGGTCCTGTGGCTCTTTGTAGATCTCGACCATAGACAGCACCTGCTCACCTTGGCTGTCGAACAGGGGGATGTAGTTTTCGATGAACAGGTAATTGGGCTCACGCTCGAACTTCTGCTCCTCGCGGTGCTCTTCGACTTTGTGGTAGCTGGCAGACACCGCCTTGCGCGAGCGGAAGGCGTGGTCCAGGTCGCCATCGGCCTCGATGCGCTTGCCGACCAGCTCGGGGTTGGTTGACCAGACGATGGTGCGGTCACGGGCATAGACATTGGCCAGCAGCGTATCGGGAAGATGCTCGACATGATCGAGGAACTCGACCCGCGTCGCCATGGCCAGCTGCGGGCTCACCTGCAGATGCAACTGGTCCAGGCGCGGATCGAGCAGTTCTCCCATGGTGGTGCCAGGTGGCAACTGCGAATGACGCACCTCGGCTTGGGCCATGGCCTGGATGAACTGGGCGGTGAGCATGGCATCGCGCTCCACGCTGTCACGTACCACGAAGCGGGTCGATACATAGCCCAGACCACCTGCCACCGACGTGATGATCAGCAAGCTGATCACGGAAAACCAGCGCAGCAGATTGAATTCGCGAAGGGGCGTAGCCAGACCACTGCCGGGCTGGGCGACGAGCTTGTCGGGAACATCGGTTTCCAGCGTCTGCATCGCGAGGTTCCCGCGCAAGGATTCCGTTCAGAAGGCTGTCACTAATTGCCGTGCGTAGCTAACTGATAGCACTTCGCCACGCCGGCCGCAGCCGCCATTTATCGCCTATCTCTTCTTGCAAAAAGTCAGCCACGGATGTCTTGTGAAACTAGCTTGAGGATAATCAACCGGTTAGCAACATAACCTAATCTTTAATCTAGAATAGATCCCCAGTTTCGGGGAATTTGCACCCAATAATAGGATTTACTTTAAAAACAATAGCTTAGCGTCTGTTTCTAGATTTCTATGAAGGTTGTGCAAGCCGAAAATTGAGTGAAACCTGAGTGCCGAGGCCTTCGCGGCTACTCAACCGAACCGATCCACCGAAACGCTCCATGATCCGTCTGACCAATACCAGCCCGACCCCTAGCCCGCCTTGTTTGGTTGTGAAGAAGGGTTTGAACGCCATGCGCTGTTGCTGTTCATTCATGCCTTTTCCGGTGTCGGCCAGGCGCAGGGTCACGCTGCGCCTATCCTTCTTCACCACCTCGACACGCAGCCGCCCACCCTGCTCCATAGACTCCAGAGCGTTGGCGATCAGGCTGTTGAAAATCTGCCCGAGCAATTCTGGCTGTCCCAGCACCTGCAGTGCCGGAAGCGGCTTCAGGTCCAGGGTCACGCCACTGCGTGCCAGCGGTATGGCAAAGGTCTGCAAGCTGTCCTGCAGGACTTGGGGCAGATCCACCGGTATCGCCTTGTCATCCAGTGGTCGCAGCGACTGCAGCAACTGGCGGATCCACTGCGACATGCGGTCGACCTGGCTGATGATCTCGTTGATATTGCGCTGCGCCGGCCCTTCGTCGTAAACCTGAGCCAGCTCGGCGCTGGAGCGGATACTGGCCAGCGGATTACGCAGGCTGTGGGCCACGGCCGAGGACACCTCACCAAGGGCCACGTAGGTTTCATTGCTGATCAGCCGCTTCTGCTGTACCGCCATTAACCGGGCGGCGCGGCGCATGATGCCATACAGGCCGATGTAGACCACCGCGGCGCCCACCGTGGTGGCCAGCCAGATGAGGACAAGGCCATGTTCGATGCGCACGATCAGGTCATGGGGTTCCTTGTATATCTCCACCATCGCCACGACGTGCTTGCCATCTGCGTCGAACAGCGGAATGTAGTTCTCGATGAACAACTGCTCAGGTGGGGTCACGAACTTCTGCTCGGAGCGGGCTTCTTCGAAGCCGTGGTAACTGGCCGATACCCGCATCTTGTGCTCGAACGCCCGATCCAGGTCGTCATCGCCCTGAATCAGCTTGCCCGTCAGCGCCGGATTGCTCGACCAGATCACCGTGCGGTCCGGGGCGTAGATGTTGGCCAGCAGCATGTCTGGCAAGTGTGCGATGTGGTCGAGGAATTCGCCGCGGGCCTTGCGCCGCGCCACGGGGTCAACGCCTGGCAAAGGATCCAGGTCCGTACGCGGGTCCAATAGTTCTCCCATGGTGCGCACATTGGGGATCGCCACATGTCGTACTTCAGCGTCGGCGATCGAGGTAATGAACTGCGCGGTAAGCAGCGCGTCACGCTCGACGCTTTCGTCGATGATGAAACGGCTGGATATCAACCCCAGACCGGCGGCCACCGAGAGGATGATGGCCAAGCTGACCCAGGCGTACCAACGCAGGAGGTTGAACGGCTTGCGCGGTGTGCCAGCGTCAGGGCTGGCGGGTGACTCGAGTGGGTCGGAACGGGAGGCGATGTCCATGGCGGCTACCACTGCTGAGCACCTTTGAAAGGTTATAGCCCAGAGTTGGGGAACCCATGACATTGATTTTCGCAAGGCCGATGCAAGGCTGCCTGCCGTCAGGTGCTCATCACAACGGCGTGTCCGCTGCCAGCCCCTGTAACTTGCGGTATTCGCGCAGCACATTGGGCACATACCGCCGGGTTTCGGCGAAGGGTGGCACCGCGCCGCGGCGCCGTACGGCCTCCGGGCCGGCATTGTAGGCGGCCACGGCCAGGGTGATGTCGTTGTCGAACAGGTTCAGCATGCGCTTTAGGTAGCGAGCTCCACCCTGCACGTTATCCTCCGGATCAAGCACATCTTCAACACCCATTTCCTTCGCCGTACCCGGCATCAGCTGCATGAGCCCAAGCGCCCCGGCAGCCGAGCGAGCCTTTGGGTTGTACCCCGATTCTGCCTTGATCAGCGCATGCAGCAATGCCTGCGGAACGTTGTGCATGCGCGCCGCCGCTGCCACCAAGTCGGCGTAGGGGCGCCCGGTGATCAATTGCGCATTGGCCGGGCCGGCCTGTGCAACGGGTTCGCGAATTACCCGTTCATAGTTGCGCCCGGGCCGGTGGACGTTGGTCAGCACGTAACCGCCCTTGCCATCGATGGCAATGTACACATCAGCCTGGGCGGTAGCCCCTGCCAGCCAGATCAGTCCCAGGATAATTCCACGCATGTCGGTCGCCTCCCCGCCGTGCCCCCCGATATGGGGGAAATACCCCGGAAAACCCGGGCTTTTCTGCTACGACGCAAGCAATGTGCCGCTTGCCATGGCCCATGGCGCAAGGCCCCGAGGCAGACGTGCACGGCTGTTGCATGGCGGATGAAAACCTGAAAAGGCATGTCCCCATGCAGGAGGGCTTCACCATGCAGCGCAAACCCAATCGCCAACGTGGCTTCACCCTGCTCGAACTTCTGGTGGTCCTGGTGGTGCTCGGCTTATTGGCCGGTATCGTCGCGCCCAAGTACTTCAGCCAGCTGGGCCGCTCCGAGGCCAAGGTGGCACGGGCGCAGATCGAAGGGCTGGGCAAGGCCTTGGACCTCTATCGCCTGGAAGTCGGCCACTATCCCAACAGTGAGCAGGGCTTGCAGGCGCTGGTTGCCGCCCCGAGCGGCGAGGCCCGCTGGTCAGGCCCTTACCTGCAGAAAGCAATTCCACAGGACCCGTGGGGCCGTGCCTACATCTACCGCCAACCAGGCGAAAACGGCGGCGAGTACGACTTGCTGTCCATGGGCAAGGACGGCCAACCCGGGGGCGACGGTGAAAACGCCGAAATTACCAGTTGGCAATGAGGAACAAGACCATGCGCTACAGCCTCAAGGCCCTGGGTAGAGAGGGCGTGGTTCAATTGCACATCGATGCCGAGGATGCCGAGCAGGCTCGGCGCAAGGTGGAAGACCAAGGCCTGCGTGTCGTCAGCGTACGCAGTCAAGGCCGAGCTCTGTTCTGTGTGCCCTGGCGACGCCAGGTCGCCTTTGACCTGTTGCTCTTCAGTCAGGAACTGACCACGCTGCTGCATGCCGGCCTACCCTTGATCGATGCCCTGGAAAGCCTTGCGGAAAAAGCCCCTACCGCGGCAACCCGTAAAGTGCTGGCAGCGCTGGTTGGCCAGTTGTACGAAGGCCGCTCGCTGTCCCAGGCCCTGGCCCAGCAGCCGCGGATATTCCCGCCGTTGTACGTGGCGTTGGTACAGTCCAGCGAGCGCACCGGGGCGCTGGGAGACGCCCTGCACCGCTATATCGGATACCGGCAGCGCTTGGACCTGGTCCGGCAAAAACTGGTGGGGGCTTCGGTCTACCCGCTGCTACTGCTACTGGTAGGCGGTGGCGTCGTGCTGTTCCTGCTCGGCTACGTGGTACCACGCTTCAGTCTGGTCTTCGAGGGTATGGGCAGCGAACTGCCCTGGCTCTCGCGCATGCTGATGCAGATCGGCCTGTTCTTGCATGCTCAGCAACTGCCCTTGGCCCTGGCCACAGCAAGTGGCATCGGTGCCTTGGTGCTGCTGCGGCGCAACCCCGTTCTGCGGCGCTGGGTGTCACGCCAGATTCGGCGAATGCCAGCCTTGCATCAGCGCCTGATGATGTATGAACTTGCGCGCTTCTACCGCTCGCTGGGCATTCTGCTGCAAGGCGGCATACCTATCCTGACGGCCATGGGCATGGCCCGCGGGCTGCTGGGAAGCGCTGCAGCGCAAGGCCTGGAGCAGGCTTGCCGCGGGATGGGTGAAGGGCTGCCATTGTCGCAAGCGCTGGAAGCCGGACAGTTGGTCACGCCTGTGTCGCTACGCCTGCTGCGGGCGGGCGAGCAATCGGGGAATCTGGGCGAGATGCTTGAACGGTGCGCAGATTTTCATGACCAGGAGATAGGGCGCTGGGTGGAGTGGTTCGTGAAGCTGTTTGAACCGCTGCTGATGACCTTCATCGGGTTGCTTATCGGGGTGATCGTTATTCTGATGTACATGCCGATCTTCGAGCTGGCGTCGAGTATCCACTAGCCGTCACCCACAGCTATGACAACCTGCTTGCCGACGATCAACGTCGAGGCCGGTACCATCTGACACGGTGCCGGCCTGATGGATGAACCCGCTCGCTCAATAGTCGAACCGGTCCACCGCCTGCCGCCGCTCATTGTCATCGCGCCGGTCATAGCTGGCAGTGGTCTGGATGTTGGCGTGATGCGCCAGCTTCTGCGCAATCGACAGGTCGTGCTCTTCGATCACCCGGGTGATGAACGCACGGCGAAAATCATGCGGCATGATCTTCACCCCCACCTGTGCCCCCCGCTGACGGGCGATGTAGTAGATCGCATGCTTGGTGATGCGCGCGCGGGTAATGTGGTTGCCACGGCGGATGCGATTGAACAGGAAGGGGTCGTCTGACGCGCCCTCTGGCAGCGACTGCCGACGCAGTTCAAGCCAGGCCTGCAATTTTGCGAAGGCCCAGGGCGGTGCATACTTGATCAGTTGCCGGTTACCTTTGCCCAGCACCTGCAGGCTGCGCGCCTCGAAGTCAACTTGCTCCAGGTCGATGTCCACCGACTCCGATTTGCGCATGCCGGTGCCATAAAGCAGCGCTATGATCGCCGCATCACGGATGCCCTGCGGGCGCGGATCAGCCGCGCACACATCCATCAGTTCGCGAATCAGGCTACGGCGCAGGTTGCGCCCCGGCGGCAGGCGGCTACCGGTTGCCGGCTTGACTTCACGGATACGCAGCAACTGCTCATGATCGATCAGGCCCTGGCGCCAGGCTTCATTCATCACGCCACGAATTGCGTTGACATAAAGCGACGAACTGTTGGGCGCGTAGCCATCGGTACGCAGTGCTGCAACCAGGCCGATCACATGTCCCGGCTCAAGCTTGTGCCATGGCACATCGACGAGGTTGCAATCAATGAAACCCAGCCGGTCGGCAGCGTCCTGCAAGATGTAGCGCATGGTTTGCTGGCTGGAAGGCGCCAGCCTGGCGAGGTACTGCAGCAGTGGATTTTGCGAAAGGTCGGACAAAACGTGAATCCTGTAGCGAAGCCCGGAGCGCCATAAGGCACTCCAGGCGTAAAGCGGCCTGCGTCATTTCCTTGAACTTCAGAGACTTGGTCGCGGGCATGAGCCGAAATGGTATCCCATAGACTATCGTGGTAGCCATGGCTCCCTGTCGATGAGGCACCATGGCACTGCACCGCCTGACCCGCACCCACCCCCGCCTGAGCTTCGCCGCGCTGGTCGGTATCCTTGGCGCGTGGCTGATCCCTGCCAGCGACATCGTGCAACGCATCCTCGCTGGCTGGAACCTGGGGGTCTGGCTTTACTTGCTGCTGGTGCTTTGGCTGACCTGGCGAGCAACGCCCGAGAAGGTCCGTGAGGTCGCTCAGGTCGAGGACGAAAACGCCGGCCTGGTGCTCTTCACCGTGTGCATTGCCGCCATTGCCAGCCTTGCGGCAGTCACCCTGCAACTGGTTTCAAGCCGCGGTCTGCAGGGCAGTGACCAAGCCCTGCATTACCTGTACACCGGCTTGACCGTGGCGGGCTCCTGGCTACTGATCGGGTGCATCTTCACGCTGCACTATGCCCGGCTGTTCTACAACAGCGCCCCTGAGGCACCCGCGTTGCGCTTCGCCGACGGTGAACGCAACCCGGACTACTGGGACTTCCACTACTTCTCGTTCACCATCAGCGTCGCGGTGCAAACATCCGACATCGGCGTAACCAGCCGGGGTATGCGCAGGGTGGTACTGGCACATTCACTGGTAGGCTTCGTGTTCAACACGGCAATTCTCGGTTTCACCATCAATATTGCTGCCGGCCTGCTCGGCTAGTACCCGCCGGGCGCAGGCACCAATCCGGCAACACACCTTTTCCAGCTGCTCGGCCGCCAGCACCAGCCCCATGCGCACATGCCCCGCCCCGCTGGGCCCGAAGGCATCACCCGGCAGCAGTGAAACGCCCTCCTCTGTCAACAGCCGCTGGGCGAAGGCCTGGGCGCTCAGCCCGGTTTCGCGGATATCAAGCATCACGAACATGCCTCCCGCCGGCCGATGGGCGCGCACCCCCGGACAATTGTCCAAGGCCCTGCACACCAGGTCGCGCCGCTCCCGGTAGGCCTCGCGCATCTGTTGTACCGCAGGCAAATCATGCTCCAGCGCCACACAAGCCCCCTGCATGACAAACTCTGGCAAGCCAAACAACATGGTCATGGCCAGGTTGGCCAAGTGCGCGGTAAGCGCCGGGGGGCCAACCACCCACCCCACGCGCCAGCCGCTCATCGCATGCGACTTGGACACGCTGTCAATGATCACGCAACGCTCGCGCATGCCGGGCAATTGCGCGGGGGCAACCGCTTCGCCGTCGTACAGCAGGCCACTGTAGACCTGATCGCACACCAGCCACAGATCATGGTCGCAACAAAGCTGCGCGAGCTGCACCATGTCCTCAGGGGAGATGGCGCAGCCGGTCGGATTGTGCGGTGTGTTCAGCAGCAGCCCGCGGGTACGCGAGGTTATTGCTTGCGCCACGGCCTGCGGGTCGAGCCGAAAGCCCTGCTCCGGGCTTACCGCCACCTGTACCGGTTGTGCCCCGCAAGCGCCGAATACACCGTGGTAAGTGACATACATGGGCTCGGCGACGATCACTTCGTCCCCAGCTCCGAACAGGCATTGGCAGACGGCATATAGCGCACACTGTGCGCCAGCGAGCACCATTACCTGCTCGACACTGACCTCGGGGCCGGTGCGGCGTGCAATCGCCTGGCGCAGTGCCAGGCTGCCACGTACATCGCTGTAATGAGTGTCGCCGCGGCGCAAGCTGCTGACCGCAGCTTCAACGATGGCCGTAGGCGTGTCGAAGTCAGGATCGCCCACCGACAACAGGAAAATCTCGCGGCCTTCGCGACGCAGGGCCTGTGCCTGATAGTGGATGTCCCAGGCGGCAGCGGTTTCACCGGCGATGCGTTGAGTGAGCCTGGAATAGCGCATGACTGTCTCCCTGTCTGCCCAGCTCGCACCGCTCGTCCGAAAACGATGTGCGCCGAATGCAGTTAAAAATAGCAGAACCCTGCGGCACTTCTGGCACCACTTGCCAAGGAAAACGTTTGCTTGGCCATTTGCCCCCAAACGGCGAACGCCCGATGTTTGTGACGGAGGTCAAGCGTGAGTGGATTTGTCGTATTTTCGGCAGAACAGCGGCCCGTCGGGTGCTATCTTTAGGTTCCCGGCAGCCGCGCTCGCGGTCCCACCGATCACCGCGTCCAGGTAAGGACAAGGAGGCTGGCATGAACAAGATGACGTTCCCCAACGCCTGCCAGGTGATGCGCTGGCACTTCCACCCGCTGGGCTTCGAGGCCACCATGGATGCGCCACGCAGCATGATCGCCCGCCTGTTCGACCGTGCCACGGGCGAAACCTTGCTGGCGATTGCCGGCATCCCCTGCACTGCGATCATGGCGGCCGCTGATGTCGAACGCATCATTGAGGCGGTAGAAGCTGAAATGGATGCCTTTGTACCGGTTCTCGCCCTGCGTGACGCCGGCTAGGCGACCACCTCCGGGTTTTGCTGCAATACCTGCAATGTCCCCATGAACTGCTCGGCCGGCACCGGTTGACCCAGCAGGTAACCCTGCAGCGAATCACAGCCCAGACGCGTCAGGAAGTCCTGCTGCCCGCCGGTCTCCACACCCTCGGCAACAATACGCAAGCCCAGCGCCTGGCCCAATGCAACGATGGCCGAGACAATGGCTGCGTCGTCGCTGTCCTGCTCCAGGTCGCGGACGAAACCGCGGTCAATCTTCAGCTCGTTGGCGGGCAAGCGCTTGAGGTACATCAGGCTCGAGTAGCCGGTACCGAAGTCATCGATGGACAGGTCCACCCCCATGTCGGACAGCCGCTGCAGCACCGCCAGGCTGGCATCGGCATCATGCATCGCAGTGGTTTCGGTGATCTCCAGGGTCAGGCAGTTGGCTGGCAGGTGATTGTCGCGCAGGGCGCGGGCAACGCTGTCAACCAGACCGGCATGGCAGAACTGGATCGCGGACAGGTTGACCGCCATGCGCCAGTTTTCATACCCCTGGTCAAGCCATTGGCGCATCTGCCGGCAGGCTTCGTCCAGCACCCACTCGCCAATCGGGATGATCAGGCCGGTTTTTTCTGCCAGGCCAATGAAGCGGTCCGGCAGTAGCAGCCCGTGCTGCGGATGCTGCCAGCGCAACAAAGCCTCGGCGCCGATCGGCTGGCAAGCCTGCGCGGCGAACTTGGGCTGGTAATGCAAGCGGAACTGACGTTGCTCCAGGGCCATGCGCAGGTCCTGCAGCAGTTGCAACTGCTGGCGGGCATTGCTGTTCATGGAAGCATCGAAGAAGCTGTAGCCATTCTTGCCGGCGCTCTTGGCGTGATACATGGCAGCATCCGCGTTGCGCAGCAACTCTAGCTGGTCTTGGCCATTACCCGGATACAGGACAATGCCAAGGCTCGCCGTCAATTGCAGGTCATGCTCGGCCACGCGGAACGCCCGCGACACCAGGTTGACCTGTTTGACTGCAACATCCATGGCATCTGCGGGCTCCTGCAGTTCCACCAGCAACACAAACTCATCGCCGCCAATGCGCGCCAGTGTGTCCTGGCTGTGCAAGTGGCCGCGCAAGCGTGCTGCCACCGCCTTGAGCAGCAGGTCGCCCACATGGTGACCAAACGCATCATTGACTGGCTTGAAGCCGTCCAGGTCGATGAACATCAGCGCAAAACAACCGCCCTGCTCCGCCACCTTGCCGATCGCCTGCTCGATACGGTCGGAAAGCAGCGTGCGATTGGGCAGGCCGGTCAGCGTGTCATGTAGCGCCAGTTGCGTCAGTTCCTGGTTGGCGAGGGTCAGCGAACGCGCAAGCTCCGCAGTGCGTGCCTCCAGGCGCGCATCGAGCACCGAGGTCAGCAACGCCACTGCGAGCACCGCCAAGGTAGTGATCAGAACCAGATAGACCAGCCCGTCACCTTGCAACCCGTCTGGCAGGGCACCACAGAAACTGCCCTGAGGGAAGTTGGCTGCGGCCATCCCGGTGTAGTGCATGCCAACGATGGCAACGCCCATCAGCACAGCCGCCAGCCCACGGACCTGGCGCACGTAAGGGGTATGCTGGCGCAACCGGAAGGCAATCCACAACGCTGCCGCCGATGCGCCCACTGCGATCGCCAGCGAGGCGCCAAACAGCGTCGGGTCGTAGTCGATACCCGGTAGCATGCGCAACGCTGCCATACCGGTGTAATGCATGCAACTGATGCCGGCCCCCATGAACAGTGCGCCAAACGCCAGTTGCAGCCACGGCAGGCTCGGTTGGCTCACCAGCCATAGGGCAAACCCCGAAGACAGCACGGCGATCAGCAATGAGAAGGCGGTCAGGCCAATGTCATAGCCCAGTTCGACTGGCAGGCTGAAGGCAAGCATGCCGATGAAGTGCATCGACCAGACGCCGATACCCATCGCCAACGCTCCACCGCCCATCCAAAGGTGCACCGCCCTGCCTTGGGCGGTAGCGATGCGGCCGGTCAAATCGAGGGCGGTATAGGAGGCAAGGATGGCCACGCACAGTGAGATCAGCACCAGCGAAGAAGAGTAACTACCGGTCAGCATTGAGAGTTCCAGCGACGGGACAGGGGGGGCCCGAAAAAGCTGACGATTGTACTCAAGCTTTGGCGAAACGCACGGGGTTTCTGAATACGAAAATGGATCCAAAACCTGGCTGGATAGGCCACGAGTTGCGCCATAGAGCGTCTGGATGAACCAGTGATATCAAAATGCCACTTGTCGACTTTCCATCCGCCCACAAGGGCAGATAGAAAACCCGTTGATGCATGCCCGGGCGGCCACCTCTCCAAGCAAGGCCGCTCCCACAGGGGTTGCCGAACAGATCAGGGTTTTAGCACAGGCCTGCCTTCACTCTTGCCCGGCAAACGCCTGCTCGGCATCCCAACCGCCGCCCAGCGCAGCAATCAGTTGCACGCTGGCCACCAGCCGGCCCTGCAACAGGTTCAACACACTGCGCTCATTGCTCAGCGCCGTGGTCTGTACATTGACCACGTCCAGATAACCGATCAGCCCGGCCCTGTACTGGTTGTCGGTCAGGCGCAACGACTCACGCGCGGCATCCAGAGCTTCCTGGCGTACGACCGCCTCGTCGCCGTAAACCTTGAGCTGCACCAGATAGTTCTCGACTTCCTTGAAGCCGTCGAGCACGGTCTGGCGGTACTGCGCCACGGTCTGGTCGTATACGGCGACAGTGCGGTCAACCTCGGCGCTACGCTTTCCAGCATCAAAGAGGGTCAGCGCCAATTGCGGCCCTACCGACCAGTAACGGTTGGGCAACTGAATCCAGTCATTGAAGGTACTACTGGAATAGCCACCGCTCATGCTCAGGCTCAAGTCCGGGAAATAGGCGGCCCGTGCAACGCCGATATTGGCGTTGGCGGCCATCACGTTGCGTTCGGCCGAAGCGATGTCCGGGCGGCGCTCCAGCAGTTGCGACGGCAGGCTTACCGGAATCTGCGGCAAGGCCGGAATGCTTTTGCTGTCGGCGAGGGCAAACTCCGCTGGTGCCTTACCCAGTAGCACAGCGATGGCGTTTTCGAACTGTGCACGCTGCCAGACCAGATCTATCAGATCGGCTTGCGTAGTCTTGAGCTGGGTGCGGGCCTGGGCCACTGCGTCGGGGCCGGAGACGCCTGCACGGTACTGGTTCTCGGTCATGCGCAGCGAACGTTCATACGTCGCGACGGTGGCCTCCAGAAGGCGCTTCTGCTCATCGATAACGCGCAACTGCAGGTAATTCTGCACCAGCTCAGACTGCTGGCTGAGGCGGATTGCGGCAAGGTCGGCGAAACTTGCTTCGGCACTGGCCTCATTGGCGTTCATGGTCTCGCGCAACTTGCCCCACAGGTCGATTTCCCAGCTCACGCCGAGCTGCGCGTTGTAAGTGTTGCGAATGCCGCTGCTGTTGTTGGAAAGGCTTGAGCTCGAACTGCCGGTGCCCTGGGCCGAGCGGTTCTTGCTGGTAGTCAGGTCCAGGCTTGGGAACAACGACGCACGGCTGCTACGCACCAGCGCTTGGGCCTGGCGGTACTGGGCTTCGGCCTGAGCCACACTCTGGTTGCTGCGGTTGAGCTCCTCGACCAGAGCGTTGAGCCCTGAGTCGCCATAGATTTCCCACCAGGCGCCACGGGCGATGGCATCGGACGGGTTGGCCTGGGTCCAGCCCTCGGCCTGTTTGAACTGCGCCGGCGTGCTCAGCTCCGGGCGATGATAGTCCGGGCTCAGGGTACAGGCGCTTAACAGCGCCGCGCACAAACCGGCACCGACCAGGCGTGAACCACGCCCGCGGGTCAGCAGTTGCAGGGCACGGTGGAGTGGAGACTGGGCAAAGTTCATAGCGGGGTATCCAGAGCGGCATCGGTGCGCACGCCGCGCCAATGGTTGAATCGGTGGCGCAGGCGGTCGAGGTACAGGTACACCACCGGCGTCGTATACAGGGTCAGGACCTGGCTGAAGACCAGGCCGCCAATGATGGTCAGGCCCAGCGGCTGGCGCATTTCCGCACCCTCGGCGCGACTGAGCAGCAGTGGCAAGGCGCCAAGCATGGCCGCCAGCGTGGTCATCAGGATCGGCCGCAGGCGCAGCAGACAGGCACGGCGGATCGACTCTTCCGGCGTCAGCCCCTGATGGCGCTCCAGTTGCAGCGCCAGGTCGATCATCAGGATGGCGTTCTTCTTCACCACGCCAATCAGCAGGAACAGGCCCAGCAGCGAAATCAGGCTGAACTCGCCCCCAGTGACGTAAAGCGCAAGCAAGGCACCCACGCCAGCCGAAGGTAAGGTCGAGAGGATGGTCAGCGGGTGAATGTAGCTTTCATACAGTATGCCCAGCACCAGATACACCAGCACCAACGCGCCAAGAATCATGAACGGCTGGCCCTGCTGGGTCTTGGCAAAGGCGTCTGCCGTGCCGCCCAGCTTGGCAATCACTTCCTCGGGCAGGCCAAGCTTGGCCACCGCCCGTTCCACCGCGGCCATGGCCTGGTCGGGGCTGTAGCCTTCGGCAACGTCGAAGGCGATGTCTTCGGCAGCGAATTGGCCCTCATGGCTGACCCGATCGTTTGCCAGGCTGTTCTCGTAATGGGCGATGGTCGACAAGGGTACGCGCGCCCCGTCACTGGTGATCACCTGCACCTGCTCCAGGCTACTCGGGTCCCAGGCGTATTTCGGGTTGATCTCCAACACCACCTGGTACTGGTTGAGGCTGTCGTAGATGGTCGAGATCTGCCGCTGACTGTAAGCGTTGTTCAGAACGGTGGTGACCATGTCCATGTCGATACCCAGGCGCTTGGCCTGGTCGCGATCGACCACCAATGTCACCTGCTGGGTACCGGAGCCGTCGCGAGCATCGATGGCGGTCAGTTCGGGCAGCGCGCGCATGGCTGCGACCACCTTGGGGAACCACTGGCGCAACGCTGCCAGATCGCCGCTCTGCAGGGTGTACAGGTACTGCGACGAGGTCTGGTCACGGCCACCGCCGCCCAGCTGCAGGTCCTGATCAGCCATCAGGAACAGCCGTCCGCCAGGTACCTTGGGCATTTCCTTGCGCAAGCGCTCGATGACCTTCTGCGCATCGATCTTGCGCTCGCTGATCGGTTTCAGGCGCACCAGCACCATGGCGTTGTTGGTACCACTGTTGCCACCAATGAAACCGGCAACACTCTGCACCGCCGGGTCGGCCAGCAAGGCACGGCGGTAGATTTCCATCTTCGGCTGCATCACGGTGAACGACAGCCCGTCGTCACCGCGGATGAAGCCCATCAGCTGGCCGGTGTCCTGCTGCGGGATCAGCGTTTTCGGTACGACCACATACAGCACGATGTTCAGCCCGATGGTCGCCAACAGGCTGATCAAGGTCAGGCGCTTGTGGCGAAGGGCCCAACTCAGGCTGCGATCGTAACCTTCGACCATGCGCTTGTGCACATTGTCGCTCCAGCGCTGCAGGCGCGTCTGTTCGGCGCGGTGGGGCTTGAGCCAGCGGGCACATAGCATCGGGGTCAGGGTCAGCGAAACCACCAGCGAGACGATGATCGCCGCCGCCAGGGTAATCGAGAACTCCTGGAACAGGTTGCGAACGATGCCGCCCATGAACAGGATCGAAACGAACACCGCAACCAGCGAGACGTTCATCGACAGCAAGGTGAAGCCGACTTCCTTGGCGCCGAGGAACGCCGCACGCATCGGCGGCTGGCCGTCCTCTATATGCCGCGAAATGTTTTCCAGCACCACGATCGCATCGTCCACCACCAGGCCTGTGGCCAGGATCAACGCCATCAGCGACAGGTTGTTCAGCGAAAAACCGCACAGGTACATCACCGCGAAGGTACCCACCAGCGATACCGGTACCGCCAGGCTGGGGATCAACGAGGCGCGCAGGCTGCCGAGGAACAGGTAAACCACGAGGATCACCAGCACCACGGCGATCAGCAGCGTGTGCTCGGCTTCCTTGAGGGTGGCCTTGATGACCGGCGAACGGTCCATGGCCACGTTCAGCTGCACGCTGGCCGGCAGCAGCGACTGCAGGGCCGGCAACTGCGCGTGGATCTGGTCGACGGTCTCGATGATGTTGGCGCCGATCTGACGGTTGACCACCAGCAGCACGGCACTCTGATCGTTGAAAAAGCCGCTGTTGTAGCGGTTCTCGACGCTGTCTGTGATGGTCGCCACGTCGGACAGGCGCAGTATCGTGCCGTTCTGCTGACGGATCACGATCGGTTCGTAATCCTTGGCTTTTTCCAGCTGGTCGTTGGCCCGTACTTGCCAGTTGCGCTCGCTGTCTTCGACGAAACCCATCGGCCGGCGCTGGTTGGCGTTGGCCACCGCAGTGCGCACTTCGTCCAGGGACAGGCTGTACTGGTTGAGCAGTTGCGGCTCGACGGAAATGCGCACAGCCGGCAGCGAACTGCCGCCGATCTGTACTTCCCCTACCCCACTTACCTGAGCCAGGCTCTGCGACAGTATGGTGTCAGCCAGATCGTACAACTGGCCCTTCTGCAACACGTCCGAGGTCAGCGACAGCACCATGATCGGCGCCTGTGACGGGTTGAGTTTCTTGTAGGTCGGCATGCTGCGCATGCCGCTGGGCAGCAGGTTGCGGGTGGCGTTGATTGCCGCCTGCACCTCGCGCGCGGCGCCGTCGATGTCCCGGCCTTGCTCGAAGCCGATGATCACCCGGGTCGAGCCCTGGTTGGAGCTACTGGTCAGGGTGGTGACACCGGCGATACTGCCAAGCTTGCGTTCCAGCGGCGTGGCTACCGTGGAGGCCATCACCTCAGGGCTGGCGCCAGCCAGGTTGGCTTGAACCACGATCACCGGGAAGTCCATCTGCGGCAACGGCGAAACCGGCAGCAGGCCGAAGCTGACGCCACCAAGCAGCATGATTGCCAGGCTCAGCAGCATGGTCGCCACAGGCCTGCGAATGAAAGGGCCGGAGAGGTTCATGCCTCGGCCTGCGTCGCTTCAGTGGCCGGGCGCCAGCGCCGAGCCAGGCGGTCGAAGTACAGATAGATGACCGGCGTTGTGAACAGGGTCAGCACCTGGCTTACCAGCAAGCCGCCGACCATGACCAGCCCCAGTGGCTGGCGCAACTCTGCACCGGAACCTGTGGCCAGCATCAGCGGTACCGCGCCGAACAGCGCAGCCAGGGTGGTCATCAGGATCGGCCGGAAACGCAGCAGCGCCGCCTGGTAGATCGCGTCGTGCGGGCTCATGCCTTGATTGCGCTCGGCCTCAAGGGCGAAGTCGATCATCATGATCGCGTTCTTCTTGACGATGCCGATGAGCAGGATGATGCCGATGATGGCGATCATGCCCAGGTCGTTGCCGCTGAGGATCAACGCCAGCAAGGCACCTACCGCCGCCGACGGCAAGGTCGAGAGGATGGTGATCGGGTGAATGTAGCTCTCGTAAAGCACGCCGAGCACGATGTACATGGTCACCACGGCCGCCAGAATCAGCAGCAAGGTGCTCGACAGGGACGCCTGGAAGGCCTCGGCAGCCCCCTGGAAGCGCGTCTGCACACCGATGGGCATGCCGATCTCCTGCTGAACCTGCTCGATCACCTTGACCGCTTCGCCCAGAGACGCACCATGCGCCAGGTTGAAAGACATCATTACCGCGGGGAACTGGCCGATGTGTGAAATCGCCAGCTGCGCCTGACGCTGCTCGATGCGCGCCAGTGCCGACAGGCGCACCTGACCACCGTCACTGGCCTTGACGTGGATCGACTCCAGCGCCTGCGGGCCGATGCTTGCTGCATCGCGCGACTGCAGCACCACCCGGTACTGGCTGGCCTGGGTGTAGATGGTCGAAATCTGCCGCTGGCCGAAGGCGTCATACAGGGCGTTGGTGATTTGCGACACATCGATGCCCAGGCGGCTGGCCATGTCACGGTCGATCACCAGGTACACCTGCAGCCCCTTGTCCTGCAGGTCGCTGGCCACATCCTGCAGTTCCGGCCGCTGTTGCAGGGCGTTGACCAGCTTGCCGCTCCACTGCGCGAGCAAGTCGGCGTCGGGAGAGGACAGGCTGAACTGGTACTGGGTGCGGCTGACCCGATCCTCGATGCTCAGGTCTTGCACCGGCTGCATGAACAGGCGGATGCCGACCAGCTTGTCGAGCTGAGGCTGCAAACGGCTGATCACCTCGCCGGCCGTCACGTCGCGCTCGCCGTGGGGTTTGAGGTTGATCAGCAGGCGACCACTGTTGAGCGTGGCATTGTCACCGTCCACCCCGATGTAGGACGACAGGCTCTGCACAGCCGGATCCTGCAGGATTATCGTACTCAGCGACTGCTGGCGCTCGCTCATGGCGGCGAACGAGGTGGACTGCGGGGCTTCGGAGATACCCTGGATCACCCCGGTGTCCTGCACCGGGAAGAAGCCCTTGGGTACCACCATGTACAGGAAAACGGTCAGTGCCAGGCTGGCGACCGCCACCAGCAAGGTCAGCGGCTGGTGCCGGAGCACCCATTGCAGGCCACGGCCGTAGTGCTCGATCAGCCAGTCGATCCAGGCACCACTGGCGCGGTAGAAGCGGCCTTGCTCTTCCTGCTTGGGTTCACGCTTGAGCAGGCGAGCGCACATCATGGGTGTCAGGGTCAGCGAAACCACCAGGGAAATCAGGATAGCCACCGCCAGCGTGATGGCGAATTCGCGGAACAGCCGGCCCACCACATCGGCCATGAACAGCAGCGGGATGAGCACGGCAATCAGCGAAAAGGTCAGGGAGATCAGGGTGAAACCGATCTGGCGCGCGCCCTTGAGCGCAGCCTGCATGGGCGTCTCGCCCTCCTCGATGTGCCGCGAAATGTTCTCCAGCATGACGATGGCGTCATCGACCACAAAACCGGTGGCGATGGTCAGGGCCATCAAAGTCAGGTTGTTGATCGAGAAGCCGGCCAGGTACATCACGCCGAAGGTGCCGATCAGCGACAGCGGCACGGCAATCGACGGGATGATGGTGGCACTGACGCGGCGCAGGAAGACGAAGGTCACCATCACCACCAGAACGATGGCGATCAGCAGTTCGTGCTGTACATCCTTGACCGCGGCGCGGATGGTCTGGGTGCGGTCGGTCAACACCGACACCTCGAGGCCGGCGGGCAGGTTGTCGGTGATCGACGGCAGCAGGTCCTTGATGCGGTCGACCACCTCGATGACATTGGCACCGGGCTGGCGCTGGATGTTCAGCAGTACCGCCTGGTTCTGGTTGGCCCAGGCAGCGAGGCGTTCGTTCTCGGCTCCGTCGACGATTTCGGCGACGTCCTTCAGGCGCAGCGGCGCACCGTTGTTGTACGCCAGGATCAGGTTGGCGTACTCCTCGGGGGAACGCAGCTGGTCATTGGCATCGAGCATCGACACCCGGGTCGGGCCATCGAAGTTGCCTTTGGGCTGGTTGACGTTGGAGGCACCGACCAGGGTACGCACGTCAGCAAGGTTCAGACCATTGGCGGCCAACGCATCGACGTTGACCTTGATGCGCACAGCCTGGCGCTGGCCACCGGCGATGCTGACCATTCCCACGCCGCCGATCTGCGCGAGCTTCTGTGCCACGCGGGTGTCGACCAGGTCGTTCAGTTTGGGCAGAGGCATGGTCTTGCTGGAAATGGCCAGGGTCAACACCGGGGTATCGGCAGGGTTGACCTTGTTGTACACCGGTGGTGCAGGCAGGTCGCTGGGCAACAGGTTGCTGGCGGCGTTGATCGCAGCCTGTACCTGTTGCTCGGCAACGTCCATGTTCATGTCCAGACTGAAGCGCAGGGTCAGCACCGATGCACCGCCAGAACTGGTCGATGCCATCTGGGTCAGGCCCGGCATCTGGCCGAACTGGCGCTCGAGCGGCGCGGTCACGGCGCTGGTCATCACCTGCGGGCTGGCCCCCGGATACAGGGTCATGACCCGGATGGTCGGGTAATCGACCTGCGGCAAGGCCGAAACCGGCAGCAGCTTGTAGGCGATCAGGCCGGCCAGCACGATGGCCAGCATGCTCAGCGTGGTGGCGACCGGGCGAAGGATGAACAGGCGCGACAGGTTCATGCGCCCGCCTTGCCTGCCGTTTCACCGGTCTGGGCCGAGCCTTTGCCGTCCTGCCCTTGCAGGTGCTGGCCGGGGGTGGTCGGTACTTGCGAGCTGTCTTCGACCACTTCGACCTTGGAACCTTCGCGCAGGCGGTCGGTGCCTTCGAGCACCAGGCGATCACCGGCCTTGAGTCCTTCAAGGATCACACTGTTCTCACCGTCACTTGGGCCCACCTTGAGCTTGCGCACATTGACCGTGTTGTCGGCAGTGACGACATAGGCGAAGGTGCCGTCGTTGCCGAACTGGATGGCCGCCGCCGGGGCCATTACGACCTGCTTGAGGGTGTCGGCCAACAGGCGCACGTTGACGAACTGGTTGGGGAACAGCGCCATGTCCTTGTTCTCGAAGCGGCCTTTGAACTTCAGGGTACCGGTGGTGATGTCTATCTGGTTGTCGATGCTGGCCAGCACGCCAGTGGACTGCAGCTTGCTGTCGCCGCGGTCCCAGGCCTCGACCGGCAGGCTGGCACCGCTGCGGTAACGTTCCAGCACGGTGGTCAGTTCGGTTTCCGGCAAGGTGAAGGCGACGCTGATCGGTTCGGTCTGGGTGATGACCACCAGCGCGGTAGTGTCATTGGCCGCCACCAGGTTGCCCAGGTCGAGCTGACGCAGGCCCACCCGGCCACTGATCGGCGCACGGATCTGGGTGAAGTCGAGGTTCAGGCGGGCATCGTTGACCTGAGCCTGATTGGTTTTAACCAGCCCCTGGAACTGCGCCACCTGGGCTTCGGAGGTATCGAGCGTCTGCTTGGCGATGCTGTCTTCGGCGTACAGGCCTTTATAGCGCGCCAGGTCGACTTGGGCGTTCTTGAGCTGCGCCCGGTTTTGCGCCAGCGTGCCTTCGGCCTGCTGCAGCGCGATGCGGTAGGAGCGCGGGTCGATCTCGGCCAGCAAGTCGCCAGCCTTGACCTGCTGGCCCTCCTTGAAGTGGATTTTCACCAGCTCACCGGCAACACGGCTACGCACGTTGACGGTATTGGTCGCGGTGACTGTGCCAAGCGCCTTGTAGTAGAGCGGAAAGTCGCCCACCCGTGCAGGTTCAACGCGCACTGGCACCGCTTCGGTGGAGCCACCGAAGCCGGGACGGCCCATGCCGATGCCCATGCCCTTGCCCGGGCGACCCCCGCCCGCTTCTTTTGGGGCAGGCGTTGCAGCGGGCCACAACCACCAGGCCAGCAGGGCCACCAGCAGCAGGATCAGCAGGCCAACGAGCCAGCGACGAGGGGATCGGGAGACGGAAACTCGCATGGGTTGAACGAACCTTGTTCGGAATGACGACTTGGGAAGGTGAACGATAAGCACTGGCACTCTTTTAGCAAAGGCCCTTTACCAGAGGTTTACCTTTGCCTGACGTTGCCAAGAGGCTGAACTTTAAATGAAAACGGCCCGGAAAGCGTTCCGGGCCGTTACAGGGTGTTGCTTGGAGAGGCAGCGTACTGAAGAGTTCCGATGCCGAAACCGGGGATAAAGGCCTTCGTTACGCTTGATGGCAGTCAGCTAAGCGACTTAGGGCCGCTTTACGGCCCTGACAAAGCCAGCTGACTGGCATCAGCCCAACACCATCCTTACTTCAACACCGCCAATGCCGCGTCATAGTTCGGCTCGTCAGCGATTTCGCCTACCAGCTCGCTGTGCAGCACCTTGTCGTTTTCGTCCAGCACTACCACGGCGCGGGCAGCCAGGCCGGCCAGCGGGCCGTCGGCAATAGCAACACCGTAGTTTTCGAGGAACTCGCGACCACGCAGGGTCGACAGGTTCTTCACGTTCTCCAGGCCTTCGGCGCCGCAGAAGCGCGCCTGGGCGAACGGCAGGTCGGCGGAGATGCACAGCACCACGGTGTTGGCCACATCGTTGGCCTGGGCGTTGAACTTGCGCACCGAGGTAGCGCAGGTCGGGGTATCGACACTTGGGAAGATGTTCAGCACCTTGCGCTTGCCGGCGAAGTCCTTCAGCGACTTGTCGGCCAAACCTTCACCTACCAAGGAAAAGGCCGGAGCCTGGGCACCGGCTTTTGGCAGCTCGCCGTTGACCTGAACCGGGTTGCCTTTGAGAGTCACTTGAGCCATGGACGAAATCCTTATGCGGGGTTTGAAAAGGACACTGAGTTAAGCATGAAGGCGACCGGGTGCCTATGGGGCACGGTGAAATTGTTCTATTACCTGACAGTTTTTGTGGACAAAAAAATGTCCGGGTTGCAACAAGCAGCCCGGACATTTCTCAATGCAATCGATGGATCAGCCCAGCAGGCCGTACACCACAGAAGTCAGCGCAACCAGGCCAACCACCACTACGAAGACGTTGGACAGCGCGCCACTGTACTTGCGCATTGATGGCACGCGGCGAATGGCGTACATCGGCATCAGGAACAGCAGCACGGCGATGATCGGGCCGCCCAGCGATTCGATCATGCCCAGGATGCTCGGGTTCAAAGTGGCGACGATCCAGCACACCACCAGCATCAGCGCGGCAACCACACGGTCCAGCGCCTTGGCGCCAGGGCGTGCGCCGGTCTTGGCGATGATACCCTTCAGGCCTTCGCTGGCACCGATGTAGTGGCCCAAGAACGACTTGGCGATGGCGATGAAGGCGATCAGCGGCGCGGCGAAAGCGATCGTCGGGTTGCTGAAGTGATTGGCCAGGTACGACAGGATCGACAGGTTCTGTGCCTTGGCTTCAGCCAATTGAACGCTGTCGAGGGTCAGTACGCAGCTGAAGACGAAGAACAGCACCATGGCCACCATCAGCAGGTGCGCGCGGGCCAGGATCTGGCCACTGCGCTCGTCGGCGTGTTCGCCATACCGGCGCTTCTGGTCCACTGCGAAGGCCGAGATGATCGGCGAGTGGTTGAACGAGAACACCATCACCGGGATCGCCAGCCACACGGTGTGCAGGAAAGCCGAACCCGATGGCAACTGGGAAGCGCTGTCGAGGATACCACCGGTCCAGTGCGGGACCAGGTAAAGGCCCAGCAGCGCCAGGGCGACGATGAACGGGTACACCAGCAGGCTCATGACCCTCACCGTGGCCTGCTCACCGCAGCGCACGATGGCCAGAAGCCCGAGGATCAGCACGAACGACAAAAGCGCCCGCGGCGGCGGGGTCATGTGCAACTGGTGCTCCATGAAGCTGGTGACCGTATTGGTCAGCGCCACGCTGTAAATGAGCAGGATCGGAAAGATGGCGAAGAAGTACAGCACGGTGATCAGTGCACCGGCCTTGATGCCGAAATGTTCTTGCACCACGTCGGTGATGTCGCCGCCACTGCGCCCGGACAGGACGAACCGGGTCAGGCCGCGGTGGGCGAAATAGGTCATCGGGAAGGCTAGTGCGGCGAGAATCAGCAGCGGCCAGAAACCACCGAGGCCAGCGTTGATCGGCAGGAACAAGGTACCTGCGCCGATGGCAGTGCCAAACAGGCCCAGCATCCAGGTCGTGTCATGACGGGACCAGCTGCCAAGGGCAGCTTGGGTCGATTCGAAGCGTTGTTCAACGCTTGGGGCCTGCTCGTTCATTCCGGGTGCAACTCCACTCGCAAGACTGCAACAGGGCTGGGAGTGGCGAAACAGAGGCTTCGAGCACCCCAACCAGAAAAGAGGGGCGCGATTGTGCACTGAAACTGGGCGGTTGCGAAGCCCCGCCCGAGGGACGGTTGCACTTGTCTTTACAAGCAGGTTGCACTATGGGGCCGCCTTGCGGCCCTTTCCGACCGGTCCGGCGCCCCGGCAAGGCCGCTCAGACTTTCGCGAAACCTTGCAGGAGCGGCATCGTGCGGTGTTACTTCTGAACGGCAGCGAACGCTTCGGCAACCCGTTGCAGGTTGGCCGGGCGCAGGCCGGACATGCACACCCGGCCGCTGTCGATCAGGTACACACCGAACTCGTCGCGCAGGCGACGGACCTGCTCGACGCTGAAACCTGTGTAGCTGAACATGCCACGCTGGCGCAGGAAGAACTGGAAGTCCTGGCCTGGCAGCAACACGGCCAAAGCATCGACCAGAGCCTGGCGCATATCGAGGATGCGCTTGCGCATCACTTCGACTTCAGCGGCCCACTGCGCATTCAGCGCAGCATCGCCGAGCACGCCGGCTACCAGCTGTGCGCCGAAGTTGGGCGGGCTGGAGTAGTTGCGGCGCACAGTCGCCTTAAGCTGGCCAAGCACGCTTTGAGTGGTGTCTTCATCGTCACAGACCACCGACAGGCCCCCTACCCGCTCGCCATACAGCGAGAAGATCTTCGAGAACGAGTTGCTGACCAGGCACGGTACGCCGGCACGGGCCATTTCGCGGATGGCGTACGCGTCTTCCACCAGACCCTCGCCGAAGCCCTGGTAGGCGATGTCGAGGAACGGGATCAACTGGCGCGCCTTGACCACTTCCACTACGTGCTGCCACTGCTCCTGGGTAAGATCGGCACCGGTGGGGTTATGGCAGCAAGGATGCAGCAGCACGACGCTGTTGGCCGGCAGGGCCTGCAAAGTCGCCAGCATGCCATCGAAGTCTACGCCACGGCTGGCCTGGTCGAAGTACGGATAGCTGTGCACCTTGAACCCTGCACCTTCGAAGATGGCGCGGTGGTTGTCCCAGGTCGGGTTGCTGACCCAGACTTCGGAGGCAGGGAAGTAACGCTTGAGGAAATCGGCGCCGACCTTGAGCGCGCCGGAGCCGCCGACAGTCTGCACGGTCGCGACGCGCTTGCCGGTGACGGCTGGGTGATCAGCACCGAACAGCAGCGCCTGGATCGCCTGGCGGTAGCTGGCCAGGCCTTCCATCGGCAGGTACAGCGAAGCCTCGTGGGCCACGCCGGCGATGCGTTTTTCAACGGCATCCACCGCTTCGAGCTGCGGCACCACGCCGGCCTCATCGTAATAAAGGCCGATACTCAGGTTGACCTTGTCGGCGCGCGGGTCGGCCTTGAAGGTTTCCATCAACGAGAGAATCGGGTCGCCGGCATAGGCATCGACATGTTTGAACACAGCGTGCAGCTCCTTGAATCAGGACAGTTCGGAAAGGCTCAGGTGAGGATACCCGGAGTCGGCGGGCAGGAACATCACCTATTGTGCAAGGTTGTCTATGCAAGATTGCACAGCGGGCATTTGCAGCATGTCAGCCGGCCAGCGCCTTGAGCTCCTGCAGCTCAAGCTCAGTCACCGCCACCCCTTCACGTTGCGCAATTTCCCGCTCCCGGTAGCGTCGCTCGCCCGGCATACGCGACAACCCCACCGCCTGCATCTGCTCGACCAGCTCCCGGCTGCGCTGCGCAAACCGGTCGCCTTCGGCCTTGCTCGGGTCGATGACGATGATCAACTGCCCGGTCCACGGCGTTTTCGCCCCAGGGTGGCTCGCCCAGTCGAATTCCCAGGAGAAATGCCCGCCGGTCAGCGCCGCCGCCAGTAACTCGACCATCATCGACAGTGCCGAGCCCTTGTGTCCGCCGAAGGGCAGCAGCGCACCGCCCTCCAGAATGGCCCTGGGCTCGGTGGTCGGCTGGCCATCGGCGTCCACGCCCATGCCCTCCGGCAGCTGCTGTCCAGCCCGCGCAGCAATCTGCACGTCACCATGGGCCATGGCGCTGGTGGCCATGTCAAAAACGATAGGGTCATGCCCCGCACACGGCGCGGCAAAGGCAATCGGGTTGGTGCCGAACAACGGCTTGCGTGCACCGTGTGGCACGACACAGGTCATGCTGTTGACCACGCTCAGAGCCACCAGGCCCTCATCGGCAAACGGCTCGACGTCTGGCCACAGCGCTGCGAAATGGTGGGAGTTGTGAATCGCCAGTACCGCGATGCCGGCACTGCGGGCCTTTTCGACCAGCATTGCACGCGCCGCGGCCAAGGCCGGCTGGGCAAAGCCCCCGCCAGCGTCTACCCGAACAAAGCCAGCCGCCACGTCAGCCACCAGCGGTATGGCACAGCCGTTCACCCAACCGCTGGTCAGGGTCGAGACATAGCCAGGCATACGAAACACCCCGTGGCTATGGGCGCCATCGCGCTGAGCGCTGGCGCAATTGTGGGCGAGCACGCTGGCCACCGCCGCACTGCAGCCGTGACGCTGGAAGATTGCTTGCAACAACCCCTGCAGTTCGGCAAAAGGCATGCGCACGACAGGGTGGGTGGAAGGTGCAGACATCTGAAGCTCCTTTCTTGGAATTGGAATGGCAACAGCGTGGGCCGCGACAAAAACTTTCCCGCATGTGACAGCTATCTGTCAAATATTGACTCTATGACAGAAAACATTCATTTTCTATTCACGCCTCGCCTGGAGCAACAGCATGAGCCAACCGATCAAACAACGCCTGGAACACAGCCTGCAAGGCGCGACTGCTTCAGGCCACAAGATCGCCAGCTACATGCTCGCCAATCTCCAGGAATTGCCATTCCAGACCTCGGCCAGCATTGCCGCCAAGCTCGGCGTCAGCGAATCCAGTGTCGGGCGTTTCTGCCGCTCCCTCGGTTATGCCCATCTCAAGGCGCTCAAGCAAGACCTTCAGAGCGACCTGGGTGATGGCCCATGGCTGGTGGGAGACCGCCTGCAGGAATACCGCCAGCAGCACGACGACAATACCCGCGCAGGCAGCCTTGAACTGGAAATCGCCGCGCTGGTACGGGTGCACGAATACAGCCGCAGCGAGGCCTGGCACATAACCGCCCAGCGCCTGGCAGACAGGCCGCGGGTATTCGTTGCCGGTTTTCAGACCGAGCGTGGTGTGGCCCAGTGCATGGCCCACCTGCTGCACTACCTGCGCGACGGCGTCCAGGTGGTCGATGGCAGTGCCGGGCACTTCGGCGAGGTGCTGCTCGGGCGCCCGGAAAACAGCGCGTTGGTGGTGTTCGAGGCACGCCGCTATTCCCGCCATGCCTTGCTGCTGTGCCAGAAGGCACGCCAGGCCGGTATCCCGGTCACGCTGGTGACCGACACCTTCTGCGATTGGGCCGATGCCAATGCCGACGAGGTGTTCCGCATCCCCACCGAATTCAATCTGTTCTGGGAGTCCACCTCGGCAATGCTGTCGTGGGTGCACCTGATGGTCAACGAGGTCTGCAAGAAGCTCGGGCCTGATGTTGAAAAACGTTTGGAAGCGACTGCCGCTCTACATAACGAATTCGTCGGCTACACGACGGGAAAACAACAATAGCAAGAGTGCAAGAGGTGCGAGATGAACAAGACCATGGCTATGGTGGGTGCATGTGCCCTGCTGCTGGCGGCTAACGCCAGCGCCGAAACCCTGCGCTTCGCCACCGAAGGGGCCTACCCGCCCTTCAACTATGTGGATGCCGACAACCAGTTGCACGGTTTCGACATCGACATCACCCACGCCCTGTGCGAGCAGATGAAAGTCGAGTGCACCCTGGTGGCTCAGGACTGGGAAGGCATCATCCCGGCCTTGATGGCACGCAAGTACGATGCGGTGGTGGCTTCGATGATCGATACCGAGGAGCGCCGCAAGAAAATCGCCTTCACCGACCATTACTACCGCACCCCGCTGACCGTCGCCGTGGCCAAGGACAGCAAGATCAGTGATGCGCAGAACACCTTCGAAGGCTACACGGTGGGTGCCCAGTCTTCCTCGACCCAGGCGATCTATGCCGAAGACGTGTATGCCAAGGCGGGCGCTGACGTGAAGCTCTACCCGACCATGGACGAGGCCAATGCCGACCTCGCGGCCGGCCGCCTGGACGGAGTGATCGCCGACAAGTTCCCGTTGCACGAGTGGATGAACAAGAACGGCCAGGACTGCTGCAAGGTGCTGGGTGACGTGGCCGGCACCAAGGCCAATGCCGCCATCGCCGTGCGCAAGGACGATGACGCACTGCGCCAGCGGCTGAATACCGCGCTGGCGCAAATCGTCGCCAACGGTACCTACCAGAAAATCGCCAGCAAGTACTTCGACTTCGATATCTACAACTGATTCCGCCTGCAACGACGCGCTCCCCCGTAGGAGCGGCCTTGTGTGGCGAAAGGGCCGCAAAGCGGCCCCAGGCTTGTGCAGCGCCACCAGAACCTGTGGGGCTGCTGCGCAGCCCTTTCGCGACGCAAGGCCGCTCCTACAGAGCTCGCCCGTGGAGCAGTCAATTCTAGGGATATGTCATGCTCGATCAATTGTCCTTGCTGTCCTTCGCCAGTGGTGGCTGGGGCCAGGCGCTGCTGGCCGGCGCGCTGGTGACCGTGTCACTGGCCCTCGCCTGCCTGCCCATCGGTTTGCCACTGGGCCTTGTCGTGGCGCTCGCGGCGCGCTCGCGCAAGCGCCTGCCGCGCGCATGGTCAACCACGTTTTCCACTGTGTTCCGCGGCCTGCCCGAGCTGCTGACCCTACTGATCATCTATTACGGTTGCCAGATCGCCGCACAGCAACTGCTGGCCGCCATGGGCTATCAAGGTGAGTTCCTGATCAATACGTTCCTCGCGGCGATGATCGCTTTCAGTCTGGTGTTCGCCGCCTTTTCCAGCGAGATCTGGCTGGCTGCTTTCAAAACCCTGCCCAAGGGCCAGCTTGAGGCCTGTGCGGCATTGGGCCTGGGCAAGCGCACCGCCTTCTTCAAGGTGGTACTGCCACAACTGACGCGCATCGCCCTGCCGGGGCTCTCCAACAACTGGCTGTCGTTGCTCAAGGATACCTCGCTGGTATCGACCATCTCGCTGGTCGACCTGATGCGCCAGACCAACCTTGCGGTCAGCGTGACCAAAGAGCCGATGTTCTTCTACGGGGTGGCCTGCCTGGGTTACCTGCTGTTCTCGGCGCTGTCGGGGCGAGTGTTCGCCTACATAGAACGGCGCAGCAACCGCCACCTGCAAGGAGCGCGCGTATGAGTGCCGAACAATGGCTGAGCCTGGTGCTGGACCCCGACCTGCTGGAGCGCTACGGGCCACGGTTCATCGACGGGCTGCTGGTAACTGCCAAACTGGTGGCGATTTCATTCACCCTCGGCGCCGTGCTCGGCCTGCTGCTGGCGCTGGCCCGGATGTCGCGCAACCTGCCGCTGCAGCGCCTGGCGGCCGGCTACATCTATTTCTTCCGTGGCTCCCCCCTGCTGGCACAGCTGTTTCTGCTGTACTACGGGCTTGGATCGCTGAAGGAGTTCTGGCAGGACGTCGGCCTCTGGTGGTTCTTCCGCGAAGCCTGGTTATGCACCCTGCTGGCCTTCACCCTGAACACTGCCGCCTACCAGGCCGAAATCTTGCGCGGCAGCCTGATGGCAGTGGCGCCAGGGCAGTACGAAGCGGCCAGGGCTCTGAACCTCAAACGTTCCACCACCTTCTTCAAGGTCATCTTGCCGCAATCGTTGCTGGTGGCCATCGGCCCGCTGGGCAACGAACTGATCCTGATGATCAAGGCCAGCGCCATCGCCTCGCTGGTGACCATCTACGACCTGATGGGGGTGACCAAATTGGCGTTCTCGCGCAGCTTCGACTTCCAGATCTACCTGTGGGCCGCCGTCCTTTATCTGGTGATCGTCGAGCTGGTGCGGCGCCTGCTGAAACACCTGGAGGCCCGCCTGGGCCGCCACCTGAACTGACCGAAGGATACAATCATGCATTGCCAGACCCTTGTCCTGGGCGCCGGTATCGTCGGCGTCAGCACCGCGCTGCATCTGCAGGCACGCGGGCGCCAGGTAATCCTGATCGACCGCGATGAACCCGGATGCGGTACCAGCCATGGCAACGCCGGGCTGATCGAACGCTCCAGCGTCATCCCCTATGCGTTCCCCCGCCAATTCGGCAAGCTGCTGCGCTATGGCCTTAACCGCCAGCCTGACGTGCGCTACAGCCTGCTGCACCTGCCCAAGGCCGCGCCCTGGTTGCTGCGCTACTGGCGTCAGTCGGCACCGGGGCGGCTGGCCGGGGCCGCGGCCGACATGCTGCCGCTGGTACAACGCTGCGTAGAGGAGCATGACGCCCTGATCGCCGCCGCCGGCCTCGAAGGGCTGGTTCAGGCCAAGGGCTGGATCGAGGTGTACCGCGACCCGGCGCTGTTCGAGCAGGCCAAGGCCGAGGTCAAGGGCCTTGCGCGCTATGGCCTGCACTACGAACTGCTAGAACGCGAGCAGCTGCAGGCACGCGAGCACCAGCTCGACAGCGCCGTAGTCGGCGGCATCCATTGGCTCGACCCCAAGACCGTGAACAACCCCGGCGCCCTCACCCGTGGTTATGCTGCGCTGTTCGTCCAGCGCGGCGGGCAGTTCCTGCACGGTGATGCGCGCAGCCTGCGCCAGGTCGGCAGCCAATGGCGGGTCGAAAGCCAGCGCGGGCCGATCACCGCCGACGAAGTGGTGGCGTGTCTTGGGCCGCAGTCGGCCGACCTTTATGAGCGCCTTGGCTACACGATTCCGCTGGGTATCAAGCGCGGCTACCACATGCACTACGCCACCCGTGACGGCGCTCAATTGCAGCACTCGATCTGCGACACCCAGGGTGGCTACGTGCTGGCGCCGATGGCCGCCGGCATACGCCTTACCACCGGCATCGAGTTCGCCGCCAGCAGCGCCCCGGGCAACGAAATTCAACTCAAGCGCTGCGAAGCGCTGGCGCGCACATTGTTCCCGGCACTGGGTGAGCGCCTGGACGACACCCCCTGGCTGGGCCGTCGCCCCTGCCTGCCGGACATGCGCCCTGTGATCGGCCCGGCGCCGCGGCACAAGGGCCTGTGGTTCAACTTCGGCCACGCCCACCACGGCCTGACGCTGGGGCCGGTCAGCGGCCGTCTGGTGGCTGAACTGCTCACCGGCGAGCGTCCTTTCACAGACCCTGCGCCTTACAGCGCGGCACGTTTCAACTGACACCACGCGGGAGAACAACAACATGACCGCCCCTTTGAGCGTTGCCAGCCTTGCCCCTGAGAACGACCCACGCCCGGTGCTGATCCGCATCGAGGGCCTGAACAAGCACTATGGCGCTTTCCATGTGCTGCGCGATATCGACCTGCAGGTGCACGAAGGTGAACGCATCGTGCTGTGCGGCCCCTCCGGCTCCGGCAAGTCCACCTTGATCCGTTGCATCAACCGCCTTGAAATTGCCGAACAAGGCAGCGTCCGGGTAGCCGGAACCGATCTGGCCGGCAACACGCGCCAGGCCGCCCAGGTACGCAGCGACATCGGCATGGTGTTCCAGCACTTCAACCTGTTCCCGCACATGAGCGTGCTCGACAACTGCCTGCTGGCTCCCACCAGCGTGCGCGGCCTGTCCCGCAAGGACGCCGAGGAGCGTGCGCGGATGTACCTGAGCAAGGTCGGCATCGAAAGCCAGGCGCTCAAATACCCCAGCCAGCTCTCCGGCGGCCAGCAGCAGCGGGTGGCGATCGCCCGCGCCTTGTGCATGAAGCCGCGGATCATGCTGTTCGACGAGCCGACCTCGGCGCTGGACCCAGAAATGGTCGCTGAAGTGCTGGATGTTTTGGTACAACTGGCGGGCACCGGTATGACCATGCTCTGTGTTACCCATGAAATGGGCTTTGCCAGGCAGGTTGCCGAGCGTGTGCTGTTCCTTGAAGGCGGGCAGATCATCGAAGACAGCCCGCCGCAGGTGTTCTTCAACCAGCCGCGCACTGCACGTGCCAAAAGTTTTCTGGCGCAGATCCTTCATTGAAGCCACTGGCCCTATCGTCGGCCAGCCGGCGATAGGGCCAGCGAACACGACACAAGCCCCCTTTATTGCACAGCTGCAATGACCCAACTGCGTCGTTAAATATAATTGACCTTAACCCCTGTCAAACCCTTGCCGCCTGAGGCTCGCAAGGGTTTCAGCCCCCGAATTCAGGCGCTTCAACCCATTTCAGTTGTTTGACATATCGAACGGCTCTGGCAAGCTATCTACAAGCCCCGACCGGCATCGTCGCCTCTGACGAGCCGGCAGTGCTCGGGGCTTCAGGTAGCACACCAGGCCCCGCGCCGTGCACCTGCACAACAACGGCAGGTCGAACCTGTCATAAGGTGACATATGTCCAACAGCAACATTGGCAACAAGCAACCTTCCCTGCGCAAACCTGTCGTACTGATGACCATGGGCAGCCAAGAGCGCAAAGGCCATGACTACCAGGTCATGACCCACAAATACATCACCCCGCTGGTCGATTTCGCCGATTGCGTCCCGGTGCTGGTGCCCACCTGCTGTGGCACCGAAGCCCTTGAGACCTATCTGGACATGGCCGACGGCGTATACCTGACCGGTGCCGGCAGCAACATTGAGCCGAGCCTGTATGGCCAGGAAAACCAGACTCCAGGCAAAGGCCAGGATGTCAACCGCGACCTGTTCGATATTCCGCTGGTCAAGGCAGCGCTCAAGCGTGGCCTGCCCATCTTCGGCATCTGCCGTGGCATGCAGGAAATCAACGTCGCCCTGGGCGGCGACATTTATCAGAAGGTTTACGCCGAACCAGGCTTCAACGACCACCGGGAAAACCCGGAAGATCCGGTCGACGTGCAATACGCTCAGGTGCATGGCGTGAAGATCAAGCCCGGCAGCTGGCTGCACGACGCACTTGGCACCGACGAGATCCGCGTCAACTCGCTGCATGGCCAAGGCCTGCGTAATCTGGGTACTGGCATCGAACCGATCGCCCACGCCGAAGACGGCCTGGTCGAAGCGATTCACGCCCCGAGCATTTCGCCGTTCCTGTTCGCCGTGCAGTGGCACCCGGAGTGGCAAGCGGCGAAGAACCCTGATTCGATCAAGATCTTCCAGGCCTTCGGCGATGCATGCCGCGCCCAGGTGCGCAAATCCCAGATCAAGCGCCAACAGGCCGCCTGACCCTCAGCTTCGTTAGTTTTGATCGCGGGGCGGCGCAAGGCCGCCCCCGCTTCCACGGTCACCCTCTGCTGGTCCCAGAACATTTCCCGTGGATGCGGGCGGCGGGCTTGCGTCTGTCTCCGCGATCTTTTTTCCCTTCCCGAGAGATACGATGACTGTTTAGATGGTTGTCGTTGGGTTTTCTGCGCCCGGGATCCCGAGCGCCGCCGCGCTGCGCATCGCGAGCTGCGCACGATTCCGCCTCATCACAAATCCCCCGCTAGGCCAAGTGCCGCAAAAATTTTCCGAAGGGGGACTAGTCATCGCACTAGTTGTACGATAACTTACCTCCAACGCAAAACAACACCCTTCACCCAAGCGCCACAGGATGCCAATAACAATGAATCCACAAGAACTGAAATCCATCCTCTCCCACGGGCTGCTGTCTTTCCCGGTCACCGACTTCAATGCCCAGGGCGACTTCAACCAGGCTGGCTACATCAAGCGCCTGGAATGGCTTGCCCCGTATGGCGCCAGCGCCCTGTTCGCCGCCGGTGGCACCGGTGAGTTCTTCTCCCTGGCCGCCAGCGAGTACAGCCAGGTGATCAAGACTGCCGTCGACACCTGCGCCAAGTCGGTACCGATCCTCGCCGGCGTCGGTGGCTCCACCCGCCAGGCCATCGAATACGCTCAGGAAGCCGAGCGCTTGGGTGCCAAGGGCCTGCTGTTGCTGCCGCACTACCTGACCGAAGCCAGCCAGGACGGTGTAGCCGCCCACGTCGAAGCGGTGTGTAAATCGGTCAACATCGGGGTGGTGGTGTACAACCGCAATGTCTGCCGCCTGAACGCCGACCTGCTGGAAAAGCTTGCCGAACGCTGCCCTAACCTGATCGGCTACAAGGACGGCCTGGGCGACATCGAGCTGATGGTGTCGATCCGTCGCCGCCTGGGTGACCGTTTCAGCTACCTGGGTGGGCTGCCGACCGCCGAGGTTTATGCTGCCGCTTACAAGGCCTTGGGTGTGCCTGTTTACTCCTCGGCGGTGTTCAACTTCATCCCGAAGACCGCGATGGACTTCTACCACGCCATCGCCCGCGACGATCACGCCACCGTTGGCAAGCTGATTGACGATTTCTTCCTGCCGTACCTGGACATCCGCAACCGCAAGGCCGGCTACGCCGTGAGCATCGTAAAGGCAGGCGCGAAGATCGCCGGTTACGACGCAGGTCCGGTGCGCACCCCGCTGACCGACCTGACCGCTGAAGAATACGAAATGCTCGCAGCTCTGATGGACAAGATGGGTCCGCAATAAGCGCACCCCGCGGCCTGCCAATGCCGCACCCGGAGTGGGCTACCCCACTCCGGCTACAACTCGTGAGCCCGCACAAAAATAACTAGTGGGAGTATTACCAGCATGCAAGCGACTAAAAAGACGCATGTGCGCTACCTGATCCTGTTCATGCTGTTCCTGGTGACCACGATCAACTATGCCGACCGCGCCACCATCGCCATTGCAGGCTCCAGCCTGCAGAAGGACCTCGGCATTGACGCCGTAACCCTCGGTTATATCTTCTCCGCCTTTGGATGGGCTTACGTTGCCGGCCAGATTCCTGGTGGCTGGCTGCTGGACCGCTTCGGCTCCAAGAATGTCTACGCCTTCAGTATTTTCACCTGGTCTCTGTTCACCCTGCTGCAGGGTTTTGTCGGCGGCCTGCCAGTGGCTTGGGCGGTCGTCACCTTGTTCACCCTGCGTTTTCTGGTTGGTTTTGCCGAAGCACCATCGTTCCCGGGTAACGCGCGCATCGTTGCGGCCTGGTTCCCCACGGCAGAACGCGGCACAGCATCGGCGATCTTCAACTCCGCGCAGTATTTCGCCACCGCACTGTTCGCCCCGATCATGGGCTGGATCGTGTTCAGCTTCGGCTGGGAGCACGTATTCGTGGTGATGGGTGCACTGGGTATCGTGTTCTCCATGGTGTGGCTGAAGACCATCTACAACCCGCGCCAACACCCGCGCATCAGCCCGCAAGAACTCGAGCACATCGAGCAGAACGGCGGCCTGGTGGACATGGACCAGAAGCGCGGCAACGACGGCCCGAAATGGGGGTACATCAAGCAACTGCTGACCAGCCGCATGCTGCTGGGCGTATACCTGGGCCAGTACTGCATCAACGCCATCACCTACTTCTTCCTGACCTGGTTCCCGGTGTACCTGGTGCAGGAGCGCGGCATGACCATCCTCAAGGCGGGCATCATCGCCTCGCTGCCGGCGATCTGCGGCTTCATCGGTGGTGTGCTTGGTGGCGTGCTGTCTGACTGGCTGCTGCGCCGTGGCAACTCGCTGACCTTCTCGCGCAAGCTGCCGATCGTCTGTGGCCTGCTGCTGTCGACCACCATGGTCTTCTGCAACTATGTCGAGGCGGAATGGATGGTGGTCGGCTTCATGACCCTGGCCTTCTTCGGCAAGGGCATCGGCGCACTGGGCTGGGCCGTGGTCGCCGATACCTCGCCCAAGCAGATCGCAGGGCTGTCCGGCGGCCTGTTCAACACCTTCGGCAACATTGCTTCGATCACCACCCCGATCGTCATTGGTTACATCATCAGCGCGACCGGTTCGTTCAAGTGGGCGCTGGTGTACGTGGGCGCCAACGCCCTGGTAGCGGTGTTCAGCTACCTGGTCATCGTCGGGCCGATCAAGCGTATCGAGTTGCGTGAGGATGCAAAGCCAGACGCTGAGCCTGCCGCCCCGGGCGAACTGGCCAGCGCACGTCACTGAGTGAGCACGCCCGCGACCGGTAATCCCGGTGCGGGCGGATGTACAAAGCCTGAGAACATCACAAACAGGGCCCGAACATGCAGTTGATCGAACATTCCGACTCGCCCCGCTACGTCCGCCTGCACGACGACGATAACGTCGTGGTAGTGGTCAACGATGGTGGTCTGGGCGAAGGCGCGCGCTTCCCCGATGGCCTGACCCTTGTAGAAGCCGTGCCGCAGAGCCACAAAGTGGCCACCGTCCTCATCGCCAAAGGCGAGCCAGTGCGACGCTATGGGCAGATCATCGGTTACGCCCTGGAAGACCTGCGCCAGGGCAGCTGGGTGCAGGAGAGCCAACTGGCCATGCCCTCTGCCCCGGAACTGGACAGCCTGCCGCGCTGCGATGCCGTACCTGCGCCCCTGCCTGCGCTGGATGGCTTCACCTTCGAGGGCTACCGCAATGCTGACGGCACCGTCGGTACCCGCAACATCCTGGGCATCACCACCACCGTTCAGTGTGTGACAGGTGTGCTGGAACATGCAGTCAAGCGCATCCGCAGCGAATTGCTGCCCAAATACCCCAATGTCGATGACGTGGTCGCCCTCACCCACAGCTATGGCTGCGGCGTGGCGATCAACGCCCGTGATGCCTATATCCCGATCCGCACCGTGCGCAACCTGGCACGTAACCCCAACTTGGGTGGCGAAGCGCTGGTCATCAGCCTGGGCTGCGAGAAACTGCAGGCCGACCAGGTGATGCACGACAACGACCCCTCGGTTGACCTCACTGAGCCGTGGTTGTATCGCCTGCAGGATGCCAGCCTCGGCTTTTGCGAAATGATCGAGCAGATCATGGGCTTGGCCGAGACGCGCTTGCAGAAGCTCGACAAGCGCCGCCGCGAAACCGTGCCGGCCAGTGAGCTGATCCTGGGCATGCAATGCGGCGGCAGCGATGCATTCTCCGGTATCACTGCCAACCCGGCGCTGGGCTATGCGGCCGACCTGCTGGTGCGGGCCGGCGCCACCGTGCTGTTCTCGGAAGTGACCGAGGTGCGCGACGCCATCTACATGCTTACCTCCCGCGCCGAAAACCAGGCGGTCGCCGATGCGCTGGTACGCGAGATGGACTGGTACGACCGCTACCTGCAGCAAGGTGCGGCCGACCGCAGCGCCAACACCACGCCAGGCAACAAGAAAGGCGGCCTGTCCAATATCGTCGAAAAATCCCTAGGCTCGATCGTCAAGTCCGGCAGTGGCGCCATCCAGGGCGTGCTCGGGCCGGGCGAGCGGGTAAACCGCAAGGGCCTGATCTTCTGCGCAACGCCCGCCAGCGACTTTGTCTGCGGCACCCTGCAGCTGGCGGCCGGGATGAACCTGCACGTATTCACCACTGGCCGCGGTACACCGTACGGCCTGGCCATGGCGCCGGTAGTCAAGGTGTGCACCCGTACCGAACTGGCCCAACGCTGGCCGGACCTGATCGACATCGACGCTGGGCGCATTGCCAGTGGCCGCTCAAGCATCGAGGAATTGGGCTGGGAGTTGTTCCACTACTACCTGGACGTGGCCAGCGGCCGCAAGCAGACCTGGGCAGAACAACACCGGCTGCACAATGACATCACCCTGTTCAATCCGGCGCCAATCACCTGATGGTTCGGCCTTGGCCGGTATTTCAATGGCACACGCCCGCCTGTAGTAGCTGGCTTGCCAGCTTCCACAGGTCATGCGACATCCACTGATCAACCCTTCCACACACAGGAGCACACCATGCCTGAGATTCTTGGCCACAACTTCATCGCCGGCCAGCGCAGCGCCGCTGGCGCGCAACGCCTGCAGAGCCTGGACGCCACCACTGGCGAGGCCCTGCCCTACAGCTTCGCCCAAGCCACCGAGGCCGAGGTGGACCAGGCAGCTCAAGCGGCGGCAGCGGCCTTTGCCGAATTCCGCCAGCTGGCCCCGGCACGTCGTGCCGAGTTCCTCGACGCCATTGCGGCGGAACTGGACGAGCTGGACGACGCCTTCGTCGCCGTTGTCTGCCGTGAAACCGCCCTGCCCGCCGGGCGCATCCAAGGTGAGCGTGGTCGCACCAGCGGCCAGATGCGCCTGTTCGCCCAGGTGCTGCGCCGTGGCGACTACCTCGGTGCACGCATCGACCTGGCCTTGCCCGAACGCCAGCCGCTGCCCCGCGTGGACTTGCGCCAGATGCGCATCGGCGTCGGTCCGGTCGCCGTGTTCGGCGCCAGCAACTTCCCGCTGGCCTTCTCCACCGCAGGCGGTGATACCGCTGCAGCCTTCGCCGCCGGTTGTCCGGTGGTGTTCAAGGCGCACAGCGGCCACATGGCCACGGCCGACCTGGTCGGTGCGGCCATCGTCCGCGCTGCCGAACGCACCGGTATGCCCAAGGGCGTATTCAACATGGTGTTTGGCGGTGGCGTCGGTGAGTGGCTGGTCAAGCACCCGGCCATCCAGGCGGTCGGCTTCACCGGCTCGCTCAAGGGCGGGGACGCACTGTGCCGCATGGCCGCCGAACGCCCGCAACCCATCCCGGTATTCGCCGAGATGTCCAGCATCAACCCAGTGATCATTCTGCCGGGCGCGCTTGCCAAGCTTGGCGACGCCATTGCCCGCGAGCTGGCCGGGTCCGTGTGCCTGGGTGCTGGCCAGTTCTGCACCAACCCAGGCCTGGTAATCGGCCTGCAATCGCCACAGTTCAGCCAGTTGCTCACCGACCTCGGCCAGCACCTGGACCAGCAAGCCGGCCAGACCCTGCTCAACGCCGGTGGCCTGCGCAGCTATGTGGGCGGCCTGGAGCACCTGCAGGCCCACGCTGGCATCGAACACCTGGCAGGCCAACCTCAGGAAGGTAGCCAGGCGCGGGCACAACTGTTCAAGGCTGATGCCCGTTTGCTGGTGGACGCCGACCCGCTGCTGCAGGAAGAAGTGTTCGGCCCGACCACCGTTGCCGTTGAAGCTCAGGACAACGCGCAGCTGCGCGCCGCCCTGCTCGGCCTGCGCGGCCAGCTGACCGCTACGCTGATCGGTGAGCCTGAAGACTTCGAAGCATTTGCCTGGCTGGTACCGCTGCTGGAAGAAAAGGTTGGCCGCATCCTGATCAATGGCTACCCGACCGGCGTGGAAGTGTGCGACGCCATGGTCCACGGCGGGCCTTACCCGGCCACCTCCGATGCCCGTGGTACGTCCGTCGGCACCCTGGCCATCGACCGCTTCCTGCGCCCGGTGTGCTACCAGAACTACCCGCAGTCGCTACTGCCTGAGGCACTGCGTGACAACAACCCGCTGGGCCTGCGCCGCCTGGTGAATGGGCAGTGGAGTGACGGGGCGATCTGAATGCCCTGATCCGATAAAAAGCCCCGCATTTGCGGGGCTTTCTTTTGAGTCTTGCATTGGATTTAGCGGCCCTGTCGCCGGCAAGCCGGCTCCCACTGGGTTTGCGCTGAGCTTGAGAGCAGCGAGATACCTGTGGGAGCCGGCTTGCCGGCGACAGGGCCAGCACAGCCATCAGACCCCTTGCGCCTCAGCCTCCGCATGCGCCTGACGCAACCGCTCACGGCTGTTGCTCAGGTGCATACGCATGGCCATCTTGGCCCCTTCGCTGTCGCTTCGGGCGATGGCTTCGTAGATCGCCTCGTGCTCATGCATCAAGCGGCTCATGTAGTGCGCCTGGTCATCATGCGCCAGACGCGCCGAGTTGAGCCGGGTACGCGGGATGATGCTGGTACCAAGGTGGTTGATGATGTCGGCAAAGTAGTGATTGCCGCTGGCCTGGGCGATACGCAGGTGGAACTGGAAGTCCGCCGACACCGCATCAGTGGCATGGGCAGCACCCTCGTTGAGTTCGTCCAGCGCCGCACGCATGCCTGCCAGCTCTTCATCGCTGCGCCGTTGCGCCGCAAGGCCTGCCGACTCGATCTCCAGGGCGATGCGCAGCTCCAGTACCGCCAGCACCTCACGCAGCGTGACCACGGTGGCCGGGTCGATGCGAAAGCCCCCCGTGGCAGGCGTGTCCAGCACAAAGGTGCCGATGCCATGGCGGGTCTCGACCTGACCGGCGGCCTGCAGCCTCGAGATGGCCTCACGCACTACGGTGCGGCTGACGCCCTCCTCGGCCATGATCTGCGATTCGGTCGGCAACTTGTCGCCGCGCTTGAGCTGGCCGCTGCGAATACGCTCGGTCAGCACCGTGACCAGTTCCTGGGCCAGACTGCGCGGCTTGCGCCGGGTCTTTGCCTGTACCTGTTGCTCTGTCATGCCCTGTTTTTCACCTTGAAAGACAGCCGTCATGATAGCGCAAGCAGTTGTACGATCACATACACCAGACGCGGTATTTATCAACACAACGTCCTCGGCATAGGGGGATGGCGGAAATAAGGATTGCGGCAGCGGACCTGCCCGCGAACAGGTCAGGACAGACGGCATCCATCTCGGTACTGTATAAGCATCGATTGGTCACTCCATGGAAGGAAAACCGCTGATGAAAACCTTCGACCGCTGCCTGCTTTGCTGCGGGCTGATCACACCGTTCTGGCTGCTGCTTGGCGTTTGGTTCACCGCCCAAGCATACCCGGGCTACGATCATCTGCAGCAGGCCATGAGCCAGCTCGGCGCGGAGGGTGCCCCAACCCAACGCTGGTCACCCCTGCTCAACAACTTCCCCCTCGCTGTGCTGTTTACCCTGTTCGCCTGGGGCCTGGCGCGGCGCTGGCGGGGCTCGAAGCTCGCCCTTGCCAGCGCCGCACTGGTACTGCTGCATGGGCTCGGCAGCGTGGGCACCGGCTTTTTTCCCTGCGATCAAGGCTGTGCGCCTGCGCACCCCTCCCTGTCTCAGCAACTGCATAACGTGTCCGGCTTGCTGATGTTTCTCTCGTTGACCCTGGCCAGTGCGCTTTGGGTATGGGCCGGCAAAGGCGTGGCCGGCTCGCGCGCGCTGGGGGCATTTTCACTGGCTTGTGTAGTGGCTGCGATAGCCAGTGCCACACTGATGGCCCAGGCGGCCCAGAACGGTCAGTTATTCGGCCTGTACCAACGCCTGAACTATACCGTCTCGGTGGTCTGGGTAGCCGGGCTTGCCCTCTACTGCCTGCGGCCGACGCTGGCAAATCGCCTGCGCATCGCCACCACCTGACCTGCAACGTGCTGGCCCCCAGGCACTTGAAGCGAAGGCAAACTCCTTTTTCCTTCAGATGCTTAGGACAGCAACATGCGAGTATTTCTAGCAATGGTGGCCGGCTGCTTGCTGGCCACGACTGCCTTCGGCGCCCAGGCCAGAGCGCTGAGCCAGAACGACCGCCATGTTTGTGGCTGGGGGTCGCAGATCGCCGCCGAGGCCCAGCAGGCCAAGCTTTCCGGTGTGACCTTGTATGCCACGCGCAAGAAACTACAAGTACGCCGGTTCGCCAAACCATGGATGCGCATGACCGCCTTCGGCATCACTGAACAGACCTACAATAGCCGCTCGCGGCTCAAGCCGGCAGCCATCAAGCAGACCTACTATGAGCAGTGCGTGCAGCATGCAGTTGCAAAGCGATAGAATCTATATATATCAATAACTTATATAGTTCATTTAATGCTCTGTCTGGAACAGGCCAGCCCTAGCGCCGCCATGGCGGGCCCTCCTTGAACTGATCCGTGACCCATGCCTTGAACGCCCCCAACGAGGCCGTGTTCAAGCGTGCCGATGGTCGCACCAGATAGATCCCGGCCGCCGCATCCAACTCCCATTGCGCAAGTACCCGCAGCAGGCGACCGGCGGCCAGGTCCTCGCCCATCAACCAGTCACCGCCAGCGAGGATGCCCACGCCACGGCGCGCCGCCTCTAACAGGGCTTCGTTGTCATTGCCGCGCAATGACCCACTGATCTTCACACTCACCTGATGGTTTCCACGGGTGAGCCGCCATTCAGGAAATGATCGTAAGCCACTGAATCCCAAGCAATTATGTTTCGACAAGTCTTCTGGTTTTGCCGGTTCGCCCTGGCGCGCCAAGTAGTCCGGCGAGGCACAGAGGATGCGTACGTGGTCACAAAGCTTGCTGGCCACCAGGCGGTTGTCGGCCAGTTCACCGATGCGTATGGCGGCATCAAAACCTTCCCCGACCAGGTCGACGAAGCGGTCGGCATACTCGGCTTCCAGGGTCACCTGCGGATGGGCCAGGACAAAGTCCGCCAGCATGCCGCTCAACCAACGCCGTCCCATCGCCGCAGGTAGGGCCAGGCGCAGGCGCCCGCGCACCGACGCCGCACCCTCGGTGGCCTCCTGCTCTGCCTCTGTTATCAGCCGGCTGGCCTCGCGCACTCGCACCACCAGGCGTTCGCCCTCATCGGTGAAGCGCAGTTGCCGAGTGGTGCGTTCCACCAGGCGAATGCCAAGGCGCTGTTCCAGTGCGCTGAGGCGTTTGGACAGTACCGTGGGGTGGCGTGCCAACTGCCGGCCGGCGGCCGAGAAAGAGCCCTGCTCGTGCAGGGCCAGCAAGGTGGCGAGTTCATCGGCGCGGCGGCTGTCAAAGGCGTCCATGGCAAGGCTCTGTGGCTGGGTCAGTCAGGTGGTGAGAATCAGCGCCCCTTCCGACAGCCCCTGCTCCAGGTCTTCGTGGGCCCTGGCTGCTTCGGCCAACGGATAGCGGCGCCATACCCGTGGCTGGATGCTACCTTCGGCGACCGCCGACAGCACGTCGCCTGCGCGCTGCTGGTACTCCTCCACTGTGCGGGTATGGGCGGCCAGCGATGGCCGGGTCACGTACAACGAGCCTTTAGCGTTGAGGGTGCCAACCTCGATCGCTGCCGGGGTGCCCGTGGTCGCCCCGAACGATACCAGCAGCCCACGCAGGCGCAGGCTGTCCAGGGACGCTTGCAGCGAGACATTGCCGACACTGTCATACACCACATCGACCCCTTGGCCCCGGGTGAGTTCATGCACCTGACCAGCCAGCGTCGCAGCATCGAATACCAGCACATGGTGGCAACCCGCTGCCTGCGCGCGCGCCATGCTTTGTGGTCGGGATACCACGCCAATCACCGTTGCGCCCAGGTGCCGCGCCCACGGTACCATCAACTGGCCGAGCGCACCGGCGGCGCCATAAAGCAGTATCTGGGTGCCGGGCCCGACCGGGTAAGTCGTCTTGAGCAGGTATTGTGCGGTGATCCCCTTGAACAGGATGGCAGCGGCAGCTTCATCGCTTACCTCGTCCGGCAGATGCACCAGACGCTCGGCAGGATACAACCGGGCGCTCGCATAGCCGCCCACAGGGCCTGTGGCATAACCGACACGGTCGCCGACCTGAACATTGTGTACACCCTCACCCGTCGCGACGACGCGCCCGGCACCTTCCAGGCCTAGCCCCGATGGCAGTAGCAGCGGTGCACCGCCTTGACGCTGCAGCACATCCAGCGGATTGACGCCTATGGCAGTTTGCTCCAGCCAGACCTCGCCAGGCCCTGGCCGTTGGATTTGCAGGGGCTGCAGGCGCATGACGTCAGTAGCGCCGGTAGCGCTCAACACAATTTGGGTCGTCATGTTCGATTCCTTGAGGGAGTGGAAGACCGACTCAGGCTAATTAGTCGGCAGGAATCGAACAATCGGCTTGGGTGCAGATGATTCCTGCACCCAATGAAGCAAAGTGTTTTCAGCAGCCCGTCAACACCGCTGGCCGGCGCTCACCGGCAAAGAACAATGGGCGCAGACGCACGCCAATGATGTTTCCGGTGTAGGCGGCAACCAGCCATAGCCAGCCATGCACGCTACCCGAAGCGATGCCGCTGAAGTAGGCGCCAATGTTGCAGCCATAGGCCAGGCGCGAACCGTAGCCCAGCAGCAGGCCACCGATCACTGCGGCTACCAGCGAGCGAAGCGGGATGTTCAGGCTCGGGGCAAAACGCCCCGCCAGGCCAGCCGCCAGCAGCGCCCCCAGCACGATGCCAAGGTCCATGACGGTGGTCACGTCTTGCCACAACGGCGCTGCCAGCGCCTTGGCGTTGGCCGGCGCCTGCCAGAACACCCAGCTGCCGACGTCTACACCCAGGCTGGAGAGAGTCTTGGCGCCCCACAGGGCAAATGCGGAGGTAATGCCCCACGGGCGCCCGGCCAAGGCCAAGGTGGCGTAGTTCAGCAAGGCCAGGGCAATAGCGCCCCACAGCAACGGCCATGGGCCACGCATGAAGCGTCGCAGGCCCTGGTGTTCACTGCTCACGGGGGCTTCCAGAGCGCCATGGCGGCGCTTTTCCAGTACCACCGTGGCCCAGGCGATCAGCGCGAACACCGCCACGCTGGCCAGCAGCGCCGGCGCTACCCCCCAGGCCTGGACGATCGAGGTAGCCGGCAACGATGGCAAGGCGAACCACCAGTCGGCATGGTGCGTGGCAGTAACCGAGCCGATGATGAAGAACAGCAGCGTCACCAGCATTCTGGCGTTGCCCCCGCCGACGGTGAACAGCGTGCCCGAGGCACAACCGCCGCCCAGTTGCATGCCGATACCGAAGATAAACGCGCCAAACACCACAGAAACCCCGGCTGGCGCCACCAGCCCGGTCACCGGGTTACCAAACAGGCTGCCAGCCGACAACGCCGGGAAGAACAGCAGCACGGCCAGGGTCAGCATGACCATCTGCGCACGCAGGCCGGCGCCTCGCCGTTCGTTGATGAATACGCGCCAGGCCGAGGTGAAACCGAACGCTGCGTGGTAAAGCGTCAGCCCCAGAGCGGCGCCGAGGATCAGCAGCAGTACCTGCTTGAAACCGGCGTTGAGGTTTAGGAACCAGGCACCAGCCAGCAGCAGGGCCAAGGCAATCAAGGGGGCGCCCAGGCGGCGCGGTTCGGGTGTTGCGGTTGCGGAAAGACCCATCGGAATGCTCGGATTACTGTAAAACGGGGGGCGATTATAGCGCCGGGGTTCGATCAATGCTGCTTTGGATGGTTTTCATCTGTGGCAGGGGGCTGCCCGCTCAGCAGTGCGCACATCTGTTAGGCTGATACGAAGCCCCAAAAAGCCACCCTGGCCATTCGCACCATGGATGAACTGCGCAAGATCGACCTCAACCTGCTGCTGGCCCTGCATGCGCTGCTCAGCGAAAAACACGTGACCCGCGCTGCCATCCGCCTGCACCGCAGCCAACCGGCAGTCAGCCATGCCTTGGCGCAACTGCGCGCACATTTCGACGACCCGCTGCTGATCCGCCAGAACGGCCACATGGCCCTGACCGCACGCGCCCAGTCCCTCATCAAACCCTTGCAGGACGCGCTGGGCAGCCTCAACAGCCTGCTGGCCACACCACGCTTCGACCCGGCTCTGGCTCAGCGCAGGTTCCGCCTGTCGTTGTCCGATTACGCCTCGCGGATCATCCTGCCGCCACTGGTCCGTCACCTGCGACAGGCAGCACCGGGCGTGGACCTTGCCATCAGCCAGGCCAGCCGCGAGGCGATGATGGCGCAGTTGCTCGATGGCGAACTCGACCTCGCCTTGGGCATCTTCCCCGAGCTGCCGCAGGGCATTACCGCGCAGACACTGTTCGAGGACAGCTTCGTCAGCATCGCCGACCGTCAGGTGCTGCCAGCCAAAGGTGGCCTTGCACTGGATGACTGGCTGGCACGGCCGCACGTGCTCATGGCCATGCGCCCGGACGCCCATGACGAGATCGAGCGCGCGCTGGGTGAACGGGGCCTGCGCCGGCGCATCGCCCTGGCGCTACCGCACTGGAGCGCCGCCGTCGAGGTGCTCGGCGGCACCGACCTGATCCTTACCGTGGCCAAGCGAGCGGTGGGCCCGATGCGCCCACATAAGGGCCTGCGCCAGTTCGCACCACCCTTGGCAATTCCAAACCTGGCCTATCAGCAGGCTTGGCACACCAGAAAAGACAGCGATCCAGGGCATCGCTGGCTGCGGGAGACAGTCTGGGCCTGTTGCCAGCCCGGCCGCTGATCAGGCTTCGGGCTGTTTGACGATGGCCGCCTTGCCAGTCGCCGGGCTTGCGGCCCAGGTGCTCTGCACCAGGAACACCCCAACGAGTATCAGAACCACCCCCGCAAGCCTTGGCAGGCTCACCGGTTTGCTGGCAACGCCCATCAGCCCGAAATGGTCGACAATCACCGACGTCAGAATCTGCCCCGCCACCACCAGCACCAGAAAACCCGCGGTTCCAAGCTTAGGAGTCAAGGCGGCGGCAGCGGCTACGTACAGTGCGCCAAGCACCCCGCCGATCCACAGCCACCATGGGCCTTGCAGTGCTTTGCCCAGGTCGGGCAGCGGTACCCGCAGGAGCAGCAAGGCCGCGATGACCACCACAGAACTGACCGTCAATGACGTGAAGGCGCCCCAAAGCCAGTGCCCGAGCGCACGACCAACGGCCGCGTTGCTGGCGGCCTGATAGGGCAGCACGACTCCGGCGAGCAGCGCCAAAACCAAGGGAAGAAAAGCAATAAGCAGGGCCTTGTTAGGCATAGGTGCACTCAGCTGAAGACAGGGTCGGTACATCATCCGCAAATCCACAGAGGTTATGGAAATCGAAATCCTGCACTCAGATTATTCGCCACATGGATGATGGATACCGATCAATGACGCCGGCCTTTTCGCGGGGTCGCCCGTGAAAAGGCCGGCGAGAGGTCAGCGGGATGTCTCGATCCGCAGTACTTCGGTGTAGATCGCATCGACCGTCTGGTCGACCTTGAGGTTTTTCATTCGGGCCTGCAGTTCAGGGTCCTCGACCTTGACCACCTGCAGCTTGCCTTCCGGCGGTAGCAGGCTGACCTCGTGGGTCTTGAGGTCGATCTTCTTGATCTGCGACGTTACCCGCACCTGGCGGAATGCCTCGCCGCCCGGGTTGGGGTTGTCTTTGGTGGCGCGGATGGTTCCAGACTCATCGCTGGCTTTGGGCGCCCCGCCTACCTCAGTGTTGAGCACATAGGCCACCGCACGGGTCACGTAGATATCGACTTGGTCACCAACTTTGAGGTTAGGCAGCGCCTTGGCCTTTTCCGTGAGCTGGAACGTCACGTCCTTGTCGTCGGGGCCTTTGACCGTGACCTGCCGGTTGGCCTGGTCTATGGCAGTGACCTGTGTGGATACATGGCTTTCCAGTGCTTCACTGGCAATGGGTATATCGGCAGCCTGCACCGTGAAACTGGCGGTACCGACGAGCGTGGCAAGCGCAACAGCGCGAGCGAGTGTACAAAGAGCATTCATAGGCCTGCTTCCCTGTGGTCAAGACCGGACAGGCGCGTGAACGCTTCACGCGCCGCTCCTACACCATAGCTGGACTTACCGATTGCGCGTGACCCGCCATACGGTATTGGCCAAATCATCGGCGATGATCAGTGCCCCGCGAGGGTCAACCGTCACACCGACCGGCCGGCCACGAGTCTTGCCATCCTCGGTCCGGAAACCGGTGGCGAAGTCGATCGGTTCGCCGGCAGGCTTGCCATTGCTGAACGGCACGAAGATCACCTTGTAGCCCACAGGGTTTGGCCGGTTCCAGCTGCCGTGCTCGCCCACGAACACGCCGTCGGCAAAGCGCTCGCCCATGGCCGGTATGGAAAAGTCCACGCCCAGCGCGGCCACATGCGAACCGAGGCTGTAATCGGGCTTGATTGCGGCAGCCACCTTGTCCGGGTTCTGCGGTTTCACCCGCTCATCGACGTTCTGCCCCCAGTAGCTGTACGGCCAGCCATAGAAGCCACCTTCACGCACCGAAGTGAGGTAGTCCGGCACCAGGTCCGGGCCCAGCTCATCGCGTTCATTGACCACGGTCCACAGCTGCCCGCTGCCAGGCTGGATGGCCAGCGCCGTCGGGTTACGCAAGCCGGTAGCGTACGGCTTGTGCGCGCCGGTGGCAGCGTCGATTTGCCAGACCATGGCGCGATCGACTTCGGCCTCCATCCCGCGCTCGGTGATATTGCTGTTCGAACCGATACCCACATACAGGTAACGGCCATCGGGGCTGACGGTCAGCGCCTTGGTCCAGTGATGATTGATCTCGGCCGGCAGGTCGGTGACTTTGGTCGGCGGGCTGCCGGCCTGGGTCTGGCCGTCCTGGTAGTCGAAACGTACCAATGCGTCCTGGTTGGCCACGTACAGCTTGCCATCGGCAAAGGCCAGGCCATAAGGCGCGTTGAGGTTTTCGGCAAACACCGTCTGCACCTCATAGGTGCCATCGCCGTCGGCGTCGCGCAGCAGGGTCAAGCGGTTGCCGCCCTTGACCTGGGTATTGCCTTTGGCTTTGATCTGGCTGGCGATGACGTCCTTGGGCTTGAGCTTGGCTGCACTGCCGCCGCGGCCTTCGGCCACCAGGATGTCACCGTTGGGCAGTACCAGGCTCTGACGCGGAATTTTCAGGTCAGTGGCAATGGCTGTGATGCTGTAACCCTCAGGTACGGTCGGCTTCTGCTCGCCCCAGTGTGCGGGCTGGGCGATCTTCATGCTCGGCAACAGGCCACGCTCGGGGGCCGGCAGTTTCGGGTCGGGGCCCAGGGCCTGGGTAGCCTCACCTTCCCCACCGCAGGCGCTCAACAACAGCGCTACACTCAATACAGGCAATGCATGCAAAGGTTTCATGCCGCACCTCCCGAACGCAGGTTGCTCATACCCAGCCAGGCCGCCACGCAGGCCAGCACGGTCACGATCAGAGACAACACCAGGCCCGCGGGCATCACTGCCCAGGCGTCCTTGGCGTGCTCGAAGGCATTGACCAGCCCTAATATCCAAGTCACCAGCAACAGCAGAAAGTACAGCGTTGGCCGCCCGCCCTTGCGCTCGGCGCGGACCAGGTTGGCCAGCGCGAACAGCAACGTCAGCCCGCAGAACAGCAGGCCGCCGGCAATCAACCAGGAGGCGAAGTTGCTCCACTGGATCTGGTAGCTCTTGAAGTAGGCTATGTCACTCAGCAATGCGCCAAGAAACAGCGGGACCGTGCCGGCCAGCAGGATTGCGTGCAGCGGGCTGGGCGTGCATCGGTAGAGGGTTTGCTCGGTAGCGGTCACGGCGCCTCCTTACTCAGTCAGTGACCCGGGGCTGGCGGACAGGCGCGAGTGCCCGGTCCGTCAGGCGTGCGCGGGGTGCGCTTAGCAAAGGATCACCTTGACGTCCGGTTAGTTCACCGCTTGGCTTGATAGAAATATCCTGAAAGACTTCACCCCCCTTCCCACCTGAGGCAAATGGCATGAGCGCTGATAGAGCACGACCTTACGCGTTGTGGGCCGCACATGCCCTGCTTGGCCTCAGCATGGCGCTGACCGCCGGATGTTCGAACAAGCACAGCCAGGCTCGCTACCAGACAGCGGCATTGGGCTCGAACTGTTTCGCCAAGGCCGTGCCCACTACGGGAGAAGGCGGCCTGGCGTGGGGCGATACCTTGAGCATGGCCCGCCACAAGTCGATGAACAATTGCATCCGCTATGCCGGCCGCTCCGGCGGAACGCCCAGGACCTGCCAGGTGGTCATGGCCAAGTGCAAGAACTAGCGGCTGCCGGGTTCCGCCCCCTCAAGCCGGGCGTCCAGCACGGCTTCCAGATCCGCCAGTTCGATTTCCCCGCCGGCCTCCAGCAGCGCACACCGTTTTGTACAGTCGATGATCACGCGTATGCCGTCGCGCGCGCGGTGGCTTGGGTACTTGCGCAATGCCAGTTCGACGGTCGAGCCGCTATGCCAGGTGCTGACGTCCGCTGACCAACAGGCATCCTGGAAGCTCAGCAGGCAAGTGCCTTGGTGGGTATCGAGAACACGCGGGGAATAGACCCAATGCGTATTTCCAGCCTCCCATGGCCTCACCATTACCCGGTAGTGGTCATCCGCTGAGCGGGACTGCACCTCGTCTTCGACTGCAGGCTGGCCGTTGGCGGCCACGTAGCGGTCGAAAGCATTGACCTGTCCCGCCGTACGGCAGCCTGCCTGGTAATACGCCACGTGCTGTCTGTAGCCGGCAAACTCGGCGGACTGGGCACCATCGGCGAAGAGAGAGGTGATGGCAGCGCTCTGCACCAGCCAATACACCTCATCCGAACCTTCGTGGGCTTTGCTGCTACCCAAGGTAATTGCCTGGCCCAGCAGTTCGCTGGCCAGGCGCCGGCCAACCTCGCGCAATGCGCCATCGGCCAGCGGCGCAGGGTTTTTCCCTGCTTGCGCCATGAAGGCCGAATAGCGCAGGTACAGTGGCTCACCAATCAGGCCAGGTGCGGGGTAATCGGGAAGAGGCAGGTCGAGCGGTTCGAACACCCGATTACGCGGCAGCCATGCCAGGTTCTGCTGAGCACGCGAAGGCTCAAAGGCAGGTTCGCAGGCCACATGTTTACCTGACCAGCCCGCGAGGCAGCTTTTCAGGCGATTGAAGAAGTTTGTCACCAGAACGTCCTTGAAGGTGCCAGGGCTTGCATGCTACTCCAGATGAACGCTTGCCTGTACGACCTCTTCGCGGGTGAACCCGCTCCGGCCCCAATCGCTGCGGTCTGCTAGCGGGAGCAACCCGCGAAGAGGCTCGCAATCAACGTTTCATGATCACGACTTCAAGGTAATCACTGGGCACCACAAGCGACGAAGCCCCAGCAAGGTTGCTCTCGTTCAACAATTGAGTCAGATCGCTCTCCAGCGCCGCCGAAGCATCTGCCGACAACGCCGCAAAGGCTTTATGCACCGGGCCATACCAAGTGCGGAACACCTCGATGAAGTGCGCTGGCGAACGATAGCGAAAGTTGAACTGCTGGCACCTGACATCCATGGCGCCGATTTCGCCGTCAAACATTGCGCGCAGTTGCTCTTCATCGCCCCAGCGCGACGGCGGCAAGGCGCCAGCCGGTGGCGGCACATGCCGACCGAGGGTCTTGAACATCTGGCCGACGAAGCCCTGAGGTGTCCAGTTAGCCAGGCCTACCCTTCCGCCGGAGCGGCAAACGCGCGCAAGCTCCCGAGCCGCCTGCGCCTGGTCGGGGGCGAACATCACGCCGAAGGTCGAAACAACGGCATCGAAGGTAGCGTCTTTGAACGGCAAGGCCTCGGCATCGGCCACCTGGAATTCCACATTCAGATGTTCGGCACGAGCGCGATCCTCTGCGCGCTTGAGCAGCTCGGGCACGTAGTCGGTGGAAATGACCCGGCACCCGCGCCGAGCGGCGGCCAGAGTGGCGTTACCGTTGCCTGCAGCAACATCCAGCACCTGCTCGTCCCAGCGAAGGTCACAGGCTTCGGCCAGCCGTTCACCCACCAGTTGCAAGGTAGTGCCGATCACCGCGTAGTCACCGCTGGCCCACGCAGCCTGCTGGCGGGCCTTCAATGCGTTGGTGTCCAGTGGGTTGCTCATGCTCTGCGCCTTCTTGTTCTGTGCGCGGCCGAGGTCCTTCTGACGGTCTATGCGCCGTGGTGTGTAGTGTGGTGGCCTGCTCCGACCACCATTGAGCTAAACGCTGATGAACAGATGCAGCAAGCGGTAATGCCTGACGGGCAATACGCATTGGCAATAGCATCAAGGCCGTTGCGTACTATCCAAGTGTAAAGGGGCGCTAAGCGCCCCCTCCAGACTCGTCACACCGCCTTGGCCCGTGCGGCATGCAGTTTCTTGTAGCTCTCGATCAGGCGCAGGTGGCGGTCCAGCCCCTCCAGCTTCATGCTGGTCGGGGTCAGGCCATGGAAGCGCACGCTACCGTCCACCGAACCCAGCACTGCATCCATGCGCGGGTTGCCGAACATGCGGCGGAAATTGGCCTCGTAGTCCTCCATCTGAAGCTCGTCATCCAGCACCACTTCCAACACCACATTCAGGGCCTGGTAGAACAAACCGCGCTCGACAGTGTTGTCATTGAACTGCAGGAACGCCTCGACCAGCTCTTTGGCGTCCTCGAAACGCTTCAGCGCCAGGCAGATCAGCAGTTTCAACTCAAGGATGGTCAGCTGGCCCCACACCGTGTTCTCATCGAACTCGACACCGATGAGCGTGGTGATGGTGGTGTAGTCGTCCACCTCACAGTTGTCCAGGCGCTTTAGCAGCGCCCGCAGTGCACGGTTGTCCAGGCTATGCAGGTTGAGGATGTCGGCACGGAAGCCCAGGGCACGGTTGGTGTTGTCCCAGATCAGGTCCTCGACCGGGTAGATCTCCGAGTAACCCGGTACCAGGATGCGGCAGGCGTTGGCGCCGAGGTTGTCGTACACAGCCATGTACACCTCTTTGCCCATGCCCTCGAGGATGCCGAACAGGGTCGCGGCTTCCTGGAGGTTGGAGTCTTCGCCATGGCCGGAGAAGTCCCACTCGACGAACTCGAAGTCGGCCTTGGCGCTGAAGAAGCGCCACGACACCACACCACTGGAGTCGATGAAGTGCTCGACGAAGTTGTTCGGCTCGGTCAGCGCGTGGCTTTCGAAGGTCGGCTGCGGCAAGTCGTTGAGCCCCTCGAAACTGCGGCCCTGCAGCAGTTCGGTAAGGCTGCGTTCCAGCGCCACCTCAAAGCTTGGGTGCGCGCCGAACGAGGCGAACACGCCACCGGTACGCGGGTTCATCAGGGTCACGCACATGACCGGGAATTCACCGCCCAGCGACGCGTCCTTGACCAGCACCGGGAAGCCCTGCTCTTCCAGCCCCTGGATGCCTGCGACGATGCCTGGGTACTTCGCCAGCACCTCCTGCGGCACATCCGGCAGGCACAGCTCGCCCTCAAGGATTTCACGCTTCACGGCCCGCTCGAAGATCTCCGACAGGCACTGCACCTGAGCTTCAGCCAGGGTGTTGCCCGCGCTCATGCCGTTGCTGAGGAACAGGTTTTCGATCAGGTTGGACGGGAAGTACACCACCTGGCTGTCCGACTGGCGCACGAACGGCAGCGAACAGATGCCACGCGCGGTATTGCCCGAGTTGGTGTCATACAAGTGCGAACCGCGCAGCTCGCCGTCCGGGTTGTAGATCTGCAGGCAGTATTCGTCGAGGATCTCGGCTGGCAGCGCGTCCTTGGGCCCCGGCTTGAACCACTGCTCGTTGGGGTAGTGCACGAACGGCGCGTTGGCGATGTCCTCGCCCCAGAACTGGTCGTTGTAGAAGAAGTTGCAGTTCAAACGCTCGATGAACTCACCCAGCGCCGAGGCCAGCGCGGCCTCTTTGGTCGAGCCCTTGCCGTTGGTGAAGCACATCGGCGACTGCGCATCGCGCACGTGCAGCGACCACACGTTCGGCACGATGTTGCGCCACGAGGCGATCTCGATCTTCATGCCCAGCCCGGCAAGCAGCCCCGACATGTTGGCGATGGTCTGCTCCAGCGGCAGGTCCTTGCCGGCGATGTAGGTGGTGGTGTCGGCCACCGGCATGAGCAGGCCCTGGGCGTCGGCATCGAGGTTGTCCACCTGCTCGATGATGAACTCGGGACCGGTCTGTACCACTTTTTTGACCGTGCAGCGGTCGATGGAGCGCAGGATGCCCTGCCGGTCCTTCTCAGAGATGTCTTCCGGCAGTTCGACCTGGATCTTGAAGATCTGGTTGTAGCGGTTCTCGGGATCGACGATGTTGTTCTGCGACAGGCGGATATTTTCGGTAGGGATATCCCGGGTCTGGCAGTACAGCTTGACGAAATAGGCGGCGCACAGGGCCGATGAGGCAAGGAAATAGTCGAACGGCCCCGGGGCCGAGCCATCGCCTTTGTAGCGGATCGGCTGGTCGGCGATCACCGTGAAGTCGTCGAATTTGGCTTCAAGACGAAGGTTGTCGAGAAAGTTGACCTTGATTTCCATGCGGGAACACCGTGATTTAAGCGTGCAAAACGAAATTGGCCGGCATTATCCGGTTTTTTCGGCTGGAAGTCCTGTTTGTCTGTACGGCTGACGGCTGACGGCTGCGGCACTTGATTGCGCATTTCACCGGATTGCTTGCCTGATTCTCTGAACCTGCAGTACACGGCAGGCCACCGCTCATACCGCTGTGCTAGCGTTTGCGGATTGGGGAACAACGTATTCCCTGCAAGACAGCACACAATCACAACCGATGATCAGCAGGTGAGCCATGGAACTTCGAATCAACCAGAAGACCTACCAGGTCGAGGCCGACGCCGACACGCCGTTGCTGTGGGTGATCCGCGACGACCTCGGCCTGACCGGCACCAAATACGGCTGCGGCCTGGCACAGTGCGGCGCCTGCTCGGTGCTGGTGGACGGCAATGTGGTGCGCGCCTGTGTCACGCCGGTGGCCGGGGTGGTCGGGCGTGAAGTGACCACAATCGAAGCCATCGAGACCGATGAGGTGGGCAAGCGCGTGGTGGCGGCGTGGGTCGAGCATCAGGTGGCCCAATGCGGTTACTGCCAGTCGGGGCAGGTGATGGCGGCCACCGCGCTGCTCAAGCACGCCCCGCAACCGAGCGATGCGCAAATCGATGCAGCGATGGTCAACCTGTGCCGCTGCGGCACCTATAACGCCATCCATGCCGCCATGCACGAACTCGCCCAAGGGGAGAAGGCCTGATGAATACGCCTGTCGATACCTCTGCGGTGCTGCTCGACCTGCCGCCGGGCGAAACGGTCAACCTGTCGCGTCGGCGTTTTCTCGCCGGTACCGCCGTAGGCGCCCTGGTCCTTGGCTTTGGCCTGCCGCTGGGCGTCAGCCGGGTCCAAGCGGCGACGGCCGCCGCCCAGGAACGCGGCACCCAGGTACCTGCATTCCTGGAAATCCGCCAGGACGGCACGGTACGCCTGCTCTGCCCGTTCATGGAAGGCGGCCAAGGCACCTACACCGCCATGGCGCAGATCGTCGGCGAAGAACTGGACGCGGACCCTGCCACGTTCGTGGTCGACAGTGCCCCGCCGGGCGAAGCCTATGTAGTGATGGAAAACGGCATGCGTATCACCGGCGGCAGCATGTCGGTGCGCATGAGCTACCCGACCATGCGCCGCCTTGGCGCCCTTGCCCGGGCCATGCTGCTAGAGGCCGCAGCCGAGCAATGGGGCGTACCGGTGAGCGAGCTGTCCACCGAACCTGGCAAGGTGCTACACGCCGCTTCGGGCCGTTCGCTTGCCTATGGCGAACTGGCTGAACGGGCCATGGACCTGCCGGTACCGGACCCAGCAGGCATCAAGCTGCGCGACCCCAGCCAGTTCCGCTGGATCGGCAAGCCGGTGCGCCGTGTCGATGCCTACGACAAATCCACCGGCAAGGCGCTCTACACCATCGACATCAAGCTCGACGGCATGCTCCAAGCCGCCGTACAGCACGCCCCGCGCCTGGGCATGACCGTGGGCAGCCTGCGCAACGAAGCTCAGGTCAAGGCCATGAAAGGCGTGCACTCGGTGCATCAACTGCCAGGCGCGGTTGCCGTGGTGGCCGAACGCTGGTGGCACGCCAAGCGTGCGGTCGAGGCGCTTCAGGTGGACTGGCAGGAGCCGGGCGCCGACAGCAAAGTACGCGCGATGCCCGCCGACTTCTCCAGCGATGCCTGGCGCGAGCACCTGGCCGCTCAGACAGGCCCTGCCAGAGACGACGAAAGCGAAGGCGATGTGGCCGCTGCACTGGGCAATGCCAAAACCAAGGTCGAGGCCACCTACCACAACCAGTATCTCAACCATGCCCAGCTGGAGCCGCCGTCCGCACTGGCGCGCTTCAACCCCGATGGTTCGCTGGAGGTCTGGCTGCCCAACCAGGCGCCGGACATGTTCCGTGACGACATTGCCAAACGCACCGGCCTGGATCCTGCACAGATCACCCTGCACTCGCCGCTTCTGGGCGGGTTCTTCGGTCGCCACTTCCTGTATGACTCGGCCAACCCGTACCCGCAGGCCATCCTGCTGGCCAAGGCCGTCGGCCGCCCGGTCAAGCTGATCTGGAGCCGCGAGGAAGAATTCCTGCGCGATGTGCTGCGGCCGGTAGCGGTGGTCAAGTTCCGTGCAGGGCTGGATGCCGATGGCCTGCCAGTGGCCATCGAAGCAGTGAGTGCCACAGAGGGCCCCACCGAGGCCCTGGCGGGCAAGCAAGGCGAAAAAATCGACCCTACGGCGCTCGAAGGGCTATCGGGCAAATCCTACGCCATCGCCAACAAACGCATCGCGCAGATCTACGTCAAAGGCCCGGCCATGCTGGGTTACTGGCGATCGGTGGGCAACTCGCTCAACGATTTCTTCTACGAGTCCTTCCTGGACGAGCTGGCTGACAAAGGCGGCAAGGACCCCTTTGAGTTGCGCCTGCACCTGCTGCGCGACAACCCGCGCCTGACCAACCTGCTGCGAGCGGTGGGTGAATTGTCCGGTGGCTGGAAGCGCGGGCCGTTCACCGCTGAAGACGGCAGCAAGCGGGCGCGTGGTGTGGCCATGGCTTCGCCGTTCGGCTCGGAGGCCGCCGTGATCGCCGAAGTATCGATCGAAGATGGCCAGGTCAAGGTTCACGACATCTGGCAGGCGATCGACCCCGGCAGCATCGTCAACCCAGCGATCATCGAAGCCCAGGTCAACGGCGCCGTGGCCCTTGGCCTGTCGCAGACGCTGGTTGAGGAAGCGGTATACATCGATGGCAAGCCGCGCGCGCGCAACTACGACCTGTATCCGATCCTGCCTGCCTCGCGCATGGCCCGGGTGCATGTGCGCATTGTCGAAAGCGGCGCGAAGATGGGGGGCATTGGCGAGCCGCCGTTGCCTGCGGTGGCGCCAGCAGTGGCCAACGCGGTGGCGCAGCTCACAGGCCAGCGCATCCGCAGCCTGCCCATGAGCCGCCATACCTTCAGCTGACCGGACAAGGACCGCCCCATGACCCACAGTCGATTCGCAAGAGCCGCAGGCTGGCTGGCGCTGCCGTGCCTGGTCGCCGCAGGCCTGCTGGCCTGGTATGTCACCCGTGAGCCCGCTTCGCCCTTCGTCACCGAGCAAAACGCCAGCTTCGACCCGGCGCTGGTCAGCCGTGGTGAGTACGTGGCCAGGCTCAGCGACTGCGTCGCCTGCCACAGCCTGCCCGACGGCAAGCCGTTTGCCGGTGGGCTGGAAATGGCCACACCGCTGGGGGCGATACACGCCACCAACGTAACTCCCGACCCCGCGACCGGCATCGGCAATTACAGCCTTGCCGACTTCGACCGCGCTGTGCGCCACGGTGTCGCACCAGGCGGGCGGCGGCTGTACCCGGCCATGCCCTACCCTTCATATGCCAAGCTCAGCGATGACGATGTGCGGGCGCTGTATGCCTTCTTCATGAAAGGCGTACAGCCTGCCCAACAGGCGAACATCCCCAGCGATATCCCGTGGCCGTTGAACATGCGCTGGCCGATCGCGCTGTGGAACGGCGTGTTCGCAGCAGACGCACCTTATGCGGCGAAACCGGCGCAGGACGCGGTGTGGAACCGAGGCGCCTATATCGTTCAGGGCCCCGGCCACTGTGGCAGTTGCCATACCCCACGGGGCCTGGCCTTCAACGAAAAAGCCCTGGATGAAGGTGGCAAGCCGTTTCTGGCAGGCGCGCTGCTCGATGGCTGGTACGCACCCAGCCTGCGTAACGACCACAACACCGGCCTGGGCCGCTGGAGCGAGGCCCAGATCGTGCAATTCCTCAAGCACGGGCGCAATCAGCATGCGGTGGTCTATGGCTCGATGACCGAGGCGTTCAACAATTCCACCCAGTTCATGAGCGATGACGACCTGGCAGCGATCGCTCGCTACCTCAAATCGTTGCCGGGCGACCCCCAACGTGATGGCGAGCCGTGGCAGTACCAGGCCGTGTCTGCCGGTGAGCGCCTGAACAGCCCTGGCGCCCACACCTACGTGACCCGCTGCGCCACGTGCCATGGCCTGGACGGCAAAGGCCAGGCAGAATGGATGCCGCCGCTGGCGGGGGCCACCTCGGCGCTGGCCAAGGAGAATGCTTCGGCGATCAACATCACCCTCAATGGCTCGCAACGGATCGTCGCCGCCGGGCTGCCGGATGCCTACCGCATGCCTGCCTTCCGCGAGCAGTTGTCGGACCAGGAGATCGCCGAGGTGCTGAGCTTTGTGCGCAGTACCTGGGGCAACCACGGCGGTGCAGTCGACGCGCAGGCCGTCAGCAAGCTGCGCGGGGATACCGACCCAGCCAGCAGCAGCCCGATCATCTTGCACATGCGCTGAGGAAACACTGTCAATGGAAAGCATCGACCTGTTGGTCCTGCGCACCACCCGTGACTGGCTCAAGGCAGGCGAGCGGGTGCTGCTGGCAACCGTAGCCCGCACCTGGGGTTCATCGCCCAGGCCTGTGGGCTCGATGATGGCCCTGCGTGGCGATGGCAGGGTCATTGGTAGCGTCTCCGGTGGCTGCATCGAGGATGATCTGGTGCACCGCTACACCAGCGCCTACAACGGCGAAGGCATGCCGGAAGGACCGCCGCGCGTGGTGCGTTATGGCGTCAGCGCCGACGAGGCTCATCGCTTTGGCCTGCCCTGCGGCGGGACCCTGGAGCTGATACTCGAGTTCAGCCCTTCATTGCCCAGCCTTGAGCAGCTGCTGCCGCTGTTGGACGCTGGCAACCTGGTCCGTCGCGAGCTGGACCTTGGCACCGGTGGCGTAAGCCTGGCCGTCACGCACGCACTGGAGCAGTTCAGCTTCGATGGCCAGCGCATGGTCAATACCCTGGGCCCCGGCTACCGCATGCTGCTGATCGGTGCCGGGGTATTGGCCGAGTACCTGGCGACCATGGCGCTGTTCAACGGCTTCAAGGTGGCCGTCTGCGACCCTCGCCGCGAATACATGGATGGCTGGAATGTCGCGGGCGTGGAGAAGATAGTCGGCATGCCGGACGACGTGGTCAGGGCCTTCGCCCCGGACCTGCGCAGCTGCATCATTGGCCTGAGCCATGACCCTAAGCTGGACGACCTGGCCCTGCTCGAAGCCTTGCACAGTACAGCCTTTTACATCGGTGTGATCGGTTCTCGGCGTAATAGCCAGCTGCGCCGCGAACGGCTGATCGAGCACTTCGGTGAGACGCAAGCCTCACTCGAACGCCTGCATGGCCCCATCGGTATCTATATCGGCAGCAAGACCCCTGCAGAGATTGCGGTCAGCGTCATGGCGGAGGTTCTTGCCATCAAGAACGGCGTTGCCTTGCCCGGCGCGGCCAATGTGACCAAGGCCAAGCGGGCCCGGGAAGCCAGTGCATGACGTGAACGTGCGCCAACGACAGCACACGCGGCCTCAATGCTGCGCGCCCGCTTGCTCCTGCTTCCAACGCTTCAGGTTCTTCGCCAGTAGCTGCCCAGGAAGCGGCCCAGAGACGATTTCCTTCATTTTCTGCGCCAGTTGCTCACGCAGCCTGGGCTGGTTGCACGGCGATGCATGGGACAGGGCCAGGTACAAACCCTCACTGGACACCGGCGGATCAAGCACCTTCAACTGCTCGTCCATACCCAGCGTGCGCGCCAGCGCCATGCCGGGGTACTGCTCATAGATCAGGTAGTCGTTGCGCTTGTGCAGCAGCTTCTCGAACGCCTGCCTGGCGCTGGGAACCGCTTCGAGCGTAAGGTTGGCCCGGGCATAGTCGTCAAACTCTTGGCCATGACTGTTGCTGACCAGGGTGCCGCCCTTGCGCCCCTTCAGGTCTGACCAGCCACGGTAAGCAAAGGCAGCGTCCAGGCGCACCCAGACAACACTTGGCGTATGCAGGAACGGCGGGCTGATGAAGTCAGCCTCCTGCTGACGCGCCTGGGTCAGGAAGTAACCGGCCATCAAGTCGATACGGCCTTTGCGCACCTGCTCCTGAGCCCGCGACCATGGCCCGCCGTAGACCACCTGCATTTTCAGACCGAGCGCCTGGCCCAGGTAGTCAAGCAGGTCGGCGTTGGCACCGATCAGTCGCTGGGGGTCGTTCGGATCGCGCCACAGGTAAGGGGGATATTCCGGATTACCGGTGGCCGTCAGTTGCCGACAGACATCCTCCGCTGCCCAGGCCTGAGGCAACAGAAACAGGGAAAGCGAAAGCAGCAAAGACCGGCCGGACCACCGCTCGACCATCTACAACCCTCGGTGCATGCGGCCTTAGGCGGCCAGCCGTGGTCGCGAAAGGCTGCCACATCCTGTGCACGTCTGCTGTACTGCTGCCCGCATGCTCTACAGAGTCTGGACGAGAATCAGCTGGCTGCCAGAAATTTATCCGGGCATGCGCGCCAAAGACCGCTTCGCCGCCGCCTGGAACACGCCGCGCAGTGCCCTGACTTGCTCTTCGGTAAGCGTTTGCGCGCAGGTCAGCCCCTGCAGGAAGCCTATGCCCCAGTTTTTGGTCTGGTCCAGTTGCTGGCGGTTTTCGGCTTCGGCGATATCGCCCAGATGGAGCGCGGCGTGGTGTTCGTAACGATCACCCAGTGCCAACTTGCGCAGTTCACCCAGAGCGACCTTGAATTCAGCGGCGGCAACATCGTCCAGGCCCAGGTGCTCATACTGAAGCAGGCTCAGACGGTCGGTGGCGGTCATCTTCGAATCTCCGTTTCTCTATAAAAGGAGCAGTTGCAGGAAAATCACCAACCAACCCGGAACGCTTCCAGGCGTCAGGTGAGAGTGGTGTGGTAATAGGGCTTGTATACCATAGGTAAGGCCCATCGCCCTAGCGGTGTGCGCCGTCCGGTTGCCTGCAGCCGCCAGGGACGATTATCGATGCAATTGTTTGGCAGACAATGAACGCGCTCTAGTGCAGCTTTGCGCTGGCAGGCGTGCAACAAAGCCGACCTGGGGGCCTTGGTCGGCTTGTACTGGTGGTTGCGGGGGTTACTTGATGAACCGCACCTGGCTATTGATCTTCTCGATCACCGCCCCCTTGCGCTCATTGAACCGCGCCTTGTTCTGCTCGAACAGGTTATTGCCCTTGGTATCAATGGAAATGATCAGCGGCCCGAACTCGCGCACGCGGTTGACCCATAAGGTTTCCGGCATGCCCAGGTCCTGCCATTCGGCGCGCTCGATCTCCTCGACCTGAGTGGCAGCGAGCACTGCGCAGCCCCCCGGAAACACCGCATGCACCGCTTTGTTTTCAAGGCAGCCGGTCGTGGTTTCCGGGCCCATGCCACCTTTGCCAACGATCAGTTTGACGCCGGTTTCTTCGATGAACTGCTTCTCGAACTTTTCCATGCGCATGCTGGTGGTCGGGCCGATGGAGACCATCTCGAAGCTGCCGTCTCCCTTCTTGCGCACGATTGGTCCGGCATGGAAGATCGCTCCGCCGCGCAGGTCCACCGGCAGCTCCCGCTTGAGTTCTATAAGGCGGCGATGGGCGACATCGCGGCAGGTGACCAACTGGCCGGTCAGGTAGACCACATCGCCCACGTTGAGGCCGGCCAGGTCTTCGTCTTTGATCGGCGTGCTGAGGATCTTTTTCACAGAACTACACCCTCGTGCGAAAGAATGTCATAGGACAGGTCGGCGTTGATGCGGATCTTGCCGCGTCGATGCGCCCAGCAACCGGTCGACACGGCAACGCCGATGGTCGACGGGTGGCGTGCCGAGGACTCGATGTTCACGCCCATCACGCTGCTGTTACCGGTCAGGCCCTGCGGCCCGATGCCGATTTCGTTGAGGCCGTCCTCCAGCAGCTTCTCCATCATCGCTGCGCTTTCGTTGGGATGGCTGGAGTCGACCGGACGCAGGATCGCCCGCTTGGACAAGCGCGCCGCCGTCTCAACCGAGGTCGACACCCCTACACCGACCAGCAGCGGCGGGCAGGCATTCACGCCGCGCGAGGTGATCACGTCGAACACGAACTCGGTCACCCCTTCGTAGCCCTGCCCCGGCATCAGCACCTTCGCCGAGCCGGGCAAGGTGCAGCCTCCCCCGGCCATGTACACATCGACGATGGCGTGGTCGGCGTCGGGGATGATTTCCCAGTCCAGCCACGGGATCTTCGACCCGGTATTGGTGCCGGTATTTTTCTCGATGAAGGTTTCCACCGCGTTATGGCGCAGCGGGCCTTTGATGGTGGCCTCGCGCGTCGCGTTTTCCAGGATGCCTTCAAGTTCGCTCAGCAATGGGAAACGTGCGCCGGCAGAAATGAAGTACTGGATGACGCCGGTGTCCTGGCAACTGGGGCGGTCGAGCTTGTCGGCGTAATCCTGGTTGTCGGCCATCGAATCGTAGACCGCGATGGCCAGCGGGTTGGTTTCTGCGGCGCGCAGTTTGGCGGTCTTTTCCTTGACGTCCTTGGGCAGGCGCTTGCCGATGTAGGCGGTGAACTTGGCCATCACGTCGGTCAGCGATGACACGGCTGTTTCTTTATCCACGGTTTATCTCCTCAGTGCATCTCAAGTCAGGTCATTCTTGTCAGCCAGGTCAGGCGCCTGTCGGTGTTGTCGCCGCCTGTACGGCGGGGGTGGGCGATAAATGCTTGGTGGTTTCTGGCACCGCCTGGCCGTCGAGCACCTGGGCCACGCGGGTGCTGTCCAGCGCACCGACCCACTTGGCGATGGCCATGGTGCCGACCGCATTGCCGATGGTGTTGGTGATGGCGCGGGCCTCGGACATGAACCGGTCGACGCCCAGCAGCAGTACCATCCCGGCCACTGGAATGTTGTCCATGGTCGCCAGGGTCGCGGCCAGCGTGATGAAGCCCGAGCCGGTAACGCCCGCCGAACCTTTGGAGGTGAGAAGCAGCACACCGAGGACGAGCAGCTGATCCATCAGGGTTAGCGGCGTGTTGGTAGCCTGGGCGATGAAGATGGCTGCCATGGTGTAGTAGATGCACTGGCCATCGGGGTTGAAGGTCAGGCCCGAGGGGATCACCAGGCCCACCACCGGCTTGGATACACCGACCTTCTCCAGCTTGTGCATCAGTTGCGGGACCACCGATTCGGACGAGCTGGTGCCCAGCACGGTGAACAACTCTTCGCGCAGATACTTGAGGAACTTCCACAGGCTGAAGCCCGACAGCCGCGCAATGGCGCCGAGGATGATCACCACGAAAAGGAAGCAGGTCAGGTACATGGTCGCCATCAACTTACCCAGCGACACGATCGAGCCCAGGCCATACTTGCCGACGGTAAATGCCATGGCGCCACACGCCGCCAGCGGCGCGACACGCATCACCATCCCGACGATATGGAACATGCCGTGGGAAAACGCCTCAAGCACATCGACTACCGGCTTGCCCCGCTCACCCAGGTTGGCCAGCGCGATGCCCAACAATGTCGAGAACAGTAAAATCGGCAAGATTTCATTCTTGGCGAAGGCATCGATTACGCTGCCGGGAATGACGTGCAGGAGGAAATCGGTGAACCCACCGGAACCGCTGGCGGCCGCTGCGGTGTAGGTGGAGATGGCCTTGGTATCGAGGGTGGCGGGGTCGACGTTCATGCCCTGCCCCGGCTGCACCAGGTTGACAACCACCAGTCCCAGCACCAATGCGAAGGTGGACAGCACCTCGAAGTAGATCAAGGCCCGCACGCCAACGCGGCCAAGTTCCTTCATGTTTTCCATCTTGGCGATGCCCAGCACCACCGTGGCAAAGATGATCGGTGCGAAGACCATCTTGATCAGCTTGATGAACGCGTCACCCAGCGGTTTCATGTCGGTGCCGACCTGCGGCCAGAACACCCCGAGCACAATGCCCAGCGTTACGCCTATCAGCACTTGTACGTACAGCTTGCCTATCAATCGCTTGGCCATTGCCGTCTCCGAATTATTGTTGTGGTCGGATGAATGTGGCGGCTGGGCTAGCACCAGCGTGCAGGCAGGACGCGCTTTAGCCCAGGTTACGTGCGGTTGTCACGTGGACCTAAGGTAAGCGGTTTTCAGAAGTGCGGTAATACAATTGAATTCACGTCATTGTTTACCTGAAGTTATCAGTCGGCTCGTCGTCGACTGGGTCGCGGGCCGCAACCTGGGGCTATGCTGTCTTATGCAATTCCCATTCAGTGGAGGTGTGTGATGCGTCCGTTCACAGGGAGTTTCCTGCTGGTGCTGCTTTGCGTAGCCCCGGCACTGCAGGCCCAGTCGGTAGTCCCCTTAAAAGGCCAGAGCAGCCAGCAGATGCAGCTGGATATCAATGAATGCAATACCGTGGCAGCCAACGCCGCGAACAACGCCGCAACTACCTCCAGCCCGAATGTCGGTGGCCGGGTCAAAGGCGCGGCTGTGGGGGCTGCAGCCGGTGCCGCTGGCGCGCAGGTACGCAGCAACCAGCATGAAGCGTTGTCTGACCGGGCCGGCGACGACGCCAAACAAGAGTATCGGCAGAACCGTGCTGGGGAAGTGGCCGCTGCCGGAGCGGTCGTCGGCGGTTCCCGGCAACGCCAGGAGCGCCGCGAGGATCGGCGCACCGAGGATCAGGCACAGAGCTCGGCGCAGGCCAGCGCCTACAGCGGTTGCCTGCAGGGGCGCGGATATCAGATCAATCCTTGATCTGGGCTACCGGGTGGATGGCAAACAAACATTGCCTAACCAACCGTGCGTCGCTTCACGCACATGTTTCAACCGGTTTTCACCGCGAAGCGTTACCGACGGCGTTTCCACACTCACCTGCACATCCGCCGGCAACGCTCCCATCAACGCTGCCAGTGGCAACTGCCCCTGCCCGGGCAATAACCGCCCTTCACGCGCCTCCTGGATAATCAATGCCTCAGCCGGCGCCGTGAGCGGCGCATCGCACAGTTGCACCGCTCGCAGGTAGCGCGGGTCGACTTCGGCAAGTGCCGCTACATCCCCGCCCGAACGGAACAGATGCAGCGCATCCACCAGTACCCCGCTGTTGCCCTGTCCAGCCATGTTCAACACGGCCAGCGCCTGCTGCAGGGTCGCCACCGGCCTCCAGCGCATGAACTCCAGGTCCACACGCAAGCGATACTCCTTGGCCATTTCACACAGTGCCGCGAAGTTGTGCGCAAGCCGCACACCGTTTTCATCATCCCCGGACACCGTAAGGCTGGTGGCACCCAGTTCGGCGCCTGCCGCCAGCAACGCTGCACAATTGCCAACCTGCACCTGCGGCGTCAGCGAGACGAACTCGATGTCGGCAACGCCTACACCCTCACCTGCCATCACAGCCTTCAGCTCACGTAGCGCCTGGCCACCAACCGCAAGCGGATACGCTTGCGCACCCGGCATCACCGGGTGCAGCCGCAACCCAACAGTGCTGAAACCGGCCCGGCCGGCTTCACGCACCAGCGCTTCAGGCGCAAGGTCCAGCGCTGTCAGGTGGGCAACCCCTAGCGGCTTCAATAAGTCGCCCTCCCGCCACTGAGGTCGAATACGAAGCCTGTGGTAAAGCTGCACTCCGGCCCGGCGATCCAGGCCACCATGTTGGCAATCTCCTCAGCCTTGAGGAAACGCCCCATAGGAATCTTGGCCTTGCTCGCCGCGATATGCTCCGCAGTCATCTCGGCCATCAACGGGGTTTCGACCATCGCAGGGGCGATGCAGTTGAGCGACACGCCATCCTGCGCCAGTTCCTTGGCCGCGGCCTTGGTGAAGGCGATGACCCCGGCCTTGGCAGCCGAGTAGCCGCTTATGTACTGCACGCCATCTTTGCCCGCCATCGATGCCACATTGACGATCCGCCCATAGCCGCGCTCGCGCATATGCGGGATGGCCGTTCGACAGCAGTAGAAGACACCGTTCAGATCGATGGCGATGACCTTGTCCCAGGCTTCTGGCGGGTATTCCCAGGACGGTACCACCGGCCCATTGATGCCAGCGTTGTTGATCAGGATGTCGACCTGCCCCACACGCGCCAGTACATCAGCGAATGCCGCCTCGACCGAGGCCAGCGAGGCGACATCCACAGCCTGGCGCAGGACTGGCTCGAAACCGTTGCCGACACTGTCCCAGCCATCCACCGCGAGGTCCCAGATCACCACCTGGGCACCGGCGGTGTGCAGCCGTTGCGCGATGGCCAGGCCGATGCCACGCATGCCGCCAGTGACGATTGCAGTTTGCCCTTGCAGGGGGTGGCTCATTGTTCAGCTCCTTTTTCAACACAGGGAATATCCGGTAGGCGACGCAGGTCACGCACCATGAACAGGTAACACAGCGCGCCAAGCGCGGTAATCGAGGACACGAACACCAGGGCCCAGACGAATGACCCCGTGGCCGTCACGATCAGGCCGATGGTCAACGGGGTAACGATGCCGGCGGCGTTGGCGAACAAGTTGAACAGCCCGCCACTGAGGCCCAGCAAGCCTTTGGGCGCGATGTCGGAAACGATCATCCAGGCCAGGGCCGACATACCCTGGGCGAAATAGGCAATACAGAGGATGGCGATGACCAGCACGTCCGACTCGACATAGTTGGCCAGGACAATGACCGACGCGGTCAGCAGGCCGGCGATCACCGGCAGCTTGCGCGCCACATTCAGCGAGTAGCCGCGGCGCAGCAAGGCATCGGAGAGCCAGCCGCCGACCAGCGTGCCCAACGAAGCAGCGATGAACGGCAGCACCGCCACCCAGCCGACCTTGAGCCACGGCATATGCCGCTCGGTGACCAGGTAGGTCGGGAACCAGGTGAGGAAGAACACGTTGGTCGAGTTGCAGGCGAACTGCCCCAGGCAGATACCGAGCATGTTGCGGTGCTTGAGCAGCGCCGGGATCTGTGACCACTGGAAGACAGTGGCTTTCTGGCCACCATCGACCACGCCACCGCCGGCAGCGATGTAGTCCAGCTCTGCCTGGTTGGCGGTGGTCGACTGGTGTGGCTCATGGTACTTGCGCCACCAGACCACCCCATAGAGGACGCCCATCAATCCGACCGCCATCAGCAGAAAGCGCCAGCCATAGGCGTGCAAGACCCAAAACAGTAACGGTGTCAGGAAAGCAAGGCCGGTGTACTCGGCAAAGGTGTAGATACCCGTCGCCCTGGCCCGCTCGCTTTGCGGGAACCAGGTCGCCACCACGCGGCTGTTGGTGGGGAAGCACGGCGCTTCTGTCACACCGACCAGAAAGCGCATGCCCAGCAAGGACAGAAACCCCTGGGCCAAGCCCTGCAGACCGGTGAACAGCGACCACAACGTCAGTGCCAACCAGTAGGTGAGCTTGGTGCCCAGCCGGTCGATCAATATGCCGCCGGGAATCTGCGCAGCAGCGTAGGTCCATGAGAACGCCGAGAAAATCACCCCCATCATCGCCGCATTAAGGCCAAGATCGGCGCTGATGCTTGGCGCGGCGATGCCCATGACGCTGCGGTCCAGGTAGTTGATCATGGTGCCGCCAGAGATCAGCGCCAGGATCATGAAACGGGTACGGGTACGTTGCTGCTGGCGCGCAGGCGTGTCGAACACTCCGGCACCGATAGGCTGATCAGCATTCATGACAATTGCTCTCTTGTTATTGGAATGGCAAATGCGCAGGCGTCAGGCAAACCCGAACAGGCGCTTGGGGGTATCCCACATGATGGTTCGCCGCTGCTGCGGGTCTGGCATCAGGCGTTCGGCCAACTTCAGCAAGGGGCCGTAATCCACCCGGGTGTGCTGGCGGATGAACGGCCAGTCCGAACCCCATACACAGGCTTGCGGGCCAAAGGCGTTGATCAACTCGTGCACGTAGGCGCTGCTCTGCTCATGCAGGGCAGCAACAGCGGCGAATTTCTGCATGCCCGAGAGCTTCACGCAGGCCCGCCCATGCCGGGCCAGCCTGAGCAATGCCTGAAAGCCGGCCTGTTGGGTACCGGCCGCCGCATCCGGGCGTCCGCAGTGGTCGATCAATACCCGCACCGCACTGCGCTCGATCAGGCCCAGCAGTTCGACGAGCTGGTCTTCGCACACCTGGATCTGGGCGAACAGGCCAAGTTCGGCAAGCTTGCCGAACAACGGCCCGACGTCTTGCAGGCTCGCCACCCCGTACATTGCCGGGTTGAAGGCCACGCCAACCACGCCCTGCTCACGCAGTGCGGCCAGTTGCTCAAGGCTGACGTGACGATCGACTACCGCGATGCCCTTGAAGCGCCCCTGACCGCTGGCCAAGGCATGCAGCAGGCAGCTGTTGTCAGTGTGGTAGCCACTGTTGGGCCCAACCAACAAGGCATGGCGAACGCCATAGGCATCCATCACCTGGTTGAACTGCTCCAGCGGCGCGACCTCCTGACCGGAGGGTGCGTAGGGCGCATCGGGGTGATAGGCGAAGCGTGCAGGGTCAAACAAATGGTTATGGCAATCGATCTTCGGTTCGTCAAAGATGTTCAAAGGCGGTTCCTTCAAGCGCCACTGCGCTTGCCTGCAGATCTTGTTATTGTTCGCCACCAAGGGCGATTTGCCTGGGGTCACGATACTGCGGGCGTAGCGATCGCGCTCATACCCAGATGGCGCAGACCATAACCTAAGGTAATACTCATGCTTCCCGGCAAAGAAGGTAGCGATGCCAGTACACTGGTATTCAAACTGCGGCACATGGAGGTGTTCCGGGCGGTCATGCTGACTGGCTCGATCAGCGCCGCCGCAAAGATGCTCTACGTCTCGCAGCCGGCGGTGAGCAAGCTCATCGGCTACATCGAGGGGCGTCTGGCCTACCGCCTGTTCGAGCGCATCAACAACCGCCTGGTACCCACTGCCGAGGCGCAGATCCTGTTCCGTGAGGTCGAGCGGGTGTACCAGGCAGCGCTGCAGGTCAATGAGTGCGCTCTGGCGCTGGCCACCGGCGCGCACCGCAAACTTCGGATCTCCTGCAGCGCCTCGTTGTCGACGGTGGTGATCCCGATCGCCCTGGCTCAGCTCAAGCGTGAGGCGCCTGCGCTGCAGATCGAATGGCAGACCTCGCTGATGGGCGAGATGCCCAACCAGATCCTGTCGAAGAAGGTCGACCTGTCGATCGCTGCCTTGCCGGTGGTACACGACCACCTGCATTCGCAGGCCTTCATGCGTGGCCGCATGGTCGCTGTAATGCCCGCAGATCACCCCCTGGCACAGCAGCCCTCACTGACTTTGCAGCAGCTGGAAGGCCACGCGCTGTTACTGTTCCGTCCGGACATGCCGTTCGGCAAGCTGCTGGCCGAGGAGATAGCGCGCCGCGGCCTGCACCTGGACTCGCTGTTGTCGTTCACCAATGCCAACGAAGCCGTGGCACTGGTCAAGCAAGGCATGGGCATCACTTTGATCGATGAGTTCGTGGCACAGGACAGCGGCCTGGCCGTGGTGCGCCTGGCTGACGAAATTCACTTCGATATCAGCTTCGTCCATTCGCGTTTTGAACCGCCGTCGCAGGCGGCGCTGCACCTGATGCGCGTGCTGCATGGCCAGGCGCTCAAGCTGGGGCGGCAGATACCCGGGTTCGAGTTGCCCAGCATGTGAAGCCGGCGGGTCTGGATAGGCCTTGCCTGCCAGATTGGATCGGCAGGCTGGAAAACGCTAACCTTGCACCGCCGCGCAGCGCTTGACGGTGCGCAGGCCTACTCATGCACTCAGGAGATTCCCCGACATGAACGTCTCATTCCAGCCCCGCTGGCTGCTCGCCCTCGCCCTGCCCCTTGTGCTCGCCGCCTGTGGCGACAGCGAACCCAAGCAACGTGCCGCCTTCAGCGAATTCCTGCAGACCCGTATCGTCGACAAGCCAGGCGTTCATGTACCCAAGCTGAGCGCAGACGAAACCAAGGCTTTTGGCCCCTACAGCGATCACTATGCAGTCATCACCCAGTTCAACGGCGCGATGGATGCCGCAGTGCAGCCTCTGGGTAACCTGCTACAAAAAGGCGCGGTTCGCTCGCTCAATGATGTCACTGCCCGCCGTGACGACATAAAGGCAGTGCAGACCGGCCTGAACGACATGGGCACCCAATTGCAGGAGCAAAAGGCCAAGGCGGACACCGCCCATGCCCAGCTCAAGCAGCCGGAAGACCTCAAAGTGGTTTACGACAAGGCCTTTGAGCGCACCGTCAGCGTCCCGGCCGACACCTTCCTGGACGTGCTGCCGCAAATCAACGGCACCCTGGACAGCAGCCTGAAGGTGGCCGACTACGTGGATGCGCACAAGGAAAAGATAGAAATCAACGGGGCCATCGTGAAGGTGTCCGACCCGACCGTTCAGGCTGAGTTGAATGCCTTGCTGGCGGACCTGAACAACCAGGCCAAGACCGTGCAGCAGGCGCAGGCAAGGCTGAAGACGGTGATGCTCGGGCGTTAGTCGGCTCTGATTCAGGCGGCGGGTGAGGGTTTGCTCACACCCGCTAGCGACCGGCCTGCACCGCGTCAGACGCAACCTTCGGCCAGCACCTGAGCCCGGGTGATGACATTGCCGAAGTGATGCTTCCACAACTCGATGCCCAGTTTCCCTGAGCGATCCAGGGAAGACCCCACCGTCAGGTCAGTGATCAGCGTCGGCATCAGCCCAGCGTCGAACAGGGCAAAGCCGGCGGCAAGCACGCACGTCTCGGTCTGCAACCCGCAGACCAATACCCGATCCACGCCCAGCCCCCTGATGTACTCGATGGTCTCGGCGGTTTGCCTGTAACCGTGCTTGACAAAGACCTTGTCGGCCTCGACCAGGCTCTCGTCTTCTGCTGCAGGGTGCCAGCCAAGCTGCCGCTCGAACGGGGTGACCTGTTCATCGTGCAACTGGACCGAGGCAACGGTCGGGATCGTCGCAGACAACGCACGCACACCATCGACCAGCCACTCGGGCGGGCTGAAGGTGGACTGTATATCGACGATGAGTAAAACCTGCCGCATGACTGTCTCCGGGACGCTGGCAAAGGCACGGAGTATATCGTTCCTGGCGGCCGATGACGCCCTTGGGTCAGCACCCAGCGTTGCACCCGAATGACTCAAGTTGCGGTTTTCCAGAACTTTTTCCTGTTTACGGGTCTATGTGAACAGGCAGATGAAGATTGCTGGCTCCCTCAGGGTTTGCCCGCGACGCCATGGCCCAACGTCCCAATGTCTATCAGAGGTTGTCTTCGCTCATGAAAATCCATGTCCCACGGATAGTGCTCCTGGGCCTGTTCGCGTTCGCGGCAATGGGCTCGGCATCTGCAACACCGGCGAAGGCATCAATGCCGCTACCCGCAACCAAGGCCACCGCTTCTCAGGCCCACATCGAGGGCGCCAACAGCCCTTGGCCAAGCCTGGCGAGCGTAGCGGCCGCACAATCCGCTACGCTGCTGGCCCATGATGACCGTTACCGGCGCGACGGCCACTGGCACGACCGTAGAGACGACTGGCGTCGTGACCAATGGCGCCGCGACCAATGGCGCCGCGAGCAGGCGCGCCGTGAAGCCGAACGCCGCCGCGACTGGCAGCGCCGTCATGAGCGGGCCATGCACCACCGTTACGAAGCCGATCACCACTACTATCGCCGCTGATTTTCGTTGGAATCAAAGCCTCAGGGCCTTTCGCACCGCGTGGTCCCCAGTACTACGCCTTGAGATTTGAGGTTTCTCAACAGTTCATGCCCCAAGGCTTCAATGGCGCCGGGTTCGATGCCGGCACACGCTGCCAACCCTGCCAGGTGTTCACGCCCGCTCAATTGCCGATCCTGCAATGACACCAGCAGCGCATGGGCCAGCGGCGCAAGGCGCGAGAAACGCACCTGGTGGTCTGCGCCGCGGCAGGCCAACAGAAGGGTCGGCGTTGTCGGCACCTGCGGTGGAATACGCCCAGGGCCGATATGGCTGACCGGCCACGCATAGGCCAGTGGTACAGCAAGGCACGACAATAGCGGCACGCCTTGAAGCAGGTCACCGTCAGGGTCATGCACCAGCTCTGTGCCGTCACTGAGCATCAGCAACGTCTCGATCCATTCGTAATGGGCCAGTTCGGCCACCCATCCCGGCTGGTCGGTACGCTTGTGCAAGTACTCGACCAGTTCACCAGCCACTTCGGTGAACAGCGGCGTCTGGCAGCGATGGTTGGCGTAGAAGCTTTCAATCAGCGCCAGCCACCGCTCAGGCCCCAGGCTGGCATGTAGCACCGGAAAGCTGCCGGCCAGCAACGACTGCATATTGCCGAAGAACAGCTGCCGATACACCGCCAGGCGCCGCGCCTCGATGCCCGGCAGCGGTGGGCTGGCCTGCGGGTCGCGGATGAAGCTGGCCATCCGCATCTGCTGCTCGCGCAAGGTTTCAGCCATGGCGCACCTGCGGCGCGCGCGCAGTAGTTTGCAGATCGCGAATGTACTCCACCTCAACCAGCAACTCCGCCAGTGGCGGGAGGTTGAAATCGCGCTCCAGCAGGGTCGGTACCGCCCCCAGGTGCTGATAGGCGCGTGCCAGCAGGCACCACACATCCTCCTTCACACTCGCACCGTGTGTGTCGATTTTCAGGTCCGGTGCTTCATCGTAATGCCCGGCCACGTGCAGGCATACCACCCGCTCGGCCGGCACGCGGGCCAGGAAATCGGCAGCCTCATAGCGGTGGTTGCAGGCATTGACGATCACGTTGTTGATGTCCAGCAACAGGTCGCAGCCGGCTTCTTCGAGCACCGCGCAGAGGAACTCGATTTCACTCATGGCCTGGTAGGGGGCGGCATAGTAGGAAATGTTTTCCACCGCGATGCGCCGGCCGAGCGCATCTTGCACCTGTTGGATGCGCTCAGCGGTATGGCGCACGGCTTCGTCGGTGAAAGGCATAGGAATCAGGTCGTAGAGATGACCGTCATCAGTGCAGTAGCTCAGGTGCTCGCTGAACAGGGGCACGCGATAACGGTCGAGAAAATCGCGGATCTGCCGTAGAAAAGCGCGATCCAGAGGCTCAGGGCCACCCAACGACAGCGATAGGCCGTGGCAGGCCAGTGGGAAGCGTTCGGCCAGGCGCTCCAGGCCATTGCCAAAGCTACCACCTACACCAATCCAGTTGTCAGGGGCACATTCTAGAAAGTCCACGGCGCCCGGGGCCATGGCCAGCAACTCAGGCAGTAGCGCACGCCGCAGACCAAGGCCCGCGCCTTGAAGGGAAAGGGAAGTGCTCATGGCGTCTCCTTGAAGCAGGCACCCTCCCCGGCCAGTTGGCGCAGGGAGCATGCCGCGGGTGGTCAGTTCTTTGCCTGGCTCAGTTTGCTGTACAGGTCGGACGGGAACGGGTTGCCGTTGGCGTCGAACTGATGCTTGCGGAACTGGTACACCTCACCTTCGGACAGGTAGCCATCCTGGTTGGCATCGATGGTCGCGAATTCAGCCTTGGCATCCGGCGCCACGGCCAGCAGTTCGGCGCGCGATACGCGGCCATCGTGGTCGGTATCGGTGCGGGCGAACGAGGCATCGCCGCACTTGCCTTCACCGCATTTGCCTTCGGCCTGGGTGGCCTTGGCAGCGCTGCCACCACACTTGCCCTCACCACATTTGCCTTCGGCCTGGGTGGCTTTGGCCTTGGCACCGCTGGCACCGCACTTGCCCTCGCCGCATTTGCCCTCGCCGGTCTTTTCGGCAGCAGCGAGCTGGTAGCCCTGCGGCAGTGCTTCGACAGCAAAGGCCGATGCGGCCAGGTTGATGCCGCCTACCAGTGCGATGCTGAGCAGGCCAAGGCGGGTCTTGTTGGGGAACTGGATACGGGACATGGTGCTTCTCCGGATAGGTGCGCGGCCAGGCCGCATGGTCATGCCTCAAGGGCGATTGCGCCAGAACTACAGGCCGTCGGGCTGTTCATTCGGGTTGGCTCATTTGGCCTGAGGCATGTATCCGTGACGTATCGGCAGAACGAGGCATTTGTAAGCCAGTGGCTTGGCAACGCGCCTTGATACAGAGTGATACACAGGCAACACCTGCTGCTGCGCGGGCAGACGGGAATAAAACCTGAACGTTTGCCGAAAACCTCCAGTCGCAGGAATTAGACGCACTTGATTGCGCGAATGCATTCCTGACCGTGAGGTTTTCCCATGAGCACCAACTCCCAACAGGGTGTCGATGGGCATCCCATCAGCCTGACACTCAACGGCGAACGCACGTCTTTACACGTCCAGCCATGGACGACCCTGCTCGATCTGCTGCGTGAGCAACTCGATCTGATCGGCAGCAAAAAAGGTTGTGACCATGGCCAGTGCGGCGCCTGCACGGTGCTGCGCGATGGCAAGCGGATCAATGCCTGCCTTACCCTTGCCGTGATGTGCGACGGCGCCGACCTGGTCACGGTCGAGGGGCTGGCCCAAGGCGAGCAACTGCACCCCATGCAGCGTGCCTTTATCACCCATGATGCTTTCCAGTGCGGCTATTGCACACCGGGTCAGATCTGTTCTGCAGTCGGGCTGGCCCATGAAGGTCGCGCCGTTACCCGTGAAGCCATTCGCGAACATATGAGCGGCAATCTGTGCCGCTGCGGCGCCTACAGCAACATCATTGCTGCGGTCGAAGAGGCATTGCCGCTGATGCAGGCTGCTGCCGAGCCGCAGGGAGGGCCGAATCCATGACCCCTTTCAGCTACTACAGGCCTGCATCGGTCAGTGAAGCGGTAACCATGGCGGACGAATCCGCCCGGTTTATTGCCGGCGGCACCAATCTGGTCGATCTGATGAAGGAGAACGTGGTTCGCCCACAGCGCTTGATCGACATAACCGCCCTGGACCTGCACGGCATCGAGCCCACCGCCAACGGCGGCGTTTTGATTGGCGCATTGGTCAGCAACGCCGACCTTGCCTGGAATGCTGTGATCGAACAGCACTACCCGTTGCTGTCTCAAGCCATCCTTGCGGGCGCATCACCGCAGTTGCGCAACATGGCAACCACCGGCGGCAACTTGCTGCAGCGTACCCGCTGCTATTACTTCTATGACACCGGCACCCCCTGTAACAAACGTGAGCCGGGCAGCGGATGCCCTGCCCGCTCGGGCCTCAATCGCAGCCACGCCATCCTGGGCGCCAGCGATGCCTGTGTCGCCACCCACCCCTCGGACATGTGTGTGGCACTGGCCGCACTCGATGCCGTTGTGCACGTGCAAGGCCGCGCCGGCTCACGGCTGATCCCCTTTGCCGACTTCCATCGCCTGCCAGGCAACACGCCGGAGCGTGACAACCAGCTGTCAGCCGATGAGCTGATTACCGCGATAGAACTGCCACCTGCTGAGTTTGCGCAGCACGCCCACTACCTGAAGATTCGCGACCGTGCCTCGTACGCGTTTGCACTGGTGTCGGTCGCTGCCGCGCTGAAGCTCGATGGCGATGTCATCCAGGAAGCCCGGGTGGCTCTGGGAGGCGTAGCGCACAAGCCTTGGCGAGACAAGGCTGTGGAGAAGACCTTGCAAGGTCAAAGGGTTTCCCACGCGCTCTTCGAGCGCGCTGCCCAGGCATGGCTGCAGGCGGCAAAACCGCTGAGCCACAACGCTTTCAAAGTGGAACTCGCCAAACGTGCGATCGTCCGTGCGCTCAGTGAAGCCGCAGGCGACGCCAGCATTCAGAGGACGACGCCATGACCCAGACGACCAATGTGGTGGGCAAACCCCTGGACCGCGTGGATGGCATTGCCAAGGTGACTGGCAAGGCGCGGTACGCCGGTGAGTACCCCGAAGCAGGGCTGCTTCACGCCAGTGTGGTATCGAGCACCATCGCCCGCGGTCGGGTGCGCTCCATCGACGCTAGCGAGGCACTGCAGTTACCCGGCGTGGTCTCGGTGCTGCACCACGCCAATCGCCCACGCATTTCCAGCTATGACGACGACTACAGTGATGCCGACTCAGCCGAAGGCTCCCCGTTCCGGCCGCTATTCAACGACCGTGTACTGTATAGCGGGCAACCGTTGGCACTGGTGGTCGCCGAGAGCCTTGAGTTGGCACGCCATGCCGGCGCCCTGGTGCGCATCGACTACAGCGAAGAGCCGCACCAGACCGACCTGTACGCGGTGCTCGACCAGACGCACCCGGCACCCGCTGAAACGCCAGAGCCTCGCGGTGATTTCCCAGGGCACTACGCACAAGCCGCAGTACGTGTAGATGCCACCTACGACACGCCCATCGAGCATCACAACCCGATGGAGCCCCACGCGTCGACCGTTTTCTACAAAGCTGGGGACTCACTGGAAATTCATGACAAGACCCAGGGTACCCAGAACTGTCAGGACTACCTGCACAAGGTGTTCGGCCTGCCCAAACAGAACATCAGGGTGCTCGCCGCTTTTGTCGGCGGTGCCTTTGGCTCCGGGCTGCGGCCGCAATACCAGTTGCCATTGGCAGTCATGGCAGCCCTGCACCTGAAACGTTCGGTGCGCCTTACCCTTACACGCCAGCAGATGTTCACCTTCGGCTACCGCCCCCGTACGCAGCAGCGGCTGCGCCTGGGTGCGGCGGCGGATGGCAAGCTGCAGGCGATTGCCCACGACGCGCTCGGCCAGACATCGCGCTTCGAAGACTTCACCGAACACGTGGTGGAGTGGAGCGGCATGCTCTACCACTGCGACAACGTTGCGCTCAATTATCGCCTTGCGCCGCTCGACGTCTATACCCCGCTGGACATGCGTGCGCCGGGTGCCGCGTCCGGCGTGCTCGCCCTGGAGTGCGCGATGGATGAATTGGCATGCGCAGCAAACCTCGACCCCCTCCAATTGCGTCGACGCAATTTTGCCAGCCACAATGGCAACGACGGCAAACCCTATTCCAGCAAAGAGCTGTTGGCCTGTTATGACCAGGGCGCCGCACGCTTTGGCTGGGGTAAACGCACCCCACAACCGCGCAGCATGCGTGACGGTAACCAATTGATCGGCTGGGGCGTGGCCGGCGGGGTCTGGGAAGCGCTGCAGATGAACGCCAGCGCCAAGGCCTGCTTCGACAACCGCGGGCACTTGACCGTCAGTAGCGCCACCACCGACATAGGTACCGGTACCTATACGGTGATGACCCAGATTGCTGCGGATGCTGCGGGGGTCTTGCCCGAGGAGGTGACCTTCCTGCTGGGCGACTCCTCACTGCCGACAGCGCCGTTGCAGGGCGGCTCTTTCACGGTGTCTTCAGTGGGTTCTGCAGTGCAGCAGGCCTGCCAGCTCCTGCGCACCAAGGTGCTGGAACTGGCGCGCCAGAATTTCCCCGACATAGCTGCGATACCGGTGGAGAATGTGACGTTCGCGCAAGGCTACCTGCAAGCGGGGAAACACCGTATTGCTATCGCCAGCATCGTCGCAGGAGCCAAGAACGGCGAGCTGCAGGTACAGATCGACGCCGAGCCCGGTGCCGGACGCACGCCATTCGCCACCGCTACCCATTCGGCCGTCTTCGTAGAGGTACACGTTGACGAAGACCTGGGTACGATCAAGGTCATGCGCGTGGTCAGCGCAGTAGCCGCCGGCCGTGTGGTCAACCCGAAAACCGCCCGTAGCCAGATCCTCGGGGGCGTGGTCTGGGGGGTGGGCATGGCGTTGCAGGAAGAGACGCAAACCGATCATGAACTCGGTCGCATTCTCAACCACAACCTGGCCGAGTACCACATCCCGGTGCATGCCGATATCACTGACATCGAGGTGATGTTCGTGGAAGAGCACGACGACATCGTCAATGACCTGGGCTCCAAGGGTGTAGGCGAGATCGGCGTCGTAGGGGTCGCGGCGGCGGTTGCCAATGCCGTTTACCATGCTACTGGCAAACGCGTTAGAGCGTTTCCGATAACGCTGGACAAAGTGCTGTAGCAGCGGGCGAGGTTCTCGGGATCGGGCGCCGCACAGGCGGCGCTCAAGTCAAGGGTAGCGAAGAATTCCAGGTATACCTCCACCCCGCCTGAACATCAGAGTTTAAAGCGAACGTGAATGGTGCTTTTATCTGTGCCCCCATCAATCGAGATCGCTGAGCTTCCATAGCCTGAATAACTTCTGACAAGCCGCATGCCAAGGCCAGTTCCGCTGGGTTTGGGATAGTTCGCGGGAAAACCGTCACCCTCGTCGGTGACGGTGATCAACGCGTGGTCACCTGCATCCCGCACGCTGACCTCGATGGTGCCTTTGCCGTATTTCAAGGCATTGGTGATCAGCTCAGAAATGACCAGGCCCAACGGCGCCATTCTTGCTGGCAGCAGGGTGAACGCGTCAGCGTCCAGGACGATCTTCCGGTCGGCCAGTGCCCTACCCAGGTCACCGAGCAAGGCACCGAGGTAGTCGCAGGCAAGCACCTCTTGATCGGCCGTCTGATAGAGCCGTTCATGCACGCTGGCAATGGTCACAACCCGACCCGCTGCCGTTTCCAGTTGCAGCTTGACTCCGGCATCCGGCGTCAGGTTCGCCTGCAAGAGCAACAGGGTGTTCACCAGATGCAAGCTGTTCTTGACGCGGTGATGAATCTCTTCGAGATGCAGGTCGTTCTTGTTGAGCCTGGAGTTCTGTGCATCGATCAGCGACAGCAACTGAGCCTCGTAATGGTGCCGTTCGGTGATGTCTCTGGATACTGCAATGAGTTTTTCGACCTGCCCATCGGCGCTCAACACGGGGGCAACGGAGACATCCCACCATTTAGGCGCCTGCTGACCGGTAGGGCAGAACCCCTCAAAGCGGGTCGACTCGCCTCTGGCGACTTTTTCCAGAGCCTCCCGGGCGACCGGGCCCGACTCGGCAGGCCAAAACTGCAACCATGGCAGCCCTTTGACCTCGGCCAAGTCGGCGATGTGCATCAACGCCAGCCCGGCCTCGTTCATGAACTCGATGTGACCGCTGCGGGACAACACGTACACACAATCCGGGCTGGCGTTGAGCATGCTTTCCGAATAGGGGTCGGCCAGCTGAGCATCATCACCAGCGGCCAACCGCTCAACCGCCATGGAGATAACGTTGGATATCCCTTCCAGGAACACCAGATCACTTTCGATGAAGTCCTCACCATCGCTACTGTCTGCCTCAAGTACCCCAAACGGCACCAATGCGCCCCTGATAGGTACGTTGATGGCACGCTCAATACCATACTTTTTCAGTAACTCTGGTGTTCTGAAGCGCTGTTCCTGGCCCAGGTGATTCGAAATCACAGGCCGATAGGTTTGAATGGCAAACCCGGCAGGGCTGGCCTCATCGGCCCCCACTGTCGCATGGCCGATATCGGACTCGTCCCACCCCACGCCATGCGACAGCAGAAACCTGTCGCTATCGGGAATCGGCATGAGGACCTTGGCGAATCGGGTGCGCATGCCTTGGGCCACCAGCGCGCAAGCCTGATCGAGGACGTCATCCAGGTTGGTGGATTTAAGCGACATGACCGCGTACTCGACCACCAGCTCGTGCTGCCTGTGCAGCCGGGCTTGGGATTTCCTGAGTGCGGCACGAATGGTCTCATCAGGGGGCAGTTGCTGCATCAATAATATTCCAGGGCGCTGAGAAATGCCGTTCTAAGGTTAGCCTTTGCAGAAACGGCCGTAGGCTACATCAGATCTGGTGTAACACCGCTGATCGCTTCGATGCAACTACCAACGTTTATGTATACATGCCCCTTGCCTGCGCTTTGATCATGCAAGCTGGATATAAACCGAATAACTGCCCAGCAATACCCAGAACGCAAGGAAGATCCAAGGCGTACGCAGCGAAAAAAGCAAGGACTTGCGATGCCCTGCACGAGAGGTTTCCGCCTCGCAAAAAAGCGGAGATTCGTCATAGGCCAGCCCCATCATGGGCTCACTTAGCAGTAGATGGCTTTGTTTGAGCTGCCAGTGATCAATGATCCGATAGGCCGCGCGAATGCCAGGCCAGGCATTGAGCGTACTCATCACGCCCAGCAAGGCGAGAAAGGCAGGCACCAGGAGGGTGAACATCTCACCCCAGCTCTGGTTCAAGTTGCCCATGGACGACACGAAAGCGATGACCAGAAAAGACTGGGCGGCCAGATAGGCATCGGTGCGGTTGGCCAAGATGGTGGTTTCGTACTGAATTTCCCTGCGGTAAAAGTCTAGCCGCTCCTTCGGCGAACCGAACATCCTCGCATTGTGTTCATCGATCTCGTGTTCAGGGGTGGTAGGGGTGATGATTCGAGGCACGTGGCAACTCCTGGCATTCACTGAGCCATACCCCGGATGGCGGTAGGCGCGTCAGAGGTAGAGCAGTGCGGGCAACGAAAATTCAGTCACCATCACCAGGCCAACCGTCCGTCGTTCGAACACGGGATCCAGCCCAACAAACCCTTGTCACATCATTCGAACAGGTATGAGCCTTCCAACTGCAGGAGCTTGCACCATGCGTGACTACCCTACCCCTCCGTTTCCCTCCCAGCCGCAAAGCGTCCCGGGTTCACAGCGCAAGATGGAGCCCACCCCTGACTGTGGCGAGCACACCTACACCGGCAACGGTCGACTCAACGGAAAAGTAGCGCTGATCACCGGCGCCGACAGCGGGATCGGGCGTGCAGTCGCCATCGCATACGCCCGCGAAGGCGCAGACATTGCCCTTGCCTATCTTGATGAACACGAAGATGCGCAGGAAACCGCCGGTTGGGTCCACGCTGCTGGCCGGCAATGCCTGCTGCTGCCTGGGGATCTGGCCCGGAAACAGCACTGCTACGACATCGTTGACAAGACCGTGGAGCAGTTTGGTCGTATCGACATTCTGATCAATAACGCGGCCTTTCAAATGGCGCACGACAGCCTCGATGATATCGACGATGACGAATGGGTAATGACATTCGACGTCAACATCACGGCCATATTCCGCATTTGCCAGCGGGCGCTGCCATTGATGCCCAAAGGCAGTTCGATCATCAACACCAGCTCGGTCAATTCTGATGACCCATCGCCCAAACTGCTGGCCTATGCCACTACCAAGGGTGCCATCGCCAACTTCACCGCCGGGCTGGCCCAATTGCTGGGAGACAAAGGGATTCGGGTCAACAGTGTGGCACCAGGCCCGATCTGGACTCCACTGATCCCTGCCACCATGCCCGATGAGGCAGTAAAGAACTTCGGGTCGAGCTATCCGATGGGCCGGCCGGGCCAACCGGTTGAGGTAGCTCCGATCTACGTCTTGCTCGGCTCCGATGAGGCCAGCTACATCTCTGGCTCGCGCTATGCCGTTACGGGCGGCAAACCCATTCTTTGACCCGCAAGGCCGTGATTCCACAACCGCGATGAGGTGCACCATGAACGCTATCGATCTGCTGATTCAAGACCACAAACTGGTTAAAAAGCTGCTGGACGAACTGTCCTCAACCACCGAGCGCGCCGTCAAGAAGCGTGCCGAACTCCTGCATCGGATCGAGCAGGAGTTGCAGATCCACACCGCGCTTGAAGAAGAGATCCTGTACCCGGCCATCAAACAAGCCGGGGGTAAGGAAGAAGCGAAGATGTACTACGAGGCAAAAGAGGAACACCGCACGGTCGATGCGCTGGTGTTGCCGGACCTGCTGCACACCGAAACCGGCACGCTCGAATTCGCAGGCCGCGTCAAAGTGATGAAAGAGTTGCTTGAACACCATATCGAAGAGGAGGAAGACGAGTTGTTTCCCACGGCGAAAAAGCTGCTGAGCAAAGATCTGCTGGAAGAAATGGGCCAAGCCATGGAAGCGCATAAAAAGATGCTCAAGGGTGAGCAGCGTGCCGCTTGAATTCAAAGCAGCAAAGCAGAAGGCATGAAATGCCACTGGCAGATGCTGCAAGGAGCCGCGGGCAGGATTATGACCCCATACGCCTGCCCTAGCCTCAACGGTTGCCTAGCATTCTTGCCAACACGAACGTTGCCACCACGGCCAGTACGACTGCGCCAGTAATGGACGGTACCGTACCCAGCGGCTCGATCGAGATTTTCACGGCCAGGTAGAAGCCCAACACCCCCACAGCGCCAATGGCATTGCCACGCACGATCGCACCCAGCTCCTGGTGACCGCCCTGAACATGGGCGAACACCGCCAGCGGCCAGGCAATCACCGGGATGGGTGCCAGCAGGCCGCTGGCAACCGGCCCAAGCCATTGGGCACTGGCAGTGATCGCCACCAACAGCAGGGTTGCCGTGAGCATGCGCATGGGGATCACCCAGCGAGGCAGCGGCACAACCTTCGCGGCACCGGCCTGCGCATTGTTCGAGGTAAGGATGATGATCAGCGTTAGCAGGAGCAACGTCACGCAGACTGACACCGCCACCATGCCCAAGCGACTCATCACAAAGGCTGTGGCCGCGTAAACCGCCACGCCCGTGATGCAGCCGATAAAAGCGGACACACGCCGGGTCACCAGGTAGTAGAACAGGTAGGTTGCCTGCACCGCGGCCAACCCCGCCAATGCGCCAGGCACCGCCTGCAACGCAAAACCAGGCCCCTGTTCGAGGCTGAGAAACAACATGACCAGGGCCGAGGTGACCGGCAGCCCGGAGAGGAGCCCCCCGATCTGGGTACCCCAGCGCCTGGCTGCCAGCGAGATGGCCAGCATGAGGGTCGGGGTGATCAGGAACTTGAGGTAGAAGGCAGTCATTGAGGGCAGCATCGGATTCAAAAGACAGGAGTGGGCTTATCGTGCCTGACAGGCGGCAGATAAGCGCCCAATGCTAATGGAACCGCTGAGGCTTTACTCAGATTATTAGCGCCCGCTGATAAAGTAGAACGTCGCAAGCCCTGCAGCGGTCATCAGTAGCGAACCCGAGACATGCAGCGCGATGGAACCCAGCGCCCACAAAATACGCCCCTCCTGAATAAGCGACACGACCTCCGCGGAAAATGTGGAGAACGTGGTCAATCCGCCGCAAAAACCGGTGATCAGCAGCAGGCGCCATTCGGGGCTGAGCGACGGCGATGCGGAGAAAAATGCGATGGCCAAACCAATGATGTAGCCACCAATGAGGTTAGCCAACAGCGTACCTGGCGGCACGGCGGGGAACAGTGCATTGAGCTTCATGCCCAGGCCCCAGCGGAGCCAGGCACCGACCATGGCACCAAGCCCAATAGCCAATAGTGACTTCAACATACAGCATCGCGCTCCGGGCAAAGAGCTGGCAGGCTCTCGGTATCGGCATCAGCCGCCAGCTTGAGCCGATCGGCCTTGCAGATGTATTTGGGCTTGTTTCGCGGTGCCAGTTTGGCGGCGGCCTTTTTCTGATGCGCTTGCAGCAACTGTTTGATTTTCTTGCGACGGTTCATGGTGCAACTCGGTACGGGGTTGATCAGGTAAGCCACATCATAAGTGATGTATCCAGGCCCTGGGCGCGCGGATGAATCACTCGTTGCCCTGGCGCTTGGCGTTTTTCTTGACGATGGCCTTCATCCGCGTCGCAGCACGCTGCACGGTGGCCATCTTCTCCGGGCGTTTCATGCCGCGCCACTTGCGGATTTCCTCACGGGTCCGGCCGCAGCTCACGCACAGCTCGCTGTTGAGCTGGCAAAGCGAGACGCAGGGGTTTTCGATGTCTTTGGCCATGGGCTGCTCCGGTCATGGCCGCGAATGATAGCGCAAGGCGGCCTGATCCGGTGCAGGCACAAAGCCGCAGGGCGGTACACACCCACCTGCGACCGGGGCCGTACAACCGGACCTCAAGCCGCCGCCACCCGCTCGGCATCGCCGCTGACCTCGAATTGCCCGACCAGTTTCTGCAGCTTGCTGGCATTGGCCTTCACCGTCTCGGCACTGCTCTGCAGAACTACCGCTGTCTGGCGCATTTCGCTGGAAGACTGATTGACCTGCTCAATAGTCTTGCCGTAGGCGAGGCTGCGCTGGTTGAGCTGCTGAATGATCTGGAACATGCTCTCTACCGCCTGGTGCAACTGTACGTTCTCCGACGAGGCATCTTCGGCCAGGCGCAAACTGTCATCGACATTATGTACCCCCTCCTCCATGAAGCTGACGGCTTGCTGGGTTTCATTCTGCAGGCCTTCGACCATGTGCCGGATGTCGTCGGCGGCGCGCGCCGTGCGCGAAGCCAGGCTGCGCACTTCGTCGGCCACCACCGCAAACCCTCGGCCATGCTCGCCCGCGCGGGCGGCCTCGATGGCGGCATTGAGAGCCAGCAGGTTGGTCTGGTTGGTGATGTCACTGATCAGCCCGCTGATGTTGCCGATCTGCGCCATCCTGCTGTCGAGCAACTGCACACTGGAAGCAGAACGCGCTACCACATCCCGAATCGACTGGGTGCCCGCCTGCACTGCCAGGTACTGCTCGCGGGCACGGCTGACCACCTCGTCCATGGCCTGCTTCATCTGCTCTGCGCTGACCGAAGCCTGCTGCAGTTCGCCCAGTTGCTCCTCCATGATGATCATCATCTGGTGCACCGCCTCGGCCACTTCGGTGGAGGTGACGCTCGCTTCGTGGCTGCGGCCCAACATCATCTGGTTGGTGGCGCCCACCGTGCGGCTGGCCTTGACCACTTGGCCCACCACCGAGTCCAGGCGGTCGATGAAGCTGTTGATCCAGCGCGCCATGTCGCCACTTTCATCGTTGGCCATGGTCGTGGTGTCCAGGCGTTGGCGCAGGTTGCCCTCGCCCTCGGCGATGGTACGCAGTACATCGGTCATGCCATTGAGCCTGGCAGCGAGCCGCCTTGGCCCCAGCGCACTGAAAAGCAGTGTGGCAGCCAGCATGCTCACGGCCAGCAGCGCATCGTTGATGCCTTGCGCCAAGCCCGCGTAGTGCTGCACCAGGAAGTTGCAACCGAAGAGGCCGGCCATGATGGCGATGTACGGCTTCATCAACCCGTAGCTGAGTGAGCGTCGCCGGTAGACCTCCTCCAGATCGGCTTCGCACATCATGCCCCAACGGTCTGGCGAGCCCGGCAACTGGAATGTGACGCCTTTGCCCACCACTGGCACATGGCGATAGTCCGAGTAGCCAGGGTAAGTCACGAACAGGTTGGCGCCCTGGCGGATGGTTTCCCGAACGCCTGGATGAAGCTCACGGGTGGCAGGGTCGGTAAAGCGCAGCTCAAGCTCGGTATGGCGCTGGACCTGCACGGTGCTCCATGGCGTATGCACCCCGCTCTTGAGGTTTTCCCCATGGGTGAAAGTGCCGTCCTCGAAACGCGAGCGCGACAAGGCGGTACCCGGTTTGATAGCAGGGTCGAAATGCGATTGCGCCATGAACAGGTAATTGTCACCGGACTCGGCATAGATATGCCCGGCCTCGCGCTGGATCAGGTCGCCCAATACGTCATTGGGCACCCGACCGCAGAGGCAGCCGTAGACCTTCCCTTGCGCTTTGAGCGGCTGATAGAACATCAGTGTCACTTCGTCGTGAAACCGCGACGACGAGGGGCCGATCTGCAAGGTCAGCGGATCACTGTAGGGGCCGTGCAAAAACGGCGCCTTCAACCCTTGGGCCAAGGCGCCCAGTTGCTCGATGCGTTGGCCGTTACTGCGTTGGCCCCAAGTCGACAACACAACCGTGCCACTGGTGTCGATGATGAACAGTTCCGAGAAGTCGTTCGCTTGGGCCAGCTTGTCCAGCAATGGCGCGCGGTCGACGTGAGCCAGAGCCGGGCCAAGGTTTTCAGCAAGTTCCGCCAGGTGTTCCCACTGTTCTCTCGCCCAGCTGTGCAGCAACTGCATGCGCGTCTGGGCAATGGCTTCGAAAGTCTGCTCGATGACCGGATAAGTCGATCGGTTGAGCCCGCAGGACCAGCGCATGCTGAGCTTGCTGGTTTTTCCGAACCACGGCAGCCAACGCTTCTCACCCGATGACAACTGCATGGAACCACTTGAAAGCGACATTATCTTCACCATAAGCGACATCACAATGGCAAAGTGATAGCAAATAATACGCCAACTCGTATGCAAGCTAATGATTAGGCAGGTAGCCATGCCCTCGGTACGCCATCTTCGCACCAATGACGGGCAGAAATTGCCACCCGCGCCAATATGGGTCGCCCGCCACAGGACCTGATCTCATTCACCGCCAGTACTGCGTGTCATCGACAATCTGTTCATGCCCTGCAAATAGCGCCGGCAGCTGCTCCTTGAGGTAGTCGATCCAGGTCCGCACCTTGGCATCCAGATAGTGCCGCGACGGGTACATGGCATACAGCGCACACTCACGCAGACGGTAAGGCGCCAGCAAACGCCGCAAGCGCCCCTGCTCGATCGCCTGGCTGGCCGTATAGAACGGCAACAGCCCGATGCCCATGCCCAGTTCACTGGCCACCAGCATCGCGTCGGCGACGTTGGTCAGGAAGCTGTCGCGGGGCGCGATCACGCAATGGTCCAGCCCCTGCGGGAACACCCAGTCGCCCTCATACATCGGGTACGCCATGCGCAAGCAGCGATGCTCATGCAGGTCTTCAGGCCGCTCGGGCACGCCATGGACCTCCAGGTAACTGGGCGCGGCGCAGGGGATGCTGAAGATGGTGCCCAGCGGCACAGCGATCAGCTGCGAGTCGGGCAAGGCTTCGTCCACGGTGATCACCACATCGTGCCCTTCGGCCAGCGGGTCGGGGTTGCGCTGGGACAGTGTCAGCTCCACCACCACGTCCGGGCATAGTGCGTTGTAGCCGGCCACCAGCGGCATCAGCAACAGGCCAAGGCCGTGCGGGCAATGCAGCCGTAGCCGGCCGCGGGGGGTCAAGTGCGCGCCGCGCGCCTCGCCCACCGCCTCTTCGGTCAACAGCAGGATCTGCCGCGAGCGCTCCAGAAACCGCTCGCCGGCCTCGCTCATGCGCAAGCGCCGGGTGGTGCGGTGCAGCAGGCGAGTCTGCAGCTGGTTCTCTAGCTCGGCGACGATCCGCGACACCTGCGCGGCAGAAATGTCCAGGGCATTGGCAGCCGCGGCGAAGCTGCCGCACTCCACTACCCGGGTGAAGGTACGCATGGCGTGCAGCATGTCCACGGGGCTCAGCTCCTTGTTCGTTCTTATTCGTACGTTCCAGGCAGGAATCTATCACGACTTAGCCCATTTATTGTGCACAGCCAAACAATACATCATTGGTAAAACATTGAAGAAAGGAGCCTGCCATGAACATCAAACGCTCGATCGCGCTGCTTGCGCTCTCTGCCACCTTCGCCTCGTTCGGCGCCGTGGCCGCCCCAGGCGCCGCGCAGCCGGCCGCCAACGACAGCACCAACTACGAATACGGCATGCCGCTGGATGTAGCAAAAGTGGTGTCGATCTCTCCGGCAAGCAACATTGCCGATTGCCAGGTGGGCACTGCGCACATGGTTTACGTCGACCACCAAGGCCAGACCCACGAGGTCAACTACCGGGAAATGGGTAACTGCTCGCAGCAGTGATTCAGGCCAGCACCTGGGTGATCCAGCCAACCTGCCTGGCAAAGTCCTGCAGTTTGTGTGGCGCGATCGCATCCCGGGCACGTTCGAAGTTGGCCAGGGTCTGCTGCTTCTGACGCAGCATGCGCTGCCACTTGGTGACAAACGCCGGGCTTTTCTCCCGCATCAGCACCGGGCCAAAATACAGCTCTTCGGCGCTATAGACGACCGCCTCGCCCGGCTCGGCAACGATGATCTCGTAGTCGAAACGGTTCTCGCGCAACACCTCTTCGCAGACAATCCGGTAGCTGTTGGCCATCAGCCAGGCCCGTAGCTCACCCTCCCCCCCATTGGGCTGCAGGATCAGGCGCTCGCTGCCGCTCAGGCGCGCCTTGCCCCGCTCCAGGATTTCGCACATGGTGTCGCCGCCCATGCCGCAGATACTCACCGCCGAGATGCGGTCTTGCGCCTGGATCGCCTCCAGGCCATCGGCCAGGCGGATGGTGATGCGTTCCTGCAGGCCGTTGCGGCGCACATTGCGCTGGGCCGAAGCATACGGCGTTTGCGCCACTTCGCCGGCCACACCTGCTTCGATCGCGCCACGCAGCGCCAGCGCCACCGGCAGGTAGCCGTGGTCCGAGCCGATATCGGCCAGGCGCGCGCCCTGCGGTACATGCGCCGCCACACGCTCCAGGCGCATCGACAATGTCTGTTCGTTCAACTCAAGCCCCTTGCTCAACAATCGGCGCGATTCTGACCGCCGGGGCGCGCTATTACAATGCGTGCGGGCCAAGCGGTGCCCGGTGGCTCGACCCCTGCGCCATGCTCGCGTAGGCTTGCGGCTTTCCTTCCGTCGCAAGGCAAAACACTTTATGGCCAACATTATCTTCACCCCGGATTCCGATGCCGAGTCCATTTCTTCCGACGTCGCTGAGTTCAACGGCGTGCTGGTGACCACCCAGATTCCAGCCGATCTGGACGGCGATATCGTGCAGCAGAGCGAAAGCACCCTGCAGGCACTGAAAGAGGCCTTGGAAAAGGCCGGCAGCGGCATGGACCGGGTCATGCACCTGACCATCTACCTCACTGACATGGCCGACCGCGCCGCCTTCAACGAGGTGTACCAGCGTTTCTTCAGCAAGCCGTGGCCGGTGCGTGCTGCCGTGGGCGTGGCGGCGCTGGCGTACCCGCAAATGCGTGTCGAAGTGACCGCGATGGCGGCCAAGGGCTGACATAGCGGTTGCCTCACTGCCAGGGGCTGCAAAGCGGCCCCAACCCAAGCGGGAAGCCGCACCGGCAAAACACCTCTGGGCAGCCAAAGCATGCCACTCGCCCATTTCCCCGCTACAATGCCGCCCTACCGTGACAGCCCGAACCTATAACGACATGTCCCTTCCAAAGAATCACCTGGAACTGCTCAGCCCTGCCCGTGACGTAGCCATCGCCCGTGAAGCGATCCTGCACGGCGCTGACGCCATCTACATCGGTGGCCCGAGCTTTGGCGCCCGCCACAACGCCTGCAACGAAGTGGGCGAAATCGCCGAGCTGGTAGAGTTCGCCCGGCGCTATCACGCCCGCGTGTTCACCACCATCAACACCATCCTGCACGACAACGAGCTGGAACCAGCGCGCAAGCTTATCCATCAGCTGTACGACGCCGGCGTCGATGCGCTGATCGTGCAGGACCTGGGGGTGATGGAACTGGACATCCCGCCGATCGAGCTGCATGCCAGCACCCAGACCGACATCCGTACCCTGGAGCGGGCCAAATTCCTTGACCAGGCCGGCTTCTCCCAGCTGGTACTGGCGCGTGAACTTAACCTGCAGCAGATCCGCGCCATCGCCGCCGAAACCGACGCGGCCATCGAGTTCTTCATCCACGGTGCACTTTGCGTGGCCTTCTCCGGCCAGTGCAACATTTCCCACGCCCAGACCGGCCGCAGCGCCAACCGTGGCGACTGCTCACAGGCCTGCCGCCTGCCTTACACCCTCAAGGACGACCAGGGCCGTGTGGTGGCGTTCGAGAAGCACCTGCTGTCGATGAAGGACAACAACCAGACCGCCAACCTGCGCGACCTGGTCGATGCCGGCGTGCGCTCGTTCAAGATCGAGGGCCGCTACAAGGACATGGGCTATGTAAAGAACATCACCGCCCACTACCGCAAAGAGCTCGACGCCATTCTCGAAGACCGCCCGGGCCTGGCACGCGCCTCCAGCGGCCGCACCGAGCACTTCTTCGTGCCCGACCCTGACAAGACCTTCCACCGCGGCAGCACCGACTACTTCGTCACCGACCGCAAGGTGGACATCGGCGCGTTCGACTCACCAACCTTCACCGGCCTGCCGGTAGGTGTGGTGGAAAAAGTCGGCAAGCGTGACCTGCAGGTGGTCACCGAAGTGCCGCTGACCAACGGCGACGGCCTCAACGTGCTGGTCAAGCGTGACGTGGTGGGCTTCCGGGCCAACATCGCCGAGCCGCGCGGCGAGTTCGAAGAAGACGGCCACAAGCGCTATCGCTACCGGGTCGAACCCAACGAGATGCCCGAGGGCCTGCACAAGCTGCGGCCCAACCATCCGCTGTCGCGCAACCTGGACCATAACTGGCAGCAGGCCCTGCAGCGCACCTCGGCCGAGCGCCGTGTAGGTGTGGAGTGGCATGCCGTGCTCACCGAGCAGCGCCTGATGCTCAGCGTCTGCAGTGAGGAAGGCGTCAGCGTGCAGGTCGCCCTGGATGGCCCGTTCGGCGCAGCCAACAAGCCGCAGCAGGCCCTGGACCAGTTGCACGACCTGCTCGGCCAGCTGGGTACCACGATGTACCACGCCAATGCCATCGTGCTGGACGCACCGCAGGCGTACTTCATCCCCAACTCGCAGCTCAAGGCCCTGCGCCGCGAAGCCATCGAGGCGCTGACCGAGGCACGCATCAAGGCCCACCCGCGTGGCGGGCGCAAGGCCGAGTCCACGCCGCCGCCGGTATACCCGGAGTCGCACCTGTCGTTCCTGGCCAACGTCTACAACCAGAAGGCCCGCGACTTCTACCACCGCCACGGCGTGCAATTGATCGATGCGGCGTACGAAGCGCACGAGGAGCACGGCGAAGTGCCGGTGATGATCACCAAGCACTGCCTGCGTTTCTCGTTCAACCTGTGCCCCAAACAGGCCAAGGGTGTGACCGGCGTGCGCACCAAGGTGGCGCCGATGCAGCTGATCCAGGGCGATGAAGTGCTGACCCTGAAGTTCGACTGCAAGCCTTGCGAAATGCACGTGGTCGGCAAGATGAAGAGCCACATCATCGACCTGCCGACACCCGGCAGTGCGGTGGCTCAGGTGGTCGGGCACATCAGCCCGGAAGACCTGCTCAAGACCATCCCGCGGGCACCGCACTGAGGGTGACACGCCCCTGTGCCGGCCTGTAGGAGCGCGCGAGACCTGGGCAGCGGCCGCCTTTACACCATCACAAAATCCCCAGCCCCCGCGCCGTCCGGTCCACGGCAATGCGCGTCTTGTCCACCAGCTCATCGAGCTCGCCATGCGTGGCCACCAGCGCCGGCGCCATGATCATCCGCCCCAGCGTGGAACGAATGATCACACCTTCCTCGAAGCCGTACGTGCGGCACTGCCAGGCCAGGTCGTTCTCGTTGGCGTAACGCTTGCGGCTGCCCTTGTCCTCGGCGAACTGCAACGCCGCCACCAGCCCCGCGCCTTGCACCTGGCCAATCAACGGGTGGTTGGCAAATACCTCACGCAGGATACGCTGCAGATACGGGCCGGTATCGTCCTTGACCTGGCGCACGATGCCTTCGTCGCGCAGCGCCTTGAGGTTGGCGATGGCCACTGCGGCCGCTACCGGGTGCCCGGAATACGTCAGGCCGTGGGCGAACACCCCGCCACGCTCCACCAGCGCCTCGGCGATGCGCTTGCTCAGCACCAGGCCACCCATGGGTACATAACCCGACGTCAGGCCTTTGGCGATGGACAGGGTGTCAGGCTCGAAGCCGAAGTACTCGTGGGCGAACCATTCACCGGTACGGCCAAAGCCACCGATCACCTCGTCGGCGCACAACAGCACATCGTACTGGCGGCAGATGCGCTGGATTTCCGGCCAGTAGCTTTCCGGTGGGAAGATCATGCCGCCCGCGCCCTGGAACGGCTCGGCCACAAAGCCTGCGACATTCTCTGCGCCCAGCTCGAGGATTTTCTCTTCCAGCTGCAAGGCGCAGCGGCGGCCGAACTCGGCCGGCGTCAGCTCGCCACCCTCGGCGTACCAGTACGGCTCATCGATGTGTGCCACGTCCGGAATCAGCCCGCCCATCTCGTGCATGAACTTCATGCCCCCTAGCGCTGTGGCGGCCAGGGTCGAGCCGTGGTAGCCGTTCCAGCGGCCGATCATGACCTTCTTGTTCGGCTGGCCGACCACCTGCCAGTAACGGCGCACGGTGCGGATCAACACCTCGTTGGCCTCGGAGCCGGAGTTGGTGTAGATCGCGTGGCTGTAGTGCCCGGGCAGCAAGCTGAATAGCAGTTCGGACAGCTCGATCACCGCCGGGTGGGTGGTGTGGAAGAACATGTTGTAGTACGCCAGCTGGTCCATCTGCGCGGCGGCGGCGGCGGTCAGGTCCTTGCGCCCGTAACCCAGCTGGGTGCACCACAGGCCGGACATGCCGTCCAGGTAGCGCCTGCCGTCGTTGTCCCACAGATACAGTCGTTCGCCGCGGGTGATCACCCGTGGGCCTTCGGCGTTGAGCGCCTTCTGGTCAAGGAAAGCGTGGATGTGGTGGGCCGCGTCGCTGGCCTGGTAGTCGCGGGTGTCGCGTTGCGGCTGGAAGGGGGCGTTCATTGTTGTTCTCCGTGAGTGAGGGTCAGCGCAGCTGGAACCAGGTGGTCTTGAGCTGGGTGTACTTGTCGAAGGCGTGCAGCGACAGGTCGCGGCCAAAGCCCGACTGGCGGCCGCCGCCAAAGGGCACCGCCACATCAAGGGCATCGACCGTGTTGACCGAGACGGTGCCCGCCTTCAACTGCCGGGCCACCCGGTGGGCGCGGTTGAGGTCGTCGCTCCACAGCGAAGCGGCCAGGCCATAAACGCTGTCGTTGGCCAGGCGTACGGCCTGCGCTTCGTCGTCAAAGGCAGTGATCGCCAGCACCGGGCCGAACACTTCCTCGCGGGCCAGGGCCGAATCCGGGCGCACGTCGGCGAACACCGTTGGCGCGATGAAGTTGTTCGAGCCGTTGAAGCTCAGCCGCTGGCCGCCGCACAACAGGCGGGCGCCGTCGCCCTGGGCCTGCTCGATGGCAGCCATGACACGTGCGCTCTGGGCGTCGTCGACGATGGCGCCGGCGCGGCTGGCCGGGTCCAGGGGATCACCGGGCAGCCACTGGCGGGCCTTGGCCAGCAGGCGCTCGACGAATTCGTCGTGGACCGAGCGCTGCACATACAAGCGCGAATTGGCAGAGCACACTTCGCCCTGGTTGAAGAAGATGCCGAAGGCCGCTTTCTCTGCTGCAAGGTCCAGGTCCTGGCAGTCGTCGAACACCAGGTTCGGGCTCTTGCCGCCACACTCCAGCCACACCTGCTTGAGGTTGGATTGCGCCGAGTACTGCATGAAGTGCTTGCCCACCTGGGTGGAGCCGGTGAACACCAGGCAATCCACATCCGGGTGCAGACCAAGGGCACGGCCAGCGCTTTCACCCAGGCCCGGCACCACGTTCAGGACACCTTCGGGCACACCTGCCTCAAGCGCCAGTTCGGCCAGGCGCAGGGCCGAGAACGGCGACTGCTCGGCGGGTTTGAGCACCACGCTGTTGCCGGCGGCCAGCGCCGGGGCGACCTTCCAGGCAGCCATGTCCAGTGGGAAATTCCAAGGCACCACGGCGCCGACCACACCCAACGCTTCCCGGGTGACCGTGGCCAGGGCGTTGCCTGCGGTTGGTGCGACCTGGTCGTAGACCTTGTCCAGCGCCTCGCCGTACCAGGCAAATACGTTGGCCGCGCCGGGCACATCGATGGTGTAGGCGTCCATCACCGGCTTGCCCATGTTCAGCGAGTCGAGCAGCGCCAGCTCCTCGCGGTGGGCCATCATCAGTTCGGCCAGGCGTAGCAACACGCACTTGCGTGCCGCAGGTGCCATGCGCGCCCAGGGGCCTTGCTCGAAGGCGCGACGTGCCGAACGCACAGCCTGGTCGATTTCGGTATCGCCGCAAGCGGCGACCTGCGCCAGCAACTGCCGGTTGGCCGGGTTGATGGCATCAAAGGTCACCCCTGACTGGGCCGCCAACGGGCGGCCGTCGATCAGCGCCGTAGTGATGAACCTTTGCCTTGCAGCGCGCTGCTGCCAATCGCTTTTCGTATGCACGCAGGTCTCCCTTGCGGCCGCGCGGGCGGCCGGTCGCAGTTGTTGTAGGTGTGAGTGGCCGTGGCGCCGTCAGCGCCTTCGCAGGTAACTTTCCAGCGGGTCCTTGCTCAAGCCTTCCTGGGCCTGGGCCAGCGAATCGATGAACAGCGAGAACAGCTCGGACTGCTTGGCGATGTCGAGCTTGGTGTAGAGGTTCTTGCGGTGGGTCTTGACCGTGTCTTCACTGATGCCCAGGCGCTCGGCCAGCGAGCGCGTGGAGTGGCCGCGCAGCAGGTACTGGGCGATGCGGCATTCGCGCTCGGTGAGCAGTGAAGAGCCAAAGTTGTTCAGCGCGGCGTTGATCTGCCGGCCCAGAGCACTTTCGAAGCGCCCGCCCACGGCGTCGACATCCAGGTGGCTCCACTGGCGCCGCACCACGGCCACCACCCAGGGCGCCACACATTTGAGGTCGCTGACCTGCTGACGGTCCAGGCGGCGGGTACTGGCCAGGGCCACGGCGATGGTCAGGTGTTCATCCAGAGGGACGATGAAGTTCAGTTCGTCCTCAAGATGTGCATGCTGGTAGAACGACAGGTAGTACTCGCTGCGCTTGAAATGGTCGGGGGCAACGTCGCTCAGGCGGAAGCAGCCGGCCGCCACACCGTCCATGCAGGCACGGTAGAACGGGCACAGCAGGTAATAGCCTTCCAGGTAGCGCTGCACGTTGCCTTCCGGCAGCCATGGCCCCTCTTCGTCCTTGACGAACAACGCCGAGGGCAGGCCCTTGCGTGGGTAACGAAACACCGTGATGGCCTGGCACGGCGCAAGCAACTTGAGCGCGGCGAACAGCGCCTCGACGAAGCCCGGCGTGCCTTGGGCGTCGATGACACGGGCCATCTGCGCGTACCAGTCGGGCGATTTCAGCCGGTCTTTGCTCATTGTCGTTGTCCCATGCCGGGGTGGTCATGGTTGGGATTCTTGCATGGGATGCCGGGGGCGGCCATCACCCTTCGGGGTGAGGTTGTGGCATGCTCTGCAGCTCTTTCATTTCAGGGCCTGAACATGCTGATCGACGAAGAACTGACCCTGAAAAAACTCGAGACCTTCCTCGCCTTCATGCGCAGCGGCAACCTCGGCCGCGCTGCCGCCGAGTTGTCCACCAGCGCGGTCAGCGTGCACCGGGCCATTCATTCGCTGGAAAGCGCCCTGCGCTGCCCGCTGTTCAAGCACGAAGGCCGTCAGCTGATTCCGCTGGAAAGCGCCTATGTGCTGGAAAAGAAAGCCCGCCAGTTGATCCAGGACGCTGAGCAGATGGTGCGCCAGACCCGCGAGGCCGCCGGTTTCTACGCCGAACGCTTCCGCCTCGGGGCCCTTTATTCGCTGACCGTGAAGACCGTGCCCAAACTGGTGATGGGCCTGAAGCTGCGGCGCAGCGAGCTGAATATCGACCTGACCCTGGGCTCGAATGTCGACCTGCTGCAGCGGCTGAAGAACCATGAACTGGAGGCGGTGCTGGTGTCGCTGGATGAAAGCGTGGCCGACCCTGCCTGCGAGCAGTTGCCGCTGTTCTCCGACGATATCTACCTCGCCGTGCCCACCGATTCGCCGTTTGCCGAGCAGCAGGAGGTGGACCTGGCGGACTTGGCCGAGTCCACCTTCATCACCCTGACCCAGGGCTTTGCCACCCACCGCGATGGCGCACGGGTGTTCCAGCAGGCCGGGTTCGAGCCGAAGGTGGCAATGCAGGTGAACGATATCTTCACCCTGCTCAGCATGGTCAGTTCGGGGGTGGGCTTTGCACTGTTGCCGGGGCGCATTGCCGCGGTGTACGAAAACCGTGTGAAGCTGATTGCGCTGCAACCGCGTTACCGGCTGCAGCAGCATATTGGCGTGGTGTTCCTCAAGGCCCGGGAGCGCGAGCCCAACCTGCTGGCGCTGCTGGCGGAATGCCGAATGTACAGCCGGGAAAACTGAGCGGCGCACACCGCGGCGGTTCGCCAGAACCACCGCGACAAGGCCGGCCTACGCCACCAGGCCACGCATGCAGAAGTACAGCAGCGAAGGCCCCAGCAGGCAGCCCAAGGCGGTGTAGAACGCTGCGGTCAGGCAGCCATAGGGCACCAGCTTGGGGTCAGTCGCCGCCAGCCCACCGGCCACACCGCTGGAGGTGCCCATCAAGCCACCGAAGATCACCGCAGTGCGCGGGTTGTTCAAACCGATCATCGGTGCCACGAACGGCGTCACCACCATGACCAGGATCGCTTTGACCAGCCCGGCGGCAATCGACAGCGCCATCACCTCGGAGCTTGCGCCAATCGCAGCGCCCGTCACCGGCCCTACGATATAGGTCACTGCCCCGGCGCCGATGGTGGTCAGGCTGACCGCATCGGTGTAACCAAAGGCCATGGCCACCCCTACCCCTGCGACGAACGAGGTGCCGATGCCGAAGAACAGTGATATCACCCCGGACACCCCGGCGCGCTTGAGTTCTTCGATGTTGACGCCAAAGGCCGTGGCGACGATGGCGAAGTCCCGCAACATGGCCCCGCCCAGCAGGCCGATGCCGGACAGCAGCGGAATGTCCACCAGCCCTTTCTGCCCGCCCGTCATCACCCCGCCGACGTAAGACAACGCCAGGCCCAGGAAAATGGCGATGGCAGAGCCGTGCAAACGCCCGCGGGTCAGCTTGTCGGAGAACCAGTAGGACAGCCACATGGTCACGCCGATCACCGCGAAACCACTGACCAGGCCATAACCGTTGATCACTTTCATCATGGATTCGTACATGGCGGTCACCGTTGCGCAGCAGTCAGGGGTTTGTCGGTGCCCGCCTCAGGCTTCTTTTGCCCGATGCGGTCCAGCAGCGGCACCATGGCAAAGCTTGCGACCACCGCCACGACGCCGGCCATTATCGCCATCGGCCCCCCGGACAGCGCGCCCAGCACATTCTGCTGGGCGGCCATGGCCACCACGATGGGGATATAAATGGCGCTCCAGAATTCCACGCCCTGTTCGGACTTGGCCTTGATCAGGCCACGCTTGTTGAGGTAACTGCCGATGAAGATCAGCAGCAGCATGGCGATGCCGACACCGCCGACGTTGGCTGGTACACCCAGGAGCTTGCCCAGGAGTTCGCCGATAAACAGGCCTACAAGGGTACACAGGGCCAGAAAGGCCACACCGTAGATGATCATTGTTGTTGTCCTCGCGTTGGGTCGAAGTTGCTTGTTGTTGTCCTTCGAAAAACACGGCATTTATGGGCGCTGGCTGACCTCCTGACGCAGCAGGGCGTCCACTGTATCGAGTCGGGTTTGCTCCAGGGCAAGCACGCGCCCCTGTTCGAACACCGGGCGGGCCAGGCCGGTCAGCACGCTGCCGGGCGGTAGCTCCAGGTGCAGGCGCACCCCGCGCTCATAAGCGTTGCGCAACGTAGCACGCCAGTCGACGAGCCGGGCCATGTTGCCGGCCAGGTCGTCACGCAGGCGTTGCGGGTCGAACAGCGGCCGCGCGCTGCTGCCACTGAGGTAGGTGATGCGCGGGCGGTTGATCTTAACGCTGGCAAACGCGTGGGCCAGCTGGGCCGCCGGGCCGTCGAGCAAGCGGCAATGGGAGGGCACGCTGACCGCCAGGCGCCTGGCCACGCCCTGGCCACGGCTGCGCGCCCTGGCGGCAACCTCGGCCATGGCCGTGTCGCTGCCGGCGATGACGATCTGGTTGTCACTGTTGAGGTTGGCCAGGTACACCTCGCCGCCCACCTGCGCCAGCAAGCGCTCGACACTGGCCAGGTCCAGGCCACTCAAGGCGGTCATGCCGTAGCCTTGGGGGTAGGCACGTTGCATGAGCTCACCACGCAGGGCCACAAGGCGTACAGCATCGGTAAATGCCAGGGCGCCCGCGGTGACGGCGGCAGGGTAGGCGCCGATCGACAGCCCTGCCACATAGTCGGGCGCCGGGCTGTGTTGCAACAACGTGCGCGCCCAGGCCACCCCGGCCATCAGCAGGCACAACTGCACGGCGCGGGTCGATTGCAATGCCTGCTGGCTGTCCAGGGCCAGCACCTGTTCATTGAGGGTGTCACTGGCCTCTTCCAGCAGCGTTGCCGAGCCTTCGGGCAGGCGATGCAGCATCCCCGCCTGCTGCGCGCCCTGGCCAGGGAAGGCGAACAGGCTGCTCACGCTGCGCACTCCAGCAGGTTCCACGGGTCGGCCACCAGCCGTGCGCCAAGCGCCGACTTGAGCAGCACGCGCTGCGCCACCCCGGCCCATTCGCGCAGGGCGATGCCACCTGCTGGGGTTTGCAGTTGCACGTCGATACGGCAAGGGCTGCAGTCGAGGCTATCGAGCAACTCACGGGCCTTTGCCCGGCTCATGGGCCGCGGTGTGCGTAGCAGCAGGTCGAGGTCGCTGGCCGCGTGCAGCACCTCAACCCCTGTAGCCAGCTGGTAACCCACCCCACCCGTCGGCCCCCAGGCCAACCCGCAGGCGTCGAGCACCGGGGCCACGCTGGCCAGCGCCTGTAGCGCGGCCCAGGGGCTCGTGCCCTGCCCGCGCAAGGCTTCGGGGCGCAGTTGCCGGCGAATGTCCGCCAGGCGCATCTGAACACCCAGGCGCTGCGCGCGCCCCTCCCCGCGCAGCCCCACCGCCACCCAACCTGCCGCGCAGCAGGCACGGCGCACCACCACCGGCTGCCCGGCTGCCAGTACCTGCGTGGCCCAGGCAGGGGCATCGACAGGCAGCGCGGCCGGGGTCATCCCCCAGAGCAGGTCATGTGGCTGCGGCGCGCTCATCTCAGGCCTCCTGCCACTGGCTGCGCAAGCGTGCACGCACTTCGCGGGACGCGCTGCGGTGCTCGCCGGCCAAGCGTGACGTCAGGTCGGTCGTGTTGCCGATATCGCGCAGCGCTTCGGCCAGGCAAGCACGCACCTGAGCCAGGTCGCTTGCGCTCGGGGTATCCGCGCTATCCACGCTCAAGCGCCGCCACAAAAGGCCCAGCGAGGCATAGCTGGCCAGGTCGTAGGCCATCGGCGGAACCTCAGCGGCCAAGGCTTCCAGTTCCTCGACGCTGCGCAAGGTGATTCGCGCCGCCGCTGCCTTGCCCATCGCGTGCACCATCACCCCGCTGTCATCCAGTGCAATCAACCGCTGGGCCTGGTAGCCGTGGGCCAGGAACGCACCGGACATGGCCTTGCCCACCAGCAGGCCGATGACCGGGTGCCCGGCCAGGCGTGCCTGGGCATAGGCCTGCACCGCAGCGGCCAGCGCCTGGTGGATGCCCAAGGCTTCCTCGCGGCGGCCATAGGCCTGGCTGGGCACATCAATGACCGCGACGATGGCGCGTTTCTCGCCATCGCGGTCCAGCTCAATCGCTTCGCTCACCGCCTTGGCCAGGGCCCAGCCCTCGAGCAGGCCGACTTCACCGTTGCGCGCCCGCGGGAACGGGTTGTGCGCATCCGGCACCACGGCAATGAAGCGCGCCGTGCGATTGTCCAGCTCGCCGTCGATAACCCGCAGCGAGGCGGGATAGCCCGGCAGTGCTTCGCTGCCGGCCAGGCCAGGCAACCAGTTCAGGGCACGGTTCATGGGGCATCTCCTTGGTAAAGGGCGCGCACGGCGGAGGCATCCAGTTGCGGGCAGTCGTTACCCAGGCTTGCAAGCCGTTCGAGGTACCAGGCGTGGCGGCCTGCGCGGTTGGCACTGGGTGCGTCGAGCAACTGCAGCAGCTGCTGGCGAATGCTGTCGACGTCATCGGCCACATAACCATCCACCAGGCCGCTGGCGTGGCGTTGCTCGCCACCGGTCAAGCTCCAGATGAAGGGGCGGTCCTTAGCGTCGTATTCGGCGATGCCTGCTTCCTGCTCGATCACCTGCGGGCCGTTGAGGCCCAGGCGCGCCTCGCGGGTCACCAGCAGGTGGCTGCAAAGGCCCGCTGCGATGGACATGCCGCCAAAACAGCCCACCGAGCCTGCGACCAGACCGACCACCGGCTGATGGCGGCGCAGCTCGACGATGGCTGCCTGTATCTCGGCAATCGCCGCCAGGCCCAGGTTGGCCTCCTGCAGGCGCACCCCGCCGGTCTCCAGCAGCAGCACGGCGCAGGTCGGGATGCCGTTGCGGTTGTCTTCGATCGCCAGCTCTAGAGCACCGGCAATCTTGGCCCCGCCCACTTCGCCCATGCTGCCGCCCTGGAAGGCGCCTTCGATGGCGGCGATGACCGTGTTGCGGCCACCCAGCAAGCCCTTGGCGATGATCACGCCGTCGTCGGCCTGGGGCACGATGCCCTGGCGTGGCAACCACGGCGACATCAGGCGCTCGAACGGGCCTAGCAGCTCGCGAAAACTGCCCGGGTCGAGCAAGGTGCGGGCACGCTGGCGCGCCCCCAGTTCGACGAAGCTGCGGCTTTGCAGCAAGCGTTCGGTGTCAGTCATGGGCGATCTCCTCGAAACCTTGCTCAAGGCGCAGGCGTACCACGCCAGGCGTGGCGCCGAAATCATGGATGTCGATGTTCACCGCCGGCCACGTACGGCCTTGGAACAGGCGCTGGAACAGCTGCTCCCAGCGTGCGCCGCTGCCGTTGACCGAAGTCACCACCTGAATGTTCAGGCTGCCGGCCGTGCCGGGCTCCATCAGGACTTCCAGGTCACCCGAGCTGACGCAGCCCACCAGGGTGCGGCCACGGCCAGGCTCGGCGGCCGGGAATTGAAAGGTCAGGGTTTCCATGTCACAGGCTCCCGGCTTTGTCGAGGAACAGGCAGGCGGCCAGCAGGTCGGCGGCACCGCCCGGTGAGGCGTTCAGTTGCAGCAGTTGGGTGTCCAGCAGGCGCAGATGACGGCGGCCGTCGAGGGTGGCACTGCCACCGACTGCGAGTACATGGCGGGCGCCCTGTTGTAGGGTTTGCAGTCCCTCGGGGCCGGCGCGCCAGAGGACGCAGGTGTCACTGAGCGCAGCCATGATCGCCAGCAAGGCATCGAGGCGTGCGTGGTTTTCGCTGACACCGTTGGCGCGGCTGCGGCGCAGTTGCGGCAGACCGTGTTCGATCACGGCAGGAAAGCCCTGTTGCGCCTGTTCGCGGGCACCTCCGGCGCCGTAACGGCGGCGTACCTGGGTGCCATGGCTGTCGTGGGCGGTGGCGGCCGGGTCATCGATCAGGGCGATGCGCCCGGCACGGGCTGCAATGGTTCTCGCGTCGGCCTGAGCATCCAGGGCCCGGGCGGCCACCAGCAAGCCAAGGGCCCATATCGCGCCGCGGTGGGTGTTGACTCCGGCGGTGGTGGCCAGCATCGCAGCCTCCCCTTCACGGCCGATACGGCCCAGCTCGATGCGCAGCGCCAGGCCAACCTCGCCATGAGCCTGGGCGGCGTCGGCCATTTGCCGCAAGCAAGGCCAAAGGGCAAGCGCCGAGGCATGCATAAGGGCCAACGTCATGTCGCTGTGCGCGCCGCTGCTGCGCCGGTCCACCAGGCCCGGCTTGGGTGACAGGTCGGCCTCGTCGATCAGGGCTTCCACCGCCAGGTCGGCCAAGTGGTCGGCAAGGGGAATTGCGGTTTCAGGTGCCGGCCTGATCGCCGGCAAGCCGGATCCCACAGGGATCGCGCAGTTTTCAAGCGAGCGGGCAGCCCCGTGAAGGGGACCATACGGTTGCAGATCGAATAGTTGCATCACCAGCTCCTGAACCGTGCGGGCGGGTTGTACAGGCCACCGGACCACTCCACCAGGTCGGCGATGCTGCGCGCGGCGAGCAGTTCACGGCTGGCATCGGTGCGGCGGATGCCAAGGTCTTCGGGCAAGGCCACCAGGCCTTGCTGGCGCAGGCGCAGGGTGTCCTTGGGGTCATGGCGCAAGCCAATGGCGGTGACCCCAGCCACGGCGGCGATCATCTGCTGGCGCTCTTGCAGGCTGCGGGCCTTGTACAGGTAGGCGATACCCTCTTCGGTCAGCAGGTGGGTGACGTCATCGCCGTAGATCATCACCGGTGCCAGCGGCATGCCGGCCTTCTTCGCCACTTCCACGGCGTCCAGGGTTTCGACGAAGGTCGGTTTGCCGCCTTCCTGGTAGGTTTCGACCATCTGCACCACCAGCTTGCGGCCGCGTTCGAGCAAGGTCTCGGGCACCGTCATGTCGAGCCAGGCCGGCGTGGCGTGGCGCCGGCCGCGGGGGTCGTGGCCCATGTTGGGCGCGCCGCCGAAGCCGGCCAGGCGGCCGCGGGTGACGGTCGAGGAATGGCCATCACCATCGACCTGCAAGGTGGCGCCGATGAACAGGTCGACCGCGTATTGCCCGGCCAGCTGGCACATCATGCGGTTGGAGCGCAGCGAGCCGTCGCGGCCGGTGAAGAACACGTCCGGGCGTTGCGCGATGTAGTCCTCCATGCCCAGTTCGGTGCCAAAGCAGTGCACGCTTTCGACCCAGCCGGTCTCGATGGCCGGGATCAGCGTGGGGTGCGGGTTGAGCGTCCAGTTGCGGCAGATCTTGCCCTTCAGGCCCAGCGACTCGCCGTAGGTCGGCAAGATCAGCTCGATGGCGGCCGTGTTGAAACCAATGCCGTGGTTGAGCGACTGCACGTTGTGTTTTTCGTAGATGCCGCGGATGGCCATCATCGCCATCAGCACGTGCACCGGTTTGATGTGCCGTGGGTCGCGAGTGAACAGTGGCTCGATGTAGAACGGCTGGTCAGCGACCACCACGAAGTCCACCCAGGAAGCCGGAATGTCCACGCGCGGCAGGTCGTCGACGCGGTCGACCAACTGGTTGACCTGGGCGATCACCAAGCCATCGCTGAAGGCTGCCGGCTCCACCAGTGCCGGGGTGTCCTCGGTACTGGGGCCGGTGTACAGATTACCGTCACGGTCAGCCATGAACCCGGCGACCAGAGTGACATTGGGGATCAGGTCGACCAGCAGGCGCGAGTACAGCTCGATGTAGGTGTGAATGGCGCCGACTTCGAGCAGGCCGTCTTCCAGCAACTGGCCGATGCGCAGGCTCTGCGGGCCGGCGAAAGAAAAGTCGAGCTTGCGGGCAATACCCCGTTCGAACAGGTCCAGATGCTCGGCGCGGCTGACGCTGGGCATGATCATGTGCAGGTCGTGCAGGCGCTCGGGGTCGGCCTTGGCCAGCGAACGGGAGAGGAAGTCGGCCTGCTTCTGGTTGTTGCCTTCGAGCACCACCCGGTCACCTGGGGCGATTAACAGCTCCAGTGCCTCGACGATGCGCTCGGTCGGCAGCACCACACCGTCGGCCAAGTGACGGACCCGCTCCAGGCGGCGCTGCTTCTCGGCGCGCCGCCTGGACCACTGCGGCGGTGGATTCTTCGTTATGGTCATGGGTGACTCCACGGGTTCGCTGTCGTGGGGGCACAGTAGGACGCGGGGGTTTGGTGATCAATCAAGCTGGGGGTGTGATCGTTACGGTCAGGGTAATGGTTGCAATGGGGTTGCCTGCAGTGCACGACCCTGAAAAACTCAAAGCCGTAGCCATGACAAAAACGCACGCCTCACCTGCAGATATATCCATTGTGCAGGGCAATTTTGCATGACAGGATCCACCGATCCTCCAGCGCACTCCAGACTTCACTTGGAAAATCAATAACAAAGCAGGGAGAACGCGATGACCGCGCACGCTCATACCTCGGCAACGGCCCATGTTCTGGCCGAGGTCCGCAACCAGATTGGCCACCTCACCCTCAACCGCCCCAGTGGCCTCAATGCCCTGACCCTCGACATGGTGCGCAGCCTGCGCCACCACCTGGACCGCTGGGCCGATGACCCGCAGGTACAGGCGGTAGTGCTGCGCGGCGAAGGCCCCAAAGGCTTTTGCGCCGGCGGCGACATCCGCTCGCTGCATGACAGCTACAAGGCTGGTGACACGCTGCACGAAGACTTCTTCGTCGAGGAATATGCCCTGGACCTGGCGATCCACCGCTACCGCAAACCTGTGCTGGTGCTGATGGACGGTTTCACCCTCGGTGGCGGCATGGGCCTGGCCCAGGGCTGCGACCTGCGTATCGTCACCGAGCGCAGCCGGCTGGGGATGCCCGAAGTCGGCATCGGCTATTTCCCCGACGTTGGCGGTAGCTACTTCCTCTCGCGTATTCCCGGGGAGCTGGGCACCTATCTGGGCGTCAGTGGCGCGCAGATCCAGGCGGCCGATGCGCTTTATTGCGGGCTGGCTGACTGGTATCTGCCAAGCGAAAAACTCGCTGAACTGGATAAAGGCCTCGACCAACTGGACTTCGGCGCCCATGCGCTCAAGGCCCTGCAGGGTCTGCTGGCCAGGCTGGGCAGCCAGGTACTGGACGACGCGCCGCTGGAAAAGCTGCGCCCGGTCATCGACCACTTCTTCGCCCAGCCTGATATGGCAGCAATCATCGAGCAACTGCGGGCAGTCAGCATCGGCGACAGCCACCAATGGGCGCTGGCCACCGCCGACCAGCTGGAAAGCCGCTCGCCACTGGCCATGGCGGTTACCCTGGAGATGTTGCGCCGCGGCCGTCACCTGCCGCTGGAAGCGTGCTTCGCCATGGAGCTGCACCTTGACCGCCAGTGGTTCCAGCACGGCGACATCATCGAAGGCGTGCGCGCCCTGATCATCGACAAGGACAAGCAGCCACGCTGGAACCCGCCGACCCTGGCGGGCCTGCAACGCCAACGCGTCGACCAATTCTTCGAAGGCCTGTGAGCCGGGGAGTACACAGATGCAAGACCTGGAACTGAGCGAAGAGCAGATCATGATCCGCGACATGGCCCGGGACTTCGCCCGCGGCGAGATCGCCCCGCATGCCCAGGCCTGGGAAAAAGCCGGCTGGATCGATGACGGCGTGGTGCGCAAGATGGGTGAGCTGGGCCTCTTGGGCATGGTCGTGCCGGAAGAGTTCGGCGGCAGCTACACCGATTACGTGGCCTATGCCCTGGCCGTCGAGGAAATTTCCGCAGGCTGTGGCGCAACCGGTGCGATGATGAGCATCCACAATTCGGTGGGCTGCGGCCCGCTGCTGGCCTATGGCACGCCCGAGCAGCAGCAGGCATGGCTGCCGCGCCTGGCCAGCGGTGAAGTGATCGGCTGCTTCTGCCTGACCGAGCCGCAGGCCGGCTCCGAAGCGCACAACCTGCGCACCCGTGCCGAGTTGATCGACGGCCAATGGGTGATCAATGGCGCCAAGCAGTTCGTCAGTAACGCCCGCCGCGCGGGCCTGGCGATCGTCTTTGCCGTGACCGATCCGGAGCTGGGCAAGAAAGGCCTCTCGGCATTCCTGGTACCCACCGACAACCCGGGGTTCAAGGTCGATCGCAGCGAGCACAAGATGGGTATCCGCGCATCCGACACCTGCGCCGTGACCTTCGACAATTGCTGCATCCCCGCCGCCAACCTGCTGGGTGAGCGTGGCAAGGGCCTGGCCATTGCCTTGTCCAACCTCGAAGGCGGGCGTATCGGCATCGCAGCCCAGGCCCTGGGCATCGCCCGTGCCGCCTTCGAGGCTGCGCTGGTCTATTCCCGCGACCGCGTGCAGTTCGGCAAACCGATCAACGAGCACCAGAGCATCGCCAACCTGCTGGCCGACATGCAGGTACAGGTCAATGCCGCACGGCTGCTGGTTCTGCATGCCGCACGCCTACGCAGCGCAGGCAGACCCTGCCTGTCGGAGGCGTCACAGGCCAAGCTGTTCGCATCGGAGATGGCCGAACGGGTGTGCTCGATGGCGATCCAGGTGCATGGCGGCTATGGCTACCTGGAAGATTACCCGGTTGAGCGCTATTACCGTGACGCACGCATCACGCAGATCTATGAAGGGTCGAGCGAAATCCAGCGGATGTTGATCGCCAGGGAGCTGAAGCACTATCCGTTGTGATGTTCCTCGCTGAGGCCCACAGGTAAAGCCCTGCCGCCAGGCTGGCAGGGCTCTTGTGGGAGCAACTGGCTTGCCAGCGATTACGCCCGTCAAGTCAGCGCCGTTGCTTGAAGGTCTGCGAAGGCAGCTGCCCAAAACGCTCGCGGTAGGTCTCGGAAAAACGCCCCAGGTGCAGGAAGCCGTAATCCATCGCCAGTTCCGTCACACTGCGCACCGCGCAACTGCCATCGCTCAGGCACGCATGCACCCGCTCCAGTTTGCGTTGGCGTACGTACTGTTTGGGTGTGGTGCCCAAGTGGCGATCGAACAACGCATACAATGAACGCACACTCATGCAAGCCTGTTCAGCGAGCGTCTCGGCTGCCAGCTCCAGTTTGAGGTTGCGGTCGATGTAGTCGAGGATCCGCTCCAGGCTGGCCCCCGGCGTAGCCAGGCTTTCCCGGCGGATGTTGGTGCTCATCAGCGTCAACAGCTTGCTGGCGACGATCTGGCTGTAGTGCCCCTGCACCCGCGGCAGCGAATCACTCACCTCGGCCTCATGGCAGACCATGGCCAGCAGGTTGACGAAACCATCCAGCTCTTCGAGCCGATAGTGGTTGCGCAAAAACCGTACCCCTCCCTCAGGCCGGTGCCAGCGCTGCTCCTCGCAGATCGAGTCGAGCATGTGCGTCGGTACCTTGAGAATGAACTTCTCGCAGTCTTCGGAATAGGTAAGGTCCACCGGGTCGTCGGGGTTGATCAGCAGCAGCTCGCCCGGCACCAGGTGATGCTCGCGCTGTTGCCCGCGCCACAGGCAGTTGCCGTTAAGCAGCACCTGCAGGTGATAGATGGTTTCCAGGGCCGGTGAGGTGACCCGCACGCTGCCACCGTAACTGATGCGGCACAGGTCGAGTTCGGCGAACTTGCGGTGGCTGAGGCTGGCCTGCGGATGGGTGCTGCGCGACAGGCCGATGCAGTGCTGGCCCACATGACGGTTGACGTAATCGGACACCGCATAAGGATCGGCGTGATGGAACACGCTACTGCGCTCGCTCAGCAGGCGGCTTTCCATAGGCAAGGCACTCGGCATCGTTATTGTTCTGGGCGCCGCGCCCTACTGGCCTGGGGCCTGTGGTTGCGGTCGTTCACGGTCATTCTACCGGGCCGGGGTCAGGTTTCTAAAGGCAGCTGACCGCCGGTGGCTTGGTCCCACACTAAGCAAAAGATGGGGGTTGGGCAATGAGATGTTCGGATTGGCCGGGCGGCTATCGGACAGGCACAAGCAGCGCTTGGGCGGTTATCGAACGAAACAGCTTGCAACCAACCTGCACGACCATCCGGTTACTTTTCCGACACCAGAACCTGCGGATCTGTTAAAAACCCCGCATGCCCACTTACTTCCTCACCCACCTGCGCCGTCGCTGGCTCACCTGGCTGTGCGCCACCTTCCTGGTTGTCGGCCTGCCAGCCGGCTGCACCGTGCTGCAGCACAAGGAACGCGAACTGGTGTTCCGGATCGAGCCAGGCCAGGCCAGCTGGTTCCGCGGCCTGCCCAGTGGCGTGCAGGAACTGGACCTGCGCCCACGCAGCTTCGCCGCCAACCAGAGCCTGCACGCCTGGTGGTGGCCGGCCCGCCGCGCCGATGCGCCGGCCATCCTCTACCTGCACGGCGTACGCTGGAACCTCACCGGCCAGCTGTTTCGCATCGAACAGCTGCATGCCATGGGGTATTCGGTGCTGGCCGTGGATTACCGAGGCTTCGGCCAAAGCCGCGGCGGCCTGCCGTCGGAGGCGACAGTTTACGAAGACGCGCGCATTGCCTGGGAGCGTTTTGCCCAACTGCAACCCGATGCGGGCAAACGCCTGATCTTTGGCCACTCACTGGGCGGCGCAGTGGCGGTGGAGCTGGCTGCCGACCTTTCGCGCCAGGCGCAGAAAGGCGGCGGTACAGCACCGGCGCGGGGGTTGATCCTGGAGTCGACCTTCACTTCACTGGGGGATGTCGCCGCTGCCGTGGCCGATACCACCCTCCCGGTGCGCTGGTTGCTGTCGCAGAAATTCGATTCGCTGGACAAGATCAAGGACGTCGGCCTGCCACTGCTGCTGGTACACGGGCTGGACGATCGTTTCGTGCCGCCGCGTTTCAGCCAGCAATTGTTTGAAGCGGCGCAGGAGCCCAAAACCTTGTTGCTGGTACCAGGGGCCAGCCACAACAACAGCATGAGCCGCGCCGGCCAGCGCTATCAGCGTGCGATTCAGGCGTTGCTGTGACGGGTTTCACTGCACCGGCAGGAAATTCATCAGCAACAGGCTTTGCGCGTAGTTGAGCCCGATCCGCCGGTAGCGCTCATCCAACAGTTGCGCCAGCAAATCCAGCCGCGCGACGATCTTGCCGAACTCCACCGCAAAACTCAGGTTGCTGCCCTCCTCCGAAATCTCGTTGGAAAATAACAGCAATACCCCATTGGCATCCTGGCGCTGGCTGAGCATCCAGGTAGCCTTTTCGATGTTGCGAGCGGCGTTGTTGACGAACAAAGGGTCGATGGTGTCCGTCATGTAGAACTCGGTTCGCCCACCGTGCGCGGTAATCAGCATGCTGCCGATGGCGTAGATGAAGGCACCGACCCGGTCACCGCGAAACTCGGGGCTAAGCGCGTAACTCAAGGCAGCGAGGTCGCGACGGTTGCCCAACTGTGCCAAGGGTTGCCGCTGTTCGATGGCGATGCGGATCTGCCGCTCTGCAGTGGCGGCATCGAGGTAACCGGACATTTTCCACTGGCTGGGGTTGCGCAGGTACAGCTTGTTCATCAGCAGGAACAGGCTCTGCAGGTTGTCGCGCATGGCCAGCGTCGCCATGCGGTCGACACTGGTCTGGAACAGCTCGCTGGGCTTGCCGTTGCCGAACTGGCTGACGATGTCCTGGCCTTGCTGCTGGGTGCAGGCGCCCAGGCAGACCAGTGTGCCTGCCAGCAGCAGGCGCGGGAAGAATACGGGTTTGCTTGCAACCATCGGCACCGGGTCGAAATCGGCGGCCGCGCCGGGGATCGGCGCGGCCTGGCCAAGCATAGAGCCCGCAAACCGGAAAAAGTGCGATAGAGGGGTGACCGCAAGTCAGTGCGCCTGTTCGCCGGCTTGCTCAGGTCTACGAGGCTGGCGCCCATGCTCCCCTGCAAGCAACGATTACAGGGCGTGGCGCAGCATCTGCACCACTTGAGCGTGCAGTACCGGATCACCACACGCCACCACACAGCCGCCGTGCTGTGCCGAACTGCCATCCCAAGCGGTGATTACCCCGCCCGCCCCTTCGATGATCGGCATCAGCGCCTGCACGTCATACGGTTGCAGGCTCGCTTCGACAATCACATCGACAAACCCCGAGGCCAGCATGCAGTAGGCGTAGCAATCGCCGCCATAGCGCATCAGCCGCGCCTTGTCAGCCACGGCCTGGAACGCAGCCTTGCGCTCTGGGGTATCGAACATGTCTGGCGTCGTGCACATCAAGGTTGCCGCCGCCAGGTCTGCACAGGCGCGGGTCTTCAATGGCGTGCCGCTGCGCCACGCGCCTTCGGGGGTACCGACGAAACGCTCACCGGTGAAAGGTTGGTTCATCACCCCCAGCACGGGGCGGGTACCATCGTTCAGGGCGATCAGCGTGCCCCACAGTGGCAGGCCGGTGATGAAGGCGCGGGTGCCATCGATGGGGTCGAGCACCCAGGTCAATGGGCTGCTGCCGATTGCCACCCCCTGCTCTTCGCCAAGAATGCCGTGTTCCGGGTAACGCGCCTGGATCAGCGTGCGCATGGCGTCTTCGGCAGCCTTGTCGGCCACGGTCACCGGGTCGTACAGGCGCCCGCCCTTGTCCTCGACGTCCAGGCTGGCACGAAAGTACGGCTGGATCGCGGCTGCAGCGGCATCGGCCAACTGCTCGGCGAAGGCGCGGAATTCGCCGGTCTGTTCAGCACTCAGGGACATGAAACGGGCCTCGTGAAATGATGGGGCTGGCATCATACCCGACAAACCCTTTGGCGGTAGACGCCTGCGCATTCGCGGGCAAGCCCGCTGCCGCCTAGACTGAACAGACCAGATCAACAGGCATGAACCGGGGGGCTGCCCACACGTGGAGGTGTGCGATGAGCCAGTTCAAGCGTTTGTTAGTCATGCTCGGCCCGCAGATGCGTTATACACCCGCGCTGCAGCGCGCGGCGGCATTGGCCGAATCCAGCGGTGCCCTGCTGGATATCAATGTCTTCGTCGACGATGTCGACACCTTTGGCCTGATGAGCGACGGCCGTGAACGCGAGCGGCTACTCGCCGACAACCGCCAATGGCTGGCCGACGCCACCGAGCAATTGCGCGATGACGGCCTGGACGTGTCCACCGAACTGCTGCTCACCCGTGATCCGCTGGGCAGCGTAATCGAGCGCATCGAGCAGTTGGGCTGTGATTTGCTGATCAAGGATGTACAGCACGAACCAGTGCTCAAGCGCCTGTTGGTCACACCGCTGGACTGGCAACTGCTCAAGGACAGCCCGGTGGCCGTTCACCTGGTCAGTGACATTCGCCTGCCGCTGCCCCGGCAAATCGCCGTCGCCGTCGACCTCAACAGCCACGGTGCGGGCGAACACCTGGACGAGCAGGTGATCCACTGCGCACATGCCCTGGCCCTGCAGTGCAACGCCGAACTGCACCTGTTGCATGTGTGCGATGCGGCCAGAACCCATCTCGCCGACTTCGGCGCCGGCACGGTGACCATGCCCGGTTTCGAGGGCAGTGTGCGCACCGCACAACGGGCAGCGTTCAATCGCCTCGGTGACCATCACCAGATCCCGCTGGAACGCCGACACTTTCTGGAAGGTGCTGCGATTCGGGCGATTGCCCAGTTCGTCAGCCACAGCCGGGTCGATGTGATCGTGATGGGCAACCACCGGCATGACGCCATGCAGACGTTCCTGGGTGGGACCACGGCGCATGTGCTGGAGCATCCACTGTGCAATGTGCTGGCGGTCAAAGGGGTGCGTTGAGGCATCGGCTGAGACTTTTTGGGCTGTCGGATTGATCGCCGTCTGCGCGGTGATTGATCTGACAGCCCGAATCAATCGCACGACCAGCATCAAACTGGCACTCCCGCGCCACTTAAAAATAATGCATTTGATAATGATTCGTAGTAATTTCGCGGCGTATCAATCCCCTTCCTAGCGCCCTACTTCAGGATCGTACCGTCGATGCGTCGCACGTTCGTTTCGCTTTGTGTACTACATGCTGTTTCCCCGTTGGCTTTCGCCGAGTCCGAGTCACTCGGCAACCCCGCCCAGATCGAACTCCAGGCCCTGAACATTAGCGGTACCGCCGACAGCGAACGTGCCGATGGGCCGGTCGAGGGCTACAAAGCCAGTCGTTCGGCCAGTGCCACGCGCACAGACACCGCGCTGCACGAAATACCGCAGTCGATCAGCGTCGTACCCAAGGATGTACTCGAAGACACCGGTGCCACGCGGCTGCAGGACGGCCTGGACTACGCAGGCGGCGTTGGCCGCGCCAACAACTTTGGCGGCCAGGGCCTGACCACTTTCACGGTGCGCGGTTTCACCACGGGCGAGTTCTACCGCAACGGCTTCCCAATCAACCGTGGCTACCCGAACGCCCCCGATGCCAACAGTGTGGAGCGGCTGGAAGTGATCCGCGGCCCGGCCACCAGCCTCTATGGCCGTGGCGACCCGGGCGGGACCTTCAACGTGGTCAGCAAGCAGCCACTGGCGGACCCCAAAGTGACGCTTGGCAGCCAGCTCGACGACCAGGGCATGCACCGGGCAACGCTAGATGCCACCGGGCCGCTCAATGAAGATGGCTCACTCGCCTACCGCCTGAACGTGCTGGGTGAAGGTGGTGATAGCTTCCGCGACGATGTCGAAAGCGAACGCTACGACGTTGCGCCCGTGCTCAGCTGGCAGGTCAATGACGCCACGAAGATCGTCTTCGAGGGCGACTTCATGCGCAACAACCACCCGCTGGACCGGGGCCTTACCCGCCTGCCCGGCCAGCGCGGCACCGCCTCGCGTGACACCAATATCTGGGAAAAAGGCAGCGACAACCTGCTGCACAACGACAACAACATGGCGCAGTTGCGCTTCGAGCACGCGCTCAGCGATGACTGGACCTTGGGCGGCGGCATGCAGTGGCTGGACGGCTCACTCAAGGGCAACGCCGTGGAAGCCAATGCTTTGCAGGCCGATGGCCGCACCCTGGGGCGCAACTTCAACTACCGCAAGCTCGAATGGACCGACCGTGACTACCAGCTCAACCTGACCGGCCACTTCGAAACGGGCGGCTTGGCCCACACCCTGCTGACCGGCATCGAATATGAAGACTACGACTACAGCTCGATCATTCAACGTTCGGCCGCCGGTGCCGGCGCCTATCCGATCGACATCTTCGACCCGGTGCTGGGCCAGCCCCGCCCTGCCCTGACCCGCACGACTACCCACGACAAGGAAAACCTCAAGACCTGGGCCGCCTTCATTCAGGACCAGGTCGCCCTGACCGAGCGCCTGAAGGCACTGGCCGGGGTGCGCTTCGAGCGTTACGAGCATGACTACGACAACAAGCTGAACAATGCAGGCGACTTCAGCAAGGGTGAAAACGGCGTCACGCCTCGTTTCGGCCTGCTGTATGACCTCACCGACACGCTTGCCGTTTACGCCAACACCGCCCGCTCGTTCAAGCCCAACAGTGGCGCCAGCCTGCAAGGCAGTGGTTTCGACCCGGAGAAAGGCAAGTCGTATGAGTTGGGTGTGAAGTGGGAAGCGCCCGATCGCCAGCTAAGCATCGACGCAGCTGCGTACCACATCGTCAAGGAAAACGTGCTGACCCGCGACCCCAATGACCCTTCCGGTACCTACAGCATCGCCGCCGGTGAGGTGCGCAGCCGCGGGCTGGACATCAACATTGCCGGCAACCTCACCCCTGAGTGGCGTGTGATCGGTGGCTATGCCTATGTCGACGCCGAAGTCACTCAGGACAACACGGTGCCCACCGGCACGCGCCTGGCGAACATCCCGCGCAACAGCTTCAGCCTGCTGAACACCTATGAGTTTCAGGATGGTCTGGCCAAGGGCCTGGGGCTGGGGGTTGGGGTGAAGTACATCGATGACCGTGCCGGGCAGACCGCCGCGACGACTTACACCATGGCGAGCTACAGCGTGGTCGACCTGCACAGCTTCTACAAGGTCAACGAGCATGTACGGCTGAACCTGGACGTGAAGAACGTGTTCAACAAGGGCTATGACGAAGGGGCGTTCAACACTTACGTGTACCCGGGTGCACCACGCACGGTGCAAGCCGGGGTTTCCTACACCTTCTGAATGGCCGGGGCCGCTGGTGCGGCCCGCAGTTTCAGAACGCCTTGCTGTAGAACAGCGAGTAGGACTCGATGCCGTCGTTCGGCTGTTTGATACCGGCGTTGGAGTAGTGCATGGCACGGATGCCGACTTTCTGCTCGCCCGGCAACTTCAGGCCGAAACCGATGCGGTCCTCGAAATTGACCGACGAACCCAGGTGCTGATCGCCGACATCGGTCTTGGAAAATGCTGCCAGGCCGATGCCTGCCTCGATGTACGGAGTGTAGGTAAAGCCACTGAATTCGTAGGTGAACACCGGGCTGAACGACAGCGAGTGGGCTCCGCTGGCCTCGCCACCTTCCCAGTAGGTGTAGGCCGCATCCCAGTAACCGGTCACGAAGCCGGTGCTGCTTTGCAGCCATTTCTTGTCCCAGTCGAAGGCCAGGCCGATGCGGTAGGTCATGTCGCCTTGGCTGGTGGCGCCCACGGCACCGGACACTTGCGCGGCCTGGGCCAGATTGGCACCGGCAAAGGCCAATGCGGCGGCCGCCAGCATAGTGGCAAAACGGGGTTTCATTGATGACATCTCCTGATGGTCTACACGGGCAAGCGGGGGCTTGTTGCCCCTCGATTTTTACGGTGAACGGTGCATCCAACCGGTCACACGAGGTAATACTTTTCTGATTATTGTCCAAGTAATCAAAAAGTTGGAAGTAAATTGCCACTAATGGCTAATGTGCGGCCCGTCTCAGCCAGCGCGCCGCTCCTCAAGCAGCTTGACGAACATGCTCAAGCTGCGCGAAACGGTACCCCGGCGCCACACCAGCCAGGTCTTGAGGTAGCGGAAATCCTCCGACATCGGCCAGGCGCAAACCGTGCTGCAGCCAGGCATGTTGTCGAGCATGCTGCGCGGCAACATGGCCAGGCCAGCACCGGCGCTGACGCAGGCGAGCATGCCGTGGTAGGACTCCATCTCGTGGATCTTGCCCGGCACCGCCTGGTCCTGGACGAACCAGTTCTCGAAATGATGGCGGTACGAGCAGTTGGCACGGAAGGCGTAGATGCTCGCACCGTTGACGTCCTGCGCACGGGTTACCGGGGCGTGGTTGAGCGGCGAGATGATCACCATCTCCTCCTCGAATACTGGCATGCCTTCGAGCGTGGGGTGCAACAACGGGCCATCGACGAATGCTGCCACCAGGCGCCCGGACAGCACGCCTTCAAGCATGGTCCCCGACGGCCCGGTGGAAAGGTCCAGGTCGACTTTCGGGTAACGCTGGTTATAGGCGGCCAGCAATGCCGGTATGCGCACTGCTGCGGTGCTCTCCAGCGAACCCAGGGCGAAGGTGCCTTGCGGGTCTTCGCCCGCAACCGTCAACCGGGCCTCGTGCACCAGGTCGAGAATGCGCCGGGTGTATTCGAGGAAATTCCAGCCAGCCGGCGACAGGCGCAGGCGGCTTTTCTCACGGATGAACAGCTCGACCCCCAGGTCCTCCTCCAGCTGCTTGATGCGTGTGGTCAGGTTAGACGGCACCCGATGAATATGCTGGGCGGCGGCGCTGATGCTGCCCTGTTCGGCCACCGCCTTGAAGATCTCCAATTGGACCAGATCCACAGTCATTCTCCAAACGTGAATGTTTCGCTCATTATTATTCAGTTTTCATTAAACCCCTAGCCCACTAGTCTGGCCTCACTGATGAACAACAACGAGTGTGCAGCCATGAGCCAGATCAGCAGCCTGACCCACGCCATCTCCATCGACCCGCACAGCGGCGAGCAGATCGGCAGCTACCCTTTCGACACCGACGCCGCACTGGAAGCGGCGCTGCAACGTGCCAAGGCTGGCTATCGCCAGTGGCGCCAGGTGTCGCTGGGTCAGCGCAGCGAGTACCTGCTTGCCCTGGCCGACACACTTGAGGCCAAAGCCGAAACGTTCGCGCAGATGATCAGCCGCGAAATCGGCAAGCCGATCAGCCAGGCCCGAGGTGAAGTGAGCAAGTGCGTCGGCCTGTGCCGGTGGTACGCCGAGCACGGCCCGGCGATGCTTGCGGCTGAGCCGACCCAGGTCGAAAAAGCGCGTATCGAATACCGCCCGCTGGGCCCGATCCTGGCCGTGATGCCGTGGAACTTCCCGATCTGGCAGGTGCTGCGTGGCGCCGTACCGGCGATCCTGGCCGGCAATACCTATGTGCTCAAGCATGCGCCGAACGTCATGGGCAGCGCCTATCTGATGGGCGACTTGTTCAAGGATGCGGGCTTGCCCGATGGTGTGTTCGAGGTGCTCAACGTGACCCCGGACGGTGTCACCCGCGCCATCAACGACCCGCGCATCGCTGCCGTGACATTGACCGGCAGCGTGCGTGCCGGCATGGCCATCGGCGCCCAGGCCGGTGCCGCGCTGAAGAAGTGCGTGCTCGAGCTGGGAGGCTCCGACCCGTTCATCGTCCTGGCAGACGCCGACCTGGATGCTGCGGTCAAAGCCGCCGTGGTCGGCCGCTACCAGAACACCGGTCAGGTCTGCGCCGCGGCCAAGCGCCTGATCGTGGAAGAGAGCATCGTCGAGGCATTCACACGCAAGTTCGTCGAGGCGACGCGCCAGTTGAAGGTCGGCAACCCGCTGGAAGATGACACCTACATCGGCCCGATGGCGCGCTACGACCTGCGCGACGAGCTCGATGGCCAGGTCCAGGCGACACTTGCCGAGGGCGCCACCCTGCTGTTGGGCGGCAACAAGGTCGAAGGCGTGGGCAACTTCTATGCACCGACCGTGTTCGGCAACGTCACCGCGGACATGACCGCGTTCAAGCAGGAACTGTTCGGCCCCGTGGCTGCGATCATCACTGCCCGCGATGCCGAACATGCGGTGGAGCTGGCCAACGACAGCGAATTCGGCCTGGCATCGACCATCTACACCGCAGACTATGCCTTGGCCGAGCGCATGACGGCAGCACTGGACACCGGTGGGGTGTTCATCAACGGTTATTGCGCTTCTGACCCCCGCGTGGCCTTCGGTGGGGTGAAGAAGAGTGGTTTCGGGCGTGAGCTGTCGCATTTTGGGGTGCGCGAGTTCACCAACGCCCAAACCGTGTGGCTGGATCGCAACTGATTTCGTGAGCCGGGGCTGCTTTGCAGCCCAATCGCCGGCAAGCCGGCTCCCACAGTGACCGTGCTGCCCGTACGGTTTTCAAAGCTGGCAGCAATTGCTGTGGGAGCCGGCTTGCCGGCGATTGGGCCGCGCAGCGGCCCCGGCACGCTCAATCGCGGACCTGGTCCTTGACCCAGTCCAGCATCCCCCCCGGCACGATCAGCTCGTGCCGCGCCCGCGAACATGCGGTGTACAGCCCCGCCAGCATCCTTGCCCGCTCGTTGCGATTGCCGGCCGTTACCGGCGCAACCATCAGCTCCGGCGAGACCATTACACGGGCAAACTCCATGTTCTTCACATCGCGTACGCGGCCAAGGAAAAGCTTGGGCGCCTTGTCCCAGCGGTAGCGGCTCTTGGCCTTGGCAAAGTGCTCCGGGGTGTAGCCCTTGCGTAGCATGTTGGCCACGGCAACGAACGCCTTGTCGTCCCCCTTGTCTTGCTCAAGGGCCTGCCAGCTTGGGTAACGGAACAGCATCGGGTGACGCGGCCGCGTGCCGTAACGGTACAACTCGATGCAATCCTCGACGAACAGCTCGAAATCCTTGCGTGCGCTTTGCAGCAGCACGAACGGCACACCCTGGTGGGTCAGGCGCTGGAACCAACCGAACAAACCCCACTCGTCATCGACGATCAACGCGGTGGGCTGCGCGGGTACCGTCACAGAGTCGAAGAAACTGACCCGCGTGTAATGCTCGGCACTGCCGCTGAAGGCTGCCTGGATGGCCGCCGGGTGCGCCTGGATCAACGGATTGAGCACGCTGTCCATGGCAGGCCCTGCGCGCAAGGAATGGTCGATGTAGCGTTGGCGGATGAAGCCGCCATGGTGAGGGCTCAAGCCATTGAGGTTCTGCAGCTCATCGCCCAAGGCAATGACTGATTGCGGGCTACGATCCAGCACGGCGACCATGGGTGCGGACAGCTCGTGGGCTTCATCGACTATCACATGGGTATAGCGGCTGTCGATCAGCTCGGCCGTCAGTGACAACAGCTTGACCCGGTGGTAATCGCGCACCGGCAACTGGATCTCGCGCGACGATGGGCGGATCAGTTCCTGCCAGTACAACCTGGCCTTTTCCAGCAGCACTTCCTGATCCAGCGGCGAGGTCCCCGGACCGGCCCAAGGCAAGTGATGCAGCTGCAACTGGCTGTCGCCACTGCGGCAGAAGCTGCGTACGGCCTTGATACACAGGGCGACCACATCCCGAGCGGCCAAGGGGCCGATATCGGGGATGGCCAGCCATTTCACCACCTGTGCCTCCTGCGGGCGCCACGACAACTTGGTCCGGTACGGGTCGCGCAGGCGCCAACCGTTACTGGTGAGGTCACGGTTGAGAATCTCGTCGGCCAGTTGGCCAAAGGTCATCGCCGTGTACGCCTCAGCATCCTTGACCCGCGCCCGCAGTGCCCTGAGCTGGCCTTCGGTGAGGGCCAACAGCAAGGTGCGTTGCGGGTCGAGCAGGCGCGCGAACTGGTGGATCAGGAAGGTTTTGCCGGTACCGGCGAACCCCTGCACCGCCACCGACTCGTCCACCCCGGACAAAAACTCGCGCAGCAGGCGGTTCTGCTGGTCGCTGAGCATGAGGTCGCTGGCCAACGACGGCAGGTACACCGGGTGCAATGGCGTGACCCTTTGCCGGTAGCTGTCGGCAAACTGGAAGTTCCACTGGCCTTCGTCGTCCTGAAATTCTTCTTCCGGATAGTCGACTTCGGGTGATACCAGCGCGACGCCGTTCTCACCCAGCATGCCGAGCCCCATGGCAAACGCCTCACGGTCAAAATGCTGCGCTACCTGGCCCTGAAAACGGCCAGGCGCCGCCGTTTCGACCTCATTGGCGATGCGCACGATTTCGGCGAAGCGGCGTTCCTGTGCGTCAGCCGAAACGCTGGCAGGCTGGCGCGGCAGGTTCTGCACGAACAGCACGGCGGCCGCCTGCAGCACGCTGGCGCTGGGAAAAAAGTCGGTGGCAGGGGCTGCGCTGGCGAGGCGCTCGGCCTGGTCGCTGGGCAAAGGCAGGTAGAACATCGGGACCTCGGGTGAACACTGCCGGGCACGATAGCAACTTTCCCGCAGGAATGCTGGGTTTAACCGCGAACCGGCCGGCCCCGCTTGAGCGTCTCGCTGGGCAGTTCCCGGAACAACTGCCGATAGCTTTCGGAAAAGCGTCCCAAATGCCAGAACGACCAGCGCATGGCCACCTCGGCAACCGTCACCTCGCCACCGCGCAACAGATCGCGCCGTGCCCCATTGAGCCGGCGAAGCCGCAGCCAATGGGCCGGCGGCATACCGGTGAAGGCCTTGAATGCCTGCTGCAGCTGGCGCAGGGAAACGCCGGCAACGTCCGCCAACTCCAGCAGGTTAAGGGTTTCTTCGGGGCAGTCGGCAGCCCACTCACTGACCCGCTGCATGATCGCCCGCTCCTCTCCCCGCCGCCCCAGCGCTCCGCCCTGCAGCTGCTGGCAGGCGTTGTCCAGGATGAACAGGCAGTCTTCCAGCAACTGTTCGGCCAACGCTTGCCCCGCAAGTGGACAATCGGCTTCCCCCAGTCGTGTCAGGGTAGCGCTGAGCCAACTGCCGAACAGCGCATTCTGGCCGCTGCCCAGCGGCACCATGAACAAGCCGTCAAGGCGCTGCGGGTCGAGGGCGTGGCTGGCCAGGAAGGCCTGGTCGAACACCACCGCCACTTCCTGGTAGTTCTCCGGTGTGATCCAGATATTGCGGCTCTGTTCGTTGAGCAGGTACAGGCTGTTCTCACTGCGGTCGAAGCAGAACGCCAATGCGCCGCTGGGGGCACGGAAAAACTGCTCGACCCGCGTGTTGAGGCGCTCTTCGTACACCTGTACGCCATCCAGGCCCAGGCAACGCAGCTGGCCACTGAAGTGGCCGGGCGACATCTGCCGGTACTGCTGCTGCCAACCGGGGGTGGCGCGCACCTGCTCGGTCACATCGCTGGTTTGGAAGGCCTGGACCTGCAAGGCATTGGGCGTTGTCACGCTGCGTCCTAATTGCACTCTTTTGGTGCATTCATTGCCGAAGAAAGTGGATAGATTGCCCCTGGGGGCTGCGCCCAAGATAGCCCTCAGCACGGCATGTGGGAAGGCTCCTGCACACCAGTGCCACAAAAACCCAACCAAGAGGTCTGTATGAACGCCCCCTTCGATCAGCTTTCCACCTGGCTGAAAGAACACCGGATCACCGAAGTCGAATGCGTGATCAGCGACCTGACCGGCATCGCCCGCGGCAAGATCGCACCGACCGCCAAGTTCCTCCATGAGCGTGGCATGCGCCTGCCCGAGAGCGTACTGCTGCAGACCGTCACCGGCGACTACGTCGACGATGACATCTACTACAGCCTGCTCGATGCCGCTGACATCGACATGGTCTGCCGCCCCGACCCGACTGCGGTGTATCAGATTCCCTGGGCCATCGAACCGACCGCCATCGTGATCCACGACACCTTCGACAAACAGGGCAACCCCATCGAACTGTCGCCGCGCAATGTGCTGAAGAAGGTACTCAAGCTCTATGCCGACAAGGGCTGGCGGCCGATCGTCGCTCCGGAGATGGAGTTCTACCTGACCAAGCGCTGTGAAGACCCGGACTTGCCACTGCAAGTGCCACTGGGCCGTTCCGGCCGCGCCGAAAGCGGGCGCCAGTCTTTTTCCATCGATGCCGCCAACGAATTCGACCCCTTGTTCGAAGACGTCTATGACTGGTGCGAGCTGCAAGGCCTGGACCTCGACACGCTGATCCACGAAGACGGCCCGGCGCAGATGGAGATCAATTTCCGCCATGGCGATGCGCTGGACCTGGCCGACCAGATCACCGTGTTCAAGCGCACGATGCGCGAGGCGGCGCTCAAGCACAACGTGACGGCCACCTTCATGGCCAAGCCGATCACCGATGAACCGGGCAGCGCCATGCACCTGCACCAGAGCGTGGTCGACATCGCCAGCGGCAAGCCGGTGTTCGCCAACGACGATGGCAGCATGAGCGAGTTGTTCCTGCACCATATCGGCGGCCTGCAGAAGTACATCCCCAAGCTGTTGCCGATGTTTGCCCCGAACGTCAACTCGTTCCGCCGCTTCCTGCCGGACACCTCGGCGCCGGTCAACGTCGAATGGGGCGAGGAAAACCGCACCGCCGGCCTGCGCGTGCCCACCTCGAGCCCCGACGCCATGCGCGTGGAAAACCGCCTGCCGGGTGCCGACGCCAACCCCTACCTGGCGATCGCCGCGAGCCTGCTTTGCGGCTACCTGGGCATGGTCGAGAAGGTCGAACCCAGTGCGCCAGTGCAAGGCCGCGCCTATGAGCGGCGCAACCTGCGCCTGCCGATCACCATCGAGGACGCGCTGCAGCACATGGAGGACTGCCAGACCGTACAGCGTTACCTGGGCAAGCAGTTCGTCCAGGGCTACGTGGCGGTCAAACGTGCCGAGCATGAAAACTTCAAGCGTGTGATCAGTTCGTGGGAGCGTGAATTCCTGCTGCTCAGCGTCTGATCTGCGGGGGCTGCCGTGCAGCCCCTCACACACCACTCAAAGAACAAGACCAACGAGGTGTCGACATGCGTCATCTGCAAGCCCTGATTCCTGCAGCATTCACCCTGCTGTTCGGTGCAGCCGCCCAGGCTCAGCCCACGGTCAGCGTGTACAACTGGACCGACTACATTGGCGATACCACCCTGGCCGACTTCCAGGCCAGTAGCGGGATCAAGGTGGTCTATGACGTGTTCGACTCCAACGAAACCCTGGAGGGCAAGCTGCTTGCCGGGCGCACCGGCTACGATGTGGTCGTGCCGTCCAACCACTTCCTCGCCCGCCAGGCGCAGGCCGGTGCCTTCCTGCCGCTGGATCGCAGCAAGCTGCCGAACTGGAAGCATCTGGACCCGAAACTGCTCAAGCAACTTGAACAGAACGACCCCGGCAACCAGTACGCGGTGCCCTACCTGTGGGGCACCAACGGCATTGGCTACAACGTTGAAAAGGTCAAAGCGGCACTGGGCATCGAGCGTATCGATTCCTGGGCGGTGCTGTTCGAGCCAGAGAACCTGAAGAAACTCAAGCAGTGCGGGGTGGCCTTCATGGACTCGCCCGACGAATTGTTCCCGGCCATGCTCAATTACCTGGGCATGGACCCGCGCAGCGAAAAGCCGGCTGACTACGCCAAGGCCGAAGCGCACTTGCTTGAACTGCGCCCCTATATCACCTACTTCCACTCGTCCAAGTACGTTTCGGACCTGGCCAACGGCGACATCTGTATTGCCTTCGGCTACTCCGGCGATGTGTTCCAGGCCGCCAACCGCTCGGTCGAGGCGAAAAACGGCGTAAAGATCGCCTACAGCATCCCCAAGGAAGGCAGCAACCTGTGGTTCGACCTGCTGGCCATTCCCAAGGACGCCAGCAACCCCGAGCAGGCGCTGGCCTTCATCAACTACCTGCTCGAACCGCAAGTGATCGCCAAAGTCAGCGCCACCGTCGGCTATGCCAATGCCAACCTCGACGCCAAGGCGTACATGGATGAGTCGCTGGTCAACAACCCCGAGATCTACCCACCCCAGGAGGTGTTGGACAAGCTGTACATTTCCAGCACGCCGAGCCCGAAGATCATGCGTGTCATGACCCGCTCCTGGAGCAAGATCAAGTCCAACCGCTGAGCCGAGAGCGCGCCATGCCATTCGATACCCAACACACTGCGTCTTATTACGCCGCCACCGCGCGTGATACCGCGCCCTACCCCAGCCTGGACGGCGAACTGACCGCTGATGTGTGCGTGGTCGGCGGTGGCCTGACCGGGGTCAATACCGCGCTGGAACTGGCCGAGCGTGGCCTGTCGGTGATCCTGCTCGAAGGCCGGCGCGTCGGCTGGGGCGCCAGTGGGCGCAACGGTGGCCAGCTGATCCGCGGCATCGGCCATGACGTCAGCGGTTTTGCCCGCTATGTCGGCCAGGACGGCGTGCGCTACCTGAAACAGGCCGGCATCGACTCGGTGGCCCTGGTGGCAAAGCGTATCGAGCAGTACGGCATTGCCTGCGACCTGCGCTGGGGCTTCTGCGAACTGGCCAATACTCCTGCCCAGTTCGCGGCGTTCAAGGACGAGCAGCGCGAGCTGGCGGAGCTTGGCTATGGCCATGAAACGCGTCTGGTCGGCCCTGAGCACCTGCACGAAATCGTTGCCAGCGACCAGTACGCCGGCGGGCTGGTGGACATGGGGTCGGGCCATCTGCACCCGCTCGACCTGGTACAGGGTGAAGCGCGCGCGGCCCATGGCCTGGGCGTGCGCATTTTCGAGCAGAGCCCGGTGCTGCGCATCGAGCATGGCACCACGGTCACCCTGCACACCGCTCGGGGCAAGGTCAGGGCACACAGCCTGGTGCTCGGTTGCAACGCCCACCTGGACGACCTGGAGCCACGCCTGAGCGGTAAAGTGCTGCCTGCCGGCAGCTACGTGGTGGCCACCGAGCCACTGCCCGAGGCCGTGGCCAAGGCGCTTATCCCGCAGAACATGGCGATGTGCGACCAGAAGGTCGGCCTGGATTACTACCGCCTCACCGCAGATCGTCGGCTGTTGTTCGGCGGGGCCTGCCATTATTCAGGGCGCGACCCGAAGGACATCGCCGCCTACATGCGGCCCAAAGTGCTCAAGGTGTTCCCGCAACTGGCCGACGTGCGCATCGATTACCAATGGGGCGGGATGATCGGCATCACTGCCAACCGCTTCCCTCAGGTCGGGCGGCTGAGCCAGTACCCGAATGTCTACTACGCCCAGGGCTACTCCGGGCATGGCCTGAATGTGACGCACTGGACGGCCAGACTGCTGGCTGAAGGGATCGCTGTCGGGCACAGCCAGGGGCTGGATGTCTTCAGCGCCGTACCCCACCTTACCTTCCCGGGCGGCAAGGCGTTGCGCTCTCCGCTGCTGGCATTGGGGATGCTGTGGTATCGGGTGCGCGAGGTGCTGGGTTGACTCAGCACTCGACGAACGCCACCGCCAAACCACCACGCGACGTTTCCTTGTAATTGGCATGCATGTCGGCGCCGGTATCACGCATGGTACGGATCACCCGATCAAGCGAGATGAAGTGCTCGCCATCACCGCGCAGGGCCATCTGCACGGCATTGATCGCCTTGACCGCGGCAATCGCATTGCGCTCGATGCACGGCACCTGGACCAGCCCACCGACCGGGTCGCAGGTCAAGCCCAGGTTGTGTTCCAGGGCAATCTCGGCGGCGTTTTCCAACTGCGGCGGTGTAGCGCCCAGCACTTGGGCAAGGCCGGCCGCGGCCATCGAGCACGCCGAGCCCACCTCGCCCTGGCAGCCCACCTCGGCACCGGAGATCGATGCATTCTTCTTGCACAGGATGCCGACAGCGGCAGCGGCCAGCAGGAATTCCACCACATCGTCGTCACAGGTAGCGGGGTTGAATTTCATGTAGTAGTGCAACACCGCGGGGATGATGCCCGCCGCACCGTTGGTCGGCGCTGTGACCATGCGCCCGCCAGCGGCGTTCTCTTCATTGACCGCCAGGGCGAACAGATTGACCCACTCCATCGCGCTCAGGGTCGAGCCGATCACATTGGGTTTGCCCAGTTCCTGCAGGCTGCGATGCAAGCGTGCAGCGCGGCGCTTGACGCCCAGCCCGCCAGGCAGGATGCCCTCATTGCGTAGGCCGTTGTCGACGCATTCACGCATTGCAGCCCATATCCGCAGCAGCCCTTCGCGCACCTCGGCTTCGGGGCGCCAGGCGCATTCGTTGGCCAGCATCAGCTGGGCAACGCTCAGCTGGTGGGCCTTGCACAGCGCCAGCAACTGGGCGGCACTGGAGAATTCGTAGGGCAGCGTGACTGCAGCCGCCTGGCTCTGGGGCGCGTCGATTTCACCCTGCTCGACAATGAAGCCGCCGCCAACGGAATAGTAGGTCTGGCTGAGCAGGCTGCCCTGTTCGTCCATTGCCTCCAGGGTCATGGCATTGGGGTGATACGCCAGGTTTTCGTCCAGCAGCAGCATGTCGCGTGCATAGATGAAGGTCAGCGGGTGGCTGGCGTCGAGCATCAGGCATTGCTCCTGCATCACCTGAGCGATGCGTGACTCGATGGTGGCCGGGTCGATCCGGTCCGGCCACTGCCCCATCAGGCCGAGCAGGCAGGCGTGGTCAGTGGCATGGCCCACACCCGTGGCGGAAAGCGAACCATAAAGCCGCACTTCGATACGCCTTACCTGGCCCAGCAAACCCTGGGTGCGCAATGCCTGAGCGAAGGTAGCGGCTGCCCGCATGGGGCCGACGGTGTGGGAACTGGATGGGCCGATGCCGATTTTGAAAAGGTCGAAAACACTGATAGCCATGCTAATGCCTGCCCGCGCCCGGCTGTATCACCGTTACGCGGTTGTCTGGATAAATTGAACGCTATTGCGGATTTGCGCGATACTGCCGCGCTGACCTGTTGATGACCAACGAAACTTTCTAAGCAAGGCTTTAGCAGAACTAAACGATGCGACGACAAATGAATGGCCAGATGTTCGTCTGGCTGCATGTTTTTTCCTGCGCGGCCCGGCACCTCTCCTTCACCCGCTGCGCCGAGGAACTGCACATCACCCCCGGCGCAGTCAGCCAGCAGATGCGGCAGCTGGAAGAGCGCCTTGGCTACCGCCTGTTCCTGCGCCGGGCACGCGGAGTGGAGCTGAGCGCCGAGGGGCAGCGCTTGGCGCAGACCGTGGCCGAGGCCTACGGCAGCATCGAAGCAGAACTGCTGCGCCTGGATGCAGGGGAGATCCGCGGCACCTTGCGCGTACGCTCGATTCCCTCATTCCTGGCCAAGTGGCTGACACCGCGCCTGCCGCGCTTCCAGCAGCGGTATCCGGATATCGAATTGCGCCTGGTGGCCGAAGACAGTGCGCAGGCGCTGAACCCGGGCGACTTCGACCTGGCCATTGACCTGAATGATGGCAGCTACCCGGGCATGCTCTCGACGCCGCTGCTGGACGAACAGATCTTCCCCGTCTGCTCGCCAGCCCTGCTGCGCGGCCGCCCGCCACTGCACGGGCCTGCGGACCTTGCCCACTATCCACTGTTGCACGACATCACTGCCTGGCGCGGCAGTTCGGACTTTGCCGAATGGGAGTTCTACCTGGAGGGCATTGGTGCGCCACGGCTGGATGTGCGCCGGGGGCATACCTTCAACCGCAATCACCTGACGATAGAAGCAGCAATTGCCGGGATCGGCGTGGCCATAGCCCGACGCACCTTACTCAATGATGAACTGGAACGGGGCGCATTGATCGTGCCGTTCGGTGTGCCAATCGCCAATCACAAGCGCTATGTAGTGCATTACCCACCAGGCGGGCTGAACCAGCCGGGCGCTCGTGCGGTGCACGACTGGCTGGTGGAAGAGGCCAAAAGCTTCCTCATGCAGCACCCTGTTCAAGCCCGTACCGCGACCACCCGTACACCCTCGTAATCATTCGACTGCAAGGCGCTTCACATCGAAATCAAACGAGGGAACGTACTCACCGGCCAGCAAATGTGGGCATTTGGACGAGACAAAGTTGTCGCTCAACAGGTCTTGGGCACTGTCATAACCCGGCATGGAAATGCCAGTGATGTTCAACAGCGTATGCGGTAGGGAGGAAATGCTGATGGTCTGCCCTTCCCTCTGTTTGAGCTTTTGCAGCGCTTGCGCCTGCCGCTGCAGCAGGCTGCCGGAAGCCCAGAAAAACGCCGCAACCGAAAGGTCGTACTCATTGCCCATGCCATGGCCTAACAGACCGCGGCTGTCATCCAGCAAATTCTCGCCATGGTCAGACGAATAGACCAACAGTGCCTTGCGCTGACTGCTTTTGAGTCGATCGATGATCTTCCCCAACAGCCAATCGGTGTACAAGATCGAGTTGTCGTAATCTGCGGTGATCCGGTCCTTCGCGCTGTCGGTCGCAGGCATGAATTTGCCGAACTCACGTGGGTAGCGGCGAGCGTAATCGAAATGGCTGCCCTTGATATGAATAAAGATCGCCTGTTTTTGCGTGCCGCCTTGCTGGACGATGTCTTCGTAGGCCGACATCAATGCACCGTCGTAGCTGCGCTCAAAGTACTGGCGGTTCTGGGCCTCGGCAGCAATTTGCGGAATGATCCCGCCAAAACTGTCGACTTCCTGGGAAGATAGCCAGTACGTCTTGTAGCCGGCAGCGCGGTAGATGCCAACCAGCGACTTGGTCGAGGCGATCAGGTCCCAGTGCCTGATCGGCTCCAGGCTCAGCATTGAGGGCACCGCGACCGACGTATGCGGCGCCGTGGTGCACATGCTGTTGAACTTGAACACCCCCGCCTCTTTGTCAAGGTTCGGCGTCGTGGGATGGTGGTAACCATAGAGCGACCAGTTATGTGGCCGTGAAGACTCGCCGATGACGAACACGAGGGTCTCTACGTCAGCGGCGTCCGATACTGCAGTTATTTCTACCTCGGACTCCAGGCGCTGTTTGATATAGCGCTTCGACTCGGCATACAACGTTACCGTCAACCCGATTTGCGACAAATAACCCACAGGGGTACTTTGGTCCTTCGCAGCCAAGTCCAGGACAGCACTCTTGCCCAGCGAGTTGAGCTTCACGGTTTTATAAAAATAGGCGCCATACCCCAACACCAAGGCACTTATCGTCAAACTGAAAATCACCTTGCTTTGGTAAAACGTACGCCTGCGCAATCCTGCCAACCCAACGCCATAGCACAGCACGAATATCAGCAACACCGCACTGATCGAATGCCAGTAGGTGCTCAGGAAATCGGTAGCCTCTTTGTAATTGGTCAGCCCGATAAAAAGATAGGCCGCCGTCAAGCGTGAACCGAAGTTCAACACCAGAAACAGGTCCACGCTGGCCGCCAGATAAAATGGCAACAACAGAAGATGAACCTTGAATTGATTGGCTGAAACGAAACGCGTGGCCAGCAGCCATAACAGTGAAATGGCAAACGTATAGATAACCAGCAAATCTGTTTTCGAGCAATTGCACTCGGCCAGTAACCTTACGAACAACGGCGACAGCAGAAACGACCATAAAAGGAGAATCGGCCACTCTGCCTTCGCTACCCTCGACGCAACACCGCCCAGCCGGGAAAAGGTTTTCATTGATCACAGCCCCTCTGGATGGCGCGCGGTCGGGTACCGGCCTTCAATAAGCCTGCTTGCCGGTAAAGGCATTGAGCGTTCGTACCAGAATCACGAAGTCGAGCCAGAGCGACCAGTTGTTAATGTACTCGATGTCCGAGTTCACCCGCTGGATCATCTGTTCGATGTCCTTGGTTTCCCCACGGTAGCCGCGTACCTGTGCCAAGCCCGTCATGCCGGGCTTGATGTTGTGGCGAGCGAAATAATCGACGATGTCCTGGGAGTACAGTGTGTCGTGTTGCAACGCATGCGGGCGAGGGCCCACAAGCGACATCTCGCCCGTCAATACATTGAAAAGCTGCGGCAATTCATCCAGGCTGGTGCGCCGGATGAAGGCGCCGACTCGGGTCAGCCTGGGGTCATTCTTTTGCGCCTGCTGGACCACACCACTGTCGGGCTGGTCAACGCGCATGCTGCGAAACTTCCAGATGCGAAAAGACTCCCCTGTCCAGCCGGTACGTTCCTGGCGGAAGAATACCGGCCCGGGGCTGTCGAGTTTGATGATGGCGGCGACCACCAGCAGTACCGGCGACGCACAAAGCAGAATGAACGCGGCCAGCACACGGTCTTCGAGGTTCTTCAGAAACAGACTCATGCCCGTGAGCGGGGTTTCAGATAACGTCAGCACCGGAATTCCGGCAATTTCACGGACGCTATGGTTGATCAGGCGCAGCGAGAAAATGTCGGGCACCCAATTCACTGCAATGCACTTGTCCAAGAGTTTCAGGTAGACATCGTTGATCAGCTCAGAGCCGCCGAGCGGCGTCACCAGATACACCGTTCGAATAGCCTGCTTGGCGATGATCTCGTCCAGGTCGGCAATACGGCCCAATACCGGCAAGCGCAATTTTGCATCTGCAGTGTCCTGCCCGTCGAGCTGTTCATCGATCAGCACACAACCCACCACCCGCTCACCGAACCAGGGGTTATTGCTGATTTTCTGGTAGAGGAAGTTTGCCAGGTCGCCCCCGCCGATAATCAACGCATTGTCCTGGCGAGCATGGGCAGTAAAACGCTTTTGCAATTCGCGCACCACAATATGCAACAGCAACTGCACAGCGTAACCAAATATAAACAACTGCCCCACCAACAGCCGCGAATACGTTTCGCTTTGTTTGGTAAGAAAAGCGATAACCACCAGAAAACAAAACGTCGCGGACCACGCCTTGAACAGCCTGAAGGCTTTGACGGACAGGCCAACGTTACTTCGATAAATGGCATAGTGGTCATAAATGACGGCCAGCGCACCGATCAGCAGCAGCAGCATGATGACGTAGTCTGACGTAATATAACCAAACTGATCGTAAATCAGGTACCACGCAACACTGGTGACCGCTACTCCGTCGAGGCCGGCTTGAATGGCGTTACTCACGCTACTTCTTCGCTGGAGCAAGGAACGGCTGCTTCTAGGCTCGAATACCATTATGAGGCCTCTTTTTATGTGCGTGACCCACGCGTCGCCATTACACCCGTGCGATAAAACCAACCTTAGGTTCAATACCAAATCATTAGATTGCTGCCACGCCACCCCACGCCGCTTGATATCACTGTAGCAGTACCCGGCAGCCCATGCGGGGATGAATCCTCCCCGCTTACGGTCCTGGCAGGGTCGCTTTGCTGCACAGCAGCGCCCGCAGCAGGAACAGTGGATTGCCGACCACATAGCGCACGAACAGCCGCTTGGGCTCCCTGATCAGCCTGTACACCCATTCGCCGCCCAACCGGCGTAACCAGTCCGGCGCCCGGGTGACCTTGCCGCCCATGAAGTCCAGGATCGCTCCGCCGCAGACGATCAGGCAGGGCCTGCCCAATTCAGCCAGGCGGGCCGCAACGTTCTCCTGCTTGGGCATGCCCATGCCCAGCACGATCAGCTCCGGTTGCTGCTGCTGCGCCAGATCAATGTAGGTGTCGATACTGGCAAAACCGTTATGCAGCGACACGACGTTTACCCCGTAAAGCGCTTCGCCCCGTTCCGCTGCCTGGCTCAGATACGGCTCCTGGGTGCCCCAGAACGCTACCCGCCTGCCATTGAACGCAGCGAGCAACTCGGGAATGAAATCAGTGCCGTTCATGTTCAGCCCGGGCGCCAGCCCCAGGCGCCGATACAGTATCGCGATGCCGGACCCGTCGCGCAGCAGCACGTCCGCTGCCGCCAGCGCCGTGCAATAGTCGGGGTTGGCAGCCACCAGATTCATGGCGTGGGCATTGACGAAACCGAGCACCGTTGCCGTTCGCGGAGCGCTAAGTGCCTGCAGCACATTCTGCTCATCAGCTGCGTCCTCGACCACGCGCAGCTTGCCGATGATAGTTTTCCAGCGTTGCAACCAGGGCCATGCGTCCATTCAGTTGTCATCCCGTTTCGAGCGCACCCATTCAACCTGGCGCTTGAGCAGAAAACCGAGGTACAGGGGAATCTTCTTCGCCGCGTAGAACGGGGCATACAGCAATACGGAAAACGGGATCACCTCACGCGAGAAGCGCCACCAGGCCAACAATACTGCGGTCCCTAACAGCGCAAGATTGACGGTGGCAAGCACTGCCGGCAGTAAAATGCCGAAGAACAGAAATGCCAGCCATGCCACGCTGAAGACCACCATCATGGCCAATGCCAGCAACGCCAGCGGCGGAACCAGCAGGTCCACGGCCATGGCCAGCAAAGGCCAGTTACCCTGCGCCAGCGAGCGGCGGATCAAACCGGGGCCCTCCGTCAGCAGCAGGCCCAGATGGCCATGTTCCCAGCGGGTGCGCTGGCTGGTGAGGCCTTCCTGGCTGGTCGGGAACTGGCTGGTGACAATGGCAGCCGGGCAGAACAGCGGAGGTTTACCATCGCGGCACAGCTCCAGGCCCAGTTTGATGTCTTCGACCAGATGGCCGGTCGCCAGGTTGGCGGCTGTCACATCCTGCCAACTGAACGCCATGCCCGCCCCCATCAACTGGCACGGCAAGCCTGCCCGAGCCCAGCCACGCGGGCGCACGAGATTCTTCACGCGCCAGGCGAATTCGGCGACCTGCACTTTCAGCCCGGCGCCTGCAGGCGCATGCATCAGGTACAGAGACTGCACAGGCCGGCCTGACTCGATGCAACAGTGTGCCAAGCGCTCGACGGCACCGGCACTCACCTGGCAATCGGCGTCGATGATCAGCACCACCTGCGGCGGGTTGTGCGCCAGATGCCGTACACCGTAGTCCAGCGCATAGCCCTTGCCACGCAGGTGCGCGTCCTGACGCTCGATCACCTGTGCACCGGCAGCACGCGCCAATGCGGCGGTATCGTCGGTGCAGTTGTCCGCCACCACCAGCAATTGGTCGCCCTCGCGCAATTGCGCGCCGATGGTCGCAAGTGCAGACGCGATGACCAGCGCCTCGTTATGCGCCGGTACCAACACCGCCACCCGTGGCCGTGTGCCCTTGAGCTGAGGCACAGGCCGCGCCGGCAGGCAGGCCAACAACACTTGGACCAACAGCACCAGTACCGGCAGGAGCACAAGCAGTGCCACGATGCCCAGCAGCCAACTCAATAAAGTAATCATGCAATTGCCTTGAAATAGCGAACCAGCCTGGCCGCTTCGATATCGATATCATGACGCTGGAGCACGCGCTCGTAAGCAGCTTGCCCCATCCGCTGCAGGGTTTGCGCAGGTTGCGAAAGGCAATCGGCCATGGCTGCGGCCAGCTCCTGCACTTCGCCTGCCGGGAACAGCCAACCGTTCTCCCCTTGCCGAACCAACTCGGGTATGCCGGCCACATAGGTGGTCAGTACCGGGCGGCGAAGGGCCATGGCCTCCATGATGACCACAGGCAACCCTTCGGCGAAACTCGGTAGCACCAGCGCGCGGGCAGCAAGGATTTCTTCACGTACCTGAGCGCTGCTGATCCAGCCGGTTACGCGCACCTGTGCCTGCAAGCCATGGCGGGCGATCAACGCGTCGATCTGCTCACGCATTTCACCATCGCCGGCCAGCACCATTTCGAACGCCACGCCTTGGGCCCGCAAAATCCTGGCTGCTTCGAGCAACAGCAGCTGGCCCTTCTGCTCGCACAGGCGCCCTACGCACACCAGCCGCGGTGTTGCCGGGGGCGCAACGGCCGAGCCTTCATGGAAACTGCGCTCCAGGCCGCAATGCACCACCTTCACCTTGACCCAGTGCTCATGCGCCACCCAGCGAAACAACTGGCTGCGCCCGTATGAGCTCACCGCAGCGACGAATGCTGCGCGGCGGACCTTCTCCCCCATGTGCAGGAATTGCGGCTTGTCGAACTCCTCCGGGCCATGCACGGTGAAGCTGTAGCGGGGACCACCAAGCGCGTTGGCTAGCATGACCACTTCGGTGGAGTTGGTGCCGAAATGCGCGTGCACGTGCTCAGCAGCAGCACCTTGCAACCACTGCACGACACGGCAAGCTTCAGCCAGGTAGACCAGATGATAGGGCCAGGGTCGATCGGCGCGCACCCCCATGCGCAACGCCAGGCGCAACGCTGACATAAAACGCCGCGGCTCGCCGCGAGCTACCTGCAGCATCGGCTTGAGCAGGCTCTTGACACCCCCTTGCAGCACGTAGCGGGTCTTAGCCCGCTCGGCGATGTCTTCATCGTCCTGCAACTCGGCGTCCCAGCCCCGCAGGGCGATGCGTTGAACCTCCATGCCTTGACGTTCGAGCGCCAGAATTTCGCGACGAATGAAGCTGTGACTGACCTTGGGATACTGATTGATGAAATAAGCAATGCGCATACGCCCCCAAATCGAAATCCGTTTACTGATAGGGTCGGGCCGCTTCGGCGACGCCCTGACCTTTACCTCATGCTGTGGCTCACTGACTACAGGCTAGCTGAGGATGCAACGGCAGCTCTTTTTGCGCGACGGTGCCGGGCAGTGCTGCTTCTAACTTGGCAAAAACGTCGTCCAGTAACGCGTTGCGCCGTCGGTACATGGCCCGTTTCTTCGGCGCGATGTCCTCCGGATTACGCTTGGCAGCCGCCAGGGGGATCGCAAAGAAGTCCTCGCGCGCCGACGTTTCGGCACCGCTCTCCTGCCATATCACATCATAGTTGGCTGCCAGGTCCTGAGCCTTCTCAACCCCGAAATACGGGTGACGGTGGTGCCGGCACTGATCGCCGACAGCATAGATGCGGGCGACCCCGGCCGTTCTGGCCAGGCACTTGAGGGCTTCGAGCAGAAAGCTTCTGGGGCGCAACCCTTCGAAATCCTTGGTCAGGTCGCGGTAGATGTCCAGCGAGGTTTCGCTGTCGATGCCTTTATGGATGCCCTGCACAGCACCAATGAACAGGCACAGTTCGCCCTCAGTGCGGCACAGCGTGAACGCCAGTGACGCCACACGCAGGTCACCTTGGAACAGGTTGATCACCAACTCCCCTTCACGCTTGAACCAGATGGGCCGATCCAGCACCAGGGTGCACTCTTTGGAGTAGGCGGACAGGTCACAGACCGCTCTGCTTTCCTCGCGCCCCAACAGCAACAACGCCGGGAACTGCCTGGCGACGACCTCATAGTGCGATGCCACCACATCGAGCCGTTCACGGGCGTCCCAGCATTTACTGATGTAGGGCCACTGCACCACCCCGATGCAGTCCACGCCCAGCCTGGCGAAGCGCTCGTTGCCCAGCGCACCTGACATGCGCTGCATGAACGAGCGCAAGTCCGGCCACTGCCTGATCATCGCTGCGGCCAGCTTGTACTTGTTGTTGAGCGCCCGCAGCGAGTAGCCGGGTTGCAAGGTGAGTACGCTTTTGGCTAACGATCCGAGCATCTTAGGCATCTCATTTGTACTCGATCAACGCGGGGTTGCCGGCTGTGTACCTGTTCAGCACAAACCTCATCTGACCCAGCATCTCCGGGAATTTTCCCAGCACCAGAAATACCGCCTGTGCTGCGTTTTCACGCGCCGACCTGCCGCCACGGCGCGCCAGACGCAGCATCTGCAACGGGTAGGCCAGCAGCAGCAACAGTGCCCACAGGCCCACCCAGAAGCTTGCGAGCGCAACCAGCAGTGGAATGCCCAGGCCCCACAACCAGGCACGGCGCGACTCACGCAGCCAATGCCGCTCCGGCGGCGCCCCATGCAGGGAGGCGCCCTCGGCATATGCGTAACCTGCGCGTACGCTGCGCCTCCACCACTGGCCGAAGCGCGTCATGGCTGCATCGTGCAAGGTCATTTCAGCAGCCAGGCGCCAAACCTTCCAGCCGGCCGCCCTCAGGCGCACGCACAGTTCGGGCTCTTCCCCGGCGATCAGTGCAGAGCGATAACCAGCGACGGCCACGAAGGCATCGACACGCATGAGCGCATCACCGCCACAGGCCTTGGTTTCGCCCAGCGGTGTGTCCCATTCCAGATCACACAGCCAGTTGTAGATAGAGTGCTGGGGAAAGCGCTCGCGGCGCCGCCCACACACCACCGCCACCTGCGGGTGGGCGTCGAGAAAGGCTTGCGCCGTGTCGATCCAGCCGGCATCCACTTCGCAATCGCCATCGACGAACTGCACATGGCGTACTGCAGGCAGGGCCTTTTGCAGGCAGGCAAAGCCCTCGTTGCGTGCCCGCGCGGCCGTAAAAGGTATGGTCAGGTCCAGCGTCAGCACCTCGACGCCCAAGGCCGATGCCCGTTGCACAGAGCCATCCGTGGAACCTGAGTCCACGTACACCACCTTGTCCGCACGACCCACCAGCGACGCCAGGCAGCGCTCCAGACGAAGGCCTTCGTTACGGCCGATAACCACCACGCCAATGCCTGTCACCATGGACCTCACTCGCTGCGCTTGATGAAACCACCCCGGGTACGGTCAGCCATTGCCTGGCTCATGTGAACTCCATCGCTTCGCTGGGTTTTCGGGCCTTGATGGTCGCAGGCACGCCCACAGCCAGTGAATTGTCCGGCACGTCGATCAACACCACAGCGTTGGAGCCGATGGCGACGTTGTTGCCGATGCGAATGTTGCCCAGCACCTTGGCCCCGGCGCCGATATCGACGTTGTTGCCAAAGACTGGAGCAATCGGTTCATTGACGTTCTTCAGGCCGACCACCACACCATTGCGAATCCGACAGTCGTCGCCGAAACGCGCATAGCCGCTTATGACGATGCCGCCGAAATGATCGATGACGAAGTTGCGACCGATCACCACTTCACACGGTAACTCGACACCGGTGATGATTTGCACGAACTTGAACAGCACCTTGTAGACAAACGACAGCAGTTTGCGCAAAAGTGCCGGCCGCACGCCGTAGCGCCAGCGGCCAAAACGATAGACCACCAGCACCCAGAAGCCCTGGGCACCCCAATCTCCACCGTGTGCACGCAAGTCCGCGCGTATGTTCTGGAACATGGCTTCACCTACCGTGTGGGTTGGCTGGCAAACTGGGTCTTGAACAACAGTGACCAGGTGGCGCGCGTGTGCAGCCAACAGGCCTTGATCGCGCCCCAGCCTCGCCCCTTGAGCAATGCCTTGAGCGCCAGTACCAGGTCACCCAGGCTCACCAGCAGCATGTGCAGGATCAAGCCCGACACGCCATGATGCTTGCGAAAGTACAGCAGCTCACTCTCGATCTGGTAGCTGGAGATCTGCCGGCTCGCGGCCTCCAGTTCGGCGACCGACTTGGAGCTCTCCCCGCCGATGTGCACGACGGTAGTATGCGGGTAGAACACCACCTTCCAACCGGCATCCTTCACCCGCTTGCAATGGTCGACCTCCTCGTAATAAAGAAAGTAGCGCGGGTCGAACAGGCCTACCTGATCGAGCACTTCACGACGCACCAGGTAGAAGCAGCCCGGTAGCCAGTCACATTCACGCACCGAGGCATGGTCCCAGGCCATCTCATCGACCATCTTCAGCCCTGGGAAAAAGCGCCCAAGCCCGGTACGCGCGACAAACACATTCAGGGGCGTGGGGAAGTAACGGCAACTGGGTTGCAGGTCACCGTCGCGCCCCACCAGGCGGACGCCCAGAACGCCGCAGTCCGGGTGCGCGTCCATGTAATCGACGGTTTTTTGCAGGCTGTCGGCAGCGACGAAGGCGTCGGTGTTGAGCAGCAGCGCGTACCTGCCCTGCAGGTGCGCCAGCAACTGATTGTTGGCGCGGCCAAAACCGACATTATGCGTGTTGCTCAGCAGCACAGCTTCCGGGCAGACCTCGGCCAGACGCTGCACCGAATCGTCGACGGATGCGTTGTCAACTACCAGATAGCTGGCCAGCCGTTCACTCCCGGCCTGGCGCAGCGCATCGAACATCGGCTGCAGCAACGATGCGGTATTGAAGTTAACGACCATCACGTCGACGGGTTTTCTATCCATTGCTGCCGTCTCCGAAGAAATATTCGCTGCGTTGGCGTGCCAGTGCAGGTTCCACCGTCGGGTCGTAAGCGCCTTTGCGTTGCTTGACCGTCTCTATCCAGGGGTAGGCATTGCAGCGCGCCTCGACCCGGTTGATCAGTTCTTCAGTCGTACAGATGACTTTGGCCGGGTTGCCTCCGACTACCGTACCGGGCGGTACATCCTTGGTGACGACAGCCCCGGCAGCAACCACCGAGTCAGGCCCGATGGTCACGCGCGGCATGACGATCGCGCCATGCCCGACAAAACAGTTGTCCTTGATGTCAATGTAGCCAACCGAATCCAGGTGCTTGCCGTAACAGATCTCGATCAGCGCAACCACACCGTCGTGGCCGATCAAGGTACAGTCCGACAGGCCCACATTGCTGCCGATGCGCACCAGAGTGGGGTCGGTAACATTGCAGCCGCAGTTGATATAGACATTGTTGCCCACCGAGTGGAATTTGCCCCACCGTGCCAGGTAGGTGCCCCACTCCAAGGGCGTAGGGTTGCAGAATTTCTTGTAAGCCGAACCTCCCCTTCCTGTTGAGTGGACATACTGCGTCATGGCATTGCGTATCCATCCAATCATTTCTGCTACCCTCGCACGTCAAGCGGTCCTGGACTGTCCCTGAGGCGAACCGGTCTCGTTCTTCTTTATGCTGACCGTATCGCGCTCAACCCTTTCCCCACATTGCTGATCCCTTCAAACCATTGCTCCACTGGCCGCTTTCATCTTCGCATCGAGGTGGTCGGCCAATCTGAGTGCGAACTGCAACAGCGGCATCGTCGGGTTCGAGGCGCCGCCTGTGGCAAAAATGCTGCTGCCGGCTACATAGAGGTTTTCACTGCCGAACACCTTGCAGTCGGCGTCGACCACGCCGAACTCAGGGGATGCCGCCATACGTGTGGTGCCCATGTGATGGGCATGGGGCGACAGTTTCAAGGGCAGCTCGGTGTCATAGACAAAATCGTTGAGCTTGACGAAACCGAGCCCTGCCTGGGCGAACTGCTTGGCCAGTTCAGCGCCGATGCACTTGATGGTATGCCTGTCGGTGGCACTGAGTACCCAATTGACATTAACCTTGGCGACGCCCAGCTCATCTGTTTCGTCGAGCAGCGAAATGCGGCTCTGGGCATCCGGGAATTGCTCGATCATCGTGGTCATGACGCCATCGCCGGGGCAGCTGAACTTGGCGACGAACTCAATCTTGCTGGCCACCCCCAATTGACACGCCAGGGTTTCCAGAAAATATTTGACCTCGGCCGTTCTGCCGTAGGTTTGCACATCGGAGAGCACCGTAGCGGAAACATTGCCCTTGCCGGCATGGTACTGAGCGACGAATGCATCGGTGGTGTAATACTGGCGTGGCTCGATGCCCAGGCCATCTTTGAGTATGAAGGTACCCAAGTCGATGTTCAGGTGCTCCATCAGGCAACGTCCGGTAAGGCCCTCCTTTTTCACCACGCCCGCACCCCCCAGTGAAGCGCTGTTGAGCAATTGCCTTGCATTCTCGATCGCCCCCATCGCCAGGACGAACTGATTGGCCACGACACGTTCGCGATGCTGGTCGTAATCGGACACTACCGCGGCCTTCAACTGTCCTGAGGCCTGATCGAATTCGAGATCGACACAGTTGCAGTGGATGAACACTTCCAGCCCAGGCGTTTGCGTGAGCGCCGATGCGTACTTTTGCGCGAACCGTGTTGGCGGGCTCAGCAGAAAACGGTCAGCATCGAATTCGCCACCGTTCAGGCCTGCGTTCACGGTTTTAAAGTCAGCCCCGTGCGGCAGGTCAACGATCGCCATGGCCGCCGGCAGATAGCGCTCGATCTGCGCATAGTCGATCGGCCAGCCCGGCATGCCGACAGGCGGTGCTACGGCAAAATCCGAAGCAGTGAAAGGGCGACAACGGCCTGCCCAATGATTGGAGGTGCCGCCCAGGTAACGCAGGCGGGTCTGTTCGGCATACAGCTCAAGGCCGGTGGAGGTGCACGCGTAGAGTTCCTGCGAGCGCGGTTCATACTCACGCCCTCCCCCCTCGAGCAGCACCACGCTCCACCCCGCCTGCGCCAGCTGCAGGGCCAGGGTGATGCCGGCCGGGCCGGCACCGATGATGCACACGTCGTAGGCCTTGCGCAGGGTTTTCTCAGCCTGGAAGTCCTTGATCATGCTCCACTGTCCTTGAAGTATTCGCTAGGCAAGACCCACCCGTTGATCAAGACGAACCCGCCCTGTTGCGCAGTTTTGCGCACAACGCGGGGGCCGGTACCGAAGACCGCTACGCCGGCACCCAGTAACATCCCATTGCGAAGAAAGCTGCGACGACCCAGTTGTCGATCAAGAAACTGTAGCTTCCCCATGATCACAAGACCTATGCCGTTGATTTTATCCAGCGCGATATCGTTATGTGCAGCCTGCCGGGAAGGCTTCAGAGCCATTCGAAAAAGCGCGTGATCAGGAACCCACACAATGCACCGACCGCTATCATCGGTAGCACCATAAGTTCACGCTTCATACTCCAGATATTCAGCTTGGAATTGACATAGACGATCAGTGCCAGCGTCGGGAAGGTATGCAGAGCGGCACCCCAGATGGCGTACTTCACTCCGCCAATGGCCAGCAACAACGGTATCAGTGTCCACAAAGAGACGAGCCGGATGATGTTGTCCATCGCCTGGTACTTGGTATGGCCCAACGCGATCCACAGCTGATGTGCCAAGGTATAGCGCAAGGTGAAGAACGACAGCGAAAGGATAGCCAGCATTGGGCCTGCGTCGGCATAGCGCTCATCGTACATCCAGCCGATCAGCAGTGGGCTGGCAGTCAGGAATCCGCCACACAGGAACAGCATGACCAGATCGACCAGCAGCCTGAAGTGGAAATAGAGTTTTTTCAGGCGCGCTTGGTCACCGGCCCTGGCAGCCTCGCTGAAGGCCGGAAGCGCCACTGACCCAACCAGTTTGAGCAAGCCGGTCTGGATCGACCCAAGAATCAGCACGGCAATGGAATACACCCCAAGCTGCGCCACCGTCATCGTGCCGCCGAACCAGATGCGGTCGCCATACATGGCCAATACCCCGACCATCGAAGACAGCAGTATCCAGCGACCGAACACGATCAGTTCGGTCAGCGCTGCACGGTCCCATTGCAGGCGGTTGTGCGGGCCTTGCAAGGCGAAATGGCCCAGCAACGTGCCAAACAGCGCCGATGCCAGGCCGGCAATCACCAGTGACCAGATGGACCGGGTGAAATACCCGATCACCAGCATCGTGATCAACCCGACGACCTGCGATGCGAGTTCTATCAGCACCACGCGCTTTTGCTGAAAGGCGCGGACCGCGACGTCTATCTTGGTGGATTGGAAACCCCAGATGATCGCAGAAATGCCGGTCACCGCCAGCACCAACGGAAGCTCTGGCGCTGCATAGGTGGAATGCGCCGGCCACAGATCGGCCAGTTGCGCCCACCAGGCGCCGAGGGCCAGCAGCAGCGTCAGCGTGAACAGCACAAAGCCGCGCACGATCTGCACCGTCCAGGCGGTGTTGAGGAACAATGGGTCGTCGCCGCGGTGGCTCTGGATGATGTTCTGCCGCAGGCCGACATCGGACAGCAGGTGAAGCAGCACAGAAACGGTCGTGGCAATGACCATGACCCCAAACATTTCCGGCAGCAGTATCCGCGCCATGATCAGGTTGCCGCCCAGGCGCAGCACCTGCGAGGCCACCAGAGAGACCAGGTTCCATGCGCCTGCGCCCATGGCACGCTTGCGCAGACTGGCAGGTGCTTGCACATCAATCGACGGCATGACTTGAATCTCTGACTGAATGGCTAGAAGTCACTATAGTTTCAATTAGCCATGATGCTAGTACCCATCCACCCAGGGACAGGTGACCTCTCCCATGCCCGAACATTTACGTGCGCTGATCGTTATTTTGTTCCTGGCTTGCGTGGTGTTCTTTCTCGCACGCAGCCCGGCAACGGACCTGATTGCCGAGAGCGACTTCAAGCGGCGCCGCAACCTGTGGTTCGCGTTGACACTGGTGGCCTTTTTTGCCCACAGCTACTGGATCTACACAGCCGTTGCCGCGGTCATCCTGCTCACGGCCAGGCGCCGCGAGCGCAACCCCATGGCGCTGTTCTTCCTGTTGCTGTTCGTCATTCCGCCCGCGTCGAAAGAGGTGCCCGGCTTTGGCGTGGTCAACTACCTGATCGAGCTGAACCATCAGCGCATCCTGACCCTGTGCGTGCTGCTCCCCGCCGCACTGGTGCTGAGCAAGCAGAGCGACACGCTGCGTTTCGGCCGCCTGTGGGCCGACAAGCTGCTGGCCGCCAGCCTGTTGCTGATGGGGCTGTTGTATCTGCGCGAGACGACGATTACCGATACCCTGCGCCAGGCGGTGTACCTGTATGTCGACGTGTTCCTGCCCTACTACGTCGCCAGCCGCGGGTTGAGGGAGCTGAGCGACTTCAAGGACGCGATGCTGGCCTTCGTCATTGCCGCTTTGGTCCTGTCGCTGCTGGCCGTCGCTGAGTACGCGCGCCACTGGCTGCTGTACAACGCCTTGCTCGACGCCCTGGGTGTGCAATGGAGCATGAAGGGCTATCTGAGCCGGGGCGGTTCGTTGCGCGCCAGCGTCACCGCCGGCCAGGCAATTGCCCTGGGCTATGTGATCACGGTTGCGATTGGTCTGTTTCTGTTCGTGCAGGGCTTTGTGCGCAGCCGGCTGCAGCGCAACCTCGGGGCCTTGCTGCTGGCCGCCGGCCTGTTTGCGCCACTGTCACGCGGCCCCTGGGTGGGCGCGGTGGTGATGATTGTCGTGTTCATCGCCATGGGCAAGCGCGCAGTCACGCGCCTGTCCCTGCTCGCACTGGCGGGGGTGCTGAGCATTCCGCTACTGACCATCGTGCCCGGCGGCGAAAAGATCCTCGACCTGCTGCCGTTCATCGGCAGCGTGGACAATGAGAACATTACCTACCGCGAGCGACTGCTCGACAATTCGTGGATCGTCATTCAGCGCTACCCGTTGTTCGGGTCGTTCGATTTCCGTAACACCCCGGAAATGCAATCGATGATCCAGGGCGAAGGCATCATCGACATCGTCAACACCTACATAGGGCTGGCGCTGAGGATCGGCCTGGTAGGGCTGGCGCTGTTCGTGGGGTTCTTCGCCTGCGTCCTGCAAGGTATCAACAAGTCCCTGCGCACCTTCCCCGACAAGGATGACCCTTACCGTCAGCTCGGTCGTGTACTGCTGGCGACATTGCTGGGCATTCTGGTGACCATCTTCACCGTCAGCAGCATCACGGTGATCCCGGTGGTGTACTGGTCGATTGCCGGGCTCGGCATCGCCTACATCCAGATGGTCCGCAGGCACGCTTTTACCGATGCCGAAGACCCTGCCAACGCCAGCCTGCAACCGAGGTAGTTCGATGACCGACTCTTCATTGCGCCCCATCACCCGGGCAACGGCCCTCGTTGGTCTGCTGATGCTGCCGTTGGCCGGCATGGCCTCGGACTGGGTCGTCAGCGTCGACGAACAGAACGGCCTGCCCAACCTGACGCGCGGCGGCGGCCCGGCCTTTGTCTCAAGCTTCGACTTCTGGGGTGAAGACTGGAGCTGGACGGGCTTCTACCCGACACTCAAGGTTGAGGGGCCTTACCGCTACACCTTGACGGGGCGGAACAAGGACCTTGATTTCGACCTGAAAGCCGATATCCAGAAGGAGCAGGTGCAAACCTTGACCTGGCACTTCGACCTGCAGGCACAGAGCAAGCAGGCCGATGTGATGGGCGGCGGCATCGTCTGGCGCTTCGACCCGGCGCTGATCGCCGGGGAAATGGGCGACCCGGTGCTTTTGCCCGGCAACCGTGGCTGGGCCTGGGGCAAGAACAGCGGCGGGCCGCGAGTGCAAATGCGCTTCGATCCCGCGTTGGCCAAGGTCTATTTCGAGCGGGGCGATACCAGCCAGGTACGTACCTTCTTCTACACCGACCCGATTCTGCCTGGCCGCCAACAAATAAAGGCGGTGCTGACCGTTGCCGGGGATATCGCCATAGGCCCCACTCCCAGCGAACGCTTCGGCCTGGCCGACCCCACGCAATGGCCGGACGACCAGCTGGACTGGCGCACCTCACCTGTGGACCTGTCGTTCCTCAACGCAGGGGAAAAACCAGCCGGCAAACGTGGTTTCGTCAAAGCATCCGGTGAACAACTGGTGTTTGCCGACAACACCACGGCGCGCTTCTGGGGCACCAACCTGTCGGCTTATGCGCTGTTCAAAACGCCTGACGATGAAATCAAGGCGCAGGCCAAGCGGCTATCGGCACTGGGCTTCAACCTGGTACGGCTGCACCACCACGACTCCCCGTGGGTGAGCCCGAACATCTTCGGCGATCTCACACAGCTCAAGAACACCGAGCAGCTCGACGCCGAAGCGCTAAGGAAGATCGACTGGTGGATCAAATGCCTCAAGGACGAAGGCGTGTATGTCTGGCTCGACATGAACGTGTCACGCATCCTGACCGCCAACGACAACATCTACGCCTTCGATGAACTGCCCAAAGAGCAAGGCGTTGCCGGCGTGAAGGGCTATGCCTACGTCAACGTCACGATTGCCCAGGCAATGAAGCGCTTCGCCGAACGCTACATGACCCACGTCAATCGCTATACGGGGCTTGCCTACAAGGACGATCCGGCAATCGCGGCCATTTTGCTCACCAACGAAAACGACATCACCCAGCACTTTGGCAACGCGCTATTGCCGGACAAGGGTGTGCCCCGCCACAGCCGGCTATACATGGACGAAGCCAAGGCCTTCGCCGCCCGCCAGGACCTGCCGGCGGACAAGACCTGGCGTGCCTGGGAACACGGCCCCTCCAAGCTGTTCCTCAACGACCTGGAGCACCGCGTTTTCGCTGACATGATCAAGGATCTGCGCAACATCGGGGTCAAGGTGCCCATCTCCACCACCAGCACCTGGGGCGGCAACGGCTTGTCTTCACTGCCGTCGCTGACCACGGGTGACGTCATCGATGCACACAGCTATGGCGGCATCGGGCAACTGGAGAAAAACCCGTTGACCAGCGATGGCATGATCAACTGGCTCGGCGCCGCTCAGGTGGTGGGGCTACCGATGACGGTCACTGAGTGGAACGCCGAACCCTTCCCACTGCCTGACCGCCACTCATTGCCACTGTACGTGGCAGCGACGGCCAGCCACCAGGGCTGGGACGCAATCATGCAATACGCTTACAGCCAACAGGCCTTCTTCAGCCAGTGGCGCCGCGCAGACAACTGGAATGCCTACAACGACCCGGCGCTCATGGCCACCCTGCCCGCCGCCGCCCTGCTCTACCGCCGCGAGGACGTGCAGCTGGCGAAAACCCGTTACGTCTTCGCACCGACTCCAGACACCTTGTTCAACAGGCCGATCACACCCAATAGCTCGGTGCTGCTGCGCACCGCCATGGAAAAGGGCCAACTGCAGATCGCCATGCCCCAGACGGCGCAACTGCCGTGGCTTCAGGCCAGTACCATACCGGCCGATGCACAGGTGCTGCACGACCCAGACCACTCACTGCTCGATGCCAACGCCAGCGAGTCGGTCACCGATACCGGGCAACTGCGGCGCAACTGGCAACGGGGCGTCTACACCATCGACACGCCCTCGACCCAGGCCGCGACCGGCTGGCTCGGTGGCCAGGCCATGGACCTTGGCGACATCAAGCTGCAGCTGAAAACCGCGTATGCCAGCGTGGTGGTACAAAGCCTCGATACCAAACCGCTCAACCAGTCGCACAGCCTGCTGATTTCACTAGGTACCCGTGCCGTGCCCCGGCCCGACGACATGACTCCGTTTCACGTCGAGCCGCTCGAAGGCACCCTGAGTGTCAAGGCGCCAGCAGGCTTGAAACTCTACGGCCGTACACCCGAGGGGCAGGAGCAGGTGTTGGCGTCGACCTACGAAGAGGGGCGGTACATCATCCGTTTCAATGGGCGCAGCATGGCCAACTGGCTTTTCTTGAAATAGGGCATATCGCCATCTAGAGTCAATTCAGACCTGTATTCCAGGCATTCGACGCTGCTTCTGTTCCAGGAGGATTGGATGAAGTACTTGGTTGTCGGGGGTTCAGGCTATATCGGCTCACACATGGTCAAGCACCTGTTGGCCGCCGGGCATGATGTAGTGGTAGCGGATACCGTGGCCACCGGCCCTGATATCGAATGGGTCGAGCTGGATATCGCTGATGCGCACGCGCTTGATGCGCTGTTCGACGACTGTCACTTCGATGCCGTTTTCCATTTCGCCTCGTTCATCCAGGTGGCAGAATCGGTCACCGACCCGTGCAAGTATTACCAGAACAACGTCGCAGCCACGCTAAACCTTCTCGATGCCATGGTGCGAGCCGGGATCAGGCACCTGGTCTTCTCTTCTACAGCAGCCGTTTACGGCGACCCACAGTACATCCCCATCAATGAGCAGCACCCCAAGGCGCCGATCAATCCCTATGGGCGCAGCAAGTGGATGGTGGAGCAGATCCTTCAGGACTTCGACCGTGCCTACGGATTGCGGTCGGTGTGCCTGCGTTACTTCAACGCAGCGGGCGCCGACCCGGAAGGTTCGCTGGGTGAATGCCACGAACCGGAAACCCACCTGATCCCGTTGATCCTGCAGGCGGCCTCTGGCCGGCGCGAGGCGATCACCGTGTTCGGCCATGATTACGACACACCCGACGGCAGCTGTATTCGTGATTACGTGCATGTGGCCGACCTGGCGTCGGCACACGCGCTGGCGGTGGACTACCTGATGGCGGGAGGCGCAAGTACCGCGTTCAACCTGGGCAATGGCCTTGGGTTTTCGGTGCAGGAAGTTATCGATACCGCCCGGGTCGTGACCGGGCAGCCGATCAACGTGATCGAGGCAGCGCGCCGCGATGGCGACCCGGCCAGGCTGGTGGCGGATGCTGCCAGGGCCAGGGGGGTGCTGGGATGGCAGCCACGGTTCGATTCACTGGAGCAGATTGTGCGGCACGCCTGGGAATGGGAGCTTCAGTACCCCTGGCAATAACGTGAGCGCAATAGCAAGCAAGGAGCAAGCATGGCTAGCCAGCTCCGTGCATCAGCAATCAAAGGCTCAGTAGTAAGGCCGCGGTTGCTCATCCGCCTTGTTCAATACCGCCCCGATCAAATTCGCCGTCGCCAGATGATGCAGGCAATCTTCGATATCCTTCTTGCTGTTCACCCCGTTGGCCACTACCAGCAGCACACAGTCGAATTTCGGCAAGACAGTCAATGCATCGTCGGAACTCAACAGCGGTGGCAGATCGAAAATGCAGATACGCGAGTCGTAGCGGTCGCGCAGGTCGCTGATCAGGCTGTTGACCTTGGGCGATGACAACATCTCGGTAGACATCGGTATCGGTTCACGCGTCGGCAGCACCACAAACCGGGGCAAGGTCGGGTTGACCAGTACCTCTTCCAGCCAGGCCTCGCCTTTGAGGAGCTCGTTCAGCGCTTTGTCCATGGGCAGGCCCAGGCTGCTGCCTACCCTTGGCCGACGCAGGTCGAAGTCCACCAGCAGTGCGGTCTTGGTAGTGTGATGGGCGATGCTCATGGCCAGGTTGACAGCCAGCACCGTCTTGCCCGCCTCAGGTGTCGGAGATGTAATCGCCAAAGTCCGCCAGCCGTTTTCTTCCATGGCCTGCAGCACTTGCGTGCGCAGCAGGTCGATGGCCCCGCTCATGTTCGAGTTCTTGTTGTAGGAGACGATCCGGTTGCGTTCCAGATGCTCCGCACGCAGCGGCACCACCTTGGTCTGCACGTAATCGAATTGCCCCAAGGCTTCGGGCTGCTCCGACACGAGCGGCGCCTTTGGCGTTTCAGCGGGAGTGGGAGAAACCTGATGAATGTTCTTTCCGATAGCCGGCGTAATTCTGTCCATCGCTGCGCTTCCCTATTCAAACCGAGCCATAGCTTTAAACAGCAAGAGGTCCAGTGGCATATAGAACACGTGGACGACCACCATCAGCATAGCAACCAGTAACAACCCGGCGATGACCAGCAGCACCCGCCACTTGCGGCGCCTGGCCACATCGGCCTGCGTGGTAATGTACGGTACGGCCACCAGCACGCGCTTGCCCAGCACGCTTTCCAGCGCGCCGACACCCCGTACACGCTGGTTCAGCATTTCCAGTAGCATCACCAGCGCGCCACCCACTGCCGGCGCCAACACCAGGCCCAGTGCGACGATTTTCTTGCGGTTGGGCTTGACCGGTTTTTCCGGCATCAAGGGTGGCTCCAGCAACACGAAGCGCTCAGCCTTGTTTTCCTGCTCCAGGCTTTCTGTGATCTTCGCGCCCATTTCCTTGTTGCGGATTTCCTCATACTTCTTGCGTGCGTTGTCATGGTCACGCATCAGGGTTACCAGGCCGCGCTCCACCTGCGGTGCTTCGAGAATATCGGCCTCATAGCCTTCCATCTTGGCCGTCAGCTGACGTTTCTGTTCGGCAAGCGATGCGATGCGCGATTGAGTAGCCGCCATTTTGGTGCGTACTCTGGCAGCATCCAGATTCATGGCCGCCGCAGCGGCGATGCCCTTCTCGCCCGACGCCTTGAGCGCGTCGATCTTGCGTTTGACGGCCACCACATCGGGGTGCGCCGAGGTGTACTTGGTCAACAGCCGTGCATACTCGGCCTTGAGGCTGGCCAGATCCTGCGGTTGGTCCGCCGAGGCAGGCCTGCCGCCAGGCGTCTGCGCGGGCACCCCTGCATTGGCGGCCGCCAGCTCCAGTTCGAGGTATCGCAGCTCTTCCTGAGCTGCCTTGTAGTCGCGATCGACCTCGCGGAATTCCAGCTCCGAGCGCGACAACATGCTCATGCGCAACTGCTGGTTCTCAGGCAAGGCATTGGCATGCGCCTGCTTGAAATCCGCCAGCTTGTTCTCGAGCTCAGCCAACTCGGCGCCCAGCTTGTTCGCCTCTTGGGTAAGGAATTCGGTGGTTTCGGTCGCCCGTTCGGTGCGCTGCTTCATGTTTTCGTTGAGGAACAACGTCACCAGTTCGTCGGCCACTTCCTTGGCAACTTCAGCGCGCTTGTCCTCGTAGGAAACCGTGAACGCGACCGTCGCCTCGCCGCGCCCTTTGACGTAGGTACTGAGCGTGGCCACGACGATTGCACTGCGCATCTGCTCGATCTTGTCGGTTTCACTGAACCGCCTGCCCTTGTCGGCGAACAGGTTGTACTTGTCGATGATCTTCAGCAGGTTCTCGCGGGTCATGACGCGCTGACGAATGACCTCGATGCGCTCATCGGCAAAACTGTTGTTGTTGGCCGAGACCAGGTCCGGTGAAATCTGCTGCGACTCCACCAGGATGGTGCCGGTCGACTGGTAAAGGGGCGGCACCGTGACGGCGACCCCGATGGTTGCCGCAATCACGACCACGATGCTCACCCCCAGCAACAAGGCGCGGTCCTTGATGATGGCGATGTAATCTTTAAGGGAAAGCTCGTAGTCCGATTTCATGGTGGCCACCCGTGCGAGAGTCAGATGTCGGGATATCTGTACGTCAACGTCAATCCGGCAATGGTCGCGTCAGCATCGGGCAAGCCGTCTTGCTGGCGCTGCTTGTACATCAACGAGAAACGCAGGTCCCAGGCCGGTGAGAATGCGCGGCTCGCCCAGATGCCATACGTTTGTAACGTGTTTGGCGAGACCCCTTTGCTGTCCTGCCAGGAGGCGTCTACACCTACGCGGTCGACCTCGGTGACCAGGTAGCTCCAGCTGCCGCGTACCATATCGAGTTCGGCAAAGCCACCCTCGGCGTTGGCAACGGTGCTGCGCTCTGCGTTGAAGCTGGCGTCGGCACGATCGCCCCGGTAGAACAGCGACATGCCACCTTCACCGCGGCGCCCGCCGCCAGGACCGGTGGTCTTGTTGACGCCGATATGCATCTCGCCTTCAAACCGTTCGGAAAAACGGTGCCTGACACCGATATTAGGGCTGTAGCTGTTGGAGGACACCGCGGTGGTATCGTCCTGCGGTTCATAACGCCTGGCGTCGAAACCGGTGATGATGTCGGTGCGCTCGCTCCAGGCGTAGGTCCATGTCGATGTGTTGTACAGCTCGTCGTAACCGGTCAGCGAACTGATGTCATAACGGGCATGCGAATAGGTAAGGACGTTGGCCAGCGTGCTGCGCTCGGTCACCGCACTGCTCCAGTTGCCCTCGAGCGTGGACATCTCCTGCGTGCCGTCGGTGGTGACCACACCGGTGTCCTGCACAGCACCGGACAGCGTGGAACTCTCCTCGTAGCGCGCCAGCAAGCCAAAGCCACCGGTCTCGGTCTCGCGCTGCCACCCCAGGCTCAACTTGGGATCTTCACGGTCATCAACTATCGACCGGTCGGAGGAGCGCAGCACGTTAACACCCAGGCCCAGACGCAACTGGTCGCGGTCGAACTGACCGATCAGGCTGTAGTCGGGCGCAATGATGGTACGCGTCACACCTTTCTCCTCGGACGTCAGGAGCAATGGGTTGCTGTCGTACTCGACAGACGTGGGCACCACGACTGAAGATTGCCAAATGGCGGCGTGAACCACCCCAGACAACGGCAACATCATGATTGCCGTTGCAATATTCGTTGGTCGAAAAATAGGCACTAGAGATTCTTATATATTGGAAGGGTCAAGGTACGACCAGCGTATCGCCAGCCTGGAGTTGGAAGTTGGTGGACATGTCGCGCCCAGAAACCAGATCCTTGTAGCGCACCGGCAATACCTTTTGTGATGGGCCGCTGCCGCGGATGACCTTGATGGCGCTTTCGTCGGCGAATTTGTCCATTCCACCCGACATGCTCAGCGCCTGAAGCACCGCCGTAGGGCCTGCCATGGGTACCGGGCCTGGCTTGATGACTTTGCCTTGCACATACACAAGGTTGCCCGCCGTGCCCGTGACAACGACGCTTACATTAGGATCGGCCAAGTAGGGCTTGAGGCCGGCAGTGACCTTATCGGCAACCGCTGTGACGTCCAGGCCGGCCACGTCGATTCGGCCTGCCAGAGGGAAGGTGATGCTGCCATCGGGAAGTACGACGGTTTCCTGGCGAAGGGTATCCTCCTGCCAGACCGAAATCAGCACCCTGTCACCGGGGCTGAGCAGATAAGCGGAGTTGCCCTGATCAGCAACACTGCCGCCGGACCAAGCAACGAAAACGCAGAATATGGAAATCAGCAAACGCGCCATGAGGGATCCCTCCGGCCTTGCGGCCCAGGTTCAAGAGCACTGAATGAGAACGACACTAAACCTCTCGCTCCACTTCGCAGCCGTTACAGCGCTGCGACGGCCTCAAGCATCCAGGAGGCCCTTTACCGCAATGCCGCGTCGCCTGCCACTGCCAATGTGCGCCTGGGGCGTCAGCTACTGGAATATAGCAACAGCTGTAAAATTGACAAGCGGCTGACTCCGTCTTCGACGTAAACACCCTTTATTTAGCGTCAATTCACTGGCAGCACGGTTAAGTTGATCGTAAATGCAACAACAACGGCCTCAAATTTTCTTTCTGTTGGCAACTGCGACAAAACCGATCACCGCAAACGCAAACACCCAGCCTGCCGTCGCCAAAGGAACGATATTTGTTTGGCTCATATAAGAATCAGCCGCCCGTGCCGCGCCACTCAATAACACCAACAGAAAGATGGATTTGATGAACAGTGTTGAGCGCATGGTCCCCTCCTACGAAGAGGAAAATTTATTATGGGTTTTTGGCGGAGGAATGAATCGCTGTTGATTGGAGCTTATGGGCACGATGCCATTACGTCAACGTTCCGACACCATAATAAATCTCAATCGACTGCCCCTCGACTCGTCAAATAATCGACATGCAGAAGATGCTGGTATCTTTCAACCTCTGGCGCTTGAAGCAACTCATTGATATCACATAAAAATAAACATTCATCAGTGTCCCACCACGGCGAGCGTACGGGTAGTCGCACCGGGTCGCGACTTGCACGATGTGTTTCATAGGCGAGAAACATTGAGAATCATTGCGCTTAGCGTCACGCTTATGACGGAAAAAGATCGAGGGTACGTTCGACCTCATCAATATCGATCGTGAAGCCATCACCCTGCGGCGTGCCGACAACGAAGCCAAAATGCTGGTGGTCACGGTCAGTCAGGTACTTGTAGTAACTGACGAAGCGGTTCGGTGGCTGCAGCGCCAGCAACGAACCGCCTGAGCGCAGTACATTGACACCGTGAACCAGCTGGCTGCCTTCTACCCCAATCACCGTCCTGGCCCCCGCGCAAGCCGCAACGATGGTGGGCACATCGCATCTGAGTGGGTCGATGACACGAAAGCCACGGTGCCTGCGCAAGTGTTCGGCGACCTCAAGTTCGTTGCGCATCAACCGCAATTGGCCTTCACAGCCACGCAGAATGAACACGCCAGGGTGCGTTACATGGTCCACATGCGACAGCAACTTGTCGCCCATGGCGCGGTAGCGGTGATGCCGGCTGCGGTTGTTGCTCACGTCGTCGAACAGCACCAGCTCCTTGAAAAATGCGCTGCGCAAGCGCAAGGGCTGCATGTCCAGCCACGCCTCGTAGCCGGGGGCTTGGGTAAACAATGGAAACCTGGCCGACGGCGCCGTCGTAATAGGAATGCCCTCATTGCAGGCCAGTGCGTAGGTCGGGCAATCTTCCATCAACCAGGTACCAAACCAAGTGTTGCCGTTTTGCGTGCAATACACCGCACCCCGCTCGATTTCGTAGTCCACCGTTACCCGCGGGAAGGTGCTGGGCTTCAACGACAGCCAATGGCTGGCGTCGTCTTTGTACAACGCCCCATCAATCAGCCAGACATCCTTTAGCAGGTAGCCGCGCGTCGGGCCTTGATGCGCACGGATACCCCCTTCCATGGTGCTCGCGGGGTGAACATGGGGGAAAAAACGCTTGGCTTCCCAACCGGTCACGCGTTCCAGCTGGTTGGGCAGGAAATACGCCGGTGGAGAGACGGTGGTTTCACCAGGTGCGATGTCCCAGGTTTTAACCGCCCGACTTTTTATGTCGATATCGGTTTTACGGGCAATCCGCTTTCTCGCCATGTGTTTGTAGGCGGCCAGCGTCCAGACAGTTTCGCTGGTGATCAGCGTCGAACTGAACTTAGAGATATCACTACCCATGGAAAGCCCCCTTATAATAAGAACGCCATAAAGCTCGCAAGCGACGTCCTTATCCAGGCCGGCTCTGACGCTAGGTTAGTTGGACAACACCCTTTCCATCGTGGGCGGTGATTTCAAGTTGGCATACCGTTCACGCAAGTTCTCGAAGAACAACTCACCCGAACTTTTAGCTCCATACAGGTATATCTTGTGCAAGCCGCCAAACACCATTTCGTGATAACGGCTTGCAAGCGCTTCATCACTGGACCCTTCCGGCAAACCCAGGTGCAGCGTCAACTTGTTGCCCTCAACCGCAAACAGCGGCGTGTCCCAAAGAAAACGGGCCACTCCCGTCTTGGGTAGACGGATGAACATGTAAGCGTGGTTGCCCAGCGAGTCAATATCCCCCCCGCGCCGCCGCTTCCACTTCAGTAACCCGTCATCCGGGCGCGCCAGACAAAGACCGATGTCGTAATAGTCGAAGCCATTGGCCAAGGCCCACTCCAACGCCATGTAGGTGGTGATGGAATTGACCTCACGCAGTTTCTTGGCATCGGAAAACACGGCTTCGCAGTAGCCGAAACGCAAGGTGCTCCAGTAGCGCTTGCCAGCCCGGGTTATCTCACAGCCAAGGTGACAGGCCACCACCTCGCCGTTCAAGGTGATCAAGTCCAGGCGGCCTACGCCCTTGGCCAAGCGAAAAACCTCTTCGGTGGGGAACTGTGCTGCATGAATGCCCTGCCGTGCGCTCGCATAAGGCCGAAGCAGATCACGGTCGGCCATGGCTATTTCGTCATCAGATAGCGTTTGCCTCATCTGGTACAGCGGTCGGTTCTTGCGGATACTGCGGCGCAACTCACTGTCATAGCGCGCGGTGATATCGTCCAGCGAGCGCCCAAGAGGCACAACGGCACTCAGGTAGTGCGGGACGGACAGTGCCCCGAGAGTGGGTAACTCACTGACTACTACGCGGCTGGGCAAGCTGCCCGCCGGGCCCTCGGGCTCTGGTGCCTGCTGTTGCACCTTGCCGCCTATCAACAGCTTGGCCATTTCGCGCTGTTGCTTCCTGCCGATGTAGAGAATTTCGTAGGGGCTTTCCTGCTGCAGCCTGAACCGGGCGACCTCCCAGTGCCAGAAGCACGCCCGCCCAAGCATGTCGCGTAACACGTTTGATACTGTTCTGATCTCGTAACGCAGCGAAGGCGAGATAAGTTTTCGAGCTACGGCCATCATGTGCGCTTTCATGTCTTCTTCGACGTCCTTTGAATTCAAACGGCCTTATCGGAAGAGAAGCGGGTTATTGCTCAAGACAGTGACGTAAGCGACTGATTAGACGACAACATTGCCCCTTGCCGGCCTAACATTCAGTAACAATTTAAGATGCAAGCTCGCGTATTAGCAAGCGGCGTTTTGCAATCGCCTGCCTTCATTTCATGACGTCAATTTTCTTTCCTGCACGCGTTGAGCCATTGATTGCTGCAATGGGTAATTAACTACCTCACCGCTGCGGTGCAAACGGTGCCTGCTATCGGCTCTTTCTCTTATGCAGGTACCGACGATGACTGATCTCGCCCTCCACAACCCTCATCAGCAACTGATCCAGGATCAGCTACCGGCCTGGGCCGGAACTGTGCAACCTGAGCACTGGCAGCGCTTGCGCGAGAGCGTGTTGCCCGAGCAAGGCCTGGATGGTCAAGCACCATGGTTCGCCAATGCTGCACCCGACCTGCGCGAAGCAGTGCTTGCCAGCCAGCGCCGCCTGGACAACTCGCAATACCAACTGGCGCGTGCCCTTGCGGGGCTGCAGAACGTTGCCGAATTTGCCGAAGCCTTGCTCGATCAACGACTGAAGGCCGCGCACCAATTGTCAGTCCCGCTGCGCACCACCCAGCTCATCCATATTCAGCACAGGTTCAGTTTCGGCACCTACGTCAGCGACCACAAAGCGACCAGCCTGCTCGAAGCCGCCCTGCACAACTTTGAAGAACAGGCCACGTTCAGCCATGACAGTGCCCTGGCACTAGCCGGTGATGCACAGTGCGAAGCCACCACGGTCGTCGGCCAGACCACATTGGGCGACAGCGACACGCTGGTTGATATCGACCTACCGTCCGAGTCATACCGTCTCAAGCCGCTGCCGCTCACACCCAACGACTTCGCCCGCAGTTGCCGTGACCTGGATATTGGGCAGCGTTATCAGGAACACCTGCAGACGATCTTCGAAACCCCTTCAAGCCCGGTACGTGCAGACTCGATGACGACCCTGCGCGATCGCCTGCGCCTGGCCGCCGACATGGCTTTCCTGCGCCACGCCATCACCGGCACCGGCCGTGATGTCATCGAAGAGCTTTTGGCCGAGGCTCCCGTGCGCTGCTGGCAGCCATCGCTGTTCGGCATCACGCTCCACGAAGTACTGATCATTGACGCTGGGCAGGCGGGGTTGTTGTTGTACCTGCCGGGTGATGAGCAGCGCCTGCTGCAGTTCTCCGGCCTTGCAGGCGTGCATGCGCATCTCGCCACCCATTTGCTGCAAGCAGATTACCGACGCGGTTTCCAGCGATACGTATCATCATTGCAGTGCTATCGCTTCCTCGACCTGCTGCACCAGAACCTCGACGCCGCAGGTACCAGCCCCACGGATCAACTGTGGTCGATGCGCGAGGGAGCCGACCTGCACCTGACCCTTGCCCCCATCGAGGCGCCACTGCTGGCTTTCCTCTATGACGACCATGTGGCACGCCTGAAGGCCGAGGCCGCAGCCGTGGCAGTGCCTACCGCAGAGGTCGACAAGCAAGCGCACCAACGGCGCATTGCCCAGTGGCAAAGCATGGGCATGGACGCGCTGATGGTTGCAGGTTTCTTCATACCCGGAGTTGGCACCCTGTTGACAGGGGTAATCACCTGTCAGTTGCTTGGGGAGGTGATCGAGGGTTACCAGGCGTGGAGCATCGGCGACCGCCATCTGGCTTTGCAGCACATCGAGACGGTCGGTTTGAACCTTGCTGCCATCGGCGGGTTGCATGCAGCAGGCAAGGTGCTGCCGAAGCTGTTCAACAGCGCGCTGATGGAAAGCCTTGAACCGGTGAAGCTGCAGGACGGCAGCAAGCGACTCTGGCGTGCGGACCTGACAGGCTATGCGAGTACAGTACAGTTACCTGCAGAACTCGAAGCTAACCCGCAAGGGTTACAAGCCCATCAAGGCAGGCAGTTCATCCGGATGGATGGCCAACAGTACGAAATTGCCCAGGATGGTACCGACCAACGCTGGAGGGTTGTCCACCCAAGTGACCCCGAGGCCTACCGACCGTTGCTGGAACACAATGGCGAGGGCGCGTGGCGGGGGGAGCACGAGATACCTCAGGACTGGTCCGACAGCCAGTGCATACGTCGCCTAGGCCTGCCCGTGGATACGCTGGACGATGTGCAACTGCAGCAGGCCATGGTGATCAGTGGCGTGGACCGGGCACGTTTGCAGGCAGTACATCTGGCCGGTGAGCCCACGCCTGCACTGCTTGCCGATACGTTGGAGCGCCTTACGCTGGCTCGGCAGATGCCCAAGCTGGACGGTGCGGCACTGACGAGCATTTACCGGCGTACGGCGAGCACCGCCGAACAGCGGTTGTGCGAGACCTATGCGCAGTTGACCCCACCCCTGGCCAGGCGCCTGCTGACACGACTCTCGCCAGAGGCGTTGGCCGATTGGCACTCGCAGGGTGCACTACCCGCCTGGCTACACCAGCAAGCCGAGCAGATTACCCGCGATTTACCCCTGGCCCGTGCCTTGGAAGGTCTATACCAGCCACGCCTGGCCGACAGCAACAGCGAGCGCCTGCTACTCGCCTGCATTGAGCGGCACTCCAGCTGGCCAGAACACTTGCGCCTGGAAATTCGCGAAGCCAATCCCGAGGGTCGCGTACTGGCGGCCATCGGTGAGGAACAGGCCAGCGAGCGTTGCGTGTTGCTCAGGTCTGGCATGGGGTACGAAGCCTTCAAGGGCGAACGCCCGGAAGCCGGGCCCGTGCATACCGACGCATACCAGGCGCTGTACACCGCAGCGCCATCGAAACTCAAAGAGATGTGGGGCAGCGCTGAAGCGTTGGGTGAGCGCACGCAACGCCTGGCCGCTGCCGAGCGGGAGAAATGGCCAGTGCGCCTCTGGGGGCCGCAGGCCAAGCGCCCTACCCTGCGTCACAGGTTGCGCGGTGGCGCACCTGTCGCTCCACTGGCACCCAGCTCACCGTTCTTTAACCAAAGCGTGCCGGCGCGCTTGCGCAGGCTCTACCCCAGCATCACCCAGGAGCAGGTCGAGCGCTTACAGGCAGACTGGAGTAACACGATGCGCTCTGCGGAGACAGAATTGCGCATTCGTGAAGACGCCTTGAGACAGTTACGCACCGACCTTGATCGATGGGCAACGGGCGCTCCCCGGCGCCAGCCCGCCGTGCGCAGGATGCTCAACGCCTGGCAGCAAAATTCGATACGTGTGTTGTCCACCGGCCAGCGCATCCACTCCCTCGACCTGAAAAACTTCGAACTTGAAAACAGCGACTTGGCGGCCCTCGCGCTGCCAGCGGGTTTCAGCCACATCGCGGACCTTGACCTCAGCGGTAACAGCGCACTGAGCGAGTTGCCCGCACAATGGCTGCATTGCATGCCCGAACTGCAGCGCCTGACCTTGAGCCGTTGTCGCTTCGCCGCGGTTCCAGAGGTTCCGGTACCCGGTAACCTGCAATGGCTTGACCTTGAATATAACCGCATCAGCTGGGACGCACGCGCGCAGGCAGCACTGGAGCGACTGAGTGGGTTGAGGGTGCTGGATCTGTCCCAGAACCCGTTGCTCCACGCGCCGAACCTGCAGAACCTTCCAAGGCTCGGTTCGGTGTTCATGGTCAACTGCGACCTGACCGAACTCCCCCAAGGCCTTCAACGACTGGAGTCGGTGTTGATCATCGACCTGTCCGAGAACCAGTTCCAGCGCCTTCCACGGGGGTTTACCCTGCCTGTGGCCAGCGCCAATGCCTTGGCCCTGGAAAGCCCGGGGCTAGGCCTGCCCATTCGCGAGCAGATTGAAGATTATTACCAGCTACATGGTGCCGACCTGCTGGTGTCCGATATCGACTACCAGCCACTGCTGGCCGAAGCCAGTGCCCGGCGACTGCAGCTCTGGTCGCGGGTGCCATTGCACTACCGTCGAGAGTTGCGCCAGCTGATCGAGGACATTGCTGATTTCGATGACTTCGATGCAGGCCTGGAGGCACTGTGGCGCTGCCTCGAACGCATGGATGCAGACCCCGCATTCCGCGAGCTGGCGCTGGATTCGCCGGCTGCCATGCTGCTGGATCTCTGAACCGCTTCAGACACTGCCCTGGCGACCCCGCTCGGCACGGGTCGCCAGCCAGCGAGCAAGGTCCGCCGCCGGCATCGGCCGGGCCAGCAGATAGCCCTGCCCCTGGTCGCATCCGGCATTGCGCAAGAAGTCATACTGTTCCTGGGTTTCAATGCCCTCGGCAGTGATCCGGAAGCCCAGCGCATGGCCCAGGTCGATGATCGCCCGGGCGACGGCCACTGCATCGTCATCGTCCGGCAGGTCCTTGATGAACGCACGATCGATCTTCAGGTGATCGATCGGCAGCGCTCGCAAATAAGCCAGTGACGAATAACCCGTGCCGAAGTCGTCCACTGCCGTGGTCACGCCCATGGCCTGCAATTGGGCCAGTACCTCACAGGCCTGTTGCTGGCTTTCCATCAGCAGACTTTCGGTGATTTCCACTTCCAGCAGGCTTGGCGCCAGGCCGTGACACTCTAGCGCCTGGGCCAGGCTGGAGACATAGTCGCTGCGTTCGATCTGCAGCGCCGCCACGTTGATCGCCATTGGCCCGGGTATACGGTCCTCGTCGCGCCAGGCAGCCATCTGCGCGCAGGCAAGCGCCAATACCCGCTCGCCCAGCGGAATGATCAAGCCCGTGCGCTCTGCCAACGGGATGAACTCGGCAGGTGACACCAGGCCATGAACAGGGTCGCGCCAGCGCAACAATGCCTCGACACCCTGCAGGCAGCCGCTGAACAGGTCAACCTTGGGTTGATACCAGAGCTCGAACTCGTTCGCCTGCAAGGCACGGCGCAGATTGCGCTCAAGCTCCAGGCGCTGCTGCAGGCGGGCAGTCATATCTGTGTGGTAAGGGCGCCAGGCGTTGCGCCCGCTTTCCTTGGCTGCATACATCGCGGTATCGGCGTGACGCAGCAGGCTGCCAACATCCTCACCGTGCTGCGGACACCTGGCCAGGCCGATACTGCCGGTGACCAGTGCGGTACTGCCATTGAGGTCGAACGGGCGTTGCAGGCAGCGCAGTAGGTGGGCCACCTGGTGGCTGACCTGGCCCTGGGTGCCGCGCAACATGAAAACGAACTCGTCGCCGCCAAGGCGGCACACCCGGTCAGCCGAGGCCAGCTCCTGCAGGAACCGCGCGGTGGCTTGCTGCAGCAACAGGTCGCCCATGGCATGGCCGAGGCTGTCATTCACCTGCTTGAAACCATCGATGTCCAGCATCAGCACAGCCAGACCATCGCCTTGGAGAATTGCATCCGCCAGTTGCTGCTGGAACAGCACGCGGTTGGGCAAGCCGGTGATCGTGTCGTAATGGGCCAGCCGCTCAAGTTGCGCCTGGGAGCTGCGCAGTTCTCGGTTGCGTTGCTGCAGCTGGCGTTGCTTGCGGTTGATCAGGGCCAGGAACAGGCTGGTCAAGCCCGTACAGGCCAGGGCGAACCAGAGCAGCGGCGAGACCAGCGGGCTGGCCATCAGGCCGTCAGGCTGGCGTTGCACGTCCAGTTGGCCCAGCAGCACCGACAGGGCGATACCGGCCAGGGCAAAACCCACCGGCATCAGGCTGCCAAGGGAGCGGCGCAGCAGGCCGGTGGGCGGCGGCTCATCAGGTAGTGGGGAATTGGACGGGATCATAGGCCTTCGTATGCGCTCGATTGCTTCTGTATCGGCGCACTGCGGGCAATATTGAGCCAGACTGGTATTTTTCTTTCGGCGGGTGCATCCTCGAAGCTGAAGCGATTCACCTACCCAGACTTGTGAGGTGCAGTACACATGGACCACCTGCTCGATTCGCTGTTTCCTGCTGCCGGGGATGTACCCACCCCCTGGCAGCTGGGTGAACCCTTGGAGCAACGCGATTACCTGGTCAATGGCGAGCTGAGGCGCTGGGACGGCCCGCTGGCCACCGTGCGCAGCCCGGTTTGGCTAAAGGAAGGTGACGGCGAGCGACAGGTCATCCTCGGTAGCGCCCCGTTGCTCGATGCTGATACGGCACTGACGGCACTGGACGCCGCCGTGCAGGCCTATGACAAAGGCCGCGGCGCCTGGCCGAACATGCGTGTTGCCGAACGCATCCAGCATGTCGAAACCTTCCTTGCGCGCATGCGCGAACAGCGTCAGGCCGTGGTCAAGCTGCTGATGTGGGAGATCGGCAAGAACCTCAAGGACTCCGAAAAGGAGTTCGATCGCACCTGCGACTATATCGTCGACACCATCAACGCCCTGAAAGACCTCGACCGCCGTTCCAGCCGCTTCGAACTCGAACAGGGCACGCTCGGCCAGATCCGCCGCGCGCCGCTTGGCGTGGCCTTGTGCATGGGGCCTTACAACTACCCGCTCAATGAAACCTTCACCACGTTGATCCCCGCGCTGATCATGGGCAACACCGTGGTGTTCAAACCGGCCAAATTCGGCGTGCTGTTGATTCGCCCGCTGCTCGAAGCGTTCCGTGACAGCTTCCCGCCGGGGGTGATCAACGTCATCTATGGCCGCGGCCGCGAAACGGTCAGTGCCTTGATGGCCAGCGGCAAGGTCGACGTGTTCGCCTTCATCGGCACGCACAAGGCCGCCAGCGACCTGAAAAAACTTCACCCGCGCCCGCACCGCCTGCGCGCCGCTCTGGGGCTCGATGCCAAAAACCCCGGCATCGTGCTGCCCCAGGTAGACCTGGACAATGCGGTCGAAGAAGCGGTCACCGGCGCGCTGTCGTTCAACGGCCAGCGTTGCACCGCACTGAAAATCCTGTTCGTCCATGAAGACGTAGTCGAACCGTTTCTCGACAAGTTCCAGCGCAAGCTCGCCGCGCTCAAGCCTGGCATGCCCTGGGAGCCGGGGGTGGCCCTGACGCCGCTGCCGGAGCCGGGCAAAGTCGATTACCTCGACGCCCTGGTGGCCGATGCCACGGCCAAAGGCGCGCGGGTGGTCAACGAGGGTGGTGGCCACAGCCGCGGTTCGTTCTTCTACCCTGCCCTGCTCTACCCGGTAACCGGTGACATGCGGGTGTACCACGAAGAGCAATTCGGCCCCGTGGTACCGGTGGTGCCCTACCGCGACCTGCAGACGGTGATCGACTACGTGCTCGATTCCGACTTCGGCCAGCAGTTGAGCCTGTTCGGCAACGACCCGAAGACCATCGGCAGTCTGGTCGACATCTTTGCCAACCAGGTCGGCCGTATCAACCTCAATGCCCAGTGCCAGCGCGGCCCGGACACCTATCCCTTCAATGGTCGCAAGAACAGCGCCGAGGGTACCTTGTCGGTGCATGACGCCCTGCGCGTGTTCTCTATACGCACCTTGGTCGCCACCCGCTTCCAGGAGTCCAACAAGGAATTGATCAGCGAGATCATCCGTAATCGGCAGTCGACCTTCCTCACCACCGATTACATCTTCTGAACGGGCCCTGCCTATAGCCAAACGATCTACCTGAGCTGTCGATTTTCGAGCTGCCTGACCGACTCCATGCAACAGGGGCGCAACCTGCCCCTTTCGCATCCATTTCAGAGGAGTGTCGAACATGGCAGCCCGCCCGATTCCAGAAGGCCAGCACAGCATTACCCCCTACTTGGGCATCAAGGATGCCGCCAAGGCCATCGACTTCTACAAGCAAGCCTTCGGCGCGGTCGAAATGTTCCGTCTCGAAAGCCCGGACGGCCGCGTAGGGCACGCCGAGCTGAAGATCGGTGATTCTTCGCTGATGCTCGCCGACCCGTGCGACATGGCTGGAGGGCTGACGTCCAGCCAGTCACTCAGTGGTGTCGCCGTTGGTCTGCACCTGTACGTGGAGGACTGCGACAAGGTCTACGCCCAGGCCATCGCAGCAGGGGCCACCCAGCTGCATGAGGTAAAGGACCAGTTCTACGGCGACCGCAGCGGCACGTTGCAAGACCCGTTCGGCAACATGTGGTTCGTCTCTACCCACAAAGAAGACCTCAGCCCCGAAGAAATCCGCGCCCGCGCCGCCAAACTGTTCGCAGGCAACTGAGCGATTGGTTGAAAGCGGCGCGACTTTGCCTGAAGCTTGTGGCTCGTAGCTTGGAGCTGCTTCATGCGAATCATCGACAAAACCGCCGCGCAGGTACGTAGCCTGACCCCGGCCGAAGAGGAACTGCTGCAGGCATTCGCCACCGGCACCCTCATTGGCCCCGGCCTGTTACAGGCCAACCAGCTGCTGATGAAGGTGCGCAGCGCCAACCAGTGGCTGGCCTGCGATTGCCGCAAGGACGCCCTGCCGGTGCTCAATGTCACCCTCAATGGCAGCACCGGCACACTGTTTCTCAAGAACAACCCCGGCACCGCCGAGCATGCGCCCGGCTGCCCGTTCAGCAAGGACGAGCGTGAGGCCGCCGAACGCGAGCAAGACCCGGCCCCGCCCGCCGCCTGGCTGCCCCCTGACACGCCACTGCGCCTGCTCGGTGACTTTCGCAAAGCTAGCGAAAACAGTGGAGCTGCCCAGGACGGCAGCGAACGCCGAGAGCAACAGCGCCTGCTCTCGCTGTTGCTGACCTGGATTGAAACCAGCGGCCTGAACCTGTATGCCACGCACCTGAAAAAGGACCTCACCGCGCAGTTTGCCGAGTTGCGCAGTGTCGCCAGCCGTTACCCCCTGCTCGAACGCGTGCCCGCCAGCAACTACCTTGAAACCCGGCTGGACATGAAGCACATGATGATGCTCAAGGCCCGCCTGCGCGAAGCTACCGTATTCGGCAACCATCGCCGCCATGGCCTTTTGCTCGACTGCGTCGAGCAGATCAAGGGGCGCAAGCTGTTCAACAACCGCAGTGAGGATGGCTTCGACTTCCAGGGGCATCACCTGTACTGGGGTGGCAGCCGGGTGTCTGGGCCGCTGCTGGCGCTGATCCTGTACTCGCCCACCACCGCAGGCAGTCACTTCTACGAGCTGATCCACGTGGCCAGCGTGCCAGTGTTGTCGCGCGCTCACCTGTTCCCGGTTTACCGCGACGAGGAACGTGAACCGCTCAAGGCCTTGGTGTCGTTGATCGACTGGATGGCCAGCAAGGGGGTCAAGGTGCAGATGCGCAGGCCGGTGATCGGTGGCCAGGTGATGGATGAACTGGTGCTGACCTCCGACCAGGACCGCGTGCTGTCGGTGTCGCTGCTGGAGCAGCCAGTCGGGCCGGAACCGGATGCCGAGAATTTCAAGCGGTACGCCGACTTCAAGAGTTTGGAGACATTCCGCAAGTTTGTGGCCGGGTTCTTCATGCGCGAGCGCTGAGATAGCAGTTGAGGCGGCTGGCGTATGGATTGGATGTTGCGGGGCTGTTGAGATCGGGCGCCACCCGAGCAGCCTTCGATCTCAACAGCGTCCGATCACCCAAGAAACAGCTTGTAAGCGGGATTCTCGGTCTCATCCCAGTACCGATAGCCCATCTCGTCCAGCGCCAGCGGCAGCCCTGCCTGCTCATCCTCGGGCACTTCCAGCGCGGCAAACACCCGCGCCTCGGCCGCGCCATGGTTGCGGTAATGGAACAGGCTGATGTTCCAGCGCTTGCCCAGCCGCTCCAGGAAGCCCAACAATGCGCCCGGCCGTTCCGGGAACTCGAAGCGCAGCACCCGCTCATCGGCCCCCGACGCCGCATGGCCACCCACGGTATGGCGCACATGCAGCTTGGCCAGCTCGTTGTCGGTCAGGTCGAGCACGCTGTAACCCTGCTCGGCGAGGTTTGCCAGCAGTTTCTCCCTGGGGTCGTGCAGCGGGTGCGTCTGCACCCCGACAAACAGGCGTGCTTCCTTACCGGGGTAGTAGCGATAGTTGAACTCGGTGATCTGGCGCTTGCCCAGCGCCTGACAGAAGGCCCGGAAGCTGCCTGGCTGCTCGGGGATGGTAACGGCAATGATCGCCTCGCGCTGCTCACCCAGTTCGGCGCGTTCGGCCACATGACGCAGGCGGTCGAAGTTGACGTTGGCACCGGAGTCGATCGCCACCAGCGTCTGTCCCTGTGCGCCTTCGCGGGCCACGTACTTCTTGATGCCCGCAACAGCCAGCGCGCCAGACGGCTCGGTGATCGAACGGGTATCGTCATAGATGTCCTTGATTGCTGCACACAGCTCATCGCTGCTGACGGTCACCACCTCATCGACGAAATGCCGACACAGTTCAAAACAATGCGCACCGACCTGGGCGACCGCCACGCCATCAGCGAAGGTGCCCACCTGCGGCAAGATCACCCGCTCGCCCGCAGCCATGGCGGCCTGCAGGCAATTGGAGTCTTCCGGCTCGACGCCGATCACCTTGACCTCGGGGCGCAGGTACTTCACGTACGCGGCGATCCCTGCAACCAGGCCACCGCCCCCGACCGGCACGAAGATGGCATCCAGCGCACCCGGCTGCTGGCGGAGGATCTCCATGCCCACCGTGCCCTGCCCGGCGATCACGTCAGGGTCATCGTAAGGCGGCACGAAGGTCGCGCCTTCGCTGTCGGCCAGGGTCAGTGCATGGGCCAGCGCATGGGGGAAGCTTTCACCGTGCAGCACCACATGCCCACCCCGTGAACGTACACCTTCGATTTTCAGCGAAGGCGTGGTGGTCGGCATGACGATGGTCGCCTTGATGCCCAGATGGGAGGCCGCCAGCGCCACACCCTGGGCGTGGTTGCCTGCCGATGCGGTGATCACCCCACGCTCGCGCTGAGCGGGGGTCAGGCGCGCCAGCCGGGTGTAGGCACCGCGGATCTTGAACGAGAACGTGGGCTGCAGGTCTTCGCGCTTGAGCAATACCTGGTTGCCCAGGCTGGCAGACAACGCTGGTGCCGCTTGCAGGGGGGTCTCGATGGCCAGGTCGTACACCGGCGCAGACAGAATGCGCCGCACCTGCTCCGACAGCAGCTGCTGAGGGGTAAGCGGGGTACGGGGGCTGACGTTAAGGCTGGTCATCGGGTGCAACTCCTTGGCTGTTTTCACGTTGCCCAGGAGTCGAAGAGTAGAAACCCGCCTCCAGGGCGGGTTCGGTGCACGTACGCGCTAGCCCGCCAAACTGATAATGGCGGTAATAATAATGGCGTTCACATGCGGGAAAGTGTTCATGGGGTGGGAACTTATCCCGCTGAACCTCGGCGTGTCAACACTTGGCTTGCTGTGCCGAGAGCGGCACATCGAACACCTTGTCGAACCCCCACTGGAACACGAACGCATAGACGAAGAAGAACACGAACAACGCCATGTTGGTGAGCAACGCTGCCCACAGGCTGACATCCAGCCAGTACGCCACCAGCGGCAGCAGGATCACCACCAGCCCGCCTTCGAAGCCCAAGGCATGCAGCAGCCGGCGCATGAAGGTACGTTCACGCTGGCGCTGGCGCGCCTCCCAGCGCTCGAAAGCCCAGTTGAAGCCCATGTTCCAGCTCATCGCAATGCCTGACATCAACACTGACAGCACGGTCGACTGGGCCATGCCGGCACCGAACGCCAGTTCCAGCGCCGGCGCCACACAGGCCACGGCGATGGCCTCGTAGAGAATGGCCTGGACGATCTTGCGTGCCTTGCCTTGCATGTTCGGCTCCCTATCGAAAAGGCTTACCACGTTACTAGAAGCCGCTGGCAAGCAAAAGCCTGAATACCTGGCCTGTCCCCGCACGAGCGTGCATTGGACAACCCGGCACCTGACTGCTTGTATCTATCCATTGCAAGCGGCGCGAGGTCGCACAACTTCGTCCAGGGAATCGTACGAGGAACAACACGATGGCCAACACCGTCATGATGGTATTCGGTACCCGCCCAGAAGCGATCAAGATGGCCCCACTGGCCAGGGTCCTGCGAGAGTGGCCCGACATCGACCTGCACATCTGTTCCACCGGCCAACACCGCGAGATGCTCGAACAAGTGCTGACCGCCTTTGGCCTCAGCGTCGATCAGGACCTCAAGGTGATGACCCAGAATCAGACCCTGAACGGCCTTGCCCGTGACCTGCTGGACTCGATCGACAAGGCCTATGAACAGGTCAGGCCAAAGATCGTTCTGGTCCACGGCGATACCACCACCAGCTTCATCGCCGGCCTTGCCGCATTCCACCGGCACATCCCCATCGGCCACGTCGAGGCCGGGCTGCGTACCGGCAACCTGCAGCAACCTTGGCCCGAGGAAGCCAACCGGCGCCTGACTGGCGTGATCACCGACCTGCACTTTGCGCCCACCACCAAGGCCCGCGACAACCTGCTGCGCGAAGGCGTGCCGCTGGAACATATCGAGGTGACCGGCAACACCGTCATCGACGCCTTGCTGTGGATGCGCGAATACCTGAAGGAAACTGCGTGGCACCCCGCCGCCGAATCGCCCTTGCACAACCTGCACGACGATCAGCGCATGGTGCTGATCACCGGCCATCGTCGGGAAAACTTCGGCGCCGGTTTCGAACGTATCTGCCTGGCCCTGGCTGAACTGGCCCTGCGCTACCCCGATGTGCAGTTCGTCTACCCCGTACACCTCAACCCGCAAGTGCAGAAAGCGGTCTACGGCCTGCTCTCGGGACGTGACAATATCCACCTGATAGCACCGCAGGACTATCAGCACTTCGTATGGCTGATGAACCGCGCCCACATCATCCTCACCGACTCCGGTGGCATCCAGGAAGAGGCCCCGGCTCTGGGCAAGCCGGTACTGGTGCTGCGCAAGGTCACCGAACGGCCGTCAGTGCTCGAAGGCGGGACGGTGAAGCTGGTCGGCACGCAGACCGAGCGCATCGTCAAGGAAACCAGCCAATTGCTGGACGATGATCAGGCCTACGCGCGCATGGCCCGCGTATTCACCCCATTCGGTGACGGCCACGCCAGCGAAATCATCGCCGAGCGCCTGAGCCGCTGGTTCGAGGAAAGCGTAATCAAACGGGATGACGCATGAGCCTGGCTTTCATCGATTTTCTTACCTACGTACTGTTTGGCCTCAAGATCCTGGCGATCATCCTCGCCGCACTGATGTTCCTGCTCGGCCTGGACGACCTGTTCATCGACCTGTGCTACTGGTGCCGCAAGCTTTTCCGTCATTTGCGTATCTATGACAAGTACGCCAGGGCCGACGAGAAGCGGCTGTTCGAGGTGCCGGAAAAACCCCTGGCGATCATGGTCCCGGCCTGGAACGAAGTGGGCGTGGTGGGAGAAATGGCGCGCCTGGCGGCCTCGACCATCGACTACGAGAACTACCAGATCTTTGTCGGCACCTACCCCAACGACCCACAAACCCAGGCCGACGTCGATGCCGTGTGCCTGCACTACCCCAACGTGCACAAGGTGGTCTGCGCCCGCCCCGGCCCCACCAGCAAGGCTGACTGTCTGAACAACATCATCGATGCCATTCTGCGCTTCCAGGACGACGCACGCATCGAGTTCGCAGGCTTCATCCTGCATGACGCCGAGGACGTGATCTCGCCCATGGAGCTGCGGCTGTTCAACTACCTGCTGCCCGCCAAGGACATGATCCAGATCCCGGTGTACCCATACGCGCCGCAATGGAAGGGCTTTACCGCCGGACACTACGTAGACGAGTTCGCCGAAAACCACGGCAAGGACGTCATTGTCCGCGAGGCGCTTACCGGCCAGGTGCCCAGTGCCGGTGTCGGCACCTGTTTCAGCCGCCGCGCCATCAGCGCCCTGCTCGAAGACGGTGACGGTATCGCCTTCGACGTGCAGAGCCTGACCGAGGATTACGACATCGGCTTTCGCCTGAAGCAAAAAGGCATGAAGTGCATCTTTGCCCGCTACTCGGTCACCGACCCTGCGCTGGCCCTCAAGCACGAATGGCGCCCCGGCATGAGCCGCGAGTTCGCCCAAGTGATCTGCGTGCGCGAGCACTTCCCGCGTGACTGGCAGCATGCCATTCGGCAAAAGTCTCGTTGGATCGTCGGCATCGTGTTCCAGGGCACCAGCAACCTGGGCTGGAGCCGAACAGGCGCGCTCAACTACTTCCTTTGGCGGGACCGCCGGGGCTTGTTCGCCTACCTGCTGGGCTTTTTGGTCAACCTGTTGCTGCTGGTGCTGCTGGCCATGTGGCTGGTTACGGTGATTGCGCCGCAGTCCTGGCGCTTCATGTCAATCCTCAGCGACAGCCAGCTCCTGACCACACTGCTCTGGCTCAACGGCCTGATGCTGATCAACCGCCTGTTCCAGCGCGGCTGGTTCGTCACCCGCTATTACGGCATCGGCGAGGGGCTGCTGTCGGCACCCCGGATGATGTGGAGCAACTTCGTCAACTTCTTTGCCAACCTGCGCGCCCTGCGCCAAGTGATGGAGATGGGCGATTCACGCCGAGTGGCCTGGGACAAGACCACGCACGAGTTCCCCGCCATCGCCTCACCGGCCCGCACCCCGCTGGGCCACCGCCTTGTCGCCAAGGGCTACATCAGCGAAGCGCAGCTCGAGCAGGCCATCACCAGCCCGGTGCGGCGGCGCCTGGGCCGCGAGCTGCTGCTGCGTGGCTGGCTGACCAGCGAACAGCTGGTGCAGACCCTGGCCGAGCAGCTCGACCTGCCATGGGCACCGCTCAACCCGTTCAAACTCGACCCGCAACTGATCGCCCTGCTGCCGCGCCGGCTGGCCACGCACTACGGCGTGCTGCCGGTGGCCGAAGACGGCAATACGCTGGTGCTGGCCAGCGAGAGCCCGGTCAGCCAGGTCTCGCTGGGGGTGATCAGCCGCCAGCTCAAACGCCCGGTCAGCTGCCGCCTGGCACCCCAAGGCCGGGTGACCCTGGGCCTGCGCTACCACTACCCCAGCCCCTGGCAGACAGACCAGACCCGGCAGATGCTTGAAGTGCTCGAACGGCACCAGGACAACGCCGAACTGATTGAGCAGGTGAGTATCCACCAGGTCATGCTCGGTGCGTTGCTGCAGGTGCGCGGCATGGTCCCGGTGACCCTGTTCAACCAGGCCCTGATCGACTTCGATCCCGAGCAGCAGAGCCTTGGCGAACACCTGATCGCGCGCGGCATCATCACCGAGCTCGTGTTGCAGCAGGCGCTCGAAGAACAGGCCAGCGAACAGCAGGCTGCCTTTGACCTGATCAGGGAGGTGGCATGAAGCCGCGCGTTACCCTCACATTCACCGGGCTATTGCTGTGCACCACCGCCCTGCCTGCCTTGGCCGCGCCCATGACCGATTTCCAGCGGTTCACCAGCTATCCGTTCATGGAACGCAGTTACCGCGAAGCGAAGAGAGACAACTGGGCCGAAGTCGAGCGCCTGACACGCCATGTACTGGGGCGGGTGCCGAACAACGATGAAGCGCGCGCGCTGCTGGTCGAGGCCCTGGCCCACCAGCGCCGCTACAAGGAAGCAGAAGCACTGGCCGAGCAGCTCGGCAGCGGCACGGAGAATGCCGACGCCCTGCTCGAGCTGCGCCTGACCTGGATCGAGCAGGACCCACCCGCGGCCAGCCAGGTGGAGGGCTGGTTGGCCACAGCTGACGGCGCACACCGGGTACGCCTGTGGCAGGCCTACAGCCTGAGCCTGGCCAAATTCGGCGGTGCCGGCAGGGCCCTGGACTGGCTGAGCCAGTTGCCACCACGCGGCGATGGCCAGGTGCTGCGCCTGGCCAGGGCCAATTTCGCCGAGCAACTGCGCAACTGGAATGCCACCATCGATCAACTGCAGCCTCTGGCCGACAGGGGGCAATTGCCGGCCGATGCCTGGCAGCGCCTGGCCAACGCCTACGTCCAGCAGGTCGATGAAAAGGGCCTGACCCGCTTGCTGCAAAGCGCGCCTTCCCCCGAGATGGCCAGCCAGACCCGGCTGGCCATGGCCAACCGCGCAATCGCAATGGGCTACAACAAACAGGCACAGCGCTGGCTGCAAACACTGCCCACCGAGCAGTTGCAACAGCCCGAGCAGCGCCAGCAGCTCTGGGAGCTGGCCCGCGAAGGCAACGATGCGCCGCTGCTCAGGCGCCTGAGCAACGAGCTGCAGCGGCCCTGCCTGGAGACGGTCGACTGGCTTTCACGGCACGACCCGAACATTGCCCGCGAACAGTTCAAAGACTGCTCTGCAGGCGCCGAACCACGAGCCTACGCAATACTCAAGCAGCGCCTATACGGCAACCCGGCAGCGCCGCCCCAACCGCGCACCGCCGCCGAGTGGGAGCAACGTTACCGGCGCACGGGCGAGCTGGCCGCGCTTGAACAAGCAACCTTCCTACTGGTGCGGCAAGGCCACGACGAGCGCGCCCGAACCTTGTTGGAGCAGGCCTACGACCGGCGCCAGGGACGTCTGACACCCTCACTGCTGCAGCGCCTGGGCAACCTTTATGCTCGCCAGGACGGCCAGCTGGACAGCCGCAGAATGCTCAGCCTGATCCCCCAGGTGGATGCCAATACCCGTGGCCAGCTGCTGGGCCGCCTGGCCGAGGCCGGGCAATGCGACACCGTACGCCGGGCCATGCCGGCAACCCCCAGCGAAGCCGGGCAATACCGTGCACTGGGGCGCTGCGCCATGCCCGAACAGCCGGGTGAAGCGGTGGTCTACTACCAGGCCGCCGAGCGCCTGGGCGACAGTGGCAACCGCTTGCCACTGGCCTATGCCCTAGAGGCTGCAGGTGACTCCACCGCAGCCCTGCCAATCTGGCGCAGCCTGCCGGACAGCGCCTGGAACGACAACGCCCGCCTGACCGCCGCCGCAGGTGCGCTGAACGCGGGCGACCCGCAAGCTGCCCGCCGCTACTGGGACGCCGCCGCGCATACCCGCGCCGACGACTGGGCACTGGGCGCCGCCATCGCCCAGCGCCAGGGGGACCTGCAGGCCGCCCTTGGCTTTCAGCGCCAGGCGCTGGCACACACCCCTCGCGCCGACCACTACTACGCGGCCGCCGGCACCGCACAACAGGCCGGCGACAGCGCCCAGAGCACTGCCTGGCTAGCCGAAGCGGTGCGCCTGGCCCCCAACCAACCACGCTATCGCGCCGACTACGGCATGCGCCTGGCCAGCTCGCCAGACAAGGCCGAGCGCCGCCAGGCGATCCCGTATCTGGAGCGCGCCACCGTCGATTTCCCCGAGGATTACCGCCTCGGCGAGACCCTGGCCGTGCGCTATGACGAAGCCGAAAACAGTGCCTCTGCCCGCCGCGAGCTGCGCCGGGTGATCGATGTGGAGCAGGACCTGGTCGACGGCGACGATGAATACGGCAGCCTCGATGCCCGTAAATACCGCCAGCGGCGCGCCCACGAAACCCTGTCGCGGCGTGACACCGTGACGCTGGCCAGCACCTGGTCGCCAGCTGGCACCTCGACCAACGACCGGTTCCTCGAAAACGGTGTGCGCAGCGGCAGTTCGCGCCGTGCACAGTCGCAAAACGTGCAACTGGCCATGTGGGACCATGCCCTGGGCGAAGAGCCCAGCCGCAATGGCAGCACATTGTCGGTGTACGGCCGCGTTCTGTTCGGCGGCCAAAGCCGTACCGACTATGCCCAGAGCATGGGCACCGGTGTCGGCCTGCGTTACAAACCGTTCGGCCAGGCCAACCTCAACCTGTACGCCGAGCTATACCATCAACGGCAGATCGATGCCGAGCATTACAGCGGCCTGAGTCTCGGTGAGCTGCTCAGCCCGGCCAAGGTCGGTGGCAACTGGGGTGACCTGCGCCACAACGCAGAGTCGAGCAACGACCTGCTGCTGCGTGCCACTGCCTCGTTTCTTGACCAAGGTGACTGGCGCAACGACTGGCGGGTAGACGAGGACGACTGGAACGAGCGCTTCCTCTACCTCGACGCTGCCTGGTGGACCCGTGCCGGTGATCATGCCTGGCTGTCCCGTTACCAGCAGGGCCATGCCTGGAAATTGCCCGGCACTTCGCCGCAAACCCTCATGCCCTATGGCTTCCTCGAGTTTTCTAGCCAGGATCCCAGCAACGATTGGCGCCAAGATGCCCGCGCCGGCGTGGGGGTGCGCTGGCAATGGTGGTTCGACGATGACCGCTACAACGCTTACCGCGGCTCGCTGAAAGTACGCGCCGAGTATCAGCAGTCGTTGGGTGGCAACCTTTACCAGCGCGCCAATGGTGTGCTGGTCGGCGCGGAGATGAGCTTCTGATGCGTACCTTTCTGGCCATCTGCCTGTTTGCACTGAGCCTGCCGGTCCTGGCCGACCAGCGCCTGTTCTATCAACCGCTGAACAGTGACGCCAGCGTCAGCCCCGCCCAATGGCAGCAACTGTGGCGTGCCACCGTGGCTCAGGGCGGCAAGACCGTGATCGTACAGTGGAGCGCCTATGGCGACAGCGACTTCGGTGGTGCCCAAGGCTGGCTGGCCAACAGCTTGCGCGAGGCGCATACCCAGGGCCTGCAACTGGTGCTCGGGCTGTACATGGACCCGGCCTATTATCAGCGCATCGAAGCACTCGATGGTGATGGGCTGAGCAGCTACTGGAAAGCCCAACTGGGCAGATCCCTGAGCCAGTACCGGCAGGTGCGCCAGCACTGGCAAATAGAGGTGGCTGGCTGGTACCTGCCGATGGAGCTGGACGACCTGCACTTTCGCGACACAGCCCGTCGCCAGGCGCTGTACAGCCAGTTGCAAGCATTCAACCAACAGTTGGACAAACCGCTGCACATCAGTGCCTTCACTGCCGGCAAACTGGCGCCGCGGGTCAATGGCGCGTGGCTGGACCAGCTCGCAGGCCTGGGTGTGAGCGTCTGGTGGCAGGACGGCACCGGCACCGGGCGGCTACCGGCGCTGGTGCGCCAAAGCTATGAACAGGCTTTGCCTTGCCGCGTGGGCGTGGTGCGTGAAGCGTTTCGCCAGGTGAGTGCGCCGGGGCAGGCGTTCAAGGCGCAGGCTGCGCAACCGAAGCTGACCGGCGGATGCCATGCCGAGGCAGTGTTTGCCCTGCGCTATCGGCCTTGGGCTCGGGGTGTTCTGCAGCAGAACTGAGACTGCCTGCACCTGCCTCATCGCCGGCAAGCCGGCTCCCACAAGTACCCCGCTGCTCTCAAGCTCAGCGCAAACCCAGTGGGAGCCGGCTTGCCGGCGATCATCGGCGAAGCCGGTGCCATGGACTAACCTGCTGGCAAGCGAATCATGAACTGTGCACCACCCAGGGCCGACTGCGCCACCGTCAGCGTACCACCCTGCCCCTCGATGGCTCGCCGGCTGATCGCCAGCCCCAGACCGAACCCACCAGTATTGCGATCCCGGCTGCGGTCCAGGCGATAAAAAGGCTGGAAAATCCGCTCACGCTCTTCGACCGGAATGCCGATACCGTCATCCTCGACCGTCAACAGGCAAGCACCGTCCTCTTCCAGACGCAAACGCAGCAGCAGGCTCTGATCGCAATAGCGCATGCCATTGCGCACCAGGTTCTGCACCGCGCGGGCCGTGAGGCGCGGGTCAAGCACGAAGCGCGGTAGAGAACCGTCGGCGCGCACCTCCCACTCAATGCCACGGCTGTCGAGCTCTTCGGCAAAGCTGCCGAGCACACTGTCGACCAGCTCCAGCAACGACACCTCGACCCGCTCACGGGCTTGGTCGGCGTTATACAGCCGGCTGTAGGACAGCAGTTCGAGCACCAGCTCATCCAGCTCGCGCACATGCCCGACCAGCTCCAGCAGGCGCTTGCGACTGGTGGGCGGCACTTCGTCAAACAACAGCACCAGGCCGAAGTCCAAGCGGGTTAGCGGCGTGCGCAGCTCATGGGAGACAGCGTTGAGCAGCTCACGCTGCTGATTGACGTGGCGCTCCAGGTCGCTGGCCATGGTGTCGAATACACCGGCCAGTTCACCGATGTTCGAATGCGGGGAAATATGCGTGCGCTCGGCCATCTGCCCCTGGCCCAGGCGCCTGGCCGTTTCCTTGAGGCGCTCAAGGTCGCGCCAGTGCGGCCACACCCACAGCAGCAGGCAGCCGAGCATTGCGGCGCCGATCAGCACGGTTACGCCCCAGGACAGCACGTTGATGTCCAGCGGGTCCGGTGGCGAGTGCAGGCTCACCAGCCAGCCCTCTTCCAGCGGCGCCAGCACCGTTTCGTAGTAGCCCCACTCGCCGATACGCACTGCGTACAGCCCATGCGCCAGACGTGCCTGCTCCTGCGTGCTCAAGCTAGCCTGATCGGTACGCAGCAGGGTCACCTGCAGCGGCGCGAACGCCTCGGCCAGCTCCTGTTCCACCGCAGGCCATTGCTCACGCGGGGCCTGGCGGAACTGGCGCACGATCAGCGACTGCACGCCTTTGGCCTGGTCCAGGTTATAGGCCACAAAGCGGTCATGGAACAGGCCGACTATGGCGTCAGGGATCAACAGCAGCGCACCGGCGTAGGCGACGATGATCACCAGGTACAGGCGCACCAGAATTTTCAGCATGCTGCTTCAACACTCCCATTCGACGCGGCTGAACAGGTAACCCTTGCCCCATACGGTCTTGATCTTGCGCGCTTCGCCGGCGCTGTCGTCAAACTTGCGCCGCAGCTTGGAAATGGCCACGTCCACCGAGCGGTCGGTGCCATTGAACTCAATGCCGCGCAGTTGCTGAAGGATGCGGTCACGGCTGAGCACTTCCCCGGCATTGCGCGCCAGCACCACGAGCAGGTTGTATTCACCGCTGGACAGTTCGACCTCTTCCCCGCGCCAACTGACCAGGCGCTCGGCCAGGTCGATGCGCAAGCCACCGACCAGGATCTGCTCGCTGTCCAGCCGCGGCTCATGGACGCTGCTGCGGCGCAGCAAGGTTCGCACCCGTGCCAGCAGCACCCGCGGTTCACACGGTTTGGTCACGTAGTCGTCGGCGCCCATCTCCAGCCCCAAGACCTGGTCGTGGCTGTCGTCACGGGCCGTCAGCATCAGGATCGGCAGGCTCTGGGACTCCTGGCGCAGCAGGCGGCACACCTGCAGGCCGTCGATACCCGGTAGCATCAGATCAAGGATGACCAGGTCGGGTTTGTCTTGCCGGAACGCTTCCAGAACATGGTCGCCCCGGGCGATCACCCGCACATGGAAGTCGTTGCGTTGCAGGTAGCTGGCGATCAATTCAGACAGCGCGCTGTCGTCTTCTACCAGGAGAATGTTTGGCATAGGGCTTGGTATGAGTTGAGGAAGGCCAACACAGGCATGTAGCGGCAAGAATATAGAATCCCCACGAGTGCAGGATTTTTCTTCACACTTTTTCACACACGTCCTACAGGTATTAACAGGCAGCCGCGCCCCGCCTGCCTTAGCATACGGCCGGTCATCATCGGAAGGTCCGTATGCCTAACATCCTTATCCATCGCCTGCGCCCCGTGCCGCTCGTGGCGCTTCTGGCCATGTTCCTGGTCGGCTGCAACGACACCGAAGAGCAGGACACCCAGGCCCCCGTACCCCAGGTGCGGGTGGAAACCCTGAAGCTCCAGCCTCTGGCCATCAGCACGGAGCTCAGCGGGCGCATTCTCGCCCCGCGTACCGCCGAAGTGCGCGCGCGGGTGGCGGGCGTGGTGCTCAAGCGGGTCTACCGCGAAGGCAGCGACGTCAAGCAAGGCGACGTGCTGTTTCTGATCGACCCGGCACCGTTCAAGGCCGACCACGATAGCGCCCGTGCCACACTGGCCAAAGCCCAGGCCAACCTGTATCAGGCACGCTTGCAGGAGCAGCGCTACCGCGAACTGGTCGACGACAAGGCCGTCAGCCGCCAGGAGTACGACAATGCCCGCGCGGCCTTCCTGCAGGCCGACGCCGAAGTGGCCGCAGCCAAGGCTGCGCTTGAACGGGCGCGCCTGAACCTGGGTTACGCCACGGTAACCGCACCGATCTCCGGGCGCATCGGCCGCGCCCTGGTCACCGAAGGCGCGCTGGTGGGGCAGAACGAGACCACGCCACTGGCAACCATCCAGCAGCTGGACCCGATCCACGCCGACGTCACCCAGTCGACCCGCGAGCTCAACACCCTGCGCCGTGCGCTACGCGCTGGCGAGTTGCAGCAGGCAGGCAACGGGGAGGCAAGCGCCACGTTGATCCAGGATGACGGCACTGCCTACCCGTTACCCGGCAAACTGCTGTTTTCGGACATCAGCGTCGACCCGAGCACCAACCAGATAACCCTGCGCAGCGAGTTCCCCAACCCTGATCTGGACCTGCTGCCCGGCAGCTACGTGCGCGTGCGCCTGGAGCAGGCCGTACAGCCCAAAGGCATCAGCGTGCCGCAGCGCGCAATCCTGCGTGACAGCGCTGGAGTGCCGAAAGTGCTGGTGGTCGACGCGCAGGCGCGCATCAGCGAGCGCCAAGTGGTACTGGGCAACGCCCAGGGCGACCGCTGGATCGTCAATGAAGGCCTGGCCGCTGGCGAACGTGTAGTGGTCGAGGGCCTGCAGCATGTCAAGGCCGGTGACCAGGTCCTGGTCGACACTGCCCAGCGCAGCCAACCCATCGCCCAGCACAACGGCCAGTGAGGGCCTGACCCATGCCGCAATTCTTCATCGACCGCCCGGTATTTGCCTGGGTGGTCGCGCTGTTCATCCTGCTGGCCGGGGCCCTGGCCATCCCGCAACTGCCGGTGGCCCAATACCCCAACGTGGCCCCGCCGCAGGTGGAAATCTATGCCGTGTACCCGGGGGCGTCCGCAGCCACCATGGACGAGAGCGTGGTCAGCCTGATCGAGCAGGAGCTCAACGGTGCCGACAACCTGTTGTACTTCGAATCGCAGAGCAGCCTGGGCAGCGCCACCATTACCGCCACCTTCGAGCCGGGGACCCACCCGGATCTGGCCCAGGTCGACGTGCAAAACCGCCTCAAGGTGGTCGAGTCGCGCTTGCCGCGCCCGGTGACCCAGCAGGGCCTGCAGGTGGAAAAAGTGTCCACCGGTTTTCTGCTGCTCGGCACCCTGACCTCTGAAGACGGCAGCCTTGATGAAACCGCCCTGTCGGATATCCTTGCCCGCAACGTGATGAACGAAATCCGCCGTCTCAAGGGCGTAGGCAAAGCCCAGCTTTACGGTTCCGAGCGTGCCATGCGGATCTGGATCGACCCTGGCAAGCTGATCGGTTTCAGCCTCACTCCCAACGATGTGGCCAATGCCATCGCCGCACAAAACGCCCAGGTGGCTCCCGGCAGCATCGGCGACCTGCCTGCCCGCAGCACCCAGGAGATCACCGCCAATGTGGTGGTCAAGGGCCAGCTGAGCACGCCGGAAGAATTTTCCGCCATTGTGCTGCGGGCCAACCCGGACGGCTCAACGGTGACCATCGGCGATGTGGCGCGGGTCGAGATCGGCGCCCAGGAATACCAGTACGGCACACGCCTGAACGGCAAGCCGGCCAGCGCCTTCAGCGTGCAGTTGGCACCGGGGGCCAACGCCATGGAAACGGCCACGCTGGTACGGGCGAAGATGCAGGAGCTGTCGGTTTATTTCCCGGAGGGAGTCAAGTACGACATCCCCTATGACACCTCGCCGTTCGTCAAGGTCTCCATCCAGCAGGTCATCAGCACCCTGTTCGAGGCCATGCTGCTGGTTTTCGCCGTGATGTTCCTGTTCCTGCAGAACCTGCGCTACACGTTGATCCCGACCCTGGTGGTGCCGGTGGCGCTGATGGGTACCTTCGCCGTGATGCTGGCGCTGGGCTTTTCGGTCAATGTGCTGACACTGTTCGGCATGGTCCTGGCCATCGGCATTCTGGTCGACGATGCCATCGTGGTGGTGGAGAACGTCGAGCGGATCATGGCCGAGGAAGGCTTGCCGCCGAAGGAGGCAACGCGCAAGGCGATGGGCCAGATCAGCGGCGCCATCATCGGCATCACCCTGGTGCTGGTGGCGGTGTTCCTGCCCATGGCCTTCATGAAAGGCTCTGTCGGGGTGATCTACCAGCAGTTCTCGCTGTCGATGGCCGTGTCGATCCTGTTCTCGGCGTTTCTGGCCCTGAGCCTGACCCCTGCCCTGTGCGCCACCCTGCTCACGCCGCTGCCCAAGGGCGAACACCACGAAAGCAAGGGCTTCTTCGGCTGGTTCAACCGCAATTTCGAACGCATGAGCAGCGGCTATGAGCGCTGGGTGGTGCAGGCCCTCAAGCGCAGCGGCCGCTACCTGCTGGTGTATGGCGTGCTGCTGGCAGTGCTCGGCTACGGCTTCAGCCAGTTGCCCACGGCATTCCTGCCCACTGAAGACCAGGGCTACACCATCACCGACATCCAGCTGCCACCAGGTGCCAGCCGCATGCGTACCGAGCAGGTAGCCGCACAGATCGAGGCGCACAATGCCCAGGAGCCCGGGGTGGGCAACACCACGGTGATTCTCGGTTTCAGCTTCTCCGGTAGCGGGCAGAATGCGGCGCTGACCTTCACCACCCTGAAGGACTGGTCCGAACGCGGCGCTGACGACAGCGCCCAGTCGATTGCCGACCGCGCCAACGCTGCATTCTCCCGGATCCGCGATGCGGTAGCGTTCTCTGTGCTGCCGCCGCCCATCGACGGCCTGGGAGAGTCCACCGGTTTCGAGTTGCGCCTGCAGGACCGTGGTGGCATGGGCCATGCCGCGCTGATGGCGGCGCGTGACGAACTGCTGGCTGGCGCCGGGAAAAGCAAGGTCTTGGTAAACGTGCGCGAAGCTTCGCTGGCCGAAAGCCCGCAGGTACAGCTGGAAATCGACCGCCGCCAGGCCAATGCATTGGGCATATCGTTCGCCGACATTGGCGCGGTGCTGGACACCGCCGTAGGCTCCAACTACGTCAACGACTTCCCCAACCAGGGCCGCATGCAGCGGGTGGTGGTGCAGGCCGAAGGCGACCAGCGCAGCCAGGTCGAGGACCTGCTGAAGATCCACGTGCGCAACAGCAGCGGCAAGATGGTGCCATTAGGCGCGTTCGTACAGGCCAAATGGGTCAGTGGCCCTGTGCAATTGACCCGCTACAACGGCTACCCGGCCGTGTCGATTTCCGGTGAGCCGGCGGCCGGTTATAGCTCGGGCGAGGCCATGGCTGAAGTCGAGCGTCTGGTCGCGCAATTACCGGCCGGGGCCGGCCTGGAATGGACCGGCTTGTCATTGCAGGAGCGCCTGTCCGGCAGCCAGGCACCGCTGTTGATGGCGCTGTCACTGCTGGTGGTGTTCCTGTGCCTGGCGGCGCTGTACGAAAGCTGGTCGATCCCCACCGCAGTGCTCCTGGTGGTACCGCTCGGCGTGCTCGGCGCAGTGCTGGCGGTGACCCTGCGCGGCATGCCCAACGATGTGTTTTTCAAGGTCGGCCTGATCACCTTGATCGGCTTGTCGGCGAAGAACGCCATCCTCATCATCGAATTCGCCAAAAGCCTGGTGGACCAGGGTGTGGATGCCGTCGACGCCGCCGTGCAGGCCGCCCGCCTGCGCCTGCGGCCGATCGTGATGACCTCGCTGGCGTTCATACTCGGCGTGGTGCCACTGGCCATCGCCACCGGCGCCAGCTCGGCGAGCCAGCAGGCGATTGGCACCGGGGTGATCGGCGGGATGCTCAGCGCCACACTGGCGGTGGTGTTCGTGCCGGTGTTCTTTGTGGTGGTGATGCGTTTGGCGCAGCGCCGTCACAAGCAAAACGCGGTCGACGCTAAACATGTAGTCGTGTGATAAAACCACGCGAGGTCTGGCCTGCAAGACTGGCAACAATGTCAGGCCAGACCTTGCACTATCCGCGGCTCGCAGACCCGTGGGTGTTAAACGGCACGCTGCAATGAAGCAACCCATGCGCTTGAAATTCGCTATGTTAATATTGCTTGCATCGGTGGAGGACCTGAAATGAAACAAGCTCACGATATCAGTATCAGAAGCCAAATCCAGGAACTCGCAAAGCAGCATGGCGTGACTGGCAGCAAGGATCGTTTCAGCGACTTGGCTAGCACGGTTACCCGGCTCTCTGGTGATGTCGTTGCACTCGATACCATCGAGAGAATGCTCGTGTCCCTCAAGAAGCAAGGCATTTTGACCAAACAGCAGATTCTGCAGCTGGAAGCCAGTTACCTGCGCGAACAATCGTGTTCTGGCAGCGGACGTAACCTCAGCGCATGATTTTCGACCCCTTTGATGACTATGAGTCCGCAGGCTACCTGCGTAATGCTTTCAAGTTCAAAGACCCCGAACAAATCAAGAAAATGGAGCATCTGGCCTTCGAGGCAAGCCTCGAGGAGGCCATTGCCCTGCTCGCTGCGCCCACGCGCATTACCTATGAAACCCTGCTTGAACTGCATGCACTGCTGTTCTCCGACTTCTATCCCTGGGCCGGCAGGGACCGCGCCGAAGTTGCGCCCAGGCTCGCGGTATTCAAGGGAACCGACTCCGACCCACGCCACACAGCGTTTTGCCCTCCTGATCAGATCAGGCATTGGGCCTCCCACGCCTTGAGACTTGGTCAGGATAGCGAGCGTTTCAGACAGCAACCCGGGGAAGTGCTTGGCTTGCTCGCCGATGCCCACCCTTTTCTGGATGGTAATGGTCGGGCCATCCTGCTGGTGTTCATGGAGCTTTGCCACAGGGCCGGGTTCGCCATTGATTGGTCTCGAACGACCAAAGAACAATACCTGACCGCCTTGAGCGCTGAGATCAACCAACCCTCCAAAGGCCATCTCGACCATTACCTGAAACCCTTCGTGATAGAGGTTTCAGACAGAAGCCAGTGGCCAGAAATCCTTGGCACAATCAAAGGACTTGATGGCCTGGACAAGGAAAACATCAGGTACGAAAGCCTGGATGACCCCGAGGTGCAGAAGCATTACACAGCTTATCGAGCGGTACCGATGCCTCTCCTATCTATCCTGATCCTCGCCGGCGGTCGCGGCCAGCGCATGGGCGGTCGTGATAAAGGGCTGGTGAGATGGCGTGACGAACCGCTTGTGGCGCATGTACAGCAAGTGGTGCGGGCACTGAGTGACGATGTGGTGATCTCCTGCAATCGCAACCAGGACCTTTATCGGCCGTTTGCCGATCAACTGGTGTGCGACGCCGAGGCAGACTTCCCTGGGCCAATGGCTGGGGTGATCGCCGGGCTGACAGCGGCCAAGCATGAATGGGTAGTGGTGCTGGCTTGTGATGCGCCACTGATTGAGCGAGGGTTGATCGAGGATTTGCTGCAGTTGGCAGTGGCCAATGACTGTGCGGCCATGGTGCGTCAGGGTGAGTATTGGCAACCGATGTTCAGCGTGCTGCCGCGCAGGCTGCTGCCGCTGCTGAAGCAGGCCTGGGCGGCTGGAGAGCGGAGCTTGCAGAAGGCCCTGTTGCTGGGGCCGGTGCAGGCCCTGGAATGCCCCGAAGGTGACCCACGCTTGAGCAATTTCAACAGCCCTGAGCTGTTGCAGGGCTGAGCCATTGCCAACCGCACCAATCCTGTCGCCGGCAAGCCGGCTCCTGCGGGTGCCACCAATGCCTTGAGAGCGGTGGGTACCTGTGGGAGCCGGCTTGCCGGCGATAGAGTCATCATTGAGCAAATCATTGCTCAGGCAGCGACTCGATACTGATCTCGCGCATCCTGAATTTCTGTACCTTGCCGGTCACGGTCATGGGGAATTCATCGACGAAACGGAAGTACCTGGGCACCTTGAAATGCGCGATCCGCGCCCTCGCCCACTCGCGCAACTCGTCTGAAGCGACCTGATGCCCCGGGTGCAACCGCACCCAGGCGACGATCTCCTCGCCATACTTGCTGCACGGCACACCGATCACCTGCACGTCGGCCACAGCCGGGTGGGTAAAGAAGAACTCCTCAAGCTCACGTGGGTAAATGTTCTCGCCCCCGCGGATGATCATGTCTTTGCTGCGCCCGACGATGCGCACATACCCCTGCTCGTCCATCACGGCCAGGTCACCGGTGTGCATCCAGCCCTCGCCATCGATGCTCTCGGCGGTGGCCTCGGGATTGTTCCAGTAGCCCAGCATCACGTTGTAGCCACGGGTGCACAGCTCACCTATATCGCCCCGCGGTACGGTATTGCCGTCGGCATCGATCACCTTGCTTTCAAGCCGTGGCTGAGTGCGGCCGACGCTGGTCACGCGGCGCTCCAAATCGTCGTTGGCGCCGGTCTGCAGCGATACCGGGCTGGTCTCGGTCATCCCGTAGGCAATCTGCACCTGGGCCATGTGCATCTCGTCGATCACTCGCCGCATCACTTCGATAGGGCACGTGGCGCCGGCCATGATCCCGGTGCGCAGGCTCGACAGGTCGAAGGCACCGCGCTGCGGGTGGTCCAGTTCTGCGATGAACATGGTCGGCACGCCATACAGTGCGGTGGCCTTTTCCTCGGCTACGGCCCGCAAGGTGGCCAACGGATCAAAGGCATCGTTGGGGTAGATCAGGGTGGAGCCGTGGGTCATGCAGCCAAGGTTGGCCATGACCATGCCAAAACAGTGGTACAACGGCACCGGTACGACGAGGCGATCGTGCTCGGTCAACCCCAGGCTTTCGCCGACCATGTAGCCGTTGTTGAGGACGTTGTTGTGGCTGAGTGTGGCGCCCTTGGGGAAGCCGGTGGTGCCCGAGGTGTACTGGATATTGATCGGGTCACCAGGCTGCAATTGTGCCTGGCGCTCGGCCAGAGCTTGAGCACTCACGGCGTCGGCACGGGCCTGCAGGTCATGCCAGGCAAGCAGGCCTGACGGTGGCGCAATGGCAAGGCTCACTACCCCGCGCAGTTCCGGGAAGCGCTCACAGGCCAATGCGCCGGGCTGGCTGTTCGCCAGCTCCGGGATCAGGCCCAGCAACATGGCGTGGTAGTCGCACGTCTTGAAAGCATCGGCGCAGATCACCCACCGACAGCCCGACTGTCCCAGAGCGTACTCCAGCTCGGTTGCGCGGTAAGCCGGGTTGATATTGACCAGGATCGCGCCGACCTTGGCACTGGCGAACTGGGTGATGCACCACTCGGCGCAATTGGGTGCCCAGATGCCCACGCGCTCACCCGGTTGCACGCCCAGGACCATGAGCGCACGGGCGTGCCGGTCGACGGCGTCGGCCAGTTGCTGCCAGGTGTAGCGCAGGGCCTGGTGACGCACGACCAGCGCCTCGCGGTCGGGGAAGCGGTTGACAGTGGCGTCGAAAGCGTCACCGATGCATTGGCTAAGCAAGGCCTTGCCCAGGTCGCCCTGGCTGTAGCTTGGCTGGGTCATGGGTGCTCTCTTGTTATTCTTGTGGTGGTGGAACCGGCCCAGTCGCCGGTTTTGCCGGCAACTGGGCCAACACAAACTACCTGACAAATACCTGCGGCGTGGTAGTGGACATGTCCCCGCCCGGCAACTTGATGTTCTTCACCTTCTCGAGTGTTTGAGGGTCGAATACCGCCAGGTCATTGAACGTGCCACCCAAGTACAACTTGTCGCCCTTCTTGTCGAAGGTCACACAGTAGTAAGTGTGCTCAAGGTTAGCCGCCTTGATCAGCTTGCGCTCCTTGATATCGTACCGCGCCAGGCGGTTGAGCACGCCATACATCTGGTTCGGGTCCTTTGGCGAGCGCAGGCCGGTGAAGTACAGCTCGGTCAGGTCAGCGAACTCCTGCGTGTGAGTCTTGCCTGTCTTGAGATCCACACTCAGGTAGCCGTACAGCAGCTCGGCGGTAGTGGGGTCCTGCTTGTCGTCCTTGAACCTGGCAATGGTGTAGAGCATCGAGAACTCATGGCGCGGGCTTTGGTGCGGCCAGAAGTACAGCACATCAGGTGCGCTGTAGCCTTTGCGGTTCCAGGTGCGCAAGGGCAGCGCCACCTCGTACTTGCCGGTTTTGACGTCCATCTTGTATATATCCGGCCCGGCCACGAACAGGCTGCCGTCGTCGGCGGCGCGCATCAGGTACACCTGGCGCGGCATCGGGAAGGTGCGCACCGGCTTGGCGTCGACACCATCGGCGGTACGGAACACTTCCAGGCGCGGCGGCTTGACCACGTAGTGGTCGTTCAGGCGCTGGCTGGGGTTGACCGTGGCATACACCTCTTTGCCGTCAGGGCTGATGGCAAACGAGTACATCGACTTGCCGACTTCGCCGGGCACGCTGGACAGGTTAGCGTGGAAGGTGGTCTTGCAGGTGTCCAGGTCGATGCCGTAGATGTCCGCGTAGTGGTTGTTGAGCACATAGGCGGTGCGGTTGTCCGGCGCCATCATCGCGGTGCCAGGGCCGAACGCATCCGGCATGCGGCAGCTCTTGTACAGCGTGTCGCTGGCTACATCGACCACGTGCAGGTTGTTCGGGTAGTTGGTGGCGATCAGGTATTCCTTGCCGGCCTTGAGGGCGGGCCCGGTATCATCGGCCTGTACCGCCCAGGTGCAGGCCGTGGCGGCGACGGTGAGCGCGAGCTGCGCGCAAAGTCCAGGTTTCATGCGGTTTCCCCTTGTCATTCTTGTTGGGCCGGTTATTTGTCTTTCGGGAACACGGTGCCGAGGTTGCGCCAGTCATCCTGGGAGTTGGTCGCCTGGGCGTTCCAGTCCTGGTAGGTGCTCATCATGTCCGGCACCTGGGCCGGCCACCAGCAAGGGTCGGAGCAGCCATACAGGTCGGCTTCCATCGGCTGGCACAGCGAGCTGACACCACCAAAGGCGTCGACTTCCCAGCCTGGGTCGGTGGTGGCGGTGCACCCGGCTACCGCGCTCATGGCCATGACTTCTTCGACGCGATCTTCGGCGGCGGCCTGCTCAAGGATGCGCGCCTTGTTGTTGAGGGGCTTCAAGTGCTTCATGTCAGTGCGCCTTCCGCGGGGTAATGTAGCGATCGATGAAGGCCGGGTTGGCGGCCATGATGCGGCTGTAGACCTCGATGCCGAAGTCGACCCAATCGCGCATCAGCTCGCAATAGTGGTAGGTCGGGTGCTGCGGGTCGCCGTAGCGTGCGTAGCTCTCGTGGTAGCAGCCGCCGGAGCACAGGTTGCGGATGCGGCAGCTCTCACAACCGGTGTTGCTGCGGTCCAGACGCTGGGACAGGAAGTCATTGAGCTGCGCCTGCTTGACGCCCTGGTGCACGTTGCCGAAGGTCGGCAGGCTAGAGCCGGTGAAGCGGTGGCAAAGGTTCAGCTCTCCCTCGTGGTCCACCGCCAGCATCTTCAACCCGGCGCCGCACGGCAGGGCTTTCTTGTGACCCTCGTGAATGTCGGTGATCAGCTGGTGCAAGTTGGAGAAGCCGATGTTGCGGTGCTCCAGGGCGGCTTCCAGGTAACGGCGGCCCAGCGCCTTCATGTTGGCGAAGACTTCGACCAGCTCATCGCCGGTGAGGTTGAAGTCGGCCATGTCGCCGGAGGTGACCGGGGCGAAGCCGACTTCAGCGAACCCCATCTCGTTGAACAAGTGGTTCCAGATGGTCTCGACATCGGTGATGCCGCGGGTCAGGGTCACCCGCGCGCCGACCGGGCGGCTGGTGTAGCGCGACAGCAGCATGTCGGCCTTGCGCCGCACCACGTCATAGGTGCCCTGCCCGCCCACGGTGATGCGGTTGCGGTCGTGCACGGTCTTGGGCCCGTCGATGCTCACCGAGAGGCCGAAGCGGTGGGCGTTCAGCCAGTCGACGGTCTCTTCGGTGAGCAGCGTGGCGTTGGTGGTCATGATGAACTCCACCTGCTTGCCCGCCTCGGCGAAGCGCCGCTCGCAGTAGGCCACCATGTGCTCGATCAGCGGCCGGTTGGACAACGGCTCGCCGCCGAAGAACACCACGCTGTAGCGCTGTTCGTCGGGGGACTCCTTGAGCAGCATCTCCACCGAAGCTTCGGCAGTGGCCGTGCTCATCTTCTTGCCGGCGGACGGTTTGTCCAAGTCTTCCTTGTAGCAGTAGGTGCAGCTCAGGTTGCAGCCGGTGTTGACGTTCAGCACCACGGTGTTGAGTGCGGTGCGCTCGACCTGCTTGAGGGCGATTTCCGGGGTCAGCGGCGAGCCGTCACTGACCAGCTCCAGGGCGATCAGCTCGCGCAGGGTTTCCTGGATGTCCTGGCCGGCGAACCGCTGGCCGAGACGCTGGGTCAGCTCCTCGGCGCTGCAACCTTGCTGGCGCAGGGTGTCGATGATGCCGCCGGTCACCGCATCGGCGGCGAACAGCGAACTGCTGGGGATATGGAACAGCATGCGGTCGGCGTCGACCTGCACTTCGTGCAGGTTACGCTCGACCAGGTTCAGTAGTGCGCCCATGGCGACCTCCGAGTAATCGATCCGTTAGATATGCGCCTGGCAACCGGCCCTTAAGGCAAAGGCGGGTTGTTCCAGCGCTGAACAGTAACGATCATGTGCCCCTCGCCCGTCTGGCCGCCGTCAGCCAGGGTGGCGATCACTTTCAGGTTGCCGGCGTTGTTGGTCATCATCTTGCGCGCCGGGTTCGGCCCCGCGCCGCCTGGCACGAACACTCCGTCGGCCTGCATCTGTCCGGCGAACTTGACGTCTTCGTCTTCGACCGCCCGCTCGTTGAACGGCTCGACCTTCCAGGTCGCCGGCAGATAGCCGATGCGCAGCGGCTGGCCGCTGGCGTCCTTGCCCCAGGCTTCGGCCTCGAAGCGGCCCTGGACTTTCGGCACCGAGGCGCCGTTTCCGCCGATACGGGCGATGGAAAACGCCGGTACCACCTTCACTTCCTCGACCTTGTCGTACACCGCCAGCTTGACGCCCTTCAGCGCGCCCACCGCCACTTCACGCTGCCCTGGCTTAGCGTCGGCCGCAGCGCGCGCCTTGACCCGCACCAGGGTGGGGGTCTGTTCCAGCACTTCGGTCACTTCGACACCTGCGCCCAGGTCCGGCTTACCGTCCAGGCCGGTGCCCACCAGGCTGATCTCGCTTTCGCCGCCGGCCTTGATGAACTGCGGTTGCACCGCCAGCAAGCGTGCCTTGCCCTCCTTCACTGCGGTGAAGTCAAGCCCGCGCTCATCATGATCGGCTTCATACATGCGGCCTTTCATCTCGCCATCGAGTGCCGCGAAAACCTGGCGCAGGCTGGCCTCGCCGATCTTGACATTGCCGCGCCACTCGTAGCCGTTGTAGAGGATCGCCGAGCCGCTGCCGTTGAACGGCGTGCCGTCGGCGTAGATACCTTTGACGTCGACCTTGAAGGTATCGCCCTGGTCGGGGCTGACGGTCATCACCCCACGCACATCGCCCTTGGCGAGCATATGGCCGCTGAAAGCCCACTGCCCCGGCAAAGTATCGGCCTTGGGCTTGGCCTTCTGCCATTCAGCCCAAGCCGGGCTTTCCAGCGGGAAGCGCTTGGCCAGCTCCGGTACCACCTGTTTCAGGGCGATGTCCAGCCAATTACGGTCGCGGGCCTGGGCCTGGTATTCCAGCGACGGCCATTGGCTGAGGTGGAAGTTGACCAAGTGCTCCCATTCCTGCGCCGGACGGCGCTGCAGGGCCACGCGGGCACCGGAGTGGCAGCGGCCGCAGGTTTCGCTGAGCTGGGTGTCGAAATGCTCGACGGTATTGAGGCGGCGCTCCATGGCGTAGCGCACGCCGTCGGTTTCGCTCGGCGCCAGGCCTTGCTGGTCGGCCAGGTACTTGACCAGGGTGCGGCGGTCGTCGTCACTGATCTGCAGGCCGTGCATCACCTGCATGCGGGCGATGCTCATCAGCCAACCCTCGGGCGTCTTGCGCTGATGGCTGATGCGGCTGTAGGTATCGTTGCCCTCGGGGATATGGCACCCCATGCACTTGTTCTGCAACAGGGTCGCACCCTGCTCGGCCGCCATGGCCTGGGTGCCCAGCAGTGCGGCGGCGACAAGCGCCAGTTTGCCCGCATGCCGCCGGAGTCGAGTCGTCTTCAAGGTCAGACCTCCACGGTTGTTGTTCTTATCGTTTTCGCACGCTTTGGTACAGCAGGTGTGCATGTGGCAGTTGTGATACAGAAACTGTGCCACATGCTGATAAATCTTTGTATTTCAGTCTTTTAGTCGGTTTCCTGGATCGCCAGCGCGGTACTGGGGGCGAGTTGGACCGTGCCATTTCGCGACAGGCTGTATCAACATGAGACAGGGCCAGTTGTGCAGGCCATCGCTGGCACGCCAGCGCCCGCAACTCCCCCGGAGTTCTCTAGACCTGCCGGAGCCGGCTTGCCAGCGATGGAGCCACCCAGACACTGTTTCACCACCGTCTCACACCGTCTCAAAGTGCAACAGCGCAGCCACGCAATCGCCAACCTGCGCCTTGGCAAACCCAAGGCGGCTCAAGCGTTTGCGCCTGTTGAGGCTACTTGGCACGCCCATTGCGCCAATGCCCGGCACATCCAATGACAAGAGGCACCGCCCCATGCTTTCCGAACTGCCCATCCTGCCCGTCACCCGCGCCTTCCTCGAGCGCAAGCTGAAGATGCGCATCGGCGCCGACTGGCAGGACGCCGCCTGCGGTCGCACCCTATCGTTCCGCAACCCGGCCACCGGTGAAGTTCTCGGCGAAGTGCCCGCCGCCGAGCAGGAGGACGTCGACCGCGCCGTACGCGCCGCCCGCCAGGCCTTCGACGACTCGCCCTGGAGCCGCATGCGCCCGCGCGAGCGGCAGAACCTGCTGTGGCGCCTGGCCGACCTGATGGAGCGAGATGCGCAGCAGCTGGCCGAACTGGAGTGCTTGAACAACGGCAAGAGCGCCGTCGTGGCCAAGGTCATGGACGTGCAATTGGCCATCGACTTCCTGCGCTACATGGCGGGTTGGGCCACCAAGATCGAGGGTAGCACCGTCGAGGCCTCAATGCCGTTGATGCCCAATGACCAGTTCCATGGTTTCGTGCGCCGCGAAGCGGTGGGCGTGGTGGGCGCCATCGTCGCCTGGAACTTCCCGCTGCTACTGGCCTGCTGGAAGCTCGGCCCGGCCCTGGCCACCGGCTGCACCGTGGTGCTCAAGCCTGCCGACGAAACCCCGCTGACCGCGCTCAAGCTCGCCGAACTGGTGGACGAAGCCGGCTACCCGGCCGGTGTGCTCAACGTCATCACCGGCACCGGCCTCAATGCCGGCGCGGCGCTGAGCCGCCACCCCGGCGTGGACAAGCTGACCTTCACCGGCTCCACCGAAGTGGGCAAGCTGATCGGCAAGGCGGCGATGGAGAACATGACCCGGGTCACCCTCGAACTGGGCGGCAAGTCACCGACCATCGTGATGCCCGACGCCGACCTGCAACAAGCCGCCGCCGGCGCCGCCACGGCGATCTTCTTCAACCAGGGCCAGGTGTGCTGCGCGGGTTCGCGCCTGTACGTGCACCGTAAGCACTTCGACAACGTGGTAGCCGACATCGCCGGCATCGCCAATGGCATGAAGCTGGGCAGCGGCCTGGACCCGGCCGTGCAGATGGGCCCGCTGATCTCGGCCAAGCAGCAGGACCGTGTCACCGGCTACATCGAGCTGGGCCGCGAGCTGGGCGCAACCATTGCTTGCGGTGGTGAAGGCTTTGGCCCGGGCTATTTCGTCAAGCCGACGGTGATCGTCGACGTCGACCAGCGCCATCGCCTGGTGCAGGAAGAAATCTTCGGCCCGGTGCTGGTAGCGATGCCGTTCGATGACCTCGACCAAGTGATCGGCATGGCCAACGACAACCCCTACGGCCTGGGTGCCAGCATCTGGTCCAACGACTTGGCTGCGGTGCACCGGATGATCCCGCGCATCAAGTCGGGCTCGGTATGGGTCAACTGCCACAGTGCGCTGGATCCGGCCCTGCCGTTCGGGGGCTACAAGATGTCGGGCGTTGGCCGTGAGATGGGCGCGGCCGCTATCGAGCATTACACCGAGCTGAAGTCGGTGCTGATCAGGCTCTGACTTTGCACCTGTACCGGCCTTGGGACCTGCGCACTCCCTGTTTGGGGTTCACCCGCGAACGGGTCGGTACAAGCAACACCAGACCACAACAAGAAAAACATGGAGCACACCATGAAACACAAACTCGCCTGCACTTTGGCATTGCTGCTCACTACCCCCTTCACCCAGGCCCGCGAGCTCTACAACCACAACGGCACCACCCTCAACGCCGACCTCGAAGCCCTGTTCGGCGTCTTCCACAGCGATGAGAGCTACAACCAGGCCGGTAACCGCCAGCCCGGCAGCAGCGACTGGCGCGAGGGCTACGTCAAGTACGGCCTGAGCGGCAGCCAGACGCTGGCCGACAGCGGCGACCTGTACGGGGCCTTCAGCCTGGTCAGTTCGGCCACCTGGGGCGATGGCGATGCCGCCGGCCTGACCCTCGGCGACGAGCGCCGCACGGCCATCGAAGACCTGTACCTGGGCTGGCGTTCGGCCAATCTGTTCCCGGCGCTGGGCGAAAATGGTGTGGACCTCTCCGGCGGCCGTCAGGTGGTGACCCTAGGTGACGGCTTCCTGATCCAGGGCGATCCGGTCAACCTTGGCAACGTCGACCTGGGCGCCAACTTCGACCGTGGCGGCGCCTATTACCTGGCGGCGCGCAAGGCCTTCGACCGCACCGGCGTACTGCGCCTGGGTGGCAAGCAAGGCTGGCGGGGCGACCTGATGTGGCTCAAGTCCGACAACCACTTCCAGGCTGACACGTCGCTGGCGGTGGCCAATATCGAGCATGTCGCCGACGCCGGCACCGTCGGCCTGAGCTGGATCCATGGCCTTGACGTCGACCAGCGCTACGCGCGGATATTGGGCCTGGAACATCGCGACGGCATGGACACGGTCAGCCTGCGCGGGCGTGGCAACCTGGGTGTCGAGGACTTGGAGCTAGCTGGCGAATACGTCACCCAAGACCGCAGCGGCGGACGTGAGAACGCCTGGTACGTGGAGAGTAACTGGACCTTCTCGGAACTGCCCTGGACACCTACCGCCACCTACCGTTACAGCCGTTTCTCGGAAAGTTTCGACCCGTTGTTCTACGGCCTGAGCCGCGGCTACGGCACCTGGTTCCAGGGTGAAGTGGCGGCCAACTATGCCGGGCCATTCAACAGCAACAGCCAGGTGCATCACGTGGCGCTCAAGGCCAAGCCACGGGACGATCTGACGGTCGGGGCGCTGTACTTCGACTTCGATACGCTCGACACCGACCACGGCAACCTGGGCGCAAGGGAGCTGGATGTGTACGTGGAGTGGATGATCAACGAGCACCTGCTGATCAGCCCGCTGGTGGGGTTCTACAAGCCGGAGCGTAGTGCGGCGAATGGCGGGACGCAGATGGGCAGCCGGGATACCGGTACCTATATGCAGTTGTTGGTCGGGACCTTCTTCTGATCCTGCCTGCTGGGGCTGCTGCGCAGCCCTTTCGCGGTACAAGGCGCTGCTGCCGATGTGGTAGCGCCAATCCCGATGAGCCGCAAAGCGGCCCCAAGCTCTCAACAGTAACCCTGTTCTGCCAGCCAGCGGCGTAACATCGCCTGCTGTACCTGGGGATGACTGCGCAAGGCCTCATCCACTGATTGGCCAGCCTGCAACGCCCGCACCACCGGTGCCAGCTCCACGCCTTGCAAATGCCAAACCCCCAGCGGCTGATCTGCCGTCACCACCACCTCGGCCTCATCCACCAGGCCCTCACGCAACACCGGCCGCCGCGCCACCCGCACCGCCTGCCAATCCGCCGCCAGGTGCAACGGCTGCGCATCCGGCCAAACTTGCCGGCGCGCCCAGAACGGCTGCCCGACGCGGCGCTGCTCCTGACCATAGAAGTCCCGGCCAATCCGGGCAAAGCGCATGAACAGCTGCTCAACACGCTGCTGATGAAACTGCCGCGCCAGCGCCGCCCGCTCGGGCCGGCGCAATAGGGTATTGATCACCACAGGTGCCTGCAATGCCGAAGACAGCGACTGGAAAATCCCATTCCCCGATAGTGGATCAACCGCCATGGCAGCATCGCCCACCCGTATCCAGCCGTCCCCCACGCAGTCGCCCGCGAGAATCGCCGTGCTGCTGCGTGCGTGCACTTGTGCAGGCTCGAACGCCTGTACGCCAAAAAGCTCGGCCGCCAACGCGGAGCCACGGCGGCGCTCGGCGCAGTACTCAGGTAAAGCTGCCTTGCCCGGCAACCCGACAGCATCCAGGGTGATCTGCCAGTAGCAGCGGCCATCGGCGCGCCTGGCCATCCACGCCCAGCCCTCATCCAGGCTCTCCACGGCCGACGCCGGCGCCCCGGGTTCACCCTGCCAGAGGTTCAACAGGCTGACCGTCTCCGGTCCGCGCAAACGGTCTGCGGCCAGCGGTGCCTGACGGCCACGAGCTTCGACCAGGAACTCGGCCTGCAGCACCTGCCCATCGTCCAGGCCGACGCAATGTACGCCCTTGTGCATGACGTCGCGTATACGCCCCTCGATTACCGTCACCCCGGCCCGCTCCAGATCCCGGCGCAGGGCACGGTCGAAGCACTGCCGGTCGAGCAGGAACTCCTGGTTCAGTTGCAGGTGCTGACCGTTCCAGCGCACCTCGCGGGTCGCCGGCATCGCCGCCTCTGCCAAAGCTCCCCCCAGGCCGGCGTTACGCAGACCTTCAAGGACCCGCTGGGATACCCCTTCGAGCGCCGCGAAGCGCCGCCAGTCGCTCACCACGGTCACCGGATAGCCCAGGCGCCGCAGGCCAAGGGCAGTGGCGGTACCTGCCGGGCCTGCGCCCAACACTAGAATGCGCGGTTCAGGCATCCCCTGCCCCTCGCCGCTCGGGGCCTGTGAAACTCGCGTGGGCCTGCAACCAGGCCAGCAGTTGCTGGCGGTCCAGGTCGGGTTGTTGCTGCATGAGGGCGGCGATGCGCCCGGTAACGGCCGCGCAGCCCAGGCTGGCGCCGGCCATGCCAGGTTCGCCGACATGGCCGCCAAAGTCGGCCTGGGCACTGCCTAGCCATGACCACTGGCCCGGTGCGCAGCGGGCATCACCGGTGATGCGAACCACCATTGGGTAGCTGGCCGGATAGACCGCCGCACCCTGTGCGGGGCTCGATGCACACAGCAACAACCCGGCGGCCTGCACCTCGGCACAGGCCTGGCGCAGCACCGCCCGATCCTGCTGCAGCCCAAGGCTTAGGTTGATCAAGGTGGCGCCCTGCTCGGCCAGCCACAACAACGCTGCGGCCACCTGCAAGGCGCTGGTACTGCCTTGCTCGCTGAACACCTGGGCCAGCAGCAGCGGCACCCTGCCAGCTTCGGCTTGCAGGCTAGCCAGCACGGCACTGCCATGCCCCAGGCGGTCCGGCTGCAGCGCGCCTTCGCGCAGCATGCCTTCCTCCAGCCAGAATCGACGTGCGCCGTGCAGCGCCCGGGCTTGTGCCGCCGTGCAGCCACTGTCGATCAGCCCGACCATCACCTTATTGGCCATGCTTGATGGCCTCCTGGGGCAAAACATGCAACTGCCCACCCTGCAGGTGCAGGTGCAAGTCGGCATCGGCCAGGGTCGAAGCGCGGTGGCTGATGAGAATGCGCGTACGGCCGGCGAACAATTCGTCGATCGCGGCGATCACTTCGCGCTCGGTGGCTTCGTCCACCGCCGAGGTGGCTTCGTCCAGTACCAGGATCGATGGTGCCTGGAGCACCGCGCGAGCAATGGCGATCCGTTGCTTCTGGCCACCGGACAATTGCTGGCCGCGCTCGCCGAGCAGGCCATCCAGGCCCATCGGAAGGCTGGCCACCAAGCTTTCCAGGTGCGCCAGGCGCACCACCTGTTCCAGCGCCTCGCGGCTGGCCTGGGGCGCGCCGTAGGCGAGGTTCTGCGCCAGGGTGCCACGGAACAGCACGATGTCCTGGCTGACCACCGCGATGCGCTGGCGCACAGCCGCCAGGTCGAGTTCACGCAAGTCCGCGCCGTCCAGCAGGATGCGCCCGGCATCAGGGTCGTAGAAGCGCTGCAGCAGGTCGATCAGGGTCGACTTGCCAACCCCAGAGGCGCCGCTGATCGCGACCTTGAGGCCCCCTGGCAGGCAGGCATCGACAGTGTTGAGCACCGCGCCCTGACGGCCGTCATGGGCAAAGCACACCGCTTCGAGGCGCAGCTCGCCCGGCCCCTCCGGCATAGGCCTTGGTACAAGCGCCTCATGCACTGCAACGGCTTCCTGCTTGAGCTCCATCACTCGCCCCAGGCTCACCGCCATGCGCTGCACCGCCACATACAGCCCCAACAGGCTCTGCACCGGGCCGACGGCCATGCCCATGTAAGTGGAAAAGGCAATCAGCGCGCCCAGTTGCCAGGTGCCCTGGATCACCCACCAGCCGCCGACCAGAAAGGCACAGGCGCGGCACCACGAGGTCAGCGTGCCAGGGATCGCCTGGGTAAAGAACTCGGTGACCTGCACTTTGAGCAACTGGCGCATGTAGCCTTGACCAAGCTGATCCAGGCGTCCGGCCTCCCGGCCTTGCTGCCCGGCGGCCTGGATGAATTTCATCGCCGGCAGGGTCTCGACCAGGAACGACGAGACATCCGCCGAACGCTCGCGCAGGCTGCGCACCTCGCGCTCGACCTTGCGCCGCATCCAGCGCAGCCACAGCACTTCGACCGGAATCAGCAGCGCCAGCAGCAGCGACAGTTGCCACGACAGCATCAGCATCAGGGCCACCGCGCCGACCAGGCCGATCACCGCGGACACCGCCGAGAACAGCGAGTCCACGGCGAAGCGCTGGATCTCGGCGACGTCGCCATCGAGCCGGGAAAGGATGTCGCCCGTGCGCCGGCGCCCGTAGAACGTCGGCGACAGCCGCTGCAGGTGACGGTAAAGATCGTCGCGCAGAGCAAACAGGATACGCCCGGACAGCCGCGTATGCAGGTAGCGGTTGACGCCGGCCAGCACGGTGCCCAGCAGGCCGGCGGCGATCATGATCGCCGCCATGTGCCAGAGGGTCTGATAATCCTTGGCCAACAGGCCTTCGTCGATCAGCGTCTTTACCAGCCAGGGTTGCGCCAGAGCGAGCAGCGACGCGCCCAGGGACAATCCCAGCAACACACCGATGGCACGCCAGTGCGGGCGCACGAAACCATACAGCCAGGCCAGAGCCTGGCGCATGAGCACCGGATCGCTGGACTCCACCAGCCTCGAGAACAAGCTGCCCATGTCAGCCCCGCAACTGTTTGAGTTTGCGGTACAAGGTCGCCCGGCTGATGCCCAGGGCCTCGGCAGCGGCCGAAACATTGCCGTGATGGCGCGCCAAGGCGTTGCGGATCAGTTCTAGCTCGGTGTCCTTCAAGTTCCCTGAGGGCGCGCTGCCGCTGGCCAGCTCGTCAAGCAGGCAGTCGGTGAGGTGATCGAGGGTCAGCACCTGCTCGCCGTCTTCGCGCATGGCCAGGGCAGTACGCACCACCATTTCCAGCTGGCGGATGTTGCCCGGCCAGTCGAAGGCTGCAAGCAGCGCCGCCAACGCAGGATCCAGGCTCACCGCTTTGGCGCCGGCCTTCTCCAGCAGACCTTCGATGATCAATGCCAGGTCGTCGCGTTCGCGCAGTGCCGGCAGGCGCAGCGACACACCGTTGACCCGGTAGTAGAGGTCTTCACGGCAGTGCTGGTCCTGCACCAGGCGCTTGAGGTCGCGGTGGGTCGCGCAGATCAACGCCACGTCGATCTCCTGCTCGTCGCCCGCCCCCAACGGCGCCACCCGGCGCTCCTGCAGCACACGCAGCAGTCGAGCCTGGAGGGCCAGGGGCATGTCACCGATTTCGTCGAGGAATAGCGTACCGCCATGGGCCTGCATCAGCCGCCCGACCATGCCGCCACGGCGCGAGCCGGTAAAGGCGCCATCGCGGTAGCCGAACAGCTCCGACTCGATCAGCCCTTCGGGAATCGCCGCGCAGTTGACCGCGACAAAGGCCTTGTCGGCCCGAGGGCTGGCCTGGTGCAGAGCACGTGCCACTACTTCCTTGCCGGTGCCTGTCTCGCCCAGCAACAGCACTGGCAGGCCATTGCCCAGGCCTTGGCGAGCCATGCGCAGGTTACGCGCCAGACGCGCATCGCCGCCGGCCAAGGCTTCCAACGCGGGTGATTTGTTGGCCTGGGCCGGCTTACCGGGAGCGCTGGCGCCATTCAAGTGGCTGTGGCGCGGGAGCTGCAAGGCGCGGAAGAAGAACTCGCCCTTGGCCGTCTGCACGCTGCTCACCGCGCCCTGCCAGAGGCGCGCGATGAAGGCCGGTGAGCGTTCGCCCAGCAGGTCGCTGCTGCGCCGGCCGATCAGGCCCTGGCGTGGCACCTGCAGCAGTTGGCAAGCGTTGTCATTGGCGGCCAGCACTTCGCCGTCCAGGCTCAGCGCCAGCAGGCCGTGCCAGGCACTGTTGAGGTATTGCGGGCGGCTGTGAAAGGCCAGCACCATCTGCTCCGGGTGGCACAGGCCGAACATCCGGCTTTCGATGTTGCCGGCGGCCATCATCAGCATCGACAGGCTGTCCTGAGGCTGCGCCATGGCCCCTTCACGGGTGATGTCGAGCACCCCGATCACCTGACCATGCGGGTCACGCAGCGGCACCGACGTGCAGGAGAACGGGCTTAGCCGGTCCAGGTAATGTTCGCCACAGTTGATCAGCGTTGGTCGGCCTTCGACCACGGCGGTGCCGATGGCGTTGGTGCCGCGCAGCGATTCGCTCCAGCAGCTGCCCGGGTGCAGGTCGCGCAGGCCTTCGCGCTCGAGCACATGTTTTTGCCCTTCGATGGCCAGCACATTGGCCTGGGCGTCGCCGAGTATGATGATGCCGGCCTTGCCCTGGCGTGACACCAGGTAGTCCAGCTCGGGGGTCACCGCGTCGACCAGCAGCCTGTTTTGCTCAAGCAGCGTGCGCAAGTCATGGCCTTGTTCCAGGCCCAGGCCGACCTGTTCGCCCTGCAGGCAATCCAGGCCATGGCCAAGGCTGCGCCGCCAGGAAGCGTCGATTTCGTCGCGCAACATGCCCGGCGGTAGCTCGCCTTCGCTGGCCAGCCTGAGACGGGCCTGCCGTGACTCGTGCAATTGGTGCAGGGGATCCCGGGCGTTTTGTAAGTGTTGTCGCGCCATCTTCTGCTCCGGCAGTGCCCTCTTACGGTGGGGCAACGGGCTTGGGATTTTTCCGCAGTGTGCGTGAGAATTAGCCTGGCGTCACCCCTCCATCCGGGCGTCTTTCGCTTTGCTGGCGCCACCCTGCAAATGCTCATCCCCAATCCCCCAACCCTGGGGAACACAACCCACCTGAAATAACTCACTAAACAGCCCAAACCAAGCTTGAACTCAGCAGAACCGGGGCCTTGAGCCTGTTTCAAAACATTTGGCACGGCTGTTGCCGATGTCCTCCCAGACGCCCCAAGTCCATGGGCCCGTTTGCAGGAGGAATGACTCATGCACCGACCGATACCCACACCGCTGGCCGTGGCGATTTTCGCCAGCATGCTCCAGCTCCCGGCACAGGCAGCGCTGTATGCCGTCGACACCGGTCCCTATGACCCCGCCAATGGCAACTTCGCCGCCTGGTACCAGGATACGCACGGGCGAACCCTTGACCTGTGCCTGACCAAGACCGTCAGCTCACGTGTTGCCGGCGCCCCGGGGGCACCGGCGTACATGTGTACGCTGCTGCCCACGCCCGGCGTATTCGACGACACCCAACCCATCGTCTTCCCCAGCAACTTCCCCGACGAAGCCTTCTGGTTCACCGCCGACGCCGCCATCGTCGATGCCGCCCGCGGCATCGACCTGAGTTACGGCACGGCAATCGAAGCGGCGTTCGCCGCCGAGGAGCCCGTCGAAGGTGATCAGGTCAGCTTCGCCCGGGTCCGTATCCGCGTCGATGTGCCGACCGCCGGCACCTACATCGTCACGCACCCCTACGGTGTCGACGTGTTCGACGTGCCCGCCGCAGGCGATCGGGCGATCAACATGACCCGCGACATCGGCATCGCCGGCGCCGGTGATTTCAGCGGCGCGCTCAAAGGTGACGTGGGGCCGTTCCTGCGCAGCGTCAACGGCCCCTACACCGAGGGCAGCGAGCGCTTCATCGGCGACCCGAACCTGGAAGAGCCCGTCACCGGCAGCCCGTACAACACCAACTACGTGCGTATCGAGGGCCCCGGTGGCATCGACCTGCGTACCGAGCTGTTCTCGATCTCCGGCAAGCTCTCCGACGTTGCCCGGCCAACTCCGGTGATGCCACTGCGCAGTACCTATTCGCGGCACACCGAGGACGGCGACCTGCGTGCCCAGCAGGACGTCTTCGTGATGGCTCCGCCGCCTCCGGCCACCGTCACCCTGACCAGCCAGACGCCAAATCTGAGCCTGACCGAAGCCAACAGTACCGGCGCGTGGTATGCCCAGTCAGTCCTCAACCCGCTGTTGCCGGCCTCGCTGACATTGACCGCTGACAACAGTGTGGCGATCCCCACCAGCAGCCTGGCCACCGTCAACCTGCCGTTGACCGACCTGGTGACCATCACCCGTGCCGAATTCAGCCTGGCCAGCGGCCAGTTGACCCTGGTGGCGAGCACCAGTGACGAGACCAGCCCACCGGTCCTCACCGCCCACACCGGCAACGGTGCGCTGATCGGCGACTTGGCTGGCAGCGGTGCGGTGAAGACGTTGAGCACCTCCCTGTCGCCCATCCCGCCGGCCAAGGTGCAGGTCACCAGTGCCAATGGCGGTAGCGACAGCGAAGACGTGGTGCTGGTGCCATGAACAGACAAAGGCTCCGCCTTCAAGGAGGCAGCATGAACACTTGGCAACGCCGTGCGCTGTTGGCCGCCGGTTTCTCCCTCACTGTGACGAGCGCGGCCTGGGCCGCACTGTCGGAGGTCGATCCGGGCCCCTACACCTTTGCCACCGGTGGTTACCCGATGTGGTACAAGGACACCGACAACCTTTCCCTGGAGCTGTGCCAGTCGCGCGCTACCAGCACCCGTTTCCCTGGTGCACCGGGCGCACCGGCTTACATGTGCACCCTGCTGCCTGAACCGGGTGTCTACGACGACGCGCTGCCACTGGTATTCCCCGACAACTGGCCCCCAGAAATGTTCTGGTTCCTGGCTGAAACCTCAATCCCGCAGGTGGGCAACAGTGGTTATGAACTGGAAGTCTACGTAGCAGGCATAGAAGCCGCTTTCGCCGCGGAAAACCCGGTAGACGGTGACCAGCAAAGCTTTGCCCGCATCCGCATCCGCGCCTCGGTACCGACGACCGGCACCTATGTCATCACCCACCCTTACGGTGTAGAGACGGTCAACGTGACCGCGGCCGGTCGGCGGGCGATCAACATCACCCGCGACATCGGCATCGGCGCCCCGGGCGACTTCAGCGGAGCGCTCAACGGCAACCTCGGGCCGTGGCTGCGCGGGGTCGGTGGCCCCTATACCGAAGTCAACCCGGATACCGGTGCCAGCGAAACCTTCATCGGCGACCCGAACCTCACCGAAGCGGTGACCGGTAGCCCGTTCAATACCAACTTCGTACGCATCGAAGGGCCAGCCGGGGCCATCCAGACCAATGTGTTCACGGTGTCGGGCAAGGTGCTTGACCAGCGTGCGCAAACGCCGGTAACCCTGGAGCGCGCCACCTACTCGCGCAACGGCGCCGGCACCCGCGTCGAAGTCTTCGCCAAAGCGCCGAACGATGCTGATGTATGCATGCGCAATGGCCTGGCCTTGGTCGGAACTCCACCCTCGCCCTGCCAGTTCAGCCTGCTTGCGGATAACAACGGGCTGTTCTTCACCCAGCAGTTGAGCCAGACCGCGCCGCCCCCGGTAGTGGTGGTAACCGGAAGCACGGCTACCGGCGGCACACGCCCTACCTCACTTTCGAGCAAGCTGACAGACGTGGTGAAAGTGGACACTGCCCGCTACGACTGGGCCAACAAGCGCCTGGTGATCGAAGCACGCTCCAGCGACGAGGTGGTAGTCCCCGACCTGGTTGCCCAAGGCTACGGCCGCCTGTCCAAATCCGGCCCCCTGCAGAGCCTGACCGTCAACGACCTCAGCCAGCCGCCCGCGACTGTCACCATCAAATCCGCCCATGGCGGCAGCGATGTGGAACCGGTGATCGTGGTCGGCAACGCGCCAATCGAAGCCGAAAACCAGGCGCCGCTGGCCCAGGCCGATTCCGGCAGTACCAGCGTCGGTGTGCCGCTGACCCTCAACCTGTTGCAGAACGACAGCGATCCGGACGGTGACGTACCGCTGACCATCAGCGACCTGACCCAACCGGGTACCGGCCTTGGCGGTGTTGTGCTCAACGGCACCACGTCGGTCACCTACACCCCGCCCGCCGACGCCACACAACCCCTGGTCGCCACCTTCAGCTATCAGGCGGTGGACGCCAAGGGCCTGAAGTCCACACCGGCCACCGTGACAGTGAACGTTGCGCCAAACCAGCCGCCAACCGTGGCTGCCCAGACCGTCGCGACACTGGGCGTGCCCCTGAGCATCAACGTACTGGCAGGCGCCGCCGACCCGGAAGGCAACGCACCATTGGTAGTCGACAACGTCACGCAACCCGCTGCCGGCCGCGGTGCAGTCAGCACCGACGGCAGCACGGTGACCTACACGCCACCGGCGACGGTCACCACGGCGTTCACCACCACCTTCACCTTCCAGGTGCGTGACTCGCTCGGTGCGCTGTCCAACCCCGGCACCGTCACCGTCAACGTGTCGCCACGCCCGGCCGCAGAAACCTTCGCGGTCACCGCGGCAACGGTCACGGCGCGCTCCAATAACCGTTTCAACTGGGACATCAGCGGCACCTCGTCGGTCACCACCGGCAACACGGTGACCGTGCGCGTGACCACCACCACGGGTGAGCAGGTCCTCGGCACCGTCGCGGTACCGATAACCGGTCGCTGGCGCCTGGCAGTGGGCAACAGCACCACGATGATCCCGACTGCCGCTCCTACGGCAACCGTAACCAGCAGCCAAGGCACCACACGCACCGTCAACGTCATTGTGCGCTAAGGCCAGGAGAACGTCATGAGACGCATGCCCCCACTGCTGCTGTGCCTGGCCCTCGCTGGCCAGGTTCAGGCCGACGATCTGATGGACAACGCCGACCTTGCGGCCGGCAGCGACCTCGGTGACCCGGTGATCATCCGCCTGTTGCCGGCAGGTGCCGGCCAGGTAGCGGTGATCGAGCAGCTGGGTTCGGGCAACCGCGCCGCCCTCGACCAGAACGGCCAGGCCCTGCTGGGCCGCATCGTCCAGGCCGGGGGCGCGCAGGAAGCTTACATCCTGCAAGAAGGTAGTGACCTGATGGCCAGCATCAGCCAACAGGGAAATGGCAACAGCGCGTCGATCCGCCAGAGCGGCACCAGCAACAACGCCAGCATCGAGCAGATCGGCAACGACAACAGCGCCAGCATCGTGCAAGCCGGCTCGGGCCTGAACAGTTCCGTGACCCAGGCCGGCAATGGCCAGCATGTTCAGATCACTCAATACCGATAGACCTGGAGGCACCACCATGTTCAAGCTTGCTCCCCTAAGTGCCGCTATCCTCCTGGCCGTGGCCGGCCAGGTCATGGCGGATGACAGCACCTCGACCCAGTCGCAGACCGGCAACCAGAACATCGCCGAAGTCAGCCAGACCGTCGCGCCCTTCGCCGCAGCCACCCAGAACCAGACCGGCAAGGGCAACAACCACCTGGCGGTGCAGGACACCAGCACCAGCTACATCGACCAGGCCGCCAATGGCTCGTACAACGCCGGCTACGGCGAGCAGTTGTTCGAAAATGGCAGCCAGATCACCCAGCAAGCCGAGGGCACCTACAACGACGCCTTCGCCAGCCAGTCGTTGGGTGAAAACAACCAGGCGCTGCAGATGCAACAAGGCGCCGAGAACCGCTCGACCGTGTGGCAGGATACCCAGCTGGGCGGCCAGGCCACCACCCAGCAAAGCGGCCAGCGCAACGAAGCCTTCGTCGAACAGCTGTTCGGCGGCAGCAACAACAAGAGCTTGGTGAACCAGGACGGCCAGGACAACTATGCCGCTGCCGAACACCTGACGCACAACGACGGCAATATCGAGATTTACCAGCAAGGCAAGCAGAACTGGGCCTACGGCGACCAGCGCGACGGCACCGGCGGCCTCATAGGCATCGATCAGAACGGCACGGGCAACTCGGTGGAAGTCTGGCAGGACACTCAAGTCGGCAGCCAGGCAACCGTCAACCAGAATGGCCAGCTCAACGAAGGCTACATCGACCAGAGCCTGGGCCAGGACAATACTGCCAGCCTGTATCAACAAGGCAAATCCAACGCCAGCTGGTCCGATCAGTTCGAGACCACCAACTCGACCACCAGCATCTCCCAGGCCGGCACCAGCAACCTGCACTTCACCTACCAGACCGGCGATAACCAGAGCCTGACCGTGACCACACAGGGGACGGGCAACAAAGTCATGGCCAGCAACTGGAAGGGTGAGAAACTTGGCGGGCAGTTCGGCAGCGACCAGACCGCCGTGATCAACCAGAAAGGCACCGAAAACACCGTCAACCTGACCCAGAACGGTACCTTGCAACTGGCCACCCTGGGCCAAAAAGGTACCAACAACTCAATGGAAACCAAGCAGGCCGACAGCAACAACGAGCTGTACTTCGAGCAGAACGGCACCGACAACATCCTGATCGCTGACCAGCGCGGCATCGACAACTATGCCACCGGCGACACCACCGGCACCGGCAACACCATCACCCTGGACCAGTCCGGCTACGCCAACCAGAGCTTCACCACCCAGCTGTACGGCAGTGGCAACAGCGCCACCATCAAGCAAACCGATAACGCCAACGTCGCCTACGTGACACAGGGCGGCGCCGGCAACATGGCGTTCGTCGACCAGAGCGGCGCAAACCAGGCCGCCACCATCACCCAGATGGGCAACGGCAACACGGCCACCGCCACCCAGCGCTAAGCAGCTCCCCCCTTGAACCGCAGCGCTTCTCTCCCTGGCGTTGCGGTTCCTTTTTTTGTGCTTCACACGCTATCGCGGCTCCAGGTTATCGGTGCATTGATGTTTTTGACTGCTGGTTTCAAGAACTTTTTATGCACTTTTCACTGCCTGATCTAGACTTTTCGCGACAAACCCGCAAGTTCAAGCCTGCGACAATCAGACTCAGAACATTATGTACCAACTTGTTAATTAGCTTGCTAAGGGCTTAAACTGCGCACATTCCACCTGCTGAGATCCCTGGCATGAACGAAACACCGCGCGCCTCTGGCGCCACAAACATCATCCTGGTCGGCTTGGGCGTGATCATCGCCCTGCTTGGCCTCCTCCTGGCTGCCGGCGGCGTCAAGCTCGCGGGCCTTGGCGGCTCCTGGTACTTCCTGATCGGCGGCCTGGCCATGGCCATCGCCGGCGTACTCATTGCCCGACGCAAGAAAGCCGGCGCCTGGCTCTACGCTGCATTCCTGATCGGCACCGCACTGTGGGCACTGATCGACGCCGGCCTGGTGTTCTGGCCGCTGTTCTCGCGCCTGTTCATGTTCGGTGCCATCGGCATGGTGGTGGCACTCGTCTATCCGCTGCTGGTACGCGCCAATGGCGGTAGCACTGGCCGTGGTGCCTACGGCATCGCCGGCGTGCTGGCCGTGGTGCTGGTGATCGCTGTGGGCAACATGTTCGTTGCTCATCCAAGCGTCGCACCTACCGGCAAAGGCCCGGGCATGACCCCGGTCGAAGCCGGCAAGGAGCAGAAGGACTGGGCCCACTATGGCAATACCGAAGGTGGCAGCCGCTTCGCTGCACTGGACCAGATCAACCGCGACAACGTCGACAAGCTCAAGGTCGCCTGGACCTACCACACCGGTGACGTCGCCATCAGCGACGGCAACGGTGCCGAAGACCAGCTGACCCCGTTGCAGGTCGGCAACAAAGTGTTCATCTGCACCCCGCACAACAACCTGATCGCCCTCGATGCCGACACCGGCAAAGAGCTGTGGAAGAACGAGATCAACGCCCAGTCCAAAGTCTGGCAGCGTTGCCGTGGCATGGCCTACTTCGACGCTACCGCACCAGTGGCTCAGCCAACTCAGCCAAACAGCTCGCCGGTAACCGCCGGTAGCGTACCGGCTGGCGCCAACTGCCAGCGTCGCCTGCTGACCAACACCATCGACGGTCGACTGATCGCGGTCGACGCCGACACTGGTGAGTTCTGCCAAGGCTTCGGCAACAATGGCCAGGTCAACCTGATGGCCGGCCTGGGTGACGTACCGAACTCCTACTACCAGCTCTCCTCCGCGCCGCTGATGGCCGGTACCACCGTGGTGGTAGGCGGCCGTGTCGCCGACAACGTCCAGACCGACATGCCAGGCGGCGTAATCCGTGGCTTCGACGTGTTCACCGGTGCCATGCGCTGGGCGTTCGACCCGGGCAACCCGCAAGACCGCAACGCTCCGGCTGACGGCAGCACCTATGTGCGCAGCACGCCGAACAGCTGGGCGCCGATGTCCTACGACCCGGCGATGAACACCGTGTTCCTGCCGATGGGCTCCTCGTCCACCGACATCTACGGTGTCGAGCGCAGCAAGCTGGACCACACCTACGGTGCTTCGGTGCTGGCCCTGGACGCCACCACCGGCAACGAGAAGTGGGTGTTCCAGACCGTGCACAACGACCTGTGGGACTTTGACCTGCCGATGCAGCCAAGCCTGATCGATTTCACCAAGGACGACGGCGAGTCGGTACCTGCGGTGGTGATCGGCACCAAGGCCGGGCAGATCTACGTGCTCGACCGCGCTACCGGCAAGCCGCTTACCCAGGTTGACGAAGTTCCGGTCAAGCCAAGCAACATCCCGAACGAGCCGTACTCCCCGACCCAGCCCAAATCGGTGGGCATGCCGCAGATCGGCGCACAGACGCTGACCGAGTCGGACATGTGGGGCGCCACGCCATATGACCAGCTGCTGTGCCGTATCGACTTCAAGAAGATGCGCTACGACGGCCTGTACACCGCGCCGGGCACCGACCTGTCGCTGAGCTTCCCCGGTTCGCTGGGGGGCATGAACTGGGGCAGCATTTCCACCGACCCGGTCCATGGTTTCATCTTCGTCAACGATATGCGCCTGGGCCTGTGGATCCAGATGATCCCGTCGCAGAACAAAGGCCAGGCCGCTGGCGGTGGTGAAGCACTGAACACCGGCATGGGCGCCGTACCGCTCAAAGGCACCCCTTATGCGGTGAACAAGAACCGCTTCCTGTCGGTAGCCGGCATCCCTTGCCAGGCGCCACCGTTCGGCACCCTGACCGCGATCGACATGAAGACCCGCCAGGTGGCCTGGCAGGTACCGGTCGGCACCGTTGAAGATACCGGCCCGCTTGGTATCCGCATGCACCTGCCGATCAAGATCGGCCTGCCAACCCTGGGTGGCACCCTGTCGACCCAAGGCGGCCTGGTGTTCATTGCCGGCACCCAGGACTTCTACCTGCGCGCCTACGACAGCAGCAACGGTAACGAAATCTGGAAGGCCCGCCTGCCAGTCGGCAGCCAGGGTGGCCCGATGACCTATGTCTCGCCCAAGACTGGCAAGCAGTACGTGGTGGTCACTGCCGGCGGCGCCCGCCAGTCGACTGACCGTGGCGACTACGTGATTTCTTACGCACTGCCGTAAAACGCGTCGCTTTCATCGCCGGCAAGCCGGCTCCCACAGGTTCGTTGAAAGATCTTGTGGGGGCCGGCTTGCTGGCGATGAGGCCCTGAAAGATCAATTCGAGACCCCGCAATGCCATCCGCTATTCGCATCACCTCCCCCCTTCTGCTGGCCCTGGCCAGCACCACCGTCCTGGCCGACGGCGACCTCATGACCCGCAGCACCATGACCGGTGACTGGGGCGGCCTGCGCCACCAGCTTGAAGAAGACGGCATCAAAGTCACTGGCGACTACAGCGGTGAGACCGCGTACAACGCCCACGGTGGCCTGCACCGCTCGGCGCGCTATTCGCAGAACCTCAAGTTCGGTGTGCAGTTCGACCTGTCGAAACTGTATGGCCTGGATAACGGCGGCAAGGTCCAGCTGACCATCAACGACCGTCGCGGCAACAGCGCCTCGGAAGACCTGGTGGGCAACCGCCTGCCGATCCAGGAAAACTACGGCGGCCTGTACACCCGCCTGACCGAACTGAGCTACGAACGCACCCTGTTCACCCCGGCGCTCAACGTCAAGCTCGGCTACATGGCCATGGGCAACGACCTCGGCGGCCTGGACAGCGGCATCCTGTGCAACTTCATGAACGCCGGCTTCTGCGGGCACCCGCTGAACATGTCGGGTGGCAGCGGTTGGACCAACTACCCCAACGCCCACCTGGGCGTGCGCGTGAAGTACGACCTGTCGCCGTCGTGGCAGTTGCGCGTGGCGGCGTTCAACGTCGACCCGGAAAGCAACGGCAACTCCAGCCGCGCCTGGCACCTGGGGCCCAAGCACACCACCGGCACCGTGGTGCCGGTCGAGCTGGTGTACAAGCTGCAGGGTGAACTGCCAGGTGAATACAAGCTGGGCTACTACTACGATAGCTCCGACGTCAAACGCATTGGAAGCGACGACGAAGTGTCCGGCCGTGGCGGCCATTACCTGCTGATCGACCAGGCGGTGTGGAACGATGCCGGTTTGCCAGGCCGTAGCCTGCATGCCTTCGGCCAGTACTCGGCGTCGAGCAAGGCAGCCTCGCCATTTACCAAGTGGTATGGCGCCGGTGTGGTGCTGTACAAGCCGTTCGAAGGCCGCCCGCGTGACACCGTGGCGCTGGGTTATGGCCGCGCCGTGCCGAATCCGCGCAGCCGTGACGTGCTGGAAGATGCCGCGTTCAATGCCGGGCAGCAGTTCCCGGACATCGACAGCGCCGAGCAATTGATCGAGCTGAGCTATGGCTACCAGGCGACGCCATGGCTGAACCTGCGCCCGGATGTGCAATACATCATCGAGCCTGGTGCCTTCTCCGGGCAGGACATCGACAACGCGCTGGTGGTTGGGCTGCAGGTCAAAGCGACCTTCTGATCCCCGGGGGCCGCTGTGCGGCCCCTTCTCAATCCTGCCTGAGGTAATCCACCAGCCTCGACAGCATCGCATCGCACCCCTGCAACTGCTCGACACTGACAAACTCATCCGGCTTGTGCCCCTGCTCCATGCTCCCCGGGCCACACACCACGGTGGGGATGCCCGCCTGATCGAACAACCCGCCTTCGGTGCCGAACGCCACCGTACCGAATTCATCCGACCCGCTGAGCAATGCGACCAACCGCGCCGCCTCGCCGTCGACAGGTGTGGCCAACCCTGGATAAGCACTCAGCGGCTCCAGATGAATGGCACTGGCCGCGTTCACGGTGCGCATGCGCGGCAACAATTCAGCCTCGGCATAGGCCTGCAACTGATCGGCCACCGTCTGCGCTTCAAAGCCTGGCAATGCACGCACCTCAAAGTCGAACGCACACTCTTCAGGCACGATGTTCAGCGCCCTGCCCCCCTTGATGGTGCCTGTCTGTACCGTCGAGAACGGCGGGTCAAAGCGCTTGTCGTGCTGTTCGGGCAGCGCCAGCGCGTCACCAATCTCGCCCAGTTTGCCGATCAGCCTGGCGGCATACTCGATGGCATTCACACCATACGGCGCATAGGCCGAATGGCACGCCGCGCCATGCACCTGGCAACGCATGGCCAGCTTGCCTTTGTGGCCGAGTACCGGTTTTAGCTCAGTAGGCTCGCCAATCAGGCAAAGCCGCGGCTTGTCAGGCCGCTGTTCGAGCGCGGCGAGCATCGAGCGCACACCCAGGCAACCCACTTCCTCGTCATAGGAAAACGCCAGGTGCACCGGCATGCGCAGCGGCTGCGCAAGAAATGCGGGTACTGCTGCCAAGACCGAGGCAATGAAACCTTTCATGTCCGCCGTGCCACGGCCATACAGGCGCCCATCGCGTTCACTCAGGGCAAACGGCTCGACCGTCCAGGCCTGGCCATCCACCGGCACCACATCGGTATGCCCGGACAGCACCACGCCGCCAACATCTGCGGGGCCGATGGTGGCGAACAGGTTGGCCTTGGTGCCTTCAGGGTTATGGAACAGTTCGCTGTCCACGCCCTGTTCGGCCAGATAGTCGCGGATGAAGCCGATCAGCTGCAGGTTGGAGTCGCGGCTGACCGTGGCATAGCCGATCAGCCGGGCCAACAGGGCGCGGCTGGTGAACTCACTCATCACCCGGCACCCCATAGCTCGGTGCAGTCGTCGGGTTCAGCGCGCGGGTGACGTAATCCTGCATCTGCGGGCGGTACGCCTGCCACAAACCATCGAGCACACCGATCGGGTTTTCATCGGCCCAGTCCACGCGCAGGTCCACCAGTGGCCAGGTCAGCTCGCCCGCGATCTTCAGCGCCGCCGAGTGCACCGGGCCTGCCTCGCCGCCTGCAGCCATAGCCGCATGCATGGCCGCCAGCAGGCGATCAGCCAGGTGCCCGCCGGCCTGTTCGAAGGCTTGCACCATGGCTTCGATGACCTGTACCGAAGACAACAGGTTACCGGCCGCCGCGCATTGCTCACCGGCCACGGCGTTGTGCACACCCAACGCCTGTTTGCCGGTGAACAGCGCCACCTGGCCGTTACTGTCGATCACCGTTACCTGGCGGTACTCGCTCCAGCCATTGGCGCTGAGCACCCGGTCCAGCGCTGCAGCAGGCGGCAGCTGGCCCTGTTCCAGGGCATCGAGAATCTGTGGGCCGAGGGCCGGCAAGGTAATGTTCTGGGTGGCAACGGCGCCGACGCCTGCACGTACCCAAGGGCAGCGCGCCCCTACTGCGATGCTCGACGAACTGATGGCGATACCGACCTGGCCGGTTTCCTGGCAGCGTCCGATGATGGAGAACGTCATGAAAAGGCTCCTGTTGTTCTGGGCGATTGCAAGCATTCTGGGCAGAACCTTTTAGTGAGCGAAACCACCTTTTTCCTGTGCCTTGAGCAGGAAAAAACTAAGGCCGGGCATCGCCACGAAAAACAGCCCCCAAACCCCGCGAACTTTCCTGTATCCCTTGTGTAGCAAGGCCTTCGCCGTTTTATCGGCAAGTACTCGTTAAATACTAATTTCGCGATTTTCCGTGCATCCCTAGTCTGGCCCCAGGTAACGGCGGTCCTCCAAACCGACCTGACAAAAACCGCCTGAACAAGGGCTCGGACATGACACTGAACACTATTGAAATCGACACCCTCGTCGTCGGCGCCGGCCAGGCCGGCGTGGCCATGAGCGAACACTTGAGCAAGCTCGGCGTGCCGCACCTGGTGCTGGAGCGCAAGCGTATCGCCGAGGCCTGGCGCACTGGCCGCTGGGATTCGCTGGTCGCCAATGGCCCGGTCTGGCATGACCGCTTCCCCGGCCTTGAATTCAACCTGGACCCCGACGCCTTCGCCGGCAAGGACCAGGTTGCTGACTACTTCGAGCAATACGTGCGCAAGTACAACCTGCCGGTGCGCACCGGCATCGAGGTGAGGAAGGTGGTGCGCAATGCCGACCGCCCAGGCTTCACCATCGAGACCAATGAGGGGGTGATTCGGGCCAACCGCGTGGTGGCCGCCACCGGCCCGTTCCAGCGTCCGGTCATCCCGGCCATCGCGCCAAAGGATGAGCACCTGCACCAGATCCACTCTGCCGCCTATTTCAACCCCGGGCAGCTGCCTGAAGGCGCAGTGCTGGTGGTAGGTGCCGGCTCTTCCGGCGTGCAGATCGCCGAAGAGCTGATGCGCGCCGGGCGCCAGGTGTACCTGTCGGTCGGCGCCCACGATCGTCCGCCACGGGCTTATCGCAACCGCGACTTCTGCTGGTGGCTGGGCGTGCTGGGCGAATGGGATGCCGAGATCGCCAAGCCAGGCCGCGAGCACGTGACCATTGCCGTCAGCGGTGCCCGTGGCGGCCACACCGTAGACTTCCGCGCCCTCGCCCATCAGGGCATGACCCTGGTCGGCCTGACCCAGTCGTTCGACAACGGTGTGGCACGCTTCCAGGACAACCTGGCCGACAACATCCGCCGTGGCGACGAAAACTACCTGGCCCTGCTGGACGCTGCAGATGCCTATATCGAACGCAACGGCCTGGACCTGCCGCAAGAGCCAGAAGCACGCAAGCGCCTGCCGGACCCGGCTTGCGTCAGCAACCCGCTACTGGAATTGGACCTGGCTAAGGCCAATGTCACCAGCATCATCTGGGCCACCGGCTACGGCGTGGACTTCAGCTGGCTGCAGGTCGACACCTTCGATGCCAACGGCAAACCCCAGCACCAGCGCGGCGTGTCCCGCGAGCCGGGTGTGTACTTCCTCGGCCTGCCCTGGCTGTCGCGCCGCGGTTCGTCGTTCATCTGGGGCGTTTGGCACGACGCCAAGCACGTCGCCGGCCACATCGCCACCCAGCGCACTTACCTGGCCTACCGCGACCGCGAACAGCGTGAAGCGGATGAGCAGCAACCTACCTCGATCAGCAACGTCAGCACCCTCGGAGCCCACTGATGCCTACCCATACCCGCATCCGCATGTTCAACACCAAGGTCACCTACCCTAACCAGACCCTGGACAACGACCTGTGCCAAGCCGTGCGCGCCGGCAACACCATCTATGTGCGCGGCCAGGTCGGTACCGACTTCGAAGGCCGCCTGGTGGGCCTGGGCGACCCTCGGGCGCAGGCTGAACAAGCGATGAAGAACGTCAAGCAGCTGCTTGAAGAAGCAGGCTCCGACCTGTCGCATATCGTCAAGACCACCACCTACATCACCGACCCGCGTTTCCGTGAGCCGGTGTACAAAGAAGTGGGCAAGTGGCTCAAGGGCGTGTTTCCGATTTCCACCGGGCTGGTAGTGGCGGGCCTGGCCCAGCCTGAATGGCTGATGGAAATCGATGTGATTGCGGTGGTACCGGATCACGCTTGATTGAGTGAGGTGACTGGGGCGCGCTGCGCCCCGGTAATTTACATTCTGCCCAATTCTTCCCGGCAGAACTCCACGAACAACTGCGCCGGCTTGGTCAACTGCACCCGCTTCAACCGCGCCGCTGCCAGCCCCGACAAGGCCACCGGCTCGGCAATGTCCACCGTCACCAGCTTCTGCCCGTCATACGTGCATTCTGAATGCGGCCGGGTCACCAGCAGTGAAAAACCGAACCCCTGCCCCACCATCCCGCGCACCATCTCGATCGACGGCGAACTGAAGACAATGTTTGGCGTCAGCCCCATCTCGTTGAACAGGCTGACGAAGTAAGTTCGGCTCGGCGCCACATCCAGCAGAATCATCGGCTCCGGGCACAAGTCACGCAGTGACACCTGCGACTGGCCAGCAAAGCGGTGCTTGTCAGGAAGCAACACGTAGGGCTTTTGAGGGGCCATCAGCGGCTCAGCCTCGATGGTGCCATCCAGGTCATGATCGTAGAGAAACGCCAGGTCGAACGTACCAGCCGTCAAGCCCTGGATCAGCTCCTGCTGCTCGCCATCGCGCAAACGGATGTCAACGCCCGGGTAGCGTTCGCGAAAACCGGCAATCAGGCGTGGCAGGTATAGCGGGGCCACGGTTTCGAAGCATCCAATATCGATCTGGCCGGCCACGGTATCGTTGTCGGCCAGCGCGTTCTGCTCGAACTCGTGGGCCATCTGCAGCAACGATTTGGTCTTGGCGTAGAAGCGTTTGCCGCTGGGGGTGAGCGAAACACCTTGGGCATGGTGGCGGATGAACAACTGCACACCAAAGCTTTCTTCCAGGCTCTTGATCGCTGTGGAAATGGACGGCTGCGCGATATAGAGCTGACGCGATGCCTCGGCAACGCTGCCGGCCTCGACGGTGGTGACGAAGTATTTGAGTTGTCGCAAGGTATAGGAAGCCACAGGCACCTCTCTGGCGCCGGTTGGGGCGCCCTTTTGAATTATCCTGCCACTTTACCGTGCCGTTGCAGTGGCGGGCGGCCCGGTGATGAAGGATTTGCCTATGGCTTGAACATATTCTTGTTTTGCCACACCCGGCAGCAAACCGTCTTTACTGGAAGGTAAACAGCCGCAGGAACGGTGTGAGCCTATGAAAATCGTTGTCACCAGCATCCTCGTCGACGACCAGGCCAAGGCCTTGGCTTTCTACCACTACGTACTGGGTTTCGAGCCCAAGGACGACATCCCCATGGGCCAGTACCGCTGGCTCACTCTCACTTCACCCAACGACCCCAATGGTGTTCAGCTGGTACTGGAACCCGATTCCCACCCTGCGGCCAAGGCCTACAAGGCGGCGCTTCGCCAGGACGGTATTCCAGCGACGTCGTTCGGCGTGCGCGACATTCAGGCCGAGTACACGCGTTTGTGCAAGGCCGGGGTCAAGTTCACCAAACAACCCACCGACCTGGGCCCGGTCACCGTCGCGGTGTTCGACGATACCTGCGGCAACCTGATCCAGATCGCTCAGAAGCATTGACCGTGGCCAATGGCAGGCCAGCCCGCCATTGGCTACATTTGCCGCTATTCCCGGTGCGCTACAACAAGGAAAAACAATGCGCCACGAATTCAGTGAAGTGCTCAACGACCTGGTCGATTACTTTCTGGTCGGGGACATTCAGTTGCTCGACCGTTTCAAGCACGACAATGACTTGCCCGATGACCTCGCGAGCGAATTCACCCACACCGACAGCGGCGACAGGGCCGTACGTGAAGGCATCGTCATACCCTTGGCCGGGATCGACAACCTGCCCTACCACATCATTTTCACCCTCGAAGGCGACACTCCCGCCTTGCTCGAGCCCGGCAGCCGCCTGAAACACCGGCGCGGCGGTTATGTGCTACAGGTCGAGAACCGTGCGGTCATGGTGTACACCTGGCGCATCCTCCAGCATTTCACCAACAAGACCCTCGGCGACCTGCTCGCCCGCTACCAAGTGCCGGGGCGGCCGATCATCGAGCTGGACAATGGCTGGTATGACGTCGAGGTGCTGGGCGGCGCCGTCGTGCGCGACGGGCTGTACGAACCGGCGTTCGAGTTCGTGCTGACCAAACGCTGGAGCCCAGGCGAGGCACAGGACGTGGATCTGGGCTATGCCTTCAGCTTGCGTGGGTATTTCGACTGATTGTTTTCAATGACGGCCCCATCGCCGGCTGGCCGGCGATGGGGCCTGAAATATCTACATCAGGTTCAAGTGATATCCCGGTCCTTGGTCTCTGGCAGGAAGAAGATCCCCAGCACCGCTGTCATCACCGCGATCACGATCGGGTACCACAGCCCGTAGTAGATATCACCGGTGGCCACCACCATGGCAAATGCCACGGTAGGCAGGAAGCCGCCGAACCAGCCGTTGCCGATATGGTATGGCAGCGACATCGAGGTATAGCGGATACGTGCCGGGAACAGCTCCACCAGCCATGCCGCTATCGGCCCATATACCATGGTCACGTAGATCACCAAAATGGTCAGTAGCAACAGCACCATCGGGTAGTGGATCTTCGCAGGGTCGGCCTTCTCGGGGTAACCCGCCTCCTTCAAGGCACCCGCCAGGGTTGCGGTAAAGGCGTCGCCTTGGGTCTTCAGGTCAGCCGCAGCCAGGCTGCTGCCATCGAAGCTCGGGATCACCCGCTCACCGATACGAATCTGCGCCACGCTGCCAGGCTCGGCCGTTTCGTTCTGGTACGGGATCGCCCGCTTGGCCAGCAGGCTTTTGGCAATGTCGCACGAGCTGGTGAATTTGGCCTTGCCCACCGGGTCGAACTGGAATGCGCATTGGTCAGGGTCGGCCATGACCACCACCGGGTTCTGCTCCTGGGCAACGAAGACGTCAGGATTGCCGTATTCGGTCAACGCTTTGAAGATCGGGAAGTAGGTCAAGGCGGCAATGATGCAGCCTGCCATGATGATTTTCTTGCGCCCGATGCGGTCGGACAGGCTGCCGAAGAAGATGAAGAACGGCGTACCGATCAGCAACGAGCCGGCGATCAGCAGGTTGGCCGTCTGTGGGTCGATCTTCAGCGTCTGAAGGAGGAAGAACAGCGCATAGAACTGCCCCGTGTACCACACCACGGCCTGGCCGGCAGTGCCGCCGAGCAGTGACATGATCACCACCTTGAGGTTGTCCCAACGTGCAAAGGATTCGGTCAGCGGGGCTTTCGAGGCTTTGCCTTCGGCCTTCATCTTCATGAACACCGGCGACTCATTGAGCTGCATGCGGATGTACACCGAAATCGCCAGCAGCAGGATCGACAGCAGGAACGGGATGCGCCAGCCCCAGGCTTCGAATGCTTCAGTACCCAAGGCCGTGCGGCAGGCCAGGATCACCAGCAACGACAGGAACAGGCCCAGCGTCGCAGTGGTCTGGATCCACGAGGTGAAGAAACCACGCCGGCCTTTGGGGGCATGCTCGGCCACATAAGTGGCCGCCCCACCGTACTCGCCACCCAGCGCCAGGCCCTGCAACAGGCGCAGGGCAATCAGAATGATCGGGGCTGCCACACCGATCGTTGCGTAGCTGGGCAGCAGCCCGACGATCGCGGTAGACAGGCCCATGATGACGATGGTGATCAGAAACGTGTGTTTGCGCCCGATCATGTCGCCCAGGCGGCCGAACACGATGGCACCGAACGGTCGCACCGCAAAGCCAGCGGCAAAGGCAAGCAAGGCGAAAATGAAGGATGTGGTTTCATTGACCCCGGCAAAGAAGTGCTTGGCGATGATCGCCGCCAGTGAGCCGTAGAGGTAGAAGTCGTACCATTCGAACACGGTACCCAGGGAGGACGCGAAGATGACCTTGCGCTCTTCTTTGGTGATGCCGCGTTGGGGCGCGCTACTGCCCGTGGATGCGCTGTCGAGAACCGCCATGGGTTGCCTCCGGATTGTGGTTATCGCAGGCCGGAGTACCTCACACCCATTTCACCGTCGCACCCAGGCCCCAGGGGCTTGCTTTGGTTGCGAAGCACGACGAGGCTGGCCGCCTCGGATCGCAGCAAGGTATTTCAAGCATAATCGGCTTTGCCGGGATATCCACTTTGCCAGCATCGGCGAAGTCCGGTTCCCTGAAACCCGGTCAAGGACCGCACTGCGCTGACACCGGCCCCTTGAGCTCGACCTGATTGCCATCGGGGTCGTAGCAATACAGTGACAGCCCCTCGCCCTCGGCACCATAGCGCGCTTGGGCAGGCTCCACTGCCACGCCGGCCGCTTGCAGGTAGGCGGTCAGCGCTTGTTCATCGAACGGCTCTATACGTAGGCAGAAGTGGTGAAGGTTACGCCCTTGAGCCCCGGGTGCAGCACCACCGGTGCGCCCGAGTGGGCCATCGAGAGTGACCAGATCGATCATGGCCGTACCCGTTGCCAAATGGACCATCCCCAGGTCCTCGCGCTCCCTGCTGACCGTGCAGCCCAGCAGGTCACGGTAGAAGGCCACGCTACGCTGCAGGTCGCTGACGCGCAGCACCAGGTGGTCGATGTGCTTGATGGCGAAGGGTCTCATGCCGGCGCTCCTTGAGGCGATTGCACAGAGGTCCCGGCCACCATAGCCCAGCAGCGCATCCCCCGCTACTCGTTCACCAGGCGCTGAAGCAGGCCGGCATCATGGCGGGCCAGGGTACGTAGAATCTGCTCCACCACTGTTCGGTCCGGCGCTTCCAAGTGGAAGTGATGCCCACCGGGGTGCCATGACACCCTGGCATGGCTGGGCAATGCTGCCTCGCGCTGCTCGAAGGCACCGCCCACAAATGCCCCCTGCCTGCCCAGCATCAGGTAAAGCGGGCAGCGAATTTCACTGAGAAGGTCGCACGCCTCGCGCTCAGTCAGTGGCATCGGTTCGGGCAACACCAGCCGGGGGTCATGACGCCAGCAGTAGCCATCCGCCAACTGCAGCAGATCACGCATGGCAAGCAAGCGTGCGGCGTCGTCGGCAAGTTCGGCATCGAGTCGCTTGCGCCGCTGCTGCAGGGCAGTTTCCAGATTGTCGAAGCGGCTTGCGGCGCTGTCGGCAAAGCCGTGCAACTGGCTGCGTTGCACCATGCGCTTGAGCCGATAGGCACGGGCCAGGTGCTGCACGCGATCATCCTCGGCAACCGTGAACGGCGCCCCCATGCCGTCGAGGAAGGTCATGCTGGCGATGCCACTGGTCATGGCGGCCAGCAGCGAGGCAATGCCTGTACCCATACCGTGGGCAAGCACATGAAACCGCGCCAGTCCCAGGCTGTCGACCACCGCCAGCATATCCTCGGCATGCTCCCACAGGTAGTAGCCGCTGTCGTGGCGTCGGTGATCGGAGCGGCCGTGACCGACCAGGTCGGGGGCGATCACGAAGCAACCATCGAGCAACGGCCCCAGGCGCTCGAACGAGGCAGCATTGTCCAACCAGCCGTGCAACGCCAGCACCGGTATACCGTCTTCGGCTCCCCACGTGCGTACCGCTATCTCAATACCGTCGAGGTCAAGCAGGTGATCCTTGGGACTGCATAGCGAACGCATCGCACTCTCCTTCGCTGAACACTGGCGCCATGCCTTCACCCCACCATCTCGCAGCGTGGCCTGCCCTGCTGGCCTCTTACCGACCCATGCATGCACGAGACCGACCCTTACGGGCAACTATCTACCGCACGCCCGCTTCGCCAGTGGTGTCGACTACCGCCTCCACCCATACGAGGCTCATCCCATGCAAAATGCGATTGCCCTGCACCAAGACCTGATCACCCAAGCCCTGCCCGAATGGGCCCGTACCCTGCATCCCACGCATGCCGGAGGCATCGTGCAACGCGCACGCGCGGCCTACGTGGATGAAGATGGCGCGCCCTACAGCTGGTATGCGACCGCGCAGCCAGAGCATCGTGAGCAGTTGCGCATGCTCATCGGGCGACGTGACAGCTGCGTTACCCAACTGAGCAACGCCCTTGTCGGTTTCAAGGACATCACCACGTTCTGCAGCCCTTTGCTGAGCAGCCGGCTGGGTCTGAAAGTGGCCGTGGACAAGGCCCAGTACAACTTCCAGCCTTTCGAGACGGTCATCAACTATGGACCGGGCGCCGGCAGCCCGGAAGTACCGCTGGGTGCGCCCCTGCAGGAAGAGACCTTTGTGACCCGCCCCGTAGGCCCTCGTCAGTCGCGCAGCTTGCTTGAAGCCGCCCTGCACAATTTCGAAGGCATCGAACAAGTCGGGCCTTACAGCGAGCTGACCTGCGCGCCGGGCGACGACACGCCCTTGGCCGGTTTGTCCATGGCGCAATTCGTGCGGCATTGCCGCAAACTGGACCTTGGCCAGCAATATCAGGATCACCTGCAGGCCATCTATGAAGGCCCGCGCAAGGAGGAAATCAGTCAGCTGTCGATGCGTGCCAGCCAAGAGGAACTGCGCGTGCAGGCGTACATCGCCTCGCTCAAAGGCCTGCTGAGCGCAAAAGGCCTTGCCGCGATCAACGACCTGTGCGACGGCGTACGTCAACCAGCTTACGACGGCCATCCCCTGCATAGCTGGCGTTTGCGCCTGTTCGACATCCCCTTGCACGAGATGCTGTTCATCGGTGCCGATAGGGATGATGCAATCACCCCCTGCATCGTCCACCTCCCGGGCGACAAAGAACACCCTGTGCGCGAATACCCCTCCCGCCAGGCTGCTGCCAAGTATTTCCGAGAGCGGCTGCTGCACAGCACGTTCCGCGAAACCGTGATCGGGCTCGCCTACAGACGCGATCAGCCCATGCTGGCGGGCAAGCTATGGGACGCCCTGTTCGAGATCGATGAGCAAGGCAGACAACGGCCACGCAAGTCGCCGAACTTCCACATCTTGCCATCGCAGACAAGAAGTGAGTTGTGGCCAACCCTCTACCACGCCCACCTCGCCCGCCTCAAGGCCGACGCCAGGGTCCTGGCTGTCCCAACAGCCGATGTCGACGCCGAGGCTTATCAGAAACACCTGCGGTACTGGCTGGATATGGGCATGAATGTGCTGAACATCGCCGCCTTCTTCGTGCCCGGCCTGAACGCGGTAATGACCGGCGTTTTCGCTTACCAACTGATGGATTCGGTGTTTACCGGATTTGAGGCCTGGGAAGAAGGTGACACTGCACAAGCACTGGCCCAGGTTGAATCGTTGGTAATCAATGCTGCCGCGATCGCCGGTTTTGCCGGCGGAGCCAAGGTCATAACGGCGTCAGGTTTCGTCGACGCCATGCAAGCGGTATGGCATGAAGACCGCCTGCAACTGTGGCATCCGGACATGAGCCCCTATGCCAGCCCGATTACCCTGCCAACAGAAGGCCTGCCCGATGAACTTGGGCATTACGAGCTCGAGGGCAAACGCTACCTCGTGCTGGAAGGCACGCCCTATGAGACTTTCCAGGACCCTGACCAGCAATGGCGCATCCGCCACCCCAGCGACCCAGCAGCCTACGCGCCACTGTTACACCATCAGGGTGACGGGCGCTGGCTATTGGCCCATGAACAGCCTTTGCAGTGGGACGATACGCAATTGCTGCAGCGTCTTGGCCACTCAAGCCAGGGGCTGGACAGCAGCGAGCTGGTCACGGCGATGCGCAGTACCGGTACAGACGCCAGTGTGCTGCGCCGCATGCATGCCAAAGGGCTGCGCCCTCCGGCTCTGCTGGAGGACATGCTGCTGCGCATACGCCTGGACAACCAGGTGCAGAACCTGATCCACCGAGTGCGGCAAGGCCTTTCACTGGCTGCCTACAAGAACTACGCGCTGCCGGAACTGGTGCGTTTGCCAGGTTGGCCGCAGGATCACGTGCTCAAGGTATTCATCGGCCCCGAACCTTGGGGTGATGCGGTGCGGTATAGCGCCCTCGACACCCCTGGTCAGGTGGAAATCAGCATGACCCGCTCGGATCTGGAGAATGGTCAATTGGGCCATGCAGTCGTAACGCAACTGGACGAGCGGCACGTGCGTGCCATGCTCGGCGACCTGCCTTCTGAGCTGTGGGCCTCGGCCCTGAACACCAGGCTGGGCGAACAGCTGCAAAGCCAGCGCGAGGCGATATACCACAGTATGCTGAGCAACCATGCCCAGCCTGCAAGTGACGCGACAGAGCCATTGCGCAGGCAGTTCCCCGGTGTACCACCTGGTGCCTTGGAAGAGGTCATCCAGGCGGCCAGCCATACCGAACGCGCACGCCTGGCAACTGGACGTGTGCCGTTACGGATAGCCGAAGAAGCGCGCCAGTTGCAAGCCCGCACACGGCTGGACCGCGCCATCATGGGCCTTTACCGCCCGCATTTGGCCAATAGCGACAGCCAGCAACTGACCGAAGGCCTGCTGGGCCAGCATCCTCAGGCAAGCGCTGCGCAACTGCTTGAGGTTGCGCTCGCCGACCGCGAAAACTGCGCCGCGCTGATTGGCCAGCAGCCCATCAAACCTGGCTATCGTTCACCTTTGCGCCTTGCCGCCGGCCGTATCGGCTACCCGCTCAGCGGCCGAGGTGCCGGGCGCGCAGCGCAACGCCTGGGCGCGCTCTTTCCTGAGCTCGACCACAGAGAGCTCAGCGCGCTGCAGTCAGAACTGGCACAGGCGGGCAACCTGGGAACGCAGATCAGCCGGCTGGAAGCCGAGCAACGCACCTTGCGCCAGGACCTGAACAGGTGGGTTGGCGGCGCGACTGAGCTGGACGAGCGCTTCGATCGCTCACACTTTGCCGAGCGGGTGCTGGCCGCCTGGGGCCGTGAAGGTGGCGCTGCCCGCGAGGCGCTGACGCTGGACCGCATGCAGTTGCGCAGGCTGCCAACGCTCACGGCACGCTTGCCGCATGTTCGCACCCTTACACTGGAAGGGCTCAGACTCGAGCGCCTCGAAGGAGACTTTCTGTCATGTTTTCCTGGCCTGCGCACACTGGAGGTAGCCGGCAACCCGGACATGGACGCCGAGGCCTTGTTCCAGGCACTGAAATCTGCACCTGGACTACATACGCTCAAACTGAATGGAAATGCTTTACCGGCCCTTTCGCCACTGGCTCATGAGGCCCTGTCGGCCATGCCCGGCCTGCGCAACCTCAACCTGCGCAGAAACCGCCTGCAACTGGACGCTGCCAGCCTCGCCTTGCTGGCTGGCCTACGGCTGGATGTACTCAACCTGGGCAGTAATGCCATTACCCTCGATCAAACCCTGGCCTCGGCCTTCCAGGCCATGATCCATCCCCAGCAACTCTTACTGGATTTCAATACACTGGGCCATGCCCCCGACGTCAGCTACATGGGTCGCCTGCGCACCCTGAACCTGAACAACAGCGACCTGCGGCAATGGCCCGAGGGGTTGACGCGGCTGATGAGCCAGCATCAGTACCAGCTGCGTCACCTGGACCTGTCATTCAACCGCATTCGAACCCTGCCCAATCTTGCGGACATCCTGCGCACCCCGTTCGCCCGGGATGTCGCTGCGCGAGCGCCCGAGCGGCGCTGGCACCTAAACTACAACACGCTTGAAGCGCAAACCCGTGCGCAACTGCGTGCCAGCGGCGTCCAGGTCTTTGAACACGCACCCGATATGCCTGAATGGCAGACACTGTGGCGCAGTACCGCCTCCACCCACCAGGACCAACTCTGGTCCGATCTGTTCGACCAAGGGGAAAACGGTGAATTGCTTGGGGTACTCGAACGCCTGGTACAGTCAGCCGAGGCGCAGCATGAGCCAGATAACCTGGGCCGCAGAGTCTGGGCCCTGCTGGAGAAAGCCGGGCGCGACACGGCGCTGCGCGAACGCCTTGCCGACGTGGCGCACGCGTATCCGCCAACCTGCGGTGACGCCGGTGCCGATGCCTTCAGTGCACTGGAGATCGAAGTGCTGGCACACGAGACAGCAGGCCATAGCGGTGAGCAGGCCACGACCCTGCTCACGCTATACCGCAAGCTTTATCGCCGGGACATCGTCAACGAACTGGCCGATCGCATCAGCCTGAGAAGAACATTACGCAAGCAGGCGCTGCAAGACGGTGTGTTCGATGCGGATCTGCCACAGTACGACTCACTGGATGATCCAGCCGCGTTTCCTGACGTCGACCTGGAAACCGGGCTGGTCGACGATATCGAAGTCCGCCTTGCCTTGCGTCAGTCCCTTGCAACCCGGCTGGACTTCCCTGAACCCAGCCGCGGCATGCTCTACCGGGATACAGCCAGGATCAACAGCACCATCATCGAGAAGGTACACAGCGCAGTGCTTGCCCGGGATGCCAGAGCCGACACACGGCAGGCATGGATACTTGGGCAGGCAGGCTGGGTGCAATACCTCAAGCGTCACAATGCCGAAGCATTCAGCCTGCTCACCGATTTCTGGCGAGTGGGCCATGACTACCTGTTCCATTGCCTGGACGACAGCCATGAACCCGTAGCCCGCCTGGACACCTCGGTGCTTGAAGCCCTGGGGCCTGTGCTGCCGCAGAACCCGCTGGACGAAAACGGACTGCTGCGGCGCGTGCCGCTCAATGACGGCCAGTTCGACCAAGCCATGCGCGCCTTGAACGAGGAGCAGCAAAAGGTCGAGCACGGCCTGCTGCTCAGCCTCACCCGGCAGGCCGAAAAGCTCGCTGGCTAAGCCGTGATCATTGGCCGCGCAGGTCTTCGAAGAAGGCTTGCCGGCCATCCACCTGGCTCGAAGCCCGTGGCGCCGCTGCCGCTTCACCGCTGGCCGCCTCGACATGCCAATAGCAGTGTCTGGCGGCGCGGGTGACCGCCACATAGGCCAAGCGCTGTACCTCTTCCTTCTGCGCTGTATCGAACGGTTGGGCATCACCGGCACGGCCAAGGCCGGCCTGGCGATACACCTGGTTCTTGTACGGCGAGCTGGTCAGGTACTGGCAGTCGCCGAGCATGAACACTGCATCGGCCTGCAGCCCCTTGGCGCTGTGGTAGGTCAGTTGGCGCAGACGCCTTTGATCGGGCGGCAATGCCGCTTCGCCTTGTAGCACGCAGGCCAGGTGCTCGCTCATCAAGGCTTTGTCGGCACCCTTGCGGTACAGCATCATCACCGATTCCCCACGCTGGTAATGCTCGATGAGCGTCTGGCCAAGCACCGCTTCGTCACGTTCGTACACCTTGACTGCCGACACCGGCAACTCGGCGGCGGGGCCCGCAGCTCTGGCCTTCTTGCCGGTGATGGATGGCGCTCCCTTGACCAGATGCTCGGCAGCATCGATGACCAGTTGCTGGCAACGGTAATTGTCGACCAGCATCACCCGAGTGTTGGCCGGCGACGGGAAGGTCTTGGTGAATTCCATGAAGTACTTTGGCGAACTGCCACGCCAGCCATAGATGGACTGCCAATCGTCACCCACACACAGCAGAGAAGAGTACTGGGCGGTGCGCCCCGTGTGAATGGCCGGTCCGCGGCGGCGGATTTCCGCGAGGCTGGCGCGCAGCCAGCTGACGATCTGCGGCGATACGTCCTGGAACTCGTCGATCATCAGATGCGCCAATGGCCTGAGCAAGGGGTCTGGCAGCAGTTTCAGGTTTTCCGGGTTGTTCTCACCGAACAAGGCGAACATGCGGTTGTAGCTCATCACCGGCGGCGACTGGTTGAGCAGGTGCGCCTCGAGGGCTTTCCAATACAGTGCCAGCGCCTCGAAGAACAATGCATCGCTGTCGCCGGACGGGAAACTCATCGCCGCCACCGCGCTGTTGACCTCAAGGCCCAGATTCTCGATGAAGTTGGCGGCACCGACGAAGGCATCGAGCAACGGTGCCGGGGCCAACTCGCCCTTGACCTTGTACTCGAACCCGGGGCCCGCGACCGCGTCACCTGCCAGCGAGGCGGCCAGGCGCCGGGCCATGGCATAGTTGTCCAACCAGATCAGCGGCCTGTCGCAGAACGCCTGCAGCAACGTGCGCTTGACCGCCCATTCGGCGCGCACCGCAAGCTTGGCCCCCGGGCGCTGGTACTGTGCGCTTTCCGACGGGTCGAAACCGAGCACCACCCAGGCATCCAGGCCTTCCAGACGGCCATGCACATGGAAGCGGCTGCCCCGGATGTCGACCGTTTCACGGCACGGCTCAATGCCCTTGATCGGCCACACGCCCGCCGCGAACCACAAATCCTCGATCACGTCGCACAGCTCTTCGTCGCGCTGGGCAGCCAGTTGCGTCACCTGCACGCGCTTCTGCACGTCGGGGTGGTCCGGGTCCAGCGGTTTGAGCTGCAGGGCTTCACCTCGCAGGGTCGCGATGATTTCGGCAAAGCGCGGGTTTTCCGCGAGCAGGTCGCGATAGCAAAGATTGAGCTGCTGGCGCTGGGCGTCGTTCAGGCGCAGGTCAAACGGGTTGCTCTCGGCGTCCGCCTCACGCCCCTCTGGCATATCGTTGCCCAGGGTCTCGAATGCACGCACCTGGCCAAAGCCGGGCAGGCTGCGGACCAGCGGCAGGATGCGCGAGTGGAAGGTACGTACCAGCTCGCGGGCGCGCACCGGAGGCAGGTCGAGCTGCCACAGCGAGAACACCTGCACCAGGCGCTTGATGAAGTCCTTGCGTGACTCACGGGTGAAGGTCACCACCGTCATCGCGTCCAGTTCGTAGCCCAGGTAATGGCGCAGCAGCAGGATGCGCAGCACCAGCGAAGTGGACTTGCCAGCCCCGGCCCCGGCCACCACGCAGGTAGAGGGCGTGTCACTGAATATCAGCTTCCACTGGGCGGCACTGGGCTGCGCCTCGGCGGGCAGTCTTTGAGCTACATCAGCCTTGAAGCGCTTTTTCAGCTCAGTGGTCAGCGGCAGGCGCCAGTCGTCGAACAACAGGTCATCCCGGCCAGGTACGGCAGCGCTATCAGGGCGTGAATCGCGAATCACCAGTACCTGGCGACCTGCCTCGTAACCTTCCACCCGTCCACGCTCGAAACCTTCGCGCATGCCATCAGCGTGGCCGCTGCGCTGGCCGATGGCATGGCCCAGGAACCAGGAGTCACGGTGTTGCGCCTGCAAGCGGCTCAGTCCACGGCCCAAAAGGCGTGCAGCCAGGCGGCGAAGCCAGGGCAATTGCGCGGGCGGGGTCAGTTCGGCAGGGGCCTGGGGTTGCTCGTGGGCCACGGTCACTCCGTTGAAAATCGAAACAGCGTGCATGTTCGCCGCATCGGCAAAAAATCGCCAGCGAATGCTTGCAGATCAGTGGATTAGGCGATGAATCGCACAATTCACATCGCTGCAACCAATCTAATTAAACGATGGTAATTAGCCGATATTTACGCTTATTTTCGATCTTTCTTTGAAGCATCATGAGCCCATTCCACCCACTCAAGGAGCAAGATCATGCTGCAACTGCGACCTTTCGAAGGCCTTGGCCACGCCAACCACGGCTGGCTCGATGCCCATCACCACTTCTCGTTTGCCGAATACCATGACCCGGCGCGTATGCACTGGGGCAACCTGCGAGTATGGAACGATGACCTCATCGCCGCCGGCAGCGGGTTCCCACCGCATCCACACCGCGACATGGAAATCATCACCTATGTGCGTGAAGGCGCCATCACCCACCAAGACAGCCTGGGCAACAAAGGCCGTACCGAAGCCGGCGATGTACAGGTCATGAGTGCCGGTACCGGCATCGTGCACAGCGAGTACAACCTGGAAGACGTCGATACTCGTATTTTCCAGATCTGGATCGTACCGGAGCGCGTCGGCGATGCGCCGTCGTGGGGTACCCGACCGTTCCCCAAAGGCGAGCGCGGGGAAGGCTTCGTAACGCTGGCCAGCGGCCGGGCGGGCGATGATGAAAGCCTGCAGATCCGCACCGATGCGCGCCTGGTAGCGGCAACCCTGCGGGCAGGCGAAACGGCCGAGTACCGCTTTGATACAGGGCGCCGAGGCTATCTGGTGCCGGCCAAGGGCCTGGTTGAGGTCAACGGGCTGCGGGCCAAGGGCCGCGATGGCGTGGCGATCGAGCAGGAAGACGTGCTGCGAGTGACCGCGATCGAAGACAGCGAGATCGTGCTGGTCGATGTGGCTTGAACAAGCAGGGCCGCGCTGCGGCCCTGCTTCACGGGTCAATCAGGCAATCGCGGCATCCACCAATACCTGCGCCTCTGCCACCAGGCGTTGCAGGTGCGCCTCGTCGATAAAGCTCTCGGCGTAGATCTTGTAGATGTCCTCGGTGCCGGATGGCCGTGCGGCAAACCAGCCGTTGGCGGTCATCACCTTCAGGCCACCGATGGCCTGGCCATTGCCTGGCGCGTGGCTGAGGATCTGCTCGATGGGTTCTCCGGCCAGTTCGGTCGACTTGACCTGCTCCGGCGCCAACTTGCTCAACAACGCCTTCTGCCGAGCATCGGCCTTCGCTTCCACACGGGTAGCGAACGGCTTGCCCAGCGCCGCCGTGAGGTCGGCATAGGCCTGGCTTGGATTACGGCCGGTGCGTGCAGTCATCTCGGCGGCCAGCAGCGCCGGAATCAAGCCATCCTTGTCGGTTGCCCAGACCGTGCCGTCCTTGCGCAGGAACGACGCGCCGGCGCTTTCTTCGCCGCCAAAGCCCAACGAGCCGTCGAACAGCCCCTGGGCAAAGTACTTGAAGCCCACCGGCACTTCATACAAGTCACGGCCCAGGCGCGCGGTAACACGGTCGATCAGGCCGCTGGACACCACCGTCTTGCCTACGGCAGCGTCACTGCGCCACTGCGGACGGTGACGGTACAGGTAGTCGATGGCCACAGCCAGGTAGTTGTTTGGCTGCAACAGGCCATCGGCGGTGACGATCCCGTGGCGGTCGTGGTCCGGGTCGCAGGCGAACGCCACATCGAAGCGCTCGCGCAGGCCGATCAGGCCTTGCATGGCGTACGGCGACGAAGGGTCCATGCGGATCTGACCGTCCCAGTCGACGGTCATGAAGCGGAAGGTCGGGTCGACCTCGGTGTTGACCACTTCCAGGTTCAGCTTGTAATGCTCGGCGATCGCCGACCAGTAACGCACCCCTGCCCCACCCAGCGGGTCAACGCCCAGGCGCAGGTTGGCGCTGCGGATGATGTCGAAGTCGATGACGTTTTCCAGGTCGGCAACGTAGTGGCTGACATAATCGTGGCGCTGGGTGCTCGGGGTCTGAAGGGCTTGCGCATGGTCCATGCGCTTGACGCCGGCAAGGCCTGCGGCCAGCAGTTCGTTGGCCTTGGCCTCGACCCACTTGGTCACATCGCTGTCAGCCGGGCCACCGTTGGGCGGGTTGTATTTGAAGCCACCGCTCTGCGGCGGGTTGTGCGAGGGGGTGATTACGATGCCATCGGCCAGCCCACCATCGCGGCCACGGTTGTAGCACAGGATGGCGTGGGACACCGCAGGCGTCGGGGTGTATTCATCGTCCTTGGACAGCATCACCTGCACGCCATTGGCGGCCAGCACTTCCAGGGCACTGGCGGCTGCCGGCGCGGACAACGCGTGAGTATCGGCACCGATGAACAACGGGCCGTCGATGCCCTTTTCCTGGCGGTACAGGCAGATGGCCTGGGTGATCGCCAGCACGTGGTCTTCGTTGAAACTCAGGTCGAACGAACTGCCCCGGTGGCCCGAGGTGCCGAAGGCCACGCGCTGGGCCGCTACGGCAGCGTCGGGGCGGCCGGTGTAATAAGCGGTGAGCAGGCGGGGGATATCGACCAGCACGCTGGCCGGAGCCGGCTTGCCTGCCAAAGGACTGAGCGTCATGCAGAAACCTCGAGTTCAACGGATGTTGGAGTTGGAACACGCAGTGTACTGGGAGTTGCAATGAGGTGCGAAGGCCTTGCCGAGGATTATTCGCGGGCTATCTGCCACCAGCTGGGGAACATCTGCTGCACATGCGGCTCGGCGAAGCGCTGATCGATCAACACCAGCACGCCGCGGTCCTGATCGCCGCGAATCACCCGGCCTGCAGCCTGGATCACCTTGCGTACACCGGGGTACAGGTAGACGTAGTCGAAACCAGCGCCGAACTGGCGCCCCAGGCGCTGCTTGAACTGTTCGTTCACCGGGTTGACCTGAGGTAACCCGAGGGTGGCGACGAATGCACCGATCAGCCGGGTACCCGGTAGATCGACGCCTTCGCCAAAAGCCCCGCCCAGCACGGCAAAGCCAACGCCCTGCCCGTCGGCGGCAAAGCGCGCCAGAAAGGCCTGACGCGCGGCTTCGTCCATGCCCGGCGCCTGGGCCCAGGCTGCTATCGCCGGGTGCTGCTCGGTCAGCAGCGCATGCACTTGCTGCAAGTATTCGAAACTGCTGAAGAACGCCAGGTAGTTGCCGGGTTGGCGCTGGTACTGCTCGGCGATCAGCGCAACGATCGGTGCCAGCGAGGCCCGACGCTCGTGATAACGGGTAGAGACCTGGCTGGCGATGCGCACTTCGAGCTGTTCGGCGCGAAACGGCGCCGCCACTTCAAGCCACGCTGTATCCGGTGGCATGCCGAGCAGGTCGGTGTAGAAATGCCGGGGGCTGAGCGTGGCCGAGAACAACGTCACGCTGCGCGCTGCCTGCATGCGCGGGCCGAGCAGTTTGGCGGGCGTTACGTTACGCAGGCACAAGGTGGCCAGGCGACGCTGGCGCGGGCCTTCGCGCAGGCTCACATCGAACAGGAAATGCTCATCGAACAGCTCGGCAACCCGGTTGAACTGCAGCGCCTGAAAATAGAACTGCAGGATGTGTGTATCCACTTCGACGGGCGACTCGTTCAAGCGCTCCTGGATCAGCCCGATGCATTGCTGCAGCGCACGCAGAAAGGCGTCCGGCAACTGCTCGGTGGCCAGATAAGGCGCTCGCTGCGCCTTATACAGGGCATTCCATTGGCGGTTCAGCCGGTCCAGCGCGCTGGCCAGCCCTGGCGGTTTGCGCTGGCGCAACGCCTGCAACTGCCCCTGATCGAGGCTGGCGCTGTACATGCCGCGGCCACGCTCCACCAGGTTATGAGCCTCGTCAACCAAAACCGCAACGCGCCATTGGTTGGCCTGTGTCAGGCCGAACAGCAGGGCATGAGCGTCGAAATAATAGTTGTAGTCGGCAACCAGTACATCGACCCATCGAGCCATTTCCTGCCCCAGGTAGTACGGGCAAACCTGGTGTGCCAAGGCCACATCGCGCAGGTTTGCGCGGTCCAGCAACGGCAACCGGGCTGCAGCCTCACGCGCCGCCGGCAGGCGGTCGTAGAAGCCTTGGGCCAATGGGCAGGCATCGCCATGGCAGGCTTTGTCGGGGTGCTCGCAGGCCTTGTCGCGGGCAATCAGTTCCAGGGTGCGCAGCGCGGGCTGCGGCGTGGCCCGGGTGATCTGCTGCAGGGCCTCCAGCGCAAGCGCCCGGCCTGGGGTCTTGGCGGTCAGGAAGAACACTTTGTCGAGTTGTTGCGGCACCATGGCCTTGAGCAACGGGAACAGTGTGCCGAGGGTCTTGCCGATACCGGTGCTGGCCTGGGCCATCAGGCAGCGCCCGGTGCTGACCGCCTTGTACAGGGTTTCGGCCAGTTGCCGCTGGCCTTGGCGAAACTGCGGGTAAGGAAAGCCCAGGGTCTGCAGGCCTCGGTCACGCTCGGCCAGGCGCTGTGTTTGCCCCTGGGCCCAAGCCAGAAAACACAGGCATTGGGTTTCGAAAAAAGCTTGCAGCTCGGCAGCGCTGTAATGCTCGCTGATCAGCGTCTGGCTGTCGTTGTCCACGTTCAGGTAAACCAGCGCCACCTCGATGGCGGGCAACTGTCGCGCCTGGCACAGCAGCCAGGCATAGACCTTGGCCTGCGCCCAGTGCAGTTGGCGATGGTTGCCAGGTTGGCGGGCCAAGTCACCAAGGTAGGTCTTGATCTCTTCAAGACGGTTTGCGGCGGGGTCATAACCGTCGGCGCGACCGCGCACCTGCAAGCCCTGATAAGCGCCTTCGAGTGCGACCTCCGCTTCGTACCCCGCGGACCGCCTGGCCACTACGCGGCGATGGCCCTCGATGCCCTCCTGGGCAGTGGGCGACGGTGTGAAGCGCAGGTCTAGGTCACCGACCTTGGCAGTGAACTCACACAAAGCGCGCACTGCCACGCGGTAGCTCACTCGCTCTCGCTCCAGCGCACATGACAGACAGCTACCGGCAAGCCATGCTCGGCGCAGAATTCCAGCCACCGCAACTGGTTGTCCTGCAGGCGGTCGCCCGGCCCTTTGACCTCGACCATGCGGTAACGCCCCTGCTCCGGCCAGAACTGGATCAGGTCAGGCATGCCGGTGCGGTTGTTGCGTATGTCCTGCAGCAGGCGCAGGAAACACTGTTTGAGGTGCGCGGCTGGTAGGCAGGCCAATGCCTGCACGAGCAAGGCATGGTTGAGCATCTGCCAGAACACGAACGGCGATTGTAGCCCTTGCTTGGCGGCATAGCAGTCGAGGATGGCCTGCTGATGCGAGCCGTCGTCTAGCCGGCCCAGGCAAGCATCGAACTGAGCAGCGCGCCGCAGTTGGAAGTCGCAGTCGTGCAAGTCTTGCGGTGCAGCCTGGAAGGGGTTGAAGAAAGCGCCGGGAATCGGGGCGAAGATCGCGTCCCAGCACAACAGCCCGAACAGGCTGGTGAGCAGCGTGTTCTCGACGTAGTGAACCTGCCCGCCTGCTTGCGCCAGGTGCTGCCGAACAGCCTCCTCGACACCCAGCGCGGCCTGCTCGCGAGGCAGCTCGAGCTCGATCACCTGCGCGGGTGTGACACGCCGCCGGCGCTGCGCCGGCCCGCCCAGTTTGCGCACCAGGCGCGGCAACATGCGCTCAAGCGCCTGGACTTCCAGGGCATTGGCAGGCGCTTGAGCCAGGTGCACGGCCAGGGCATGCGCCTCTTGCCAGCGCTCGCTGCGCTCCAGTACCCGCACCTGGCGGATGCGCGCTTGGGCATGGCTACTCTGGGCATACACCGTCAATGCCAGGTCCCAGTTGCCAAGGCGCTCGCACTGCTGGCCCAAGGCAAACAGCAAGCGCGCGTGACGCCGGGCCAGCCAGGGGTTTTCGCTGCGCCAGCCCGCCAATGCCTGAAGGATCGACGCAGGCGCCTCATCCGACTCCAATCGCTCGGCGCATTGGTGCAAAGCCATGGCCAGGTCAACGTCGCTGCGCTGCTGCAAGGCCCGCGAGCCGGGGCTGAATGGCACTTGCTCGAAGCGCAGCACGCCCAGGTCGGCCAGGACAAAATCAGACCAGTCCTGGTACAGGTTGCCAAAAAACAGCAGACGCATGCGGTCGCACAGCGGCTGCAGGCACCACTGTACGATGCGCACCGGAGCGCTGATAAACCATTCGGACAGCGGCCTGGGCGCCAGTTCCAAGACTTGAAGTTGCGCGAGCAGATCGGTTTTGGCCGCACGCGGTCGGCTCAAAAGGCCTGCAAAACCGCTGGCCAGTTCCTCCTTGCGAAGCAGGGCGAACAACTGTTCCAGGCTCAACTGCTCGGGTTCGCGCACCCAGCCCAGCGCCTGCAGTGGCTGCAAGGCCGCACGCGTATCGCCGATCTCGGCATATTCCAGTCGGTCACTGCGAAACAGCTCGCCCTTGCGCATCACCATGCGCACCAGCAGCGCCTGGGCTGGCTCCTCGAGCCTGGCAAAAGCATGGATGAAAGCCAGCTCCTGGGTATCGAGCAGGTCGGCATAACGGTGTTCGACCCACAGCAATACCTGGCGAAAGTTATGCAGGTAGTAGAGCGGGTCGTCGACGGAATGGGCGATCACAGGGAGGGGTCGGGGGTAGCAGGAACGGACACTGTTTATACATACAGATAACGCCTGCTGGCAAGCCCCGTGGGTCAGGCTGGCAAACAACCGACCAATGGCGCTTCAGCCACGTCAGAGCGCCATGACCATCTCATGCCAGGCCATGCCGCCGTGGTCCGAGGGCGACGGTTTCACATACTGGTAACCCATCTTGCGGTACAGCTCGACATGTTGCTGCTTGCACATCAGGTGGATGGTGCGTTTCTCTAGCGCAGTCATCCGCTGCACGAAGGTATTCATCAACAGCTTCGCGTAGCCCTTGCCCTGAAAAGCCGGGTCCACCACAACGGACATGATCACTACATTGGCGGCCGCCGGATCATGGCCTACCAGCTCCTTGAAGGCCTCATCGGACATCACCACGTCGTGGGCACAGCCACTGTTGATGAAACCCACGACCTCGCCATCGACCTCAAGCAGGAGGAAACCCTCCGGGTACTGCGCGATGCGGGTGCGGATCTTTTCAAGGGTCGCGGCTTCATCCCCTTCGTACGCGCCGATTTCAATCTCGTAGCAGCGTTCGGCATCCTGGAGAACAGGTCGGCGAAAATGTGGGGTGCCCATGCAGATGCTCCTGAATATGAATGAACAGGGCGCCATGATACGTGACATGCCAGGGCAGGCGATCAGCTTTTGCTGTCAGCCTGCCGCCCGCGACGCGGCGCCAGCACCTGTTTCAACCGGTAGAGCGCCTCGCTTAGCGCTTCTGGCTGGTCGCCTGCCCAAGTAAGCGCCAGGTACTGCTGATAACGCCCCTGCAAGCTGAACCGCGCACCCGCCAGTACTTGCAAGACCGGACCAGACAAAGCTGGCGCAACTCGATCCAAGGCGATTGGCTCAAGCATGCGCACCCACAGGACATAGCCCCCGTCAGGCATGTCAAAGGCCAACTGCCCGCCAAGGCAAACATTGAGTTGATGGCATAAATGCTCCATATGCTTGCGCAGCTCCAGCCGGCGTCGGCGCAATAGCCCGTCGACCTCGCCATTGCTGAGCATCTGCGCCAAGGCCTGCTGACGCATAGGAGGTAGCTGGAAGGCTCGTCGGGAAAACCTTTCGGCAAAGGTGCCATGCAGGCCCAGTACATACGCGTAGGGAGCCTCGGCACCGACCAACGCTTGCAGCGACCCCAGCACCAACAGCCACCGTTGGTCGACCCAGTCACGCAAACGTGCCCCTGGAGGGGTGTCGAAACAGTGCTCGCTGTCCAGATCGTTTTCCAGCAGCCAGACAGGATGCGAGGCCAGCAAGTGGGCAATCTGCCGCTGGTCCTGTTGCGACATCAACCGCCCCGTGGGCATGCCAAGGCATGACGGTATGACCATCATGCGCACCGACTCACGCCCCAGCAGGCGAGCAAGGCTGCCGAGGTCAGGGCTGCCATGGTTGTCGACGGGCATCTCCAGCACATGCAAGCCAAAACGCTGCAAAACCCTCAGCAAACGCCAGCAGCACGGCGATGCGACCAGGACCGTGCTGCCATGCAACGCCAATGCTTCCAGCAGCGTTTCCAGCACAGCCTGCATGTCGGGCCCCAGGTGCACATCTTCAGCACGCCAGGATTGCCGGGACGATCGGGTGTAACGTTCGGCCAATACATGCCGCAGGCGAACTTCTCCCGAGCTCTGGGCACCGGACGATGAACATGCTCGCTGTCGCGCCAGCCGTCGTTCGTGAGCGAACAAAACACGTTCCATCGCCGGATGCGCCAGCACAGCCTGATCCGACTCTGCAGTGGCCGTTACGCCCTTGATGACTCCGGTCGGCACAAAGTATCCGGACTTAGGTACCGACAGTACCCGCCCTTCATGTTCCAACAATCCGTAGGCCGTTTGCACAGTGGCCAATGAAACGCGCAGGTGCCTGGACAGGGCGCGCAGTGAGGGCAAACGGCGCTGACCTCCCCGCGCGGCCTCATCGATAAGCGCTTGCAGATATCGATACACCGTCTGGTAGGCGAATTCACGCCCCATCAGGTAAGCCCTCACAGGCAGTCAAACCAGCTGCGGGCCGGTTGGCCACCAGCCCCAGATGCACATCACGCCGTGCCAGGTTTGCCAGCAAGGGCAAGGCGCTGTCATGCAAACGCCCTTCATAAATAGCTCGCAATTGGCCGAGGGACAAACCACTGGTGTTTACCAACCAATCCTTGACGGGATCGGGGCAGGGTTTGCCCTGCATGGCGCGATGCAGATAAGGCAGTGCCACCAGCATATCGGCGTGGCAGCATTGCAGAAAGCGCTCCAACCCGCGCCCCTTGTTGGCGAACGGGCTGTGGAGCATGCAAACGAGCTGGGTTCGCTCAAGTCCATAGGCCTTGGCAAAACGGCTGTGCTGCGATGCCTGTGGCGTGGCTGGCGACCTTTCACCATGCAGACGCTGCGCCAAGCCTGCCTCCACAGGAACATTGCAGCGCGACCGCAACTCATGCAGCTGGGCCAAGGCCAGCGGGTCGAGAAAACTTGCCAGTGGCATGGCCTTCTGCACAGGCTCGAAGTGGCACTCCATCATCAAGTCCAGCTCACCTTCACTCAGTAGCTGGGGCAACAGTTCGTCGATGGTAATCAGCCTGATCAGGCGGTCCGAGTAGCACTCGGTGCCAGGCGTTTCGGGCTCGCCAAGTGAAGTGCCGGCGGTGTTGTGCAACTGACTCAACCGCTTGGCAAGCGTCGCCATGCACTGATGCAGGTTTGCTCCCCCCCCGCCACCCGCCTGGCGCAGGCCCCTGCGGGCCCACGCCAGGTAACGCAGCCGCTGTCGCGCAGGTATGGCGGTAACCATTGCATCGACTGCCGGTTGGCCGTCGAGCGCCAGACACAGGGCTGCGCCCAGTTCCAGGTGCGTGCGACTGCCCAAAAGTGCTTCGGGCCGCGTATCGACAAGATGGCCAAACACAAGCAAGGCATCGCGCGCCAGCGCCCAGGGTTCGGCCGCCAGGTAGGGCCGGCGGGTGAACGACACCACCTGCCCGGCTTCGAGCATCTGCAACTGGACCCTGGGATCGTCATGCAGAAACAAGGCACTGAAAACACGCTCATGCTGCTCAAGAAGCGCGCTGCTGGCTGCGGGTAGGCACACCGCCACCACCTGCAACTGAAAGGTGACAGGTGCGCGCTGGGCAATGCTCAACTGGGCCGCACGCAAGACCGCCAGCAGCCGGGCGCTATGGCAGTCTGCGCCTAGCAGCACGAGCAACCTGAACGTACCGATATATTCCGGGCCACCTGCGGCTACCAGCAAACGCTGAACCAACAACTGCAAAGAGGCGCGCTGGACCTGAGACATATGGCCCAACACGCGGTCCAGCACCTGTTGGTAGATATGATGCATAGCTTGGTCGTGGATATTGCTCACATGCCACCTCACTACTTCATTCTTTCCACCGCCAACGATGCACTTTTGCATGAATGAATAGGCGGCGAATCAAATCTGAAGAATCTTCCTACAAATCTTTATGAGAAACTGAAGTGACGAATTACTGTCGCCATGCCATTGAGCAAAATGAACCCCTGCGTGAGCCCTCCGCCGCGCCAAAACACCAAAAACCAGGGTTGTTCTTCTCCATTACACGCTCCTTGCGTAAAGCATCATTACGCCATTATCAGGCGTTGCTCGACGATTAAAAGATACAGACGCCGGTAAAAAAACCATTCAGCCGAATGGCAGGTCAATGTGCGCTCGACACGGGGAAGTTTTCAAAGAGAAAGATTTTTCAAGACATCTGCATGCACGCGAGGCGGCAATAGTTTCTATGTAGGACGGATACTAGTTAATTGTAGGAAAAGTCCTAGCAAGAGACTATTCACGAATTGTCGGGGAGATAGAGTATTGGAAAGTGAACGCCTAGAACTTTATGGCGTTGCGGCTATCGAGCACCGCGCGGGAGGCGCACCATCAAGCTGCGAACACTCGAAAAAAAACCCGAGCCAAGCCCGGGTTCCCTTTACATCGAGCGTATATCAGCCCGCCCCCAAGTCCAGCACCACTCTGCCGCCACAAGGACACTCATCCATATACCGGTGCGCTTCAACCACCTGATCAAACGGATACACCTTGACGATCTGCGGTGTCAGCAACTGGTCAGCCGTGAACTGGTTGATATCGCGCAGGGCGCGCTGCAGCGCAACCTGGTCCTGGCTAATGCCCAGTTCCGGCTTGCCTGTGAAGTTACCGATGCAGTGAACGTAGAACTGGATGTTCTTCTGGAACGCCGCACAGGCCGGGAATGGTGTCTGGTTACCACCCTGCAGGCCATAAAGCACCAGGCTGCCGCGTGGCGCGAGTACATCGCCGAGCAGTGACATCTGCGGGCCGCCCATACCGTCCAGGACCATGTCCACGCCGCGCCCGTCGGTGTACTTGCCCACCTGCATGAGCAAGTCCTGCTCTTCGGTGACAATCACCTTGTTAGCGCCCAGGCCCAGCAGATATTCGCGCTGCTCCGGCTCCTTGGTGGCAGCGAACACCTTGAGCCCCAGGGCCTTGCCCAGCTGTACGAAGGCGGGCCCTGCGCAATGGCTGGCATCGGTGACCAGTGCGGTCTGCCCGGCCTTGGCCCTGGCCAGGTCGACATAGGCGAAGTAGGCGATCAGCAGCGGCGTGTAATGCACGCTGGCTTCGATCGGTGTGAGGATATCCGGATAACGGGTAATCGCCGTGCGCGGCAGAACGATCACATCCCCATACACCGGGTGATCATTGGCACTGGTCGCCGGGAAGCTGGCCACCCGGTCTCCCACTGCAATGTCATCGACACCTTCACCCACCGCAGTCACCACACCGGCCATCTCGTGGCCGATCCCCGCAGGCAGACGGGCTTGGGACGGCGCCAGGTTCTGCCGCCAAAGCACGTCGTACCAGCTCACGCCAATGGCCTCGACGCGGATCTGCACCTCGCCGACAGCAGGTGACGGTTCGGCCTGCTCCTCGCAGCGGAGCACTTCGGCAGCGCCGAACTTGTGGAACCGGATCATGCGGGACATCGCATACCTCGCCTTTGTGAATCTCGTATTACCACGGACTTTATCCGGGCTTTTGCCGTTAGACCATCAGTGGCTATTAATAGTCGACATGCCTGTCATCGATTGGGCACCTCACATTTCTGTGCATCGGCCCCACAAATCGGTGCAGGTTAACAGCCTTTGGCCTTAAGATTCACCCCTGCCCCACTTTAGGCGAAGCGCACCGATGAATCGAAACGACCTGCGTCGCGTAGACCTCAACCTGCTGATCGTGTTCGAAACCCTGATGCATGAGCGTAGCGTGACCCGTGCCGCCGAGAAGCTGTTCCTTGGCCAGCCGGCGATCAGCGCGGCGCTGTCGCGCCTGCGTAACCTGTTCGACGACCCGTTGTTCGTGCGCACGGGCCGCAGCATGGAGCCGTCAGCGCGGGCACATGAAATCTTCGCCCTGCTGTCGCCGGCGCTGGATTCCATCTCCACCGCGGTCAGCCGCGCCGCCGAGTTCGACCCGGCCACCAGCAACGCGGTGTTCCGCATCGGCCTGTCGGACGACGCCGAATTCGCCCTGCTGCCGCAGCTGCTCAAGCGCATCCGCGCCGAGGCGCCCGGCATCGTGCTGGTGGTGCGCCGGGTCAATTACCTGCTGATGCCTACCCTGCTGGCCTCCGGCGAAATCTCGGTGGGGGTGAGCTACACCAGCGAACTGCCCGCCAACGCCAAGCGCAAGGTGCTGCGCCGCAGCATGCCCAAGCTGCTGCGCGCCGACAGCGTGCCCGGCAGCATCACCCTCGACGACTTCTGCGCACGGCCGCATGCACTGGTGTCGTTCGCAGGTGACTTGTCCGGTTTCATCGACGAAGCACTGGAAGAGATCGGCCGCAAGCGCCATGTGGTCCTGGCCGTGCCGCAATTCAACGGCCTGGGCAGCCTGCTGGCGGGGACCGACATCGTTGCCACGGTGCCGGATTACACCGCTGATGCGCTGACTGCTGCGGGTGGGTTGCGGGCTGAAGACCTGCCGATAGCGGTGCGCAGCTTCGAGTTGCACATGGCCTGGCGAGGGGCGCAGGACAATGACCCGGCGGAGCGCTGGTTAAGGTCGCGGATTCAGATGTTCTTCGGGGATCCGGATAGCCTGTGAGCCCCAAAACGCTTGAAACGGCGGCTGATCCACGCAGGCAAGCATATCAGTTGAAACTTTCGTAAACCGCGCCAAGTCCAGACCCCTATCGGCCAGCGAACGGGAGAAGGCAATGACAGGCACGGTAGGCGACTTTCTGGTAGAGCGCTTGTATCAATGGGGGGTGCGGCGCATCTTCGGCTACCCCGGCGACGGTATCAACGGTGTATTCGGCGCGTTGAGCCGGGCCAACGGCAAGATCGAATTCATCCAGGCCCGCCACGAGGAAATGGCAGCATTCATGGCCTGCGCCCATGCCAAGTTCACCGGTGAACTGGGCGTGTGCATTGCAACCTCCGGGCCTGGCGCATCGCACTTGCTCACCGGGCTGTATGACGCCCGGATGGACCACATGCCAGTGCTGGCCATCGTCGGCCAGCAAGCCCGAGCGGCATTGGGCGGCCACTATCAGCAGGAACTGGACTTGCTGTCGATGTTCAAGGATGTGGCCGGTGCATTCGTGCAACAAGCCTCCACACCCTCGCAGGTACGCCATTTACTCGACCGCGCCGTGCGCACTGCCGTCGGCGAACGGCGAGTGACGGCGGTGATCCTGCCCAATGACCTGCAGGACCTGCCCTACCAGGAACCGGCCCGCGCCCATGGCACCGTGCATTCCGGCGTTGGTTACAGCAAGCCCAAGGTGGTGCCCTACGACAGCGACCTGCAGCGTGCCGCCGAGGTACTCAACGCTGGGCGCAAAGTGGCCATTCTGGTCGGAGCCGGTGCCTTGCAGGCTACCGAAGAGATCATCGAAATCGCCGACACGCTCGGCGCAGGTGTGGCAAAGGCGCTACTGGGCAAGGCCGCCTTGCCCGATGACCTGCCGTGGGTGACCGGCGCCATCGGCTTGCTGGGCACCGAACCGAGCTACCAGTTGATGGCCGAATGCGACACCTTGCTGATGATCGGCTCAGGGTTCCCCTATTCCGAGTTCCTGCCCAAGGAAGGCCAGGCCCGTGGGGTGCAGATCGACCTTCAGCCAGACATGCTAAGCCTGCGTTACCCGATGGAGGTCAACCTGGTGGGTGATGCCGGGGAGACCTTGCGCGCATTGCTGCCATTGCTCGAGACAAAATCCGACCGCCGCTGGCGTAAGAAAGTCGAAGGCTGGCGTGCACGTTGGGACAAGACCCTGGCCAAACGCGCAATGGTCAAAGCGGACCCGATAAACCCGCAACGCGTGGTGTACGAGCTGTCCCCTCGCCTGCCCGACAACACTCTGGTGACCAGCGACTCCGGTTCCTGCGCTAACTGGTATGCCCGTGACCTGCAAATTCGGCAAGGCATGCAGTGCTCGCTGTCAGGCGGCCTGGCCTGCATGGGCGCTGCGGTACCGTACGCCATCGCCGCCAAGTTCGCCCATCCGCAGCGCCCGGTGGTGGCACTGGTCGGCGATGGCGCGATGCAGATGAACAACCTGGCCGAGCTGATTACCGTAGCCAAATACTGGCAGCAGTGGGAGAACCCGCAATGGATCTGCGCGGTGTTCAATAACGAGGACCTCAACCAGGTCACCTGGGAGCAACGTGTGATGGAGGGCGACCCCAAGTTCGAGGCGTCCCAGACGATCCCTGACGTGCCTTATCACCTGTTTGCCATCTCCATCGGCCTGGAGGGCATTTTCGTCGACCGTGAAGATGACGTCGCAGCGGCCTGGGAGCGTGCGCTAAGCGCCGATCGGCCGGTATTGATCGAGTTCAAGACCGACCCCAACGTGCCGCCCTTGCCGCCTCATATCAAACTCGAACAGGCGAAGAAACTCGCCGGCTCTTTGTTCAAGGGCGACCCGGACCAGGCCAGCGTCATGGTCCAGACAGCCAAGCAGGTACTGAGCTCGGTGCTTCCTGGTAAGAAGTGACGCAATCCTCTGGCCATCAATCAGCCAAGCAGGCGTGAGTGATAGCAACGATGACGCGCCGAGCAAACAGACACGCGCTGCAGGGGCGCAGCGCGCCAGCTTGCCCGGTGTGCATCGATTCAGGCCATTGGCGCCCGTGACATCGCCCCATAGGGCACGGATCTTTGGAAGCGTAGCTAGAACAGAGATATTTATTTTTGAGACAGTACACTAGTGCATTGTTCGGCGAAAAAGTCAGCGCCCTTGACGTTTTCTCGTGCGCCTTGAGTTCTGAGCAAAAACCTCGATCTCGATCCGGCTGCCATCCAGTCATAGAGACCGTTTCCACTTACTGCTTCAGGGTTGAGTAGCATCGATGACGACCATCGATGCCTGGCTTTCAATTTCCTGGGGTGCGATCTGCAACGCGGGACGTCCGTAAAACAACAATGCGCTCGTCCAGGCAGTTAGCCAGACGAAAATCCCGGCCCAGAAGGTATGTGACATATAGTGCCAGCCTTGCAATACACGGGTGGTGCCGTACACGAAGCCGAGCGAGAGGATGACTACCAGGAGTTTGCGTGTATGCGGCCATCGGTGTCGGAGGGCCACGAAATAAACGGCCAACAACGTAAAGGCACTGGAGGCATGGCCGCCCGGCCAGCACCGGCCAGCGGGGGCCTTATCCAGCCAATTGAAGTGGGTGAACCACTCCTTATGGGGTGCTGCTCCGCCGTAAAGAGTTGTCTCCACTGGACAGTAGATGCCGGTGTGGCTCTTAAGGTAGTGGATCACTCCAGTGCATGCCGCGAACGTCACCACAACATAGAAAAAGTCTCTGCGATAACGTGTGGTAAATCGCAAAGCAGTCCCGATGCGGGTTGCTTGAAAAAGCCGGCTTGAGACCAGGTGAGGAAACTTCGCGCTCAGCGGCCAGACAAAGGAAAGCAGGCTGCCAATAATCGCCAGTTCCCCTGTCCAGTTCGGCAGAACGCGTGGCAGCTTGTGGGTTGCTTTTTCGAACCATTGGTTGTGCAGCAATGGGAATTGGCCGGTCGCTGGATCGAGCAGCAAATTACTGATCTGTTGGTCCAGGTGAGTTATATCGAATAGCAGGAAGACGATCACGGCCAGCAACAGCGGTATGCCCAGGTTGCTCGCATAGAAGGCAGTACGGCGAGAAAGCTGCATGCTTACAGTCCTGTGCTGGAAACAAGGTGGTTCCAGACACTGGCGTTCATCTGTCCAAGAATGCGTGCTTTGCCCTTATCGGCCACAGAGATAAACAGCGCGCTGGCGTAAGCGCTGGAGCGTTCTCCCCCAGCCACTTTAAAGTGCCGCTCCAGCTGGTCGATGCAACCGCTGTGGGTAATCAATACCAGGTTGCGCCCGCTGTTCTTATGGCTAAGCGCGGCGTCGGCGAAGCCCTTGTTGCATTGGCTCAGCCAGTCTTGTGTGAGAATCGGCCCGCCGAAGATGAAGTGGGCCGTCTGCTGAGTGCGAACTTTCGGGCTGCTCAGGAGTTCGGCATTCTCCAGGCCAAGCCGTGCAAGCCCCTTGCCGACATCGGTGGCCATCTGGCTACCGGCGACAGTGATGCCCGCCGGGTCATCCAGGCAGGCGCTATGCGAGCGGTCACAGCGCTCGGCGTGACGGATCAGCACCATCACCTCGCCCTTGGCCCATTGTGTGTAGATCCCGCTATCGTGCATCTCCTTCGCACTACTCACATCTAATACCTGCGCTTGAGAGGCATACCATGTGGAAACGGCAGCAAGCGCAATAAGAGCGCCTATCGCAGCTTTCTTCAGATTGCTTGCGTGAAATCGGCGTTCTTGTGAACGCTGAGGAACAGCGTGACGCTGCATGATGCCTTGCTGCATGGTGTCGCTCCGAAAAGTAGACGAGGCAGGCAGCAACCAGGCGCGTGCCCCTATGAGTCGCGGCACTGTAGGGAGGCATGCATGGCACGACAGTGAAGCCCATGTGAAAAAAACCTGAAAGGAGGGGCGCGGCGGTTCATGGTTTTTTCGACGACTTTCTCAATGTGCTGCCCCATGCTTGGGCCTTTTCATGTCTCCATTCGCGATCCGCCTGGCTATCGAGTTTCAAGTTTCGCTCTATGTCGCTGGCAGCACTGGCCTGGCACTGGCGAAAGCCATCGTCCCAACCCGTAGCGTATTGCGGGTCTTGGAGGTAGGTGCTGACCTTTTTTCGGAATTCACCCAGTGCTCCGGCCGCTTGTCGACCGCTTGCACACCCATCATCGAAGCCGCTGACAAAGGGCGCGGGATAACCTTCAGCCAGTAGGCGCTGACTGGTGCTCTGACATCCGCTCAGCAACGCAAGCGCGAAACAAACAGCTGCCCCCATACAGGCAGTGTGCTGCCAATACCGCAAAATACTCATCTAATGCCCCTGAATGCCGCGAGATTTCTGATTGGCGTGCCGATAACGCGTTCAAGCTGGCACTTCTCGATTGCTCGAACTGTAAGTGCGGACAGATTGGGGCGCGGTGAAGCGGATGTGAAAAAAGTCTGCGTCGAACCGAGCGGGATCATTCCACACTGTGCACCTCGTCGCCCCCTCGCACTGGTGTTTCTTCGATGCCATCAGCGCTCGGCCGATAGAGCAGCCATCGGTAGCACAACACCGCTATCAGCCAGTCGATCAACAGGGTCCAGACATTGTGAGAAAGAAAGTGCGCGCCTTGCAGCATCCTGCCCACCGATAGCAGCGTCCCAAGTCCCAAGGCCAGGGCAAGAACCACCCGGCCGGCCCGTGGATGGCGGTCGCGCAACGCGAAATACAGGGCCAGGAGGCCAAATCCAGTGGAGGCATGCCCGCCCGGCCAGCATCGGCCCGGCTTGGGCGAGTCCACGCGGTCTGCTAGCAGGGGAACATAAGGTTCGCTGCCACCAAACGCCTGCAAGCTCCACGGGCATTGCACTTCGGTCAGTGCCTTGAGCGGCGTCACGATACTGGTGCACAGCCCGATCGTCAGAACGGCGTAGCCCAACGGTCTTTGCCACAGCCGAAATTTCGGGTTCACCAAGCTGGCCACCAGGCCGGCGATCAATACCAGGGCAAACAGGATGACGACCTGTTTGACACGTTCATGCAGCACGGTTTCCAGCCAGTAACTGTGCCGGCCATAGAACCCGAAACCGGGAACGTAGGACATCCGCGCAAAATAGAAATCGATGGTAGTTACGTTGGAAGCAAGCATCGCCATCATGGCCAAAATCGGCAGTCCGACTGCAAGTCTAAAGTTAAAAGGGCGGGATACAGGCACTGCATGTAATGAGAATCTTTTCATGTAATCAATTCCAGAACCGTGACGCCTTCTCACTAACAAGCCGTGGCTTTTCACGAATACTTAACATTTTGTCGACACACCAGCGACTGCCAGGAACATCAAATGCAAGCCCGTTGTTGGGCCAGCCCACCTGACAATGCTAGCCATGGCCTTTAGGAAAGCGCTCGAATGAAACTGCTGATCGTTGAAGACAATTGTGACATCCATGACAACCTTGTTGATTTTTTCGAACTCAGGGGGCACGCCGTCGAGGGCGCACGTGATGGCCTGACCGGTTTGCACCTGGCCGAGACCGGATGCTTTGACGCGATCATCCTCGATATAATGCTACCTGGCATTGATGGTAACGAGATCTGCCACCTTTTACGCATGCGCTCCAAGTCGCCGGCCGCCATCATCATGCTCACCGCGCGAGATGAGTTGGATGATCGGCTGATGGGTTTCAAAGCAGGGGCCGACGACTACGTGGTGAAGCCTTTCGCCATGGCCGAGATACTTGCCCGGCTCGAAGCCATCCTTTACCGGCGTACCGGACATAACGGCCGCAAGCTTCACTTGCTTGATCTCGAACTCGATCTGGACACGCTGGAAGTCCATAGAGGGAACACGCTGGTCAATCTCAGTTCCGCCAATCTGAAGATACTCGAACTGCTGATGCGAAGTAGCCCCGCCATCGTCAAGCGTAAGACACTTGAAGAGTTGCTCTGGGGATCGACCTGGCACAATAGGAAAGGCGACAGTATCCGCAACCATATCCATCAAATCAGGCAGGCCGTGGACAAGCCGTTCGCTAAAAAACTGCTGCATACCGTGCGCGGTGATGGCTACAAGATCTGCAGTCCGGACCCTTGAACATTCAGCGAGGTTGCCGCTACGGATCCTAAGTCGCTCAGCGTGGTCTTGAGGTTATCAACTTGTGAAAAAAATGTGATGTCGCCTAAGGATCGACCAAGCACCGTCGACCTTGAGCTTGGCCTGGTACCGTAGCCATTTGAACAGACATCTTTTCACTGACGTTTTCACAAAAACGCCACGGAACATGCCCTAACTTGCGCGCCCATGCCCCCAACGCAAGTCTGCGTTGATGCCCCGGTTTTGATTGCGTAGGGTTTTATGTTCAAGATAAAAGCAGTGCGTCCTGCCTTGGTAACAATGCTTGCCAGTGTCTTTCTGTTAATGGGATTCAATGCACCGCTCTGGGTGCATTTGGTTTCCATTACGGAGCCAAATGGATCGGGCATGATGATGCGGTTCGCTTTCGCTCTGTTGATAGCGTGCGCATTCAACCTGCTTATTACACTATTCACGTTCGGTCGCACATTGAAACCGACACTCATACTGCTCTTCATCATCAGTGCGGGTGCAGCCTACTTCATGAACCAATATGGCGTACTGATCGATGTCGGCATGATCCGCAATGTCGCGCAAACCGATACCAGCGAAGTCCAGGCCCTGCTGTCGACAACCTTGCTGGGCTACCTGCTGGCGCTGGGCGTGCTGCCTGGCTACATCCTTTGGAAAACGCCCATCCATTACCGTCCATGGCCTCAGGAGCTGGTTGGTAAAGGCCTGACAGTGCTGCTCTGCGTATCGCTGATCGGTGGCGTCAGCCTCCTCAACTACAAGGGCTTGTCTTCATTGTTTCGCAACCATCACGAGTTGCGCCTCATGATCGTGCCGAGCAATGTCATCGGTGCTTCGATCAGCTATGCACGCGAAGAACTCAAGACGGCGCAGCAACCCTTCATGCCGATTGCGCAGGACGCACGACTCGATGGCAGTTGGGCGCGCCACTCGCGCAAGTCCCTTACTGTGCTCGTCGTGGGCGAGAGCGCGCGGGCGGCAAACTTCGGCATCCTCGGCTATCCACGGGATACAACTCCCGAGTTGAACAAGGAAGACGGCCTGGTCGCATTCAGCCATGTCACTTCATGTGGCACGGAAACCGCAGTTTCTGTCCCCTGCATGTTTTCCAACATGGGCCGCAAGCACTATGACGTGGCCCGGGCAAAAAACCAGGAGGGTCTGCTCGACGTGCTCAAGCGTGCGGGCCTGGCGGTTATATGGCGCGATAACCAGTCTGGCTGCAAGGGCACCTGCGATCGCGTCATGCGGCAAGACGTCAGCAAGAACAAAGATTCACTGCTGTGCGCCGACCACGAATGCCGGGACGAGATCCTGCTGCAAGGACTGCAGCCACTGATCGATCATCTCGACAAGGACACCGTTCTGGTCCTGCATCAGATGGGCAGCCACGGCCCCGAGTATTTTAAGCGCTATCCTGGCGCGTTCGAACGATTCACGCCGGTATGCCACAGCAATGCGCTTGAAACATGCAGCCGGGAAAGCATTGTCAACGCCTACGACAACACCATCGCCTACACCGATCATGTGCTGGCTACCCTGATCGACGTGCTACGTCGCAACGGGGACAAGGTAGACAGCGCCATGATCTATCTGGCCGACCACGGCGAGTCGCTTGGGGAATACAACATTTATCTTCACGGAACGCCCTATCTGTTTGCACCAGAGGAGCAGAAGCATGTGCCGATGATCACCTGGTTCTCCGAGGGCTATCAACGCGCGTTACAGCTCGACGGCCGCTGCCTGCAGGCCAAGCGCGATGCTGCGCTCAGCCAAGACAACCTGTTCCATTCCGTGCTGGGGCTGCTGAAGGTGAACACGCTGGTCTACGAGTCATCCCTGGATCTTTTCACAAGCTGCCGGACCCCAATGCCAGTGGGCTAAGCAGAAATGAAAGTAGCAGCACAACCTTGCGAGATGTCTACCCTATTCTGCGTAAAGCTTGGGTTGGCGCGAGTCCAAGCCATAGGCTGTGCGCCTTAGTTAGCTGGCGGGCAGACCGGTTTGCTTCGCCATTTCGGTCACGCAGGCTTTCTCCGCCTTGATTCAGCGACGCACAGTGTTCAGAAGAGCATAGTTTTATAGATAACTATTTCACCTCGAACGCGTCGTAGACCACTGCATTGCCCAAGCGCATTGCGCTACCCACGCCGACCGTACGATTGAGCCATGCGTATTGGGGCGCGGATGTCTCGAAACGCAGGGTGATGCGGAACTGGTACAGGCTGGGATCGACGTCTTCGCCAGCGGCCACCCTCTTCATGACCGCAGCCGGCCCGTAACGGTAGCCTTCGGTGCGCAGGTAGATCAGTGCGCCATCGTCGGTCTGCAGCAGGTAGCGGGTGTCGATGATCGCCACACCCTCGGGGCTGACAATCTGCCAGTCCGCGCCGTTATTGAGGATGGTGCCCTTGAGCCTGGCCCCCTCGAAACGGCCGCCTGTGATCGGGATGATACGCCGCTTGCCCTGCGCGCTGGTTTCGCCCAGCTCCCACACCGGCGCGACAAGGTCCACCGTAAAGCGCGCCAGGGGTTCGAGCTTGAGCGGGGGCGGAGCGTAACTGGCAGCCTGGGCAAGGCCCGTGCAAACGCCAAGCAGCAGCCCAAGCAATCCTCTGCGAAGGTTCATCATGCTGCCTCCTGCACTGACCGGGCATCGGGATTTGTCGGGTGCGGGCCTGGTGATGCGACCCGGTTTGCTGGGGGGCGTGCTATAGGCGCTTTCATGAGTGCAGATATCCTTTGTTATTGTTAATGGATAATATTGTTAATGATTATTTTTGTTAACCAATGATCTGTCAAGGTTCCTCTGGTGCTTGCCGCAAAATCTTGAGCGCCCTGGGATGAGCGCCGAAGGGCGATCTGGTCACCCGGTGCAGGCTTGGACGCAGCACATGCTACGCTTGAATGAGCTGTGAACAGTGTCTTGGCGCTAGAATCAAGGCCCTGCCCTTCTGCCTTTGATCACCAAAGGTGCTCACATGCCCGAGATCAGGAAACAGGCCAGCTCGCACCTGCAAGCAGATGAGCCCGGCCTTCGGGAACACAAGCGCTTCGCGTCACGAAGAGAGCGCCTGGACGCAGGAAAGAAACTGCGCGAAACGGTGCCGCGCTCGTCCCATGCATTCTGGAAACCGGCGCACAAGCATCGCGACCCTGTCGACATTCTCGAACAGTCCAACCGCAGCCGGCATCCGGCCTTGGTGCCCGTGCGCTATGGGCGCATGTTGCGTAGCCCGTTCACTTTTCTCAGGGGCTCAGCCGGCTTGATGGCACGCGACCTCGCGACACTTCCCCACACAGGTATTCGCGTTCAGGCCTGCGGTGATTGCCACCTGCTGAATTTTGGATTATTCGCCACCCCCGAACGTAACCTGATCTTCGACATCAATGATTTTGACGAAACGTTACCCGCCCCTTGGGAGTGGGATATAAAGCGTCTGGCAACCAGTTTTGCCGTAGCCGCCCGCGATAACCGCCTCATCGATGAAGATGCCAGGCGTCTGGCTATGGAATGCGTTCGCGCCTACCGGGAACGCATGCGCGAATTGACGACGATGAGCCCGCTGGAAATCTGGTACGACCGCCTCGACGCACAAACACTCATCGATATGGCCCCTAGTCTCAAATACCGTAAAGCACGTGAACAGTTGATGGCCAAGGCCCGGACTCGCATCGGCGACTACCTGTACCCACAAATCAGTGACGAAGTGGGCGGCCGGCGACGCCTGGTCGATCAGCCGCCGATTCTTTTTCATGTCGATGAAGCCGACTTCATCAACCGGGTGCACCTTGCGCTGGAGGATTATCGTACTTCTCTGCTGCCGGAACGCAGGGTCCTGTATGACCGTTATCGCCTGGAAGACTTTGCCATGAAGGCAGTGGGTATCGGCAGCGTCGGCACCTATTGCTTCGTCGGTTTGTTCTTTTCAGCGCAAAACAACCCATTGCTCCTGCAATTCAAGCAGGCTTGTCCTTCTGTGCTTGAACCCTATGCGGGCAAGAGCGAATTTGTAAACCAGGGCCAACGGGTGGTCACGGGCCAACGGCTTATGCAATCTGCCAGTGACATTTTTCTCGGATGGACCGAGAGCACCAAGGGCCGGCAGTTTTTTGTCCGGCAATTGCGCGACATGAAAATGTCACTACCTGTAGAAGGTGCATCGCTCGATCAGATGATGATGTACGCCGAGGTATGCGGCATTACCCTGGCGCGCGCGCATGCAAAATCAGGTGACGCCGCCTTGATCAGTGGCTATCTGGGTAAATCGAACACCTTTGATCAGGCCATAGGCGATTTCTCACTCGCCTACGCCGAGCAGAATGCGAAGGACTACGCGGCACTGATCAGCGCTGAGAAAAAAGGAAGAATCAAGGCACTGCGCGAAGAAGACTAATGTTGCGGCGCCAGCCGTTCACGGTCATCCGGCAACACATAAAGGCTCTGCAACAGTTTGTCCTGCGCTGTTTGTACCCCCAGGTAGCGTACGAACAAGGCTTCTCCATCCGGGCCGGACAGCGCCTGGCTAAGCGCGGCATCCACCAACAGGCGAAAACCATCATCGCCACGGGCCATGGGCAGTGCGACACGGCTCGTGACAAACAGGTGATCCGGGATCCATAACCGGTCGCGCTCAGGCTGCTGGCTCTGCAGGGAAAGCAAAATCATCCTCTCGCCAAAAAACGCATCGACCTTGCGCTCGACCACCCGGCGCACACCCTCCTGGTAGCTGGACACCTCTTCAAGCCTGGACTGCAGGCCAAGCTTGCGAATACGCTCCCGCGCCCACTGACTGCTCAGCGTGCCGCGCAGCACTGCAAAACTGTGCTTGCTCAACCCCGCATTGAGGGTTGCGCGCCACCTGGGGCCGGTATCGACAGGCTTACCACGCAGTGGCTCCAGAAGGCTGGCCGGTGCATCACGCCGCACCAGCACCGCAAGGCCGGTGGTGAATACCGGTATGGAAAAATTCAGGGTTTCCCGTCTTGTGATCGTTTCCACCATCGGCGTGCACAGCAGATCAACCGTTCCCTCGCTCAAGGCGCGGACGGCTTGCTCCTGCGGCACCACATGCCAATGCACTTGCAAGTCGGCAAGGCCAGGTGACTGGCGAAGGTGTTGAGCCACTGCCTGGCACAATTCGATGCCATACCCTTGAGGTGACTGGATACTGCCTGAGGAAAACGGGGCAAGGTCTGCGATAAAACCCAGATTGAGGACCTGACTGTCGCGCAGCCGGCTCAGCTTGTCGGTCGCTGCTTCAACGCTGCACACCGCCGCAAACGGCACCGAAAGGGCCAGGCACAGGGCAACCCATTTCGACCTGCGCATCATGGCGCACCTCCAATCAAGTCCAGCACCTTGACGAAACGTTTGGCGATGAAGCCGAACAGCAGGTAACCCAGCGCCATGATCAGCGCAGCGCCAAACACCGCTTCCAGACCCGAGGCATAGAGCGCATAGAAGCAATAGCACACCGCAACCAGCATGATTGCGCTGTTGCGACGGAAGATCTTTATATCCACCTGGGCCTTGTACATGATCACCAGCAACCCGGTCAGGGACGTGATGTAGGGAATGATGTTGGTCACTGCCGCCAGGTTGACCAGCTTGCTGAACTGAGCGCTGGCATTAGGCGAAATGGTCGATAACGCAATCAGGCTCTGCAAGACCGCGCACGTCAGCATGCCCGCCAGTGGCGCGCCCCTGGCGGTGACGCGGGTGAACAACGTGGGAAACAGCCCTTGCTCGGCGGTAACCTTGGCCGTTTCGGCCAGGGTGAACTGCCACCCCAGCAATGAACCGACACAGGCAATGACCGCCAACCCCATGATCACGTTACCGACCGTGTCATTGAACATGCGCGCATAGACCAGTGCGAAGGGTGCGCTGGAGTTCGCAAGTTCAGGGTTTGGCACGATCCCCTGGATGACGGTGGTCGACAGGATGTAGATCACCGCCGCGCCTAGCGTGCCGAACAGGCATGCAAGCGGCACATTGCGCTTGGGGTTCTCTACCGCATCCGAATTTTGCGCGGCCGACTCCATGCCCAGAAAGGCCCACAACGTCAGGGGGATACTGGCGGTGATCGCCTGGCTCACCGGGATGCTGTCGGGGTTCCAGGCATCGGTAAACGTCTGTGGGTTGAACCAGTACCAACCCACGAAACTCAGGCCTGCCACAGGAATGATGACGCCCCAGACACTGATCGCGCCTAGTTTGCCGGTTATGTTCGCACCGCCGGCATTGGCCAGGGTACTGAACCAGATCAGCATCACCGTCCCTGCCACCAGAGGGCCTGGGCCTGTACCAAGCCAGGGTAGGAAAGGCGTCAGATAACCCACCGCGGAAATACCAATGGCGACATTGCCGATCATCAGCGAGAGGAAATACAGGTAGGAGCAAAGGAAGAATGCGGACTTGCCATGGGCCTCTTCGCTGTAGGCCGACATTCCGCCCGAGCGCGTGCAGTAGATACCGCATTGCGCGAAACAGTAGGCGATGGCCATCGAACCCACGGCCGTCACAACCCACGAGAGCAGCGACACAGCTCCGATCTGCGCCATGCTGGCGGGCAGCATGATGATACCGGAGCCCATCATGTTGACGGTGACCAAAGTGGTCAACCCGACCAACCCCATTTTCTTTGCTGGATCGCGCACGGGAATGACCTCCGAGGAACCAAGCGGCTTCGATAGCGTTTCTGGCGGTGCGCCTGCTCCCCGGCCCAACCCGGGATGGGCAGAGCCTGATACAGGGTATTGCCCATCACACAAAGCTTGTGCAACCAAACTAGCAATGCTTCGGCTGCAGTAGTTATCAAATGTCAAGAATAGTGCGAAGGAGCGTCGGCGCTGATTTTAGGACAGCAGGTAGCAGGCGGCCCTGAATACTCGCACAGCACCGCCCCTGAGGTTGTAGACGACCCTTAGGCGCCCGGTGAAACCTGTGGGAGCCCGGCTTGCCGGCGATAGGGCCAGCCCAGGCATCCAGAATTTCGGGGAGATCAAACAATGACTGCCGAAGTGCGCATGCTGAAAACGTGAAACCAACCACGCCTAAGGGACCAGCACGGTACCTGTGGGCTTGCCCGGGAAGGGCCGCACTGCGTTCCAGCAGTGACGCCCGTGTCGTAGCCGGCCGAACATGGCGACCACGCTGAACACAGCGCCCCAACTTGGCACCTTGGCGCCCCAAAACCAAACACCCCGCTGCCGCAACGCTCACCAAGCGTGCGCCGGTCTCGGCCGGCAGCCCCTCTAACACAAGCCCTTGAACAATAATCTGACCAATTGGCCATGTTTTTGCTGTGCAACTGCTCATCACCCTGACCCCGAGCAGTCCCATGTCCAGATCCCCCTCGCAACTGCGCCTTGAGCTGCGTGCCATTACCAAGCGATACCCGGGCACCTTGGCCAACGACCGCATCGACCTGCGCATCGCTCCCGGTGAAATCCACGCCCTGCTCGGCGAGAACGGCGCGGGCAAGAGCACCCTGATGAAGATCATCTACGGCGTCACCGCGCCGGATGCCGGCCAGGTGCTATGGGAAGGCCAGCCCGTGCACGTGCGCGACCCCGCCCGGGCCCGCGCGCTGGGCATCGGCATGGTGTTCCAGCACTTTTCCCTGTTCGAAACCCTGAGCGTCGCGCAAAACATTGCCCTGGCCCTTGGCCGCGATGCCGGCACGCCGAAGCAGCTGGCACCACGCATCCGCGAAGTGTCCCAACGCTACGGCATGGGCCTGGAGCCGGAGCGCCTGGTGCACAGCCTGTCGATCGGCGAACGCCAGCGGGTGGAGATCGTGCGCTGCCTGATGCAGCCGATCAAGCTGCTGATCCTCGATGAGCCGACCTCGGTGCTTACCCCGCAAGAGGTCGACGAACTGTTCGTCACCTTGCGCGCACTCGCCGCAGAGGGCTGCAGCATCCTGTTCATCAGCCACAAGCTCAACGAAGTGCGTGCCCTGTGCCATGGTGCCACGGTGTTGCGCGGCGGACGGGTTTCCGGCGCTTGCAGCCCGGCGCAATGCAGCGATCTGCAGCTGGCGCGGATGATGGTCGGCGATGCCGAAGGGCTGGAGGCAAGCTACCCGAAAAGCGCCGGCGGCTTGCCACGTCTGCGGGTGGACGACCTGTCCTGGCGCAACAAGGACCCGTTCGGCACGTCCTTCGAACACCTGCGCCTGGAAGTGCGCAGCGGTGAGATCGTCGGCATCGCGGGGGTGGCCGGCAACGGCCAGGACGAACTGCTGGCCCTGCTCAGTGGTGAAACACGCCTGCCCGCCGGCGAGCGCGAACGCATCACCCTCGACAACCGGCCGATGGCCCACCTGTACCCCGACGCCCGCCGCGCCCTGGGGGTGGCATTCGTACCGGCCGAGCGCCTTGGGCACGGCGCGGTGCCGGACATGAGCCTGGCCGACAACGCCCTGCTCACCGCTTTCCAGCACGGCCTGGTCAACCGCGGCCTGATCCGCTCCGGCAAGGTGCAGGCGCTGGCCGAGCAGATCATCCAGCGCTTCGCGGTCAAGGCCCCGGATGCCCGCGCCACGGCACGCAGCCTGTCCGGGGGCAACCTGCAGAAGTTCATCCTCGGCCGCGAAATCCTCCAGGCCCCCAAGCTGCTGGTCGCTGCCCACCCGACGTGGGGCGTGGATGTCGGCGCCGCCGCCGCGATTCACCGTGCGCTGATTGCCCTGCGCGACGCCGGTGCGGCAATCCTGGTGATCTCCGAAGACCTGGAAGAGCTGTTCCAGATCAGCGACCGCATCGGCGCGCTGTGCAGTGGCCGCCTGTCGCCGCTCAAGCCCACCGCACAGACCCATACCGTGGAGGTCGGCGGCTGGATGGCCGGCCAGTTCGATGCCCCGCAAGACGCCGCCTGACGAGAGCCCTTCATGTTGCTATCCCTCGAACCCCGTACCCAGCAGTCCCGTGCCATGCTCGTGCTGTCACCCCTGCTTGCCGCCCTGCTGACCCTGCTCAGCGGGGCGATCCTGTTCAGCGCCCAGGGGCATGCGCCCTTGCAGACGTTTCACACCTTGCTGATCGAACCCATCAGCGACCTCTACGGCCTCTCGGAACTGCTGCTCAAAGCCCTGCCAATCCTGCTCTGCGCCTTCGGCCTGGCGGTGGCCTACCAGGCGCGGATCTGGAATATCGGCGCCGAAGGGCAGTTGCTGATGGGCGCCCTGGCCGGCAGTGCCGTGGCGATCCACCTCATCGATTGGGAAAGCCGCTGGGCACTGCTTTGGGTGTTGCTCGCCGGCACGCTGGCCGGTGCGCTGTGGGGGGCGCTCGCGGCCTGGCTGCGCACGCACTTCAATGCCAACGAAATCCTGACCACCATCATGCTCAATTACATCGCCTTGAATCTGCTGCTGTTCTTCGTCCATGGGCCACTCAAGGACCCCGAAGGGTTCAGCTTCCCGCAGTCGGCGATGTTCGGCGATGCCAGCCGCCTGCCGGCACTGTTCGAGGACGGCCGACTGCATGTCGGGCTGTACTTCGTGCTGATGGCACTGGTGGCGGTGTGGGTGCTGCTGCACAAGAGCTTCCTCGGTTTTCAGATCAAAGTGCTCGGCCTGGACCGGCGCGCCGCCGGTTTCGTCGGCTTCCGTGAAAAGCGCCTGGTCTGGCTGGCGCTGCTGATCAGCGGCGGCTTGGCAGGCCTGGCCGGGGTCAGCGAAGTCAGCGGGCCGATCGGCCAGCTGGTGCCGCAGGTTTCACCCGGCTACGGCTACGCGGCGATCACCGTAGCGTTTCTCGGACGCCTCAACCCGTTTGGCATTCTGGTCGCCGGGTTGTTGATGGCCCTGCTCTACCTCGGCGGCGAGAACGCGCAGATGAGCCTGAACCTGCCGCAATCGCTGACCGGGCTGTTCCAGGGAATGATGCTGTTCTACCTGCTGGCCTGCGACGTGCTGATCCTCTACCGGCTGCGCCTGAAGCTGAAAGGGCACCGCCGAGCGCCGTTGGCAAAAACCGCCAGTGCCTGAATTCCCATGACCCTTTCGTTTACCTGCCGCTCAACGCGCGCAGGCTGAGGCTTCGACTATGGATCTCGATCTGCTTGGCAACATTCTTTACGCCATGGTGCGCTGTGGTACCCCGCTGCTGCTGGTAGCCCTGGGCGAACTGGTGTGCGAAAAGAGCGGCGTACTCAACCTCGGCCAGGAAGGCATGATGCTGTTCGGTGCGGTGGTAGGGTTCATCGCCGCTTACGCCACCGGCAACCTCTGGCTGGGCGTCCTGATGGCGTGCCTGGCCGGCATGTTGCTGGCTTCACTGTTCGCTCTCGTAGCACTCGGTTGCCAGGCCAACCAGGTGGCGACCGGGCTGGCACTGACCATCTTCGGTGTCGGCCTGTCTTCTTTCGTCGGCACCGCCTGGGTCGGCAAGCCCTTGAGCGGCTTCGAGCCGGTGGCCATACCACTGCTGGCGGACATTCCGGTCATCGGCCATATGCTGTTCAACCAGGATGTGCTGGTTTACCTGTCCTTCGGCCTGTTCGTGCTGATTGCCTGGACGCTGCTCAAAAGCCGTACCGGCCTGATCCTCCAGGCCGTCGGTGAAAACCCCGACGCCGCCAGCGCCATGGGCCTGCCCGTGCTGCGCGTGCGCACTCTGGCGGTGCTGTTCGGCGGCGCCATGGCCGGGCTGGCCGGGGGTTACCTGTCGCTGGCCTACACCCCGATGTGGGCGGAAAACATGACCGCAGGCCGCGGCTGGATCGCTTTGGCGCTGGTGGTGTTTGCCAGTTGGCGGGTGTTGCGTGTGCTGCTCGGCGCCTACCTGTTTGGCCTGGCGAGCATCCTGCACCTGGTGGCCCAGGGTATCGGCGTGAGCTTTCCTGCCAACCTGCTGGCCATGCTGCCGTATGTGGCCACGATCCTGGTGCTGGTGGTGCTGTCGCGCGATGCCATCAAAACCCGCCTGTATGCGCCGGTTTCACTGGGTCAGCCGTGGAAGACCGGGCGCTGAGGCCTCACGCCTGGCCCGCACTGTGCACCGCAGCTCATGCCCATCTGCTCTGTTTTCTTGCATTACCAACGTGCCCTACACAGCCAACATGAAGACCTACAGGAGCCACACCTTGAAGCCTCACAACAAAAGCAAATACCTGCTGCGCGCCCTGGCTGCCGCCATCGGCCTGAGCACCGCCCTGTCCGCCGCAGCCGCCGATCCGCTGAAAGTCGGTTTCGTCTATATCGGCCCGATCGGCGACCATGGCTGGACCTATCAGCATGAGCAGGGCCGCCAGGCGCTGATCAAGCAGTTCGGTGACAAGGTCGACAGCAGCTTCGTCGAGAACGTGCCGGAAGGCGCCGATGCCGAGCGGGTCATCCGCAACATGGCCAAGGGCGGCTACGACCTGGTGTTCGCCACCTCGTTCGGCTACATGAACCCCACCGCCAAAGTCGCCAAACAGTTCCCGAAGGTCACCTTCGAACATGCCACCGGCTACAAGCAGGACAAGAACCTTGGTACTTACCTGGCCACTTCCTACGAAGGCCGTTACGTTGGCGGCTACCTGGCCGCGAAAATGACCAAGAGCAAGAAGATCGGCTATGTCGCCTCCTTCCCGATTCCGGAAGTGCTGCGCGATATAAATGCAATCCAGCTTGCCCTGGACAAATACAACCCCGGCACCGAAATCAAGGTGGTGTGGGTCAACTCCTGGTTCGACCCGGGCAAAGAGGCCGATGCCGCCAACGCCCTGATCGACCAGGGCGTTGACGTGCTGTTCCAGCACACCGACAGCCCGGTACCGATCCAGACCGCCGAACGCCGCGGCATTTACGCCGTCGGCTACGCCTCAGACATGGCCCACTTCGGGCCCAAGGCAGTGCTGACCTCCATCGTCAACAATTGGGGGCCGCATTACATCAAGAGCACTCAGGCGGTCATGGACGGCACCTGGAAACCCCAGGACTACTGGGGCGGGCTTGCCGAGGGCACCGTACAGCTGCCCATCAGCGACCTGGTGCCGGCCGATGTCAAAAGCGGCGCCGAACAGATCATCGCCAGCATCAAGGACGGCTCTTTCCACCCCTTCACCGGCCCGATCCTGGACCAGGCTGGCGCAGTCAAGATCCCCGCAGGTGCCGTGGCCAGCAATGCCGAACTGGCAGGCATGAACTACTACGTCAAAGGCATTACGGCGCAACTGCCCAAGTAAACGCCGGGTGGGAGCGCCAGCCGCTCCCGCTTTCACCGCCATTTCACGGAGCCATTCATGAACACCCTGCCGATCATCGATATCAGCCCGCTCTATCAGAACGATCCCGCCGCACGCCAGGCCGTAGCCCGGCAGATCGACGCCGCCTGCCAGCAGTGGGGCTTCTACTACATCAAGGGGCACCCCATCCCGGCCACACGCATTGGCGCACTGAAAGCGGCCGCCGAACAGTTCTTCGCCTGCCCGGCCGAAGAAAAGCTGCGCATCGACATCACCCAGAGCGAGCACCATCGCGGCTACGGTGCCATCGCCACAGAGCAGCTGGACCCGAGCCGGCCAAGCGACCTGAAGGAAACCTTCGACATGGGTTTTCACATGGCCCCGGATCATCCCGACGTGCTCGCGAAAAAGCCACTGCGCGGTCCCAACCGGCACCCCGCGATTACCGGGTGGGAGGCGCTGCTGCAAACGCATTACCAGGACATGCACGCCTTGTCCCTGACCCTGCTGCGGGCGATGGCGCAGGCCTTGGGTATCGAGCACGACTTCTTCGACCAGCGCTTCGCCAACCCCATCAGCGTGTTTCGCATGATCCACTACCCGCCGCGCCAGGCCGCCAGCAGCACCGACCAGCAAGGCGCTGGCGCGCACACCGACTACGGATGCGTGACCTTGTTGTACCAGGACAGCACCGGCGGCCTGCAGGTGCAGAGTGTGGATGGCCAGTGGATCGATGCGCCACCGATCGAGGGCACCTATGTGGTCAACATCGGCGACATGATGGCGCGGTGGAGCAACGACAGGTACACCTCAACGCCCCACCGGGTGGTCAGCCCGCAGGGCGCGCACCGCTACTCGATGCCGTTCTTTGCCGAACCGCACCCAGACACGATGATCAGTTGCCTGCCCAACTGCTCCAGCCCCGACAACCCGCCCAAATACCCGCCGGTTTCGTGCAGTGCCTACATGCTGTCGCGCTTCGCCGAAACCTATGCCTATCGCCGTGAACAGGCTACGTAGCCTGCGCCCCGTCACCTCAGATAATCCTCAACCCACTTCACCCAACAATCGGAGCCGATCTTCACCAGTGCATCGTTGAAGTCATAATGCGGGTTATGTACCGAGCAACCATGGAACTCCCCTGTGCCGTTCCCCAACATGAAGTAGCACCCCGGCCGTGCCTGGAGCATGTAGGCGAAATCTTCGGTGCCCATCACCTTCTTGGGCATCCTCGCCAGCATCTGCCCCTCGGCAAACAAAGGGCGCAGGCTTTCACGCAGCTGTGCGCTTTGCGCATCGCTGTTGCTCAGCGCAGGCGCCAGCTGGGTGAAGTCCAGCTCGATCTCTACCCCAAAGCTCTCGGCATGCCCCTTGACCAGCGCCTCGATACGCTGGTTTATCTTCAACTGGGTTTCGGGCGTATCGGTGCGCACGCTGAGCAACATGCTCGCTTCATCGGGAATGATGTTGTAGACCGTGCCCGCCTGGATCATGCCGATACTGATGACCGCGTACTCTTCAACGCTCAGGTTGCGCGACTTGATGGTCTGGATGGCACTGATCAGGCTATTGAGGGCCGAGATGGGGTCCACCGCCAGCTCCGGCATGGCGCCATGCCCGCCTCTGCCGCAAATGCGAATGCTCACGCGCTGGGAAGACGCCATGGTCGGCCCGCTCTGCACCACGCAAGTGCCCACCGGCATGCCTGGCATGTTGTGCAGCGCGTACACCGAATCACACGGAAAACGCTCGAACAGACCGTCGTCGATCATGGCCTTGGCGCCGGCCAAACCTTCTTCGTCGGGCTGGAAGATCAGGTTCAAGGTACCGTTGAAGTTTCGCGTCGCAGCCAATCGCGAAGCCGCCGCCAGCAGGATCGCGGTATGCCCGTCATGGCCACAGGCATGCATGCGCCCGGGGATCTTGCTGGCGTGCTCGAAGGGGTTCTTCTCGCTCATGGGCAGAGCGTCCATGTCTGCCCGCAGCCCGATGCTGCGGGGGCTGTCGCCCACCTTAAGCACCCCTACCAGGCCGTGCCCGCCCACATTACGGTGCACCTCATAGCCCCAAGCCTGCAGCTTTTCAGCCACCAGAGCAGCAGTGTCAGGCGTGTCGCCGCCGAGCTCTGGCGCCGCATGGATCTGGCGCCGGATCCTGATGAACGTGTCCAGCTCTTCAGCAAACTGCGGGGTTTGCTTTCGCTCGAAGGTACCCATGTCACTCGCATCCTTTGTTTTCAGGGAAATACTTGAGGCACACCAGGCTTACCGCGCCGCCCACCAACAGGTAGTAGGCCGGTGCCAATGGCGTGCCCATTGCGGCAATCAGCCAGGTAGCGATCAGTGGCGAGAAGCCGCCGAAAAGTGTCACCCCCAGGCTGTAGCTGACCGAGGTGCCAAAGGCACGCTGCGCCTTGGGGAAGCCTTCCATGATCAACGCGAAGTACGCACCGGCGCCTATGCAAGTGGGCAGAATCAACGCCGCGACACACATCATTGCCAGGCCCATGTGCTCGACGTGCCCAAGCACGTAGAACACCGGCAGCGTCAACACCACGGGCGCGAGAATGGTCCAGACCAGCAGGCGTTTCCTGAGCTGGTACTTGTCGGCGAACTTGCCGGCCAGCGGGCATATGATCGCCATGCAGCCGCTGCTGATGCCGGCGATCGCCATGGCACTGCTTTGCGGGTAGTGCATGGCGGTGGTCAGGTAGGTGGGCATGTAAAACACGAACAGGTACATACCGATGGTGGAACTGGCCATCAGGCCGATGCCCAGGCCGATGCGTTTGAGCAACTCAGGGTCCAGCGGCTGCCTGCCCTCCTGTGCCGCTGCGGCCTCGTGGGTTTCTGGTAGACGGTTGCGGATGTACAAGCCTACCGGGCCGATCAACAGGCCGAAAATGAATGGAATGCGCCAGCCCCAGCTTTCGAGGCTGGCCGGGTCCAGCAACTGGCTCAGGCTGAACCCGAACCCCGCCCCGACCAGCGCGGCATAGCCCTGACTGGCAGCCTGCCAGCTCACACTCTGGCATCGCTTGGAGGCAGTACTGGACTCCATCAGATAAACAGATGCGGTACCGACCTCGCCACCTGCCGACACCCCCTGAATCAGCCGACCGGCGACCAGCATGAACGTTGCAAAGATACCGATCTGCGAATACGTAGGCGCGAAGGCGATCAAGGCAGTGCCCAATGTCATCAGGCCGATCGTCAGGCTCAAGGCGGCTTTGCGGCCATGCCTGTCGGCGTATCGGCCAATGATGATGCCCCCGACAGGCCGCATCAAAAAGCCCACACCAAAAGTTGCAAGCGACATCAGGAGCGAGGCCAGTGCCGACTCTGAAGGGAAGAAGTGCCGGCCGATCAGCACTGCGAAGAAGCTGTAGATGGTGAAGTCGTACATCTCCAGGGCGTTGCCCAGTGAGCACGCTATCAGGGTTCTGCGTGAGGACGATGCCTGCGCGTGATGCTTTGAGCCGGCCTCCAGGATCGTAGGTGCAGGTAGCGGTCTATTCATTGTTATCTCCGATGGCGAATCACGGCATGCAGTGACTATCAGCCAATCGCGCAGCCAACACACTTGCAGTTTTGGCAATGAACTAACCAATGGTTAATTGACCGGGTGCTGGTGTGGCCGCTTTGCCTTGGGATGGCGCACAGATGCCCTGGCATCGTCCTTGTGCCCCGATAAGGGTCATCGAAGTTGGCCACTCAGGGGGATGGAAACAAACATTGGTCACTGCCATGCAGCAGCTTTGCGGCCACCTTTTCCCGGCCCAGCGAGATCCCGCCCACCTTATTAACCAAAAGACATTCGTTGGCCAAACAAGCAATCACGCTGCAACCTCCTGTTCATCGAATCTAGCGCGACCGCATCCCGTGCCTGGAGTCGTGAATGAATACTTGCATCACTCGCACTGTGTCGTTGCTGTTGATGAGCCTAGGGATTTGTCCTGCCATGCAGGCACAGGCCGAGGGCTTCCCTACCCTCAACCGGCTAGCTTCCGGGTTCGGTTACTACGGGGTGGATCAGGGGTTCGATGACAAGCTGAAGATCTACGGGACCGTGGATGCATTCGCCAGCTACCACGACTCTCAGCACCACTCAGGTTTTCAAATGGCGGGCGGCGGCGCCTGGACCAACAAACTCGGGTTGTATGCCCGAAAAGCACTTGCCCCCGATACGGTGCTGGAACTGGACGTCGAAGAAGGCTTCAATCTGAACGGCAAGGCCCTAGAAGGGACGTGGGACAACATCGGCACGCTGCGCCTGGCAACGCTCGCCCTGCGCTCACGGAGCCTGGGCAGGCTTGAGTTCGGCAAAACCTACGGGGTGGGGACCCCGACCTACGCCGACCCGTTTCTGGCGGCATACGGCTCACCGTATACGTTTCTGTCCATACCTGCGGCCGGCAAAGGCGCCTACTATCTCGACCTGCGGCCCAAGCACACCCTGGCCTACACCAGCCCGAACATGAACGGCTTCAGCCTGGCAACGGCCTTGAGCTTCGGCTTCGATGACGTCGCCAGCCAGGGGCGTACGGTGCGTGGTGGGGGTGCGAAGCTGCAATACCGAAATAGCCGTGTGATGCTGCTGGGGTCTTACAACCTGTATTACAGCGACCCATGGGACGATGGTGGCAGCTCACGCCAGACTGCCAACCACTACACAAGCCTGTCGGCGTTCTATGATTTCGGCCCGTTGGCCACCAGCCTGACCTGGCAACGCCAGGATGTAGACCAAGCGGGCACACCCAGTACCACCGTGTACACCTTCGGCCTGATGGCCCCGGTGGGCAAGCTTGACGTGCTCAGGCTGGCGGTGGTCCAGCGGACGGTATCGGCCCGCGAAAAGGACGCGCTGGGGGCAGTGCTTGGCTACGACCATTTCTTCAACCCGCGCTGGGCCGCCTATGCGCGCCTGGGTGTGATCGCCAACCAAGGCGCGTCATCGGTGACCTACGCAGGCACTCCGATTGATCAGGTGGGAGATGACCCAAGCAATATTTCACTAGGCATGTACTACCACTTCTGAAACGTCCCGCGGCAGCGTCTTGAGGACTCTTGCGCGCAAGCTGTGGAAGAGTTCCTGGGCGGGGGCCGTGAGGCTATCACGGTCGATGCAGACGAGATTGATTGGATAGTCTGGTACCAACTCCTGCACCGCCACTTGAATGAACTCCGGCCGGGTCGCAAAGGTGAAGGCATCGTTTACGGCCAGCTCACTGATGGTCATCAGCGACTCAGTGTTCTTCAGGAGCTTGAGGGCCATCATTATCGACGTGCACTCCACCGCGCTCTGCGGCACACGCAGGCCATTGACCTCGAACAACTGGTGAAACTGCGATGCCTGATCGGTCAGCTCGTCCAGGCTGATCCAGTTGGCGTATTGCAGCGAACGCAGTGACTGGGAAAACTTCTGCTGGTTGGACGCATGGCAGATCACCTTGCCCTTGATGCTGCCCACTGCCTCCCAATCCAGATTGAGACGGCTCAAGGGTTGCTGGGAGGTGATGGCAAAGTCCAGGCTACCGTCGCGCAGGCGTTGCAGGATCTGGCTGGGACGCAGATCGGTGATGGTGATTTTCACCCGCGGGTACTTGCGCCGAAACGCCAGAATGCTTTCATCCACCCCGTCAAGCATCGCCGTCAGCGAGGTGACGCCGATCGACACCGCCCCCAATGCGGCATCCTGAATGCTTGCCGCCTCGATCTGCAAACGGCGGATACTCTCCACCACCAGGTTGGCATGGCGGATGATGCGCTTGCCCTCATCGGTCAACGCCATGCCCTTGTACGAACGCTGCAAGAGGGTGAACCCCAACTCCCGCTCCAGTTCCTTGATCGAGCGGCTCAGGGCAGGTTGCGTGATGTGCAAGATTTTGGAGGCCTCGAGAATGCTTCCCCCCTGGTGAATGGCAACAAGCGCCTTGAGCTGATGAAGTTTCAAGCGTGAACACCTTATCGAGAGCGGCGGGTTTCAGGTTGCAGTGCACATCAAACTGCAAAAAGAAGGCCTGGAATCGGTTCATGATCAGAGCCAGCCTGACGCTGAACGCCCTACTGCCTGCCCCAGCGTCCTGAACCTGGGGGAAACTGCGCCGAGCGGTTGGCCAAAGAGAATCACAAATGTGCATGATGGCTGCTTGGCGGTATCTGCAGATCGGGGAAAAGTGGTCGTTTATCGAACGGTTATTTCATAGGTTCTGGCCACTATCGAGGCGGGCCAACAAGGCTTCGCCTCGCGCCCACACGCCTTCGCGCCTGGCTACCGGCATGCCGTCAAGGCTGCGATAGACCAACGCCAGGCGGGGGTTGCCAGCCAATAGGTCACGATGGCGGATGATGAAATGCCAGTACAGCGCGTTGAACGGGCAGGCATCCTCCTCTACCGCATGCTCGACCTTGTAGCTGCAAGCCTTGCAGTGGTCGGACATGCGCTGGATGTAGCGGCCACTGGCGCAATACGGTTTGGACCCCAGGTAGCCGCCGTCAGCGTGCATCACCATGCCGAGCGTGTTGGGCAACTCCACCCAGTCGAAGGCATCCATGTACACGGCCAGGTACCACTCGCAAATCGCGCTGGGCACAATACCGGCGAGCAATGCGAAGTTGCCCGTGACCATCAGCCGCTGGATGTGATGCGCATAACCCAACTGCAGGGTCTGGCCGATGGCCTGCTCCATGCAGCGCATGCGGGTATGCCCGGTCCAGTAGAATTCCGGCAACGCACGGTCGTTGCCCAGGTAGTTGAGCCCGGCATACTCAGGCATGCGTAGCCAATAGATGCCGCGCACATACTCGCGCCAGCCGATCAGCTGGCGGATGAAACCTTCAGCCGCGTTGAGCGGTATCCGCGCCTCACGCCAGGCATTGTCCACGTCTTCGCACAACCGCCGCACATCCAGCAGCCCGATGTTCAGGGCCGCACTGATACGGGCATGGAACAGGAACGGCTCGCCTTCGGCCATGGCGTCCTGAAAGTCGCCGAACGCGGCCAGGCCAAACTCGAGGAAATGTTGCCAGAGCTGTTGGGCCTGTTCATGGGTCACGGGATAATCGAACCCTTCTACCGCCCCGTAATGGTCACTGAAGCATTCGCCGACCAGCGCCACGACCGCCGTGGTGATTTCGTCCTGGGCAAAGCGCGCCGGGAACGGTCCGCGCAGCCTCCGTGGCAAGGGTTTGCGGTTGTCAGCGTCCAGGTTCCAGGACCCACCCACCGGGCTGCCATCAGGCTCCAGCAGAAGGCCGCAACGCTTGCGCATGCCGCGGTAAAAGTGCTCCATACGCAATTGACGACGGTCTTTTGCCCAGCGTGCGAAAGCATCGCGCGAGCAAAGAAACCGTGTATCGCGATGCCATACCAGTGGTAAGCCGGCGTCATTCAAAGCCTGCTCCAGGCGCCACTCACCACACTCGGTCAGGTGAATGTGCGTCGCACCCAGCGCCTGCTGCCACCGCTGCAGTTCACCAGCAATGCTGCCGCTGTTGCCGGGTGCGTTCAGCTCCACATACTCCACCTGCCAGCCGCGTTCACGCAGCGCCTGGGCAAAATGGCGCATGGCGCTGAAAATCAGCACGATTTTTTGCGGATGGTGCGGCACGTAGCGCGCCTCGCCCTGCACTTCCGCCATCAGGATCACGTCGTGTGCAGGGTCCAGCGCGGCGAGACTTGCCAGGTCGAACGACAGCTGATCCCCCAGCACCAGGCCCAGACGCAATGCTCGGTCTACCACTGGCTGGCCAGCGTCACCGGCACGCGCAGGGGCTCGACAGGGCCATTGCGCTGCCCGCACATCTCGTCATGCACCACTTGTTGCACCAGCATGCAGGGCACGGGCGGCAGATCGGCCAGCAGTTGTCGCAGCTCGGTGGTCGAGCGAAAGCGCACCGCCTGGCCGTTTGCATCGCTGAGCGTGAGCGGCCCGGCGTCAGTCAGCGCCCGCAGGATGTAAAAGCCGCCTTCCAGCGACAGCAGCTCAAGTTCTTGCACGTTACCGGCTGCGGCCAGCTCCGTCAGAGTGTGCAGATTCATGGCGTGTACTCCATAAGGCAGGTATCACCTGCGCAGGGCGTCATTTGTAAACGTCAGGCTCGCTAAATCCTATACAAGAATAGCTTCTTGTACAGGTTTTAGGCTTTTATATATTTATCCCCCGGGCCTGAGCCGCTTTCAGCAGATGAAACGATGCAGCCTCCACTCCAATGCCCTTTGTGTGCACACACCTCTTTTCAGATACGGCAAAACCGTTAGAATCGCGTCCTCGATCCCTGACCCGTCCCAGAGCAGCCCCTTGAACCTGGCCCGCCCCGAAAAAGCACTGGTTGCCTGGATGCTGTACTTCAGCATCCTGTTCGGCTCGTTGCTCTGCGCAATGGGGCATGGGCAGATGGCCGGGTTGCGCCTCAGCGGCCTGGACGACGCCGCTTGGTGCGCCGCCGACAGCAGCGGTGCATTCAAGGGTGACCAGGACATCACCGACCCGGTGCCCTCCACCGGCGCCGACTGTGTGATCACCAGCCTGTTCTGCGCCAGCCTGCTCGCTGCCTTCTTCGGCCTGCTGGCTCTGCTCGCTGGCGAGTCGCGCAAACCCTTGCCCAGGCAACCGGCGCCGCGCCTGCCCAAACAACGCTGGCCGTTAGTCAACCCCCGCGCCTCACCCGCAACCCTTCCCGTGCTCTGACATCGCCACGCCGCGGCATCGCCTGCGGCGGGCGTTAATCTATTTCAGCCAGGAAGCCTTGCATGTTCCGCATGACCACTTTGGCGCTGCTCATTGGCAGCGCAACCTGCGCGTGGGCGCAGGATCAGACCCTGACACTGCCTGCCAGCAACGTGACGGCCAGCGCCGACCAACCGAAACCGGCCACCGCCCTGAACCTTGATACCCCCAGCGAAAGCGGCTCGCGCCTGAACCTCAGCGCCCGTGAAAACCCTGCTTCGGTCAGTGTGGCCGACCGCCAGACCATGGAGCGTATCGGCGCGCGCAACTTCCAGGACGCCGCCAACGCCCTGCCAGGGGTGAATGCGTCGGCGCCGCCCGGCTGGGGCGGTTATGTGGCGTACCGGGGCTTCAACGGTGCCCAGGTCAGCCAGCTGTTCAACGGCATCAACCTGCAGTACGGCGCAGCGGCACGCCCGGTCGGCGCCTGGATCTATGACCGCGTCGAACTGCTGGGTGGCCCGTCGTCGTTCCTCAACGGCAGTGGCGCCGTGGGTGGCAGCCTCAACGTGATCACCAAGCTGGCAAACCGAGATGAGGATACCTTCGAAGGCCGTGTCAGCTACGGCCGCTACGACACCTGGGAAACCGCGGTAGGCTTCAACAAAGAGCTCAACAGTGGCGACGGCCCACGCCACTATGCGCGGCTCGACTACAGCCGCACCCACACCAATGGCTATATCGACCGGCAAGAGAACGGTGCCGGCAACCTGGCCTTCTCGCTGCTCAGTGACATCAACGACCAGCTGTCGCATACCCTTGCACTTGAATACCTGGAAGAAAAGGAAGACAGCCCCTACTGGGGTACGCCGGTGTTGCAACCGCTGACAGGGACCTTGCACATCGACAAGAGCAACCGCTTCAACAACTACAATGTCGAGGACGGCCGTTACGAGCAGCGCACCCGCTGGCTGCGCTCGATCACCGACTATCGTTTCGACGACACCACCCAGTTGCGCAACACGTTCTACCACTACGACGGCCAGCGCGATTACCGCAACCTCGAGGTGTACCGCTACAACGCCGACAACAGCGCCATTGCCCGCTCCGGGGGCTACCGCCAACGTCACGACCAAGAGGTCAATGGCAACCGCCTCGAGCTGACCCATCAAGGCCAACTGTTCGGCCTGGCCAGCGACTGGGCATTCGGTATTGACTACAACCGCAACCAGCAAACCAACTACCCACTGTCCAAAGGGGCCTTCGACATCGTCAACCCGAACGGTTTCGAGCCCGATCACTTCCTCGACATCCCCGGCATGGACGCCCCGCGCAGCAAAGGCCGAAGCACGACCACCGACACCTCCTCGGGTTTCGTCGAGAACCGCACGCGCCTGACCGACCAGTTGTCGCTGATCACCGCCTTGCGCTACGACCACATCGACTTCGACGTTGTCGACCATGTCGCACGCTCGAAACTCGACCGGCGCTGGGACGCGGTCACTGGTCGCCTGGGCCTGGTCTACGACCTGACCCCGAACGTCAGCCTCTATACCCAGTACAGCACCTCGGCCGAACCACCAGGAGGCACGCTGACCAGTGCGTCGATCAGCCAGGTTGGTGACTTCGACCTGAGCACTGGCCGCCAGGTAGAAGTTGGCAGCAAGTTCGACTTCCTCGACGGCCGCGGCTCGGCCACCGCAGCGGCCTATCGCATCGTGCGCAAGAACATCTCGGTGCCCTCTTCGACCGTGCCCAACACCACCGAGCAGGCAGGCCAGCAGACCTCCACCGGTATCGAGCTGGCGGCGTCGTTCAAGGTCACGCCCAAGCTGCTGGCGGCCGGTAACTTCAGCTGGGTGAATGCCGAGTACGACGAGTTCAACGAGACCATTGGCGGTGTGGTGTATTCGCGCAAGGGCAAGAACCCGGTGAACATCCCCGACCGGGTGGCCAACCTCTGGCTGACCTACGACCTGGCGCCGGGCTGGCAAGTGGGTGCCGATGCCCGCTACGTGGCCGCGGTGTACGCCAATACCGCCAACACCGCCTGGGTGCCGTCCTACACCCTATACGGGCTGTCCATGACCCACGACCTGGACAAGCATGTGCAGCTCAGCGCACGGTTGCGCAACCTCACCGACGAGGTTTACGCCCGCTTCATCCACCAGAGCAATACCCAGTACTACCTGGGTGAGCCGCGCAGCCTGGAGGTCGCTGTGCAGTGGCGTTACTGACGGGGCTGGCGGCGTAAGCGGCGCCAGAGCCGGCAGGTAAAGGTGCGCAAAGAGACGGTGGTCGACAGGCGCCATAACCAGCAGAATATGGCGTCTTCCGCCCCCTGAAGGAATTGCTCATGCTGTACGTAGTCATGCTCGGTGGCCGCCACCCACGGGCCAGTATCGAGGTGCACGACGTGCTGTTCGCGCAGGCGGACTCACTGCAGCAGGCGTACCCGCAACTGCGCGAGGGCTGGTTCGGCAGCCGTGCAGGCCTGCACATCGACTCGTGGCTGGAGGTCGACGGTATCGATCGCTACCGTGTCGAGTTCAGCCAACTGGCGCCAGGCCCGGATGACCCGCGGCTGTTTTTCATCAACCTGGGCGGCTACGAGCCGCAGGTGTTTGGTGAGGCGCACCGCTACCTGCTGGTAGTGGCCAGGGACAAGGCCCAGGCCAAGCAACTGGGCAAGCAACGCATGCAGGCAGGCTGGCTCAAGCCGCATACCGACGCAGTGCTTGAGGTCGACGATTGCCTGCCAGTCGACCTGGTGGGCGGGCGTTATGTGCACTTGATCGAAGGTGCCCATGGCGGGCTGCGTCAATACAGCGACTATATCCTGCTCTGAGGCCCCGACTGCCTGTCATTGGCCCTGGGGCAACGATCTGGACCCTCAGCGCACCTTCGCCTGGCCCGGCGCCGGCATCACCTGCACCTGACCATGTTCCACCCCACGTTCGACCATCAATTGGCGAGACAGCTCGCCAATGCGGCCGCTTTCGCCCTGCAGCACCGAGACCTCCAGGCAGTGGCCGGCGTCCAGGTGCACGTGCAGGGTGGACCGGGTCAGATCGTGGTGGGCATGCAGGGTCTGGTTGAGCCGCCTGGGCAGTTCGCGGGTGCTGTGGTCGTACAGGTAGCTGACCACGGCCACACAGGCGGCATCGTCCGGCAATGCTTCAGACTCGCGCATGCCCGCACGCAACAGGTCGCGAATGGCCTCCGAACGGCCCTGGTAGCCTTGGCTCGCCACCCGCCGATCGATGACGTCGAGCAGCTCTTCATCCAGCGTGATGGTGATTCGTTGCATTTTGTAACTTCCGGTAAGATGATTTCACGTAGACATCATACCCACCGCGCTTTAGCCTACGGCCTCCGTGAAAGTGGGGAACGCAGTGTGAAGCAGCAGCCAGGTAAACGAAAGCCCGCCCTCTTGGGCCTCCTTTTTCTTGCTGCGTGCACTGTTGCGCCGGCCAGCAGCGCCGCCGAGCAAGGGCCAAGGCTGGTGTACTCATGGCCTGTGAATGCCGGGCCGCTCGACCCGCGTGGCTACTCCCCGAACCAGATGTACGCCCAGGCCATGGTCTATGAGCCCCTGGTGCGCTATACCGCCGCGGGTACGCTGGAGCCTTGGCTGGCTGAGGCCTGGCAGGTTTCCGATGACGGCAAGACCTACACGTTCACGCTTCGTGACGGCGTGCGCTTCAGTGATGGCACACCCTTCGACGCGCCTGCGGCCAAAGCCAACCTCGACGCAGTGCTGGCCAACTCTCAGCGCCACCGCTGGATGGAGCTGGTGACCACCCTGGACCACGTTGAGGCACCTGAACGCCTGACCCTGCGCCTGGTTCTCAAGCACCCCTACTACCCGACGCTGATGGAACTGGCCCAAGTTCGCCCCTTACGCTTTGCCTCGCCTCAGGCAAAACCCGGCCAACCCGCCGGGACCGGCCCGTGGATGCGCGCCGAATCGCGCCTGGGCGAATACGACCGCTTCGTGCGCAACCCTCATTACTGGGGGCCAAAGCCGGCCTACGGCGAGGTCATGGTCAAGGTCATCCCAGACCCCAACAGCCGCGCGCTGGCCCTGCAGGCCGGCGAAGTCGAGCTGATCCAGGGCGCCGCCGGCGAGATCACTGCCAGCACGTTCGTGCGCCTGCGTGACCAGGGCTTTGCCACCGCACTGTCGGCACCGCTGGCCACCCGCACCCTGGCGATGAACACCGGCCGTGGCGCTACCCGTGATCTGGCGGTACGCCAGGCGATCAACGAGGCGGTGGACAAGCAAGCCATCATCGACAAGATCCTCTACGGCCTTGAGCCCCGTGCAGATACCCTGTTTGCCAGCAACATGCCCTACGCCGATATCGGCCTCAAGCCCTACCCGTATGACCCTGTACTCGCCGCCAACTCCCTCGATGCTGCCGGGTGGGCGCTGGCGCCAGGCGCTTCAGTGCGCAGCAAAGGCGGCGAACCATTGGCCATCGAGTTGGTGTTCCTCGGCACCAGCGCCTTGCAGAAGAGCCTGGCCGAAGTGCTGCAGGGCGAGCTGGCGAAAATCGGCATCCGCATCGACCTGCGTGCGGTTGAGGAAGGGGCGCTGGTGCGACGCCAGCGCGACGGCGACTTCGGCATGATCTTCGCCGACACTTGGGGTGCGCCCTACGACCCGCATTCGTTCGTCAGCTCCATGCGCTACGCCGGCCATGCCGACTACATGGCCCAGCGTGGGTTGGCAATCAAGGACGAACTGGATAAGCGCATAGGCCAGGTGCTGGCCAGCACGGATGAGCAACAGCGTGCCGAGCAGTACCGCTTCATCCTCACCACCCTGCACGAACAGGCCGTCTACCTGCCCATCTCGCATCTCACGGCCATCAGCGTGCGCCGAAACTCGGTGGCCAAGGTCCAGTTCGGCAGTACGTTGTTCGATGTGCCGTTCGAAACCATGACACCCAAACAGGAAGACTGACATGTTGCGCTACATCCTGTTGCGCCTGGCGCTGCTTGTACCGGTCATGCTTGGCGTTTCGTTGCTGGTGTTCGTGCTGCTGCACCTGGGCAGCACCGACCCGGCGCTGGACTACCTCAGGCTTTCGCATATCCCGCCGACCGACGCAGCCATCGCCGAGGTGCGCCATACCCTGGGGCTGGATCGCCCGCTGTATGCGCAATACCTGAGCTGGCTGTGGAACGCCGTGCATCTGGACTTCGGCATCTCCTATATCACCGGCCGCCCAGTGCTTGATGACCTGCTCTACTACCTGCCCGCCACCCTGCAACTCGGCGGCCTGGCGTTGGCCTGCACGCTGCTGCTGTCGATCCCCCTGGGGCTGTTGGCGGCCCGCTGGCAAGGGCGCTGGCCCGACCACGCCGTGCGGGCAGTGACGTTCCTGGGGGTGTCCATGCCCAATTTCTGGCTGGCGTTTCTGCTGATCGCGCTGTTTTCCCTGTGGCTGGGCTGGCTGCCGCCGCTGGGGCGTGGGGGGGCCGGGCATCTGGTGATGCCGGTGCTGGCCATCGCCCTGATGTCGATGTCGATCAACGCCCGCCTGCTGCGTGCCAGCCTGCTGGAAGCCGGCGGGCAGCGCCACGTCATCTATGCCCGTGCCCGCGGCCTGCCCGAACGGCACGTCTGGCGCGACCATATCCTGCGCAATGCCTGGTTGCCGCTGGTGACCGCCACCGGCATGCACATCGGCGAACTGATCGGTGGCGCACTGGTGATCGAGACCATCTTCGCCTGGCCCGGCGTTGGCCGTTTTGCGGTGTCAGCAGTGCTGAACCGCGACTTCCCGGTGATGCAGTGCTTCACCTTGCTACTGACCGGCCTGCTGATGGTCTGCAACCTGATCGTCGATGTCTGCTACGCCTGGCTTGATCCTCGCAGCCGGCTGGAAGGGGTGAACGCATGAGTGTGCAGTCTGCCCTGCGTCAACCATTGCTGCTGCGCCGCCCCAGCCTGATGATCGGCCTGGCCCTGGTCGGGCTGCTCGCATTGCTGGCGCTGTTCGGCCACTGGATCGCCCCGCATGACCCCGACCTGGTCGACCTCGGCCAGCGCCTGCAGGCGCCCGACGCCAGCCACTGGCTGGGCACCGACCACCTCGGGCGCGACCTGCTTTCGCGGCTGATCGTCGGCACGCGCCTGTCCTTGGGCAGCGTGATGCTGACCCTGGCGCTGGTGCTGGCGCTAGGGCTCGCGGTAGGCGGCGTGGCCGGGTTCGTCGGCGGGCGCACCGACCTGCTGCTGATGCGCCTGTGCGACATGTTCATGACCTTCCCCACGCTGGTCCTGGCATTCTTCTTCGTCACCTTGCTGGGCACCGGCCTTAGCAACGTGATCATCGCCATCGCCCTGTCCCACTGGGCCTGGTATGCGCGCATGGTGCGCGGCCTGGTGATTGCCCAGCGCGGCCGCGAATACGTGTTGGCTTCACGCCTGGCCGGTGCTTCACGCTGGGCGCGGCTGCGCCAGCATGTGCTGCCCAATATCGCCGGCCCATTGCTGGTGCTGGCGACCATGGATATCGGCCACATGATGCTGCACGTCTCCGGCCTGTCGTTCCTTGGCCTTGGGGTGGCGCCGCCCACCGCCGAATGGGGCGTGATGATCAACGACGCCAAGGAATTCATCTGGACGCACCCGCAACTGCTGCTGTTGCCAGGGCTGATGATCTTCTTCTCGGTGATGGCCTTCAACCTGCTGGGCGATGCGCTGCGCGACCGCCTCGACCCCACACAGGAGCGCCATTGAATGAACCCATCGGTACTTGAAATCCGCGGCTTGCGCATCGAGGCTCAGGCCGGCGTGCTGGTGCACGGCGTTGACCTGCAACTGCGCCGCGGCGAAGTCTGCACGCTGGTCGGTGCCAGTGGCTCGGGCAAATCCCTCAGTTGCCTTGGTGTGCTCGACCTGCTGCCACCAGGCCTTAACCGCACCCATGGGCAGTTGCTGCTCGACGGCCAGCCGCTGGCTGCAAGCAGTGTTCGTGGCCGCCTGGCCAGCCTGGTACTGCAAAACCCGCGTAGTGCCTTCAACCCGGTGCGCAACATGGCCAGCCACGGCCTGGAGACGCTCAGGCAGCGCGGCGTCACCGGTACTGCAGCCCGTGCGCGGATGGCCGACTGCCTGGATGCGGTGGGTCTGGCAGACCGGGAGCGGGTGCTGCAAGCGTTCGCCTTTCAGCTCAGCGGTGGCATGCTGCAACGGATGATGATCGCCCTGGCGCTCATGGCCGAAACCCCGTTCCTCTTGGCTGATGAACCTACCAGTGACCTCGATGCCCTGAGCCAGGCGCGGTTTCTCGACCTGCTGATGGAACTGGTGCAGGTGCATGGGCTTGGGGTATTGCTGGTGACCCACGACATGGGCGTGGTGGCGCGCTGCGCAGACCAGGTTGCGGTGATGGAAGCCGGCCGCATCGTCGAATGCCAGCCGGTCCATGAGCTTTTCCAGAACCCTGCCAGCGCCGCTGCCCGCACCCTCCTCCACGCCCACCAGGTACTTTGCCGGAGCCAACCATGAGCCTGCTGCACGTCCACAACGTTGGCCATCGCTATCGCACCGGGGGGCTGTTGCGCAAACGGGGCTGGCTGCAGGTGCTCGACAGTATCGACCTGCACCTGCACGCAGGTGAGTCCATCGGCCTGCTAGGCAGCAGTGGCAGCGGCAAAAGCACACTGGCGCGGCTGCTGCTCGGGCTGGAAAAACCCACCCAGGGCCAGGTGAGCTTTGCCGGGCAGGATGTCAGCCAGCTAAGAGGTGAACAGGCGCGCGACTTCCAGCGCACCGTGCAACTGGTGTTCCAGGACGCCCCTGGCGCCTTCAACCCCCAGCGCAGCATCGGCTGGAGCATCGCCGAGCCGTTGCGCCACCTCACCGACCTGGATGAAGCCGGCCGACAAGCTCGCACCCTTGAACTGCTGGAGGCAATGGGCCTGCGCGCCGAGCATGCCCAGCGCCTGCCGCAGCAGTTGAGTGGCGGCCAGTTGCAGCGTGCCAACATCGCCCGGGCGCTGGCCGTCTCGCCGCAACTGGTGGTGCTCGACGAAGCCTTGTCGAACCTGGATCGGGTATTGCAGTTACAGTTGCTGCAGCAGCTGGAGGCGCTACGCCAGCGCAGCGGCACCGCCTTCGTGCTGATCAGCCATGACCTGAGCCTGGTGCAGTACTTCTGCCAGCGGGTCGTGCTGCTGGACGGCGGCTGCATCGTCGAGGATCGGCCCGTCACGCACTGCACTGGTTTCGAGCATCCAGTGGGAAAGCAGCTACAGTCTGCCATGTTGCCCACGCGCCCCGACAAGAGCCAGGCAAGACAAGCGCTGCCAATGGGTGTGCACTGACGCCAACAACAGAGGGCATCCCACGTGAACGCCAGAACGCTTTTCCAGGGCGCAGGCAAAGTGCCACAATGCGCCACCGATCACGAATTGCGGCGGATGCCATGACAGAGCTCAATCCTGGCGATGAAATAGCGCACTGTGTAAGGAGGGATCGCCTGCAGCAGCTGTTCGTCCAGTCGGCGCCCGCTGTGCTTGGCAGCTTCCTGGCTGCGGCAATGTTGTGCTGGTTGGGCTGGGAGCGTTTCGACCAGCAGAACGTGGCCGCCTGGATGACGGTATTGAGCCTGTCGACGGTCCTGCGTACTTCCATGTTCGTCGCCTATCTGCGGGCACCGGCCAACCTGCGCACGGCCGAACGGTGGGAGTGGCGTTACTGGGCCACCCTGGTGCTGTCGGCAGCAGTCTGGGGCTTGGGCGCATTGGCTGTAATGCCTGCCGATGACCTGCTGGGGCAGACCTTGATCATGCTGTTCGCCGTGGGCATGTCGGTCAGTGCAGTCTCGTGTTACTCCTCGTACCGCAACATGACCCTGGTCTCGATCGCCCTGGTGCTGCTGCCCTGTACCGCCTGGCTGCTGCTGCAGCCGTCCGCGCTTCAGCAGGGCATCGCTCTGGCGGTGCTGGTGTTCGCCTCGTTCGTCGTCAACGCGACGCAAAGCCTGTCTTCAGCGCTGGTGACCGCCTGGCGCCTGAAGCACGAAATGGAACGTGCACACCGGCTTGCCATCGTGGCCTCGTGCACGGACGAACTGACCGGACTGAACAATCGCCGTGCCTTTTTTGACTGTGCCTTGGCGCAGCACACCTTGTGCAAGGAGGGGCACACGTATGTAGCCGTGCTGATGCTGGACGTCGATCATTTCAAACAGATCAACGATACCGCCGGGCATGCGGCGGGCGACCAGGTGCTGAAGCGGATCGGTACAGCCATCAGCGCCAGCCTGCGTGACAACGACATCGCCGGCAGGCTGGGCGGCGAGGAGTTCGCCATCCTGCTGCCCGATACGCCTCTGGTCACTGCCAGCGAGTTTGCCGAGCGCCTGCGGGCCCTGATAGCAAAGCTGAACGTCGACACGCAGTACGCGGTTACCGCCAGCATAGGCCTGGCCTTCGCCAAAGCACCCGCAAGTGAACTCGATGCGTTGCTCAGCAGCGCCGACAAGGCCATGTACCGTGCCAAGGCATCGGGTCGTAATCGGGTGACGATCGTCGACCATGTGCATGCCGCCGCCTGATGGCACGGCTGGCCATGGTCCTGACGCACTCATCGCTTGCCCTGATTTGGTTCACCTTTTACCCGGCGCCCAACCCTGCACTTATTTGATGCAGTTCACCCCTGCATTCGCCGCGCCTGGTTTACGAAAATCCCGGTCAATTGGCCTGATTCTTTCGCGTTATTGATACCAAAAAGCGCACTTGCGCGTTCCCAGGGGCATTTTTCTTCCTGACTCTCCCGCTCTGCCCGTTCCGGCATTTTCATTGCAAAGCTCCAGTGGATCGCTTGGCAAGCGAGAAACGAAACTGCCGACGAGTCGTGGCAAGGAGTGGGTATGTCCCGGGCTTTTTTTAACGAAATGTATGAGGCAAACGGAAGTTGCCGCCCGCACTATCAGGAGTTCGCCCGCTGGCTGGCGAACACACCGCTGGAACTGTTGGAACAACGCCGGCACGAAGCCGATCTGCTGTTCCACCGGGCCGGTATCACCTTCACCCTGTACGGTGACCAGCAGGACACCGAGCGGCTGATCCCCTTCGACATCATCCCGCGCAGCATCCGCGCCAGCGAATGGCGCATTGTCGAACGCGGGTGTATCCAGCGTGTTCAGGCGCTGAACCTGTTCCTCCAGGACATCTACCACGATCAGCGCATTCTCAAGGCAGGCATCATTCCGCCCGAGCAAGTGCTGGCCAACGAGGGTTACCAGGTCGCCATGCAAGGCCTGAACCTGCACCGGGGGCTGTACGCGCATATCGCCGGTGTCGATCTGGTACGTGACAGTGATGGTACGTATTACGTACTGGAAGACAACCTGCGCACGCCCAGCGGCGTCAGCTACATGCTCGAAGACCGCAAGATGATGATGCGCCTGTTCCCCGAACTGTTCGCCGCCCAGCGCATCGCCCCGATCGACCACTACCCCAACCTGCTGCTCGACACACTCAAAAGTGCCAGCCCGCTGGACAACCCGACCGCCGTGGTGCTCACCCCGGGGCGCTTCAACAGCGCCTACTTCGAGCATGCCTTCCTGGCGCGGGAGATGGGCATCGAGCTGGTCGAAGGCGCCGACCTGTTCGTGCGCAACGACCACCTCTACATGCGCACCACCGCAGGCCCGCAGCAAGTGGACGTGATCTACCGTCGCCTGGACGACGAATACCTCGACCCGCTGTCGTTCAACCCTGATTCGATGCTGGGGGTACCGGGGCTGATTTCGGTGTACCGGGCAGGCAACGTGGTGCTGGCCAACGCGGTGGGCACCGGCGTTGCCGACGACAAGTCGATCTACCCCTACGTTGACGAGATGATCCGCTTTTACCTGAGCGAGGAACCGATCCTGAAGAACGTGCCCACCTGGCAATGCCGCAAGCCGCAGGACCTGTCCCACGTCCTGGCGCACCTGCCGGAGCTGGTGGTCAAGGAAACCCAAGGTTCCGGCGGCTACGGCATGCTGGTCGGCCCCGCCGCAACCGCCGCGCAGATCGAGGATTTCCGCGCCCGCATCAAGGCGCGCCCGCACGCCTACATCGCGCAGCCCACGCTATGCCTGTCAACCTGCCCGACCTTCGTCGAAAGCGGCATCGCGCCGCGCCACATCGACCTGCGTCCGTTTGTACTGTCAGGCAGCGAAACGCGCCTGGTACCCGGCGGCCTGACCCGAGTTGCGCTGCAGGAAGGCTCGCTGGTGGTCAACTCGTCGCAGGGCGGCGGCACCAAGGACACCTGGGTGGTGGAGGACTGAACCATGCTTTCGAGAACCGCTTCCGACCTGTACTGGATGTCCCGCTACCTGGAGCGCGCCGAAAACCTCGCGCGCATGCTCGAGGTCAGCTACTCGCTGTCGCTGATGCCGCAAGCCGGCCGCTCCGATGGCCACGCGGAGCTTGCCATGTCGCTGCTGGCCTCCGGCACGCTGGACGATTACATCCGCAAGCACACCGAACTGGACACCGAGCGCATGCTGCATTTCTTTGCGCTGGACGCGAACAACCCCAGCAGCATCTATTGCTGCCTGCAGGCTGCCCGCACCAACGCCCACGCGGTACGTGGACGGATCACCGCCGACATGTGGGAAAACATCAACGCCACCTGGATCGAAATGCGCAACATCGCCAGCAATGGCCTCGGGCGCTATGGCATTAGCCAGTTCTGCGACTGGGTCAAGGAACGCTCCCACCTGTTCCGCGGCGCAACCTCCGGCACCATCATGCGCAACGATGCCTACAGCTTCATTCGCCTGGGGACATTTCTGGAGCGGGCGGACAACACCCTGCGCCTGCTCGATGCCCGTTACGAAATGTTCGGGGAAACCTCCGAGGAGGTCAGCGACGACTCTGCCCGGGGTTATTACCAATGGAGCGCCTTGTTGCGCGCACTGACCTCCTACGAAGCGTTCAACGAAATCTACCGCAACGCGCCCAGTGCACGCCCGGTATCGGAGCTGTTGCTGCTGCGCGTCGACGTGCCGCGCTCACTGCATGCCTGCATTGAAGAGCTCGACCAGATCCTCGCCGGCCTACCCGGCAATACCGGCCGCGCTGCACAGCGGATGGCTGCCGAACTCAATGCGCGACTACGCTACACCGCCATCGATGAGATTCTCGAAGCCGGGCTGCACGTGTGGCTGACCGACTTCATCGGCCGCATCCACCAACTGGGCCAGACCGTCCACAATTCCTATCTGGAGGTCGTATGAAACTGTCCATCCGCCACGACACCACCTACAGCTATGCCAGTGACGTATGCAACAGCATCCAGTTCCTGCGCCTGACACCGCGCAGCAGTGAGCGCCAGCGCATCCTCGAATGGCAACTGGACCTGCCCTGCAAGGTGAACAGCCAGATCGACCCGTACGGCAATATCCTGCACGTACTGACCCTGGACAAACCCCATGGCCACCTCGCCCTTACCGCCAGTGGCCAGGTGGAAATCGACCCGGATTGCGAACACGAGGCCGGCGGCCAGTCGCCCCTGCCCTTCCTGCGCAGCAGCCACCTCACCCAGGCCAGTGACGCACTCAAGGCCTTCGCCGCCCAGCAGTGCGGCGAGCGTCGCGACCGGGGCGCGCTGACCGCACTCATGCAAGGCCTGGCCGACCATATGCCCTACAGCCCGGGTGCTACCTGCGTGGACACCACTGCGAGTGAGTCATTTGCCGGCGGTGCCGGAGTGTGCCAGGACCATACCCACGCGTTCCTCGCCTGCGCCCGCAGCCTCGGCATCCCGGCACGTTACGTGTCGGGCTACCTGTGTACCGAAGACGAAACCCACCTGGCCAGCCACGCCTGGGCCGAAGCCTGGATCGATGAAGCCTGGTACAGCTTCGACGTCACCAACCGCCTCACCCGGCCCGAACGGCATCTGAAGCTGGCGGTAGGCCTGGATTACCTCGACGCCTGCCCGGTCCGGGGCGTGCGCCGCGGTGGCGGCGTCGAATCCATGCAGGCAAGCGTCCACGTACACCGCCAGTAATCACCTGGCGCAACTCAAGCGGGCCCCGTCGTGCCATGCGCGCGGGGCCGCTCCATTCCAGGAACAAGGTAGACAGCATGACCTACTGCGTCGCTATGCACTTGGCGGACGGGCTGGTATTCATCTGCGACTCACGCACCAATGCCGGGATCGACCAGATATCCACGTTTCGCAAGCTGTTCGTTTTCAGCGTGCCGGGGGACCGGCTGATCGTCCTGCAGACCGCCGGCAACCTTGCCACCTCGCAATCGGTGGTCAACTTGCTTGAGCAACGTACACAAGGCAGCGGCACCCACCTGCTGAACGTCGGCACGCTCTACGATGCAACGGTGCTGGTGGCCGAAACCCTTCGCGAAGTCATCACCCGTGATCGCAGCAAGCTGACGGCCCAGATCGACCTGAGCGCCTCGTTCATGGTGGGCGGCCAGATCGCCGGCAGCGCCATGGGCATCTACAACGTCTACGCCCAAGGCAACTTCTTCCAGGCAACGCCAGATACACCCTTCCTGCAATTGGGCGAGAGCAAGTACGGCAGGCCGATTCTCGACCGTAACCTCACCTACGACACCCCTTTGGACGAAGCACTGCGCTGCGGTTTGATCTCATTCGACTCCACCATCCGCAGCAACCTGTCGGTCGGCATGCCACTGGACCTGCTGGTGTATGGCAAGGACAGCCTCAAGGGCAGCGAGCCGGTGCGCATCCATCAAGACGACCCCTACTACAGCCATATCCGCAAACAATGGGGTGACGGTTTGAAAAGCCTACTCGGCGAGCTTAGCCCGCCACCACCGGGGTTCATGGCCGAATGAGCCGGGGCCATCCCTCGGTCACGCCAGTAGCGATATCACCAGGTCCGCAATATTGATCGGCACGAATGCCAAGGTCAGCAGCGCATAGTCCTTGCGCGAGCGAGCTGCAAACACGCACAGGGGGATCACGATCATGACCACGTCAAAGGCCCCCCAAAGCGCCATGGGCGAGACGCCGAACAACAGAACGTTCACGATGAACCCAAGCAGGTAATAGCCCGACAGGAACAGCAGCGCGTATCGGCCATCTTGCTCGAAATACACGCGAAGCCCTTCGAGCTCGTCCTCGCTCCGGCTGGGCAACATCAGCGCCGAGGAAACGAACAGCGAGAGTGCCAGCAGCACCAGCAGCAGAAATTCCTGAAACGAGAAGGTCGCCCTTACTTGCGGCAGCGTATTGACCGCCCACCAGAAATCCATCTGTGTGGTGAAGAGCATGACCGCCCAGACCAGGGCAACCCAATCCGGGGCAGCGCTGCGGCGGATACGGAAGACAGTCAGCGCGCCCAGAAGCAGGCGGGTAACGGATAAACCCAATATCATCGATAAGACAGTGGCGACGATTGGGAAATTGCTCATGCTACCTCCTGTAAGCCATTGCTCTGGCAAGCGTAGACGGGCAGCAGCGATTCTCGAAAAATACATGCCTGACCGGCTATCATCTTCTCTGCCCTATCGACCGAGGTCACCGTTATGAAGCGCAACTACCTGGCTGGTGCTGTGCTGTTGTTGTTCGCCACAGCGGCCAGCTCAGCAGATCAGGGTGCCAACGCCGCGGCGCTGCCAGGCACTGCCAAGGCCCGCAATGCCTGCCTGGACGAGGGCGCGAAAATAACCGGTATGGCACGCAACACGCTATCGGTGATCGAAGTGCTGCCCAGCGAAGCGGGCATCGGCGTGAATATCCAGGTACCGGGCGCGCAAGCGCCATGGTCATGCCTGGCCGATGCCAATGGCAAGGTGCAAGGCGCCAGCTACAGCGGGTCGGAAGGCAAGCTCTGATCTGCGCCCCCTCTTGCACCTCAGCGGCAATACTTCAAGGAGCCTGCATTGTCAGAACGCAGTAACAGCGCCGTGACGTCTCGCGACTCTGCCTGGTCGGTATTTCTGGTGTTCTTGCGCCTGGGGCTGACCTCTTTCGGTGGCCCCATTGCGCACTTGGGCTATTTTCGCGAAGCATTGGTAACCCGCCGCCAATGGCTCAGTGAACGCAGTTATGCCGAGCTCGTCGCCCTGTGCCAGCTGCTTCCCGGACCGGCGAGCAGCCAGGTAGGCATAGGCCTGGGCCTCTCACGCGCTGGTTTAGCGGGCGCTGTGGCAGCGTGGGCAGGCTTCACATTGCCATCGGCCATCATCCTGGTTCTGTTTGCTCAGGGCATCTCGGCATGGGGAGGTGCCGTCCCTGGTGGTTTGCTGCACGGCCTGAAGATCGTCGCGGTCGCTGTTGTCGCCCAGGCAGTGTGGGGCATGGCACGCAGCCTTTGCACCGATGTTCCGCGCGTGACCATCGCCTTGTTCGCCGCCTGCGCTGCGCTTGTGTGGCCCAATGCAATGGGACAGATAGGCGTGATTTTGTGTTCTGCCGTCGCAGGCTTGCTGCTGTTCAAGTCCACCCCGCCTCCAGCAGGGGAGAAACTGCCGTTTTCAGTCAGCCGTAAAACCGGCCTGATCGCGCTGACACTGTTCTTTGGTCTGTTGCTCGGCCTGCCGCTGATGGCCCACTTCTGGCCGTCGCAGGCCATGGCGATGGTGAACGCCTTCTACAGTGCAGGCTCACTGGTCTTCGGCGGAGGGCATGTGGTTTTGCCGCTGCTGCAGTCGGCGACAGTACCCAATGGCTGGGTCGCCAATGACACCTTCCTGGCGGGTTATGGTTTGGCACAGGCCGTACCGGGCCCCCTCTTCACGTTTGCAGCATTTTTGGGGGCGTCCATGAGCGTGCAGCCATCCGGCTGGGCGGGCGCGACTGTCTGCATTCTCGCCATTTTCACCCCCTCCTTCCTGCTGGTGATCGGCGTATTGCCCTTTTGGCAAAAACTGCGGCACAGCGCTCGTAGCCAGGCCGCGCTGGGCGGTGTAAACGCAGGCGTGGTAGGGCTGCTGTTAGCCGCCTTGTACCACCCGGTCTGGACGAGCGCCATTGCCAAGCCGTCGGACTTCGCTTTTGCGCTTACAGCCCTCGTGGCCCTGATGTTCTGGAAGATGCCTCCCTGGCTGGTTGTGCTGGGTTGTGGCCTCTTCGGCTGGCTGCTTACTGCAACGCAAACGTCAGGGTAGCTGCCAGCCCGCCACTGGCCCTGTTCTCAAGACGTACCTGCCCCCCCATCCGCTCGACGATGGTAGCCACGATCGAGAGGCCAAGCCCTGCTCCATTGGGGCTGTTGCGGCTATAGAAGCGCTCGAACACCCGCCCAAGATTCGCCTCGTCGATACCCGGCCCTTCATCTTCGACAACCAGTTCGAAGCGGTTGGCCAGGCGCCTGAGTGATACGGTGATGCGCCCGCCCGGCGGTGAATGCTCCACTGCATTGGAAACCAGGTTCTGCAAGGCAATGCCCAGCGCACCGGCATCGATCATCAGGCCATGGTCACCTTCGCTGATATCCAGCGAGGGCTCCAGGCCGCGATCCAGTATCCAGGGTGTAAGATCCGCCAGCACATCGGTGACCACTTCACTTAGGTCGACAAGGGTGGTGGGGCGCTGACCGAGGCGCGGCTCGACGCGGGCGAGGGTCAGCAACTGGTTGACCACCCGAGTCAACCGGTCCACGCCGCCAATCAGAAAGCCCAGAGCTTTCTGACGCTCGGCATCGGTACTGGCGGCCTGGGCGTTTTGCGCATGCAGGCGCAGGATCGCCAGCGGCGTACGCATCTCATGGGCGGCGTCGGCAATGAACCGATGTTCACGCCGCAGCAGGTCCTCGATCTGCGCCAGCAGGCGGTTGATGGCCGCCTGCATGGGCTCGAGCTCGGTCGGCAACGGCACCAGCTGCAGCGGTTCGAGGGAGTCGGCATGGCGCGCGCGAATCACATCGGCCATGTTCTGCAACGGGCGCAATCCCCAGCCGATAGCTGCCCAGACCAGCAGCGCCAGGCCCAGGCTGCCAAGCAGAAACGGAAACAGGGTATGGCGTACGATGCGGTCGATCAGGTCGTAGCGCACATCGTCGCGCTCACCCACCCAGATCACCCACTGCTTTTCGGGCACCGGTAGAACGAAGCCGCGCCATTGCTCGCCGCCGCTGGCGAAATCATAAAAGCCCGGGGCCGTGGGCGGTGGGTCGAGCGTCGGTGCACTGGGCGTGTGTACCAGCAGCCGTGCTCCATCACCCCATACCTGGAACGCCAGCTTGCTTTCATAGGGGTGGCCCACGCGATGGCGCCCGGCCTTGCCCAGTGCCTCGTTGAATGCCCGATAAAGCTTTTCGCGGTTGCCATCCTGCACCGGCAGGTTCATCACCCCCTGCAACAACCGGGCATTCTGAGCCATGTGGGCATCGTAGACTTCGTTGATCTCGCGCCGGCTGTCGTGATAGTTGTACAGCGCCAACAAGCCGGTGCCGAGCAGCATCAGCAACATCACCCGCCACAGCGTACGCTGGCGCAGCGAGCTCATACCTTGCCCTCGACCAGGTAACCGATACCGCGCACCGTGCGGATCAGGCCGTTGAACAGCTTCTTGCGCAAGTGATAGATGTTCACTTCCAGCGTGTTGCTCTCAGGTTCCTCGTCCCAGCCATACAGCAGTTGGGTCAGCCGCTCACGGGTGAATACCTTGCCCGGTTGCGCCAGCAACTCGTGCAGCAGCCGGTACTCCTTGGGCGTCAGTACCACGGGCACACCGTTGTAGTGCACCTGCTGAGTGGCAGGGTCAAGGCTTACGCCTGCGTGCTCGATGAGCACCTTGGCCCGCCCGGCGCTGCGCCTGAGCAAGGCGCGCAGGCGGGCCTTGAGTTCGTTGAGGTCGAAAGGCTTGACCAGGTAATCGTCGGCGCCAGCATCCAGGCCAGTGATACGGTCTTCGGTTGCATCGCGCGCGGTAAGGATCAGAACCGGTAGGCTGTCGCCCCCTGCCCTCAGCCGTCGCAGCAGCTCGATGCCACCCAACCGCGGCAGCCCGAGGTCGAGGATCACCAGGTCGAACATTTCGTGTTGCAGGGCATGCAGCCCGCTCAGGCCATCGCGCAACCAGTCGAGGGTATAGCCCTCCTGGCGCAACCCGTCGCAGATCCCCTCCCCCAGAGCGGTATCATCCTCAACCAGTAGCAGCCGCATGTTCAGTCCTGTTTGTCCTTGATGGCCTTGAGTAAAGCATCGATATCGCCACGCCGGCCCTGGTCGGCCAGCTCGCGCCCCGGGCGTGGTGGCGCCTGGCGGGCTTTTTCCAGTGCTGCTGCGGCCTGTGCGTAGCGTTTTTGGCGGAACAGATGATCGGCCCAGAAGTAATTGCTGTCGATACCATTGGGGTTGATTTGCAGCGCCTTGCGCAACAAGGTGTCGGCCTTGTCGCTGTCACCAAAACCGATAGGCCAGCCAGGCACCTGGTCATACAAGGTACCCAGGCTGGTATACGCCGAGCCCTGCAGGGCATTGGGGTCGAGTTTGATCGCCTCTTCCAGGCTGGCCTTGGCCGACTTGACCTTGCCCAGCGCCCCCATCCCGCCAGTGGCACCCGCCCAGCTGCTATTGATGATGCCCTCCCAGATCAAGGGTTCGGCCGAGCCCGGGTGCTGATGAACCAGCGTGGAGGCGTCGGCTGCCAGTTTCTCGAACGCATCGGCGCGCTTGCCTTCAGGCGTCTGGTACTGAATCTGCGCCCAGCGCTGCTGCAGGTTGGCCAATTGTTGGCTGCCAGCCTGGTCCAGCGCCCAGGTGAGCGGTGCGAACGCCAGCAGGCCTGCGATGAACAGACGTTTCATTTGATCGACTCCTTGGAATGACTAGCGATGTAACGACGGATCACCGGCAATTGCTTGCGCAGCGCACGGTCAACCACGCCGGGCAACATGCCGTTGATGCGCACGAAGAGCTTTTCCGGCCAACCCAGATAAAGCTCGTTGCGCTCTGACTGCACGGCCTTGAGCACAGCGCGGGCCACATCTGCCGGGTCGTCCATGCCGACCTTCAGAGCCTGGTTGAGCGCCGTGGCGGCGGTGCTGTTCATAGCGGTGCGGGTTGCCCGGGGTGCCGCGTACATGACATTCACCGAGGTATCGGCCAGCTCGCGGCGCAATGCCTCAGAAAAACCGCGCAGGGCAAACTTGCTGGCGCAGTAGGTGGCATAACCGGGGTAACCGATCGAGCCGTAGGTGGAGCCGACGTTGACTACCATCGCCCGGGGTTGGGCGCGCAGCAGCGGCAGACATACACGCGTCAGTTGCACAGCGGCTTTGAGGTTGATGTCCAGCAGTTCGTCCAGCGCGTGCTCATCGATCTGCTCGAGCAGGGCAAAGCGGTTCACGCCTGCGGCATTGATCAGGACATTGACCCCTCCCATCTCCCGGGCACGGGCAAGCACCTGCTCACGCCCCTCATGGCTGCGCAGGTCGGCCGCCTGCCAGAGCAGCCTGCCTTGATAACGGTGCATCAGACCGGCGAGTTTGCCCATCTGCCGGCTCACCGCCAGTACCCGGGCACCGGCTGCGCACAACTGTTCGGCCAGCTCCAGGCCGATGCCTCCGCTGGCGCCGGTGAGTATCACTACGCACTCAGGCAAGCGCATGACGCACCTCATGCAGGCCCGCACGCGGCAGCCCCTGGAACATGTCGGTATACAGGCGGTAAACCACCTTGGCCGCGTGGATCACAGCCCGCTGGTCATCCACGTCATCAAGGCGGTCCATCAGCCGCCTGTAGGTGACCATGTGGTCCTGGTCCAGCGCGCCATGGGAGCTGAGGTAGCTGAAGGCCCGGTCCGGCAGCGCCAAAGTGCTCTGGATAGTGCCGGCGGCCTGGGTGGCCAGGGCAATGCTGGTGCCTTCGAGCACGTTGACCATACCAAACAGCCCGACCGGGTTGCCCCGGGCGATCACGTCGTAAAGGTAGGCGACCATCAGCTCGATCGGCAGTGCCGGCCGACCGTCACGCACCGCTTCCCAGTCGCCACCGCAGGCATTGATGTCATTGAGGATCCACTGCTCGTGGCCGTACTCTTCCTCGATGTATTCGCACACCGCGCCGCGCAGCCATTCCAAGCGCGAAGGCAGGCGCGCCCCGCACGCCATCATCAGCGGCACGGTATGGCGCACATGGTGGTAGGCCTGGGTCAGGAAGGCCACATAGCTGTCGAGGCTGACGTGCCCCGCCAACGCATCGCGTATGACCGGCACGGCGAACAGGGCCTGACGCTCCTGGGTGGTTTGCAGTTGCAGCGTGTCAAAAAAGGACATGGCAGACCTCACAACGGGATATCGGATAACTGGGAGTGGTAACGCCGCAGGATGGCCTCGCGTCGCGGGCGGCCATTGGCGGTCAGTGTGTCGTCGGTACTGGACAGTGGGCGCGGCAGGCGACGCCAGGCATGTACACGGGCGTAGTCCGGCAGCAAGGCATTGCACTGCTGCACCGCCTGGTCGATGAGTGTGTCGGGGGTGGCAGGGTCCAACGGCCAGAGCAATGCCAGGTTCTTCGGCAGGGCCTCGCCATGCACGAACGCCTGGGCGATCACACCGCTCTGGGTCAGTTCGGCCTCCACCCATTCCGGGTTGACGTTGCGCCCGAAGCTGGTGATGAACTGGTGTTTCTTGCGGCCATCGAGGTACAGGTAGCCCTGCTCGTCGAAATGGCCGAGGTCGCCTGTGGCCCACCAGCTATCGAAGACGGGTGGCTCCTCCAGGTAGCCGAGCAACACCGAGCCAGCCACCAGCACCTCCCCGTCTTCGGCGATACGCACCTGCACATGGGGCAGCGGTTTGCCGACACTGCCCCGGCGGGTTGCGCCAGGCCGGTTCAAGGCCACCACCGATGCGCACTCGGACAAGCCATAGCCTTCGAACACCGGCAGGCCGATCGCTTCGGCGCGGGCCAACAGGCTGGGCGCCACCCGGGCACCACCGACGGCAACGAACCGCAGCGCCCCCACCCGCATCAGCCCGCGCTCGATGGCAGTGATCAGCCCCATCAACAACTGCGGCACCAGAATCAGGCTCTGCGCGCCGCTAAGGGCGATCGCCCCCAGCAAGCGCTTGAAATCGACCTGGCTCGCACCGCCCATGCCCAGAAGCGCCTGGGGGTACAGCAGCACACTCGCCCCGGCCATCAGTGCGGCGTAGACACCGAGGTTTTCCAGCAGCACACCAAGCGGCAGCACCGCCAGGTAACGCTGAGGCTCACTGGGCCGGCTGGCCACCTCCAGTTCCCGGGCTACACGCAGCAGGGCTTCGGACGACAGGCACACGCCCTTGGGCTTGCCTGTGCTGCCAGAGGTGTAGGTGATCTTGGCAGTACCGACAGGCAGCGCCGCGGCGGGTTCTGCCTCGCGAACCCAGAACTCGTCCTGCTGGGTGAATCCAAGCTCGGCGAGCGTACCGCGCCATTGCGGGTCGCATAGCACATGGCTGGCGCCGCTCTGCTCGATGCAATGGCTGAATTGAGCGGCACTGAAGAACGAGGGCACGATCACGCAGGGACGCTGAGAAAAAAGCGCCGCCAGATCCCAGAACAGCAACTGCGGGCCATTATCCAGGGCCAGTACCAGCGTGCCTGGCGAGCGGGCATCCAAGTTGTGGGTGCGCAACCCCACTTCTGCCAGTAATTGCCTGAAAGTGAAGCGCTGCGTCTCATCTTGTACGGCGATTGCGTCAGCGTGATCACGTGCAAACGTGATCAGCAGTTGATGAAAGCGCTCCAGTTCATGCGGCATGGCCAGTCTCCTCAAGGGCCGTTGGCAACCCCAGGCGCTGGAACACCCCGGCCTTGCTCAAGGCATCGAAGCCATGACCGATATTGCCGGCAAAGACTTGCGGGTGCTGAGCGTAGTAGGTCCCCCATTGGTCCACCTGCCCATTCAGCCGGGCCGGGTCGGCCGACGCCAGCACCGATGGCACCAACCCCAGGCGCTGAAAGCTGTTGATCAATGTCGTCGCGCCGGTGAACGCCACCCACCGCAAGCCGCGTGTGGCCAGCAACCAGGTCACCGCTATGATCATGATTCGCGCGCTACCGGCACTGAGCGAGGCCAGGTTGCCGACTTCAACCATGCACGCGCGCTCAAGGGTGCAACCCGCCACGCGTGAAACTGCAGCTTCCAGCGGCTCGTCCAGATAGTGCTCCAGAAACAGCGGCCCGCTGCTGGCCGGGCGCATGCCTGCGGCAGCAACCAGCCGACCCTGGCTGTCATGCAGTGCCAGCAGTTCTGGAAGGTAATGGTGCACATCAGCGTGGTGCACGCTGGCAAAACACTGATGAATGAAGTGCTCAAGCTCATCGCGCCCTGGGTCCTTGTGCAAATGAAGCGACAAGTGAGCGTGATGGTCGACGTGGCTGCCGATAGGCAATGGGAGCAGGCTGCTCCACTGAGACTGGGTCATGAAACTCCCCCCGTTTGGGCTTGATGGGGTGAGTATCTGTGGTCAATCTGAAGGTAGTCTGAAGTGACGGATTCGACCTGCGTTGTTGGGCTGCTACGCAGCCATTGCCGGCAACCCGGCTTCTACAGGGCCCGCGCAGTGATCTTTATCAATCATCAACTGATGTTCAGGTGTAAAACCGACACGATGGCCATTACCGGCCAAACTTCTGTCAGGGCCACAGGGGAGCCGTAGATGCTTACCGTCACGCTGATCAACGCGCTGGTCGTGGTGCTGGTGGTGGTGATTCATTACGAATGCCTGCTGCGCCTGAACGACTGGCTACCGCGGCTCAAACTCTGGAGCCGGTTTCGCATCGTCATAGGTGTGCTCGGCGCGCTGGTGGCCCACGCCCTGGAAGTCTGGTGCTTTGCCCTGGTCTATTATCTGATGGCCAGTGCCGAAGGCTGGGGCACCCTGAGCGGCAACTTCGACGGCACGTTCATGGACTGCGTGTACTTCTCATTCACCACCTATACCACCATCGGTTTCGGCGATATTTCGCCCAGCGGCGACCTCAAATACCTCACAGGCCTGCAGGCGCTGACGGGCCTGGTGATGATCACCTGGACGGCCTCCTTTCTGTTTCTGGAAATGCAGAAGTACTGGAAGGCCAAGTAGCAAGGCGCGGGCCTAAAGGCGCGGCAATTGACAACTATCAAGCGCGCAGAAGGCGATGCGCTGAAACTGAACCTCCTTTGTACACCCCTGAATGTAAGGAGGCTTGCCATGGCACCCGCCGAAACACCCCGCCCCCACGCCGCAGCGGCATTTCCTGCCACGACCGGCGAACACTGGATCGAAGCACTCGACAATGGCACACATGTGCTGATCAGGCCCTTGCAGCCCAAGGACCGTCAGCGCGAGAAGAACTTCATCGAACGGCTGTCCCCTCAATCGCGCCACTTCCGTTTTCTGTCACAGCTCAAGGAGCCTGGCGAAGCCATGCTGGATCAACTGATGGTGGTTGATCAGGACCAGCACATGGCCTATGTGGCCCTCGCACATGTCGACGGTGAACTGCAGGAAGTCGGTATCTCCCGCTACGCCACCGGTGCGGATAACCAGGAATGCGAATGCGCCGTCACCGTGCTCGATAGCTGGCAGCGTCACGGCCTGGGCACATTGCTGCTCCGGCACCTGATCGACCACGCACGCGCCAAGGGCCTGCGACAGATGTATTCCATCGACGCTGCAGCCAATGTGGCAATGCGCGATCTGGCTCAGGCGGCAGGGTTTACCACTGCCAGAGACCCGGATGACCCAAGCCAGCTGATTCACCGGCTTTCGCTGGCCTGAGGCGGTGCCCCGGCGGTAGCCTCCGGCAGCAGGTCCAGTTGCTCCAGGCACCGCCGCTCATCGGCCTCGGTAACCCCCTTGAAGGCACTGACTTCAAGCAACGGCGTATTGAACAGCGCCAGGCGGATGACGCCATTGCGTTCCAGAAACGTTTGCGCCAGGCACTGGCAGACCGGTTGGGCGACCAACGCGGCGAGCGCCTGGTCCTCTGGTAGATCAACCTGGGCCTGCAGGTTGGTCTCGCATCCGCTGACGATGCCTTGTACGGAGCGGCTGGCGAGTATCAGTGAGCCTAAGCCCAACACGGCCAGCAGTAGCAGCATGCCCAGCAAAATGTTCGACTCTCTGGCTACGTCCCGGACAATGGCGAGCCTCGCCTGCCAACCTCTCCCCTGCCCGGAAAAAATGGTCTTGCCCACCGCACCCTTGAAACTGCGGTGCACGGCCAACCCGACCGCCGCACTCAGCGCCAGCAGCGCCAGCACAATGGCCGGGGCACGCATGGGCAGTTGCCAGGCCGGGCCCAACACCTGATAGATCGAGGCGGCAACCACCAGTGTGGCGATGGCCGCGATCCATCCAAGGCTGCCCTTGGGTCGTTTTGCCCAGGCGCTGAGCTTCGCCCTTGTTTGCATATTCATGCAAGCCTCCAGCGCCGTGTCAGCGCACAGGGTCTATGGCAACCGTTTCCAGGTACTCGGGCACGCACACCTGCCAGCCGAGCTCAAGGCTTATACGTCGACGCAAGGTGTCCGCAGCATGCGGTTCGCCATGAATGACGTAGGTTTGGCGCGGCGGCCGGGTGAACCCGCGCAACCATTCCATGATTTCGTCCGCATCGGCATGCGCCGACAGGTTGTCCATGGCAAAGACTTGCGCCCGAATCGGCACGTCTTCGCCATGCAGGCGCACGCTGCGCGCACCGGCAATGATATCGGCGCCCCGGGTACCGCCTGCCTGAAAGCCGGAGAACAGAATGCTGTTGTGCGCATTGGGCGCCAGCGCCTTGAGGTGGTGCAACACCCGCCCACCCGTGGCCATGCCGCTGGCGGCAATGATCACCGCAGGTTCGCGCAGTTGATCCAGGTGCCTGGATTCATCGAGCGTGCGGATGATTTGCGTGCCTTTGCACATCTGGGCACACTCCAGCGCCGTGAGGCGATGCTCGCTCCTGAACTGCTGGTACAGGGTCGTGGCATCGGTTGCCATGGGGCTGTTGAGATACACCGGGATGTCCGGTATCAGCCCGTCGCGTTTGAGCATGTACAGGTAATACATCAGCAATTGCGCTCGGCCGACCGCGAACGACGGCACCAGGGTGATGCCATGGCGCAGCAGGGTCTGGTTGATCACATCAGCCAGGTAACGCTCCGGGGGCTGTGCAGGGTGCGAACGGTCACCATAGGTCGACTCCACCAGCAGCACATCGGCTGCACCGATCAGTTCGGGCGCACGCATCACGGGATCATTTGGCCGGCCCAGGTCGCCCGAGAAAACCACTGTCTGGCCGTCCAACGTCAGTTGCACGGTCGCCGCGCCCAGAATGTGCCCGGCCGTGCGCAGCAACAGTTCGACACCGGGCGCGATCCGGGTGCGATGGTGCAATGCGACGGGCCTGAACAGCTGCAGTGCGCGTTTGGCATCCTGCTCGGTGTACAAGGGGCGGGCCGGCGAATGTTTTGAATAGCCATGGCGATTGGCATGTTCGGCCTGCTCTTCCTGCAATCGGGCGCTGTCGAGCAACAGGATTTCAGCCAGGGCACAGGTTGCCGGGGTGGCATACACAGGCCCGCTGAAGCCCTCGCGCACCAACACCGGCAGGTAACCGCTGTGGTCCAGATGGGCATGCGTGAGCACCACCGCGTCGACCGTACGCAGTGCCGTCGGCAGTGGCTCCCAGTTGCGCAAGCGCAGTTGCTTGTAGCCTTGGAAAAGCCCGCAGTCGATCAGCACCCGTGTCGAGTCATGCGTCAGCAAGAACTTGCTGCCGGTCACCGTACCCGTCCCGCCGAAAAAGGTCAGTTGCATGGCGTCGGCTCCCAGGTGTCGATCACACAGGGGTGAACGGCCAGCACGCTGCACGGTGGATCGCTGACAATACGTTCGGTGGTATCACCCAGCAGCTTGCTCAAACCCCTGGGCTGCACCACTCCCATGACCACCACGTCGATATCCAGGGCCGCCACCTGGTCCCGAATCACCTGCACCGCCCCGCCTTCCATGAAATGCCGGCAATCGAGGGGCACACCTTCGGCATCGGCCAATGCATCGAAGGACACCTGCAAGGCATCTCGCATCTCCTCGACCCAGGTCTGCGCAACCAGCATGTCGGGGGCGAACACACCCGCCAGGTCATAGGCCGAGAGCAGGTGCAACTGCGCATCGCATTGCAGCGCCAGGGCATCGGCTGACCGGATGAGGGCGCGGTTGAATAGCATCTGGGCATCGGGCTCATCGCGCAAGGCGGTGTCCACAGCTACCAGTATGCGTTTTGGCAATGACGCGGCCGTCCGGGGCACGAAATGCATCAAGCCTTGGCACGCTCGCATCAGCGCACAGTCCAGCGGCGTGCCGAAAAACCGGGCCAGAGCCGGTGTCGTTTCGGAATCCTTGATGACCATATCGGGCTTGAGCTCGCGGATGTAATCGGCGGCCTGGTCGCGCAGGTCTTCTGCCTTGACGGTATCGAGCGTCAGATCGGCGTTACTGGCCCGGTGACGTTCGACCAGTTCCTCAAGCTGCTTGCGATAGAGCCCGTATTGGCGCTGCATCTCGGCTTCGTTCAGCCGTTCCTGGCGTAACGAATGCGCCTCGTATGGCTCGAACAGCCCAACGACATGCACCGCTGCGCCGCTGACATGCGCCAGGGCAAGCGCCCGGCGCAAAGCCGCCGAGTGCGGGTCGATGTCGGTAAGCAGCACCAGCAGTTGTCGATACTGACCCATGGGAAACCTCCGGCCGCACGCGGCGATGGCAAGTAGCATCGATCTTCGAGCCCCCTGCCGTTGCGCGTTTGATGCAGATCAGAAAGTCACCACTGGCGCACCGACTTGATCAAAGTCAGAACCAGAACGCCGTCTCACGGTACAACCAGTAAAGCCCACGTTGATCAAGCCCTCTGGAGGCCCTATGAACAAGCAGTTGCTAGAACCCGAAGACACCAGCGAGCACTGGGTAGACACCCTTGCCGACGGCACAGCCGTGCTGATTCGCCCGCTGCGCGATGATGATCACGAACGCGACAGTCGCTTTGTGAGTACGATCAGCCATGAGGCCCGGCGCTTTCGTTTTCTCGCCGGACTCAGCGGTGGCTTGCCCGCCCTGGACGCGCAGTCGATGCCGGTCGACGGTCACCAGCGCATGGCCTACGTAGCGCTGGCCCATGACAATGGCCAGCTGCATCAGCTTGGTGTAAGCCGCTATGCCGCAATCCTGGGTAGCCACAATTGCGAATGTGCCGTCGCTGTCGGCGAGCAATGGCAGCGCAAGGGGCTGGGCAAGCTGTTGCTGCAGCACCTGATCGAAGCGGCACGGCGCAACGGTTACCAGTGCATGGTGTCCAGGGACCTCTCGAACAACTACGCCATGCACCGGCTGACCAAGGCGCTGGGCTTCACCTCGCGCTACCTGGGCGGCGATGTCAGCGAAATCCTCCATGAGCTTGATCTGCGCGCCTGAAACAAGGCCCTTGCGGGCCTTTCACTTCTAACCTTGCGAATGCTCGGGTGATAACACCAGCACACTGGTGCTGAGCCGATGCAGGATCCGCTCAGCCGTACTGCCGATGAACCAGCCGATGCCGTGATGGTGGTAGCTCCCCATCACCAGCACATCGATGTCGTTGTTGTCCATGAACAGCGCCAGCACCTTGGTCGGGTCCCCCACCCGCATGTGCCGGTGCTCGAAGGGAATGCCGTTGCGTTCGGCCAGTTCCTGGAAGGCATCGGCCTGAGCCTCATGAAGTGTCCGTGACAGGTTCGAATCGAACAGGAACGAATGTTCCCGGCTGCCTTCGGCGTCCAGGTACATCGAGCCCATATCGTAGGCATACAGCAGTTCGATCTGGGCGTTGCATTGCAACGCCAGCTTGAGCGCTTCGCTGATGATATGGTCGTTGAAGCCTTCGAACTGATCCTCCGGGCGTGAAAGGTCAACCGCTGCAAGTATGCGGCGCGGCAGGGCATTGCTGGCGTTGTGTACCAGGTGCAGCGGAATCCGGGTGTCACGCAGCAACTGCACGTCGAGCGAGGTGAACATGGCTCGCATCCACCACGGCTCATGCTCGAGCCCCTTGATCAGCATGGCGAACGGCTGCTCACGCAGATGCACCTGGATCTCGTCCAGCGGGTGCTGTACCCACAACACCTCGGTGGTCACCGTCACGCCATTGCGGCGCATCGACAATGCCTGGGTTTCCAGCCATTCACGGTGTTGCTGCACATAACCCTCGCGCATGACCGCCAAGGCCTGGTCGTTGACCAGGCCGGCAGTGGCCAGGCCCTCAAGGTAGTCAAAGGCGACGATGTGCAGTGGCATGCCCTTGGCTTTGGCCAGCGCCGCTGCACGGTCATAGACCGGTGTGCGGCGCATCAGGGGCGATGCAATGAGAAGAAGTCTTTGCGGGCTGGTCATGGCACACCTCTGCGGGCTCGATGAGTACCTCGATGATCTGCCAGCGGCGCCTGTGCGGTTTGATGTTTATCAAAAGTCAGGGGGCACCGACCAACGGCTGCCGCCGCTCGACGCAAAATTGACGCGGATCAAGACTTACACGCTTTTTAGGCGCACGCTGTAGTTGCCAACCAAAATCAGCGATGCCCCGGAGGCATGTCATGGCACTCATGAAAGCGGCCATTTTCGTCGAAAAGAACCGCATCGTGCTGGAAGACAAGCCCATCCCTGAAATCGGCCCGCTAGATGCGCTGATACGCATCACCACCACGACGATCTGTGGCACCGATGTGCATATCCTGCGTGGCGAGTATCCAGTGGCCAAGGGGCTGACCGTCGGCCATGAGCCTGTGGGGGTCATCGAGAAACTGGGTTCAGAGGTTCGCGGCTTCCACGAAGGGCAGCGCGTCATCGCGGGCGCCATCACCCCAAGCGGCCACAGCAATGCCTGCCTGTGTGGCTGTGGCGCCCAGGACGGCGCCGGTACAGCGCATGGCTTCAAGGCCATCGGTGGCTGGAAGTTCGGCAATGTCATCGACGGTTGCCAAGCTGAATACGTGCGGGTGCCGGACGCGATGGCCAACTTATCCCCCATTCCCGACAGCCTCAGCGACGAACATGTGCTGATGTGCCCCGATATCATGTCCACCGGTTTTTCCGGTGCAGAACGCGGGGGCGTGACAATCGGCGATGCCGTCGCCGTGTTTGCCCTGGGCCCAATCGGCCTGTGCGCGGTCGCCGGCGCCAAAATGCTTGGCGCCACCACCATCATCGGCGTGGACACCGTGGCGGCGCGCATCAGCGTGGCACGCGAAATGGGCGCTTCACACGTGGTCGACTTCAAGCAAGGCAACGTGGTGGCGCAAATCATGGCGCTGACCGATGGCCGCGGCGTAGATGTGGCCATCGAAGCGCTGGGCACCCAGACCACCTTTGAATGGGCACTGCGGGTGCTGCGCCCCGCCGGCACATTGTCCAGCCTGGGCGTGTACAGCGCCGACCTGCGCATCCCCGTGGATGCATTCGCTGCCGGCCTTGGCGATTACCGCATCGTGAGCACCCTGTGCCCTGGCGGCAAAGAGCGGATGCGCCGTTTGATGGCGGTGGTCGCCAGTGGCCGCGTAGACGTTTCCCCCTTGGTCACCCACCGTTTCCGGCTCGATGATATCGAAGCTGCCTACGAATTGTTCGCCAACCAGCGCGACGGCGTAATGAAGGTGGCGATCACGCCCTGAACCTCGCCACGCCGTCGGCAAGGACGCCATTGCCCCCTATCGATAGGCAGTCCCTTGCTCATGCATGCACTGGAGGTTCCGATGAACGTCTACGTCGAGAAAAGCGCCAACGACAATCGCTGGTGGGTTCACATGGACGAGTGGCGGGTAAGTTTCAGAACACCCACAGAAGCCGAACAGTTCGTGGGCGTGCTGACCGCCCGCCTCAACGCCCCTCATTCACTGAACAAGATCGCCAGCGTCGCTCTCAGACCTGCGAAGGAGGCATGAAATGTCGGGCCTGATCGATGTTCAGCTGCTCAGCCAGCCTGTAAAGGTGCGCACGCCCCCGCCCATTCATTTGAAACCACTGGCATCGCGCTGCAATGAGTGCCGGGTCAACGGCTTGTGCTTGCCCACGGGTTTGCCCCTGCGCGACAACACTCGCCTGGGCACATTGATCGGTCCGCGCATCCGCATCAGGAAGGGGGCTGCGCTGTTCAATGCCAATGTACCCTTGAGTGCCTTGTATGCGGTGCATTCAGGCAGCTTCAAGACCAACCTGAACAATGCCGAAGGCCAGGGTGTGATCATCAACTTCTGGATGCCGGGTGACGTGCTGGGGCTCGATGCCATCGCCACCGAGCACCATGTCTGTGATGCGATTGCCCTGGAGGACAGCGAAGTATGCCCCGTTCCATACCATCGGCTGCAGGCCCTGGCGCGTGACTTCCCCACGCTGCAGCAAAGCTTGAACCGCCTGATGAGCAGGGAAATCATCCGCGAGCATGAGCGCGTGCTGATGCTGTGCAACCTCTCTGCCGAGCAGCGGCTGGCCAGTTTTCTGCTGAGTTTGTCCCGACGGTTTGTCAGCCGCGGCTATTCATCCCATGGCTTCATGCTGCGCATGTCGCGCGAGGACATGGCGTCCTACCTGGGGCTGCGCCTGGAAACCATCTGCCGCTCGGTCGCCCACTTGCGCGCCCTGGGTATCGTCAACCTGCATGGCCGGCTGGTGGAGATTCTGGACATGCCTGCGCTGATGGCCCTGGAACTGGGTTACCCGGGCAGCCCTCGCCTCACTGAACTGCCAGTCGCTTGAGTGACTTAGACGCCTGGCTTAACGCGCATCGCCTCGCAACAGCTGAAGGTGTCGGACATGTCGAATTTTCATCTGGCTTACATGCCGTTGGTCACCTATCCGGATGTACTCCCCGAGGACGCTGTGGCAGCCGGTGTACAACTGGCCATCGCGCTGGGTTACGACCTGCATGTCATGACCTTTTCGGTAAGGATCCCCTACCTTTCGCCATCAGTTGGCAGCACACTCCTGAATATCCCCGAGATGATTCGAACAACCGAAAGCAACAGCCGAACCCAGTGCAAAGCGCTGCAGGCCATGGTGAGCGGCCTTGAACACGGCCAGAGCAGTGTGGAATTCTCCACCAGAGAAGTGGTGCCAGGGCTGACGGGTACTGCGGCGGCAGAGGCGTCAAGGTATTTCGACCTGGCCATCCTGCCATGGGCAGTCGACAAGCCAGTCATCCAGGAGCTGGCAGAGTCGGTAATTTTCGGCGCTGGCAAGCCATGCGTACTCGTTCCGTCTTTGCCCATCAAGCCCGTCAGGCACATGGCGTTGGCCTGGGACGGCAGCCGCGTCGCGGCCCGAGCGCTCGCCGACGCGTCACACCTGATGACCTCAGACATGCTGATCACGGTCCTGACCGTGCAGGGGGAAAAGCCACTCGAGCACGGCAACATCGCGCAGGACATGGCACATGCCTTACAACACAGAGGCCTGAACGCTCGGCCGCTGAGCGTGAAGCTGGCCGGGCGATCAATCGCTGAGTGCCTGCAGCAAGAAGCACTCAGCGCCGGCGCCGATCTGTTGGTCATGGGCGGCTTTGGTCATTCGCGCTTGAAAGAATTCATCCTGGGTGGCGCTACCCACGGGGTTCTGCAAGCCCTTCAAATGCCCGTACTGCTGTCACACTGAGCCGCTGCGATCAGCATCTTCATCACCACTTGGCTGGCCCTATCGCCGGCAAGCCGGCGATAGGGCCAGCCCCCATGCGAGATTACTGCAGCCAGGGCGGCGGCGGTTCTTCGCCCTTGACCGGCCCATGCTCGGCTTCTGCCCGCGCAGCTCGGCGGCGGACATCATCCAGGCGGGCAGCGTCGATTTCACGCATCACGCCCCCCACGTCCGCGACATGCTCATCATCCTCGAATTCGCCTGTCAACGGGCTGTCCGCACGCAGTTCACCTGCCTCGTACAGTGCCCACATTTCCTGGGCAAAGCGGGTGTCCTTCAACTCCGGTGCAAAGCGCCCGAAATAGTGAGCCATGTTCGCCACATCACGCTGCAGCATGCTGAACGCATGGTTGTTGCCCGCCGCATCCACCGCCTGCGGCAGGTCGATGATCACCGGGCCATCGGGGCCCAGCAGCACATTGAATTCGGACAGGTCGCCATGCACCAGGCCGGCACACAGCATCAGCACGATCTGGCGAATGACGAAGGCGTGGTACTCACGCGCCTCATCAGCCTCCAGGTGAACGTCGTTAAGGCGCGGGGCCGCATCGCCATCGGCGTCGGTCACCAGCTCCATCAGCAGTACGCCATCCTGGAAGTCATAGGGTTTGGGCACCCGCACACCGGCATTGGCCAGGCGGAACAACGCCGCCACTTCAGCGTTCTGCCAGGCATCCTCGGCTTCCTTGCGGCCGTACTTGCTGCCCTTGGCCATCGCCCGGGCCTGGCGGCTGTTGCGTACCTTGCGGCCTTCCTGGTACTCGGCGGCCTGGCGGAAACTGCGTTTGTTGGCCTCTTTATAGACCTTGGCGCACCGTACCTGGGCGCCGCAACGCACCACGTAGACGGCTGCTTCCTTGCCGCTCATCAAGGGTCGCAGTACTTCGTCGACCAGTCCGTCTTCAATCAGCGGTTCGATTCGTTTTGGCGTCTTCATCAGGCTTGTGTTCGGGGTCCTGTCTGGCCTTATGGCTTGGTTGGCGAACATCCTCTCACAGGCTGATGCGTCTTGCTCGTTTGTCTGCTCAGGCGGCGGCCCAGCGCTGTGTTATCCAGTGCCGAACCTGGTCGAATGCCCAGTTGTACACCACGGTGTAGGGCAGAATGATCACGAAGAAGCCCAGCTCAACCATGAGCGCCTGCCAAAGCGAGATATCCAGCATCCAGGCCGCCACCGGCAGGCACCACACCACCAGCCCCAACTCGAAACCCAGGCCGTGGGCAAAGCGTGCTGCGGCCTTCCAGTGGATGCGTGCGGTGCGCACCCAACGGTCGACCAGCGCGTTGTAGAGCATGTTCCACACCATGGCGATCAGCGACAGGGTGACCGCAAGGCCACCTGCCGTGGCCAACGACTTGCCCATCACCCAGGACAAAAGTGGCGCGCACAGCAGCACGGCAAACACTTCATAGCCGACGGCATGGACCAGGCGTTCGGTGAAAGAGACTTTTTTCACGGCATTTTCCATCCAGTAGTGAACTTGTGCTTCACATTTTCTTTGATGGAACTGATACTCGCCATATAGATCCTATCGGTTTTATCAATACCTGTGCGCTACTCACCTGAAGCCCTCGTTGCCTTTGTCGAAGCTGCGGCCCTTGGCTCGTTTTCCGCCGCAGCACGCAAACTGCGCAAAAGTCAGTCGACCATCAGCATCGCAATCGCCAACTTCGAGGCTGACATAGGTTGCGAACTGTTCGACCGTGCCGGCCGTCACCCCACCCTGAATGAGGCAGGCCGCCAGGTTTTGACCCACGTCGAGGCGATCCTCGATGCCAGCGCCCGGCTCGATGCGCTGGCGGTGAGGCTGGCCGAACAGTAGAGCCGCTGGTGTCGGTGGTGATGTCCGACAGTTACAGCGTGACCTTTCAAGGCGCGGTGATAGGTGGCTTCGCTGCCAACTATCCGCACACCGAACTGCGCTGCGGGCCTTCGGAAGACGCCGACGTTATCGACCTGATCCAACAGGGCATGGCGCAGATCGGCATCCTTGCAGCGCAGCAGCGCTACCCGGCCGACATCGCCGTGGCACGCCTGCCGGAACATGCGGAATTCGCCGTTTACGTCAGCACCGGACATGCCTTGGCAAAACAGCCTGGCGTGCAGCCACAGCACCTGGAAAACGAGCGTCAGCTATACATCAGGACCTATGCGCCGAGCCTGCACCACGGGCGCGGCCAGGCCTGGTCGGCGCCGGACTACCTGACCCTGCTGGAGTTCGCGGTGCGCGGCTATGGCTGGGCGGAGCTGCCCAGGGCGCTGGTAGCGCGCTTCGGTAGTGGCCTGGTGGAATTGCCCGTGGCCGGCTACCCACGCAGAGTCGCGATGGATGTTGCCTGGTCGCGCCGACGAGCCTTGGGCCCCGCCGGGCAATGGTTGGTGCAGCAATTGCTGGTGGGCGGTTTCACGCCCCAGTGACGTCAAATACGAGCCTCTTTATGGCAGCCAGTGCGCGAGACTGGCAGGCCAATCAAACGCCGGGGTAGCGCGTCTATTGATCGTGGCCTGCTTCAACAACCTGCCAACTGTCATCCGGATCGAAACGTTTCATGCCCTTGGCCAACGCTTCGCCCTCGGCCCCCAGGTCCTTCTCGAACACCTGCCCGTCATGGCTGACCATGAAGCTCATCACCCCGGTGTCGTTGTACCTGGCCGGCCAGGCGACCATGGCGAAGCCGCGGCTCATATGCTTGCCGATCAGGTAACTGTACGCACCGCCCGGCGCAGAAGGGCCCTGGGCCTCGAGAATGCGGAAGTGGTAGCCGTACCAGTCATCCCCGGGTGTATTCTGGCCGAACAGCGGGCCCAGCGGGCTGACCTGCCCGCCCGTTTCGTCCGCCCAGTACAAGCCGTCGCGCTTGCCGGGTGTGCTGAAAACCTGCCGGGCGTATTCCAGGGCGCCATCACCGTTGTGGTCCTGCGTGGCGTAGTCCATCTGCGCATCGTGATAGGCAAGCAGCGACTGCACAGCGGCCAACTCGTCGCGGCCAATGCGCCGGGCACGAATCTCGGCACTGCCGGCCTTGAGGTCAAAGCGCCAGCCACTGGCAGTTAGCGCGAGCGGAATGGGCAAGGTCCAGTGCTCGCTGCCCACTGCCAGAATGGCCTGCCGGTCACCGCGCATCTGGATCTGGTGCTGCTGGTGGTACTGCTGCACAAACGCATCAACGTCGCTGCGCTGCACGCCTTCGCGGGGGATATAGGTGCGCCAGTCGTCACCGAGCAACTGCGTCAGGCGCGCCTGGTCTGCCTGCTCCACCCCCAGCGCCTCGACGAAGGCTGCGGCGGCCTTCTGCGGTGTGGGGAATGCCTGCTGCGCGGTGGCCAGGCATGACCATGCGGCGCCGACGGCAAACAGCCACAGGCCCAGCGACGACTTGCTTTGGCTCATGTTCATCGACGCCCCCCTCCACCACGGTGCATGGCCGCACTGGGCCGGGAGATGGTATGGCCCGCCGCACGCGATGCACTCGGCCGCTGGGCGAGCGATTGGCTGGTACGGCCACGATTGGCCTGCGCCGCAGAGCGTGAGGGGGATCGCACGCCATCGAACGCATTGTTCTTCGCCCTCCCAGCGCTATAGCCCGTTTTGTTGTGCAGCGCCTGGCGTGCCTGGCCGTTTGCCTGCCGGTGCTCCGCAGCACGGGGCCTGCTGGCCTGGGCTTCGCGTGCCCGGTCCCGCGCTTCACGATTGCTGGTGGCCGGGCGTTCGATACCCGCCCGGTCCATCGAAGCACGGGCGCGATCGCGTGCCTGGGCACGCTGGGCATCGTCGCCACGGTAAGCCGCACGCTGGCTGGCCCCGTCGAGCTGGCGGCCAAATTGCTGGCGGCTGCGGTTATCACGGTACGGCACCCCATCGCGATGCACGGCATTGTGCTGCCAGGTGTTCTGGTTGTTGGCGATACGGTTGTTGACGTTGATGTTGTTGTAACGATTGACGTCGATATCGATGTCGTTGCGCCCCCAGTCGCAATCGCCCCACAGCGAGTTGACGATCGCAACGCCAGTGCCGAACGCCAGCCCTGCCAACAGCGCGCTGCCGGCGTAGTACAGCGGCGATGGCGGGTAATACACCGGTGGTGATGAGGGGTAGGCCCAGGTACCGTAAGCAGTGGTCGGGTTATAGGTGGGCACATACACCACCTGCGGGTCGGTCGGCTGGATGATGATGGTGCTGGAAGAGGAACTGCTGGCCGGTGCCGCTTGCGAGCTGGGCGCGGCTGCCGGGGCAGCCTGCACCGTGACGTTCTGGTACTGGTTGCTCTGCAGGTTGCCTGCGGCCTTGGCCTGCTGGCGCAGACGCTGCACGGCCCCCATCACATCATCAGGCTGGGCCAGAAACGCATCCCCCAGGCGCTGCACCCACACCGGGTCCTGCCCGAGAACCACCAGCACCTGCGGGAACGCCACCAATGCCTGGACACTCGGGTCCCAGGCCTGCGTCGCCACTTGTTTGACAGCCTCATCACCCTGAGCCTTGGGATTGGCCTTGGACCACGTCACTGCTTCGGCCACTTCACCGGGATAAGTGGCGGCCATCAGTACCTGTGCCAGCAGCGCGTCGGGATACAGGGCAATCGGCGCGAGCATCTGGTCCAGTTGCTCGGGGTTGAACACCGCCTGCTTGGCGGGTGCCGCCTCGGCGGCCGGGGCAGGCTCTTGCGCCTGGACCAGGCCTGGTTCACCACCCAGGTAAAGCAGCAGCGCCACGGCACATAACAATGGCATGCGCATCACAATATCCCTCTGGGCCTTACCGCGTGGAGCTTAAGGTTAGCAAAGGCTGCCGTTCTCACACGGCGCTATCGATAGTCACTATCGAGAATGGCAATTTCTAATGATCGCGTCGGCTCAATAATCTTGCTCCATCGATTCGTCACCCACCCATCTCCCGAATCCTGGAGCTTGCCGATGAACACCACGGCCCGCCTGCTGTTCGCCACCCTGTCAGCCGCTGCAATTGCCGTGCTCAGCGGTTGCGCCACCCACCCCGAACTGCGCCCCTACACCGCAGAAGAAACCCGCCAGCTTCAGCTCGAAGCCATTCAGCGCCAGGCACTCTCCCTGGATGAGTACGAGCTGCGCAAACGCGTGATCCTGCGCGCCGCCAGCGAACAGGTGGTGACCGAGGTGGCCGAGCCGGCCGGGGCGATAAAAGGTTGAATTGAAAGCCAGGCTATACGCTTACGCCCGGCCCCTGATCGACCTCTCCACCCGTTTGAAGAACGCCACGCTGTTTTCCCCGCCAGCCAACACGGGTATCCTGTGCCGCTCAAGCGCAAGCCTTCCAGGACGGTGACCATGACCAGGCCCCTTCTGTTGCTCAGTGCGGCCCTGCTGTTCAGCCCGGTGCTGCAAGCGCAGCAGATCCAACGCCAACTGGGCGATTTCGACTTCAAACTTGGCACCACGCCTTCACGCAGCATGGCCCAGGGGCTGATCTCGCCCAGCGCCAGCGGCGCCTTTCACGGTGGCCTGGACCTCAGCCACCCCAGCGGTTGGTACGTGGGCCAGTATGCGCCGAGCATGGGCGTGACGCCTGATTCCACACTGCGCCTAGACAGCTACCTGGGCTACAAGCACCACTTCGACAGCACACTGGGTTACGAAGTAGGCCTGATCCACTACAGCCAGCCGAACATCGCAGGGCCGGACAGCTATGCGTTGTATGGCGGCATTTCGGTCATGGGCAGCCGAATCGGCGGGGCCTGGCGTGACAACCCGGACAATCGCACCGGCACCCTGTTCGCCGACTTTGGCCAGCTGCCGCTGTTCGACATCGACCTCACGGTCAAACTCGCCCATCACCGCCTCGGCACGCCCTTCACCATCGGCGACGGCAGCCAGGTGAATGCGTTCTCCGACTGGTCGCTGGAGCTGTCGCGCCCCTGGCTGGGCATCGACCTGAACCTGATCTACAGCAACTCCGACCTCAACGGCGGGGGCTGCGGTGCCTATGCCGGTATCAACACGTATTGCGAGAGCATGCTGACGTTCAAGGCTCAGCGCAGTTTCTTCTAGGGGCCCAGGGGCGGCTGCAGTGCCCTGTCTGCCCCCTCAGGCATCAAGGTGGCGATCAACGCCCTCACCGTACCTGGTAACGCATCCAGCTCGCGCACCAGAATGCTCCGCTCGCGCACGGCCCACGCTTCATCCAGTTCGATGGTGACCAGGTTCATGGTCTGGCTGTGCCGGACAGCCGCTGACTCGGGGATGATGCCAATCCCCACGCCCGCCTCCACCAGCCGGCATATGGCCTCGAAGCTCGACAGCTGGATACGCAGCGACAGATTCAGGCCCATGCGTTCGACATGGTCGCGCAGGAAGCTGAGCAAGGTGCTGCCGTCGTGCAGGCCGATATGCTGGAACGCCAGCGTCTGCTTGAGCGTGACCTGCCTGCTGGCAGCCAGCTCATGCCCTGCAGGCACGATCAGCACCAGCCGGTCGGTACTGAAGTGCAGCACCTGCAAACCGCTGGCTTCCACGGGGCCTGCGATGATGCCCATGTCGCTGCTGCCATCGAGCACACCGCGCACGATATCCCGCGACAGGCGCTCCTGCAGGTCCACGGTCACGCCGGGACGTTTGGCGAGAAAGCCCGCCAGCACTTCGGGCAGAAACTCGGTCACTGCGGTGGTGTTGGCAAAGATGCGGATATGCCCGGCCGAATCGGTGCCGAACTGGGCGAACTCGGCTTTCAGGTAGTCCACCTGGCGCATGATCAACCGCGCGTGCATGAGCAGTTTTTGCCCGGCCGGGGTCAGTTCGACACCCCGGCTGTCGCGGTACAGCAGGCGCGTGTCGAGCTGCGCCTCCAGGGCCTTGACGCGCGCACTTGCAGCTGCCGGTGAGAGGAATGCGCGCCGCGCGCCTTGGGTCAGGCTCGGTGACTCGCCGATATGAATGAACAGCCTCAGGTCTGCCAGATCAAAATGCATGGGCCTATCCGAATGTGGAGCAGGCGTTCAGCATACATGAACGCTGCCTTACATAAATGCAAATTCACAGAATGCCAAGTCCCTCGCATGATCGCTGCATAACAACAAATGCAGAGGCCAATGGTTATGACTGCTACGCACCCGCCCACGGATCACAGCGCCTGGATCGGCCGCACGGAAGAGGCCGTCGATGAGCTCAGCCGCAACCTGATCAAACGTATCGCCGCCACCTTCGGCGAAGCCGCCCCCGCCGTGGGTCAGCCCCTGCCGCCGCTGTGGATGTGGTGCTTTTTCCAGGAGCCGGTGGCCGAATCGCAACTGGGCAGCGATGGTCACCCGGCGCGCGGCGGCTTCCTGCCGCCCGCCGACAATCGCAACCGCATGTGGGCCGGGGGGCGCGTCGAATTCTTTACCCCGCTCAAGGTCGGCGCCGAGGCCCATCGCCTGTCGACCATCGTGCATATCGAAGAGAAGCACGGCCGCACGGGCGCCTTGCTGTTCGTCACGGTGCGCCACGAGTACTCACAGCAGGGCGAACTGTGCGTACGTGAAGAGCAGGATATCGTCTACCGCGAACCGAACCCGCCCAAACTGAGCAGCGCCGCGCCAACCGCCCCAGGCGACTGGAGCGAGGCCGTCACGCCCTCCCCGACTCTGCTGTTCCGTTACTCCGCCGTCACCTTCAACGGCCACCGCATCCACTATGACCACCCCTATGTCACCAGCGCCGAAGGCTACGCCGGCCTGGTCGTGCACGGCCCGTTGATTGCCACCCTCACCCTGCGCGCCTTCCTGCGCGCCAACCCTGGCAAGCGCCTGCGCCAATTCGCCTATCGCGGCGTACGCCCACTGACCGTGCCCACGCCATTCGAAGTGGCCGGGCGCATTGGCGCACCGGGCCAGGCGCAACTGTGGGCCGGCAATGCCGACGGCGTGGCGCAGAGCGCCGACGTGATTTTCGACTGAGAACTGGACAGGGAACCCCGCATGCATACGTACGACAGTGATGACCTCAATGCCATCCGCGAAGGCGTGCGCGCCTTGTGCGCCGAATTCGATGCCAGCTACTGGCGCAAAATCGATGAAGAAAAAGGCTTCCCTGAAGCCTTTGTAAAAGCCATGACCGACGCCGGGTGGCTGTCGGCGATGATTCCGGAGCAGTACGGCGGATCGGGCCTGGGCCTGGCCGAAGCCTCGGTGATCCTCGAAGAAGTTAATGCCTGCGGTGGCAACTCCGGCACGGTGCATGGGCAGATGTACAACATGTTCACCCTGCTGCGCCATGGCAGCGAGGAACAGAAGCGCCACTACCTGCCCAAACTGGCCAGTGGCGAGCTGCGCCTGCAGTCGATGGGCGTGACCGAGCCCACCACCGGTACCGACACCACCAAGATCAAGACCACTGCGGTGCGCCAAGGCGACAAGTACGTGATCAACGGGCAAAAAGTGTGGATCTCGCGGGTCCAGCATTCCGACCTGATGATCCTGCTGGCCCGCACCACGCCTTTGCCTGAGGTGAAGAAAAAGTCCGAGGGCATGTCGATCTTCCTGGTCGACCTGCGCGACGCCATTGGCAATGGGCTGACCGTGCAGCCGATCGCCAACATGGTCAACCACGAGACCAACGAGCTGTTCTTCGACAACCTGGAACTGCCGGCCAGCAGCCTGATCGGCGAAGAAGGCAAAGGCTTCAGGTACATCCTCGACGGCCTCAACGCCGAACGTACCTTGATTGCCGCCGAGTGCATCGGTGACGGCCGCTGGTTCGTCGAAAAAGCCAGCGCCTATGCCCGTGACCGCGTGGTGTTCGGCCGGCCAATCGGGCAGAACCAGGGCGTGCAGTTCCCTATCGCCGAAGCGCACATCGAAATCGAAGCCGCCGACCTGATGCGCTGGCGCGCCTGCGCCGAATACGACAGCGGGCAGAATGCCGGGGCCAGCGCCAACATGGCCAAGTACCTGGCGGCGAAGGCCTCGTGGGAAGCCGCCAATGCGTGCCTGCAAACCCATGGCGGCTTCGGCTTCGCCTGCGAATACGACGTCGAGCGCAAGTTCCGCGAGACCCGCCTGTACCAGGTGGCGCCGATTTCCACCAACCTGATCCTGTCCTACGTGGCCGAGCACCTGCTCGAACTGCCGCGCAGCTTCTGAGGGCCTGAGCATGCAACATACCCACGCCCTGGCCGGCTTTCTCGCCGACCTGCGCTACACGCACCTGCCCGGCCACGTGCTGGACCGCACCGAAGACCTGTTCCTGGACTGGCTTGGCTCGGCCCTCGCCAGCCAAGGCGCGCACCCGATCCCGCTGTTCGAGCGCTATGCCGAACGCATGGGGCCTGCGCAGGGCAACGCGCGGGTATTGACCAGCGGGCGTACCTCGTCCCCCTACTTTGCCGCCCTGGTCAATGGTGCTGCCTCGCACCTGGTCGAGCAGGACGACCTGCACAACAGCTCGGTGCTGCACCCGGCGACCGTGGTGTTTTCTGCCGTACTGGCGGCGGCGCAGGACCTTGGCAAGTCTGGCCAGGACCTGTTGCTGGCCGCAGTCGCCGGCTATGAAGCCGGCATCCGTATCGGTGAATTCCTCGGTCGCTCGCATTACCGCATCTTCCATACCACCGCCACCGTCGGCACCCTGGCCGCAGCAGTCGGGGTGGGCAAACTGCTGGGCTTCAACCAGACGCAGTTCATCAACCTGCTCGGCAGCGCCGGCACCCAGGCCGCCGGGCTCTGGGAGTTCCTGCGCGACGCCGCCGACTCCAAACAGTTACATACCGCCAAGGCCGCCGCCGACGGTCTGCTGGCCGCCTATCTCACCGCCGATGGCCTGAGCGGTGCACGCAATATCCTCGAAGGCGAACAGGGCATGGCCGCCGGCATGTCCAGCGATGCCGACCCGGCGCGCCTGAGCGACCGCCTGGGCACGCGCTGGGCGCTGGTGGAAACCTCGTTCAAGTACCACGCTTCGTGTCGCCATACCCCCCCCGCCGCCGATGCCTTGCTGCTGTTGATGCAGCGCGAAGGCCTGGGCCATGAACAGATCGCCAGGGTCGTCACCCGCGTGCATCAGGGCGCAATCGATGTGCTTGGCCGCGTCACCACACCTGCCACCGTGCACCAGGCCAAGTTCTCCATGGGTACCGTACTCGGCCTGATTGCGGTGCATGGCAGCGCGCAACTCATCGACTTCCGTGACTTGGCGCTGACCGACCCACAGGTCGCGCACTTTCGCGAGCACGTCGAGATGCAACTGGACGCCGAAGTGGACGCCGCCTACCCCAAGCGCTGGCTGGGCCGCGTGGACGTCACCTGCACCGACAGCCGCAGCTTCAGCGCCGCCATCGACGAACCCAAAGGTGACCCCGGCAACACCCTGTCGCGCCCGGAGCTTGCGGCCAAGTTTCAGCGCCTGCTGGCGTATTCCGGCGCGCGCAGCCCGGCCCAGTGCCAGGCATTGATCGAGCGGGTCTGGCAACTGCGCGACGCCCGCTCGCTGGCTGATCTGCACTGAACACCAACAGGTGACCCTATGACTCAAACAACGCCACGCCCGCTGGACGGCATCACCGTGATCAGCCTGGAGCACGCTATCGCGGCCCCCTTCTGCACGCGCCAATTGGCCGACCTCGGCGCCCGCGTGATCAAGGTCGAGCGCCCTGGCAGCGGCGACTTCGCCCGCGGCTACGATCAGCGTGTCGATGGCCTGGCCTCGCACTTCGTCTGGACCAACCGCTCCAAGGAAAGCCTCACCCTGGACCTCAAGCAGGACGCCGCCGACGGTATTCTCGAGGCCCTGCTGGCCAAGGCGGATGTGCTGGTGCAAAACCTCGCACCGGGAGCGGCAGCGCGCATGGGTTTGTCGTTCGACGCCCTGCACGCCCGCTTCCCACGGCTTATCGTGTGCGATATCTCCGGGTATGGCGAAGGCGGCCCTTATGAAAAGAAAAAAGCCTATGACCTGCTGATCCAGAGCGAAGGCGGCTTTCTTTCGGTAACCGGTGGCCCTGGCGAAAACGACATGGCCAAGGCCGGCTGCTCGATCGCCGATATCGCCGCCGGCATGTACGCCTATACCGGCGTGCTCTCGGCGTTGCTGCTGCGTGACAAGACCGGCATCGGCAGCCGCATCGACGTGTCGATGCTGGAAAGCCTGGTGGAGTGGATGGGCTACCCGATGTACTACGCCTACGACGGCGCGCCGCCTCCCCCGCGCGCTGGCGCTTCGCACTCCACCATTTACCCGTATGGGCCGTTCCCCACCGGTGGTGGCGGCACGATCATGCTTGGCCTTCAGAACGAACGGGAATGGGCCTTGTTCTGCGAAAAGGTGCTGCTTGACCCGGCGCTGGCCACTGATGACCGCTTCAATGCCAACTTCAAGCGCTCGGATAACCGTGAGGTGCTGCGGCAGATCATCATCGATGGCTTCGCCAGCCTGTCGCTGGACGAGGTAGTGGCACGCCTTGAAGATGCGCAAATCGCTAACGCGCGGGTAAACGACATGCACGGGGTGTGGCAACACCCGCAGTTGCAGGCCCGCGGCTGCTGGCGTGAAGTGGACAGCCCGGTCGGCAAGCTGCCCTCGCTGCTGCCACCAGGGCGCAACGCGGCCTTTGCCCCACGCATGGACGCCGTGCCGGCGCTTGGCCAACACACCCAGGGTATCCTCGGCGAGCTGGGCTTCAGCCCGGCAGAGCAGGCCAGCCTGGCCGCGGGTGGTGTGGTATGAACAGCGTCCGCTCTGCACTGTTCGTACCCGGCAGCCGGCCTGAGCGTTTCGCCAAGGCGCTGGCAGCGGGGGCCGATGCCGTCATCGTCGATTTCGAGGATGCCGTGGAGGAACCTCTCAAGCGCCAGGCCCGGGACAACCTGGGGGCTTTCCTGCAGGCCACGCCACTGGCGTCGGTGTGGGTCCGTGTGAACGCGCCGCAGCACGCCGAGCATGCTGCAGACCTGGCTTTCTGCGCGCAGCAGCCTGGTATCGCCGGCGTGCTGCTGCCCAAGGTGGAAAACGCCGCCCAAGTGGCCGTTGCCCGGCACATCGGCAAACCGGTCTGGCCCATCATCGAAAGCGCCAAAGGCCTGCTGGCGCTCGAGCAGATCGCCCATGCCGAGGGGGTCGAGCGGTTGTCGTTCGGCAGCCTCGACTTGGCGCTGGACCTTCATCTGAACACCGACAGCGATGCTGCCCGGCAGTTTCTTGACCAGGCGCGCATGGCCGTGCAGCTACACTCGCGGGGTGCCGACCTGCTGCCGCCGCTCGATGGCGTGTTTCCTGCCATTGGCGACACCGAAGGTTTGCACCAGGCGGTACGGCATGCCTGCGACTTGGGGTATGGCGGGGCGTTGTGCATTCACCCCAGGCAAGTGCCGGTGATTCACGCGGCACTCGCGCCCGACGCCGAAGCGCTGGCCTGGGCCCGACGGGTGCTGGCGGCGAGCGCCGCAGCTAACGGGGCCGGTGCGTTTCAGCTGGACGGGCAAATGGTGGATGCGCCGGTGGTGTTGCGGGCGCGACGGTTGTTGGCACAGGCGTCCGGTTGAACTGAGCCGGCGTTCGGCTAAACCGAATGCCGCCTTACACAAATGCTAATTCACCACACGCAAGCCATTGGTCCATCGTTACATCCATCCTCCTACAAAAATAAATCAGAGGTGACATCGATGTTCAAGCTGACCCAGGCGCTGTTTTGCGCCGCCGCAGTGTCCATGGCCGGCCTTGCACAGGCTGCCGACCCGATCATCATCAAGTTCGCCCACGTCGTGGCCGACAGCACGCCCAAAGGCCAGGGTGCGCTGATGTTCCAGAAGCTGGTGGCGGCGGACCCGCAGCTCAAGGACAAGGTCAAGGTCGAGGTCTACCCCAATTCGTCACTGTTCGGCGACGGCAAGGAGATGGAAGCGTTGCTGCTGGGGGATGTGCAGATGCTGGCGCCTTCGCTGGCCAAGTTCGAGCACTACAACAAGCAGGTGCAAATCTTCGACCTGCCGTTCCTGTTCGACGACCTGGCGGCCGTCGACCGCTTCCAGCAAGGCCCGCAGGGCAAGGCACTGCTGACGTCGATGGACGACAAAGGCATCCACGGCCTGGCCTACTGGCACAACGGCCTCAAGCAGCTGTCGGCCAACAAGAAAGTGATCCTGCCCAAAGATGCCCGCGGCCTGAAATTCCGCGTGCAAGCCTCCAGCGTGCTCGAAGAGCAGTTCAAGGCGATCCGCGCCAACCCGCGCAAGATGAGCTTTGCCGAGGTTTATCAGGGCCTGCAGACCGGCACGGTCAATGGCACCGAAAACACCTGGTCGAACTATGAAAGCCAGAAGGTCAACGAAGTGCAGCCGTTCTTCACCGAGACCAACCACGGCCTGATCGACTACATGGTGATCACCAACGCCAAGTTCTGGAACGGCCTGCCTGAGGACGTGCGTGGCGAGCTGCAAACGCTCATGGACCAGGTCACCGTCGAGGTGAACAAACAGGCCGAAGCCCTGAACCAGACCTCCAGGCAGAAAATCATCGATGCCAAGACCAGCGAGATCGATGCCCTGACTGCCGAGCAGCGCCAGCAATGGCGTGAGGCCATGCGCCCGGTGTGGGACAAGTTCTCCGGTCAGATCGGCGCTGACTTGATCAAGGCAGCCGAGGCCGCCAACAAGGCTTCCTGACAGCCGCACGCCCTGCCCCGGCCACCTGCGCACAGGTGGCCAGCCCTCTCTCTGTCTGGAGAATTCCTATGCAATCGCTCAGGCGTGTCTGGGAGCACTTCGAGGAGGGCATGATCGCCTTTCTCCTGGCGGCCATGACCTTGGTGACCTTCGTCTACGTAGCACTGAACAACCTCTATACCGTGTTCTACACGCTCAGTGACCACTGGGCTTTTGCCAGTGACCTGCTGCTGGGCATCGGCGACCACCTGATGGGTTACGCCCAGGAAATGACCTGGAGCATCGCCCTGACCAAGGCGCTATTCGGTTGGCTGATCTTTTTCGGGATCTCCTATGGCGTGCGCACCGCTGGCCACTTGGGTGTCGACGTACTGGTGCGGCGCACCCGCAAGCCAGTGCAACGGGTACTGGCGATGATCGCCTGTGCCTGTTGCCTGGCGTATGCCGGGCTGTTCCTGGTGGCGAGCATCAAATGGGTAAGCGCTGTGCTTGTGGCCGGCATCGGCGCCGAAGACCTGGACCGCTATGGCATCAAGGTCGGCCATATCGCGCTGATCGTGCCCTTCGGTTTCGCCTTGGTCATTGTCCGCTACCTGGAGATCCTCTATCGCCTGTTCACCCATCGCCAGTATGGCCTGGGCCTGGCCGACGAGGCTGCAGAGGCGAGCAAGCTGGCCAACCCGGGTGAGGAGCATCACTGATGACGGTTATCTGCCTGTTCCTGTTGTTGTTCGTGTTCATGTTCCTGGGAGTGCCGATCGCGATTTCGCTGGGCTTGTCGGGCGCACTTTCAATCCTGATGTTCAGCCAGGACTCTCTCAGCTCGCTGGCGATCAAGCTGTTCGAGACCTCCGACAGTTACACCTTCCTGGCCATCCCGTTCTTCCTGCTGTCGGGCGCGTTCATGACCACCGGTGGCGTGGCCCAGCGGCTGATCGACTTCGCCAACGCCTGCGTCGGGCACATCCGTGGCGGCCTGGCCATTGCCGCAGTGCTGGCATGCATGCTGTTCGCGGCGTTGTCGGGCTCGTCGCCGGCCACGGTCGCGGCGGTGGGTTCGATTGCCGTTGCCGGCATGGTGCGCTCCGGTTATCCCCGCGAGTTCGGCGCGGGGATCATCTGCAACGCCGGCACCCTGGGCATCCTGATTCCGCCATCGATCGTCATGGTGGTGTACTCGGCGGCGACCGAGACCTCGGTAGGCAAGCTGTTCATGGCCGGTGTGGTGCCAGGCATCCTGCTGGGCCTGGCGCTGATGGTAACGATCTATATCGTCGCCCGGATCAAGAAACTGCCCGCACAACCTCGTGCCAGTTTTGCCGAATGGTTGAGCACCGCCAGGCGCGCGTTCTGGGGGCTGTTGCTGTTGGTGATCATCCTGGGCGGCATCTACAGCGGCATGTTCACCCCCACCGAGGCGGCCGCCGTGGCAGCGGTGTACTCAGCGTTCATCGCGCTGTTCGTGTACAAGGACATGCGCCTGCGCGACTGCCCGAAGGTATTGCTGGAGTCGGGCCGGCTGACCATCATGCTGCTGTTCATCATCGCCAACGCCATGTTGTTCGCCCATGTGCTGACCACCGAGCAGATCCCCCAGCAGATCACCCAGTGGGTGCTGTCCGAGGGCCTGACGCCGATCGGTTTCCTGATCATGGTCAACGTGGTACTGCTGGTGGCGGGCAGCTTCATGGAGCCGTCGGCGATCATCCTGATTCTCGCGCCGATCTTCTTCCCGATCGCCATGAAGCTTGGGATCGACCCGATTCATCTGGGGATCGTCATGGTGGTGAACATGGAGATCGGCCTGGTGCATCCACCGGTGGGGCTGAACCTGTTCGTGACTTCAGCGGTGACGGGCCTGACGCTGGGGCAGACGATTCGCGCCGCGCTGCCGTGGCTGTCGATCCTGCTGCTGTTCCTGGTGCTGGTGACTTACGTGCCGTTCATTTCGCTGGCACTGCCGCAGTGGTTGGGCATGCCGTAATGCACTGATCTTCCGGGCCCCATCGCCAGCGATGGGCTCAGTGCAGGCATCAGATCCCTCCACCCTCCAGCACCTGCGACATTACCTTGGCCAATGCCGTGACCATCACATCCGCCGTCGGCCGGTGGACGATGACGATTTCGTAGCTGTCCACCTCAGGCAACCCGTGTTGCCTGCCAAGCACCCGATGCTCAGGGGTCGCCGCCCGTGGTGGCAACAGGCTGATGCCCATGCCGTCGGCCACCGCGGCCTGGATGCCACTGAGGCTGGAGCTGGTGAAACTGATGCGCCAGCGCCGGCCCATGCCTTCGATGGCGGTGATCATGTCATCGCGGTACAAGCCGCGTGGCGGAAAGGTCACCAGCGGGATCGGGTCGAGCTCGAAGGACGGCATGCGTGCGCTGTCGATCCACTGCAGACGCTCGGGCCAGCACGCCACGCCTTCGCGGCTGTTGCGTCGCTGCTTGAGCAACACCAGGTCAAGTTCGCCATTGTCATAGGCCTGGCTGAGGTCGCGGCACAGGCCGCTGGTGACCTCCAGCTTGACCTGCGGGTGCAGCCGGCTGAATGCCGACAGCGCGTTGGTGGTGCGCCCGCCGACGAAATCTTCGGGAACGCCCAAACGTACGGTGACGCCGACCATGGCACCGGCCAAAGCCTCGAGCATCTGGTCGTTCAATGCCAGCATGTGCCGGGCGTAGCCGAGCAAGGTCTGGCCGGCGTCGGTCGGCAACACGTCACGGTTCCCGCGCACCAGCAGGCGATGGCCGACCATATCCTCGAGCCGGCGGACTTTCTGACTGATGGTCGATTGCGTCGAATGCAGGCGTGCGGCAGCGGTGGTGAAGCTGCCGCAATCGGCCACGACGACGATGGCACGCAGCAGGTCGAGGTCGAACAGAGCCCTATTCGATTTAACGCTGATAGACATCCTGGTATTCAACATTTGAATGACAAGGTTGTCTTCTACCATGGCTAATCGCCAAGCGCCACGCCTTCGCGCCGCGGGTCGGCTCCACCCGCCCAGCCTGGGCCGGTACGCTGGATGATCTGCATGCCGCTGGTCATGGTCATGGGCGTCACCTCATGGCCCCAGGCCGCCAATTGCCGGACCAGCGCCGGGCTGGTCAGCCCGGCTTCCACTTCGGTACCGGCGTTGCGGCTGCCGAAGTTGGGCAGGTTGCTGGCCTGTTGTGGGTCGAGCCGCCAGTCCAGCAAACCCACCAGCGCCTTGTTGACGTAGCCGATGATCTGCGAGCCACCGGGTGATCCGAGGCTGGCCACCAGTTCCCCGGACGCCTGCGAAAACACCAGGGTCGGGGCCATCGCCGACAACGGCCGCTTGCCCGGTTCAACCCGGTTGGCAACGAGCTTGCCCTTCTCCTGTGGGATGAAGGAAAAGTCGGTCAACTGATTGTTCAGCAGGAAGCCCTTGACCATCAGATGCGAACCGAATGCAGCCTCTACCGAAGTGGTCATGGCCAGCGCCTGACCGCTGTCATCCACCGCCGAAAGGTGCGAGGTGGAAATGCGCAACGGCGAGCGGTCCGGGGCCAAGGCCAGGTCCGCGCCCTGCGGCTTGCCCGGTCGCGCATGTTTCATGCTGAAGTCGCCGATCAGCTCGGCCCGCCCGGCCAGGTACGCCGGGGCGGTCAATGCCTTGAGCGGTATCGGCACATAGTCGCTGTCGGCCAGGTACTGGGCACGATCGGCGTAGGCCAGCCGTTCGGCCTCGGCAATCAGGTGAACGGCCAGCGGCGCAGGCTCAAGGCCTGCCGGCGAAGCACTGACGCTGGGCGGTAGCTTCGCAAGGTCGCGTTGTGGCATGGCGTGCTGCAGCGCCTCGAGGATGCCCAAGGTCTGCAGCACGGTCACTGCACCTGAAGATGGCGGCGGCATGCCGCAGATCTGCCAGGCCTTGTAAGGGCCGCATAACGGCGTGCGCTCCTTGGCCTGGTACTGGCGCAAATCCTCCAGTGACAGGAGCCCGGCATTGGCATGCCCCTGTACCTGGGCGACGATCGCTTCGGCAATTTCACCGGTATAGAACGCATCAATGCCCTGTTGCGCGATGCGTTCGAAGGTATGGGCAAGTTCGGGGTTGCGTAGCAGCGTTCCCACCGCCAGCGGCTGGCCATGCTCATCCAGGAAATAGCGGGCCATGGTGGGTGAATCGGCGATGAAAGGGTCACCCGCCAGCAACGCGTGCAGGCGCTCGGACACAGGGAAACCACTGCGTGCCAAGGCAATAGCCGGCGCGAACAGTTGACGCCACGGTAGCTTGCCATGTTGCTCGTGCGCCATTTTCAAGGCACGCAGCACCCCTGGTACGCCTACCGAGCGCCCGCCGATCTGCGCTGCCCGGAATGGCATCGGGGTGCCGTCCGGTTGCAGGAACAGCGTTTGGGTGACGGCTGCCGGCGCGGTCTCGCGCCCGTCGAATGCCTGTACCCGTTTGCCGTCCCAGTACAGGATGAACGCCCCACCGCCAATGCCGCTGGACTGCGGCTCGACCAGGGTGAGCACCATCTGCATGGCAATTGCCGCATCGATGGCACTGCCACCGGCGCGCAGCATCGCCCGCCCGGCTTCGCTGGCCAGCGGATTGGCAGCCGCCACCATGTGCCGGTTGGCGTGAACCGGTTGCAGGCCGGAGCGGTAACCTGACCCTAGCTCCGGGGGCGCGGGCAGCGGCTGGTCGGCCCAAGCCCATTGGCTGGCCAGGGCAAGGCACAGGGGGCTGATCAATTGTGTTGGCGATGGCATTGGTGGCGTCCTGTCGAAGTGCATGCCTTGGGCGCCCAACATAAACCAGGCCATGTACTGCGCAAAGCGCCGTGGCACCACCTGGACATTCAATGCAGAATTTTTCGTATACAAAAATGAACATTTCTGGTTACATCAACCCGCGCCTACGACAGTGGTAATCGCCGCTGCGTATTGCGACAGGCTAAAGCCATGCATTACCGCTATCTGCTCATTCACTTCGAGCGCCCTCTGCGAATCGACGCATTCGCCGTTCACCCGTTGCCCTATGCACCCATCCGCCGTCTCGCGCCTGGTCTTTGTGACTTAGCGGTGTCGGCACGTGCGCGGCTGCGCTGACTGGCCCTGCTGCCCACTCCGTGTTTTCCACACCGAGCCTGGTTGCCCTCGAGAAAAAACCAGGTGTCCGCACTGACGAATTGCGCCCCGCCCTTCGCGGGAAGGAATACCTATGCCCAAGACTTTGCTGATAAAGAACGCCGAACTGCTGGTGACGATGGACGGCGAGCGCCGCGAGATCAGACGCGGCGGCCTGTTCATAGAAGACAACCTGATCAAGCAGGTTGGCCCCAGCGACGAGCTGCCCCAGCACGCCGACGAGATTCTGGACATGACCGGCAAGGTGGTCATCCCGGGGCTGGTCAACACCCACCATCACATGTATCAAAGCCTCACCCGCGTGGTCCCGGCGGCCCAGGACGGTGAGCTGTTCAACTGGCTGACCAACCTTTACCCGATCTGGGCACGGTTGACGCCCGAAATGATCGCGGTATCGACGCAGACCGCGATGGCCGAACTGATTCTCTCCGGCTGCACCACCTCCAGCGACCACCTGTACATCTACCCCAATGGCTGCAAGCTCGACGACAGCATCCACGCCGCCGGGGAAATCGGCATGCGTTTCCATGCCGCACGCGGCAGCATGAGCGTAGGGCGCAGCCAAGGCGGGCTGCCGCCAGACTCGGTGGTGGAAAAGGAAAGCGACATACTCAAGGAGTCGCAGCGCCTGATCGAGGACTACCACGACGCCAGCCATGGCTCGATGCTGCGCGTGGTCGTGGCGCCCTGCTCGCCGTTCTCGGTCAGCCGCGACCTGATGCGTGAAGCGGCGGTGCTGGCACGCAATTACGGGGTTTCGCTGCACACCCACTTGGCTGAAAACGTCAACGATATCGCTTACAGCCGCGAAAAGTTCGGCATGACACCTGCCGAATACGCCGAGGACCTGGGCTGGGTCGGCCACGATGTGTGGCACGCGCACTGCGTGCAACTCGACCAGCACGGCATCGAGCTGTTCGCCCGTACCGGCACCGGTGTGGCCCACTGCCCGTGCTCGAACATGCGCCTGGCTTCGGGTATTGCACCGATCCGCAAGATGCGCGACCACGGGGTGCCCGTGGGCCTGGGCGTCGATGGCTCGGCCTCCAACGATGGCGCCAGCATGATCGGTGAAGTGCGCCAGGCGCTGCTGCTGCAGCGTGTCGGCTTCGGCCCCGACGCGATGACCGCACGCGAAGCGCTGGAAATCGCCACCCTCGGCGGTGCCAAGGTGCTCAACCGTAATGACATCGGCGCCTTGGCGCCGGGCATGGTCGCCGACTTCGTCGCCTTCGACCTCGGCCATGTCGCCTACGCAGGCGCCCACCACGACCCGCTTGCGGCCTTGGTGTTCTGCACCCCGACCCAGGTCGACACCAGCGTGATAAACGGCCGCGTAGTGGTAAAGGACGGCCGCATCACCACAGTCGACCTGCCGCTGGTGCTGGAGCGCCACAATCAGCTGGCCCGTCAGCTGGTGACCGGCGATTGATAGCGGGATGCAAGCCTGTAGAGCGGCGCGCAGGCGCCGCTTTTTGCTGCCCTTGCACAAGGCACTGTCAAAGCACCTTCACCGCCCGACCGATGAACTGCACAGGCCCGGTTGGGCGCCCGGTCGGCGAGCCGCCCGCTCTTTCCAGGGTCAATTCGAACAGTTGGTTGGGCTCCAGGGGAGGCAGGTCATGCGCGGGCACCCGATATTGCTCGCCAGGTTTGACCAGGCCCAGCGACAGTGGCGCCTGCCACTGTTCGCCCTTGGTCCAGAACTGCAGCACCTTGTCGCTCGGCACCGCGAACTGCCCCAAGGGAATCAGTTGAATGCTACGGGTATCGCTAGCCTGCACTACCCACCCGGGGGCACTGTCTGCCGGCGCAACCAGCACCACGAGGTAAGAAGGCTCCGGCGCCTTGGCGGTAAGCAGAGTGAAGGCTAACAGCAGGCTGGCAACCAGGCCTGCACCAGCCAGGCCCTGCCATAGCACAAGGCGATGCCACCAACGCCCTGACTGCGTTGGCGGCGCAATGCGCTGTGGCTGTGGCTGTGGCTGTGGCTGTGCATCGACGCTGCGGCTGATCCGCCCCCACAAACGTGGGCTGGGCGCCAAAGGCTCAGCGAGTGCGTTCAACGCCAGTAGCCGCTGCTCCCAGGCATCCACGGCACCACGCAACTGCTGATCCTCTGTCAGGCGTTGACGCACAGCCTCATGTTGTTCGGCCGACAAGGTACCCAATACGTACTCCCCGGCCAATTCCTCAAGTGCGTCGGCAGTCTCGCCTTGTGGCTTCTTCATCCCATGCACTCCCGCAACGCCTTCAGGCTGCGTTTGATCCAGGCTTTGACGGTACCCAACGGCGTGTTCAGCAACCCGGCGATTTCGGCATGGCTGCAACCGTCGACATACGCGTGCAGGATGCACAGCTTGCGTGAGGGTTCCAGTTGCTCGAGGCAACGGTGAACCTTGGCCGAGTCCGCCATGAGATCCATATCACTCGCATAGGGCAGCGGTACTTGTGCACTGTCAAACGCCCCTTCATCCAGCACGACTTCGCGCCGGGAGTCGCGTATGTAGTTGAGCGCCAGGTGCCGGGTCACGCTATAGATCCAGCCCCGCGCAGAGCCGCGTGCAGGGTCGAAGCTGGCAGCCCCGGACCATATCCGAATGAAGGCATCGTGCAGGATGTCTTCTGCTGTAGCGTGGTCGCGGGCGATACGGCGCACCACGCCTAGCAGGCGTGCGCCCTCCTCCTCATAGAGTGCATGCAGCGCTCGGCGGTCTCCCCGTGCGCAGGCTTCAAGGCAACGCTGAAAGTCAAAAGGGGGCAAAGGTGAGTTCACTGCAAGGTCAGCCCTATAGTCCCTGGACGGTTCCCCCAGCCATCGGGCCGGGGGGCTGTCGATCAGCGTAGACGCCAGTGGCTTACCTGCCTATGCGCACTGCCATCATTTTGCCGCCCAGAAGATATAGTCAGCCTGGTAATCAACGATTTTGCGCTCACCTTTGTTTTGCATCGAGCAGGCAGTTGCCGGCGCAACACCGCCGCGGGTGGCCACGCGCTGGATATAGCTCACACCGGTCATGGCCCCTTTACCTTCGGCCGGGCTGGCCTGAACCAGCTGGTAAGGCAGGTCGCCCTTGGCCGCTGGCGCCACGGCCAACTGGGTGCCGGTGACCTTCGAGCCGTCTTTGGCCTGCCAGGTGGCGGGCGGCCCGAAATAGTCACCCACCGCCTTGCCAGACCTGTCCTTGAGTACCGCTTTGGGGCCGACGAATGTCCACTCGGTCTGGCCGGGGGCATTGGCTTTGTCGCGGCATTCGTAGGTGACCTGGCCCACACCGACGGTTTCCAGCATGACGGTGTGGCCATCCGGAACCTTGACCGCGTCGGGCAAGGCGGATTGAGCGTGAGCGGCCTGGCTGGCCACGATCAGGACTAAGCCGCCTGTGAGCATCAGCATGGTAACTGGGCTGTTCATGGTGCAAATCTCCTGGCGAGTAATCGACAGCGCGAAGTCGCGCTACCTGTAATACCCGCCAGGATGCAGATTGGATGCACCTCTGAAAAAAAATGTGCACCCACCTGCCCGTTACCCGGCTGGCCTATCAGCCAACTTGGGCCGGTGCAGCCTTGGCTGCCTTGCGCAGGCTCCACACACCCCAAGTCAGGCCGATCACAGCAGCAATGACCGAGCCCGACAGTACGCCAAGCTTCGCCGCGCCCAGGACGCCAGGGTCAGAGAACGCCAGGTTGGCAATGAAGATCGACATGGTAAAGCCGATGCCCGCCAACAGCCCGATCAGCGTGATGCCGTGCCAGGTAACGCCCGCCGGCAGCGCACACCAGCCCAAACGTACCATCAGCCAGCTGATCGTCACGATACCCAACGGCTTGCCCAAGACCAGCGCCACAGCCACACCAGTCATCACCCAGTGAGGGCCATCGGCAGACAGGTCTACACCAGACAACCCGACACCGGCGTTGGCCAGGGCGAACAGCGGCATGATCGCGAACGCCACCCAAGGGTGCAGATGGCCTTGCACGCGCAGCACGGGGGCTACCAGTTCACGCTGCGCCACACGCAGGTTTTTCAGCGGGCTCATCAGTTCGCTGTCATCGATCTGCGGTGCCTTGGCGCGACCGAGCAGGTCGTCGGTGAAGCGGGTAACAGCCTCCAGCGGGCGCTCGCCCAAGGGCATGGCCCTGACCGGCGTCATCAGGCCAAGTACCACGCCCGCCAAGGTGGGGTGGGCACCGGTCATCAACATGCCCAGCCAGGTGATGAACCCGGGGATGATGTAGGCATAGGCCGAACCGACACCGATCTTTTGCAGGCCGAGCACCAGCAGCAGGCCGATGGCGGCGACGCCGAAACCGCTGTAATCCAGGCCACCGGAGTAGAAAAAGGCAATGATCAGTACGGCGATGATGTCGTCAATGATCGCCAGGGCGAGCAGGAACACCCGCACATTGGAAGGGATCGACTTGCCCAGCAGCGCCAGCACACCCACTGCAAAGGCGATGTCGGTGGCGGTGGGCACTGCCCACCCCTCTTGCGCGGGAGGCGAATGATTGAACGCCAGGTAGATGAGTGCGGGTACCACCACACCACCGACAGCTGCCGCCATCGGCAGCGTGGCTTGGCGCAGGCTGGACAGCGCGCCTTCATGGATTTCGCGACGGATCTCCATACCGACGACCAGGAAGAAGATGGTCATCAGGCCGTCGTTGATCCAGAAATGCAGTGACTGGGAATAGACCAGGGAGCCGATACCAAAGCTTATCGGCGTGTGCCAGAGGGCGTCATAGCTTTCGGCAGCGGGCGAATTCGCCCAGATCAGTGCTGCAACGGCGGCGATCAACAGTACGACGCCGCTCACGGCCTCGATATGCAGAAAGCGTTCGAAGTTGGCGAATGCGCGTTGGGCAATTTGCTGGGCACGGGGCATTACGTGTTTTTGCATGGGCACAAGAACTCCCGCACGGCGGCCCGACCTGCGTAGTTATTTAACCTGCGTCACTGCGTCATGCAGCTAGCACCCGCGTGCATTCTAACCAAATGGCCTGCCCCAGTCATCCATTCACGGTCTCAAGCCGGCCAAGGCAGGTGAATGAACAAATCTTCATACAGGCTTTCAGCGCCCTGATGACGGGATGAAACACCGGATGCCCGGTTTTACGCAACGCGCCTGCCTTGAGGTGCGGCCCGGGCACGCGTAGCATCGCCGCCCCGCATCCTTGTGGGAGCCGGCTTGCCGGCGATTCGAGTGCATGGCACTCGTCTACATCCATGTTGGCTGGCCTGGCGTAGTCGCCGGCAGGCCGGCTCCCACAGGTTCGCGCTCAGCCGATACATCACCGCCCATGCCCCAACCGATCCCTCTCAAGGACCACGAAAAGGAAAAACACCTGGTCAACCGCCGGCTCCTGGCTTGCGCTGCCCTGGTCTTCTGCCTGGTCGCCGTGCTGATCGGCCGTCTCTACGTGCTGCAAGTGCTGCAACACGACCAGCAAAGCGCGGTATCGGAAAACAACCGCGTACACGTCCTGCCCATCGCCCCCGAGCGCGGGCTGATCTACGACCGCAACGGCGTGGTGCTGGCCGACAACAAGCCTAGTTTCGACCTGACCATGACCCGTGAGCGCGCCGGCGACTCGGCCAAGGTGCTCGATACCCTGACCCAGGTTCTGGGTTTGGGCGAGGAGGACCGCAAGCAGTTCGACAAGGACCTGCGCCGTGGACGCAAGCCGTTTGAACCGGTCACCCTGATGGTTGGCCTGACCGAGGAGCAGATCGCCCTGGTAGCGGTCAACCAGTTCCGCCTGCCGGGCCTGGATGTAGAACCGCAGTTCATCCGTGAATACCCGCTTGCCGAGCACTTCGCCCATTCGGTCGGCTATGTCGGGCGGATCAACGAAAAGGAAGCCAAGACCCTCGACAGCACCGAGTATCGCGGCACCCAATCGATCGGCAAGACCGGTATCGAACACTTCTACGAAAGCCGGCTGCACGGCCACGTCGGCTACGAGGAGGTCGAGACCAATGCCCAGGGCCGGGTGATGCGCGTGCTCAAGCATCAGGCCCCTACCCCGGGCGAAGACATTGTGCTGAGCCTCGACGCCCACCTGCAAGTGGCTGCAGAAAAAGCCTTGGGCGACCGCCGTGGGGCGGTGGTGGTGCTCGACCCGGCCAACGGCGACGTGCTGGCGATGGTCAGCAATCCCAGTTTCGATCCCAACCTGTTCGTCAAGGGCATCAGCTTCAAACAGTACGCTGCCCTGCGCGATTCCATCGACCGGCCGCTGTTCAACCGCGTGCTGCGCGGGCTGTATGCACCGGGGTCGACGGTCAAGCCGGAAGTGGCCATCGCCGGCCTCGACAGTGGTGTGATCACTCCCGGCAGCCGGGTATTCGACCCCGGGTACTACGAGCTGCCCAACTACGAGCACAAGTACAGGAACTGGAACCGCAGCGGCGATGGCTGGGTAGACATGTACACCGCCATCATGCGCTCCAACGACACCTACTTCTACGACCTGGCGCACAAGCTCGGCATCGACCGTCTGCACGACTACATGGCCGAGTTCGGTCTTGGCCAGAAGGTCTCGCTGGACATGAACGAAGAGGCTTCGGGGTTGATGCCGTCTGCCCAATGGAAACGCGCCACCCGCCGCCAGGCCTGGTACCCCGGCGAAACGCTGATCCTGGGCATCGGCCAGGGCTACATGCAGGTCACCCCGCTACAACTGGCCCAGGCCACCAGCCTTCTGGCCAGCAAGGGCGTATGGCACCGCCCGCACCTGGCCTTGACCGTGGGTGGCGAAACACCGGTCGACCCGAACCCGATGCCCGATATCGTGCTGCACGACCGGCACGCCTGGGACCAGGTCAGCCAGGGTATGCAGATGGTCATGCACGACCCGCGCGGCATTGCCCGCGCCGCCGCCGCCGGGGCCCAGTACCGCATCGCCGGCAAGAGCGGCACCGCGCAGGTGGTGGCGATCAAGCAGGGGGAGCGCTACAACCGCAACAAGACCCTGGAGCGCCACCGTGACAACGCCCTGTTCGTCGGCTTTGCACCTGCCGAGCACCCGAGTGTGGTGGTGGCTGTGATGATCGAGAATGGCGAGGCCGGTGGCCGGGTGGCCGGGCCGGTGGTGCGCGAGGTGATGGATGCGTACCTGCTGGATGAACAAGGGCACCTGAAACCGCAGTATGCCGGTGGTGCAGTCTCCAAGCAGGTCCCGCACACCTGAGGCTGCCCGGCAGCTCATCGCTGGCACGCGCATAGTCACATTTCGGTCACCCTACCGTCGTAATCTGCCGGGCAACTCTGTGCCAAAGGTCGCCCGGCATGCTCCGTCTGTTGCTCTTGCTGCTTCCCCTGCTCCCCCTGACGGCCGTGGCCGAGCCTGTGCACCTGCGCGTACAAGGTTCCAACACCATCGGCGCGGCCCTGCTGCCTGCGCTGGTGCAGGGGCATCTGTGGGCGCAACAGGCAACGGCGATCGAGCAACGGCCAGGCGCTGTGGCCAACGAGACCGTGATAACCGCCGTTGATGCCCAGGGCCAGCCTCTGCGCATCGACATCGCGGCGCACGGCTCGAGTACCGGCTTTATCGCGCTTGGCCATGGCGAGGCCGACCTGGCCGCAGCGTCTCGTCCCATCAACGATACCGAGGTGCGCCAGCTCAAGGCGCTGGGTGACTTGCGTGCAGCCGGTGCCGAGCAAGTGATCGGTCTGGATGGTGTTGCAGTGTTCGTCCACCCCGACAATCCCCTGCCACAGCTCAACACCGAACAATTGGCACACATCTTCTCGGGGCGGATCCAGTATTGGGAGCAACTGGGCTTGGCAGGCGGCCCGATACACCTCTATGCACGCGACGACCGCTCCGGTACCTTCGAGACCTTCAAGGCACTGGTGCTGGAACCGCACCGCAGTGAACTGGCCCGACAGGCGCAGCGTTTCGAATCCAGTGATGAGTTGGCCGATCGGGTACGTGCAGATCGCCAGGCCATCGGGTTCAGCAGCCTGGCAGCGGTGCACGGAGCCAAGGTGCTGGCGATCGCCGAAGGTGATGCGCCAGCCATGCTGCCGGACCGCCCGCTGGTGGCGAGCGAGGACTACCCCCTGTCACGCCGGCTGTACTTCTATTTGCCCGCCAACGCTAAGTCGCAGGCCAAGGCGCTGGCAGAATTCGCTCAGAGCCCTGCCGGCCAGGCAATCGTCGCCGAGCAAGGGTTCGTCTCACAGCAGATCAAGTCCCTGGCGATACCAGCACAGGTCGATATGCCGCCGCGCTACCGCAACTTGGCGCAGAAGGCACAGCGCCTGAGCGTCAACTTCCGTTTCCAGGAAGGCAGTGCCAGCCTCGACAACAAGGCCCTGCGCGATACAAAGCGCGTCGCCGACTACCTGCGCCAGGCCGGCAAGCTGCAAAACAAGGCGGTGCTGGTCGGCTTTGGCGACCCCAAAGAAACACCGGGCCGCGCCGCCCTGCTCTCGCGCTTGCGCGCGCAGGCGGTACGCCGTGAACTGGCGCGCGATGGCGTCGAAGTGCTGGAGGTTACCGGCATGGGCGACGAGTTGCCGGTTGCGGGTAACGAGCTGGAACAGGGGCGCTTGCGTAACCGCCGGGTGGAGGTTTGGGTGTACTGAGGCAGGCAGCCGCGCACAGGCTCAGGCAAAAATTTGTAACAGCGCGCCATTCGGCATCACGGGGAAATGGGTCTAGGCTCAAATTCATGTGATACCGGGCCCCTCTGACGGCTACCGCGCCGCCATGTCGGATCACTGTTGCCATGCAACGTCGACAATCAAGGAGGGGCTCATGACAGCTCTACACACATTCCTCACAACGCCATTCCTCGGTACCAGCACCTGGTTGTGGCTGGTGTTCATGGCCATCGTCATCGGCCTGCTGGTACTCGACCTGGGCGTGCTGCACCGCAAAGAACGTGAAATCGAAATGCGCGAAAGCCTGCTGCTGTACTCGGGCTATTTCAGCGTGGGCGTGCTGTTCGGCGCGTGGGTCTGGTACCAACTGGGCGCGCAGTCGGCGCTTGAGTTCTACACCGGCTTTTTGGTCGAACAGTCCTTGTCGATGGACAACGTATTCGTCATGGCGATGATTTTCGGTTTCTTCGCCATCCCCCGTCGGTACCAGCATCGGGTGCTGTTCTGGGGCATCCTGGGGGTGGTGTTCCTGCGTGCGATCATGATCGGCGTGGGCGCAACACTGGTACAGAACTTTGAATGGGTGCTGTACATCTTCGGGGCATTCCTGCTGTTTACCGGGGTAAAAATGGCGTTTTCGAAAGAAGACAGCCACCCCGACCTGGCCAACAACCCGGTGCTCAAGTTCGTCAGGCGGCACATGCGCGTGACTGACCAGATTCATGGTTCACACTTCTTCGTGCGCCTCACCCCGCCAGGCGAGAGCAAGGCATTGCGCTATGCCACACCGCTGTTCCTGGCGCTGGTGCTGATCGAACTGGCCGACCTGGTGTTTGCCGTCGACAGCGTGCCTGCAATCTTCGCCATCACGCAGGATCCATTCATTGTTTACACCTCGAACATCTTTGCCATTCTCGGTTTGCGTTCACTGTACTTTGCCTTGTCGGCATTGATGCACCGCTTCGTTTACCTCAAGTACGCGTTGGCGCTGGTGCTGATTTTCATCGGCTGCAAGATCTTCTACCACGGCATGGTGGGCAAGGTGCCAGCACTGCTGTCGCTGGGCGTGACGTTCGGGTTGTTGCTCGGTGGGGTGGTGGTGTCGCTGATCAAGACGCGTGGGGAGAAAGCGGTCGTAGGTGAAGCCCAAGTGGAACAGCCCCCATCCGCGCAGACCAAGAGCGCCAAAAAGGAAGAAGACCCGCAATTGCGGGTCTGACCCTCCCTCTACCTGAAGTTTTGCTTACAAAGTACTCAAAAACAGTTCGTCGAGCGCGCCCTCACCGCCCGCTACGCAACATATCCACCGGCACATACTTGCCGATCTCATACTTGCCAATCGCCGCCCGGTGCACCTCATCGGGCCCGTCAGCCAGGCGCAAGGTACGCTGCATCGCGTACATGTACGCCAGCGGGAAATCCCCGCTCACCCCTGCCCCACCATGGAGCTGAATCGCACGGTCGATCACTTTCAATGCGACATTCGGCGCTACCACCTTGATCTGTGCGATCTCGCTTCGCGCCACCTTGTTGCCGACCGTGTCCATCATGTACGCCGCCTTCAGGGTCAATAGCCGCGCCATGTCGATTTCCATGCGTGAGTCGGCGATCTTGTCGACGTTGCCGCCCAGCCGTGCCAGCGGCCGGCCGAACGCTGTGCGCTCGACGGAGCGCCTGCACATCAGCTCCAGCGCCCGCTCGGCCATGCCGACCGACCGCATGCAGTGGTGGATGCGGCCAGGGCCCAGGCGCCCCTGGGCGATCTCGAAGCCGCGGCCCTCACCAAGGATGACGCTGTCATAGGGCACACGCACGTTCTCGAACAGCACCTCGGCGTGGCCGTGGGGGGCGTCGTCGTAGCCGAACACGGGCAACGGCCGAACGATCTTCACCCCCGGTGCATCAGTCGGCACCAGCACCATCGAGTGCTGCTGGTGGCGCGGGCCATCAGGGTTGGACAGGCCCATGAAGATCATCACCTTGCAGCGCGGGTCGCAGGCCCCGGAGGTCCACCACTTGCGGCCGTTGATCACCCACTCATCACCGTCACGCACGGCAGTGGCGGCCATGTTGGTGGCGTCCGAGGAGGCCACGTCCGGTTCGGTCATGGCAAAAGCCGAGCGAATCTCGCCCCGCAGCAGAGGCTCCAGCCATTGGCGCTTCTGCGCCTCGCTGCCATAGCGCACCAACACTTCCATGTTGCCGGTGTCCGGCGCCGAGCAGTTGAAGGGCTCCGGCCCCAGCAGCGAGCGGCCCATGATCTCGGCCAGGGGCGCGTATTCCAGGTTGCTAAGGCCGGCACCGTACTGCGACTCAGGCAAGAACAGGTTCCACAGGCCCTCGGCGCGGGCCTTGGCCTTGAGTTCCTCCATGATTGCGGTGGGTTGCCAGCGGTCACCCTCGGCAACCTGGCGCTCGAACACTGGCTCGGCGGGATAGACATGAGTATCCATGAACGCGGTGACGCGCTCGCGCAGTGCCTGGACCTTGGGTGAATAGGCGAAATCCATCGGGGCTACCTTCACGGTTCGAAGTACATGGGCAGAGCCTAGAGCAGCACGCCTCAATCCACCTAGTCTATTTTCTGCGTGTATAAACATTCATAACCGATATATGATCGGCCGATAATTCAAACAAAGAGCGGCGCCCATGAACCTCAGCAAGGTCGACCTGAACCTGTTCATCGTCTTCGATGCCATCTACACCGAAGCCAACCTGACCCGCGCCGGGCAGATCGTCGGTATTACCCAGCCAGCGGTGTCAAACGCGCTATCGCGCCTGCGCGAAACCTTCAACGACCCGCTTTTCGTGCGCACCGCCCAGGGCATGGTGCCCACCCCCATGGCGCAGAACATCATCGGCCCGGTGCGCAACGCCTTGGCGCTGCTGCGTACCTCGGTGCAGGAAAGCCGCATCTTCAACCCGCAGCAGGCCAACAAGACCTTCCGCATCAGCATGACCGACCTTACCGAAGCGGTGATCCTGCCCCCGCTGTTCCAGCGCCTGCGCCGCCTGGCGCCTGCGGTGCTGATCGAGAGTTTCCTGTGCAAGCGTCGCGAAACAACCAAGGAACTGGCCGCCGGGCGCCTGGACTTTGCCGTCGATGCGCCGCTCAATACCGACCCGCAAGTGCGCCACGTCAAGCTGATGCAGGACCGCTATGTCTGCGCCCTGCGCCAGGGTCATCCGCTGGCCGACGCCAGACTCACCCTCGACAGCTACCTGAGCATGACCCATATCCATATTTCCAGCCGTCGAAACGGCCTGGGCTATGTCGACCTGGCGCTGGGCAAGATGGGCGTGCAGCGCAAGGTCGCCCTGCGCTCGCAGCACTACCTGATGGCTTCGCAGGTACTGCAACAGACCGACATGGCGATGACCGTGCCAGAACGGTTTGCTCGTCGCCATCAATTGCGCTACCAGCCTCTGCCGGTGGAAGTGCCTGCGCTTGAGACGCACCTGTACTGGCACGAAAGCACCGATCAGGATCCGGCCAACCGCTGGATGCGCGAGCAGATCATCGAGTTGTGCCAACGGGTGGTGGCGGAAGAAGAACGGGCGCTGGAACCCGTGTAACCCTCAGTTCTAAATTTTAAAGATCCTACGATAAACCGTATTTGGAGAATTTTTTTCTACAAAAACTGGCAAATCATGGAATCAAGGGCAAAATTTTTCGCATCGCCGAGGGTACGCTTGCTGTCAGGATCGCCGAACCCGCGGCGACAGCTACGGACCTACCGCCATGCCCAGCGCCCCACTCTATTTCGACTATGCCGCCACCACACCGGTAGACGAGCGCGTCATCGAAACCATGCTCACCTGCCTCGGCCGCCAGGTGAACTTCGGCAACCCCGCCTCCTCCGGTCACGCATACGGCCAGAGCGCCCGCGAAGCCGTGGAACAGGCTCGCCAGCAAGTGGCCGACTGTGTCGGGGCGAGCGCTGAAGACCTGGTCTGGACATCGGGCGCCACCGAGTCCAACAACCTTGCGCTCAAAGGCACCGCGCAGGGCATCGGGCAGCCGGGCCACCTGATTACCAGCCAGCTTGAGCACAAGGCCGTGCTCGATACCGTCAGCGAACTGGAGCGCCAGGGCTGGGCAGTCACCCGCCTGGCACCAGACGCTGCAGGCCTGATTCAGCCCTATGACGTACAAGCGGCCCTGCGCGAAGATACCCGCCTGGTCTCGCTGATGGCAGTCAACAACGAACTGGGCACCGTCACCGATTTCGCTGCCATTGGCGAGCGCGTGCGTGCCCATGGCGCCCTGCTGCACGTGGATGCGGCCCAGGCGGTGGGCAAGCTGGCCATCGATTTGCGGGCGATGGCGGTAGACCTGATGTCGTTTTCTGCCCACAAAGTCTATGGACCAAAAGGCATCGGCGCGTTGTATGTCGGGGCTCGCGCACGCGCCTTGATGCGTGCGCAAATTCACGGTGGTGGGCATGAGCGCGGGCTGCGCTCAGGCACCCTGCCTACCCATCAGATCGTTGGCATGGGCAGCGCCTTCGCCCTGGCCGGCCAACCTGGCGACAGCGAGCATCAGCGCATCGGGCACCTCGCCAGGCGGCTGCGCGACGGGCTACTGGCGCTGCCAGGGGTCAGTCTCAACGGCTGCGCCAGCCAGCGCATAGCGCATACCTTGAACCTGTGTATCGAGGCCCCGGGCTTCAACAGCATGGCGCTGGCCAGTGAGCTGGCGCTGTCGACCACCTCGGCGTGCAATTCGGCGAGCCACGCGCCGTCGCATGTGCTGCTGGCGTTGGGGCTGGATGAGGCGCAGGCGCGCAAAAGCGTGCGCTTGAGCGTCGGGCGGTTTACCAGCGAAGCCGAGGTAGACAAAGCGATTGAGGTGTTCGAACGCACAGTTGCGGGGGCTTCGCTGGCCTTGTGGTGAACCTGGGCTTTACCGTTTGCTGAACCGCCCTCTTCGCGGGTTTGCCCGCGAAGAGGACGGGGCCCACGACGCCTGCCTCAAAGGAAGGTAAATACCTTCGAAACCGGCAAGCGCGACTTGTTCAGCCCGGCATTGAAGTCCGACTCGCTACGGTAACCCAGGCTCAGCACCACCACGCTGGTGTAACCCTGCTCACGCAGGCCCAGTTCGGCATCCATGATCTTGCTGTCGAAACCTTCGATCGGCGTCGCGTCCAGGCCATGGGCGGCAGCGCCGAGCAACGCAGTGCCCAGGGCCAGGTAGGTCTGTTTCTCCATCCAGTGCTGCAGGTCTTTCTGATCGTAGCGGTGCAGGTTCACATAATGGCGACGGCTCTGGTTCTGGCCAGCACGGGCCTGATCATCGCGAAAACGTCCGTCAGCCGCCTCCTGGTCGAGCACGGCGTCCAGGTGTGCTTCAGTCATGTCGGTGCGGGTGCAGAACACGATCACATGGGAAGCATCGAGGATCTTCGGCGTGTTGTAGGCAAAACCGTCCAGCGTGCTCTTGGCCAGACGTGCCTTGCCCTCTGCGCTGTCGGCCACGATGAAGTGCCATGGCTGCGAATTGACCGAGGATGGGCTGTGGCGCAGCTGCTCGAGCAAGGCGTCGATGGTGGCCTGAGGGATCTTGCGGGCAGCATCATACGCCTTGGTGGTGTAGCGGCGCTTGGCCAGAGAAACGGTATCCATGTTGCAACTCCTTAAGCGGAACAAACGTGTGGCGCATATTATCTTTCCTGCAAACCAGAGAAAGCAGCAAAATGCAGCAACACTTTCACCCAAGGAGTGAAAATGCTCCGCATCACCGACCTCGAACTGTTCGTGCGCAGCAGCGCACTGGGCAGTTTCACCGCCGCGGCCCACGAGGCAGACCTGCTGCCCGGCCAGGTCGCAGCCGCCATCAAACGCCTGGAGCGCGACCTCGACGTGCGTCTGTTCGCACGTACCACCCGCAGCCTGCGCCTGACCGCCGAGGGTGAGCTGTACCTGCCCACCGCGCTCAGCGTGCTGCAGAGCCTGCGCCAGGGCCGCGATAACCTGCACGGCGCCCACAGCACCCTGCGTGGTGTGCTGCAGGTGTCGGCGCCCTCTGACCTTGGCCGCAACATCCTGCTGCCGTGGTTGAGTGATTTCCGCCGCGAACATCCTGAGTTGACCCTGCGGTTGCACCTGTCCGACCACGTTGCCGACCTGTTCCGCGACCCGGTAGACGTGGCCATACGCTATGGCCTGAACGAAGAAGCCAACTACATCGCCCTGCCCCTGGCCCCCTGGAATCGTCGCGTACTGGTGGCCTCGCCGGCCTACCTGGCGCGTCATGGGCGGCCGCAGGCGCTGGATGACTTGCAGCAGCACGCATGCCTGCTTTACCTGCAACAGGGGCGCACCTACGACAAGTGGCGGCTGGGCAACCGTACCGTGCAGGTGAGTGGCCCGCTGTTCAGCGACGATGCCGATGTGGTGCGGCGCTGGGCGGTGCTCGGCGAGGGCATTGCCTACAAGTCGTGGCTGGATGTCAGCGCAAATGTGGCGACTGGCGAGCTGGAAGTACTGCTGCCGGAACACCCGGGCGAGCTGAGCCCGGTAACCTTGGTATGCCCACACCGCAAACAGCTGTCTCCTGCGGTATCGCAGTTGCACTTGTGGCTGCGGGAGCGTTTCGCGGCACAGCAGCCGCACTGAAGCCGGCTGTGCACAATTGTTCTAAACCCAGGCAGGGTTCTGCGTTAAGGTGAACTGCCCTACCCTCTGCAGCCTCGCCGCCATGCCCGACTGGATCGACCTCAAGCAAGACGCCGACACTGGCATCGAGTCGGTGCGTGCGCATTTCGTTGGCCACGCCTACGACCCGCACTGGCATGAGAGCTTTCTGGTCGGGGTCACCGAGCAGGGTGTGCAGCAGTTCAATTGCCGCCGTACACGCCATCACAGCACACCCGGGCAGGTGTTCCTGCTCGAGCCTGGCGACATTCACGACGGCGATGCGCCAACGGCGGAAGGCTTTACCTATTCGACCCTGTACCTGGAGCCGACATGGCTGGAGGCCGAGCTGCGCGTGCTGTTCGAGCAAGCGCCCAATGACAGCCTGCCAAGCTTCGCCGATACGCTGTGCGATGATCGCCAGCTTGCCCGCGCCACCACCCTCGCCTTTCAGGCGGTGCACGGTGGGGAAATGCGCATCGTGCGGCAAACCGCCACCGATGACCTGCTCAGTTGCCTCACCGCCCACCTACACTGGCGCAAACGCCTGAACCCCGATCCGCGCCTGCCGCTGACTGCGCAGCGGGCGCGCGACTACCTGCATGCCCACCTCGACCAGGACATCGGCCTCGACGACATGGCACAGGCCTGCGGCGTGGACCGCTTCCGCCTGACCCGTGCGTTCAAGGCCGCCTTCGGCCTGGCGCCGCACGCCTATCTGATCCAGCTGCGCCTGGCCCGTGCCCGGCGTTTGCTTGCCCAAGGTCAGACACCGAGCGAAGTGGCCATGGCGCTCGGCTTTGCTGACCAGAGCCACCTGGGGCGCTGGTTCCGCCGTGCCTACCGGCTCACCCCAGCGGACTACCGGCGCCGCTGCTCAAACCTTCCAGACTGACACGCAGCAATCGCCGAGCATGGTGCCCTGTTCAACAGGAGCCGCTCACCATGTCGCATTCGTTGTTGCCGTTCATGCTATTCGCCCTGGTCGCCAGCATCAGTCCGGGGCCTACCAACCTGCTGATCCTCGCCCATGGCGCACGGCAGGGCCTGCGCGCAAGCGTGGCGCCGATCCTGGCGGGCTGCGGCGCGGCGGCGGCAGTCGTTTTGCTGGTCGGGCTGGGGCTGGGTGAGTTGCTGATGCGCCATCCCCTGGCCCAGCAGGTGATGAGCTGGGCCGGAGTGCTGTGGTTGAGCTGGCTGGCGTGGCGCATTTTGCGCAGCGCGGGGCAGCCTTTGGATGTCAGCGCAGCCAAGCCTTTCGACGCCCTCAGCGCAGCGTCACTGCAAGTGGTGAACCCGAAGGTGTGGATCATGGCAGTGACAGTGATCGGGGTGTTTGCCGCGCCGTCGCTGCCGGTGTGGCAATTGACGCTGGTGTTTCTGTTGATCGCCCTACCGTGCATGACGGCCTGGGCGCTGTTGGGGGTAGGCAGTGCGCGCTGGCTGGAGGCGCCAGGGCGGTTGCTATGGTTCAACCGGGGGTTGGCGGGCATGTTGCTGGTGTCGGCCTGGGCTGCACTGCTTGGCTGAGGTGAAGGTGGGCTGTACCGGCCCTGTCGGCAGCTGCCGACGATAGGACCGGTAACGTCAATCAATGACTCAGTGCCTCGCGAAAGCGCCGGGTACTGGCCATTGCCAGCAGCAAGCCGACCACCGCCACACTGCCGCCGGCCCACCCGACAGAGGCCACCCCCAGCTGGCTGCTGACGATACTGCCCAGCAACGCCCCACCGCCAATGCCGATGTTATAGATGCCCGAGAACAGCGCCATCGCCACGTCCGTGGCATCGGACGCCAGCTTCAGGGTCTTGGACTGCAGCGACAGGCTGAAGCTCAGGATCGCGACTCCCCAGAACATGCTCAGCCCGGCAAACAGATAGAAGTTGCCCGCCAGCGGCAACAGCAGCAGCAGGCAAGCCGCCAGCAAGCCGATCGAGCCTACCAGCAAACCATGCGGAAAGCGGTCGCTGTAGCGGCTGAACAGCACTGAGCCAAACACCCCAGCACCGCCGAACAGCAGCAACAACAACGTGATGCGCTCACCACTGATCTGTGCCACCTGCAGGGCAAACGGCTCTATGTAGCTGTACGCCGTGAATTGCGCAGTGATCACCAGGGTCACCAACACATACGTGATCACCAGTGCAGGGCGTTTGAACAGGATCGGCAAGCTGCGCAGCGAACCGGAGTTCTGGCTAGGCAGCAGCGGCAGCGATTTCATCAGGCAAAGCATGGTGGCCAGCGCCACCCCGGCAATGCTGAGGAAGGTGACCCGCCAGCCCAGCGCCTCGCCCACCACGCGCCCAAGCGGGATGCCCAGGACCATTGCCAGGGTCGTACCGGTAGCCAGCAAGCCCAACGCCTTGGCCTGCTGGCCTGGCGGCGCCACACGCACCGCCAGCGAGGCGGTGATGGACCAGAACACGGCGTGCGCCAGGGCGATGCCGATGCGGCTGAGCAGCAGCATGGCAAAACTTTGCGACAGCCACGACAGCAGGTGGCTGACCACGAACACCAGGAACACGAACAACAGCAGGCGCCGACGCTCGATGTTGCGCGTGAGCAGCATCATCGGCAGCGAAGCCAAGGCCACCACCCAGGCATAGATGGTCAGCATCAGGCCGACCTGAGCGGTGCTCATGTCGAAACTGCGGCCGATGTCGCTGAGCAGCGCCACCGGGACGAACTCAGTGGTGTTGAAGATGAAGGCCGCGAGGGCCAGGGCGATCACACTCAGCCAGCTGCCGCCACCGGTGGTTGGCGCAAGGTTGGTGGGGACAGGTCCGTTCATGGGGCGAATTCTATTCTCCGCAGGCAAGGCGAAAGGACGCGCGTCAGGGGCCAAGTATCGGCCGCGCTGAGGCACGGGTTTGTTATTGGAGGGAATGCCGGCATGGTACGCGTCAACAGCGCGCCTCACAACCAGACGCGCAGACGCACACAGGGAAATGGGCGCCGCCCCCCAGACCAGATCGCCCGTATGGTCTGGAGGCAACGCCCGGCTGGGAAGGGTCAGCCCTGCAGCGTCGCCATGTCGATCACGAAACGGTACTTCACATCACCGGCGATCATGCGCTCATAAGCCTGGTTGATATTGCGGATATCCAGCATCTCGATATCGCAACGGATATCGTGCTCTGCACAGAAATCCAGCACTTCCTGGGTCTGGGCGATACCGCCAATCAGCGAGCCTGCCAGCACGCGGCGCTTCATCACCAGGTTGGCCGCGTGCAGCGCCGGGTCGATCGGCTCGATCAGGCCCACCAGGATATGCACGCCATCGAACTTCAGGGTCTCCAGGTACGGGTTCAGATCGTGCTGCACCGGAATGGTGTCGAGCAGGAAGTCGAAGCGACCGGCAGCGGCGCGCATCTGCTCGGCATCGGTGGACACGATCACATGGTCGGCGCCCTGGCGACGGGCTTCCTCGGCCTTGGCCTGCGAGCGGGTGAACAGGGTTACCTCAGCGCCCAAAGCCTTGGCTAGCTTGATACCCATGTGCCCCAGGCCGCCCATGCCGAGGATGCCGACCTTGTGGCCAGGGCCGACGCCATGATGCTTGAGCGGCGAATAGGTGGTGATACCGGCGCAGAGAATCGGCGCCGCGCTGGGCAGGTCCATCCCGGCCGGGATGCGCACCACAAAGTGCTCGCTGACCACGATGCTGCTGGAGTAACCGCCCATGGTGTTACTGCCATCGACCCGGTCCGGGGTGGCGTAGGTCATGGTCGGGCCTTCCAGGCAGTATTGCTCCAGGTCCTTGGCACAGGCCTCGCAGTGGCGGCAGGAATCGACCATGCAGCCGACGCCGACCAGGTCACCGACCTTGTGCGCCGATACCTTCTCGCCCACCGCCGTGACGCGGCCGATGATCTCGTGGCCGGGCATCAGCGGGTACACGGCAATGCCCCATTCATTACGGGCCTGATGGATGTCGGAGTGGCAAACGCCACAGTAGAGGATCTCGATGGCGACATCGTCCGGGCGCGGGCTGCGACGCTCGAAGGTCATGGGTGCCAAGGGGCTGGTCGGGGTTTGGGCGGCGTAACCGATAGCAGTGTACATACAAGACCTCAGATGCAAGTGAAACGATTCAGGCGATACATTTTCCGCATCCTCGCCCTCCACAGCCACAGCAGATCCTCCGAGGTGAATGCCTGATTCTCCGAACCTGGCCTGAACCACCTGGCGCCGAGCCTCAAATCTGAGATGATGCAAGTGTCTGATTCTCTGCCCATGGTCCATCATGCAACTGACCCGCCACGTCGACGCCAACGCCACGCTGTGCGCCCTGATACGCAGCCTGGCCACACGCCCAGGCTTCGTGCCCACTCATCTGCCACAGGTCCAGGTTTTGAGCTGGGACCATTACGTGGCCAGCAGCCCGCAGATCTACGAGCCTAGCCTGATGATCCTGGCCCAGGGCAGCAAGCTGGCGCGCCTTGGCCCACGCACACTGGAGTATGGCGCCGGGCATTACCTCGTGCAGGCGCTGTCGGTGCCGTTCATGTGCGAAACCTTCGCCACCGCCGACGCGCCGTTACTGGGCGTGGCGGTGGACATCGACCGCGGCGTGCTGGGTGAACTGGTACAGAGCATGGCGCTGGCGCCTGACCCAGCAGTGCAGGCGCAGACACCGCAGTCGATGACCTCGGCAGCGCTGGATGCGCCCATGCGCGACTGCGTCGAGCGGCTGTTACGCTGCCTGCAGGATCCGGTAGACGCCAAGGTGCTGGGGCCGGCGCGGGTGCGCGAGGTTCTGTACACCGCACTGCGTGGGCCGCAGGCCGGGGTATTGCGGGCGCTGGTAGAGCAGCAGGGGCACTTCGCCCGAATCGGCGCCGCCCTTGCTCACCTGCGTGAACATTACACTGAGCCGCTGAGCGTCGAGGCATTGGCTGCGCGGGCTAATATGAGCGTGTCGACCTTCCACGAGCACTTCAAACGCTGTACCGACATGGCGCCGATGCAGTACCTCAAGCGCCTGCGGCTGCTCAAGGCGCAACAGATGCTGATCGGCGAAGGCCTTGGCGTGGCTCAGGCGGCGCACCGGGTGGGCTACCAGAGCACCTCGCAGTTCAGCCGCGAGTACAAACGCCAGTTTGCCCGTAGCCCGGGGGATGAGCAGGCCTATCAGAGTTTGCCTGCTTGATCACCCGGAGCCGCTCCCCGGCAACGCAGCCCCGGTCACTGACGCTGGACCATGGCAACGATGGCTGCCTGTAGCTCATCCTTTGCCTGCCCAACCTGCAACTCCCCCGCCGCCGCTGCCTGCGACAATGCATCGGCCGCCCCCACCAGCAAGCGCATCCCGGCAGCACCGATATCACCGTGCGACGTAAATTCGCCCAGAGCAGCCCGACACTTGTCGAGAAATGGCTGCTCGTAAGCCCGCTTGAGCGCCTCCAGTTCTGGTGACCCAGCGAGCGCAGCCGATACCCCTGGCATCTCCCTCCCCTGGCTCATGACACAGTCCACGTAAGCTTCGGCAATTACCCCGGCCCGGTCGCTCAAGGTCGCAGCACAACGCGATAAAGCCTGATCGAGCATCATCGATTGGCGCGCATCGTAATCCTGATACAGCGCAGCCAGCAGCCCGGTGCGCGTCTCGAAATGGTCATACACCACCGGCTTGGTCACACCGGCCTGCTCGGCCAGGCGGCCGAGGCTTAACGCCTCGGTCCCTTCTTCGCGCACCAGTTGCCACGCCTTGTCGAGCAGTTGACGGCGCCGTTGGTCGCGGGACAGGCGCTTACGCGGCCGTTCCTGATCATCACTTGACATAGCATACCTACCAAAAGTAACTTACCAATCGTAACTTACCTTGAGTATATAGCGCTCAAGGCCTCTGCGCACATCTTGTTCAGGAGAAGCTTCATGCAAGCCTTGATCGTCATCGGCCATCACGACCCGCATTCCCTTACCCACGCCCTCGCCGGGCAAATCGCCGAAGGCTTGGCCAGCGCCGGGCACCGCTGCGAATTCGCCGACCTTGCCAGTGAAGGTTTCGACCCACGCTTCAGCATGGCCGACCATGCCGTGCACCGTCGGCTCGCCCCAGCACCAGACGATGTGCTACGCGAACAGGCACGCATCGAACGCGCCGATGCGCTGGTGCTGGTGTACCCGATCTACTGGTGGTCACTGCCAGCCCTGCTCAAAGGCTGGGTAGAGCGAGTGTTCAGCCATGGCTGGGCATTCGAATACGAGGGCGGCACGGTCATCAAGAAACTGCGCGGCATGAACGTGCACCTGGTCGGTGTTGCCGGGGCCGATGCCGGCACTTTCGAGCGTCACGGCTATGGCGACGCGATGCGCGTACAAATCGAGCATGGCATTTTCGATTACTGCGGCGCCAACGTGCTCAGTTCGACTTTGCTGGACGACAGCGAGGGCCCGGCTGCGGCATTGCTTCTGGCCAGTGCCCGACACTTGGGTGAGCAACTGTTCGGAGGTACCCGGGCGCTGTGAACCGGGCTCACGGCGTCAACGGCCACTGCGCCAGCGGCAGGTACTGGCCTTTGCGCGACTCGTAAAGCGCGAAGTACCGGGCGGCGATAAAGAAGTCGGGCGCCACGCTGGCCTCGGGCGCCTGGCCGCGAAAGTCCCGTGACAGGGTCAGGTGCGGCCGGTACTCACGGGCCTGCTCGGCAACGCCCATGGGCAGCAGTGCCTGCTGCAGCCCATAAGCAAGTTGGCGCAGTGCAGCCGGTGCCTGCTGCGGCTCGAGCACCAGCACGTTTGCCCGCGGCCAGACCTTGAGCTGATCGAGCAGCAGGCGCAGGGGGGCGTCAGGGCGCGCCAGGTTGTCTACCGCAGCGCAAATCGCCGGTACCTGCGCTGCATCCACATCGCCTAGAAACATCAGGGTCAGGTGGAAGTTCGCACTGGGCACCGGTTTGCCACTACGCAGCTGGAGGCCACGCCGCCACTGGGCTATCGCACGCTGCTGGGCGTCGGTTACCGGCAGGGCGAAAAACAGCCGTTTGAAGGGGGCGCCACTGAGGCGCGAGTCCTGAACCATGCGTGCTCCTTTACCTTAAACGTTTGCGCAAACCGGGGCCATTACACCTTGGTCGGCCGCAAATCTCGCCAGCCTCGGTACAAACTATCTGTACAAACTCCCCCCATGATTGTTTATGCTGGCGGGCTTATGCCATGGCGCATGGCCATTTTTCGACAAGTAATCGTCCATGAAAATTGCACTCGTACTGATCTTTGCCCTCTCGATCGCCTATGTTCATCTGCGCGGTCGGGTACGCCACAAGCTCACCCGCCAATTGGGTGACCACTCCAGTTTCCTGGCCCCGGTCAACAGCTTCCTTTACCTGTTCTCCAGGCACCCGGCCAAACCCTACCTGCCGGTAGAAGCGTTCCCCGAGCTGCAGCCACTTAAGGATCACTGGCAGGAAATCCGCCAGGAGGCCCAACAGTTGCTGCATGTGGGCGAGATCAAGAAGTCCGATAATTACGACGACGTTGGCTTCAACTCCTTCTTCAAGACCGGCTGGAAGCGCTTTTACCTGAAATGGTACGGCGAAAGCCACCCGTCTGCGATGAACCTGTGCCCGCGCACCACCGAGTTGCTGCAGGGCATCGGCACGGTCAAGGCAGCCATGTTCGCTACCCTGCCGCCGGGCGCCAAGCTGGTGCGCCACCGCGACCCGTATGCCGGCTCCTATCGCTACCACCTGGGCCTGGATACGCCGAACGACGATGGCTGCTACATCGACGTGGATGGCGAGAAGTATTCCTGGCGTGACGGCGAAGCCGTGGTGTTCGACGAGACCTACATCCACTACGCCGCCAATACCACCGAGCACAACAGGATCATTCTGTTCTGCGACATCGAGCGCCCGCTGAAATACCGCTGGGCGACTGCGTTCAACCGCTGGTTCAGCCGCAATGTCATGGCTGCCGCGGCAGCGCCGAATAATGCCAATGACAAGACTGGCGGTATCAACCGCCTGTTCACCCGGATCTACAAGATCCGCGAACGGGGCAAGGCACTGAAAAAACGCAACCGCATGCGCTATTACCTGGAGAAGTGGCTGGTGGTGGCGGCCCTGGTTCTGGTGTTCGTCTATATCTGAGCAGGCCGGGAGCCTTTTGCCGCATGATCCACATCCGCCCCATGACCCCCGAGGACTTCGAGCGTTTCTGGCCCACCTTCCAGGCCGTTGTCCAGGCCCGCGAAACCTACGCCTACGACCCAGCCCTGAGCTTAGAACAGGCACGCCAGCTATGGCTGGAGTTGCCTTTGCACACGCTGGTGGCCGAGCAGGACGGTGAGTTGCTGGGGGCGTACTACCTCAAGGCCAATGCCGCCGGCCCCGGTGCCCATGTGGGCAATTGCGGCTACATGGTCGACGAAGCCGCCCGTGGTCGTGGCGTGGCCAGGCTGATGTGCGAACACTCACAGAAACTGGCGCGCCAGGAAGGCTTCCTGGCGCTGCAGTTCAATTCGGTGGTGGCCAGCAATGAAGCGGCCGTGGCGCTATGGCACAAACTGGGCTTCGAGACCGTCGGCCGCTTGCCCAAGGCTTACCGCCACGCCCGCCTGGGTTTGGTGGACTGCCTGGTGATGTACAAATGGCTGGCCGACGAGCCGGTAGTGGAAAAACCGCCGCTGCTGATTGGCCGCAAGAACATCGAGGCGCGCGTGTCGCGGCGGCGTGGCCGCTAGGCGCGTTGCTACCTTGGTCAGCGCCACTGCATTTGCACTTTTATGCGAACCCATGGCATAGATGCGGGTCAACGCCTGTATGTGACCGTTTGCGCCACTCAAGGAGCCCCTGCATGAGCAAGTCCCCCTACGTCCCGCCCAAGGTCTGGCGTAACGAGTCAGCCTCTGGTGGCCAGTTTGCCAGTATCAACCGCCCGATCGCCGGCCCTACCCACGACAAGGTGCTGCCTGTCGGCAAGCACCCGTTGCAGCTGTACTCGCTGGCAACCCCCAACGGCGTGAAAGTCACCATCCTTCTTGAAGAACTGCTGGCCCTGGGCCATAGCGGCGCCGAGTACGACGCCTGGTTGATCCGCATCGGGGAAGGCGACCAGTTCTCCAGCGGGTTCGTTGAAGTCAACCCCAACTCGAAGATCCCCGCCCTGCTCGACCGCAGCGTTGAGCCAGCGGTACGGGTGTTCGAATCGGGTTCGATCCTGCTGTACCTGGCCGAGAAATTCGCAGCATTCCTGCCCAAGGATCTGCCTGCGCGCACCGAAAGCCTGAACTGGCTGTTCTGGCAGATGGGTTCGGCGCCTTATCTGGGTGGGGGCTTTGGCCACTTTTACGCGTATGCCCCGGAAAAGTTCGAATACGCCATCAACCGTTTCACCATGGAAGCCAAGCGCCAACTGGATGTGCTTGAGCGGCGCCTTGCGCAAAGCCGCTACCTGGGTGGCGATGAGTACAGCATTGCCGATATCGCCGTATGGCCGTGGTATGGCCAATTGGTGCGCGGTAACCTGTATGACGCAGCAGAGTTCCTTGCCGTGCATGAATACCCGCAGGTGCAGCGCTGGGCCGAAGAAATCGCGCAGCGGCCGGCCGTGCAGCGGGGCACCCGGGTCAACCGCACCTGGGGAGATGAAGCCAGCCAGGTGCCCGAGCGCCATTCGGCGGCGGATCTGGGTTAAGCGCGTATGGGCCGCCATGCGGCCCTTTGCCCAGCAAGCCGGCAGCCGCAGGGCCAGACAATGCCCCGCTGCAAAAATCCATTTGCCCCCGCGCAAACCTGCTTCCGCCCAGCCCTTCTTGTACACTCCTCGCAAAAGCCCCCACCTGCACAAAATTTTGGTGAAAGCATGATCGAGGTAACCGAGGTTTCCATTGCCGAGCTGCGCGACGCGCTCGAAAAGGGCCGCACGACGGCGGTCGAGCTGGTCAAGGCCTACCTGGCGCGCATCGATGCCTACGATGGAGCCGATACCCCCACCGCGCTGAACGCCGTGGTAGTGCGCAATCCAGAGGCGCTCAAGGAGGCCGAGGCCTCAGACGCACGCCGCGCCCGTGGCGAACTGCTCGGCCCGCTGGATGGTATCCCTTACACCGCCAAGGACAGCTACCTGGTCAAGGGCCTGACCGCGGCATCCGGCAGCCCGGCATTCAAAGACCTGGTAGCCCAGCGCGACGCGTTCACCGTCGAGCGCCTGCGCGCCGGCGGCGCCATCTGCCTGGGCAAGACCAACATGCCGCCCATGGCCAACGGTGGCATGCAGCGCGGCGTCTACGGCCGTGCCGAAAGCCCGTACAACGCCAACTACCTGACCGCACCGTTCGCCTCCGGCTCATCCAACGGTGCCGGCACCGCCACCGCTGCCAGCTTCAGCGCCTTCGGCCTGGCCGAGGAAACCTGGTCCAGTGGCCGTGGCCCGGCCTCTAACAACGGCCTGTGCGCCTACACCCCTTCGCGCGGGGTCATTTCGGTACGCGGCAACTGGCCGCTGACACCGACCATGGACGTGGTAGTGCCCTACGCTCGCACCATGGCCGACCTGCTGGAAGTGCTGGATGTGGTAGTTGCCGACGATGCCGACAAGCGTGGCGACCTCTGGCGCCTGCAACCTTGGGTGCCAATCCCGGCCGCCTCTTCGGTACGCCCGGCGTCCTACCTGGACCTGGCGGTTGACGCCAGCGCGCTCAAGGGCAAGCGTTTCGGCGTACCGCGCATGTACATCAACGCCGACCCCGAAGCCGGTACGTCCGAAAAACCTGGCATCGGTGGCCCGACCGGCCAGCGCATCAACACCCGTGCCACGGTCATCGACCTGTGGCAACAGGCACGCCAGGCCTTGGAAGCAGCGGGCGCTGAAGTGGTTGAAGTGGACTTCCCACTGGTCTCCAACTGCGAAGGCGATCGCCCCGGCGCACCGACCGTTTACAACCGCGGTATTGTCAGCAAGGAGTTCCTGCATGACGAGCTGTGGGAACTGTCCGGCTGGGGCTTCGACGATTTCCTGCGCGCCAACAACGACCCCAAGCTCAACCGCCTGGCTGATGTCGACGGCCCGCAGATCTTCCCCCACGACCCAGGCACCCTGCCCAACCGTGAGGACGATCTGGCTGCCGGCATGGATGAGTACGTCAACATGGCCAAACGCGGCCTGAAGCGCTGGGACCAGATCGAAACCCTGCCCGACGGCCTGCGCGGGCTGGAAAAAACCCGCAAGCTGGACCTGGAAGACTGGATGGACGCCCAAGGCCTTGATGCGGTGCTGTTCCCGACCGTGGCTGACGTTGGCCCGGCCGATGCCGATGTGAACCCGGCCTCGGCCGACATCGCATGGAGCAACGGTATCTGGGTAGCCAACGGCAACCTCGCCATCCGCCACCTGGGCGTACCGACCGTCACCGTGCCAATGGGCGTGATGGCTGACATCGGCATGCCGGTGGGGCTGACGTTCGCCGGGCGTGCCTACAGCGACAATGCACTGTTGAGCTTTGCGGCAGCCTTTGAAGCGACCGGCTCACGCCGCATGATCCCGCCGCGTACACCGGCGCTGGGGTGATGGTCGGCTGAAAGGCTGTTGTCTTGCGCACCCTTGAAATCGAGCGCCGCACCGGCGCTCGATTTGCGCAGCACCGCAAGCCGCGGGTCAGCCCGCCTACGACCACACAAGCCTCAGGACTATTTCTCGATACAGAAGCTCGCCACTAATCGACGCAGCTCCCCCGAACGCCCATCCAGCTTTTCGCACACTCCCAACGTCTGCTGTTGACCCGCCTGCACATGCTGATTGAGCGTGACGATTTCGCCCACTTCCCGACTGATTGACTCGACCACCGCACGTTGCTGATCCGTGGCGGCAGCAACGGACTGGTTCATGTCAAAACCTGCGCGAGCGGGTGACTCGGCTGTTCGAAGCCGTCGGCAGCACCAGTTGGGTGGAGCACGAGGGCCTGCTGGATACCGTGACGGCGTTGTCTGGCAGCGGCCCTGCCTACTACCAACTGTTCAGCGAAGCCCTCTCCGCCGCAGGTGTAGCGTTGGGCCTGAGCCCGGAACTGGCAAGGACCCTGGCCAGGCCGCACATTCCCGTTCACAAGCACTCTCACGCGAGCCCTGAAAGCCCTGGGCAGCGGGCGGCCGGCAGGACACCAAAGCTGCTCCACCTAACCGATGTGCATAGCCTATGAAGCTCCACAACTGAAAGTGTTGGTCACCATCTGCGAGAGCGGCAACTTTCAGGAAGCCTACGCGAACAACGCTGACTGTTGCAGGAGCCGCTGGAAAGTTCTCAGATCGGCATGATGTTCGAGCAGTATCGGCTTGCGCCACCTGAAAACATCCTTGAGTGCTCCGCCGGGATCATCTTCTGCGAACTGGCGCGCGCCACTGATGTGATCAGCTACTGGCCGCTTCGCATGCTCGACTACGTCAACCGCACCGACCAGGGGTTGGAGATACTGAACCTTGAGGAGCAAGTGCCCGCGCTCAATATCTCACTGGTTTATCGAAACCAGGAACTGCTCACGCGAGAAGCCAGGCTGCTTGCTGATGAGCTCGAGTATGTGTTCATCAACCCTCGGGCACCTAAGTACAACGATGATTACTGTTGACGGGGGTATGCCTTGATGCCGGGCAGTCAAGCGATTGGGGCCGCTTTGCGGCCCATCGCCGGCAAGCCAGCTCCCACAGCTACAGCGCATACCCACGAAGTGACACTAGATCCTCCCCCAGCGTAGTTTGCCGGGAAAGCACAGGGCAGAGCCCGACCGGTCTCAGTCGGTAATCTGCTCCGCTGTGTTATCGGCGGTAGAGGCCGGTGCACTCGCTTCTGACTTCACACGCTTGCGTCGGCCCTGGCTGCGTTGGCGCGAAGCTTGTTGCTTGGCATGCAGCGCCTGAGCGGCGGTCACAATGCCAGACGGTTGCCCATTCAAGTCCAGGCGCGGCGCATTCTCCACCATGGCTGCCCAGTATCGAGCTCCCTTGCACCAGGTAGAAATGCCCAGCTTGAGCTGTTCGCGGGTCAATCCGAGCAGTTCGAGGTGCTGCTCGGCATCCTTGAAAATGCCCTCCTTGAGCGGCACCTTGGGCGCCGGATTGACGGGGAAGGCCAAGGGAAAATGCTTTTGCAAGGGCCAGATCGCTTGCACTGCCGGATCCAGGTCACGAGGCTTCGCCTGCGGGGAAGACTTGCGCTTGGGGTGTTTCCCTCCTTCAGCCTTTACCTGCTCTTTTTCCGACCTGAGGCGGTCACGTAGCTCTGCTAGTTGTTCAAAACCCATCGTTCAATTCACTGCTTCGAAGTTGATTGCGTTACGCAAGGATATGCCATGCACGCCTACAAAGCAGCTAGAACAGGATGAGCCGCCGCTGGATCGGTCCCGCGACTAAGCATTCAAAGCCCGTTTCAACACTTCGTAGATCTTGCTGTCACCCGATTGAGCGACGTTGAAACGCAGGAAATCTCCCGCAGTCATGGATTGGCTGAAAGCATTTCCGGGCGCGAGCACCACTCCCTCCTTCAAGCAAGCTCTGGCCAGCGTCGCTGCATCCTTACCCTGAGGGAGTTGGCACCACACGTACATGCCTGCCTGGGGAACCATCCAGGGCTTGATACCAATCGCCTGAAGCCTCGCTACTGTTTTGCCCATTTCCTCGGCTAACCTGAAGCGGACACCTTCCATGTGCTTTCGGTACCCGCTATCGGTAATGGCTTGATGAACGATGTCCGCAGCCATGCGCCCACCCCCGAATGTGGTCGCAATCTTGAGGTCGACCAGGCTCTCGATCCACTCCCTGCGCGAAGCGATGTAGCCGCATCTGATCGAAGCGGAGATAGTCTTGGAAAAACTGCCTATCTGGATCACACGAGCGAGGCCATCGAAGGCAGACAGTCGTGGCGCGGGGGTATTCTCGAAATCGCCGAAGATGTCGTCCTCGACAATTACCAGGCTGGAGGTGTCGGCCAGCTTTAGCAGCCTGTGTGCTGTGACTGGTGACAAGGTGGCCCCGGTCGGGTTGTGGATCCCGGAATTCGTTATGTACAACCGCGGCGCGTGCTCGCGCAGGGCAGCGCCGAACGCCTCGATGTCTGGGCCAGTTGCGGTGTAGGGAACTCCGACGATGTTCACCCTATGTGCTTTGAGTAATGCGTGAAAATTGAAATAACAGGGATCGTCGACCAGGACAGTGTCACCCGGTTGCAGCAGAAAACGGCAGATCAGGTCGATGGCGTGAGTGCCGGACTCAGTGAGCATGATCTGTTCCAGAGGGGCTTCGATACCGACGCCTGCCAGTCGTCGCGACAAGAACTGCCTGAGAGGCGGATGCCCAAGCGGCGAAGCGTACTCAGTCAATTTCGACGTGTCAGAACGCGCAACCATTCGAAGAGCTTTACGCAAGCCTGCTTCGTACAGCCAGGATGCGGGCAGCCACCCGCATCCTGGTTTCAACGCATCACTGGAAGTTTCCAGAGACTGGCGCGAGATCCACAGCGGGTCGACATCACGATCAAGTTTGGGGCCGAGCTCGGTCAGTGCCAATGGCGCAACTGGGCCAGCCACGTAAAAACCGGAGCCAGGGCGAGCACTAAGTACACCTTCTGCGGTTAACCGTTCATAGGCCTCCAGGACGGTAGAAACCGATACCTGCATGCTCTGAGCCATTGCGCGAACTGAAGGAATTCTCGCACCTGGTGTGTAGCTTCGAGAGGCTATCCTGGCCTGGACCTCCCCCATCACAGCTCGGATTCGCGTTCCGTCCCGTTTCATCGCACCCTCAACTGTGCTGGATTCATATGCATAACAGTTCGGTTGAATTGTAGTGGAGTGTACATGGCCTTGGTGAGCCCGTCAGTGATGTACTGAGCCCTGACTTGTCGAGGACGCACCGATGGAAAAAACAACAAGCGGATGGATAAACGGCTTCATAGGCGTCGCCATCTTTGCCGGCTCGTTGCCGGCAACCCGCGTGGCAGTGACGGCCTTCGAGCCTACGTTTCTGACATGTGCCAGGGCAACCATTGCCGCCCTGTTGGGTGCGCTGTTCTTGATCGTGCTACGCCAGCCGCGACCCAAGCGCGGTGACCTGTCGTCATTGGCTGTAACAGCGCTTGGCGTCGTTATCGGTTTTCCGCTGCTGACGGCACTGGCGCTCCAGCACGTCACTTCTGCTCATTCCATCGTTTTTGTCGGGCTGCTGCCACTGTGTACCGCAGGGTTCGCCGTTCTGCGCGGCGGCGAGCGACCTGGGCCACTGTTCTGGTTGTTCTCGTTGATCGGTGCTGGGCTGGTCGCTGGTTATGCGTTGATGAATGGCGGAGATGCGTCGGCGATAGGAGACCTGCTGATGATGGCTGCGGTAGTTGTTTGTGGGTTGGGCTATGCGGAAGGGGCGCGTCTGTCACGGACTCTCGGGGGCTGGCAGGTGATCAGTTGGGCATTGCTGGTAGCGTTGCCGTTCATGCTGCTGCTGACTATCGTCAATCTCCCAGCGCCCGATGCCTTCGCCCGGGTTAGCGCCCCTGCGTGGTTCAGCTTCGCCTACGTTTCACTGTTCAGCATGCTGATCGGGTTTGTGTTCTGGTACAAAGGGCTCGTCCAGGGCGGTATTGCGGCAGTGGGCCAACTGCAACTCTTTCAGCCGTTCATGGGGCTTGGACTGGCAGCGTTGCTTCTGCACGAGCAAGTCAGCTGGGTGATGCTCGTCGTAACGCTGGGTGCTGTCATCTGTGTTGCCGGGGCAAAGAGATACGCCCAGTAGTAGTGTGGGAGCGATCAACCTCTATCGAAACTGCTGTGAAGCGCTGGCGATACGCTGGTACTTACGCAGCTGCCGGTTGACGCTGCGGATATCCAGAAAGAATATCTCTGCGCTGCGCCAGAGCAGCATCCAAGCGGTGACGGTAACGACTCCCACGGGGATGGTGCCTTCAATGCCCAGCGCCGTGCCTGCCAGCACCAAGGCTAGCGCCAAGCCCAAGAGTGTCAGTGCTACCAGCCGCTGCGTGCGAATATCCCCTCTGAGCTGTTCGCTCTTTTGCGCAAAGGTATTTCTGATGGCTTGCTGCAGGCGTTCTCGCTCCTCTTCCGGGCAGCGGATCTGCAGGCTCAGCTCTGGGTGGAACCAGGCACTATCAGACAGGTATTCCACCAGCTCGGGGCTTAGTTTGGGATTGTCCGGCGAAGCAAACGGATTGAGGTAATCGGGCGTGATCGTCAGATCGATGTTTTTAGTCATGACGAACCTCTAGCTGGTTGAGTTGTGGACGGAGGCCTTAGTGCTGGAGGTAAAGCTAGTCGCAAGACAGCTGCTCTGCTAGAGCGCTAGTCGCACGCGCTTTTGTAGGAGCGGTATCACCGCGCTGCGTTGGGTGACTGTGGAATCTGGCCGCTTTCACTTCTCCAAACCAACCCTCACTTTCCAGCTTGGGCGCTCAGTTGAACGGGCGTGGTTTCGATCAATCGCTTTGAAAGAATCATCGACTGGGTCACCGCCGCGTACTTCTGAAAATGCGCTGAGGCAATATGGCTCCGATAGGCTTCATCGCTCGCGTATATCTCGAAGAAGTGCAGCCGGTTCGGCTGGTCTTTCTCCGCCACCGAATAGATGGCCAGCACGCCAGGCTCAAGGCGGATCGACTCGGCCATTTCCTCTTTAACCGCCGCCTCGTATGCCTGCAGTTTGGCTGGGTCTATTTCAAGCTGGGCAATGCGCACTACCGTCTGCATGTCTTCTCCAAGCGCTTGAGCGGCGGTTAAGCAAGCCACCGCGCAAGCCCCTATCAAAGTCGGAATTTTCATCCTGTTTCCTCAGTGGCTGAGGGCAGCGATCTTGGCGGTGGCCAAGCCAATGCCGGACGCCGCGCCGGTGACCAGTGCGACTTGGTTGCGAAATTCAAAGCTCATGGATGATCTCCGTTACAAAGATTGAACCAGATGGTTAGCAGCGTATTCAGCCAAGGGCGGGCGGACTAGCCGGAGAAAACAGGATGTTCCGATGAGCCAAGCTCATGAATGAGTGGGCTTATAATCAGACCGTTTCAGCAATTGATGAGCCCTACTCACAACTTCATGCGACCTGAGGCCGGTAGTCACCGCGTTTGCGCTGCACTAACTTGGCCACTGAATCGGCCGTTACCTCAGGAGCCTACTGATGCCAAAAATCGTTGCTGGGTTTGCCCTGGCTACTGTTCTGATCCCGGCGGCAGCCATCGCCTCCGGCCCTGCACCCGATCAAACGATGCTGGTTGTAAGGAACGGTGAGCAGCCTTCCATCAACGGGCCGGCCACCAGCTTTGTCGGCAGCGCACGCATAGACCCGCTTTTCCCAGCCCGTGCGCCGTCCAGGGTTTCCGCTGGTTACGTCAATTTCCAACCGGGCGCACGCTCGATGTGGCACACCCACCCGCTGGGGCAAACCCTGGTGGTTACCGCCGGTACCGGCTGGGTGCAGCAAGCGGGCGGTAAAAAACAGCTGATCAAACCGGGGGATGTGATCTGGACGCCCCCAGGCGTCAAACACTGGCACGGCGCAACGGCCACCACCGGCATGACTCATATGGCCATTCAAGAGTCCCTCGACGGCAAGAACGTCGAATGGCTGGAACCCGTCAGCGAGGCGCAATACGAGGCCGCCGAATGAAACTGCTAAAGACCGCCCTCGCCTCGTTTTCCCTGTTGTTGGCCGCCTGCTCCACCGCCGACAAAACTACACCCACCGGCATTGCGCAAAGCCCCGTCGCACCGAGCCTGGACGACGTTCGCGCAGTCTCGCCCGCCTTGGCGCACAACACCGAGATGCTGCTGCTGGACGAAGTGTGGAAGCGACCAGGCCTTTCACCCCGCGACCGCAGCCTGATCACACTCGCGGTGTTGATCAGCCGTAACCAGACCGTAGAGTTGGCGTATCACTTGAATCTAGCCCTGGATAACGGCGTGAAACCGGCTGAGCTATCCGAACTGATCAACCACCTGGCCTTCTATTCCGGCTGGGCCAATGCCACTGCCAGCGTGGCAGCTGCCAAAGCGGTATTTGCCAGCCGAGGGATCGGGGCTGATCAGTTACCGCCGGTTGCACCTACGCGGCTGCCCATCAACGAAGCCGCCGAGAACGTGCGGGCGCAAGCGGTTGCCAACAATGTCGGCCCCGTCTCACCTGGGCTGGTGCACTACACCGGCGACGCGCTGTTCCATGACCTGTGGCTGCGGCCCGATCTGGCGCCCCGCGACCGCAGCCTGATCACCGTCAGCGCCCTGATTGCGAACGGCCAGGTGGCCCAGGTGACCTACCATCTCAATCGCGCAATGGACAACGGCCTGACCCAGCCAGAGACCGCTGAAATGCTTACGCAGCTGGCGTTCTATGCAGGCTGGCCAAACGTGTTTTCTGCCGTGCCAGTCGTCAAAGATGTGTTCGCCAACCGCCACGAAAGCTGACCTCAAAAACGCTACCGCTTACTCGCCGAGCGCGCTTGGCAGGGCCTCGTGGTGCCGGGACTAAGCCGGGCAAATGACTCTTTTCATTGATGACAGGCGCGCTTGGCCTGCTTGCGGTGTTTCAGAAAAACCAAACCGGCCTGATCAGGGGCTGATCGGCCCCAACGGCTGAACCTCGCGAATCAGGTCAATCAACAGCCGCAAGCCCACCGGCAATTGCCGGTGGCTCGAGTAATACATGTGAAAACCCGGCGCGACGCTGGACCAGTCATCCAGCACCCTCACTAAATCGCCGCTGGCCACCAGCGGCGCAATCACTGGCTCCGGTGCGTACATCAACCCCGCGCCATGACGAATCAGTGACACGCCAATGCGCGTCTCATCAATGGTAGTCGCACCCGGAACAGCGATGGCCAACTGCTCACCATTTTTCTCGAATTCCCAGTCGTACATACGGTCATTGCCCAGGCGAATGCGTAAGCAACGGTGCTTAAGCAAGTCCTGCGGATGTTTCGGCTCGCCAAAGCGCTGAAGGTAGTTGGCAGTGCCCGCCACCACCCAGCGGATGTCCGGCGACAGGCGCTGGGCAATCATGTCTTCAGGCACCGTTCCACCGTAACGAATGCCCGCGTCATGCCCACCACCAATCACATCTACCAAACGGTTGGTTACCGTCAGGTCGATTTCGATGTCGGGGTAGCGGTCATTGAAAAGGGGTAATACGGGGCCGAGCAGCAAGTCCGCGCCATCGCTCAAGGTATTCAAACGAATACGCCCGGTAGGCTCATCGCGGTAGCGATTGAGCACCTCCATCGCCTGGCCGATTTCATCGATAGGCCCACTGATCAGCGTATGCAACTCTTCGCCGGCGGCGGTCAAGGTTACGCTGCGGGTGGTTCTGTTTAGCAGGCGAACACCAAGGCGAGTCTCCAGCCCCTTGATCGCATGACTAAGCGCCGATGCGCTGATGCCCACCTCAAGCCCGGCCCGGTTGAAGCTCTGGTGGCGGACGATGGCCAGGAAGTAGACGAAGTCGGCCAGATTGGCACGGCTGAGTTGCATGGGACCTCTCCTGCTGGCAAATACGTGTGCAGCAGTCTCTATACCAGCATTAGCGGCATTCGTTAATTGGAAGCAGATTGAGCGAGAACAATTGAATCGTGGGATCGATTACCTTCCATTGGCCCCTCCCCCCCAATGACCGGACGTTTTCAGTGTTTCGCATAAAAACTCCAGTGCCCGCTGGAAGACCGGATGACAGTCGGCCTAGGGAAGATTGTCGAGCGAGGCCCAGAAAAACTCTCCCTATGCGGCAAATAACCTTGAGTGTTTGCTTTTGGCCGAGTCTTAGCCTTCGTGACGGGCAGCTTCGGGCCCAGTGTGTGTAAAAACACTCTCCAATCGTAGCGCCGCATGGTTCGAGTTTAACCCCACATCCATGCCCGATTGCTTTCGACTATTTGCGACCTTGGATGAAGCAGCCGAGGCAAATCCAATTGGGCTCCGAGTCGGCAACCGATTGGTCTTGCTTGGGCGGATCTCCATCTGTCGGAAGCCAGAGAGCCCACAGCGATCTTCGGAGTGGGCCCCCTTCCATGCAGAATATTAAGCTTCGATCGCAGTGCCCCTAATGTCCCGGAGCAGAGGTATGGACGGTGCATCAGTTATTTGAACAACCATTCCCCACAATGCGGTACTCCATGATATGCCGCTCGCCTTTGGAGTCGTCGTAAGTCAGCTGCATCGGCACAACATCGCAGACATTGGGCACCGGCGTAACAGCCACAACGTGCGCGATATCTAGATTCTGAGAGTAGCGATAGGGTTCGACGGTAGTTTGTGCAGTTTGAGCACCTTGGTCATCGGCCATAGCAACAGAACCAAGACAGCCTAGGAACAAAACGAGTAACAGTTTCATGGTAATCACCTGTACTGAGGGCGTAAGAAGGCCTGAGCATCCAATCGGCGCTCGGTCCTCATAAATGCTGGGGGTGGCCCGGCGCAGTCAGGCGCCGGGCTGAACTACATCAGAAGGGCTTGGTAGGCAGGTACTTGCCGTCCAGGGTGATCACAGCACGGTGGCCACCGTCCGGGTCTTCGACCTTCTTGATGTCCAGCTTGAAGTTGATGGCACTGATGATGCCGTCGCCGAACTTCTCGTGGACCAGAGCTTTGAGGGTGGTTCCATACACCGACATCATTTCGTAGAAGCGGTAGATGGTTGGGTCGCTCGGCACGCCGTCGAAGAAGCTGCCGCGGACCGGCATCGATTGCAGCAGTGCGACTTGATCAGCATCGAGGTCGAGCTTATCGCCTACGACCTTCGCGGCGCTTTCAGGCAGAGGATGTTGGCCAAGCAATGCAGCGGTAACAAAGGCCTCGGACAGGCCGGTACCGTCAACGATTTGCGCAAAGGACAGGTCCTTGCGAGCCTTGGCCAGAATGATAACTTCGGTCAGTTCTTGGCGAGCGGTGCGGGTGGCTTGAGTCTGGATCATGGTGAATCTCCTGGCTAAGTAAAGGTGCAGGTACAGGTTTCAGGCGACGTGCCTGGCTTGCTGGGAAACGGCGTGGACCTCTGGGTTTTCCGCGAGAGACACGAAGGTGCCGGTACTGCCATCAAAGGCGTCGATACCTCCGGTCTCGATGTCATAGATCCAGCCATGCAGGGTCACGCGGCCTTCTTCGAGAGCCAGGCGAACGGATGGGTGGGTCTGGATGTTGGCCAGTTGCGCGATCACGTTCTCGCGCACCATGGAGGCGACTTTGCTGGGCTTATCCACGTGATGACGGGCCTCATTAACTACCTTGGCCGAGTCGGCGTAGCGCAACCAGCCGGCCACAGCGGGCATGTGATCCAGGCATTTGCAGGTGGCGATGGCGGTCATCGCACCGCAGTCGGAGTGGCCGCAGATCACGATGTCTGCAACGTTAAGTCCGGCGACCGCGTATTCGACCGAAGCCGAAACGCCACCCGGCTCTGGCCCATACGACGGCACGATATTGCCGGCGTTGCGGATTACAAACAGATCGCCTGGCTCGCGTTGGGTGACCAGCTCAGGCACCAGTCGGCTATCAGAGCAGGAGATGAAGAGAGCCTTTGGCGCCTGCTGATTGGCAAGGTCCTTGAACAGTTTGACCCGCTCAGGGAAAGCGTTTTTTTGAAACTTCAGAAATCCGTCGATGATCGCTTTCATGGCTACTGTCTCAATGTCGCTGGGTGTGAGACAAAGATTAAGCAGTGCATGACATAAGGTAAAAGTCTCATTTATTATGAGTCGGATCAGATTATCTTATGGGTATAATCATGCTCGCTCGACACATCCAGTACTTTCTGGCCGTTGCGGAACATCTCAGTTTCACAAAGGCTGCAGCGGCGCTGCATGTCTCTCAGCCGGCCCTTTCTCAGCAAGTAAGGCAGTTGGAAGAAAGCCTTGGAGCCCAGTTGTTTGACCGATCAGGCCGCACGACGCGTTTGACTGACGCGGGCGATGTCTATCTTCTCTACGCGCGCCGTGCGTATCAGGAATTGCAGGAAGCCAAAAGAGCTATACATGATGTCAGCGACCTCAGCCGTGGCTCATTGCGTGTTGCCGTAACGCCGACGTTCACAACCTATCTGGTGGGGCCGCTGATCGAGGCATTTCACTTCAGGTACCCCAACATCATCGTCAATCTGAAAGAGATCTCCCAGGAGCGTATCGAGGAGCTGCTGTTGGCGGGAGAGTTGGACGTAGGGATCGCATTCGATGAAATACATGCACCGGACATCGAAGCCATCCCCTTGCTGAACGAAACGCTCGCTTTGGTTATGAACCGCAGACACCGCCTGGCCGAGGAACGCTCCATTACCTCGCACGGCCTGAGTGCTGAGTCTCTAGTCTTGCTCAGCACAGAGTTTGCGACTCGCGAGCAAATCGACCGTTACTGCCGCAAATATGAGATTCGCCCCAAGGTTCAGATGGAGGCCAATGCCCTAGGCGCAGTGATCGAGATCGTTCGACGAACGAATCTCTCGACCTTATTGCCTGCCAGAATTGCGTTGGCCCATGACGACTTGGTGGCCATCACGCTGGAGCCGGAGCGCTTGCAGCGACGGGCTGTTCTAATGCGGCGCAAAGACGCTTTTCTGAGCGCGGCGGTGCGAATCTTCATCGAGCTGGCTAAAGAAGTATCCAGCGATCTTGATCAGTGAGCTTTGCGCGACCGACGAAGCGGAGTTTGGAAGGAGAGGAAAGCCCCCTATTGGCTTTCTAGGCGCCGACGGCGCGCTGATGTGTAGCACAAATCACAATAGGGATGACGCATGGCGTCTGAGCGAAGAAACCTGACCCTTTAAGTCAAAAGGATCAGGTTAACGATGACTTACAGGCCTAGCTCGGACAGGCCTGGGTGGTCATCCGGACGGCGGCCCAGCGGCCAGTGGAACTTACGCTCGCTTTCTTTGATAGGCATGTCGTTTACGCAGGCGAAGCGACGGTGCATCAGGCCATCAGCTTCAAACTCCCAGTTCTCGTTGCCGTAGGAGCGGAACCAGTTACCGGAATCATCATGCCACTCGTACGCGTAACGGACGGCGATGCGGTTGTCGGTAAAAGCCCAGAGCTCTTTGATCAGGCGATAATCCAGTTCTTTTTTCCACTTGCGGGTGAGGAAATCTTTGGCCTCTTCACGGTTGGTAGCAAACTCAGCGCGGTTACGCCATTTGGTATCCAGCGTGTAGGCGAGCGAGACTTTTTCCGCGTCGCGGCTGTTCCAACCATCTTCAGCCAGGCGAACTTTTTCAATCGCTGTTTCGCGAGTAAAAGGAGGAAGTGGCGGGCGAGCTTGGGTATTGGACATGGTGGTGCCTCCAGATTAATTGGATAATTGAGTAAGCCAGTGCCAGTACATCGCAGGCCTGAAGAAAGGCCCGTCAAACCATCAACTGTGAAAGTTGAACTGCATTACTAACGACAGCATTAACATCTATTGCCGGCGCCTTGACGAAAGCGGTCGCCATTAATAGAGATGCTATTGATGTAGGCGTGCGCATCCTCGGAATTTGGTTTCCGTGGAAAAACATTCAGTAGCGTCGTGCTTATGCAAGAAGGCGTTCGTACTTTACCTGCAGTGGCAGCAATCGAATTTAAATTACATTCTGCCTAGCCAAGCATCCTGAGCTTGAAAGAATCTATAGCGGTGCCGGAGTTACAGCCCCAACTCAGTCAGCCCCGGATGATCATCTGGACGGCGGCCCAGCGGCCAGTGGAACTTGCGCTCGCTTTCCTTGATAGGCATGTCGTTTACGCAGGCGAAGCGACGGTGCATCAGGCCATCAGCTTCAAACTCCCAGTTCTCGTTGCCGTAGGAGCGGAACCAGTTACCGGAATCATCATGCCACTCGTACGCGTAACGGACGGCGATGCGGTTGTCGGTAAAAGCCCAGAGCTCTTTGATCAGGCGATAATCCAGTTCTTTTTTCCACTTGCGGGTGAGGAAATCTTTGGCCTCTTCACGGTTGGTAGCAAACTCAGCGCGGTTACGCCATCTGGTATCCAGCGTGTAGGCGAGCGAGACTTTTTCCGCGTCGCGGCTGTTCCAACCATCTTCAGCCAGGCGAACTTTTTCAATCGCTGTTTCGCGAGTGAAAGGAGGAAGTGGCGGGCGAGTTTGGGCATTGGACATGGTAGTGACTCCAGTCTAGTTGGATAGATAAGTGTGAGTGGTGTCTCTGAAGCTCAAGCTTTAGGGCGCGAGCTCTTTCAGCAACATCTGCGCAACTTCCTTTGCATTATCCGCAGCGTGATAATCACCCATAACCCGAGCCGTGGTGATTGCGCCTTCCATCAAAATAAATAACTGCCTGGCTAAGTCCAACGGTTGATCGGTGTTCAATTGTTCAGTCAGCTCAAACGTATAGTCTAAGAGCTTTTGCTTGTGCAGCTTTGCGATCTGGCGGATGGGGTCATCGGGATCCCCTACCTCGCCTGCCGTGTTAATGAACGCACAGCCGCGGAAACCATCGGTCTCGAACCAGCCCTTCAAAACAGTAAACATGCTCAGTATGCGATCGTACGGCGTAGCGGCTTTGTCGCATTCAGTCCTGAACCATTGCATCCAGCGTACGTCACGGGCGCTCAAGGCCGCAGCTGCGACATCATCTTTGGTAGCGAAGTGGTTGTAGATACCCTTCCTTGACACGCCAGAGGTCTTCACCAGTAGGTCCATGCCCGTGGCATGAATCCCATTTTCGTAGATGAGTTTCTCGGCGGTGGCCAGGATCTGGGCTCTGTGATCTATCGTTGGTCTGCTCATGGATTCAATGTAGAACGATCGTTCTCTCCGGTCAAGCACCATAAGGTGATTTCTTCGATTAAAGGAGCGCGCCCCAGTGATAGACAGCTTCGGGCAATCAGCCACGACCGCGTTCAGATGGATCGGGCGGCTCCAAGCTGGCCTCGTACCCAAGGGTCCTGACCCAGTCCTCATAGGCTCCGGGTGCCTCAAACGATTCGTGGGCAATGAAATGGATTCTCATGCATGGATTTCTAGTAATGGCCTGGTTGGCGAAAGTAGAGGTGGCGGTACTTGGAATGAATTCCTGGGCGGCCTCATCGTTTAACTTCCTGAAATGGACCCTATCCCAGCCAACGGCTGATGACGTCAGGTGGTGAGGAGAGCCTTTGGTACGGCTCAGGTGCACATTCGACGGCCTCGTCGGGGTGCGAGCGTGACTAGGCGGACGGCGAGAGCCCTCTGATGGCGCTGCCAAGGACAAAGCACGGCGCCTATCAATGGCTGGCGGGGCCGGCGGTCATCCGAGACTGATGCACCAATTTAATCGCGACCATAGCGGAAATATATTTTGCGCACAAAATGTTATCGCGCAAAGTAAATCCCAAGCACGAAGTAATCGCTCACACCTACGAGACACTTGAGAACGATCATGACCATTCCCAAAGCATTCGCCACACCTACCCACGCCCTAGGAGCTCAAACCATGAAACTGTCCCGTACCCTCACCGCCGGCCTCCTGGCTCTGGCTGTCAACAGTGCCTTCGCCGCTGGTAGCCCGGGCGTGGAACACACCACCCAAGGCTTCCTTGAGGCTCTGGCTGCAGGCGGCGGCAAGCCGCTTGAGACCATGTCGCCTAAAGACGCCCGGTCAGTGCTGACCGGCGCCCAGGCAAGCGTGAAGGTCGACTTGTCCGGTATTCAGGTCGAGCGCCGTACCATCCAGGCCGATGGCCAGCCGCTGGAGATCCGGGTAGTGCGGCCGGAGGGCGCTAAGGGTGACCTGCCGGTGTTCATGTTCTTCCATGGTGGTGGATGGGTGTTGGGCGATTATCCGACCCACGAGCGGCTGATTCACGACCTGGTAGTGGGCTCTCGTGCGGCGGCGGTCTACGTCGATTACACGCCATCGCCCGAGGCCAAGTTCCCCACAGCGATCAACCAGGCTTACGCTGCCACCCGCTGGGTCGCTGAGCATGGCAAGGAGATCGGTGTCGACGGCAGCCGCCTGGCTGTGGCTGGCAACAGCGTCGGCGGTAACATGGCTGCAGTAGTAGCCATCAAGGCGAAGGAAGCCGGAACACCGAAGTTGCGCTTCCAGGCACTGCTGTGGCCCGTGACTGATGCCAACTTCAACAACAGTTCCTACAACCAATTCGCCGAAGGGCACTTCCTGACACGCAACATGATGCAGTGGTTCTGGGACAGCTACACCACTGATCCGAAGCAGCGCGACGACATTCACGCATCGCCGCTACGTGCCAGCCTGGATCAGCTGAAAGGTTTACCGCCGGCACTGGTACAAACTGCTGAAATGGACGTGCTGCGTGATGAAGGTGAAGCCTATGCTCGCAAGTTGAATGCCGCCGGTGTTCCGGTAACCGCCGTGCGCTACAACGGGATGATTCACGACTTCGGCCTACTAAATGTCCTCGGCGAAGTCCCTGGCACGCGAAGTGCGATGGACCAGGCTGCACAGGCGATCAAGCAACACCTCCAGTAACAGCGGCAATAAGAACCGGGGCGAACGTTGTCGCCCTGGTCCTGCTCGGATAAGAGCCTTCTGGCGGATGGGAGTCTTGGCGATAAGGACGATCGCGTCCGCTTAAAAAATGCAGCCATTTGTCTCATTAAGGGCGCACCTCTCCTGCGCTGGAGAGCAAATGTCGTCGCGCCATCCACAGGTTCGACAGGGCGAACAGTTTCACCATCTGCAGTGTTCTTCGCCAAGCCTCGGAAGCGCACTTTGGTATAACTCGCTTTTTGACACCGGTATGGCCCGCATCAGCGCAGACCACGTTCTCAGCACGGTGTAGCAGTTTGTCGACTTGAGTCAGGTCCGCGACATTGGCCGCAGTGACCACCACGCTGTGCACCAGCCCCGAGTCATCGTCGACACCAGTGTCTGGCGCAGGCTTGCGCTTACCGGCGTACTCGGCGTCGCCTAAGGTCATTTGCTTCATCATCGAAAAGCTCGGTGATTGGTGTCCGGGGACTTTGCCAAATCAGGAAGCCTTTTTCAGGATTTCCTTAGCGAGGCGGTGTGCCCATGTTCTGTTGATGCTGCATCATCTGATCCATCATCATTTGCTGCATCCCCATGTATCTGTCCATCATGTATTGGTGCTGCTTCATCCGCTCAGGTGTCATCTGGGAGTAATGGCTACCCATCTGTCCCCAGCCCATCTTGTGGCCGTTCCCCATCATGTGACCGCCCATCATGCCGCCGCCGCAGCACCCCAACATTCCATTCATCATGTGCATTCCTTGCTGCATCATGACTTGGTGATCTTGCATTAGTTTCTGGCGCTGCGCTGGATCAGTGGTTTTCTGGATGAGGCTCATTTGTTCCTGCATTTTTTTCAGGTTTTCTTGGGCCTTTGCCATTTCCTGATCAAATTGCTCAACGCTCATTGGCTGCTGAGTCGGATTGACGGTGGTAGAACCCTGCTGGGCAAAGGTTAGACCGGGGAAAAGCATAACCGTCAAAGCGAGGGCGACAAGTTTGGATGCTTTCATTGGTCAGATCCTTGCAGGGATGGTGGGCAGGAAATGAATCGCGATTAGTCAAGCATAGGCCTCGGTTAACGGCGCAAACTGATTTAAGTCAAGGTTGACCCTGACACTTCAACAGGTGATGAGATGAAGAAGGGCCGTGATTACCGCATTTGGCCGGCCTCTACCCCGCCATCGGCAGGGTTGGGGCGCAAGTCGTGTTGTTCGTGGCAGTGAAAAATTCGCCTAGGGAAGTCAGTAACATCGATTCATCACGAGACTGGTTGACATAGACCGATCAATATCCCCGCATCTTGAGCGCTGGAAACACCAAGAAATCAGATTTTCCCTCTTCCTTGTAGTCCATTTCCCAAACATACTCTCGCCGCACTTTTTCCGTTGCGGTCGCTTGGGCTGCGTTCTAGTCTCGGCAGGTCGTTGCTCATCAACGATACAGCTTTGACAGGCTGTGACGGTAAATCACGCAGACGGTCTCCTTTTTATGGTGGCTGTGCGTGTGGGCACGCTTGCGTGCGCCGGAGCTTTTCGTGATTTTACCGCCGGTCTGTCAACCCACGTACAGCTGCCACCCCACTGTTTGACAGCAGGTGGGTGACGGCCCCGCTAACGGTAAAATCATTATGTTAAAGGTCGTCCCCGATCCACCCCACAACCACCACTCCCTCGAAGACACGATCATCCAGGCTGCGGAGTTCGCCCTGTGCGCGCAGAGCGTGGCGCAGCAGGCTGTTTCGCTACAGCCCAGAACGCCCGCCTCGGTTCTGATGATGGCCTCGATGCATGAGCTCGAGTCGCTACGCGTGCTGCTCGAATCAGCCCTGATCCAGCTGCAGATGCCGCCCGAGCCGCGCACTCTGCACTAGGCCGTTAAGCCTGTTTTGCCTGGGCGGGCGCTGTCGCCGGCAAGCCCATACGCACAGCGCGCTGCGTGAGACCGGTGCTGAGCTAAAGGCGGGTTGCCCGGAATGACGTTCGCCCAGGCCCTAAACCTTCAGGGAGAAGACGCAATGACCCCAGATGACACCAAAGTCACTGTCGGCAAGACCACGTTCTACCAGGGTGAAAACCAGACCCACCCACTGTTTCGCATCGAAGCGGGCATCCCTTGCCAGAATGCCCGCGAACAGGCTTCAGAGCTGATGGGCTATGTGCGGGACCTGACCATCGAAGGCTTGATGGACGATAAACCACAGCTGATCTGGGCTTCGCACTACCTGAGTGCGTTGGCCAAAGCACTGATGGATGATGCCGAGCTGGGCATGATGCACTAAGGGCTGAACTGCCCGACCATGGCGGACATCTGTAACCGGGGCCGCTTCGCGGCCCATCGCCGGCAAGCGCGGCTCCCACAGGTACAGCGCATGCCTGAAGGCTGGTGATTTCCTGGGGCAGTCCATTCTGTGGGTGCCGGCTTGCCGGCGATGAGGCCAGTACTGACCCCAGAGCTTTGGGTCGCTGTCTGCTTCGGGTCGATAGTTGCGGGTCGCATGGAGCGACAGTCGGCCAGGAGTAGACGCTGGACAGGACAGCTACCCAACCTCGATCAGATTCGAAATCGATCCGCTAAATTGCCGTACTGCCGGGGTCTCGTTATCAGTCGCTGGCGAGTGCACAATTTTTGCGGGACCATTCGGGGCATTAGGTACTAGCCACCAAGGAACGGAAATGGCACTGACCAGCAAGATCACTCCCTACAACCCCACTTGGCCCGCCCGCTTTCTGGCAGACAAGCCACTCATCGCTTCGGCCTTTGGCGATGAACTGATTGCCATACAGCATATTGGAAGTACCTCCGTTCCAGGGCTCGCGGCGAAGCCCGAGATCGATGTACTCATCGAGGTTCACGATCATTGCAACGCCTCGGCGCGGGACGAGGTGTTGATGGGTTTGGGATATGTACGAGGAAGTGATCTATCGGAAGGGCATCATTTCTATCGGCGTAATGTGGATGGGATTCGCACGCACAAGCTCCACGCTTGTGCCCGTGGCCATCTTGCGATCACCCAGATGCTGGGGTTCAGAGATTTGCTTAGATGCAATGCCTCAATGCGCCAGCAGTATGAAGCGCTGAAGCTCCAACTGGAGTCGAGCAATACGGGTGGGATGGCTGAGTATCTGGAGAAAAAGTCTCCGTTTATTATCGCGGCACTACTACATGCCGGTATATCCATTCCTGGATGACCGATAGGTCGCTAAGCGGCCCCGGTAAAAAGTGTCTGTATTGCGTCGAAAGCAGCCGGTCACCACTGTCCACTATCGACCCATAGCGGTCGTTCGGAAAGGTCAGCAAATGGCCTGAAGCAGACGGTACGCGATAGGAGCGAGGTGCCGTCTTCGAAGTATTACCTCTCCAGGCCGAGTCACTAGGTCATCAAGCCCTAGCCGCAGGTTTGAGTCGGAAGCTGACGCCCATACGGTTGAACGCATTCATTGCGGCAATCGCCGCTGTCAGGTCAACAAGATCCTTTTCTGCAAACATCGCCGATGCGGCTGCATAAGCTTCGTCGGATACCTGTGTCTCGCTTACCCTGGTGACTTCTTCCGCCCAAGCCAGTGCTGAGCGCTCCTGATCCGAGAACAAATATTGCGCTTCATGCCATACCGGCACTAACAGCACCTTGTCCACTGACATACCTGCTTTGATCAGATCGCGTGAGTGAAGATCAATGCAATGAGCGCAGCCGTTGATTTGAGACACTCTGAGAAACACGAGGTGGATCAACGAGGCTGGCAAATTTGTCGCGGTGGTCACGAAATGATGCAGGCCGCCGAGGGCCTTAGCTGCACCAGGCGAAGCTTCAAACCAATTGAGACGATTCATGATTTCTTTTCCTTTGTATGAGCGATGAAGAGCGTGGCCGCTTGTTGGCATACGGCCCAGTTGAGATGCAAACCTTAACGCTTGGAGTAGATGTCGGCCCTGAAGCGGACTTTAGACTTGATCCACTCGACGGCTATGCCTAACAAAGTACGCCTGCACATCACCGTACCCTGTTGCCCTTCCAGTATTCAGTGACTCCCCCCCCTTGGCGGTACCCTCAACGGTGAAGTAATGCACCTGAGTGAGACCGATGGTGGCAAGGACGGCGGACAGGTAGGGGCGCAGAAAGTCCGGTTGACGGGCCTGTGGGCCGCTGATATAGCCCCCGCTAGCGATTGCGACGTAAACCGGACGATCCGTCAGATTTCCGACTTTGCCTTTGGCGGTGCCCAAAAACGTTTTGCCCACGCGTACCACGTGGTCGATCCACATCTTGAGTGGGGCGGGCACGCTATAGTTGTGCATCGGCGTGGCAATCAGCAGTACGTCGCATGCCTGTAGTTGGTCGATCAACTCGTCGGAACGGCTCAACGTACCCTTCTGACCGCTTGCTATGACTACGCGCTGATTGGCCAACGCCTGGGCGTAAGGCGAATCAACTGGGACCAAGGTGTTGAGGTCTAAATCGGTCAACTGGATACCCCTTCTGCCGGCCTGACTGGCCAAGGCAAATAGGATCTGCTGGGACAGTTTCAGACTTTCCGAAGCCTCTGCATTGGGGCTGGCGACCAGGCGAAGAATGCGCAAAGGAGCAAGTGGCTGTTGGGACGACGTCATGAGGTTTGCCTCCTTGGGTGTGCATGCGGGTTATGGCGTATCGAACTGTTTTTGAAAGCGCAGTGCACCCGTCAACAGGCCTTCACGGAAGTAGAAACGTTGCGCGCGGGCGTTGGCCAAACCCGTGTCGAGCACCAGGCGTGCACAACCGCTGGCGCGCGCCAGTCGTTCCAAGGCTTGCAATAAGCGCGACCCCCACTGGCCACCCCGCTGAGCCTCGGCGGTTACAAGGTCATCGACATACAGGAATGCGCCGTAGACCAGGTTTTCCTGTAAGCGATAACCAGCCAGTGCTACAAGAACGCCTGCGTCATAAGCGCCAATCAGGCGATAGCCTTCAAGGCGCATACGCTCGATGCGGCGGACGAAGTCGGCTTCGCTCGTTAGATGAGGGCGCAATTGCTGCATTACCGGGAATGCGCTGCACAGGTCATGGGTGCTGTCCAAGGGACGCAGGGCGGTGTCGGCCAGGTCGAGCACGCTGGGTATGAAGTTGTGCAAAGGGAATTTCATGGGAGTTGCCCTCGTCAGTAGGTGATGGCGCTATATTGGACTACCATTGACCCACTTGATTGAGCCAAGAAATGGGATATGAACTAGGCCATGATGACCTCCCCCAAGCCGCCTTTTGCTCCCTTGGAAGAGCAGTCCGCCTTGCCCCTGTATCGTCAACTGTACGACCGCGTGCTGGCCGCCGTTGCCGCTGGCACGTTGTCCCCCGGTGACCGCTTGCCGTCGGCGCGCGCCATGGCTAAGGAGCTGGGGGTGGCACGTGGCACCGTCGAACTGGCCTATTCGCTGATGGCCAGCGAAGGGTACCTCCTGGCGCTCGGGCAGAAAGGCACCGTAATCAATCCTGAACTGCAGAAGCCTGTGTCAGCGGCCACCGTATTACCAGTCAGCAGCCAAGTGATCGAAGACGCGCCTGATTCGCTCTGGCGCCCACCGCAGCTGTTGCCGTTCCAGATGGGGGTACCGGCGCTGGATGCATTTCCGCGCAAGATATGGGCGCGTCTCGGTGCTCGGTATCTCCGTGGGATGCGTCTGGGAGATCTGGACTATCCAGCACCCCACGGCCTGGCAGCGTTGCGCAGCGCCATTGCTTCGTATCTGCAGGTGTCCCGAGGTATCGATTGCGGTGCCCATCAGGTGTTTATCACCAGCGGTTGGCGCAATAGCCTGTCTTTAGTCGCACATACCCTGTTGCAGCCAGGCGAGTGCGCCTGGGTGGAAGACCCGGGCTATCCCACTACGCGCCAGGTGCTTCGCCAGTTCGGCCTGGACCTGGAAGCGGTGCCGGTTGATGCCGAAGGCATGAACGTAGAACACGCCATCGCGGGTTCTCGGGCTGCTCAGGTCGTCATGGTGACACCAGGGCATCAGAGCCCGCTGTCGATGGCACTGTCGCTGCCACGCCGACAACTGCTACTCGATTGGGCTGCCCGCACCGGTGGCTGGATTGTCGAGGACGATTACGACGGCGAGTACCGCTACGTCAGCCGTCCACTTCCAGCGCTGGCCAGCTTGGATCGCCATGGGCGCGTGCTGTATGCCGGCACCTTCAGCAAGGTGCTGTTTCCCGGTATTCGCCTGGCTTATCTGGTGGTGCCGCAGGCGCAGGTGGCAGCGTTCGAGCGCGTCGGACGGGCCTTGTTTGCTGCCGGGTCACCGTCAATTACCCAGGCTTTGGTGGCGGAGTTCGTTGCCGAGGGACACTTCGCTCGGCACATCCAACGCATGCGCCGCCTCTACAACGAACGACGGGCATTGACCATCGAAGCACTGGAGCGGAGTTTGCCGAAGGGTATGCAGGTGGAACGCTCGCCAGGCGGTATGCACCTGGTACTGCGTTTGCCGGAGGACGTAAGCGACACCGCCCTGGCCGAGCAGGTGCTGGCGAGGGGCATGTCGGTACAAGCGTTGTCGCGCTGGGCTGCCTCATCGCAGCGTCAGTCAGGTCTGCTCCTGAGTTTTACCAACTGCGCCACGACTGCTCCAGGCGAGCAGCTTGGCGCGTTGATCAGCAAGTTACTCAGTTGAGGTTGGCCTTGTTCAGGCCGAACAGTTCATCGGACGAGCCCGGGATCGCCTGGAAAGCCACATTGAGGCGATTCCAGCCATTGATGGCGACGATCAGGAACGACAAATCCGACAGCTCCTGCTCGGAAAACTGCTCACGCGCACTCGCATACAGGCTGTTGGAGATACCATGAGGCGGCAGTTGGGTCAGGGCTTCAGTCCACTCCAGCGCCGCCCGCTCTGCTGGCGAAAACAGCTGTGACTCACGCCAGACGGCCACGTGGTGAAGACGCAGCTCGCGCTCGCCATGGATCTTGGCCTCTTTCACATGCATATCCACGCAGAACGAACAGCCGTTTAGCTGCGAAGCGCGCAACATGATCAGGTGGGCGAGATCGGCCAGTAGCGGCTTCTTGCTCAGTTGCAGGGTGAGCTCCACCAGTTTGTTGGACGCTTGGGGAGACAGTTTGAAGTAATCAAGGCGGTTGTTCATGGGTAGTTGCTCGTAGTGGGTGGATGGTTGATGGAGCCCACTGTAGCAACGCTTGGAATAGCCCCACAGGGCCAAGATAGTAGCTTCGAACTAGGCCATATCTGTATCGAAGTGCGCCATGATCACCTATCGAGCGATAGGGTCGAAGGGGCGCAATAGGCCGTGTATTGGCCTCCGCGAATGGCCGCAATGGGTCGATAGCGGTCAGTCGCGACCGGGTAGGCGTACGGCGAACTCCAGTCTCGCCATCAATGCCAACGTCATCCGTAAATGGCTACCGCTCTACCAAGAGCAGCCGGCGGCAACGCTGCCAGCTTTCATCCCGCCAAGAGCGCAAGCGTTGCAGTTGCAGCCCCAGGTCGAGGTGATGCGCATAAATAGTCTGGCCTAATCCTAGAGCCGCTTTTCCATGACGATGGTGCGCTCCGCCCCATGAAACTCGTCGCGGATTTTCTGATAACCCAACGCGGTATAAAACCTTTCAGCTGTAATCGACGATGGCACACACACAGCATCAAATCCTGCGCGGGCAGCAGTTGCATGAATGACATCCATCAAATGCCGACCTATACCGCCTTTCTGGTGAGCCGGGTCAACGAAAACACTTCTGACCACGTCACCGTCGAGACCGGCAGTGCCAATAATTTTTTCGCCCAGCAAGGCTACGAAAACCCTGCGCTTGGCGAGCTGTGTGGTGATGACTTCAGGAGAAAAGCTCTGTTCCACCTTAGCGATCACATCAGGCGGGTAGTCCTGTGAATTTGACTCATGCAGGGCGGCTAGAACTACACGGCTAATCGCTGCTGCATCTCTGCTCGTGGCGGGACGAACGTGACATTCCATGCTGAGACCTCAATCCTGAAGAATTACAGCTTAGCGCATCGCAATGTGCCTTCCCCGGGCGCTAACGTATCGCCGTTCCTTCACCGCGTACATCGACAAACCGCATTAACGACGTAGTCTCCCATCGCCTTCCTTGTCTGCAGAGTGGCGCTGCCTATGTGCGGTTGAAGCACTACGTTGTCCAGGTCAAACAAGCTGGGGGGGACTTGTGGCTCATCTATGTACACGTCCAGGGCCGCCCCTCCAAGCCGCCCGTCCTGCAATCGCGCAACCAGTTCCGCTTCGTCGATCACACTACCCCGCGCCACGTTGACGATGAAGCCTTTCGCCCCAAGCGCTTCCAGCACTGTCGCATTGACCAGGCGCGACGTGGCATTTCCTCCTGCGGCAGCCACGATAAGAATGTCGCTGTAGGCGGCTAGGCTGCAGGCGTTGGAGTGGTAGGCATAATTGCAGCCATACACCTCATTGCGGTTGTGGTACGCCAACTTGACTCCGAACGGCAACAGGCGACTCGCAATCGCTTGTCCTATACGTCCGAGGCCTATTATGCCGACGCGCAGCCCTCGCAACGTGGTACCTAGCGAAGGGAACGCGCCCTCACGCCACATGCCTGCCCGGACGAATCGGTCAGCCACGCAGACCTGGCGCAGCAGGCTCAAAAGCAATGCCACTGCGTGATCCGCCACCGCATCCGTCAGGATATCGATCGTCGTCTCAACCCGAATGCCGCGGGCTTTCACCTGGTCCAAATCAATGCCATCAACTCCAACACCGTTCACGGCGATCAATGAAAGATTGACCAGCGCGCCAACGGCCGTGGTTGGCACCCCCATCACTCCGTTGGTCACCACCGCGCGGAAACGTTCCGGCCGGTCGGCCAGAACAGCCTCTTGGGCCTTCGAATCAAACGCTCGTACCAAATCAAATTGCTTGGCGAGCTTTTTTTCGTGTTCGTCGAGCAACGGCGCCAACATCAGCAGCGCCTGGCGCTGGCTTGCTCCTTGGCTGATGCTCATGCAGCCTCCAGCTTCAACTGCGTGCGGGGCTGCGAATCGGGCCGCTTCAACATCGCGGCCGGGATCGCCATGATCAATGCTCCACTGATGAACAGGCACAGGCCCAGCACATAGGTGCCGTTGTTAATGTCGCCGGTGAGGTTCTCCGCCACTGCTGTAATCATCGAACCTGTAAAACCGGACAGGTTGCCGAAAGCGTTGATCATGCCAATGCCTGCCGCAGCTGCGACACCTGAGAGCACCGTACCCGGCAGCGTCCAGAAGATTGGCATCAGGCTAAGCACCCCTGATGCAGCCACGGTCAGAAATACGATTGAAAGCACAACGTCATGTGCGAAAGCCGCGCTGAGGATCAACCCGCAGCCCCCGATAAACGCTGGGATCGCGGCATGCAGCCGACGTTCGCCAGTGCGATTGGAGTGGCGTGCGTTGAGGAACATGGCGATCAACGCGACGCCATAGGGGATGGCGGTCAGCAAGCCGATTTCCAGACTGCTGGTCACACCCGCGCTCTTGATGATCGAAGGCATCCAGAAGGCCAGGCCATAAAAACCTGTGTTGAAAGTCAGCAGGATGAATACGAGCAGCCAGACACGTGGGCTGAAGAAGACATCTTTCAGGCGTGAAACTTTGCCGTGCTCATCTTGCTTCAAGTTGGCTTTGAGTAGCTCCTTTTCATGCGGGGTCAACCAGGCAGCCTTGTCGATGTTGTCGCACAAGCAGCAAAAAACGATTGCCGCCATGATCACCGACGGAACGCCCTCGACCAGAAGCATCCACTGCCAGCCCGCCATACCGTGCCAGCCATCCATGCTGGTCATAAGCCAGCCAGACATGATACCGCCTAGCGTCAGGCTGACCGGCATTGCCATCAGGAAGCCAGACATCACCCTGCTTTGACGATGGGTCGGGAACCAGTAGTTGAGGTAAAGAATCACCCCTGGGAAGAAGCCCGCCTCACAGATGCCGAGCAGGAAGCGCAGCACGTAGAACATGGTGCTGGACTCGACATGGAAGAACGAGGCAAGTGGCTGGGTAAATGCGACAGCCATGGAGATGATGGCCCAGCTCAGCATGATGCGGGCGATCCAGAACCGCGCACCGTATCGATGCAGCAACAAATTGCTCGGGACCTCAAACAAGAAGTAGCCCCAGAAGAAAACGCTGGCGCCCAGGGCGTAGACAGTATTACTGAATTGCAGATCCTCCAGCATGCTCAGTTTCGCGAATCCGATGTTCACCCGGTCGAGATAGGCAGCCATGTAACACAGCAATAGGACCGGCAGGATTCGTACGATTACTTTGCGATAGGTGCGATCTTCAAAAGCCTGATCGCGCACGGGGTCGACAACTTGATGGTCCATAACCAGCCTCTTGGCATGTCGGGCACGCCTGATTGTTGTTATTTAGGTAGCATCGGGCACCCAGGCGCCCGATGGTGGAGCCTGTCAGCGAATCGGTTCGCGGCTGGGCTGACCATCGACCAGTCGCAGCAGCCCTAGTGGATTGGAGTCGCGCAGGGCTTCGGGCAGCAGCGCATCGGGGAAGTTCTGGTAGCACACCGGGCGCAGGAAGCGGTCGATCGACAGTGTGCCGACTGAGGTGCCACGGCTGTCAGAGGTGGCCGGGTACGGCCCGCCGTGCACCATGGCGTCGCAGACCTCGACACCGGTCGGGTAACCGTTGACGAGTATCCGGCCGGCCTTCTGCTCCAGTACGGCGACCAGCGGCGCGGCAGCGGCCAGGTCGCTCTGCTCGCCGATCAGCGTGGCGGTCAGTTGCCCCCCAAGTGCATGCAGTGCGGCAAGCGACTGGGCTTGGTCGGCAAGTTCGACCACCACCGTGGCCGGTCCGAAGACTTCTTCTTGCAATAACGGCTCACCATCCAGTAGCAACCGCGCATCTGCCTCGAACAGCTGCGGCCAGGCCTGGTTCCCCTGCTGCTCGGCACCCGCCAGGTGGCGAATGCCGGGCTGTGCCTTGAGGGTGGCCACCCCGTGGGCATAGCTGGCCAAGGTGCCTTTGTTGAGCATGGTCTGCGGTGCCTGGTCGGCTACCTGCGCACGCAAGTGTTCGACAAAAGCGCTGAACTCAGGAGATCGCACCCCCAGTACCAAGCCGGGATTGGTACAGAACTGCCCACACCCGAGCACCACCGAGGCAGCCAGTTCATGGGCCACGGCCTCGGCGCGAACCGCCAGGGCTCCGGGCAATACCAGCACCGGGTTGATACTGCTCATTTCGGCGAAAACGGGGATCGGTTGTGGTCGTGCCGCGGCAAGGTCGCAAAGGGCACGGCCTCCTTTGAGCGAGCCGGTGAACCCAACAGCCTGAATTGCAGGGTGCTTGACTAAAGCCTCACCCACGCCGCCGCCGAAAATCATGTTGAACACCCCGGCAGGCATGCCACAACGCTCGGCGGCCCCTACGATGGCTTCGGCCACCCATTGCGCAGTACCCATGTGGCCGCTGTGCGCCTTGAACACCACTGGGCAGCCCGCAGCCAGCGCTGCGGCTGTATCGCCACCGGCGGTGGAAAATGCAAGAGGAAAGTTACTGGCGCCGAATACCGCCACTGGCCCCAGGCCCATGCGGCACTGACGGATGTCCAAGCGTGGCTGCGGGGTGCGCTGGGGCTGCGCGCGGTCGATACGCGCGCCGGCGAAATCACCACGGCGCAGCACCGAGGCGAACAGCCGCAACTGCCCGCTGGTCCGCGCCCGCTCGCCCATGATTCTCGCTGGTGGCAAGGCTGTCTCGCGGCACACGGTAGCAATGAAATCATCGCCCAGACCATCCAGCGCTTCGGCGATGGCGTCGAGGAATTCAGAGCGACGCAGAGCGGACAACGCCCGGTAGATTGGATATGCAGCGGCAGCCGCTAGAGCGGCAGCGTTCACTTCTTGTTCGGTAGCTTGGAAAAACTCGCCAGGTAGCGCCTGCCCGGTGTGCGCATCCACGCTGTGCAACGTCGCGGTTCCAGTAGCACGGCGGCTACCGCCGATGAATTGTTGGCCTGCAAATGAAGTCATGAATGGTCCCTTCGCCTTGCGTAAGACAGTGGTCGCTAATCTATGCGGCTCTGCGATTCTTGCCCAATGGCTTTTGGGGATCATCCGATAACTATGTGTTATCAGTCCGTCTGCGCCCTTCCTGCGTTGTTCACCAATATCTCGGCAAACTCCAACGCTACACCGGTCAAGAGCTCGCCTTTGCGGGTCAGGATGCCGTAATCCTGGGGAGGCAGGTGCAGCGGCGTGTCGAGGTTGATGAGTACCCCGCTGGCAATATGTGGCTCGACCATCGCCTGGGGCAACATGCCGATCATCGGGCCACCCAACAGCACCTTGAGGAAGGTCTGCATTGAAATGGTGTCGATTGTGTTGCGTGGCACTGCGACGCCCGCCTCGGCGAACGCGCGCTCCATGCGACCGCGAATTGGCGTGCCTTTGGGGTAGAGGATCCACGGCCACTCGAGCAACTGAGGTAGCGTCACCGGCCCGGCTTCGCTCAAAGGGTGCTGGTCGTTAACCACGAAGCAGAACGGCTCCGGCGCCAGGGGCTGGAAGTCGAAGCGTTGGCACTGTGAAACATCGGTGAATCGCGCTACCGCCAAGTGAAGGTTCTTGTCCTCCAACATTGCCATGAGATGGTCGCTGGTCTGCTCCACCACCTCGATCGAAAGCAGCGGCTTGCGCTGCTTGATCTCGACAATGGCATCGGGCAATGCCACGGCGGTGGCGGCAAAGATGCCGCCAACCTTCAAATGACCGTGGCCTCCTTGGCGCAAGCTGTCGATCTGGTCGACGAAGTTCCGAGCATCATTGAGAGCGATCTGTGCATAGCGCACCACCTGCTCGCCCAGGGCGGTGGGCGGCATGCTTCGTGGCAGACGCTCGAACAGGGCGAAGCCGAGCAGGTTCTCGATCTCCTTGAGCATCTTGCTGATCGCCGGCTGGCTGAGGTTCATCTGCTGTGCTGCCAGATGCATGTTGTGGGTGCGGCCGAGTGTGTCGATGAGCAGGAGGTGGCGGAACTTAAGCCAGTTGCAGACGTGAGAAAAAGAAAGGTCCGACATGAATCCACCTTTGGTGCAATAACCTGATGTTATCGAATAGTGAAAAGATGCCATTGGAGTTTATCGCACGGTTTGCCCTAGCGTGCAGCTTTCAAATCCAAGAGACCTAGCTGCCATGCCGATAACGCTCACTTGCGCCAATACTCTTCCCGACGACGGCCTGGCCGGTACCCTTATCGGCCGCGCCTGGACACCCGGTGAACCCGGCGGCCCCTCGCCGATAGTTCTGCGTAGTGACGGCGTGTTCGACCTGTCCGAATGCTTCGCCACCCTTAGTCAGTTGCTCGAGCACGAAGATCCACTGCAGGCTGTACGCAGCACGCCAGGCCGATTTATGGGTAGCGTCGAGGCGCTGCTGAGCAACAGCGGTGCGGCCTTCGATGCCAGCAAGCCCTATCTGCTCGCGCCAGTCGACCTGCAGGTAATCAAAGCCGCAGGAGTGACATTCGCCGCCAGCATGATCGAGCGGGTCATTGAGGAGCAGGCAGGCGGCGACGCCAGCAAAGCCGAAGCAGTACGTGCCACAGTGCGCACAGTGATCGGTGACAACTTGCGTGCGGTGCGGCCCGGCTCTCCTCAGGCAATGGCGTTGAAAGCACTGCTGAAAGAAAAGGGCATGTGGTCCCAATACCTGGAGGTCGGGATCGGTCCGGATGCGGAAATATTCACTAAAGCCCCGGTGCTGGCAGCTGTCGGCAGCGGCAGCGCTATCGGCGTGCACCCACAATCGGCATGGAACAACCCCGAACCGGAGGTGGTACTGGCAGTCAACAGCCGCGGGCGGATTCATGGCGCGACCTTGGGCAACGACTTGAACCTGCGCGACTTCGAGGGCCGTAGCGCGCTGCTACTGAGCAAGGCCAAGGACAACAACGCCTCTTGCGCCGTCGGCCCGTTCATTCGCCTGTTCGACGAAACCTTCAACCTGGACACAGTGCGCCGCTGTGTGGTCGATCTGGAAGTCCAAGGCAGCGATGGCTACCGCCTGCTTGGCCACAGTTCGATGGACCAGATCAGCCGCGACCCCGAGGATCTGGTGCGCCAGACCCTCAACGAAAACCACCAGTACCCCGACGGCTTCATGCTGTTCCTCGGCACGCTGTTCGCTCCCACCGAGGACCGCGACCAGCCAGGCGCCGGCTTCACTCACAAACCCGGCGACCGAGTACGCATTGCCAGCACGTTCCTGGGCCACCTGCATAACCAAGTCACAACAAGCGACCAAGCCCACCCTTGGACCTTTGGCCTCGCCGCGATGATGCAAAACCTAGCCGCTCGAGGGCTCCTGAAGCCGTAAAACAAACGATTCCTGCCGGGCCCATAACAACAAAAAAGCGAGGCAAAAGATGCAAACCCAAGCCAAGGACACAGTGCCCGACCCGCGTCAGCTGCGACGGGCGATCTATACCGGCGCAATCGGCAGTGCCCTCGAGTACTACGATTTCGCCATTTATGGGCTAGCCTCGGCGCTGGTCTTCGGCCATATATTCTTTCCCTCCCTCGGTACGACTGGCGCCCTGCTCGCCAGTTTCGCCACCTACGGCGCAGGCTTCCTGGCGCGGCCGTTCGGCGGCCTTTTCTTTGGCTCGCTGGGTGACCGCAAAGGGCGCAAGCTGGTCTTGTTGCTGACCATTGCCCTGATGGGCACAGCGACCACCCTGATCGGCCTGCTACCGACCGGCGCCACTGGGGCCGTGCTGCTGGTACTGCTGCGCCTGCTGCAAGGTTTCGGTGCTGGTGCCGAACAGACCGGCGCGGCGACGCTGATGGCCGAGCTGGCTCCGCGTGAGCGGCGAGGGTTCTACGCCGCCCTGCCCTTCATCGGGGTGTTCAGCGGCCTGGCCCTTGCCACCATCACTTTCCAAGTGATGCAGACCTCGCTGACACAGGAGCAATTGCTCGACTGGGGCTGGCGGATACCCTTCCTGGCGAGCGTGGTGCTGATATTCATGGCCATATGGATCCGCCTCAAGCTCAAAGAAAGCCCGGTGTTCCAGCAGCTCAGCCAGAGCCAGCAGGTTATCGAATCGCCGATGCGCGCCGTGTTGCGTAATGCCCGTCGGCCACTGGCGGCTACTACTTTGATGCGCATGGCCGAAACTGGCTGCTCGACCCTCTATGCCACTGTTTCAATAGCCTTCCTGACCGGTTTCGCCAGCCGCCATCTCGGCCAGGATGGCGCCAACCTGGCCACCGTAGGGACCAATGCGGTGCTGGCCGCCAGTATCCTCAGCGTGTTCACCACCCCATTGTTCGGTGCGTTGTCCGATCGCTTCGGACGCCTGGCGGTGTACCGTGGCGGGGCGTTGTTCGGCGCGTTGTGGGCATTCCCCTCGTGGTGGATGATCGATAGCGGCGACTCGACACTGGTGTGCATCGCAGTAGTAGGTGGCTTCGCCTTGGCCGCCAATAGCATGCTTGGGGCCCAGTGCGCGCATTTCACCGAATTGTTCGGCAATCGCTACCGCTACTCCGGCGTGGCTCTGGCCCGAGAAATCGGCGCGATGCTATCCGGCGGCCTGGCGCCGATCCTGGGTATATTCCTGGTCGGTCTGGCCGGTGGTGCCTACTGGGTGCTGGCCCTCTACACCCTGGTTCTGACTGGGCTGACCTTGATCGGCACCTGGCTGTCGACCGAAACCCGTGGCCGCGACCTGACTGCACTGGACGACGCAGTGGCAAGCGGTGCTTCCCCCCTACACAGCCATGCAGGCGCGGGTGTACCGCAACGCTGACCGGTGGCCAACAAATACAAGAGAGAGCGATATGACCGATACCCCGAAACGCCCGCTGCGCAGTCAGCAATGGTTCGACGACCCGAGCCACGCCGACATGACCGCGCTGTACGTCGAGCGCTACATGAACTACGGCCTGACCCGCGATGAACTGCAATCGGGGCGGCCGATCATTGGCATCGCACAGACCGGAAGTGACCTGACGCCCTGCAACCGCCACCACCTGGAACTGGCCCAGCGGGTCAAGGCCGGCATCCGTGATGCTGGAGGCATTCCGATGGAATTCCCGGTGCACCCTATAGCCGAACAGAGCCGTCGGCCCACCGCCGCGCTCGACCGCAACCTGGCATACCTGGGGTTGGTGGAAATCCTTCATGGCTACCCGCTGGATGGCGTGGTGTTGACCACCGGCTGCGACAAGACTACGCCAGCCTGCTTGATGGCCGCCGCCACCACCGACCTGCCGGCCATTGTGCTGTCCGGCGGGCCAATGCTCGACGGCCATCACAAGGGCCAGCTGATCGGTTCGGGCACGGTGCTGTGGCACGCACGCAATCTGATGGCTGCCGGCGAAATCGACTACGAAGGCTTCATGGAAATGACTACCGCCGCTTCGCCGTCGGTTGGCCACTGCAACACAATGGGCACGGCGCTGTCGATGAACGCTCTGGCCGAAGCCCTTGGCATGTCGCTGCCCGGTTGCGCCAGTATCCCCGCGCCCTATCGGGAGCGCGGGCAGATGGCCTACGCCACCGGCAGGCGCATCTGCGAGTTGGTGATGCAAGACGTACGCCCCTCATCAATCATGACCCGAGAAGCATTCGAGAACGCCATCGCTGTAGCCTCGGCGCTAGGCGCCTCAAGCAATTGCCCACCACACTTGATCGCCATCGCTCGACACATGGGCATCGAGCTGTCGCTCGACGACTGGCAGCGCATTGGCGAAGACGTGCCGCTGCTGGTCAACTGCATGCCGGCGGGCAAGTACCTGGGCGAAGGTTTCCACCGTGCCGGTGGCGTACCGGCGGTGATGCACGAATTGCGCAAGGCAGGCCGCCTGCACGAAGCCTGCGCCACGGTCAGCGGCAAGACCATCGGCGAGGTGGTCAGCGACACGGTCACCAGCAACCGCGACGTGATTCTGCCGTTCGACGAGCCGCTCAAGCACAGCGCTGGGTTCATCGTTCTCAGTGGCAATTTCTTCGACAGCGCGATCATGAAGATATCGGTAGTCGGCGAAGCCTTCCGCAAGACCTATCTGTCAGAGCCCGGCAAGGAAAACAGCTTCGAGGCGCGGGCCATCGTGTTCGAGGGCCCCGAGGACTACCACGCGCGCATCGATGACCCAGCACTGGACATCGACGAGCGTTGCATCCTGGTGATCCGTGGCGCCGGCACCGTGGGTTACCCGGGTAGTGCAGAGGTGGTCAACATGGCGCCACCGGCGGCGCTGATCAGAAAGGGCATCGACTCGCTGCCGTGCCTGGGCGACGGTCGCCAGAGCGGCACCTCGGCCAGCCCGTCGATTCTCAACATGTCGCCGGAAGCGGCGGTCGGGGGCGGCCTGGCACTGCTTCAGACCAACGACTTGCTGCGCGTCGACCTCAACCAACGTCGCGTCGACCTGCTGGTAGACGACAAGGAAGTGGAGCGCCGTCGCGCAGCCTGGAAGCCGAACATCCCAATCTCTCAGACACCATGGCAAGAGCTCTACCGCCAATTGGTCGGGCAATTGTCCACCGGTGGCTGCCTGGAACCGGCCACCCTGTACATGCGTGTGATTGCCCGCGAAGGAGGGATGCCACGACATTCCCATTGAGCGGTCTCCAGGACTTGGAACTGCCCCCGTACCGGGTAACGGTGGCAGTTCCACGCTGCAGCAATTTCGAGTCTATGAAGGTTCCGTCCCAGGAAGTGGTGTAGCTCATCACGGCCGAGAGCTTGGCTTGTGGATTATCGCCAGTGAGCCAACCCCTTCTCAGCCACAGGACATGCCCACAAAGGCAATCGATTCACGGTTTCTCTGGATCGTACTCATTGACGTTGGCGACCTGGGCGTTCAGGCGACCGAGCAGGTCGATCAGCGTGTCCACTTCCGAAGGTGAAAGGCCACTGAGCAGACGGCGCTCTCTCTCAAGCGCAACCTTCAAGACCCGCTTGTACAACTGCGTACCGCTCTCTGTAAGCGACACGGTGTAGCGTCGTCCATCAGCAGGATCCGCCTCTGTGCGAACTCGCCCTGCCACCTCTAACGCGTGCAGCGCGCGGCTCACAGCACTTTTGTCCAGACCGATCACCTGGCAGATCCGATTGGCAGTGATCCCGCTTTCCACAGCCAGCATGGACAGCATCCTCCACTCCACAACACCAATCTCGAAGTGTTTGCGATAGCACTGGGAAGCGCCTGACGAGAGCTTGTTGGATAAAAAATTCAGCTGCGCTGGCACGTAGCGAGCGAGGTCCAGCTGGGGTTCCGAGGCCATTGAGCGCACACCTCCAATCGAGTTCTCGAAAAATTAGTTGACACCGCAACTAATTGATCCGAGGATTAACTCAACCAATAGCTGGGGCCAGCCCAGCATGATATGCCGTCAAAGCACCTCACAAAAATAATTATCAGGTAGTGCCATGAAAATCCGCGACCCACTCGCCTTCCGCGTGTCTAGCTGCAAACCTGAGCGGCCGCCGTTCGCTCCAGGCTGACCTCCTCCCAGTTGAATTAACCACCCGTATTCTTTTTGTAGCCACTTAACTGTGGGGGGATGAGTAATGCTTCAAGTAAACGTTAGCCGCAAGGCAAACGAAGCTGAAGGTGTTTGCAGCTTTGAATTGAGCCCCGTGAAGGGTGAAACCCTGCCACCTTTCGAGGCCGGTGCTCACATCGATGTCCATATCCCGGGTGGGCTCATTCGCCAGTATTCGCTGTGCAATGACCCCCGAGAGCGCAATCGTTATCTGATCAGTGTCCTCAAGGAACCCAACTCCCGTGGCGGATCAGAGGCAATGCATTCGATTGTCGGCGAAGGCCATGAACTGACCATCAGTGCGCCGCGCAACCTGTTCAAACTGGATCATGGCGCTGCACGTCATCTGCTTTTTGCAGGTGGTATCGGCATTACCCCGATCCTGGCCATGGCGTATGAACTTGCCCATCGCAAAGCTGACTTCGAGCTTCATTACTGCTTTCGCTCCTGCGACCGGGCAGCCTTCGTCAAGGCACTCGCTGACGCACCCTTCGCGGACCGCGTAGTGCTGCACGATGACAACGGTCCGCAACAGCAAAAACTGAATGCGGCAGCAATTCTCGACGCAGTCGATGAGGGTCGCCATCTCTACGTCTGCGGCCCCTCCGGCTTCATGAATCACATCCTTGATACAGGTGAGGCCGCCGGCTGGCCGCAAGAGCGGATGCACAGAGAGTTCTTCGCCGGACCAGTCATTGACCAAGGTGCCAATGCCCCCTTCCAAGTCGTGCTCGCCCGCAGCGGCAGATCATTCGATATTCCGGCAGACCGCACCGTGTTCGAGGTATTGGACGAAGCGGGAGTCGAAGTAGAAACGTCCTGTGAACAAGGCGTCTGTGGGACGTGCGTGACACGCGTACTGGAAGGTATCCCCGATCACAGGGATCAATTCATGACGGCCGATGAGCACGCCAGAAATGATTGTTTCACCCCGTGTTGCTCTCGTGCGAAGTCCCATCGGCTCGTACTTGATCTCTAGTGTCAGACAAAACCTAACTGTTTAATGGAGACTCCTATGACTGCCTCTTCTCTTCAGTCGTTGGCCCAGGACATCTTGCCTGCCAAACCCTCCACATTTCCGCTCAACCAATGGTATGTGGCTGCTTTGGGTTGGGAACTCAAGGATCGCCCCGTAGGCCGAACCTTGTTGAATAAATCAGTCGTCATGTTCCGCACCGCGGATGGCAAGGTAGCGGCCCTTGAGAACCGCTGCTGCCATCGGGCGTTGCCTCTCTCCGACGGCACACTTGAGGCGGGGGGACTTCGCTGTGGCTATCATGGCCTCTTGTTCAACGATGAAGGCAAATGCATCGAGATTCCTGGGCAAGACAAAATTCCGAGTAAAGCGAAGGTGGCAGCCTTCCACGTTGTGGAAAAAGATCAGATTGTCTGGATCTGGTTCGCAAGCCCCGAACATCCTGAGCCTACTACTGAACCACCCTCTTACGATATCCACAGCAGTGGAGACTATCTTTTTGACGGTGATGTGTATCACTACGATGCCCCGTATCAGCTCATTCACGACAACTTGATGGATCTGAGCCATTTGGGCTATGTGCACCTACGCACGATTGGCGGGAATGCCAGCATTCACATGAATGCGAAAATGACAGTAGAAAGTGACGACAATCATGTTCGTGTGGTTCGGCACATGCCCGGCTCTGTGCCGCCGCCGACGTACGTGGCCGCTTATCCGTTCAAAGACACTGTCGACCGATGGCAGGAAATTGAATTCCATGTCAGCCACTTGCGTATCTGGACAGGTGCCACTGATGCGGGGACCGAGTCGTTGGACAATCCACAACGTGGTGGCTTCCATATGCGCGGTTTCCACGGTGTGACCCCAGAAACCGAGACCACCAGCCACTACTTCTGGACAATCGCCACCAACCCGAAAAGCAATCACGAAGAGGTCAAGGCGAAGGTCGTCCAGCAAACAATGATGACGTTCGATGAAGACAAGGTCGTCATCGAGTCTCAATACAAGAACATGTGCCGGTTCGGTGAGCGGCCCATGATCGACATCCATGTCGATGCTGGCGCCAACAGAGCCCGTCGCATCATCGAAAAACTTTGCAACTCCGTTAGTTGAGTGCGCAGTGCATTTATATCGTGCGGGTATCTATGCACTTTTTTACACGCCGCAAACGCAATACCGCCCCACCTGGGGCGCTCTGAAACACCCAGCACCAGCGTGCAACTTGTTCAATGATAACTACAAGAGAGCGAGGCCTAGCTATGTCCGGAAATCGTGGTGTTGTGTATCTCGAGGCCAGTAAGGTTGAGGTACAAAAAAATGATTACTCCATGTCTCTCCTACTCACCGCCCAGCCAAAGCTGCAGAGCCTGTCCGCGCACCTGACGTACAGGCCTTTCATCAGTCAAGAGGCCTGCCGTCATGAGTAACTACGCCGGGCACCAGCTCGATGAGAAAAAGATGTCCGCCTTCCAATGGTGGGTCATCACGCTCTGCTTCGTAATCAACATGCTAGACGGCTTCGACGTTCTGGTGATGGCCTTCACAGCCTCCTCCGTCGCCGCTGACTGGGGGCTCAACGGACTGCGGCTTGGTTATCTGCTGAGCGCTGGCTTGGTCGGCATGGCAATTGGCTCACTGTTCATTGCCCCTTGGGCTGACCGCTTCGGTCGTCGGCCGCTGATTCTTGTCTGTGTAGGCGTGGCAGGGACTGGCATGGTCCTATCCTCGCAGGCCACCGGCCCACAGATGCTTGCAGCCTTCCGTTTCGTGACCGGCCTGGGAATCGGTGGCATCTTGGCCAGCAGCTATGTCATCGCTGGCGAATACGCCAACAAGCGCTGGCGGGGACTCGCAATCAGCCTGCAATCGACTGCCTACGCGCTTGGCGCCACCATTGGTGGGCTAATCGCAGCAAAAATGATTCCTGCGCTGGGATGGAGGTCCGTGTTTCTTTATGGTGGGTTCGTCACGCTCGCAACCCTTCCCGCGTTGTTTTTGTGGCTGCCAGAATCGCTCGCGTTTTTGATGTCGAGCAAGTCCGAAAGCGCAATCAAGCGGATCAACCACTTGCGCCTCAAGGTGAAACTCGCACCACTTACCGAAATACCTGAAACGAGCCAGGTTGAGCGCCCATCACTGCGAGCATCGTTCGCTCAGCTGTTCTCCCCCGCCCTCTTGCGCTCAACGTTGCTGATCTGGGCGTCATTCTTTCTGGTCATGTTCGGTTTCTACTTTGTAATGAGCTGGACCCCAAGATTGCTTGTCACTGCGGGGCTGTCCAATGAGCAAGGTATCACCGGGGGCGTGCTACTCAACGTGGGGGGTATATTCGGAACTGCGTTGGTAGGGCTATTGGCCGCACGTTTCCGGTTGTCCAAAGTATTGATGATCTACCTCCTTGCAAACGCCTTGCTGCTGGCCGTCTTTGTTAAATTTACAAATACGCTGAACCTGGCATTTGCGCTGGCCATCCTGATCGGCATTTTCGTGAATGGTTGTGTGGCGGGGCTCTACGCGCTGACACCCTCCATCTACGACGCTAGCCAGCGTGTGACTGGCTTGGGTTGGGGTATCGGCATTGGCCGCGCGGGAGCGATTGCCTCCCCTCTTGTAGCTGGACGGCTGATCGACGCGCAATGGACCCCTTCTGATTTGTACATGCTGTTCGCAATGACGTTCGTTCTCGCCGCTATAGCTGTCGCCCTGCTGAGAATAACTCCACCCAAAGCACTACACGCTGCCACAAGCCTCTGAAATACCAAAAAACCATAACAAGAAGGTAAATCCGATGCGACGTTTTGCCGATTGCTTGCCGCTGTTTGCGCTAGGCGTGCCATCGCTTTGCATGAGCACTGTTGTTTCAGCAGCTTTTTTTGAAGACAGTACGGTTGCCCTGACCACCCGGAATTACTATCTCGATCGAGATTACAAAGGGGACTCATCCGTTTCGGCAGTTCGTGAATGGGCTCAAGGCTTCATTATCAAAGCGAACTCTGGCTACACAGATGGCCCCGTTGGCTTGGGCCTGGATCTCACAGGGATGCTTGGGGTGAAACTTGATTCGTCACCTGAACGATCTGGCACCCAACTGCTGCCTATAGATCCACAGACGCGCAGAGCACAAGACGCGTACTCTGAACTCGGCGTTGCGGTGAAAGCTCGATTCTCACAAACGAATCTTTCAGTAGGCACGCAACTTCCCGCGCTTCCCGTGATTACTGCTAGCCCTGCACGCCTCCTGCCTCAAACTTTCAGGGGCTCGTCAATAACGAGCTCAGAGGTTGAGAACCTCACGTTACAGGCCGGGCGGATGGATCGAGTCAACCTTCGGGACTCGACAAACAACCAGCTCATCGCAATGGCTTCACCGAACGGACGGTTCAAGCCTGGCGTATTCTCTGATCGCTTCGACTACCTGGGTGGCGAATACCGCGTTTCAGAAAATTTCACAGCGCGTTATTACCACGCAAATCTTGAAAATATCTATGAGCAGGACTTCATTGGAGGTATTCATTCTATTGCAGTTGGGCGGGGGAAGTTGAAAACGGAGTTGCGAGTGTTCGACAGTCGGGAAAGCGGGCGTGCGGAGGCTGGCAAAGTAGACAACCTTAATGCTGGGCTGACGATGAGCTACCAAACGGGTGGGCATACGTTTGGAATGGGCTACATGTATCAAACCGGAGACACGGCCTTCGCCTATCTCGCTGGAGGCGAGCCTGTCGTTCTGAGTGATGGGACCATGAGCGCGGATTTCGTGAACCCCAAAGAACGCACAATGCTTCTGCGATACGATTACAACTTTGTGGCGATGGGTATTCCGGGGCTCACGGGCATGATCCGCTATCTAAGGGGAACGAACATTGATTTGCCCCATCTCGGAGGCAGCGACCTCACAGAGTCTTCGAAAGACCTGGAGCTTTCCTATGTCGTACAGTCTGGGCCAGCCAGAGATTTAGCGTTTCGCGTCCGGCATGCATTTTACCGAAACGATCTGAGCTCAGCGGCAACCTTCAGAGACGACAACGAAACGAGAGTCAATGTAGATTACACGGTGAAATTCTAAAAACACGGCATCACGTCTGACGAAATGGAGTACTTCGGCGTTCGCCAGCAGCCCACTACCATGGGCAGCTAGCGATAGCAGTCAGGGGTGACCGCTATCGATCTTTCGGTGATCCACTACAGCGTGACGTTAACGGCTCAACCGGCTGAGTTGCGCTGGGTGAGACACCACAACAGCTAGCGAGATCGGATCGTCGTGGGCCCCTACCGGGGTGCTCACGCCCACCGCACCGATCACCTTCCCGTCGACCACGATCGGCTGACCGCCTGCCAGGGTGGTGACGTCCAGCGCCAGCAGCGCCGGATGGCCGTCGTTTCAGTAACATCGATTCATCTCAAGACTGGTTGACATAGACCGATCAATACCCCGCATCTTGAGCGCTGGAAACACCAAGAAATCAGACTTTCCCTCTTCCTTGTAGTCCATTTCCCAAACATACTCTCGCCGCACTTTTTCCGTTGCGGTCGCTTGGGCTGCATTCTAGTCTCGGCGGGTCGCTGTTGTTCAGCGATCGGCTTTGACAGGCCGCGACGGTATTATGCATACGGCTTGCCTTCAATGGCGGCTGTACGTGCGGGCACGCTTGCGTGCGCCGGAACTTGCATAGTCCGCCGGTCTGTCAACCCATGTACAGCTGCCACCCTTCTGTTTGACAGCGGATAGGTGACCGCCTAATTGAAGGTACTATGCAATGCTCAAAATGGTCCCCGATCCACCCCACAACCACCACTCCCTCGAAGACACGATCATCCAGGCTGCGGAGTTCGCCCTGTGCGCGCAGAGCGTGGCGCAGCAGGCTGTTTCGCTACAGCCCAGAACGCCCGCCTCGGTTCTGATGATGGCCTCGATGCATGAGCTCGAGTCGCTACGCGTGCTGCTCGAATCAGCCCTGATCCAGCTGCAGATGCCGCCCGAGCCGCGCACTCTGCACTAGGCCGTTAAGCCTGTTTTGCCTGGGCGGGCGCTGTCGCCGGCAAGCCCATACGCACGGCGCGCTGCGTGAGACCGGTGCTGAGCTAAAGGCGGGTTGCCCGTCATGACGTTCGCCCAGGCCCTAAACCTTCAGGGAGAAAATGCAATGACCCCAGATGACACCAAAGTCACTGTCGGCAAGACCACGTTCTACCAGGGTGAAAACCAGACCCACCCACTGTTTCGCATCGAAGCGGGCATCCCTTGCCAGAATGCCCGCGAACAGGCTTCAGAGCTGATGGGCTATGTGCGGGACCTGACCATCGAAGGCTTGATGGACGATAAACCACAGCTGATCTGGGCTTCGCACTACCTGAGTGCGTTGGCCAAAGCACTGATGGATGATGCCGAGCTGGGCATGATGCACTAAGGGCTGAACTGCCCGACCATGGCGGACATCTGTAACCGGGGCCGCTTCGCGGCCCATCGCCGGCAAGCGCGGCTCCCACAGGTACAGAGCGTCGATAGCAGTCAGTCGCGACCGGCTGCTGTCGACCCATAGCTGCCCTTCAGGATGAGCATCTAACCGCCCAAAGCAAGTTCGGAGGCCTATAGTGGCTAGCGACGGCTTTTAAAACTCCAACGTTCCAACAAGAGTACGCCGAGCATAGGGCCCTGAACCAGGACGACGCCCCGAGGAATTCAAGTGGTTTCGGGTGAGCAAGGCTGTGGTCAACACGGTATTAACGCCCTCCCCAGATCACGCACTTTCAGGGATGGGTGTCGCCGACGTCCTCCCTCACATTACGTATGTGAGCACGGACTATAGACCTCCAGCACATCAACCATGTCATTCAAAATCAAGGTAGACGGACCAGCTGGAGCAATCGTTGTCTTCCTCACTTTTACTCCGGAAGGCCTTTGGAAGTTTATCTCCGGCCCGCTGAAGCTTTGCTGGCCATCACTGTGTAAGTAATCAAACATTCGGCTCTTGAAGCGAGTGTTGATCTCATCTCGGTCTGCTTGCAATGGTCCCAGCATGTATGCATCAGAGGCCGTGAAGGCAAAAAAAATGCCATCCGCAGCTCTTCCGCCTGGGACGGTTGAGCAGATGACATCTTTGGATTTGAGAACTCGGTCCAGTACATATTGGCCATTTACAAAATGGGCCATCACCAGAGCATCCGGGGTGACGATGCCAACTCCCTTTTCAGGCTCGCACCCCGGAGCGCTGCCGTATGGATGAAGGCACCAGTTCATTCTCGAAGAATCGATGATGGTGCTCAGTTTCAAGTCTTGACTCATCTGCTGCCTTGCCTCAGGGCTCTCATACTGGTAAACGTTACCCGAACAGGCGGTGATGGTTAATGGCACTGCAAACACAAGCAGAATGCGCAGCATGTTAATCCTTCGTTTGGCTCATTAAGGCCTTATAATGCCAAGTATCTGTAAAAATATGAACCAACCTGCTTGCCTGCCTCAACTCGGACCATGAGACCCGGCGATATCCGTTTGGGTCGAAAGCGGTCAGTGGGGACCGGCTGCTTTCGACCCTCAGCGGCCATTCACCTGCATTCAAAATTCTGCCTGCTTAGCCTCGAAGGCAGATTCTAATCTAGTACGCCATTCTTCATTGACGGAATAGAGCATCTAGCTCAACTCGAATGCTATGTTGACTTGGCTTCAGTCTCGGAACCCTCATCCTTAGTATCTTGGGAATTACGAGGTGGTGTCGCCTGCTTTTCAAGCTCCATCAATCTCATTTCAGATCCGATATCCTTCGCTAGGTGCGATTTCAGAAGTTCGATTTTCAGCCTAGTTCGTAGGTAAAACTTTTCTTTAGGGTCAATGCCCAGATCTTCTGCTGTAGAGAATACGGTATTTTTCGCCAGCACGAGCAACTTGGCTAAGGTTAGACGTTCTTCTTGGATGCTGAAAATCTTTTTCAAGAAAGCCGAACCGATGAGCCAAGAGTAATAGATCGCTGCCCCTAGTGCGAGCGCAAGTGGAATTCGAAGCATCAATGCTGCAATCATGTCTTCTCGTGCAGCATAATGGGTAAATACTAGGTTGCTTGCGCCGTTATGAATCAGATATGCACACAGACCGATGGTAAGGCAAGGCAGTATCATTAGTGCGAGATAAGTTCTTGCTTGCGCCTTACCTTCCTTGACGTAGTCAGTGAACTCATCCGAAATTACGCTTCTGTCGTTTACTAGGCTTGATAGCTCTTGTTTAAGCGAAGCAATTTCGTCGTTAAGAATTTTGCGCTCCCGATCTAGTTGTTGTGCGTTGCTACGCTTTGCCTCAACTTCCGCGTTGAGCTTGGTCAGATCGGCTTCGGAGTCTTTGAGCGATGCTTTGACCTGACCTAATGTAGCCATTTCTTTATTGACATTTTCTGAGAGTTCAGCCGATTCAGCGGTCAGGGTTTCTATCGACTCAGCTAAAGAGGTGGAGTCGGAGGTCAGTCCATCATGACTGGCCTGGAGGTTGCTCACCTCCAATCGAGCCTGCTTGATGAATTCTGCAACGTTGTTGTTTGCATTGATATAGTTTTGAATTCCAGTTTTTGTTTTCTGGGCATTAGTGAATTCAAAGCCATAAATCTCAACCTTTCTCAGCGTTGGCTTTGAGAATTTATTGCTGGTCTTGATTGAAAATTTTACGCAGAACTCGTTGATTATAGCTACAGATCCGCCTTTTGTTTCTGGCGGCACTGGGACAGTCCGAGCGGTGCCCTCTGATGTGTAGATAACCAACTCAATCCCTTTTTGATTGGCGCCCGTAAAGTGGATGCGGCGTAAAAAAATGGGATTGGCAGTGGTGAAAAAACGCTCCCGCTTGTCTAGAGAAACGTCGTTCACAACAGTAGTGTCTTCTTTCAATAACTGTTCATAAAGGGTTGTTGTGCTAAAGCGTTTGTTGATATTTGCCACATTGAATGACAGGCTACCAAGGTTACTAGCTAGCTCATCAAAATTCACCAGATTTACCGTCACCGTCATCCTTCCTATCATGAGATGTCAGTCTGATATTATCTGCCGACTCATCGGTTTTCCATAAGTAAATTCGGTTGAGGTAGAGGCGTGGAATTTTTGTCGTTATAGCGGATCGTGGCGTGAATCGACCATCGTTTCGTAGAAGCCTCGAACGTCCGCAATGGGTCGACAGCAGCCGGTCGCTATTGACCGCTACCGACCCATAGCTGCCGCTCATGGCCTCAGTAGAACGACAGGCGCTTCAAACATAATCGGCCGAGGATCGACTCACCTGTCGACATAGTGACGCGCCCCAAATAGCATGCCTCAATCCAATATGCCCGAGCTGGTAAAATGATCTCAGATCCTGGCACACCAACTCTAGACCAGCTGAAAGTTCTCCTGACGGTCGTAGAAGTGGGAAGCTTCGCTGGCGCTGCAAGGAAATTGCATCGTGCAACGTCAGTGGTGAGCTATGCCATTTCCAATCTGGAGATGCAGCTCGGCGTATCACTTTTTGACCGCAAGACGACACGTAAACCACAGCTGACAGAGGCTGGCCGTACAGTGTTGGCCGAAGCACGAACCATCATCAACGGAGTCAACGGACTGCGATCGAAGGTGTCTGGACTGCTGCACGGTCTCGAAGCAGAGGTGCATCTTGCTTTGGATGTAATGCTGCCAGCGGAGCGGGTGGTCGATGCGCTCAGGACTTTTAGACAGGTGTTTCCCACCGTGGCTTTGCATCTACACATGGAAGCGCTCGGTGCGGTCACGCAATTAGTACTTGAGAAAAAAGCCGGCATTGGGATCAGTGGCCCCCTGGACCCGGGAAGGGATGGCCTTGAGCGTGTCGGCGTAGGGAGTGTTGAGTTAGTACCCGTTGCAGCCCCGGCGCACCCACTTGCCCTCGCCAGCCGCAACGAGCCTGGCGCGGCAAGAAATCACATCCAATTGGTGTTGTCAGACCGCTCACCGCTTACCGGGGACAGAGATTTTGCCGTAGTGAGCCCCCGTACATGGCGGCTCGCGGACTTAGGCGCAAAACACATGCTCCTCAAGGAAGGCATTGGCTGGGGCAACATGCCCTTACCTATGGTCCAAGCGGACCTCAATGCGGGACATCTTTCCCATCTCGATCTTCCTGATTGCAAAGGCGGCTCTTACGCGTTTGACGCTATCTACCGGACTGATTCGCCGCCTGGGCCGGCTGGGCTATGGCTCATCAAACGCTTCGGCCAGCAAGCCGAAGCTCTCTAGACTTGTCGAATAAGTCGTATTAACCGTTCGATATTCTTCTGGTTTTTAGCCAGCTAAGCCCCTGTTAGGGTGTTGCTCATAGACCAGACACGCGCACCTTCGGTGCCTGGGCCTCAATAATCGCAAGACTCCGGTACTACAAAGGTGAACCTATGTGTTCAGCAGCCGAGCTTCTCCACCACCATTTCGAAATGTTTGTTGATGACCATGAAAAGTGGAAATCCCTACTCGCTCCGGACATCGTCTGGGAGCTGCCTTTTGCCCCGAGTCTCGGTCACCCGGAGAAGCTGGTCGGCCGCGAACAAGTGCTCAATCATGTCGGATGGTTTGTCGGAGCGGTGGAGTCGTTTCAATTCCACAATCTACGTATTCAACAATTCACTGATCCACTAACCGCCGTCGCGCAAGTCAAGGCACAGGGGATCATCACTGAGACGGGTAAAACCTACTCACAAGAATATGTCGTTTTCGTTAGCGTTCGTGAGGGTAAGCTGACGCATATTCGTGAGTACTTCGATCCTGTCCAGGCGGCTTACGCCTTGGACTCCCCCGTGGTGATGCCAGGCTAGCGGCGCTGCCGAGTGCACGAAAGAAGCAAAACTCCGACAGGCAAAGCAAGGTCGCCAAGGAGTTGCATGTCAAAAAGAGAGAAATTGGCACCGTCGAAAGCGACAACCAATTCCTGACTTGGAGACATCAAAATGACTGACTTCATCCCAACCCCAAACGAAGTGGCAGGCAAAGTGGTGCTGGTAACCGGCGCGGCTAGCGGCATCGGGAAGGCCATCGCCGAGCTCCTTCACAGCCGTGGAGCGAAAGTCATTGCCGAGGATATCGACCCGAAAGTCAACGCCCTTGAGCGTCCCGGCCTGGTTCCTTTCGTCGCCGATATCACCGTTGACGGTTCTGCCGAGCAAGCGGTGGCGTTGGCGGTAGAGAAGTTTGGCAAGCTGGACGTCCTGGTCAATAACGCCGGTCGCATCCTATACAAGCCCCTCGTCGAAATGACCCGTGAAGATTGGGAATGGCAGATGCAAACCAACGTGACGGGGGCGTTTCTTCATTCCCGAGAGGCGATGAAGGAGATGATGAAGAACAAGAGCGGCGCGATCGTGAACATCGCCTCGTACGCGTCCTACTACGCATTTCCCGGTATCGCGGCCTATACCGCGTCCAAAGGCGCATTAGCACAGTTGACTCGTACCCAGGCACTGGAAGCGATTGAGCATGGCATTCGGGTCAATGCCATTGGCGTGGGAGATGTGGTTACCAACCTGTTGAACCATTTCATGGAAGACGGTCGTGGGTTCCTGCAAGAGCATGGCAAGTCCGCGCCGATCGGTCGAGCTGCAGCACCGGAAGAGATCCCCGAGATTGTCTCCTTCCTGGCTTCCGAGCGCGCCAGCTTCATTGTCGGTTCGGTGGTCATGGCCGATGGCGGCATGAGCGTCCCGGTAGGTTAATCCTTCGCCTCGTCCGCGTTGTGCTGAATTGGCAGCACAACGCGTTTTCTTGCTAGCAGACCTTTTCAGCGGAGGCGTCATGACCGCACTTCGAAAATCCGACTTTCCCCTCATCGACGTTCGCCAGCATCTGGAAACCGGGCCCATCGTGCTCGTGACCTCAGCCTGGAACGGCGAAAGCAACATCATGACCATGGGCTGGCACATGATGATGCAATTCGATCCAGCCCTTTTTGGCTGCTACCTCTGGTCGGGGAACCATAGCTATGAACTGATTCGCAACAGCCAGCAATGCGTGATCAACGTACCCACTCTGGAGCTGGCGGACCAGGTGGTCGCGGTGGGAAACAGTACGGGCACTGACGTGGACAAGTTTGGTCAATTCGGACTTACCGCTACAGCGGCGACGCGGGTTGCAGCGCCGCTGATAGCCGAATGTTATGCCAGCTTCGAATGCCAGCTGTACGACTCGAAGTTGATTGGCGAGTACGGTTTGTTCATCTGGGAAGTCGTCAAAGCGCACGTAGATCGCTCCGTGGAGCAGCCTAGAACGCTGCACTACAGGGGAGGCGGTCAATTCATGGTGGCTGGAGAAACCTTGGACTTTCGCCAGCAATTCCGTCCCCAGAACCTCTGACTGGCATAGCCCACTCACTATTTACGGTATTGAGTGGGCGTGACGCCAACCTCACGTTTGAACACCTGCGAAAAATGGCTTGGGCTGCTGTATCCGATCTCCAAGCCTATATCGATCACGCTCCGATCCGTTTCGACCAGGAGCTGCCGGGCTCTTACCATCCTCAGTCTGATGAAGAACTGCGACGGAGAATAACCAGCGGCTTTTTTGAACAGCCGGCTGAAGTGATACTCGCTCATCCCAGCTATTTCGGCCAAGTGCCCGAGATTGAATTCCTCAGCCAGATTCGCCTCCATCGCCGACAGCACGCGGCGCAGCTTGTAAGCAGGCAATGCGTTGCGGTGCACGATATCGTCCGCTGAGCTGTCTAGGTAGCTGCGGGCAAGGTGAATGGCGATGCACTGGGCCAGACCCTGCAGATAAAGTGGACTGGCCCTGTGCCCCGTCAGCTCCAGGCGAACTTGCTCCAATAGAACGGACAACCCAACGTCACGCCCGCCTGAGACTTCACGTAGTCGAACCGCTTCCACAGACCCGCCCAAGACCTCATGGATGGCTTTTTCCAAAAGCGGGATGCCGAGGTAGATATGCATGACTTCAAATGGTTCTACACCGTCTACGTTCCAGCGCATCTCGTAAGGCTGTGCCGAAGTAGTCAAGAAGAAATCACCTTTGGACACCTGGCTACATTGCCAGTCGCCGTCAAGCTCACGCTCCTGAACGGCAGCATTCCCGGAGATGATCCACACGAGCAAGGGCTCAGCTACGGCGGGCACGATAAAGCTCTCTTCGTTACGCTCCCGGTTAAAGATCTGCACCAACATATCCCTATCGGCCAGGACGTCCGAGGCGGCAAGCCGCTCACCCCGAATGTAAGCCTCCAAACCATGGGCTGAAGTCCGCTCTATGACATCCATGGGAATTGTCACCTCAGTCAGTACGCGTGCTCAAACGAGCCACCTCGGGCATTGGTCTCACAGGGTGGACTTGAAGTTCAAGCCTAGGCTTTCAATGGTGAAGGCCCATCGCGGACCCGTTTGGGGATGTAAAGAACCCGCTCTGGATGCGTGTTCTGAAAGGTAAAGGTCGAAAAAAAGCCGGAATGTCTCCATTCCGGTCGGGCCTTCAACGCTCGGGATATAGAATCATCCCTGCGTGATACAGCACGTTGCTACGAAACTCCCCGTCGGCAGTAAATCCGCTGTCATCCACATACTCGATGTGATCACCCTCTAGCCAGTATCGACCTTGGTACGCGCTTTGTTGCCCTCCGCGGGCTTCGTCATAGCGGCCGCCAGGCAGGAGCTCATGGCGAATGCGACCGTCAGCCGTCACCCACATGCCAACGTATTTATCCTGTTCTCCAAGTGGTTCACCCATGGCATTTCCTCGCTGTCGACCAAACATTCAGAATGGACTTGCGGTTGGACGCACGATCAGTTCGCTGACATCGACATCTGCAGGCTGTTCTACGGCGTAGGCGATCGCCCGGGCAATCGCCGAGGCTGGAATCGCGATCTTGCGGAACTCGCGCATCTCGGTTCGCCCGCCCTCATCGGAAATGCTGTCGGCCAGTTCGGACTCGGTGACGCCTGGGGCAATGACGGTGACCCGGATGTCCCCCCCAACCTCCTGGCGCAAACCTTCGGAAATGGCCCGTACGGCATATTTGGTAGCGCAGTACACCGCAGCGGTCGGGCTCACGGCGTAGGCTCCAATCGAGGCAATATTGATGATCTGACCGGCACGCTGTTCTTGCATGAGCGGCAGCGTTGCGGCAATGCCGTGCAGGACGCCGCGAATGTTCACATCGATCATGCGGTTCCACTCATCTACCTTGAGCGCTTCGAGTTTCGAAAGCGGCATGACGCCGGCATTGTTGATCAGCACGTCGACGCGTCCGTGCAGTTCGATAGCGAAGTCGATAAAGGACTGCATGTCATCTAGGTTGGTGACATCCAGCGCCAGGACATCAGCGACATCGCCTGCTGAACGAATCTCCCTGGCCAGAGTTTCCAGGCGATCGGTGCGGCGGGCGCCCAGGACCACGCGAGCGCCTTTGCTGGCAAGCAGGCGGGCTGTCGCTTCGCCGATACCACTGCTGGCGCCGGTGATGACGATGACTTTTTGTTCGATGCCGTGCATTTTCGTACTCCTGTTTCTGGCTTAAGGGGCCACCGCCGGCAGGCAGGTGGTGAAGCAAGAGTAAGAAGCCTTGGCTGGGCTGGGTTATCCGATTCCTCCGGTCAACATGCACGATCCTGCGTAAGCGGTCGGCGTTTGAGGCCATGCAATGACAGCGGGCAAAAAGCAAACATGCTTGTCTATTTCATCGAACGTAAACAACGAAATTAGGCGGCTATTCAGCTATGTGAGGCTGTTCCAAACTTACTCATACCAGCGTTCCATTCCGGAATGCCTACATCAAGGAACCTATGCCATGCCTCACGCCGCCACCATTTCAAGCTCAGTCTCTCATCCTTCGGCTGCAACAGCTGGTGCCGCCGCACTAGTAGGACGCGTTTTTCTGAGCGCGATCTTCATCCTCTCAGGCGTATCCAAGGTAAGCGCGCCGGCCATGATGATCGGCTACATCAGTTCAGTTGGTCTGCCGTTTCCTTCCTTAGCGCTGACGCTTGCCATCCTTGTGGAAATAGCCGGCGGTGTCGCTCTGATCGCCGGCTATAAAACCCGTGTTGTCGCAGCAGTTTTGGCGCTTTTCAGTGTCCTCACTGCGGTGATCTTCCACAGTGCTCTGGCCGATCAAAATCAATTCATTCACTTCTTCAAGAACATCGCGATGGCCGGCGGTTTGTTGCAGATCGTGGCCTACGGCGCGGGCCGCTTCAGCTTGGACGCGCGTCGCCAGTAACTGACGCGCGCTGGCAACTATCGACTAGATAAACCATTACCTACAGACGGGGAAGTTCATGAAAGCTATACAAGTGGCAGAGTACGGTCAGGTTGAGCGGCTTGAGCTGATAGAGCTTGAAGAGCTGGTGCCCAACGATGACCAGGTTCTGATTGACGTTTCCGGGAGCGGAATCAATCCGATCGACTGGAAGATTCTCTCGGGGGCCATGAAGCAGTTCATCCCAATGTCCTTCCCCTACACGCCGGGTGTCGAGGTTGCTGGCACCATTGCAGCAGTTGGAAAGAATATTCATGAATACGCTGTGGGTGATGAGGTGTTCGGATTCATTGGAATAGTCGGTGGTTACGCCACTCAGGCTCTTGCAACGCCCGACAGGCTTGCGCACAAACCCGATGGGCTATCACTTGTTCACGCCGGTGGAATTCCTGCCGCAGCGCTTACTGCTTGGCAGGCGCTGCACGAACAAGCCGAAATCCAGCCAGGCCAGACTGTTTTGATTCACGGTGCCGCAGGCGGGGTGGGTAGTTTCGCGGTCCAGTTAGCACGGCTGGCCGGCGCTCATGTAGTGGCAACGGGCTCGACCAGAAACCGAGACTACCTCCAATCACTCGGCGCCCATCAGTTCATTGATTACACCGCACAACAGTTCGAGAACCTCGTCAGCGATGTCGATATCGTCATTGATCTGATCGGCGGAGAAACTCAGGATCGCTCCTGGACGGTGATCAAACGCGGTGGGGCATTAGTCTCGCCTGTCAGCACGCCCAACGTGCAGAAAGCTTTTGAGTACGGCGTAGTGGGCAAAAACTTCGCAACCCGGTCGGACGGGCGCCAGTTAGCGGAGATAGCGAAATTGTTTGCTGAGAAGAAGCTCCACGCCGAGGTTGAGGTCGTTCCGCTTTCCAACGCGGCTGAGGCTTTGATGCTAAGCCGGGGAGGACATACTCGCGGCAAACTGGTGTTCGATGTGAATCGGTGATTAACCTCGAAGGCCCTGCGCTCGAGTGAATCCGCCAGAAAGCAGCCCTGCGCAGGAATATGCAAAAGCCTCGCAGGAACCAAATAACGGCCTGCTTATCGCCGCCGTAATCTGAGCCCAAGCAGAAAGCGAGCCCGCTTCTGCCGCCGGCCATCAGAGCAACCTAGCCTGCAACAAACAGGAATCCACGTCACGCTTTGCACTGAAAAACCGGCAACGAATCCATCGCAAATTACGGAGTCGCTGTCATGAAAACTGTACATTCAATGATGATTGGAATTGCCTTATCTGCTCTCAGTGCAAGTTCGATGGCACTGCCGGCCAAAGAAATTGGCCGTTGGACCAATCAGACCTGCAAAGAAGTGATGGCTCCCCTTGTGGTGGAGGGTGGAGCGGATCGTCTCAATGACCGCCGTGTGGCTGAGGGTGGTGCTGATCGCCTGAATGACCGGCGCACGGCCGAGGATGGTTCGGATCGCCTGAATGACCGCCGTGTGGCTGAGGACGGTGCTGATCGCCTGAATGATCGCCGTGTGGCTGAAGATGGTGCGGAACGTCTTAATGCCCGTAGAGTGGCTAAAGTCGATGTGGATCGTACCACCTATGCCTGACGCATATAGCCCTTCCTATCGAGAGCCCGGCCCGCCGGGCTCTTGCATTTGAAGGGAGACCATTAGCATCTACCCAAAAAGCAGCGGGCCAATTTATTCTTTGCAATAGAACCAGCCTAATGGGAGGTAATGGCAGTGGATGATAGGGACGAAGAGCTGACGCGTCTGAGGGCCGAGCTGGCATCAACCATGCATCGTTATGCTCCCACCTATGGCGTGTTTCAGACGGGAATTGCTCCGCTGCATTTCATACGCAGTGATACTCCAACCGACGTGATCCATACTGTCCATAAGCCGGGGCTATGCATCGTTGTGCAGGGCCGTAAACAGGTGCAGTTGTGGGAAGAAAGCTATGTCTACGACCCTTTGAACTATCTGGTCGTCTCGGTAACCCTGCCTCTAGCGGGTCAAGTGACAGAGGCATCCTCAGAACAGCCCTATTTCTGCATCCGCCTGGATATCGATCCGGCAGAAATCGCTCAGCTGATCGCAGACGTCAGCCCTGTCGGCGTGCCGAGCCAACACCCCCACCGAGGGCTATATCTGGATAAGATCGATAGCTCCTTGCTCGATGCAATGCTGCGATTGGTACGTCTGTTGGATGTGCCATCGGATATCCCAACGTTGGCGCCGCTAGCACTAAGAGAAATTTTCTACCGACTGCTCAAAGGCCAGCAGGGTCAGCGTTTACATGAGATAGCCATAACCGATAGCCAGACCCATCGCGTCACTCGGGCCATTGAATGGCTGAACAACAATTATGCACAGCCGTTGCACATTGATGAGCTAGCGAGCTATGTCAATCTGAGTAACTCGACGCTTCACCATCGATTCAAGGCTGTCACCGCAATGAGTCCTTTGCAGTATCAAAAACAACTTCGCCTGCAGCATGCACGCAGGTTGATGATCTCAGAGGGTCTGGATGTATCTACAGCCGGGTTCAATGTGGGCTATGAAAGTCTCTCACAGTTCAGCCGTGAATACAGCCGGATGTTTGGGGCCCCACCGAGCCGAGATATCGCGAAGCTTCGCTCTCTCGGGTAAGGTGCTACTGAAGGCTTGGCTAAAACAACCCTAATGGCGGACGCCGAACATAAGGCGCTGCCGCACCTTTTCGGCCGCTATGGGTCGACAGCGGTCAGTCGCGACCGACTGCAGTCGACCCGTAGCAGACATCTGTAACCGGGTAGGCGTACGGCGAACTCCAGTTTCGCCACTAGCCACGGCATCAATGCCAACGTCATCCTTAACTGGGTACCGCTCTACCGAAAGCAGCCGGCGGCAACGCTTCCTGCTTTCATCCCGCCAAAAGCGCAAGCGTTGCAGTTGCAGCCCCAGGTCGAGGCGACGAGCCGTGACATTCCATGCCGGGACCTCAATCCTGAAGAATTACAGCTTAGCGCATCGCAATGTGCCCTCCCCAAGCTATGGTGGTAACTGCCGTTTGACAGACGCCACATCAGTCCCGACTCATCCTGTCATTTGCCAAAGCTTGGGGCAGGGTCGATACCACTGACATCCATGCCAAAGGAGGCACCTATGTCTACGCTTTATCCCAGTATTGATCCTGAGGGGCTGGTCGAGTACTCGGTGGTCTACACCGACCGCTCGCTCAATCACATGTCACAGGCATTTCAAGGCGTGATGAAAAACATTTCCAGGACCCTGAAACAGGTCTACAACGCCCAGGCTGTTGCGGTGGTACCAGGGAGCGGCACATTCGGCATGGAAGCGGTGGCACGGCAGTTTGCCACCGGCCAGCAATGCTTGGTGATACGCAACGGCTGGTTCAGTTATCGCTGGAGCCAGATCCTTGATATGGGCAACATTCCGGCAGCCACAACGGTGCTGAAAGCCCGACCGATAGACACGGGTCGCCAAGCGGCTTACGCCCCACCCCCTCTTGACGAAGTCCTGGCAGCCATCAAGGCGCAGAAGCCGCAGATGGTCTTCGCCCCCCACGTTGAAACCTCATCGGGGATTATCCTGCCCGACGAATACGTCCGGGCCGTCGGCGACGCCGTGCATGAAGTGGGTGGCTTGTTCGTGCTGGACTGCATCGCCTCCGGCACGCTTTGGGTTGATATGCAGAAATGTGCAGTGGACTTGCTGATCAGCGCACCGCAGAAAGGCTGGAGCGCCTCCCCTTGCTGTGCCCTGGTGATGTTCAGCGCGTTGGCACTGGAGCGCATGGAGCAGACGCGTAGCAGCAGCTTTGCCTGCGACCTGAAAAAGTGGCTTCAGATCATGCAGGCCTACGAACAGGGCGGGCATGCCTACCATGCGACCATGCCCAGCGACTCGCTCGCGCGATTCAACGACGTGATGAACGAGATGCAGGCCTACGGTTTCGATAAGGTCCGCGGCGAACAACAGGCTCTGGGCGATCGGGTACGCACCATGTTGACCCGCAAAGGCATCAAAAGCGTGGCTGCTGCCGGTTTTCAGGCCCCTGGCGTAGTGGTGAGCTACACCGACGATGCGGGTATCAAGACCGGTAAGAAATTTGCCGACCACGGCCTACAGATCGCCGCCGGGGTACCGTTGCAATGCGACGAGCCCGCCGATTTCCAGACCTTCCGCATCGGTCTGTTCGGGCTCGAAAAACTACACAATATCGAGCGCACGGTCAGCACCCTCGAGCAGGCGATCAACGAAGTGATGGCGACCTAAACCATCATCCTGGCCGCAGCACCTGTCGCAGGTGAATTTGCCCCCAAGGCGCGCCCCCTTTCAAGGCGCGCCGAACAGCATCGTCCAGTACACACCCTCATCGCTACGCGAGTTCGCGGCAAAAGCAGCACCTACATGGGTAAACATCGGGTTCATCAGGTTGGCGCAATGCCCGGGGCTGGCGAGCCAGCCTGCCATCGCCTTGCTTGCAGCCCCCTGCCCGGCGGCAATGTTCTCGCCGATCTGGCGGCCACGGTACCCGGCATCGCGCGCTCGATCTGCCGGTAGATCGCCGTTAGGGTCACGGTGCGCGAAGAAATTGGCGTTGGCCATCGCACGACTGTGTCTCTGCGCCGCCGCGCCCAGAGCGGTATTCCAGGCCAACGGACGTGCAGCGGCGAAGCGCTGGCGGCCACACCAGCGCGGCTTCGCCCGTGCTGCGTTGGCCTGTGCCAGCAACGCTTTGCTAACGGATTGCCCATTGCCGAGCTGGGCATCGAGCAAGGGACGCGCCAACACTACCCGCCACACGTTCCGGTCGCGACTGATACCAATATCGGCAAATTGACTATCGAGCAAGGCAGCACAGTAATCGCTGCGTAGCATGTCAAAGGCCTCCTCGGCATCTCGGGCACCGACCAGACGGATGGCTCGCACCTTCACCGCCTGGTAGCCGACAGCCTTCAACTCTTCCCGCAAACCACCGCCGTAACCGACCGGCAACGCCAGCTTCGACTTTAACGCCAGCGGCGTCGATATCTGAACCAGGTGTCTCTCACAGCGCTGTGGCTGGGCACGGTAGTCGTTGATGGCTCCTACCAGTTGCCGCTCCCCGCTGGCATGGGCGGGGCTGACGAACAAGGAGAGCAAAGGCATGAGGCAAAACGAAAAAATGGCGGAGCAGCGGACAGCGTGGCGCATGGGCGAACGGCTCAAGAAGGATGACGGCAGCAAAGCCACTTGAAGGGGCTCGGCTCAGACTGGGCGTCTCAAGTAAGGTTCAAGCGGCAATGATGATTTGTCGGTAGAGCGAAGCGCTGGCTTGGGCGTGGCCGCCAGATTTCCGCACTTGGCCTGGAAATGGAGCGGTTTGGCTCCTATACCAGAACAGCCGGTTCTGGTAGACAATCGCCAGCCGACCCTGACCTCGCAGAGAGCGCTGCGGCCTTTGACAGGCGCCGCCCGCCCCCAGAAAAAGGAAGTCCCATGCCAGCTTGCCCCCTACCCACCGACGAAGCAGCTCGCCAGCGCACCCTGGATGAGATGCACCTGCTCGATACGCCGGCCGAGCATTACCTCGACACCCTGGTACGGCTTACCCAGCAACTGGCACACGTGGACACGGTGCTGATCAGCCTGATCGACCAAGAGCGCCAGTGGTTCAAGGCACGTATCGGGCTGGCGGCCAGCGAGACGCCGCGCAACGTTTCTTTCTGTGGCTACGCCATCCTTGGGGAGGACACATTGTTGGTGCCCGATGCCACGCGTGACCCGCGTTTCGTCGACAACCCGCTGGTACTCAGCGCCCCCTATATCCGCTTTTACGCAGGGCACCCCCTGCGCGCGGGGAATGGCAAGGCCATAGGGACATTGTGCATGCTCGACCCCCGCCCGCGCACGCTGAACGAAACGCAGCAAGCGAACTTCAAGGACCTGGCCACGCTTGCAGAGGGTTACCTGCAGCTGCGTGGCCTGATCCAGAGTAACCGTGACTTGCGCCTGGAAATGGACCGAGAGCAGCGCAAGGCCATGCTTGATCCGTTGACGCAGTTGTGGAACCGCAACGGTCTGACAGCGTTTCAGGACCACGAGCGGCGCCGGGCAGCACAGAGCAGCCAGCGCCTGGGGGCGATCTATGCGGACCTTGACCATTTCAAAAGCATCAACGACAGGTATGGCCATGCCAGCGGCGATCAGGTGCTCTGCGAATGCGCCCGCCGCCTGCGCGCAGCCTTGCGCCCGGACGATCTCGTGGTGCGCCAGGGCGGTGAGGAATTCGTCGCTCTGGTCATGGTCAACGACAGCGAAGAGCTCAAGGGTATTGCCGAGCGGGTACGGCAGATGATCGGCAGCGAGCCGGTACAACTTTCCACCGGCCCGCTACGGGTCAGCCTGAGCATCGGCTGCACGCTGCTCAACGATGACGAACACCTCGACCAGGCGCTGGAACGCGCCGACACCGGGCTCTACAGCGCCAAGCAGAATGGGCGGGACCGGGTGGTTTACGTGCAATCGGTAGCCTGAGCGAAAGCCGCAAGGCACTGGTGCTCCAGCTCGATACCGAAAGCCGCCAGATCCGACTCGACCACGCCCAGGGATACCACCGCATCGCTCGCGTCAGGATGGGGCCCTGGCCGTGCCCTGTATGTCGGCCGTCTGCCTGGAGCCGACCTTATGAAGCCGCTACGCGCTGGAGCTCATTGACCGATACGCCAGTTTGCTCGAGCCAGGCTTTACGTCGGGCAAACAATGCAGGCGCGGTGACGTTGACCTCTGTGATCAACACATCCAGCTCGGCATTTTTCAAGTGCCCGTTTTCGACCAGTACCCGCCCGGCCACCATGGTCATGTCGACATCCCCACCCTGGACCGCATGGACGAGGTTGTGATGAAGATTGGCCAGCGGTCCTTGGGTGATCAACGGTGTCATTCTTGGCGTATCAATGCGCACCGCGATGATGTCCGCTGCCTTGCCTTTTTCCAGGGAGCCTATCTGCTTGTCCATACCCAGCGCGCGGGCGCCGTCAATGGTCGCCATGCGGCAAACCGACCATGCGTCGAGGGCAGCAGCATTGAGGCTGACGAACTTGGCCAACAGCGATGACACTTTCATTTCCTCGAACATGTCCAGGTTGTTGTTTTCTTTCTCGCCATCGGTCCCCAAACCGACCGCGACGCCGGCCGCCAGCATTTTTTCCACCGGTGCGGCACCCGAGGCCAGTTTCATATTGCTGACCGGGTTGTGTGCCACTCCGACTTTGCGCTCGGCCATCAAGGCAATTTCGGCATCGTCCACCCAGACACAGTGAGCGAGCAACACCTTCCTGGCATTGAGCAGGCCAAACTTTTCCAAAGCCTGGACGGGCCTGATGCCATGGCGGCGAAGGGTTTCTTCAACATCGAAGCGGCTTTCGTTGCTGTGGGTGTGGAATCCGACGTCATTGGCTTTGCAGATGTCAGCAATTCGTTGCCAGGCCTTGGGCACTGCATAGAACAGGTGCTCCAAGCCGACCCAGACATTGATGCGGCCATTGGCTGCACCATGCCAGCGCTCGATCAAGGTTTCATTACTCTCCAACGTCTCGAAGTAGTCATGGTCCGGGTGCTCTGCTACGTATGGCACGAGCACCGCCCGGATGCCGAGCTCATTGGCCGCTTCGGCGCTACCGTGCATGTACCGCCACATGTCCACAATAGTCGTGGTGCCGGACAACAGCGCTTCGCTATAGCAGAGCATGGAAGCCAGGCGTGCTTCGCTGGGCAGCAGAACGCGGTGCATGGGGTCAATATACTGCTGCAGCCAGTCCCATACCGGCAAACCTTCCGCCGTGCCGCGAAGGATGCCGGAATGGCAGTGGGTGTTGACCAGCCCGGGCATCAGCAGCCGATCGGTCAGGCGCCGGACCTTGGCTTCGGGATACCGCGTGAGCAACTCAGTTGCAGGGCCGACGTCGGCAATCACGCCGTCGCAAATCAATACGGCGCCATCCTCAATGACGGTGTTAAAGGCGTCCATGGTAAGCACCACGTCAGCCCTCAGGAGTTCACTGATCATCATGTTCGACCTTTTATGAATGTTTCTGAAGGGCCGGTATTCAGCTTTCGCCAAGTACCGCGTTACGCGCCGCACTGGCCTGCGCTTCATCTGTTTTGGTAGGTCCGTTGAACACCAGGTTGAGGATCAGTGCAGTGAGCACACTGAGAATGATCCCGCTTTCGGTGAACACCCGACTCCATTGGGGAAGGTGGTGGAAATACAGCGGGGAAACCATCGGGATCATGCCAATGCCAACGCTGGTGGCGGCGATCAGCAAGTTGTAGCGCGACTGCTCGAAGTCAACCGTAGACAGGATGCGCACCCCCATGAGCGTAACCATGCCGAACATCACCATGCCGGCGGCGCCGAGCACATATTGCGGTGTCGACGCCACCACATACGCCAGTTTTGGAAAGAGCCCGAGGGCGATGAGGATCAGCGCACCGGCTATGCACACATAGCGACTCTTGACCCCGGTCATGGTGACCAGGCCGATGTTCTGCGAAAACGACGTGTAGGGAAACGCATTGAATACGCCGCCGACAATGGCGCCCATACCATCGGCACGAAGTCCGCGCACCAGGCGCTGGCGGCTGGTCGGCCGGTCGACCATGCTTCCCAATGCCAGGAACATCCCCGTCGACTCGACCATGGTCACCAACATCACCATGCACATTGAGATCACGGCCACGGCGTCGAACGTCGGCAGGCCAAACGCAAAGGGCGTGATGGTGGAGAACCAAGGCGTTTGAGCGATGCCATCAAGGACGATATCCCCGCGAATGAAGGCAATCACAAAACCGACCAATACACCCAGCAACACTGCGATATTGGCAATAAAGCCTTTAGCGAATCGGTTGAGCCCTAGAATCAACAGTAACTGAGCCAGCGAGATAGCCAGGTAGACCGGGTTTCCGTAATCCGGATTGGGCCCGCCATCAGCCAGCGTTGGTTGTCCGCCGGCTGACCAGTCGATGCCAACGCGCATCAGGCTGATGCCGATCACCAGCAACACAGTCCCCGTCACCACCGGCGGAAAATAGCGCAGCAGCCGCCCCATCACCGGGGCGAACAAAAAACCAAACAGACCCGACGCGATAATCGCACCATACACGCCCGGCAGGCCGAGGCCGGGGGTCACGGCGATGGCAATCATCGGCGTGACCGAAGCGAAGGTCACGCCCATCATGATGGGCAGTTGAATGCCGAAAAAACGGTTGCCCGCGCACTGCAAGAGCGTCGCCAGGCCCGCCGCAAAAAGATCGGCATTTATGATCAGGGTCAACTGGTCCTTGGGAAGTTTCAGTGCAGCGCCGAGGATCAGCGGCACAATAATGCAGGCCGAATACATCACCAGCACATGCTGAAAGCCAAGTACTGCAGTTTGTATCAGCGGTAAGCGCTGATCTACCGGGTGCACGCTAGGGGTCATTTGTCCTCTCCTGAAACGTATTGTCGAGGCAGTGATGAAATAAATAGTTATTGTGGTTATGGGTAGCGCAGCACCACCATGCGCCAGCCCGTACCCGTTGTAAAAATGGGTCCCATTTAATTTTTTTATGGAGCAGCGATGAGGTTGTCTCTTGAACAACTGGCCGCTTTTTCTGCGGTCGTCAGTGAGCGCTCTTTTTCGGCCGCAGCACGCAAATTGGGCAAGTCGCAATCCGCTGTGAGCATTTCCGTTGGCAACCTGGAAATCGATCTGGGAATTACCCTGTTTGATCGCAGTCAGCGCTATCCACAACTCACCAATGAAGGCCGGGCCTTGTTGCGTGACGCCGAGGCCATTCTGGGCCAGTGCTGCAACATGGAAAGTCGCGCGAGCAGCCTGGCGCAGGCGTTGGAGACTGAGCTGGTGATCAGCATCGACGAGGCGATTCCCTATCAGTCCCTTGCACCTGTTCTAGAGGAGTTTTCCCGCCGCTTCCCCCATGTCGACCTTACTGTGTTGCATCCTTGCGGGCAGGATGTACTGACAATGATCGAAGACAAAAAACTATTGCTTGCCATGATGTGTACCCGCACTCATTACCCGCGAAATCTGCAATTCATACGCCTTGGCAGCATCACGTTCAGCAACGTCGTCGGCCGCCAACACCCTCTGGTCGCAATGCCCACCGTCAGCTTCAATCAATTAAGCAACTACCGACAGTTGATCTACCTCCCCTTCCAGGACCGCTTGCCCACCAGTGAATACCTGAATTCACCCAACCATTGGCGTGTAGAAAGCTATTTGACCTTGATGGGCATGCTGCGCGCAGGCATGGGATGGGCCACAGTGCCCAGGCAACTGATACAAGCGCTGGGTCCCAATGGGGAGTTTGTGGAACTGCAGCTGGAAGCTTACCCGTACACCGATTGGACGGTAGGCGTCGACCTTGTCTGGTCGTCAGGCTTACGTTTGGGCAAAGCGGGTACCTGGCTGCGTGAGGCGCTGGGGCGAACGCCGATAGCTACATAAAAATTAGAACGCAGACCTCATCAAGACGTACGCCTCTGCAGCACAGTGAACGCATACATCCCCGCCAGCATGGCCAATACGAATACCAGTACCTGCCAGTGCCCGGTAAGCGAGATGGCGACAGCAGGCCCCGGGCAGATGCCGGCAATGCCCCAGCCTATGCCAAACACCAGGCTGCCACCGATCAGGCGGGCGTCCAGCTCCCTTTTCACAGGTAACTGCATGGGGGCGCCAAGCAACGACCGCTTGTGTTTGCCTGCCCAGTTCAGCGGTGCAGCCGCCACCGCGATGGCCCCGGCCATCACCAGTGCGAGTGACGGATCCCAAGCCCCGGTCACATCAAGAAAAGCCAACACTTTGGCGGGGTTCGCCATGCCTGCCAAAAGCAGGCCCAGACCAAAGATCAACCCGGCGAAAAAAGCTGTCAACTTGCTCATTCTCAGGCCCCCAGCACATGGCGGATGACGTACACGGTCGCAAAACCGCTGGCCATGAAGCACACCGTGGCCACGAGGGAACGGGATGACAAGCGCGAGACTCCACACACGCCGTGGCCACTGGTACAACCCGAGCCGTACCGTGTCCCCAGGCCAACCAGCAGCCCGGCAATCACCAGCGCCGGCCACGAGGTGTCGATCTCGATTTCCGGCAGCACGGCGAACAGCCCCCACACCAATGGCGCGACCAGCAGGCCGAGAAGAAACAGCGCTTTTTCGCCCCAGCCCTCACTGCCCCATTGCAGCAAGCCTGCAAGCAGGCCGCTGATGCCGGCGATGCGACCATTGGCCAGAATGAACAGGCTGGCGGCCAGCCCGATCAAGGCTCCTCCCCCCAAGGCAGTCCAGGGTGTGAAGTTGATCCAATCAATGCTCATGTTGCATCTCCGGCGCAGTGAAGCTGGTATAGGGCGTTGAACAGCACATCAACATGGCAGGCATGATAACGATTTGCCAGGCGCCCCACACCGCTCAACCCGGCAGCGCCGCCAACACCGCAGTGACCATGCCGTTGAACGTCGCCGGCGAGTCCACCACGCGCGCAGTGACTTTCGCCTCACCGTCGGCACGGGTGGCGCGCCGGGCCTGGTCGGCAGTGGCCGACAGCTTGACGATCACCACTTCACGGCGCGGGTTGATATAGATTTTCTGGCCGAAGCGCCCGCTGGCCTCGACAGAGCCATCGCCATCGTTTTTCTGGAACCAGTAGTTGCGGTAAGCGTAGCCCGGGCGGCCGGGGGCAAGGTTGCCTTGGGCAAACAACGCCGGGTCGGCGGGCTGGAATGTGCTGCGCACCGCTTGGTTGAAGCTGTCATCCTTGACGTCGCGGGCCAGCTCTCGGCGCACCCGTTCGGCGAAGCGCGCAGTGTCGCGCAGGTTGCAGCTGATACCGCCGCTGGCCATCTCGGTACCGAGCGGGTCGACTTGAACATAGGCATCATCCTGGGCAAAGCGTGACCAGATACGTTGTTCAACCAGTTGGGCCCAGTTCAGCCCGGTGATGCGCCGCAGTGCCCAGGCCAACGCTTCGGGTGAGCCGTTCTGGTAGAAGAACAACGGTTTGGCACCTGAGCCCGACGCCTTTCGTGCGTGCTGGAGGAAACTGTAGATATCCTCCGGCATGCCCTCGGCCCGAGGTATCAGCCCAGTGGCGGCAAACAGCCCAAGGTCCGGCGGCACCTGCGGCGGGTACTCCACGGCCACCTGCATGTCGAGGTTGGCCTGCACCGTCGCCTCGCCAAACGGCGTGCCGCCGAGTTCCGGCACGTAATGGGCCAATGTACGTTGCGGGTCCAGAGTGCCTTCGGCGATCAGTTGGGCGGCGATCAGGCCAGTGACCGACTTGGTCATCGAGGCCCAGATATGCGGCTGGCCAGGTTGGAAGCCCTCCAGATAACGCTCGTACACCACCTGGCCACGGTGCAGCACGATCAGCCCGTCGGTGCTGGTCTGTTGCAGGTAGCTCGCCAACGTCAGGGGCTGCTCGCCGGCGGCGAACGCCACCTGATCCAGTGGCAGTTCGGTGCCGGCAGGCAAGGCTAGCGGCGTGGAAGCGCGGCCGATCCCCCGGGTCGGCGAAACCTCGCGGGCGTGGCGCATGGACCAGCGCAGGTACGGTGGCTGGAACGCGTTGGCCTGGTTCACGCGCAACTGCGGTGCAGGTGGAAACCCTTGCATCACGCCCTGCTCTACCGGTGCGCTGCTGGCCATGCCCGGGGCAAGTGTACCGGCCAGCATCAAAGCGATGGCCGGCAGGTTGGCGGGTGAAGCGTGCATGCTGCGTTTGGACATTGTCTTGCTCCTGGGTGGTCTAGAAGTTGGCGCCCACGCTGAATGCAACGTAGTCGCGGTCGCCGCGGGTGCCGTAATCGCCATCGAGATAATCGGTGTAGGCAAGGCTTGCCCAGTACTTGCTGGCCAGCGCCACGTCGACGCCCAGGCTGATCGAGCGCGAGCCTTCATTGAAGCCCGAGCCGTCGGCAGGCGAATAGCCTTTCACATCGTGTGACCAGGCCAGGTTGGGACGGATGTCCACGCCCGGGACAAGGTTCTGATAGCTCCAGGTTGCCCGCAGGCGGTAGCCCCAGGAAAACGGCGTGACGAACCCTTCGCCGTTGCAGTCGCCAGGGCTTTTCGAAATCGCCTGGCAAAGGCTGTTGTCGGCCAGCTCTCCGTTGCCGTAGGCCCCGGAGCGGCCATAGCGCGGCCCGAAACGCCCCTCGAGCCCACCCACATAGGTTGCGCCCACCTCCCCCATCAACAGCAACTGGTTGGCCCCCATGACCTGGCTGAACGCCTGCACTGCCGACACTTGGGCCTGGGTCACTTCCTTGCGTCGATAACCGTCGAACAACGTATCGTCGGTCGACGGGCGCAGGCCTTCAGCGTTGAGCGGGCTGCGGCCCGGGGCGTTGAGCAGCGACTGCAGTACATCGTTGCCGTTGAGCTGCACCGGCTGATTGGGGCGGTAACTCAACTCCCCCTGCACGGCGGTGCCGTTGTGCAGGGTGGTGGCGAAGGTGATGCCATATAGCCGGATATCCTCGGGGTACTGCGCCAGGTACTGCGAGGTTCCCATGCGCAGGGCGCCGGCCAGGGTCTGCCCGGCGCTCGAAGCCAGGAAGGCACCGCAGCCAGACAGTGGCACGCCAATGTTGCCGCACAAGTCCCTGGCAAAACCGGTATTGGCGTAGTAACGGCTGCTGACTGTGCCCAAGTAGGGAGAGCGGCTGTGGTAGTTGGCCGCGAACAGGCCAAACTCGGTATCCAGCGCTTGGACATACCAGTGCAAGGCAAAACCCCATTGGCCTCCATTGCGCGCATCCTGGTCGGCCCCCCGCGGCACGCGCAAGCCCTCATCTGTCAGCGTCACGCCCATGGACGCCAGCGCTTGGGAAACCCCCGGGTTGGTGACCATCTGCCCACCGACATCCAGGCCTTGGCAGCCCTCGGGCATGAAGTCGTTGCCGGAGAAGAAGGTCCCACAGTTGTCCAGCCGGGTCTGCTCCCAGTCCAGTTGATAGAAGGCGTCGAATGACAGGGCCTGGTTGAGGTTTTGCGTGACATACAACAGGTTGACCGGCGCCAGAGCGTCTTTGACCTCTGAGCCTGGCCGGCGCAGTGCGGCCTGATTGAACGGGCTGATCACGTTCAGGCCACCCTGAATGAACAGGCTTTCGCCCCAGTTCACCACCTGATTGCCAAGGCGCACTGAGCCGGGCTCACCGTCGATGTCGTAGAGGGCATAGGCAAACGCATCGAGCAGTTCCGCTGCGGCGGTTTTGGCCGATGCCTGGCGGTTGTGGTCGTCGATGTCGACAGCACGCTGGCTGTGGTCGCGCTGCACCGTGTCATACCAGTAGGTGCCGCGCAGAAACACCCCAACGTTGTCCCGGTGCAATTCCAGGTCATGGGTTGCTTTGAAAATGGCCGAGAACACATCACCCGAGCGGTAGTTCCGCCGGCCGTCATTACTGTTGGCGGCCTGCAGCAGCTGCTTGTCGGGGTTGGCTGTACTGACGGCAGTGCCGAACGAAAGCGCCGTGTCGAAACGCCCTTCGAGCGGGCCGGCCTGGAATTGCAAGGCAGCCGCCGGGGTGGCGAGCAGGCAGCATAGAGCCGCCAGCGGCGCTTGGCGCCGGCAGATATGGATGTATTCGCTCACTCCTGACCTCTTGTTGTTTTATTAGAGAGTGAAAGGTGGGGGACCGCAGATGAGGCACCGGCCGCCCAGGCAGGCGGTATCGGTAATGTGGATTATCGGGGTAGTGGAAGCAGGCTCACAAATAGCGTCTTCGGATCAGTGCCATGCCGTATTGTTATGGCCTGGGCGGGGTGGGGTGGCGTCAATCGAGCGCCCCCCAGATGACCTCAGACAGCCAACAGTTCCAAGGCCATGCGCACCTTGCCTGGTATGGCAACCGCGCGCTGCTCACGACGATCAACGAACACATGGGTAAAGCGACCGGCTGCGCACGCTTCAGGCTCCCCCTCGACGAAAACAGCCAGCGCGTAGTGCACCGAGCTGTTCCCTGTCCCCGTGACTGCGATACCCACTTCGATGCGTTGCGGAAAGGCGACCGCGGCGAAGTAGTCACAAGCAGACCCGGCCACATAGGCCACCACCGGGTCGCGGTGGATATCCAGACCGGCATGCTCGATCAGCCAGGTGTTCACGGCGCTGTCAAAAAACCCGTAGTAGACGACATTGTTCACATGCCCATACAGATCGTTGTCGTGCCAGCGCGTGGTGATCGGCTGGAAGTGGCGATAGGCGCCGCGCAGCGGGCGTTCCCTGGCCATGATCAGAACGCCGCCTGGTAGAGTTCGACGGCATCGGCGAGGGCGACCTTGCGCGGGTTGTTCACCAGCAGGCGCTGCTGCTGCAGGGCCTCTTCGGCAAGCTGTTGCAAACTGTGCCGGGGCACGCCGACATCACGCAACCGGCTCGGCAAGCCGCAGCGTGATGCCAATTGTTCCAGTTCGGCAATGAACTGGCTGCACAACTCATGGGGGCCGCCAGGCACCAGCCGCTCGCCCAACAGCGCCGGCGCCAGCGCCGCGTAGTCGGCGAATGCCTCGCTACGGTTGAAGCGCATAACATGCGGCAGCACCAAGGCATTGGCCAGCCCGTGCGGTACGTGAAAACGCGCCCCCAGCGGGTAGGCCAAGGCATGCACCGCAGCGACCGGCGCATTGGCGAATGCCTGGCCGGCCAGGCAGGCCCCCAGCAGCATGGCCTGACGGGCCTGCAGATTACCGCCGTTGTGCACCGCCTGGTCGAGGTTGCCTGCCAGCAGTGTCAAGGCTTCGCGGGCCAGCAAGCTGGACATTGGGTTGCGCTTGAACTTGCTGGTGCTGGCTTCGATGGCATGGACCATCGCGTCGATGCCCGTGGCGGCGGTGATCGCCGGTGGCAGGCCCAGGGTGCGCTCGGCATCGAGCAGCGCAAGGTCAGGCAGCAGTAGCGGTGAAATCACTGCCATCTTGGCGCACTCGCCGGTGGTGATCACGGCAATGGGCGTGACCTCCGAGCCGGTGCCGGCGGTGGTGGGCACCTGGATCAGGGGTAGGCGCTGGCCCCTGGCCTGGTCAATGCCATACACCGCCTCCAGGGTCTGGTCGCACCCTGGGTGGGCCAGCAGCGCCACCAGTTTGGCGACGTCCATGGAGCTGCCGCCACCGAAACCGACAATCAGCTCGGCACCGATATGCCGGGCCCGGCCGACGGCAGCCAGCACGCAGGCATGGCTGGGGTCGGCGCTGACATCACTGAAAATCGCCGCGCTCAGGTTCGCCCGGGTGAAGCCAGGCAGTACATCGTCAAGCATCCCCAGGCTGACGATACCGGGGTCGGTGACGATCAGCACGCGGCGCACGCCGCGCTGCTGGCACAGCTGGGCCAGGCGGCCAGCGGCGCCCGGTTCGCAGAGCAGCTGGGCGGTGGTGGCAAAACTGAATGGCTGCATGTTCATGTTCCTTTTGTTCTTGTGGGTGAACGGCACAGCGATCAGAAGGCGAAGTGCGCTTCATCCAGGCTCATCAGGCACTGGGCGCCGCCACGCAACGCCTCACAGTGGGCACTTGCGCGCGGCAGGATGCGCCGCCAGTAAAAGTCCGCTGCGTGCAACTTGGCCTGGTAGAACGCGCTGTCGCCGCTGCCGGCAGCCAGTGCCGCACTGGACCGCTCGGCCGCCCGCAGCCAAAGCGCAGCCAGCAGCACATAGCCTGAATAGGCAAGAAAATCGACCGACACCGCTCCAATTTCCTGGGGGTCGCAGCGGCAGGCATCGAGCACCTCGGCGCTCAGGTTGCGCCACTCCTGCAAACGCAGGGTCACCGCCTCGGCCATCCCTGTCAGGTCATCTGCGCGGCACTCGTGCGCCGCCTCCAGCAGTTCATCGATCAACAGGCGCAGCTGCTCGCCGCCATCGGCCAGTACCTTGCGGCGCACAAGGTCCAGGGCCTGGATACCATTGGTGCCCTCATACAGCTGGGTGATCCGGCTGTCGCGCATCAACTGCTCCATGCCCCACTCGCGAATGTAGCCATGGCCGCCATACAGCTGCACACCCAGGCTGGCGACCTCTTGGCCGACATCGGTGAGGAAGGCTTTGACCACAGGAATCAGCAGCGCTGCCCGACGCCCGGCGGCGGCCTGCACTTCAGGCTGCGCCGCACCATGTTCCAGGTCGAGCGCCTGGGCAGCGTAGGCCGCCAGCATCCGGCAGCCCTCGCTGAGGGTTTTCTGGGTGAGCAGCATGCGCCGCACATCAGGGTGGCAGATGATCGGGTCGGCGCTGCGCTCGGGCGCCACCGGGCCGGCCAGGCTGCGCGACTGCAAGCGCTCACGGGCATAGGTCAGGCCGCCCTGGAACGCGGCTTCGGCAATGCCCAGCCCCTGCAGCCCCACCTGAAAGCGCGCATCGTTCATCATGGTGAACATGCAGGCCAGGCCCTGGTTGGCCTCACCCACCAGCCAGCCACGGGCGCCGTCGAAGTTCATCACGCAGGTGGCAGCCCCCTTGATGCCCATCTTGTGCTCGAGGGCACCGCAGCCCAGGGCGTTGGGCACCCCCGGGCCACCGTCAGCCGCGCACTCGAACTTGGGCACCAGGAACAGGCTGATGCCGCGCACTCCGGCCGGCGCATCGGGCAGGCGGGCCAGCACCAGGTGGATGATGTTGTCGGTCAGGTCCTGATCGCCGCCACTGATAAAGATCTTGCTGCCACTGATGCGATAGCTGCCATCGCCTTGCGGCTCGGCACGGGTACGCAGCAGCGCCAGGTCGGTGCCAGCCTGCGGCTCGGTCAGGCACATGGTGCCGGCCCACTCGCCGCTGACCAGCTTGCCCAGGTAGTCGCGCTTCAGCTCCGGGCTGCCATGCCGGTGCAGGGCAAGTACAGCACCTTCGGTGAGGCCCGAGTAGATGCGAAACGCCAGCGAGGCGCTCATCAGCATTTCGTGAAAACAGGCTGCAACCATCTGCGGCAGGCCCTGGCCATCGTGTTCGGCCGGGCCGGTCATGCCGCCCCAGCCCTGCTCGACATACAGCCGGTAGGCCTGGCGGAAGCCCTCGGGGGTCAGCACCTGCCCTTGCTCCAGGCGGCAGCCCTGCTCGTCGCCCTGGCGATTGAGCGGGGCCACCACCTCGCTGGCAAAGCGAGCGCCCTGTTCAAGAATGCCATCGATGGTTTCACGGTCCAGGCCGTTGCCCAGGCGGGCGCAATGTTGCGTCACATCGAAGACTTCATGCAGGACGAACTGCATGTCACGCAAGGGGGCTCGGTAGTTCATACGCGGCCCTCGCTCACGTCTGCCAGCTGTTTGCCAGCCGCCGCCAGCCGCATCAAAAGACCAGCCGGGCGCCAATGTTCGCCAAACAGGCCTTGCAGCCGCTCCAACCTTGCCAGCAGCAGCCCCAGCCCTTGTTGATCGGCCCAGCACATCGGCCCGCCCGTCTCTGCCGGGAAGCCGTAGCCATGCAGGTAAACCCGATCGATGTCCTGGCTACCACTGGCTATGCCCTGTTCGAGAATCTTCGCCCCTTCATTGACCAGCGCCAGCAGGCAGCGCTCACGGATCTCTTCGTCGTCGATCGCGCGCCGACGCACACCCAGGTCCTGAGCGACCTTCAGCACCAAGGCATCGACCTCGGGGTCATGCAAGGCTTCGCGGCTGCCGGGTGCGTAAAGGTAATAGCCCTGGCCAACCTTCTGCCCGAAGCGGCCGAGCGCGCACAGGGCATTGTCGACCTGGACCAACGGGGCATCCATCCCCTGCCCGGCCAGTTGACGTGCGCGCCACTCCAGGTCTATGCCGACCACGTCATACATGCGAAACGGGCCCATGGCAAAGCCGAACCCCTGAAGCGCCCCGTCCACCTGCCGCGGCGTGGCGCCCTCGAGCAGCAACTGCCGGGCCTCGGCGACATAGGTGCGCAGCATGCGGTTGCCGATGAAACCGGGGCAGTTGCCTGCCACGACCACCTCCTTGCCCATGCGTTGGCCCAGGGCCACGGCCGCGTCCAGCACTGCGGGCGCGGTAAGCTGCCCACGCACCACCTCCAGCAGTTTCATCACATGCGCCGGGCTGAAAAAGTGCAGCCCCAACACCTGTTCAGGCCGCCCGGTTACTGCGGCGATGGCATCGATGTCCAGCGCCGAGGTATTGCTGGCCAGGATCGCTTCAGGCTTGAGCGTGCTGTCCAGGGCGCGGAAGATCTCTTGCTTGAGCGCCAGGTTTTCGTACACCGCTTCAATCACCAGGTCGGCCTCGGCAAGCTCGGTGTAGGCCGTTACCTGCCGCACCCGTGCCAGGCAGGCATCGGCCTGGGCCTGGTCGATACGGCCTTTGCCGACCTGCTGCGCCCAAGTCTGCGCGAGCATGGCAAGGCCTGCCTCGGTGGCGCTGGGGTCGTTGTCCAGCCACAGCACAGGCAGCCCGGCACGGGCCAGGCTGATGACGATGCCGCGGCCCATGGTCCCGGCCCCGATCACGGCCGTCTGCTGAACGTTGTAGGAAGTACTCACGCGTGACACTCCTGATTCGGTAGGTGAAGGCATTGCCCTCACCCTAGTCAGGCGCCTACTATTTTTGAAATTCTAATTTTCCATCCCATGTATTTTTCAAATGAATATATCCAACTTCGATCTCAACTTGCTGCGCGTGCTGGACATGCTGCTGCGTGAACAGAACGTGTCACGCGCTGCCGAGCGTCTGGCGTTGACCCAGCCTACAGTGAGCAACGCCTTGGCGCGCCTACGGGACGTTCTCGGTGACCCGCTGCTGGTGCGGGTCGGCCGACGCATGCGCCCTACCCCACGCGCCCTGGCCCTGGAAGGGCCGATTCGCGCGGCCCTGCAACAGATCGAGCAGACGCTCGGCGCCGGCGACAGCTTCGACCCGGGCCGCAGCCACAGGCAACTGCGCATCGCCCTGACCGACTTCGCCGAACAATTGTGCATGCCCAGGCTGCTGGCCACCTTGCAAACCCAAGCGCCGCATTTGCGTGTGGACGTACTGCATCTGGCGCCCAACCTGCCGGCCGACGCCCTCGACCGTGGCGAACTCGACCTGGTGCTGGGGCGCTTCGACGATGTGCCGGCGCGCTACGAGCGCCGCCACTGGCGCAGCGAAACCCTGCACGTGGCGGTGCGCCAGGGGCACCCAGAGGTCGATGGCGCGCTCGATCTGCAAGCCTTCCTGGGCTTGCGTCACTTGTGGGTGCATGGCGGCCAGACCCGGGGCATGGTCGACCAGTGGCTGGCCGAACAGGGCCTTGCCCGGCGCATTGCCTACACCACGCCCAATTACCTGCAGGCCGCGCACCTGGCCGCCAGCTCCGACCTGTGCGTGGTCTTGCCCACCGCCCTGGCCCGCCATTTCGCCCAGCTACTGCCCTTGCAGGTCTTTGACCTGCCTTTCGCCCTGGAGCCCTTCGAGCTGGAACTGGTGTACCTTGCCCACCGTCAGCACGACCCGGCACTGGCCTGGCTGGTAGCGCGCATCATGGACATACGCGGCGGCTGAGCCATCGCATTGAGGTATGGCCACCCATGCAAGAGTGGTATTGGTTTGCCGGCAACCTCTGTCCTTAGAGTGGTTGCCCCCATAACAACAAGGACCACCCCATGCGCCTACGCTACCTGCCCACCCTGCTGGCCCTCGCCCTGCCCTCTGCGGTGCTTGCCCAGGCACCGGCCAAGGATGCCACCGACCTGACGCGCCAAAGCAACCAGCAGTGGCTGCAGCGCCTGCCCTTCGACGACCGGGCAGACTTCGACAACGCCCGCCGCGGGCTGCTGGAAAGCGTCGACCAGGCTGTGCTCAATGCCGATGGCAAAACGGTCTGGGACCTGCAGCGCTACGCCTTCCTCAAGGGCGAGGCACCGGCAACGGTCAACCCGAGCCTGTGGCGCATCGCTCAACTCAATACCATCGCCGGGCTGTTCAAGGTCACCGACCGCATCTACCAGGTGCGCGGCCTGGACCTGGCCAACATGACCTTGATCGAAGGCGAGCACGGGCTGATCGTGATGGACCCGTTGCTGTCGGTCGAGACCGCCCGGGCCGGGCTGGCCATGTACTTCAGGCATCGCCCGCAGCGCCCGGTGGTGGCGGTGATCTACACCCACCCACACGTCGATCATTTTGGCGGCGTGCGCGGGGTGGTCGATGAGGCCGACGTAAAAGCCGGCAAGGTCCAGGTCATTGCCCCTGATGGCTTCTTCGAACATGCCATCAGCGAGAACGTACTGGCTGGGCCGGCGATGAAGCGCCGGGCGCAATACATGTATGGTGCGCCGCTGCCACGCGGGCCCCGCGGGCAGGTTGACGCGGGGCTGGGCAAGGGTGTGCCGGCCAATGCCACAGTCAGCCTTATCGCCCCCACTCGGCTGATCGAAAAACCCTTCGAAACCCTGCGTATCGACGGCGTAGATATCGAGTTCCAGCTCACCCCCGGCACTGAAGCACCCGCCGAGATGAACCTGTGGTTCCCTGCGTTCAAAGCCCTGTGCATGGCCGAAAACGCCTCCCATGTGCAGCACAATATCCTCACCTTGCGTGGCGCGCAGGTGCGCGATGCCAAGGTCTGGGCGCACTACCTGGACCAGTCGCTGCTGCGCTACGGCGATCAGGCCGAGGTGGTGTTCGCCCAGCACCATTGGCCGACCTGGGGCGGGGCGGCGATCCGTGAGTACCTGGCCGATCAGCGCGACATGTACGCCTTCCTCGACAGCCAGACGCTGCGCCTGCTCAACCGCGGCCTCACCCCTACCGAGATTGCGGCCGAACTGACGTCGCTGCCACCCCGGCTGGCCAACAAATGGTACAGCCGCGACTATTACGGCTCGCTCAGCCACAACGTGCGGGCGGTGTATCAGCGCTACATGGGCTTCTACGACGGCAACCCGGCGACCCTCAACCCCTTGCCGCCAAGTGAGGCAGGCCAGCGCTATGTGGCGGCGCTGGGCGGCAGCGAGCGGGTGCTGACACTGGCGCGCGAGGCTTACGGCAAGGGCGACTACCGCTGGGTGGCGGAGCTCACCCGGCACTTGGTGTTCGCCCAATCCGATAACAGCGCTGCACGTGGCCTGCAAGCCGATGCCCTGGAGCAACTGGGCTACCAGAGCGAGAACGCCACCTGGCGCAATGCTTACCTGACCGGTGCGCAGGAACTGCGTAACGGCGTAGCGACCGGTGCCAGCAAAGGCGGCAGCGCCGACGACCTGGTACGCGCACTGACCCCGACGCTGTTCTTCGACTACCTGGGTGTACGCGTCGATGCAGCCAAGGCGGCAGAGCAGGACCTGACCATCAACTGGCGCTTCACCGACCTCAACGAAGACTACGCCCTTACCCTGCGCAACGGCGTGCTCACCCACCGCGATCACGCGCAACACGCCAAAGCGGATGTGCAGATCAATATGAGCAAGGCCACCCTGGACCGCATCGCACTGAAGCAGACCGGTTTTCTCAAGGAAGCCAAAGCGGGAGTTATCGACATCAGCGGTGAGCGCATGAAGTTCATGCGTTTCATGGCTGGGCTGGATGAGCCTGACGGGCGCTTCAATATCGTCACGCCCTGAGTACGCAATAGCGCCGCGCTAAGCAGTGCGGCGCAACCACACCCCTAGCACCAACCCGGCCACCAGTAACGCAGTCAGCGGTACGGTGCGCGCCGCGGCCCAGCCCCGCTCGCTACGCAACATGGCCAGGCCGCGGCGGTAGATGGCGCGTTCGCGTACCCTGCCCAGCAGCGCCAAACACAGTGCCGCGCCCGCCACAGCCTCCATGCCGCCGCGCCATGCCAGGCAAGCCAGCACCACTAAAGACAACTGTGTTCGTCGCCAGGCCAACACCGTACGCTCGGCCTGCAAACCGGTGTCGGCAGTGCCGTCAGCCATGCCAGCGCCCCCATAACAGCGGTACCAGTGCCGCGCAGGCCAGCGCGCAGGCCACGCTCAGCAGCGGTACCAGCCGTGGCAGCGGCAACGGCGCATCGCGACGTAATGCGCGCTCCACCACCAGCCAGCGCCACCCAGCACCAAGGCTTACCAGCAGGCTCGCCAGCAGCAACGCGAATTCCATGGCCAGGCGCCCGGATTGGGGCCAGGCATGCGCGGCGAAGGTTTCGAGGGCAATGGCACCGCCCAGCAGTGCCAGGGCGGTACGTAGCCATGCCAGAAAGGTGCGTTCATTGGCCAGGGTGAAGCGCGGGTCAGGTGGCTTGCCAGGCCCCAGCAACCAGCGCTCCCAGGCGCTGTAATGGTGATCGGAACTCATCGGCTGTCCTGTGTGTGACCCTGGGTGCTCAACGCAGCCCTTGGCTGCGCAGTGCTCCAGGCGAGAAGTACGAAGCGCTGGTGCGCACATCAAAGGTGAACGGCTTGGGTTGCTCGTTGGTCAGGCCCGACAGTTGGTAGCGCCCACTGCGCAGGTCGTAGATCACCTCCATGGCGTTGACCAGAGCCTGCCCGGTGACGTGGTAGTAACTGTGCGCCTGGGCCGTGCGCCACAGCCGCCCTTGGTGGTCGAAGAAGTCTGCCTCGACGATGGCCCAGCTGTCCTCATCCAGGTAATAGCGGCGGCTGGCATAGATATGCTCGGCCCCAGGCTTGAGAGTACCAACCAGCTCCCATACCCGGTGCAATTCGTAGCGTGTAGGCTGCGGGTTGACGTGGCCCTGCCCTACCAGCGCGGTGTAGCTGAGCTGTGGCGAAGCCAGGCGATAACTGTTGTAGGGTACGTGCAGGGTTTTCTTGCCGACCAGGGTCCAGTGGTAAAGGTCGGGGGCACCGTTGAACATGTCGCGGCTGTCGGCGGTGCGCAGCCCGGCAGTACCCGGAGTGATGTTGTCATAGGCCACTGCAGGCGCACGCCGTACGCGCCGCTGGCTGCTGCTGTACAACCACGACAGGCGCGGCTGGGCGACCTGGTCGAGGGTTTCGTGCAGTACCACAGCATCACCTGCCAGGCGCGATGGGGCGGTCAGTCGGTAGCTCAGGTAATACAGTACGTTGCTTGACTGGCCGCCGGGCAGCACATCGGGCCGGGCGAAGGTTTGCTGCGCGCTGAACATGACGAAGCGACCATCACGACGCGGGGTGATGCTGTCCGACGCCAAGCTGTAACTGCCGTTGCGTGGCCGCGTCAGGTGGTTCCAAAGTACCTGCAGGCCATTGCGTGGCAGCGGAAACGCCAGTACCCCGGCAAAACCCTGCACGCCGTTGCCGTCATTGACCAGATGGGCGCTGGCGGCGTTGTACCGGGCCCACTCGCTCACCCGAGCGGGCACCGCGACACTGCGGTGCGACGGGTAGACCGGAAGGCGAAAAGAGCCGGGGTAACGCTCGAGCAGCGCCACTTGGCCTGTGGTGAGCTGCTCGCGATAGCGCGAGTAGTTCTGCGCAGTGATGGTGTACAGCGGCTGCTCATCGGCGTAGGGGTCCAGCGGCGTGCCGTTGACTGCCAGCGAAACCTGCCCCGGTTGCAGCCCCCCGCTCCAGGCCGGTATGCGGCCATCAGTGCTGGGCGCGCGCTCGGCACCCACGGGTGTCAGCTGCGGGGGCAGTGGCGTGAGTGGCGTGGCGCCAAGGTGAAGGGCCAGCAGGCTGGCATTGACGAACAGAACGCTTCGCAGCAGGGCGACAGGTTTCATGGGGTTGGCCTCTTGTTGTTGTTGGCTGACCTGGCCGGGCGGGCTTGCCTTGGCACGCCCTTTCCGGGTGATACTAGGAGCCGCGCTTCGAACCCCACAAATAACGTGTTCGGATACGTGCCATATCAGTTCGGCATACCCTTGGAACCGCTGCGATGACCCTCAAACAGCTCCGCTACCTGATCGCAATCGTCGAAGCCGGCAGTTTTTCCTCGGCTGCGCGTCGTGCCTACATCGCCCAGCCAGCGTTGAGCAGGCAGATCGGCCTGCTGGAGAGTGAACTGGAAATGCAGTTGCTCGACCGCCAGCACGACGGCATTGTCCTGACCGACGCCGGTCGGCAGCTTTACGAGGTGGCCCGCCAGGTGGTGCAGAAGCTCGATTCGGTGAAGGACGAGCTCAAATCAAGCCGCGGTGACCCCAAGGGGCACGTTGCCATTTCCATTCCGGCCACTGCCGCAGACCTGCTGCTGCCGGAAATCCTCAAGCGTGCCGAACAGCGCTTTCCCGGCGTGACATTGACCGTGTGGGATGGCCTGAGCCGCAACGGTGGCCAGGCCATCGAACTGGGCAAGGTTGACTTCGGCGTGGTGCCCAACGCCGAGGAGCTTGAACATGTCGAAGCCGAGGCGATCTTTACCGAGGCGCTGTACTGGGTCGGCCCTTCAGCTGCCGGCGCTGCCGACACCATTACCCTGGCCGAAGCCGCCGCCACGCGGCTGGTGCTGCCACCAAGGGCGCTGCACCTGCGCCGGCGCATCGAACAGGCGGCCATGGAAGCCGGCGTGCCTTTGGCGGCCGCCTACGAGCAACAAGCGGCACCCGGCATAGCCAGCCTGGTGCGCGCAGGGCTGGCGGCGACCATCAGCAACTGGCCGCCGCTGTGTGAGCTGCTCGAACCGACGCAGGCGCGGCTCATCGTCGAGCCACGCATCAGCCGCACCATTGCCCTTGCGCACTCACGGCACAAGCCCCTGTCGTTTGCCGCCGGTTGCTTGCACGACCTGGTGCGCGGGCTGCTGATCGAACTGGTACTCGGCGGCCGTTGGCGTGGTGAGCTGATCGGCGGCGATGACGCGCCGCTCGGGTCGGTGCCGGGGGTTCAGCTGGCTGTCTGAGAGCGCACCGGCACGCCATGCTCGACCGCAACCGGTTCACCCAGGCGCTTCAGGGTACGCTGCGGGTTCAAGGTCACCAGGCCCGCCAGCCCGGCCACGACCAGTACTGCGCCACAGACCAAAAAGCCTTGGGCATAACCTGCGGGATGCTCGGCGCCCGCTCCTTGCACCAGCAACCCGGTTACAACCGGCGCAGCCAGGCCGGCCAGCGAAGCGATACCGTTACCGATGGCAAGCACGCCGCCCCGCTGCGCCGTCGGGGTGAACTCGGCGAGCATGGCCGGCCCTACGGAGTACATGACCAGTGCCAGCCCGCCACTGAAGGTCAGTGCACCAACCCGCACGGCGGTGCTCAGGCCTGGCAACATCAGCGACGCAGACAGCAGCCCGGCAAGTATCAGGCACAGCGAAACGAATACGCCGCGCGCCACCCGCGACGATACCCCACGACGCATCAGGCGTTGTGACAACCAGGCCATCAACAGGCTCAACGGCGTGGTCACCACCACGAACATCACAAAGATCCGCCCCGTCTGCAGCGGGTCAATGCCCAAGCCGACCTGCAGATAACTGGGCACCCAGGTCAGCGTCAAGGCCAGCGACCAGTTGGCGGCGAAGTGGCAGAGGTAGTTGCCCATCACGCTGGGGTCACTCAGCAGCTTGCGATACGGTATGGCCGGCTCATCGCTCTTGAGCTGGCTGGCGCGCAGGCGCTCAAGGGTGCCCTCCTGCCCCAGCCGCCACCACAGCAGGCACCACACCAGGCCGATCAGCGAAAGGATGATGAAGTTGGTGCGCCAGCCGTAGTGCAGGCTGACCCACGGGATCATCGCGCCAGCCACCAGCAGCCCCATGGCGCTACCGGCATGCAGCAGCGCCACAGGCAGGTTGCGACGGTCATTGGGGAACCACTTGTACAGCGCATGGGTGGCGACCGGCGATGCCGGCCCCTCACCGATGCCCAGCAGCACGCGGCAGGCAACGATGGCCCACAGGGAAGTGGCGAACAGCATCGGCAACTGGATCACCGCCCAGAACAGGCCCATGCCCAATAGCAGTGTGCGAGTGGGGCGCCGGTTGGCCATGAAGCCTCCGACCACGGCGGACAGGGCGAAGAACCAGTGCAAAGCGCCGCCAATGAGCCCGAACTCGGTTGCCGTCAGGCCCAGTTCGGCACTCATCGGCACCGCAACCAGGCCGATCACCACCTTATCGAGAAAGTTGACCAGCATCAGCAGGGCCAGCAGTACGGCCACCATCCAGGCCGTACGGGGGTTGGGCAGGGAAGCATCCACAGTCATGGCGATTACTCTTGTTATTGTTGTGGAATGTAACAAAAGGCCACCGCAGTGGCGGCCCAAGGGTCACGCGGGCATCAGGACGCCTTTGGCGATGGTGTTGCGCTGAATTTCACTGGTACCGGTCAGGATGCGCATCATTCGGGTGGCACGGAAAATCCATTCCACCGGGTGGCCCTGCATCAACCCGGCACCGCCATGCACCTGCACGGCCTTGTCGGCAATGCGGAATGCCGCCTCGGATACGAACAGCTTGCACATCGGCGCCTGGGTACGGATGTTACCGCCGGCATCGTTCACCTGCGCAGTGGCGTAGACCATGCTGCGTGCTGCGTGCAGCTCAGTGGCCATGTCGGCGATCATATGGTTGACCGCCTGGAACATGGCGATCGGCTGGCCGAACTGCTTGCGGCTACGGGCATGCTCGATCGACAGGTTCAGGGCCAGGCCGGCCATGCCCAGCAAAGTCGGGCAGTGCAGCAGCCGGTTGAGGGTAATGCGCCCCATGGCCAGCTTGAACCCTTGGCCCTCCTCGCCGATCAGGTTGGCCGCCGGCACGCGCACCTCATCCAGCACGATGTCGCCATGAGCCCCACCACCGGACATCACCGCATAGTCGCTTTCGACACGCACGCCCGACGCCTTGAGGTCGACGAAGAACGCCGAAATGCCCTGCGCGCCTTGCCCGGGCCCGGTCACGGCCAGCAACACCGCTAGGTCAGCGTAAGTGGCACCAGAGATGTAGCGTTTGCTGCCGCTCAGCACGTAGTGATCACCGTCGCGGCGCGCCTGGGTGCGGATGGCAGTGGCGTCCGAACCCGCCTCGGCCTCGGTCAGGGCGAAGCACACGGCTTTCTCGGCGCGACACACCGGCTGCAGGAAATGCTCCACCTGATAGGGGCTGGCCACTTTGAGCAGGTGGCCCACCCGCGGCGGCCCGGACAGCTCGCCCAGTACATGCGGGGCGAGCATCGAACCGGTCAGCACCGTGGCTTCCTTCACGGCGCACAGGTCAGCCACGCTCAAACCTGCACCACCCATGGCCTCTGGCAGCATGAGGGTGTAAAGGCCCTGCTCGCTGGAGCGCTTCCATACTTGCCGCAAGACTGCCTGAGGATGCGGGCGCGCCCAGTCCAGCTGCATCTCCTGCTCCAGCGGGCGAACCTGGTCGCGGACGAACCCTTCGATGGCTTCGATGATCTGCGCAGCTTTTGCACTCGGTTGATACATGGTCATGCTCCCTGATCAGATACGACGATCGCTGTGTTGCCAGTAGGCTTCCCGGACCAGGCGGCGCACCACCTTGCCATTGGGGTTTTTCGGCAGTTCGGTGACAAAATCCACGCCTCGCGGCTTCTTGAAACCGGCCAGGGCGCGGCCGCAGCGCTCGATGAGCTCGGCGGCGTCAAGCTGTGCGTCGGGCTTGAGCACCACCACAGCGCGCACCGCTTCACCCCACTGCTCGTCAGGCACGCCGACCACTGCCGCCTCGAACACTTCGGGGAAGCCGTAGATCACCTGCTCCACTTCGCTGGGGTACACATTGAAGCCCCCGGAAATGATCATTTCCTTCTTGCGGTCGACGATGAACACATAACCCTGCGCATCGACCGTGGCCAGGTCGCCGGTCAGGTAGTAGCCGTCGCGCATGACTTCGGCTGTGAGCGCCGGCGCGCGCCAGTAGCCCTGCATGATGTCCGGCCCCTTGACCACGATTTCGCCGATCTCGCCCGGTGCCACATCCTCGAATGCCTCGTTCACCACCCGCAGGTCGGTCTCGAAATAGCAGCGCCCGCAAGAGGCCAGGCGCTGGTAGTTGCCGTCTTCGATCAGGTGGTCCTGCTCGGTCAGTACCGTGACCAGCGAGCAGGTTTCGCCGGCACCATAACCTTGCACGAGAATCGGCCCGAACAGCTCGATGGCCTTTTTCACCAGGGCCGGGGCCATGGGCGCGGCGCCATACATGACCAGTTTGAGGCTGGACAGGTCGAAGCGCTCGACGTCGGGGTAATTGACCAGCCGGTTGATCATGGCCGGCACCAGGAACAGCCGCGTCACCCGCTCACGTTCGATGGCCTCCAGCAACAGGCGATCGTCGTAGCGGTCGAGCAGCAGGTTGCAGGCGCCCACCGCCAGCAGCGGCATGATCTGCATGCCGCTGGCATGGGTGATCGGCCCCACATGGGCCATCACATCATCAGGGCCGGAGCGCCGCGTGGGGCTGGCGATGCTCTTGCGGACCAGCGCCTTGCGGTTGCCAAACGACAACATGGCCGCCTTGAGCACACCGGAGCTACCGGAGGTGTAATGCAGCACTGCCAAGGCGTCGTCGGCAGGGTCCAGGCTACACGGTGCCTCGCTGCCGCGCTCAAGCAGCGCGGCATAACCCAGGTCACCGCCCTCGCCCTCCAGCGCGATCACCTGGCGCAACATCGGCAAGGCCGCGCGTCGTTCAGCCAGCGCCTGGGCGAAGGTGGCATCGGTGATCAGCGCAACGCTGCAGGAGTCTTCCAGCACCCGTACCACTTCATCCAGCGACAACCGCGCATTGATCGGCACCTTGACCATCGCCGCCTTGTACAGCGCCACCTCTGCCTCTACCAGCTCCACGCGGTTGGCAGCCAGGATCGCCACATGTTCACCGGTGGCCACGCCCAGTGCACCCAGCCCCGAGGCAAGGCGGTTGCTGCGCCGTTCCAGCTGGGCATAGGTCAGGCGCGTCTGGCTGTCCGCCACGGCAGTGTGGTCCGGCCAGTAGCGGGCACTGCGGGTAATGATCTTTCCAAGGTTCACGTTGTTGTTCTCGTCGACAGGAAGACATCGACGATGCTAAACAGCCAGGCGCGGGCGGATGTAATACCAGTTTCCGATGCCGGCCATAACGAATTTGGCTGGCGCCTTCATCAAAGCCTTTCATTAAGGATGTTTAACCTGATTTCACCCGTCCTGCAGAGCATGCGTAATTAACATTGCGCGTCTTTGATCCAGGATTCCCAGCAATGCGAAATACGCTGTTACGCGCGACCTTGCTCCTGTCGGTAACTGCGGCATCGGCAGCAGTTGCCGCGCCGACACCAACACTCACCGTACTCAGCTCGGGCGGCATCATGGGAGCTATCCGCGCGGCGCAACCCGCTTATGAAAAGGCCTACCACATCAAACTCGACATCCAGGCGGCGCCCTCGATGGGTGAGACCCCACAGGCCGTGCCTAACCGGCTCGCCCGCCAGGAACCCGCGGATGTTGTATTGATGGTAGGTTCGGCGCTGGACAGCTTGCAGGCCAAGGGCTTGGTCAAGCCGACCAGTCGTGTCGATCTCGGCAAATCCTATATCGCCATGGCAGTACGCAAGGGTGACCCCAAGCCAGACATCAGCAGTATGAAAAGTTTTCGCCAAACCCTGCTGGACAGCACATCGGTAGCCTATTCCGATAGCGCCAGCGGCGTGTATCTCTCACGTTCATTGTTCCCCCGTATGGCGTTGGGCGAGAGCTTCAAGGCCAAAGCCCATATGATTCCCGCCGAGCCAGTGGGGGCAGTGGTGGCGCGCGGCCAGGCGCAGATCGGCTTCCAGCAACTGAGCGAGCTCAAACCCGTACCAGGCATTGATATCGTTGGCCTGGTTCCAGCGCAGGCACAGAAGATGACGCTGTATGCCGGCGCTGTTGTCAGCACCAGCGTACATCAGACGCAGGCACGACAACTGCTGGACTATCTTGCATCAGCCCAGTCCGACGCGGCTATCCAGGCCAGCGGCCTGACACCGTTGAAGCATGCGGCCAGGCAATAGCAGTCAACAGGCCGGGCTCATGCCCGGCCACTGGCTCACCAGATGGCAATGTCATAAGTCAGGTAAAGGCGGTTGCTGTCCCGACCGCGGGAAAAGTCAGACCTGTAGACATAGTTGCGCAGCCGTACCCCAAGCCCTTTGAGTGCCCCGCCCTGCACCACATACGCAAGCTCGGCGTCACGCTCCCATTCACTCAGCCCCTGCGCCCCGGAGCGGCCGTTGTCCCCGCTCAGGTAGCGTGTCATGAAGGTCAGCCCAGGCACGCCTGCGGCGGCAAAGTTGTAGGCATAGCTTGCCATCCAGGTCTTTTCTTCTTCCTCGATGAACTTGCCGATGCCAACGTTGCTGAACGAATACACCGTTGCACCACTGATGTACGGCAGGCCGGCTTCACCGTCCAATACCTGATACCCGGCGCCGAAGGTGTGCCCTGAATGCGCGTAAGACACCTGTGCGCTGAACATGTCGTTGTCGATGCTGCCACCGTACGCGGCGCCGCTGTCACGGCTGGTGAAATACCGCAGGTCGGTGGTCAGCACCCCGCCGGCCAGCGCAAGGTCATGTACCAGGCCGGCAAAGTCCTGGCGGTAGAAGTGCTCGAGCTGACCGTGGAAGTAGCTCAAGCGCAAGTGCTTACTGAACGCGTAGTCGGCGCCGGCGAAGCTGAAGTCGCCAGACTCGGCGCCGCCATAACCGTCCAGGTACAAGCCGGTACTGTTGGACGAGTCGCGTTGCTTGAACCGGTCCAGATGCCCGGCAGTGAGCGTCAGCCCATCGATGTCGGTACTCGTCAGCTGCGTGCCCTGGTAGGTCTGCGGCAGTAATCGGGCATCGTTGTAGACCAGTACGGGTGTCTTGGGCAGCAAGGTACCGTGCTTGACCACCGTACTACCCAGGCGGGCCTTTGCCGTCACCCCGGCACTGGCGAACTCCTGGGCGGCGCGACCGTCGTCATGCACCGGCAGCAGGCCCGTACCACTGCGGCCGCGGCCGGAGTCCAGCCTGACCCCCAAGAGCCCCATCGCATCGAGCCCCAGGCCCAGCGTGCCTTGGGTAAAGCCCGACTGATAGTCGAGCAGAAAGCCTTGCGCCCACTCGGTTCGCTCGCTTTTGGCGGTGGCGGCAGCGCGTGCGCTCATGCCCTGCTCGTCGCGGAAATTCTCGTTGAAATAAACGTTGCGCAGTTGCAGCTTGAGTTTGCCGTCATCGATAAATCCAGCAGCGCCGGCAACAGGCAGGCAGCCGCAGAGCAGGCCACAGGCGGCCGCCGCACGCAGAGCGGTTGGGGACATGTTCGGTACTCTTTTGTTGTTTTTGAATGAGTAGAAAGCGGGCGCCCGGCGGCGCCCTGGGCGGATCAGACGAAGAAGGACAAGGCACCGGTGAGCAGGGCCAGGGCAGTGATCACCAGCGAGGTGAGCACCGCCCATTTGACGGTGGCCTTCTGAAAGTCGCCGATATCGCGGTCGACCATGCCCACCAGCAACAGGGTCGAGGCCACCAGAGGGCTCATCAGGTGCACCGGCTGGCCGAGCACCGAAGCGCGGGCGATCTCTACCGGGTCGATGCCGTAGGCGGCAGCCGCGTTAGCCAGGATCGGAACTACGCCAAAGTAGTAGGCATCATTGGACAGGACGAACGTCAGCGGCATGCTGGTGATCGCCACCACCAGCGGGAACCAGTGGCCCCAGGACTGCGGAATCCAGTCCACGAGTGTCTGCGCCAGCGCATCGACCATCTTCGTGCCGGAGAAGATGCCGGCGAAAATCCCTGCGGCAAACACCAGCAGCACGACCGTCATGGCGTTGCCGGAGTGGGCCAGGATGCGCTCTTTCTGCACCTCGAGTTGCGGGTAGTTGATCATCAAGGCAGCGACAAAACCGATCATGAACAGGATCGCTGCGTGCATCACGCCCAGAACCAGCGCGATCATCACCGCTACCACGAGCAGCAGGTTCACGTAGGCAAGCCGCGGACGCTTGTGCGGCGTGTCCTCGAGAATCGCCTTGATGTAGCAATTGCCGCCACCGGATTCGAGCTTGATGTTGCCGATGCGTTTGCGTTCGGCACGGCCCAGCAGGAACGCGGTAAAGACCACCCAGGCAGCTCCACCGATCATGGTCGGCAACATCGGGATGAAGTACTCGGTCGCATCGAGCCCCAGCGCGGCGATGGCCCGTGTCGCCGGCCCGCCCCATGGGCTCAGGCCACTCATGATGCTCAGCGAAAGCATCGCCACCGTTGCCAGGATCATCGGGTTCATGCCGATGCGCTTGTACAGCGGCAACATGGCCGCACAGGTGATCATGTAAGTAGTAGTGCCATCGCCGTCGAGCGCCACCAGCAGCGAAAGCAGTGCAGTGCCGATGGCGATCTTGATCGGGTCGCCATTGACGCGTTTGAGAATCTTGCGGATCAGCGGATCGAACAGCCCTGCGTCGATCATCAGGCCAAAGAACAGAATGGCGAACAACAGCAGTGCAGCCGACGGGGCAACCATCTTCAGGCCGTCGAGCATCATCTTGCCGGTTGTCGGCGCAAACCCGCCGATCACGGCGAACACGATGGGAACAACGGTAAGCGCAACGATCGGCGACAGGCGTTTGCTCATGATGAGGTAGGTGAAGGTCACCACCATGATCAGGCCAAGCAATGCGAGCATGATTGGGTTCTCTTGTTTTTATTCTAAGGCGTGGCCATCTGGCGCGCAGACGGCCCCCTGCCCCACTCGGCATCACAGTGATGCTGAGCGGGGTTCAAGTCAACGAAGGGTGTTAAGGGTTATGTTCAGCCGTGATGACGAGGCTCTGCGGGCCAGCTGGACACCGCTGGCCCGACCTCATCGGCAAGGGGCTCACGCTCACCGTTCAGGGTGCGCATCAAGGTGTCCCTCTCACAGGCATTTTCGGAAAGCGAGACCACCACGGTGGCAACTGCATTGCTGGCAAGACTGGTCAGGGCGCGCGCCTCGGACATGAAACGATCAACGCCGATCAGCAGCGCCAAGCCTGCCAGCGGGATGTCGTGGATGACGGTCAGGGTCGAGGCCAGGGCTACGAAGCCACTCCCGGTCACACCGGCAGCGCCCTTGGAAGACAGCAGCATGATTGCGAGCATGGTGATGGTCTGCCCCAGGGTCAGGTCGATGTTACAAGCCTGGGCGATGAAGATTGCCGCCAGTGACAGGTAGATCGCCGTGCCATCCAGGTTGAAGGAGTAACCGGTGGGCAGCACCAGCCCCACCACCCCTTTTTTGCAGCCCAGTTTTTCCAGCTTCTCCAGCATGCGCGGCAACACCGGCTCGGTAGAAGAAGTACCGAGCACCACCAGAAACTCCTCACGAAAATAACGCAGCAGTTTCCACAGGCTGAAACCATGCGCGCGGCAGATGCCACCCAGCACGACGATGACGAAGAAGGCGCAGGCGATGTACAAGGTCCCCACCAGCTTCGCCAGGGCGCCAAGCGAGCTGATGCCGTACTGGCCTACGGTAAAGGCCAGGGCACCGAACGCACCGATCGGCGCGAAGCGCATCAGGTAGCCGAAAATGCGAAACACCATGGCCGAAGCGGATTCGAGCACATCCAGCACCGGCTTGCCCTTCTCACCCATCGACGACAGGGCAAAACCGCTGAGTACCGCGATGAACAGCACCGGCAGCACTTCGCCTTTGTTGAATGCGCCGATGAAGGTATCGGGAATGATGTGCATGAAAAAGTCGACCACACTCAGTTTCGCCGCAGACGCAGCATACTGGCTGAGCCCCTCAGTGCTGAGGGTGGCGGGGTCGATGTTCATGCCCTCGCCAGGCCGAAAGAGGTAGACCGCCGCAAGGCCGATGATCAGGCTGACAACGGTCAACCCCAGGAACAGCAGCAAGGTCTTGCTCATCAAGCGCCCCAGCGAACGCTTGTCGGTCATGCCGGCAATCCCGGTGACGATGGTGCAGAACACGACAGGCGCGATCATCATCTTGATCAGCTTGATGAAGGCATCGCCCAGCGGTTTGAGCGCAACGGCCTCTTGCGCCCAGAAATGCCCGACCACTACGCCCAGCACGACGGCGCAGAGAATCTGGAAGTACAGTGATTTTGCGATCTTCATGAGGCATCACCCATTGTTGAAATTGTGCGGATGCGCTTTGTTGCCTGGGTTACCACGGTTTGACGCCAGGCCAGATTTCAACCGGCCATACGCTGAAAACCAGGGGCGTATACAAATCCGGAGAACAGCCTGCGGGCAGTTCGTACCACCGAGGCCTGAATGGTCTGGCCATCAGGGCCACCGCGCGAAAGCGCGACATCGATTCCGCCGCTGGGATGTTCCAGGCGTACTTGGGTGAGTGCTTCGGCAGTATCACCGAGCATGTCCATCACGACAGTGCCTGGGCTGACGCAGGCAGTTGCCAGCCCGATGGACCCTGTGATGGCCAGCGCCCGGTGGCAGTTGTGCGGCATGAAATACCGGACCTGCAGCGTACCGTCAAAGCGTGGTGCCGATATCAGCACGGGCTTTGGGATCACCATGCCGCTGACGTCGCCCAGGCCCATGGCCTTGCCCGCTTTCAGGCGCAGGGCTTCCAGGCGCTGCAGCAGGGCCGTGTTCGCATCCAGTTGCGCAGGGGTTTCGGACCCCGTTACGCCCAGTTGTGCGGCATCGACGATCATCATGGGCATGGCCATGTCGATGCAGGTGACGGGAATACCGTCGATCACATCCTTGGCCTGCCCCGTCGGGAACAGCTTGCCGGTCTTGCTACCCACGGCATCGAGGAAGGTCAGGTGAACCGGGGCGGCAGTCTCCGGCACGCCGTCGATCGCCGTACGCCCTTCATAGCGCACGATGCCGCCGGGTGTCTCCACCAGCGAATTGACGAAAGTGTTGGTGTTGAGGTTGCGGATACGCACCAGGGTCTTGCCGTCATTGCCCTTGACCAGCCCTTGCTCGATGGCGAACGGGCCAACGGCACACAGCATGTTGCCGCAGTTGGGGGCGGTATCGACGCGGCGCTGGGCAACCATCACTTGCACGAACAGGTAGTCAACGTCGGCGTCGGCATGCAGCGAAGGGCTGATGATGGCCACCTTGCTCGTCTGCGGGCTGCCACCGCCGATGCCGTCGATCTCAAGCTCGTGACCGGAGCCCATCAGGTTGATCAGCAGCTCGTCGCGCTCGACCACATTGGCTGGCAGATCCCACGCATGAAAAAACGGGCCTTTGGAGGTACCGCCGCGCATGAGCACACAAGGAATTCGTTGCATGACTACTGACTCTTGTTGATCAATTGGGGAAATTGATGTTCTGGGCACAAGAGTGACAAAGATTGATAAATCGATCCAATGCAAATATCGTAGCTATTATTGCGTTTAACAAAACAATAAAGCGGTAACTCCCCTTAGGAACGCATCATGGAATATGAGCTGCAAGACATAAGATCTTTCGTGAAAATCGCCGAACTTGGCAGCTTTCACGAGGCGGCTGAGGTGCTACACCTCTCGCAACCTGCGTTGAGCCGGCGGATAAAAAAGCTCGAGGAGGGTCTGGGAACGCCCCTGCTCGAGCGAACCACCCGTCGCGTGAGCCTGACCACAGTCGGCCGCGATTTTCTGCCCAAGGCCAGACGCCTGCTGGATGACTTTGAAGATTCGATCCTGAGCATTCGTGAACTTGCAGAGCGCCAGACAGGCCAAGTGACCCTGGCCTGCATCCCCACCGCCGCGTTCTACTTCCTGCCCTCGGTGATTCGTGACTACAACGAGCAGTACCCGAAAATCCGTATTCGCCTGCTGGACCTCAGTGCCAACGAGGGGCTGGAGGCGGTACTGCGCGGCGAAGCCGATTTCGGCATCAACATGATGAGCGGCCAGCATCCGGATATCGAGTTCGTGTCGCTGGTGCAGGAGCGTTTCGTGCTGGCCTGCCGGCGCGATCACGAGCTGGCCGACCGCGCGTCGGTCACCTGGACAGAGCTTGCCGATTACCGGCTCATCGGCGTCGGCCGCCTCAGTGGCAACCGCATGTTGCTGGACCATGCGCTGTCCGGGCTTAGCTGGCGGCCGAAGTGGTTCTATGAGGTGCAGCACCTTTCCACCTCGTTGGGCATGGTCGAAGCAGGGCTGGGGGTGTCGGCCATGCCAAGCCTGGCCATGCCGGCTGCCGACCATCCAACGCTGGTGAGCATTCCGCTGATGGAGCCCGAGGTGACGCGCACGCTCGGGCTGGTGTATCGACGTGGAGCCTCGCTTTCACCTGCGGCTGAAAAGTTTGTTTCCATTCTGCTGGAGAAATGGCCGAACCGTTGATCGGTTGGGGTTACTCAAGAGTCAGGTTATTAACGGATTGTCCGGGGGCGGGATATCGGGAGGTGGACGCCACAGCAATCCCCCAAAGGCCAAAAATCAGAACGCCGGCACAACATCGCCGTGGTAGCGATCCAGGATGAACTGCTTCACCTGAGGCGAATTCAACAATGCCCCAAGCTTCTGTACAGCCGGGTCGCTAGCCTTGTCCCTGCGTACATACAGGTAGTTGGCGTACGGCGATTCGGAGCTTTCGATGAACAACGCATCCTTGTGCGGCTCAAGCTTGGCCTCCAGCGCGTAGTTGGCATTGATCAGCGCCAGGTCCACCTGACCAAGGACGCGCGGCAGCATGGCGGCTTCAAGTTCCTTGAACTTCAGATGTTTCGGATTGCTGGTGATGTCAGCGGCGGTCGCCATTATGTTGCCAGGGTCCTTGAGCGTGATCAGCCCCTGCTTGGCAATCAGTAGCAGTGCGCGCCCGGAGTTGGTGGGGTCGTTGGGTATCGCAACGATGGCGCCGTCCTGCAACTCGGCCACAGATTTGACCTTGCTTGAGTAGGCCCCGAACGGTTCGATGTGTACAGCAACAACCGGTACCTGGTCGCTATTGGGCCGGTCTTTCTTGTACGCCTCGTAGTAGGGCTTGCTCTGGAAGTAGTTGGCATCCAGCCGGCCCTCGTCTACCTGGCGGTCAGGCTGGATATAGTCGGTGAAGACCTTGATATCCAGCTCGACCCCCTGCTTGGCCAGCTCAGGTTTGAGGAATTCCAGAATCTCGGCGTGAGGCACAGGCACCACAGCGATCTTGAGCGTTTCAGCCTGTGCAGTACCGAGCGTGGCAGCCAGCAGAGCCAGCGAAAGTGCAATGCGCTTCACGAGAGTTTTCCTTGGAATCGTTGGAGGGTGAACGATGACAGATCGAGGTCTGTCGAGCCCCGGATGCACCACTGGGCGAATGCCTCGCCCAAGGCGGCGGAGTGTTTGAAACCATGGCCAGAGCACGCTGACACCACCAGGGTGTGCTTCAGCGCAGGGTGTTCGTCGATAATGAAGTGGCGATCTGCAGTGACGGTGTAGGCACAAACGGCAGACTTGACGACCTTGTTGGTCACCCCGGCGATACGGCCTTGTACTTGCAACTCGTACATCTCGCGCTCTTCTGCCGCGCTCACGGTCCGGTCCAGCAGGTCGGGCAGCGATGCCGTGTGGTATTGGGCCGTGGCGATTTTCAGGCTGCCCTCACCCGGCAGCGCAGGGAAACCGTAATTGATTTTGTCGTCCCCGCGCCCATGGGTCAGGATGAACGTTGGCGATGCACCCTCAAGGCCCGCCTCGGCTTCGAGCTCGAACCAGAACAGCTTCTGCCGGTAGACACGCAGCAAACGGTCGAACGGCTCGCCCAACAAACCACCCGCCCAGTTGCCGGCGCTGAACACCAGTTTGCGGGCCTTTAACGTACGCAGGTTGGTGCAGACCGTGACGCCGCTTTCATCCGAGCTGATCTGAGTAACCGTTTCACCTGTGTGCAGCGTTGCCCCGTGTTGCACTGCCAGGCGCAACTGCGCGTCGATGCACCGTTCGGGGCGCACGAAGCCGCCACCGGGCTCGAAGTAGCCGATCGCATCGTCGCGCACGTTGGCAAATTGCGGGAAGCGCTGACGGATCTGTGCAGCGCCAAGCACTTCGTGCTCGATTCCGTAGGCTTGGGCCAGGCCTATGGTGCGCAGGGTGAAATCGCTTTTATCGTCCGGATCGAAGTCGGGACTGGAGGTCAGTGCCAGCAAACCGGACTGCTCGAACAGCGATTCGCCGGACAGCGCCTCAAGTTCACGCCAGATTTGCTGGGCCCTCTTCACGATGGGCACATACTGGGCACCCTCGCCAACGGAAAGCCGGGTAATGCGCGTATCACCGTGGCTCGAGCCAAAGGTATGCGGTGGGTGGTAGCGATCGACCCCCACCACATCCACGCCCGCCTTGGCCAATTGATAAACGGTGGCGGCCCCCATGGCACCAAGCCCGATGACGACTACTTCGCAGTGCTCCACTGACTATCGCTCGCTCAAAAAGGCGCTAGTTGAAAGCAGGCGGGCTCAGTAAACAAAGAATTAAAGGGTATATCGATATGCCCTTGAGTAGACCGTATTCAACGTCAGCTTTCTTTCACTGGCGCGGCTGCCGTTGCGCGAGTGCCTTGAGCAGCAGGACCGGACCGATCGCTTGCCATCCACAACAGCAGTGACAAGCCCACCGCCAGCACTGCAATCAGCGCCCCCACCCAGCCCAGCGCCGCCAGACCCAACTGCTCAATGGTAACGCCGCCAATCACAGCGCCCAACCCGATGCCCGCGTTCGCCGCAGAGACGTTCAGCGTGCCGGCGAGGGCCTGCGCTTTGGCGCCTGCGATCATCACGCGCACCTGGCAAACAGGGAACAACGCGGTATACGCAATGCCCCACGCCGCCAGGGCCACAACCAGCAACCACAGCGTATCGACCGCGGGTGGTGCACCCGCCATGCCGGCGCCCAGCACCGTCAACAACACGATGGTCGCGCCAAGCGGGCTGCGGTCGACCAGCCGCCCGCCGATGGCGTTGCCGATCATGCCTACCGCACCGAAGCCCATCAGCCACCAGCCGACCTGCGCGCTGGGCACATGGGCAAGGCGCTCGAGCAGGTCGGCCAGGTAGGTGTATGCGCTGAACATGGCAGTGAACACCACCACCGAGAGCGCCACGTGGAAGACGAACTTCGGATCCCGCAGGATGACCGTCTGGCGTTCGCCGCCCGCCCTTTTGGGGGCATCTGGCAGCTGTGGCAGGAACACCCACATCAGCAGCGCAATGACCAGGCAAAGACCCGAGATCAACCAGAAGGTGCCCCGCCAACCGAGCGCATCGGCTGCCAGTGTGCCCAGGGGAATACCGAACACGAACGCCGCCGTGATGCCCAGATAGACCCGGGCGACCGCCTTGCCTTCATTGCCTTTACCCGCCAGCTGGGCTGCCGATTCACTGGCGGTGCCCCAGAACACCGGAAGCGTGGCAGCAGCCAGGATGCGCGACAATGCCATGGTCCAGAAGTCAGTAGCGACCGCCGACAGCGCATTGGATGCGGCGAAGATCAGCAGAACCCCGAGAAACACCTTTTTGCGATCCCAGTGGGATATCGCAGCGGTGAGAAACGGCCCGACAAGCATCACGGTAAAGGCGAACACGGTGACCAACTGACCCGCTTTGGGCACGGTAATGCCCAGATCCCGGGCGAGCCCGGGCAAGATGCCGAGAATGATGAATTCGGTGGTCAGCACCGCGAACGCCGCCATCGTGAGGATCAGAATGCTGGTGCCTGCACGGGCATCTGCTGCCCCCGACAGGGACGCAGGGTTGGCATGCATGAGCGAATACTCCAGAACAGAAAAATGGAGCAGGAGGGTATACTGGAATAAAATTATCATCTTAGGTATTTAAGAAAGGATAATTAAGAAATTTATTCAACAATTGGAGGCGCCATTGCTCAGTGAACAACGCTTGAAGGGCATTGCGGTTTTCATTTGCGTGGCAGAGGCCGGAAGCTTCACTGCTGCGGCCGAACGCATGAGCCTGACCACCTCCGCAGTCAGCAAAAGCGTGGCGCGGCTGGAGCAGCGCCTAAATATGAAGCTCTTCGCACGCACGACACGGCGCCTGGCACTGACCGATACGGGGGCCAATTACTACCAGACCTGCAAGCAGATCCTGGCCAGCCTGGAAGAGGCCGAAATGCAAATGCACAGTGCCCAGACCGAGCCCTGCGGCCGGGTGCGCATCGACCTGCCGGCGTCATACGGCAAACTGCGGGTGCTACCCCTACTCATCGAGTTCATTGCCGAGCATGAGCTGCTGATGCCACATATCACGCTCACAGACCGCTTCGTCGATCCCATCGAGCATGACATCGACATCCTGGTGCGCATTGGCGGGCCGCAGACCTGGCCCCAGGGTGTAGAACGGCGGCTGATTGGCATCCAGCAGCACATCTTTTGCGCAGCACCGGGTTATCTGCAACGACGGGGCGTGCCTGAGACGGAACGGGACCTTCATGAGCACGGATGCGTGCTTTACGGCAGGACCGACGGCGGTGTGTATCCACTGCACTTCCCAGGTGCTCATGCCAGTGACAGCGAGCAGCGTGTGGTCTCGGGCCGTATTGCCATCGGTAACGCTGAAGGCCAGCTTGCCATGGTGCTGGCCGGGCTGGGGGTGGCCCAATTGCCCTCCTGGCTGGTGCAGGAACATCTTGACGCTGGCACGCTGGTCCAGATCCTGCCTGAGCTGAGTACCATCGGCCTGCCGATCAACGTTGCATGGCTGAAAAGCCGGCAATCGCTTCCTAAAGTAGGCGCATTGGTCGATGTCATCTGCGCGAGGCTGAGCCAGCAGGCAGCAGCCCAAGCCGGCTAGAGGTGGTGCTCAATGCTTTCCTCCCCTTCTGCACGCTGGGTGGGCGAGAGCTCCAGCGCCCCCCTGAGCAAGGCATTGAGCATCGCGCCTGCCTCGCCACCCCGCCCATCCAACAGCCTCAGCGGAATTCCCTTCAGTGCAGTGGCCGACTCGGCCAGGCCATCACCCAGCAGCGCCAATGGGCAGGCGATATCCATCTGCAAGGCGCGCAGACGATCTGCCAGGCCACGGCTCACAGGGGGCTGCACCAGCACCACCAGCGCGGCGGGCGCAATGGCTGCACACAACAGGGGCAATTCCTCCAATGGTTGTTCGCTGCTCAGCACGTCAATACGCTGCTGCTCACTGCTCAGCAGCAAGCCGTTGCACAGCAGTTCAAGCTCAGCACTGCCCCCTGTATCGGCCAGCAGCACGCGCGGGGCGTTGGCCTGGTTCAACTGCAGGCGCAGCAGCAACCGGGCGCGCAGAAAGGCATCGAGAAACAGCCACTGGCTACGCTGGCCGTATGAGCTGCCCGACTGTAATGTGCGCCATACAGGCATCAGTACGTCGAGCAACACCGTGGTTTTGGGAAACAGCGTGAAAAGCTGCCCGTGAATACCCTCGAGCGCCTGGCCATCGAACGCCTGGGTTGCACGTAGCACGGCAGCACGCCACGCGGCAAAGCCATCGGCAGCCGGTTCAACCGTTTGCTCGTATGCGTCTCGCCGTCTGGCCAGCATTTCGCTTACTTTGCTGATCGGCAGGCCACTGGCGGTCCAGCGCAGTATGTCGCGGATGTGCTGAACATCCTGTGCGGTGTAAAGGCGATGACCGCCATCGGTGCGCTGCGGCCGGATCAGGCCATGCCGCCGCTCCCAGGCACGCAAGGTCACCGGGTTGACTCCGGTCAGGCTGACAACGTCACGCATTGGCAACAGGTCGGTGAAGGTGGCTTCGTTCATTGCGGCGGGTCATCAGGACGGTTACACATACTAAACCTATAGCTGCATGCAGGCTAAGCTGCGCATAAGCATACGCAACTACTTCAAGGAGGCCCCATGATCGACGCAAAACTCCTGCAATTGATGGTCGAGGCGTCCAACGACGGCATCGTCATTGCCGAGCAGGAAGGAAACGACAGCATCCTCATCTACGTCAACCCCGCCTTCGAGCGCCTGACCGGCTACGCAGCCGATGACATTCTCTATCAGGATTGCCGCTTCCTGCAGGGCCAGGACCATGACCAGGAAGCGCTGGATGCCATTCGCCAGGCCATCCGGGACGGGCGCCCGAGCTGCCAGGTACTGCGCAATTACCGCAAGGACGGCAGCCTGTTCTGGAATGAACTGTCGATTTCGCCAATACGAAACGAGGCCGATCAATTGACGTATTACATTGGTATACAGCGTGACGTCACGGCCCAAGTGTTCGCCGAGGAGAGAGTACGAGAGCTGGAAGCAGAGGTCGCCCAGTTAAGGCGACAACTGGATGATAGGGACAGCTGACACCTCCCGCGCAAAACTGTACAAAATTGTGACCCTGTATAGCTTTATGCGGTGGAATCGACTATACCTGTACAAGAAACCATTTTTGTACAGGGCCGCGCATGTCCAGCTATCTGCAAACCTTCGCCGAACGCTTTGCCAGCCTCGATGCGAACAATCTCGACCGTCTGGGTGACTTGTACAGCGAGGATGTCACGTTCCGCGACCCACTGCACAAGATCGACGGGCTGAGCGACCTGCGCGCCTACTTTGCTGAGCTCTACGCCAACACCCAGGAGGTGCGTTACACCTTCGAGGGTACCGACGAGGTCCAACCGGGCCACGGCTACATTCGCTGGACCCTGCATTTTCGCCACCCACGCCTGGCCAACGGGCGCCTGATCAGCCTGCAGGGTTGCAGCCACCTTCTCTGGCACGAACGCGTGCACTTCCATCAAGACTACTTCGACGCCGGTGCACTGCTTTACGAGCATGTGCCGGTGGTAGGCAGCGCTGTCCGTTGGCTCAAGGGGAGGCTCGCATGAGCCGCTGCTGGCTGACTGGCGCCAGCAGCGGCATCGGTGCCGCGCTGGCGCAACAGCTGCTGGAACAGGGGCATCAGGTTGCGCTGGGTGCTCGGCAGGCCGAAAACCTGGCGCCGTTGACCGCGCAGTTTCCCCAGCAGACATTGCTGGCTATCGGCGATATCAGTGACCCTCGGCAGGTCGCTGATGTTGCCGCACACATTGAACGCAGCTGGGGCGGGCTCGACCTGGTGATTCTCAATGCAGGCACCTGTGAGTACCTGGAACCGGGCCATTTCGACCCGGACCTGGTCGAACGCGTAGTGCGCACCAACCTGATTGGCGTCAGTCACTGCCTGCACGCTGCCCTGCCCTTGCTGCGGCGTGGCCAACGCCCGCACCTGGTGGTCATCGGCAGCTCGGTGTCCTGGCTGGCGCTGCCCCGTGCCGGGGCCTACGGTGCCTCCAAAGCGGCCGTGCGCTACCTGATCGAATCGCTGCGCATCGACCTGGTCAACGAGGGCATCGATGTCACGCTGATCAGCCCTGGCTTTGTCGATACGCCATTGACCCGTCGCAATGACTTCCCCATGCCCCAGATCTGGAGTGCAGAACGCGCCGCCAGGCACATTGTCGTGCGCTTACCCAAGCGCCTGCTAGAAATCAACTTCCCCGGTGTATTCACTGTGGTGCTGCGCCTGCTGGGCGCAATGCCGGTGCGCTGGCGACTGAAGCTAGGCCAGCGCCTGGCACGTAAGCAACAGGACTGAAACAGACATGCGCATCGCAATCATCGGTAGCGGTATTGCCGGCCTTACTTGTGCCTATCTGCTCTCTCGGCGGCATGAAGTCACTGTATTCGAGGCCGCCGACTGGATTGGTGGCCACACGCATACTGTCGATGTCCAATGGGGTGGCCAACAGTACGCAGTGGACACCGGTTTTATCGTCTTCAACGACTGGACCTACCCGCACTTCATCCGCCTGCTCGACCAGCTCAAAGTTGCCTCCAGGCCCACTGAAATGAGCTTTTCGGTACATGACCCGCGTAGCGGTTTCGAATACAACGGCCATGACCTGAACACGCTGTTCGCCCAGCGCAGCAACCTGTTATCGCCAGGCTTCTGGGGCATGCTGCGCGATATCCTGCGCTTCAACCGCAAGGTCCTTGCCGACCTGGACAGCCAGCGTATCGACGAAGCCACCACCCTGGGTGGCTACCTGCAGACGCAGGGATATGGCCAGCGCTTCATCGACCACTACATCGTGCCGATGGGCTCGGCTATCTGGTCGATGTCACGCGCCGACATGCTCGGTTTTCCGCTGCAGTTCTTCGTGCGCTTTTGCCGTAACCACGGCCTTCTATCGGTGAGCAACCGCCCGCAATGGCGGGTGATCGAGGGTGGCTCGCGCAGTTACCTGGCACCGTTGTGCAAGCCATTTGCCGAGCGCATCCGCCTCAACTGCCCTGTTGACCGTGTCAGCCGTGACGAAGGCGGCGTGACCGTGTTCAGCGCAGCCGGCAGCGAGCGCTTCGACAACGTGGTGTTCGCCTGCCACAGCGATCAGGCTTTGGCCTTGCTGGAGGCGCCCAGTGCCGATGAGCGCGCAGTACTCGGCGCCATCACCTATGCCAGTAACGATGTGGTGCTGCACACCGACACCCGACTGCTGCCAACCCGACGCAAAGCCTGGGCCAGTTGGAACTACCGACTCGGCGGCCCGCAGCAGGCACCGGCCGCGCTGACCTACGCGATGAACATCCTGCAAGGTATCGAAGCGCCGGTGACCTTCTGCGTGAGCCTGAACCAGACCGCGCTGGTGGACCCGACGCAGATCCTCGCCCGCTTCAACTACGCGCACCCGCAGTACAGCCTCGTCGCCCTCGCGGCCCAGGCCCGACAGGCTGAACTGCAGGGCCGACAGCACAGCTACTTCTGCGGCGCCTACTGGGCCAACGGCTTCCACGAGGACGGCGTGGTCAGCGCCTTGAAAGTGGCTGAGTTTTTTGGGGAAAGCTTGTGATCAGCAGCCTGTGCCACGGCTGGGTCAGCCATAGGCGCCTGACACCGCGCCCGCATGCCTTCCGCTATCGGATCGGCATGTTCTACCTGGACCTGGATGAACAACCCCGCCTGCTCAGCCTCAGCCGCTGGCTAGGGCGGTCGCGACTGGCGCCGCTGAGCTGGCGCGAAAGCGATTACCTGCCGGCGCTTACCCGCAATGGCATGCCATTGGCCCAGGCCGCTCGGCAATTGGTCGGCCAGGCCACCGGGCAAACGCCTGAAGGCGCCGTACACCTGCTAACCCAGCCGCGCTGCTGGGGGCTTTCGTTCAACCCGGTGAGTGTCTACTTCTGCCACGACCACGCCGGCCAGCTGCAGGCGATCCTGCTGGAGGTGCGCAACACGCCATGGCGCGAGCGCTTTCACTACGTATTGCCGGTGCAAGACGGCCTGTCTACCGGGTTTTCCGTGGCCAAGGCGTTCCATGTGTCGCCGTTCATGCCCCTGGACATGGAGTATCGCCTGCGTTTCTTGCTTGATGCGCGGCGCGTTCACGTCCACATGGAAAATTGGCGCAAGGGGCAAAAGGTGTTCGATGCCGACCTTGCGCTGCAACGCGGGCCGCTGGATCGCGCCGCCCTGCACCGCCATATCCTGAGCTTCCCCTGGATGAGCCTGCGTACCGTAGCGGCCATCTACTGGCAGGCCTTGCAGCTACTGCTCAAGCGCACGCCCATCCACGACCATAGCGCCAGCCTGGGTAACCTGAGCCTGGGCCAAGCCGCCTCCAAGGAGTTAGATGATGACCGAGCCCACCCTGAGCGTTAGCAAGTCCACCGGCCTGACACCGCTGCTTGGCAACCTGGCCAGAACCGCCGTGCTGGCCCAGTTGCGCGGCTTGGCCCGCGGCAGTTTGCGAGTCATCTGCAATGATCGTCAGTGGACCTTCGGTGAAGCCGGCAGTGCTCTGCACGCCCAGGTCGAAATCGTTGACGAGGCCGCTTGGAGCCTGGTCGCCAGTAATGGCTCGATCGGCGCCGGGGAAGGCTATATCCATGGCTACTGGCGCACACCCGACCTGGCCGCAGTCACCCGTGTGTTCGTCGCCAACCTCGAGGTGCTCGATGCCATGGAGGGCGGGTTGGCCCGCCTGGCACGCCCGGCCCTGCACTTGCTGCACCGGCTCAACCGCAACAGCCGACGCGGTTCACGGCGCAACATCCTGGCCCATTACGACCTGGGCAACGCCTTGTTCGAACGCCTGCTCGACCCAACCATGATGTACTCGGCGGCGCAGTTCGAGAGCGCCGAGCAAACCCTGGAGCAGGCGCAACTGAACAAGCTTGAACGCATCTGCCAGAAGCTCGAACTCCAACCCCACGAACACCTGCTGGAAATCGGCACCGGCTGGGGCAGCCTGGCCATCCATGCTGCCACTAAGTATGGCTGCCGCGTCACCACCACGACGCTGTCCGAGGCGCAGTACGCCCATACCCTGCAACGGGTGCAAGCGCTGGGCCTTACGCAACGCATCACGGTGCTGCGCGAGGACTACCGCGACCTGAGCGGGCGCTTCGACAAGCTGGTTTCGATCGAGATGATCGAAGCCGTCGGCCACCGTTACCTGCCCACCTACTTCCGCCAGTGCGCCGCACTGCTCAAGGAGGATGGCCTGATGCTGCTGCAGGCCATCACCATTCGCGACCAGCGTTACGCCCAGGCGCGGCGTTCGGTGGACTTCATCCAGCGCTACATATTCCCAGGCGGTGCGCTGCCATCACTGAGCGTGCTGCTGGACACCGCCAGCCGCAAGACCGGGTTGAACCTGTTGCATATGGAGGACTTTGGCCAGGACTATGCGCGCACCTTGCGCCACTGGCGCGATAACCTGCGCCAGGCGCGCACGGCACTCAAGGAACTGGGTTACGACGAAACGTTCCAGCGCCTGTGGGAGTTCTACCTGTGTTACTGCCAGGGTGGTTTCGAGGAGCGTGCCATTGGCGTGGCGCAATTGCTGTGGGCCGCGCCGCAAGCCCGTCGGGCGCCTTTGCCAGGTGCCTGAACATGTCACGTACCTGGCTTATCGCCAACGCAGTGTGGTTGCAGGCTGGCTGGTGGGTGTGTGTACTCGGCGCCCACAAGCCCTGGCTGCTTGCTCTGGTACCGTTAGGCCTGGCGCTGCATTTGGGTTATTGCCATGAGCGTCGCGCAGAAGTGCGTGCGCTGCTGGCGATAGGGCTTGCAGGATGTCTATTGGACAGTCTGCTGGGGGCATTGGGGGTATTCGCTTTTGCCCAGTGGCCCCTGCCCGGCTGGCTGGCCCTTATGTGGCTGGTGTTGGCCAGCGGGTTACGCCACAGCCTGGCTTGGGCTGCCCGCCCTCTGTGGCTCGGGGGGATGCTTGGACTTTTCGGTGGGCCGTTGGCCTACCTGGCGGGGGCGCGGCTAGCCGGTGTGGAACTGCCGATGGGTCCCCTGCCTACCGCCCTGATACTGGCACCGATCTGGGCGGTGGCATTTCCGTTGATGCTACGTCTGGCGAGAGCAGCCTGAGTCACGGCGATGTCGTTGGCAGGCGGCGGAAAAACAAGGTGATCTGCCCGACTTCCACACCCAATTTGCGCATGCTCGAGCGGTTGATCAGGGTGTCTTCATCCATCAGGTACATCCAGTCATCGATATCCATTTCCCAATGCCGGCCGTCGACCGGCAGGTCCAGCCGGTAGCGCCAGTGCAAGGCATTGCCCGCAACCTCGCCGCGGGCCTCGCCGATCACATCGCCCGCACGTCCACGCCAGCGCCCGGGGCCGTCCGGGGTCAGGGTCCAGATGCGCCGCTGACGCGTACCGTCGCTGTACACAAAGTGCTCGTCAAGGATCAGCCGGTCACCTTCGCGGCGGCTGTCGATGCGCACATCGAAGCGTTTGACCACCTCCCCCGAGCGATTCTGGAACATGCCCCAGGCCTGCACCGGCACGGAGAAGAACGTGACCAGGTCGAGCGCCGGCTTTTCACGGGCGTAATGGTCGACTTCGACATTGCCGCAACTGCCGAGCAGCAAGCAGCCAACCAATAGCAACACTCTTCGCATGTTCAATCTCCTTGATCATTACCGGCCAGGCCGAGCAGGCGCTGGCGCAATTGAGGGTCCCGGGCCCGCGGGTCCAGCCAGATGGCAAAAAATGCCCTGGCAAACGCCGGGTCGGCGATTTCGCGACGCAGTTGACCATCGACATAGAACCGGGAGCCCTGCCCCGGCAGGTACACCCCGGTGATGCGCATGCCCGGGCGCACATCGACGAACGCTTCATTCATAGCTTGCTCCCAACGCGCAAGAGTGGCCTCGGGTAAAGGACGGTCGCTCAGGCGACGCATTTCATCCAGACTGGCCTGCACCAACGCCTCGCGTGATAACCCCCGGTGGTAAAGAAGTTCCAGGGCAAACGGCTCACTCCAGCCCTGCGGCGAGCCGGCGCTCCACAAACGGGCGGTATAGACACGCAGGCCAAACCAGGTGAACTCACCGCTGCCGACGCTGCGCGCCTCGGGCACCGCTGGCCGCCAGTCCGCCACCGCGGGTGGCATGACAGCAAGCGCAGCGGCAAGCACGAACAGATTGAGGGCTGGGATAGTGCTTCGCATGGCCATACTCTGAAGACCGGAATATCCAAATATTGTACAAGTATATTTTCATGTACAACTTTATGTAGAGATATCGGTTCTTTCCCACAAAATAATGACGGACGGCAATCGTTCGGTTATCGAACGGTAGCGCGGTTTCTGGCATTGACGGTCCCTGCTTCACTGCTCACCATGCCACGGCCTTGCGGGTGCTCTCTGCCTTGAGCCAAACCCGCAGGCCAGAAGCATCCAGCAGCTCATTACAATTTCAAGAAACAGGGACATCGGCCATGCCTCCTATTCCCCATGCTTCCATGGGCAGCAAGATTCGCGACGCCTTTGCTGTCGGCAAGACGCGCTGGGGCATGCTCGCCCTGGTGTTCTTCGCCACCACACTGAACTACATCGACCGTGCCGCCCTCGGCATCATGCAGCCCATGCTGGCCAAGGACATGAGCTGGACGGCGATGGACTACGCCAATATAAACTTCTGGTTCCAGGTGGGTTACGCCATCGGCTTCCTGCTGCAGGGCCGGTTGATCGACAAAATCGGCGTAAAACGCGCATTTTTCATGGCGGTACTGCTCTGGAGCCTGGCCACCGGTGCCCATGGCCTTGCCACATCGGCCGCAGGCTTCATGGTCTGCCGCTTCATCCTCGGCCTGACCGAAGCCGCCAACTATCCGGCTTGTGTGAAGACCACGCGGCTGTGGTTCCCCGCGGGTGAAAGGGCCATCGCCACCGGGCTGTTCAACGCCGGTACCAACGTTGGCGCGATGGTCACCCCGGCGCTGCTGCCAGTGATCCTGGCCGCCTGGGGCTGGCAGGCCGCCTTTATCGCCATGGGTTGCCTGGGCCTGGTCTGGGTGGTGTTCTGGGGCTTGAAATACTTCAACCCTGAAGAGCACCCGACTGTGCGCCAGAGCGAGCTGGAGTACATCCAGCGTGAGGCCGAGCCTGAGGCGGTACGTGTGCCCTTCAGCCGCATCATGCGCATGCGCGGTACCTGGGCCTTCGCGGTGGCGTTCGCGATCACCGCACCGGTGTTCTGGTTCTACCTGTACTGGCTGCCACCTTTTCTCAACCAGCAGTACAACTTGGGCATCAGCGTGACCCAGATGGGCATACCGCTGATCCTGATCTGGCTCACGGCCGACTTCGGCAGCATTGGCGGCGGCATCCTGTCGTCCTGGCTGATAGGCCGTGGGGTACGCGCCACACGGGCACGCCTGATATCGATGTTCATCTTCGCCTGCACCATGATCAGCGTGACCTTCGCCGCCAACGCCAGTGGCCTGTGGGTAGCGGTGCTTGCCATTGCCGTGGCGGTCGGCGCGCACCAGGCCTGGACGGCGAATATATGGAGCCTGCTGATGGATTACACGCCCAAGCACCTGATAAGCACGGTGTTCGGCTTTGGCAGCATGTGTGCGGCCATCGGCGGCATGTTCATGACGCAGATCGTCGGCACCGTGCTGACGGTTACCAATAACAACTACGCAGTGCTGTTCACCATGATCCCGGCGATGTATTTCATTGCACTTGTGTGGTTGTACTTCATGGCGCCGCGCAAGGTCGAAGCGGCGTAAGCGTCAGTTGCACCCTTCCTGGAAGGGGCATGCCGGCGGATGCCAGCCAGTCAAGCGACCTGGAGCCGGCTTGCCGGCGAATGGGGCGCAAAGCGCCCCCGCCATGAATCAGCCTTCGGTCGCTTCGCGCTTCATCCGTGCCCGGCGGGCCAGGATGTTGAGCACTTCGATCGCCGTCGAGAAGGCCATTGCCGCATACACGTAACCTTTTGGCACATGGGCACCGAAACCTTCAGCGATCAAGGTCATGCCGATCATGATCAGGAAGCCCAGGGCCAACATGACCACGGTCGGGTTGTCGTTGATGAAGTTCGCCAACGGGTCAGCGGCCACCATCATGACGATCACGGCAGTGATCACGGCAATGATCATGATCGGCAGGTGCTCGGTCATGCCCACAGCGGTGATGATGCTGTCAACCGAGAACACGATGTCCAGCAGCAGGATCTGGAAGATCGCGGCCGCGAAGCCCAGGGTAACCGTGGAGGACACCTTGGCTTCTTCCTTGGCGCCGTGCGGGTCGACGTTTTCGTGGATTTCCTTGGTTGCTTTCCACAGCAGGAACAGGCCACCGGCAATCAGGATCACGTCCTTCCAGGAGAAGGCATTACCGAACACTTCGAATACCGGGTCGGTCAACTGAACGATCCACGCCACCGTGCTGAGCAGCGCCAAACGCATGATCAAGGCCATGCTGATACCGATACGGCGTGCCTTGGAACGGTATTCGACCGGCAACTTGTTGGTCAGGATCGAGATGAAGATCAGGTTATCGATGCCCAGTACGACTTCCATGGCCACCAGTGTGGCAAGGGCTACCCAGGCGGTGGGGCTTGCGGCGAGTTCCAGCAAATATTCCATTTTTCAGTCCTGCAACGTTTCTGGGTCAGATGTCCTGGGTTTTATCTTGCTGGTCGGCGTCCTTGGGCTTCTGCCCTTCGGTGCCGATAGCGTCGCTCAGCGCCTGCTGCGCCGCTTCGTTGGTGTCATCGATGGCCTGCTTGGCCGATTTGGCGGCCTGGTCGAGCATCTGCTGGGCAGATTTCTCGGCCTGGTCGCAGCCTGCCAGGCTCATCAGTGCCAAGGCTAGCACCAAGGGTGTGCCAATGGATTTGAATTGCAGCATGGGGTCCTCGCTTGTCGATATCCCGGCGGCGCGCAATGCGCCTGATGGCGTCGAATTCTAAAGATGCCGATACATCAGGAAAATTCGTATTTTCAGCGGTTATACTTCGGTTTTAACGAATCGGGAACCCAGTGATGCTCAACTATCGACAGCTTCACTATTTCTGGGCCGTAGCCAAGACCGGCAGCATCGCCCGCGCCAGTGAGCAACTGAACCTGACCCCCCAGACCATCAGCGGTCAAATCAGCCTGTTCGAGCAGACCTACGGCCTGGAGCTGTTCCAGCGGGTCGGGCGGCAGCTGGAACTGACCGAAACCGGTCGCCAGACCTTGGTCTACGCCGAGCAGATGTTCCAGATCGGCGGTGAACTGGAGGCCATGTTGCGCGCCGGCCCGCAGGAACAGATCCTGTTTCGCGTGGGGGTTGCCGACGTTGTGCCCAAATCGATCGTCTATCGTCTGCTCGCGCCCACCATGGAGCTGGACGATGTGCTGCGCATCAACTGCCGGGAGGACAAACTCGAACGCCTGCTGGCAGACCTGGCGATCCAGCGCCTGGACCTGGTGATATCCGACAGCCCGATGCCCAACCACCTGGATATTAAGGGTTACAGCCAGAAGCTCGGGGAGTGCGGTTTGAGCTTCTTTGCGACAAAAGCCTTGGCCCAACGCCACGCTGGCGTCTTTCCTGGCTGCCTGCACGATGCACCATTGCTGATCCCGGGCCAGGAGACGGTGGTGCGCAGCCGGCTGCTGCGCTGGCTTGGAGAGCAGCAGGTGCAGCCGCGGATAATCGGCGAATTCGACGACAGCGCCTTGATGCAGGCATTCGGCCAGTCGGGCAGCGGGATCTTCGTGGCTCCCAGTGTGATTGCCGAGGAAGTGTGCCGCCAGTACGGGGTGGAGCTGATCGGGCAGACCGAGGCGGTGCACGAGTCGTTCTACGCCATCTCAGTTGAGCGCAAGGTCAAGCACCCCGGGATCGTGGCCATTACCGAGGGGGCGCGTCGGGAGCTGTTCCATTGGTGAACGCAAAGAGGCCGGGACGGCCCTACCAAGGTCTATGGTAAAGTCACGCCCTTTCAAGATACCGAGATAGCGCAGCACATGTCCCCCCTCCTCCGCGTCCTCAACCGCACCAGCCTGGTGACCCAGATCGTCATCGGCCTGATCGCCGGTATTGCCCTGGCCTTGCTTGCGCCAGCCATCGCCCTCGACCTGGGCTTTCTCGGCAAGGTGTTCGTCAGCGCCCTGAAAGCAGTCGCGCCGGTGCTGGTGTTCATTCTGGTCATGGCTTCGATCGCCAACCATCGCCATGGCCAGGAAACCCACATCCGCCCGATTCTCTGGCTGTACCTGCTGGGCACCTTCTCCGCTGCAGTGGTGGCCGTTGTCGCCAGCATGCTGTTCCCTTCGCAGCTTGCCCTGAGCGCCGGCGATGTCACCCTGAGCGCGCCTGGCGGTATCGGTGAAGTGCTGCAAAACCTGGTGCTGAGCGCCGTCGACAACCCGATAAACGCCCTGCTCAACGCCAATTTCATTGGTGTGCTGACCTGGGCCATCGGTTTGGGCGTGGCCCTGCGCCATGCCGGCGAAACCACCCGCACCGTGGTCGAGGACCTGTCCAACGGTGTAACCCTGATAGTACGGGTGGTCATCCGCTTCGCCCCGTTGGGCATTTTCGGCCTGGTCAGCTCGACACTCGCCCAGTCAGGCCTCGATGCCCTGCTTGGCTACCTGCACCTGCTGGCAGTGCTGATCGGCTGCATGCTGTTCGTGGCGCTGGTGATGAACCCGCTGATCGTGTTCTGGAAGATCCGCCGCAACCCTTACCCACTGACGCTGCTGTGCCTGCGCGAGAGCGGTATCACGGCCTTCTTCACCCGCAGTTCGGCGGCCAACATTCCGGTCAACCTGGCACTGTCCGAGCGCCTGGGCCTGCATGAGGACACCTACTCGGTGTCGATCCCGCTGGGTGCGACCATCAACATGGCTGGCGCGGCCATCACTATCACCGTGCTGACCCTGGCAGCGGTGCATACGCTGGGCATCCCGGTCGACCTGCCTACCGCGGTGCTGCTGAGCATGGTGGCGGCGGTCTGCGCCTGTGGTGCGTCAGGCGTGGCTGGCGGTTCGCTGCTGCTGATCCCGCTGGCGTGCAGCCTGTTCGGCATTCCCAGCGAAATCGCCATGCAGGTGGTGGCTGTGGGCTTCATCATTGGCGTGCTGCAGGATTCGGCAGAGACTGCGCTGAATTCTTCGACCGACGTGCTATTCACTGCGGCGGCCTGCCAGGCGCAAGAGCGCCGTAGTGCTTGAGATAGCCAGGGCCGCGTAGCGGCCCATTCGCCGGCAAGCCGGCCCACAATAGATGGCGTCAAGGTTTGAAATCAAGCAACACTGCAGCCCCACAGGCTCTGCACATGCCTTGAGTTCAGGGCCAGTCTGTGGGCGCCGGCTTGCCGGCGATGGGGCAGTGATTGCTTAACCCGGGCGCTTTACCTACGCTAGTGGCCTTTTCCTCGCAATGAGACTTGGCCATGTCAGAAAATCAAACCGCAGACGAAGGCCGCTTCAGCAGTACCGAGATCCGCATTCTTGGCGCGCTGATCGAAAAACAGGCCACCAGCCCTGAAAGCTACCCACTGACTCTCAATGCCCTGGTGCTGGCCTGCAACCAGAAGACCAGCCGTGAGCCTGTCATGAACCTGACCCAGGGCCAGGTTGGCCAGGCGCTGCGTGCCCTGGAAAGCCAGGACATGACCCGGCTGCAGATGGGCAGCCGCGCTGACCGTTGGGAGCAACGGGTGGACAAGGCACTGGAGCTGGTACCGGCCCAGCTGATACTGATGGGCCTGATGTTCCTGCGTGGGCCGCAAACCCTCAACGAGCTGCTGACCCGTAGCAACCGCTTGCACGACTTCGATGACACCGAACAGATCCAGCACCAGCTGGAGCGCCTGATCTCCCGCGGCCTGGCACTGCACCTGCCACGCCAGGCTGGCCAGCGCGAAGACCGCTATACCCATGCACTGGGTGACCCGGCAGAAATCGAGCAGATTCTTGCCGCTCGCCAGCAGGAAGGTGGGGCGCGCAGCAGTGGCGGCAATGTGTCGGAAGAAAGGATCGAAGCCTTGGAAGCAAGGATTGCCGCGCTGGAGGCGCGCCTGGCCGAACTTGAAGGCTAAGCCACTCAGTGTTCCGGTTCTGGGAAGTTGCGGCAGCTTTTGCGCTCGGCCATTTCCCGGTCACTGGGGCGCTGGTCGACGAACACGGTACGGCCGTCTGCGTAGATTTCCAGGTAACCCCAGTGCAGGTCCTGCTCCTGCTGCCCGGGCTGGGGTGGCACTAGCCACCAGGGTTCGCGGCTGATCAGGGTCATGGCTTGAATTCCCGAGGGTGTCTGCAGTAAGCATAGACACCCCCGGTTTTCAGGATTACGCCGGCGCCGAGGTACGGATCAGGTGATCGAAGGCCGCCAGCGATGCCTTGGCACCCTCGCCCACCGCAATGACGATCTGTTTGTACGGCACGGTGGTCACATCGCCGGCTGCGAACACGCCCGGGATGCTGGTCGCACCTCTGGCATCGACGATGATCTCACCGCGCGGCGACAGCTCGACCGTCCCCTTGAGCCAGTCGGTGTTAGGCAACAGGCCGATCTGCACAAAGATACCTTCCAGCGCCAGGTCATGCTGCTCGTCGGTGGTACGGTCCTTGTAGCGCAGGCCGGTTACCTTCTCGCCATTGCCCACCACTTCGGTGGTCAGCGCGCTGGTGATCACCTTGACGTTCGGCAGGCTGTGCAACTTGCGCTGCAGCACGGCATCGGCACGCAGCTGGCTGTCGAATTCGATCAACGTCACCTGGGCGACGATGCCTGCCAGGTCAATGGCTGCTTCCACGCCGGAGTTGCCGCCGCCGATCACCGCCACACGCTTGCCCTTGAACAACGGGCCGTCGCAGTGCGGGCAGTAAGCCACGCCACGGGCGCGGTATTCCTGCTCACCCGGCACGTTCATTTCGCGCCAGCGGGCGCCGGTGGCGAGGATCACAGTCTTGGCTTTGAGCGAGGCACCGCCGGCAAGGCGTACTTCGTGCAGGCCGCCGTCGGTGGCAGGAATCAGTGCTTCACCGCGCTGCAGGTTCATGATGTCGACGTCGTACTGCTTGACGTGCTCTTCCAGTGCAGTTGCCAGTTTCGGCCCCTCGGTTTCCTGCACCGAGATGAAGTTCTCGATGGCCATGGTATCGAGCACCTGGCCGCCGAAGCGCTCGGCAGCGACACCGGTACGGATGCCTTTGCGTGCTGCGTAGATGGCGGCCGCGGCACCGGCGGGGCCACCGCCGACCACCAGCACATCAAAGGCGTCCTTGGCGTTGATCTTTTCGGCCTGGCGGGTGCCGGCGTTGGTGTCGATCTTGCCGAGGATTTCTTCCAGGCCCATGCGCCCCTGGCCGAACACTTCGCCGTTCAGGTAGATGCTGGGCACTGCCATGATCTTGCGCGACTCGACTTCATCCTGGAACAGCGCACCGTCGATGGCCACGTGGCGTACGTTCGGGTTGAGCACCGCCATCAGGTTCAGCGCCTGGACCACGTCCGGGCAGTTCTGGCACGACAGCGAGAAGTAGGTCTCGAAGGTGAACTCGCCTTCCAAGGCCTGGATCTGCTCGATCACTTCGGCACTGGCCTTGGAGGGGTGGCCGCCAACTTGCAGCAGCGCCAGCACCAGGGAGGTGAATTCGTGGCCCATGGGGATGCCGGCAAAACGCAGGCTGATGTCAGCGCCCGGGCGGTTGAGCGAGAACGAAGGCCGACGGGCGTCGGTGCCGTCCGCGCTCAAGGTAATGAGGTTCGACAGGCTGGCAATTTCCACCAGCAGGTCGTGCAATTCGCGGGACTTCGCGCCGTCGTCGAGGGAAGCAACGATCTCGATCGGCTGGGTGACCCGCTCCAGGTAGGTTTTCAGTTGCGATTTAAGCGTGGCGTCCAACATACGGGCGATTCCTTTTTCAATCTTCGGATACAAAAACGCCCAGGCAATAGCGCCCGGGCGTTTGGCGGGGCAGTGAGTACTTCAGCTTTGGCGGCTGCTCACCGCCCACGACTGGCGCACGGTCTTAGATTTTGCCGACCAGGTCCAGGGATGGCGCGAGGGTAGCTTCGCCTTCTTTCCACTTGGCTGGGCAGACTTCGCCTGGGTGAGCGGCGATGTACTGGGCAGCCTTGACCTTGCGCAGCAGCTCGCTGGCGTCGCGGCCTACACCACCGTCGTTGATTTCGACGATCTTGATCTGGCCTTCCGGGTTGATCACGAAGGTACCGCGATCGGCCATGCCGGCTTCTTCGATCAGCACGTCGAAGTTGCGCGAGATGACGTGGGTCGGGTCACCGATCAGCGGGTACTTGATCTTGCTGATGGTGTCGGAAGTGTCGTGCCAGGCTTTGTGGGTGAAGTGGGTGTCGGTGGACACACCGTAGATTTCCACGCCCAGCTTTTGGAACTCGGCGTAGTTGTCAGCAAGGTCACCCAGCTCGGTCGGGCAGACGAAAGTGAAGTCGGCCGGGTAGAAGAACACGACAGACCACTTGCCCTTCAGGTCGGCTTCGCTTACCTGAACGAATTCGCCGTTGTGGAAGGCGGTGGCGTTGAACGGTTTGACCTGGCTGTTGATGATAGGCATGAGAGACGCTCCTTCATGGGGTTGAAATCAGTTGACGGAGAGAATCCTAACCGCTGGTCGCCACGAAGGCTCATTGGCAAACCTCATGCTTGCGATTGGTTTTGGCTATAAGCGAGGTTTATTAATAGAAGGGATTGGGCTGAGCAAAGGATTGCGCAAGCATTCAATAGCCTTATAGCTGGCAAGCCAACACACAAGTACAGCGCCGAGCTTGAGAGCTGGGCCGTACCTGTGGGAGCCGGCTTGCCGGCGATGGGGTCCGTGAGGTTTAGCGCGTAACGGTCCGCATGGTGACGAACTCTTCCGCCGCCGTCGGGTGCACGCCAATGGTCTCGTCGAACTGCTGCTTGGTAGCGCCTGCCTTCAGGGCAACACCCAACCCCTGGATGATCTCGCCGGCATCAGGGCCGACCATGTGGCAGCCCAGCACCTTGTCGGTCTCGGCGTCCACCACCAGCTTCATCAGGGTCTTTTCCTGGATGTCGGTGAGGGTCAGCTTCATGGCGCGGAAGCGGCTCTCGAAGACCTGCACCTTGTGCCCGGCTTCCAGCGCCTGCTCTTCAGTCAGGCCCACGGTACCGATCGGCGGCTGGCTGAAAACTGCGGTGGGGATGTTCTGGTAATCCACCGGGCGGTACTGCTCGGGTTTGAACAGGCGCCGCGCCACGGCCATGCCTTCGGCCAGGGCGACCGGGGTGAGCTGCACGCGGCCAATCACATCACCAATGGCCAGGATCGACGGGGCGGTGGTCTGGTACTGCTCGTCGACGCGGATATAACCGCGCGCGTCCAGCTCCACACCGGTGTTCTCCAGGCCCAGGTTGTCGAGCATCGGGCGTCGGCCGGTGGCGTAGAACACACAATCGGTGACCAGCTCGCGGCCATCCTTGAGCGTGGCCTTGAGGCTGCCGTCCTCAAGCTGCTCGATGCGCTGGATATCGGCATTGAACTGCAAGTCCATGCCGCGTTTTTCCAGTTCTTCCTTCAGGTGGGTACGCACCGAGCCGTCGAAGCCGCGCAGGAACATCTCGCCGCGGTACAGCAAGGTGGTGGCGGCGCCCAGGCCTTGGAAAATGCCGGCAAACTCGACCGCGATATAGCCGCCCCCCACCACCAGCACCCGGCGTGGCAGTTCTTTGAGGTAGAACGCCTCGTTGGAGGTGATGGCCAGTTCTTTGCCCGGGATATCCGGCACCTGTGGCCAGCCACCCGTAGCGATGAGGATGTGCCCGGCGCTGTAGCGCTGGCCTTGCACTTCCACTTCGTTGGCGCCGGTGATGCGCGCATGGCCTTCCAGCAAGGTCACGCCGCTGTTGACCAGCAGGTTGCGATAGATGCCGTTGAGGCGCTCGATTTCGCGGTTCTTGTTGGCGATCAGGGTACCCCAGTCGAAGTGGCCCTCTTCCAAGGACCAGCCGTAGCCGGCTGCCTGCTCAAGCTCATCGGCGACGTGGGCGCCATACACCAGCAGCTTCTTGGGCACACAACCAACGTTGACGCAGGTGCCACCCAGGTAGCGGCTCTCGGCCACCGCCACTTTTGCGCCAAAGCCCGCGGCGAAGCGTGCCGCTCGCACACCACCGGACCCGGCACCAATCACGAACAGATCAAAATCGTAGGCCATGTATTCAGTCTCCTTGGCTGGCGCTCAGCATACCGCCGTTGGCCGCCACAAACAAAAAAGCCACCCCGAAGGGTGGCTCGTCGACCTGCAGGGGCTTATCAGTAAGCCTTGCCAGTCTTGTAGTAGTTCTCGAAGCAGAAATTGGTCGCGTCGATATAGCCTTCGGCGCCACCGCAGTCGAAACGCTGGCCCTTGAACTTGTAGGCGATCACGCAGCCGTTCTGTGCCTGCTGCATCAGTGCGTCGGTGATCTGGATCTCGCCGCCCTTGCCCGGTGGGGTGTTGCGGATGATATCGAAGATATCCGGGGTCAGGATGTAGCGGCCGATGATCGCCAGGTTAGATGGGGCGTCTTCCGGCGCAGGCTTTTCGACCATGTTGGTCACACGGAAGATGTCATCGCGGATCATGTCGCCGGCAATCACGCCGTACTTGTTGGTTTCCTGCGGATCGACTTCCTGGATGGCGATGATCGAGCAGCGGAACTGGTTGTACAGCTTGACCATCTGGGTCAGTACGCCATCACCTTCCGGGTTGACGCACAGGTCGTCCGCCAGCACCACGGCAAACGGTTCGTCACCGATCAGCGGCTGGCCGGTCAGAATGGCGTGGCCCAGGCCTTTCATTTCGGTCTGGCGGGTGTAGGAGAACGAGCACTCGTTGAGCAGGCGGCGGATGCCGACCAGGTATTTTTCCTTGTCGGTGCCTTTGATCTGGTTTTCCAGCTCGTAGCTGATGTCGAAGTGGTCTTCCAGGGCGCGCTTGCCGCGGCCGGTGACAATGGAAATCTCGTTCAGGCCAGCGTCCAGGGCCTCTTCAACGCCATACTGGATCAGTGGCTTGTTGACCACCGGCAGCATTTCCTTGGGCATGGCTTTGGTAGCAGGCAGGAAGCGAGTGCCGTAACCGGCTGCCGGGAACAAGCATTTCTTGATCATATACGTCCTTAAACAAAGGCAGAGCCTGTGGAATTCGGCGCAGTCTAATCAGGCGGCAGTCACCTTACAATGCCCCGCCTGCGGCCGACCGATGCCATGATAGAGATAACCCAGTGTAGATAGTTCCAAGGGATCGTAAATATTACGGCCATCAAATATCACCGGCATGCGCATCAGCCCGCGCACACGGCTGAAATCCGGTTGGCGGAACTGCTTCCATTCAGTCACCAGGGCCAGTGCATCGGCACCTTCCACGCAGGCGTAGGGGTCATCGGTGAGTTTCAGTTGGCCATTGGCCAGCGCCTGCGCATAGCGCTCGGCAACCCCGGCCAGCGCCACCGGGTCACAGGCCTGCACGCGTGTACCTGCGGCCAGCAAGGCATCGAGCAGCACCAGGCTGGGCGCTTCGCGCAGGTCATCGGTGCCCGGTTTGAAAGCCAGCCCCCATACCGCCACGGTACGCCCACGCATGAACCCACCGAAATGCTGCTGCAGCGCGGTGAACAACAGGGTTTTCTGCTGATCGTTGCGCGCTTGTACTGCCCGCAGGATTGCAGGCTGATAACCTTGCTGCTCGGCTGTGCGGACCAACGCGCGGATATCCTTCGGGAAGCATGACCCCCCATAACCACAGCCGGCATAGATGAAATGGCTGCCGATGCGCCGGTCGCTACCAATGCCGTGGCGCACTTGTTCTATGTCCACGCCCAGGTGTGCGCACAGCCCGGCAAGTTCATTGATGAACGATATTTTGGTTGCCAGGAAGGCATTGGCTGCGTACTTGCTGAACTCGGCCGCACGCGGGGACATCACCAGGATACGTTCGCGATTGCGCACAAAGGGCGCGTAGAGGCGTTGCAGGCACTGCCGTGCTGCCTCGTTGTCCGTGCCGATGATGATGCGGTCCGGGCGCATGAAATCGTCGATGGCGCTGCCTTCCTTGAGAAACTCCGGGTTGCTCGCCACCTCGACAGTAAAACCGGCGCTGCGGTCGCGCAGGCCCTGCATCACGTGCCGGGCCACGCGCTCTGCGGTGCCGACTGGCACGGTGGACTTGTTGACCACCAGGCAACTGCGCGGCAAATGGCGGCCAAGGCTGTCGGCCACGGCCAGCACGTGCTCCAGATCGGCCGAGCCATCTTCCTGGCTGGGCGTGCCGACAGCGATGAACACCACCTGCGCCTTGGCCAGCGACGGCTGCCACTGGTCGCTGAAGCTCAGCAGCCCTTGGCCGACCCCAGACTGCAGCAGTGCCTGCAGCCCCGGTTCATGGATCGGACACTGGCCCTGACGCAGTTGTGCCAGGCGGTGCGGGTCGCGCTCCAGGCACACCACCCGGTTGCCCATCCCGGCGAAACAGGCTGCCGTCACCAGCCCTACATACCCTGCCCCGATCACACAGAGGTCCATGGCCGCGCTCCTTGAGTGAGATAGCGGACATTGCTACCCCACGGGGGTTGCAACGCGGTGACGGCGGGATGACAGAACAGTGAGGCCAAGGATGAGCGCGTCAGCTACCGGTTCCCTGCCCGATCAGCACCCCCTCGACCTTCTGCCCATACAGGTTGACCCCGTCGTTGGCATGGAACTTCACCCGGGTTTTCTCGACAGAGCCATCCACCAGCCGAGGGTCCTGCGGCCGTTCGTGGCGATTGACCCAGGCCGCCACATCCCACGCCTGCTGATCACTCAGGCTGCCTGGCCGGCCCAGCGGCATGTTGTGCTTGATGAAGGAGGCCGCCGTATTGATCCGGTGCATGCCGGCGCCCCAGTTGTAGGAATCCTTGCCCCACAAGGGCGGCATCACGTATTCGCCGGCCACTTTCTGCCCCTCGCCATTATCACCGTGGCAGATGGCGCACTGTTCGCGGTAGACCTGCTGGCCGCGCTTGAAGTCGTAGCCACCCTGGGGTTGCGGTACTTCAGGGTACCCACGCCCGGCGATCTCCACACCCGTAGGCGCTTTGGTGGACAGCCAGTAGGCATAGGCCGACAGCGCAGTCATCTGCGGGCTGTCGGCGGCGGGGGGCTTGCCGTTCATGCTGAACTGGAAGCAGCCTTGGATACGTTCGGCGTAGGTGTTGACCTTGTCGTTCTTCTTGCGATATGCCGGGTACATCGGGTAAGCACCCCACATCGGCGCGGAGTGTGCCAAGCGGCCTTGGTCCAGGTGACAGTTGCTGCAGTTCATGCCATTACCCACCGCCTCGGGCATCAGTCGGCGGGTGTCGACGAACAGCGCATGGCCTTCGCGCACCATTTTGCCGAAGGCGTTGTCTGGCAGTTCGCTTTCAGCAGGAGGCTCGAACTGCGTTGCGGCCTGGGCAGCCGGAATATTCAGCTGCGACTGGTCTTCCATGGCGATGGGCGCCGCAACAGCATGCCCCATGGCCGACAGCAGCAACGCTGGCATCAATACTTTCATGGCTTGACCTCCTGGCTGGCGGGTTTGGCAAAGAATTCGGCAATTGCCATGACCTCTTGATCGGTCATGGCCTTGGCCACACCGACCATCAGCTGATTGGGGTCGTTGCTGCGGCTGCCATCGCGCCAGCCGTTGAGTTGCGCCACCAGGTAGCTGGCAGGCTGCCCGGCCAAGGGCGGAAAGTGCTCGCCAACTCCACTGCCACCAGGGCCATGGCATTGCACGCAACCGGGAATATTGCGGCTCCAGTCGCCGTAAAGGGCCAGTCGGGTGGTGGGGTCGTCTGCGATTTGCTGGCGGCGCAAGCCGGGGGTCGGGTCGCCAGGCAGGCTGGCCAGGTAGTCGCTGACGGCCGTGATCTCATCCTCGGTCAAGGCTTTGGCCAGCGGCTCCATCACTGCCTGTTTACGGCTGCCGGCACGCCAGTCATGCAACTGCTTGCTCAGGTAGCCGGCCGGCAGGCCGGCCAAACGTGGGAACCCAGCGGCGGCTATGCCCTTGCCGTCCGCACCATGGCAGCCCATACAAGCCATGGCGGCGGGGTTGGCGCCACCCTGGGTGAAGATCTTCTGGCCATCGGCGGCGTGCGCCATGGGCCAGGCCAGGATCAGCAGGCTGCCGATCAGGACTCGACTCAACGGGGTCATCACGAATCTCCATTTCTTTTGTTATAAGCTTAGGCTTAAAACACATAAGCAAATGGATACTAGCCCCGCCAGGGAATTGCCAACAACGCCAACCCGACCAACAGATGGCAATTGGCCTTGTTAACCGCGCTTTAGTTGAGCCAGATCAACCGCCAGAGATGCACTTGGTCGCCGCCGTGCGCACATCACCAAGGCGCAGCGGGAAGTTGTTCAAGCGTTCATGCAGCTTGATGCTGCTGCCGCTGCCACGTTCCTCGATGTCCACCAGTGCCGCTGGCCCGGCGCCGGCAGTCAGCTTTTGCGGCACGATCAACCGCAGGCCATCGTCGCGCTGCTCTTCGACCAAGGGATCACGGGTGTTCGCCAGCTCCTGCTTGACACAGTCGGCATACTCGCGGGGCGTCTTGCCAGAGATCACATCCATCGTTTCGTGCGACTGCTCCAGCTCGGAAACGCTGACACAACCACCCAGCGTCAGGGACAACGCCGCCACCATCCACTTCATTTGGCATACCTCAGCTATCAGGAATGCATCAGACCACGGCCAGGCACTTTTGCTCCGTGCTTTGGCAGATTTATCTAGCCCCATGCCATAAGGCGCGCCAGCCAATCCCGACATCGTGGTATCGTTCGCGTTTGCAGAACCCGACTTTGCGGAGCACCCCATGAAATTCGTACACCAGCGCGAGCATCTCAACGAGGACGACATCGTTGTCATCGAGTGCTCTCAACGCTGCAACATCCGCCTGATGAACGACGCCAACTTCCGCAGCTTCAAAAATGGCGGCCGACACACTTACCACGGCGGCCACTTCGAGCGTTTTCCGGCCAAGATCACGGTACCCAGCACCGGTTTCTGGAACATCACCATCGACACCGTGACCACCCGCCCGATCTCGGTAACGCGCAAGCCGACCTTGACCCACAAGATCAAGGTCATCCGTCGTTCGTCGTCCAAACTCAGATAAGACCGCCATGACCCAGAACATCAAGTACGTCATCAAATACAAGCTCGACGGCGAACGCCGCTGGGATTTCGCCGTCATGCCCGATGCCTCGCACGAGCAGGCACTCGATGCCCTGCGCAAGATCCACGGCGACGACGCCGACAAGATCAGCGACATCCAGGTGAGCAAAGCACTTTAAGGCCCAGGAGAACCGCATGAGCAACTGGCCCGACCGTCGTATTCTCGATCTGCTGGGCATCGAGTTGCCCATCCTCCAGGCGCCCATGGCCGGCGCCAGCGGCTCGCCCCTGGCCATCGGGGTGGCCAAGGCCGGCGGCCTGGGCGCCCTGCCCTGTGCCATGCTCACGGGCGAGCAGGTGCGCGCCGAGATTGTCGCGTTTCGCAGTGCTTGCCCGGGCCTCCCGCTGAACCTTAATTTTTTCTGTCACCAGCCGCCCGCCCCCGACATCGACCGCGACACGCGCTGGAAGCTGGCACTCCAACCTTATTACACAGAGGTTGGCGCCGACTTCCAGGCCCCCACACCGGTTTCCAACCGTGCACCGTTTGACGAGCACAGCTGCCAGCTGGTCGAGCAATTGCGCCCTGAGGTGGTGAGTTTCCACTTCGGCCTGCCCGAAGCTGCGTTGCTGCAGCGTGTGAAAGCATCCGGGGCCAAGGTGCTGTCCAGTGCCACCACAGTGGAAGAGGCGCTGTGGTTGGAGGCCAACGGTTGCGACGCGATCATTGCCATGGGCTTTGAAGCCGGTGGCCATCGCGGCATGTTCCTCAGCGAAGACATCAACAGCCAGATCGGCACCTTCGCCCTTGTGCCACAGGTTGCCGATGCGGTGGACCTGCCGGTGATCGCCGCTGGCGGCATCGCTGACCACCGCGGCCTGGTTGCAGCATTGGCCCTGGGTGCGAGCGCCGTGCAAATCGGCACGGCCTACCTGTTCTGCCCGCAGGCCAAGGTATCTGCGGCCCACCGACGTGCGCTGGACAGTGCACCGGCCAGCGACACGGCCCTGACCAACCTGTTCACCGGGCGCCCGGCACGCGGCATCAACAACCGCCTCATGCGCGAGCTGGGGCCGATGAGTGAACTGGCGCCACACTTCCCCTTGGCTGGCGGCGCGCTGATGCCGTTGCGGGCAATCACCGACCCGCAAGGCAGCAGCGACTTCAGCAATTTGTGGGCGGGGCAAGCGTTGCGGCTGGGCAAGGCAATGCCGGCTGAACAGTTGACCCGGGAGATTGCAGAGAAGGCGCTGGCGCTGGTTGGGCGTTAGGAATTTACCTGGGGCGCCGGTTTAAGGGCGCTGTGGTGTATGGCACCGGCTGTGCCGGCTCCTACAGGACGCCAGACAGCACCTTTCAGCTTGGGGTCTATCGCTATATAGTTACCGCTATAACGATAACCTGCACTCCTAGGGAGCTGTCTTCATGCGTATCCGCCTGCCCCACCCGGCCGCCACTGCCCTGGCCTGCCTGCTATCAACCAACAGCGCCTGGGCCGACGAGGTGCAGGTTGCGGTCGCTGCAAACTTCACCGCGCCGATCCAGGCCATCGCCAAGGACTTCGAGAAAGACACTGGCCACAAGCTGATCGCCGCCTATGGCGCCACGGGGCAGTTCTACGCACAGATCAAGAATGGCGCGCCATTCGAGGTGTTCCTCGCCGCCGATGACAGCACCCCGGCGAAGCTGGAGCAGGAACAGGATATAGTCCCCGGCTCGCGCTTCACCTATGCCATAGGTACCCTGGCCCTGTGGTCGGCCAAGGAGGGTTACGTGGACGCCAAGGGTGAGGTATTGAAGAAAAACCAGTACAAGCACCTGTCCATCGCCAACCCGAAAGCGGCGCCCTACGGCCTGGCCGCCACTCAGGTACTGGCCAAGCTTGGCCTGGCTGAAGCCATCCAGGGCAAGATCGTCGAAGGCCAGAACATCACCCAGGCCTTCCAGTTCGTCTCCACCGGCAACGCCGAACTGGGCTTCGTCGCCCTGTCGCAGATCTACAAAGACGGAAAAGTCACCAGTGGTTCGGCCTGGGTCGTGCCGTCCGAACTGCATGACCCTATCCGCCAGGACGCCGTCATTCTCAACAAGGGCAAAGACAACCCGGCGGCCAAGGCACTGGTTGAATACCTCAAAGGCCCCAAAGCCACCGCACTGATCAAATCCTATGGTTATGAACGCTGATGCCACTGGACGCCAGTGACCTGGGTGCCATCTGGCTGACGGTGAAACTGGCCAGCCTGACCACCCTGATCTTGCTGCTCATCGGCACGCCTATCGCCTGGTGGCTGGCGCGCACGCGCTCTTGGCTGCGCGGTCCGGTGGGTGCGGTGGTGGCGCTACCACTGGTGCTGCCGCCGACGGTGATCGGTTTTTACCTGCTGATCGCGCTCGGCCCGCATGGCTGGATAGGCCAGGCCACCGAGGCGCTGGGCCTGGGAAGCGTGGTGTTCAGTTTCACTGGCCTGGTGATCGGCTCGACGGTGTACTCCCTGCCGTTCGTGGTGCAACCGCTGCAGAACGCCTTCTCTGCCATCGGCCAGCGCCCGCTGGAAGTTGCCGCCACCTTGCGCGCCAGCCCGTGGGACACCTTCGTGCATGTAGTACTGCCGCTCGCTCGGCCTGGTTTCATCACCGCCACCATTCTCGGTTTCGCCCACACCGTAGGCGAGTTTGGCGTGGTGCTGATGATCGGTGGCAACATCCCCGACAAGACCCGCGTGGTCTCGGTGCAGATCTTCGATCACGTCGAGGCCATGGAGTATACGCAAGCCCACTGGCTGGCCGGTGCCATGCTGGTGTTCTCGTTCCTGGTGCTGCTTCTGCTGTATGCGGGACGCCGTGGCAAGCCTGGCTGGAGCTGAAATGACCGGATCGATTGTGGCGCGCCTCAAGCTTGCGCGTGACGACTTTACTCTGGATGTCGACCTGCAGCTCCCAGGGCGCGGCATCAGCGCGCTGTTTGGCCATTCCGGCTCGGGTAAGACGTCGTGTTTGCGCTGCCTGGCCGGCCTGGAAAGGGCCGCGAGCGCTTACATCGAGGTCAACGGTGAAGTCTGGGAAGACAGTGCGCGCGGCTATTTCCAGGCGCCACACCTGCGCCCGGTCGGCTACGTGTTCCAGGAGGCCAGTCTGTTCCCGCACTTGTCGGTGCGCGGCAACCTGGAGTTCGGCTGGCGGCGAATTGCACCCGGCGAGCGCAAGGTCAGCCTCGACCAGGCCTGCCAGCTGCTGGGCATCAGCCACCTGCTCGAGCGCAGGCCCGCAACCCTGTCGGGCGGCGAGGCCCAGCGCGTGGGTATCGCCCGCGCGCTGCTCAGCAGCCCGCGCCTGTTATTGATGGATGAGCCCCTGGCCGCACTGGACGGACCGCGCAAACGCGAGATCCTGCCCTACCTGGAGCGCCTGCACGATGAACTGGACATTCCGCTGGTATACGTCAGCCATGCCCAAGATGAAGCGGCGCGGCTGGCCGACCACCTGGTGCTGCTGGAGCAAGGCAGAGCCACGGCCAGCGGCCCGATTGGCCAGACACTCGCCCGCCTGGACTTGTCGCTGGCCCAGGGCGACGATGCCGGGGTAGTGTTCGAGGGCGTGGTGGTTGGCCACGACCCCCATTACGGTTTGCTCGACCTGCGCCTGCCTGGTAGTGAAGCGCCGTTGCTGCGCATTACCCACACGGCGCACAACATGGGCAGCACCTTGCGCGTCAAGGTTCAGGCCCGCGACGTCAGCCTGACGCTGTCGGCAGATGGCGCCTCCAGCATCCTCAACCGGCTGGCAGTGCGGGTGCGTGACGTGCACCCGGCAGACAACCCCGCACATGTACTGGTCAGCCTGGATGCTGGCGGCAATACCCTGCTGGCGCGCATCACCCGCTTCTCGGCGGACCAGCTCGGCCTGCACCCGGGGCAAGCTTTGTACGCGCAGATAAAGTCGGTAGCGCTATTGGGCTGAGCATCGTACGCGCGGCCGCTGTCCATTGATCAGTGACCTGATCGAGGCCTGCCGCCCATGCTTGACTGTACCTTACCCGCCAGCCTGCATTACGTTGACGATAGCCAGCCCGGCCTGAGCCGGCGCCGCTGGCGCGACCGTTTCATCTACCTCGATGCCCAAGGCCAACGCGTGCGCGACAGCGAGACGCTGGCGCGCATCGCCGCCCTGGTGATACCACCGGCGTACACCGATGTGTGGATCTGCGCCGACCCGCAGGGTCACCTGCAAGCCACAGGGCTCGATGCACGTGGCCGCAAGCAATACCGTTACCATGCTCAGTGGCGCGAGCTGCGCGACCAGCACAAATATGGGCGCATGCTGTCCTTCGCCCAGGCTTTGCCCAAGCTTCGCGCACAATTGGAAGTACACCTGGCGCGCCCAGGGCTGGACCGGGAAAAGGTCATGGCGCTGGTGGTCAGCCTGCTGGACCACACACTGATCCGCATCGGCAACCAGCGCTACCTGCGCGACAACAAATCCTACGGTCTGACCACGCTGCGCAACCGCCACGTCAAGGTCGAGGGCAGCACCATCCGCTTCCAGTTCCGCGGAAAGCGTGGCGTGGAACACAATGTCACCCTGCGCGACCGACGCCTGGCCAACCTGCTCAAACGGTGCATGGAGCTGCCGGGGCAGACGCTGTTCCAGTACCTGGACGAAGAAGGCCAGCGGCACAGCATTGGGTCCAGTGAGATCAACCAGTTCCTGCAACAACTGACCGGGGCCGATTTCACTGCCAAGGATTACCGCACCTGGGCAGGTAGCAGCCTGGCACTGAGCCTGCTCAGGCCCCTGGCCTGGGAGCCGGAGAGCGAGGCAAAGCGCCAGGTTGCGAACATCGTCAAGCAGGTAGCCGCGCGCCTGGGCAACACCCCGGCCGTGTGCAGGCGCTGCTACATCCACCCTGCCGTGCTGGAGCATTATGCCCTGGGGCGCTTGGCAGAGCTTCCTGGCCGCCGTGTGCGCAAAGGCCTTGATCCTGAAGAAGTGGCGTTGCTGTTGTTTTTGCAGGCACTGGAGCAAGCACAAGCCAATTGAGTGAGCCTATGCCTGTAATCATGCAGAGAAATTTCCCATTAAGGCCGAAGCCCCCTATCCTTGCCACCGAGCACCTTCGCCGGGACGCTTACCGCGTTTTACAACGGCACCTGCAACTAAAGACACACAACAGAATTTGTCTTACGGGGAATTAATATCCGCCGAAAGCGTCTTTAATGAGAAGGAAGAGGGACAGGCTCCCACCACTGCGGCACTTGCCGGGTGGATTTCGATATCACCAAGGAGAACTACATGCTGATACTCACCCGTAAGGTTGGCGAAAGCATCGTCATCAACGATGACATCAAAGTCACCATTCTGGGCGTGAAGGGGATGCAGGTGAGGATTGGCATCGATGCACCAAAGGATGTTCAGGTGCACCGTGAAGAAATCTTCAAGCGTATCCAGGCCGGCAGCCCTGCCCCGGAAAAGCACGACGACCAACACTGATTGCGACACTTCAAGCCGCACGGACGCGCTTGATCGATTGGGTACACACCGCAGCCCGAGCCTCAGGCGCCAAGCAGCTCGCGCACCTTGGCGATCAACTTGTCCACGTCGAACGGTTTGTCGAACGCCGCAGCGAACAGCTCCGGGCGTCCTTGGCTGGCCTGCGCGCCACTCATCAGGATCACCGGAAGGTCGGGCAGTTGTAGCTCTTTGCGGATCGCCAGCACCAACTCTTCGCCGTTGAGCACCGGCATCATGTAGTCGGTGATCACCAGATCCACGCGTTTTTCCTGTAACGCTTCCAAGGCCTTGCGCCCGTTGCTCGCCTTTTCCACCAGAAAGCCTTCGTCCTCCAAGGCAAAGCCCAGGATATCGGCGATCAGGTATTCGTCATCGACGATCAGGATAGTGTTCATCAGTAGGCCCGTCACCCACTGCCTTGGGGCACCGGAGTACCCGAGAGCACACCGGATGAGCCCTCGAAAGCCTTGTGCAGGTGGATGCCCTGCGGCCCGATGCGCAACTCATGCAGCGCGGGGTCGTGATGGCTGTCACGCACCTTGAGCACTGACAGCATGCGCCGCAGTTGCGAATCCAGTTCGACAAAACGCATCAGCAAAAGGTTATCGACGATGCTCGACAGGTCGGGGGCCGGGGCGGTGATTTCCGAGCCGAAGAGGTCGCGCATCTCCCAGGTGAGCATGACGCTGATATCGCGTGCGCGCAGCTCGCCGGTCAAGGCACGAAAGAACGCATTGAGACGTGCAGGATCGGTTGCCAGGCGGCTGAATGCACCCAGGCTGTCGATCAGCACACGCTTGCTGCCCTGCTGCTCGACAAGCTCCAGCAGGCGCGCACCGACCTGGTCGAGCAGACCCTCGGTCGTCGGCTGCCAGTTCAGTTGCAGAGCGCCTTGCCGCTCCAACGCGGCGAAGTCATAACCCAAGGAGGCAGCCTTCAGGCGCAACCTTGCAGGTGTCTCATAGAAGCCGAAATGCAGCGCGGGCGCCTCGGCTGTTGCCGCGCCAAGAAAGGCCAGGCCCAGTGACGTCTTGCCGACGCCGGAGGGGCCCATCAACAAACTGACCGAACCATTGGCCAGCCCGCCCCCCAACATTTCATCCAGCGCGGTTACGCCCGTGGTCACCTGGCTCAGCGTGGCCGAGCCCAGCTGGCTGGGGTGGCTGTACAGCGCTTCCAGGCGCGGATACACATGTATCCCGGCCTCGTCGATCAGGCATTCATGGCGCCCTGACAGTGCCCCACTACCCCGCGTCTTGCGCAGTTGCACATGGCGCACGGCGCGGCTGCCCAGCAGTTGTTCACCCAGTTCGATCACGCCATCGACCATGGTGTGCTCGGGGCTGCCTTCATCGAGCCGGGCACTGGTCAGCAGCAGCACGGTACAGCCGGCAAAAGCGGCATGCCCCTGCAGCTCGGATACGAACTTCTTGGTGTCCAGTGTCGTTTCCGCGCGTACCCGGGCATTGAGGACGCCATCGACGATCAGCAGGCTGGCCTGCTGGCGGCCAATTTCCTGGCGGAGCAATTTGACCACCGCGTCTAGCCCTTCTTGTTCAAGGGTATCGAAGGCACTGACGAACTGGATCTGGTCGCCGACCAGCGCCGGATCAAAGAATTCCAGGGTAGCCAGGTACTGAAAAAGCCGCTCATGGGACTCACTGAGCAAGGTGGCAACCAACACCCGGCCCCCTTCACGCACATGACCACAGGCCAACTGGTTGGCGAGGATGGTCTTGCCCGCGCCAGGCGGCCCCTGAACGATGTACGAGCCACCTGCGACCAATCCACCCTTGAGTAAGGCATCGAGCCCCTCGATCCCCGTCATCAGCCGCATGAGTGCCTGTACCATAAGGGTTACCTGTGGAGTTGAGGATCAGCACCGCGCTCAGACGCCGGCAGATAAAGGCGTATGCAGGTGCCCTTGCCGGGCGTGCTCTGCACAGTGATTGCGCCGTTGCTCTGCTTGGCAAAGCCGTAGGCCTGGCTTAGCCCAAGACCTGTACCTTTGCCAAAAGGCTTGGTAGTGAAAAACGGCTCGAAGATGCGCGGCAGCACTTGGGGGTCGATGCCAGTTCCGTTGTCATGCACTTCAAAGCACACGAACGGGCCATGCAGCCCTTCCACTTCGCCCGTCAGCACGAGCGAATCGAGCGCAATGCAGATCGTGCCGTGCTCACCGATTGCATCGCGGGCATTGAACAACAGATTGAGCAATACCATCTGTAACTGCCCGGCATCCACTTCGATCATGGGCAAATCAGCTGGTAGGCGCTCCTGCAACTCAACATCACTCGGCAAGGCGTGTTCCAGCAAACTGCGCGTAGAAGCCAGCACCGTGGCAGGTGCGACCATCGCGACATCCATCTGCCGATGCCGAGCGAACGTCAGCAGTTGCTGAGTCAGCTTGGTACCACGCTGGCCGGCATCCACGATGTGCTCCAGCATACGCTGCACACGCGCCGGGTCCTGGCTGCTCAATGCCAACTTGGCCGAACTCATGATGATGGTGAGCAGATTGTTAAAGTCATGCGCCAAACCACCCGTCAACTGGCCCAGCGCCTCGAGCTTTTGCGCTTGGAACAACTGGGCACGGATGGCGTCAAGCTGCAGCGCCGATTCGCGCCGATCGGTGATATCGCGGGTGACCTTGGCCAGGCCAATGATGTGCCCCAGGTCATCGCGTATCACATCGAGGGCGGCCAACGCCCAGAATTGCGTACCGTCCTTGCGTACCCGCCAGCCCTCATCCTGCGCCACGCCCAGCTCAAGGGCTTGCTTGAGCAAATAGTCAGGACGCCCCTCGGCGCAGTCCTGGGGCGTGAAGAACAGCGAAAAATGCCGGCCTATAACTTCGTCAGCACGATAGCCCTTGATCCGCTCGGCGCCTGCATTCCACGACACCACCCGGCCAGAGGGGTCAAGCATATAGATGGCATAGTCCACCACAGACTGCACCAACTGCTCGTAGCGGTTGGCGGTCATGACAGGGGGGGCGATGCAGTCGGCTGAAACCATGCAAACTCCACAGGCACAGCGGTTGGGCGGCAATGAGTTCGGTCAGCGTAGCCCCCAAGCATGGGCGGACGATGCACCCGTCAGCACGGGCAAGACTGGCTTGGAACATAGACGCTGTACTCATTGGATCCAGTCAGGAACGGCACAGTGGCCTAATGACAGTAAGGTGTCAATCTCCTGTGCAAATGCCACCCCACTTCTTAGATCATAGGCGCTATAGTTGACTCAAATATAACAATGGGTTATAAAGCGCGCTTGATTGCCAGGGCCTTCTGCTTAGAAGCGTACCGGCCTCAAGCGTGCGAGTGTGGTGGAATTGGTATACACAGCAGACTTAAAATCTGTCGGCGTGAGCCTTGCGGGTTCGAGTCCCGCCACTCGCACCATACTTCCAGAAAAGGCGCCCTTGCGGCGCCTTTTTGCTGCCCGGCGGAAATTCGCCATGCAGCTGCTAAAGTGGAGCTTGTCTGCATCCACTGGAATGCCACCATGCGCTACTCCCTCTTCGCTGGCCAACGCGACGTGATCATCCTGATCGCCCGTGTGCTATTGATGATCCTCTTCGTCATTTCCGGTTGGGCGAAGCTGACCGGCTTCGATGGCACGGTCGGCTACATGACATCGCTGGGCGCCCCAGCGCCCATGGTTGCCGCAGCAGTCGCCGTGATCATGGAGTTCTTCGTCGCCATCATCCTGATCCTCGGCTTCTACACCCGCCCGCTGGCCTTCCTGTTCGCCCTGTTCGTGCTGGGCACCGCGCTGATCGGACATCCGTTCTGGAACATGGTCGACCCTGAACGAGCCGCCAACATGACCCAGTTCCTGAAGAACCTGAGCATTGTTGGCGGCTTGCTGCTACTGGCGGTGAGCGGCCCGGGGCGCTTCTCGCTGGACGGGCGCTGAGTCAATCGTCCAGGTCGTCGTGCCAGGCTGGATGGTCGCTCTCGTCATCATCGAGGTCATCCAGCAACGCATCATCCTCCTCGACCTCATCCTCGGCACCCTGCGCATCCGCTTCAGGTTCGAAGCCGTCGTAGAGAAATTCGTGGTCGAGCAGGTGATCGTGTTCAGGCTCGTGCAGGTCGTCTTCGTGGCGCATGATCGCTCCTGGGAAAGTGGCACGCCTGTATAAGCGCATCGGCTGGCATGGTCAATGGATGGGGGGTTAATGCTGACTTAACCGGTAGCCTTCATCCTGCAGGCTCTCCCTTCAAACGTGACTTGCCCGCCTTAATGGCGGGCTTTTTTTGCCCTGCCTTTCGTCAGCGACACACTTCTTCGCTGGAACTTACACCCCATCTGCCAGGCTCGCAAACCTTGCAAGAGTTGGAATTTTCAAGGAGAAAACCATGGCAGTGAACATTGATAACCTCATCATCACCACTCCGGTGCCGAAATCCGCCTCCAACCCGGTTGCCTTGGAAGTCACCGGCGCACAGGCCTTGGCTAGCCTGACCAACGTCGTTGCACGCCAGAGTGACGGCTCGATACGCATGACCGCGCCGACCAAGGGTGCGTCCAGCAAGAGTACTCACCGCACACGCTGCGAATGGAAAGAACCCGTGTATTGGTCACTGGGCAGCGCAGCGCGCCACCGCAACCACCAGACAATGACCCTGGAGAAGGTCAATCTGGCGCAAAAGGTGGTAATTGCCCAGTTGCATGTGAAAGACAATAACAGCCCGCCAATCAAGGTGTTCTGGAACAAAGGCAAAATCACTGTCGGCTTTCGTTCAGATTTTAACCAAGCCACGCCAGCCAACAGCACCGTGCTGGCCGAGGTGCCGCTGGGTGCGCGTTTCGATGTGAGCATCGTGGTGAGTGAAGATGGCGCTTGCACGGTCAGCGCAAGCAGCAATGGCCGCAGCGGCACCACGACCGCACTGCAACTGGCGCCATCCTGGGCGACGCAGACGCTGAATTTTCACGGTGGAGTCTACAACCAGGTGGACTACAGCAATGACACGCCGCCAGGGGATGCTTCGGTGTGCGTAATCAGCGCACTTGAACTGAGCCATGAGTGAGCCAGGCATTACAGGCTAACGACATGCTCTTCACGAATTCATGACAAAAACCTTGGCACACTGAGATTGTTTCTCACGTTCTTTGGGCCCGCCACTTGTTGGCGGGTTTTCTTTTTCTGGCGGACCAGTGCCGCCGGGCGCTCAATGCTAAGCGTCAAGCACGGTCACCCTTACACCCGTAGCCACAATCTCGTACTCGGTTTCAGAAATCTTTTTCACATCCCCACCGGCCTGCATTTCGAAATGCTTCAAACCCTCATGCCGAACCATGCCGTGCGGCGAGCGCTCAACGGTCTCGTCCTGATAAATGTTGATGACGTACCGCACGTTGTCCGTGCCGACACCAATGATCTTTCCGACATATTTGTCTGCCATGTCCGCATCCCCTTGATTACCTCACCGTAGCGGGTGCTCGTTGATCAAGCCACTCTGCTGGAGGAAGCAGCCGACTTTCAGACCACCGGGCGCCGCAGCGTGGGATCAGGTCGCGCACGACCCTTGGTCATCTTTTTGTACTAATCAGTACATTCCATGCGTAAAATCCCCACCCGACTGGTAATTGCCCTACAAACCTACGATCTGGTTATGGAGTGTAGTAAGACGATGCAAACGGATTCAAATCGCCTGATGACCGCTCTGGAGCACAAGATGCTGCTTGAGAACTTCAACATCAGTTCGACCCAGGTTGAAGAGCAACTGAAATACATCGTCTGCGGGCAATCCACATCATGCGAGCTGGAGCGGCTGCTTGGCCCGTATGAGAACTGCGAGAGCCGGGGTGACTTGAGATTGCTTCGGTGGGCGTTTGTCTACACGGAGGGGGGGCTGGGCCTGAGCGACCCTCAGGTACTTACGGTGGCAATCGACGCAAAGGGCTGCGTAACTGATTTTGCCCTCGTCTAGCGTGCTGACCTGATCGGAGAATTCCTAACGCCTTTCCTCTTGGAATAACGCACTCACCCACTCGACAAATACGCGCACATTGGGGGACAGGTGCCGGCGATCCGGAAACAGCACGGAAACGGTCTTCGGCTCGACTGGAACATCCGGCAGAACCTCCACCAGGCGCCCGCTATCGATGTATCGCTGCAACGCCGGGCGCAACCCCTGCACCATCCCGATCCCCGCCAGCGCGCAGCAGAGTAACGCCCCGGCATTGTCGACGACGATGGCGCTGCGCATCTTTACACTGATCATTTTACCGTTGCCCCTGAATCGCCAAGGCATGATCTGGCGGCGCTGCTCAACCATGAAGTTGACTGCCAAGTGCGCCTGTAAATCATCCAGCGTGCCGGGTAAACCATACTTCTGTACGTAGGCGGGAGCCGCGCAGGTCACCAAAGCAACCTCGCCGATACGTTTGGCAACCAGGCTGGAATCATCCAGATCACCGAGCCGCACGGAACAATCGATGCCTTGCGCGATGAGGTCATTCAGATTGTCAGAGGTTGCCAGAGATATTTCCAGGCCAGGGTAGCGATCCATGAGCTCGGGCAATCGCGGGATTATCACCGCCTGGCCGAGTACGGTCTGCATGTCGATCCTGAGCTTGCCTCGCGGCGGGCGGGCCGGCGAAAACCAGTCCAGCGTGTCCGCTAGCTCTGCGAGTAATTTCAAGCTTCGTTCATAGAACTCATCGCCAGCGGGCGTGGTGTTCACCCTGCGCGTGGTGCGGTGTAACAGCTGAACGCCCAATTCGTGCTCAAGATTCTGGATGAGTTTGGAGAGTGCCGGGCGATGCACATTGAGCGCCTCGGCCGCTTTGGTATAGCTGCCATGCTCAACAACTGCCACGAACATTTGCATGGCTTCGATCAGGTTCATCGCGATCTTCCAGTTACCTGTACATTGGGCCAGACGTACTCTGCACTAAGGACGATAGCGAAGCCAGGCGGCCTCTCTCATACACCAAAACAAAATATGCCATCACTGCTTGGTAGCAAGCAGCGATGGCATACCGCAGCCTGACTGACGGCCGCAGGATGCTATTCAGTCAACCACGACGACGATCTTGCCGATTTGCGCATTCGACTCCATTCGGCGGTGTGCTGTCGCAATTTCATTGAGCGGGAAGACCTGGTCGATGACGGGCTTGAGCTGACCACCTGCCAAGCCTTTGCCAACGAATGCCTTGGCATTGGCCAGCTTTTGAATATCTGTGGTGATTTCGAACAGCTCGTAGCCGCGCACGGTCAGGTGTTTGCCAAGAATGTCGAAGACCGGAACCGGGATATCGCGATGATCGAGAGCGCCGTACTGGAAGAAGATTCCGGTATTGGCCATGGATTTGATCAACTTGGTTGCCTCGGGGCCACCAACGGGGTCGAAAACAATACGCGCGCCTTCGCCCTCGGTGATCGCGGCCACCTCGGCAATCAGATCCTCTTCCTGGGTGGCGATTACATATTTTGCACCAACATCCAGCAACGCCTGGCGCTTGGCACTTGTGCGAGTAAGGGCCACCGGGATGGCGCCTAGCATGTTGGCGATCTGGATCGCTGCCAGGCCGACACTGCTCGACGCAGCCGGGATGAGCACGGTTTCGCCAGCCTTTAGATTGCCGTACTCAACCAGGGCGCCGTATGCAGTGACAAACATCATCCAGCTGGCCGCTGCCTCCACGAAACTGAGGTTGGACGGATGCTTGACGACAGCATGCGCGGGCGCATTGACCACCTCGCCATACATGCCGTAATCAGCGAATGAGAACGACGGCACGACGCTAACTGCGTCACCAGGAACAACGTCGCTGACGTCACTACCAACCGCGCGGACAATCCCGGCCGCTTCATAGCCGAGCTTCGCCGGGAACTGGGGATCAATCACGTACTGCCCAGTGCGGTACATGATTTCCGCACGGTTCAAGCCGATAGCTTTTACTTCGATCTGAACCTCGCCGCTTTTCGGCGCGGGTACAGCGACCTCATCGAGAATCAGAACATCAGCGTCACCGGTACGGTGAAAGTGAACGACCTTGGGCATGGCACACCTCATTAACGGCTAGGGATAACGGTTCCTTCTGGAAGTCGCGCCATGCTACCCACCCGCTTGCGTGTGATAGAGAGCTGTTCGGCTCATAAATTGGTACTCAACAAGAACCAATCCCTGGCCGGTCGGCAAATAGAAAGGGCACGCAGGGCGCATCGAAAGTGAGCCGACCGGCCGTGACCTGCTCATTGAAACACTGCTTGAACGCCGCAAGCTCCAAGGCGTGCGCAACTCTCGGCTCATCACCGACGGCTCGGGCCTGCGAATGAGAAGATCACCAAGCGAGTTTATCGTCGCGTCAGCGAGGTGGTCAGCCCAACCAAGTAACGGCCTGATGCGGAAACGATGCCTTGTGATGCGGAAACGATCAGGTTTTCTAGCGCGCAAAGAAAAACCCCGCAGACGTTAATCTGCGGGGCTTTCGAATGTGGAGGCCGAGGTCGGAATCGAACCGGCGTAGACGGATTTGCAATCCGGAGCATAACCACTTTGCTACTCGGCCTCAAAGTTCGGATCTAGTTGCTTGCGCTTCTATCTCCTTGAAACGTAGAACCTTTTTCAAAGTTTGCTGCGTTTCGATGGGCGCCATTATGTCTGCATTCCGCCAACCTTGCAACCCCCTGAACAGAAAAAATATTCAAGGGGTTCAACGTGTTAGCGCAAGCGGCCAAGTTTGCTCCACAAACCTACCACGGCGTTCTCAACCGCACCGCTCGCCGCCATGCCGATTCGCTCCTGCAGGCTTTTGCGTTCGGCATAGTGCACATGGAACAGGCTGGCGTTGCGGGCGCGCTCGCTGAGGTACTCGTCGCTGGTCTGCAACTGATCCACCAGCTTGCGATTTAGCGCGGCGACACCCAACCAGACTTCGCCGGTAGCCACTTCGTCGATGTGCAACTGCGGGCGGTAGCGGGCGACAAAGTCCTTGAACAGCTGGTGCGTGATGTCCAAGTCTTCCTGGAACTTCTCGCGGCCCTTCTCGGTGTTCTCACCGAACACGGTCAGGGTGCGCTTGTACTCGCCGGCGGTCAGTACTTCGAAATCGATGTTGTGCTTTTTCAGCAGACGGTTGACGTTCGGCAACTGCGCCACGACGCCGATCGAGCCAAGCACGGCAAAGGGCGCGCTGACGATTTTCTCGCCGATACAGGCCATCATGTAACCACCGCTGGCGGCTACCTTGTCGATGCACACGGTCAGCGGAATGCCGGCCTGGCGGATGCGCGCCAGTTGCGAGGCCGCAAGGCCGTAGCTGTGCACCAGGCCGCCACCGCTTTCCAGGCGCAGCACGACTTCGTCACGCGGGGTGGCGAGGGTCAGCAGCGCCGTGATTTCGTTGCGCAGGCTTTCGGTGGCGGACGCCTTGATGTCGCCATCGAAGTCGAGTACGAACACCCGGCCTTTCTCTTCGACCTTGCCTTTTTTCTGCTGTTTTTCCGCTTTGGCCTGCTGCTTGCGCAGGGCCTTGAGCTGGGCCTTGTCGAGCAAGCCCGCTTCCAACCGCTCGCGCAGCTCTTTGTAGAATTCGTTGAGACGGGTGACCTGCAACTGCCCGCCAGCCTTGCGCCGCCCCTTGCCGCGCAAGCCGGCGATGGCAGACAGCACCACCAGGATGGCAATCACCAGGGTGGCGGTTTTAGCGAGAAAGCTTGCGTATTCGGCAAGAAACTCCACGTTGACTCCTTATGAACCTGCGCCTGTACGGCGCGAAACTGTAGCAAGCATACCGGTGTGCCCGTAGCGCTGCCAGCTGCGGTAAACGCTGGCAACACAGTTCAAACGACCTTTTCAAACGCTTGTATGTTTTTTCGTTGACAGCCCGTGTGGCGCATCCTAACCTCGCAGCAACCTTAAAGCGGCCGGACACCTTCGTGGGCAACATCTACCTCATCCGACATGGCCAAGCCTCATTCGGTGCCGACGACTATGACGTCTTGTCGCCGGTGGGTGTGCGGCAAAGCCAGGCACTGGGTGAACACCTTGCCCGGTTGGACCTGCGCCTTCACCGATGCGTGGCCGGTGATCTGCGCCGCCAGCAAGATACTGCGCGGCTGGTACTGGAGGCATTGCACGGTAATGGCTGCGCGGTGCCCGCCATTGAGACCGACCCTGCGTTCAATGAGTTCGATGCCGACGGTGTTATCCGTGCCCTGCTGCCCGGCCTGCTGGCCGAAGAGCCGCAGGCCCTGCACATCCTGCGCAATGGTGCCCAGAACCGCAGCGAATTCCAGCGCCTGTTCGCCCTGGTGGTGCAGCGCTGGCACGCCGGCGAACATGCCGACGACGGCCTGGAAACCTGGCAGGCGTTTACCGCGCGGGTGCAGGCCGGGTTGCAACGTGTGCTGGACAGCGCCGGCAGTGGCGACAACATCGCGGTATTCACCTCGGGAGGCACCATTGCCGCCCTGCTTCACCTGACTACTGGAATTACCCCCAGCCAGGCCTTCGCGCTGAACTGGCAGATAATCAACACGTCGCTCAGCCAGCTGAAGTTCCGCGGCCGTGACGTGGCACTGGCTTCCTTCAATAACCAGGCCCATGTGCAGTTGTTGAAGGTGCCGGAGCTCATTACCTTTAGATGAGCCCGGCCTGTTGTGTCCCTATTCGGGACGTGAAATCACTCAATAAGGAATGCGCCATGACCTCCGTAGCTGATGCCGTGAAAAAGATGCAAGAGAAGTTCAATCCGTCTGCAGCCGAAGGCCTGGACCTGGTGTTCGGCTTCAACATCACCGACGAAGACAAGCACTACGCCCTGATCGTCAAGGACGGTACCTGCAACCTGCAGGAAGGCGAGAACCCGGACGCCAACTGCACCCTGGTCATGGACAGCGAAACCCTCAAAGGCATCGTCAGTGGCGAGACCGACGGCATGCAGGCGTTCATGGGCGGCAAGCTGCGCGTTGAAGGCGACATGATGCTGTCGATGAAGCTCAGCGAGCTGTTCCCTTCCTGAGTGAGGGGCGCACCGCGCGAGACGAAAACCGAAGCCTGACCGGCTTCGGTTTTTTTTTGCCCGCCAGTGTGCATTCGGTGCAGTGATCGGCCGGCAACACCCAAACCTATATGGCACCTGGCACGCTTGTTCCAGTGCATCAAGGCCATTAGATTAGCCAATAATCCTTGCGATCGATAATAAGGTAAACGCATGACGCTCACCGACCAGTCCACCCAGGTACGCCCCGGCGAAGAACTCGACGCGGCCGTCATCGACCCTTACCTCAAGGCCAATATCGCGGGCCTTGAAGGCGCACCGCGCATCAGCCAGTTCCCCGGGGGGGCTTCCAACCTGACCTACCTGGTGGCTTACCCAGGCCGTGAGTTCGTGCTGCGGCGCCCGCCTTTCGGCCAGAAAGCCAAGTCGGCCCACGACATGGGCCGTGAGTTCCGCATCCTCAACCAGCTCAACAGCGGCTTCCCTTACTGCCCTAAGGCTTACACGCACTGCACCGATGAAACCCTGATCGGCGGCGAGTTCTATGTAATGGAGCGGGTAAACGGCATCATCCTTCGTTCGGACATTCCCGCCGAACTGAGCCTGGATGCCACCCGTACCGAAGCCCTCTGCAAAAGCTTCATCGACCGCCTGGTAGAGCTGCACCAGGTCGACTACCAGGCCTGCGGCCTCGCCGACCTGGGCAAGCCTGAAGGCTACGTGCAGCGCCAGATCGAAGGTTGGACCAGCCGCTACGAAAAAGCCCTGACACCCGATGCGCCGCGCTGGGAGCAGGTCATTGCCTGGCTGCGCGAAAAGATGCCGGCCGACCACCCTCGCCCAGGCATCGTGCACAACGACTACCGCTTCGATAACGTGATCCTGGATGCCGAAAACCCCATGCGCATCATTGGCGTGCTGGACTGGGAGATGGCCACGATCGGCGACCCACTGATGGATCTGGGCAACAGCCTGGCCTACTGGATCGAGGCGAGCGACCCGGCGCCGGTGCAACTGATGCGACGCCAGCCGAGCAATGCCCCCGGCATGCTGACCCGCCGCCAGTTCGTCGATTACTACGCCGAGCGTGCGGGCATACGCCTGGACAACTTCGATTACTACTATTGCTACGGCCTGTTCCGCCTGGCGGGTATCGTGCAGCAGATCTACTACCGCTTCTACCACGGCCAGACCCAGGACAAGCGCTTCGCCCAGTTCATCCACATGAACCGGTTGCTGGAGCAGATGAGCCTGCAGGTAATAGCCAAGTCCACGCTCTGACGACAGACAACAAGGAAAACAGCATGTCCAAGACCCACCTGTTCGACCTCGATGGCAAGATCGCTTTCGTCTCCGGCGCCAGCCGTGGCATCGGCGAAGCCATCGCGCACATGCTGGCCCAGCAAGGCGCCCATGTGATCGTTTCCAGCCGCAAGCTGGAGGGCTGCCAGCAGGTGGCCGATGCGATCATCGCAGCAGGCGGCAGGGCTACAGCAGTGGCCTGCCACATCGGTGAACTGGAACAGATCCAGCAGGTGTTCGCCGGTATCCGCGAACAGTTCGGGCGCCTGGACGTGCTGGTCAACAACGCCGCCACCAACCCGCAATTCTGCAATGTGCTGGACACCGACCCGGGCGCCTTCCAGAAGACCGTCGACGTCAATATCCGCGGCTATTTCTTCATGTCGGTTGAAGCCGGCAAGCTGATGCGTGAAAACGGCGGTGGCAGCATCATCAACGTGGCGTCGATCAACGGGGTTTCACCGGGCCACTTCCAGGGTATCTACTCGGTGACCAAGGCAGCGGTAATCAATATGACCAAGGTCTTCGCCAAGGAATGCGCGCAGTTCGGCATCCGCTGCAATGCCTTGCTGCCGGGCCTGACCGACACCAAATTCGCTTCGGCGCTGGTGAAAAACGACGCAATCCTCAACGCCGCACTGCAGCAGATCCCGCTCAAACGCGTGGCCGACCCCAAGGAAATGGCCGGCGCCGTGCTGTACCTGGCCAGCGATGCCTCCAGCTACACCACCGGCACCGCACTCAATGTCGATGGTGGTTACCTGTCCTGACTGCGCCCGCAGTCGCGGCCCTGTGGGAGCAGGATTGCCGGCTCCCACAGAGCCCAGGAACGCAAAGGGGCGTAAAAATCAAACCGCCAAGCGTTACAGGCAGGTGGCCGCCGCCGCCCGCCGCTGCAACGCCACGCCGTCATTCTTCTGTGCGTAGTAATCCACCCGTGTGCCACCAGCCTGCGGGTAGACATCCACGAACGATTCCGCTTCGCGGGTATACACCGTCAGCCCACCTTGCTTGCGCGACTCCAGATAGCCGCTAGCGTCATCCCCGAACACATCCTCTTTCTGCCAGCTGAACTGGATGCATTGGGCTACCAGCTCCGGCGCCTTTTGCGAATCGAGCTGTGCAGTCGGCTTGCCACCACGGGCCGTATCCATGGCTGCTGAAGCGCAACCAACCAATACCAGCGCCGCAGCCATCGGCAGAATTGCTCGCATGTTCCATCCTCGGGGCAAAAAAGAAAGCGACTCTAGCACTGCGCAGCATCGCGAGTGAATTGTCACGCGGGGGCTGTTGTCGCAGATAAGGCATGCCATCAACAGGAGATTGCCATGAAAGTACCTCGTCTTTTGCCTTCGCTGCTACTCGCCACCCTGCCCTGCCTGCCGATGATGGTGTCAGCCGCGCCCTCGGCTGAAGAGAGCATTACCGCACCAGAAACCCACAACCGCGAACTCAAAGTGGGCGACAAGGCACCCGACCAGTACAAACGCGACGAAGAAGCCTTGACCGACTGGAAGGCCAAGGGCCTGCCAGCACCGGAGAAAGAAAGCCATTGGGTACGCATGGGCGAACACTATGTGCTGGTGCAGATCACCAACGGCGTAGTGCTGGCCATCCACCCGGCGTCCTGACTCAACCGGCAGCGGTCAACGCCACCATGTGCACTGTGTTGCGCCCGGCTGCCTTGGCCTGATACAGCGCCGCGTCAGCCTGGGCAAGCAGGCTCGCGGTAGTGTCGTGCGGGCCAGGCACACCGCACCACAGCCCTACGCTGAAGCGCAGCGTGATCTGGTCACCGGCAAAGTGCGCCGGGCTGAGGGCAATGGCCTCCCTCAGGCCTTGCAAGGCTGCCATCGCGCCGTCACGATCGGCGTGTGGCAATAGCAACAGGAACTCCTCCCCCCCATAGCGCCCGAGACTGTCGCCGTGGCGCAGGCGCTGCTCCAACTGGCGTACGCAATGGCATAACACCTCGTCCCCGGCCAGGTGCCCGTACAGGTCATTGATACGCTTGAAATGGTCGAGATCGATCATCGCCACGGCCAAGCTGCTGCGTTCGCCACGGGCGCGGTCCAGTTCGACGGCAAAGCGCTCGAGAATCGCCCGACGGTTGTAGGTGCCCGTCAGCACATCGCGCAAGGCCAGGTGCTTAAGGCGTGATTCGCTGCGCTCCTTGGCCATCAGCACCAGGCCGATGGAGTACATCATCACCGTTACCGTACCGATGGCGACGGAAATGCTCTGCTTGAGGTTGCTGGTGTCGTAGCGCATTTCCACGGCCGTGCCATTGACCACTGCAAGCGCACGCATGCCCAGCCCGACCAGGCTGACAACGGCGCCAATCTGAAGCAACAGGTGCGCCCTGCCCGGCCGCTCGACGTGACGCCGCACCCAGTACAGGATCAGCGCGCACTGCAGCATCAGTACCAGCGTCGCCAGCAACATGCGCGGCTCCAGTGTGTCGAGCAGCAGCATCAGGCCCACCAACATGCAGGCGGGAATGATGAACACTTGCCGCCACGGCACAGCCTGCTCACGCACGCGAAACAGGCTGGCCGAATAGAACGCCAGGGCCAGTGATAGCAGGCTGTTGCCCACCCCATAGCTGAGCCACAGCGGGGCGTGCCCATAAACGGTGTAGCAAACGTAGGCCAACGCGTGGGCGAGCAAGCCGCAAGCGGTAAGCCAGAGATTGTCTTGGCGATTGGACTGGCCAACCAGCAACAGGCAGAACGCCAGGATGGTCGCGACCAGCGCAACGGCGGCGAACAGCGTGGGTGTATGGGCGATCATCATGATTCACCGTGTGGCAGATGGCCGTCTTCTTTGCGGCCTGTGCGCAAGTCTAAGCGCCCAACCGCAGGCGAGCCATGACCGAGCGGGACAGAACAGCAGCCGGCAGGCACGCCATTCATCGTCGGCGCAGCAAAAAAATGCCCGTTCAGGAAACCAAACTGATCGATCACAGTCTCAGAAAGTGTCCCGTAAACCTATGCGGATCAAGGACCTATATCGTGATGACCCGCCTTGCAAGCCTTTCTCTGATTGCCGCTTTTCTTTTAGTTGCCGGCTGCCACCATCATCGCTACCACGATGATGACGGCGGATGGCGCGATGGCGACCGCGACCACCGTCACCATCAGCGGCATGACCGCGACGATAACGATCGCCGCCACCGTGACCACGACTACCGCTAACACGTCTTTGCAACCCACTCTTAACCTGATGAATCTCCGAGGCTCCCTATCATGCGTCTGACTTTGCCTTCCCTTGCCCTTGGCCTGCTGCTGTGCCAAGGCGCTTTCGCCGGTGACGGTACCGCCGCCATCGGCGGTGGCCTGGGTGGCGTCCTGGGTAATGTTGTCGGCCAACAGCTCGGCGGCAGCACTGGTGCAGCTGTCGGCGCAGGCCTTGGCGGCGCCGCGGGCAGCGCGGTGGCTGCGCGCAAGGGCAACCGCACCGAAGCCGCCATCGGCGGTGGCCTGGGCTCGGCCGGCGGTTCGCTGTTGGGCGGCAAGGTCGGCGGTTCGGCCGGCTCGACCATCGGCGCCGGCCTGGGCGGCGCGGCCGGTGGTGCCATTGGCAACCACCTGGGTGACAACAACGGCAAGAAGCATCGCCGTCACCGTCACTGATTCAGCGCAGCCTTTGCAGGGGCCCGGCTTGCCGCCCCCTGCATCGACCCCGCAAGTTCCAGCCGCCTGAATAAGGCAGACTCGCTCCCCGCTGACCCTCATCAACACCCTCTTCACCACAAGCTGCCACACTGACTGCTACTGTCTTTCGTGCCCCCTTGAGTGAAGGAACACCCCCGCCCCATGAACCAGGAACTGCTCTGGGTCCTCGGCCTGCTGGCTGTCGTCATCGCCCTCTTCGTCATCAACCGACCACGCATGGACGTGGTCGCGCTGCTGGTGATTCTCGCCCTGCCACTGTCGGGCATCCTCACCGTGGAGCAGGCCCTGGCCGGCTTCAGCGACCCCAACGTTGTATTGATCGCTGCCTTGTTCGTGATCGGCGAAGGACTGGTGCGTACCGGCATCGCTTATCGCATCGGCGAATGGATGAGCGACCGGGCCGGCAATAGCGAAGCACGCCTGCTGGTGTTGCTGATGGTGTCGGTGGCCGGGCTGGGCTCGGTGATGAGTTCGACTGGCGTGGTTGCGATCTTTATCCCGGTGGTACTGAGCATTGCCGCACGCCTGCAGATTTCGCCAAGCCGCCTGATGATGCCGCTGAGCTTTGCTGGCCTGATCAGCGGCATGCTCAGCCTGGTGGCCACACCGCCCAACGTGGTGGTGCACAGCGAGCTGGTGCGCCACGGCGAGCAAGGTTTCAGCTTCTTCAGCTTCACGCCGTTCGGCCTGGTGGTGCTGGTGCTGGGGATTGGTTACATGCTGCTGACACGCCACTGGCTCAACGGCGAAGTACGCAAGGATGGTCGGGTGGAAAGCCGCCGTACCCTGCTCGACCTGGTACTGGACTATAAGCTCAACGGCCGGGAGCGGCGTCTGCGCATTCGCGCGCAATCGCCGCTGATCGGCCATACCCTTGGCGAGTTGGAGCTGCGCACCCGGCATGGCGCCAACGTGATCGGTATCGAACGTCAGCACAAGTTCACCACGCGGGTGATCGCCGCCGATTCGAGCACCGTCCTGCAGCAGGGTGATGTGCTGCTGCTCGACCTGTTCGCCAACCGCGACGACCTGCGCAACCTGTGCCAGACCATGCAACTGGAACCGCTGCACTTCAAGGCTGCCTATTTCATCGACCAGTCCCAGGAGCTGGGCATGGCCGAAGTCTCCCTGCCCCCCGGCTCGCAACTGGTCGGCAAAAGTATCCTGGACCTCGCCTTTCGTACCCGCTACGGCCTTAACGTGGTTGGCTTGCGCCGTGAGCAGACGGCGATCGACGAGCGCCTGGTGGAAGAGCCGCTGCGCCTTGGCGACACGCTGCTTGTTGTCGGCCCCTGGAAAGCGGTGCGGCAGCTGCAAAGCCAGCCAAAGGATTTCCTGGTACTGAGCTTGCCTGCCGAGATCGACCAAGTGGCACCAGCCCGTACCCGGGCACCCTATGCCCTGATCAGCCTGGCGGTGATGGTCGGGCTGATGGTCAGCGGCGTGGTACCCAATGTCATCGCCGCATTGATCGGTTGCCTGCTGATGGGGGCCGGGCGCTGCATCGACATGAACAGCGCCTACCGCGCCATCCACTGGCAAAGCCTGGTACTGATCGTCGGCATGCTGCCCTTCGCCCAAGCCCTGCAGCAAACCGGGGGCATCGATCTGGCAGTGGGCGGGCTGGTCAGCCTGTTGGGCGGCGCCGGGCCGATCGCCATGCTCGCCTGCCTGTTCATGGTCACAGCGGTGATCGGTCTGTTCATCTCCAACACGGCTACCGCAGTACTGATGGCACCTGTGGCGATCAGCACCGCGACCCAGCTAGGCCTATCGCCGTACCCGTTCGCCATGATCGTGGCCTTGGCCGCATCGGCGGCGTTCATGACCCCGGTTTCATCGCCGGTGAATACCTTGGTGCTCGGCCCAGGCCAGTACCGCTTCGCCGACTTCGTCAAGGTTGGTGTGCCCTTCACTGTGCTGGTGATGCTGGTGGCAGTGGTGATGGTGCCTTGGTTCTATGGTTTATGACACCAGAGGATGTTGGCCATTATCCTGCGCGATCGCAGCAGATTGACATTAAGAGGCCCGTGGAAACACACTGAGACGCTATTGCCCCAGGTGCCCAGAGCCGTTGTCCTGGATTCCGTTTCCGCTTGTCGGTCGAGCCTATGGTTTATCCAGCCCAATCGCGCGTGTTGCCCTATTTCGCTCTGTTCGGCCTGACCTTCGCCCTGACCCTGGGCGGTATCCTGGCACGGCCGATCGAGTCCCTGTCGCTGTTCTGGCCCGTCAATGCGGTGCTGACCGGCGTACTCTTGCGCTACCCGCGCCAAGCCACCCTGGTGGGGTTCACTCTGGTCTGGCTGGGTATGGTCGCCGCCGACCTGGCCTGTGGCAGCGCCTGGCCGCCAGCGCTGTGGTTCAACCTGTGCAACCTGAGCGTCGTGGTGACCGTGTGGCTACTGCTGTCACGCCTGCCGCGCCTGCACCGGCGCATGCGCAGCCCGCATGGGGTGCTCAGTGTATTCGGCGCGTGCGCGGCCGGTGCCATGGTGGCGGCCAGCCTGGCCTGCGTCATGGCTACTCCGTGGTTCGAGCAATCGTTGCGCGCCACCTGGCTGGCCTGGTTCAGCGAACAGTTCTCGACTGCGGTGCTGCTTTTGCCGGTACTACTAACGGCACCATCGGCACGCGCGTTGGTGCGCAGCGGCGCCCAGGCTGTAGCCCTGGCCCCTTTATTGGTGCTGCTGGCCTCGCTGGCCTTCAGCATCGCCTTCGGCGGGCCGGGGGCGATTGCCTTCCCGATCGCAGCACTGCTGTGGTGTGCGTGGACCTACTCACCGTTCCTGGTTTCGCTTCTGACACTGATTGCCGGCAGCACGCTGATCGTCGCGGTGGCGCAAAACCTGATGCACTTCAGCGTGCCGCAAAGCGAGCTTGGGGTTACCACACTGATGTCGGCCCGAATGGGCATCGCCATGCTGATACTCGGGCCACTGGTGGTCGCGTGCGTCAGCCAGGCCAATCGCAGCCTGCTGGCGCGCCTGGCGCACCAGGCCACCATTGATCACCTGACCGGCGCGCTGACCCGCAGCGCATTCACCCGCCGCGCCAACGCCCTGCTCGACAGCCGGCAAAAACACGCACAGGCCCTACCGCTGACCTTGATGATGCTCGATATCGACCATTTCAAGTCGATCAACGACCGCCACGGCCACGGCGTGGGCGATCAGGTGCTGCGCCAGTTCGCCCGGACCCTGCAAGACCAATTGCACGGCGGCGAGCTGCTGGCGCGCATGGGTGGTGAAGAGTTTGTGGTACTACTGCCGGGCCTGGCACCGGAGCGGGCCAGCTTCACTGCCGAACGGCTGCGCAGAGCAGTCCAGGACCTGCACCTGGCTAAGGGCGACGGGCGCCCGCAGATCACCGTCAGTATCGGCCTGGACGGCTGCGCCGGGCACGAGCCGGCCCCGACCCTGGACGAGCTGCTGGCCCGTGCGGACCAGGCGCTGTACCGCGCCAAGGCACACGGCCGTAATCGTGTGGAAGTGGCAGAGACGCAGCGCCAGGTGATTTGACTCAGCCCATCAGCAAGTCCCAGGACAGCTTGGCGATCAGCACACACAGCAAGACCAGGAACAGCCCGCGCACAAAGCCTGCGCCCTTGCGCACGGCCAGCCAGGTCCCGGTCAGCGCGCCAAGCACGTTGCATGCAGCCATGGGCAAGGCAATGGCGTACAGCACATTGCCCGATGGCACGAAGAACACCAGCGCCGCGAGATTGGTGGCGATGTTGACCACTTTGGCTGAAGCCGAGGCGTGCAGGAAGTCCAACGCGAAAAAGCGAATGAACAGGAAGATCAGGAAGCTGCCGGTACCTGGCCCGAACAGGCCGTCATAGAAACCGATGGCGCCGCCGATCAGTACCGCCAGGCATTGCTCCTTGCGGCCGATCTTCGCCGGCGCGTGCAAGGTGCCGAAATCCTTCTTGCAAAAGGTGTAGATCGCCATCAGCACGATCAGCACCAGCACTGCCGGGCGCATCACGCTGGGCGGCACCAGCGACACCGTGGCGGCCCCTGCGAACGACATGATGAACGCACTGAGCGCCGCCGGCACGATCAACCCCCAGTCCAGGGTGACCTTGCGAATGAACGAGCGCGCCGCGAAAGCGGTGCCGCACACCGATGCCAGTTTGTTGCTGCCAAGCAAGGCCGCAGGTTGCGCCGCGGGCAATACGTTGAACAGCGCCGGAATCTGAATGAGCCCACCACCTCCTACCGCAGCATCGATCAGGCCGGCGGCAAAAGCGAACAGGGAGAGTACGGCGATATCCATCATGGCGCGGTTCCAGGCAGTGAAAGCAGACTGCAAGGCTAATCAAAACGGCGCGCCTGTGTTGAAATGCGATATTGCGAAAACTGCAACCAGGAGACCTCCATGGCATTGGACATGCTGCGCGAGATTCAGGCGTTCGTCAGCGTCGCGCACAAACGCAGCTTCGTCGCCGCCGCGCGCGCACTGGGTCGCTCGCCCAGCGCTGTGACGCGGGCGATACAGGCTTTGGAAGACAATAGCGGGTGCAAGCTGCTCAACCGCAATGCCAACGCTGTGACCCTTACCGACGCCGGCGAGCGGTTACTGCCCCATGCCGAACGCTTGCTTGATGTGCAACGCGATGCCGCCGATGAACTGGCCGCGCTCAGTGGCAGCGCACAGGGCTGGATCCGCTTTGGCGTGCCGCAATTGTTTGGCGAACATGTGCTGCCCGGTGTGCTGGCGGCGTTTTCCCGCCGCCACCCACAGGTAACGCTGGATGTGCACTACCGTGACGAGGCGCTTGACCCTTTGCTGGGCAAGCTCGATTTCGTGGTTCGCGGTGCGTTTCCACAATCAAGCGAGCTGATTGGTTATCCACTGTGGCGCTACCAACGCCATCTATATGCCAGCCCGGACTACCTGGCGCGCCATGGCATGCCCAAACGGCCAGAGGACCTGGCTGACCATTCGCTGATCCTGCATACCGCCCCGCGCATTCTCAAGGCCTGGCACTTTTCCCGCGATGGCCGAATCACCAGCCTGCGCCCCCATCCAAGGCTGCGACTGAGCTCAGGCGATGCGGTCTACCACAGTACATTGGCCGGTGCCGGCATTGCCCGCCTGGCCGACTGGGTGGGCGAGGCACAGGTCAGTGCCGGCCGGCTGGTGCGTGTTTGCGCAGATTACCGGCTGACATCCAGTACCGGCCAAGACCCGCAAATGCACGCCGTCTATCCTGCCGGCGAGCTGCCTGCACGGGTACGTGAGCTACTGCTGGCTCTGCGCCAGGCGGGCAATGGAGGCAACCGGCAGGCACGCTGACATCTGTTCAAATTCTGCTCAATTCAACAGAAGCCGCAAACGGCTTGGCTTACAGCATTTTATCCACAGACCTACCCACGTTTTTTGTGGACAGATTTCCCCACGTAAAGAAGGACTTATCGCACACCCAGCAGTGCTGCATTCGCCGCCTTGACCAGTTCGACCCACTCACCCGCACTGATCACGCCTGATTGCTCAAGCGCATCGGCACTGCGCAACGCCTGGTCGTATTCATTTTCTTCGAGAATGCCTGCGGACAGGAAGCGGCTACGCCACTCCAGAAGCGCTGAAGGGTCCTTCTTGCATTCCATCTATATGTCGACTCCAAGGTAAAAGGCCGGCCCACTGCCGCGACTCATTATGACGCGAGCGGAAGGGTACACGAGGCCATTTCACTTGAGAACGACATGCAGCTACCGCCAGTCTAACGGTATACCAAAGACCACTGCCGCAACGGAACGACGTTGGCCCGCCTGGGAAAAGGGCGGGCCGGAGGGGGAGTCGTCAGCCTGGAGGGATGGTACCCAGCAGACCTACCAAAAGGGTCAGCAGCAGAAAACCACCCAGAAACAGCGCGAGCTTGCCCATCGGAACCTCTTCAATGTGATAGCGGTGATGGAAAGCATTATCGGCGCAGAGCTGATACGGATACAGATTCAGGTTTGATGAAAAAAAGCGTATCAGATGCGAATGGCCTGAACGGCAACCTCGCCGTCATAGCATCACAGAGACGCTTCCAGCCAAGCGTGCTCGCTAACGGGGAAGTGGGTTCGTGGGAAGGCACAAGAGCGAGTTTGACCTGTCGGCATCTGCATACAATTGCAACTTTAAGTTTCGGCGCAGACCTGACCAGCCTGCCGGCAGCATCGTGCCTGTTTGAACGACCTGATCCTCACAGGCTCAGCAATTACGGGCATCATGCGTAATTCTGATCTACACGAATAGAAACAGCCTCCTCGTTAATTTGTAGGAAGTTTTCCCTCGAGCTGTAGGCCGAATCTTAGTGCCGAGGATCTGCTGTATGAAACCTCAGTTTCCGCAGCAAGATCGAACTGCTAGGGTCCATTTTTCCTACAACGGCACGGAAGCCTTCAGCATGAGGGAAACATGGACCAGTTCAATACTTCTGGCCTGGGTCTGCAAAAATGCCTGCTCGCATTACGCAAAGAGCGGGATCTTCTGAAAGCACAGGGCAAAGATGAGGAGGCGCAACGGCTTACGCGGAAAATCGCGGGGATGGAGGCGACGCTGACAGGGATGCCCCTTGAGATGAAGCCGCCGACACTGCAGTAGCATGCCCTTCCCTGCCCCTATGTTCGCTCGTCAACGACTGCGGGCTGGATATCGAGCGCCACCCGCGCGGCGCTCGATATCCGCAACGCCCTTAAACCAGGCATACACTTCTCATCCCCCCCTCTCCCCGACAACCCGTGAAGCACCTTTTAATACGCCCCCTTGCACTGCCTGCATTCAGAAATGCACTGCAGTCGATCCTGATAATTAATTTGTGACGTGTGCGGATCCTTCCTACCGTGTGTCATCACTTAAGACTGGGAAAAAGGCCCGACCATGAATGACCGTGAGTTCATCAATGCCATCGACGCTGATGGCCTGCCCCTGCACATCGCCGTAAAGAACGGGCGCATCAACCATATCGGCCCGCAGCGCGCCAGCGAGCCGGCCCGCGAGACAATCGACCTTGAAGGCCTGCTGGCATTGCCTGGGTTCGTCGATGGCCACATTCACCTGGACAAGAGTTTCGTCGGTGACCGTTGGCGCCCGCACCAGAGCGTGGCCTCCCTGCGTGAGCGGCTGGCAGTGGAAAAGCGCGAGCTCGCCAGCGCCCCGCCTATTGTCGAACGCGCCGACGCCCTGATCAGCCAGGCCGCCGCCTTCGGTACCCTGGCCATGCGCTGCCATGTGGATGTGGACGCCACTACCGGCCTTGCCAACCTGCGTGCCATCCTCCAAGCCCGCGAGAAGTGGAAAGACCTGATCGACATCGAACTGGTGGCCTTCCCCCAGGCCGGCGTGGTGACCTGCCCCGGCACTGCCGAAGTGATGGAGGCTGCCGTACGCGAAGGTGTGCAGGTGGTGGGCGGTATCGACCCGACCACCCTGGACGGTGACGCCGAAGCGCAGCTGGACATTGTTTTCGGCATCGCCGACCGGCACGGGGTGAAGGTTGATATTCACCTGCACGAGCCAGGCGACATCTGCATAGCCCAGCTCGAACGCATCGCCGCACGTACCCAGGCACTGGGCATGCAAGGTTTGGTAGCGGTCAGCCATGCCTATGGCCTGGGTGAAGTTGACGACAGCGTGGTGGACCGCACCGCCGAAGTGCTGGCCGGTGCAGGCGTGTCGATCATGACCAACGCCCCGGGCGAGCACGCTTTCCCGCCCGTGCTGCGCTTGCGCGCAGGCGGTGTGCGGGTGTTCACCGGCAACGACAACATCCAGGACGCGTGGTGGCCCTACGGCAATGGCGACATGCTGCAACGGGCCATGTTGGTCGGCTATCGTTCGGGCTTCAATACTGACGAGGAACTGCGGGTAGCGCTGCACATGGCGACCGAAGCCAGTGCCGGGGTGATGGGTAAAAAGGACTATGGTCTGAAGGTAGGCAACGAAGCTAGTTTTGTGCTGTTCAAAGCCCCGAATGCTGCCGCTGCGGTGGCGGCAGCGCTGCATGAAAGGGTGATCGTGCGCCACGGCGCGTTCTGGGGCGGGCCTGCGCAGCTGCACCTCAAGGCGTCGCAGTTTGCTGCAGAACTTCGCCGATAACCCGTGCCTGACTGCTTCAGGAGCGTGACCATCGACTACCCGCTTTTGGCGCAGGCGGTGTAGCAGCTCCCAGCACTAGAAGTCCACTTTGCCCCGACCCGCCTTGACATTGCTCCGCCTGGCTTTGCCTTCCAGGCGGCGGGTCTTCGAACCGAGGGTCGGCTTGGTGGGGCGGCGTTTCTTCTCGGTCTTGCCGGCAGCGATGATCAACTCGGCAAGACGCGCCAGTGCGTCAGCACGGTTCTGCTCCTGGGTGCGGTACTGCTGGCCCTTGATGATCAAAACACCCTCGCCGGTGATGCGACTGTCGCGCAACGCCAGCAGCCGCTCTTTGTAGAACTCGGGCAACGATGAGGCCGGGATGTCGAAGCGCAGGTGCACGGCGCTGGACACCTTGTTGACGTTCTGCCCACCCGCGCCCTGCGCGCGGATGTAAGTCAGTTCGATTTCGGCATCCGGTAGATGCACATTATTGGAGATGATCAGCATGACATGGCCCTTGTAATTGCGCCCATTATCACAGGGTTCGCCGGTCTCCCATAGACGACCCCGGTGCCTGGATAGGTGTCGGTCCTTCGCGACTGTCCGGCTTTGGACACCCTGGCGAACGCCTGTTTGCCGGGGCAGCTTCGCGACCCATCGCCGGCAAGCGCGGCTCCCACTGGTACAGCGCAAACCTGAAGGCTGATCGTGATATTCCTGCGGGCGCCGATTTGCCCGTTATGACGTTCGCCAAGGCCGTCCTTGAGGAACGATGGCGCGAGCACTTTGGTCTCGGTACCTTCACTGATGGATCGGTGTTTGCCATCGCCGCATTCGAGGTGTATCAGGAAGTTGTCAGCAACTGGCTCAGCGATGCGTTGAGGCGATCGATCCGCGCGGCGCTTTCCTGGACAAGCTGGGTGATTTCCTTAGCGGAAGTCGCTGACTGCTGAGCAAGCTTGCGGACTTCATCGGCTACGACGGCAAAGCCGCGACCGGACTCGCCAGCTCGCGCGGCTTCGATGGCGGCGTTCAGGGCGAGCAGGTTGGTCTTTTCCGTGATGGTGTTGATGCTGTCAATGATTTTCGTGATTTGAACGCTCGATTCCTGCACGCGTTTCATTTCGCGATTGGTAACCTGCGAGGCCTCGAGTTTGGCCTGTACATCGATCCCATAAGTGACGACTCTCTTGATGTGACCAACGGAGTCAGTGATGGGACAAAGGGCGCAATCGAGCCGAATGGGCCTGCCCGCTTTGTCGGGTATGTCGAGGGCACAAAGAAGCTGCTGCCCCGCCAATAACTGCGAAAACCTTTTCTCGCCCAATAGCCTGGCCAGGTTGTGCTGGCAGGCAAGCAGTCCGTGGGCGCTCTCGTGCCCTAGGTGACGGACCAGGTAATCGTTTGCCAAAATAAGTCTTCCATCGATCTCCCATTCCGCCACTGCGTTACTGACGCTGATGGCGGCGAAGCGCTTTTCGGACTCCAATGAGCGTTCTTTGGTCTGTGTGATGTTGGCTTGGATAGAAATGAATTGCGCCAATTCACCCTGATCGCCGAAGACTGGGTTGATTGCGAGAGATATCCAGTAATGCTCGCCCGACTTCTTGTAGTTCAGGATCTCGTTGTAGATCGGCCGGCGATTGCGTATGGCGTCCGCGATTCGTTCAACCGTTTCCGGGTTGGTAGCAGGTCCCTGCAATAAAGGGCCCGGTTTCTTGCCGCGGACCTCATTCGAGTCGTATCCGGTGAGTTTCGTGAAGCCGCGATTCACGTACTGGATAAGGCCGTTCTTGTCGGTGATGACGATCGAGTTGTCGGTTTCGTTCGCCACGAGTGAAAGCAGCTTGAATTCCCTGTTGCGCAAGACCTCCTCAGTGATGTCGCTGGCGAATTTCACCACTCGGGTGACCTCGCCTTCCGGGCTCAGGATCGGGTTATAGGTGGCATGGATCCAAACTGAACGACCGCCCTTGGCTAAACGTTCGAATTCAGCCGTCTCATATTTTCCAGCGCGCAGTTTTTGCCAAAACTGCCCATAGGCCTTGGACTCGCGCTGCCCTATCGGCACAAAGATCTGATGTTTCTTTCCGAGGATTTCAGCGATCGAATAGCCCATCAACTTGAGGAACTTGTCGTTGGCGTCAAGGATGGTGCCGTCGGGGCTGAACTCTATGGTCGCATGAGCGCGGTCGATGGCAGACATCTGCGATTCGACGCGTGCCTGTTCAATCATTTCCGCAGTGATGTCCATCGCGAACTTGATGATACGCACCACCCTGTTCCTTCGAAAAACAGGCGTATAGGTGGCGCGAATCCAGAGCGCGGCGCCTTGCTTGTTGAGTCTCTTGAACGTACCCGTTTGAGACTTGCCCGCCCGAAGGTCCTGCCAAAATGAGAGATACGCACGGCCATCAGCTTCATCGGGTTGAATGAACATGCGATGAGGGCGACCGCGCACCTCGTTGAGGGAGTATCCCGTCATGCCGAGGAATATCGGATTGGCACGCAGAACCGTACCCTCGAGATCAAACTCGACGACCGCTTGTGTCTGCTCGATTGCGCTAACAACGTCCGAGGCTTTGCTTTGGCGAAGGAATTTGAACATCTGACTTACCCTTGAGAATTACGTTGTGGCCAGCGCCGTCGGCCATCTCCAATGTTCAAGCAGGCGGTATGTGCTGGTGTTCCGCGTGTGGGTGGCGAAAGGGAGGGCGGGAAGTTGCCCCTCAAGCTGGGCATGATCAATGCTGTGCAGTTCACGCCAGCGCAAACTCTTCTCCCCCGGGTTGAATTGCGCAGGCCGTACTGCGGTACAGTGCCGAATGCGTGGCGACTTGCCAGGAATCTTAATGGAGGACGAGGTACGCCAGGGCAAATGGATCGCCAGTCCGCCTGCCTCCCCGGACGCCGCTATTCATATGCTAAGAGGGTCAAACCTTAATGTTCTTCGATGATTTAAGGCGCTTCTGCTCGTACATCCTCAAATCCGCTTCGATGAAGGCTCCATTGATGCCACCCTTCGCGGGGCGCGACGACATTCCAACCGAAGCGGCGATGCCGCGTTCGGCCAAACGATCTAGCACACGTTCCAGCAGCACCTGGCCGTGCACCAAGTCGCAATTCACGCCGATTATTCCGAATTCATCGCCGCCCAGCCGGGCAACAACATCTTCGCTTCGAGCCGCTTCCGAGAGCGCTTCCGCCGTTCGGCGAATGAGCGAGTCTCCGGCAAGGTGTCCTTCCCTGTCATTTATCTGCTTGAGTTCGTCGAGGTCGATCACGATGACGACGCAAGACTTGCCATGGCGTCGGCATCGATGTTCCTCCTTCGCCATCAATTGATCCCATCCGGCCCTGTTGAATAATCCAGTCATCGAGTCCTGCAAGGCCTGGGCGGCGAATCGTTCCGCGCGACGGGTCTGGTTCTCAGCTCGAATCTCCATCTGCAGCAGGGCATTTAGAAGCCGGCTTATCAGCTCGAACAATTGCACTTGCTCGGGTGCCAGCTCTTTCTGCGGGCTTGCCGCTATACCGCATATCGTTCCATACAGGTCGCCGTCGCACTTATAGAGCGGAAATCCCATATAGGCTGCGGTCGGAATATCTCGGAGGAATGACGCGTCCTGATAACCGGGGTGTTCTCTGAGGTCCGGGGCAATGCGAGGGGCGCCGCCGACCACCATTTTCGCAAAAAGCGTGTCGCACCAATCCAGCATGTGGCCCGCCTGCAAGGATTGGTTTTCCAGTGATTCCATGACAATGCATTCGCCCTCATTGAGCCTGGTGACGAACCATTGATCGAAGCCAATGGTCTGCTTGAGGAACGCCAACGCTTCGCGTGCGGCTGATTCGAAATCGCAGACCTCGGTCATGCCTGCTGCTCCATAGCATCCGACTCGGGCGGCCAGCTCACCTCGGGCAGCGCCTCGAAATGAGGACGCGCAAATAGGTAGCCTTGGAACAACTCGACTCCCAGGCTCCGCAGCCTTGCATATTCGTCCCGCGTTTCCACGCCTTCGGCGATCACCGATATCTCAAGTGCCCTGCAGAAACTGAGAATTCCTTCGGTAATGGCCGTCCTGGCTTTGTCGTTGTGAATGTTCCTGATGAGCTGCATATCGAGCTTTATGATGTCGGGCTGGAACTCCGCCAGCAGCCCGAGCCCTGAGTAACCCGCACCGAAGTCGTCGATGGCTGTTTTAAAGCCCTGCCGCTTGTATTCGAGCATGATTTCCTTGAGGTGCTGCTTTTCTACGACCTGCTCGTTCTCGGTTATCTCGAAGATGATGCGGTTGGTCGGGAAGTCGAATCGCCGAGCCGCATCCAGTGTGGCGCGAATGCAGGTTGCCGCCTGGTAGACTGCGTTAGGCAGGAAGTTGATGCTCAGGTAACAGGGCACTTCGAGTTTCGCAGCCAATTCGACCGCTTTGACCCGGCATGCCTGGTCAAAGGCATAGCGGTTTTCTTCGGAGACTCTCTCCAGAATTCCCTGGGCACCACTTCCATCCGTTCCGCGAACAAGCGACTCATAGGCGAATATGCTTTGGCTACTTACGTTGACTATGGGTTGGAAAGCCATACTGAACTCAAAATCCAGTTTCCGGCCGTCCCTGCAGTTTCGGCAGCCAACGGGGCGGTTCGATACGAGGGAAATATCATTCGGGTTCATCTTTCGTACCTAGGGGCGTGTTGGGCCTGGGGTGGGGACGATGCCTTATCGCATTCGAGCACCGGCTGGGTTTCCCTTACCGATCCGGCAAGACGAGATAGCACTCTGATATCGACCATAGTATGCAACGTAAAGTTGTACAAATATATCTCTTTGTACAGGTAAGGTGAAACCAATGGTGGCGTTTATGCCACAAAGTCCCTGCAAAAAGGCATAAGTGACACCTAACAGTCATTTTTTTGTATAGGCGCGAGGGTCGGCGGCGTAACCCGCACTGGCATGCCGGAACCTGGCCGCTTGCAGACGTTCTTCCACGGGCATCCGGCGAGCGTGGTGTTCCGCAGCTGGGTGTCGTCCTATCGGCCCGGCGACAGTTTTGCCGACACCCGCTTCATCAGCATCAACGCTTTTGTCTTGGTCGTTTCAGCGGACACGGCCCAACGGCTCCGAGCCGGTGTCCGAGGCTAATTGACTAGACGCGGACGCTGGAGTGGGCAAGTAAACCCCGTCAGGTGTACAGCGAGCTGATCTTGTACAGCATTTCGCCGCCATCGGTACATTGTTGTACGGGATTTTGTGCAACTTTTATCAGTACCAACCGATGATCCAGTTTTCCGAGTCTCACAGTCTCCACCAGTCCAGCCATTGGCTACTGCCGCAGTGCGCCGCTTTCAGCTCCACCCGAAGCAGGATGCCGTCGTCGCCAGGGAACTCAGGGCCCGTCTCCAAATGCCTTTCGCGGTTCTGGGGATGTCCCACGGCCCACTTGTAGAGTTTCAGTTCCACGGGGGCTTCCAATCGCACTCAGGGCGGGCTAAGTGGATTTAGCCCTATAGCGGGCCCGTCTCGACGAACTGGCCGCAGCGGGCGTTGAGAAGCTGCTGGTCATCGGCCGACGTTCGTACTGCATCAAAGCGCTGGGATTCCACATCTAGGTAAGCATGGGTGATGATGTGAATCGCCCCTAGATTCGTGGACACGCTAAGCTCAGGAGCCTATTCACTTACCAACTGGATAACCGTCTTGCCCCTGCCGCGGCCTTGCGCGACCTGTCGGAATGCATCGTTGACCTCATCCAGTGCAAAGTGTTGCTGGTCCACCCGGATCGCCAGTTGCCCGGCATTGGCCAGAACAGCTGCCTCGCGCAGGATACTGCCGTGGTGTTCACGCCCCTTGCCGGTTAGCAGCGGTGTCAGGGTGAATACGCCCGAGTAGGTGGCACTTTTAAAGGATAAAGGCGCGAGACTGTGCTGGCCCCAACCGAGGCAGCTTAGTACGTGCCCGGTATAAGGCTTTACTGCCTTGAATGACGCATCCAATGTGCTACCACCGACGGTGTCATACACGATGTCGAAACCTTCCCCCGCCGTATATTGTTCGACATACGCCTCTACATTCTGCGCCTGATAATCAATCGCCGTGGCCCCTAGCGAGCGAATGAAGTCGAGACTGTCTGCGGAACCGGTGGCGTAGACTTCAGCACCGCGAGCCTTGGCCAACTGCACCGCTACTTGGCCGACGCCACCTGCGCCGCCATGAATCAGCACCCGCTGACCACTACGAACACTGGCGCGATCTACCAAACCTTCCCAGGCGGTGATGAATACCAACGGCAGAGCGGCAGCCTCACGCATGCCGAGTGCGTGCGGCTTTGGCGCTATCAGCCGGGCATCTACGGCGATGTACTCGGCCATGGTGCCTTGGGCCCCGCCGATCCCTCCGGCCATGCCGAATACCTCCTGACCGGGCGTGAAGCCTTCCACCGCTTCGCCCAGCTCGACGACCGTGCCGGCCAGATCCAGGCCGAGCACCGCTGGCAGTGCTTGGCGGGCGTGCGCGCCAGCACCGGTGGCGATCTTGGTATCGAGCGGGTTGACCCCGGCGGCATGAACCCTGACGAGAACCTGCCCCTCACCGGGAACTGGGCGAGCGATGTGACGTACGACCAGTGGGGCCTGGGCGGACTCGGCGATAGCGGCAAGCATGGTCTGATTCATGACGGGAACCTCTGGTTGAGTGGGTGCATACAGGTTGCTCCGCCTCGCTCATTCCGATAAGAAGCTAAATTTGCATATTACTTATTCCCTAGTGAGGCCTAGTGGCAATGGATCTGTTCGACAGCATGCGCATCTTCGCCCGGGTCGTGGAGCGTGGGTCTTTTTCGGCAGTGGCTCGGGAGCTGAACATGGGGCAGCCGGCCGTCAGCAAGCAGGTCCGCGCCCTGGAGCACTACTTGGGAGGGCCAGTATTCGCCCGCAGCACCCGACACTTGGCTCTGACCGACCAAGGGCAACGCTTCTACAGTCACTGCCAGGAAATTCTCCGGCAACTCGAAAGCGCCACACGCAGCTTTGCCAGCGGTCAGGAGCAGATCTCAGGCCCCCTGCGCATCGCCGCACCGGTCAGCTACGGGCGGTTGTGCATAGCGCCGCTGATCGGGACTTTTCTGCAGCGCTATCCCGAAGTGCGAATCGACCTGCGGCTGAACGATCATAACGAAGACCTGCTCGTGGAAAACATCGACCTGGCGATCCGGATAGGGGTGGTGAAGAGCGAGGGCCTGGTGGCGGTGTCCTTGGGCACCACCAAGCGAGGGGTATACGCCTCGCCTACATACCTGCAATGCCACGGCCTGCCACTCGAGCCGGGTGAATTGGCTGCCCATAACTGCATCGGCTTCACCTTGCTTGAGCACTACGATCGCTGGCGTTTTACGCGCGGGACGGACGAGTTCGATATCGCCATCACAGGCAACGTCACCAGCAACAGCAGCGAGGCCATCCGTGAAATGGTGCTCTGCGGCTTAGGCATTTCCCTCTCTCCACAATGGCTTTTCGAAGCAGACGTTGAACGAGGCAGCGTGCAAAGTGTGCTCGACAATTACCAGGCCACCGCGCTGCCAGTCAGCGCGGTGTTCAGTCGTGAGCGGCGACATTCGGCCCGGGCAATGGCGTTCATCGATTTTCTGCGAGAGCACCTGCAAGTGTTACCAGACAGAGCATAGCCCCCGCGCAATCGGGATAGCGTTCGGCTAGGTATCCTGCATGTTCTGCTGCAACCATTCCCTCGGGCTTGCGCCCACCTTGCGGCGAAAGGTGCGGGCCAGTGCAGATGGACTTTCGTAGCCGACCTCATCGGCAATCAATGCGATCGGACGGCCTTCCCGCAGGCGTTTCTGCGTCAGGCTGATTCGCCAGTTCGCCAGGTAATCTGCAGGCGTGACTCCCACGGTCTCGCGAAAATGCGCAGCAAAGCTCGCGCGCGACATGCCTGAGCGATCAGCCAGCTCTGCCACGGACCATTTGCGCTGTGGCTCGTTGTGGATAACCACCAACGCCCGGGACAGCTGAGCACTGGCCAACCCGGCCATCATCCCCGAGGCAATACTGCGGCTGGCGATGAGATGGCGAAATAGCTGAATCACCATGAGCTCGAACAGACGATTGAGGATTACATCTCGCCCACACTCGTCGCCGAAGGCTTCTTCGAACAGCCAGTCGAGGGTGCCATTGAGACCCTGCAGTTCGTGCAAGGGTTTGATGATGAATTCCGGCAACGCCAAGGTCAGTGGATTGTTGGCTCCGCCATCGAATTGCAAGGTGGCGCACACCAATTGCGCTTCATCTGCTTCGATCGCCTGCAACTGATGCTCCTGCGGACGCGCCGCCAGAATCAGACTGGGCTCGGTCAGTTCGATGAACTGACCGCGTTTGTCCCTGAAGGCCACGCGCCCCGAACGCAGCAGATGTGCGTGGCCGAAACTTTGCTGCCCATGAAAATGAGTCGCTCCACAAAACCCACCCTGGTGGAAGGTGGACGCATGCAGGTTGAAATGATTGAGCAGTGTTGATAGTCGGTCCATAGCGCGCCCAAGTTTAGACGATCTGTTGCATAGATTCGACGATCTGGATCCGAAAGGACAGTCCACTTCCCTAGTATTGATTCCAAGCTTGGTCGACAAGCTGCCTAATCAACCTACTGGAGAATTACCATGACTCGTATCCCTGCTCTCTCGCTGGACCAAGCCCCTGTTGGCTCGCGCGCTGCCCTCGAAGGCATTCAAAAAGGTCTCGGCTTCATTCCCAACGCCTTCAAGACCTTGGCTAACTCACCGGCCGCACTCAATGGCTATCTGGGCCTCGCCCAAGCCTTGGGTAAAAGCTCACTGAGCGCCGCCGAGCGTGAGGTCGTTGCGCTCGCCACTTCCCAGATCAACGGTTGCGACTATTGCCTGGCCGCACACGCCTTCTTTGGTGCCAAGGCGGGTTTGAGCGACGAGGCCATAAGCCAAGCTCGTAGCGGCACACTCAACGCTGTCGCTGCGCTGGCGCATCAAATCACCGAAAGCCGCGGCCAATTGAACGACGATCAAATCGCTGCCGCCCGCGAGGCTGGTCTTACCGATGGCAAGATCGTGGAGGTGGTGGCCCAGGTCACGTTGTTAACCCTGACCAACTACCTGAACAACATCGCCACTACCGATATCGACTTCCCGCCATCGGCACGCTAGGAGGGTAACGGCCATGAGCAAAGTGACTATCTACACCACCCAGCGCTGCCCTTACTGCGTGAACGCCAAGCGACTGCTGCAGAGCAAAGGCGTCACTCCTTACGAAATTAACGTTGAAGAGTCACCCCAGCACCTAGCGGAGATGATACAGCGAGCCCACCGCCGAACCGTCCCACAGATATTTGTTGGCAGCGTGCATGTCGGCGGCTTTGATGACTTGGCGAGTCTCGATCGCCAGGGCAGGCTCGAGGCATTGCTTCACGCTTGAAGTGGCCGGTCCAGATCATGGTCAGTGAGCGCATTTCGATCCCCAGTACCTTTACCGGGCGCTCCTCGGACCTGGCCTCCCAACCGGTACTGTTGGAGAATACCCTCACCGGCCCAGGCCAGACGATGCCGCCCAGGTCTGTACCTGGCGCCAGCGTGCATCGACTCATCTTCCATTCGGAAAACTTGAAATGAGCACCGAACGGAAAATCGAACTCGATCTCACCAGGCTCACATTTCCATCCTGCCAGGTGATGGGCCGACACGGTCTCGACCGTCGCGAAACCATGGCCCTGCGCGAGTTCCAGGCGACGCACGGGCATGCCCATAATGTGGCCTGGCGTGCGGTCGAAGTCAGCCTGATCCAGGCTCTGCATGCCATAGGGCACGGGATCCCCGGACAGGTCGTTGAAAGGCTCCAAGTCTTGCAGGTGGACCCGCGTACCAGCTGGAAGCACCAGGTCACCGAGCACTTCCTTGTGTTCGAGGGTGGGATTGTGCGCACGCCAATCCCGCCAGAACCTGTTGGTGGACTCGATGTATGGCACACTGCCGGCTGCCAGCAACATCAGCAACAAGCCGAACCTCCAGCGCCGCGCCACAATGTAACGACGGCTTCGCGGAATTAGCAAGGCGATCAGGCCAGCGATGAAAAGCCAGAGAAAAACCTCGGAAAAAATGTAGATTATGTAGCCGAGCAACATGACCGGCATATCGACCGGAATCATGGACGTCCTTTTGGACCCTTATGTGAACGTCGCAGAATAGATCAGTTGGCAGTGATGCCCCAAGCCCGGTCATAGAAGGACATCCCACGGCATGACGCCCGACGAAGCTTTACGATTTACCCGAACCGTCGCTGGCCTTTCGATCACAACAGTGATCCTGGGCCCGATCCTAGCGCTCTACGTGCTGCAATCGCCAACCACTTCCCCTGTCAAGATCTCGGGCGTCCTTGCGTTCGCCGTCCTGGGGCTCACCAACCTGATTTCAATGATATTGAACGCGATTTACTGGTTTATCCGGCGGGAGCCAAAATGGCTCTCGGTAACGCTCTTGGTTCAAGCCGGTATGGCGGTTGCCACGGTAATTCCATTCTTCATAACCGGGTGATTTCTTCGGCTGAGCAATCTCAACACGGAGCGAGCCCGTAGCGCCGCACTGCCAAGGAGGCAATCTGTATGAGACCGGCAAGTTTCTGGAAGCAGGATGTTCACGACGGGGGCGTGGGCTAATTCCGAAATACCCGATCATATTCGCTTTCAATCAGGCAACGAGCGCATGGCGCCTTTGACGGAGCCATATAAGCACTGGCACGGTAGCATGCGACGTACTCACGGGGCACTTGGGCGCAGTACAAGCATTCTCGTTGCCAACGTGAAGCAACTTGACGCTGTCTTTGGGCGGCTTACCAGCGCAGTCTACCTGGTTAGCGCAGTTCAGCATCGCATTGGTTTGCAGGTATGCCATCACGCTGCCTCTCTTCACCGAAACGAATGCCCTACGACCTCCAGCTCGCCACATGCATCTCCCTGAGGTACCAATCGAATGTCCACCCGACGATTTTCTGCGCGACCATTCACGGTGTCGTTGCTGCTGACCGGTTGACTGGCCGCGACACCTTGGACAGCAAAGCAACTGTCCGGGATATCGCCCATACGCTGCATCCAGTCGCGAACAGCGGAGGCGCGGGCACGAGAAAGATCGAGATTCTTGGCTGCATCGCCCCGCGCATCCGCATGCCCGGAGATAACGATCAACCAGCCAGGCTGGGCCTTGATTCCAACCAGTGCATTGACCAGCAGCTTGGTTGAACCCGGCTTGAGTTCGTCACTGCCAGGATCGAACAGGTTCAAACTGTCGAGTTGGATTGGATCGGACGTAGGGGGTTCTTTGGCTTGCCTGGATGACCACTCTTGCCAACCTAACCACCCCAAGCATGCAATAGTGACCATCAGCAGCAGTAACCACGGCAACACGACACGCTTCTGCGCCGGAGGCTCGACTACAAATGTGTAGGTCGAAGGGGCAGAAACGGCAGCAGCCATTTGAGGCGTGATGGATGGCTCAGCAATCGTCGCCCAGGATTGCAGAGGAAGCGGCATCGCCGCCACCCGGCCTCCTGGCATACGCTGCAGGAGGCTGACCAGTTGGTTTCGGAAGACCTGCAGCGCAACCAAAGGTGCATGGCCAAGGCGTTCCAAGCGGTGCTCCAGGCGGTTCAACTCGACAATCAGTTCGCTCAACCCCGCCGAACTCGACCTGCCCCACGCCACCATGCGAACCAAGGGATGCAACTGAGTAAACAGCCATGCAATGAGATCGATGCGAGCTGACGCCTGCACTGGCCATAAGCGCGGCCACTCATCGCTCAGTGTAGCGAGCAGCGCCACACCCTCGGTCAAGCCCGTCACACCCGTGCGGTAGCTACGCGCCAGTACGAACGCCACCGCCGTCTGCAGTTCAATCCCGTTCAGCTCGAAGAGTCGCAAAGACAACCCCTCAACTTTTGCCCAGTCCACATCGGGACAGGCGGGGTGCGTGAGCTTGGCCAGCTCACCGTGCAACACCTTGAACTCATCGAAGTTGCCTGGATCCCCACCCAGGCGAACACGCATCTCAAAAAGTGCCGTCATCTGGCCCCCTGTCAGTTCCATTGCACGGGAAGGTAGCCTTCCTGCTTGAGGTGACGCACCACAACCCTGCCTTCGGCGCCGACTGTGGTCCCAAAGGACGCCCTGCCGCCGCCCTTGATGACCACGTCAAGGGCATAGTCAAGATGGCCAGGGCGAGACTGAGGTATCAGCTGAACGCTCACCTGCGCCAGCCGGGGCTCATAGCGGCGCAAGGTGCGGGCGATGTCGTTCATCAAGCCATGTGCTGAAGCCGGTAGCCCTTGCAGCACTGTGCCCATGTCCGGCAAGCCATAGTCGGGCAGATGCGAGAGTGAACCTGCACGGCTGTTGAGAATGCGCTGAATGTTGTCCAGCACCGAGAGTGTCAGCTGGTCATCTTCATTCACCTGGTCCAGCGCTAGCTCACTGCGGAAGTTCTGCAACAGGATTTCGTAAAGAGAAGGACTGGTTTCAGGCATGCAGTCAGCCCTCCACGCGCTGTCGGAGCGTCAACCGGTTATCACCCAGTTCGAGTACTCTGGCCTGATCCAGTTCGAGGTCGTCCCGCTGCAAGACAACGCGCCACGTATTTTCGATAACGTCTGGACTTCGGAACAGCGCAACCACCGCAACATACCGAGCGTCGCCTTGTAGAGGTGTACTCAGCTGCGCCGCCTCGCCGGGCTTTATCACCACCACGCGCTCATCGAGCAGATCATCGCGAAGCACTCGCTCACCTTGACTTACCATTTCGTCATAGGTGGCGTTCTCCAACGCCTTGCTGTCCTTCAACTGGTAGACCCGCACCAGCACCGGCACCGACAATCCGCTCATCTCTTCGACATCGGTATTTATCGCTGACCGGCCGTTGAGATCCAGATGCAGCGTCTTTACTTGCTTGTAGAAGATCGCTTGGGCAGTAGACGCCGTACCGTCTGCAACCTTTTGTGCAAGGCCACACCCACTCAGTACTGCAACAAGTGTCGATGCCGTGAAGCATTTAAAAACGGTACGCCACATGCTGTACCTCCTTCCTGCAAGGGTTCGGCTGCAGACCTTGATATCGGCCCAGGTTAATCGTGATCGTGTCGTCTTGAGCCGATGCGAGTACGCCCTCTGCCCGTTTCAACACAGCGGTCATGCCAAGCATCGACCGAGTGCGTCCTAGTACAGGAGCCGGCACCATCTCACGTGGAATTGAGAGCTGCAGCAGCGCTGTACAACGCCACCCCAGATACACTTCAAGCAACACGCGCAGATCGGCAATCAGCCGGCCACCAGGAAGCCACTCACGCGCCTCATTCTGGTCGTCGGTGCACAGCCGCAGGCGCAGTTGGCTGTTCGCGTCGTGCCCGACAGCGCCCAATGGCATGCCTTGGCCCAAGGTCACCGGATGCGCTGGCGCAAGGCTGGCGGGCTGCTCAAGCACAACGCTCTGCGGCCAATGCCCGGTCACGTGCGTATCCGTGTGCGGCGCCAGCAACTTCACCAGCGCACCAATCCCCTCCGCGTTACGCGTGGGTAGACGCATCACGCTGAGCAGGGCCAGGAAACGTGACATCGGTGTGGCGATACGCTCTGCCGTACCGGGAATCCCCAGCCCGATCAAACCCAACAAACACTGTGAAGTCGCATCACGCCCGCCCGGCTCGAACGTTGCCGGGTAGGAGTACTTGCGCCAGATCCGGTAGAACTGGGTAAATAGCCGATGGTTGAAGATATCGAGGAAGTGCTCCAGCGCCTCATGGCCTTCGCGTCGCTGGGCGATATCATCCAGATAGCCCGTGGGCAATGGAGAGTCGACGCCATACAAACCCAGCAGCCGGGTTCGCACTGTCAGCGGTCGGTGTGGAGCAGACTCGTCGATTTCAATGGCCTTCAACTCGCCTGCTGGAAATCCCATTCCAGGGTCTGGCCGGAACCTGACCCGGTCATCACTGGGATGTGCAGTGCTGCCCAGCGGTGGTTGTTCAGCCAGAACCTGTTCCAGCACTTGGCAGAAGCGGTAGACGTTAGCCGTCGATACCTGTTCAGCCAACACATGCAGAATGCCCTCGGCCTTCAACCGGGAATACGCTGACTGTGATGTTCGCTCCATCGCAGGCACCTCCCCGTCGGCTGCAAAATCATCGTCAGTTGAGTGCACAAATGAATGTCCGCATACAGAGCGAAGAACCGGCTGAGCATTTCACCAAACAGGCAGATATCCCCCTCGCCTGAAAAGCCATTGCTATCGACCGTCACTTCGATATCCACACCTCGCAGCAAGAAGCCTTTTTCGAAGCGCTGGATCAGGTGATGCTTGACGTCGACAATGGCCTCCAGACGGCGGCGGTTGGTTTCGCTACCCGTCCACTCGTACAAGGCCAACGTGCCACGCAGTACTTCTGCACTGTTGAGCATCGGTAGAAAATTCGACCCCAGGTGACTGAGTACTCGCCAGTGAAAACGGTCGCGATTGGGTGGGTAGCACGGTAATGTCGGCGCGGTCAGGTTGCGCACTCGCAAACCTGCCTGGGTGGACTGCGCCGCAGCATCGAGCAAGGTGCTGCGCAAGGCTTTGCGCGGCAGCTGGCCATTGGTGCCGGTCAGGCGCAACGACAGGCTTTTGCGATTGAGCAATACATCCTTGTCAAAGCCCTCCCCGCCAAGAATCAGCCAAGTATCATGAAGACCATTGGCGCCGCGTCTCAGGCGGGTATGAAAATAGCGCTCGGGGGCCTCATCGCGAAGCATCCCCCCTTTGTGACGAAAGCTGCTGAACGGCACGTAATCCTGACGAACGCTGTCTTTCGCTCCAGAAACCTTGTCTACCGAGTAGATCTCTGTATGACCGTCCTGCAAGCGCATCGGGCGAAGCAAGTATTCATTCTGCAACGGGTCCAAGATGAGTGGATCAGCCTCCAGTGCAAATAAGTTGATCACGGGGACCGCGTGCAAACGAATGTGCTCTTGCGTCGGCGTAAACGTATGCGACCACGTCTCACTGAGTACTACTTCAAGTTCGAACCAGGGCGCGTCCGCAGGCAGCACGAGCGATTCCAGGCCGCAGAGCGTCACGAACATGAACTTCTCGCGGAACGTAAAGTACTCCAGCAACAACTGATAACCGCTGAAGGCGCTGTCGCCTTTTGGCCAAAGGCGATCATCGTCCGCAAACCCCTTTGGCTTGAATTGCCCCGCAAATGCCTTGCGCTGCGCCTCGCCTGGCAAGCGCACATGCAGCGCCTGCACATTCAATGTCAGCGCCTGGTGCAGCACACTGGCAAGCGCCGCGTCGCCATTCAGATACAAGGGGATATGCGCGAGGTCGAGTTGATCCCAGCTGGCCAGTGCTCCACGCGCGAAGCGTAGGCGTAGAACTGCACGCCCATCTGACTCATGGTCAAGTCGCACGGTTTCCAGATTGAGCGGTCGTAGCGTCAAATCCTGCGTGGTGGAGTAGCGGCAGCGGGTACGGTGCTGACCCACCGGTTGTGATAGCACCTGAAAGCCTCTTGCGACCGCCTCGCAGCCTTTCATCTGACTGACATCTGGCATCAGTTCGACGATGGCCAGTGACGGGATGGTGCGCAAGTAGTGGGGCCACAGGAGACTCACCAGCCCCTCGGTCAGTTCTGGCAAGTCATCGTCCAATTTCTCACGCAGACGCCCCATCAGGAACGCAAAGCCTTCGAACAAACGCTCAACAAAGGGGTCTTCAGCGCCGGGCTTATCCAGGTTGAGCTGCGCCGCCCGATCCGGGAAAGCTTGGGCAAACTCCTTGCCCGCTTCCCGCAGGTAGCGCATTTCAGCGTCGAAGTAACGCAGGGTTAGGTTGTCCGTAGTCAAAACAGATTCCTGATCAAAGTGGATTAGCTGCACAGGACTGCAGCACGTACCGGGTCAATGGATACAAGTGCTGCCAACTGATGTTCCATTTGCCGCGCCAACGCAGGCCGGTCAGCATCGTTGCGCTGGGCTTTCAAACGCAGCAGCTTGAGTAAACGCGCCTTGACCTCGAAGAGCAGGTCGGGCTCCCAGTCGGCAAATGTGTGGCGTTGCGCGGCAGCGTCGAGCTCAGTGAACAAATGAATGGCCAGCTCTGCCTTGCCGCACTGTTCGGCCACTCGCGCCATCAACAAACGCAGTAACCAACGTTGCCGCCCGGTCTGCACATCTGGACGGCTCGCCAGCCACGCCAGTGCCTGCTCCACGCCATCAGCATCCGCTTGCGCCAGTGCCTCGGGTTCCAAGACGAGTATTTCGCATGCAGCCGCCGACGATGCGGGGGCCGCTGTGGGCAGCCATTGTTCTGGGCGGTTACCGCTGACCTGCTGGTTGATCCACTCACGCGTGGCTTCATCGGCGAATGGCGAGCCATCGCTCCAACACAGCAGCTCCACGCCCGGCAGACGGTGCAGCAGCATGGCCAGATCGTGTTTGACGATATCCGCCCAGCTTTTGTAGGGCTCAGCGGATTTGCTCAAGGCCTGATGGAGATACCATTGCAGATCCAACCAGAAGTGGTTGACGCCTTCGGCATACATTTGCTCGACCTGATCAATCAACTCGCTCCAGCTTTGCTGCAGGTGCAAGCGCTTGAGCTGAGCGCGATACTCGCCGCGAGGCGGCGCCAGGCGGGTAATCCCCTGGGCAGTTTGCGGCGGCACCTGATGCACGGTGTCCCAGCGCAAACTCTTCATCAGCCGATGCGCCGCCAACCACCCTTCTGGTTGATCACGTAGATAGCTGGCTAGCCCTCTACCACTGTCCAGCAAATCTCGGCCCGACTTTATGGGGGTCGGGCTCGGGCTTGCCGCCCTACCGTCTCCAGGTGACTCACTGCCAGTCTGGGGGACGATTGCATCAACACCTCCCGACGCGGCGAGTCGACTGTTGAGGGCGCCGTACAAGGCGTCCAGTCGTGGCCGCTGGTCTTCTGGCCAATGGCTGAAGCCGTGCTCCAACCACACCAAAGCAGCCACCGTTCGCTCGGTTTCAGCCTTGACCACTTGAGGGTACAGCGACAGGCTTGCCTGGACCCTGCTGCCGGCAAGCCACTCCAAGGCCATCTTGCGGCTATTGGGACGCGCCGGCAGGATGTCGGAGGCATAGCGTTCCATCAGCGCCGCCAGCAAACTCAGGCCATCTGCCAAGCCGGTCTCACCGTCCCTGTGCAAACGTGCCCAGAGGTAGTAGGTGGCAACACGAAGGTCTTTGCAGGACTGCTGGAGTAGCTTATGCGCCAGTTGCGCAACAAGGTCCACATCCGCCCCGGAGAGTTTGTTGACCTCTTCGCGCATGCGCTGGAAGTCGTCGTCGTAGCCCGGGTCCTCTCCCACCGGTACATCGCCGTTGATAGGCGTTAGCCAAGGCTCCCAGGATTCGCCGTGTTTGCGGGCAATGACCAGCGGCTCGCTGGTGGGCAAACAGCTCTCTACCAGTCTTTTCAGGCTCATTCGTAACCCCCATTTTGCGAGTACTGCGGGGTATCCCGGCCCTCTACCAGAAAGATCTCTCGCGGCAGGCTGAACCCGCGCAACTTGAGCAGTGCCAGCGGCCCTTCGCCCAACTCCGTTCGCAAGTGCCAGGTCAGGCCCAGACCATCCGGCGCATCCAGCACGACCCGAAAACGACTGTCGCCATCGTCCAGCGCCATTACATTGGCCTGCTCCAGCAGACGAATCAGCCCCCAGGTTCCCTGGTAGTCCGCAAATAGACGTTCGCCGGTGTGGACGCTGCTCCACGTCAGGCTTATGCCCGGATGGTCGCCCTGCCCTGGCCAGCGAAAGCGTTGCCAGCTTTCTCGCTGGTTGAAGTAGTGGTGCTTTTCACCATTGAGTACGAAGGTGGTTTGCACCACATCACGCACAGGTTTGCCTTGCAACTCGAAGCTCACACCCATGCCCCCATCGGTGTACAGCACATCAGCCAGCTGACTGAGCTGATTGATCGCTGTCAGGAAGTCCGGGTTGAAACGCAGCCCCTGGCTTTGCCGCGAGTCGGCCACCCAGCGGCTGCCTTCCTTGCGTAGCAGCCCCATGAGCTGCTGAGCCAGGAACTGCTCGATCCGCCCAGAGTCAGCGCGAATCATCTGCCCCAGCATGGGCAATGAAGCGTCACTGCTGGTGGCAGCGAACGGATAACGGCCGCTGAAAGCGCCCTGCCACTCATCGACGATCGCGCGCTGCCACGCCCGGTTGAGGCCGGCCGACGACGGCAGCAGAATCTGTTGCCAGGCCTGATCCAGCGGCCGCACGAACAGCGTGTTGGCCGCTGGCCCCCAGTCGGCGCCAAGACTGGCGGCGATCAGGTTGCCATAGGCCTGGATATCGGTCAGGTCCGCGCCCTTCCCCTGGAACACCGTTTGCGCCAGTACCTGGATCATTGCCTCAGGGTCGGGCGCAGTGACCACTTGCTGCAGCTTCAAGCGCACAGCGGTGACCCGCGTGAGGAAAGTTTGCAAGCTCAGGCGGTCATCACTCATTCGGCCATCAGCTTCCTTTCCCAGAAGCGATAGCAATGGGCCAAAGGTACTGTCGAGCGGGCCACTGGGCGTTTGGGGAAGTTGATCGACGATCGGCGCTGCTTTTTGCCCCACCAACTTCTGTGCCGATTCGATCAGGGAATCGGCCAGGGCCTGGCCACGGAAGCCTGCCTGGCCCTGGTAACTCAGCGTGTTCATCAGGGCAATCAATGGCGACTGACGCACATCACTCATCAGTGTCAGCTGTGCAATCACATCGCTCAGGCCATGGCCCTGCCGCCAGCGCAGGCTGTTGAGGAAGCTCAGCCAGGCACTGCTGTAATCCTGGAAGTAGCGGGTAGTCAAGCGCTCCCTCAGTTGCTCGGGGCTCAGCGCCTTGGCAATGTCGTTGGGGTGGTCGCTGAGTACCCAGTCAATCTCTTCGCGCCGCGCTTGCGCCGCCTCTTCAATGGCTGCACGAACCTGCCCTTCCCACGCTTGGCGGGTGAATACACCGGGGACCTGTTCTGCACTGGTGAACAGGGCGCTTGCATCGGTGTCGCCGACCATCTGCTGCAAACCCAACGCCGGGTAGTGGTTCGCCGCGGTGTCGAGGACCTGCTGGTACAGGCTGCTTTCAGCGTTTCGCTGACCCAGTGCACGCAGCAGCACCTGGCGCGTTTGGGCGATCAACCTGAGGTCGGCCTTGATCGCCCAGTCAGGGTGCTCAGGCAGATGCTCGCCGTAGAACGTCCACAATGCCGGTTCGGTAGCGCCCAGGGTCTGGACCAAGAACGCGGCATCGGCCTTTTCCGGGCGCGCCAGCATCAGATAGGCTTTGAGGTAGGCGTACGTCTGTTGTGCCCGCTTGGCGCGCAGGGGGCTCGCCGGAGGCAAGTTGACCAACGCTTTGAGCCGTTTTTCCAGTTCCGAAACGGCGGGGTCGCGGAGCAGCTGGCTATTGGCCTGCGTATAGAGCGGCCACACTGCCTCACGCAGGTCTTGCGACCGGTTCAGGCCAAAGCGCTGGTACCACGGTGCGCCGTGTTCTGATCGGTAGTCCAGGCGGGAGAGTTCACGCACCATCTCGCCCAGTGCCTGTTTAGTGTCGGTGCCTGCTACAGGCTGCTGCAACGCGCTGTAGGCCGCCGCGATCTGACCGACCTCGGCACGGTTGCTGGCAAAGGACAACACCAAGCCGATGCCCCAGATGGAAGCCAGGCCCAGCGCAGAAACGTAGGCGACTCTGGCTGGGTGCCAACCCAGTCGGCGGGCTCGGGCGGAGCGATCGTTGAGGATTCCGGACCATGCTGGGTCTTCGGGCCAGTGGTGTTCGATTGTCGTCGACAGTTCTGGCCTCTGAACGGGCAAGCTGAACCACACGCCACGGACCTGGATGCCTCGGGAGCCACTTCCTGAGAGGGACTCGATCAGGCGATACCATCGTGCAGCACCGTCAACCTGCAGGTTACGCGCAAGTCGCAGAAGAAAGTCGTGCGCTATCTGGACCTGCATCTGCGCCAAACCTTGTTCGCGCAGCGAGCGCTGCAGGGCACCCAAATGCTCCTCCCAGTGAGCTATGGCTCGTCGGGTAGGAAGCAAGCCACCGACCGCCTCAATGCCACGCTCCGACTGGTCCCAGTGGCTTTCACAGATTTGCCAAACATGCACAGGCAATTGCCTGCCTAGATAACGGCTCATCTCCTGCAGATGATGAATGCTTGCACTCATGGAAGCAGCATCGTCGAGCTGGCGTTCGCTTAGCGCCCAAACGACACCATCAATGCCGCGCCAGCGAAACTGCTGTTGCCATTTGTCGAGCAGCGTTGTGTCTGGTTTAGAAAGGAGACTGCCACCATAAAGAAGCACAACTGCCCGTCCCGACAGCCACTGTCGTTCAATCAGACCAGGGACAATGGCATTGACTTGGGCAGGCTCGCCGACCACCAGCAGCACCTGTACTCTTCTCGACCAGAACCAACCGTACTGTTGGCGAAGATACATTCGGCTCAAGGGACGGCTGTCTGCAGCCGCGCCGTAGAATGCATGCAAGGCTTTGGATCGGATCTCTGCTACTGGCTGAGCACCGCCCTCGGTGAGATGGTGGTAACTGGAAGCACCGAAGCGACGGGCAAGCACCAAGCCCCCAACAGTAACCAGCACAATCAGAAAAGCGATCCCAGGCAATACTACTGACAGATCCCACCCTTGAACGCTACCGAACGCGAAGTTCAAACCTGAGGGATAAAGCCAAAGTGCCACTCCCGCCAGCACAAGAATCAGTAGTGCAAAGGAAAGCACAACAATCAGTAACCGCGCCCGCTTGAATTGCATATGAAAACCCTACGTCATAGGTGGCGGAACGGGTGTCAGTACCGCTCCCCACAGCAGCGCGTCAGCGCAGCGCACGCCACTCAAAATTAGTTGTGGTCCGCAACCACGTTGAACCGTCTGCGCAGCCAGGGCGACGGCCACCCACGGGGCTGCCGCTCCCGGATGTCCAAGTAACGCGTCCAAGTCGTGAACTTTCCGATCAGCACGCAGCGGCAACTCAATCTCACTCATCAGGGTCGTTACTGACGCGTGGTACTTCTGTCCGATACCTGATCGCCAAATATGCTCGACACCACTTGCTGGCAAAGACGCCCAGGACAGTGCCAGTTGAGTTGCGCGGATCAATGCCCCAGCCGACTCGCCATGAGCTTGTTCCGGCCTATGCAGATTGGCCACTGGGAGTAACGCACGTTGACTCCCGGGGTTGCCTAACAACAGCCCCACCGCTGTTTCAGCTGTGCCTTGAGGCGCGTCTGGCGCTATCACCACTGAGACGAGCAAGAGCAGAGCTTGATCGTCGCTGCGTTGGTCCAGCCACTGGTCAATCGCCTCCAGCCCCCTCCAGGTAATAGGCGTAACGGTTTGCCGAATACCCGACTCTGCTAACGCCGTCTGCCAGACCTCGCCCAGTCTGTCTTCACGCAGCGGGCTGTCGATCTCCAGCGACAACGCAAGCTCGACTTCATCAGCTAGTTCCGCGAGCTGAATCGCAAGGTCATTGAGTAGCGTCTTCAGGATCCTCAAAAGCGCACGTTCAGGGCTCTCGTTCACATCACCAGGCAAACGGGAATGACGCACCGTTCCCCCAGCTGATCTAGATGGTTTTGCCTTGAGGGCATTAGTCCCTTTTAAAATGGCATCCACTTGTTCCAGTGAATCTGCCGGTTCCGTGCATAGGGCCGTATACACACTGATCGCCAATACTTGCTGATGACGTCGCCCCTGGCTGAGCGTGGATTCAAGATCAGCTGCACGAGCGGCGTCCCAACCATCGGCACTGTGCTGTCGTGCCAGGTGGTACAGCATCCGCAGACCACATATCAGGCACCATCCGAGGAGTGACACACCCAGTGCAGCTCCCCAAACAACGGCTGTTTGTTCTCGCAGATCCACCTCAGAAAATAGGGCTACAACAGCGCATCCGAAAAGCAGGAAAAGCGGAAGCAAACACAGCCAGAGCCATAGCCTGGGGCTACTCGGCCGATCAGCCTGAGCAGGTATGCGATCAAGCTCCACTGCCATGGGCTATCTCGCACCACCGCTAGGCATAGACGAAATCAAAACGCACCCGCACGCGCAACGGTGTCCGTCAAACGCAACTGGCACACCGTTATCTCTGAAAGCGGAATGCCCTTCTGCGATCACGGTGCGTCTGTGGCCAGGAATAGGGCAACTGACGGGATCTCCTTCGCCAGCCACGTAAATACCGCCAAAGCGCATTGAACTAGAACCAGCAAGCACGGTTCCACCTCCTGTAGTCCTGTCGCCCACTCGAATTATTCCTTTCATACCAACCTCATAACGCCGAACTGCATGGTGATGGAACCTGAAAAACAGTATTGCCCCGTGTCGTCTTGTCGCCAACGCGAATAAACCCCTCATCGCACCCGCCTCACTGGTCTGCCCCTTACATATGTCCTGCGAACCACCTACCCCCTAAAGCCAGCCCCCACACAAAAAAACGCCGATTAAACCACTAGTCACCAACATTACTTACAGCTCTCAAGACCGCCGAAACTTCTGCCAAACCAGAGTCATCAATAATAAGCGACGCACCGAATCCATCGTCTGCCCTATCGGTCTTCACTTCAAGCCCACTTTCACCAAGCACTATGTAAGCCGGATAAAAACAATATGGAGACACATCACTACCAGCAGGTTCTTTTAGCAGAGTCACAAACATACTGTTACTCAGTTTTTTGCCATTTACAGCACTACAATAGGGATATGCGGAAAATCCATCTGAAACCCATCCAGATGACCTTCGAACACTTTCGATGGTAGACTGCTTACCAACCTGTAGCTTCTGAACAACTTTCTTACCAGCCCCAGTATCTCTATCTACAATCCAACCCACATTATCATGCGACGTGCACTCACAGTCGCACGAAACCAAATAAGCACCTTTTCTTTTGTAATTCCAGGCTATCGTTGCACTGGAGGCCTCACACCACTTAAGAATTTCTGCAGCCCCATCAACAGCCCTGCTGCATTCACCAGAATCATTGCAGTAATTTTTTTCAACCACCTCAGCAGATGCACCCAAAGCACCCTCTACCGCCAAAGCCAGCCCAAAAGCAGACAAACAAAGTATAGCCCCTCTCCTAAATATCACAGACATGAAAGTCTCTCACTTTTGATAGAAGATGAACGTTTGGATTTTCTCGGCGAACAGATCGACCTCCAAGGACCGCAAGATAGGGCTCTCCCTCTATAATTCCCATTCTGCGACTCAAGCTGTCAGCCATCCATCGACTTGATGCTGTTTTAGCTCTTTCACGGACGCATATTTCCAGCAAGGCGCCTTGATCTATGCTTTTCGCAGAAATAACTTCCTCTTGGATATTGCGAATAGTCGCTCCTTTTTCAAATCCGCCCTGCTGCACGCAGAGATCGTATAGCGCAACATAAGTAACCACACCCACACGCTCCATAGCCGACGGCGCAACCCCCCTCATGTGCCTGATACATTTGACAACATTAGAGTGATACGCGGCCGCTTCACTCAACTGAATCTTCTGGAACTCCTCGACATCTCCAATCGCTTGGAACGCCTGCCTCCACCCTACCCTGTTCGTACGAAGGACTCCTCTAGCCCATGAAAGTTGAGCAGCCGTATTTTTATTAACAAGCGCCGCTTCTAGAGAGGCGTAATCCATATTTAAAGGAAAACATCCAGAGAAGACCGGAGCGTTCCTTCTAAGCATTTTCAAAAGCAGAGCCCCCAGAGTACCTTGCCCGAAGTTCCACTGTATGAGTCCAAACGAAGTACCCTGGCCATCAAAATCGTCTGCTAACGCATGGTAGTCCAACGAGCGGCGCCCCTCATAACCACCGCTTACCAAAAGCGCCAACTCGATAGCCTCGTCTAGAGTTATACAACTCGATTGAGTCTCAAACAGCCCCACCAGACCAACTGAATGCAGATGATAAACCTGCCCGTTACTTGGCAACCCGGCCTTCTCCGCCACATCGCCCCACCAACTCAGCTGTTCTATCCGCTGCTTTTCTGCAAGCCAATTGATATGAGGAGTCGAGCCCGTGTGCCCAAGAATCTCATCCAGAATATCCCACTTTTGCGGTCTGTAATGCCATTCGCTTTCGCAATAGATGATCAAGCGTGAAAGCGCCTGAGCGTGCGCAGGAATTCGAATTACTGCCCGCAATTCCTCCGCTGTGATCTTTTTATCACCATCACCATCACCATCAATGAAATTAAATAACCGCTCCTTGATAGGCCCCTTATCACCAGCATCCGCCACAGGGCCATATCGCCTTATTTGCTCGTCTGTCAGACGCTTGAGTGAGCGTAAAGAAGCAGCCATGAATTCTGGCGGAGAGGTGTAATCGGTAATGACCTCATAGCCCTCCCAAGCCCACGGACTCGTCCATTGCTCGCCCCCCTTCTCCACTCTCACCCATCCGTCCAGAAGCTGGTTTTTCTCATTACTCAGCAAACCTTCAAGGCGATACCAATTGCAGGCTTCACGCTCACCAGCCTCGGATATTGCAATTTTATGCGTAGAGGGCAACCCATCCAGCAAAGACCTGGGGACGAATAAATCGGCACCATTTAGTTGACTTTCGTCGTTTTGAGTCGGCGGGAGCATCTCTCCGAAGTGGTGCTTGTGCACCACCACGACCGTGCCCTTTGCCAGCTTAAGCAAAGTCTTGTCTTTTGCCGGAAGCCCCTTTTCCCAGATTCGACACTGAGCAATAAAGCGCCCCACGTCGCGATCACTAAAAACTTCCAAGTGCAGTTTTCGCTCGGGCTGAATTGCAGAATAATCTTGGTACTGGCCGATATGGCCTATCAATGCGCCTGCCTTAATAGGTAATGGCTTATCAAGAACACATATTACACCGTGCGCTCTAGGCACAGGCAAAGCCTGCAGCGAGTCGAAATGAACAAACTGCACCACACGCTCCAATTTGCGAAATTCACCCTCGCCACTGATTTTTACCTGCGTACCTTTGGGCAGGCCAGGTTTGCGGAGGCTAGGTTTGGAATTAATTTCATCATGAATAGTTAGCCCAGCCTTTGTACGGTACTCTCCCCCTTCGACCGGCTCCAACTGATCGAAGCGAACATACCCGAGCATTGACCCGCCTGCATCCAATAATCGCGCGGGCCCCATCGTATCTTGCAGCCTGCGATACGCTCCTTCCCCACTGACCCTTACTCGTGATCCTTGCGGCAGCAGATCAATGACGATCCCTCTTTTCTCTTGGTTGCGCACGTTAAGCCCTAGCCTTGCCGACAGATTCGGATCTGCATCCTTCGCGGTCATCGGAACAATGTAGTCATCCTTCTTTTCCCAAAACTGCGGGCGCGCTATCGTAGGCGTACTCTGATAGACCGCCCCATCCTGCAAGTGCATGTAAAGACTATAGATAATCAAGGATGGCGGAGTATCATTGCTTCCCTGAAGCTTAGGTGCTTCCAGCCGATGACGAACCAATACAAAATTTCGAGAAAAGGGCTTAGGCGCCGGCTTTTTGTTTTCAACGTAACTCGTCACGACGGAGTTCATATCAGTACGGTAAGCCACCACCTCACCATCTGCTATGCAAACAACGCTGGACTGATCAAGCACACCCGCAGTGCCACTGTCAAAGTGAACACCTCCATGCCACAGCCCGCCAGCTCCCAGCGGGTAATAGCCCGCTGTCGAATTCGCCAGTTGGGTAAGCTGATCTATCACACTGGCTTTATTTTTCTGTTTGAAGGGATAGCTCCAATTCTTTACGGGTTGGAGCGTACTGACATCGGCTGCGGATGAGCTGATTGGTTTTCCATCAGGCGTCGGATAGATCGGACCTACAGACTTCTCCGTCTTAGATTCATCGAGTCCCCCTCCAAACATATCAGTCAACCACTTCAAGCTACGCTCAGCCATGACGCATCACTCCATATCTCAGAGAACATTCATCCTGAAAATACTGTAAATTTTAACATTAGAACGCACCCGCACGCACAACGGTGTCCGTCAAAGGCAACTGGCACACCGTTATCTCTGAAAGCGGAATGCCCTTCTGCGATTACAGTGCGTCCATGGCCAGGAACAGGGCAACTGACGGGATCCCCTTCACGAGCTACGTGAGTACCGCCAAAGCGCATTGAACTAGAACCAGCAAGCACGGTTCCACCCTCGATTGTTCTGTCGCCAACTCGCATCACTCCCCTCATCAAAACTCCTTGAATCTAAACAAAATTCCGGGGTGCCTACTGCTGCACCTAAAAAGAAAAGGGGAAGCTCCTTAGTCAATAAATTCTCCCTCACAGGACAAGTGATCAGCCACACCCCGTACGAATTTCACCTCGCAATTCACAATCTTCTCCCCAATTGGGTTCAGTGGAGTAATGCCAATTTCAAAAAACAGCCTACCATCCGCAAAGTAGCCCCGCTTAAAATCAACATCAGCAAAGTCCGAATTAAAATCCTTACCATTCAGATCACAAATTCGCGACTCAGCAGCAATCCGCCCTTTACCTCCCGGGACAAGATTATGAATGGCAAGACACGCATCTTGACTAGTTACTACGTAACGAACCAATTGCCCACCAGCGCGCCCTGTCCCTGCCATGAGCAACCGGCTGCAGTCAAAGCCGCCAGTCCCAAGCGCATCTGACACAAATAAAAAAATAAACGCCATCGCTGAAAAAATCTTCATTTAATATACTCAACTCTTTGGCGAAACCTCTCACCCGGCACATTTCGTCGAGTCCAATTACTTCTATCCTTAAGAGCAGACCGCACAGACTCTAAGTCATTCTCAACAAACGGCTTCTGAATGAACCTTCTGGTTTCAATAACATAATCCCCTCTATACACAAGATCTATCATAATATTCTGAATTCTAGGATCAACCAACTCCCACTTTAATTCACCGAACTCCTCAACATTTTTTACCTGTCGAGAAATTCTAAAAACCTCACCTCTCATAAACTCATAGATATTGATAAATAACTCATACTGCTGCTTTCGGGTAATTACGTGCGCCCTCACCATCGAAGGGGCTCTGCTGTAATAAGCTTGAGCCTTACCACCAGTAAGGCCGCTGGCATTTAGCAACCACGAAAGTAGAGGCTCCCCAATCCCAGCACCAACCAAATCCTTCGCAGGATTAGCTCGCTGCCCGAGATCATAACCTCGACCAATAGTTATTCCAGATTCTCCTCCAGGCCAGTGTACAACTCGGCTAAAATGCCTATGACCTGGAATATCATTACCTTCCACATCGAAGGTGAATTGCCCATGAGGAACGCTTAACCATCTCAGATCATTATCATCGACCAATCCGAGATTCACCAACAGGCCCATAGGGTTAAAATGATAGACCCGGCCATCCGCAGGAAGCCACAATTTCGCGGCCACTTCAGGCCACCAACTTGATTGTTTAATTCGCTCTTTCTCTGCCAACCAATTGACATTTGGAGTCGAGCCCGAATGCCCAAATATCTCATCTAAAGCATCCGACTTGTGCGCCGCGTAGTACCATTCACTTTCGTAATTGACCACCAGCTTCGAGAGCTTTTGGGCACCTGAAGGCGTTTGAAGTGCCGACCGCAGTTCATTCGCAGTGACCTTCCCATCACCGTCTCGATCAATCAGTTGACGCAAGCGAACCTTTACTTTCGATTTGTCGCCTTCATCTGCTATTGGCCCATATTGCTTAAACTGCTCCTCCGTAAGACGCTTTTCTGACCGGAACGACGCAGCCATCAGTTCCGCAGGAGTTGTGTAATCTGTAATGACTTCATACCCGTCCCATTCCCACGCACTTACCCAGGGTGTGACGCCTATCTCTTCCTTTACCCAACCCTTCAGCATCTTGTTTGATGCGTCATTGAGTACATCTTCAAGGTAGTACCAGTTACAGGCATTACGTCCCTCTGTGGCGGGCACAGTAATCTTATGCACTGGAGGCAACCCATCCAGCGAGGCTTTGGGAAGTAGCAGATCGGCGTCACTTATCGAATGTTCTGAGACCTCGGCAGGTGGATTGCTTTTACTGAAGCCTTCTCGGTGCGCTACAACCACCGTGCCCTTTTTAAACTTCAGCCAGTTTCTTAGATCCGGCGATAGACCCTTGCTCCATTTACGACAGCTATCAATGAACGTTTTCACATCCTCTGCAGTAAGTACCTCTAAATGCAGCCTTGCCTCCGGCTCAGCCGCTGAACAGTCTTGGTATTTACCCACATGCCCAATCAAGCCCCCTGCCTTTATAGGAAACGGCTTCTCAAGCACCACTATTTCATTATACGCACAGGGCTCCAGAAGACTCCTTAAAGAACCAAAATACACATACTGCGCAACGCTCTCCAACTTGCGCAGCGAGCCTTCACCACTAATCTTAATTTGCGTGTCCTTCGGTAGCCTCAGGCTCTCCCGATCACCCTTACCATCTGCCTGCGAATATACTATTAGCTGGTCTTTTGCACGAAAACCATCCTCAAGGGGATCCAACTGATCGAATCGAACATAACCTCGCAAGCCACTGTCATCCAACAGCCCGGCGGGACCAGAGGTATTTTCCAACTTGCGATAATCACCTTCTCCACTGATCAGTATGCGACTACCTTGAGGCAGGTGATCTATTACAATCCCCTTGCTCACTTGATGTCGCACGTTCGCGCCCAGCACGGTCGAGTCTTTTTTGCTTCTATCCTTCGCAGACGGAGAGACAATATAATCCCCCTTGTCCTGCCAGAATGCTGGACGATCAAGGTTGGAGCTATCACGATAGCTCGATCCATCCTGCAAATGCATGTACAGACTATAGAAAATTAGTGAGGGAGGGGATTCTTTGCTACCGTCAATTTCTGGCGCTTCCATCCGATGGCGGACAAGTACAAAATTGCGAGAGAACTGGCACTTTTTGGCAGCTTTGTTAACTACGTATTCTGTCTCTGACGCTTCCATATCTATTAGGTAAGCCACCACCTCACCATCTGCTATGCATGACACGCTACCTTGATCAAGAACACTCCCTGTGCAACTATCAAAGTGAATTCCGCCATGCCATAGCCCGCTACCCCCCAACGGGAAATACCCAGCTCTCGCATTCGCCAACTGCGTGAGTTGGTGCAAGATATTGACATACCCTTTTTGCTTAAATGGATGACTCCAATTTTGCACAAGAAGCCAGCTAACATTCACTCTCGGCATATCCTGAGCGTCATCGGTCACTGCCACGCCACGAGAAGACACCGAGTTATTCGGTACTTCTTCAGCGACTGGACGAACGGCAGCATCTGTTTCTGGCTCGGCATCTTTTCCGAACCAATCACTGAACCATTTAAGTAAACCTTCAGACATAAGGCATCCCCCCACCTTTCCTAACCTGAAAATACAGTGGTATTTAGCGATTCTGGATCATGATTCGCCAAAGGAGGCATGGACGGAACATCTATCATCTTCTTTGCAGGCTCTTCTAAATATTCGAAGCTTGCAGCCTTGATTAGGCAATCGCCTTCCGTCCCAGACTCAATACTGCACGCATCTATCGCGATATAACTCCCACCCGCATTGAGTGTAATCTTCTTCTTCGCCGTGATCCGGATCTCATCTTCAGTACTACAAATTTCCAGACCATGCCGTGCAATTAGCGACAATGCGTCGTTCTGCGCCTGGATACTGACTGGCCCTTGGTTGGCAATGAGCTTGATGCCCAATTTGCGCACAAACACACTCAGCCCCTGTCCTATCCCAACAAACAACCGCTTGACCACGCTGACATCGGCCTCACCACCGGCGTTGAGCATCAGGTTCTTTTGCGCTGCCAGCTGAAGATGGCCGCCACTGGTTAGCGAGATCCCCTGAGGGGCGCTCAGTATCAGGACCGAGGATTTGAGCTGTTCCAGATCTTGCTTAAGCAGGTCCAGCTGGGCCTGGACATCCGCAGGCTCCGCCTTGCACGCCTGAGCGTCATCCGAAAGCCCTTCCAACTGCTCTTTGGCCTGATCCAGGCGCTCCAGGACAGCAGCCATTTCGAGCATGTGCCCCTTGGCCCCTGGCTGCGTATCAGCACTGATGAAGATGCCGCTGCCACCGCGCATGGCGACATGCCCATCGGTGCGTAGTTCTGCCCCCGCCCCTCGGGGTTTGCGCTCAGCGTCAACCACATGCCCCAGATTGAGCTGGCTCTTGCCGCTGTGCTCGGTACTGAGCTTGATGTGCTCCTGTCCACGCGTATCGTCCAGCCGGAACTTGTTGTTGGCCGGAGTCCGCAGCACATTGCGTTTGTAGTTGCGCAGCGTCACGTGGTCGGGATGTTCACTGTCGTGCAAGGCATAAGCGATGTAGGGGCGGTCCGGATCGCCTTGCTCAAACGCCACCGCCACTTCGGTACCGCAGATCAACGGCAAGTGCAGGCCATGGGTGTCACCCGCGTAAGGCCGTGCCAGTCGTAGCCAGACACTCTCCTCGCCTGCACGCCAGGTGTCCCGGTCAAACAGGAAATTGACCCGGTAGCGGCCCTCCATATCGATATGGCCATAAGGATCGTTCTTTTGCGTACTGGTGACCCGCGCCGGCACCGTACCGGCAATCTGTGGCTTGCCCAGCAATTTTGGCCGAAAGCCTATCGCCTCCGAGTAGGGAATCGCGTCGAACTTGGCCTCCAAGCTCCGGTCGCGTGCTGCCTCGACGGTCAAATGTGTAATGACCACCCCAGGCTCGAACACCTGTGGCGCCCCGTCAGAGACCGTCAGCACTTGCCCTGGGGCAAGCGTCACGCTGCTGCTAACGCCATTGCAACGCGTCTGGTCGTTGAGAAAGCGTTCATGATTCAGGCGCGCATAGAAATAGCCACTTTCGCTGAGCAGGTCCTCATCCTGGTCAATGGCGTCACCCAGCGCGGTATAGGGTTCGCCGTAGTGATAGCCTTCGCCATAGGTGGTGGTGGCACCTCGGCTGTGATCAACCTCACCATCCAGGAAGGCGGCCGCGTCCCGGTGGTGATAAGCCCGCACATTGATGTGCTGCTCCACCACCTGATGCTCAACTTGGAGCGCCCATACGCCCTCCTGCCCATTGCTGGTCAAACCCGACAGCGGGCGATGCGGCAGCGTGAGTCCAAACTGGTAGTGGCGTTGATGGTCGTGAAACTCGACCACATCGAGGGAAAGGCGATCATCGTGGGTGAAGCGATACCAGATGCCGACCTCCGCCAGCAGGCGGCTGATGAAGGCCAGATCGCTCTCACCGTACTGCATGACCTGTTCACGCTTGGGATACTCGCGCGCCAGGTCAAACAAGAAGTGCTGCCCTTCGAACTGGTGGCGACTACGGAGAACACTTTCAACGATTTCCGGCACCGACTGATGCTGGTAGATCCGGTACTGCTTGCCACGCCCGAGCAATGCCAGGTGCGCTTCGAGTGTGACTTGGTAGCGGGCTTCATCCCGGGAGCCGGAGACACGCTTGAAACCGGTGATCACGCCATGCAGCGTACGTGAAGCAGCGTTAATCATTGAGAGCTGGACGGTGGGTTGAGACTTGCCCAGATAGAAGCTGGCATCCTTCCCGAGGATCTGCGCAGCCTCGATATCCTGCTCCGGGGAAGTGAATACCACGGTGTACTTGAACGGTTTGCTCAGCCACTCTTCACCTTTGAACGACAGTACATCAAGCTCAACAGCAAGCTGGTCGACTTCAAGCTGGTAGTGGTTATGGGTGAAACCCATTATTGGCTTCGTCATGATCAAACCCCCTCGGCAGCCACCGCGGCTGCGTGGTGTTCATCTGCAAAGCTCAAACTGATACCAGCGTCTTCGCAGTACCCGAGCGTCACGGCTTGTGTTGGCTGGCCGAGGGCTTGGCGCTGCAGCAACTGCTGGCTGAGCACCGGCAGGATCTGTTGATTGAGCAAGCTATCGATATTGCGAGCGCCGGTATCGGGCAAAAGGCAGGCGGCGACCAGCGCTTCGTAGAGCGAGTCATCAACCTCACATTGCAGGCCGTAATGACGCAGCAAGCGCTTGGCCACTTGATCGAGTTTGATGGCGACAATGCGCTTGAGTGCATCGGGCCCCAATGGGCGGAAGATCAATGTCTGGAAACGAGCCAACAGTGCAGCATGGAAGTGCTCGCGTAACACGGGACGCAATATCTCATGCAGTGCCGCTTCCTCAATGCCTGGCTGCCGCTCGATACTACCTTGCAGCAGATCGCTTCCCAGGTTCGAAGTCATGAGGATGACCGTGTTGCGAAAATCGATCTCCCTTCCTTCTCCATCACGCATGAAGCCGCGGTCGAACACCTGATAGAACAGGTTGAGCACATCACGGTGGGCCTTTTCGACTTCGTCCAGCAACACCACGCTATAAGGGCGCTGGCGAACGGCTTCGGTGAGTACGCCACCCTGGCCGTAACCCACATAACCCGGCGGCGAACCCTTGAGTTGGCTGACGGTGTGCGCCTCTTGATACTCCGACATGTTGAGGGTGATCAAGGATTTCTCGCCACCGAACAGACTGTGGGCCAGTGCATGCGCCGTCTCCGTCTTGCCGATGCCACTGGTACCGACCAGCAGGAAGACAACCATCGATGCCTTGTCGTCAGTGAGGCCCGTTCGGGCGGCGCGCAACCGTTGGGCAAGAGCAACCAGCGCCGGGTCTTGGCCAACAACACGCTCGGCCAACTGATCTTCCAGGTTCAACAAGCTGGCGTGTTCGTCTTTCAGCAGACTACCGAGAGGCACGCCCGTCCAGTCTGCGATCACCTCAGCCACACTGCGTGCGCACACATCGAGGGACAGCAGTGGCCGACTCCCCTGCACGTAGCTGAGGTGTTCTTGCAGCTGAGCGCAGACAGTTGTATCAACCTGCTCGCCCTGGCGAGCATTGAGCAGCTGGTGGGTGAGGTCGAGTTCTTGTTGGTACTGCAGCTCCAACGCGGCTTGCTGACTCTCCAGCTGCACCAGCTGGGTAGTGATCTTCGCCAAGCGAGATTCATCCGTAATACCGGTAAGCTGCGCGTCCTCTTCCAGCACCACCCTCTCTGCCGTGAAGGCCATTTTCTGCGACTTCAGCTGGACCAAGGCCTGAGGTTCGCAGTCCAAGCTCATGCGAACACGCGCGCAGGCGGTATCAATCAGATCCACAGCTTTGTCCGGTAAACGGCGCCCGGTCAAAAAGCGGCGAGACAAGCTGACCGCCGCCTGCACCGCAGCGTCTTGAACATGCACGCCGTGGTAGCTGGCATAACGCGCTTTGAGCCCTCGCAGCATCACACAAGCATTGGCATCATCCGGCTCATCGACCTTGATCATCTGGAAGCGACGCTCTAACGCCGCATCGCGCTCGAAGTACTGCTTGTATTCACTCCAAGTGGTGGCAGCGATGGTGCGCAGCTCGCCACGCGCCAGAGCCGGTTTCAGCAGATTCGCCGCATCTGCGCCCCCTGCCTGATTGCCAGCACCGATCAAGGTGTGCGCTTCATCGATGAACAGCAGCACCGGCGTCTCTGACCGCTGGACGGCCTCAATTACGTTCTTCAGCCGTTGCTCGAACTCGCCTTTGACCCCTGCGCCCGCCTGGAGCAACCCCAGGTCCAGCGTACGGATACACACGGGTTTCAAGCTATCGGGCACATCGCCGCTGGCGATGCGTAAAGCCAGCCCCTCGACCAGTGCGGTTTTTCCGACACCCGGGTCGCCTACCAGAATGGGGTTGTTCTTGCGCCGACGGCTCAGTACATCGATCACCTGGCGGATTTCATCGTCACGGCCGAACACCGGGTCAATCTGCCCTGCTGCAGCCTTTGCAGTAACGTCATGGCTGAACTGATCCAAGATAGCGAGCAGTGCCGAATCACCTCCTGTGCCGACCACAGCCTTAGCCTCTTCTGGCACTTCTGGCTTAAACAATGAATTCTGCTCTGATTGACGTTCTTCCGAATCGAATTCAAGCAGCGTTTTCACTTGCTCCGATTGCGTAGGACCGATGCTCAACAGAGGCCAAGCGGCTGAACACTTAAGCAAGTTTGGCGCTTCAAATAGCGCCCACAGCAAGTGAATGGACCGCAATTGTCCACAGTCACGATCCAACGATGCCAACAACCAGGCATTGGTGATCAGCTGCTGCACCTCACTGCTCAACTGAGGTTTGCCGAGAACGCTGCGCGGCAATGTATTGAAGTGGTCAAGCAGTCCCTGCCAGATGGCATCTATATCCCACTCATATCGGCGGGCGATGACCACGAGATCGCCCTCACCTTGTTCAAACAATTTCAACAGCCAATGTTCAACAGTGATATGACTGTGCCCACGTGTCTGGCATAAAGATGCCGCTGCCGTGAGTGCCTGGGTACAATATGAGTTGAGCCGGCGAAGCAAACGTGCAGGATCGTGTGCCATACAGGGCATCCTTGTCGTCAATGATCAGCATGTCGCCGCAAGTGCGAGCGCGTCTGAATATCTGAGGTGTATTTGGCTGAACGCCCGCGCACGGACGCTCAACCCAAGACACTGGAGGCTGTCAACCAGCCAGGGCTGACAATCAGGATTTACCCTGCCGCAGCGGCGCTAGGGCGTTCATTCCAAGAGTCCGAATGGATGATGTTCCCATCCTTGAATGCCCAGGTGATCTTTTCGTAGCGCAGCTCGACCAATTCCAAGTGATTGTGCTTTTCTTTCGCTGGGTCTTTGACGTCGTGCATTTTTGGTGCAACTTTCACGACCTTGACGTTTTCCAATTTGGTGTTGAAATACTCCACCTCTTGCCCGGCATCATTGATTTTGTACCACTTGAATTCTGCTTCTTTCAGCGTCTGCCCCGTGGTCACGGCCTTGTAGAGATAAGGAGAGGACGCGTCTATTTCCTTGGTGAAAACAAAAGGCGTATGGATGCGCGTACCGGTTAATTTGCCGGTATTGTTATCGGTGGGGATATACAGGTCATGATCTTGACCGACCACTTCAACACTACCCTCACGACCCTTTACATCCACCGAGCCTTTGATATCGGCTCCGCCATCGTCTTTCAGCCACAGATAAACAGGAATAGCCATTTAGAAGTTCCTCATTTCAAGCGTTGGGAGTCGCGGAGTGCGACAGGGGTTGCAGTCCCGAAGCAGTAGTCGAGGACTGACAAGCCCCCGCCTCCGGCACCAGGCGAATTTCAACTCGGCGATTGGTCGACCGTCCTTGTTCCGTGTCATTGCTTGCAACGGGCTCACTCGCCCCCAAGCCTTGCACTGCGAAGCAGTTGTTGGGTATGTCACCCATGTGTTGAATCCAGTCGTGAACTGCTGCGGCGCGTGCTCGCGACAAGCGCAGGTTCTGTTCGTCACTGCCCGTCGCATCCGTATGGCCAGTGATCACAATCAACCAACCTGGCTGGGCCTTGATGCCCGCAAACGCATTCACCAAGAATTTGGTCGACTCTGGCTTCAACTGCGCGCTGCCACTGTTGAACAGTGACAAGCTGTCCAGGCGAACCGTGCGTGGCTTGTCAGGCACGCCTTGGGGCATCGCCGGAATACGATAGCCGCTGATCGCAGCCAGCAGTGAAGGCCGTAATCTTTCGCCTTGATACAGCCCGATACCGAGTGACCACGGCTCCCCCTGGCGGTAGTAGTGATCCAGGCGCTGCGCATCCTGGCGAAGCACCATCAGTGCCTCCTGGCGTTGCGATACTTTGTCCGAATCGGGGCTCAGCGAAGCCGTGCTGTAGCGTCGCAAATCATCGGTGACCTGACGGATCAAGAGCGTGTTCTGCCTCGCCGAACTAATCAGCGCAACGCAAGCCGTCAGTACGAACAACCAGATTCCAATCACCACAGCCTTGCTTCGCCGACTGTGTGGAGTACTGCCAGGCAACACATGGAGCAGTGCATCAGGAAAGGGTAACGACGCGTTTGTATGTTTAGACCCACTACCTGCGAAGGAAAGGCCAGTCCGCTCCTGTAGCCAACGGTGCCAGAGGTTGCCATCACGCGCGCCCTCAGACTTGGGGCAAAATGCAACCGCAACGGCGACCGCTGTTACGATCCCCTCGCGGGAATTACGTTTGCCAATTTCCGGCAAGCACGCTTGATTCAGCCAACCCACGGCAGCGCTCAACTGCACCGTGGTTCGTAATCGATCAGCCTGGTTCTCAGGTTCTGTGCCCCTGCGCTCCCATTCGGACAGCGTCAGGCACTCACCCGCCTCACGCGCTCGCACACTTGATGCTTCAGTTTCCCAGCTGAACCAGGGCGACACCCCAACTGCGCTAGGGAAGTAGCCCACAATCAGCAGCGGAAGCGGTCTACCTCGCTTGCGCAATATCGCAACCTGGTGGCACAAGCTTTGTATCTGGTTCGCAAGCACTGCGCCGTCAGTATGGGCACTGGGATTGACGAGCCACATGACACTGAGCTGCCCGTCCCACTCTGGCCGCTCCAGCAGCAGATCGGCCACGGTTGCGCACAACTTCAAGAGATCGGGCACTGGCACATAACACCCCTCCGCTGTTACCCGTGGCACCAACTGCTCAGCAGACGCGGCCTCAAACAGCTCAGCCAAGCAATCGCCGACCGCTAGAACGATAGGATGACGATACGAGCCAGCAGGCAGGCGGACACCGCTGCCCCACTGCAATGGTGTACGTTTCTTGGCAGCGCGCTGAGTCCGGCGCCAACCCAACACCAGCAAGGCAGTGACTACCAGAGTAGCGATGGCTTGAACCTCTACAGCCAGCGGCAACGTGGCAATCAACAACCAGGACAGCGCACCGGCCCATAGCCAAAGCCCCTGTTTGTGTACCTGCGCCATTGCGCTCATTCCTGCACCGGCAAGAGCGAGGCCACTGCCTCACCTAACGCGTGATCAAGCCCCCACCAAGCACCTACCAACAGAGCCGCTGCCATCACGATGTGAAGCAGAGGAGACCGCACCCAACCCCACATCGGCATCCGTGGGCCACTGCCTAACTGGACGACCAGCGACTGACTTGTATCCAGAGGCGGCACTTGCGCGGAGATGGCAGTCAACAACTGCTGCCGCTCCGGGTGGTTTGCTTCTCGGTAGCGCCCCAGGAATCCAAGCATCAGGACTCGATGAAATACTATGAGTACGCAAGGGTGCACAGAGGCTTCCTGCAGCGCAGAGCGCATATCTTCGTAGAGCGACTCCCCCGCCTGATGGCTGCTGAAAAACCTTGCCTGTAAGGTCTCCATCGCCCAATCCTCATGGGCACTGCCTTCGGCGCGGGCAAGTACTGTTTCGTCCAGAAGCGCACACTGCGCATGACTGATCAGATCGACGCTGCGGCGGTCCAGACCCTCCTGCTGAAGCATGGCTCGTACATGCTCGACATCAGCCACGCACCTTGACCACAGCTGCGGACTACTGTGCGCATCGGTACCGTGTCGCAACTCGACAACCAACAGATAGGTGTCCTGCAGCAACGCGTCGATGTCCACCTTGGCTGCGCTGTGCTTCTGCATCGCGCGACTCATGAGCGAAGCACCGCGAACAATTCGAGCTGGACATCCTGAAACACACTCGGGACATAGAGGGCACAGACCCCATCAGCCAGCATGGCGCGGCCCTTGGCATGGCTGAGGTCGAGCGCGAAGTACTGATTCTCCAGCCGCAGCGGTATCGCGGCGGGCACATGGCTCAAAGGTTTCAGTGGAACGCCATCGAGTGCCGCATTGACGAGATGGTCCACATCATCGGGGGAACCGATCTTGCACAGCCTTGGGAATTGGCTTTGAACTTGTACGGCTGGCAGCCGGCAACGGACCGACAAATAGAAGTCAGCACCTTCAGGCTCAAGCAGACGTGGATCGCTCAGAGAAACCTGCCAGCGGTTTGCGCTACGCGCCTCCAGGATCAGCGCCAGCACGCGGGACGGCAGGCTCGCCTCCAGCAATGTGGATAGGGTACGCATCAAGGGCGGGAAAACCGCCTCAAGGTCCGCGTGCTGGTAGGCGGGTATGTCCTCTATGTGCTGGTCTAACGAGAAGGTCAGCAGGCCACCTGCAAGCTTCACCAACTGTTGATATACCTGCTCCGGATGGCGAGCAGGCTGCGCTTTTAGGTCTGCCAACACCGGCTGATAGGTGTTCAGTGCGTTGAGCAACCAGAACAACGTGACATCTGCAACAGCGAAATCCGCCATTCGCTGGTTGCTCTCCCGGCGCATTCCCATCAAACGCTCACGCTTGGCGGACAGCTGGGTGAGCAGGTTGTCGAGTTGAAGCAACAACCCAGCATGAGCATCAAACTTCAGCAACGGCGGGATGTAGGTATCATCAATGGCCCACCCATCCTTGCCATCACGCAGCAAACGACCCACCGGGCAGGTCAGATAATCCGCATTATCGTCATCAGCCAGACGCAAGCTCAGCGCATGTTCGAGCACGCTGATTGACTGTATTTCACTGGTGTAGAGATCCTTGGTATCACGCCATACCTGGTGATATCTGACGGGCCGCTCAGCGCTGCCACCCTCAAACAGGCAGTTGTTACCATTGGCCTGTTCCAGTGGCAAAGCGATCACAACCGTTGCCGTCTGGATATCTCCGGGCAATACCCGAGAGAGTTCCAGGGCTCTGGGTAGTCGATCCAGCCGATCGGTGTCGATCAAAGTACCGTCTGGTAGGCACAACTGAAGCCGAGTGGCCATCAGCTTACCCAACCTCAGCGCATCTGCATCAAACGCCACACTTCGGATGCCCCAAGGGTGGACCAAGCCCAGTGAGGCAATACTCTGGTTGGTCCACGATTCAAAGCGGGCCTGCTGTTGAAACTGCTGCGCAGACAACACCACTCCGGACGCCCATAAAGGCCGGTCGATTTTCACGACATACACTCCTGCGACCGCAATCAAGATTTTGCTTTGGGCATCTGCGAAACCAATGAGAGGTTGATGTCCATACCTTCAACCTGGAAATGCGGCACAGCGAACAACTTGACCCTGAAGAAGCCCGGGTTGTCATCAATGTCCTCGACAACCACTTTTGCCTCTCTCAGCGGGTGGGAAGCTTGCAAGTCATCTCCCGGATCGGTCATCTCGGTGACCAGGCCACTGACCCATCTATTGAGCTCCAACTCCAACAGGCGACGGTCTTTAGTTGTACCGATATTCTCCCGCTGGATAACTTTCAAATAATGTGCAATGCGAGAAAGCAGGAACACATAGGGCAACCTCGAATTGATACGACTATTTGCCGTGGCCTCCGCCGTGTCATAGATTGCCGGCTTGTGCGCTGAGTTGGCCGAGAAGAAACATGCGTAGTCACGATTCTTGTAATACGAGAGCGGAATCAAGCCCAAATTGGCAAATTCAAACTCTCGGGTCTCCGGAATCATAACTTCCGAGGGGATCTTGACTTGACTACCCGTCCCCATGTCGTACAAATGAATCGGCAGGTCGGTAACCGCGCCACCCGACTGTGGCCCTCGAATCTGCACGCACCATCCATTGGCAATAAAGCTCTTAACCATGTTCGCCGCGAACGCGAATGTCGAGCTTACCCATAAATACTTGCTGTGATCCGGCCCCTTGACTCGCTCCACATAGTTGAAAGATCGCACAGGGTTCGTATCAGGCCCATAAGGCAAGCGCCCTAATGTGCGGGGTGTTATCCCGCCCGCATAACGAGCATCGTCAGTTTGCCTGAAGCCGTGCCACTTAATATACTCCGCACGATCCATGTAGTTACCGATATCCTTGATCGCGGACACTTCCTCCATGGTGTTTTTTCCGAAGAAGGCCGGACCAACCGAGTACAAAAACGGCATATGGGATGCAGCCGCCACTTTCGAAACATTGCGCAACAATGCGATATCTTGCGCCCCTCGCCCAAACTCATAATTCGAAACTGCCGCCGCGATAGGCTCACCACCAGGCGTATCGTATTCCTGGGTATAGGTATGCAGATACAAACCGCTTTGCGCGATCTCCGGCGCGTCTTCAAAGTCCTGCGCCAGATGCTCCTTACTGATATCGAGCAGCTCAATTCGGACGTTTTGACGGAAATCCGTTTGGTCAATCAACGACTTCGCGCCGCGCCAGATTGATTCGACCCGTTGAAAATCCGGGTGATGCATGACCGCGTCCAGCTGGCTGCTGATCTGAGCGTCAATCGAGGCGATGTGCTCATCCAGTAGAGCCCTGTCGAGCCTTTCCACCTTCGGAGAGACTTGTTTGAGACGGTCCAGAAAAACGCTCACCGAAGCAGTAACGCGCTCATTAGCTGTCGCTTCTGACAACGCATCGATACTTTGGAACACCTCAATGCCACCCATCTGTTCAAGCGGCTCAAGGTTTATTCTTTCAAACAGCGCGTGATAGACGCTCTGGTTTTCTTCCACCTGCACGGTGGCGCCACGCGATTGCGCAGAAGATTGATCTTCGGACATATATTAGATTCCAGTCTGTCGAGATGATGGTTTTCTAGCGCTCGCTTGGCGGTGCAAGGGCAGCAAGTTCCTTACGCAACTCGTCACTCAGTGCTTCATCTTTAAGTATCCGCTCCAATTCAGCACGGAACGTTGCGTTATCCAGAAGATTGGCCTTCAATTCGCGCAGCAAATTTCGCATCGCCAATAGTGCACGCAACTGAGGAATCTGCAGAGCAACCTGTTCTGGCTCGAAGTCCTTCATGCGCTGAAAGCTCAGTTCGACCGGTGTTTCCCCACCCTCGCCCGACAGCGTATCGTCAACAATGACCTTGAGACTCGGAGAGAGATCGGACAGCACGCTGTCAAAATTATTCTTGTTGATATTTACCTTCGGCCGCTCTGACAGTTGGCGCTTTTCCTTCCCGTTGCTGTAGTCTCCCATCAGAATGAGTTTAAGGGGAAGTTCCACCTTGCGCTGGGCGCCACCTGTATGCAGATCAAGCTTGATATTGACACGTGCCTTCGGCACTTCATTCTGAAAGCTATTTGAAGCCATACCACCTCCTGCGAACCGGGATTCCTAGCGAGAACCAACGCCCAAATGAGCGCCACCGAACCCCCAACAAAATCAATTAAGACCAGTCGAACCATTGCGTACGACTGCTTGGGCGGAAGCGCTACCCGGAAGTGCCTCCCCGATAACCATGGCGCATATTTTCGCGCCGCGCCACCCCCTTTCTAAAATAAGGAAGCGTCCTACAAGACATACCTAAGATGACAACAAATGTTCGAAGCAGCACACCAGAGCGCCAATATTGATGCATTTAATAAGAGCAACCCGACCGTCATCGACGCATTGACCCAGATCAACAAAAACAACCACAGACGAAATAATGATCAACATGCATAAAATGCAAGTTATTTCCACCAAGCCACACCAGAACAGAAAATTCTTACAAGCTCAAAAGCGCCACCCCAAACCAAAGCCGCAAATAGCAAACATGTACTAGCGTCGTGAGCGGTTAGTTAATTTTCTAACGAATATTGATATACTGCCTGCCTTCATACCTCGCCTGGTTTCTCGGATGCCCCGACCCATCGCTTCCTTTTAACTGCAACCTGCTGACGCCATTACGCTTCAACATTGGTTACGCAGGAGGATGCTGGAGCGAAGCCTCGGGCAACGGGCGCGGATACTTCTTTTACTCGCTGAAGGGGTGACCTCAAGGCCATCTGTGAGCAGTTAGAGATCACTTCAACCACAGTGTTCAAGTGGCGAAAACGCTACCTTTGAATCGACGGCTGTTTCCACCGGCAGCGCCAGTGCCGACCGATCAGCGACCGATGCCTGAATGAGCATGGGTACACACCGGATTGCGTCGCCCTGGGGCCAGGGCCTTGCCCGCAGCGACGGTCGCTTCGCCAAATTGATGGCCGGATACGCCAAGACTGACCTGCTGATCCTGGACGACTGGGGCTTGGCACCGTTTACCGCAGCGCAACGTCGCGACATGCTCGAACTGCTGGACGACCGCTACGGCAACCGCTCGACGCTGGTCACCAGCCAGATGCCGGTGGACAAATGGCATGCGTTGATCGGCGATCCGACCTTGGGCGATGCGATCCTCGACCGGCTGGTGCAAAACGCTTATCGGATCGAACTGAAGGGCGAATCGATGCGCAGGCGCGCAACGAAATTGACGGCGGCAGCGGCTTCAGACTAACAATTCAAACCTGCGTCGCTGCGCTCCGACTGCCTGTCCGAGTGAGCGTGGAATGAGCGTCCAAATGATCGTGGGCTGGGTGTCCAAGTGTCGTGGAATCCGCATGCAGATGCCGACCGAGCCGCGCACCGTGCGCTAGGCCGTTAAGCCTTCTTCGCCTGGGCGGGCGCTGTCGCCGGCACGCAGGTAACCTGCCAAATCGCAGGCACAAAAAAAAAGAGGCCCTTAGGCCTCTTTTTTGTGATCCCAGCGACGCACTGGGGATCGAATTTGGAGCGGGAAACGAGACTCACATCCGCCTTCCGAGCCGTTGAAAATTAAGGCTTTTCAGCAATCCCTGAAACAGAGATAGCCTTGATTCTGGACTCATTCTCTGCGGTAGGCAAGCCCCCTGCTCTCGCCGCAGTGCTTGGCGCGATACATTCGGCTATGCCTCAGCACGTTTGCTCGTGGGCTCCATCGTGAGCGCGTTTGTTGATGAACTCGGTTTCACGTTCGGTAGTTTCAGCGAGAGGCTTAGACGCTTGCTGGACATCGCACCTTCCACTTACGCCTGCGTCTGCCTCGTCAAGTGAACCAAGCTGGCTGATAAAGGTGCGAAGTAAAAAAAAGGGCCAATAAAAAATGGCCCTTACTTTGCGACCAACAAAGCGAAGACGGTTACTGCGATTTAGGCTCGGGCTAATGGGTCAGCGTCCGCACCGGCGATCACACCAGAATCATGCAGACGCGCAATTTCGATTCCTGACAGGCCTAGGACATCGTGCAGTACCTCATCGGTATGAGTACCCAGCAACGGAGCAGGCGAACCAAGCCCTGGAGCAATCCCTTCAAATCTGGCTGCAATTTTAGCGTTTATGTGGCAACCGACGCCCTGAGTGTTGAGGGTTTCGAATATAGGATTGTGGAGCCCAACGCGAGGATCGTCATCGAGCAATTGCTTCACACTCGAATACTTGCCCCATGACACTTGGAACTGATCGAGCCGCTCTGCAACACTGTTAATGAGCGACTGCGGAACCAGGGCTCCTGCAGGCCGACGATAGCGTTTCTTCCTTCATAGCGCTGTATTTCATCACTGAAATCAAGGCGATGCTGAGCCTCAAACTGAACAATCTGAAGTTCAAGGTCGCAGCATGCAACGAGCGAGCGCCACTGTGATGCGGTTATAGCAGCGACCATGAGACGCTGACCATCAGCGGTTTCAAAGTCCCGTCCAAACGCGCCATAGATGTGATTATCTACCGGGGCCCGATCACGATTAAGTACATCAGCTTCAGCCGAATTTCCCGCCATCATTTCACTGATCACCGGGAGCTTTCCTGCTCTTAAAGTGAGCAGAAGCAGTTGAACACCTGGGTCAGTTTTCGTTCAACGGCAACACTATTTGGTCCGCTGCCGCGGGGCCGGATAGCTCAGCTGCATATGTGTGATCGATCAGCGCTAAGCCCACATTTCTTCCTATTCGATGTACCCGAGGTGTTTTCACATAGCCTGGATCCTCTGCAGGCAGTCAGGATTCGACGAAGATGGTGGTCGCTAAAGTCCGTGAGTAAAGGCCACCTGCGGCGCGGGAGGCCTATGCAACATGCTTCACATTTTATTTCTGATCGGCAGCAAGGCGTCTTGCACACCCCACTCCCCAAGCCAATGCCCGAGTCATAGATTCGCCCGGTCGAGATAAGAATACCTCTTCATAAAGCGCCATCCCGCAGTGTGCATACACGCCAATGAACATCTGCGTCTGGCCAGTTCGGGCAAGCCTGACCTGGACATCAATCGAGGTACCGTCATTCAGCTCCTCGTCATGACTCCGGTGATGAAGCGCTGGATCGGCCCAAGCCCAAAAAACCTCACCGCGTATCCGCATGCCGCTCTCCTGCGATTTTAGTTTTCTAGTCTAACAACATAGCGCGGGGTGGTAAGATTTCAACTCTCAAGGAGATTGTCGGCTCTCATTTAGACCGTCGGCAGGAAAACCCACAAAACTACTCCTACGAAGAAGCTGGAAATGCCGTGGCAGCTGTGGCAGCACCAGGTTATAAATGCCTAATCCGGATGAAGAGAGTATAATCGCTTCGACTGTCGTTCCCCTCTTCAGTTAACTCCACCTCCATCCAGACACCATCTTTCGCGACGTTTCCCGACACAATGAATAGTCCGGGACCAAGTCCCGCCACAGATCCCCTTTTCTCGGCTGAATAGTGTGAGTATCGCCGCTTCAGCTCGAAGATGTATGATAGCGCCTGGGGGACAGGCTCACCCGAATTGCGAACACTGATCCGTGGAATCCCACACCTTACCCACCGTAACCTTGATTGAGGCCGTTGAATCAACATAGAGCAGGGCATTACTTATCAGGCTGGTGAACAACTGAGATATGCGGTCAGAGTCGAATTGACCGGTGATTCGCACCTGTTTATTCAGAAAGATCTTCGCTTGCGAAACCGCAGTGTTTAGCTCAGCAACAATATCGCGGCAAATCGAGTTCAACTCCACCTTCCGCAAGTCAACTGAATGCCTGTTCCCAGCTTGCAACGGGCCAGATCAAGTAGATCATTGATCAGGAAGTTACTCCAGCGTGCGCTGTGACAACTGATCCATACCCCGTAATTGATTTTACAAGTGATTCGTCAATCGCTTCGTTGAACCGAATCATGTTCTGGATGGGATCGGCCTCTTCGAGCATTTTGTGGGTCAGCCAGAGCGACAATATGCTTTTACGCAGCGCCCGATATCGCGCCGAGGTACCGTTTGCACACCGCAAACACTATGATCGGTACGTCCATCAAGAAGCCCCCGCACTCTTGGAGCATTTCGCCGCCCACTCACTCGTCGGTCCGGCCTGTCGGCTCTCTGCGCACGGATGCCATTACCTGGCTGAAAGAAATCCTCAGCGGTGTCGGCGCAGCTCCATCTTTCCTGGATTATATGCCAAGCGGATCTGTACCGCTTCGTCTATTGCTTCATGTTCCCAGCGCCCCGATGACTAGGTGTTAGTTTCAAAATAGCGCTATTAGCGAGCGGCTACGAGCCGGTGTCGACCTGAGGTATACCCGAAATACAGCATCGCTACGCCTACCACGCTAAGAAATATCTCAATGTGCGCATAGCCAATGGCCGGCCTGTAAAGTACCCCGACCAGCAGCGGCCCGAGTGCGCCCAGGCCGTAACCGACGCCTTGCACCATGCTCGAAAGCTCTGCCGCGACCTGTGCATTTGCCGAGCGCAGCACAATCATGGTGATGGCGATGGAAGTCAGGGCGCCCTGCCCGATGCCTTGTACCCCAGCCCATAGCCATACAGTGCCGAGCGGCGCGGACAGGCATCCAAGGAAACCGACCGTGGTGAGCACCACCACAACCACATTGAACCAGGATTGATTCGGCAAGCGTGTGGCTATCAGCGGCCCGAGCAGGCAAGCGACAATTTGCAGCAGGATCGAACTGGAGACGACGACGCTGGACTGCAGCGGCGTCATCCCCCGGCCATTCAGAAACGGGGCCAACCAGCCGAGCACGGTGAACGAATACATCGACTGCAGCACCATGAACAGCGTAAGTTGCCAGGCTAGCGCGCAACGCCACACCCCTAGTACGCGCGGCGCAGCCTTGGGTGCCAGCGCCCTGCCCTTGGGCAGTTGGAAAATCCAGCAGGCACAGGCTGCCGCTGCGGGCACTGACCACAGCGCCAACGCCGTTGTCCAGCCACCGCCCAAGGTGCTTTGCAGCGCCAGGGTGAACCCTGCGGCAGTCGCCGCACCGCTCAACAGCGCCATGGAGTAGAGGCCGGCCATCAGCCCGGTGATATTGGCGAAGTCACGTTTGATAAGCCCAGGCAGCAATACGTTGATGACGGCGATGGCACTGCCGATAACGATCGAACCGACCACCAGGCCGCTGACGTTCCCAGCGCCACGTATCAATAGTCCCACGGACAACGCCGCCATCAATACCAATATCGTGCGTTCTGTGCCCATTTTGCGGGCAAGCCAGGGCGCCACGGGCGCGAACAACCCCAGGCAGAGTACCGGCAGCGTGGTAATTGCACTGGCGGCGGCAGGCGGCAGGCCCAATTTGCTTGATATATCGGCAAGCACAGCCGCAAGGCTTGGGTATGCAGTGCGCAGGTTGAAGGCTACGAAAATAATGCTGCAGGCGAAATAAAAAAGCCGCGAGCCCTTGGCAATTGCGCCAGGTTGCGGCAGCTCCTGTTCATTGCGAGCGTGCGCTGCTGTGTGCTCCACGCGTGTCCTCCTTGAACCTTGGGCAATGACAAAGCCATGCAGATAAAAAAAGCCGCACAGTTTCCTGTACGGCGTGCTCGCTTACTTCTTGATGATGTTGTGTTCCGGGCCGTATGGGAACTTGGTGATGTTTTCAGCGCCGTTTTCGTTGACGATCAGAATGTCATGTTCGCGGTAGCCACCGGCACCCGGCAGGCCTTCGGGCAGCATGATCATCGGCTCGATGGACACGACCATGCCAGGTTCCAGCACGGTGTCGATGTCTTCGCGCAGCTCAAGGCCCGCTTCACGACCGTAGTAATGGCTCAGGGTGCCGAACGAATGGCCGTAACCGAAGGTGCGGTATTGCAGCAGGTCGTGCTCGAGGAAAATCTCGTTCAACTGATGGGCGATATCGCTGCAGCGCATGCCAGGCTTGATCAGCTTCAGGCCGGCCTCGTGGACCTTGACGTTTACCTCCCACAGGCGCAGGTGCTCATCGGAGCAATGGTCGAGGAACAGTGTGCGCTCCAGCGCGGTGTAGTAACCGGCGATCATCGGGAAGCAGTTGAGGCTCAGAATGTCGCCCTTGTTGACCTTGCGCGAGGTGACCGGGTTGTGCGCGCCATCGGTGTTGATACCGGATTGGAACCAGGTCCAGGTGTCCATCAGTTCGGCATCGGGGAAGGTGCGGGCAATTTCACGGACCATGGCCTGGGTGGCGTGCAGCGCCACTTCGTACTCAGGCACCTGGTCTCGCAAGGCCTCGACCACCGCAGCACCACCAATATCGGCAACCCGGGCGCCGTGACGAATGATGGCGTGTTCTTCAGCCGACTTGATCATGCGCATACGCATGCACGGCGCGGCAACGTCCACCAGCTCGGCCTGCGGATAGCGGCTGGCCAATTTGTCGCGGTTGACCAAGTTGAGGTGATCGAACTCGATACCGATACGTCCGGCCTTGGGCAAGGCTTGTTGAATCGCGACAAAATAGTTATCGCGCTGCCAGTCGGTGTAGATGATGTTTTCGGTGCCCACGGTACGTCGCCATGGCTGGCCACCGTCGATGTTGGCACTGATCGACACCACGGCATCCTGAGTCACCACTAGGGCATAAGGACGGCCGAACGAGCAATACAGGAAATCGCTGTAGTAGTTGATGTTGTGATACGACGTGAAGACGGCGGCATCGATATTGTTCTGGGCCAGGTAGCTGCGCAACTTGGATTGACGGTTGGCGTATTCCTGGTGCGAGAACGTCGGCTTAACTTTTTCGCCGTTGTGAATCTGTATTGTTTTCGGCATTTGCATGTCTTCAGTCCTTGGTAGGTGATCAGTAGAGAGGCCCTGTTGTCGGTGCCACTGGAGATCATTCGAACAGATAAACGGGGGGCTTTTTTGTGCGAATCCGACCCCTAGATGATCAGATCCGCCTTGCTGTAAATACCGCTCTGGAAAGGACAATATTGCCCGCAACGGCCGTTCAGGCCTCGCTGCAGAAAGCAGATGCAGAGGCTATCGATGAGGTAAAATGAAGGAGAGGAAACGTGCAATGCCGCGCCCATTGCAGGTGCGGATCAAGATAATGCTCGAGGCAGGTTCATCTCTGGTAGCGGGCGAGCACGCGCTACGGGCTCAACCGGGCGATTCCGATCAGCTCGGTCAATTCGCCCACATCGAGCGTGCGGCAAGTAGGTTTGGTCAGCAGCGCCAGCGACTCCCGCACGCTGTCATCGGTACACAACTGCAACTCACTGCCTAGGCACAGAATCAGCACATCCAGAGGCTTGGCCTGGCTTAGTTGTACGGTAGCCATCACGATACCATTGTTGGCCTTCAGCGGCTGGCCCTGAAGGCTCAGTATCTGCCATTCGCAGACCACGCAGCGGGCCACGTCGTTGGCTTGGCGCAAGGGTTCCAGCGCAGCGGCCAAGGCGTAGAAATCGAACCCTTCGGCCAGCAGGAAGCCAATACGCACGGCGCTGGCCAGGTTTTCGCTGGTTTCAGTCAATTGCTGCATGTACTGCCTCCTTCGGGTCAACTGGGCGTGGGTACATCTACCATTGTCCACGCCACCGCCCCTGCAGAGATGTCAGATATCGACCTCTAATTGCCACGTAAAATCAGCGCCCGCGCGTCGTCCCACCCGGCATGCACCGTCTGCCCACCCTTGAGCCCAAGCAAGTCGTAATCCGCGTGCAGCCTCTGCACTTGCAGTTCCAGCCCGTTGGCGGTTTCCAGGTAGACGTTGACCATCGAACCGATGAACTCCTCTCCCACCACGGTACACTCCAGGCGGCTGGTGCTGGTCGGTTGTACGGCCAGGTTGATATGCTCGGCACTGATGCACAGGGTGACCTCTTCACCTACCTCGACAGGTCGGTCTTCGGGCAAGCGCGCCAGAAAGCGGCCATGCGCCGAGTTCAGTTGCACCAGCCCGGTGTCGTCGAGGCCAAGCACGACGCCGTCAAACATGTTCTTGCCGCCGACGAACTCAGCGACAAAACGGTTGTGCGGTTCGAAGAAAATAGCCTTGGGCGTGCCAATCTGCTCGACCCGGCCACGGCTCATGATCACCACGCGGTCAGCCATGGCGAAGGCTTCTGATTGGCTGTGAGTGACATAGACGAAGGTGATGCCAAGGTCCTTCTGCAACCCAGTCAACACCGCCTGCATGCGCACGCTCAGGTGCGCATCGAGGGCACTGAGCGGTTCGTCCAGCAGCAGTATCGGGGGCTCGGTAACCAGTGAACGCGCCAGCGCCACCCGCTGCCGTTGCCCGCCAGAAAGCATGCTGATATCACGCTTGGCAAACTCGCCCAAGTCCAGGCGCTCTAGCCATTGCAGGGCTTTTTTGCGCCGTTCGGCTTTGCCCATGCCGCGCATGCGCAAACCGAACTCAACGTTTTCAAGCACGGTCAGAAAGGGGAACAGCGCCAGGTTCTGCCACACCAGTGGGGTGTCCCTTTGCCAGGAATACAGGTCGTTGATGCGCTCGCCGTTCAAGCGAATTTCGCCGCTGCTGGGCTTGTCGAGCCCGGCAAGCATGCGCAGCGTGGTGGTTTTACCACAGCCACTGGAACCCATGATCGCAACGAACTCGCCCTTGTGGATTTCCAGGTTCATCGGTTCGACAGCGACGTAACTGCCAAAGTTTTTGGCTACGTTATCGAATACCACTAACGGTTGAGTCATGGCGAGCTCCTGCGTCGGCATTGGATGTTCAGCTGTTTTTGCCGTATGCCGGTTTCTTCTGCCGGCGCATGAGCAAAACCTGGGCAACGATCGTCAGCGTAATCGTGGTCATGAAAACGATCGTGCCTATCGCATTGATGGTCGGGCTGACCTGCCCTTGCAAGGTATTGAGGATGCGTACCGGGACTGTCTCGTTAAGCCCCGAGACGAACCAGGCCACCGCGAACTCGTCGAACGACACGGCCATGGTCACGAACAGTGCGGCGAAAATGCTCGGGGCGGTGAACGGCAGGATCACGTAGCGCATGGCCTGCCATTGGCTGGCACCCAGGTTCCAGGCAGCGGCCTCCAGCTGCGGCTCCATCTGCGCCAGGCGCATGCGAATCACCGCCATGGCGAAGGGTGAGCACATGACGATGTGGCAGATCATGACGGCATACAGCTCGCCGGACAGGCCGATTCGCGACAAGAACGCGAGCATCGCCAGGCCCAGAATCACTACCGGAATGGTCGGTGGCAGCAGTGCCAATGCCATGTACACCGACTTGCCAAAAAAGTGATAACGAAAGTCGGTGTAGGCTGCAGTGAAGCCCAACAGCGTGGAAACCAGCGATACCACCACACCAACCACCAGGCTGTTGTTGAAGGCTTGCCAGACTTGCGGGTCGGCGGCAATCGCCTCGTACCAGCGCAAACTGAAGCCACCCAAGGGCAAGGAAGGAAAGCGGTCGACGTCGAAGGAAAACACGAAGCTGCCAATGATTGGCGTGAGGATGAACAAGAACACCAGCACTACGAAGCTGCGCAGCATGAAATTGATGACTCGATGTTCGTTCATGCGCGCCTCCTGTAGGCGTAGCGAACCATCAGGAACGCTGTCGCCAGCAAAGTCACGATCATCGTTGTGGCAATAACCGCAGCGCGTGGCCATTGCTGCCCCGATTTGGTCGTGTCGGTAATCAAGGTGCTCAAGGTTGGTGGTTGGCCACCCCCCAGATACAGCGGGCTGACAAAGTCACCGAAGGTCATGATGAAACAGAACAGCGCGGCGATGACGATGCCGACCCGCGTCGACGGTAGCACTACCCCAAATACCGTGCGCAAGCGGCCCGCGCGCAAGTTGTGCGCAGCTTCGATCAGCGTGCGGTCGATGTACATGAGGCTGAACAACTGCAGCAACACCACCAGCGGCAGGCACAGGGTGAAGTAACCCACATAGCTGCCAAAGGTGGTATTGAGCATGGGCAACGGGCCAACCCCCAGCAACGCCAGGGCGCTATTGAGCAGCCCTTGGTCACTGAGAAAGACTTGCCAGGAATAGGTGCGCACCAGGTAACTGGTAAAAAATGGCGTGATCAACATCAGCACCAACCATTGCCGGGTTGATTCGCGGAACTTGAAGGCAATGGTATAAGCGCACGGAAAAGCCACGGCACTAATCAGCACACTGGCGCCCGCCGCCATCGCCCAGGTGTGCAAGTACGCATCCCAGAAGTACTCGCGGCTGAACAGGTACTTCCAGTTCAGCCACTCGAACGCAGGGACCATGCGAAAGTTGCGCACCAGCCAAAAGCTGATGGTCAGCAGAAACAATAAGGGCGCTACAAAAAACAGCAGTTGCCAGACCAGTATCGGCAGAGACAGGCTCAGCCCATACCCCGGCAGGCGCCAGGTGCGCTTGCCGAACTGCCCACGCGTGCGTGCAGGCTCCTCACTGGCGGGCAGTGGGGGCGATAGCTTGTTCGAAATCATTACGCCGCTCCTCGGTAAGCGCCATCAAGCGCCCTTGTATTGCGACCAGAAGTCGTTCCAGTCCTCCAGGCTCTGCTGCACGGGGAGCGCGCGATACTGAATACGCCCCTCGCGGATGTCATCCATGACATTGCGCTGGCCCAGTACCATGCCTTGGCGTTTGGCTTCGGCAAGGTCGGTAGTGTTTAGCAACTCCCAGCCGCGCTTGTTGGGAATCAGCGCCGGGTAAGCCTCCATCTTCGCCGACTTCACCTGGCCTTCAGGAGAGGTGATGTATTGAATGAACTTCTTCGCAAGTTCCGGGCTGCGGGCTTTCTTGGCGATGCAATACGACTCGGTCCATTGCAGGCCGCCCTCCTCGGGTATCACTGTTTTTACCGGTGCCCCGGCACGCTGCAAGACCCCGGTAATCCAGTCACCAATGCCACACATCGCGTGGATCTGGCCGTTTTTCAGGGAGGAGAAGGTACTGCCATAATCGAAGAACCCGGCCACCTGCCCGCGTAGGCTCATGGTTTTCTCCTGGAGCCTCTTCCAGTGCGCCGCGTCGATGTCGTAGGGCAGCCTGTTGCCATTGAGCAAGCTGATCTGCCCCAGGTTCGGCAGGTGCCAGTCGAAGTGACCGACCTTGCCCTTGAGGCTGTCGTCCCAGAACACTTGGTAGCTTTTCGCCTTGGACTCCGGCAGCAGCTGGGTATTGAAGGCGATGCCGAGAAAGCCGAAGCGGACCATGACCGAGTACAATTCATCGCCCTGCCAGTGCCCTGGAAAGTGCTGAAACTCTGGGTAGAAGTCATCGAAAGGATAATCGGCAGGGTCCAGTCGCTCGATATAGTCGGCGGCGTTGAGTTGTTGCACATACTCGGCATCCGACAGGATCAGGTCGAAGGTGCCCGGTGGTGACTGCGAAATGAGCCCCAGCATGTTATCGCCGCCGGTGTAGTACTTGGCCCGCACCTTGACCCCATGCTCGCGCTCGAAATCCGCGACGATGTCGGGCGCGGCGTGGCCTGCCCACGCCAGTATCACCAGTTCTTTTTCGGCCGCGGCAAAGGTTCTGCTCGGCAGTACCCCGGAAAGCGCCGCGACACCGGCCAGAATGCTGCTGCTCTTGATAAAGGTGCGGCGTGAAAGATCGGCGCGATACGTCATGGAGATACCCTCGGTAATCAAAAGTGCTTTGGCCCAGCCGAGCTTTCGCCCCGCTTTCCCAAGGTTTTCACCGCCTGTGTGATTACCGATTGCAGCAGATTGCCACTAGGGCAAGTTGTATTTTTCCGACCTGTATTTTGTCAAATTCGCCCCCTCTCAGACCGACCCACCTGAATCGCAGGTCCGTCAGAATTTGTCAAATTCAGGTCGGGAACTGACAAATGAATGTCGTTGTGATCTGATCAAATCATTGTAAGTGTTGGCTCGCTGCAAACGGACTACTTCAAAGAATACAAGAACATAGAGAGATAACCGATGAACGAGAGCGTAGTGGTTGGCGAACTCACCTGGCCTGAGTACGCACAGAAGGTAGCGTCCGGCAGCACGATTTTCTTGCCGGTGGGCGCCTTGGAGCAGCACGGTCATCACATGTGCATGGAAGTGGATGTGCTATTGCCTACCGCCCTGTGCAAGGCGGTAGCACGAGAAGTCGACGGTTTGGTGTTGCCCGCCTTGGCCTACGGCTACAAGTCACAGCAGAAGTCCGGCGGCGGCAACCACTTCCCCGGCACCACCAGCCTGGATGGCGCAACGCTGACCCATACCATCCAGGACATCATCCGCGAGCTCGCCCGGCATGGGGCGCGCAAGCTGGTCTTGATGAATGGCCATTATGAAAACTCGATGTTCATCGTCGAAGGCATTGACCTGGCGCTGCGCGAACTGCGCTATGGCGGTATCACCGACTTCAAGGTGGTGGTTCTGTCCTACTGGGACTTCGTCAATGCGCCGGCGGTCATCGAAGAGCTCTACCCCGAAGGTTTCCTCGGTTGGGACATCGAGCACGGTGGCGTTTTCGAAACTTCATTGATGCTGGCCCTGCACCCTGAAAAGGTCGACCTGAGCCGCGCCGTCGACCACCCACCGGCAAAATTCCCACCTTACGACGTCTTCCCCATCATCCCTGAACGCACCCCCGCCTGCGGAACGCTTTCCTCGCCCAAGGGCGCCAGCCGAGAAAAAGGCGAGTTGACTCTGCGGGTTTGCGTAGAGGGCATCAGCAGCGCTGTGCGGGAGGCCTTCGACCTGCAGAAATAGCACCACCCTCCAGCCCAGAGCACTACCGCCGTACGCAGTTCACCCTCCTTCAAGAATAAAAAGGGTAATTAGCATGTCCAGCAACTCAACTCTGGCCCCCGGCCTCAAGCAGCGTCACGTCACCATGCTGTCAATCGCTGGCGCTATCGGCGCCGGCCTGTTCATCGGATCGGGGCATGCCATTGCTGCGGCCGGTCCTGCGGCAATTCTCGCGTACATCATGTCTGGCACGCTGGTCGTTCTGGTCATGCGCATGCTCGGAGAAATGGCGGTGGCCTCGCCCGATACCGGGTCATTCTCGACCTACGCCGAACGGGCAATGGGACGTACGGCAGGCTTTACCATCGGTTGGCTGTACTGGTGGTTCTGGGTGCTGGTCATTCCAATCGAAGCCATTGCGGCAGCGGCCATTCTGCATGCCTGGTTCCCCGCGATAGAAACCTGGGAATTCGCCCTGGCGGTCACCGGTTTGCTGACCTTGACCAACCTGTTCAGTGTGGCGCGCTACGGTGAATTCGAGTTCTGGTTTGCGATGCTCAAGGTTATCGCGGTGCTGGGGTTCATTGCTCTAGGTGCATTGGCACTGACCGGCGCGTTGCCCGATGTTTCGGTCAGCGGCGTGGTCAACCTGAGCCATGAGTTTGGGGGTTTCATGCCCAACGGCATGACCGCGGTCATCGGTGCTATGCTCACCACCGTGTTCAGCTTCATGGGTACTGAAATTGTCACCATTGCCGCCGCCGAGTCGAAAAATCCCTCCAAGCAAATCACCCGTGCCACCAATTCAGTGGTGTGGCGAATGGGGATCTTCTACATCGTCTCGGTGTTCCTAATCATCTCCATCGTCCCCTGGAACGACCCCATGCTGGTGCAGGTCGGTTCCTATCAACGGGCCCTTGAATTGATGAACATCCCGCACGCCAAAATGATCGTCGATATCGTGGTGCTGATTGCCGTCGCCAGTTGCCTCAACTCAGCCATCTACACCGCATCGCGCATGGTCTATTCGCTGAGTAAGCGCGGCGACGGCCCACGCGTTCTGCAGCGCACCTCAGCGGCGGGCGTGCCAGTGATTGCAGTGCTGGCCAGTACCGCAGTGGGCTTCTTGACCACTGCACTCAATTACTTTGCTCCCGACGAGGTGTTTTCCTTCCTGCTGGCAAGTTCGGGGGCGGTAGCGCTTCTGGTCTATCTGGCAATCGCTGTTTCGCAATTGGTTCTGCGTAAGCGGATGGACAGCCAAGGCACTGCGCTGGACTTCAAGATGTGGATGTTCCCCTGGCTCAGCTACCTGGTCATCTGCTCCATAATCAGCATTCTGACGATGATGCTGGTGATGCCAGGGCATCGCATGGAAGTGGTGGCAACCGGCGCGCTGGCGCTGTCCATCGTCTGTATCAGCGCTATTTTCTCGTCTAAAAAAAGCACTTCGGCCACTGTGGCGAGCAAGCCTGCCTGACCAGGCCCAGTCGCTACCCACCCTGTGAAGGCATTGCTTTCGCAGGGTTTTTTGCTTTTCGCTGGGGCGCCTCCCAATGCTCAGGCACTGCGTGTACTATCACTCGGACAAATGCATCAACCTAAACATAATGAATTGCCGATTCACGGCAAACAGACGCAGAGCACGTCATTTTTTGCATTCAAGGAGTCATATTGATGGGTACGTTAAAATCCTCGCCGTTGGCACCGGAATACCCTGTCAATGATGCCCCGCTGCTGAGGGTCGTCGGTTTCCTGATCACTCCCAATTTCACCACCATTGGCTTCGCCTCGGCGGTGGAAACCTTGCGCATGGCCAACCTGGCAGCACGCAAAACCATGTTCCAGACCCTGATCATTGCAGCCGACATGGAGCCAGTGAGTGCCAGCAACGGCATGCGCATCCTGCCCGACTTCAGTATCAAAGATGCCCCAAAGCTGGACATGCTGTTCGTGGTCGGGCCAAACCCGATCGTCTCCGATCAGAATACCCGCCCCATCCTCAACTGGCTTCGCAAGCTGGCACATGACCAGGTGCCGTTGGGCGGTATTTGCACGGGCAGCCATTTGCTAGCGCGCGCCAATCTGCTCACGGGTTATCGGTGCACCATCCACTGGGAAGATATCGAGGCGCTAAAGGAGCGATTTCCCGGCATTATCATTTCCAACCAACTGTTCGAGCTTGACCGTGACCGCTTCACGAGCTCCGGCGGCGTGGCCTCCATGGACATGCTCCTACAACTAATTGCCCGAGAACCTGGCGGACGAGACATTGCCAGTCATGCGGCTGAACTGTTGTTGTGTGATCGAGTACGTGGTTCGCAAGAGCGCCAGCGTGTGCCTTTGCGGCAAAAACTCGGCACTTCCCAGCCCAAACTCAGTCAGATTGTTACTATCATGGAAGCCAACCTTGAAGACCCTATGACCTTGGAAGAGCTTGCCGAACTGAATGAGATCTCCGTTCGGCAAATGGAGCGTTTGTTCCACAAGCACCTTCAAAACACACCGAGTCAGTATTACTTGGAGCTTCGCCTGACACGGGCCAGGCAACTACTGCTGCACAGTGAATCTCAAGTGCGTGATATTGCCCTCGCCTGTGGATTCATTTCGCCAGCGCATTTCTCAAAGTGCTACAGTCGCTTCTTTGGTGTCTCACCAATCGGCGAGCGAAAAAAAGTAGCCTCTTCACATCACTGAACAACCCTGTCGTTAGTTTTCTTCGCGCGGTCTAGGGGCCCTCGCCATGCTACACCCCTCAGCGGACCTGCAATGTGGGGGACATCCAGGATGTGGCGCTCCATGTAGGCGACATCACCATTGTTCTGCCGGAAATCGAGGTCACCCCCGTCCTGCCTTGGGCTATCACTACGATCTGGCTAGATGTCATGCCATTCAGGGCGAAGCGGACTACGCTTGCCACGCAGGAGCGCATCGATGATGTTCATGTCATTATTCCTTACCTCGGGCTACAGACATGTGCCATACCATAATAGCGATCGAAGCATTCATACGAAAAAGTGGATCATCCAAGGATTTCCCACTCCTTTGTTCGATGCGCTGGATACGTTGATTAATAGTGTTGCGGTGAAGTCCCAGGCGCTGGGCAGCCTTGATCCCGTTGCCGTTTTCCTTGAGCAAAGCCTCGAGGGTATGTACAAGTACATTAGGGTGTTTACGACCGGGCACGAACAGCGGGCCGAGTGTCATTTCGACGAAGTCATCGATTAGCGTGTGGTCGACTATCCCCTGCAGCAAACCCAACACGCCCAACTTGTTGAAATCGCAGTAACCGCTCTCCGGGCGCAGGTTCTGCGCCACATTCAGCGCCTGACGCGCTTCGTTGAGCAGTCGGCAGTAATGTCCGCAGTCTTCAGCCAGGCTCGACAGACCCATGTACACCTCCAACTCCCCTGCCACTCCGATCAGTTGCCGACGCAACGTGGTCAAGGCTGCCGGCAGGTCATCGGCATCCACTAGCAGCAGCACGAAGAGGTCGCCCTGCATATCTACCGTCACCGTTCCTGGGCGGCTGCGGCTCCAGGCTTCAAGTTGGTCTTCCAAGACCTGCCGAGTGGCTTGCCACAACTGCTCGCCCTGAGCCAGGCCTTGGCGCTCAAACAGCGTCTCGATACCAAACAAACGCAGCGCTACCAGTCGCCGTGGGATATCAAGCGTCAGTTGCAAATGCGCAGCCCGCTGTCGTGCAATGGCCAAGCTCGAGTAATCTCCGGTCAGCAACTGGCCGAGAATGTGGTTGCGCGAGCGTCGTACTTGAGTCATATGCATCAGGGCCCTATCGATCAGGTGGGTCACAAATACCAACCTCAGCGATGAGGGTTGCTCGATCAGCGGTAAGCCCAACTGTTCAGCACGAGCGATTACCGAGGACGAAATGCACTGGGGAAACGAGCCGCCAGTAAGAACCACTACCCCGGCAATGCCCAACACAGCACCAACCTCGACCAAAGTGAGCAGCTTGGGTTCGTCACATAGGTAATTGATTTCCGAGATAAATACCAGTTCGCCGCCCATTTTACACGCGGTAATACCCTCATTTCCCGCCACGTATGACCAGCATACTCGTCGTTGCAAGTAACGCTCGCCTGCGCGGACCCTCATGCCCTCCAAGCCGGGCAGGTGCAGGACTTCATTAAGGGTCAAGCTCAAGGCTCTACACCCGTCAGGCTCTGCATCTGGTGCCCTCTGACTGGCTCGCGCATGAAAAAATCGGACTGTACCACGGCGTCAATGCTCGCCGAAGACATTAACTTTAGAAATAGAAGGGACATATCAGTAATGCTCCTATGCCATGACCGATACCGCTTGCGGTTGAGTCTCAGCAAGCATACCGAAGAAAGTGCCAGGGACTTGTAATGATGCTACCTGAAATCGATCATTTTCACTCACTCAACAAGGACATGACCGCGGTCAACAGGCCCAAGTATCGAAATGCCCTCCCGTAAATTCCAACGATGGGATATTGTATGACTCTCCACTCTACCCATTATCTTTATGCGCTACCCCATGCCATCCGACTGGTGGCAGCCAACTATCGAGCTAATGTCTTTCCCTCTCAGCTACTTCTCTATCTGGACAAGTCGAGCAAGCCCCCTTCTTCTTGGGACAGTCTCGCCAACTGTTTTTGGATGGTCTTCTTCTGCGTCTGATCGATTTTATCATGACTGGCTTCCTTGCGGAGAAGCACGCCGAATGCATCGAAGGCCAGCTTGACCAACTCGCATTCGGTGACCAAGCAAGTATCTCTACTCAACTGAAATCCTTGATACCCCCGGCCAATGATGACTGGGGAAACGCACGCCTCGCGCTGGCTTGGGTTGAGCTGTTTGCCGCGATTGCCATGAACGAGAGCATTAGTCGGGTTGCTACCCGACGTGCCGCGATTATTGTTCAGTGCATCCGATCTGTGGTTCTGCGAATGGCGCTGCTGGCTGATGAAGTTGGGTTGCTTGGACATGATTGTCTCCTGCCGGGTGGTAAGGAAGTCGCATACTAGCCATCCGGCTTAACGCGGTATCTAGGCTTTTTGGAGACGAACTTTGAGAAGCTCAGCAGCAACAAAGGCATAGGTCTATGGTCGAAAGCGCTTAACCAAGTAATCAAGCTCATGGCCAAGGCGTGCTAATTCGATACTTGAGGCGGCGGTCTCATCGCTAGCACTGGCGGTTTGTTCAGAGATCTCACGCACGCTAAGCACATCACGGTTGATGTCTTCAGCCACAGTGCCTTGTTGCTCGGCAGCGATTTGCTGATTCATCGCTTGGGTTGACGACACCGAGCGGGTGAAACTTTCCAGTGAGCAGGCGGCCCGGCGGGCCAGCTCGACAGTGATATTGGTCAGGTCGTGACTACTTTCCATCACCTTCGCGACGTGCTCGGTCCCACTTTTCAGACCAACAATCAACTCCTCGATTTCCTCGGTGGACTGCTGGGTGCGCTGGGCCAGGCTGCGTACCTCATCAGCCACCACGGCAAAGCCGCGCCCGCCCTCACCGGCCCGCGCAGCCTCAATAGCAGCATTGAGCGCCAGCAGGTCGGTCTGCTGGGCGACTGATTTGATCACATCGAGAACACTGCCAATCTTGTTACTTTCCTGCTTCAGCTGGCTCATGGCCTGAGTAGACCCTCCTACCCCGAGCGCTAGGCGTTCGATTTGGGCGATGGCTTCGCCAACGACTTTGTCGCTTTTGCGAGCCTGTTGGTCGGCGACGACGGCGGCTTTGGATGCTTCCACAGCATTCCGTGTGACTTCCAGTACAGTGGCGGTCATTTCGTTCATGGCGGTGGTCACCTGGTCGGTCTCGATCTTCTGACTGTTGGCTCCGACACTAGTCTTCTCGGTGACCGCCGACAGCTCTTCGGCGGCGCTGGCGATTTGGATGACGCTAGCGCCGATACCGCCAATCAGTTCGCGTAGGCTGGTGGTCATCTATTGCAGGCTGATTTGCAATTGCCCCAACTCATCGTGGCGATTGACCAGCACATCCTGACTCAAATCGCCGGAGGCAATGCGATTGCATCCTTGAGGGCATGCCGCAACGGTGTAGTGATTTGCCGAGTGATGGTCCAGGCCGTCACTGCGCCGAGTAGTAACGCCACCGCAGTGATACTAGCAAGTAGGGTTGGGCAAAAGACGAATCCGCATCACGCTTAGCGAATTGCGACGTTATCAATTGCTGGGTGGCCTCGAGCAGGATATCGCCTTGCCTTCCCATTTTGGCAAACACAGGAGTCAGATCGACTCCCGTTTGTTCTTAAAGCCCCGCCATGCCTGACCTGGCGGTTTTATCCGAAGGAAATCAAATGAACCCTCCACAACTGCTGGTTGCCAGCGCACTGCTCCTGCACGCCCCCTGACGATGGCCGAGAGCGATGCCGCTCAAAGCAAGGCCCTTTTCGCCACGCAATGCGGTTTCTGCCACAGTACTGAACAGGGCAAGAACCTGATTGGCTCCCGGGCCTGGGCACCTGCTGTCAATCCGCATCGACGTATCAGCGCGGGCCCTGCCCGGATTCATCGGGCGCCTCAGGGGGCTGGTACTGCCTGGGTGTCAGAACAGAGGCAGTAGCATTTTCGCTCGAAAAGACAAGGAACGCCAGGTGGGTCTCATATCGATCGAGTACATCGTCGATGACCTGCCGTTTGGTCAGCCCCATCAGGTCATATCCACCAGACCCGGTCTGGGTATACACCTCCAACCGATAATAGACATCGATCTCTCGCGTCATACGGCCGCTGAACATGGGCACTGGCGCCTCTACGATGGCCACGTGGTAATGGAAATCGCGGAACGTATCCATCGAGACCAGCAGCAACGGCTCCTCGAAACCATCGCTGTTGACCACACTTTCCCGTGTGACGTCATACCCCTGATTGCGAAACTCGGCCGCGACTTCGTCCAGTGCTGGCCCGACAATACGGTTGAGGAACTGGGTGACTTGGCGCAGCGATGGGAATGCCCGCAAGTGCTCGAGCCGCTGCTTCCAGGAGCGCTCCGGGACATGCCCCCCGATAGCTGTCGTGGAAGGACGACGTATTACCCTTCCCTCGCGTTCAGCGCGCTCCATGCGCAATACTTTGTAGAACGATGCCATCACCAGATAAGCAATGATCGTCACCGGTAGCGCGAAGATCAGCGTGGCGTACTCCATTGTCTTGACCCCTCCCGCAACTAGCATCGCCACGGTGAGCATGGCCGTGAGCAAGGCCCAGAAGATACGCAGCCAGCTTGGCCCGTCATGGGAAGGGTCGGGAATCGAGGCCGAAAAATTCGACATCACCATTGCCCCGGAATTGGCGCTGGTGAGGTAGAACAAAAGACCTGACAGCGTCGCCAGGCCAATCAAGAACATTGGGGCCGGGAACATCTCCAGCAGTGCGTACCAACCCCGCTCGGGGCTGTCCATCGCAAGTTGGGCAAAAGCGGTATTGCCCTGCAGCACCTCAAACAGTGCGGAATTGCCAAACAGTGAAACAATGATGAAATCGCACAGCACCGGCGCGGTCACTGCCGCCAGGACGAATTCGCGCAGCGTGCGCCCCCGCGAAATCCGCGCCAGGAACACGCCAACGAATGGCCCCCATGCCAGCCAGAAGGCCCAGAAGAACAACGTCCAGCCCGCCATCCATCCGGCACCATCGGGCGAGTAGGCGAAGGTTTGAAAGGTACGCGCGGGGAACGTGACAAGAAATTGCCCAATGTTCGACACTAGTGCGTTTAGCAGGAATGCCGTCTCCCCGGTCAGTAGAATGTAGAGCATCATGGCCACGGCGCTCCATAGGTTCAGCTCGGCGATCCAGCGGATACCACGGTCGACGCCGGACGTGGTAGCCGCAATGGTCAGTGCCACAGCCCCCACTACCAGTACGGTCTGCAAGGTAAGGCCCTGATCCAGACCAAAAATCAGCGAGAAACCCACGCTCAACAGTACCACGCCGATGCCCATCGATGTGGCGACGCCAAACACGGTACCGACCAAAGCAATGATGCTGATGCCATCGCCCAACGGGCCGCGCACGCGTTTGCCAAACAGCGGATAGAGCGCAGCGCGAATCGACAGCGGCATGTCCCATCGATAGGCAAAGTAACCCATGGCCATGCCCAGCAAGGCATACATCGCCCAACCTGCGATGCCATAGTGAAACATGGTCCAGATCACTGCGTCCTGTATAGCCTCGGCAGTCCCGCCGGTGCCGCTGGGCGGGTGCAAATACTGCACGACCGGGCCGGTGACCGAATAGAAGAGCATGTCTATCCCGACCCCTGCGGCAAACAGCATGGCGACCCACGTCACCAGCTTGTACTGCGGCCGCGAGTGGTCGGGGCCAATACGCACGTCCCCCTCTTTGGAAAACGCCACCCATAGCACGAACCCGATCACCAGGGTCATCGTCAGTACGTAGTACCAGCCCAGGTTCGTCGCGATCCAGTCTGTGATCTGCTTCATTGCCACACGTGCAGCATCGGGCATGAGGATCGTGGTGATGGAAAACGACAGTATCACCACTGACGAAATCAACAAGACGCTCCAGTTGATATGAACCTCACGATGCTCGACGAGTTCGTCATGGCCTTTGCTCAGGTCGCTGCGCGATACGGGTGTATCGTCATCGTAGCTTGGACGCCTGGACAGGCGATCGGTACCGCCAAATTTACTACGCTCAGGCGCAGGAATCGACTTTACGCCTCCTGACGTGATCGGATCGACACCGTCGCGGTGCTGATCTGAAGGTGGTTCGAAGGGCATGGGTTTTCTCCTGTTGCGTACTTGACTTCAAGGTCCCCTGAGAGGGTTAGGATGTTCGGAGGCGTGAACTCTCTTTATTCTGATGGCACATTTGAATGCACTCTGGGCACAAGTGCCGATTGAAAACACTCATCAATTTTTTGGCCTGAGCCACCTTGCGTGGCTCCGGCGGGCATCGAACAGCCCTGCAGTTACAATTGCAACGCTTCAACCCAAATCAGCGACTTACCAGCTTCGGACATGTCGTACTTGCGGTAAATCGCCAAGATTCCGTCGGGCTTGATGCGGAATATTGCGATGTTGGCGCTGACCTTTCCGTTACCGGGCCACGCTGGACTTGCCCGTCTTTCTGGTTGCCCACGATGAGCCATTGATTGCCGGGTGCCACACTGATCGTGAGGGCTTCTACCCCATGCGTCGAAATATGTTGCAAGCGCTTCGGCTCACCCGTTTTTGCATCCAGTGCAAACACCGCTACGTCGTTTTCCCATGTTTGAACACGGCGGGTTTTCCGATCGTGTGAAGCTTATCGGAGCGGTTCGTGCCGTATAGATACTTGCCGTCTGGCCGCACCAGAATCACCCCGTCTTTGTTGATGCCCTCATCGTCTTCGGCTTGCCAGTGCGGGTTGAGGATACTGGTTTTGAACACGGGTTCGTTGGCCAACCGCCCTTCTTGGGTCAACCGATAGGTGTAGATACTGCTGCCTCGCTCCTTCGCCATGTACGCCAGGGGCGCACAAGGGTGGTAGACGACATGGCATGGACCAACCTTGGATGCAAAGGTATCGCCCCCCACTGGGGGAAACTTGCCGTGCACATAAGCATATGTGGAAAGCGTCCCCAAATTTTCCGGGTTGCTGGAGCTCGCATCATTGCCACGACCCGGTGATATCACAAATCTGTTGTTTGGGTACGACCGTGACCTGACGGGTGAAAACCCCCGACTTAATCGGTTGATCCTGCTTGATCTGTACACCGAAACGACCATCTGACCCCAGCGCATGAACGGTGAGAGTTGGCGCCAGATTGTAGGCCAGCAGGAATGTGTGCCATCGCGATCGAGCGTCAGATAGACTGGCCACTGTTCAAACTTCTCTGGGTCGTCCAGGGGTTCCAAGTGACCTGAAGCATGATCGATGGTGAAAGCGCTAAGCCTGTGAAAGTCGCCAGGCTTGGCATCGTCGATGTTGCTGGACGCAACATAAAGGTGTCGATTGCCTTTTTCGGCAACTGCGAACTGTAAGAGTGCAGGCAATTGAATCACGCTATTCTGCGTGATTATGCCATCAAACGCAAGGGAGTAACCGATTACGTTGCCCTCGGACCCCGCATAAATCTGAGTCACTGCCTGTGTATTTGCTGCCATGACCACCTGAGACGCCACGATGAAAACCCCTGCCAGCAACACACTAGAACCTTGTAATTTGAAGATCATGAGCAGCTTCCTTGAATGATCGAACGCAACACGTAGCCGATAGAGTCATGTCGATTCACCGCTTCATGCCTTTGAGGCCCATTACTTCAATGGAGTGTCGGCGGATAGACCAAAATCAACCGATGCTGGTCGAAGTCCTGCCTACCCTGATAATCACGCCTCACCGTGGCGCTGCGCCATTAAAGCACCAGGTCCTTGAACGTCCCGGTCTGTACCGAATAGGCGAGTTCTGATTCGCGTATCAATTCTTTGCCATTATGGTCTGCCGGGGACACATCGATGTCGCGCCCCTGGATATAACGGTTCATCAACGTCAGGCCAAGAAGCCCTAGGCTGGCAAAGTCAAAGTCGTGCTGATGGGTACTACCGCACTGGATCCAGGCGTCGTTAACCGTGCCAGCCTGCACGTCAACGCCCATTGCCTGCGTGGTATAACCGATGGTGTGGCGATGCTCGTGATCAATACCGACCAACATCAGACCAGCACGCTGATCTAACCCTCTGCCGCAAACTGCTTCACATTGAAGGCTTCCAACCTGAATGCTAAGAAAGTCAACCTCAACGGCCCCCCTTTGCGCCTAGGCGGTGATGACGGACTGCCTACTCTGGACGGCACCGCAACCGCTGCCGGCATGGTACAGTTCGAGCCAGCGACCATCTCGTTCCCGAGCCTGGCGACAGCGGAGAACCAATCCTGTAACGAACATTGGCCGTCCTTCATGAACCCCACTGCGCGTAATAATGGAAAAGCTCAAGCTCGAGTGAGCAGGGATTTGGGGATCTGCAGCCCATCTTAGATCTGAGTCTCTCGGCAACCGCTGTCAAGAGTAAGACTTTGAGAATAGGGATTTGTCTCCCCCCTCAGCACAGTATTCATAAGCCGCCACAGCTCAGGCGCGGCGAAACCTGTCGCTCCCAAATGCCCTCCATCGAACAAACTCAAAAAAGCATTGTCATGATCAATGGATCCGAAAATGGTTTTTCGGAACCCGGCTCGCTAGACAGGGGCCAAAGCAACAGCCCCCGCCAGCGATTTCAGGAGAAACGCAGCAGGAGGCTGTGTGCCATGATCTCGATAAGAAGCTCGTACCACCCGATTGATGCCGCAATTCTGTGGTGTGGCCTTTCAGAGTATGAAGAAGAGATTCTGCAGGTGGAGTTTTCCCACCCTGGCAGCCTGCGAAAGCAATTCTCGCAGTGGCCGGGTCTACACGACCATCTCGAGTGCATCTACGACGCCATTCTCAGCGGCGAATTGCCCGCCACCTACCTGGGGCAGCCGATCACTTCGGATAGCATTGTCCACCGAGTGTACTACTCCGTTCGGCGCGCCGATCTACTGCTCTGGTTCTTACGCAGCCAGCCCGATCAGAAGCCCGCCTTCCTGTTTACCCAAGACGTTGACCACTCAGGATGCGTCAGCCTGAATGCGCATTTAGCCAAGCAAGCCGAGCTCGACTATGCCCTGCATACAATTGAGCAACTGCAACAAACCTATACTGCCGCCACTGATGAGATGGCATCCCTGTCCGCGCTTAACGACAAACTGAAAGCGCGACTCGAGTCGCTTGGCATCCCGTCTGAGACTTCGGAAGCTATGCACGACACGCTGATCGGCGCCATGCTCGCGACCACGCTCGGGAAAAACCCAAACGGCAAGCAGCAGTCGATCTACTCCAGTCAAGCAGCACTGGTCCAAGCCATCCTGCTGCGTTTTCCAGGAGTGGATGGCCTGAGCAAAAGTACCATTGATCGGCGATTTGCCGACGCGCGCCGTCTTATAGCCCAGGTAAAACGGGGCTGACGCCGCATTGTCAGGCAATGCTCGGCATTGCCTGACAATGTTTTTCACCCTGTTCCGACCTTCACTGACTGTCACTTCCCACCACGCGCCACCCGGCGCTACGGAGTGACATCATGCAATCGACCAACCCTGCCCCTCTGCCAGTCAACCGTCACATCATGCGCCGCGATGAAGTGGAGCAAAAAACCGGCTTCAAACGCTCGCACATCTACAACCTGATGAAGGCCGGCCAGTTCCCACAATGCCGGCGCATCGGGACGCGCGCCGTCGGTTGGGACTCACTGGAAATCGAACAATGGGTCCAGGACCGGCTGTCCACGGGAGAGTGACCATGGACGTCCTCTCACTTATTTCGACCAAGGGCGGCGCAGGCAAGACCACCGTCGCCGCCAACCTGGGCGGTGTGCTCGCCGATGCCGGCCTTCGCGTTCTACTGCTCGATCTGGACAGCCAACCAACGCTGTCCAGTTACTTCGCCTTGGGCGAGTCCCGGGAGGGCGGCAGCTACGAGCTCATTGCCCAACGGCTCACGGCGCATGAGCAGGTCATCTCCACCACCGTCATTCAGCACCTCGATTTGATCGTCTCCAACGACCGCGCCGGACATATCAGCACCCTGCTGCTTCACGCGGCCGATGGCCGACTACGACTGCGTAACCTGCTGCCTGCCTTCGAGGATCATTACGATGTGCTGATCATCGACACCCAGGGCGCACGCAGCGTGGTGGTGGAGATGGTCATCCTCGCCTCCGCTTGCGCTCTGTGCCCGGTCCCACCGGAAATGCTTGCCGCGCGCGAGCTGCGTCGCGGTACGCTTGGCCTGTTCGAAGAACTGGAGCCCTACCGCTACTTAGGCGTTGCCTTGCCGTCGGTGAAGCTGCTGCTCAACCAGGTAAACGCCAATCGCCGCGATACCCGCTTGATCATCCGGAGCCTGCAAGCCTCTTTTCAGGATGACCCGCATGTCAGCGTCTGTAGCATGGTGATTCCCGACCGCGTGGCTTATCCGAATGCCGCCTCGCTCGGCTTGCCTGTGCACCGGGTAGAACCAGTTCCACCGCCCGGCAGCCGCAGCCCTTGTGCCGCCGAGATCATGCGCGGCTTGGCCATTGAGCTGTTCCCACAATGGGCCGAGCAGCTCGGTACTCACGCCGCGCCTGTAGCTGGCCGCCCGGCCACTGCCGAGCGCCAGGCTGATCCATCGCGGCTGACCGGAGAATGAGTGATGAAGCCGCCAACCTCCGAAGACATCACGCGCCAACTGCAGCAGTCGCACTTTCCGCAGAAACACGGACGCGACCTCACAGCAGTCCCCGTTGGCGATACACCGATGGTAGTCAGTCTCGAGCAACTGCGGCCCTACGAGCTCAACCCGCGGGTGGTGCGCAACCCGCTGTATGAGGACATCAAGGCCTCGATCCGCGAGCGTGGCCTGGATCAGCCACCCTCCATCACCCGCCGCCCCGATGAACCGCACTTCATCATCCGCAACGGCGGTAACACTCGCCTGAGCATCCTCGGCGAGCTGTGGCAGGAAACGCGCGAAGAGCGATTCTTCCGTATCCATTGCCTGTTCCGCCCTTGGCAATCGGAAGCGCATGCCTTGCTCGGTCATCTGGCCGAGAGTGACCTGCACGGCCAGTTGACGTTTATCGAGCGGGCGCTGGCCGTGGCGAAGCTCCAGGACATGTTTCAGCCCAGCGACGCCCACCTCACCCAGCGCGAACTCGCGACGCGCTTGAGTGAGGGTGGCTACCCCATCTCGCAGTCACACATCAGCCGCATGTTCGACGCACTCGAGCACCTGCTACCCGTCATCCCGCAGGTGTTGTACGCGGGCCTGGGCAAAAACGCCATCGGGCGCCTTATCAGCTTGCGACGGCGGGCTGAGGCTATCTGGAACCGGTACTTCGGCAGCCCCGAGCAGTTCCCGCTGCTGTGGTTTGAAGTGCTGTCAGCGTTCGACGGTGAAAAGCCCGAGCTGGATTCCAGTGAGCTGCAGGACGAATTGATTGCCAAGATGGCAGCGAGCCTGGAACAGACACCTCGCCTGTTGGCTCTGGAGCTCCACCAGGGGCAACGTCCGCCGCTTTCAGCCCTGTCTGAGGATTCCCCTGCGGCCTCGCCAACACCTGTCCATGCGCCGGGAAGAAAGACCACGGCGCCCAAGCCAGAGCCTGCAGAGCCCCTCCAGCCACTGCAGGCACCACGCTTACCCGATATACGCCAAGCACTGCGTGAAGAACCGTTGCCTGAAAAGCACCAGGAAGAGCTCGAGGATACTCCGAGCCCGATCGGCTCAGCACCGTCATGCTCCGGGTCGCTGGACGATATCAGCGACTTGCGCGCGAGCTGCGCCGCCCTAGCCGCAGACCTTGCCGCTTACGCAGACGCCAGCGACATGGTCAGCCCGATCGTGGACGGCCTGGGCTTCACGCTTTCACCGGGGCATGGCGAGCGACTCAGCTCGCGGCGCACCGGTATCCAGCTGCTGCTCTCGGCCCTGCTGCGCCTGCAGGACGACGTGGCTTGGAAGGAACGTCAGCAGTTGCCGGCAGCGCTGTTTGGTCAGCTGCTGATCGGCGTCTACGACCTGCCCTTCACCGACCGCCCAGCCCTGACGGTGGGCCTTGAACGGCTTCCTGATGACCAGCTGGAGCAGCTGTTCACGCTGATCCGCCACGCCCGGCAGTTGATCGAACTGACGCTGTCGTCCACTCGATAACGTGAGGAGCCACCTCATGAGCACCACTTTCAATCTGTTGAACCATGCCATGTTGAACCAGGTGCTGCATGAGCTGCGCCATGGCAGGTTACAGCGCTGCAAAGCCTTGGGCCTGGCCGATGAAGACATTGAGGTGCTGCAGTCGCTGCCGCCGACCACCTTGTCTCACCTGGCGCACTCTTCGATCGCCTGGGTCGAAGTAAAGGTCGACATTACCGTGTTGCGCCGTCTGATCGTTCAGGCCGAACGGGACGAACAGAACGAGCGATTGATCAATCGTGCGCTCAAATTGGGCGCGAGCTCCACCATCATGTACCGCTGCTTTGGCCTGGACCATTCGGAGACCGCGTTGCGCCGCCGTGTGCTGAAGATCGAGACGCACCGCGGTCGACCGGTCCAACTCAGTGAAGCGCAGGAGCATGCCGTGTGGAATCGCTGGAGCCAGTTGCGCACGGAAGATCCGGACAACGATCCGCTGGACACCATGATGATGCTGGCCGAGGAGCAACACATCAGCCTGACCCTGGTCTGGCAACAGGTCGAACTGTACGGAGGCACACCATGCTGAGCTTTTACGAGGTCGACTGGCAGGACGTGGTGCGTCAGTGCTACGACGCCCTTCGGCGCCGAAATGAGTGGTACGCAGCGAACGGCAAACTGGTTGTCCCCACCGAGGAGCCCGCGGTGCGGACGATCTACTACGGCGACAACAACCCGCTGCCGCAGACCTTGCTGCTGGATCGCCGGCTGACGCCACTGGAGCGCAACACCTGGCAGGTACTGCGCTGGCTGATCACCGAAGGTAAGGTCAAGACGCCACGCTACCGGGACCTGCAGCCCTACCTGGCGACCAGTCCCTGCGGTACCCAGGCCTCGCGGGAAACCATCGCCCGGGCGCTCAATGTCCTGCGCACCACCCGCTGGCTCAGTTTGGTGGAGCGCTCACGCGATGCCAACGGCTGCCTGCGTGGTTGCGTCTATGTGCTGCACGGTGATCCGTTGACCGCGACCGAGCAACTGGAGCTGGACAGCGGCTATGCGGCGCTGCTGCGACAGAACCTCTCTCATGCCACCAAAGGGGTCCGGGACGTGGCGAAGCATGTGATCGCGGAAATCCAAGCGGACCCGCAGGTAGCTCAGATAGACAAAGACAGCCTCGGCTCGCTGCCGCTAGTCCAACAGCAAACACTGCCGCTGATGAACGATGAAACAAAGACAGAGGATCCCGAACCTGGCGCACTCGACCTCGTTCGGGATTCTCCGGCTGGCGCAACAGATTCCGAACCCTGCGGCAATGCAGCGGATTTGGCTGTGGTTCGGAATGCCGACGCTGGCCGTACAGTACAGAAAGACCAAAGCAAAAAAAGTACGGTACTGGGGCAGGTGGAGTTCGGTCGAGCGCGATGGCCCGAAGATTTACCACTGAACCCGAACGAGCGGCGCATGGCCTCCCAGGCAATGCGTCAGCTCGAGCCGGAACAGCAACAAGCGGTGATCAATGAAGCGGCGGTGCGCTGTGCCCGCGGTGAGATCCGAAAACCCGTCGCGTACTTGATGGGTTTGATCAAGCGCGCCTGCCAGGGCGAGTTCACCCTGTGGGCCGCGCGTACCGAGGATGAAAAATCTACAACCCCTCCCTCACGCACAGCCAAGCCTGCGTCGGAAAGTCCGCCCCGCGAGCGATCCAAGCGCAGCGGTCAGCGCACCGCGTCGCCACTTGCCCTCTCCTGCCTGGAGGAACTGAAACAACGCTGCCGAGGGATCACTGCGGCTACATAGGGCTGGAACTCAATGGATCTAATGTCGATGCCATCGATTCCAGGGGGATCCACTCTCGGGAAAATGCGAGCAATCCACCTTCAGGTAGATCCGCATCGCCAGCCAAGGATCGGCCCATCGTCGGCGTCATTCCGACGGCGAGGTACTGGCGATGGTCGATCACTACCAACTCAACCTGGGCTCCCTGCGCAGCAGCATCACCCTGACCCTGCACACCCACCATGCGGCACGCCTGTGGCAGGGGCGCAGCGGTCGCGACGGGGTACATCCGATTCTCGGAATGCCCGGTTACATCAGTGTCACCAACCTGCTCAAGCAGGCCTGCAGCCAAGGCGATCCGTACGCGGACTGGTTCATGCTGCAGCTGGAGGAAAAGCTGCTGCAGGCCAGGTTAGACATGGCCGCGCTGACGCAGCAAATGAGCCGAGTGGAACGAGCCCTGCCCACGCAGGTCGATGTCGGTGACAACCTCAATATCCACCCCGTCACCCTGCCGCTGTTCATCGGCAGCCAGCTGGGCTTTCTCGCGATCTACCTGCTCACCGACTACGACACCCTGGTCCGGCGGGTGCTGCTTGCCCACCACACGGCGCTGATCGGCCGGGGCGACATGGAGTCCTGGATCGATGGCGGCGCCCATCTGCTGCGCAGCCTGTTCGGCCTGGCGCAGCGCTACCGCCTGGCCGGGGTGAGCCGCGACGACATGGCCGCCAACAACGCCCGCGCCCGCGAAGCCATCGACAAGTTCGGCACCCTGCCGCAGGACATTCTCGAAGGGACACGCCGCTCCCAGTTCGCCCCGCCAATCGCCCGCAGCAAAGCGCCGTCCGAGATCGAAGGCCCTAATCCGGCCGAAGGTGAGGAACAGCCCACAGCCGACACCCCGAACGACGGGGGTGAGGCATGACCCTGGCTGAAGCCATCGCCCGGCGTTTGTCAGCCGATGCCTATCGCGAGTTCGCACAAGGTGCCTCCCTAAAAGGCCTTTTAAAGCCTTTTAAGGGTAAGGGGGAGCTGCAGCAGTTCGCCGAGACGATCCTGCATCTGCGCACCCAAGTCGCCGAGTTGATGGCGGTGATGCTGGCGATCATGGCCCAGCCACCCTTCTCGTTGCTGGACCTGCGACTAGTCGTCCAGCACAGCGCGACGGGCACCGATTTCCTGCGCTGGCGCAGCCCGGATTTTCTGCGCATGGGCGTGCAGGTGTGGCAGGAGGCGGTGGTTCAGCCGCGTCTGCACCCTGAGCTGCGGCAGGCGCTGTATCAGCTGGAGAGCAATCGCGTGGTGCTGAACCTGCAGATGAGCAGCCTGCAGTCGCTGTATCGCCAGGCCATCACTGGTGCCAGCAAGCTCGAGGCCGCCGAGCTCGTCCTAACCCGTTCCCCCACCGAGGAGTAACCCGCATGAGCACTTTGTTTGTTGGTGAAGGCAACATCGGCAGCGTGCCGGAGTATCAGGAGTTCAACACCAACCCGGATGAGCCGCGGCGCCTGCTGCGGCTGAATGTCTATTTCGACAACCCGGTACCGCGTGAAGGTGGCTACGAGGATCGCGGCGGCTATTGGGCGCCCGTCGAGCTCTGGAACCGTGACGCCGAACACTGGGCCACGCTGTACCAGAAAGGCATGCGCGTTCTGGTTGAAGGGCGCACGGTCAAGGAGGAATGGGAGGACAGCGAGGACAACGCCCGCGTGACGTTCAAGGTGGAGGCGCGGCGCATCGGTATTCTGCCGCACCGCCTGGCCTCGGTGACCATGCGCGAGAAAGCCAGCGATAACGCCAATAGTTCGCGTAAAGGGGGTGGCAAGAAGGCACCACGCAAGTCCGGGTAAGTGCGTGGTACTCAGTGGAATCGCCGCCTGCAGCGCGGTACCACTGAAACGATGCAGACAGCTAGGCGGGCAACACCGGCTGCTGCCGTTTGATTCACTCTCGCCGGAAGCTCTTGCGCCGCTCATGTTCCAGCATTTGCTTCACTTCCGCCAAGTACTGGTCTAGGGCAAGGAATGCCCGCCAGTGCAGTGGACTCTCCTGAACCCAGGCGACTAGCCGGGCCCGAGCCTGCTCCTTGTCCGGTTCCAGATGGGTGGCCATGAACAGCTCATAGGCCTTGATCGCTAATGCATCTGCCTCACTCTGGTGGGTTCCGTGCAAGTTGTTGCCTCCGTGGTGACGGTCGAGTCATCCATCTTTTTCTGGTGATACGCCTCATAGAGTTGTTAGTCAACCTTCTGAGTCGTTCATATCTTTGGGTTGCTGTTCGACCATATAAGTCGAATTGGAGAGCGCCCCCATTGCCCGTGAAAGAGCCTAGCCCACATCACATTGGTCGCCAGTTGGCGGCTTACCGCCGTGCCTGCCGCCTCACTCAGGCGAAGGTGGGTGAGTACCTGAAGATTTCCGGGGAAGCCGTATCGCGCCTCGAACGAGGCGAGGTTGAGCTTTCCGTAAGCAAGTTGCTGAAATTGGCCGACCTGTATGGCTGCCCTGCCGATGAGTTGCTGCTGGCTATCAGCCCCCGCCCCCAGGATCAGGGCCAGCAGATCACGTCGATCATCAAGGAGCTGGGTGAAGCGGATAAGCAGTTCGCCCTGGAGTTTCTGCAAACGCTGGCGAACCACCTCGCACAACGCAAGTAACACCCGCCAGTCGATATGAACGCGGCACCTTCGGATTTACCCTGGCGCTTCGCAACCACACCCCCACCCTGTCGGTACCCACCGAGAGGGCACGTGTATGCGCCTGTTCATCTGCGAGAAACCTTCCCAAGCCCGCGACATCGCCCGGGTGCTGCAGGCCAGCCGCCGCGGTGATGGTTGCCTGACGGGTCAGAACCTCACCGTCACCTGGTGCGTCGGTCATCTGCTGGAGACCGCGCCTCCTGAAACCTATGGCGATTACAAACGCTGGTCGCTGGACGACCTGCCGATCATTCCCAGCCGCTGGCAACTGGTGGCCAAACCCAAGGTCGCTGGCCAGCTGAAGGTGATCAGCCAGCTGCTGCGCACTTGCAGCGAAGTGGTGATCGCCACCGACGCCGACCGCGAAGGCGAGATGATCGCCCGGGAGATTCTCGAACGATGCCAGTATCAGGGGCCGATTCTGCGCCTGTGGCTGTCCGCGTTGGATGAAACATCGATCCGTCGAGCCTTGAGCGCATTGCGCCCGGGGGAGCAGACCTTGCCGCTGTACCACTGTGCACTCGCCCGCTCCCGTGCCGATTGGCTGGTCGGCATCAACTTGAGCCGGCTGTTCACGCTGCTCGGCCGCCGCGCTGGCTTCGATGGCCTGCTGCCGGTGGGACGTGTGCAAACCCCCACCTTGCGCCTGGTGGTCGAGCGCGACCGGGCGATCGCCAGCTTTGTGCCGCTACCATTCTGGACCGTCGATGCGCACCTGGAACAGGACGGGATCCGTTTTCACGCGCGCTGGCAGGCCCCGAACGCGGTCAGCGATGCGGTTGGACGCTGTATCGACGAAACCGCCGCGCAGCAGGCGCTCAGGCGCCTCACTCAAGCTGGCAGCGCACAGATCGACAGCGTCGAGGTCGAGCGGGTGCGGGAAGGTCCGCCACTGCCGTTCGACCTGGGCACGCTGCAGGAGATCTGCTCGGCCAAGCTCGGACTCGGAGCACAGGAGACCCTGGCCACTGCCCAGGCCCTGTACGAGACCCACAAGGTGACGACCTACCCGAGAAGCGACTGCGGCTACTTGCCGGAGAGCATGCTCGATGAGGTGCCGCGCGTCCTTCACGCCTTGGCCGCCGCCGCACCATCGCTGGGGGAAATCCTCAAGGAGGTCGACCCCAGCCGCCGCTCCCGTGCCTGGAACAGCAGCAAGATCACCGCGCACCACGGCATCATTCCCACCGCCGTCACGCTGGATTTGGCGCAGCTCTCCGAGCGCGAGCGTGCGGTTTACACGCTGATTCGCGCACGCTACCTCGCGCAGTTCATGCCCGAGCACGAGTACCTGAAAACCCAGGCGCAGTTGCACAGCCAGGCAGATCACCTGGTGGCGCGCGGCAAACAGATCCTGGCCCGCGGCTGGAAGGCAGTGATCAACGAGGCCGACGGTAACGAGCCGGCCGAACAGGCGCAGCGATTACCCACGTTGCGTGAATCCGCGACGGTGGCGCTGATCGACGCCACCCTCAACGCACAGCGCACACAACCGCCCAAGGCCTACACCGAAGGCACCCTGGTCAGAGCGATGAAAACCATCGCCAACCAGGTGGCTGATTCGCGGCTCAAGCAGAAGCTCAAGGACAGCTGCGGGCTCGGTACCGAGGCCACCCGCGCGGCCATCATCCAGGGCCTGATCGATCACGGTTACCTGACCAAGAAGAAACGCAGCCTGGCTGCCTCCGCGGCGGCGCATACCTTGATCGAAGCGGTGCCACCAGAGGTGGCCGACCCGGTCATGACCGCACTGTGGGAGCAGGCGCTGGACCGTATCGAGTCGGGCCAACTGAGCGTCGAGACCTTTCTCGCCAAGCAGACAGAATGGCTGACTCGACTGGTGCGCAGTAACGCGACGCTCACCCTGCGCCCGCCCCCCAGCAAGGGGCCCTTCTGCCCGGTCTGCCGCAGCGCCATGCGCCAACGCAAAGGTCGCACCGGCAGCTTCTGGTCGTGTATCCGCTACCCCGAATGCAAGGGCACCAAACCGGTGGCAAAAACCAAGCGGGCGAAAAACACATGACTTGACGGCACACCACAGCGCTGGTGTAGTGATCTGGCCCCTCGCCGCTTGGCGACCAAGACCGATTCGCTCCGGGCAGCTCGGTCAGACTCCTAGAGTTCGGAGCCACACTTCAGCACATCTGCGGATGACTTCTCAGCGTTCCAAGTCTCCCAGGAGGATGACCCGTGCGACTTGTATCAAGCCGTAGGGGTCATCCGCTTCGGCGACGATGCTCAGCTCCGGTGCCCGCCGGCGAAACACTGGGCACCTTTTGTGCGCGGATGCGTGCCAGTTGATTCCGACCCAGGCCACGACAAGGGTCGGTTGATCCAGGTGGATCGGCAGTGGAGCTCTGCGACGGACTCCGGTGCCACATCGCCGGGTCAAGGGTGGTCCAACTCCTCCTAGCCTGATGACCGTCGGGCTATTTTTTCGCCGCCAACAATCCACCGAAAGCCACCCGATTCCGCCCGCTCAGAGCGCCTGAGGACCAGGGTTGACGGGCCTTTCATGGCGTTTTATAGATGAGCTGCACACCGCTGTCGTTGACAGCACCCAGGTAGCCAGGACCTTCAAGGCTACGCCCGTTTCGGGTGGTTCTCCCCCAAAGTGCGACTCGCGCTCGGCAGCTCGCACGGTCACCGTCCCATCGGTGATGAGCGCCTTCTCGACCGATCATGTGTTTGCACCTCCCCTTGCGGAACTCACCAGCCGCCAGGGCCGGTGGATGTCCGCGTTCTGCTGAACAGGAGCTCCATCATGACTACTGCAAGCAATAACGCCCCCACCACCTACTTCAACCTGCACACCCAAGGCATCGGTTACCTGAACCGAGTTCGCGAAGTCCCGGTTCGCCGCGGCCAAGCGTTCATGGCCTGTGACATCGCTGCCTTGCACGGTGCCTCGGACGACGTCGAGTACACCCGCTTCGACTGCAAGGTCGCCAGCGGTGAAGCCGACCGGCTGATCCGTGAACACCTGGAAGACGTCCGCGCGGAACGCAAGGTCCTCATCGCGTTTCGCATCGGCGACCTCTGGGTCGATCCGTTCATGTACGAGAAAGGCGAACGCAAGGGGCAACCCGGCGCCAGCCTCAAAGGCCGACTGATCTTCATCGAGTGGATCAAAGTCGATGGCCAATTCAGCTACCGTGCGCCAGCTCGCACCGACACCGCCGCCCCTGAGGCTGCTGAATCAGCAGAGTCGGAACCGGCTGACGGTGACGCTGACCAAGGCCAGCCAACCCCACCCGCTGCACGTAAATCCACCGCCGCACGTCAATCTGCCTAAGGCAGGTTGGCCGCTCGCAGCAGGCGCTCTCATGAGCGCCTGTTGTTCATTCACATCGGAGGTCGCCATGGAAAGCTTCTGGCTCTGCGAGGACTGCCTGCAGGCGGTCGCCTACGACGATTTCAGTGCGCTGTCGCTGTACTACAGCGAGGCTGAAATCGAACACCGCATTGCTCACATGCGCGCACAACTGCAGGCCCTGCTACCGCTGAGCGCCGATTTCGATCCGCATACCGGCGCCGGTATCGAAACCTTCTCCATGCAACCGTGCGTGGGCTGCCAAAGCCCGCTGCATGGCACGCGACATCGCTTCACGCGCCTTTGATCACACACCTAAACCAGCCTGGGGCACGCCCCCAGGAGGGCGCTCCATCTCTCACGAGGAATTGCCCATGAACACTGCCTTGAACCTGGTCGATCCGCTCGATCCCGTACTGGCCCAACGCGCCCGTGAGGACGCGCTGATCACCGGGGCCCTGCAGCTGCTGGACCAGCGTCACTTCCAGCGCGGCGAGGTGCTGATAACCCCCGCCGATGCTGCGGCCTACTTGAAACTGCAACTCGCCCCCTACCACCACGAGGTGTTTGCCCTGCTCTGCCTGGACTCGCGCCACCGTGTGCTGAGCTTCGACATCCTCTTCACCGGCAGCATTGATGGTGCCTCCGTGTATCCCCGCCAGGTGGTCATCAAGGCCCTCGAACGCAATGCCGCCGCCGTGATCTTCAGCCACAACCACCCCTCCGGTTGCTCTGAACCGAGCGGCGCCGATCGGGTACTCACCACCCGCCTGACCGAGGCTTTGGCCCTGGTCGAGGTGCGTGTCCTGGACCACATCATCGTCGGCGAAGGAACCCCGCTTTCGTTGGCCGAGTACGGCTGGATGTGACAGCCCACCTTGCCTTTGAGGTCACCGCCCGTTCGGGGTGGCCTCGGCGCTTCCGGAGAATCACCATGCACCCTTCCCTGCCCAATCCGTTTCTTCGCGGTTTCCAAGACCTGCGCTATGAGCGCGTCCTGCAGATCAGCTATGCCGACGATTGCCTACCGTGCTACCGCACGCTGCACCCGGCTCAGAACCAGCTGCCCGATGAAGCCATCAACCTGCAGCCGTGCCTGTTCGATGACGACGTCGCGGTGATCACCGATGGTGTGTGCGTACCCGAGTTTCTGCGCATGCACTGCCCGGCCGATGGCCTGGTGAACACGGTGCTCTACCAGATCCTGGGCAATCAGCTCGGACGCTCGATGCATATCGGCGACCTCGGCAACGTCGAGGCTGCGCGTAACCTGATCGAGCAACTGTCCTTTGCCACCGGACACTACAGCCGCAGTTGGGAGATCAGCAGCGCGCACCTCCCCGCAGACGAGTTCGAGTTCCTGCAGGTGTGCACCTGGTGCAATTCGCCAGCGGGCTTTTTCGAGTGCTTCGAGCTCAACAGCAACCATGCCATGGGGTGCAAGCTGTACTCGACACCGTGGGTAGCGACACATGAAGCCAGCAGGATCGGCTGGAGCGCCAGCGAAGTCTGTGCGCGCATGCGCGATGACCATGTCCCGCCGGTGCTGCTCCAGCTGCTGATGCTGGCAGGCCAGGCAGACACCCGCCTGCTGATCTTTGACCCTGACGCCGCACCACTGGCGGAGCTACCGCTATTCACTGAAGACTGACCAAGGCGCCCTCCCGGGCGCCTTTTTTGTGGTAGCCGGCTGTAAAGCTTGCTGGCCAGATTCGGTTTTCCAGTGGGGACTCGACTCACGCCTTCGCCATCGTATAGGCAACATTTGTCGAGACACGGTCATGCACACACCCACACTCTCCACCTTCGGACTGATGATCGCCCTGGCGGGCTGCAGCACGCCGCCACCGCCTCCGGCCCCGGCTCCCGTAGCACCACCCGCATTACCGGCGGTATTGCCAAAGCCGAAAGGCCAGCTGCCGGGTTGGGTGCGCCAGGACCGTTACACCCTGGTCACCACCCGGCCAACGCTGGAGCAGCGCCAGCCGCTGTATCAATTGGTCAACGTACAAATTACGCCAGCCCTGCATGCCACCGTCGGTGAAGCCCTGCACCACGTGCTGCAACGCTCAGGCTACGCGCTGTGTGCCGATAGCGCTGCGGTGGATCGCTTGTTCCGTCGCCCTCTGCCCGCGGTACAGCACCGGCTCGGACCGATCTCGCTGCTGGACGCCCTGACCATCATCGGCGGCCCGGCCTGGCGACTCGACATCGAACCGGTCGAACGGACCGTGTGCTATGTCCTGCGCGTGCCTTCGCCCGCGCCCCCCTTTTCGACCCTGGAGCTTACGCCATGAAGGTCCTTCATTTTCAGGCCCTGGTGGTCGGTGCCCTGTGCCTGAGCGCCGCCGTGCTCGCCGCCGAAACCTACAACCATCATCAGCAATTGGCCGAGCTTCAGGCTGCCGCCCGCAATGCCCCGGCCGATCCAGCACCAGCCTTACGCCGCGATATCGATGCGTTGGCCGATAAGCTCACGACGCTACAACCGCAGGTCGTGGCGCTGGGCGAGTCGCAAGGTCGACACACCACGGCGCAGGTCGCCCTCGGCCAGCAGCAGGATGAGCTGGCCGCCTCGCTCAAGACGCTCCAGGCAGCACCGCCAGGTCCAAGCCGCACCGATCTGAAGGCGCTGGAACATCGGCTGGCCACGGCAGAGGCGACGTTAGAGAAATTGTCGGCACGCCTTGCTGTGCCTACGGCCGACACCACGCAGCCAAAGGCCTCAACCAGTGAAAAAGCCAAGGCCAAGCCTCTAGCCCCGCCCTTCACCCTGCTGGGTATCGAGACCCGAGGTGAAGTCAGGTTCGTGTCCGCCCTGCCTGCTGGTGCGCACTCGCTGAAAACTGTGCACTTGCTACAGCCCGGCGACAGTTTGAACAGCTGGCAGCTACGCGCGATCCGCGCGGATCAGGTGGTGTTCCATGTCCCGGGGCATGGCGACCACACACTGCCACTGCCGTGACGAGGTGCGTATGACTCGGCTCTCCATTCTCTCGCTCATCCTGCTCCCCGGCTGCCTGTTTGCAGGACTGGCGTGGAGCGCGCCCAAGCTGGTCGACTCGGCCCCGCAGTTCAGCGAACAGACGCCGCTAGATCGGCAGGCATCCGCTGCGGCTCGGGCCAAGGCCTGGGGGCTGACCGAGGATGAGTGGGCCAAGTTCGAGCGCCTGCAGGCTGGGCCCCGCCTCTATTGGTCGCCGCAGCTCGACCCACTCACCACCCTCGGTGTGGAGGCCGACTCGGACCAGGAACGGCAACGCTACGCCGAGCTGCAGGTCCGTCTCGAGGCCAAGCGCGCCGAGCGCGAGTTGGCCTACCAGAAGGCCTACACCGCCGCCTGGGCACGCCTGTTCCCTGGGATGCTGCCCGTACAGGGTATGGCCGACGATTCTGCGGCTACCGCTGCCGGCCGCTTTGCCCTGTTTGTGGAAGAACGCTGCCCGCCCTGCGTCTCCAACACCCAGCAGTGGCTGCATGGCGGCGCGCGCCTCGATGTGTACCTGGTCGGCAGCCAGGGTGACGATGGGCGTCTACGCCAGTGGGCACGCGATGCCGGTATTACCCCCGCCCAGGTCAGCAGTGGCCAGATCACCCTCAACCATGACCGCGGCCGCTGGTTCGCCCTGGGCGCCAGCCGCCCCTTGCCAGCGCGCTTCCAGCAGGTGGACGGCAAATGGCAGCGTATCGACTGATCCTGGCGCTGGCCTTGACCGGCACTACGGCCGTTCATGCGGGCTCGCTGCCGCCGCCGGCGTATCAACTGGCCGCCGAGCGCGCTGGCATCCCAGCGTCAGTGCTGTTCGCCATCGCCCTGCAGGAGAGCGGTACGCCGCTGCGGGGTCACCTCATGCCCTGGCCTTGGACCTTGAATGTCGCCGGCACACCGCTGCGCTTCGCCCGCCGTGATGAGGCGTGTGCTGCACTCAAGCAGGCGCTGATCCGCCACGACCCCAAGCGCATCGATGTCGGGCTGGGGCAGACCAACCTCGGCTACCACCTGGACCGCTATCACAGTGCCTGCGAGGCCCTCGATCCACGCGCCAACCTGGCTGTGACTGCCGAGCTGCTGCGCGCCCACTATGCCGACAGCGGTGACTGGGTCGTGGCGGCAGGCCGCTATCACCGTCCTGCCGGCGGTAAACCCGCAGCGCAGTACCGCCGACAGTTCAGCCAGCACTGGCAGCGGGTTCAGGCAGTTGTGGGATCTCCGAGAGGGCCACGGCCATGAACCGTCGGCGCTGGGTAACGCTGTGTATTTGTCTCTGGTGGACGGTTGGCGCGCTCGGTGCCCCCAGCCAGCTACCCGATCCCCGCGCGCTGACATGGGCCCTGCCCGTACACAGCACACGCCTGTCACCCGGTGCCGTGTCGCCAAGGACATTGAAGCTGCCAGGGTTCACGCCGCTGTTCCTGGTCGGGCACGACGCCGCCTCTCTGGAATGGTTGGCCAAGCATGCGCAGACCCTGCAGGACCTGGGCGCCAGCGGCCTGGCGGTTGAAGTGGCCGACGCCCCAGCCTTGCGCCGCATCCAGGCGGCAGCCCCGGGGCTGGACATCTGGCCGGTGAGTGGTGACGACATCGCCGAACGCCTGGAGCTGGAGCACTACCCGGTGCTGATCACGCCCACCGGCCTGGAACAGTGAGGGTGCACCATGACCGAACATGCGATGGAGTCCCTGCTGCGCCCTGCGGTGGAACTGTACACCGTGGGCATCTGCGCCGGTGCCGGCGCGCTGTGCCTGCATTCGCCCTGGGCGGTGGCGCTGTCGCCCGAGGTAGGCGCAGGCATGGCCCTGGCCTATACCGCATTTGGCCTGAAGCGGCTCAATGAGGCGCGGATCGTCCTGCGCTACCGGCGCAATATCCGCCGCCTGCCGCGCTACTCGCTGACCAGCCGACAAATTCCGATCAGCGGCAAGCGCCTGTTCATGGGCCGCGGCTTTCGCTGGACCCGCCTGCACACCCAGCGTCTGCTCGAAGCACAAGACCCAGCGCTGGCCCGCTACGTCAATCAATCGGCCGCCCACCAATGGGCGCGGCGGATGGAACACCTGCTGGAGAAGGCCCCGCCCGGGCTGTCACTGCTGCCTCGCCTGACCGCCTGGGACAGTCCACTCAATCCCGTGCGTCCGCTGCCGCCTGTGGGTGGCTCGCCATTGCTGCACGGCGTCGAGCCTAAGGAACAGGAAGCCGGCTTGCCACTGGGCGAGCGCGTCGGCCACACCCTGGTGCTGGGGACCACGCGGGTCGGCAAGACGCGCCTGGCCGAGGTGTACATCACCCAGGACATTCATCGACCAAGCCAGGAGGTGGTGATCGTCTTCGATCCCAAGGGCGATGCCGACCTGCTCAAGCGCATGTACGTGGAAGCGCGGCGCGCCGGCCGTGAGCAAGAGTTTTACGTTTTCCACCTAGGCTGGCCGGAGATCTCCGCCCGCTACAACGCCATCGGCCGCTTCGGCCGCATTTCCGAAGTCGCCACCCGCATCGCTGGCCAACTGAGCGGCGAAGGCAACTCGGCCGCATTTCGCGAGTTCGCCTGGCGCTTCGTCAATATCATCGCCCGGGCGCTGATCGAGCTCGGCCGGCGCCCTGACTACCTGCAGATTCAGCGGCACGTGGTGAACATCGATGCGCTGTTCATCGAGTACGCTCAGCACTTCTTCGCCCGCCATGATCCGCAGGCCTGGGAAGCAATCGTGCAGATCGAAGGTCGCCTGAACGAGAAGAACATACCGCGGCACATGATCGGTCGGGAAAAGCGCGTGGTCGCCATCGAGCAGTACCTGACTGCCAAGCGCATTTTCGATCCGGTGATGGACGGCCTGCGTTCGGCAGTGCGCTACGACCGCACCTATTTCGACAAGATCGTGGCCTCGCTGCTGCCACTGCTGGAAAAACTCACCAGCGGCAAGACCGCGCAACTGCTCGCCCCCAACTACACCGACCTCGACGATCCGCGGCCGATCTTCGACTGGCTCCAGGTCATCCGCAAACGCGGCATCGTCTACGTTGGCCTGGACGCGCTGTCCGACGCCGAGGTGGCGGCTGCCGTCGGCAACTCGATGTTTGCCGACCTGGTTTCGGTCGCTGGCCATATCTACAAACACGGCATTGATCACGGCCTGCCTGGATCCTCCAGCGCCGCGGACAAGGTGCCGATCAACCTGCACGCCGACGAGTTCAACGAGCTGATGGGTGACGAATTCATTCCGCTGATCAACAAAGGTGGTGGCGCCGGAATTCAAGTCACTGCCTACACCCAGACCTTGAGCGACATCGAGGCGCGTATCGGCAACCGGGCCAAGGCCGGCCAGGTCATCGGCAATTTCAATACTCTGCAGATGCTGCGGGTGCGGGAAACCGCCACCGCAGAACTGCTGACCAACCAACTGCCCAAGGTCAACGTGCAGACCCGCACGCTGGTCTCCAGCGCGACAGATACTGCCGATCCTGATGCCCGCACCGACTTCACCTCTTCCTCGCAGGATCGAGTCACCACCACTTCGGTACCACTGATTGAACCCGCGCACATCATCGCCTTGCCCAAGGGGCAGATGTTCTCTTTCCAGGAGGGAGGACAATTGTGGAAGGTGCGTATGCCCCTACCGAAGCCGGCCAGCGACGATGCGATGCCGGCGGATCTGCAGGCCCTAACCGCACGCATGCGCGAATCCTACAACGCCAATGCGGGGAGTTGGTGGAGCACCACCGGCGGTGCTCCGACGGTCGATTTCGATCCCGAGATGCCTCCACCCGGACGCCGGCACTCCTAATGAACGCGTCGTGAGCAACCGAGGACTGTGGAGCCCCTATGCCGCCCCCCCCAGCTAGCCCACCTGCTCCACAGCGAAGTCCTGGACTCATCTTGGGCATGCTCGAGCTGTGTCTGCGGCTGCTCGGCCTGCTGTTCGCTTCGCTGTTTTTTTCCATCGTGCTGGAGCTGGTGGGCATGCTCTGGTTCTGGCCCGAGCAGGGCTGGCATCACAGCCATGCCATGTGGCTAAGCGAATTGGGCTGGCTCAGCAATCACTTCAAGAGTTCGTTGCTCGTGCAAGAACCGGCGCAAGCGACCGCCAAGGTCCTCGAACAGCTGAACCACTGGTTCGTGGTGCGCTCTGGTTGGGCGCAATCCGATACCCAGCTGAAACTGCTCAGTCGAGAAACGTCAATGCAGGGGCAGTTCGCGCAGGTCTACGTTGTGATGCAGGACTACCTGCTGGCGGCCCTGTTTACAGTATTTACTTTCGTAGTGCGTCTAGCCGTTTTGACCCTGGCCACCCCGCTGTTCTTGCTTGCGGTGATCACCGGCGCTGTCGATGGGCTTATGCGTCGCGACCTGCGCAAGTTCGGGGCAGACCGCGAAAGCAGCTTCGTCTACCATCGCGCAAAGAGGGCAATTTTCCCGCTGATGGTGAGCCCATGGGTGATCTATCTCTCTCTGCCTTGGACACTCAATCCTATATGTGTGTTGCTGCCTTGCGCAGTCCTACTTGGTTTCACGGTGGCGATCACCACTACGACGTTCAAAAAATATCTCTGATTAACTGTCCTAGCCCAAGTCTCGCCCCGCGTTTTTGCTGTCCCTTGTCGACTCTTGACTACTAGCGAGGTCAGCAGTTCTCTTCGAGATAGATTTCCCGCCTTTAGAAGAAGACTCACAAACTGGCCGAGTGATATTTTTCATCAGGCGTTCCTTTTGTTTTTCTTCAAGACGGCAGATCGCTTCTTTCCTCTCATCTTCTTGCTTTGACTCAACTGCTTCGGCGCACAAACGCAGCATTTCAGTAAACTTCTGGCGATCATCTTCGGTCATATGTTCACCCTCGTGCTACCGCCCGGAGCAAGAAAACAATGATAGACCTGTCGGGACACCTCTGCGTTCTGCACAAGCATCTTTAAGTAATGCAGGCCGCCAACTACAGTCCAGGCAGCATGCGCTTGAGGGTGTTGTCCTTGATCAAATAATGGTGCGCAAGCCCTGCACAGGCATGAAGCCCGATCAAGGCGTAGCCGGCGTTGCCAATGAGTTCATGCCAGTCCTTCAGCGTCCTGGCCAAAGCTGGATCGACAGGCAGCGGCGAAGGCAGAATCATGCCCCAGTACGGCAATGGTTTACCCTCAGCGCCCAGCATCAGCCAGGCCAACAGCGGCGTGACGATCATCAACCCATACAGGGCCAGGTGGGTGACGCTGGCCATCGCCGCCTGCCAGGCAGGTGGCTTGGGCAGAATGGGAGGACGAGGGCTAAGCCGACCGATCAGGCGTACCCATACCAATGCGAATACGGCGATCCCCATCAGCGCATGAATCCCAAGCAATGGGCTCTTCAGTGCACTCCCTCTCGGCAATGCGCCACGCAACTCGATGCAGGCATAAATGCCGATGAACAAGATGACCATGCTCCAGTGCATGATGATGGACAGTCGACCATATCGGTCAGTAGTTGAATCGCGCTTCATATCCATGGCCTCGCACAATTAGGGGGATATCCGTTGCCACAAGGCGCGATGGAGGAGCCATTCCCGGCAACCGGACAGTGTCAGGTTGCTGGCTCAAGCTTAAAGAAGTCTGAAGTCACCCGCGTCAGCTGCCGGCTGCATGGCCGTCAGCGCCTGGGCTGGAGCATTCAGCCCGTTGGAAAAAGCAAAGTGGCGGCTAGCCCGCCGCTTGCCCGGTTGTCCAGGCGCACCTGCCCGCCAAGCCGCTCTACGATGGTCGCTACGATGGAGAGCCCAAGGCCTGCACCATTCGGACTGTTACGGCTGTAAAAGCGCTCGAACACCCTCGACAGGCTCGCTTCATCGATACCTGGCCCCTCATCCTCGACGACCAGCTCGAAGTGATTGCCCTGGCGCCTGAGTGACACGGTGATACGTCCGGCAGGCGGTGAATGCTCTACCGCATTGGATACCAGGTTCTGCAAAGCGATACCCAGGGCGCCGGCATCGATTGCCAGGTGATGGTCGCCTTCACCGATATCCAGTGAAGGTTCCAGGCCACGGTCCAGTATCCATGGGGTCAGGTCAGCCAAGGTATCGGTGACCACCTCGGCCAAGTCGACCTGTGTGCTCGCGCGCTGCCCCAGCCGCGGCTCCACACGGGCGAGCGTGAGTAACTGATTGACAACCCGGGTGAGCCGGTCGACCCCGCCCATCAGAAAACCCAGCGCTTTCTGCCGCTCGGCATCGTTGCCGGCCTCCAGCGCGTTCTGCGCATGCAGACGCAGAACGGCCAGGGGGGTACGCATTTCGTGGGCGGCATCGGCGATGAACCGATGTTCACGCCGCAGCAGGTCCTCGATCTGTGCCAGCAAGCGATTGATGGCCGCTTGCATGGGCTCCAGTTCCGAGGGTAGCGGCACAAGTTGCAACGGTTCCAGCGAGTCGGCGTGGCGCCCGCGGATGACATCAGCCATGTTCTGCAAGGGCCGCAGCCCCCAGCCGATGGCGGCCCAGACCAACAGCGCCAAAGCCAGGCTACCGAGCAGGAACGGGAACAGGGTATGGCGGACGATGCGGTCGATCAGGTCGTAGCGGACATCGTCGCGCTCGCCGACCCAGATCACCCAGTGCCGCTCAGGTACCGGCAGCACGAAACCGCGCCACTGCTCACCAGCATTGGAAAAGTCATAGAACCCAGGTGTAGTCGGTGGCGGCTCGATGGTCGGTGCACTGGGGGTGTGCACCAGCAGGCCAGCGCCGTCCTGCCAAACCTGGAAGGCCAACTTGCTTTCATAGGGGTGGCCCACCTGGTGTCGCCCAGCTTTGCCCAAGGCATCGTTGAACGCCTGGTACAGCGCCTCACGCGCACCTTCCTGCACCGGCATGCTCATGACACCCTGCAGCAGGCGGGCGTTCTGGGCGAGATGGGCGTCATACACCTCGTTAATTTCGCGGCGGCTGTCTTGGTAGTTGTACAAGGCAAGCAAGCCGGTGCCGATCAGCAACAACAGCATCACCCGCCACAGGGTGCGTTGGCGCAGCGAGCTCATGCTTTGGCCTCGACCAGGTAACCAATACCGCGCACCGTGCGAATCAGGCCGTTGAACAGCTTCTTGCGCAGGTGGTAGATGTTCACCTCCAAGGTATTGCTCTCGGGCTCCTCGTCCCAGCCATACAGCAGCTGGGTCAGCCGTTCACGGGTGAATACCTTGCCGGGTTGCGCCAGCAGTTCGTGCAACAGCACGTATTCCTTCGGGGTCAGCACCACTTCAACGCCGTGGTAGTGAACCTGCTGGGTGGCCGGGTCGAGGCTGACCCCGGCATGTTCGATCAACACCTTGGCGCGCCCGGCGCTGCGCCGCAGCAAAGCCCTGAGGCGCGCCTTCAACTCGTTGAGGTCGAACGGCTTGACCAGATAATCGTCGGCACCGGCGTCCAAGCCGGTGATACGATCGTCGAGGGCGTCCCGTGCGGTGAGTATCAGCACCGGCAGGCTGTCACCACCGGCGCGTACCCGCCGCAGCAGTTCAATGCCATCCATACGGGGCAAGCCCAGATCCAGAATCACCAGATCGAAGGTCTCGTGCTGCAACGCATGCAAGCCGCTGACGCCATCACGCAGCCAGTCGAGGGTGTAGCCCTCCTGGCGCAAGCCGTCGCAGATCCCTTCCCCCAGTGCAATGTCATCCTCAACCAGCAACAGCCGCATGTTCAGTCCTGCTTGTCCTTGATGGCCTTGAGTAAAGCATCGATATCGGCACGCCGACCCTGATCGGCCAATTCACGCCCCGGCCGAGGCGGAGCCTGCAAGGCTTTCTGCAGGGCTGCAGTTGCTTCTGGGTAGTGTTTTTGTCGATACAGATGATCAGCCCAGAAATAGTTGCTGTCGATACCGCCGGGGTTTATCTCCAAGGCCTTGCGCAGCAGCTTGTCGGCCATCTGCGCATCGCCGAAACCGATCGGCCAACCGGGTACTTGGTCGTACAGTGTGCCCAGGCTGGTATAGGCCGAGCCCTGCAGGGCATTGGGGTCAAGTTTCATGGCTTGCTCAAGGCTGGCCTTCGCCGCCTTGACCTTGCTCAGTGCGCCAAGGCCGCCAGTGGCTCCCGCCCAGCTGCTGTTGATGATGCCCTCCCAGATCAGTGGCTCTGCTGTGCCGGGGTATTGATGAACGAATGCCGCCGCGTCACCTGCCAGTTTTTCGAACGCGTCGGCACGCTGGTCCTTGGGTAACTGGTACTGGATCTGCGCCCAGCGCTGTTGTAGATCGCTCAGGTGCTGCGTACCTGCCTGGTCCAGCGCCCAGGTGAAGGGGGCGAAGGCCAGCAAGCTGGCGATAAGCAGTCGCTTCATTTGATCGATTCCTTGGAATGGCTACCGATGTAGCGGCGGATGACAGGCAGTTGTTTGCGCAGTGCTCGGTCGACCACACCCGGCAACATGCCGTTGATGCGCACGAAGAGCTTTTCCGGCCAACCCAGGTACAGCTCGCTGCGCTCGGACTGCACCGCCTCGAGCACTGCACGGGCAACATCCGCCGGGTCGTCCATACCGACCTTCAAAGCCTGGTTGAGCGCTGTTGCAGCGCTGCTGTTCATTGCCGTGCGCGTTGCCCGGGGCGCTGCATAGAGCACATTCACCGTGGTATCGGCCAGCTCGCGGCGAAGCGCTTCCGAGAAGCCGCGCAACGCGAACTTGCTGGCGCAGTAGGTGGCATAGCCGGGGTAGCCGATCGAGCCGTAGGTGGAGCCGACATTGACCACCAACGCCTTGGGTTGGGCGCGCAGCAACGGCAGGCAGGCACGGGTCAATTGCAGAGGGGCCTTGAGGTTGATGTCCAGCAACTCGTCGAGCGCGTGCTCGTCCAGTTGGTCGAGCAAGGCGAAGCGGTTCACCCCGGCAGCGTTGATCAGCACATTGACGCCACCCATTTCGCGGGCCCGAGCGACCACCTGCTCGCGCCCCTCCTGGTTACGCAGGTCGGCGGTCTGCCAACGCAGCCGGTCCGGGTAGCGGTTCATCAGGCCTGCCAGCTTGCCCATGTGCCGGCTGACCGCCAGCACCCGGGCACCGGCTGCGCACAATTGTTCGGCCAGCTCCAGGCCGATGCCACCACTGGCACCGGTGAGAATCACCACGGATTCAGGCAAGCGCATGGCGCACCTCGTGCTGCCCGGCGCGTGGCAGGCTTTGGAACATCTCGGTGTACAGGCGGTAGACGACCTTGGCCGCGTGGATGACGGCTTGCTGGTCAGCGTCATCGTCGAGGCGGTCCATCAGCTGCTTGTAGGTCACCATGTGGTCCTGGTCGAGCGCACCATGGGAACTCAGGTAGCTGAAGGCGGTATCAGGCAGGGCAAGCGTGCCTTGGATGGTGCCCGCAGCCTGGGTGGCCAAGGCGATGCTGGTGCCTTCGAGCACATTGACCATGCCGAACAGCCCGACCGGGTTGCCGCGGGCGATCAAGTCGTAGAGGTAGGCGACCATCAGCTCGATCGATTGCGCTGGCCGACCATCACGCACGGCCTCCCAATTGCCGCCGCAGGCCTTGATGTCGTTGAGGATCCACTGCTCGTGGCCGTACTCCTCCTCGATGTATTCGCATACCGCGCCGCGCAGCCACTCCAGGCGCGAAGGCAGCCGCGCGCCACAAGCCATCATCAGCGGGACGGTATGGCGCACATGGTGATAGGCCTGGGTCAGGAAGGCGATGTAGCTGTCCAGGCTGACCTGGCCGGCCAGCGCGTCCCGGATGACCGGCACGGCGAACAGCGCCTGACGTTCCTGAGTAGTTTGTATTTGCAGGGTGTCGAAAAAGGACATGGTCAACCTCACAGCGAAATGTCGGATAACAGGGCGTGATAGCGCTGCAGGATCGCCTCGCGTCGCGGGCGGCCGTTGGCAGTCAGGGTTTCGTCGCGCTCGCTCAAGGGAGCGGGAAGACGGCGCCAGGTATGTACCTGGGCGTAATCGGGCAATTGCGCGTTGCAGTGTTGTACGGCCAGCTCGATGGCCTCGTCGGTGGCCGTGGGGTCCAGTGGCCAGAGCAGTGCCAGGTTGCGCGGCAGGCCTTCGCCATGCACAAACGCCTGGGCAATCACACCGCCCTGGGTGAGTTCGGACTCCACCCATTCCGGGTTGACGTTACGCCCGAAACTGGTGATGAACTGGTGCTTCTTGCGACCGTCGAGGTAGAGGTAACCCTCTTCGTCGAGGTGACCGAGGTCACCCGTTGCCCACCACTTGTCGCTGACCGGTGTGTCCTCCAGATAGCCCAACAAGGTCGAGCCGGCCACCAGCACCTCGCCATCCCCCGCGATGCGCACCCGCACATGGGGCAACGGCTTGCCGACGCTGCCAACGCGCACGGCCCCTGGCCGGTTCAGCGCCACCACCGAGGCGCACTCGGACAACCCGTAACCCTCGAACACCGGCAAGCCCACCGTCTCGGCCCGGGCCAGCAGGCTGGGTGACACCCGCGCGCCGCCCACCGCCACGAAGCGCAGCGGGCCAACACGCATAAGCCCGCGCTCGACGGCGGTGACCAGCCCCATCAGCAACTGCGGCACGAGGATCAGGCTCTGCGCGCCACTGAGCGCAATGGCCCCCAGCAAGCGCTTGAAATCCACCTGGCTTGCCCCGCCCATGCCCAGTTGTTGCTGTGGATAGAGCTGGACGCAGGCACCCGCCATAAGCGCGGCGTACACGCCCAGGTTCTCCAGCAAGACGCCCAGAGGCAGTACGGCCAGATAACGCTGAGGCTCGGCTGGCCGGCTGGCAGCTTCCAACTCACGCGCCACCCGCAACATGGCCTCTGCTCCCAGGCACACGCCCTTTGGTGCCCCGGTGCTGCCAGAGGTGTAGGTAATCTTTGCCGTGCCCGCCGGCATCGCAATGGCGCCGTGCGGTCGCGTCCAGAAGCCCCCTGGCTGCTGGGCAAAGCCTTGCTCAAGGAGCTGGGCCGTCCATGGTGGTTCGCACAAAACAATCGTCGCACCACTCTGCTTCAGGCAATGTCGAAACTGAGCCGCGCTGAAGAACGACGGTACGATCACGCACGGACGCTCGGCGAACAGTGCCGCCAGGTCCCAGAACAGCACTTCAGGACCGTTATCCAGTACCACCACGAACGCGCCCGGTGGCTGGCTCTGCAAGCGGGCTATACGGGACTCAACCTCGTCGAGGAGTTGCCGGTAGGTATAACGCTGAACGGGGCCCTGCACAGCTACAGCATCAGCTTTGTGCTCGGCATGCTGGAGCAGCAAGGCCCGAAAGGCGCTCGGTTCATGCGGCATGACCGGCCTCCTGGGCTAGACAGGGAAACCCAAGGCGCTGAAACACACCCGCGCGGGTCAGGGCATCGAAGCCAAAGCCGATGTTGCCGGCGAATACCTGGGGGCGTTGATCGTAGTAGCTACCCCACTGATCCACCTGGCCCTCTAGACGTTCCGGGTCGGCCGCCGCCAATACCGTGGGCATCAGCCCCAGCCGCTGGAAGCTGTTGATCAGCGTCGCCGCACCCGTGAATGCGACCCACTCCAGACCACGCATGGCCAACAACCACGTCACGGCAATGATCATGATCCGCGCGCTGCCGGCGCTGGATGACGCCAGGTTGCCCACCTCGACCATGCATGCCCGGTCCAGGGAAACGCCGGCGACCTGCGAGATGGTCGCCTCTACAGGCGCATCCAGGTATCGCTCGAGGAACAGAGGACCGTCGCTCGCCGGTCGCATGCCGGCGGCAGCAATCAGTCGGCCACGACTGTCATGCAATGCCAGCAGTTCTGGCAAGTAATGCTGCACATCTGCCTGATGCACGGTGGCAAAGCACTGGTGGATGAAATGCTGCAAGGCTTCGCGTGCCGGATCACCTGCAATGTGAAGCGTCAGGTGCGCGTGATGGTCGGCATGGCTACCAATGGGTAGCGGGAGCAGAGTGCTCCAGTGAGGCTGGGTCATGAAACTCCCCCCGTTTGGGTTCGACGGAGGGATTATCGGAACCGAATCTGAATGGAATCTGAAGTCGAACAGCCCAGGGCGTTTGTGACCATGGTACGACGCGTAGAAAGAACGTATTGCCTACTTGCAAGGGCTACGCATTCGCTGGACGTCCGATAAGGGTCGAAAGTTGCCGGTCGTGGATGGCTACTTACGACCCAAAGCTGCCCTTCACGAGGGGCAGCAATTTGCCAGAAGCGGACTGAGGAACGGTAAATAAATCTGTCCCCTTTTCGTTGGGTTGCCAAGCGACCCCAAAAGAAAGAGTACGGTGAGTCAGGCACTCTTCGACTGCTGGTTTTGGGGCTGCTTCGCAACCAAACGCGGGACAAGCCCGCTGGAAGTGTCAGATTTTTTGTGTGCGGGCCGGTAACGGCCTGCCGTCAGGCAGGCCCTGACTTTCACCAAGTCGCCCTGATGAACCGATCTCCGTACAAAATCGCGAATTGATTCATTGCACTTTTCCAATCATGCGCCGCTGAGCCCCAGTTCGCCGTGATGTTTCGCAGCCCCAGCCAGATCAGCTTGGTAGCTGCGTCATCGTTCGGGAAATGGCCTCGGGTCTTAATGATCTTGCGCAGCTGGGCATTGATACTCTCGATGGCGTTGGTGGTGTAGATCACTTTCCGGATGGCTGGCGGGAAGACAAAGAAGGGAATCACTCGATCCCAGGCGCGTCTCCAGGCCGCAACGACCGTTGGATACTGCTTGCCCCAGGGCCCGTTTTCAAACTCATCGAGTGCCTGCTCAGCCGCTTCGGCGTTGATGGCCTGGTAGATCGGCTTGAGCGCCTTGGCCAGTGCCCGGCGCTTGTCCCAGGCCGCGTAGTCCAGGCTGTTGCGGATCAGGTGCACGATACAGGTCTGCAGCGTCGCCTCTGGAAACACGGCGCTGAGAGCCTCTGGCATGCCTTTGAGGCCATCGGTCACGGCAATCAGCACATCCTCGACACCACGTGTCTTGAGATCGTTGAAGACCTTCATCCAGAACTTCGCACCCTCGGTGTTCTCGATCCAGATGCCCAAGATATCGCGCGTCCCGTCGGGTAGAACGCCCAGCGCCAAGTAAATGGCCTTGTTGCGCACCAAGCCTTCTTCGCGGATCTTCACCCGCAGCGCATCGAAGAAAATAACCGGGTACATCGGCTCCAGTGGCCGTTGTTGCCACGTGCCAATCTCTTCCATGACCTCGTCTGTCACAGAGCTGATGAAGTCGGGTGAGACCTCTGTTCCATACTGCTCGGACAGAAAGGCCCGGATCTCTCTGACCGTCATGCCACGGGCGTACATGGCGATGATCTTGTCATCGAAACCGGTGTACCGCCGCTCATGCTTGGGGATGAGAATGGGCGCAAAACTGCCGTCTCGGTCACGAGGAATTTCCAGCCGCAGCGGGCCATCACCGGTCAAAACCGTCTTGCCACTCTTGCCGTTACGCTGATTGGTTTCATCCTCTGGGCGCTGCGCGCCCGGCGGATAGCCCAGGTGGTGGCCAAGTTCGGCATGCAGAGCGCGCTCGATCAAGGCCTTCTTGAACGCCGCAGAGGCATCCTCGATAGCCTCTGCGGTCATCAGACCCTCACCGAACTGCTCCAGCAGCTCTTTGGGGATTTTGGGCAGGTCACGCAAGGGTTTCTTTTTGGTTGGCATACATGCACCTCTTACTCATGTTATGCCCGAACACAAAATTTCTGACACCCTCAGCCCGCTCGCCACAGGTTACTTATTGCCTGTTCTACCTGAATACCTTGAAAAGGCTGCATCTACCTCGCAGCCAAAAAGCTAGGACAAATCAGCGACAGGGCTGACGCTACTGTCTCGTTCTGCGATGCTCAACACCACCGGTAGCTGCTGCACCACAGGTACCTCGGCCGTCTTCTCAAGAAGTTCACCCAAGTCGAAAACGGCCATTTCGACATAGCGTTTTATGCACATCCGCTCGTAGGAAACGCTGCGAATACCGTCCAGTACCAGCCAGTTCAAGAACAGTGCGCCCATACCCAGCACCACGATCACCGAGCCCTTGCCCCATGTGAACAAAGGCGTGGCTTTAATAATTTCCGTGCACAACGCGATCATTAGGGCGATCAGAGAGGCGAAACTCAGGTTCTGCGATAAAGCAGGCCTGGCGGGTTTTCCGGTCAGGCCTGCATAAGCTGACAACTCGCGTAGTTTCTCTACCGTGTAGCCCTCCTTGTGCAATCCCTCCAGAAAGAAGGCATAACAAAGGGTGTTTTCCCGCTCAAGGCTCGGCTGCTGGTCAATCGCGTGATCTGCAAACTGCTTCGGGTAAACTATGCGCAATGCCTTAAGGCGCGTGACATAGAGTAGAAGAGCCCAAGGAGCCAGTGCCATGTAGGTGTAAGGAATTAGCGTAGGGTTCTTGATGCCGAACATTGCGAACACAAAAAGCAATGCGGTTGACCCTACAGCTGACCACATTGGCCATAACTTGCGAGCATTATGGAGTTTGAAGATGTGTTTGTTGGGTTGTTTACGACTGATTTTATAAAGGGCCTCGAGTTGAGCCCATTCCTTGAGTTTCATGACCCGTCCTTATTTTGAAAGTCGTGATAGCTGAGCGGTACAACGTTGCCCGCAATTGCCACTGCTTACAACCCACAGCCAAAAAAGACGATCGAAAGGCGACAGATTTATTTTTCTATCACTGTCCGATTTTGGCCGTTAGCGCCCTCCACAACGGGCGGCTTTGGGTCGATAGCGGTCACTCACGACCGGCTGCTTTCGACCCAGGCTGTGTGAAAACGCCCGCAGTTGTCTAACCTTCTGACCGTCGTGATCGTGGCGGGGACAATCATGAAGCGGTTCATCGAAGGTGAGGCTCGGACGCAGGTCACATTGCTGCCAGAGTGCCTAGATGACTACATCACCGATGAAAACCCAGTGCGAGTGGTCGATGTCTTTGTCGATGAACTCGACCTGAGCGCGCTCGGTTTCGCAGGCGTCGATCCGGCAGCAACAGGTCGCCCGGCCTACCATCCAGCGGTCCTGCTGAAGATCTACATCTACGGCTACCTAAACCGCATTCAGTCCAGCCGCCGGCTCGAGCGTGAAGCTGAACGCAATGTCGAGTTGATGTGGCTTACGGGGCGTCTGGCTCCAGATTTCAAAACCATCGCCGACTTTCGCAAGGACAACGGTAAAGCCATTCGCAGTGTCTGCCGTCAGTTCGTGATCCTCTGTCGCAACCTCAACCTGTTCTCTGACTCAATCATTGCCATCGACGGCAGCAAGTTCAAAGCCGTGAACAATCGCGACCGTAACTTCACCCAGGCCAAGGTGAAGGCCCGTATGCAGCAAGTCGAGCAGAGCATTGAGCGCTATCTGACAGCGATGGATTCGGCGGACCGGGCAATGCCGGAGGTAGCTGTGGCCAAGGCCGAGCGACTGAAAGAGAAGATCGAAACGCTGAAACAGCAGATGCAGAAGCTCAAAGACATTGAAACGCAGCTACTTCAAACCCCAGACAAACAAATTTCTCTCACAGATCCCGATGCTCGCTCCATGTCAGTTGGTGGTCGGGGCAGTGGCACCGTTGGCTATAACGTGCAGACGGCCGTTGACGATCAGCACCATCTGATCGTTGCACATGAGGTGACGAATGTCGGTCATGATCGCGGCCAGTTGAGCAACATGGCGAAGCAAGCGCGTGACCAAATCGGTACTGAATCGCTGAATGTCGTTGCCGACCGGGGCTACTACACAGGCACGGAAATCGTTGCATGTGAGCAAGCTGGAATCTCGCCCTTCGTACCTAAACCACTGACCTCTAGCAGCAAAGCCGAAGGTCGATTTGGCAAGCAGGATTTCCTGTACGTCTCGGCATCGGATGAGTATCGATGCCCTGCGGAGCAATTACTGACCAAGCGTTACTCAACTTGGGAAGACGGGATGCTGATGCATGTTTATTGGTTCTCGGGCTGCCAGTCCTGCGCAATGCACAAGCAATGTACGACGGGCAAGGAGCGGCGGTTGAAACGCTGGGAACATGAAGCGACCCTCGACTCGATGCAGGTTCAACTGGAGCACGATCCTGGGAAAATGAAGGTGCGCCGTCAAACCGTTGAGCATCCATTTGGAACGCTCAAGTACTGGATGGGGGCGACCCACTTCCTGACCAGGACCCTGCCAAGGGTCAGTACTGAAATGAGCCTCCATGTGCTCGCTTACAACCTCAAGCGAATGATGAGCATCTTGGGCATCAGGGGGCTGCTCGAAGCGCTCAAAAGGTGAAATGGCCTACTGAGCCGCCAGTTAGGGGCCCCAAAGTCTCCACGAAGGACTCATACCGGCCAGATGCACCCTTGCGAGGCCAACTAAGCTAATCCAGGCAATTTCCTGCCAGTTTTGCAAGCGCCCCTAGATAGCCACGACCTTCAACGCATTCCGCGAGTTTTCACACAGCCTGGACCCAAAGCTGCCATTGGGACGCAATGCTATGAATCGAAAGCAGCCTCTCCATTCATCCTGGCAACGCATGAACCTGGCCTTTCCTTCCAAGCCTGGATGCCCGCCCGCGCTTACAACAAAAGACATTTCCTTTGCCGCCTAAAAGGGTATCTATGCTGCGCCGGGGATTGTCAGCTCGCTACAACGGAGCACGCACCTGGTCCCGCCACTGCGAGGGCAGCATCCCATACGCTTGAGAGAACTGCCGATTGAAATGTGACAAGTCAGTAAACCCGGTCTCATACGCCACCTGCGTCACCGGGTTCGCCGTGCTTTCCAGCAACCAGCATCCCTGCTCCAGCCTGACTCGCCGGTAATATTCCGAAGGTGTCACTCCAAGGTGCTTGGTGAACAGACGCGATAGTTGCCGCTCACCGATGTTCGCTTTCTCGGCAATTTCCGCAATCGACAGTGGCGCACGGATATGTTGATGCATCAGGAACACTGCCCTGCGCACCTTACCGTCTAGCGCAAAGGCCTTCGAGTCCGAATGCAGCAAGGGGATCTGCGGATGGTTGGCCCCGCGCATCTGGTCCGAGATCAGGTGCCTCAGGCTCTTCGTCGCGCGGTCAACGCCGCAATGCCGGCTGACCAGATAAAGAGCCAGATCCATTGTCGATGTGCCACCCGCGCAGGTGATGATGCCTTTGTCGACGATGAATATCTCATCGGTCACGGGGATCGAGCAGGGGAAGTACTCCTGGAATTCGCTGTAGTGATACCAGTGAACGCTGGTGTGCACGGCGTCCATCAACCCCGCCTTTGCCAATGCAAAGGAACCGGTGCAGGCCCCCACCAGCACCGCTCCGCTCGCCTGGGCTGCGCGCAAGTACTCCAGCACCCGGCGATCATAGTCCAGAGGCCGCGGCACTCGCCCGCCCACTACCACGATGTAGTCGAACTGCGCTGGGTCCTCCAGCGCGGCCTCCGGCCGTACCTCCAGCCCGCAACTGGCCTTGAGCATCGACCGGTCGGCAGCCATCAGCCTCCAGCGGCACAGTACCTGATCACTTTTGTCGCCTTTGTCGGCCGCGTGCCGCAATACCTCGACGAAGCCGGAAAACGCCATCAGGGTAAAACCCGGCAACAGCACAAACCCCACCGACAGGCCAGGCACGCTCACGCTCGGCAGATGATCGTCCACCGGAGAGGGGAAATTCACCTTGGGGGTGTCCATCGTCAGCATCCTCACACCTGATGTCCGGATAATACCTGCTGATGTCGGCTATGTACTCATTCTGCCGCAACCTTCCCCCCTATGATTTTTCAACGGGCAAGCCTGAGCCCGGCCATAACTCCAAGACCGCACCCGTGGAAGCGTTCATGACCCAAGACATCAGCCTGCTCAATACCGTCATCGGCCCCGTGATGCGTGGCCCCTCCAGCTCTCATTCTGCCGCACCCTACATGATCGGCCGAACCGTGCGGGAACTGGCGCTCGGCCCTGGGGAGCGGTTGAAATCGGTGGTCATCCGTTTCGACCCTTCTGGCTCGTTCGCCGAGGTATACAGCAACCAGGGCAGCGATGAAGGCTTTGCGGCCGGGCTGGCGGGCGTGGCGATCACCTCCGAAGCGTACAGGCAGGCCTTGCAACGCGCTTGCCGAGGGGAAGACTTCGAGTTCGCTATCCGCATCGGGCCGCTGGATCGTAACGACCATCCGAACCGGGTCGATCTGCATGTATGCGTCACTGGCATCCATGCCCAGGAACGCACCGATGTGTTCGAGGGCGTGTCGCTCGGCGGCGGCACATTTCTGGTTACCCACCTCAATGGCCAGCACATCAATGTGGACGGCGCCGCGTACACGTTGATTGCCGAACACGAAGTTGCGGCAACAGGCGACCTGTTGCCCTACCTTGAAGGCGCGCAGGTTGCGGAGCAACACGCGCTCAATGGCATGACGCTCTACGCCCTCACCGTCGCGCCATCGGTCCGGATGCTCGCCGACCTGCGCGGGCTGGCTGGCCTGCGCAGGGTGCGCCTGGCCAGCCCCACCCAGGAAGTGGTGCACAACCGCGAACGTACCCTGCTGGGCGCCAGCGAACTGCTGCAACGTGTAGCTGCGGACGCCGACTTGGCCGATTTTGCGATGGCTTACGAATGCGCCCGGCTCGGGCTGGACCTGGCAGCCGTCCAGCAGCGCTTCGATGAACGCGTGCAGTTGATGGCCGCCTCGGTGGAGGCCGGTCTGGCTAAGGAAGACAGCGCCGGCATGAAGTACCTGCGCCCTACGGCCCGTCGGTTTTCCCATACCCCGCTGCCGGAGCCACTGGAAACCAGCTTCCTCAAGACAGCTATCGCCGGCGCATTGGCCGCCATGGAAGAAACCACCAGCCGCGGCGTGGTGTGCGCGGCGCCCACGGCAGGCAGCGCCGGCATCGTGCCCGGTTGCCTGCACGCACTGCGTGTACTCGGCGCCAGCGAGCATGCCTTGAGCGACAGCCTGAAAGTGATGGCGCTGATTGGCGCACTGTTCGCGGTGCGTGGCTCATACGCCGCAGAAACGGGCGGCTGCTCGGTGGAAACCGGCACCTCGGCAGCCATGGCGGCGGCCGGCATCACTCACTACTTCGGCGGTACGCCGGCGCAGATCCTCGCCGCCGCGTCCATCTGCCTGATGAACACCTTGGGCCTGATCTGCGACCCGGTGGGTGGCGAAGTGGAGATCCCCTGTCACGCCCGCAACATCGCCGGCGTAGGCCATGCGTGGAGCGCCAGTACTGCGGCACTGGGCGGTTTCGATGCAGTCATTCCCTTCGATGAACTGGTCGAGCAGACCGTGAAGGTAGGCAACATGATGCACCCCGATTTGCGCTGCACGGCGCGCGGCGGTTGCGCGACCACGCCCTCAGCGCTGCGCCTGGTCGCTGTCAAGAACCTGGGAGCCTGAAACATGGACATCATTGAACTGGCGGGCGTACACGCCGAAGGTGAAATTGGCCGGGTGCTGATCAAGGGTGCACCCGCCATCCCCGGACACAATCTTCGCGAAAAGATGGATTACCTCAATCACGTGGATGACAGCCTGATCCGGCGCTGCCTCTTCGAACCTCGCGGTTCGGCCAACATGACCGTGAACCTGCTGCTTGCACCGGTGGATGCTTCGGCGGACATCGCGTTCATCCCCTTGCAGCCCGACGGCGCCCACGCACTGTCTGGTTCCAACTGCATCTGCGTGGCCACCGCCGCCCTGGAAATGGGCACGATCGTCATGCACGAACCGCTTACCACGGTGGTGATCGAGACCCCGGCCGGGCGGGTGGAGGCGCGGGCCGAGTGCCGCGCCGGCAAGTGTGAACGGGTAACGGTGAAGATGGCGCCCAGCTTCGTCGAGCACCTGGACCACCCACTGGAGGTGCCCGGCCTTGGGCAACTGAACGTGGATGTGGCCTATGGCGGCTGCTTCTTTGTGCTGGTCGAGGCCGAGCAACTAGGCGTGCGCCTGGTGAAGCAGGCGGCGCGACGGCTGGTTGAACTAGCCGCCGTCATCAAGCAAGCCGCCCGGGAGCAGATTCACCTCGCGCAGCGCCCGGAAATGGGCACCTGCAAGATCGAATACGTGATGTTCACCGACAACGAGGACGGCAAACGGCTGAACTGCAACATCATCCATCCCGGCCGCGTCGACCGCTCACCTTGCGGCACCGGCAGCGGTGCACGGCTGGCGACCCTGCACCGACGTGGCCTGGTGGCACTGAACCAGCCCGTGACCTTCCACAGCCTGATCGGCAGCACGTTCGAGTGCCGGATCGTCGAGGAGGCCGAACCCCTCAGCGGCAACATCACCCATGAAATCAGCGGCAGGGCCTGGCTCTACTCCCACGAGAAATACTGGGCAGATACCACAGACCCCTACGCCAGCGGCTACGTGCTCTCAGACACCTGGGGGCCGGATGCCGACTAGATAGCCCCCACTTACTCGCACCACGACCACCTGCCAGGCCGGCCTTCTGATCGGGCGACGGATTCGCTCAGCCCTGAATAACCGATCCACACCCTTTAACCCGACGCCAACTATAAAAACAGCGAGGCACACCATGAGTACAGTCGCTACTGGATACTCGGAATCCGTTACACCCGGTTCGATCCCCTTCGATGACGCGCCGCTACGGCGCGTACACGTCAAGGCGATTGCCGGCGGCATGGGCGGCCAGTTCACCGATGGTTTCATCATCGGCATGATCGGCATCGCCCTAAGCATGGCCGCCGGTGACCTGCACCTGAACAATTTCTGGACAGGCCTGATTGCCGCTGGCTCCCTGCTCGGTATTCTGTTTGGCAGCTTGCTGGCCGGCTCGGTGGTCGACCGTATCGGCCGCAAGGGCATCTACAACCTGACGATCTGGGTGTTCGCCGTTGCTGCGGTGCTGCAATTCTTCGTCACTTCTCCTGAGCAGTTGCTGGCGTTGCGCCTGGCGCTAGGGCTGGCGATTGGCGCCGACTACGCGGTCAGCCTTTCGCTGGTCAGCGAGCTGGCACCCAAGCGCCATCGCGGCCGCATCATGAGCGCCGTGATGATCGCCTGGGTGGCGGGCTTCGTGTTCGCCTACTTTGCCGGTGTGCTGATCGAGAATATGGGGGAAGGCGCGTGGCGCTGGGCCCTGGCCAGCAGCTTCATTCCGGCGGTGATCACCCTGCTTATCCGCATGGGCACGCCTGAGTCGCCGCTGTGGCTGATCTCCAAGGGCCGTCGGCCGGAAGCGCAGGCCATCGTCGAACAGCACATGGGCGCCGATATTGCCTTGCCGGTGGAAAGCTCCGTACAAAAGAACGCCGGCTGGGCACAGTTGTTCAGCCGCACCTGGCGCAAGAATGCCTTTGTGGGCGCGGCGTTCTACTTCTGCCAGGTGATACCTTTCTTTGCGTTGGGCACGTTCATTCCGCGGGTGCTGGAAGCGATCAACGTGGAGAACACCGAGGCGGGCTCGATCATCTACAACATCTTCCTGTTCGTCGGCATCCTGGCCGGGTTCTGGATCGTCGACAAGATCAGCCGTCGTGCCTTCCTGATCGGCAGCTTCTACTTCTGTGCCGCCGTGCTGCTGGTGCTGACCCTGTGGGCGGGCATGCCGCCAATGCTGGCGGTGGTGTTGTTCTCGGCGTTCGCGGTGGTGATGTCGGGGTGTACGGTGCTTGAGTATGCCTACCTGCCAGAGCTGTTCCCGACTGAATTGCGTGCTTCGGGGATCGGCTTTTCGGTGGCCATGAGCCGGCTGGGTGCAGCGGGCGGGACCTTCCTGCTCCCGATCGTAATGGAGACCCACGGGGTACAGGCGACGCTGGGCATCTGCATCGGTGCGCTAGTGCTGGGGGGGGTGATTTGCCAGGCGTTTGCGCCGGAGCCTGCGCGAGCTTAAAGCGTCGTGGTGGTGCTCTAGTTAGTGGAAAACGCCTAAGCATGGTCGAAAGCAGTCAGCGGTAATCGTCTGCTTTCGACCCACGCTGAGTGACAATCCAAACGGATCTCTGAAAAACGCGAGGATACGTGACATCTGTAATGTCTAGGTTATTCGGCTAACTCAAATTTCGCGCAGGAGCGCATGATTCTCATCGCGCTCTAACCAGTTAGAGCGCGCCGATCTCTTCACACAGAGTGGAGCGATAGTGTCTGTCGTGACAGACAAAATACGCTCTCGCTGCATTCTTACGTGCTAAAGCGAAGGCTTGCAGATCCCTTTAACTCAAGCAAACAATTCTCTACCTCTTCAGGGTGAAAGCCAGATCTACGGCTGGATTTCACCATGAAAACGACCTCTACCTCCCTGCTGCTTTTCTGTCTGGTGTCGCTCGGTGTCGCCGCTCAAGACGTGAGCGAGCGCTTGGCGCTGGACCTTGTGCAACGCCAGCTCACGGCCATCGGACGATTAGCTGACCGCGAAAGTAGCAGCTCAGTAGGTGCTGCTGGGGCCCGCTATCGCTTCGACTATCCGAGGTTCGCTTCGGACCTTGAGCGCATGCGTCAAGGCATCCACAGATACCTGTCGCCCTCCCGCGCGCAGCCAGCGGATCTGGTCGAGCTGACCGGTGATTACCGTGCCGAAGCGCCCCAGTCGAGCCCCTCTCATGAGCATGACTGACGCCCAGCTCAGCGCGTTCTCGGCCGTGGCTGGGTTTACCCCGCAGCTCAGTTCGGTAATGTGGCGCTCATCGGTGCTCGTGCTCGCATTGCTCTGGTGCACCTGGGCGCTGTGGACCGGCTACCGCGGCTGGGCGGCCGGCAATCTCAATTTCGGTGCGCTCGGCGGCAGCACGCTGCGCCTGGCCCTCGCCCTTATCGTGCTGATGTTTTTCATGCTGTCGTAATCAGGAGACCTTGCCATGAACCTCGCCCGTCGTTGCCATCGCCCGCTCGCTCTGTTGCGGGAGTCCTGTTCCCGAGCCCTGTTCGGTGGCCTGGGGCTGCTGAGCTCGACGCTGGTTTGGGCTGATCTGCCGACCATGGAGGCGCCCTCCCGTGGCGAAGGTTCGGGGCTGATCGACACCATCAAAAATTACGCCTACGACGGCGGCATCCTCCTCGGCCTATTGATCGCCACCCTCGCCTTTCTCGGTGTAGCCTGGCATTCCCTGACCGTCTACGCCGACGTGCAGAACCAGCGCAAGACCTGGAAGGACCTGGGCGCCGTCGTCGGCGTCGGCGCGCTGCTGGTGGTGGTGATCCTGTGGTTCCTCACGAAAGCCGCAACGATCCTGTGAGGTCACCATGTCCGACGCCCCTGCCACCCTGCCTGACGGCACGTTGAGCTTCCTCCCCGAACGCCTCAATCGTGACCCGGCCGTCTTGCGCGGACTCACCAACGACGAGATGTGGGTCGCATTGATCATGGGCGCAGGGCTAGGTGTGATTCTCGGCGCGCCGCTGGCGGTGGCCACCGCCTCCATCGCTACCCTCCCCACCTGTATGTTCATCTGCATGGCGCTGGTGTTGCTGGGCGGCGGCAAGCTACTGCGCCGAGCCAAACGTGCTCGTCCCGAAACCTGGCTATACCGACGTCTGCAGTGGCACCTGGCTGTGCACTGGGGTGTCGGCACTCATCAGTTGATCCTGCACTCGGGGCCTTGGACAGTGCGCCGCACGCGTCGACATGCGAGGGCGACGCCATGAGCCGCTTCCGCAACAAGGTGGATGCGCAGCAGGCGCATATCTTCAGTCTACGTCTGGCCGTTTCGATTCTGGCACTGCTGTGCTGCGGGCTGTGGTACGGCTGGCAGGCCGCACCCTCCGAGCTCACCATTCACGTGCCGCCCGATCTGCGCTCCGGCAGTACGCGCAAGTGGTGGGATGTCCCCCCGGAAAACATCTACGCCTTCGCCTTGTACATCTTCGGCCAGCTCAACCGCTGGCCCACCGACGGCGAGGTCGACTACCACCACGCCATCTTTGCCCTGCAGCCCTACCTGACCCCGGCTTGCAAAACCTTCTTTGACGGCGACTTCGAGTACCGCAAGGCTGCCGGCGAACTGCGCGGCCGGGTGCGCGGCGTATATGAGGTGCTGGGCCGCGGCTACAGCGACGACCCCGACCTGCGGGTGAAGCAGTTGGATAAGCACAGCTGGCTGGTGAAGCTCGACCTCAACGCCGACGAGTACTACGCCGCCGAACCGGTGAAACGCGTGGTGGTGCGCTACCCGCTACGGGTGGTGCGCTTCGACGTCGACCCCGAGCACAACAAGTGGGGTCTGGCCCTGGACTGCTACGAAGGCACACCGCAGAAACTGACGCTGCCTGGAGGTGCGGGATGATGCGTGTCTTGATCATGATTCTGACGGTTGCCGCAGGCTGGTGTTCTGCAGTCGGTGCGGTCGAGGTCAAATACTGGGACCGCTTGCCGCTGGCCGTACCGCTTACGGTGGGCCAGGAGCGGGTCCTGATGCTGGATGAGGATGTCCGCGTGGGGGTGCCGGGCACGATCGCCGGCAAGCTGCGTGTGCAGTCCGTCGGCGGCACCGTGTATCTGCGAGCCGCGGAAGCCCTTCCCCCTACCCGGCTGCAGCTGCAATCGGTGAAGTCAGGCGACATCATCCTGATCGACATCGAGGCGCTTGAGGGAAGCGAGGCGCTGGAGCCGGTCAAGATTGTGGCCCAGGCCTCGGCACCGGACGTGGAGGCTGCGAAGGAGGCGGCACCTGCAGCTACGCCGGTACCGGTGGTGCTCACCCGCTATGCGGCGCAGAACCTCTATGCGCCCCTGCGTACCGTGGCCCCACTGCCCGGTGTGCGACGGGTGCCGCTGAGCGACTCTGTTGCGTTCAGCTCGTTGCTGCCCACCGAGCGGGTTTCGATCAAGGCACTCGCCGCCTGGCGGCTGGGCGATTACTGGGTGACCGCAGTGAAGATCGTGAATCGCGGTCCCGGCAAGGTAGTACTGGACCCGCGCCACCTGCAGGCCACGCTGTTCGCCGCAACATTCCAGCACTCGGACTTAGGTTTCACCGGTACGCCCGAAGATACCACCGTGGCGTATCTCGTCACCCGTGGCGGTGACCTGAAGCATGCGCTGCTGTTGCCTCCGCCAACGCCGGAGGCTGCCGATCATGAAAGCTAACAGCCTGCTGAAGTGGTTGGTACCCGGGGTCCTGCTGGGCATCGTGCTGATCATCATCAAATCCTGGGTGGCCGCTCCAGATGGCCAGCGCACTCACGATCCGGACAAGGCCACACTAACTGCCGAGCAGGCCAAAGCCTTGGGCATCGCCGGCGACACCCCGCGCGACACCGTGGCCACGCTGATCGGTCAGGTCAAAGCGATGCGCAGCGAGATGCAGACGCTGAAGAAAGGCAACGATGCGCTGCAGACCGAGAACTACCGGTTGCGCACACGCGAAGGCAACATCGACACGCGCATCCAGAGCACGCTGAGCAGTGTCACCCAACAGGTCACCGAGCAGCGCCAGCAGGCCAACGATGCCCGGCAGAAGGCCGAGCAGCAGCACCGCGAGACCCAGGGGCTGCTCTCCAGGCTCAAGGACCAACTTACCGGCAAGCCAGCCGCGAAGTCAGATGTTCCCGTGGGCTTCGGTCTTGAGCCAGGCGACGAGCAGCAGTTTGCAGGGCCTCAGGCACCGGCAGATGCGGTGCAGTGGATCGAACCGTCGAATGCACGCGCCGGGCAAGAGGACACCGGCAAAGCTGATGGTCCGCTGTCGTCGTTGACCTCAAAGTTCAAGGACCTGCACGGTCTGGACGACAACGCCATCGACCGTGGCCAGGACCGCTTGCGTGCTGTCGCCAAAGGCGAGCGTGACTCGGAAAACGCCCGGGACCGTACCGAAGGCGCCCGCCCCGTCTACACCATCCCCGAGAATTCGACGCTGATGGGCTCGATCGCCATGACCGCGCTCATTGGCCGGGTGCCGGTGGACGGCACCGTGAACGATCCCTATCCGTTCAAGGTGCTGGTGGGGCCAGACAACCTCACTGCCAACGGCATCGACCTGCCGGACGTGGTCGGCGCGGTCATGAGCGGCACCGCCGCCGGTGACTGGACGTTGTCCTGCGTGCGCGGCCAGGTCGAGTCGATCACCTTTGTCTTCAGCGACGGTACCGTGCGCACGGTGCCACAGCCGCAGAAGGTCGTCAGCCGCAATCGCAGCAGTACTCAAACCTCGGACACCGAGAAGATCCGCGGCGGCCTGGGCTACATCTCCGACCCTTACGGCATTCCGTGCATTTCTGGCGAGCGCCGCTCCAACGCCCAGCAGTATCTGGGCAGCCAGAGCCTGATCACCGCAGCCGGCGCCGGCTTCGCTGCAGCCCTGGGCAGCGAGCAAACCAACACCTCATTCATCAATTCGGCCAGCGGCAGCCTGGGCCTGTCCCAGAACAGCGGTAACAGCGCGCTGAACTCGGTGATAAGCGGGGGCATTGGCGACATCCGTGAGTGGATCAACAAGCTCTACGGTGAAGCCTTCGCCGCCATCTACGTGCCGCCCGGGGCGAAAGTGGCCCTGCACCTGGACCACGAAATCAGCATCGACTACGAACCCAAAGGCCGGAGAGTGAACCATGAAAGCCCATCCGTCTCGGTACTGGATCTGGATTAGCCTGCTGCTCGGCCTGCACCTGGCCGGCTGCTCCACCAGCAAGGAGGAAATGCTGCCCCACGGCGATCACACCATGCTTGATATCTGGAACGGCGGTGGCTCGGTCGGTACTCAGCAACAGCTGCGGGAGGCCCGCGGCGAACTGCGTCGGCCGGTGCTGGATCCCGAGCGCCTGATCAACGCCCAGAGCGCCTACACGCGCACCGCCGCCAACGAGATCCGTACCCAGTTCCCACGCCTGCCCAATCCAGACCTGGTCATGTACGTTTACCCGCATCTGGCCGGTACCCAACAGACGCCGGTGCCTGGCTATTCGACCGTGTTCCCGTTGTACGAGAAGGTCCAGTACGCGCTGCCCGGCGAGCGCCTGGACGATCTGTGATGGCTGATGACGCGAGTCGCGATCCGTCCCGCTGGGAGCCCTGGCGCGCGGCACAGCGCCGTCGCGCCACCCTGGCCGACGAAGCCGCCCAGTACGCGCACAACCCCAGCTTCGCCGACCACCTGCCCTGGGTCGAGTATCTGGAAGAGGAGCAGTCCATTCTGCTCGACGACAACCGTTCCGTGGGCGCAGTGTTCGAGCTGCAGCCGATCGGTACCGAGGGTCGTGAGCCCGAATGGTTGATGGCTGCGCGCGACGCCCTGGAAGATGCGCTGCAGGACAGCTTCGACGAGTTCGACCAGGCGCCCTGGGTGGTGCAGTTCTTCTGCCAGGACGACAGTGACTTTGCCCCGTACCTTGAACGCCTGGAACGCTATATCGCGCCGCGCGCGCGAGGTACGCCGTTCACCGAGGCCTTCCTCACGTCGATGCAACGCCACCTCGACGCCGTCGGCAAGCCGGGCGGGTTGTTCGACGACCATGTCGTGTCTCACCTCCCCTGGCGCGGCAGCAATCGGCGGATTCGCCTGGTGGTCTACCGCTGGCTCGGGGAGCAGGCCGACGAGGATGGGCAGAACCCGGTCCAGCTGTTGAGCCGCACCTGCGATCGTCTGGTGGCCTCGCTGCAGGCCTGCGGAGTCAGCCCTCACCGGCTGACCGGGCACGATTTCTACGCCTGGTTGCTGCCCTGGTTCAACCCGGCCCCTGCCCTCACCGACGAAACGCCTGCCGCGTTCTATCGACGTGTGCCCTACCCGGAGACGGAGGGCAGCGAGGAGCTGCCGTTGCCGTTCGACCACGACTTCGCCGAGCGGCTGTTCTTCCAGGAACCGCGCTCCGATAGCGAGCAGGGTCTGTGGTACTTCGATCAGCAGCCCCACACCGTGATGGTGGTCGACAAGCTGCGCAGACCGCCGCATATCGGCCAACTGACCGGTGAGACGCGCAAAGGTGAGGCGTTGAACGCCTTGTTCGATCAATTGCCCGAGCAGGCGGTGATGAGCCTGACTCTGGTGATCACGCCCCAGGATGTGCTCGAGGAGCAACTCAATCGCCTGGCGCGCAAAGCCATCGGCGAGAACCTCGCCTCGACCCAGACCCGCCAGGACGTGGAAGAAGCCCGTGCGCTGATTGGTCGCCAGCACAAGCTGTACCGTGGCACGTTGGCGCTGTACCTGCGCGGCGCCGATGAGCAGCAGCTGCGCCAGCGTTCGGTCCAAGCTGCCAACGTATTGCTCGGCGCCGGCCTACAACCGGTGCGCGAGGGCGATGAAGTGGCCGCCTGCAACAGCTACCTGCGCTGGTTGCCGATGGTCTACAACCCGGTGCGGGACCCACGCAATTGGTACACCCGGCTGCTGTTTGCTCAGCACGTCGCCAACCTGCTGCCGCTCTGGGGGCGCAGCATCGGTACCGGCAACCCGGGTATCACCTTCTTCAACCGCGGTGGCGCGCCGCTGTCATTCGACCCGCTGTCGCGCTTTGACCGCTCGATGAATGGACACCTGCTGTTATTCGGCCCGACCGGCGCCGGCAAGTCGGCCACCCTGGTCTCGATCCTGATGCAGGTCATGGCCGTGTACCGGCCGCGGCTGTTCATCGTCGAGGCGGGCAACTCCTTTGGACTACAGGGTGACTATTTCGCCACCCTCGGCCTAACCGTCAACAAGGTTCAGCTCAAACCGGGCAGTGACGTAAGCCTGGCGCCGTTCGCCCATGCCCGGCGACTGATCGACCATCCGGACCAGGTCGCCAGTCTGTCGACTGAAGACCTGGATGAGGCCGCCCCGGACAGTGACGAGCAGCGCGATGTGTTGGGCGAGCTGGAGATCACCGCACGGCTGATGATCACCGGCGGCGAAGCCAAAGAAGAGGCGCGCCTGACCCGGGCGGACCGCAGCCTGATCCGCGAGTGTATCCTGGATACCGCCCGTTACTGCGCGACGACTGAGCAGCAGGTGCTGACCCGGCATGTTCGCGATGCCCTGCGTAAGGTCGCCAGCGACACCCACCTGCCCGACAAACGCCGTGAGCGTGCGCAGGAGATGGCCGAGTCCATCGACCTGTTCTGCCAGGGTTTCGAAGGTGCACTGTTCGACCGGCCCGGCACACCCTGGCCGGAGAGCGACGTGACGATCGTCGACCTCGCCACGTACGCCCGTGAGGGATACGAGGCGCAGATGTCGATCAGCTACATCAGCCTGATGAACACAGTGAACAACATCGCCGAGCGCGATCAGTACCTCGGCCGTCCGATCATCATGGTCACCGACGAAGGCCACATCATCACTAAGAACCCGCTGTTGGCGCCCTTCGTGGTCAAAGGCACGAAGATGTGGCGCAAGCTCGGCGCCTGGTTCTGGCTGGCAACGCAAAACATGGCCGACTTGCCCGATGCGGCGCAGACCATGCTCAACATGATCGAATGGTGGATCTGCTTGAATATGCCGCCAGCGGAAATCGAGGAAATAGCCCGCTTCAAGAAACTCACGCCGGCGCAGAAAGCGCTGCTGCTCTCCGCAAGCAAGGCCTCGGGCAAGTACACCGAGGGCGTGGTCCTGTCGAAGAACCTGGAGACGCTATTCCGGGCGGTGCCACCGAGCCTGTACCTCGCGTTGGCCATGACCGAGCCCGAGGAAAAAGCTCAGCGCTGGCGGTTGATGGAAGAGCACCAGCAGTCCGAGCTGGAAGCCGCCCTGCAGGTCGCGGCGGAGATTGATCGCCTGCGCGGCATCTCGTGAACGACACCGTCAGCGCTATCCGAGCCGTTCTGCTCAGTAAAAATCGGAAAGAGCACATTTGTACTCATATGGCAGTTTGCTCATCTCGCGCCGCTAAATCGAGCGCCCGACGAAACCGATCACCCCGGACTCGGTTTGTCCGCCCTCCTCCAGCACCGGATCCGGGATGCTGAAACTTGGCGCACGGATGCACACCGCTGCCACCTGCCGAGCGTTGCCCATGAACGTCACCGCCGTCACCCGAAGCAAAGCGCCGAAACCCAGAACGGCTCGCCGTGGTCGAGCCTTCACCGCGGCAGCTCTGCTGGTCGCCGCCGAGCAGTGCATGGCATTGACCACGCCTACCCTTATCGCCTCCGTCGGGTCGCTGCAGTGCCTGGAGTACCGAGTCGTCGGAATCTGCTACTGGCTGCTCTGCACGCCGTTCGGCTGCACCGTGCGTATCTCACCGAAGATCCGTCACTTCATTCCCGAGCTGGTAGTGTCGAGCTATGCCGATACCGGCGCCAATCCTTGGAGCGAAATGTCAGGGCTGTCGGCACCGACGCCGGCCTCGCAAGGGGGTGGCAACCTGATTACGCCCTCGCCGCAGCGCGACAACCTGCCCAGGTTCAAGAATGTCGACGGCATTGGCCATCCCGGCGGTGCAGCCCTCACAGCTTTCGCGCATACATTCGGTTATGCCTGCCCAAGCGGAGCCGTGCCCTTTGCGCCCTACTACCTCAGCACGCTCGACCCGCTGGCTTGGCGCCAGGCCGTTCCCGAATCCGTATACCCGCAGGCGCTGGTTCCGGGAATGCGCGAGATCGGCAACCAGGCACTCGGGGACATGTGGGGCAGCGTGTATCCGCGCCACGGTTTTCTGGTGCAGCCCGATGACTTCAAGGCAGCTGCCGTGATGGCCCAGCGCGCCAGCGACTTCATTACCCGCGTCGGCCAGCCGCACGTTTATCTGCCGCTGCAGCCGATGTCGGCTCCTGGCTACTGGCCGCCGCAGCCGGTGATGGAGAACAACGTCAAGAACCACCGCTGGCAGTTGCTGGTCCCGGTGATCCAGAACACCTGCGCCATCTTCCCTAGCCCAACGATCCAGAGCGCCGACGGCGCCTACGCCTGGTCGCTGTGGCGGCCCTACCGCTGCTGCCAGCGTATGGGCCAGACGTTTCTGTTCAGCATCGACTTTGATGGAGGCCAATGATGAACAACCTCGCGCTCGGGTTGGTGTGCTTCCTAGTTTGTGCTGCAGGCCATGCTGCAGAGAACGGCTACCACCTTGGTGCCCAGGCTCCGGTCCTAGATGACCGCGTGATGTACACCATCGGTGGCGGCTCAGCTGCCGGTGCGCCCTCCTCGCTCTACCGCCCCAATGGCCTCGGCGTCGGCATGTCCTGGCGGGCCAACATGATGTGCGGAAACATGAGCCTCTCGAACACTCTGCAGAACCAGCTCAATGGCGCCACCCAGGGTTTCCAGCAAATCATGGGGAACGTCATCCAGAACGCCACACAAGCGGTCATGTCGCTGCCGGCAATGATCATCCAGCGCGCCAACCCCGGGCTGTACGAGCTGCTGAGCAACGGCGTGCTGCAGGGGCGCATCGACTTTGACCGTTCGAAGCTCACCTGCCAGGCGATGGCGGCGAAGATGGCCGACAAGGTGGATCAGGCCGGTTGGGGGGCACTGGCGCAGAACCAGGAAATGCAGCACAACCTGGAGCAGTCCGACGGTGATGCCGTTACGGCGGTAAAGGACACCGAGTCCAACAACGGCAACAACGGCGTCAGCTGGATTGGCGGGCAGAAAGCCGGCGGCCATGGCCAGGCGCCGATCCGGGTGACCTCGGACGTGGTCAAGACGGGTTACAACCTGCTGCACAACCGCTCGGTCGAAGACACCTCGACCGTCGGCTCAAGTTGTCAGAATGGCGCGATTTGCCAGGCTTGGTCGAGCCCCGACGAGGCTGCTGAGTGGGCCACTCGAGTGCTCGGCGAAACCGAGGTAAAGACCTGTAACGATTGCGAGACGCTGCGCGTGAGCGCGGGCGCCGGTCTTACGCCACTGATTCAGGAAACCTACACCCAGCACCTTGAGGGCTTGCAGCGCATGTTGTCAGGCGCTGAGGAACCCACCCCAGAGAACTTGGGCAAAGTCTCCAGCCCGTTGCTGCAGGTCTCACGCGGCGTCATCGAAGGCCTGCGCGATGACCCCGACCAGAACCTACTGGCCCGACGTTTGGCCAGCGAGACCGCGTTGTCGAGCGTGATCTACAAGGCAATGCTGCTGCAGCGCACGTTGCTGGCCGGCAGCCATGAACCCAATGTGGCGTCGGCGCAGCCCGCCACTACCGCCCTCAACAGCAACGTCGAAACGCTGGAGCGCGAGATCCGCCTGCTGCAAACCGAGTTGCAGGTGCGCCAAGCGCTGGCCACCAATACCGCCAGTCTGGTCCTCGATCGTCACGCCGGCGGCGCCGATGCCTCACGCAATATCGACCAGCGCGATCCACGCCCAGACCGCCTGCAGCGAGCGGATCAGGGAAGGAGCACGCCATGATGCCGTTTTCTGTGAGGAGCTCGGTCGTTCGGGGCCTGCTGATCCTCGGCGTCGTGATGGTCATGTTGCTGATTGCCTGGGTAGCGCTGCAACTGAGCGGCCCCCAGCTGGATTGGTTCGAGGAAGCACAGGGGCGTACGCCCTATTTCGCCTACTGGCGAACCCTACTGTACACCCTGATTTTCGCCGGCTGGACCGCGGCACTCCGCTTGCGGTCGCGCCCTGATGACCAGCACCGGCTCTTGCGCCTGGGCCTTATCGGATTCAGCTCGATCATCCTGGTCGAACTCTCGCGTGTGTGAGTTGCAGCCATGAACATGAGCACCAACAGTTACCTCGAGTATTACCTGTCGCTGCTGGCGTGGATCATCAACAACGGAATCTGGAACACACTGGCGGACACTGGGCTGTTTGCCGCGCCGTTTGGCGCGATCATCCTGCAGGAATGGTTGTCGGCCCGCCAACAGGGGGCCGATGAGGGCAACAAGGGCTTACTGTCGATCCCCCGCGTCGAGAACCGGCTGTGGATGAGCTACGTCGTCATCCTGTTTGGCTGCATGCCGTTTTTCCCGTTGAACCTTTCCTCCGTGACCTTCGAGGATGCGGCGAGCCAGCGCTGTGGCGTGTCGATGGCCAAGCCCGCCGACACAGCCTGGGGAACCACCTTCAATACCATCGGCGAGAAATCCGCCAACGTGCCGGTGTGGTGGTACCTAGTGCATGCCATGAGCAAGGGCATCACCGCCGCCGCCACGGCGTCGATCCCCTGCGCACCCGACATTCGCGCGATGCGGATGGAGATCGACAGCTCGCGGATCAATGACCAGTTACTACTGCAGGAGGTCGCCGATTTCACCCGCGACTGCTACGGTTTTTCACGCTCGCGGCTGTTTACCAACCGCCCTGAGCTGGACGAATCGCAGAGCTACGATGCGTCCTGGATCGGCTCAACCTACTTGCTCGACACGCCGGGTTACTACGACACGGATCGCTCGCGCACGCCACGGGTTGATTGGCCGTATGACGAGACGCGGGATACCTCTCTGCCCCGATTGGACAACGGTGCGGGTTACCCAACCTGCAAGCAATGGTGGAGCGATGCCACGGTGGGCTTGCGCGACCGCCTGGTCGCCGAGGTCGATCCCAATCTGCTCACGCAGTTGCGCGGCTGGCTGACCGGGCGCAGCTCGACCGAAATCGAAGATGCCACCCTCCGTGAACTGGTGAGCCCGCGCCAGCAGTCATTGAGCATGGCGCCTGGTCAGGTGTTCCAGGACTACGGCAGCAGTGCCCGAGGCGGCTCGTTGACGCAAGGGCTCAACAACCTCGCCACCAACACCGGCCTGGCCCTGGGCTCGTTCAGCAACTTCCCGGCAATGAATGCGCTACGCGCTGCTCTGCCAATGGTGCAGGCCTTCCTGATCATGGGCACGATCATCAGCCTGCCGCTGGTGCTGCTGATCAGCACCTATCAGCTCAAAGCGCTGATGACGATCACCTTCGCGCTGTTCACCCTGCATATGCTGACGTTTTGGTGGGAGCTGGCCCGCTGGATCGACTCGAGCATGCTCGACACGCTGTACCACCAGGTCTCTGTCACGGACCAGGCGCTTTTAACATTACCAACGGCAGGCTTCATGGATGGGACGGTCACTGCGCAAGTCATCGAGTATGTGATGGGAGTCATGTTTGTGGTGTTGCCGATGTTTTTCCTCAGCGTGATGAGTTGGGCTGGATATAACGTGGGCAGTGGCGTTCAAACTCTCTTAACGCGCGCAACGGAAGGAGCTCAGGCACAGGCTGAAAAAGGAACATCGCAGCTAATGTCGGCAGCCCGAAAATCGAAATGACTGATTACCTCGGGGCCCCATTGTCATCGTACATTTCTGGATACCTGAGATGATGTCGAGGGTGACTCATTTCATGTATCCCAGGTTGCCTATCTGTACTAATAGGCAGCGCCGCGATGGTCCACAGGGCAACCATTCCGATCGCCAGGAAGAAAGCGACTGATGCGACAGCAAGCAAGAGAATCAACTTAACAAGTTGCATGCCGACCCGGCGATACCTAAGCGGCACCTTCGCCAAAATCGATGAGTGCAATACGCTGGTTTCTAGCTGATTGACCAATCGTCCCGCTCGACCTGCGGCACGAATCAAGTACTTGCCGAAAGGAGTACGGCTGGGGCTTGAAGAAGCTGGGGCCGTCATTTTCGTACCTCCGTTTACTACGTCGTACTCGCGGCCAAACCGCTACAGATAATTTGGATCCAAGCTTAGCTTACTCCTCTCCCGCAGTTTTCCATGACCGTTGATCACTTGGTTTACGCTGCTGATCGCCAGTGGCACTGCATGGATCAGCTCACCGCACCCTTCTAAAAATCATCATTGACGCTACGCCAACTCGCTTGATACACCGGACCTGCAATCACTGGAAATCCAGCACCCCAGGTGGCCTCAACCTTCAAGGCCACGTCACTCCCGTGATGGTTGTCCCAAGGGCGATTAGCGTTCGGTGGCTCGCCCGGTTGCCGCTCCCGCGGTGATGAGCGCCCTTTCACATCGGCCTCACTGAGCCCTGCTCCGTTGAAGCTCCTTTTCCATTTCCGTGCTGGGAATTCTTCCCGCATGGGTGGCATTCCTCCGCACTGCCTGGAGGAAATCACCATGTTGCGCTTCACAGGAACTGAACTTCACGCTGTGTTGGCCGAAGCCGGCATCAATGGTTGCAGAGTGATACTGGTCAAGGATCACGGTGTCTACCTTATGTCCGAGATCGGCGAAAGCAAACCGGATGGCAACGGCCGTAAACGCGTGGCCTATGCCACTGGCTGCAACCCTGAGGTCGACGAATTTGATGCCTGGTGGAATCGAGCCCGCGATGAGTTCGGCGGCGATGATTTTGCCGAGTACTTCGACATTGACGATCCTGTTCTCGCAAGTCTTCGAGGAACAGCAGGATCGCTGGTGATTGAGGCCACCTCCACGCACTTGTACATCGCTGCCGAGGTTGCCCTAACTGGCAAATCCTGAGCGTTCTAGAGACACAGGCGATGTTCCAGAGAAGCACGATTTTGTGCCTCTCTGGGATATCGCTCATTTCAATCTCCACGCCAACAGCAACGAGCCACTCATCTGAAGTTTTGGGATGGAAAACCTTCTCTGGAAGCGGCTGGAAACTCGACCTGCTAGGCAGTCTGGATTGGGCATTGACCCCACAAGCAAGCGCGTTTTAATGCCTGGACACGCCCTGTTTTTAGTGAGGGTTGTGGCGATGGAACTAACCCAGGAGGCACAAGTGTCCAGGAATAACCGCTCCTTTCCCGCCATTGTCCTGAGCCCTGGGGTATGGCAATTCATCGCCGAGGTTGGTACTGCTACTGATGCAGTCGCGCAATCAGAACAGCGCTTGCAAGCCGTACTGGGCATCGCTCTGGCTTCGGTAGATCACCAGTTGCGCCAATCGCGCGAGTTGCTACTCGATCATGCTTCCCAGCGCGACTCACGCTCCTCGACGACAGCCACTCAGTTTCAGGTAACTCACATCACGCCAGAAACCGGCCCTGTTTTTCTGCACATCCGGTTGCCACATGAGATCGGTGTGGACATCTCGTCGGCCTGAACACCCGCACTACCACTGTCCATTTACCCCACCGGGAACCCTTCCCGGCCGGGCAGCGTTCCCCCTTTTTGCACTGGAGAACGTCATGTCCGATATCTACCTGGACGTCACCAACAAGATTGTCAACGCCCTGAATCAGGGGGTGATCCCGTGGATCAAGCCCTGGACCACTACAGGCTTGCAGAATGACTCGCCTTTTCCCATCAACGCGATTACCCGACGTCCCTACGCCGGCATCAACATTCCACTGCTGTGGGCCGAAGCCCGCCTGCGTGGGTACCGCCAGGATCTCTGGCTCACCTACAACCAGGCGCGCAAGGCCGGCGGCCATGTGCGCAAGGGCGAGCAATCGACCCTTGCGGTGCTGTACAAACCCATGAGCAAGGAAGCGCACGACGAAGAGGGTCAGGTCGTCCGCGATGAGCAAGGTAATATCAAGATGGTGCAGTTCGCGCTGCTGCGGACGCATTGCCTGTTCAACATCGAGCAGACCGAGGGACTTCCCAACGAAGAACAGCCATGGGATGAGAGCATAGATTCGACAGCGTTCATCGATCATGCCCCCGCCGAGCAACTGCTGATCGCCAGCGGCGCACGCATCGAACACCGTTACGGCGATAGCGCATGCTATCTGCCGATTCGGGATCTCATCCAATTGCCCACCAAGGCCCAGTTCGTGGACGTCGGCAGCTACTACGCAACCGCGTTACACGAACTGACGCACTGGTCGGGTCACCACGCCCGCCTCAACCGGGAAGGCATCACGGGCGGGCATGCGTTCGGCTCTGCGGCGTACGCCTTCGAGGAGTTGGTCGCGGAGATGGGCGCAGCGTTTCTCTGCGCCTTCACCGGCACCCAGGGCGAGTTGCGCCACGAGGAGTATCTGGCGTCCTGGTTGAAAATCCTCAAGGAAGATAAACGCACCATTTTCCGCGCCAGCGGTCAGGCACGTGAGGCGTCCGAGTACCTGTTAGCGCTGCAGTCGGATCAGGCCAGCGAGACGACCGAACGGCTAACGGCGTGACTTTTCACTTCAAATAGAAAGGCCCCAACCGGGGCCTTTGTTTTGCCTGCAACGCCGAGCATCGGCCGCTGCAATTGAGCTAGCGATTACTGCAGCCAGCTCTCGACGGTATCCGAGCCGTGTTCCTGCTTCCACTGCTTGAGGATCTTGTGGTTACCGCCCTTGGTTTCAACGACCTCACCACTGTGCGGATTCTCGTAGCGCTTGACCTCGCGCGGCTTGCGCTGAGCGCCAGTGGAGGCGGAGGCAGCACTCACACTCACACCTCTGGATGGGTCGAGAATGGTGATGACTTGGCGCAGGCTCATGCCGTACTGGTCCAGCAAAGCCTTGAGCTTTTGTTCAAACTCGATTTCCTGCTTCAGGCCGGAATCGTTTTTCATCGCGTCCAGCTGTTGAAGTTGAGCAGCCAGTTGAGCTTCCAGTGCTTTGAATTCGGCAAGTTTGGACATGTGAAATCTTTCCTAAGGTTGGGGCATGTGGGGCAATAGTACCTTAGGCAAAAGTACTAGCCGAGCGTTAATTAGCTCTTCATCCAACTTTTCATCCTTCAAATATGCACATATCTATGTGACTAATCAGTCCGGCAAGAACTGGCAAAGGTGACCCACTAATTCACGAGGCGCAGCACTGTTGCCGATCTTGAAAAGCATATCGCGCTGACTGCGTGGCAGCTGTTTCGCACAGCGCTTGGCTGCTGATCGAATGGCAGCATCGGTACCATGAATCCGGTCGGCCAGTAGCACGATCAATATGGCATCGCTCAACGTCATCAGGCTACCTTCCCCCAAATAATACCGGATAGTCTACCTCGCGAAAAAAGGACAGGCCATGCCGGTCCAGCCCATAACTCGATGCGCCAGGCTTCAAATTTTCGCGTTCGCGAAAAGGGCCTACAGGGTAAAGGGTAACGGCGGCAATGGAAGGGGCACAAGGGTAAAAGCTCTATCCGAAAGGCAAAAGGACCTTCTGAACGTAAAGCAGGTACCACGATGAAACGCAGGTGGTTCAAACGTAAAAAAGGCAATGCTGCAGAGCCCACGCTCGCTCCATCGCCTGAGGGATATTTCCTTCCACTGGCCCCTGAATCCCTGCTCTGTGCCGACCACCGGAAAAAGCTGTTGGAGCGCATCTGGCAGTACACAGCGCTCTCCGAGCCTCAGTTTGAACAGCTCTACCTTGATCCGATCCGCCGTTACGCCGCCTTTGTACAGCAACTCCCCGCCAGCGAAAGCCACCACCATGCCTACTCGGGCGGCATGCTCGACCATGGACTAGAATTAGTGGCCTGCAGCCTGAAGCTGCGCCAGTCGTACCTGCTACCCAGCGGCGCTGCGCCAGAAGACCAGGCCGCGCAGGCCGATGCCTGGAGCGCGGCGATTGCCTATGGCGCCCTGCTCCACGACATTGGCAAGATTGCCGTCGACCTTCAAGTGGAGTATCAGAGTGGGGAGGTGTGGCACCCCTGGCACGGCCCTTTGAACCAGCCCTACCGCTTTCGCTACGTGACCGGTCGCGACTACAAACTTCACGGCGCCGCTGCCGGGCTGCTGTACACACAGATATTGACGCCCCGCCAGCTCGACTGGCTCAGCAACTATCCAATCCTGTGGGGCCACCTACTGTTTCTGCTGGCCAACCACTACGAGCACGCCGGCATCCTCGGGGAACTGGTGATGCAAGCTGACCGGGTCTCCACTGCGCAGAACATCGGCGCCAACCCCACCAAGGCCCTTCAGGCACCCAAACACTCGTTGCAGCATCACCTGCTCACGGGCCTGCGTCACCTGGTCAAAAACGAGTTCAAGCTCAACCAGCCCGGCGCGGTCGGCTGGCTTACCCAAGACCATCTGTGGCTGGTCAGCAAGACCGCCACCGACAAACTGCGCGCCTTTCTGTTAGCTCAGGCGGTGGATGGCATCCCTTCCTCCAATATCGCCCTGTTCGATGAGCTGCAATCACATGGGCTGGTGGATGCGACACCAGGAGGCAAAGCGGTATGGAGCGCCACCGTAACAGACGATGTCTGGCAACAGCGCTTTACCTTTCTCCGCCTGCAGCCAAGTCTTATTTGGGCCAATGAGTCGAGGCCGGACTGCTTTGCAGGCACGGTAGAACCGATGATGGACGGTCCACTACAGACCAGCGAAGCCAAGACAGTTAGGCCGCAAACTGCTGAAGATGAGAAGCAGCCGGTCGCCTCTCCCCAAAGTCAGGATTTCGACTATCTCGAGGATTTGATGAACATGTTGCAAGAACCGAGCGAGCTCGAAACTGGACCAAGCGCGGGAAACCTGCAATCCACCGCTCCGCCATCCAAGGATGCCGAGGGGCTGGACTTCCTCGATTGGCTGCGCAAAGGGGTTCTCAATCATCGTTTGGTGGTCAACGACAGCAATGCCAAGATCCACACCGTAGACGGCACATTTTTCCTGGTCACCCCGGGCATTTTCCAACGCTACGCTGCCGAACACCCCGAGTTAGCCGAAGCAGACCCTCAAAGCGACGCATGGCGACGAATCCAACGTCACTTTGAAAAGCTGGATGCTCATCTAAGAAAGCCCAATAGGCAGAATATTTGGACTTGCAAGGTTCGAGGTCCTCGCAAAACAAGCTTATTAAATGGCTACCTCCTGCGAGAGAAAGCAGCCATATCTCGAGAGCCACCAACGGACAACCCATTCCTCACATTGATTAAATAAAGCAGCGGTGGAGCCTCCTTAAGTGCCCAGGGTTTGAACAATTCATACCCTGAACACATCAACCTAATCTTCCCCGCGATGACGAATAGCGTTCTCGATCCGCAAGCGGCCTGCGTGTGCGAGCCTCATAACACCGGCCTCTCTAGCAACGGCGTGGATCAAGGCTTCAGCCGCGTGCCCTTTGGTCTCCATTTAACCCACAAGTGCGGCCAATTCCTGCAAGCAGATTTCTACAAGGCTACGTACAGAGTCATCGTCACCAGGACGACGGAATACGACCGCCGAATCTGATTGGAGGCTGGCAGGCCAGAAGAACGTGCCCAGTTGTTCCTCCTCATGTGCCCTGAAATGAGCATGCGCAAGCTGATCGACACGATCTCGGATCCGCGCTCCTGTACGCACCCAGCCATGCGCTCGAGCAATACGCCGAGCTAAGACACTGTCCAATACGGGGCCTTCTTCATTTTTCATGGCATCGGATGGATCGATGGCGTCCAGATTGAGCGAGTTCAAGGTGATTCGGGAGAACGCCACACTCAGGATCGGTAATTCCTCCACGTGGCCAGTTGAACTGTTGAGCACATTATCGAGCGCCGTTACGATCACCAGATCATCAGGCAGGATCGCCAACAGCTCGCGAGCTACCCGCAGAGCGCAGCTACAAACGTAGTCTTGGTGCAGCTCGTTGAATCGGCCAACCGGCATAGCCTTAGTCGACAGCTTTCCACTTTTCAGGAGTGATTTGATCTCGCTCGGGATGACATGAGACCCATGGATCGCCAGACGTGCCTCAAGCAAACCGGACTCGTGAACGATCAGCCCTGATCGCCAGCAAGACAAACAACAATCAAAGTCTTCCAACCCCAAAATGAAACCGCCTGGATCGTTCAAAACACAAACAACCAAACACTAACCCCTACTATTTTTCAGCAACATCCGCACCAACCTCAATCAGAGTGAACCTACCAGAAAACAGCCAATCTAGTGCTTCTTTATTCTAGCCAAAAGCTCAAACAACACTATCCGCGACCTACAAACCGTGAACAGCACTGAACACTTTAAGTTCAACACCAAAACCTCTCCAGGAGATTTAATAGGCGGGCCATCACAACCCTGAATACGTCGCGATTCCTCTGACTACTCTAGCCTTGAATGTTAAATTAGCGCCCCTACAACCAAGATAACTTATTGATACTTTACCACCTAGACACCACCCCAGACAAATCTTAACAAACAACGCACCTCACCACACTTGAAACACAAACGATAAAGCACTAACTCAAAACAACTCGACATTATAGCTCACCATCAACCGAAGCTGATTCTGATCTGGAGTTACTTCACTATTCAGCTCTCCATAAAGCAAGCCCAGACCTAAGCCCCGTAACGGCCCGCTTCGGACTGCATAGGTAAGTATAATGTCAGTTTCTCGCTCACGAAGTGAGCTACCAGCGAAACTCTGAATACCCTCTGAATCTTGGTGAGCAACAGTCACATTCAAGCCTGGGATACCCTTCGCTGCAAAATCGTAGCTATACTGGGCGATCTGTGTGTCTTGACCAGCACGACCAAAATATGACTGCAACCGCTCGGCGATCAAGTATGTACTTGCACCTCTCGCTCCAAGGTCACCGCTCAGGCTGCCCTGATTAAGGTGAACAAAATCACTGTCATCCGATACGCTCTGATACCCCAGCATAAAACTGTGCCCGCCAACAGCATAGGTAAACGCCAAGCTCCAAGTATCGTTATCGATCTCACCACGGTGGTCAGGAGTATATCCCGCTATCTGATAGCCTGGTTCACCGGCAGCATTGGCTCCGATACCACGCGAACGAAAGTAACGCAGATCACTCTTCAAGCTTCGCCCTTCGGTAACTTTCCAAATATGGGAAACACCCAGAAACTGTTGGCTATAGTAATCCTCTAGGGCGGCTTGATAATACTGGAGCAAAAAATTGTCCCGTGTTCGGTAGTCGACCCCTGCGAAACGGAAGTCATTACTCTGTCGCCGTCCTCCCGCAACAGCCATACCAGTACGATCAGCTGAAGCGACTCCTGTAACTTGGGTGATCTTACCTGCCGTTAGCGTAATATCGTCTAACTCGCGTAAAGTCACCATGCCCCCTTGGTAGGTCTGTGGAAGAGGTCGAGTATCGGTAAACACGAGAACGGGTAACTTAGGCATCAACGTACCAACGCGCAGATCGGTTTTTGATGCCTTAAGTTTTAGCGTCGCCCCAAATCGACTCCACTGGTCAGCGGCATGGTCACCGTCAGAAGTAAGTGTGGTACTACCCTGATGACGACCCTTCCCACTATCCAGCTTCACACCCAACAAGCCAAGAGCATCCACACCAACTCCAATTTTTCCATCGGTATAACCGGACTCATACAACAATCGAAAACCCTGTCCCCACTCCTCGGCCTTCGAGGTTCCGGCATGTCCCTCTCGATAGTCCGTATTTATATAGAAGTTACGCAGATTAAGATTTAGCTTTGAATCTTTCAGAAAAGCACCAAGTGCAGAGGGCGCGCAAGCAAAACCAATCAAGAGAGGCAACGGATACAAAAGACCTTTAACTACGCTCACAATATCACCCTTTTATTCTTGTTTTTAGAGCACTAACCTCATACCAGCAGCGCGATCACCACCAGGCGAGAGTTTTGTTTGCGACTCAACTAATCACGAACGGAATCTATATGGACATCTACTCATTGGACAGATGCCATTTACTTTTAAAACCCACTGAGACCGCAGGCACAGTGCGTTTTCCTGATAGCTTGACGACCTCGCATGCCTAACAAAACAGCCTTCCGCCGAGTTAAATACAGCGCTGCCCCATAATTCAAATTTGCCGCCTTACTGCTGGAGGCACGGGACACGCGCTGCCTATTTCTCTGCATTGCTAGTTGCAATAAAATCTTTAAAAATATAAGCGTCTTAACGTGGTGCCATGCGAATGGCGCCGTCCACGCGGAGAGACTCGGCGTTCATGTAGCCACAATTGACGAGAAACTCGACGGTCCTCGCGAATTCGTCAGGCTCACCCAAGCGCTTAGGAAATGGCACAGATGCCGCGAGCGCCTGTTGCACGTTGTCAGGAAGACTTTGCATCAGTGGCGTACCAAACAGCCCAGGCATAACGGTATTGACTCGGATACCTTCGTCCATCAGGTCACGCGCGATCGGCAAAGTCATGCCTACAACAGCCGCCTTGCTTGCAGCATAACTGGCCTGGCCGACTTGACCGTCCTGTGCAGCCGCCGAAGCGGTGTTGATGATGACACCGCGGTCGCCATCGTCCAGCGGCGCAAGCGTCATCATGCCGGCGACCGATTTGGTGATACAACGGAAAGTGCCTAGCAGGTTAATTTGAATGATGCGATTAAATCGATCTGTAGTGCATGGACGAATTTCACCAGTCTTCTTGTCTCGGCTAACGGTTTTAACAGCATCGGCAGTACCCGCACAGTTAACCAAAATGCGTTCCTGTCCGATAGCAGCACGGGCTTTGGTAAATGCCTTGTCCACTTGCTCGTCAGAAGTCACATCTACATTGCAGTAAATGCCACCGATTTCGTTTGCCAGCGCCAAGCCTACTGTCTCGTTCATATCGAAAATGGCGACTTTCACGCCATACCTGGCCAAACGCCTTGCTGTGGCAGCCCCCAAACCAGAAGCACCTCCTGTGACAACGGCAGAAATGTCTGAATTCAGTTCCATGATAACCTCCTCGTTTGGTAACAAATATGCGTTACTGGCCAGTGAACTTGGGAGCGCGCTTGCTCAAAAATGACGCTTGCCCTTCTAGGTTGTCGGCTGAACGCAAAGCGACGAAGAAATTGCGTTTCTCATGTTCCAAACCTTGCGCCAGCGGTGTTTCGAAGCTGGTCAAGGCCGCATTTTTTGCGAGAGCCACAGCCAACGGCGAGTTGAGAGCGATTCGATCGGCCATAGCTCGCGCAGTGGACAACGCCTCTCCATCCACTGTCACTTGAGCTACGATTCCGGCATCACACGCCGTACGAGCATCGACAAAATCGCCAGTCAGCAGCAAGGCCATAGCTTTTGATTTACCTGTGGTGCGAATCAGGCGTTGGGTACCTCCCGCACCAGGGATGGCGCCCAGCTTGACTTCCGGCACACCGAACTTAGCTGACTCGCCAGCGATCACGATGTCGCATGCCAATGCCAGTTCCATACCACCGCCGAGCGCAAACCTTTCCACCGCTGCGATGACGGGTTTTGGGAAACTGCCTAGTTCCGACCAGAATGTGCCACCCGCCGCAGTTCGATCGCCCAACAACGATTCGGTACGAATTGCATCGAACGCCGTGATATCGGCTCCAGCGCAAAACATGCCCTCGGCACCGGTGACTATGACTACTCGCACAGTATCGTCGTGACGCAGTTGCGCAAACTGTGCACGGAGGCCTTCAAATACCAGGCTGTTCAAACTGTTCTTTGCGCTTGTGCGGTTGATGGTCAAAATAACCGTGGCACCTTCACGGCTGACAAGTACTTCGCTCATGATGGTCTCGTTCATTCCAGTCGCTCGATGATGGTGGTATTGGCCGTGCCCGACGCTTCACAGATAGTTTGCAGGGCATAGCGTCCGCCTCGGCGTTCGAGTTCGCACAGCAAGTCAGTAAGCATGCGGGCACCGGTGGAACCCAGCGGGTGGCCGATCGCTATCGAACCGCCGTTGACATTGAGCCGATCGTCCGGGATACCAAATTCCTGCTGGAACATAAGAGGCACTCCACCGAAGGCTTCGTTGACTTCAAACAGATCGATGTCGTCGAGACCCAGCCCAGCTTCCTCTAAGGCCTTACGAGTCGAGTCAAGAACAGCAGTGAACTGGATTACAGGATCTGCTGCGGCCACAGCGGTACTAACGAAGCGCGCTCGCGGCCTCAGCCCGTGTTGCTCGGCATAGCCGCGACTGGCAATCATAAGCGCGGAGGCTCCGTCGCTAAGTTGCGATGCGTTGGCCGCTGTGGTACCTCCGTTATCGGCAAACACCGGCTTGAGCTTGGCTATCTTCTCTAGGCTGGTATCCGGGCGCACACCTTCGTCGACGCTGATCAGCGCGCTATTCGGATCACTTGGATCCTCGGTGAGCCGGACCAATTGGGCACTAAAGTTGCCGGCTTGTGCGGCTTGGTGGGCACGCTGATGACTGCGTACGGCGAACGCATCCAGAGTCTCGCGTGTGAGGCCAAAACGCTTGTTCATCAATTCTGATGACACGCCTTGCGGAGTCAGTGGGGTACTCTGGTAACGTGCTAGCTCGCGCGGGCTATATTGCAATCCAAGCGGCGCTCCGGGCTTAAACGACGGAGGCATGGGAGCTTGCGACATCGACTCCACCCCCGCACCGATAACCAATTTGTAAGCGCCTGCCTGGATGCCATGCACTGCAAAACTCACCGCTTGCTGGCCAGACCCGCATTGCCGGTCGACCGTCACCGCAGGAACAGATTCGGGCAACCCTGCAGCCAACACGGCATGACGACCTAAGTTGCCGTGCTGCTGATCCCATTGAAGTACACACCCAACGATCACATCGTCTAGGTCTAATGGGTCAATACCAGATTGTTCCACCAACTGGCGCAGCGTTTCGGCCAATAGGTCCACGGGATGCCATTTATGCAAGCGCCCCCCGCGTTTACCCACGGGGGTGCGGACCGCACCTACGATGACGGGTTCAAGGTTATTCATGCTGGTTTCCTATCCAAGAAAGTCGGTGCTACTGGGCGTAGCGATCTGCCTGTTCAGCTCGTATACGTTTTTTGTCAATCTTGCCGACACTGGTCTTGGGGATGGCCTCGACGAACAAGATCTGGTCTGGCAACTGCCATTTGGCGAAGGCACTGCTGAGGTGTTCTTGCAGTTGTTCTGTGGTCACGTTATGCCGGGGCCTCAATACCACCATGGCCAGCGGCCGTTCCTGCCACTTTGTATGAGGAATTCCGACAACTGCGGCGTCGCACACGGCCGGGTGGCCCATGAGCAGGTTTTCCATGTCGATGGAGGAGATCCACTCACCGCCGCTCTTGATCACATCCTTGATACGGTCGGAGAGCTTGAGGTAACCGTTTTCGTCGATCGTTCCGACATCTCCTGAGCGCCACCAGCCACCCTCTAAGAAGCGATCAGTGGAGTCAGGCGTGTTGTGGTAGCTCGTCGTGATCCAGGGGCCACGTAGACAAATTTCGCCTGCTGACTTTCCATCATGCGGTAGGTCCTGGCCTTCCTCGCCTAGGATGCGGATTTCTACACCAGTAACGACCAGGCCCTGTTTGCGCTTAAGGTTCCACTGCGCGTCCAGCGTCAAGTGCTTCTTCAGGATGGGCTTGAGGCGGTTGAGAGATACCAGCGTCGTGGTTTCGGTGGCGCCATAGGCATGCACCACCTCAGCTCCAGTGAGTTCGTGGAACCCTATCATCATCGACAGCGGCGGCTCGCTGGCACCGGAAAGCATGCGCATGCGGTTAAAGTCTGGCTTGACCGGCAAAGTCTCGATGTACTGCAGCATGGGTTGGAAGATGGCCGGTGCACCGTTGGCGACTGTTACGCCTTCAGCAATCATCGCGTCCACCAATGGCCTAGTGTCCTCGGCGGCGTAACGGCCTGGTAACACGATCTTGTTGGCCACCAGTACCGCAGCTTGCGGCAAGCCCCAACACTGCCCGTGAAACATGGGCGTAATGAGCATGGTACAGTCGTCTAGCGTAATGCCAAGATTGGTGGCCATGGCCGTGGAATGCAGGTAGATGCCACGGTGCGAGTAATACACACCTTTAGGTCTGCCCGTTGTTCCGGTGGTGTAGCAGGCACTGTAGGCTGAACTTTCCTCGATTTCGGGCCAGTCAACCGTATTATCGGAGGCTGCCAGGAGATCCTCGTAATGCAACAGCGGCGTCAGGGAAGTCTTAAGCTGGGCTAACGGCTTGTCAGTCATGACGATCCAGCCCTTGATCTGAGGAGAATGTGCAGCGATTGACTCGGCCACTGGCAACAGTGATTCGTCCACACAAACGTAGGACACGTTGCTGTGGCCGACCACGTACCCCAGATCCTCGTTGCCCAGTCGCAAGTTCATTTGCAGCATCACCGCGCCCAGACCAGGAATCGCCCAGTAGAGCTCGAAATGCCGTCGGCTGTTCCAGTCCAAGATACCCACCCGATCACCTACCCTGACGCCAAGCGCGCGAAGGGCATTGGCGCTGCGGCAGATCCGCACATAGCAGTCGGCATATGTGTAACGAGCCCAGCCTCCATCTTGTGTACGGTAAACAATCTCTTGCTCAGGGTGAGTGCGAACGGCGTGCCGGATCAGTGTCGTAGTGTTGAGCTGACGCGTATCGCCCATGGTGGAGGGGCAGCCGCGAAGGGGCTGGGTGCGCCGGGCAGTATCCATCACTTTCTCGTCTCCTATATTGTTGTTGTGTTCAGTGCCTGGAACCGTGGGGCCGGAGAAACTTCGATGGCACCCGAAGGTGAGGACTGATAAATGCCCCGTGCTGCGTTGTGCGGATGTAGCACTGCTTCGGCCAAGCTGAGCACGGGAGCAAAGCAGGTGTCGCTGCCTTCAAGCAGTTCACACCAATACGCCTGGGGCTGACTGCGAATCAGAGTCGCGATGCGATCTTTGAGCGATGGCCACGTTGCTATGTCGTACTGATCGGTAGGATCCACGTCAGATAGACCCAGCTTCGACAGCAACAGTGCATGGAACCCAGGCTCCACCGCTGCGAGGCTGATGTAACCTCCGTCGGAGCAGGAGTACACGTCATAGAACGGCGAGTCGTGAAATGGGCTCGGCCGGTCGCTATCGATCTGTCCATTTGCACGGATCCAATGCACCAGTGTGCCTAACATAGCCACAATATCGACGATCGCTGCATCTACTACTCGGCCATGCCCGGAGGCACGCGCATCCACCAAGGCGCAGGCGACGCCGAAGGCGAGGCCCAGAGCGCCGGCTGCGTCACCGAGTACGGTGGGCGGTACAATAGGCGCTTGCCCCTTGTGCGCCGACAATGACAGCAATCCTGTTAGCGCTACGTAGTTCAGGTCGTGACCGGCGGCCTGTGCGAGCGGGCCTTCCTGTCCCCAACCTGTCATCCGGCCATACACGAGCCTAGGATTGCGCGCCGCACATTCAACAGGCCCAATCCCCAGCCGTTCCATCACCCCAGGACGGTATCCCTCAATCAGTGCATCGGCCTGACTGATCAACTCCAGGGCGCGGGCCTTGCCGTGGAGCGACTTCAGGTCAACGACCTCGATCGTCTTTCCGCGGTGCAACGGGTTTGCCACTGTTCCACCCAGCCGCTGCGCCGCAGCCGCCTGCTCGGCTCGGGCAAGTACGATCACTTCAGCCCCCATGTCGGCCAGCATTCTGGCCGCCAGCGGACCTGGGCCGATGCCCTCAAACTCAACTATCTGGATACCATGAAGCGGCATATGCAGCAGCTGAAGCGCGCTCATAGCTTCCTCGCGATCAGTTCTTTCATGACCTCGTTCGCGCCACCATAGATTTTCTGTACGCGCGAGGCTGCGTACATGCGTGCGATTGGGTATTCAGCCATGAAGCCGTAACCGCCAAACAATTGCAGGCACTCGTCGGTCACGCGGCACTGCTGTTCAGTGCACCACCACTTGGCCATGTACGCCGCTTCGTCGTCGAGCGTTCCGTCCAGTAGACGCTGAATGCAATCGTTAACAAAAGTGCGCACAACGTGAGCGATGGTGGCTAGCTCGGCCAGTTTATGGCGCGTGGCCTGCATATCGAACAGCGGAGCACCGAAGATCTTGCGCTCCTTCGTGTATTCAATGGTGAGCTCCAACGCCCGATCAATGACGGCTGCAGCTGGTACTGCGATCGACATACGTTCATAGGGCAATTGGCCCATGAGTTGCTTGAAACCGTGCCCTTCGACACCACCAAGTAATTGATCAACCGGCACGCGCACGTCTCCAAAAAAGAGCTCGGCTGTGTCCGAGGCTGGCATGCCAATTTTTTCGAGCAATCGGCCTACGCGGAATCCAGGTAAGTCCTCGGTCTCCACCACGATCAGAGACAGTCCCTTACTACCCACCTCGCCGGTGCGTGCGACCACGATTAAAAGACTGCAAGTAAAGCCATTAGTGATGAACGTCTTGGCTCCGTCGATCACATAGTGATCGCCATCGCGGCGGGCACGTGTGGCGATGGCCTTGAGATCGGTACCGCAACCAGGCTCGGTCATCGCGATACCGGCCAACATCTCACCGCTGCTCAGTTTGGGTAACCAACGCTGTTTTTGCTCTTCAGTACCGAAGTCCATGATGTAATGTGACGCGATACTATGCACTGTGACGTTGTTAGGCATTTCAGCCTTAGTTAGCTCATCCTGCACTACCAGTTGATAAGCAAGGCTGGCTCCAGCACCGCCGTACGCTTCGTCCAATTCCGGTAGCAGAAAGCCCATTTCACCGAAGGGACGCCAGGTCTCGCGTGGGATATAGCCTTGTTCACGCCAGCCGGGCAGTTTGGGAGCCATTTCGGCGGCGATATAGCGGCGCACCTGTTCGCGAAAGGTCTCGATATCGCTGTCCATCCAGGAATGACGATGTAGTTGTGGCAGCATGAGAACGCTCCTCAAAAGAATGGTACGGTGGAGTATTAGGGCTTGGCCTGAAACAAGGGCCCGAGTTGCGTTGCAGCAAAACACTGCGAGTGCTGGCGAAGAGTTGAATCTTTGCGTTCTGAGACCATACAAGGCCCCTCGTTGGCATAGGGCTGCGCGACCTGCCTGCCAATACACTGTGAGTTGTCTTCTTGTACATGAGGGAAAAACCTGATACGTCTACCGGGTAGATAGGGGTAGCAAGCAGCAGCCCTACGGCGTAACTCGCTCGGCGACATTCCAAAGAATTGTTTGAACGTGCGACAAAAGTGGCTGGTGGAGTTGAAGCCCCAGCGGAAAGCAATCTCGGAGATCTGCAGGTGCTTGCAAGCTGGATCGGCGAGTGTCTGCCGACACGCATACAATCGGCTTTCCAAGATATGGCCGACCACCGTGGTATCGCTCTGCGCAAAAAGCGCATGAAGGTAGCGCACCGAAATGCCCTGTGCCGCAGCGATGCGCGTCGGGATCAAGTTATCTTCATGCAAATGCTGAGCGATGTAGGACAACACTCGCTCCCTCAAAGCATTCTTTGCCGTAAGTTTGCTAGCGCACGGCGGTTCGGGCAGTGCAATGTCCAGCAGCCCGATCACCGTGCGGCATAGAGTGAAGTGTGCAGAAGGCGGTACAGCATCGATCTCTTCGGACAACCCGACCAGGTGGCGGCTTAGCAACGAACCCACGCCTGTACGGGTATCGATACGACAAGCTGAAGGCGGCTGCTTGCGCCCCGGCAGATACTCGCGCAAAAGTTGCCACGGAATCATAAGAGACACACTGCATGCTCGCTCTAACACTTCATAGTCTTGCCGCCGATCAGAGCGCCAGACGAACATATCACCCGCACAGATCTGCTCACCCCATTGCCGCATCCGCACACGACCGCTCAGATGCAACTGCAGAGCTATGTAGAGCTCATCGCCCCATTGCGAATATGCAAGTGGAAACCGGCCAACGCAGGGATCGACCACAATGTGCACCTGGGAGACTACTCCGAGCCCATTTGCTCGCAACTTACGTTGAAACTCAGTAAGCTCCGCCGATGAGGATAGATTCCAACGCTGGAAGCAGCCTTGAAAACTATGTTCCATTGCCTCCAACGCATCATTCCTGCCATCGATGGAAACGTGGTTAGTGGGCAATTCCGTGAGTGACTGTTTTTGCACTTGTTGCCTCCAGAATTTTCTTCCAGGCGCAGTTGCCTATCAGCCCCGGTCGTCTGCACGTAACGCTTACGTTCGGTGCAACGGTGATGGCGCCACAGGCATGTAGAAGATCATAGGAAACGGTGTCTAGTGCGGCAATGACGGATCGTCTCGATCAACTGACAAATTACCTCTTTCGACAAAGCATTGCGGGTGGCAGCCCCAACTTATCGAACCTACGCTAACCACTGGGCATTGATGTTCCACTGCAAACGCACGGAGATGGTGATGGATCTTGGTGCAATGCTTACCGGCAAGCAGGTGTTGGTAACGGGGGCCTCTTCAGGTCTGGGCGAGAACTTCGCCCGGCTGGCTATCGACTGCAAAGCCAATATGGTGATCGGAGCACGGCGCAAGAATCGGTTAGACGAATTCGCCAAGGAACTGGAGAGGCCTGGCTCCCCACAGATCAGCGTACTGGAAATGGATGTGACATCCGAACAATCCCTCGACCAAGCTTTCGCCGAGCTGGACATCTCGGGTGCCATCCTTGAAGTTGTAGTAAGCAATGCAGGGGGTTCCATCGGTAGTCTTTCGCTCGTACTTACAGCGAGCGATTCCACTCGTTGATAGCTATCAACGTACGCGGTGCACGGCTAGTTGCAACGTGCGCAACTCAACGCCGGGCAGACTCTGGGCGAGGAGGTTCGATCATTAATATTGCCTCAACACTAGGCGAACGTGTGATGCCGAGCCACATGCTATATTCGACTTCCAAAGCAGCTGTCGTCCACAAGACAAAGAGTTTGGCCCTCGAATGGGCACTGTATTTAATCTGAGTCAACGCAATCGAACCTGGCCACACTGACACAGACATTACTAATACCATGTAATACACTGACTATGGCAAGGCACTCATTAAGCGTATCCCAATGCGCCGCCTGGCTAATCCAGAGGACTTCAACGGACTTTTTCTATTACTCACACCCGAGGCCGGATCATGATTGACGGGGACATGCATCCCTGTCGACGGCCCTCACCTGTGTTCATCGCTTTGAAGACTTTAGTGGGTTTCTAATTACCTGGAAAGCATCGCCCTTGCCAAATTAGCAGCAGCTATATGCCTTTCTGAAACTACGTCGATACAGAACTAATACTGCCTCGTAAGTGATCGATAAACACCAGGTGCGCAACCAGTCCACGATTTGAAGGCCCGCTGAAATGCGGTACTGTCAGCGAACCCCAACTCGACAGCGATGGCGCTCAGCGTGGCATCAGTGCTGGTCAATCGAACAATCGCCATGTCGCGCCGCAACTCGTCTTTTAACATTTGAAACGATTTCCCCTCCACAGCCAGATGCCGCTGTAATGCACTGACTGATACATGCAACCGCTGCGCAGCATCAGCCAGATCAGGCCACGCAGGACACGCATGCTGCAATAGCATTCGCACGCGCGCGCTGGATGTTCGCTCATTTAAATGTGGTCCGACTAGATTACTTGGCGTGGCGCGCAGAAATGTTTGGAGTGCGACGGTGTCACGGCGCATCGGCTGCGCAAATGCCGTGGTTTCAAACCAGACCGCCGACCTCTCCTGCCCGAACCTCAAAGTACCAGTAAAGATTCGGGAGTAATCTGAGGCATGTGGAGGTGGTTGAAAGGCAAAATCGAATCTCTTAGGCACCAGGCGACCGCCGTGCAACCATACAAGCAGGCGCCAGAAAACCCGCAACAGCAGTCCATGCAGGAAATCGGAGTGCTCAACTGAGACGTCACGCGCACAAAGAGCTGCTCCACTAAGCGAGTCATCGGAAACCGGAACAAGATCAATATCATCCTGCAAGAGGGCGAAGGACTCGCTGACGCGCTCAAGGGCGGCCGCAACTGTCTTTGCCCCGAGCGTTGAACGAGCTATCAACGCGAAACTGCCACTACGCAACGGCCGACCACGTAGATAGCCCAGACATTCATCATTTAGGCTTTCCTTCACGGCGCTAAATAGCGCGATGTACTGCTCGACGGTCACACGCGACTGGCCCAGATGCAGAAGCGATTCGGCGATACGGGCCTGCGCCAGAACGCCACACAGCCAAGACTCAGTGGCTAGTCTTTTTTCGCGCGCACCATCAAGCAGACCATGCACGGCGAAGACAGGAACAGTGTCGACAGGTTTTAACATGATCGATGCAAGCAACTTTTATTGTTGGCACAGAACCCAAGCCTACACTAAATGACTCCGAATTGAGATGCCCTCTGCACAGCGCTACCCAAATAAGCATCCGTGCCGGTTGGCAGGGCAGATTCGCTTGCCCCTGCGCACACAAAATCAACTCACCATGCGCTAGCGGGCAAGACGCGTCCGGACTGAGTGCCCAGAATACTCCTCGGCAGCACATCCAAGAAACGATCGTAAGCGAGAATGAGCAAGTCAGCGCCGAGACGTCAGCGGGAGTCACTTCAAGGTTCAGTTGCCAAGTTGACCCCGGCTACGACGTGTTCTCCGCAATCCAGATCTGCTGATCGTCGCCGGTGCATCCCTCTCGTACAAAGTGAGCGAGATCGCGTGCCTCTTGTCACCCATGGGTATTCGGTACTTACGCTTTCGCACCACCTGTCCTCGGTACCGCGAAACTATCCGGAGCACTCGCCGTATAACTTAGCTACCAGGAAAGTATGTTATGTCTGGCAATAACGCGCCTACGAGCGACATACCGATTGAAGTGGTAATGCGCGGACGTCGTTCGGTTCGGGCCTTTCTGCCGACCGCTGTGTCCCAGGAAATGGTGGCTGACATTCTGTCGACGGCAGCCAGCGCGCCCAGCGGCACCAATACCCAGCCTTGGCAGGTTATCGCTGTAGCAGGTGAGGTCAGGAAACGCTTGTGTGACCGTGTGGTGGAGGCCTTCAACCATGAACAAGGAGAGCATCAGTCCGAATACGATATCTATCCGGCCGAGTTCGTGGAACCCTACCTGACTAGGCGGCGCCGGTGCGGTCTTGCGCTTTATGCTGCTGTCGGAATTTCTAAGGGAAACACGGCTGCAATGCGCGCCCAACATACGCGCAACTTTACCTTTTTCGATGCACCGGTAGGTTTGATATTTATTTTGGACCGGCGTATGGCCTTGAGCAGTTGGGTGGATTACGGCATGTTCTTGCAGAACATCATGTTGGCTGCCCGCGCTCGAGGGCTCGACACCTGCGCACAGATGGCATGGGCCCTCTACCCACGTATTTTGGGCGAAATTTTGGCAATCCCAGACCAACACATGGTGCTGTGTGGCATGGCACTGGGCTATGCCGACCCAGCGGCTGCAGAAAACAGCATGCGCACCGAGCGTGAGCCAGTCAAAAACTTCACACGCTTCTGCGGATTCTGAGACGCATGGTGGATCATGCATCCACATTAGTGCGATCGGCCTCCCCCTTCTCATCCATAACCGCTCAGCGTCGATAGTGCTGAAGTAGCACCGACCTCGACTGACTCTGCTAGACGCCTAATCGCCATTACAACGGGAGTTCACTATGTCTGTCTACACTGCACCCTTGCGTGACATGCTGTTCACGATGAAGGTAGTTGGAAACTTAAAGGCGATCTGTGCCCAGCCTGGCAACGAGGAGACTACGCCTGAATTGGTCGAGGCAATCCTGCAGGAGGCTGCCAACTACGCTGCCGGCATACTGGATCCGTTGAATCGTTCGGGAGACATACAGGGCGCGCGCTGGCACGATGGCGAAGTCACATCCGCCGAGGGCTTCCGCGAGGCCTGGTCCAGCTTTTGCGAGAACGGTTGGATCGGCATGCCGGCCTCCCTCGAATGGGGTGGACACGGCCTGCCGACGCTGGTGTCTACCGCCGTGCTGGAAATGTGGAAATCGTCCAACTTGGCTTTCAGTCTGTGCCAGATGCTCACACTCGGTGCCGTGGAGGCGATCGCTCATCACGGCAGCAATGCGCTCAAGCAGCGCTTTCTCGAACCTATGGTCGCCGGCCGCTGGACCGGGACCATGAATCTTACCGAGCCGCAGGCCGGGTCAGATCTCGCGGCACTGCGCGGCCGCGCCGTACCCGAGGGCGATCACTATCGTATCGTCGGCAACAAGATCTTCATCACCTGGGGTGAGCACGACATGGCCGAGAACATCGTTCACCTGGTGCTCGCTCGCCTGCCCGATGCGCCGCCGGGCGTGAAGGGCATCTCGTTGTTCCTATGCCCCAAATTCCTGATCAATGCCGACGGCTCTCTTGGTGAACGCAATGACTTAATCTGCACGTCCATTGAGCACAAACTAGGCATCCATGGCAGCCCCACAGCGTCCATGAGCTTTGGCGACGGCGGAGGTGCTATAGGCTATCTCGTCGGCGAGCCTCACCAGGGGCTGGCCTGCATGTTCACTATGATGAATCACGCGCGCCTAAACGTCGGACTGGAGGGCGTAGGTGTTTCCGAGCGAGCCTACCAGCATGCGCGCAGTTATGCGCTCCAGCGCGTGCAGGGAAAACCGACGCTGGCCGGTAGCAGTACCATCGCCGGCCACGCCGACGTGCGGCGTATGCTGATGGACATGAAGGCACGCACCGAGGCCATGCGCGCAGTGGCTTACTTCTGCGCCGGCCAGATGGATCGAGCAGCCGGCCACCCCGACGCGCAAGAGCGCACGCAGGCACAGGACCTAGTCGGCCTACTGACACCGGTAGTCAAAGGTTGGTGTACTGACAACGCAGAGGGCATCACTTCCGACGGCGTGCAGATACATGGAGGCATGGGTTACGTAGAGGAAACCGGTGCCGCGCAGTACTTCCGCGATGCTCGCATCACAACAATTTACGAAGGCACCACTGGCATCCAGGCCAATGACCTGATTGGCCGCAAGATCGCACGAGAGGGTGGACGCACGATAAAAGCGTTGTTGACCCGTATAGACAGCGATGCTCGCCGGCTAATGGATGCGCACGACCCTGAGTTGTCGCCAATCGGTCACGCCCTGATGAGGGCGGCCATGGCCCTCGAGGAAAGCGTCGACTGGCTGCTCATTAACAGTGAAACGCAGTCGCAGAACTGTGCTGCAGGTGCCGTTCCGTTCCTACGGCTGGTGGGCACAGTAATCGGCGGCTGGCTTTCGGCGCGCATGGCCGAGGCCGCCACGACACAATTGTCATGCACCCCGAGCGACACGGACTTTCTCCAGGCCAAGATCATTACGGCCACTCACTACGCGACGCACATTCTGGTAGGGGCCTCCACGCTACGAGACATCGTAGTTCATGGCGCTGCCAGCACATTAGCATTGACGGATGATCAACTCTAAGGAAGGTCTGAAAAAGACTTCCCGAATCTGGTGAAATACGCCGATCCCGCCAGCCGAGTTTTTCCATGAAGCAGATGACCTTCGCCGACGCCGAGTACGCCGGCAAGCGCAAGCAGACCCGTAAAGAGCTGTTCCTGATCGAGATGGATCAGGTGGTGCCGTGGAAAGGACTGATTGCCTTGATCGAGCCGCATTACCCCAAGGGCGAAGGTGGTCGGCCCGCCTATCCTCTGCTGGCCATGCTGCGTATTCACCTGATGCAGAACTGGTTTGGCTACAGTGATCCGGCAATGGAGGAAGCGCTGTACGAGACGACCATCCTGCGCCAGTTCGCCGGGTTGAGCCTGGAGCGCATTCCCGACGAAACCACCATCCTCAACTTCCGTCGCTTGCTGGAGAAACATGAACTGGCAGCCGGCATCCTCGGCGTAATCAATGGCTACCTGGGGGATCGCGGCCTGTCGCTGCGCCAGGGCACTATCGTCGATGCCACACTGATCCACGCGCCCAGCTCGACCAAGAACCAGGACGGCAAGCGCGACCCGGAAATGCACCAGAGCAAGAAAGGGAACCAGTATTACTTTGGCATGAAGGCGCACATCGGCGTAGATGATGAGTCGGGGCTGGTACACAGCGTGGTAGGCACGGCAGCCAACGTGGCGGATATCACCCAGGTCGACAAACTGCTGCACGGTGACGAGAACGTCGTCTGCGCCGATGCCGGCTACACCGGCGTCGAAAAGCGCCCCGAACATGCTGGCCGCGAAGTGATCTGGCAGGTCGCAGCACGCCGCAGCACCTACAAGAAGCTCGATAAACGCAGCGCCCTGTACAAAGCCAAGCGCAAGATCGAGAAGGCCAAGTCACAAGTGCGAGCGAAGGTCGAGCACCCGTTTCGAGTGATCAAGCGCCAGTTCGGTTACGTGAAGGTGCGCTTCCGTGGCCTGGCCAAGAACACCGCTCAGCTGGTGACGCTGTTCGCGCTGTCGAACCTATGGATGGCGCGCCGACATTTGCTGACTACCGCAGGAAAGGTGCACCTGTAATGCGGAAAATGGCTGCTGCGAGGTGCTCGCGGCGGCCAAAAACGGAGAACTGAGCGGGTTACCTGGTCGATTTTGATCGACGGCCCGCTTTCAAAAGCAGCGAGGGCTGAAGTCGACCGGAAATACAGGGTTACTTCAGACCTTCCCTAAGCCCGGAACACATAATGCAATCTGAACGACTATCATGTCGAAATCTGAAGATTGGGTATGAACACCTGCTCTCGCAACTCATCGGAGAATCCGTACTTTCTCGGCGACAACACGATTTACGGCGGTATCTCGCACAGTTTTCTGAAAACAGGTGTGATTTACGCACCGATCACGAACAGCTTTCCGGAGTAGTACACGGTCTATTCGGGGCAATAATTACGCGTCGAGGCGTCCGGCGGACGATATAGTTCATTTGCCGCGGCCGTCGATGTACACGGCCAATGCGCAGGCCGTGGCGGCCACGACCTGCGCCGACTCAAGGAAACCGTAGTTATCTATGAATTGTTTGATATGTGCGACGCAGGCTGAGTCCAGCGAGTGCCCCCGTGGATGGGAGGAACGCCGTTGCTCCCAATGCGGGCGTTATCGAATGTCCCAAGCTCTCATCCGAGTGATGATGGAAGAGGGACAGATTTTCGATACTGAGCGCATGCGGGAGTGGTTAGGAGCACGGCGAAATCTAGAGTCGGTTCCCATCATCGATCATTCCAATGCGATATTGGTCCGTTGAGCTGGAGAGTAGCCCGGTGCAAAGCAGCTTGCTGGATGACCTGCTCGACACAGACCTTGAAGCGATCGAGGCCGAGCTAATACAGCTCCTTCCAACTGCGTCGCAGGCCGAATCACTGCAATCCCCAAAACGCGCGCCCTTGCCGTCGCAATTTCCACGCACTGTGATTCGTCACGAACCCGAAAACACCCAGTGCGCGTGTGGCTGCTAACTCCAACGCATCGACGAAGACTTCAGCGAGAAGCTGGATTACACGCCTGGCGTATTTACCGTCGAGCAACACGTACGTGGCAAGTGAACCTGCCATCAGTGCGAAACACTGATCCAGACGACGGTGCCGGCGCAGGCTATCGACAAAGGTATCCCGACCGCAGGAATGGGAATGATCCGTATACCTATCTCAAAGATGTGCTGACGCGGCTGCCGACGCAGCGGGCCAGTGAGATCGGGCAATTGCTACCGCATCAATGGGTTCCGGCCTGACTTACGCAAAGTGAATTGGGCGGCCGCTTACAGTGCACTCACATCCTCAACGACCTCAACATTGGCACACAGACTCTTCCTTACGAGAAGCGTATGAGCATGAAAAGAGCGACTGCTAACGCGGAGCCTGCGGCAGTTGATACGTGTAAGAACACTGCGCGAAACTGTTACCACCAGATCTTGGTTGAGTCGACCTCCATGCGGACAGAGGGCGCTGCCTAGCTGCAAGAAGACACTGTCTAATAAAACCGTTCGTAGTCGTCCGTGAAGCCGCCAAGGACAGCAAGGACTGCCAGAACGGCAGTACTCATTTCAATAAGCAAGCGCGCGCGAACCGGATCATCCCAGCCAGCAGCACCATGCTTGCCGCCATGGAACAAGTTGTTGCGAACGGTCTTGACCGACTTAACAACCTTATCAAGATCAGATGTACATTTTTCAAAACTAATAGGCTGCCAAGCCAGTTCCAGATTGTCAGAGACGATCTGCTGGTCGGGAGGCGATGCAAGCAAAGCCTCGGCCTCCATCGATAGCTCATACGCCTCAGCGTGCTCTACGACAAAACATTTCCAACCTGGCTCTGCGCTGAGACCAGGTCTCTTGTTCTTCAAGTAGCGGTTTTCCTTGAGGCAGAACTCGAATCGAGAGAACCGATAAAAGAACTCAAACGCGATCCTCGAAAAATCATCCTCTATCTCATTTCTGCGCATGTAGCCTCCTGCTCTCCAGTGCGTATCAGAATCGGCTTCATATATTGAAACGGGAGCGAAAGAGCTGCCGCTCTCGCGTCACCGTAACGTGCATACCACAGACATCGCACACAATAGCCCCGTATGCCATGCCTGGGCCTCAATCGAGTAATGGAATTCGACCTTACATGAATCCGGGCCCTACACATGAAAATCTTGACACTGCACCCGCTATGCAATGGGCTCAAGAGCACGGGCCTCACAGAGACCTTTGAACTTAGCTTCGAGCTCATACGCATAGTACAAAGCATCTAGCCAAAAATCGCCGGTCTCAGGCGTCGTCTGAGCCAATGTCCTCAGTGTACTCCCATCGAGCTTTGGAAGGTGCTCGTTGACGACCTCGAATGCAAAAGAAGCTGATCCAAACGCCTTCTCCACTAAGTAAGACTCCATTGCGCCTACGATCTTTCTGCGTAAGCGCTTACGCACCAATGGCCTGTAACGTACCTTGGCACTGAAAGCGAGCTCGGAGTAAATCCAGGGAGACAACGTACGGTCACCCTCTGCAAAGCCCTCGTGACCTTTAATCGGGATCGAATTTTTGGTATTGAAAAAAATAAAGCACTCAGCCGCGTCAATCATTCGATGCAGCTCTTCATTCAACATCAAATAAAGTGAGGCTGCGACCTCATTACACTTTTCATAGGAAAAATTGGTAAAATCCCCGACCACTTCACTGTCGGAGTAATGCTTGTTGACTTTTAACAAGAGGTCACCAACGTAACCCCAAACGCATGAATCAACAAACACGCTGACACCTCGCTTCTCCAAGGACAAAGCAAACTCAATAGCTTTGCGCTCATCCCGGTGCGAATGTGAAAGGAAAATCTGGGCATCTTGCTGAGGGAAAATCCTCAGCGTTAGCTCCTTGACATCTATGATATCTTTGTTGTCGATCTGACCGATGACATAATCGGCCAGATCATTCACGACCACATCTCGCGCTTGATCACGAAAGTTATTAACCGCCGACCCACTAATCATCTCAAAAGGCTTGTAATTTTCAAGCTCAAAGCCGATGTACATATACAATCCAATGACTAGCCAATTTTGACTGGCACCAGCGTTCTTGGCTCAGCGACGCAGCCAGGACTCCAGAGTTTCAGCCGTGTTCGTCTTCTCCGTATAGACCATCCACAATTCATTTGGATAGCCTTTCAGCTTGCCCCAGACGATCCGAGGATAAAGCCCCATGTACTCCCACGACGACCAGCTATCGTCGCTTTCATAATCTGAAGCAGCAAAAATGGCTATTCGGTTGACACCCTTCTTACCATCAGCAACGCCCAATTCCCATGGAACCCAGCGACTGTCTTTGCTGTTAGGGCTAGTGAGCAGAACGAAGCGTTTGCAGTCCGTGATTCGCTTTTTCAGAAGCTCAGCAGTCTCTTCAGATGTGTGTTTCGGCATTTCTGGATCGACTTCGTCGATGTACGGCATTCCACCATGATTGGCGATGACTTCAATTGCCCCCATCACCAAGTCTTTATCTTTACTCGAGTGAGAAATGAACGTCATATTATAAGTGGACGCCATTGACTTGGCAAAAGTCCGGTTCTGCGTCGCCTGGGAGGAAATATTTCGAAGCTCAGATTTCGTTACGTTACGAACCATATTATTCTACTTTTAGAACTTCTCACCCATCTGGCGATGAGCAAAGAGTTCGGATTAGATCAAGACAAGGACTTACTATCTAGAGGTATCGTTCACAAAGGCATACAAACCAATCCTGCCCTCAGATACCCCCTCAACGTAAATCTGTGAATCATCCTCAATCACCAGCGGATACAGCCCGAGGTACTCCTGTCCGTTGTACCCTGATCGTTCGCTCTCTACCAGAGGCATAATCGCGACTCCGCCTGCCTTTTGACCGTCAAAATAGCCCAGTTCCCAAGGCATCCACTTGGAGTTCTCGGCGTTATCCGTGGCAATGTAGACCAAACTGGAACAATGCTGCATACGGTTGCGCAGTAGATCCGCTGTTTCCTTGTTGACCTGCGTACGATCGAGCTCCTCATCGTTCACCCAGTCGACATAAACCGTATAGTGCTTTTCCTCCAGAAGCTCCTTGACCCCGAGCACCAGATCTTTGTCGGCGATAGAGTGCGACAGGAAGATGTCAAACCGTTGGGTCGGATCATATTGCTCACTGGAATAGGACTGCGTGCCGGTAACCGACCCAAGCGTGACCTTGGTTCGCTTCGCCGCAGCTCGCGCCTGTTCTTTAGTAAAGAAAGCCACGTAAGCCTTGCTCCCTTATCTTTAAAGGGGTGCGCTTACGCGCACTCCTTGATGGCAGTTTCAATCCATGCTGGCAGGTTCGCTTTTATAGAACCGTAAGCATCATCTGCCCGGGGGTCGTAAACCCGTGGGCTGTACACCGTTCCGTTAGCCCGCTTGAGCGTCACGTAGTCGAAGGGGTTGAGGCCGTATGCCCCAGTGCCAGCATTTGGACACTTGAGGTTGTGGATACGAACACCAACCACAGGGATGCCCAACTCCCAGGCCTTCATGATCTCGAACTTCACCCATTTGCGTGATGCTGTCTCTTCACCAATCAGTACCACCAGGCAGGTCTTGCGCTTGAGATTCTCGGTGATCCAACGCTTGACCCCCTCCTCCGAACGCTTGATCTCCTCCCAGTGGTTTGGGCTCACGGGTTCATCACCATCGATCACCCCCATGTTGCGAATCTGCTGCACGCGCAACACATCCTTGCCGAAGTGGAAGCTATAAAACACGTTACGCTTCATCGCCTTATACCCCTTCCAGCTTCTTGATGATGGTGAGCACTGCAGCTTCGATGGATTTCGCACCGGCAGCCGGATCGTTCAGATTCTTAAGGCTTTCAGCCAGCCACTGATCATCAGGAGCGTACTTGGCCGGATCAGCCATGACCTTCTCTGCAAGCTCCTTGGCCTTGTACCCCGTAGCACCGATCGGCACCGGAACAACCCCCTGGCGCACAGCAATGTCGAACTCTCGCTCCACACCAGGCGCGCTCACGATCTCCCCGCCTTCAGTCTTGTTGCCGAAGACGAAAAGCGCGATGCCTGAGAGTGCGATCATCCGCTCACGGTATTGCTGCCATAGCACTTTCAGGTCCTGCCCCTGGGAAGCAACCTGCGGGAAGGGCCTCATCACAAGCTGGTCTTCTGAGAACTTCTCAGGGTTGGAGTAGATTGCATCCAGAGCACCGTTGATCACAGCGCTGCCCACCCCCCAGCCGAAGCCGTTCACCACCCGATAACCATGCTTCACCAAACTGGATGAGAGGGAGTGAATGAAATCCAGTGCTTCATCCTTTTTCCAGTCGCCATACTCCTCGGCGCTGCCGGAAATGAAGATGGTTTTCTTCAAGAATTGCTCTTCGATGGCGCGCAGGATCGCTGGGATATCGGCGTATTCGTCCACCAGCAGCGTCTGAATGCCGAAGCGTTTCAGATCCTGGATGTGCAGTTCCTGCTTACGCCGGCGGTACCGAGCCGCTTCTTCGTCTTCGTTCTCATACAGGCTGGAAGGCTCGCGACGCAGGAAGCAGAAATGCTCACGGCGAGCATGCTGCGGCACGTGCAAGCGACTGAGCACGTAGTCAAGGTTCGGATCCGTGAAACTGAACCCGATGAAAAGGAACGTTTTGGAGATCAGATCGCCGCTCAAAGCCGTCACAAAGGCTTCGTGGGTCTTGTAGTACTGCTCGTACTGTGATTTGTAGAGGATCGCTTGGGTCGGGGACAACGCGTCACCGTGCATCTTGTAAACCACAGCATCACGCTTGGGCCGGGTGGTCAACAAGTCATCAATCTTGTGCTTCACATCCGGTACACGCTGATGCTTCCTCAGGGAGTCCTCAATCAGTTGGTCGTAGTTGGTTGTCCAGTAGGTACGAATGGGCAACCGCGCCAGGATCTGATGCGAAGTTGACGGTTCCGCATGCTCAGAAAACTCTTCGATAATACGACGAGCCAAGCCACCCGAGCCGCTGCGCTCGTTCACATGGAACTGGGCGAGGGCCACGAGGTCGTGCTCTTTGTCGACTGACAACCCTACCTCTTCGGCCACCTCGCGCATCAGCTCCGGCCAGTTCACAAAACCACTGTTCCTGGAGAGCCCTGCTCCTGCAAAAACTGCTGCAACACCTTCGTTCAAGTCACGAACGTAGCGCCTGATGAAAATCTCAATCTCTGGTGAAAATTTCTTACGCATGAAACGACTTCCCAAAGTAGCACGCCGAATACGGCAAAACTGCGGCGACAGAGCCTCTCGACGCAGATCCATGAGCCGTTACCCAGCCCGCCAAATAACGCTACGCCAATATTTACGCTATTCGCTGCTCTACCAAGGTCGTCTTGAAAGGAAATGAGAAATAGTGAAGCCCAAGCGCCAATAAGCTGGCGCCAGAAACACATGCAGAACTGGACTTTTTTATAATTAATAATCCAACTCATCTGAATTAAACGCCTTGGAATATTGGTACCGTGACGGTCCAGTACCTTTTTCGAAACGATAAAGGGGTAAACCATCAACGTACTTGGTGGTCAGCAGCATGGTCGGACGAGTACTCGCATACAAAAAGTCCCCTGTCTGAACCTGGCTTGGAGGTATCTACGAAACCAGGGATGGTTCATTCATACGCATTATTTACATACAGGCTCCTTTGCCAAGATGCTCTTTATTTCACTCTAAAGACTACTGGTTTTATTAACACCTGAGCCAGTTGTACCCGAGCAACACAACTGGCCACGGGTACTTACGCTAAGTCATTGTGACGGTGGATCCAGTGGGCAGGGATGAGCCCGTCGTCTTTGCTCTGCCACGCCGCTACGGGCACGGTGTCAGCGACCTGTCCCCAGATGTCTGGGCCCGCATGTTCAAGGACAATGATCTGGATGAAATGGCCGGCACGCTTGAGGCCTTCAGCCAAGACTTCGAAGATTCGGCGCGTGGCAACGACATCCGCTGGCCGGGCTTGATTCACCGCTTCGAAACCCGCATCCAGTGCGTTGATGCCACCGGTATTGCTTGGGAAATAGACCTGGCTCGGTTGGTCGATCACGATGAAGCTGAAAGGTGGGAGCTTGCGATTCTCCTCCTTCGACAGGTATTCATGAATGCCTAGGAACGTCGCGATGTGATAGCCCATCCAGTTCGCACCACTGCCGATTTCCCAGAGAAAATCCCGCTGGCCGTGGGAGTCGAAGCGAAGCGTGAGCTCTTTCCGATCGAGATAAATCTGAGCGCCAGGCGTTCCGTTCAAGCCGAACTGATCCGCATAGTCCTCGAACATCGGGGCCAGCTGGGCATCGACCTTCCGCTCTTGCTCAGCCATGTCAGTCAACGACATCTGGAAGTTGTAATGCCGAATCAGGCTTTCCAGCTCGGTCATGCGCTTGGTCAGACCCTCGTCTGCTTCAGCGCCGTCCAGTTGTTTGATTAGCCGGCTGATCTCACCCGCCACATAGTAGATCTGGCCAATGGCATTTCGGGTACGCTCATCCTCTTGGATCAAGCGACTCTGCTCTCGCATCAAACGCGACAGCTCACGCTCCTCCTTGGCGCGCTGCCGTTTCAGCGTGGCCAGTTGCTTGTCGACGACGGGATTGTCCTTGAGCGCGTCCGAAATCCGGGTAACCTTGTTGACCTTCTCTTCCAGATTCTCGATCACCATAGGCAAGGCGTTGGTGAACGAGCCACAGGCCACGCAGTGCCCACCGTCAGAGACGCTCTGTTTGAGCCAGTCGAGACCAATGACATGGGACTTCTCAGTATCAATGGCCGCGACGAATCGCTTGCTGTTACGTGCCAGGTGGTCGAAGCCATCGATCTGGGCATCAAATTCGTCAACGATACGTTGTTGCTTCCCGACTTCCTCGATGATCACCTTCAGCTTTTCTGAGATATGCAGTCGTTGAGGTTCCAGAAGTGTCTGCTCAAGCCGTCCTTCATGGGTCGCGATGACGACCTTCTTGAGCAGTTCGACTTTCTGAGCGCCCTGGGTGCTGGTGCGCTCAAGCAAGCCCAGCTGAATGCAGCGATCAAACAGTTGGTCGACGTCAGCATATTGGCTCGCCTTGGCCGCATCGTGGACTGCTAGCTGCTTGCGCAGCCGATCTTGCTCGCGCTGCGCTTCATCCCGACGCCGTTCGTTCATGATGTAGTTTGCATCCACCATACCGAGCGCGTAGGGCATGGCTCGCGTCAGGCGCTCCTTGTGAGCAAACGAGTCGGTTTTGAAGAACAGGGTGTTGGGGTTTGCCACGATGTGCTGAGGCAGGAAATTGAACGCTGCCATGTCGCGATAGGAGCTGCGGCGATCAAAGCTGGACGGCTCTTCCTCATCGGAGTGGGGCAGGTCACTGACCCGAACCATGCCATCAAAGGCGGCTTTGTACTGCGCCAGGGAATGGGTACGGTAAACGGAGTCCGGGATCTGTTCATCGTCCACCTCCAGCATGCAAAGCTCGTTGGAGCCTTGGGAGTTTCCTGGAGTGCGTCGCGCGACGATGTAGGTCGTACCGAGAACGCGGATTTTCATCCCGAACCAATCCACTGTGTCGCGGATGATGCCGATCGGAATATGGCACTTGGTCGCGCCCAGCACGTAGTCAATGATGTGCACAATTGACGACTTGCCGGTGCCGCTCAGCCCGTAAATGATGTTGATCTTCCCGTCTTGAAAGGGAATGACTCGTGGCTCCAAGCCAGGGCAGCGTGGCCAGAGGATGACTGCGTCAATCGTGAATTTCATTGGGAATCCCAAACAAGAGCTTGTACAGGTTTTCTGTCGTGTCGGTGGCAAACCACTTCGCCAGTTTCTCAGTGGTCTGCAGCATGGCCGAGGGAATGGTGTTCTTGATGCCTCGTGGCCAACGGTCGACCAAGACTTGGAAGCTGGTCTCACTCCCCTTGGTGCCGATCTTTCCAATCAGGCGCGAAGAAACGGCGAGATTGAGCCCTTGTAGGGTGGTAGCCGCATGGGCGGACACCCTTCGCTGCAGATCAATTTTCAACACCGGGGTCTCCCTGAGCACAGCACCCAAGGTGGAGCGGCTGGTGCGCGGGCTCAACGCATCGCGTGAGCGCTGATTCCACACCAAGGGCAGCACCAACATCAGTTTCGGTAGATCCGGGGTTTGCCCAAGCCCTGCCTCTTGGTATTCGCCTATGAAGTGTGTCAGCAGAAAGCAGGCCAATGACGAGTTGTGGATCAATTGATGATCCAGATACACCTCACTCATGACTCCTCCTCCGAGGTCGGCGCTTCACGGTGCCAATGAATGGGGGACTGTGTTCCATCGGCATTGGCCATCCGGTGGTAGGTGCCGCTGAACAGGTACTGAGCCGTGGAGCTCACCCGTCCCACTTTCATGGGAAAGGTTTCTGGAAACAAGGTTTTGGTCATCACAGACCTGTAATCAGCCGTGTCGTAGTCATCCAGCGACGTCATATTGTCCAGCTGGTGGCGGTCGTTGATCGCTTCCCAGCGATCACTGAGCACACGCTCAGCTACATCAAAGTCCTCGGCCAGAACTCCACCTGATTCCAGGAGGCGGATGCGCTCAGAGTAGGCGGCACAGTAGAAGCCGAATTGCTTCATCAGCAGGTTTTTCGGCATGTTGATTTTGGTGAGTTGCTCCACGAAAAGCATGTCCGCGGGGTCGATCTTCTCGGCCCACTCTGCGAACTCGGTTTTCTCGAAGGGCAGAGGTTCCCAAGGGCCATTCATGAACGCTTCAACGAGCGTTTGACGCTTGTTGTAGTAAGGCTGAGCGGTCGTCCAGAAAGGCTTGCGGGCTACCCAGGATTCCTGGCAACGGTCGAACAGGAAACCGACCAGACCATGGTAGATGTCCTCAGCATTCGCCACTGCGTCTTCCGGGAGGTGGAGGGACGCGATCACCCGCTGCTTCATCTGGGCATTGAGTTGGCCGTCCTCAATGGACATGTGCTCGATCAGAAATACCAAGTCGGCGTCCGAGTAGGCGATGACATCCCGAGCGATCTCGCCAGGCTTGCCTGTCATGCCGCCGGCATGCGTTCGAAGCGCAACGACCGCGTCTGCCACGTCTTGCTTTGAAAGGGCATCAGAAAGCCGCATGGCCAGTGTGCCTTTCTTAAGCACTCGGTTCGTGACGAGGAGAAACTGCAACTCGTCATGCTCCTTCCGAGCAGCCGCTAACCCGTTCAACCAGATGCGGAGTGTCTTCCACAGGTTTTTACTGCTGTCTTGCAGTGGGTTTTTGTGGGGCCGGACAGACAGCTTCGCTTGTTCTGACACACGCCGAGAACCTGTAGCGGTCTGGCTGATCTCTTCAACATCATCAGCCGTTTCAATGCCGAATCTGGTCTGCGCGTTGGGGGCCGTGAAGATTCGGTACAGCGCGCGTTCGTACTGGTAGCCATACCCCGCTGCGCTGGGGCTAGCATCTGGATCCTTCATCCTTCCATCTCTCAGTCCATACCCGTGTAACGGTGGGGCCGAGCCCCCATTTTTCTTTCCATGGCACAGCGAGTACAGGAATGTACCGACGGAGATGTCATTTGGCCATAAATTTGAGGGGCTAAATCGCCCTTTCGCCTGGGCGGGCCAGGATGACCGGATGAAGCTCAAGAGCTTCACCCTGGCCGGCGAGAGCTTCCTCATGGCCGGCTATCATTTCGCCGTGAAATCGGCCTTCCGCCGCGCCCGCGAACTGACCGTCAGCGAAGAAGCCAAGAAAACCCTCTACACCCTGGGGCGCATCCATCAGGAGCAGGGATCCTTCGCCGAGGCCCAGAAATACTACGAAGTGGTGTTTACCCTCAGCCCCGACTACCTCGACGTCGACGCCCGGCTGCAGCACCTCCGACGCCAGGGCGCACAACCTGAAGGCCTGCGCCCAAGCGACGACAAGGACTGGTACGCCAACCTGATCCTGGAACTGCTCGACCCCGCCGCGCAACGCGGCTTTACCCCAAGCACCGTACGGGCCACCCAACTGGCGGGCGTTGCCGAACAGCGCGGGCGGCTGCTCTCGGTGATCGCCGAGTTCGCGCAGGACAAGGCCGCCGATGCCGCCGATGCCGCACTGGACTATGACGTGGCGGCCTACATGCGCTACGACTGCTCCGTGCCTGAGGACGAAGCCAAGAAATCCCTCGAGCTGGTCAACATGCTCGACTGCCTGCCGCGACCGGCCGCTACCCGACCCTGCTGGCCCGACAAGGCATCCAGGCCTTTCGCGTCGACCTGGAACCCAGGGCGGTCGAGTATGCCCGGCAGAAGACCGGCGGCGCGCTCAATCCGGACTTCCACCAAGGCGACGCCAGGGCGCTGCCGTTCGAAAGCACTCAGTTCGACCTCATTACCTGCATGATGGGCACGGCGGCGCACTTCCCAAGGCAAGACTTCTCCAGGGTCATGTCGGAAATCCATCGCTGCCTGGTGCCGGGCGGGTTCTGCGTGATCTCGACCTGGGACATCGAGTGTCCACACCTGACCTACCTTTCGATCTACTCCCACGAGCAGAAGGAACTGATGCGACAGAACGCCATCAGCCGTGGCGAGGCCATTGAGATCGCCCGGGCGCAGGGCTTCGCGGTCGAGGAAATCCGTCCGCTGGGCCTGCTCCCCGAATCGCTGGGCTACGAGCTCGACCTGCAGCAGGACGGGCCCGCCAGGATCCACAACCTGCTGGACATGGATCTTGCGCTGAAGGCCAAATTCCCGAGCCTGCACGGCCAGATGTACATGCTGATCATCCGCAAGACCTAAGCCGCCCGGCCAATCGGAAAAACGCTAGCCTTCAACATTTTCAGGACGTTCGTGCCTCTCTCCTGTTGTTGCTCATTGCCTTCGTCGATGCTTCCGGGCGCGGCCTCTTCCTCGCAGGCGCCACGTTCTTCTATACCTAGGTGGTCGGCCTGAGCAGCGTCCAGGTGGGCATCGACCTGGCCCTGGCGGGGCTTTGCGGGCTCGTCTGCACGGTGCCCATCGGCCGGATCGCCGACCGCCTCGGCGCTGCCCGGGTGCTGGCGATGCTGCAGGTCTCCCCTCCCAACATCGCTTGGCCTGGGTGATCATCGAGCGAATGCAGACCGCCGTCGGCATGGCGAGCGTGCTCAAAAGTCGCCATTCTCGATCGTGCATTCTTCTGGGGGTATCGACGGGTATTTCTGGGGGTACATTTTTTAATTCGCTAACCCAAAATACCGCCCCAGAGCTCTGTCCAAATGTTCTTCGGAAAGCGTCTGCATGTGGCAGTGATCCAAGGCGAACCGCTGATGCAGAAGGCGATGGACGTTCTTCTGAAGTTTCATGAGGCGCAGGGGGGGCTACCTGTCGATCAAGTCGAAGAGCTGCGCGTTGAAGCTGAGTTCTTTTTCCAGGCCGTCAGTGCCTATCAATTCCGAGTGTTGGCCGGTGCGGCCTCTACCCTTCAATGAGGGGATTCCTGCTGGGATTCGCAGGGTTGATCTCTCCCGCTCAGGTGCCATCCGCGCCAGTCACAAGCTCACCTTCATCGCTCCGCAGGGTTGCAGAAATCCTCACACGTTTAGGCCGCAGGCTTGGCGAAGGACGATTGCGCGCGCCATACACCACCGGCTGTAGTGGCATCGCGCCCAAAAAGCGGACGTCTTTGATGCGTTAGGGCATAATGTCCTAATGGGCGGTCTGCATGCAGGAGCACGCGATGCGCCACCCTGGGCCGGAGCAGTGCGACGCGCCTACTTACTAGATGTAGAACCGATCGTGCAGGTGCAGAGATGGCTGAGACCCAAATCGAGTGGACGGACTCCACATGGAATCCTGTTGCGGGCTGCTCAATAATTAGTGATGGGTGCAAAAACTGTTACGCCATGGAAATGGCCAAGCGCCTAGAAGCGATGCGCGTTGAAAAATATGCTGGACTTACTAGAAAGTCTGGCAAGCGCACAGTCTGGAACGGTGTAATACGCGAAGACGAAAAATCATTAGCCATTCCTTACAGCTGGAAAAAGCCGCGGAAAATTTTTGTCAACTCGATGAGCGACCTATTCCACGACGACGTAAGCGATGAGTTTATCCTTAAAGTCTGGAATGTCATGCGCGAAACACCGCGCCACAGCTATCAAATTTTGACAAAGCGCCCTGAGCGCATGAAGAACATATTGCAGAGCAAGATCAAAGACATTCTACCCAACGTTTGGATAGGCACCAGTGTTGAAAACGCCGATGTCCTAGATAGAATTGATAGTCTTCGCGACATACCTGCAAGCATTCGATTCATTTCGTTCGAGCCGCTCATAAACTCAGTAGCCGGCGTCAATCTTAAAAACATCGACTGGGCAATCGTTGGCGGTGAAAGCGGACGATCCGCACGACCAATAAAAGAAGAGTGGATTGACGAAATTTACGAACAATGCTTGATCAGCGAAACCGCATTTTTCTTCAAGCAATGGGGCGCTTGGGGAAAAGACAATAAGAAAAGATCTAAAAAAGATAATGGCAGAGAGTACCGTGGTCGTACCTGGGACGAAATGCCTATCACAATCCTAGGCGAGCTGGGGCAGGCTTCAATCTGATAGGGAATTCTAGATCGAATGGCTGGAAAACTGTATGAATGGCTCTCTGGAGCTGTTTTAGATGATCATTCACGCCGAAAACACAAAATACTTAGAGAGTATTTCTTTCAGTATTTAACCGTGAGATGCCAACTTCCTCAGCAGTCACGATTTAAACTAGCGGTAATTGATGGGTTCTCTGGTGGCGGTCGGTACCAGTGCGGAGCAGCTGGGTCGCCAGTCATTTTCATTGAAGAGTTGAAGAGAGCTCTGCGCCATATAAATATCAACCGTGGATCACAGGGGCTTGGACTGGTAACTATTGAGTGTTTTTTGATACTCAATGATGCAGACAAAAATGTCACTGCATTCCTACAGGAAAATCTAGCACCTATAATCGCCGAGGCCAAAGATACAGAATCTAGACTTATCCTAAATACCGTATTTTTCAGCGAGCCATTCGAACAGCTTTATCCAAAAGTCAAAGAACTCCTATCAAAATATCGCTGCCGAAACGTTCTTTTCAATTTAGATCAGTGCGGCCATAGCCATGTCGATAGAAAAACGATCCTCGACATAACTCGATCAAACCCATCGGCCGAAATTTTCTATACCTTTGCGATCGAAGCGCTGGTTTCATATCTAAAAAAATCAGACCCCACAATGCTAATAAGCCAGCTAGCCCCAATTGGTTTAAGGGAAGACGACATTAGAAATCTCGAAAACCATCTAACCAAAAAAAGTTGGCTTGGTGCGGCGGAGCGACTAGTATTCCAGGCATTCAAAGAGTGTGCTCCTTATGTAAGCCCCTTCTCCATCAATAATCCGTCAGGCTGGAGATACTGGCTAATTCACTTCGCCAACTCTTACAAAGCCCGCCAAGTCTACAATAACATTCTGCACGACAATAGTAGCTCTCAAGCCCACTTTGGTAGATCGGGCCTGAACATGCTCTCTTATGACCCAGCGGAAGATGGCTCACTTTACTTATTCGGCGAGTCAGATCGAGAAAATGCTCGAAATGAACTCCAAGAAGATATCCCTCGGATCATATCTGAATCGGGTGATGCCGTGTCTGTTAGCGATTTCTATGCAAGTATCTACAACGAGACGCCTGCTCATACCGACGATGTACATGCTGCTATCATCCAAAGCCCCGAAATTGAGGTTATCACTCCTGGGGGCGGCACCCGAAGAAAGCCGAATACAATCACGGTAAATGACACTTTGAAATTCAAGAGCCAAAGAACATTCTTCCACATGCTGTAAAACAGCTTAGCCGGCATAAGCTCCCACTTATGCCGGCTTCTCAACAAACCTGAATCTGACCACCTCCCCGCCGACCCACTCACTGACTTACAATATTCGATTTTTAATCGATAGTAATTCTTTATAAATCAAAATTTCCGTAGCTTCCGCGATTGATCCGAAGGCGCTATCGTAGTTACGCGAAAGTTGGTCGCAAAAATCACGACACCAGCTTGCTTCTCCAACTCGACAAGCAGCGTTGAGCGTATGGCGTCGACCTCGTTATCAATGCCTGGGTAACCAACGACAAGCGTTTACCCAACAACGCATCGGCCTCGCTCAGGAACAACACGGCGTCTTCGGCACATACCGACTCGAATAGCTGGGCGATGTTCTTTGAGGTGCCCCCACAAACTTGCTTTCAAGGTCGGCAATTCTCGCGCTGATAAGCCGGTTACCGATGCTTCCGGAAAACGCTTCGGCGGTCAGCGTCTTGCCAGTATCTGGAGCGCCATGAAAGTTGAGGATAGTACCGCTGCCACACGGATCAACCTCAGCGAAACTCCAGATAACATAAATGGTGTGATGGTGACAAATTTTCACCAATGCCTTGTCAAGCTGCTGCTTGACTGCAGGTAAAGGTACAGCCTTGGTCATTAGACACCTCTCTGGGGCGAGCATTCTCGCCTAAATGGGTGTCCGGAGTTAGTAGACCACTACAAATAAACCAAACATTCGGACCATTGTAAGCCATACAAAAAAGAATGACGAACACGAACTATGCTATTTGTCGCACCCGAATCAGTGAAGCCAAGGTAGTCTCAAAATTCTCTGTTTGCACCACATCTAGCGGTATACGCCCTCTCAGCCTATCGTGTGGCTCACTGAGCAGACGGTAGACTTCCCAGGCTTCGAGTTGAGGCAACGACTTGAAGATTGCCAGAACCAGCTTATGCTTCACCGGATCCAACTGCCAGTCTGGAATACGCTGGCCCCGATTCCCCAAGCTAAGTGACAGCAGACGTCGTGCCTTGATATCACGGTTGATTTGATCTCGCGATTTTCCAGCCAGCCGTGCAAAAGAGAGAAGAGGTAAATTGGTCGCTGCTTCGTAGATTTCAAGCATCTCCGCACGCTCTCTTTGGATATCAGAAACCAGCCGGACGGCAGACACTTCCGACGCGCCGAATCGATCCGCTAAAGCCTTACTACCTTCAACGTCTAACGAACTCATTTCTGGTTTCATGCCACTGCGTACGGGAGGGAGAAGTAAACTCTGTAGCCCGAACGACAGCTGCGATACCCCCTCCAAGCGAATAGTTAACGGTGAGGCTGCCGCCTTGGTATGTCCTTGCACCCAGAGATCTAATCGGTTGGCCCAGTCTTGCATCATCGTACGGCGTTGCTCAACGTATTCCGCATGGTTGTACGCTGAACTCACCTTGTCCGGATCAGCATGTGACAGCTGCGCATCGATCCAGATCTTCGGGTAACCGATCTCGTTGAGTGCCGTTGAGATCGTCGCCCTCACGCCGTGCCCCGTGAGCCGGTCAGCAAAGCCCATACGTCGCAACGCACTGTTCAGGGTGTTCTCGCTGATGCGCTTGCTCAGATCGCTTCGATGGGTGAGCAAATGCCGTTGAGCGGGCACCACCTGATCGAGCAACAGGCGCACGACTTCGGCCGCCTGGATAGACAGCGGAACGATATAGGGCGGCACCTTGGCGGTTTGGCGGCGCGTGTTGCGCATCTTGAGCTGGAGCTGCTTGACCACTTCCGGCGGGATGATCCAAAGCCTACGCTCCAGGTCGAACTGGTCAGGGGTCGCCAGACGCAACTCACCAGTACGCACGCCGGTCAACAGCAACAAGCGGATACCGAGTTGCGTCTGCTGCGAGCCGCGGAACGCACGCAGCTTACCCAGGAAGTGCGGAAGCTCCTCCATGCGCAGGAAGGGATTGTGCTCCACCGGCGGCTTGGGCACCGCCACCACATCGAGATCTGCGGCAGGATTGTGTTCAAGGCCCGCTATGCGTACCAGTGCGTAGCGGAACAACTGATTGAGCCAGGTCCGGCACTTCTCCGCAGTCGTGAAGGCTTTCCTGCATTCGATACGGCTGAGCAGATCCATGAGTACATGCCGATTGATCTCATGGATCGACTGCTCGCCGATGTAGGGCTGAATGTCTTTGGCAAAAATGCGCAGTATCTGCGACAGCGTGCTCTGTCGCCCTTCTTTGAGACTCAACCTGCGAAAGGCAATCCACTGCTCGAACACCGCATCGAAGGTCTGATCATTGGCAAGGCGCAGGGCCACACGCTGCTGCTTGCGTTGTTCACAGGGATTGAATCCCTGAGCAATCAGCGCTCGTGCCTCATCTCGCCGCTCCCGCGCGTCACGCAACCCCACCTGCGGGTAACTGCCGAAGGACATGCGCTTCTGCCGACCTTCCCAGTAATAACGGAAATGCCAGATTTTGCTGCCCTGGGCAGTGACGTTGAGGAACAAGCCATCACTGTCTGCGAGCGTGTACTCCTTGGCAGTGACTCGAGCATGCCGAATCGCCATTTCCGTGAGTGCCATGGTGACCTCCTGAACCTGTCAGAGGCCAAATGCTCGTCTCGTTACCTACCCTGCTCCACCGGAAAACCGAATGAGCCGATTTCCAATTCTGGACTCATTTCTGGACTCATTTTGTCCGGCTACCCCCGGTTTTCGGTGGTTTTCGCTGGAACGAAAAAAGGGCCTTTCGGCCCTTTTTCAACGACTTACAGACTTCCATGGAACTCTGTAGATCTATAACTGGAGCGGGAAACGAGACTCGAACTCGCGACCCCGACCTTGGCAAGGTCGTGCTCTACCAACTGAGCTATTCCCGCGTCGTGATGGGTGCCATTCTAGCGATATCTAAAACGGCGTCAACCCCTTGATTCAAAAAAGTTTTATTTTTGTTCCGAACCTTCACGCAGGTGCGGCCAGGCGGCCAGCAGGTAATGGGCCATGGACCATAGCGTCAGCGCAGCGGCAACCAGCAGCAACCCGTAGCCCAAGATCACCCAGAAGGTCACCAGCGGCGGGTTGGCCAGCAGGATGACCAGCGCCAGCATTTGCGCTGCGGTTTTCCACTTGCCGAGGTTGGACACCGCCACATGCGCCCGCGCCCCCAGCTCAGCCATCCACTCGCGCAGGGCCGAAACGACGATTTCGCGGCCGATGATCACGGCGGCCGGCAGGGTCAGCCAGAAGTTGGCGTGCACCTGCACCAGCAGCACCAGGGCTACGGCGACCATCAGCTTGTCGGCCACAGGGTCGAGGAACGCGCCGAACGGCGTGCTCTGCTGCAGGCGACGGGCCAGATAGCCGTCCAGCCAATCGGTGGCGGCGGCGATGGCAAACACCGTGCTGGCGGCCATATAGCTCCAGTGATAGGGCATATAGAACAGCAAGATGAAGATCGGAATGAGCAGGACGCGTAGAACGGTGAGCAGATTTGGAATATTCATCGGTACGACTGGCTGCGGGTTGAGCCCGGCATTCTACTCGCTATGCAGGCTGGCATAAATCGACTCGGCAAGCTTTTTACTGATGCCGGGGGCTTTGGCGATTTCATCGATACTGGCGCGGTTGAGCTCCTGCAGGCCGCCGAAATGTTTCAGCAGGTCGCGACGGCGCTTGGGCCCTACCCCGGCAACGTCTTCCAGACTGGACACTCGGCGGGCCTTGCCGCGGCGGGCGCGGTGGCCGGTGATGGCAAAACGGTGGGCTTCGTCGCGGATCTGCTGGATCAGGTGCAGCGCCGGGTTGTCGCCCTTGAGGGTGAACTCGTGAGCCACGTCATTCAGGTAAAGGGTCTCGAAACCGGCCTTGCGGGTCACGCCCTTGGCCACACCGAGCAGGGTCAGGTCGGTGAAGGCCAGCTCCTGCATCACTTCGCGAGCCATGTTCAGCTGGCCCTTGCCGCCGTCCACCAGCAGCACGTCAGGCAATTTGCCCTCGCCGTCCTTGATACGCCCGTAGCGGCGCGTCAGGGCCTGGTGCATGGCCGCGTAGTCGTCGCCAGCGGTCACGCCTTCGATGTTGAAGCGACGGTAATCGGACTTGAGCGGGCCTTCAGGGCCGAATACCACGCAACTGGCTACCGTGGCCTCGCCGCTGGAGTGGCTGATGTCGTAGCACTCCAGGCGCTGGGGCACTTCGTCCAGGCCCAGCACCTCGGCCAGGGCCTCGAACCGCGCAGCCATGTGCTGGCGGTTGGCCAGGCGGGCATTGAGCGCCTGTTCGGCGTTGGTCACCGCCAGTTGCTGCCAACGGGCGCGGGTGCCGCGCACGCGGTGGCTGATGGTCAGCTCCCGGCCGCGCAGGGTTTGCAGCGCCTCGCTGATGGCAGCGAAGTCCTCGTGCACAACGTTGACGATCAACTCGCCCGGCAATTCGCGCTCGGCATTGCCCAGGTAGTACTGGGACAGGAAGGCGGCCATCACTTCGGCCACCTCTTCTTCAATACCTACCTGCGGGAAGAAGTTCTTGCTGCCCAGCACCCGCCCACCGCGCACGCTGATCAGGTGCACGCAGGCGCCACCGGGGTTGACGAAAGCGGCGACCACATCCACATCACCAGACCCGCCTTCCATGTATTGCTGGTCCTGAACCCGGCGCAGCAAGGCGATCTGGTCGCGCAGTTCGGCTGCCTTCTCGAAGTTCAGGGCCATCGCGGCCTTTTCCATCTCGGCATTGAGCTCATTGCCCAGTTGCTGGCTGCGGCCCTCGAGGAACATCACCGAATGGCGCACGTCCTCGGCATATTCCTCTGCGTCGACCAGCCCCACACACGGCCCCTTGCAGCGCTTGATCTGGTACTGCAGGCACGGGCGGGTACGGTTGGCGTAGTAGCTGTCCTCGCATTGGCGCACCGAGAAGGCTTTTTGCAGCAAGCTGAGGCTTTCGCGGATGGCTCCGGCGCTGGGGTATGGCCCAAAGTAGCGCCCCTTGGCTTTTTTCGCGCCACGGTGAATCCCCAGCCGTGGGAATTGGCCGTCGGACAGAAACACGTACGGGTAGGATTTATCGTCGCGCAGCAGAATGTTGTACGGCGGCCGCCACTGCTTGATGAGGTTCTGCTCGAGCAGCAGCGCCTCGGTCTCATTGGCGGTGATGGTGGTTTCGACCTGGGCGATGCGCCCCACCAGCGCAGCGGTTTTAGGCGCCAGGCCAGTCTTGCGGAAATAGCTGGCCAAACGCTTCTTGAGGTTCTTGGCCTTGCCCACATAGAGCAGCCGAGTCTCGCTATCGAACATCCGGTAGACGCCCGGGCGAGCGCTACAGGTCGCCAGGAACGCGCTGGCATCAAAGACTTGGGACATGAGGTTCAGAGGCTTGCGTCGACCATACCGTGGCGAACGGCCAGCAAGGTCAGTTCGACGTCGCTGGTGACCGAGAGTTTTTCAAAGATCCGATACCGGTAAGTATTGACGGTCTTGGGCGACAGGCACAACTTGTCCGAGATGAGCTGAACCTTCTGACAACCGACGATCATAAGGGCGATCTGGATTTCCCGCTCCGACAGGGCGTCGAACGGCGAACCTTGCGGCTGGAACGACTTGAGCGCCAGTTGCTGGGCAATTTGCGGGCTGATATAACGCTGCCCGGCAAACGCCAGACGGATGGCCTGGACCATCTCGTCCAGCCCCGCGCCTTTGGTCAGGTAGCCGGCTGCCCCGGCTTGCATCAGGCGCGTGGGGAACGGGTCTTCTTCACACACGGTCACGGCCACCACCTTGGTGTCAGGGTGGCTGCGCAACAATTTGCGGGTAGCCTCAAGGCCACCAATGCCAGGCATCTTGACGTCCATCAGCACGACATCCGGCTTGAGCTCCCGGACCAGCTTGAGCGCCGACTCGCCCGAGTCCGCCTCCCCCACTACCTGCAAGCCGTCGATGTCGGCCAGCATGCGTGTAATACCGGTTCGCACCAGATCGTGGTCATCGACCACTAGGACCCTAATCAAGCAGACACCTCGTCAACAGGGCGATTGGATCCCGCCACCTTAACAAAATTTTTCAAGACGGGCCTAGCGCAAAACTTCCTTAGGAAATGTCCTACGCTCACGCCACTGTGGCCGCATCGCATCACTTCGGCCTCCATCGCCCATCAGGCGCTCCAGCAAATGCGCAAACGCCGCTTTGTCGTCGGCCGCCAGGCGCCTGAACGCAGCCACTAAACCGGTTTCATCCGCCGTCAGGCTTTCCAGCGGCGCCGGGGTGCGCACACCGCTGAGCACATAGAGCGCGTCGACTCCTCTAGCCGCCAGGGCAGCCAGGTAATCGACCCTCGGTGTGCGTTCGCCACTCTCATATTTGCCCTGGGCATTGGGTTCGACGCCGCCGATATCACCAAACACCCGCTGGGTCATCCCCAGCCGTTCACGCTCTTCCCTAAGACGCGGACCGAGCCCATTCATACTGATGTTTCTCCTGCTTCCCTAGCCATCGTCGGATACTGCTCACAACCCTGTGGGCTCTTGCAGACTGCTCGGTCACTATGCCCATCGCACGCGGGGGTCGCAAGCCAGTATTGAGCCAGCACCTAGGGCCGCAAGCTTGATCTGCAAAGATCAGCCGATCACCTTCTGCATACGCACAAAACACTCATCCTCGCCCATTTCGACAAACCCCTGGCGCCGGTACAGCCGCCGCGCCGGGTTGCTCTTGAACACCATCAAGCGCAGCAACGGCAGCCTCTGTTGCGCCGCCTTGGCGACCAGCGCTTGCAGTACCCAACTGCCAACCCCTTGCCCGCGATGCTCAGGCAGCAGGTGCAGCTCGCGAATGAACAATGCCTGGCGGTCCTTGCTGAGGCTGCAGAAGCCCAGCACGCGGTCCCCGTCTACGACCAGCCACTGCTCCCGCCAATCCCAGGCCTGATCGAACGCTTCTTCGATCCACAACAGATCGAACTCCCGGTAGTACGCCAGCATGGCCCGACGCGTGAGGTCACGGGCGAAGGTGCGGTGGGCATCGGTGGCAGGTATCAACTCAATGGGCATCACACACCGCCCAGGTGCATAACCAACGGTGGCCGGGCAGCTCGCGCTTACAGCGGGTCATGGGGCTCTCCTGCATTGGCCTGTCGCCTGAAGCCTAGGTAATTCAGTGGCCGAGGTCACGCCCCATTGCTGCCTCAGCCCGGGATTTTCAGCCCCCGCTGAACAGCTGGGCGCTCAAGGAAGCTGGCCAGCACGCGCTGCACGTTATTGAACTCATCGAAGCCGACCAGCTCACCTGCGTTATAGCGTTCCACCAGGTTACGCACCCAAGGGAAGATGGCGATATCGGCGATGCTGTACTCATCGACCATCCACTGCCGCCCTTGCAGGTGCCGGTCCAGCACGCCGAGCAGGCGCTTGGATTCATTGACGTAGCGGTCGCGTGGGCGCTTGTCTTCGTATTCCTTGCCAGCGAAGAAGTGGAAGAACCCGACCTGGCCGAACATCGGCCCGATGCCGCCCATCTGGAACATCAGCCACTGCAGCGTCTGGTAGCGGGTCGCCGGGTCATGGCTGAGCAGTTGCCCGCTCTTTTCCGCCAGGTACTGCAGGATCGCGCCCGACTCGAACAACGGCAAAGGCTGGCCGCCAGGGCCATCGGGGTCGAGGATCGCCGGGATCTTGTTGTTGGCGCTGAGCGAGATGAATTCAGGGCTCAGCTGATCGTCGGTTTCGAAGCTGACCTTGTGCGGCTCGTACGCCAGGCCGATCTCCTCCAGCATGATCGATACCTTGACGCCATTGGGCGTAGGCAGCGAGTACAGTTGCAGGCGCTCGGGGTGTTGCGCAGGCCATTTGCGGGTAACGGGAAATGCGCTGAGATCGGTCATGGTCAACCTGTGCCAGGGGAATGGACCTGTCACTTTAGTAACATCATGGGCGGCTGACCATCACCTGCCGTTGTCAGCTCACCTGGGCATGGGCCTTGAGCTTGAGCTTGTCGGTATCCACACGGACGAACACCGAATCGGCGCAGACGGTCAGCACATCCCCCGCCCAGACCTCGCAGATTACCCGTGTCTTGCGCCCGACTTCGCCTTCCACACGCGCCTTGAGCAGCAGCTCGACACCCATGGGTGTCGGCTTGAGGTAGTTCAGGCCCAGGCTGCCGGTGACACAATCGATACGCGGCAGGCTGCCAGGGGTTCGCCCTTCGGCCCGGTAGTGGTAAGCCATGGCAGTCCAGTTGGAGTGGCAATCGACCAGCATCGCCAGCAGGCCGCCGTAGACCAGCCCCGGCCAGCCGGTGAAGGTGGTGTCGGGCGTGTGGCGGCACAGCAGATGGATACCGTCGGCGTCCCAATGGCTCTGCACATGCAGACCGCTGGGGTGGGCAACGCCGCAGCCGTAGCAAATGCCGTCGGGTGCGGCCAGTGCCTGCAGGGAGAGAGCTTGTTCGTTCATACGCTTCCTGTGCTTGTTGGAATGGGAAGGGATGCAAGCTGCGATGTTAGCGCCGCGTTTGGCAGGGGCCAATGAAAATGCAGGGGCGCAAAGCGCCCCGCAAGGATCAGGCAGGTTGCGCCACCGCCCTGGCACGCCGCTGGGTCAGCGAAACCAGCAGGATGAACAGGGTCACCCCGGCCGTCATCAGCGTCTCGTAACGGTAGGCATCACTGAACAGCATGTAGCCCAGCACCATCACGATGGTGCCGATCACCAGCCAGGTCAGCCAGGGGAACAGCCACATCTTCAGCTCCAGCGGCCGCCCCTCTCGATCGGCGCGGGCCCGCATGCGCAACTGCGAGACGGCAATCACCAGGTACACCAGCAAGGCAATCGCGCCAGTGGTCGACAACAGGAAGCCGAACACTTTGCCGGGGAATACGTAGTTGACGAAGCAGCCGGCAAAGCCTGCCAGGGTCGAGAGGATAACCGCCACCGTCGGCACGCCGGCACCGGAGATACGCTTTGTCATGCTCAGTGCCTGGCCACGGGCGCCGAGGGAATACAGCATCCGCGAAGCGGTATAGAGGCCGGAGTTCATGCAACTGGTGACCGCCACCAGCACCACCAGGTCGACCAGCAGTTTCGCCCCGGGCACATTCAGCACCTCAAGTACCCGCTGGAACGAGCCCACGGCCTTGAGTTGCGGATCGTTCCAGGCCACCAGCGACACCACCAGGAAGATCGAGGCCAGGTAGAAGATCGCGATGCGGTACACCACCAGGTTGGTGGCACGGCGAATCTTGTCTTTCGGGTTGGCGGTCTCGTCAGCGGCAATGGTGACGATCTCGGCGCCAAAGAACGAGAAGATGGTGATCAGCACGCCACCGAGCACCGTACCGAAGCCATTGGGCATGAACCCGCCGCTGTCCCAAAGCCGGCTCACCCCTGAGACTTCGGCCAGCGGCCAGAAGCCGAACACAGCCAGGCTGCAGACCACGATGAAGGCAATGATCGCGATCACCTTGACCAGGGCAAACCAGTACTCGAACGCACCGAAGTTCTTCACGCTGACCAGGTTGGTGCCCGACAGCACAAACATGATCAGGAAGGCGAACAGCCAGGACGGTACCGCCGGGAAGTAGGCATGCAGGATGTCAGCCCCGGCGATGGCTTCGACCGGGATGATCAGCACCCAGAACCACCAGTACAGCCAGCCGATGGTGAACCCTGCCCAGGGGCCGATTGCCTCGGAGGCGTAAGTGGAGAAGGAGCCGCTGTTGGGGTTGGCGATAGCCATTTCGCCGAGCATGCGCATCACCAGCAACACCAGCAGGCCGGTCATGGCGTAGGAGATGAGAATGGCCGGGCCAGCGGTGGCAATGGCGTTGGAGGAACCGATGAACAGGCCGGCGCCAATGATGCCGGCAATGGAAATCATCGACACCTGACGGGAGGTCAGGCCGTGCTGCAGGGAACGCTGTTTCTTGTTTTCTAGCGAAGCCATGGAGAACCCTCGAATGGGTCGGCCGCCGCAGGGACGGCTGAAAAAGTTGGAGCAGAATTCTTGTAAGTCGTGATGCTCTTTTTTCTTGTTTTGAAGTCGCCGGCGGTGCACTTGCCTCCTCTTCGCAGTACCGGTTGTAATCGTTGATCCAGGTCAGTATTAATCTATAGGGCGAGGTCAACAAACGACCTTTTCGAAGCACATGATTCCAATATGGAATGAACTCCTTCCTTTTTTGCTCGGTACGCGCCTGCCATGTCCAAACGCCTGATGCCCTCGACTACCGCCCTGCAGTGCTTCGAAGCGGCCGCCCGCCACCTGAGCTTCACCCGGGCGGCACAGGAACTGCACCTGACCCAGAGCGCCGTCAGCAAGCAGGTCGCGCAACTTGAAGAAATGCTGGCGCACTCGCTGTTCCAGCGCATTCGCCGGCGCCTGCACCTGACTCCGGCGGGCGCCCTGTACCTGACCGAAGTGAACAAGATCCTTAACCAGATCGACATTTCCAGCCGCTACATCCTCAGCTATGGCGACGAAACCGAAGTGCTGCGCATCGCCACCCAGCCCACCTTCGGTGCGCGCTGGCTGGTGCCCAGGCTCAAGGGCTTCGGTGACCGCTACCCGCGCATCCACCTGGACATCCGCAACGAACTGGAGCCGTTCGACCTGGTGCAGGCCAAGGCCGACATCGCCTTCTTTTTCGGCCAGGGCACTTGGCCAGGGGCGACCTGCATCGAACTGTTCAGCGAAGAGGTGGTGCCAGTGTGCGCCCCGCAGCTACAGGCCAGGCACCGCTTCGACAGTGCCCAAGCCCTCACCGAGCACCGCTTGCTGCAATGCGCATCACGCCCGGAGGCCTGGCACGAATGGTTTCTGGGGCTGGGCCTGCACAGCCAGAACAGCTACCACGGGCCGCGCTTCGACACGTTCTACCTGTGCATACGTGCGGCCATCGCCGGTTGCGGCATCGCCCTGATCCCGCGCTATCTGGTGGCCGAGGAGCTGAGCGAAGGCAAGCTGGTAGTGGCCTGGGACCACCCGGTGGCGAGCAATGGGCGGCACTTCATCGCCCATGCCGAACATGCGGCAGAGGTGCCGAAGATCAGGGCCTTCGTGCAGTGGATTGGTGAACGCGTGGCAGAGGGAGATTGACCAAGTTCGCGAATCCAGGGAATGAACGCAATCGAATAATTCGTTTGCGGAACAACACTTCGGCGCGCTTCGATATTAAGAAACTCGAACAAGGTCTGCGTGCCCATGAATCTGGAAAGTATCAGCCAATCCATTGCCATCGTTCATCCGATTACACTTTCCCATGGCCGTAATGCCGAAGTCTGGGATACCGACGGCAAACGTTACATCGACTTCGTCGGCGGCATCGGCGTGCTCAACCTGGGCCACTGCAACCCGGCCGTGGTCGCGGCAATCCAGGCCCAGGCCACGCGCCTGACCCACTATGCTTTCAACGCGGCGCCTCACGGCCCTTACCTGGAGCTCATGGAGCGCCTGCGCGCGTTCGTGCCGGTCAGCTACCCGCTGGCCGGCATGCTTACCAACAGCGGCGCAGAAGCGGCGGAAAACGCCCTCAAAGTCGCCCGTGGCGCAACCGGCAAGCGCGCCATCATCGCCTTCGATGGCGGCTTTCATGGCCGCACCCTGGCAACCCTGAACCTCAACGGCAAGGTCGCCCCCTACAAACAACGCGTCGGTGAACTGCCGGGGCCGGTGTACCACCTGCCCTACCCCAGCGCCGACACCGGCGTCACCTGCGAGCAGGCGCTCAAGGCCATGGATCGTCTGTTCAGCGTCGAGCTGGCAGTAGAGGACGTGGCGGCGTTCATCCTGGAGCCCGTGCAAGGTGAAGGTGGCTTCCTCGCCCTGGACCCGGCCTTTGCCCAGGCGCTGCGCCGTTTCTGCGACGAGCGCGGGATCCTGATCATCATCGACGAGATCCAGTCAGGTTTCGGCCGCACCGGCCAGCGCTTCGCCTTCCCGCGGCTGGGCATCGAGCCAGACCTGCTGCTGTTGGCCAAGAGTATTGCCGGCGGCATGCCGCTGGGGGCGGTGGTCGGGCGCCAGGCGTTGATGGCGGCGCTACCCAAGGGCGGCCTCGGCGGGACCTATTCGGGCAATCCGATTGCCTGTGCGGCGGCGCTGGCGAGCCTGGCGCAGATGACCGATGAGAACGTCGCCACATGGGGCGAGCGCCAGGAGCAGGCCATCGTCAGCCGGGTTGAACGCTGGCAGCAACGCTTCCCGTTCATCGGGCGCCTGACAGGCGTGGGTGCGATGCGCGGGATCGAGTTCGTCAATGCCGACGGCAGCCCTGCCCCCGCTCAGCTGGCCAAGGTCATGGACGCAGCGAGGCCCAAAGGCCTGTTGCTGATGCCCAGCGGCAAGGCGCGACACATCATTCGCCTGCTGGCGCCACTGACCATCGAAGCCGAGGTGCTCGAAGAAGGGTTGAATATCTTCGAGCAGTGCCTGGCCGAGTTGAACTGAGGCTTACAGGCCCAGTTCTTCCGGGGTGAGCATGTCGGACTCGAAAGCGATCCAGCCGCCTTCGAGTTCGGCGTGGCCGTTGACGATCGGGCCGTAGTAGGTCAGGCCGTTCTCCAGCGTCACGCAGATATGCGTGGCCGGTTTTTCCGGGGCCGCCAGCGTGCCGACGAAATGCACCTTCTTCAGGGTTTCTGTCACGGCTTCCAGACCAACACGCATGCTGGGGTTTTCCGAGGCCTCGATATCGCCCCCACGGTCTTCGGCGCTGATGGTGACGGTGGCGGTGTACGGGAACTGGGTGCTCAAGCGGGGTTACCTCGGTGTTGGATGCAGACTTGCGGGCGCGTAGAGTACGGCAGCTGTGCGCTGTTGTCTCTAATGGCCTCCCCCGCCTTGATCTGTTAGGGTGCCCGCCGATGCACGCCACACCACACGAGGACACCGAGTGAGCGCCGAAGAACCCCTGATCGCCGACCTGTTCGAGGTCGACAAACGCCTGACCCTCAAGCCCGTCGTGGACTTCAACAGCTACCTGCGCAACGCTTTTGGCGAAGGCCCGTGCCGCTGCCACCGCTGCACCGAAGGTGGCGACGAAAGCACCTATACGCACGCCCACAGCTTTATGTTCGAGGGTGGCCAGTGGCACCGCCGTTTCGCCAGCACCGCCGGCAGCGACGTCGCGCAGGTACTGAAAAAAGCCTGGCTGTCGTACACCAAGGCTGACCTGAACCCGGTCGGTGCCCTGGACATGGCCACCCTCAAGACCTTTACCGAAGCGGCTATGCACGAGCGCCTGCTGGCCCTGCTGCCCGCCAGCGGCGTTGCCCGCGAAGTGGACGGCCAGTGGTTGCTGCAAGCCCAGGCCGACTGACGGCCCGGCGGTAAAGCAGGATTCTCCCGCTCTGCTACCTTGGGAGAATCCGCTCATCCGCAGGTAGTCCGTCATGGCCCGCACAACGCCCATCGAGCTGTACCGCAACATTGGTATCGTCGCCCACGTGGATGCCGGCAAGACCACGACCACCGAGCGCATCCTGTTCTACACCGGGGTCAACCACAAGATGGGCGAGGTGCACGATGGCGCCGCGACCATGGACTGGATGGCGCAGGAACAGGAACGCGGCATCACCATCACCTCGGCGGCGACCACGGCCTTCTGGCAGGGCTCGACCAAGCAGTTCGCCGACAAGTACCGTTTCAACATCATCGATACCCCAGGCCACGTCGACTTCACCATCGAGGTGGAACGTTCGCTGCGCGTGCTCGATGGCGCCGTGGTGGTGTTCAGCGGTGCCGACGGTGTAGAGCCGCAGTCCGAGACGGTGTGGCGCCAGGCCAACAAGTATCACGTCCCGCGCCTGGCCTATATCAACAAGATGGACCGCCAAGGCGCGGACTTCTTGCGCGTGGTCAAACAGATCGACAAGCGCCTGGGGCACCACCCGGTACCGATCCAGCTGGCCATCGGCAGCGAAGAGAACTTCATCGGCCAGATCGACCTGGTGAAGATGAAGGCGATCTACTGGAACGACGCCGACCACGGCACCACCTATCGCGAAGAAGAAATCCCTGACGAACTCAAGGCCCTGGCCGACGAATGGCGCGCGCACATGGTCGAAGCGGCAGCCGAGGCCAATGATGAATTGACCACCAAGTTTCTCGACGGCGAGGAGCTGAGCATCGACGAGATCAAGGCCGCCCTGCGCCAGCGCACCATTGCCAACGAAATCGTGCCGACCATACTCGGCTCTTCGTTCAAGAACAAAGGCGTGCCGCTGATGCTCGATGCGGTGATCGACTACCTGCCAGCGCCCTCGGAGATCCCGGCAATCAAGGGCACCGACCCGGACGACGAAGACAAACACCTGGAACGCCACGCCGACGACAACGAACCGTTTTCGGCCCTGGCGTTCAAAATCGCCACCGACCCGTTCGTCGGCACGCTCACGTTTGCCCGGGTGTACTCCGGCGTGCTCAGTTCCGGCAACGCAGTGCTCAATTCGGTCAAAGGCAAGAAGGAACGCATCGGCCGAATGGTGCAGATGCATGCCAACCAACGTGCAGAAATCAAGGATGTATGCGCCGGCGACATCGCCGCCCTCATCGGCATGAAGGACGTGACGACCGGCGACACGCTGTGCGACATGGACAAACCGATCATCCTCGAGCGCATGGACTTCCCGGACCCGGTGATCTCCGTAGCCGTAGAACCCAAAACCAAAGCCGACCAGGAGAAAATGGGCATCGCCCTGGGCAAGCTGGCCCAGGAAGACCCCTCGTTCCGCGTGCGCACCGATGAGGAGACCGGCCAGACCATCATTTCAGGCATGGGCGAACTGCACCTGGACATCATCGTCGACCGCATGCGGCGTGAGTTCAACGTCGAGGCCAATATCGGCAAGCCCCAAGTGGCCTACCGCGAGAAGATCCGCAACACCTGCGAGATCGAGGGCCGCTTCGTTCGCCAGTCCGGCGGGCGCGGCCAGTATGGGCACTGCTGGATCCGCTTTGCACCGGGCGATGAAGGCAAGGAAGGCCTGGAGTTCATCAACGAGATCGTTGGCGGTGTGGTACCCCGCGAGTACATCCCGGCGATCCAGAAAGGCATCGAGGAGCAGATGAAAAACGGCGTGCTTGCCGGCTACCCGCTGATCAGCCTCAAGGCTGCGGTGTTCGACGGCTCCTATCACGACGTCGACTCCAACGAGATGGCCTACAAGATCGCCGCTTCCATGGCCACCAAGCAGCTTTCGCAAAAAGGCGGAGCGGTGTTGCTGGAGCCGGTGATGAAGGTCGAAGTGGTCACGCCCGAGGAATACCAGGGCGACATCATGGGCGACCTGAGCCGGCGCCGCGGCATGATCCAGGATGGCGACGAGACCCCTGCCGGCAAGGTGATCCGTGCCGAGGTGCCGCTGGGAGAAATGTTCGGCTACGCCACCTCGATGCGCTCGATGACCCAAGGGCGGGCCAGCTACACGATGGAGTTCACCCGTTATGCCGAGGCGCCGGCGAGCATTGCTGACGGGATTGTGAAGAAGAATCGCGGGGAGTGAAGCCGCGAGGGCTATGCCGGCGATAGGGCCAGCACAGCCCCCGCAAAAACTCAGTGCTGCTCGCCTGCCCGCTTCAACAGTTTCTTGCAGCGCTCGGACAGATGCACCACCCGCAGCTGCTTGCCCGCCTTGGCATACCGCTCGCGCAAGGTCTTCAATGCAGCAATTGCCGAATAATCGACGAAGCTCACGTGTTGGCAGTCCAAGGTAACCTTGGCCGGGTCACCCGCCGGGTCGAACTGGTTTAGAAACGGCGTGACCGAGGCGAAGAACAGCGTGCCATGCACCTGGTAATGCTTGACCCCCTCGGCGTCCTCATGGCTGTCGGCGTACAGCTCCCGAGCATGCTGCCAGGCAAAATTCACCGCCGCGATGACGATGCCGAACAGTACGGCCGTGGCCAGGTCGGTGAACACCGTGACCACCGTCACGGCAATGATCGCCAGCACATCGCTCACCGGCACTTTGTGCAGCACGCGCAAGGACGCCCACGCGAACGTCTGCTGGGCGACCACGAACATCACCCCGACCAGCGCCGCCAACGGGATACGCTCGATCAGCGGCGACAGGAACAACACGAACAGCAGGATCATCACCCCCGCCACCACGCCGGACAGCCGGCCGCGGCCATTGGAGCTGAGGTTGATCACCGTCTGGCCGATCATCGCGCAGCCGCCCATGCCACCGCACAAGCCTGAAACCATGTTGGCCGCACCCAAGGCCACGCACTCGCGATCCGGGTAGCCGCGGCTCTCGGTGATCTCGTCGGTGAGGTTCAGCGTCAGCAGGGTCTCCAGCAAGCCGACCATGGCCATCAGCACCGCGTAAGGGGCGATGATCTTCAGCGTTTCCAGGTTCCAGGGCACGTCCGGCAGGGCCAGCGTCGGCAGCCCACCAGCGATGTGCGCCATGTCGCCGAGGGTGCGGGTTGGCAGGTCGAGCAGGTACACCAAAAGGCCAACGCCGAGGATCGCCACCAGCGCTGGCGGCACGGCGCGGGTCAGCCTTGGCAGCACGTGTACCACCAGCATGGTCAGTGCCACCAGGCCGATCATCAGCCAAAGGGGCGTGCCGCTGAGCCACTGCTCACCCGTCTTGAAATGCTCCAGCTGGGCCATGGCGATGACGATCGCCAGGCCGTTGACGAAGCCAAGCATCACCGGGTAAGGCACCAGGCGCACCAGCTTGCCCAGGCGCAGCAGGCCGAACAGGATCATCACCACACCGCCCAACAGCACGGTGGCCAGCAAATACTGCGCACCGTGCTGCACCACCAGGGCGACGATCACCACCGCCATCGAGCCGGCAGCACCGGAGATCATGCCCGGGCGGCCGCCGAACAGCGCGGTGAGGGTACAGATTATGAAGGCGCCGTACAGGCCCATCAGCGGGTTGAGGTGGGCCACCAGGGCGAAGGCGATGCACTCGGGGACCAGAGCGAATGAAGTGGTCAGGCCGGCGAGCAGGTCGGCGCGAAGTCGGGCGGGTTTCATGGGTGTCCTGTGATGCAGGGCCAGGCGGCCGGTACTGAAAACAAACGAAGGGCGGGATGTTACGGAATTTGTCTGGCAGTGACCACCGCGAGCAGCCCAGCCCTAGCCGCGCGCCAGCCACTCGGCCATGGCCACATCCTCCAGCGCGTACTCGCCGCGATTGGCCTTCCACACCAGCTCCTTTTCCCGCAAGGCATCCAGGGCTTTTTGCACATTAGGTGTCGTGGCGTTGGCTTCGGCAGCAGCCTGTTCCAGCTTGCGATTGACGTCGATGAAGGTCTGTTCGGTGAAGGGCGAGAACGGCTGCCGGGCCAGCGTGCGCTCGGCCATCACCGCCAGTACCGCCTGCTGCAAGGCAGACAGCTCGTTCCAGGCACTTTCGTAGTCGCTCCACACCCCGGCCTGATGGTTCAGCGCACCGGTGCGCAGCAGCTCGCCAAGGTTGCCTGCCTCGCCCAACCCGATACTCACCTCGGTGAGCAACTTGCCGAGCATCTCCGGGCGCCGGCCAACACGTTCAAAGGCATACTCCAGATCCTCTGCCTTGAACTGGTTGCTGGCCGCCAGACGGCCATTCCAGACACCGGTCACGAAGTCGACGAAGTCCCGCCCCAACAGCGGAAACGCAGTGATGCTGGCGCCATAGAATGGCTGCTTGCTCTTGAGCACCAGATTGGCCAGCTTGTCCCGACTGGACCCGGTAAACACCAGGCGCAGACCATCGGGGCGGTCACCCCGGTTGAGGTGGTCGCGCGCCGCCTTGAGCGCGAACATGGCGTTCAGCCCACCCTCGCTGTTAAGGGCATGCTGCGCCTCATCCACTACCAGCACCACCATTTGCCCACACACCTGATGCAGCACCGCAAGCGCCTGGGCCAGCGTGGTACCGGCGGGCAGCTGCGGCCGAGTGAAATCCCAGCTGAGCGTACGCAGCAGGTTGATCTTATCGATACCCGCCTTCTTCGCGGTTTTGGCCAAGGTGCTTTCAAAACGCGCCAGAGCGCTGCCGATGGCACCGCTGATCAACTCGGCGGGGTCGGCATCACGGTCAGACCACAGGTCGACATACACCGGCAGCCAGCCTCGCTCCAGGCAGGCTGGAATGAAGTCGTTGTTCAGGAACGTGCTCTTGCCCGTGCGCCTTGGCGCAGCGAGAAACATACCCGAGCTGTAGTCGACGAACGATTCGCCAGCCAGGTCCCGCACCAAGGCTTGAGCCAACTGTTCGCGGCGGAAGATCGGGCGGGCAAGGCTCATGGCAATATCCTGAATTATCCAGATGACTATAATTTATATCTTATAGAATAAATCCAGGATAAAAGACACCTTGTGATGGACAACCGGCACGAGTCGCGCAATTTTGCCATCATGTTGATTCCACCTGCGGAGATCATGGACATGGCGCTACGCCCCTTTCTAACTTCCCTGCTGCTGGCCGCCAGCCTGGCCGCCCAAGCCGCCACCGAAGTGCTGCCGCTGCAGCACCGCAGCAGCGCCGAACTGCTGCCCGCCGCCCAATCGTTCATTGGCAAGGACGGTAGCGTCAGCGCCTTCGAGAACAAGTTGATCGTCACTGCCAGCCCCGAACGCGTAGACGACCTGCGCGCCCTGCTGCAACAGCTGGACACCGCGCCGAAGCGCCTGATGATCAGCGTCGACAACAACGACAGCAACTATCAGGACAACCGTGGCAATGCGCGCATCATCCATTACGGCACCAGCAACCGGGATGGTGGCCTGCAACAGGTCCAGGCCAGCGAAGGCCAACCGGCGCTGATCCAGGTCGGCCAGAGCATCCCGGTCACCAGTACCAGCACCGACGGCTATGGGCGCATCCAGAGCAACACCGAATACCGTAATGTGACCCAGGGTTTCTACGTGACCCCAAGCCTGATCGGCGAAACCGTTCGCCTGCAAATAAGCACCAATAATGACCGAATGAGCCATGAACGTGCTGATGTAGTGAAAGTACAAAGTACCGACACGACGGTCACCGGCAAGCTCGGCGAGTGGATTACCCTGGCTGGGTTCAACCAGCAGAGCCAGGCCGATCTCAGCGCGTCAAGCCGCACTTACAGCACCCAACGGGGTGAAAACATGACTTTACGTGTCAAAGTCGACCTTCTCGACTGATCCCAGGCAAATCAAGGCCTCGACCAAAGGCCTTGAAACTGACCAACAAGTCGCATTAGACCAAAGATGTAGTAAGCCCAAAAAAGCACTACAAAACATTTGACAGGCTCTTTTTTCCAAGGGCATGATGGCCTCGCTCCCGCTAATCAGGGGCCCTGGCAAGGGCCTTCGAGGCGCCCTCCTCCCACCCCTGGAGGCACCTCGTGTCTATACGGCCCACAAGGCGTGTTCGACGGGATTGCGACTGCAACGAAGAAGTTGTCCCGAGGGACGGAAGCGCATCACCGCAGTTCTGGCAATCGCGTAGCACCGCAGCAAGGCATCCACGAGCCGACCTGCTGGCGCATGCCCTCGCCCAGGCTGCAACTCCTTCCCCTTCGAGCCTTCGCGTTTGCCGCCGCACTCCCCCGAACAGGACAGCCGCCACACCCCTGATTCGCTTCGTGAGCATCAGCACAATTACCCCAAGATCGATGCGACGAGGTTTATTTCCATGGCACTGACACGCGAACAGCAAATTGCAGCCCTCGAGAAAGACTGGGCCGAAAACCCGCGCTGGAAAGGCGTGACCCGTACCTACACCGCCGCCGATGTCGTTCGCCTGCGTGGCTCCCTGCAGCCGGAGCACACCCTGGCCCGCCTGGGTGCAGAAAAACTGTGGAAGCTGGTCACCGAGGGTGCCCACCCGTCCTTCCGCCCAGAAAAAGATTTCGTCAACTGCATGGGCGCCCTGACCGGCGGCCAGGCAGTGCAGCAGGTCAAGGCCGGCATCCAGGCCATCTACCTGTCTGGCTGGCAGGTGGCCGCCGACAACAACTCGGCCGAGTCCATGTACCCTGACCAGTCGCTGTACCCGGTCGACTCCGTACCGACTGTGGTCAAGCGCATCAACAACTCGTTCCGCCGCGCCGACCAGATCCAGTGGAAAGCCGGCAAGAACCCGGGCGACGAAGGCTACATCGACTACTTCGCGCCAATCGTAGCGGACGCTGAGGCCGGTTTCGGCGGCGTGTTGAACGCCTACGAACTGATGAAGAACATGATCGAAGCGGGCGCCGCCGGCGTGCACTTCGAAGACCAGCTGGCCTCGGTGAAAAAGTGTGGCCACATGGGCGGCAAGGTCCTGGTACCTACCCAGGAAGCCGTGCAGAAGCTGGTTGCAGCGCGCCTGGCCGCTGACGTATCGGGCGTACCGACCATCATCCTGGCCCGCACCGACGCCAACGCCGCCGACCTGCTGACCAGCGACTGCGACCCGTACGACCAGCCGTTCGTGATCGGTGAGCGTACCCGTGAAGGCTTCTACAAGGTCCGCGCCGGCCTCGACCAGGCCATCGCCCGCGGCCTTGCCTACGCGCCATACGCCGACCTGATCTGGTGCGAAACCGCCAAGCCAGACCTGGACGAAGCACGCCGCTTCGCCGAAGCGATCAAGAAGGAATACCCGGACCAACTGCTGTCGTACAACTGCTCGCCTTCCTTCAACTGGAAGAAAAACCTGGACGACGCCACCATCGCCAAATTCCAGCGCGAGCTGTCGGCCATGGGCTACAAACACCAGTTCATCACCCTGGCTGGTATCCACAACATGTGGCACGGCATGTTCAACCTGGCGCACGACTACGCCCGCAACGACATGACCGCCTACGTGAAGCTGCAGGAGCAGGAATTCGCCGACGCCAGCAAAGGCTACACCTTCGTGGCGCACCAGCAGGAAGTGGGCACCGGCTACTTCGACGACATGACCACCGTGATTCAGGGTGGCGCATCCTCGGTGACGGCACTGACCGGTTCGACCGAGGAAGAGCAGTTCCACTGATAGTGTTTGCTGCTGAAGAAAGGGCCCGGGGCTTGTGAAAGCCCCGGGCTTTTTAGTTCAGGTTTCTGGTTGTTTTCAGAAAATCGGTTTTCCCCGGCTCGAATGAGCCCACGCAGATCTGAAACCTTCATGCCAGAGGGGTTTCGGCATTGCGCTACAGCAGCGCCAAGAGCGATGACAGGTGTAGCAGCCGTTATGAGAATGACGCACGTCACATCGCACTGACTTTTCTTTCACTCAATTTTCACGGCACCAGGCAGAGACTAAAGCTATCCCTACGTGATAGACGCTCCTTTGCCCGCCCCTCCCGGCGGGCTTTCTTTTGCTCACGATTTGCAGTGGCTTGTCTCATCGCCCATTGCACCGTCCATTTCAAAAGCGCTACCCATCGGCGCACCGCAATAACTGGCAGATAGCCAAACCGGGTCAATATTTTTCAAATCTCTTTCCCGGCCGGGTCACACTGGCTGCTACTGAACCTTCATGGCTTTGCGGGCTCAGTTGTGCAGACAGCGCTCGCGCCATCTAGAAAGGGATTTGCAATGGGACATGCTCCAGCCGCCGCCCTACCAAGGGTTCGCATCGAACGTGAGCTGAGCCTGCGGGCTGTGCTCACCGGCGCGGTGCTGGGCATTTTGCTCACGCCTTCGAATGTCTATGCCGGGCTCAGGATCGGCTGGTCATTCAACATGTCGATCATCGCTTTGCTGGTCGGCTTCGCCCTGTGGCAGGGTATCGCGGGCCGCAAGAAGGAGCGGCCCGTTTGGACGTTGCACGAAAGCAACATCAACCAGACTGTGGCGTCGGCCGCCGCTTCCATCATTTCCGGCGGGCTGGTGGCGCCGATCCCGGCCTATACGCTGCTCACCGGCCACCAACTGGACCCGCTGCCGATGATGGCCTGGGTTTTCTCGGTAAGCTTCCTGGGCATCTGGATCGCCTGGTATCTGCGCCCCGCCTTGCTCAACGACCATGACCTGAAGTTCCCCGAAGGCATGGCGACCCTGGAAACGCTGCAGCAGATTTACCATCATGGGCGCGAAGCCATGTCTCGCATCAAGGTTCTCTGCGGTGCCGCGCTGCTGTCAGGGCTGGTGAAGTGGATTGACGGCTTCGTCTGGGCGATACCACGCTGGGCACCCACGCCTGCGCTCGAGCGCCTGACCTTTACTGTCGATCCTTCGCTGTTGCTCATCGGTTTTGGCGGCATCATCGGCATTCGAGTTGGCCTGACGTTGCTGTTCGGCGCCGCACTGGCTTGGGGCGGGCTAGCGCCGTGGCTGATCGACCACACATTGGTAGTGATCGACCCGAACGCCAGCGGCCCCCAGTTCGCGGCGCTGGTGGAGTGGCTGTTGTGGCCGGGCGTAAGCCTGATGGTCTGTGCGACCCTGACTTCATTGGCAGTTCGTCTGTTCCGAGTGTCACGGCGGTTGCCTGCAAATGCGCTTGCACACCGGGCGCCGCGCGCCAGAATACGCTTGTCGCCAGGGCCTGCATCCGGCCTGCTGCTATCCGTCGCTCTGGTCGTCGCCCTGCAGGCGCTGCTGTTCGGGATCGACTGGTGGATGGCGTTGTTGAGCATTCCTTTGGCGATTTGCCTTGCCGTCGTCGCCGCGCGCGTCGCGGGGGCCACCGGCATCGCACCGATTGGCGCCATTGGCAAACTGTCGCAGCTCGGCTTCGGCTTGATCGCCCCCGGCCAGGTGGCCATCAACCTGATGAGCGCCAACACGGCGGGGGGCGCGGCCGGACAATCCACTGACCTGATGAACGACTTCAAGGTTGGCTTGGCGATCGGCGCGACCCCGCACAAGCAACTCGTTGCCCAATGCATCGGTATTTTCATCGGCAGCGTGGTCGGCGTGCTGGTTTACCTGATGCTGATACCGGATCCGCAGGCCATGCTGCTTACCGAGCAGTGGCCTGCCCCGGCTGTCGCGACCTGGAAAGCGGTGGCCCAGACGCTGACAGTTGGGCTGGGAGCGCTGTCGCCCGAGATTCGCTGGGCGATTTTGGTCGGCAGCGTTATAGGCGTGCTGTTGGGCACGCTGGACAGCCTGCTACCGCAACGGGCGGCCCGCTGGCTGCCGAGTACCGCCGCACTGGGGCTGGCATTCATATTGCCGGCGTCGATCGCGATGATGATGGGTTTTGGCGCAGTGCTCACATGGCTGGTCAACTGCCGGTGGCCGAGCGTCACGGAGCGCTTTGCGATCACAGCGGCAGCTGGGTTGATTGCCGGTGAAAGCATCACGGGCGTAGGGGCATCGTTCTGGGAGATGCTACGGACGCTGTAGCTGTACGAAACAGCATCGCGAACACGGCATGAGGCAGCGCTTTACTTTTGGCGGCCCTGAGTAAAGGTCAGTTCTGGGTCCGCCTGGTTTCCGTTTGTGTCCGGAAATCAGATTTTTTCCCTTTCTTGTAGTCCATTTCCCAAACATACTTCAGCCGCCTGTTTTCCGTTGCGGTCGCCCTGCTGGCGCTCTAGTCTCGGCCTGTTGCTGCACATCAGCGACACGGCTTTGACAGGCCGTAACGGTTTAAGCACATGGCTTTCCTTCTATGGTGGCTGTGCGTGGGGCACGCTTGCGTGCGCCGGAACTTTGCTTATTCCGCCGGTCTGTCAACCCACGTACAGCTGCCACCCTTCTGTTTGACAGCGGCGAGGTGACGGCATCCATAGAGGTAATAAGCGATGTTGAAGATGGTTCCTGATCCACCCCACGCCCTTCACTCTCTCGAAGACACTCTCATCCAGGCCGCAGACTTCGCTAACTGCGCGCTAGCCGTTACGCATCAGGCAATGCTGGTTCAGCCGCGGTCGCCTGCGTCGGCCCTGATGATGGCGTCAACACATGAACTCGAGTCGCTGCGTGTGCTGCTCGAGGCGGCATTGATTCAGGTCCAGATGCCGGCTGAGCCGCGAACGCTGCACTAAATCGATAACCCTGTGTTGCCTGGGCTGGCTCTATCGCCGGCAAGCCGGCTGCCACGGGTGCGCGGCATTGAGTGAGGCCGGTGTCGCGACAAAGGGCGCAGCTTACCCGCGAAGATGCCCGCCCAGGCCCTGGATGCTTGGGAGAGACCAATGACTAGCGATGAGCCGAACGTAAAAACCACTGTGGGCAAGACCACGTTCTTTCAAGGTGAAAACCAGACCCATCCACTGTTTCGCATCGAAGCCGGCATTCCCTGCCAGGATGCGCGTGAGCAAGCTTCGGAACTGATGGGCTATGTGCGGGAATTGACGGTCATCGGTGTGATGGATGAGAAACCGATGATGGTCTGGGCAGCGCATTACCTGAGTGCGTTGGCCAAGGCGCTGATGGATGATGCCGAGTTGGGGATGATGCGCTGATATCCTGACTTGCCAGGCGGTACGCCAAATGCGTCCGCCTCCGCATTGAAATGGCTGTATTGGCAGCCCCCAAGCTCTGTAAATGAGCGTAACTGTGGATGCCAATGGATAACAGGCGCGATACAGGTTTGTCTTTGTGTCAGAAAATCAGATTTTTTCCCTTTCTTGTAGTCCATTTCCCAAACATACTTCAGCCGCCTGTTTTCCGTTGCGGTCGCCCTGCTGGCGCTCTAGTCTCGGCCTGTTGCTGCACGTCAGCGACATGGCTTTGACAGGCCGTAACGGTATGTAGGTAGGCAGCGCCTTCAATGGCGGCTGTGTGTGGGGCACGCTTGCGTGCGCCGGAACTTCCTATGTCCGCCGGTCTGTCAACCTGCACACAGCTGCCACCCAAACTGTTTGACAGCAGGATAGGTGCGCTTCCTTTGGAGATATAGGAATGTTAAAGATAGTCCCCGATCCACCCCACGCCCTTCACTCTCTCGAAGACACTCTCATCCAGGCCGCAGACTTCGCTAACTGCGCGCTAGCCGTTACGCATCAGGCAATGCTGGTTCAGCCGCGGTCGCCTGCGTCGGCCCTGATGATGGCGTCAACACATGAACTCGAGTCGCTGCGTGTGCTGCTCGAGGCGGCATTGATTCAGGTCCAGATGCCGGCTGAGCCGCGAACGCTGCACTAAATCGATAACCCTGTGTTGCCTGGGCTGGCTCTATCGCCGGCAAGCCGGCTGCCACGGGTGCGCGGCATTGAGTGAGGCCGGTGTCGCGACAAAGGGCGCAGCTTACCCGCGAAGATGCCCGCCCAGGCCCTGGATGCTTGGGAGAGACCAATGACTAGCGATGAGCCGAACGTAAAAACCACTGTGGGCAAGACCACGTTCTTTCAAGGTGAAAACCAGACCCATCCACTGTTTCGCATCGAAGCCGGCATTCCCTGCCAGGATGCCCGGGAGCAAGCTTCGGAACTGATGGGCTATGTGCGGGAATTGACGGTCATCGGTGTGATGGATGAGAAACCGATGATGGTCTGGGCAGCGCATTACTTGAGTGCGTTGGCCAAGGCGCTGATGGATGATGCCGAGTTGGGGATGATGCACTGAGAAAGAGGCACGACGCGAGACGAGTAGACAAAGCATTTCCCGCCTTTAACTTAAAGGCCCACGCCTACCTGCATCCCCAACACCAGAAACGCAAAAGCCCCGAATAATCGGGGCTTTTGCTGAGAATATGGCGGAAGCGTAGAGATTCGAACTCTAGGATAGTTGCCCATCGACGGTTTTCAAGACCGTTGCCTTAAACCACTCGGCCACGCTTCCAGCTTGTTTTGCGGCCGCCATAATACCGTAATGAAACACGCTGTCAAACTCTCTATGTCGCCGGTTGCAGGAGCTCTGATAGACTCCTAGCATCTGAACGTTCCAAAACCACAGGTTTACCAAGGAGTGTCGCCATGCGCGAACAGGATTATGCCGTACACAGCGGCCAACAGGTCGAGCAGCGCGAGGTCAGCAAGGTCCTGCGCAACACCTACAGCCTGCTGGCACTCACCCTCGCCTTCAGCGGTGTTATGGCTTTCGTTGCCCAGCAGATGCGTGTCGGCTACCCGAACATCTTCGTGGTGCTGATCGGCTTCTACGGCCTGTTCTTCCTCACCAACAAACTGCGTGATTCGGTCTGGGGCCTGGTTTCCACCTTCGCTCTCACCGGCTTCATGGGCTTCATCCTCGGCCCAATCCTCAACCGTTACCTGGGCATGGCCGGTGGCGCTGAGGTGGTCAGCTCGGCCTTCGCCATGACGGCCCTGGTGTTCGGTGGCCTGTCGGCCTATGTGCTGATTTCTCGCAAGGACATGAGCTTCCTCAGCGGTTTCATCACCGCCGGCTTCTTCGTCCTGCTGGGCGCCGTAGTGGCCAGCTTCTTCTTCCAGATCAGCGGCCTGCAACTAGCGATCAGCGCTGGCTTCGTGCTGTTCTCGTCGGTCTGCATCCTGTTCCAGACCAGCGCGATCATCCACGGCGGTGAGCGTAACTACATCATGGCGACCATCAGCCTGTATGTATCGATCTACAACCTGTTTGTCAGCTTGCTGCAACTGTTCGGCATCATGGGTCGCGACGACTGATACCGGTTGCTTGAGCCCGTTGAAAAAGCCCGCTTCGGCGGGCTTTTTTGTGGGTATGTGCAGGCCTGGATGTTGTAGCCCGCCCTTTCGGTGCCAGCTGACCTAAAAGTCAGGTTATTACCCGAATGCTCGCCGATCTTGCTGCCATCGTGCGCGCCACTACCGCAATCCCCCTTCACCCCGTAGAATGCGCTCCTTTTTTCTTCCGGGGCAGCTTCACCGATGAGCTCACACGAACACAGCCCGGGCGCGGATGCGCCTGCCAACGAACTGGTGCTTGGCCTCGAGGACAAGCCACGGCTGCTTATCGGCCTGCTGGCGGCGCTGCAGCACCTGCTGGCGATCATCGTGCCGATCGTGACCCCGGGCCTGCTGATCTGCCAGGCGCTGGGTGTTTCGGCGCGTGATACCAACCTGATCGTGTCGATGTCGCTGGTTATCTCGGGTATCGCCACCTTCGTGCAGTGCAAGCGGTTTGGGCCGTTTGGCGCGGGCTTGCTGATCGTGCAGGGCACCAGCTTCAACTTTGTCGGCCCACTGATTGCCGGCGGTGCGCTGATGGTCAAGCAGGGCACGCCTGTCGAAAGCGTGATGGCAGCGATTTTCGGCGTGGTGATCGCCGGCTCGTTCGTCGAGATGGGCGTGTCGCGCATCCTGCCCTTCGTCAAACGTCTGATCACGCCGTTAGTGACGGGCATTGTGGTGCTGATGATCGGCCTGACCCTGATCAAGGTCGGTTTGATCAGCATGGGCGGCGGCTTTGGCGCCATGGCCAATGGCACCTTCGCCAATGGCGAAAACCTGCTGCTGTCGGGCGTGGTGCTGGCAATCATCGTAGTCCTGAACCGCATTCCGGTGGTGTGGATGCGCAGCTGCGCCATCGTCATCGCCCTGGCGGTGGGTTATGCCCTGGCGGGTTACCTCGGCCGGCTGGACTTCACCGGCATGCATGAAGCTGCACTGTTCCAGGTACCGACGCCGCTGCACTTTGGCCTCGGTTTCTCGTGGGCGCTGTTCATCCCGATGCTGGTGATCTACCTGGTGACCTCGCTCGAAGCCATCGGCGACATTACAGCCACCAGCAAGGTCTCGCGCCAACCGGTCGAAGGCCCGGTGTGGATGCAGCGCATCAAGGGCGGCGTGCTGGTCAACGGCGCCAACTCGCTGCTGGCAGGCCTGTTCAACACCTTCCCCAGCTCGATCTTCGCGCAGAACAACGGGGTCATTCAGCTGACCGGCATCGCCAGCCGCCACATCGGTATCTGGATTGCCGTGATGCTGGTGGTACTGGGCTTGTTCCCGAGTGTTGCCGGCGTGATTCAGGCTGTGCCTGAGCCTGTGCTGGGCGGCGCGGCCATGGTCATGTTCGGTGCCGTGGCCGCTTCGGGCATCAACATTCTGGCCAGCACGCGTCTGGACCGCCGTGCACTGCTGATCATCGCCGTGTCGTTGGCGTTGGGCTTGGGCGTGGCCCAGGTGCCGGAGTTCCTGGCGCACATGCCGGCGGCCATTCGTAACGTACTGGAGTCGGGCGTTGCCACCGGTGGCATCTGCGCCCTGGTGCTGAACTGGTTCCTGCCAGAGAGCAAGGAACACGCCTGATAGCCCCGCCCCGGCCAACCAGCCCGCGCCCACCCGCGCGGGCTTTTTGCTTTATCATGGCCGCATTCCTTTACACGAGTTGCCCATGAAATTCGCTATCGCGGTTTTTTCCCCGGCCCATGCGCCCTCCTCGCGGCGCGCCTTGCGCTACGCCGAGGCGGTGCTGGCCGGCGGGCATGAGATTGCCCGGTTGTTCTTCTATCAGGACGGTGTTCACAGCGCCTCGGCCAACGTGGTCGCGCCCCAGGACGAACAGGACATCGCCGCCCAGTGGCGCGCTTTTGTCGAGCAGCACCAGCTGGACGCCGTGGTGTGTATCGCCGCTGCCTTGCGCCGCGGCGTGCTCGACGAGGCCGAAGCCAGCCGCTACCAGCGCCCGGCGGTGAACCTGCCCAAACCGTGGGAGCTGTCCGGCCTGGGCCAGTTGCATGAAGCAGCACAGCTGGCCGACCGCCTGGTCTGCTTTGGAGGCGATTGAAATGGCCAAATCCCTGTTGATCATCAGCCGCCAGGCGCCCTGGAGCGGCCCATCTGCCCGCGAAGCGCTGGACATCGCATTGGCCGGCGGCGCTTTCGATCTGCCACTGGGCATGCTGTTCCTCGATGACGGCGTGTTCCAGCTTGCCCCTGATCAGCAACCGGTTGCCGTGCAACAAAAGAATCTGGCCGCCAACCTGCAGGCACTGCCGATGTTCGGTGTGGAGGAGCTGTTCGCTTGCCAGCACAGCCTGGCCCTTCGCGGGCTTGCTGCCGACACCCTGGATCTGCCCGTTGAGGTGCTGGACGACGCGGCCCTGAAGGCACTGATTGCCCGTTTCGACCAAGTGGTGACGCTCTGATGCCGACTTTGCATGTGATATCCCACTCGCCCTTTGGCGACGATCGCCTGGGCAGTTGCCTGCGCCTGCTCGGCGGCGAAGATGCCTTGCTGCTGTGCGGCGATGCGGTTTATGCCCTGCGTGACGGCAGCGAACCACAGCGCCTGCTGCAGGCGGCAGCGCTGGAACAACGCCTGTTCGCCCTCGACGAAGACCTGCAGGCGCGCGGCGTCAGCAGCGGGCTGGCCAAGGCCGTGGACTACCCAGCGTTCGTCGCGTTGTCGCTGCACTATGACAAGGTCAACAGCTGGCTATGAACACCCTGACCGTAGACAACCAGGCAATCGCCCTGGACAAGGACGGCTTTCTGGTCGACCTGCAAGACTGGTCCCACGCCGTCGCCGAGGCACTGGCAGCGCGCGAAAGCATTGCCCTGACCGCCGACCACTGGGAAGTGCTTGAACTGCTACGCCAGTTCTATGAGGAATTCCAGCTGTCTCCGGCCACGCGCCCGCTGATCAAGTACACAGCGCTAAAGCTGGGCCCTGAAAAGGGTAAAAGCCCGCACCTCAACCGCCTGTTCAACGGCACCCCCGCCAAACTTGCCGCCAAGCTGGCGGGCCTGCCCAAGCCGACCAATTGCATATGACAGACGCTCGCCCGCTCACCCTTCAAACCCCGGCCGAACACCCGTTCGCCGAATTCGTGCGCATCCTTGGCAAAGGCAAACGCGGTGCCCGCAGCCTCACCCGTGAGGAAGCCCGAGCCGCCATGGCCCTGCTGCTTGAAGGCAAGGTTGAAGACACCCAGCTCGGTGCCTTCCTCATGCTGCTGCGGCACAAGGAAGAGAGCGCCGAGGAGCTGGCCGGCTTTACCGAGGCCCTGCGCGCCCAACTGCATGCACCACGCATCGCTGTCGACCTGGACTGGCCCAGCTATGCCGGTAAGAAGCGCCACCTGCCCTGGTTCCTGCTGGCCGCCAAATGCCTGGCCGCCAACGGCGTGCGCATCCTGATGCACGGTGGTGGCGCCCACACCGCCGGGCGCATGTACACCGAGCAATTGTTGGCCCTGCTGGACATTCCGCTTTGCCGCGATTGGTCTGCTGTCGAGCAAGCACTGGACCAGCAACGCCTGGCGTTTTTCCCGCTGCACGATTGGGCCCCGCAACTGCAGCGCATGATTGACCTGCGCAACATACTTGGCCTGCGCTCCCCCATCCATTCGCTGGCCCGCGTGCTCAACCCGCTGAGCGCCCGCTGCGGCCTGCAGAGCATCTTCCACCCCGGTTACCAGGCCGTACACCGCGAGGCCAGCCGGCTGCTGGGTGACCATGCGGTGGTCATCAAGGGCGATGGCGGCGAAATCGAAGTCAACCCGGATGTCATCAGCCACCTGTACGGCACCAGCGCAGGTGAAAACTGGGACGAAGAGTGGCCGGCGCTGAGTGAGCGGCGCCATGTAAAACCTGCAAGCCTGCAGCCCGAACAACTGCTGGCGGTTTGGCGTGGCGAGGCTCAGGACAGCTATGGGGAAATGGCCGTGGTGGCGACCATGGCCCTGGCGTTGCGCGGCTTGGGGCAGGACCGGGAGCAGGCGTTCGCGACCGCACGCGGCTATTGGGGCGCTCGAAACCAATCGAATAACTAGATCATTTTTGCGCAGTCTTTGCGCTATTTATTCGAACGCTTTGCCCTAGACTGGGCTCCAACGACAAACAACTTTGTTCCGAGGAGCTCACCATGGGCCTTTTGATCGACGGCCGCTGGCACGACCAGTGGTACGAAAACGGCAAGGATGGCGCCTTCAAGCGCGAGAACGCCCAGCGCCGCAATCAGTTGCCCGCCCCCGAAGCCGGTCGCTACCACCTGTATGTGTCGCTGGCCTGTCCATGGGCTCACCGCACCCTGATCGTGCGTGCGCTCAAAGGCCTGGAGCCACTGATCGATGTGTCGGTGGTTAGCTGGCTGATGCAGGAAAACGGCTGGACCTTCGACCAGCAACAGGGCTCCACGGGCGATCACCTCGACGCCCTCGAATTCATGCACCAGCGCTACACCCAGGATGACCCGCACTACACAGGCCGTGTGACCGTGCCCGTGCTGTGGGACAAAAAGGAAAAGCGCATCGTCAATAACGAGTCGGCGGAGATCATCCGTATCTTCAACAGCGCCTTCAACGAACTGACAGGCAATACTCTCGACCTGTATCCGCAGCCGCTGCGCCCGACCATCGAAGCGCTCAATGCACGCATCTATCCAGCCGTGAACAATGGTGTTTACCGTGCAGGCTTCGCCACTACGCAAGAAGCCTACGAGGCTGCGTTCGACGAGGTTTTCAATGAGCTGGACTACCTGGAAGCGCTGCTGGACCGCCAACGTTACCTTGCAGGCGAGTACCTGACCGAGGCCGATGTGCGCCTGTTTACCACGCTGGTGCGCTTCGATGCGGTGTATCACGGCCACTTCAAGTGCAACCTGCGCCGCCTGAGCGACTACCCGAACCTATCAAACTGGCTGCGTGAGCTTTACCAGTGGCCGGGCGTGGCACCGACGGTGAACATGGAGCACATCCAGAAGCACTATTACATGAGCCACAAGACCATCAACCCGAACGGGATCGTGCCCAAGGGGCCGCTGCAGGACTTCAACCTGCCGCATGATCGGGAGCGGTTGCCAGGCAAAGGGATCTGGGGCTGAGAAAGTTGGGGCTGCGTTGCAGCCCCCGCTATTACTGGTCTTGCTGCGAACCTTCAAACCAAGCCAGCTTTTCGCGCAACTGCACCACTTCCCCGACAATCACCAGGGTCGGCGCATGCACTTCATGCTGGGCCACCAATGCTGGCAGGTCGGCCAAGGTGCCAGTGAACACCCGCTGATTGCGCGTAGTCCCCTGTTGCACCAACGCCGCTGGCGTGCTCGATGCACGCCCATGGCGAATCAGCTCGGCGCAAATGGTCGGCAACCCTACCAGGCCCATGTAGAACACCAAGGTCTGGTTCGGCGCCACCAGGTCATTCCAAGGCAGGTTGCTGGTACCGTCCTTGAGGTGGCCGGTGACGAAACGCACCGACTGGGCATAATCGCGGTGGGTCAGCGGAATGCCGCCGTAGGCAGAGCAACCACTGGCCGCGGTAATACCGGGCACCACCTGGAACGGGATGCCATGCTCGGCGAGTTCTTCGATCTCTTCGCCACCACGACCGAAAATGAACGGGTCGCCTCCCTTCAGGCGCAACACGCGCTTACCCTCGCGGGCCAGGTCGACCAGCAGACGGTTGATCTGGTCCTGCGGCACGGCATGCTCGGCGCGGCGTTTACCGACGTAAATACGTTCGGCATCGCGGCGGCACATTTCAATGATTGCCGGTGCGACCAGGCGGTCATACAACACCACATCGGCCTGCTGCATCAGGCGCAAGGCGCGGAAGGTGAGCAAGTCAGGATCACCCGGCCCCGCCCCCACCAGATACACCTCACCACCCTGCTGCACCGGCGCACCGTCGACCATGGCCTGCAACAGCCGCTCGGCCTCGGCACCCTGCCCGGCCAGCTGACGCTCGGCGATCGGCCCTTGGAACACCGTTTCCCAGAAGCCGCGACGCTGATTGACATCCGGGTACAGCGACTTGACCTTGTGCCGGAAGCGCGCCGCCAAGGCGGCCAGTTCGCCGTAGGTGGACGGGATCCAGGTTTCCAGCTTGGCGCGAATCAGGCGCGCCAGCACCGGGGCGTCACCGCCGCTGGATACCGCAACCACCAGGGGCGAGCGGTCGACAATGGCCGGGAAGATCACCGTACACAGGGCCGGTGCATCCACCACGTTGACCGGCACGCAAAGCGCCTGCGCATCCGCCGACACCTGGGCATTGAGCCCAGGGTCGTCGGTGGCTGCGATCACCAGGCGGCAGCCGACCAGGTCGGCCGCCTGATAGCCACGCACCAGGACCTCACCGCCACCTTCACGGGCCAGCGCAGCCAGTTGGCCGTCGACCTCGGGCGCCACCACCCGCAGCGCGGCGCCAGCATCGGCCAGCAGGCGCGCCTTGCGCAAGGCGATCTCGCCGCCGCCGACGACCAGCACGCGGCCGCCCTGCAGCTTGTGGAACAGCGGCAGGTAATCCATTTAGCGGATGACCTCGACACCGCCCATGTAGGGCTTGAGCACTTCCGGCACACGAATGGAGCCATCAGCCTGCTGGTAGTTTTCCAGCACAGCGACCAGGGTACGGCCTACAGCCAGGCCCGAGCCATTGAGGGTATGCACCAGCTCCGGCTTGCCGGTTTCCGGGTTGCGCCAGCGGGCCTGCATGCGGCGCGCCTGGAAGTCACCACAGTTGGAGCAGGAGCTGATCTCGCGGTACTTGTCCTGGCTCGGCACCCACACTTCCAGGTCGTAGGTCTTCACGGCGCCGAAGCCCATGTCACCGGTGCACAGGGCCAGTACGCGGTAGGGCAGTTCCAGCAGCTGCAACACGCGCTCGGCGTTGGCGGTGAGGCCTTCCAGGGCTTCCATGGACTTGGACGGCTCGACCACCTGCACCATCTCGACCTTGTCGAACTGGTGCTGGCGGATCATGCCGCGCGTGTCACGGCCCGAAGCGCCAGCTTCACTGCGGAAGCACGGGGTGTGGGCGACCAGCTTGAGCGGCAGCTGCTTGGCGTCGATAATCTCGCCGGCCACCAGGTTGGTCAGCGACACTTCAGCGGTCGGGATCAGGTAGAAGTCGGCTTCGCCTTCGCGGGTGATCTTGAACAGGTCTTCCTCGAATTTCGGCAACTGGCCGGTGCCCTGCAAGGCCGGAGCCTGGACCAGGTACGGGGTGTAGTGTTCTTCGTAGCCATGCTCACCGGTGTGCAGGTTGATCATGAACTGCGCCAGGGCACGGTGCAGGCGGGCAATCGGGCCGCGCAGCACGGCAAAGCGGGCGCCCGACAGCTTGGCAGCTGCTTCGAAGTCCAGGCCACCGCTGATCTCGCCCAGGGCGACGTGGTCCTTGATTGCAAAATCGAATGCCCTCGGGGTGCCCCAACGGCGCACTTCGACGTTGTCGTCCTCACTGGCACCGACCGGCACGCTGGCGTCCGGCAGGTTGGGGATGGTCAGGACAATGCCATCCAGTTCGGCCTGGATGCCGTCCAGCTCGACCTTGCCAGCGGCCAGCTCATTGGCCATGCGCTCGACATCAGCCATCAGCGGCGCGATGTCCTCGCCCTTGGCTTTGGCCTGGCCGATCGATTTGGAGCGGGCGTTACGCTCGGCCTGCAGCTGCTCGGTGCGGGTCTGCACCGCCTTGCGGCGCTCTTCCAGCGATTCGATGCGCGCGACATCCAGGCTGAAGCCACGGGAGGCGAGGCGGTCCGCCACTTCCTGAAGTTGGCCGCGTAACAGTTTGGAATCGAGCATGTCGTTCTCTCGTTATGTGTATAGGTTGGTTCAGAGTCAGGTCAGGAACGGGCCGGCCGAGGTGGCCAGTAGCCCGCCCATCACGCTAATACCGGTATAGCCCACGGCCAGGGGCGCTTGCCCACTTTCCATCAGGCACACGGTATCGAGCGAAAAAGAAAAAAATGTCGTCAACCCACCGATGAAGCCGACGATAAGGCCAAAGCGCAGGAACAGCCCATGGAACAGAGCGCTCACGGTTTTCTCCGTTGACGCGGGCTACTGCGATCAAGGTCAGCCAAGTGACGCAGTTTCTCGCCGATCTTCAGCTCAAGCCCTCGGGGCACGGGCTGATAATACTGGCGTGGCTCGAGCTGATCGGGGAAGTAATCTTCACCCGCGGCATAGGCATCGGGCTCGTCGTGGGCATAGCGGTACTCCTCGCCGTAGCCGAGCTGCTTCATCAGCTTGGTCGGGGCGTTGCGCAGGTGCAGCGGCACCTCCAGCGAACCGTGCTCGGCGGCCTCGCGCAGGGCAGTCTTGAAGCCCATGTACACGGCGTTGCTCTTCGGCGCGCAGGCGATATAGGTAATGGCCTGAGCCACCGCCAGCTCGCCCTCAGGGCTGCCCAGACGCTCCTGCACGTCCCAGGCCGCCAGGCACAGGCTCAGGGCCCGCGGATCGGCGTTGCCGATGTCTTCGCTGGCCATGCGCACCACGCGGCGGGCGATGTACAGCGGGTCGCAGCCGCCATCGAGCATGCGCGCGAACCAGTACAGCGCGGCGTCCGGGTTGGAGCCGCGCACCGATTTGTGCAGGGCGGAAATCTGGTCGTAGAAGGCCTCGCCGCCTTTGTCAAAGCGCCGGCGGCTATCACCGAGCAGGCTCTGCAGCAGGTCTACGCCAATCTCGCCGCCATCTTCGGCCAGGTCCGAAGCGTTTTCGAGGAAATTGAGCATGCGCCGGCCATCACCATCGGCGGCGGCCATGAGCATCCTGAAGGCGTCATCGCCCACGCTCAGGTTACGCTTGCCCAGGCCGCGCTCTTCGTTGAGTGCGCGGTCGACCAGCTTGCGCAAGGCAGGCTCGTCCAGGCTCTTGAGCACATACACCCGGGCCCGCGAGAGCAAGGCATTGTTCAGTTCGAAGGACGGGTTCTCGGTGGTGGCGCCGATGAAGATCAGCGTGCCGTCTTCGACAAAGGGCAGGAAGGCATCCTGCTGGGACTTGTTGAAGCGGTGCACCTCATCGACGAACAGGATGGTCCGGCGGCCATACTGGCCGGCCTGCTGCTTGGCCACCTCGACGGCCTGGCGGATTTCCTTGACCCCCGCCAGTACCGCAGAAACCGTCTCGAAGTGCGCATCGCAAAACTGTGCCAGAAGCCGGGCGAGCGTGGTCTTGCCCACGCCTGGCGGCCCCCAGAAGATCATCGAGTGCAACGCACCCTGCTCCAGCGCCTCACGCAGCGGTTTGCCGCGCGCCAGCAGGTGCTCCTGGCCGACATACTCGTCCAGGCTGGACGGGCGTAGCCGGGCAGCCAGGGGCTGGGCAACGGGTTCGCTTCGAAACAGGTCCATGGTGCGCTCTGCTTACTCCTTGATGACGTCCGCGCCTTTCGGGATGTCGAACTTGAAGGTGCTGTCCGGCACCGCCTGGTTGGCCTTGACGCCATTGAACAGGATGTTGGTGCGCTGGCCGACGCTGTCGATCAGTTGCATGTCGTTGATCAGGCCACGGCGGAACGACACACGCAGCGAATCGAACAGGGTGTCCTTGGTCGTTGGCTTGAGGGTGAAGTCCATCACTTCGCCCTGCTCCTTGGAGGTGATGTCGAAGCTCTGGCTGATCTTCGACACGTCACCGGACAGCAGCAGCGCCGGGGTCTGGTTCAGGCGCACATCGAGCTTCTTGATGGTGGCCTGCTCCAGGTCAGGGTCCCACAGGGTGACGTTCTTGCCGTCGGACACCACCACCTGCTCCTGGGGAGCATCGGTGTGCCAGTAGAACAGCCCCGGGCGCTTGACCGTCATCTTGCCGGTTGTCTCCTGCAGGCTGGTGCCGCCGGCATCCAGGGTCAGCTGGGAGAAATTGGCCTCGATGGTCTGCGACTTTTCCAGCAACTGGGTCAGGCGCTGCACGTCCTGCTCACCAGCGTGAGCCGACAGTGTGGCCGATAACGAACCCAGGGTCAGGGCAGAAACCAACAGCATGCGAATCGCGCGCATGTTAATCCTCATTGAGCATTTAAGAATGCCGGGCGCCACCGTCGGCGCCCGGCAAGGTGTTCATCAGTCGCGCGGGCCGCCCGGGGCAATCACTTCCCGCGAGCCGTTGCTGTTCATGGGGGTGACCACGCCGGCCATCTCCATCGCCTCGATCATGCGCGCGGCGCGGTTGTAGCCGATCTTGAGCTTGCGCTGCACGGCCGAAATCGACGCCCGACGGCTTTCGAGGACGAATTGCACCGCCTCATCATACAGAGCGTCGCTTTCCGAATCCTCGTCGCCGCCACCGCCACCACCGCCTTCGAAGCCGCTGCCAGCCTCCTCGACGCCGTTGAGGATGTCGTCGTTGTAGTCTGGAGCGCCACGCAGCTTCCAGGCTTCCACCACGCGGTGCACTTCATCGTCGGAGACGAATGCGCCGTGTACCCGGATCGGCAGGCTGGTACCTGGCGGCATGTAGAGCATGTCGCCGTGGCCTAGCAGCTGCTCGGCGCCACCCTGGTCGATGATGGTGCGCGAGTCGATCTTGCTCGACACCTGGAACGCCATACGGGTCGGAATGTTGGCCTTGATCAGGCCGGTGATCACGTCCACCGATGGGCGCTGGGTGGCGAGGATCAGGTGAATACCGGCGGCCCGAGCCTTCTGGGCAATACGGGCGATCAGCTCTTCGACCTTCTTGCCGACGATCATCATCATGTCGGCGAATTCGTCGACCACCACCACGATGGTCGGCAGGGTCTTCAGGGCCGGCGGCTCGTCGTCCATGCTCTCGCGGCGGAACAGCGGATCGTGGATGATCTCGCCAGCCTCTTGGGCATCCTTGATCTTGCGGTTGAAACCGGCCAGGTTACGCACGCCCATGGCCGCCATCAGTTTGTAGCGCCGTTCCATCTCGGCCACGCTCCAGCGCAGCGCGTTGGCGGCGTCCTTCATGTCGGTGACCACCGGGCACAGCAGGTGCGGGATGCCTTCGTAGATCGACAGCTCGAGCATCTTTGGATCGATCATGATCAGGCGCGCGTCTTCAGGGCCGGACTTGAACAGGATCGACAGGATCATCGCGTTCACACCTACCGACTTACCGGAGCCGGTGGTACCGGCTACCAGCAGGTGAGGCATCTTGGCCAGGTCGGTGATCACCGGCTTGCCGCCGATGTCATGGCCCAGGGCCAGGGTGACGGGCGACTTCTGCTCGTCGTACTGCGGCGTCGACAGCACCTCGGAGAAGCGCACCATTTGCCGGTTTTCGTTGGGGATCTCGATACCCACGGTGGTCTTGCCGGGGATGACCTCGACCACCCGCACACTGGTCACGGCCAGTGACCGTGCAAGGTCCTTGGCCAGGTTGGCGATGCGGCTGACCTTGACCCCGGCAGCAGGCTGGATTTCGTAGCGGGTAATGACCGGGCCCGGGTGGATGGAGTCCACCGAGACTTCAACGCCGAATTCCTTGAGTTTGATTTCCAGCAACTGACCGACGCCGGCCAGGGATTCTGGCGAATACTCGATCTTCTTCTGCTCGGCCGGGTCGAGGATGGAGATGGACGGCAAGGTACCTTCCACGGCGCTGTCGACGAACAGCGGCGCCTGCTTTTCCTTCATCACCCGCTTGCTCGGCTCCACTGCCTTGGCCGGCGCTGCCGGCGGCATGATCACAGGGGCAATCGAGGGTTCACGCGGGACAACAGTCTCGCGTGGGACAATGGGTTCGCGCTGGGCTACGACAGCGCGCGCGGGCGGCTCATCGCGCTCACCGATGCGCTCGCGCAGCTGCGCCTTGGCCGGCTCGCGTTTCTCGGTAGCCGCCGGCGCCGAATCGAACCTTGGTTCGTCCACCTCGCGCAGCTGCGCCTCCAGGCGTTTGCGCTCGTTGCGCGCCTCCCACCAGCGATTGGCCGCGCCTTGCACGAGCTCGAACAGGTCGAGGGTGATCTTGCCGGTCATGTCCATCACCTTGAACCACGACAGGTCGGTGAACACGGTCAGGCCGAACAGGAACAGGGCGATGAACATCAGCGTGCTGCCCTGCACGTTGAGCAGGTTGCGCGCCAGGTCGCCGAGGCTTTCGCCCAAGGCTCCACCGGCGGAGAACGGCAGGCTCGCCGGTGGGTGGAAATGGATATGCGCCAGTGCGGCACCCGACAGCACCAGGAACACCAGGCCGATGAGGCGCCAGGAGAACAACCAGCCGCTCCACTGCCAGGGTTGATGGCGCTCGCGGAATATCTGCCAGGTTTTGATGGCCAGCAGTAACGGGAAGATGTAAGCGAAGTAGCCCAGCACCATGAACATGATGTCGGCGAAGTACGCACCGGCACGCCCGGCAGCGTTCTGCACCTGGTCGACGTTGCTGGTGTGGCTGAAGCCTGGGTCGGAGGTATCGTAGGTCAGCAGCGCCATCCACAAGTACAGGCACAGGGCGCCGACAGCGATCAACGCACCTTCCTTGAGGCGGTAATGCAGCTGCTGCCGCCACAGGGGCACAGGCAGAGGAGCTGGAGTTGCGGTGGATTTCTTCAAAACGCGTCTATTCCTGCGCGTGCTGCGCGTCCAGTAGTGATTGGCCGATGACAGGCCAATGAACCACTACTTTTAACATTACTGCCCGCCGGCCGCCATGGCGGCACGCCCTATGGCGTTTGGGTGGGGGCGACTTTCGTATAGCTGCAATTTGAGCATGCATTTTCTTTTGTGACAAAGGCTTATGCTGTGTTTTTGCACAGGTGTGACAGCAAATGTGCCAGATGGTGCCTGCAGCCTCACGAATGTGTAGGAAATTGCCGACCACATCGCCTGACTGAACGCACACGCAGGCAGGCCTGGTCCCACATGGGCCAGCATTGACCCAAAGCGCCCTCCTTGCCATGCTGCCCCTCCCCTCCCCCACCGCACGATAGACCATGCTCACCTGGCTGACTCGCGACTCGCTGACCTTCCCCCCCCTGGAAAAGGCCCTGCAAGACCCTAACGGCCTGCTCGCCGCTGGTGGCGACCTGAGCCCCGAGCGCCTGGTGCAGGCCTATCGCCATGGCTGCTTCCCGTGGTACCAGGACGGCCAACCCATCCTCTGGTGGTCGCCCGACCCTCGCACCGTTCTTTTCCCGAACGAGCTGCATGTCTCGCGCTCGCTGGCCAAGCTGTTACGCCAGGGGCGCTATCAGGTCAGCTTCGACACCGACTTCCCAGCTGTGATCGACGCCTGCGCGGCACCGCGCGACTACGCGGACGGCACCTGGATCACCGACACCATGCGCAACGCCTACTGCGAGCTGCACCGGCGCGGTATCGCCCACTCGGTGGAGGTGCGCCACAACGGCGAACTGGTGGGCGGCCTGTACGGCCTGGCCATGGGGCGGTTGTTTTTCGGCGAGTCGATGTTCAGCCGCGCCGACAATGCTTCCAAGGTCGGCTTCGTGACCCTGGTCAAGCATCTGCAAGAGGCGGGCTTTGTGCTGATCGACTGCCAGATGCCGACCGACCATCTGCACAGCCTGGGCGCCCGCGCCATCAGCCGCGCCAGTTTCGCTGACTACCTGGCCCACCACCTCGACCAGCCAAACAGTGCCAGCTGGCGCAGCTAGGCGAGTTCCAAGAGCTGGCTTACACTTAAAGCAAAGTCTCACCGAAGGGGTCAATCATGACAGAGTTGGCGCGGTTGAAGTTCTATGCCACTCAGCCCCACTCCTGCAGCTATCTGCCGGACGAGCAGGCGACCACCCTGTTCCTCGACCCCAGCCAGCCGATGGACGTGCATGTGTATGCCGACCTCTCGGAGATGGGCTTTCGGCGCAGTGGCGACCACCTGTACCGCCCACATTGCCAGAATTGCAATGCCTGCGTACCGGCCCGCATCCCGGCCGCGCGCTTCATTCCCAACCGCCAGCAGCGGCGCATTCTCAAGCGCAATGCTGACCTCACCGTAACGGCTGCACGGCCGGCCTTCAAGGAAGAATATTTCGACCTGTACCGGCGTTACATCGAAACCCGCCATGCCGATGGCGACATGTACCCGCCAAGCCGCGATCAGTTTTCCACCTTTCTGGTGCGCGACTTGCCGTTCTGCTGGTTCTACGAATTTCGCCTGGCCGGGCGGTTGCTGGCGGTGGCGGTGTGCGACCTGCTGCCCAACGGGCTGTCGGCGGTGTACACGTTCTACGAGCCCGACGAAGAACGGCGCAGCCTGGGGCGCTTTGCCATCCTCTGGCAAATTACCGAAGCCCTGCGCCAGGACCTCGAAGCGGTATACCTCGGCTACTGGATCAAGAACTGCAAGAAGATGAACTACAAGACCCAGTATCGTCCCATCGAACTGCTGATCAACCAGCGTTGGGTCACTCTCAACTGAAAGCATTGGCTTGACACACTATTTTCCGGCATAATCCACGCCACTTTTTTGCCCGGTGCGGTTATGCGTCGGGCCAACACTGGACACCGAGGGCTCAACTGCATGTCGAAAGAAGACAGCTTCGAAATGGAAGGTACTGTCGTCGACACCCTGCCCAACACCATGTTCCGCGTGGAGTTGGAAAACGGGCACGTCGTAACCGCGCACATCTCCGGAAAGATGCGCAAGAACTACATCCGTATTCTCACTGGCGACAAGGTCCGCGTCGAGCTGACGCCTTATGACCTGAGCAAGGGCCGCATCACCTACCGTGCGCGCTAAGCTCCAGCCATGAAAAAGCCCGGCCATGTGCCGGGCTTTTTTGTGCCTTCAAAATTGCTTGGGGCCGCAAAGCGGCCCCTTGCATCACGCCACTTCTGCCGTGGTCTCGAAGTCGAACACCAACTCGCCATCGCGCAGGTCGATGTGCACCACACCGCCATGCTCGGCCAACTCGCCAAACAGGATCTCCTCGGCCAGCGGCCGCTTGATCTTGTCCTGGATAAGCCGCGCCATTGGCCGCGCCCCCATCTGCACGTCGTAGCCAGAGGCCGCCAGCCAGCCGCGGGCGGCATCGCTGACTTCAAGCAGCACACGCTTGTCTTCCAGCTGCGCCTGAAGTTCGATGAGGAACTTGTCGACGATGCTCTTGATCGTCTCGTGACTCAGGCGGCCGAACTGGATGATGGTGTCCAGACGGTTGCGGAACTCTGGCGTGAAGCTCTTGCGAATGACCTCCATCGCATCGGACGCATGGTCCTGATGGGTGAACCCGATGGAAGCGCGTGCCGCAGTTTCAGCACCGGCATTGGTGGTCATGATCAGGATCACGTTGCGGAAGTCCGCTTTGCGCCCGTTGTTGTCGGTAAGGGTACCGTGGTCCATCACCTGCAGCAGCAGGTTGAAGACTTCCGGGTGAGCCTTCTCGATCTCATCGAGCAGCAATACGCAATGCGGCTGCTTGGTGATCGCCTCGGTCAGCAGACCACCCTGGTCGAACCCGACATACCCTGGAGGAGCACCGATCAGGCGCGACACAGTGTGCCGCTCCATGTACTCGGACATGTCGAAGCGCACCAGCTCAACGCCCAGCGCCTTGGCCAACTGGCGCGCCGCTTCGGTCTTGCCCACCCCGGTAGGGCCGGCGAACAAGAACGAACCGACCGGCTTGTCGGGTGCCTTGAGGCCTGCACGGGACAGCTTGATTGCGGTGGCCAGCGAATCGATCGCCTGATCCTGACCGAATACGGTCAGTTTCAGGTCACGCTCCAGGTTACGCAGCAGCTCCTTGTCGGAGCTGGTGACGTGCTTCGGCGGAATCCGCGCGATCTTGGCCACGATGTCCTCGACTTGCGGCACATCGATACGCTTGACCCGATTCGCCTCAGGCTGCAGGCGCTGATAAGCACCAGCCTCGTCGATCACGTCGATCGCCTTGTCCGGCATGTGGCGGTCGTTGATGTAGCGTGATGCCAGCTCAGCGGCGGCGCGCAGGGCTTCGTCGCTGTACTCGATGTTGTGATGGCTTTCAAAGCGCCCTTTGAGGCCGCGCAGAATGCCCACAGTGTCCTCGACGGACGGCTCGCTGACATCCACCTTCTGGAAGCGCCGTGCCAAGGCACGGTCCTTCTCGAAGATGCCGCGAAACTCTTGGAAGGTCGTCGAACCAATGCAGCGGATCTCGCCGGAAGACAGCAGCGGCTTGAGCAGGTTGGACGCGTCCATCACGCCGCCCGACGCAGCACCGGCACCAATGATGGTGTGGATTTCGTCAATGAACAGGATGGCCTGTGGGCGTTTGCGCAACTCACCGAGCAACGCCTTGAAGCGCTTCTCGAAGTCGCCGCGGTACTTGGTACCCGCCAGCAGTGCGCCAAGGTCGAGCGAATACACCACGCTCTGCGACAGCAGGTCGGGCACCTGACCATCGACGATGCGCTTGGCCAGGCCTTCGGCGATGGCAGTCTTGCCCACCCCTGCCTCACCGACCAGCAGCGGGTTGTTCTTGCGTCGACGGGCAAGGATCTGCGCCACGCGCTCGACTTCCTGCTCGCGACCTACCAGCGGGTCGATCCGCCCAGCGCGGGCCAGTTCATTCAGGTTGCTGGCGTAAGCATCCAGCGGGTTGCTCGAGGACGACGTCTCGCCGCCCTCCTCGTCCTGCATTTCCTGGTCGCTGTCGCTCTGTGAGCCGTGGCCCGGCACCTTGGAAATGCCGTGGGCAATGTAGTTGACCACGTCGATACGGGCCACGCTCTGCTGCTTGAGCAGGAACACGGCCTGGCTTTCCTGTTCGCTGAAGATCGCCACCAGCACATTGGCACCGGTGACTTCGCGCTTGCCGGAGCTTTGCACGTGGAACACGGCACGCTGCAGCACACGCTGGAAGCCCAGGGTCGGCTGGGTTTCGCGATCCTCGTCGTTGACGGGAATCAGGGGAGTGGTGGAATCGATGAACTCTTGCAGGTCGTGCTTGAGTTTGTCGAGATTGGCGCCACAGGCGCGCAGAACGGTCGCAGCAGCCTCATTGTCAAGGAGTGCCAGCAGCAGATGCTCGACGGTCATGAACTCATGACGCTTCGAACGAGCCTCCTTGAAGGCAAGATTGAGGGTGACTTCGAGCTCGCGGTTTAACATAGCTTCACCTCATACCCAAGTGGTCGGCGATTAACCGTCCTTCTCGATTTCACAGAGTAGCGGATGCTGGCTTTCCCTGGCGTATTGGTTGACCTGCATGGCCTTTGTTTCGGCGATGTCCCGGGTAAACAATCCGCACACTGCCCGCCCTTCGGTATGGACGGTCAGCATGATCTTGGTCGCCAGCTCGCGGTTCAGACTGAAGAACGTTTCGAGCACTTCGACGACGAAATCCATCGGCGTGTAGTCATCGTTGAACAAAACCACCTTGTACATCGGTGGCGCCTGCAGGATCGGCTTGGCTTCCTGTACCGCAAGCCCTGAGCCGTCGTCCTCATTCGATTGCGGGCGATCCTGATTGAATGTTAGTCGAATCTCGCTACGTGCATGCATGGAAAGAATTTCATCATGATCGACAGGTTAAGGTTGTGAGTTGACCGCTCAAGCCGCAGCCCGCGCAAAGACGGGGCGACCTTGACTATCGGCAAAACGGTGTTACAACCAATAAGAACCCACCGTGGTCGATAAAGATCCGCGCAGTCAACCAGATTTTTCGCAAGGTTCGTATGCGGATGAAGTGGATGATACTCCAGTGATGGAGTCCTTTGCAGAGGGACATAGGGATGGCAAGCGGTAAAGTCAAGTGGTTCAACAATGCCAAGGGCTACGGATTCATCAATGAAGACGGCAAAACCGACGACCTGTTCGCCCATTATTCGGCGATCAAGATGGACGGTTACAAAACCCTCAAGGCCGGACAAGCCGTGACTTTCGAGATCGTTCAGGGCCCCAAGGGCCTGCATGCGACCGAAATCGCCAACGCTATTGCCAGCACCTCAACGGGGGCCTCGCAATCATCGACCGCTGAAGCCTGATCCCTGCTTTGCGTCGGCATACGAAAAAACCGGCCACCCCACTTAACAGGGGGCGGCCGGTTTTCAATTGTTTCACATATGCTTGATCATTTCGTCCCCGAAGCCTGAGCTACCCACCAGCTTCGCGCCTTCCATCAGCCGCTCGAAGTCGTAGGTAACCGTTTTGGCCCCGATCGCGCCATTGGTGCCTTTGATGATCAGGTCGGCCGCTTCGGTCCAGCCCATGTGGCGCAGCATCATCTCTGCCGAGAGGATCACCGAGCCCGGGTTGACCTTATCCTGGCCGGCATACTTGGGCGCAGTGCCGTGGGTGGCCTCGAACATGGCCACGGTGTCGGACAGGTTGGCGCCTGGCGCGATACCGATCCCACCCACTTCCGCCGCCAGCGCATCGGACAGGTAGTCGCCGTTGAGGTTGAGGGTGGCAATCACATCATACTCAGCCGGGCGCAGCAGGATCTGCTGAAGCATGGCGTCGGCAATGGCGTCCTTGACGATCACCTCGCGGCCGGTCTTAGGGTTCTTGAACTTCATCCATGGGCCACCATCGAGCAGCTCGGCGCCAAACTCATCCTTGGCCACCTCGTAACCCCAGTCTTTGAAGGCACCTTCGGTGAACTTCATGATGTTGCCCTTGTGCACCAGGGTCAGCGACTCACGGTCGTTGTCCACCACGTATTGCAGGGCCTTGCGTACCAGGCGCTTGGTTCCCTCTCGGGAAACCGGCTTGACGCCGATGCCGCAGTCCTGGTCGAAACGGATCTTGGTGACGCCCATTTCCTCTTTGAGGAACTTGATAACCTTGTTCGCCTCGGGCGAGCCGGCTTTCCATTCGATGCCGGCGTAGATGTCCTCGGAATTCTCGCGGAAAATCACCATGTCGACATCGCCGGGCTTCTTGACCGGGCTGGGCACGCCCTCGAACCACAGCACTGGCCGCAGACACACATAGAGGTCAAGTTGCTGGCGCAGTGCCACGTTCAATGAACGGATGCCCCCGCCGACCGGGGTGGTAAGCGGCCCCTTGATCGATACGACGTAGTCGCGCACCGCATCCAGGGTCTCCTGGGGCAACCAAGTGTCCTGGTCATAAACCTGGGTGGCCTTCTCCCCTGCATACACCTCCATCCAGGCGATCTTGCGCTTGCCGCCGTACGCTTTCTGCACGGCAGCATCCACCACTTTGATCATTACCGGTGAGACATCGACACCAATGCCGTCGCCTTCGATATAGGGAATGATGGGGTTGTCGGGCACATTGAGCGAATGGTCTGCATTGACGGTGATCTTGGCGCCGTCGGTCGGAACCTTGATTTTCTGGTATCCCATGCTTGCACTACTCCGCTTTCGGGTGTGATTGGACATCATGCGATCCCACTGAGCCTAAACCACATCTGCCGACCTGCAAGCGCTGCGACATCACACCACATTGCCGCTACGTCTTTGGTCTTATAAATGGCGCCGATGTCACTTCGCCTTGCTGAATAGCCCGATTGGTTTGATATACTGCGCCGCGACCGAAGGGTCATCGGGGCGAATCCCAGGAAAATGCGGCTCGCCCTCGGCCAGTAACTGGCCAAAAAGCCTGAGCTGTTACCGCAGTTCAGCACTTGACGCTCGACTGATGCATCCACCATCACCGCTCGCAGCCTCTCGACTTTCCGCTCATGGCGTCGCCAGGGCGAAGCGCCTACCCTGCGCACCTCGAGACTCGAGTACGCTCAGCACATAGAGAGTTAACCCGCATGCCCACCCGTTCCAAGATCATCTATACCTTCACCGACGAAGCCCCCGCCCTCGCCACCTACTCGCTGCTGCCGATCGTCGAAGCTTTCACCGCTTCGGCTGACATCGCCGTCGAAACTCGCGACATTTCCCTGGCTGGCCGCATCCTCGCGGCATTCCCGGAGCAACTGGGCACCGAGAAGCAGGTAGGCGATCACCTGGCGGAACTGGGCCAGCTGGCTACCACACCTGAAGCCAACATCATCAAGCTGCCGAACATCAGCGCCTCGGTACCGCAGCTCAAGGCCGCGATCAAGGAACTGCAAGGCAAGGGCTTCAACATCCCGGACTACGCCGACGAACCGGCCACCGCGGAAGAAAAAGAATCCCGCGCGCGTTACGACCGCATCAAGGGCAGCGCCGTGAACCCGGTACTGCGCGAAGGCAACTCCGACCGCCGCGCACCGCTGTCGGTCAAGAACTACGCGCGCAAGCACCCGCACAAGATGGGTGCCTGGGCCGCCGACTCCAAGTCGCACGTTGCCCACATGACCCAAGGCGACTTCTACGGCAGCGAAAAGGCCGCACTGATCGAGGCTGACGACAGCCTGCGCATCGAGCTGGTCGCCAAAGACGGCAGCACCACCGTGCTGAAAGAAAAGACCGCCGTCAAAGCCGCCGAAATCATCGACTGCGCAACCATGAGCCGCAAGGCACTGAAAGCCTTCATCGCCGAGCAGATCGCCGATGCCAAGGCCTCGGGCGTGCTGCTGTCGGTGCACCTGAAAGCCACCATGATGAAGGTTTCGGACCCGATCATGTTCGGCGTCATCGTCGAAGCCTTCTACGGCGAAGTGCTGGCCAAGCACGCTGCCGCGCTGGCCGAAGTGGGCTTCAATGCCAACAACGGCATCGGTGACCTGTATGCCCGCATCAAGGATCTGCCAGCCGACAAGCAGGCCGAGATCGAAGCCGACATCCAGGCCCTGTACGCCGAGCGCCCGGCCCTGGCCATGGTCAACTCCGACAAAGGCATCACCAACCTGCACGTGCCGAGCGACGTGATCGTCGACGCCTCGATGCCGGCCATGATCCGTGACTCGGGCAAGATGTGGAACACCGCTGGCGAGCTGCAGGATGCCAAGGCGATCATCCCGGACCGCTGCTACGCCGGCATCTACCAAGCCACCATTGAAGACTGCAAGGCCAACGGCGCGTTCGACCCGACCACCATGGGCAGCGTACCGAACGTAGGCCTGATGGCACAGAAGGCCGAAGAGTACGGCTCCCACGACAAGACTTTCCAGGTCAAGGCCGACGGTGTCGTGCGCGTGGTCGATGGCAAGGGCAAGGTCGTTCTGGAGCAGAGCGTCGAAGCCGGTGACATCTTCCGCATGTGCCAGACCAAAGACGCCCCGATCCAGGACTGGGTCAAGCTGGCCGTCAATCGCGCCCGCCTGAGCAACACCCCGGCAGTGTTCTGGCTGGACCCGGCGCGCGCCCACGACGGCGTGATGATCGAGAAGGTGCAGAAGTACCTGAAGGATCACGACACTGCCGGCCTGGACATCCGTGTTTTGGCACCGGTCGACGCCATCAAGTTCTCGCTCGCCCGCATCCGCGAAGGCAAGGACACCATCTCGGTGACCGGCAACGTGCTGCGCGACTACCTGACCGACCTGTTCCCGATCATGGAACTGGGCACCAGCGCCAAGATGCTGTCGATCGTGCCGCTGATGAACGGCGGCGGCCTGTTCGAAACCGGCGCTGGCGGTTCGGCACCCAAGCACGTGCAGCAACTGGTTGAAGAAAACTTCCTGCGTTGGGACTCGCTGGGTGAATTCCTGGCCCTGGCCGCTTCCCTGGAGCACCTGGGCAACACCTACGACAACCCGCGCGCCAAGGTCCTGGCCAACACCCTGGACCAGGCCACCGGCAAGTTCCTAGACACCAACAAGTCGCCTTCGCGCAAAGTCGGCGGTATCGACAACCGCGGCAGCCACTTCTACCTGACCCTGTACTGGGCAGAAGCGCTGGCCGCCCAGACTGACGACGCCGCCCTGCAGGCGCGCTTCGCACCGCTGGCAAAAACCCTGGCCGAGAACGAAGCGACCATCGTCGCCGAGCTCAACGCCGTGCAGGGCAAGCCGGCCGACATCGGTGGCTACTACGCGCCGGATGCCGAGCTGACCGCCAAGGTAATGCGCCCAAGCCAGACCCTGAACAGCGCCATTGCCGCCCTGTAAGGCTCGCTTGAGGTAACAGCACAAACCCCGGCCACGCACCGGGGTTTGTGCTTTCTGAAGCACAGACGCGCCAGCTGTGTAGGAGCGGCCCGCGCCAACCATAGGAAATGCCCATGTCCTGGCAACCCCACATCACCGTCGCCACCATCGTCGAGCACGCAGGCAAATTCCTCTTCGTCGAAGAGTTCAAAGCCGGCCAGCACGTGTTCAACCAGCCCGCCGGCCACCTGGAGGCCAACGAAACCCTGCCCCAGGCCGCCCTGCGCGAAACGCTGGAAGAAACCGCCTGGGAAGTCGAGCTTACGGGCGTGGTCGGCATCTACCTGTACACCGCACCGAGCAACGGCGTGACCTACCAGCGCATCTGCTTTGCCGCACGCCCCGTGCGCCACCACGCCGACCTCGCCCTGGACAGCGACATCGTCCGTGCGGTCTGGCTCACCCGCGAGGAACTGTTGGCCGCCCCCGACCGCTGGCGCAGCGAGCTGGTGCCACGCTGCCTGGATGACTACCTTGCAGGCCCGTTGCACAGCCTTGACTTGCTGCGCGACTGACGCGCAGCCTCGGGTTTGATAGAATCGGCGCTTTTCCCCCTTGATACACATCGGTAGCCATGACCAGCCCAGCACTCAAAGACCCCGCCAAGACCCGCGTCATCGTCGGCATGTCCGGCGGCGTGGACTCTTCCGTCTCCGCCCTTCTGCTCATGGAGCAGGGCTATCAGGTGGAAGGTCTGTTCATGAAGAACTGGGAAGAAGACGACGGCACCGAATACTGCACTGCCCGTGAAGACTTGGCCGACGCCCAGGCTGTGTGCGACCGCATCGGCATCAAACTGCACACCGCCAACTTTGCCGCCGAATACTGGGACAACGTCTTCGAGCACTTCCTCGAAGAATACAAGGCCGGCCGCACACCCAACCCGGACATCCTCTGCAACCGCGAAATCAAGTTCAAAGCTTTCCTCGACTACGCGCTGTCGCTGGGGGCTGACCTGATCGCCACCGGCCATTACGTGCGCCGCCGCGACACCGGCGCGGTCACCGAGCTGCTCAAGGGCCTGGACCCGAACAAGGACCAGAGCTACTTCCTGCATGCCGTCGGCGGCAAGGAAATCGCCCGCACCCTGTTCCCTGTCGGCGAACTGGAAAAGCCAGAAGTTCGCGCCATCGCCGAAAAGCACGGTCTGGCCACTGCCAAGAAAAAGGACTCCACCGGTATCTGCTTCATCGGTGAGCGCCGCTTCAGCGACTTCCTCAAGCAGTACCTGCCGGCCCAACCAGGTGAGATACAGACCACCGAAGGCGAAGTCATCGGCCGCCACCACGGCCTGATGTACCACACCATTGGCCAGCGCCAGGGCTTGGGTATTGGCGGCCTGAAAGACGCCGGCGACGAGCCGTGGTATGTGCTGCACAAAGACCTGACCCGCAATGTGCTGGTGGTCGGCCAGGGCAACGAACACCCTTGGTTGTTCTCCCGCGCCCTGCTCGCCTCGGAGATCTTCTGGGTCAACCCGATCGACCTCAGCAGCCCGCGCACGCTCACCGCCAAGGTGCGCTACCGTCAGAGCGACCAGCGCTGCACCCTGGCGCTGACCGAAAGCGGCTACCGCGCCGTGTTCGACGAGCCGCAGCGCGCCGTTACCCCTGGCCAGTCGGTAGTGTTCTACGACGGCGAAGTGTGCCTGGGCGGCGGTGTGATTGAGACGGCCGAGCCGTGGAGCCCGCGCGCATGAACAAACTGCAGGAGCAATTGATTGCACTGGGCGGGGTGTTTCAGGCCGCCGTGCTGGTCGATCGAATCGCCCGCACCGGGCAGGCCAGCGAGGCCGATATCGGCTGTATGCTGGGCAGCCTGCTGGTGCGCGACCCCAAAGACACCCTGGAGGTGTTCGGTGGCGACGACCTCAACCTGCGCGACGGTTATCGCGCCCTGGTCGGCGCCTTGGAGCGCGACCCCAGCAGCCTGCAGCGTGAACCGCTGCGTTATGCGCTGTCGATGCTCGGCCTGGAACGCCAGTTGAACAAGCGTGGCGACCTGCTCGACACCATCGGCAACCGCCTGCCGCAGATCCAGTCACAGGCCGACCATTTCGGCCTGGTTCACGAAAACGTCATCGCCTCCAGCGGCGCCTTGTATCAGGACACCTTGAGCACCCTGCGCCAGCGCATTCAGGTGCATGGCGACATGCGGTTCCTGCAGCAGGCCAGCAACGCTTCGAAGATCCGCGCCCTGCTGCTGGCAGGTATCCGCGCCGCACGCCTATGGCGCCAGCTGGGCGGGCATCGCTGGCAGTTGGTGTTCAGCCGGCGCAAGTTGCTCAATGAACTGTACGATATGATGCGCACACCTTCCTGAAGGCGACGCTGAACCCTCGGTAGGAGCGGCCTTGCGTCGCGAAAGGGCTGCGCAGCGGCCCCCAAATCGCCGCCCCAGCATAGATTGCCGGGGCTGCTGCGCAGCCCTTTCGCGACGCAAGGCCGCTCCTACAGGCATTTTTCATGTATCATATGCGCCCTTCCAAAAGCCTGACTGTCCGAGAACACCCCATGCAGCTTTCTTCGCTCACTGCGGTTTCCCCTGTAGACGGCCGTTATGCCGGCAAAACCCAGGCCTTGCGCCCCATTTTCAGCGAATTCGGCCTGATCCGTTTCCGCGCCCTGGTCGAAGTGCGCTGGCTGCAGCGCCTGGCCGCCCACCCGCAGATCGGCGAAGTGCCGGCGTTCTCCGCCGAAGCCAACGCCCTGCTGGACAGCCTGGCCACCGACTTCAAGCTCGAACACGCTGAGCGCGTCAAGGAAATCGAGCGCACCACCAACCATGACGTCAAGGCGATCGAATACCTCCTCAAGGAGCAGGCTGCCCAGCTGCCTGAGCTGGCCAAGGTCAGCGAATTCATACATTTCGCCTGCACCAGCGAGGACATCAACAACCTGTCCCACGCGCTGATGCTGCGTGCTGGCCGCGACGACGTGCTGCTGCCGCTGATGCGTCAGATCGCTGAGGCCATCCGTGCCCTGGCCCATGCACACGCCGACGTGCCTATGCTGTCGCGCACCCATGGCCAGCCGGCTTCGCCGACCACCCTGGGTAAAGAGCTGGCCAACGTCGTCTACCGCCTGGAGCGCCAGATCGCTCAGGTAGCCGCCGTGCCGCTGCTGGGCAAGATCAACGGTGCCGTGGGCAACTACAACGCCCACCTGTCGGCCTACTCGCAGATCGACTGGGAAGAAAACGCCCGCGCCTTCATCGAAGACGAACTGGGCCTGGTGTTCAACCCGTACACCACCCAGATCGAACCGCACGACTACATCGCCGAGCTGTTCGACGCCATCGCCCGCTTCAACACCATCCTCATCGACTTCGACCGCGACGTCTGGGGCTACATCTCGCTGGGCTACTTCAAGCAGAAGACCGTCGCTGGCGAGATCGGCTCGTCGACCATGCCGCACAAGGTCAACCCGATCGACTTCGAGAACTCCGAAGGCAATCTGGGTATCGCCAACGCACTGTTCCAGCACCTGGCCAGCAAGCTGCCGATCTCGCGCTGGCAGCGTGACCTGACCGACTCCACCGTGCTGCGCAACCTGGGTGTGGGCTTCGCCCATAGCGTCATCGCCTATGAAGCCAGCCTGAAAGGCATCGGCAAGCTGGAAGTCAACGCCGCGCGCATCGCCGCCGACCTGGACGCCTGCTGGGAAGTCCTCGCCGAGCCAATCCAGACCGTGATGCGCCGATTCAACATCGAGAACCCCTACGAGAAGCTCAAAGAGCTGACCCGTGGCAAGGGCATCACCCCAGAAGCACTGCTTACCTTCATCGACGGCCTGGACATGCCAGCCGAAGCCAAGGCCGAGCTCAAGCAATTGACCCCTGCCAGCTACATCGGTAACGCCGCAGCCCAGGCCAAACGCATCTAAGCTGAGCGTCGCCTTCAACGCCCGGCCTCGCCGGGCGTTTTTATTCCCGGACGAAAATTACGTTTTTTCAATAGGTTGAACATGAATCCTGATACTCCACTTCAGCTGCTCGGCGGCATCTCGGCCCGCGAATTCATGCGCGACTACTGGCAGAAGAAGCCGCTGCTGGTGCGCCAGGCATTCCCGGACTTCGAAAGCCCGATCGACCCCGACGAGCTGGCCGGCCTGGCTCTGGAAGAGGAAGTCGAGTCGCGCATCGTGCTCGAGCACGGCGCCCACCCGTGGGAGCTGCGCCGCGGTCCGTTCAATGAGGACACCTTCGCCGACCTTCCGGAGAAGGACTGGACGCTGCTGGTTCAGGCCGTCGACCAGTTCGTACCAGAAGTGGCCGAACTGCTCGAGCACTTCCGCTTCCTGCCAAGCTGGCGTATCGACGACGTAATGATCAGCTTCGCCACCCCTGGCGGCAGCGTAGGCCCGCACTTCGACAACTACGACGTGTTCCTGCTGCAAGGCCACGGCCAGCGCAACTGGAAGATCGGCCAGATGTGCGATAGCGACAGCCCGCTGCTGGACCATGCCGACCTGCGCATCCTCGCCGAATTCGAACAGAGCGGCGAATGGACCCTGGAGCCAGGCGACATGCTCTACCTGCCACCGCGCCTGGCCCACTACGGCGTAGCCGTGGATGACTGCCTGACCTACTCGGTCGGCTTCCGCGCCCCTAGCGCCGCAGAAGTACTGACCCACTTCACCGACTTCCTCGGCCAATTCCTGCCGGACGAGGAGCGCTACAGCGACGCTGACGCCGAGCCTGCCAGCGACCCGCACCAGATCCAGCACGACGCTCTGGACCGCCTGAAGGGCCTGCTCGACAAGCACATGAACGACAAGGATCTGCTGCTGACCTGGTTCGGCCAGTTCATGACCGAGCCGCGCTACCCCGAGCAGGTCGTTGGTGAAGAACTGGACGAGCAGGAGCTGATCGAAGCGCTCGAAGATGGCGCCATCCTGATCCGCAACCCAAGCGCACGCATGGCCTGGTCGGAGCTTGGCGACGACCTGATGCTGTTCGCCAGCGGCCGCAGCTGCCCGCTACCCGCCAAACTGCGCGAGCTGCTGAAGCTGGTTTGTGCCGCCGACGCGTTACACATCGACAACCTTGCACAGTGGCTGGAGGATGAAGATGGCCTTATGCTGGTACAGCAGTTGATCAAACAAGGAAGCTTGGGATTCGCCAATGAATAAGATTCGTGTGCGCCTCGCCGACTGGCAGAAGGACAACGCCGATATCCGTCGCATCCGTGAAGCGGTGTTCGTCGCCGAACAGCACATTCCGCCGGAGCTGGAGTTCGACTCCGAAGACCAAGACGCGCTGCACTTTCTGGCGCTGGAAGGCGATTACCCGATTGGCACTGCCCGCCTGCTGGCGGACGGCACCATCGGGCGCATCTCGGTGCTCAAGGACTGGCGCGGGCTGAAGGTTGGCGACGCGCTGGTCAATGCGGTAATCCTTGAGGCGCAAAACCGTGACCTCAAGCAGCAGATGCTGAGTGCTCAGGTGCATGCAACGCCGTTCTATGAGCGGCTGGGCTTTCGCGTGGTCAGCGAGGAATTCCTCGAAGCTGGCATCCCGCATGTGGACATGGTCCGCGACTCCCGCGAGATCGCCTGAAGCTTCAAACTAGCGCTAAACCTGCAGGAGCGGCCTTGTGTCGCGAAAGGGCCGCACAGCGGCCCTCGGGCTTACTGCAGCGCCGTCTGTAACGTCGGGGCTGCTTCGCAGCCCTTTCGCGACGCAAGGCCGCTCCTACGCCAACTGCGTTGTTTGGGTAAACCATGCAATAAAAAACCTGTACATCCATCCAGATAAAACTTGCCTCTGCGCCCCCGCTTGCGCATCCTAGTGCCTATCACCCTCGATAAAGCGTCCCGGCCATGCGCCTGTTCCTCTGCGAAAAACCCTCCCAGGCAAAAGACATCGCCAAGATCCTTGGCGCCAACCGCAAGGGCGACGGCTGCTGGCAAGGCACCGACGTCTGCGTCACCTGGTGCATAGGCCACCTGTTGGAAACCGCTCCGCCTGACAGCTACGACGAACGTTACAAGCGCTGGAACCTCGCCGACCTGCCGATCATTCCGGAAAAGTGGAAGATGCTGGTCAAACCCAAGACTGCCAGCCAGTTCAAGGCCGTCAAGCGCCTGCTCGGCGAAGCACGAGAACTGGTAATCGCCACCGATGCCGACCGCGAAGGCGAAATGATCGCCCGCGAGCTGGTCGAACATTGTCGCTACCGTGGGCCCATTCAGCGCCTGTGGCTGTCCGCACTGGACGATGCCTCGATTCGCAAGGCCCTTGCGCGTCTGTTGCCGGGGCAGGACACCTTCAACCTCTATCACTCGGCGCTCGGCCGCTCACGCGCCGACTGGCTCATAGGCATGAACATGAGCAGGCTTTTCACCCTGTTGGGCCGCCAGTCCGGCTATCAGGGTGTGCTACCGGTGGGCCGGGTACAAACACCCACCCTGCGCCTGGTGGTGGACCGCGACCGCAGCATCGCTGATTTCGTACCGGTACCGTTCTGGGCCATCGAGGTGCAACTCGAGCATGCCGGCCTGGTCTTCAATGCACAATGGCGGGCCCCGGAGGGCATCTGTGACGACCAGGGCCGCTGCCTTAACCAGGCGCTGGCCCAACAGGCCGCCACAGACATCGGGAACGCCCGCTCCGCACGGGTGCTCAAGGTGACCACCGAACGCGTACGCGAGGCAGCACCCCTGCCCTTCGACCTCGGCACCCTGCAGGAATTGTGCTCAAAGAAATTCGGCCTTGGCGCCCAGGAAACCCTCGACATTGCCCAGGCCCTGTACGAAACCCACAAGCTGATCACTTACCCACGGAGCGACTGCGGCTACCTGCCCGTCAGCCAGCACAGCGAAGCGCCGGCAATCCTCACTGCATTGCAGCGCGTCGATAGCAGCCTGGCGCCGTTGCAAGCGCACCTTGAGCCGCAGCGCCGCTCGCGGGCCTGGAACGATGCCAAAGTTACCGCGCACCACGGCATCATCCCTACCGCGGCCGCCAGCGACCCGTCGCGCTTGCCTGCCAAGCACAAGGCGGTCTATACCCTGATCCGTGCCCGTTACCTGGCCCAGTTCCTGCCCAACCACGAGTACGATCGAACCCAGGCCGAGTTCGACTGTGCAGGCCATGCCCTGCGCGCCGTGGGCAAGCAGATCGTGGAGCCGGGCTGGCGTCGCGCATTACCCGAAGCGCTGGCCCCGGCCAAGGGTCGCGAAGCCCCGCCGGCGCAGGTCCTGCCAACATTGTGTGAAAGTCAGGACTGCTCCGTACAGGGCCTGCAGTTGAAGGACCTCTGGACCCAACCGCCCAAACCCTTCACCGAAGGCGACCTGATCAAAGCCATGAAGAACGTCGCCAAGCTGGTGGACGACCCGCGGCTGAAACAGAAGCTCAAGGAAACCACCGGCATCGGTACTGAGGCGACCCGTGCCAGCATCATCCAGGGCCTGCTCGACCGGGGCTATCTGGTCAAGAACGGCAAGGCACTGGCGGCCACCCCAGCCGCATTCAGCCTGATCGACGCCGTGCCACGCGCCATCGCCGACCCAGGTACCACGGCAATCTGGGAGCAGGCGCTGGACATGGTGCAAAGTGGTGAAATGAGCCTGGAGGACTTCGTTGCGCGGCAGTCGGCATGGATGGGTAAGCTGGTGGAGCGCTGCAGCGGCATGCGCATGACCATAAACGGGCCAGCGGTGGGCAAGGCGGCGCCGTGGAAGAAAAAGCGCAGGAACGGGGGCAAAGGCAAGCTTGCAGCGAGCGGTGCCAAGACCACGGCCAGCAAGCCGCGACAGCCTCGGCGCAAGGCCCCCAACTGAATGGCCAGCCACTGCAGCACGGCATCACTTCCAGACTCGACCCTCGCTCCAACCAAGCTCGGCAAAATCATGCGCCCGCAAACCAGCCTCTTCCTCGCAGAAGAACTCATCCAGCTGGGGCGGGCGCACCGCTGTACCGCTGAGCATGGCATGGACCTGCCCACGGTGATGGATCTGGTGCTCGAACAGGTGGGCAAGCAAGCGCAGCCGCTGTTCACGCTGCACACGATCGGGCCTTACGATGCTCACGTAGCGCGATAGCTGGTCGTCACTCAGCACACTGCAGTAGGCGATCAGCCGGTGGTCAGCCTGGGCCTGTTCGGCGTGCAGGTCGGTGCATGTGGCAAAAGGTTGCTCCGGCTCGAAGAAGCGTTCACCGTCGCGCTCAGGCGCCTCGCCACGCTGCTCGCACTCAAGCATGTGCAGGTAGAACCAGTCCACCGTCAGCAAATGGTTGAGGGTGGCCTTGATCGATGGGAAGAAGCTGCACCGGGGCGCGACGAACTCGTCCTGGGTCAGTTGCAGACAGGCCTTATACAGGCGGTGATTGGCCCAGCCATTGTTGTAGGCCTGGGTCAGCAGATGATGCGACAGCGGCTCCATGGTTCGGCTCCTTCAGGCGAAGCGTTGCAGTTGCATCTCCCGTAGCCGGCTCAGGGTCCTTTGGTACGGGAACGCCAGATACCCTTGAGTGTAGAGCGCTTCAAGCGGAACCTGCGCCTCAAGGTACAGCGCCACCCTGCGGTCGTAGCATTCGTCGACCAGGGCAATGAAGCGGCGTACGGCGTCATCCTTGGCAGCCAGCGCCGGCAGTTGCCGATCACCCGCCTCCACCCGCGCGGCACCATCCTCGGTACCTCGGGCGATACGCCCGGCCTGCTGCTCGCCGCTCAGGGCTGGAATGCCTTCGACCAGGATTGCCGGGAACTGATCGCACAGCGCCATGAATTCCATCGCTGCCAGTGGCTGCTCGCACAGGTCGGCAAAGCGACACCAGATCGCCTGGGGGCTACGTCGGATCACCTGGATCTGCCGTGAACCCACTGCGAACGGCTGCGCACTGCCTGGGTCGTCGAGGCTGAGCTGCTTGAAAACCGCCTCGAGCGCCTTTGAGCTCCCAGCTTCAGCCACCCAGTAGCGCTGGTGTGCCGCCCCTGGGTGCAGACGATGGTCTTGCTCGCCTGCCACCGCCAGGACCTGCATGTGCCGTTCGATGGCGGTTATGGCCGGCAGAAAACGCTCGCGGTTGAAACCGTCCTGGTACAGCAGATGCGGCGGCTGGTTGGAGGTGGCAACCACCACCACGCCATGATCGAACAATACCTGGAACAGGCGGCCGAGAATGATTGCATCTGCGATGTCGCTGACAAACAGTTCATCGAAGCACAGCACGCGGATTTGCCCTGCCAGCTCTCGGGCAAGGGCCTGCAGCGGATCGGCAGTGCCGTTGAGCTGGAACAGCCGCTGGTGGACCCATGCCATGAAATGGTGGAAGTGCTGACGCCGGGCGGCAATGCTCAGGCAGCGGTGGAACAGGTCCATGAGCCAGGTCTTGCCGCGACCGACGGGCCCCCACAGATAAAGGCCCCGAGTGGGACTACCCCCCTCGAGGGCCTCGAAACAGGCTTGCAAGGCATTGACGGCCTGGGCTTGCTCCGGGTCGGGGACATAGCCTTGATCGGCAAGGGCCTGTTGATAACGCGTTTTGGGGTCGAATGCCATGCAGCATTATGTTGAAAGGGCCCCGTCGTCGGCAAGACTGCGCCCACACATCCACCATCGCTCTTGCACTTTAGCCAGACCGCTTGCCCGCGACAGGGTCGGTAAAGCTCAGCATCGCTTTCAGCCCTCGCTCAGACCAACTTTCAGCAACAACCCATCCTTTTCATCGACGAGCACATACAGGTAGCCATCCGGCCCAACCCGCACATCGCGGATTCGCGCCTTCAAATCCCCTAGCAAGCGCTCTTCATGGACGATCTTGTCGCCATCGAGCTGCAAGCGAATCAGCTCTTGGGTAGCCAGCGCGCCGATGAACAGGTTGTGGTCCCAGGCCTTGAACGTGGGGCTGTCATAAAAAGCCATGCCGCTGATGCCTGGCGACTTTTCCCAAACGTGATGCGGATCGACCATACCGTCGACATGGTCGCCCTTGGCCTCAGGGATCGGCATCAGCGAGTAGTTGATGCCATGGGTGGCGATCGGCCAACCGTAATTCTTCCCAGCCTGCGGAATATTGATCTCGTCACCGCCACGGGGGCCATGTTCGTGTGTCCAGAGCTTGCCGGTCCAGGGGTTAAGCGCCGCCCCCTGTTGGTTGCGATGGCCTAACGACCATATTTCAGGGCGTACAGCGTCTTTACCGACGAAGGGGTTGTCTTTGGGCACTTCACCGTCGGGCAGGATGCGCACAATTTTTCCCTGTAGCTTATCCAGGTCCTGCGCCGTGGGGCGCTGGTTGTTCTCGCCCAGCGCAATAAACAGGTAGCCGTTGCGATCGAACACCAAGCGCGAGCCAAAGTGGTTGCCCACCGAGAGCTTCGGTTGCTGGCGGAAGATCACGTCGAAGTTTTCCAAGCGTGCGCGATCTTCGGACAGTTGGCCACGGCCAACGGCAGTACCGGCTTTGCCATCACTACCCTCTTCGGCATAAGACAGGTAAACGGTACGATCCTGGGCAAACTCGGGTGACAACACCACGTCGAGCAGGCCGCCCTGGCCCTCGGCCCAGACCTTGGGAACCCCGCTTATGGGGGGGCCAACCTTGCCTTCGGCATTGACCACACGCAGGTTACCGGTGCGTTCAGTCACCAGCATTTCCTTGCCGCCTGGCAAGAACGCCAGCGCCCACGGGTTGCGCAAGCCGTCGGCCACGGTGCTGACGGTTACCTGCCCCTCCTCGCTGGGGAAGCGCTCCTCGGCGGCGGCGTGCGCGAGCAGCGGCGCCAGCGCGGCGGCGGTGAGTGTGGTCAGCCAGGTAGCTTTGATCATTCAGAATTCCTTTCAGTGGAGGCTCAGGGCGCGCGCTGGGTGTTACGCGGTGGGCGGGTGGGCTCCAGGTTCGGCGTCTGCTGCTGGCGGCGCAGATTGTCACCATTACCGATGCCGCGGTTGTCCAGGGTAGGTGTGCGCTGAATGGGCTGGGTCGAAGGGCCGCGCACCGCAGGCGTGACAGGCAGGCTGCCTTGGCGGCTGTTGGGATTGGCGCGCTGGATCGGGCTGTTGTAGGGGTTGTTGTTACTGGCAGCAAGCAGCAAAGGCTGCAAGGGCGCCGCCTGTGCAGGCACGCCCAGCAACAGACCGACGGCCAGGACTGGCAATGTAAGATTCATACTCCACCTCATGTACGAAAAGGCGCGCCTCATGCGTTTGATAGCCTAAGGCGCGAGGGGTTCGCAGAAAAAGGGTGAATGCGATTCGTGATGTTTCAGTATGAACCTAAGGCAGCCCTGCGCGCCTTGAAGAATATGCCTGGCATGGGCTTCGATGCTCGAAGGTAGCGATCGCGACGTCCCCAGAAGTAGACCCTCTGCTTTCAACACTGACTTACATTTGCCACACTTAAGGCCAGTGTCCATTGGCAAGGTCCATTTCCATGACTGCCGCTTTGCAACGCTACGCCCGATTATTGCTGGTCTTGCTGCTGGCTGGCGTGCTTCACGCCTGCGCTTTGTTCCAGGCCCGCGACCCGCTGAACATCAGCGTGATCGGCATCGAACCGCTGGCGGGGCAAGAACTGGAGATGCGCATGGCGGTAAAGATGCGTGTACAAAATCCTAACGAGGCCCCAGTCGACTATAACGGCATCGCGCTGAATCTGGAGGTCAATGGCCAGGCACTGGCCTCTGGTGTTAGCGACCAGCAGGGGCATATTGGCCGTTACGGTGAAGCGGTGGTGGTGGTACCGGTCAGCGTCACGGCGTTTGCATTCCTGCGCCAAGCCTATGGTCTGAGCAAGCTCGACTCGCTACAAGGGATGCCTTATGTACTGCGCGGGAAACTGGCTGGTGGCCCCTTCGGTACCGTGCGCTTCACCGATGAGGACAAGCTTGACCTGCCCAAAGGGAGCAACCTGTACTGGTGACAGCCTGCTTACCATCAACGGTTGGTGCTGGCGGCGGCCATCATCTTGTTGACCTCACTGCGTACCATGCTTGCGTATTCAGGCGGCGACATGCCGTCCAGTTCGGCACGTACCCATTCGGCCCATTTGCCCTTGCGGCGCGGCTTTTCCGAAATCAGCCGGGCTGCGTCGCCCTTCGCCTTGCCCAGGTTGTTTTGCCACAGTTCGAACAGCCGCGCCTTTTCTGCCTCGATCTGTGCCCGTTCCTCGAAGCTCCTGTTGGCCAGATTGAAACTCATGAAATTACCTGCCAGTTGAAATGGCCGCTATCTTACACCGTAGTGCTGATTCATCGCTAAGCTGGCGCAACTTTCCGGGCGCACCGGCATCCATTGCTTACCCCCCCTATCGACGAGGATATGTTCATGGCCCGAAAATCAGCCATTGCAGCTAACAGCGAGCAGATCAAGGATCAGGTGTTCAGTGAGCTGCAGGCATTGATCGAAGAATCGGAGAAGCTGCTCAACGACAGCGCCTCCCTGGTAGGTGAGGAAGCCGACACATTGCGCGCGCAGGTCAGCCTGAAACTTCGCCAGGCTCGAGAGGCGGCCGGGCAGGTGCGCGCCAAGGCACAACCGGTAGTAGACGCCACCCATGACTATATCGGCGGCCACCCATGGCAGACCGTTGCGGTTTCTGCCGGGTTTGGCCTGGTAATTGGCCTGCTGCTAGGCCGCCGTCACTAAACCGTTTCCCGGGCGTAGTGCCAGCTGCTTCAAATCAGGCGGCCTGCGCCATCGGAATACCACTGTGGAAGCGCAGTTCCTGGTCCGCAGATAAGATCAACTCCGCTTCCGCCTCGCGCACCCGCTGAACCCGCTGGGCGATATCTGCTTCATCACCATACTGATGGGCGAGCTTCAGGTAGCCCTGGTAGTGACGCGCTTCGCTTTTCAGCAAGCCGTGATAGAAAGTGCCGAGCTCTTCATCCAGGTGCGGGACCAATGCTGCAAAGCGTTCGCAACTGCGTGCTTCTATAAAAGCCCCTACCACCAGCGTATCCACCAGTTTGACTGGTTCATGAGCGCGCACCAGGCGACGCAAGCCAGAGGCGTAGCGCCCTGCCGAAACTGGCCGCAAAGGCACACCGCGGCGCTTCATCAAGCGCAACACCTGCTCATGATGTACCAGTTCCTCTCGGGCAAGGCGCGACATCATGTTGATCAAGTCCAGGTGGGTGTTGTACTTGGCGATCAGGCTCAACGCCGTGCTGGCTGCTTTGAACTCGCAGTTCTTGTGGTCGATCAGCAAGGTTTCCTGGTCGGCGATGGCCGCTTCGATCCAGGCGTCTGGAGTCTTGCAACCAAGGAAGGCATCGATTTCGGGAATCTGGGACATAACGTACAACCACACACAGCAGGCAGGACGGGCGATTATACCGGCGCCAATCATGAGCGCTAGTGGCTATGCTTGACGTACATCAAGCGGCGACGCGAGGCTCGCCTACTATAGTCAGGCATTGGCCACCATCTTTTGAGGGGAGTTCATGCCCATGCAAGCTGTCCGTAGCATTCTAGTGGTACTCGACCCCGATCATGCCCATAGCCGTGCGTTGACCCGTGCCAAGCTGATCGCCGGGGTGACCGGTGCGCGCCTGCACCTGCTCATGTGCGACAAAAAACAGGATCACAGTGCACTGCTCAGCCTGCTTGGCAGTCAGCTACACGACGATGGCTACGATAACGTCTCTCACGAACAGAACTGGAAGGAGAGCCTGCACGAGTCGATCATCGCCGTTCAGCAGGCTGAAGGTTGTGACCTAGTGATCAAGGAACACCGGCCGGACAACCCCCTGCGCAAGGCATTGCTGACGCCAAGTGACTGGAAACTTCTGCGTCAGTGCCCTTGCGCGGTGTTGATGGTCAAGAGCGAGCGGCCTTGGACGGGAGGCAAGATTCTGGCTGCAGTGGATGTGGGCAACAATGACGAAGATCACCGGCGGCTGCATACCAGCATCATCGACCATGGCTATGACATCGCCAGCCTGGCCAAAGGTGAGCTGCACGTGATCAGTGCGCACCCCTCCCCCATGCTGGCGGCATCCGATCCGGTCTACCAGCTCAGTGAGAGCATCGAAAAACGCTACCGAGAGGCGTGCAGTGCTTTCCAGGCCGAATACGATATCAGCGAAGATCGCCTGCATGTCGCAGAAGGCCCTGCAGATGTGCTGATACCGCATACTGAGCAGAAGCTCGATGCAGTGGTCACGGTGATTGGGACTGTCGCGCGCACGGGGATCTCCGGTGCCTTGATTGGCAATACCTCTGAAGTCGTGCTCGATACGCTAGTAGGCGATGTGCTGGTACTTAAAAGTGAAGAGGCGATCGCGCACCTGGCTGAACTGGCCCGTGGCTAAAAAGGTTTTCGGGCAAAAAGACAAAACCCCTACCTGCTCGCGCAGATAGGGGTTTTGCGAAATGAATCTTGACGATGACCTACTCTCACATGGGGAAACCCCACACTACCATCGGCGATGCATCGTTTCACTACTGAGTTCGGGATGGGATCAGGTGGTTCCAATGCTCTATGGTCGTCAAGAAATTCTGTAGCCAGAATGTCCAGATGGACAGCCCAGCGAATTCGGATATGCGATAGTTGTGAAGTTGCGAACTTTCGGTTCTTTCGTCTTCACCACCACAATCTGCAGAAGCAAATTGCTTGGGTGTTATATGGTCAAGCCTCACGGGCAATTAGTATTGGTTAGCTCAACGCCTCACAGCGCTTACACACCCAACCTATCAACGTCGTAGTCTTCGACGGCCCTTTAGGGGATTCAAGATCCCAGTGAGATCTCATCTTGAGGCAAGTTTCCCGCTTAGATGCTTTCAGCGGTTATCTCTTCCGAACATAGCTACCCGGCAATGCCACTGGCGTGACAACCGGAACACCAGAGGTTCGTCCACTCCGGTCCTCTCGTACTAGGAGCAGCCCCTCTCAAATCTCAAACGTCCACGGCAGATAGGGACCGAACTGTCTCACGACGTTCTAAACCCAGCTCGCGTACCACTTTAAATGGCGAACAGCCATACCCTTGGGACCGGCTTCAGCCCCAGGATGTGATGAGCCGACATCGAGGTGCCAAACACCGCCGTCGATATGAACTCTTGGGCGGTATCAGCCTGTTATCCCCGGAGTACCTTTTATCCGTTGAGCGATGGCCCTTCCATACAGAACCACCGGATCACTAAGACCTACTTTCGTACCTGCTCGACGTGTTTGTCTCGCAGTCAAGCGCGCTTTTGCCTTTATACTCTACGACCGATTTCCGACCGGTCTGAGCGCACCTTCGTACTCCTCCGTTACTCTTTGGGAGGAGACCGCCCCAGTCAAACTACCCACCATACACTGTCCTCGATCCGGATAACGGACCTGAGTTAGAACCTCAAAGTTGCCAGGGTGGTATTTCAAGGATGGCTCCATGAGAACTGGCGTCCCCACTTCAAAGCCTCCCACCTATCCTACACAAGCAAATTCAAAGTCCAGTGCAAAGCTATAGTAAAGGTTCACGGGGTCTTTCCGTCTAGCCGCGGATACACTGCATCTTCACAGCGATTTCAATTTCACTGAGTCTCGGGTGGAGACAGCGCCGCCATCGTTACGCCATTCGTGCAGGTCGGAACTTACCCGACAAGGAATTTCGCTACCTTAGGACCGTTATAGTTACGGCCGCCGTTTACCGGGGCTTCGATCAAGAGCTTCGCTTGCGCTAACCCCATCAATTAACCTTCCGGCACCGGGCAGGCGTCACACCCTATACGTCCACTTTCGTGTTTGCAGAGTGCTGTGTTTTTAATAAACAGTCGCAGCGGCCTGGTATCTTCGACCGGCATGAGCTTACGGAGCAAGTCCTTCACCCTCACCGGCGCACCTTCTCCCGAAGTTACGGTGCCATTTTGCCTAGTTCCTTCACCCGAGTTCTCTCAAGCGCCTTGGTATTCTCTACCTAACCACCTGTGTCGGTTTGGGGTACGGTTCCCAGTTATCTGAAGCTTAGGAGCTTTTCTTGGAAGCATGGCATCAACCACTTCGTCGCCTAAAGGCAACTCGTCATCAGCTCTCGGCCTTGAGATCCCGGATTTGCCTAAGATCTCGGCCTACCACCTTAAACTTGGACAACCAACGCCAAGCTGGCCTAGCCTTCTCCGTCCCTCCATCGCAATAACTGGAAGTACAGGAATATTAACCTGTTTTCCATCGACTACGCTTTTCAGCCTCGCCTTAGGGACCGACTAACCCTGCGTCGATTAACGTTGCGCAGGAAACCTTGGTCTTTCGGCGTGCGAGTTTTTCACTCGCATTGTCGTTACTCATGTCAGCATTCGCACTTCTGATACCTCCAGCAAGCTTCTCAACTCACCTTCACAGGCTTACAGAACGCTCCTCTACCGCATCACCAAAGGTGATACCCGTAGCTTCGGTGCATGGTTTGAGCCCCGTTACATCTTCCGCGCAGGCCGACTCGACTAGTGAGCTATTACGCTTTCTTTAAAGGGTGGCTGCTTCTAAGCCAACCTCCTAGCTGTCTAAGCCTTCCCACATCGTTTCCCACTTAACCATGACTTTGGGACCTTAGCTGACGGTCTGGGTTGTTTCCCTTTTCACGACGGACGTTAGCACCCGCCGTGTGTCTCCCATGCTCGGCACTTGTAGGTATTCGGAGTTTGCATCGGTTTGGTAAGTCGGGATGACCCCCTAGCCGAAACAGTGCTCTACCCCCTACAGTGATACATGAGGCGCTACCTAAATAGCTTTCGAGGAGAACCAGCTATCTCCGAGCTTGATTAGCCTTTCACTCCGATCCACAGGTCATCCGCTAACTTTTCAACGGTAGTCGGTTCGGTCCTCCAGTCAGTGTTACCTAACCTTCAACCTGCCCATGGATAGATCGCCCGGTTTCGGGTCTATACCCAGCGACTAAACGCCCTATTAAGACTCGCTTTCGCTACGCCTCCCCTATTCGGTTAAGCTCGCCACTGAATATAAGTCGCTGACCCATTATACAAAAGGTACGCAGTCACCTAACAAAGTAGGCTCCCACTGCTTGTACGCATACGGTTTCAGGTTCTATTTCACTCCCCTCTCCGGGGTTCTTTTCGCCTTTCCCTCACGGTACTGGTTCACTATCGGTCAGTCAGTAGTATTTAGCCTTGGAGGATGGTCCCCCCATATTCAGACAAAGTTTCTCGTGCTCCGTCCTACTCGATTTCATTGATAAGAGATTTTCGTGTACGGGGCTATCACCCACTATGGCCGCACTTTCCAGAGCGTTCCACTAATCTCAAACCAACTTAAGGGCTGGTCCCCGTTCGCTCGCCACTACTAAGGGAATCTCGGTTGATTTCTTTTCCTCAGGGTACTTAGATGTTTCAGTTCCCCTGGTTCGCCTCTTGCACCTATGTATTCAGTACAAGATACTCAGCTTATGCTGAGTGGGTTCCCCCATTCAGAGATCTCTGGATCACAGTCTGTTTGCCGACTCCCCAAAGCTTATCGCAGGCTACCACGTCTTTCATCGCCTCTGACTGCCAAGGCATCCACCGTATGCGCTTCTTCACTTGACCATATAACCCCAAGCAATCTGGTTATACTGTGAAGACGACATTCGCCGAAAATTCGCATGTTGCTCTTTCGAGCAGAACTCACAAATTTTACCTTAGCCTGATCACACACCAGTGAAAGTGCATGTCAGTCTATTTCTATCACATATCCGAATTTTTAAAGAACGATCTGACAAAAGTCAGAAATCAACATTCGATGCGAATGCTCATTTCTGAGTTTGATCAAGGTACAGCAGAAGTGGTGGAGCCAAGCGGGATCGAACCGCTGACCTCCTGCGTGCAAGGCAGGCGCTCTCCCAGCTGAGCTATGGCCCCGCATATTGGTAGGTCTGGGCAGATTTGAACTGCCGACCTCACCCTTATCAGGGGTGCGCTCTAACCAACTGAGCTACAGACCTATATAGGGTCTTGATCGTCTTCGACAATGAATCAAGCAATTCGTGTGGGAGCTCATCAGCAGGCTGATGTCGTCGATTAAGGAGGTGATCCAGCCGCAGGTTCCCCTACGGCTACCTTGTTACGACTTCACCCCAGTCATGAATCACACCGTGGTAACCGTCCTCCCGAAGGTTAGACTAGCTACTTCTGGTGCAACCCACTCCCATGGTGTGACGGGCGGTGTGTACAAGGCCCGGGAACGTATTCACCGCGACATTCTGATTCGCGATTACTAGCGATTCCGACTTCACGCAGTCGAGTTGCAGACTGCGATCCGGACTACGATCGGTTTTGTGAGATTAGCTCCACCTCGCGGCTTGGCAACCCTCTGTACCGACCATTGTAGCACGTGTGTAGCCCAGGCCGTAAGGGCCATGATGACTTGACGTCATCCCCACCTTCCTCCGGTTTGTCACCGGCAGTCTCCTTAGAGTGCCCACCATAACGTGCTGGTAACTAAGGACAAGGGTTGCGCTCGTTACGGGACTTAACCCAACATCTCACGACACGAGCTGACGACAGCCATGCAGCACCTGTGTCAGAGTTCCCGAAGGCACCAATCCATCTCTGGAAAGTTCTCTGCATGTCAAGGCCTGGTAAGGTTCTTCGCGTTGCTTCGAATTAAACCACATGCTCCACCGCTTGTGCGGGCCCCCGTCAATTCATTTGAGTTTTAACCTTGCGGCCGTACTCCCCAGGCGGTCAACTTAATGCGTTAGCTGCGCCACTAAAATCTCAAGGATTCCAACGGCTAGTTGACATCGTTTACGGCGTGGACTACCAGGGTATCTAATCCTGTTTGCTCCCCACGCTTTCGCACCTCAGTGTCAGTATCAGTCCAGGTGGTCGCCTTCGCCACTGGTGTTCCTTCCTATATCTACGCATTTCACCGCTACACAGGAAATTCCACCACCCTCTACCGTACTCTAGCTTGCCAGTTTTGGATGCAGTTCCCAGGTTGAGCCCGGGGCTTTCACATCCAACTTAACAAACCACCTACGCGCGCTTTACGCCCAGTAATTCCGATTAACGCTTGCACCCTCTGTATTACCGCGGCTGCTGGCACAGAGTTAGCCGGTGCTTATTCTGTCGGTAACGTCAAAACACTAACGTATTAGGTTAATGCCCTTCCTCCCAACTTAAAGTGCTTTACAATCCGAAGACCTTCTTCACACACGCGGCATGGCTGGATCAGGCTTTCGCCCATTGTCCAATATTCCCCACTGCTGCCTCCCGTAGGAGTCTGGACCGTGTCTCAGTTCCAGTGTGACTGATCATCCTCTCAGACCAGTTACGGATCGTCGCCTTGGTGAGCCATTACCTCACCAACTAGCTAATCCGACCTAGGCTCATCTGATAGCGCAAGGCCCGAAGGTCCCCTGCTTTCTCCCGTAGGACGTATGCGGTATTAGCGTTCCTTTCGAAACGTTGTCCCCCACTACCAGGCAGATTCCTAGGCATTACTCACCCGTCCGCCGCTGAATCAAGGAGCAAGCTCCCGTCATCCGCTCGACTTGCATGTGTTAGGCCTGCCGCCAGCGTTCAATCTGAGCCATGATCAAACTCTTCAGTTCAATACTGCTTGGGTTTTTAAGAAACCCTAAACTTGGCTCAGCAATCTCAAATGACTATGTGATTTCTCGCATGGTCACTTGTGATGCTGATAATCTTTTTGACTATCAGACCATACTCACAAGCACCCACACGAATTGCTTGATTCGATTTGTTAAAGAGCGTTTGGTTAAGAGCTTTTCGTCTCAACCGAGGCGCGCATTCTACGCTTTCCTCAGAGCCTGTCAAGCGTTTATTTTGAAGTTTTTTGCGAGAAACTCGTTTAGCTTCAAACACTTGGCTCGCTGCGATCTCTCGTAGCGGGAGGCGAATCATACAGCGTTTAGAAGCGCTGTCAACCACCATTTTAACCGCTATCGATCAGTCGACCGAAGCACTTCCAGTACTACCTGGATTAAGCAACTCGTTGAATTTCAAGGAGTTTCTCGTTCCGACTACGCTGGAAGTGGGGCGCATTATAAGGGGATTCGAGAAGGCGTCAAGGCTTTATTTCAAATCACTGGACGTTCAAGCAAGAAGGTGTTTTCGCGGGCACCTTGCACCTCACCCTTGCAATTGCGCACTATATTGCACACTCGCCTCCCCCCATTATTAAAAGGATTGCCGCGCACAAATGAACATCCAGCCCCGCAGCATGGCCACCACGCTGTTCCCTGTAGGCCTGCTGCTTATCGCCATGGCATCGATACAGTCCGGTGCGTCCCTGGCCAAAAGCATGTTCCCGATCATCGGTGCACAAGGCACGACAACCCTGCGTCTGATCTTCGCCAGCATCATCATGCTGCTGATTCTGCGTCCCTGGCGCGTACGGATGACCACCCAGACGCTACGTAATGTGATCATCTACGGCATGGCCCTGGGCGGGATGAACTTCCTCTTCTATATGGCACTGCAGACAACACCACTGGGCATCGCTGTAGCCCTCGAATTCACAGGCCCATTGGCCGTAGCGCTTTTCGCGTCGCGGCGCGCCATTGATTTTTTGTGGATTGCGCTGGCAGTCAGCGGCCTGCTGCTGCTGATCCCGGTCGGCCATGGCGGCCAGCCCCTCGACCTCACGGGAGCCGCCTATGCACTGGGTGCCGGCGTGTGCTGGGCCCTGTACATTCTCTTTGGCCAACGCGCCGGAGCAGAACACGGGATTCAGAGCGCAGCGCTGGGTGTAGTGGTCGCGGCGATATTTGTTGCCCCGATCGGTATCGTCCATGCAGGCACCGCACTGTTGACACCTGCGCTCATCCCACTGGCCCTAGGCGTCGCAATACTCTCGACTGCTCTCCCCTATAGCCTGGAAATGGTCGCCCTGACCCGCATGCCCGCACGCACATTCGGCACTCTGATGAGCATAGAACCCGCCATTGGTGCCCTTTCCGGCTTATTGTTCCTGGGCGAGTTGCTGAGCGTAACCCAGTGGTTGGCCATTCTCGCCATCATTGCCGCGTCAGTGGGCGCCACCCTGTCCATGCGCCGCGACGCGAAGCCCCCTGTGGCGGCCGATTGATTTGAGAAATATTTTCATTTAGCTCGGAATTGGCCATTGTAGGGAGCAGCCCTGCTGATTAAGCTGTCACAAAACCATAATCTTTACGCTATCTACTTGCATGCACATGGATGTCAAAGAATATTCAGGAAGAACCGAAGCGATAACGACAGGGTCAGACAACTGATCAACCCTGCATTTAAGGACAGGAATGAAACGTATTTTGCTCATCCTGGCCGTCTTGGCCATTGCCGGATGTGCCGCAACGGCCAAGACTGAGGTCAAAAAAGGGAAGAAGGGCCTGCACATTAACTGCTCCGGCCTCTCCTCGTCCTGGGACAAGTGCTACAGCAAGGCCGCCACGGCCTGCAGCACACGCGGTTACAAGGTCATCGCCCGCTCTGGAGACACCGACGAAGAGCCGGGTGATTACCTCTTCGGCATCAACCCAGCCGGGTATACCAGCCGCAGCATGATCGTCATCTGCAAGTAAACAGAAAGGGCAGCTCGTGAGCTGCCCTTCTTTTATCTACTGCCCACCTCGGCTGCTCACAATGCCGCTGTACGAGTTTCGAGCCAAGCCAACGCGTCGCCTGACAGCAGGGGAGCAAGGCGCTCGCGAACCGTCGTGTGGTAGCCATTGAGCCACACCAGTTCATCCTTGGTGAGGCACTCGGTGAGCAGGCAACGTGTATCGATAGGGCATAACGTCAGGGTCTCGAAATTGAGGAAGTCACCGAACGCGCTTTTGCCCGATGCACGGTTGACCACCAGGTTCTCGATGCGCACCCCCCAAGCACCAGGGCGATAGGTCCCTGGCTCGATCGAGCTGATCATCCCCTCCTGCATAGCGGTCTGCGGCGCGGTAGCAGCCTGATAGGCAATGACCTGGGGGCCCTCATGCACATTCATGAAATAGCCGACACCGTGCCCGGTACCATGGCCATAGTCGACCTGATCCGCCCAAATCGGCGCCCTCGCGATGGCATCGAGCAAGGGCGAAAGAATACCGCGCGGGAACGTGGCGCGCGACAGGGCGATCATACCCTTGAGCACCCGAGTGCAATCCTGCTTCTGCTCAAACGTCGGAGTGCCCACCGGAACCATCCGCGTGATGTCGGTGGTGCCGCCCAGATACTGCCCTCCCGAATCGATAAGCAGCAAGCCGTTGCCTTCAATGACCGCGTGAGACTGCTCGGTGGCGCGGTAATGGGGCATTGCACCATTGGCGTTGAAGGCCGCAATGGTAGAGAAACTCAGCGAGACAAAATCGGGGCGCCGTGCACGCGCAGCACTCAATTGCTCATCGATGGTCAGTTCGGTGATGGACTCCTTACCCTGGCTCGCCTCAAACCAGGCGAAGAACTCACACAGGGCTGCGCCATCCTGCTCCATGGCGTGGCGGATATGGACCAGCTCATGTTCACCCTTGCTTGATTTGCTCAACGTGGTCGGGTTCAGCCCTTCAATCAGCTGCACCTGCGGGCCTAGGTTCTCAAGCAGGCCACAGGTCACGCGCGCGGGATCGACCAAAAGCCTGCCACCGGCAGGTACCTCTGACAGCGCCTCGCTGATCTCCGAATAATCACGCACCTCGATACCATCGGCTTCCAGCACATGGCGCAAATGCGCATCAAGCTTTCCAGCCGCGACGAACAAAGTGGCCTGCTGTTGGCTGATCAATGCAAAGGAAACGAATACCGGGTTGTAGGAGACGTCACTACCGCGCAAATTGAACAACCAGGCGATGTCATCCAGCGTCGCGATGAAGTGCCAGTCTGCCCCCTTCTCTTCCATGGTGCGGCGCAACTGGGCAAGTTTTTCCGACCGACTGACTGTGGCGTGAGGCGGCAGGTGCTGATACACAGGGTTACTTGGCAGCGCAGGGCGCCCTTCCCAAACCTCGGCAAGCAAATCCCGACCGGTTACCAGACGAATGTCTCGCCCCCTGAGGCGCTCCTCGAGCTGGCGTGCAGACGCCAGCGCCATGACCGCCCCATCCACGGCCACTGCTCCTTTGGCTTGGACATTGTCGCCCAGCCACTCCAGTGCACCCGGCTTACCCGGCAGCAGCTTCATGAGTTCGATGCCGCTACCCGCCAACTCCTTGATCGCTTGCTCCCAGTAACGGCTATCGGCCCATACCCCTGCAAAATTCGCTGTAACCACCAACGTACCCACCGAGCCATCGAAGCCCGACAGCCACCGCCGCCCCTGCCAATAGCCCGGTAGGTACTCAGAAAGATGAGGGTCGGCTGAGGGCACCAGGAGGGCATCGATCCCCTCCCTGGCCATTACCTCGCGCACGCGCATCAGGCGCTCGGGAACCCTCTGCTCACGGGTGGTCTGAACGTTCATTCGCACTCCTGCGGTAACATCTTGGTTAATCCAGATGCGAGATAATGGAACACCCAAGCTCCCCCTGCAATCTCGCCGACCGACTCCCGGCCTGCAAGCCAGCGCTGCGCCGGCTAAACAAAAGCGGTTCCTGCCACTGGGAGCGAACCATCGATCACTTCCACCTGAACTTCCCGAAACCACGGGCTTCACAAGCAGTACACTCATTGCAGACAGGCTGATGCCCATGCCCAGCACCTGCGAATCAAAAGCGGGGGTCGTCCTCCTCGATACACGCGATCACACCCCTGAGCACGAACACGCAGTGCACCTGAAGCTGGCTGATGGCTTGGCCGAGCTTCTAGGATGCGCGCGAGTGGCCCCTGATCTGCCACCCAAAGCGGCCGACCGCTATTACTATCTACCCACTGAAACCCTCATCAACCCGCAACGCTATGCCCTCCTCGGCATCCGTACTGAACATGACCTGTTCGGGGGCTTGGTCAGCCACCCTTATATGGCAACCAAGGCGATCTCCCACCCGCTGCCTGCCAATGCCACCTTTCCCCAAGGCTGGACTGACGACTTCGCCCGCCAGGCCAGCGATGCCTTGCTGTGCGGTTACACCGTATTCAGCAAAGCCGATGCCCGGCGGGCCGCGCAGCTACTGCTACGCGATGGCGCAGTACGGCTCAAGCCAGTGCTGGCTTGCGCGGGTCGCGGGCAACAGGTGATCGTTCAACTGGATGAGCTGGAGCCATTGCTGGCCAACATGGACGATCAGGACCTGGCGTTGTGGGGGCTGGTGCTGGAGGAGGACCTCAGTGAAGTAGAAACCTTCAGCGTCGGCCAAGTCCGTGTCGCCGGCCTGACCTGCAGCTACCTCGGCACCCAGCAATTGACCCAGGACCACCAAGGTACCGAGGTTTACGGAGGTTCCGATCTGCTGGTGGTGCGCGGCGACTACCTGGCCTTGCTGCAACTGCCGCTGGAAGACCATCTGCGCCTTGCCGTCAACCAGGCCCTGACCTATGAGCATGCAGCCGAGCAGCACTTCCCAGGCTTCATTGCCTCCCGACGCAACTATGACATCGCACGCGGCAAAAACCCTAGGGGCCAACTGCGCAGTGGCGTGCTCGAACAATCCTGGCGTCTGGGCGGCGCCAGCAGCGCAGAGCTGCTGGCCCTGCAGGCCTTTGCCGATGACCCGGCACTGCAACAGGTTCGAGCCTCCACTCATGAAATATTCGGTACGCTCAACCTTCCCACTGACGCCACCCTCTTCTATCAAGGAAACGACAGTGAACTCGGACAATTCTGCAAATACGCGCGGATTCGCGAGCATGGCCATTCATAGTGAAACCGTCGAATTGCAGGTCGAGGACGACAGCATCGCCGGTACCCTGGTCAGCCCCGGCAGCAAGATGCCCGGGATCCTTTTCGTACATGGCTGGGGCGGTAGCCAGCAACGCGACCTTGCACGGGCCCGGCATATCACAGGGCTCGGTTGCGTGTGCATGACCTTTGACCTGCGGGGCCACGAAAAAACCGAAAGCCAGCGCCTTACGGTTACACGCGAGCAGAACCTCAAAGATCTGCTGGCTGCTTATGACCGCCTGGTTAGCCACCCCGCGGTGGACAGCAGTGCGATCGCCATCATCGGCAGCAGCTATGGCGGCTACCTGGCCAGCTTGCTGACCCTGCAGCGGCCCGTGAAGTGGCTGGCTCTACGCGTACCTGCGATGTACTGGGACGACGAATGGGACAAGCCCAAGCAGACCCTGGACCGTCAGCGCCTGCAAGCCTACCGCCAGCGCCTGCTTGGCCCAGGTGACAATCGCGCCCTGGCTGCCTGCGCGGAGTTCGCTGGCGACGTGCTGCTGGTTGAGTCGGAACAGGACGATTATGTGCCTCACACCACGCTGATGAGCTACCGTTCGGCTTTCGTCAGCGCCCACTCGCTTACCCACCGCATCGTCGACGGCGCGGACCACGCACTATCGAGCGAGCAAAGCCAGAAAGCCTATAGTTCGATCCTCGCGTCGTGGATCAGCGAGATGGTGATAGGTGCGCGTCTGGACCGCTATCCCCATTATGCCCCCTGGTATGCCTGAGACGCACCGACCTGGCAGTGCAGGCCACCGTCGACACCCCGCGCCAGGCTTCGTAACGCCTGATAAGCGGCAAAGTTGAGCTGCGCGCCTGATGTCGAAGCACGATTTCGAGGAAGGGCTCTTCGACAAAACACGCAGCTGCCGCTACCCAAGCCTGTCGTGATTGCCACTGTAGACACTGCAATACGCGGCTACCGTCATCGCTGGCCTGTATGCTGACTTCTTGCAGCCCCTCAAAACGCGAGGCCAGCTCCTCAGCGCGAAGTACCAATGCGTGGGCAAGTGCCTCCTGGCGGGTGGCAGGCACTTCATATTCGATCATCTGGGTGAACCACAGCGGTTGCGGCATGGCCAACATGGACAGTCTCCTTGCTCCGGACGCTTGCAGCGCGATGATCGGCAGGGTAAAACCTCCAGTTAACTCAAGGTCAAGAGCTTTTTCGCATGCACAGACATACGCCGACCACCCACGAAAAGCTGCTCAGCGTCGGCCAACTGGCCGCGCGCAGCGGTGTGGCGGTAACCGCTCTGCACTTCTATGAAACCAAAGGCCTGATCCAGAGTTCCCGCAACTCCGGCAACCAGCGCCGTTACCCACGGGCGATGCTGCGCCGCGTGGCGGTGATCAAGATGGCTCAGCGCTTGGGCATCCCGCTGGCCAACATCGCTAGGGCCTTGGCGACGCTACCAAGTGATCACATTCCTACCGCCGAGGACTGGCGACGATTGTCCGAAGGCTGGCGCGAAGACCTCGATCGACGCATCGACGAAATGATCCTGTTGCGCGATCAACTTAACGGCTGCATTGGCTGCGGCTGCATGTCGCTGAAGGATTGCCCGCTTCGCAATCGCCAGGATCACCTCGCCAGCGAGGGGCCCGGGCCGCATCTGCCCTGAACTACGCATTCATCCCGCGCACCGCCTATAACTAATGGCACCCGATGCTACTGACCCAGGAGGCAGCATGAGCAAGCAGGCGCTGATCATCATCGACATCCAGAACGACTATTTCCCCGGAGGCAAGTGGCCCTTGGAAGGCGCCAATCCGGCGGCCGACAATGCGGCAAAGCTGCTGGCCGCGGCACGCCAGCGAGGCGACCTTGTGGTGCATGTGCGGCATGAGTTCGAAAGCGAAGACGCGCCGTTCTTCACTCCCGACACCCAAGGCGCTGCGATTCACCCAAAAGTCCAGCCGCTGGATGACGAGCCCGTCGTGCTCAAGCACAAGGTGAATGCATTTCTTGATACCGATCTAAAGCGCAAGCTCGATGACCAAGGTGTAAAAACACTCACCATAGTCGGCAGCATGAGCCACATGTGCGTCGATGCCGCCACGCGAGCAGCAGCTGACTTTGGCTACGAAGTCACGGTGGCGCACGATGCCTGCGCCACCCTGCCTCTTGAGTTCAATGGCAAGCAAATACCGGCGGCCCAGGTGCACGATTCGGTGATGGCTGCACTCGCTTTTGCGTACGCCAAAGTGGTGAAGACCGATGACCTTCTGAAAAACTGACCGTTCAAATTACCACGTTGCGTACGAAACGCGTCGGCACGGCACCATCGTTGCGGTAGGCATAGAGGCAGTTACTGGCAAACACATGAAACTGACCGACGTGCAGGCAGTACTCGGTCTGCTCGATGATCAGCGTCAGTTGCCCTTCAGCCACATAGATCTGCTCGCTCCAGCCCTCGGCATCGGCTTCACTGGTGTAGCACTCACCCGGCGCCAGGGTCCACTCCCAAATCTCCACCTCTCGCCGAGCGGTGCTGCTGGCCAGCAGCACCGCCTTGCTCTGGGGATGCTCACCGGCCCAGGCCAGTTCGTCGATACGGCTGGTATCACGCTGGTCGGGCGCCTGGATCAGCCGGCTGAAGGCAACCCCCAACGCTTCGGCTATCAGGTCGAGCGTAGTCAGGCTGACGTTCTTCTCACCGGCCTCGATCGCCACCAGCATGCGCCGGCTGACACCAGAACGCTCGGCCAAAGCACTCTGGCTCATCCCCACTGCATTGCGCAGGGCGCGAACGTTGAAGCTCACATGCTGCAGCACCGAAGCACGGTGCGCGGAATCTTTGTGCACTATATTGCTCACTTCTAAAGGTTGCGCAGTATACTGCCCACTTTGCGGCGATTGTGCGCTGCCACTTCCGAGTAAGCAAGACAATGACCCAACCGATCAACCGCCAGCAGACCACCGTATCCTTGCGCCTGAGCAAGGCCGAGGTGGTACTGGTGTTCATCACCATGCTGTGGGGCGGCACCTTCCTGCTGGTGCACAACGTCATGACCGTGAGTGGCCCGATGTTCTTCGTCGGCCTGAGGTTTGCTGCTGCCGCCTTGTTCGTGGGCCTTGTCTCGATACGCGCGCTGCCTGGGCTGACATTCACCGAAATGAAGGCCGGCGTGCTGATCGGTGCCACTATCATGCTTGGTTATGGTCTGCAAACCATGGGTCTGCAAACCATCAGCAGCAGCCAGTCGGCCTTTATCACTGCACTGTATGTGCCCTTCGTACCGCTGTTGCAGTGGCTGGTGCTTGGCCGTCGTCCAGGGCTGATGCCAAGCCTGGGTATCTGCCTGGCGTTCCTCGGCCTGATGCTGCTCGCCGGCCCCGACGGCGGCACCCTGCGTTTCAGCGAAGGCGAAGTCGTGACCTTGGTGAGCGCCGTGGCCATCGCCGCCGAGATCATTCTGATCAGCCGGTATGCCGGACAGGTCGATGTGCGCCGCGTCACCGTTGTGCAACTGGCCACCGCCTCGCTGCTGTCGTTCCTGATGATCGTACCGACTCAGGAGCGCATCCCCGACTTCTCCTGGCTATTGTTGCTCAGTGCACTGGGGCTGGGTGCCATGAGCGCAGTGATCCAGGTAGCGATGAACTGGGCGCAGAAATCGGTATCGCCAACCCGCGCCACGCTCATCTACGCCGGCGAGCCGGTGTGGGCGGGCATCGTCGGCCGCATCGCCGGCGAGCGTCTGCCCGGTGTGGCGCTTATAGGCGGCCTATTGATCGTCATCGCCGTGGTGGTCAGCGAACTTAAAGTTCGACGACTACGCAATGAAAGCGAAGAGCTCAAGGTAGAGGGCGAACGCGAAGGCGGGCTGTAAAGCAGTGAACAACAGCTATGCTCGTAAAAAACTGTTATAAAAAAACGGCTTGTCACACCCTGTTTGTATGATTCTGCGACAGCTTGCGTGTTGGTGATCACCTGCGCGGCACGTATGATCCTTGGCAAACCTTTCCAGAATAGAACGCTATGTCCTTGATAGTGCTACTGCTTCTGCCGTTCTTGGGCAGTTGCCTGGCAGCTGTGCTGCCGCACAACGCACGTAACGCCGAGTCGATCCTGGCTGGGCTCGTGGCCCTGGTCGGCACCGTCCAGGTAGCACTGCTGTACCCCCAGGTTGCCCACGGCGGTGTAATCCGCGAGGAGTTCCTCTGGCTGCCCAGCCTGGGCCTGAACCTGGTACTGCGCATGGACGGCTTCGCCTGGCTATTCTCGCTGCTGGTACTGGGCATAGGCACCCTGGTGTCGCTGTACGCGCGCTACTACATGTCGCCACAGGACCCGGTACCACGCTTCTTTGCCTTCTTTCTGGCGTTCATGGGCGCCATGCTCGGCCTGGTGATTTCGGGCAACCTGATACAGCTGGTGTTTTTCTGGGAGCTGACCAGCCTGTTCTCGTTCCTGCTGATCGGCTACTGGCACCACCGCGCCGACGCCCGACGCGGGGCCTACATGGCGTTGATGGTTACCGGCGCCGGCGGCCTGTGCCTGTTGGTCGGCGCATTATTGCTCGGCCATGTGGTGGGCAGCTATGACCTGGATAAAGTGCTGGCTGCCGGCGAGACCATTCGCCAGCACGCGCTGTATCCAGTGCTGCTGCCCCTGATCCTGGTCGGAGCATTGAGCAAGAGCGCGCAGTTCCCCTTCCAGTTCTGGCTCCCTCATGCCATGGCAGCACCAACCCCGGTTTCGGCTTATCTTCACTCGGCAACCATGGTGAAGGCCGGGGTGTTTTTACTGGCACGGTTGTGGCCGGTGCTTTCGGGCAGCGAGGAGTGGTTCTGGATCGTCGGTGGTGCGGGAGCCATAACCCTGCTGCTGGGCGCCTTCGCAGCGATGTTCCAAAATGATCTCAAGGGCCTGCTGGCTTACTCGACCATCAGCCATCTGGGCCTGATCACGCTTCTATTGGGTTTGAACAGCCCGCTCGCCGCAGTGGCGGCCGTGTTTCACATACTCAACCATGCCACTTTCAAGGCCTCGCTGTTCATGGCCGCCGGCATCATCGACCACGAAAGCGGCACCCGCGACATCCGCCGCCTCAGCGGGCTTATCCGTCTGGTGCCCTACACCGCGACCCTGGCGATGGTGGCCAGCGCCTCGATGGCCGGCGTGCCATTGATGAACGGCTTCCTGTCCAAGGAAATGTTCTTCGCCGAAACCGTGTTCATCAGCTCCACCGCCTGGGTCGAGGCGGCACTGCCTGTGATAGCTACCCTGGCCGGCACGTTCAGCGTTGCCTACGCCTTGCGCTTCACCGTTGACGTGTTCTTTGGCCCAGCCGCCGAAGACCTGCCTCACACACCTCACGAACCTCCACGCTGGATGCGCGCGCCAGTCGAACTGCTGGTTCTCACCTGCCTGGTGGTGGGTATTTTCCCTGCCCAGTCGGTCGGCCCGTTGCTGGCCGCTGCAGCCCTTCCAGTGGTGGGTGGTACTCTGCCGGAGTACAGCCTGGCCATCTGGCACGGCTGGAATGCCCCGCTGATCATGAGCCTAGTGGCCATGAGCGGCGGCATCGTGCTTTACCTGCTGCTGCGCAACCAGTTGCGCCGAGGGCGCTTCCCGTATCCACCCCTGCTTGAGCATTTCAATGGCAAGCGCCTGTTCGAGCATGGCCAGGTGCATCTGATGTTACTGGCACGGCGCATCGAGGGGCTGCTAACCACTCGCCGTCTGCAGGCGCAACTGTTCATGCTGGTGCTTGCCGCCTTCCTCGCGGGGCTCACACCAATGCTGTACAGCGGCCTGAGCTGGGGCGAGCGCCCTAAAATCCCGGGCTCAGGTGTGTTCGTCGCCCTTTGGTTGATCGCTATCGCCTGCGCCATTGGCGCCGCCTACCAAGCCAAGTATCACCGTTTGGCCGCCTTGATCATGGTTGGCGTCTGCGGCCTCATGACCTGCATCACCTTCGTATGGTTCTCCGCACCTGACCTGGCGCTGACCCAACTGGTCGTCGAGGTTGTCACGACGGTACTGATCCTGCTCGGCCTGCGCTGGCTGCCGCGGCGTATCGAAGGTGTCTCGCCGCTGCCCGGGAGCCTCGACCGCGCCCGCATGCGGCGCCTGCGCGACCTGCTGCTGGCAATCCTGGTCGGCGGTGGCATGGCGCTGCTGTCCTACGCCATGCTGACACGACCAACGCCGAACGATATTTCCTCGTTCTATCTCAGCCGAGCCTTGCCACAAGGTGGCGGTACCAACGTGGTCAACGTAATGCTGGTTGACTTCCGTGGCTTCGACACCCTGGGCGAGATCACCGTGCTGGCGGCCGTCGCCCTGACCGTGTTCGCCCTGCTGCGCCGCTTCCGCCCACCCAAGGAGAGCATGCAGCTGCCAGCTCAGCAGCGCCAGCTTGCACCCGACGTGGTCACCGACCTGATCAACCCGCGCCATGCCACCGACACAGCGCTGGGCTTCATGATGGTGCCTGCGGTGCTGGTACGGCTGCTGCTGCCGATCGCCCTGCTGATCTCGATGTACCTGTTCATGCGGGGCCACAACCAGCCTGGCGGCGGCTTTGTCGCAGGCCTGGTGATGTCGGTGGCATTCATCCTCCAGTACATGGTCGCAGGTACCCAATGGGTCGAAGCCCAGATGAGCCTGCGCCCACTGCGCTGGATGGGCACCGGGCTACTGTGCGCAACACTGACCGGGGTTGGCGCCATGCTGCTGGGCTACCCTTTCCTGACCACGCATACCGCCCACCTGCACCTGCCATTGCTCGGCGATGTGCACGTGGCCAGCGCGCTGTTCTTCGACGTCGGCGTGTACACCGTAGTGGTCGGCTCGACCCTGCTGATCCTCACTGCCCTGGCACACCAGTCGGTGCGAGCCTACCGCCCGGGTAATCCTTCGAAACCCAGCCAAGCAGGAGCCGCCTGATGGAAGAAGTCATTGCAGTCGCCATCGGCGTACTGGCCGCATCGGGCGTGTGGCTTATCCTGCGCCCACGAACCTATCAGGTAATCATGGGCCTGTGCCTGCTGTCCTATGGCGTCAACCTCTTCATCTTCAGTATGGGCAGCCTGTTCATCGGCAAGGAGCCGATCATCAAGGAAGGCGTGACACAGGACCTGCTGCACTACACCGACCCGCTGCCCCAGGCGTTGGTTCTGACGGCCATCGTCATCAGCTTTGCCATGACCGCCCTGTTTCTGGTGGTGCTGCTGGCATCTCGCGGCCTGACCGGCACCGACCACGTGGATGGCCGGGAGCGTGATGAATGAGTGAAATGAGTCAACTGATCATCGCCCCCATCCTGCTGCCGTTGCTGACCGCAGCAGTGATGCTGATACTGGGCGAGAAGCACCGCCTGCTCAAGGCGCGTCTCAACCTGCTGTCGACCTTCAGCGGGCTGGTCATCGCCATCAGCTTGTTGTTGTGGGTGCGCGTCCAGGGGCAAGCGGAATCGATTGGTGTGTACCTGCCGGGCAACTGGCCCGCACCTTTCGGCATTGTGCTGGTGGTTGATCACCTGTCGGCGCTGCTGCTGACTTTGACCGGGGTCATCGGCATCAGCGCCCTGCTGTTCGCTCGCGCCCGCTGGGACAGCGCCGGCGCCAGCTTCCACGCACTGTTCCAGATCCAGTTGATGGGCCTGTATGGCGCCTTCCTGACTGCCGACCTGTTCAACCTGTTCGTGTTTTTCGAAGTCCTGCTAGCGGCCTCTTATGGGCTGCTTCTGCATGGCTCGGGACGAGCGCGGGTGCGGGCCGGCCTGCATTACATCGCCATCAACCTATTCGCTTCTTCGCTGTTTCTGATTGGCGCCGCGATGCTTTACGGCGTGACCGGCACCCTCAACATGGCCGACCTCGCGCTCAAAGTACCGTTAGTGCCCGAAGCCGACCGTGGTTTGCTGCACGCAGGCGCGGCAATTCTGGCCATAGCCTTCTTGGCAAAGGCCGGCATCTGGCCGCTGAATTTCTGGCTGGTACCGGCCTATGCCTCGGCCAGCGCACCCGTAGCCGCATTGTTCGCCATCATGACCAAGGTCGGCCTGTACGCAGTGTTGCGGCTCTGGTCCCTGTTGTTCTCGGGCCAGGCCGGTGCATCCGCGCATTTCGGCGGGCAGTGGCTGATCTATGGGGGGTTGGTCACCCTTGCCATCGCAGCCGTGTCGATACTTGCCGCACAACGACTGGAGCGCATAGCAGCGCTGAGCATACTTGTTTCGGCAGGCACTCTGCTTGGCGCGATCGGCTTTGCCCAGCCCGTCCTGACTGGTGCAGCATTGTTCTATCTGGTCAATTCAACCCTGGCACTGTGTGCACTGTTCCTGCTCGCCGAGCTGGTGGAACGCTCCCGCTCGGCCAACGAGCCACCACTGGAGGACGAAGAAGGCAGCATGCCTTCGCCACTCGAGTCGTTGCATCCACCCAAAGGTATCAACCTGGACGATGAGCAGAAGGCAGTGATCGGCCAGATCATTCCCTGGACCATGGCGTTTCTGGGCCTGAGTTTCATTGCCTGTGCATTGCTGATCATCGGCATGCCACCGCTTTCCGGCTTCGTCGGTAAACTCAATTTGATCAGTGCGCTGTTCAACCCACTAGGGTTGGGTGTGCCGGCCGAGCGACCGCTATCTGCGGCCGCCTGGGCGCTGGTAGTACTGCTCGTCCTGTCTGGCATGGCTTCGCTGATCGCTTTCGGGCGCGTGGGCATCCAGCGCTTCTGGAAGCCTGAAGAGCGGCCCTCCCCCGCGCTGCGACACTACGAATGCCTGCCGATCGTCATTTTGCTGGGCCTTTGCATCATGCTCAGCTTCCGAGCCGAGCCGCTGCTACGTTACACCCAGGACACTGCTGCCAGCCTGCAAACCCCTGACACCTACATCAGGGCCGTAATGGCCGCGCAGCCGATCCCTGGCCCGACCACGCTCGACGCACAGGTGCAGCCATGAGCCGATTTTTCCCAGCACCGCTGCTGTCTGTCGCACTCTTCGTACTGTGGTTGCTGCTGAACCTCTCCGTAAGCCCGGGCAATCTGCTCCTCGCAGCCGCGCTTGGTATTCTGGCGCCGCTGCTGATGGCACCACTGCGCCCCCAGCACGCCCATGTGCGCAGGCCGCTGACAGTTGCAAAACTGCTGGGCCGGGTAGGTATCGACGTCATCCAGTCCAACCTGCAAGTAGCCCTCAGCGTGTTGCGCGCCGGGCAACACCCGCCTCGCTCGGCATTTGTCCATATCCCCCTGGACCTGCGCGACGCCCACGGCCTGGCAGCACTGTCGATGATCACCACCGTAGTACCCGGAACCGTTTGGTCAGAACTGGCCCTGGACCGTAGCGTGCTGTTGCTGCACGTGTTCGACCTCAAGGATGAAAACGCCTTCATCGAGCACTTCAAACACACCTACGAACGACCGCTGATGGAGATTTTCCAATGACAGGCCTGCTAGCCTATGCGGTGCTCGCCAGCTTGTTCATCTTCGCCCTGGCCATGGGCCTGACGCTGATTCGGTTGTTTCGCGGCCCTTCCGCCCAGGACCGGGTACTGGCACTGGACTACCTGTACATCCTGGCCATGCTCATGATGCTGGTATTGGGGATCCGCTATGCCAGCGATACCTACTTTGAAGGCGCACTATTGATTGCACTGTTCGGCTTTGTCGGCTCGTTTGCCCTGGCCAAGTTCTTGCTGCGTGGTGAGGTAATAGAATGACCGATGTTCTTGAACTACCACTCTGGCTGGAGCTTGTTACCGCTGCCCTGCTGCTGCTCGGCAGCCTGTTTGCATTGATCGGGGCAATTGGCCTGCTGCGCCTCAAGGATTATTTCCAGCGCATGCACCCGCCAGCCCTGGCCTCGACCATCGGGACCTGGTGCGTTGCCTTAGCTTCGATCATCTATTTTTCATGGCTCAAGCAAGGCCCGGTACTGCACGCTTGGTTGATCCCTGTTCTACTGTCGATCACCGTACCGGTCACTACCCTGCTACTGGCCAGGGCGGCACTGTTTCGCAAACGCATGTCCGGGGAAGCTGTACCCGAAGAAGTCAGTAGCGGCCAAGAGGGGGGCAATTGATGTGCAGCATGCTCATTCTTGGGTGATACGCTGCAACTCTCGCCGCACCATGGCGACGTAGGGAGGCGGGCTTAACTGATAGAGCTGGGCCGCCACCCAGGTCAACCAGGCCGCCTGCATTTCATCGCGCCGCGCCAGCAAACGTTCTGCTTGTGCCACGGCCATGGCCCGATATTGTCGATGGAACGCGGCACGGCTGCCATCCGCCACCTGCCCCTCGTTCATTCACTCGCCTTGAAAGTGGTCAACTCGCCCTTACGCCATTTTGCGACCTTACCGGTCACGGCCTTGAGCAGCTTGCCCAGGCCCTCTTGGACTTGCTGTTGAGCCGCGAACACTAGCATTACGCCTTGGCCTTCACGGAACACGATACCTTCACCCTCCGGCACCGAGACAAAGGCATAGTCCCCTACGCCGTAGACGTTCAGTTTGATCTCACGAAAGCGCATTTCCAACTTGCCGCCTTCACGACTGGGCAATACGGCAGCACGAAAGTGGTCCCCTACCTTCAATTCCAAACGCTGCTTGTCATCGACCACCAACGCGCTCTCGGTGTCGATTTCGGCCATATACAGGCCTTCGGGGTTCTGCTCGGTGACATAAACGAAACGGCCTTGAAACAGCTTGGCCAACTTACCGCGCAAATCGCCAAGGGCGAACAAAGCGTGGGTATCCAGAGTACTGACTGCCAATGAAGTAATCCTCAAATCGGTAACATCCGCCCCCACTCACCATCGGTGAGGCACGGCCCTTTCATTTCGATAGGCGAAAAGAGTAATGAAGCGATGTGCATTACGTCTGTGCCTTCTGGCTATACAGCATGGAGGAAACTTTACTCCTGCTTGCCAGACTTCGCCCGAAGGACGGGTTTAGGCACAATCCCCAACCGGGAAGCGTAATGTCTTACAACTATTCCGTCAGAAAAGATGCGATAGATAACGCCAGGCCCTTCGGCAGAACGGGCTCTGCAATCCATCAGCGCATTACTGGGAAAGAAATATGCACGAAAACACAGAAACACGTCGAGAGGCAAAGCGCATTTATTCTCGCTCCATACCTCGTTACGTCGTTATCCCTGCCGGCATCGAGTTCTTCCACGTCACTGAAAGCGCTACCGGTAGAGTAAAGGGGTTTCGACGTCGCCACCATGACGCCTGCGAGCTGGCCCGTAGCCTCGAAAACTGAACGACAGTCAGGCGGCTCGGCCTTTCTCCAGCTGTTTCAGCCAGGCCGCCTGACACTGCAGCGCCTCATCACGTGTCGCAAACGCAGGGCCCCGCCGTTCGCCGTTTATCAGCACCACCCAACATACTCGACGCCCCAGCGCCTGCAAGGCAGCGGACACACCTGAGCCAATCATCACGGCTACATCGACTCGGCTATTCATCATTCCCTCCGGAATTTACTTAGCAACCTAACGATGCAGCCATGATACGCCCGCCAACCTGCCGAAAAAAGCCAACATTGGTATAGCAGTATTGCGCCAGCAGTAACGAATTAGCCCGTAGGAGCCAGCAAACGCAAAAAGCCCCAAGGATCGCTCCGTGGGGCCTGGCACACAACGCTCGGTCAGATCTGGCGCTGGTGGCGATCGAGCTGCTCGTGGCGCTCCTGGGCTTCGATGCAGTACTTGGTGGTCGGGCTGATCAGCAGGCGCTGCAGGCCGATCGGTTCACCGCTGTCGTCGCACCAGCCAAAGCTTTCGTCAGCGATACGGCCCAAAGCCATTTCCAGCTGCGGAAGCAGGCGCTGGTCGCGCTCGATGGCATTTACCAACCAGTGACGCTCTTCTTCGACCGAGGCCACGTCGGCAGGATCCGACGGGGTATCCAGGCTTTCGATGGTGGCACGGCTCAGCTCGATGCGTTCATGGGTTTCTACTTTCATCGCCTGCAACAGGCCAGTGAAGAAGGCCAGTTGATCAGCGTTCATGTAGTCATCGGCCGACATGGCCAGCAACTGTTCCTTGGTCATCGATTTCTCTATGAAAAAATGTGCATTTGGGCGATTCGGGTATCGCCAACGCCTGGGCATTGGCAACAGAATTCTTCAAGCGCCAATCGGCACTCTTTTGCAGGGGGCGGCAGTCTAAGGCCCCACGTCGCAAGGGGCAACACCAATCACCGGGTAATTGACCGAAATGACGTGGTTTGCGCCTGACGGCAGCAACTTGCGGTTCAGACGTTGCCACTGGCATTACATCTTTAGAGCCAGGGCAGATCACTGGAGCGGTTTCATGGGGCCTCTTCCCCAGCCAGGCTCCAGCCATGACATCATCTATCAGACTCCCGCGTGCCACCACTGCGTCTTGTTCCGTTGCCAAGAGGTTCGCCAGCCGCCCCACCCTGTTCGAAATTGCGGCACAGCTTTTGGTCGAGCACTGGCCAGATTATGGGCTCGATACCAATCTCGACCCCCTGTCCCTGCAACTCGCCAGCTTCGGCCCGATCATGGGTGATGCCTATGTGCGCCCGCTTTATCTGGTCTTGGTGGAGCGATATTGCCTGCAGCGTACACTGAACCTGACCGCTGATCAGGATGTGCCTTGTCGCAATCATGCCATAGACCCCGACAACCCCGTTCCGGTTGACCTGCATGTACTTGAAACGCTGGTAAACGATTGCGGGCCGATGCTGCTGCACGCCTATCGCACAGCGATGGTCAACTTCTGGTGCGAGGCCGACAGCCAAGGTGAGACGCCATGGATGTGGTTTGCCAACCACCTGCAGGCGCTGCTACGCAGCGCCGCCGAGCAAGCACACAACGATGGCAAGCTGGCGGCTGCCGCAGCCACGCTGAAGGCATTGTCTGACGACCAGGCCAAACCGGATGACCTGCTAGCCCTGACCAGCAGCCATGGAGTTTCCATACACACTCTGGCCTGCAATTATTCCGCTGACTGGCAACTCGATCCTTACCTTGCCAGTGCGCTACTCATCGAACGGCCCGAATCACCAGGCCAGCCGCCCTTCACCTTATTGTTCACGCCAATAGGCCGATTGCTGTCATTTGCGTCGCGCCAACAGCTGCAGGACAGCATTGCCAGGCACTGGCCATCCGTCATTACCATGTCGCCAACCAACGTGCGCCTGGGCACTCTCGAGCAGCAGCCATTCCAGGCCCAAGCGGCCAACTTGCTGCAGCAACAACTGGAATGCCTGGAGCTGGCCACCTTGTCATTCAAGGGCACAAGCAGCGCCCAACAACTCGCCGACGCACTGGATCGGCTAACTTCCATGACGCATCTGTGCGACATGAACGACTTGGCCAGCCAGGAAGCACTGGTCGATCAGTTGCCAGACTGGATACGTGCGGGCAAGCCCCAAGCCCTGATCGTCTATAGCTCGATGCTTACGGACGTCGCCCGCAGCATCTCAGAGAGCGAAGGGCAAACCTGGCTTGACGGTGTGCCTAGCGCGCATGACTTTGCCTGCGAACGCCTCACCGAACTGATCCTGCGTGACCACCCCGAATCCATGCTGGACCCGGCGGCCGTGCGGGTGATCAATTATCAAACCGTCGAAACAGCGCTACCACTGCCGGGCGAAGTCATCAATGGGGGGACCTTAAAACCGGTCAGCTTCAGCTTGGCCCAACTGGCAATCGCCAATCTGGGGCTGCTCAAACCCGGCCGCGTAGTGGTGGAAAGCGTCGATGGTCAAGCGATCCCCGCTTGGCTGGACACGCCGGCGCTGCGTGCACTCGTCACCGAAGCCGATATTGGGTCGACATACCCTGCGCGGTTACGCGCGTTGCTGCTCAATGATGCGCAGGCACGCGCGCACCGCGAGGACCTGTTCGCCAAGCAGCTGATTACGCAATTGCCAACAAAGGTGATGGGCGGATTTCTCGAGCATGGTCGGCCAGCGCCAGCGGCAATTGTGGCCATAGAGCAGGTGCTTGCCCCCTTGCCCAATGAGCACAGCAGTTGGGTCATGCGCCCTCTAGGCCTGCTGCGGACAATGGACGCGACTGCCGATCATCCGCTCAATACCTGGCTGATCGAGGACGACTCCTTCAAAAACGCCCAGTGCCTGCTTTACCGCCCCCTGCACCGCGAACCGATGGTCGAGTATGCAGACCGCATGGCGCTGCTGGTGGCGCTCTCAGAGCCTGGCGATTTACAAAACGACGTGCTCCAGCGCCTGGCCCCGGAAGACCGCCGCATCTATGCCCATGGTGGCTTCAAGGAGCCGCACCTGTTCTACCCGCTGGAGGATGACTGGGCGGTGCCACTGGTCAGGCCTGCGCCCATCACCTTGTCGCGCGAAGCCGCCGTGCTCAGCCCTGCACGGGCCATCTACGAAGCATGTGTGCTGGAAACGTTGAGCAATTTCAAGTCGCAATCGGCAAGCAGCGCCGAAACCCGCTGGCAGCGCTGGGAAGAGCTGGGCTGGTTATTGCTCAATACCGTATTGCCCTTTGTAGAAGGCCCTCTGGCGGAAGCCGCCTGGTTGGTGCAGATGGAAACCACATTCGCCCGCTTGGTCGATGCCGAGGGCCAGGGCAGTAAAGGTGACCGCACAGGCGCCTGGATCGAACTGCTGGTCAATGTCGCATTCCTGATCTTCAACCATGCCATGAGACGACAGGAGCAGGAGCATCCGTTGCATGCAGTCCTTCCTCCCGGAGAGCTGAACGAGCCAATACCGGCACCGATTGTGTTGACCACCCCAACTCAGGCCCAGCTCGAATTCAGATGGGCCCAACCAACACTCAGGCTCGACAGCAGCCAGGCCAAAGCGCTTGCCGAGCTGCAGGCAGATGTGTCAACGATAGCGCTCGGCCCACCCATCCCTACGGGGCCGATGCGCGGTTTGTATTTGCAGGCTGATCACTTACTGGTACTGCTCGAGGGCAAGCTGTTCAAGGCACAGTTGGACCCAACTCTGGATCAGATGCGAATTATCGGCAGCGGAAACGACAAATCCCCAGGCCCTTTGCTCAGGCGTGATGAGGCAGGCCGTTGGCAGCTCGACCTGCGCCTTCGACTGCGCGGTGGCATGCCACCCTCCAAGCGGATAGCCAGTCTGCAAGCGCAACGCAAGCACAATACCCGGGAGAAGATCGACCGGGTGGTAAACGATTCAAAAAGCATCACTGAGCAGCTGCCGTACATGAAAAAGCTGCGCGAGCTGGCCAGCCGGTCAGACGACCCGCGCATATTACGTAACTGCCTCGAAAAGCTGCAGACGTTCGAGACGTTCGTTGCCGAGCATATCCAGCGCCTGCAAGAACTCAATGAACTGACGCCGGTGACCGACTACAAGGTCAAACGCGCGGGGACGCTCTACCAGCACCTCAATTGCCAATTGCAGATCCGTGAGCTGTTGATGCGCCTGTACAAACCCGAACGTGCCCGCTTGCTGGACATGATCGAGCAAGAAGCCGAATCGACGCCCGCGGATCAGGTGGTTCTCGCTGCAAGGTTGGCCAACTTGACGTCACTGATCGATAGCCTGTTCGACAACGCCACTGCCTTCGACCAGGGGCTTGAGAACCTGCGCCAGCTGGCAAGCCCTTCGCTGCACGGCACCCTGAAGATGGTGCAGGGGCTTCAAGAGCAGCGAGGCCGTTGGTCACCTTTGCACTGGCGCTTCATGCGCCTCGAAAACTGCGTCAACCGCATCACGCTCGAACCGCTGGGCGACGCCGGAACCTTCTGGCTCGAGCGTACGAGGGACAGCATCGAACTGGCCATAGGGCAACGGGTTCAGCTGAGCAAACGGGTCAATGCCAGCGACGAGGCCAAGCACCGCTTGCTGGAAAACATCATGCAGCATCTGGAGACCGCTAAACGACGGGCCGGCATTCTGCAAAGCCAGTTCGACGAGGTCGCAGTACCCTCGGCGTTTACACAACTGCGAAGCGATATCGGTGACATGACTGCAGATGTGCTCAGCCAACTCGCCGAATACGCCGACTGGCCCCAATCCACCTCCGTGAAGCAACTCAGCCAGCAATTGCCCGGCCTGATCGAAACCCGTGACGATGGACTGCTGCTGGGCCAGCCGCGGGCGGACGATGACAACATCGTCGACATTCCTGGCAGTGAGCAAGGGTCAGTTACACGCAGCTACAAGTGTGACAATGAGCAGTGGGTACCGGTACACGCTGCACAGAATAAAACTCACGCGCGTCCTCCAGCCAAACTAAAGGCGCTACTCAGCGAAAGCGAAAGGCGCCTGTCCAGCGCACGAAGCAGCCTGGTCCTGATGCAAGGCGCCAAGGCCAACACCTATCTGCCAGTTGAAATCGAGGAGATACTGCTGCTGCACCGCGATGGCCTTGACCACCACCGAGCAGCCATCGAACTGCGCTTGACCCGTGACAACCAGACTGACGAGAGCATCCACGATGCCGATGCGGCACTGAGCATCAAGGCGATCGAAGACCTGTCGGCAACGCTGACCAAGCAGGCGGTCGAGCAGAGAACGCGGGTAGCATTGCTGCAAAAGCCTCGAATGAGCGAACTGGGCTTTCTGCTGGAGCATAAGCAGGTGCAGGTTCGTATGACCGGCCCACGGCGGCAACTGGCCAAGCTAGCGGGCCGGGCCGATGACTACCTCGAGGAATACGCCATCAGCCGTGATGGCGAAGATCTCTGGTATGCACATTTCCACTATTCGGACGGGGATGCCGAACAGACCACCTATACCGCCGGCCACCTGAAAACGGCTGAGCAGCGCCATGCACGTGGCCGTGTCGTCAAAGATGCTGGCGGGCATGAGACCGAAAGTGCATCGCAGCCCGATCGACCTGGCAGCGGCGAAGCGGTACTTCTTCGACCACCAGGCCTGATCACCGGCAGGGGCAGGTCGCTGCCCCTGCCGCAGGTCAGCAGTCCTTGAATTGAGCCTCGCGCTTGGCAATGAAGGCGGCCATCCCCTCCTTCTGGTCTTCAGTGGCAAATGCCGCATGAAACACACGACGCTCGAAACGCACACCTTCGCTCAGCGTGACTTCAAAGGCCCGGTTGACGCTCTCCTTGACCATCATGCTCACCGGGATCGACTTACCAGCAATGGTCGCAGCCACCTTCAATGCCTCCTCGACCAGTTCGGCCTGTGGCACCACGCGCGCAACGAGGCCTGCACGCTCCGCCTCCTCAGCCCCCATCAGACGCCCCGTCAGGCACAGCTCCATGGCTTTGGCCTTGCCCACGGCCCGGGTCAGGCGCTGGGTACCGCCCATGCCTGGCAGTACGCCCAGGTTGATTTCCGGCTGCCCGAACTTTGCATTGTCGGCCGCCAGAATGAAGTCGCACATCATCGCCAGCTCACAACCACCGCCCAAGGCAAAACCCGATACCGCAGCGATGATCGGCTTGCGGCGATTGGCAATGCGGTCGGCATCACTGAACAGGTCATCGACGTAGATCTGCGGGTATTTGAGCTCAGCCATTTCCTTGATATCGGCACCGGCGGCAAAGGCTTTGGCCGAACCGGTCAGCACTACGCAGCCGATATTCGGGTCACGCTCGAGCTGGTCCAGGGCCTGATTGATCTCACTGACGATCTGTGCGTTGAGCGCATTGAGCGCCTGGGGCCGGTTCAGGGTAATCAGGCCGACCTTGTCGTGAATATCCAACAGGATGGTTTCGAATGCCATGCAGACTGCTCCTTCAAAGATTGCGCGCAATGACCATGCGCTGAATGTCGCTGGTGCCTTCGTAGATCTGGCAAACCCGCACGTCGCGGTAAATCCGCTCCAGCGGAAAGTCACTCAGATAGCCATAACCGCCTAATGTCTGCAAGGCATCCGAACAGACCTTTTCGGCCATTTCCGAGGCAAACAGCTTGGCCATCGACGCTTCCACCAGCGCAGGGCGCCCGGCATCGCGCAGTGCTGCGGCGTGCAGCACCATCTGCCGAGCCACGGCGATTTTGGTGGCCATGTCCGCCAAGCGGAACGCTACCGCCTGGTGCTCGATCAAGGGTTTACCGAAGCTGCAACGCTCCTTGGCGTAATCACGGGCAACTTCAAACGCAGCACGGGCCATGCCCACCGACTGCGAAGCAATGCCAATGCGCCCACCCTCAAGATTGGCCAGGGCGATCTTGTAACCCTGCCCCTCCTCGCCCAGGCGGTTGGCCACTGGAACGCGCACATTGTCGAAAACGATCTGACAGGTGTCGGATGCGTGCTGGCCGAGCTTGTCTTCGACTCGCGCCACTTGGTAACCGGGCAAGTCGGTGGGCACGATGAAGGCGCTGATACCACGCTTGCCTGCCTCCGGGTCGGTGACAGCGAAAACAATCACCACACCGGCGTTCTGCCCGGAGGTAATGAACTGTTTGCTGCCGTTGAGCACATAGTAGTCGCCATCCAGCCGTGCACGGGTTTTCAGGCTGCTGGCATCGGAACCGGCCTGGGGTTCGGTGAGAGCGAATGCACCGATCATCGACCCGCTGGCCAGCGGTGCAAGGTACTGCTGCTTTTGCAGTTCGCTGCCAAACTTGAGGATGGGCACGCACCCTACCGAATTGTGCACACTCATGATGGTCGAGCAGGCGCCATCGCCAGCAGCGATTTCTTCCAGGGCCATGGCATAGGCCACATAGCCGGTGTCACTGCCACCATACTGCTCGGGCACCAGCATGCCAAACAGGCCGAGTTCGGCCATCTCCTGGATGGCTTCCCGGGGGAAGCGGTGTTCCTTGTCCCATTGTTCGGCAAAAGGCTTGAGGCGTTCCTGGGCAAAAGCCCGGACCGCATCGACGATCTGTTGTTGCTCGTCAGTTACCAACATGGTTCACCTCAATACAGACATTCGACAGCCATGGCCGTGGCCTCGCCACCGCCGATGCAGATGGCCGCAACGCCGCGGCGTAGGTTGTTCTGGCGAAGGGCCGACAGCAAGGTCACCAGGATGCGTGCGCCGGAAGCGCCGATCGGGTGACCAAGGGCGCAGGCGCCGCCATGGATGTTGACCTTATCGTGCGGCAGGTCAAGGTGTTTCATGGCCGCCAGCGTGACCACGGCGAAGGCCTCGTTGATCTCGAACAGGTCGACGTCGGCCAGGGTCCAGCCGGTGCGTTTCATCAACCTGTCGATGGCCCCGATCGGCGCGGTCGGGAAAAGCGCCGGGATATCTGCGAAGGCCGCGTGGCCATGGATGACTGCCAGGGCCTTGAGGCCGCGCTTGTCGGCTTCGGAGCGGCGCATCAGGACCAGCGCCGCAGCACCGTCGGAAATCGAACTGGCGTTGGCTGCGGTCACCGTACCACCTTCACGGAAGGCAGGCTTGAGCTGCGGGATCTTGTCCAGGCGCGCCTTGGGCGGCTGCTCGTCGTCCGTGATGACGCGCTTTTCCTTGCCCTCGGTGACTTCCACCGGCACGATCTCGGCGGTAAAGCGGCCGCTGCTGATCGCGTCCTGGGCACGGGTAAGCGAGGCGATGGCGAACTGGTCCTGGGCTTCGCGGGTGAAGCCGTTGGCCTGGGCGCAGTCTTCGGCGAAGGTGCCCATCAGGCGGCCTTTGTCATAGGCGTCTTCCAGGCCGTCCATGAACATGTGGTCGATGATCCTGCCGTGGCCCATGCGGTAGCCGCCACGGGCTTTGTCCAGCAGATACGGGGCGTTGGTCATGCTTTCCATGCCGCCCGCCACCGCCACGTCTGCGGTCCCCGCCAGCAGCAGGTCATGAGCCATGATCGCGGCCTGCATGCCCGAGCCGCACATTTTGTTAAGGGTGGTGCAGGTGGTGTGCTTGTCCAGCCCGGCACCCAGTGCAGCCTGTCGTGCCGGCGCCTGGCCCAGCCCGGCCGGCAGTACGCAGCCGAACAGCACTTGCTCGACACTGGCGGGATCGATGCCGGCACGTTCCACGGCACCACGAATGGCCGCGCTGCCCAGCTGTGGCGCGGTCAGGCTTTTCAGATCGCCCTGCAGGCCGCCCATGGGCGTGCGCACGGCGCTGACGATAACGATAGGATCATTGGCGAGGGTCATGTGCGCTTTCCTTATTTGGCAGCCATGCGCAGTGCGCCGTCGAGGCGGATCACCTCGCCGTTGAGCATGCTGTTCTCGATGATGTGTCGGGCCAGCGCCGCGTATTCCTGCGGGCGGCCCAGGCGCGGCGGGAACGGCACACCGGCAGCCAGCGAAGTACGTACCTCTTCGGTCATGCCGGCCATCATCGGGGTTTCGAAAATACCCGGGGCGATGGTCATCACACGAATGCCGTAACGCGCCAGCTCGCGGGCAACCGGCAATGTCAGGCTGGCGATGGCGCCCTTGGAGGCGGCGTAGGCAGCCTGGCCTATCTGACCGTCATAGGCGGCGATCGAGGCGGTATTGATGATCACCCCGCGCTCGCCGCTTTCGTCGGCAACGCCTTCGGCCATCGCAGCAGCAGCCAGGCGCAGCAGGTTGAAGCTACCGACCAGGTTGACGTTGATGACCTTGGCGAAACTGGCCAGGCCGTGTGGCCCTTGTTTGCCCAGCACTTTTTCGGCACCGACGATGCCCGCACAATTGACCAGCCCGTGCAGGCTGCCAAAAGCCGTTACAGCGGCATCGACGGCGGCCTGGGCCGCTTGCTCGTCGCTGATGTCGGCGATCGCAAAGCGGGCGTTGTCACCCAGCTCGCGGGCCTTGGCCTCGACAGCCTGGGCATTGAGGTCAACCAGCATGACCTTGGCGCCGGCCTCGACCAGCATCTGCGCAGTGGCAGCACCCAGCCCTGAAGCTGCGCCGCTGACGATAAAGTGTTTGTTGGCGATGTGCATGATCGGGTTCCTTTCAGGCGCGGGCAGGAGTGGCCTGTTGCGCTTGTTGTTTGGCAACTTCCTGATTGCGCAGGATGAAGCGTTGCAGCTTGCCGCTCGGGGTCTTGGGCAGCTCGCTGACGAATGCGATTTCCCTGGGATAGGCGTGGGCATACAACCGCTGGCGAACGTGCTGGCGCAGGGTCTCTTCCAGCTCGGCACTACCGTGAACACCGCTAGCCAGCACCACAAAGGCCTTGATCAGTTCGGTGCGCTCAGGGTCCGGCTTGCCAATCACTGCGGCTTCGATCACAGCCGGGTGCTCGATCAGTGCGCTTTCCACATCGAACGGACCAACACGGTAGCCAGAGGTGGTGATCACGTCGTCGCTGCGGCCGACGAAGCTGATGCTGCCGTCGGTGTTCAACTCGACGGTATCGCCGCTCAGGTAATACTTGCCGACGAAGGCCTTGGTGGGCAGGCCGTGATAGCCACCGAACCAGCAAAGCGGCGACTGCTCCCGATCCACTGCCAGAATGCCAGGCTGCCCTGCGGGCAATTCGGCGCCCTGCTCGTCCAGCACCACGATGCGGTGGCCAGGGATGGCAAAACCGGCCGAACCCGCCCGCACGGGATGCTCAAGGCCGTGGTGGTTGCACAACACCATGCCCAGCTCGGTCTGCCCGTAGTGGTCATGGATGGTCACGCCCAACTCATCGGCGAACCAGCGGATCACCTCGGGGTTGAGCGGTTCACCGGCACTGCTGACGACCCGCAGGCGGCCCTGGACCGGCGTTGAGAACGCCTTGCCAGCGGCGATCAGCAAGCGATATGCGGTGGGCGAACCTGCCAGGTTGGTGATGCCCAGCTTGTCGATCACCCGCGCGCAGCTTTCGACACTGAACGGGCCATCGTAGAAGGTGGTGGCGTGACCCAGCGACAACGGCCCGGTGACCGCGTAGTAAAGGCCATAGGCCCACCCTGGGTCGGCCAGGTTCCAAAAGTTGTCTTGTGGCTGCAGGCCAATGGCATCGCGCATATAGCCCTGGAACGCGACGATCGCGCGTAGCGGCACTTCCAAGGGTTTGGCAGGGCCAGTGGTGCCCGAGGTGAACATCAGCAGGAAGGGATCGTTGCCCGAGCGCATCACTGGCTCGCAATCGGCAGAGGCGGCATCGAGCAGGCGCTGGAAGTCCAGTTCACCCTCGTCAGCGCCGACGATGATCGGCACGGGGCACACGACCAGATCGTCCAGCTTGGCGCGGTTGCCACGGTCGGTGACCACTACCTTGGCATGCGACTGCTCCAGGCGGTGCTCGATGGCTTTGGGGCCAAAGGCAGTGAACAACGGCTGGTAAACAGCGCCCAGGCGCCAGGTGGCGAGGATGGTCACCAGCAACTCGGGGGTGCGTGGCATCAGCCCTGCTACACGGTCACCGGCCTGCACGCCTTGGGCCCTCAGGACACTGGCAAAGCGGGCCGCCATGGCTTGCATCTGCCCGAATGTGTAGAGCCTGCCATTGCCCTCTCGGTCCTCGTAGACCAGGGCGATACCACCTTGGGCCACATGGCGGTCACAGCATTCGACGCAGGCATTGAGGGCTGCGAGGCTGCCGTGCAGCCCCATTGCGGCCTCGGCATGATTGAATGAAAGGACGGCGTCGCCATACTCGCGCATCGTCAGACTCCTGGGTTCTTATTGTTGGAGTGCACCATCGGTCTGACGATGTTCGCGCCGCCTGCCTACCTGGGCAATGGCCAAAGCTGTCAATCTGAATGAGCGTTTTGGCCGCGTGTCTTCTCAGCCTTCGCAATGCGCCAACTGCCCGTCGGAGCATGGCTATTGCAGGGCCGGTTTACGCCTGCAGGAAGACACTGCGGTAATGCCCCGGATTGCACCCGAACCACTTGCGAAACGCCTTGTAGAACGAACTGCTGTCGGCAAAGCCCAACCGCTCGGCGATGTCGCCAAGCCCAAGCTGCGGCTGCGCCAGCCAGGCAATTGCCAACTCGCGGCGAATACTGTCTTTAAGCGCCTGGTAGCTCTGGCCCTCTTCGCCCAAACGGCGCCGCAAGGTTGACGCCGACATGCACAATGTTGCCGCCAGTTGCTCGGCGGCAGGCCATTGGCTGGGCGCCTGCTGGCTAAGCGTCTGGCGGATACGACGGGCCAGGCTGTTCGGGTCGCGATACTTCACCAGGATGTTGCCAGGTGCCTCTGCCAGAAAGCGCTGAAGCTCGTCCTCACTGCGGCGCATCGGCAGGTCAAGGCAGTCCCCGGCGATGATCATCCGGGTCAAGGGGCGTTCGAACTGCAGGTTTTCCGAGAACATCACCCGGTAGTCATCACAGAAAGGTGGCTCGGCGCACCGCAAGTCAATCGCCAGGATCGGAATACGCCGCCCTCCCAACCAACAGGCGACGCCGTGCACGATCATCCAGAAGGTAAAATAGGTGAACGCACGCCGAGGCTGATCATTGGGTTCAACGATGACGATTTCGGCCAGGCTTTTCTGGCGCACCAGTACCGGTTGCAGGTCCTGCAGCATCAGCGAAAGAAATGCCAACGCCGTTTCCAGGCCAGCCTGCAGGGTGGGCTGGGCCATGCTCGCCCGACACAGGAATGCCAGGCTTCCAGTACGCAGCCCACGGGGGTCCATGGCGAAGAATTCATCGTTGCAGCGTTGCGCCAGCAAGCGCCAAAGCCGGGAGTAAGCCTCGGCGCTGACGCGTGCATCAGCCTGGTCGAGCTGGCCGATGTCGATGCCAGCCTGCGCCAGCAGAGCGGCATCCGGCTCACCCGCCGGGCAGGTCTGCAACAGGGCTTCGCGCACCAGTTGCATGGAGATGGTGTCTTTCTCGCTCATCGGCCCTCCTGGCTGTTGCGTGCCGCCCATGTTAGGCCGGCATGGAAAAAACACCAGCGTTGGATTACAGACTGGCAGCCAAGGCCAGGAACGCCTGGATCAGCCGCAGCTCGCGGCGCCGCTCCAGGCATCCCACCAGATGCTGGTTACGCAAACCGTGGCCGACCAGCGGCCGCGCCACCACTCGTGGGTCATTGGCCACCTCGGTCGAGGAGACCACACCAATCCCAAGCTCCGACGCCACTGCCTCGGTGACTGCCTCACGGCTGTCCAGCTCCAGCAACACCCTGGGCCTTACCGACGCTTGGTCACACGCCTTGTCGAAGGTTCGCCGGGTGGTCGAACTGGGTTCGCGCAGTACCATGATCTGTTCATGCAGAGCAGCCAGTGGCAGGTCACCCTGCCCGCTAGCCCAGGCATGGCCTGCCGGCAGCAGTGCGCACAAACGCGACTCGCAGAGGTTTTGCAAGTAAAGGCCCTTGCGCGGTTCGATCTCGGTCAATACGGCCACGTCGGCATGCTCTGACAACAATGCGGCCAAGGTCTCCTGGGCATTGCCCAGGCGCAGGTTGACGGTGATGCCCGGGTAGCGTTCACGCAATAGCGCCAGCATCGGCATGACCCGGTGCGGCCCATCTGCGGCCACCTCCAAGCGGCCGGTGAGCAATTGGCGATTGGCCTCGAGCATCGCCTGTGCCTCTTCGGCCAGGCCGAACATCGCCCGGGTGATAGCCGCAAGGCGGGTACCCTCCTCGGTCAGCTCCACCCGCCGTGCCGTGCGCCGTAACAGGGTGATCTGGTAGTGCTCTTCCAACGCCTTGACGTGCCCGGTCACCGCCGGCTGGCTAATGAACAAGCGCGCAGCAGCACGGGTGAAACTGCCCTCACGGGCGACGGCGTCGAAAGCGCGAAGCTGGAACAGGTTCATATTTATCGGTCTGACTTATGGCTGGCATAACAACAAACAATTTGATTGATAGCTTGGCCAATTGCAACCTAGCCCTCGTAGTTTCAGCGCCAGCTTTTTTCGGCTGACCACCCGCAGCTTGTGAGGAACCACGCAATGAGCAACGCCCCGATCCTGCTGACCCCCGGCCCACTGACCACATCCCTGCGCACCCGACAAGCCATGCTGGTGGACTGGGGCTCCTGGGACCGTGATTTCAACCAGCTGACTGCCAGTGTCTGCGAGCAACTGCTGGCAATCATCGACGGCTCCGCCAGCCACCATTGCGTCCCCCTGCAAGGCAGCGGCACCTTCGCCGTGGAGGCCGCCATCGGCACCCTGGTGCCGCGCGACGGCAAGGTACTGGTGCTGATCAACGGCGCTTACGGCCAGCGCCTGGCGAAAATCTGCAAAGTGCTGGGGCGCAACTTCAGCACTTTCGAAACCGCCGAAGACCAACCGACCACCGCTGCCGACGTCGATCGCCTGCTGGCGGCAGACCCCAGCGTGACCCACGTGGCGCTGATCCACTGCGAAACCAGCACCGGCATCCTCAACCCGCTGCACGAGATCGCTCAGGTGATCAAGCGCCACGGCAAGCGCCTGATCATCGATGCCATGAGCTCGTTCGGCGCCCTGCCGATCGACGCCCGCGAAATCCCCTTCGAGGCACTGATCGCAGCGTCCGGCAAATGCCTGGAAGGCGTCCCCGGGATGGGCTTCGTTTTCGCCGAGAAAACCGCACTGGCAGCCGCCGAGGGCAATGCCCACTCGCTGGCCATGGACCTGCACGACCAGCACGCCTACATGGCCAAGACCGGCCAATGGCGCTTCACCCCACCCACCCATGTGATCGCCGCCCTGCACGAGGCGCTGCTGCAGTACGCCGAGGAAGGTGGCCTGCCGGCGCGCCACCAGCGCTACGCCGACAACTGCAAGACCCTGCTCGATGGCATGGCAGCCATCGGCCTGCGCAGCTTCCTGCCAGCCGACATCCAGGCGCCGATCATCGTCACCTTCCACGCCCCGAATGACGCCCGCTACCAGTTCAAGGACTTCTACGAACGGGTCAAGGCCAAGGGCTTCATCCTCTACCCCGGCAAGTTGACCCAGGTCGAGACCTTCCGCGTCGGCTGCATCGGCGTGGTCGGCCCGGACGGCATGCAAGCTGCTGTGAATGCCGTGGCCGACGTGCTGCGGGAAATGGAAGTACTGGACATCTGACCCTCTGCCCATCCGCCTTCAGGAAATAGCGCACATGAACTACAGCAACCCCACCCAGCTGCAAGCCGCCATCCTCGACTGGGCCGGCACCGTTGTCGACTTCGGCTCTTTCGCCCCGACCCAGATCTTCGTCGAAGCCTTCGCCGAGTTCGACGTCCAGGTTTCCATCGAGGAAGCGCGCGGCCCAATGGGCATGGGTAAGTGGGACCATATCCGCACCCTGTGTGACGTGCCGGAAATTGCCGAACGCTATCGCAAGGTGTTCGGTCGCACGCCGACCGATGATGACGTCACTGACATATATAACCGCTTCATGCCGCTGCAGATCGAGAAGATCGCCGTGCATTCAGCACTGATCCCCGGCGCTCTGGACACCCTCACCGGCCTGCGCCAGGACGGCCTGAAAATAGGCTCATGCTCTGGCTACCCGAAAGTGGTGATGGACAAGGTTGTCGAACTGGCAGCACAGAACGGCTATGTCGCCGACCATGTGGTGGCCACCGACGAAACCCCGAACGGCCGCCCGTGGCCGGCACAGGCACTGGCCAACGTGATCGCCCTGGGCATCGACGACGTAGCGGCCTGCGTCAAGGTCGACGACACCGTACCGGGCATCCTCGAAGGCCGTCGTGCCGGTATGTGGACCGTGGCACTGGTGTGCTCGGGCAACGCGCTTGGGCTTACCTGGGAAGGTTACCAGGCATTGAGTGCAGAGCAGCTGGAGAGTGAACGCAAGCGCATTCATGCGCTGTTCGCAGGGTCACGCCCGCACTACCTGATCGACACCATCAACGAACTGCCCGAGGTGGTCGCCGATATCAACCGGCGGTTGGCCAAGGGGGAGATGCCGCAGGCGTTCTGACCGATCTGTGTTACAGCTTTCGCCGGCGAGCCGGCCCCACAATCGACCCGCTGTTTTCACGAACAGTGATGTAACTGTGGGAGCCGGCTTGCCGGCGACAGGGCCGGTTCAGACTGCCCTGTTCAGCTTCACCCAAGAGGAGAACTTGTCGATGAAACCCTGCAGAAACGGCCGGGTCTTGTCATTGAGCTTGCCACTGTCCTCGAAAAGGCTGGCCGCACCACCGATATAAGCTTCGGGCATCTGCATGCACGGCATGTCGAGAAACACCAGCGACTGCCGCACCGCATGGTTGGCACCAAACCCGCCAATGGCTCCGGGCGAAACGCTCACCACCGCCGTAGGTTTGCCACTCCAGGCACTTTGCCCGTAGGGACGTGAACCCACGTCGATGGCATTTTTCAGGCAGCCCGGTACAGAACGGTTGTACTCGGGGGTGACGAACAGCACCGCGTCGCTGCGCCGGATCTCATCGCGAAAGCGCTTCCACGGCTCGGGCACGCCCGCAGCCTCGACATCCTCGTTGTACAGTGGCAGATCGCCGATTTCGACGATTTTCAAGGCAAGACTGGACGGTGCCAGCTCTGAAAGGGCACGGGCCACCTTGCGGTTGTACGAATCCTTGCGCAAGCTGCCGACGACGACCGCTACCGAATACACCTGGCTCATGGCGATTTTCAACCTTTGCTGGGTTAAGAGACGTTGTAGTTATAGATGACCATTGCTCGGCGCTTAGGTTTTTTTCCTCCGCCGGAAAACTTCCAGGTACCATCCACGGTCTATTCCTGCAGACATTCCCTACGTAATTCAGAGGTTTTCACCTAAATGGCAGCAGTAATGGTCGGCCAATTCCACGCCCGTGACGCCGAAGGCCGTATCTACCCCGTACACGAGTTCCAAGAGTCCACCCTGCAGACTGACGGCAGCGCACAGGGCGCACCGGTTACCACCTATCGCCTGGCCATCGGCGACCGGGTCAACCACTTGGGTGAAGACCGTTTTGAACTGGTACAGACCGGCGTCGAGATCATTCGTATTCCTTGACGCAATCGACCGTATAGTTTCCGCTTTCGTTCTGCAGGCCGTGCACATCGGCGACGAAACCGGGAAAACCGCTGTTGAAGGCGCGGGCAAACACCAGGTAGTCGAGGATCGAGCGGGTTGCTTCAGTGAACCGCTCCCCCGGCATGATCAAAGGTATGCCGGGCGGGTATGGCACCAGCATGACTGCCGCGACGCGGCCGAGCAATGCCTCGATCGGCACCGCTTCCACCTCACCGCGCACCATATGGTCATAGGCCCGGGCCGGGCTGAGCGCCACTTCCGGCAAGCGACTGAACAACCCTTTGAGTTGCTTGGCCGTGGCATTGACGCGATAGCGTTGATGCAACTGGTTGCACAGGTCGCGCAATCCAATACCGTGGTAGCGTGCCGTGTCGACCGCAACGATGCTCGGCAGGCACTGGCTTAACGGAGTATTGCCATCATAATGGCGTTTGAACTCCAGCAACTCGGTCAGCAGCGTACTCCACTTGCCCTTGGTAATGCCCATCGAGAACAGCACCAGGAAGCTATAAAGGCCGGTTTTCTCCACCACCAACCCGCGCTCCCAGAGAAACTTGCTGACCACTGCCGCGGGAATGCCCTGCTCGTCCAACACCCCGTCGGCCCGCAACCCCGGCATCACCAAGGTGACCTTGAGCGGGTCAAGCAGCACATAATCGCCCGCCAATTCGCCAAAGCCATGCCACTGCGCCCCAGGTTGGAGCAGCCAGTCCTGCGCGGCGAGCTGATCGATGCCTTCTGCCCCCGGCGGCTGCCAGATACTGAACCACCAATCAGTGGCAGCGATATGTGCACGCAGGTTGGCCAGGGCGCGACGAAAGCTCAGTGCCTCGTCAAACATCTCTTGCAGCAGCGAGCGCCCTGCGTGGCCCTCCATCATGGTCGAAGCCACATCCAAAGAAGCGAGGATGCTGTACTGCGGCGAGGTGGAAATATGCATCATGAAGGCTTCATTGAAGCGACCACGGTCCAGTTGCCGCTGGGCGCCGTCCTGCACATGAATCATCGACGCCTGGCTGAAGGCAGCCAGCAGCTTGTGCGTAGAGTGCGTGCTGAACACCAACGGGCTGTCCTCGGTGCAGGCCGTACCCATCGCATAGCGCCCCGTGAAGAACTCATGAAACGCCGCGTAAGCGAACCAGGCTTCATCGAAGTGCAGCACCTCGGCGCTGCTGCCCAGAGCTTGCTTGATCAGCCCGGCGTGATAACACAGCCCGTCATAGGTTGAATTGGTCACCACCGCCAGCTTGATGCGCGGTTCGCGCCCTTTGGCCAAGGGGTTGGCCCGCACCTTGGCCTGGATCGATTCGGCGCTGAATTCGCTGAGCGGGATCGGCCCGATGATGCCCAGCTCGTTGCGCTCCGGGCATAGGTAGATGGGAATGGCGCCGGTCATGATGATGGCATGGACCACCGACTTGTGGCAGTTACGGTCCACCAGCACCAGGTCATCACGGCCGACCATGGCATGCCAGACGATCTTGTTGGCGGTGGAGGTGCCATTGATCACGAAGAAGGTATGGTCGGCACCAAAGTTGCGCGCCGCCCTGGCTTCGGCCGCTGCCAAAGGGCCAGTGTGATCGAGCAGCGAGCCCAGTTCCGGCACCGAGACGGACAAGTCCGAGCGCAAGGTATTCTCGCCGAAGAATTGATGGAAGGCTTGGCCCACCGGGCTTTTGCGGTAAGCCACGCCACCGCCATGGCCGGGCGTGTGCCAGGAATAATTGGACTGCGCGGTGTGTTGTACCAAGGCCTTGAAGAAAGGCGGCAGCAAGCCGTCGAGGTAGTTGTGTGCGGCACGTGCTACCTGGCGGGCGAGGAACGGCACGGTATCCTCGAACAGGTAAAGGATGCCGCGCAGCTGGTTGAGCTCGCTCATCGCTTCAGCAGGGGCGTTTTCCAGGGTGACCTGTTCGCCCAGGGCGAATATTGGCAGGTTCGGGGCACGCTGGCGGGCCAGGCGTACCAGCTCGGCCATGTTCTGCAACAAGTGAGTGTTTTCGCCGACGCCTTCGGCGGCGATCAGCATGCAGGCCAGCCCGTGATGGGTGGCAGCGACCAGACGGGCTTCAGCATTGTCTGCGGCGGCGAGAATGGCGAAGCCGTCCTGACGCAGTTCCTCGGCAATCCCCCGCACACGCTCGCCGGCAACGCTGTCGGCCTTTATGGCGCGGTGGACAATGAGGATGGGGAACTTGAGGTCCTTGTACATCAGGCTGCTACCTCCGAAGGACAGAGCATCCTTCACAGGGTAGTAGAGCCTGGTGCTGTCAGTACGGTCCTGTCGCAGGCACGCCGTTTCTTACACGAATTTGCAATTCAGTAAAAACATGGGAGCCGGCTTGCCGGCGACAAGGCCAGGGCAAGCTCAGCATGAACCGGCAGGCGTCTCGGTCAATGCCTGCCACATCGACGGCCCGCCCGCCGATTTGGCGATAGCCGCCAGGCGCTCTGCATGCGCCTCCAGTTCCTCGGCAGTGGCCATGATCACCCGCCCAGGCGCACGCCCGGTAATCCGGCGGATTTCGCTGCCACCGCTGCCCTGCCCTTCATTGTCGCCGTCAGCCCCATTGCCAGCCAGCGAAAGGCTGGTCTGGCCACCGGTCATTGCCAGGTAGACGTCAGCCAACAGCTCCGAGTCGAGCAGCGCGCCGTGCAGTTCACGGCCAGAGTTGTCGATATCGTAACGCTTGCACAGCGCGTCAAGGCTGTTGCGCTGCCCCGGGTGCCGGGCACGGGCCAGCAACAGTGTGTCGAGGATGGTGCAGTGCTGCGAGATGTCGGCGCGGTCGCGCTGGCCAAGCAGGGCGAACTCGTTGTTGATGAAGCCCACGTCGAACGCCGCGTTATGGATGACCAGCGTGGCGCCCTGAATGAATTCAAAGAATTCCTCGGCCACATCGCCGAAGCGCGGCTTGCCGACCAGGAACGCGTCGGTGATGCCATGGACATTGATCGCGCCCTCGTCACTCTCGCGGTCCGGCTGCAGATAGACGTGGAAGTGCCGACCGGTCAGGCGCCGGCCAATGACTTCGACGCAGCCGATCTCGATGATCCGGTGGCCTTCGCTGACCGGCATGCCGGTGGTTTCGGTATCGAGAATGACCAGGCGTTTATCTTGCTGCTGCTCCACGCGGGGCGCTCCAACTTGCATCAGTTACAAAGCCGAGGATTGTACCCCAGCTCAACGTTTGGCGCGTACCTCGTCGACGCCACGGTTGGCCAACTGGTCAGCGCGCTCGTTACCGGGGTGGCCGATGTGCCCGCGTACCCACTTCCAGGTGACCTTGTGGCGGTTGACCTGCTCGTCTAGCTGCTGCCACAGGTCGGCGTTCTTCACCGGCTCCTTCGCGGCGGTTTTCCAGCCGCGCTTCTTCCAGTTGACCATCCACTCGTTGATGCCCTTCATCACGTACTGCGAGTCGGTGGTCAGCACCACTTCGCATTCGCGCTTGAGTGCCATCAAACCCTGGATCGCGGCCATCAGTTCCATGCGGTTGTTGGTGGTTTCGCGCTCGCCGCCCCACAGCTCCTTTTCGACGCCCTTGTAGATCAGCAGGACCCCCCAGCCACCAGGGCCTGGATTGCCCTTGCAGGCACCATCGGTATACAACTCGACGCTATCGCTCATGTACCACTCATGTTCAGTGCTTTTCGGTGTCCGGGCTGACCGCGGTGCGGTTGACCTTGGCCAGTGGCAAAGGCAGCAGCTTGCCCATCGGTTCGCGGCGCTCCTGGCGCAGCGGCCTCAGGCCAACCACCATCTTGCGCGCTACCAGCAGGTAAACCCCGCCACCGGAGCTCTGCCAACCGCCTGCCACCCGTTCCCAGCCCGCCAGGCGTTGTTGCCAGGCCGGTGAGGCAAGCGGCGGACGATAGCACCCGAAGCGGCGTTTCTCCAGCGCGAAGCCCAGCAGGTTGAGCCAGTCACCGACCCGTGACGGCGAGATGCAGCGGGCCTTGCGCAGCGCGCCGTGGCTGAAGAAGTGGCGTATGCCCCAACTGCTCCAGGGGTTGATGCCGACGATCAGCAGATGCCCGCCGGGGCGTACGGCACTGGCGGCCTCGCGCAGCAGGCCATGGGGCGACAGGCAGAAGTCCAGGCCGTGCTGCAGCACCACCACGTCGGCGGCATGCTCGCTCAAGGGCCAGGCCTGCTCCTCGCAGACGATCTCCACCCCTGGCAGCGGCGCGCCCAGCCGCACGTTGCGCTGTACCTGAGGGGCGCTGGGCGGTGCCTCGGCGCAGGGGCCATAATGCACCAGGTACCCCCCGAAGAAGCGCCCGAGCTCCTCCTCCAACAATTTTTCTTCTTCTTTGAGCATCAGCTGGCCGAGCGGGCCGTGGAACCAGTCACGGGCCAGGCTGATCAGCTCGATCCAGGCCGGGTCGGCCTGGGCAAAGGGTTGGTCGGTCATTTGCGCTCTCCCTCGAAGGTTCTCGCACCGCGCCATCGCGGCTAAGATGGCCTCATGTGCCACGCTTGGCGATACGGATCCGCACCATGATACAGATCGATGCTCTCCCCGCTTTCTCCGACAACTACATCTGGTTGTTACAGGATACTGCCAAACGCCGCTGCGCGGTGGTCGATCCTGGTGATGCCGCCCCCGTGGAGGCATGGCTGGCCGCCAATCCCGACTGGGTGCTGGAGGATATTCTGGTCACCCACCACCACAATGACCACGTCGGCGGTGTCGAGCGGCTGAAAAAACTGACCGGTGCGCGGGTCAGCGGCCCGGCCAACGAGCGTATTCCGTGCCGTGACCTTGCCTTGGACGAAGGTGACGAAGTGACCGCGGTGGGCGTGACCTTCCAGGTTCTGGCGGTGCCGGGGCACACGCTGGGCCATATCGCCTTTTTCAGCGACCAGCCCGCGACGCCGGTGCTGTTCAGTGGCGACACCCTGTTCGCCGCCGGCTGCGGGCGGATGTTCGAAGGCACGCCAGAGCAGATGCAGCCGGCCCTCGCCAGGTTGGCCTCGCTGCCGGAGCGTACCGAGGTGTACTGCGCCCACGAGTACACCCTCAGCAACTTGCGCTTCGCCAAGGCCGTCGAGCCGCAAAATCCGCACGTTTTGCAACGATTCGATGATGTTACCCGACTGCGCGCCGACAATCGCATCACATTGCCATCAACTATCGGCCTGGAACGGCTGACCAACCCTTTTCTGCGAACCTCTGCAACATTAGTTAAACAAAAAGCTGACGAATGGAAGGGACATTCAAACACCACGCATGTCGCTGTTTTTGCTGCCTTGAGGTCTTGGAAGGACACCTTCTGATAACCTGAAGATATATCGCAACAGGCGCTCGAAGGTTGACCCGGCGGGATGCGGTTTCTAGAATCGCCGAAATTTTTTGCCCGGATACCCGTCCCCGCCGATGTCTTCCCGTAGCCGCAGAACCGCTCATTCAGTCGCCCTGACGCGCCTGGCCCAAATCAGTGCGCTGGCGCTGGCCGCCACCCTGGTGGGCTGCCAGAGCACCCGTCAGCTCGACGAATCCGACAGCGTTCGCGCGCACAGCTATCAGGCGCGGATCAAACACAAGCCCGTTCCGCTCACGGTCAAACCCGCCGAGCAGGCGCCGCAGGATGTGTGGGAGCGCATGCGCCAGGGCTTTGCCCTGCAAGACACCATCGACGTCAACCCGCGCATCGAGCAGCAGCGCCTGTGGTTTGCCAGCAACCCATCGTTCCTCGAAAACGCCGGTGAGCGCGGCAGCCTGTACCTGCACTACATCGTCGAGCGCCTGGAAGAACGCGACATGCCGCTGGAGCTGGCCCTGTTGCCGGCGATCGAAAGCGCCTACAACCCCATGGCCTACTCGCGCGCCCATGCCGCAGGCATGTGGCAGTTCATTCCCTCCACCGGGCGCCACTTCAATCTGCGCCAGACCAATTTCTACGATGGTCGCCGCGACATCACCGCGTCGACCAACGCCGCGCTGGACTACCTGAGCCGCCTGCACGACATGTTCAACGGCGACTGGCTGCTGGCACTGGCCGCCTACAACGCCGGCGAAGGCACCGTCAGCCGGGCGATCGAGCGCAACGAGAAACTCGGCCTGCCAACCGATTACTGGAACCTGCCACTGCCGCAGGAAACGCGCGATTACGTGCCCAAACTGCTGGCCCTGTCGCAGGTGGTCCTGACCCCTGAAGCCTACGGCGTGAACCTCAACCCGATCGCCAACGAGCCCTACTTCGAAGCTGTCGCCATCAAGGACCGTCTGGACCTGTCGCGGGTAGCCGCCTTCGCGAACATCGACGAAGACGAACTGATCCAGCTCAACCCGGCATTCAAGAAGCGCATGACCGTGGATGGGCCGAAACAATTGCTTGTACCTACGGCCAAGGCGCAACTGCTGTCCGACAGCCTCTCCAACCTCAAGCCTGAACAACTGGTCAGCCTGCAGCCGAACAAGGCCGTGTTCGCACGCGCCGTGGCCGAAGCCAAGGCGCCTGCCAGCGCGCGCAGTTACCGCGTGAAGCGGGGCGACAGCCTGAGCACAATTGCCAGGGCCAACCGGGTTTCGGTAAAGGATATTCAGCGCTGGAACAAACTATCGGGTAGCCGTGTAAAGGCCGGCCAGGTGCTGGCACTGCGTGGCGGTAGTGCGGCAGGCAACCGGGTGGCGGCATCCTCCAAGCGCTCTACCCAGTACAAGGTCCGTAAGGGTGACTCGCTGTATCTGGTGGCAAAACGTTTCAATGTAGAGATGAAGCACCTCAAGCGCTGGAATCCGCGCAGCGGGCATGCCCTCAAGCCAGGCCAGACCTTGACCGTCTACCTGGGGCACTGATGCGAACCGGGGGCTGCTTTGCAGCCCCGTAATCTCCTTCCAGACACACCCTTTTTCCAACCCCGCCAAGCTGTTACTGTAGCCCGACCAAAGCCCAACGCCTCTGGATCGGATGCCGACTTGATACGTCCCCTCCTGCTGTCCCTCAGCCTGGCCTTGAGCTTTCCCGCAGCCGCGATGGTGAGCGAAAGCCACGGATACGCGCAGTTCGGCACGCTCAAGTACCCAGCCACATTCACCCACTTCGACTGGGTCAACCCGCAAGCGCCCAAGGGCGGCACCTTGCGCGCCATGGCATTGGGCACGTTCGACACGCTCAACGCCTATACCTTCAAGGGTTCTAGCCCGGTCACAACGCCGAACTTCCTGCAGTACGGTGTCAACGAGCTCAACGAAACGCTGATGGTCGGTACCGGCATGTACGACCCTTCCGGGGACGAGCCCACCTCCAGTTACGGCCTCATCGCCCGCTCGGTGGAGTACAGCGAGGACCGCAGTTGGGTGGTGTTCAACCTGCGCCCGCAAGCGCGCTGGCATGACGGCAAACCGATCACCTCTGCCGACGTGGCCTTCTCCTACCGCACGCTGCTCAAGGACGGCCACCCGATCTACCGCACCAACCTGCAGGAAGTGCAGCGCGTCGATATCCTCGGCCCGCTGCGCATCCGTTTCGTGTTCAAGCGCGCTGGCAACCCGCTGCTGATCCTGCGCCTGGGCGAGATGCCGGTGCTGCCCAAACACTACTGGCAAGGCCGCGATTTCAAGGCCACCACCTTCGAGCCGCCGCTTGGCAGCGGCCCCTACCGTATCACCCAGGTACAGCCCGGCAGGCGCCTGGTGTTCGAGCGGGTAAAGAACTATTGGGGCAAGGACCTGGCGGTGAACCGCGGCAAGTACAACTTCAACCGCATCGAATACGAGTTCTATCGGGACGCCACAGTCGCGTTCGAAGCCTTCAAGGCCGGCGAGTTCGACATCTATATCGAGCATCAGGCAAAGAACTGGGCCAACGGCTACAACTTCCCGGCACTGCGCCGTGGCGAGGTGATAAAGGCCCAGATCCCGCATCGCATTCCGACCCAGACCCAAGGGTTGTTCATGAACAGCCGCCGCGCCACCTTCAGCGACGCCAGGGTACGCCAGGCGCTGGGCCTGATGCTCGACTTCCAGTGGACCAACCGCGCCCTGTTCAGCGGCGCCTACCGCCGCTCGACCAGCTACTACCCCAACAGCGAGTTTGCCGCCAGCGGCCTGCCTACGGGCAAGGAATGGCTGCTGCTGGCGCCGTTCCGTGACCAACTGCCGGAAAAGCTGTTCACCCAGCCCTACCAGGTCAGCCACACCGATGGCCGCGGCATCGACCGCCAGAGCCTGCGCCAGGCGCTGAGCCTGCTCGGCCACGCCGGCTGGAAGCTCGACGGCCAGCGCCTGGTGAACGCACAAGGCCAGCAGCTGCGCATGGAACTGCTGCTGGTGAATCCCAACCTCGAACGCATCCTGCAACCTTATGTCGAAAACCTGGCGAGCATCGGCATCGATGCGCGCTTGCGCACCGTGGACCGTGCCCAGTACAAACAACGCCTGGACCAGTTCGACTTCGACATGATTCTGATGACCTTGAGCCAGACCTTGAGCCCCGGCCTTGAGCAGTGGCTGTACTTCCATTCCAGCCAGGCTGCGACCAAGGGCAGCAAAAATTATGCTGGGGTCAAGGATCCGGTGGTCGACCATCTGCTCGACACCTTGCTCGCCGCACGCACCCGCGATGACCAGGTCGCCGCCGCCCGCGCCCTGGACCGCGTGCTTTCCTGGCAGTACTACATGATCCCCAACTGGTATCTCGACAATCACCGCCTGGCCTACCGCAACCGGTTCGGTTTCGTCACCACACCGCCCTATACCCTCGGGCTGAATACCTGGTGGCTAAAGACTTCGGAGAAAGCCCAATGATGCCAACGTACCGCCTGCGCCAGCTCGCGGGCAGCCTGCTGCTAGCCTGCCTGAGCCTGCCGGCCATGGCCGCGCCGCAACACGCACTGACCCTATATGATGAAGCGCCGAAGTACCCGGCCGACTTCAAGCATTTCGACTACGTCAACCCCGACGCGCCCAAGGGCGGCACCTTCCGCCAGTCCAGTTTCGGCGGATTCGACAGCCTCAACCCGTTCATCAACAAAGGCGTCGCCGCCGAAAACGTCAGCGCCATCTACGACACCTTGATGCGCCAGAGCCTAGACGAGCCGTTCACCGAGTACGGCCTGGTTGCCGGCAAGATCGAAAAGGCCCCGGACAACAGCTGGGTGCGCTTCTACCTGCGCCCCGAGGCGCGCTTCCACGACGGCCATCCTATGCGGGCCGAAGACGTGGTATTCACCTTCAACGCCCTGATCAAGGACGGCGCACCGCTTTACCGCCAGTACTATGGTGATGTTGCCCAAGTCGTCGCCGAAGACCCGCTGCGTGTGCTGTTCACCTTCAAGCACAAGAACAACCGCGAGTTGCCGCTGATCCTCGGCCAGTTGCCCGTGCTACCCAAGCACTGGTACGAAGGCCGCGAATTCAACCGCGGCAACCTGGAAATCCCGCTCGGCAGCGGCCCGTACAAGATCACCGAGGTCAAGCCCGGCCGCTCGATCCGCTACGAGCGGGTCAAGGACTACTGGGCCAAGGACCTGCCGCTCAACCGCGGCCAGTTCAACTTCGACGCAATGACCTTCGACTCCTACCGCGACAACACCGTCGCGCTGGAAGCACTCAAGGCCGGCCAATTCGATTATGGCCTGGAAACCAGCGCGAAAAACTGGGCCACCGCCTACAACGTTCCCGCCGTACGCGATGGCCGCCTGATCAAGGAAGAGCTGCCCAACGGCAACCCCACAGGCATGCAGGGTTTCATTTTCAACCTGCGTAAACCGGTGTTTCAGGACATCCGCGTACGCCAGGCGCTGAGCCTGCTGCTGGACTTCGAGTGGACCAACAAGCAGTTGTTCAACGGCGCCTACACCCGCACCGGCAGCTATTTCGAAAACTCCGAAATGGCCGCCCAAGGCCTGCCCTCGCCTGACGAGCTGAAGATCCTTGAGCCGCTGCGCGGCAAGGTCCCCGAACAGGTGTTCAGCGAGGCTTTCCACAACCCGCTCACCGACGGCAGCGGCATGATCCGCGAACAGCAGCGCCAGGCCTACAAGCTGCTGATGGACGCTGGCTGGAAGATCGTCGACGACAAGATGGTCGACAAGAACGGCAAACCGGTGTCCATCGAGTTTCTGCTGGCCCAGACCGAATTCGAGCGCATCCTGCTGCCGTTCAAACGCAACCTGGCCGACCTTGGCATCGACCTGAACATCCGCCGCGTTGACGTTTCCCAGTACATCACCCGCCTGCGCTCGCGTGACTTCGACATGATCGTCAGTGGCTATCCGCAGTCCAGCTCCCCAGGCAACGAGCAGCGCGAGTTCTGGTCCAGTGCCGCTGCCGACAACCCCGGCAGCCGCAACTTCATGGGCCTGCGCGACCCGGCGATCGATCAACTGGTCGAAGCACTGATCAACGCCGATTCCCGGCAAAGCCTGATCAACCACTCCCGCGCCCTGGACCGCGTGTTGCTGTGGGGCTACTACGTAATCCCCAACTGGCACATCAAGACTTGGCGCGTGGCTTACTGGAACCACATCGGCCACCCCGATGTTTCGCCCAAGTACGACATCGGCATCGACACCTGGTGGATCAAGCCAGACGTGACGCCAGCCGTGTCTGAAACGCCCGCGCAAGAGGCCAACTGACATGCTGGCCTACATCCTGCGTCGCCTGCTGCTGATCATCCCGACTCTGTTCGGCATCCTGGTGATCAACTTCATCATCGTCCAGGCCGCCCCCGGCGGCCCCGTGGAACAGATGATCGCCAAGCTCGAAGGCTTCGAGGGCGCCACCAGCCGGATCGCCGGCGGCGGCGCCGAAGTCTCCGTGGCCGGCTCCAACTACCGCGGCGCCCAGGGCCTCGACCCGGCGCTGATCGCAGAAATCGAGCGCATGTACGGCTTCGACAAGTCGCCCCCCGAGCGCTTGTGGATCATGGTAAAGAACTACGCCCAGCTGGATTTCGGCGAGAGTTTCTTCCGTGATGCCAAGGTCATCGACCTGATCGCCGAGAAGATGCCGGTTTCGATTTCGCTCGGGCTGTGGAGCACGTTGATCATGTACCTGGTGTCGATCCCCCTGGGCATCGCCAAGGCGGTGCGCCACGGCAGCCACTTCGACGTCTGGACCAGCTCGGCGATCATCGTCGGCTATGCCATCCCGGCGTTCCTGTTCGCCATCCTGCTGATCGTGCTGTTCGCTGGAGGCAGCTACTTCGACTGGTTCCCGCTGCGCGGCCTGACCTCGAACAACTTCGACGAGCTGTCCACGGCCGGCAAGGTGCTCGACTACTTCTGGCACCTGGTGCTGCCGATCACCGCCCTGGTGATCGGCAACTTCGCCACCATGACCCTGCTGACCAAGAACAGTTTTCTCGACGAGATCAACAAGCAGTACGTGGTCACCGCCAAAGCCAAAGGCCTGAGCCGCTCACGGGTGTTGTACGGCCACGTGTTCCGTAACGCCATGCTGTTGGTGATCGCGGGCTTCCCTTCGGCGTTCATCGGCATCTTCTTCACCGGTTCCCTGCTGATCGAGGTGATTTTCTCCCTCGACGGCCTGGGCCTTATGAGCTTCGAGGCGGCCATCAACCGCGACTACCCGGTGGTGTTCGGCACCCTGTTCATCTTCACCCTGCTCGGGCTGGTGGTGAAACTGATCGGCGACCTCACCTACACCTTGGTCGATCCACGCATCGACTTCGCCAGCCGGGAGCACTGACATGGCCTTGTCCCCTCTCAACCGTCGGCGCTTCGAGCGCTTCAAGGCCAACCGACGCGGCTGGTGGTCGCTGTGGCTGTTCCTCATCCTGTTCGGCCTGAGCCTGGGCGCCGAGCTGATCGCCAACGACAAACCGATTGCCGTGCGCTACGACGGCGAGTGGTTTTTCCCGGCCTTCAAGCGCTACCCGGAAACCACCTTCGGCGGCGAGTTCCCGCTGGAGGCCAACTACAAGAGCCCGTATATCCGGGAGCTACTGGCCAAAAAAGACAGCTTCGTGCTGTGGGCCCCGATCCCGTACAGCTACCAGAGCATCAATTACGACCTGCGCGTACCCGCCCCAGCGCCACCCTCGCCGGACAACCTGCTGGGCACCGACGATCAGGGCCGCGATGTGCTGGCGCGGGTGATCTACGGCTTCCGCATTTCGGTGCTGTTCGCCCTCACCCTGACCATCCTCAGTTCCATCATCGGCGTCATCGCCGGTGCCCTGCAGGGCTTTTACGGTGGCTGGGTGGACCTTGCCGGCCAGCGCTTTCTGGAGATCTGGTCCGGCTTGCCGGTGCTGTACCTGCTGATCATCCTCGCAAGCTTCGTGCAACCCAACTTCTGGTGGTTGCTGGGCATCATGCTGCTGTTTTCGTGGATGAGCCTGGTTGACGTGGTGCGCGCCGAGTTCCTGCGCGGGCGCAACCTCGAGTACGTGCGCGCCGCCCGTGCCCTAGGGATGCGCAACGGCGCGATCATGTACCGGCACATCCTGCCCAACGCCATGATTTCGACCATGACCTTCATGCCCTTCATCCTCACAGGCGCCATCGGCACCCTGACCGCCCTGGACTTCCTCGGTTTCGGCCTGCCACCGGGCGCGCCGTCGCTGGGCGAACTGGTGGCCCAAGGCAAGTCCAACCTGCAGGCGCCATGGCTGGGCATCAGCGCCTTTGCCGTGCTGGCGATCATGCTGAGCCTGCTGGTATTCATCGGCGAATCCGCCCGCGATGCCTTCGACCCGAGGAAGTGAGATGAGTGAACAGAACCTGATCGAAGTACGCGACCTGGCGGTGGAGTTCGTTACCGGCGAACAGGTCAACCGTGTGGTCGATGGCATCAGCTTCGACATCCGCAAGGGTGAGACCCTGGCGCTGGTCGGCGAGAGCGGTTCGGGCAAATCCGTTACCGCCCACTCGATTCTGCGCCTGCTGCCCTACCCACTTGCACGTCACCCCAGCGGCAGCATCGGCTATGAAGGCAAGGACTTGCTGCAGCAAGGTGAGAAGGCCATGCAGAAGATTCGCGGCAACCGCATCGCGATGATCTTCCAGGAGCCGATGACCTCGCTGAACCCGCTGCACTGCATCGAGAAGCAGATCAACGAAATCCTGCTGCTGCACAAGGGCCTCACCGGCAAGCAAGCCACTGCGCGCACGCTGGAGCTGCTTGAGCTGGTAGGCATTCCCGAGCCACGCAAGCGCCTGAAGGCCCTGCCCCACGAGCTGTCCGGTGGCCAGCGGCAGCGGGTGATGATTGCCATGGCGCTGGCCAATGAGCCGGAGTTGCTGATTGCCGATGAACCTACCACCGCACTCGACGTGACCGTGCAGCTGAAGATTCTGGAGCTGCTCAAGGAACTGCAGGCGCGGTTGGGCATGGCATTACTGCTGATCAGCCATGACCTGAACCTGGTAAGGCGCATCGCCCACCGTGTTTGCGTGATGCAGCGTGGGCAAATTGTCGAACAGGCCGATTGCGCGACGCTGTTCACTGCGCCGCAGCACCACTACACGCAGATGCTGATCAATGCCGAGCCCAGCGGTTTGCCGGCACATAATCCAGTTGGCGCACCGCTGCTGGAAGTGAACGACCTGAAGGTATGGTTCCCGATCAAGAAAGGCTTGCTGCGCAAGACGGTCGACCATGTGAAGGCGGTGGACGGGATCAACTTCAGTTTGCCGCAAGGGCAGACACTGGGGATCGTGGGTGAGTCCGGATCGGGCAAGTCGACGCTAGGGCTGGCGATCTTGCGCCTGATTTCGAGCCAGGGTGGCATTCGCTTCCATGGCCAGGCGCTGGAAGGCTTGAACCAGAAGCAGGTGCGGCCACTGCGACGCGAGATGCAAGTGGTGTTTCAGGACCCCTTTGGTAGCCTCAGCCCACGCATGTGTGTGGCGGATATCGTTGGCGAGGGGCTACGGATTCACAAGATTGGTACAGCCGCAGAACAGGAAGCGGCAATTATCGCGGCGCTGGAAGAGGTAGGCCTGGACCCTCGCACGCGCCACCGCTACCCGCATGAGTTTTCGGGTGGGCAACGTCAACGTATCGCCATCGCCCGGGCGCTGGTGCTCAAGCCGGCGTTGATTCTGCTGGACGAACCGACGTCTGCGCTGGATCGTACGGTGCAGCGGCAGGTGGTGGAATTGCTGCGCAACTTGCAGCAGAAGTACAACCTCACCTACCTGTTCATCAGCCATGACCTTGCCGTGGTCAAAGCGTTGAGTCACCAACTGATGGTGATCAAGCAGGGGCATGTTGTGGAGCAAGGCGAGGCTCAGCAGATCTTCCATTCACCCCAGCACACTTATACGCAGCAACTGTTGGAGGCGGCGTTTTTGCGTCATGACAATGAACGGTGACTGCCTTCCAGGGCCTGATATTTCTACCAGTATCAAGGCAGAGGTTGGGCGCCCAGAGCACGGAGCAGCAGGCTGTTTCGCTGCAGTCTAGATCGTCCGTCTCGGCTCTGATAATAGCCTTGATGCCTGAGTTCGAATCCCTGGAGGAGCTCTTTTGCCAGCTAAAAGGCTCTGGCAAAGCAATCAGGAAGGTGGCCCTACGTGCTTGTCACGGTTTACGACAACGGCCGGGGGCCTAAGGCGCGAAAGGCGGAGCCTTCGGGCAAACCTTTACTATTGCAAACACCCCCACCACGCACGACAATAAGATTCATTACCAATCGCGAACCATTCCATCAAAATGCCCGCCAACGACCTCTCTCTGCGTAGCGCCGTCAATCACCTGTATTGCGAGCATCACAGCTGGCTCAATGGCTGGCTACGCAAGAGGCTGGGCAACGCCTTCGATGCCGCGGACCTGACGCAGGATACGTTCGTGCGGGTGATCAAGGCTCGCAGCGCACTGGACATTCGCGAGCCGCGCCCCTACTTGTCGAGGATCGCCAAGGGCTTGCTGATCGACCTGTTTCGTCGGCGCTCACTGGAACAGGCTTACCTGGAAGCCTTGGCTGCTTTGCCGCAAGCACAGCACCCGTCGCTGGAAGAGCAGGCGATCATGTTGCAGGCACTGGTAGAAATCGATCGCCTGTTGCAAGGGCTGGGGCCGAAGGTCAGGCAGGTGTTCATGCTGTCGCAATTCGACGGGCTGACCTACCCGCAAATTGCCGAGCAACTGAACATCAGCGTGCGCAGCGTCAACAACTACATGGCAAAAGCAATGGAGCATTGCTGTTTGATGCAGATGCAATTGGCATGAGCCTTTCGCCCGCCGAGTTGCAGGCCATCAGTGCAGCCGCCCGCTGGTACGCGAGCCTGCAGTCTGGCATCGCCACCGACGCCGATCGCAGCGCCTGGAACGACTGGCTGGCTGCCGACCCTGTCCATCGCCAAGCCTGGCAGCGGATGACCGCTGTGGGTGAGCAGATGGCAAGCGTGCCGGCCGCGCTGGCCGCACCGGCCCTGCGCGGAGCCGCCCGTTCCCGCCGGCAACTGTTACGCAGCGTAGTGGTATTGGTGCCAGCCACCTCACTGGGCTGGCTGGGGTGCAATAGCAACAGCTCGCAACAGCTGTTTGCCGATTACCGCACCGCAGTGGGTGAGCGCCGTGCCTTTCGTTTGGCCGATGGCAGTTCACTGCTGCTCAACACCGACACTTCTGTAAACCTCAAGTACGACGGCCAGCAACGGGTGCTGGAACTGCTCCGCGGTGAAATTCTGGTGTCGACGGCTACCGACCCAGCACAGCGACCATTCAAGGTAAGCACCACTCATGGCGAGGTCCGGGCGCTGGGCACGCGCTTTATCGTTCGCACACAAGCGCTGGGCGGTGAGGTGGCAGTCCTGGAGAAAGCGGTAGAAGTCAGAGCGTCCAGCAGCCCATTGACAGTGCGCGTTGAGGCCGGGCAATCCATCGCCTTCACCGACCTCACGATGGGGCAGCTACGCCGTAATGACGCTACGGTGGGCGCCTGGCAACACGGCAGCATCATTGCCCTTGATCGCCCCCTGGTCGAACTGCTTTCCGACCTGTCGCGCTACCGCACCGGCGTACTGCGCTGTGATCCGCGAATTGCGCACCTGAGGGTCTCCGGCTCGTTTCCAATCGATGACACCGACCTGGCGTTGGCGGCGCTGGAAAGCGGGCTTTCATTACGCGTCACGCGTTACAGCCGTTTCTGGGTCACTGTGTCGCCTCCTGCCGTCCCGCCTCAGTAATTTAAAAATTCTTTTTTGCACTTTTCTTACGCATCGTTCGGCTCATCCCCCATTGGGTTTCATCGATCATTTTCAGGGGGATTAGGATGTCTGAGGTATTCAAGCGTGGTCGTCTGGCGACCGCGGTAAAAGTCGCGCTGCTGGCCGTAACCACTGTCGGAGCCTGGTCCACAGCAACGGTCGAGGCAGCCGTGGCGACCCAGCACAGCGCAGTGCGGTCGTTCGACATCCCTGGTGGCAGCCTGACCGAAGTCCTTGGTCACTTCGCCAGCGCGGCGGGGGCGGCGATTTCGTTTGATGCCAGGCAAACAGACGGCTTTAGCTCCTCTGGGCTCAAAGGTGCCTTCGGCGTCATTGAAGGCTTTAGCCGGATTCTGGCCGGCAGCGGCCTGCAAGCCGAGCCACAAGCCAACGGCACGTATGTGCTGCGGGAAGTGCCTTCCGCTGGTTCGGCAATGGAACTTGGAGCCACCAACATCACTGGCCAGGTGCTGGGCGCCACGACAGAGAACAGCGGCTCGTACACCACGGGCGCGGTCACCATCGGCAAAGGTGAGCACTCGCTCAAAGAGACGCCACAGTCGGTCACGGTAATGACCCGCAAGATGATGGACGACCAGAACCTGTACACCATCGACCAGGTCATGGAGAAGACGCCCGGTATTACTGTGTACGACTCGACCATGGGTGGCAAATACTTCTATTCACGCGGGTTCCGCATGTCGGGCCAGTATCAGTACGACGGTGTGCCGCTGGACATGGGCAACCTCTATGTCCAGGCCGACAGTTTCAGCAGCGACATGGCGTACTACGACCGGGTCGAAGTACTGCGCGGCGCAGCGGGCATGATGAAAGGCTCCGGAGGCACTGCGGGCGGGGTGAATTTCGTGCGCAAGCGCGGCCTGGCAGCTGCGCATACCGACATCACCCTGTCCGGCGGCAGTTGGGACAACTACCGCGGCCAGCTGGACACCGGCGGCCCGCTGAACGCATCCGGCACTCTGCGCGGCCGGGCGGTGATCGCCGAACAGAGCCGCCACTACTTCGTGGACGACGCCAACCGCAAAGATCAGGTGTATTACGGTGCGCTCGACTTCGATCTGAATGCCGATACCACCCTGGGGCTGGGCGTTGCCTATGAAGACGTGGATGCCAACCCATGCTGGGGTGGCCTGCCGCGCTATCGGGATCGCAGCGACTTGAAGCTGAGCCGCTCAACCTGCCTGGACCCCTCATGGAACACCTGGCGCAGCCAGCGCACCACCGTGTTCAGTGACGTGTCCCATCAGCTTGACGAAGACTGGAAACTCAAGGTTGCCAGCGTCTATACGAAGAACACCCAAGACATCAAGTACGCGTTTGCCTCAGGTGCAGTGACGCCCGGTACCAATACCACTGGCATGCTGGGCAGCATGTATGACTACGACCAGGTCGATTACGGCCTGGACGCCTACGTCGATGGCACATTCGATGCGTTTGGCCAACAACACGAACTGGTGCTGGGCATGAATGCGAGCCGTTCGAACAAGGACGACTTCTACTCAGTGGCCTTTCTGCCGCAGCGCCAGAATGTATTCAACCCCGACAAGTTCATCCCTGAGCCCGACGACAGCTACTTCATAGACAACTCATCTCGCGGCGGGCCGGTGAAGTCCAAGACTACACAAAAAGGCCTCTACTCGACCCTGCGTTTGAAACTGGCCGACCCACTGACCCTGGTGGTTGGCGGCCGGGTGAGCTGGTACACCTCCACGACCGACTCCGACTTTATCAATACCGGTACGTCGGAGCATTCCAGCACCCGCGAGACCGGGCAGGTCACGCCCTTCGCCGGCGTACTGCTGGACTTGAACGAAAACCTCACCGCTTACGCCAGTTACTCGGACATCTTCACTCCACAAGGCAATTACCGGTCTGAAGACGGATCCGCGCTCAAGCCGCTTGTGGGCCAGAGCTATGAATTGGGGATCAAGGGGGCCTGGCTGGAGGGGCGACTGAACGGCGCCTTCAACCTGTTCCGTACTATTCAGAAAGACCAGGCGCAGACCGATTATAACTCGTCATGCCCGTCATCCGATGGTTACTGCTACGTCAACGCCGGCAAGGTACGTGCGCAAGGTTTCGAGGCGGAGCTCAGCGGGGAAATCATCGAGCGCCTGCAACTGCTTGCGGGATACACCTACACCCAGACCAAGACCCTGGACGACATCGATAGCAGCCTGAACGGTGCGGCGTTCAACAGCTACGTGCCTCGGCATGTGTTGCGCCTGTGGGGCGAGTACACCCTGAGCGGCGCGTTTGAACGGTTGTCTATCGGTGCCGGGGTCAACGCGCAAAGCGACAACTTCCGCGTCTCGCCCGCCAGTGGCGAAAAAATCGACCAGGCAGGCTATGCGATCTGGAATGGCCGTATCGGTTATCGCATCGATGACACCTGGTCGGTAGCGCTCAACGGTAACAACCTGTTCGACAAGCGCTACTACACCAGCATCGGCACCGAAACCTTCGGCAACTATTACGGTGAGCCACGCAACTTCATGGTATCGGTCAAAGCCAGTTTCTGATGCTGACGCTGTCATGACAGCCTTTCGGAACGGCCGATGTTACTCAGGCTTGGACAGCGCGGCCCTCCACTGCTTCGCTGTCAGCCACCATCCCCTCCCGCATCCGCTGCGCATCGCGGCTGAAACACCGCGACGCGGCCAGCAGAAACACCATGGTCAACATAAGCGCCACCGGTATCAGGTACATCGCGTCGTGCAACCCCTGGGCTTTGAACGCCTCGCTCATCATCGCCTCCCCTGCTGCGTTCATGGCTGCAACGGCAAAATGGTCCGACAGCCCGCCGACCACCACCGGCCCCAATCCACCGCCAAGCAGATACAGCCCGGCAAAATACAGCGCCATGGCCGTGGCACGCAGGCGGGGCTGCACCACGTCCTGGATGGCGGTGTACACGCAGGTGTAGAAGTTGTACGAGAACAGCCAGCCCACGCCGAACAGTGCCACGAACAGGCCCAGCTCGATCCGCCCGGCGTGCAGCGCCCAGGCGGTGGCCAGCGTGGCGACCAGCATGCTCAGCACGGCGAACATCAGCCGGCCATTGGCAAAGCGCTGATGCACCTTGTCGGCCACCCAGCCACCAAGGGTAAGGCCTACCAAGCCAGTCACACCGACTATGACCCCGGTGGCGACTGCGGCTTGTTGCAGTTGCAGCTCGAAGTACCGCTGCAGCATGGGCACCATGAACGAGTTGCAGGCGTACGAAGCAAAGTTGAACGTAAGGCCGGCGAGCACCAGCCAGGCGAAGGTGGGCACGCTAAGTACGCGGCGCAGGGGCCGGTCCAGTGGAGCCTGGGAGACGGCTACGGTTTCTGCCGCGCCGCGTGCCGGTTCGCGAATCAGGAACAGGAACAGCGCCAGCACCACACCCGGTACTGCGGCAATGAAGAAAGGTGCGCGCCAGCTGCCGAAGGCCTGCACCATGGCGCCGATGGTGAAGAAGGCAAGCAACAGGCCCAGCGGCAGGCCGAGCATGAAGATACCCATCGCCCTTGCCCGCCGCTCGGCAGGGAACAGGTCTCCGATAAGCGAATTGGCGGCGGGCGCATAGCTGGCTTCACCGATGCCCACCCCCATGCGCACCAGCAGAAAGCTCCAGAAGCTCCCAACCATGCCGTTGACTGCCGTCAGCCCGCTCCACGCCATCAGGCCCCAGCCCATCAGCCGGCTGCGCGAGCCGGTGTCGGCCAGCCGTGCCAATGGCAGGCCAGCGATGGCATAGACCAGCGTGAAGGCTGTGCCGATCAGGCCGATCTGGAAGTCGCTCAGATGCCACTCCAAGCGAATCGGTTCGATGATGATGGCGGGTATCGTGCGATCAAAGAAATTGAACAGGTTGGCCAGGAACAGCAGGAACAGGATGCGCCAGGCGTTGGTCGCTTGGATGGCGGTTGGCATAGTCAGGTCCCTCGTTATTGTTGTTCGGGGCTTCCAGCACGCCACACGAATCTAGAGGGGGAACTGCGCATCGTCTGTCACCATTGACCGCGCTGATATCGAGCGATGCCCGGTGAGCAGTACGCTGGCCCGGTTCAACGCAAATCCTGACTCACTCGCTCTACAGCGTTCACCACACCCGTCGCGCCCTGCAAGATCACGCCAATCGCCTCACCTGCCTGCGAGGCGAGCTGCAGGCTCTGCGTGGCGTGATCCCGGCTGGTTTCTATCTCGCCAACGGCCTGGCTAGCGAGCGTCTGGTTGTGCGCCACCACCGAGACGATCTCATCGGTAGCCGTGCTGGTGCGCGCCGCCAGTTTTCGCACTTCGTCGGCAACTACGGCAAACCCCCTGCCCTGCTCGCCGGCGCGGGCTGCTTCGATGGCTGCGTTGAGCGCGAGCAGATTGGTCTGCGCAGCGATGCCGCCGATGGTCTGGACGATCGAACTGATCAACACCGATTGCTCGCCCAGTGCAGTGATCGTCGTGCCGGCCGATTGCAGTTGCCGGGTCATGCCCTGCATGGTCTGCTCCACTTGCTGCACCACCGCCGCGCCCTCAGACGCTCCGCCAACGGTATTGCGGGACACCTCAAGCGCCATCTGCGCGGCCTGTTTGATGGCCTCTTCGCGCTGGACCTGTGCGGTAACCACCGAGGCGAACTTGACCACCCGCACCAATTTTCCCTGCGCATCATTCACCGGGTTGTAACTCGCTTCCAGCCACACTTCGTTCCCGTGCCGGTCCAGGCGGCGAAAACGGCCGGTGACGTAGCGGCCGGTATTGAGCGTTCGCCAGAATTCTGCATATGCCGGGCTGGCGGTATCTTCTGCGCAGCAAAACATACGGTGATGCTTACCCACCACTTCATCCAGACGGTATCCCATGCCCGCCAGGAAGGTGTCATTGGCGGCCAGCACATTGCCTGCCAGATCGAACTGGATGACCGCGCTGGAGCGCAACAACGCGTCGAGCAGCGCCTGGTTCTCCCGAGCCAGCCCGACCTCTTTGGACACGTCGCGCCCGTATGCGCGGACCTCGCATACCCGCCCTTGTGCATCCAACCGCGGATACCAGCCCAGGCGCCACCACGCCGACTTGCCATTGGCCGCATTCAGGCTCATGTCATCGTGCAGCGGCACACCATTGGCAAGCGCGCTGGCCAACCCGCGCAAGGCCTCTGCGGGAAGCCACTGCCTCAGGTAAGTGCCGGTCAAGGCATCCACAGTGACGCCGAACGCAGCAGCACTGGAAATGTTGCAGTCGACGATCCGCCAATCGGCGTCGAGCCGCAGAAAAAAACCCGCCTGCTCTATCTGCTCCAGGCATTGCCGAAGGCTTTCCAGTTCGCGTTCACGCTCGGCGAGCGTGGTTTTCAATTGCCGGTTGAACATGCTGGCACCTGCTGAGAATAGCGACGAATAAGTCAAATCTGCGACCTGCGGAGCCGGTTGTTGCAGTACCACGTCTGGAAGGCGGCCAGTGGCATGGGCCTTGCCAGGTAATAGCCCTGCGCCTGGGTACAGCCCCAGGCCTTGGCACAGGTGAGCTGTTCAGCGGTTTCGATGCCTTCGGCCACAACCTGGTAACCGAGCTGGTTAGCCAACCCCACCAGCGACTGCACCAATAGGAGGTCCTTGGCACTGTGCGTGGCTTTCTGGATCAACGAGCGGTCCAGTTTCACTAGGGTGGCAGGAATGCGGCTGAGGTAGGCCCAGTTGCTATAGCCGGTACCAAAGTCATCGATGGCGATGTCGATCCCGGCCTGACGTGCACGCAGCAACTGCCGGCGCACTTCTTCGGGTTGCTCGATCAGCACGCTTTCAGTGAACTCCAGTTGCAGGCGCCATGGCGCGATGGCCCTGTGCTGGAGCTCGGCAAGCAAGGTGTCCATGAATACTGCGTTCTCCAGGTCGCGCGCGGTGACATTCATACTGATGCGCAAGTCCGGCGCCTGAGCGTGTTGCAGGATGTTCAACACCGCGCGCATCACCCACAGGCTGATCGAGGCTATCAGCGCAGTTTTCTCGGCCAGGGCGATGAACTCGGCAGGGGAAATATCCCCCAATTGCGGATGACGCCAGCGCAACAGCGCTTCAGCGCTGTTGCAGGTATGGCCTTGCAGTTCGACTCGCGGCTGCAGGTGCAGGCTGAGCTCGTCATCGCTCTGCAGCGCTGCCCCCAGTGAGGACAGCAAGGAGAAGGCCCTGCGCTGCGCGGCGTCCACCTCCGGCTGATAGTGCGCGCAGCGGCTAGGGTTGCCACGGGCTGCGTCAGCGGCGCCCACCGCACGGCGCAACCAGTCAAGGCTGCCATCGTCGTCGCAGCGGGTGACCGGCGAAATACCGACCGCAGCATCCAGGAGCACGGGAATCTGATGACACTGCACAGGGTCGCTCAGCGCACCGATTACCCGCGCGCACATTGCCAGAGGGTGCTGATGCACGATGACGGCAAACCGGGTGGGGCTGATCTTGTACAACGCAAGGTCCGGGTCAAGCTGGCTGACGATCAGGTCTTTCACCTGAAGGGTCAGATCGTGGGCGAAGTTGTAGCCCAACACCTTGATCATGTGCGTAAGCACCTGCGCCGGCATGATGTCGAACACCACCACGGTCAGGGCATCATGGCGTTCAAGACGCGTCTGCACGTCGCATTCAAGTTTTACCCGATTGAACAGCCCAGTCGGCTGGTCGTAGAAATTTCGATGGCGTATACCGGCAATGATCTGCACTGCCATGTCTGCGAACGCCTGCAACATACCGCGCTGAGCATCATCCATGGCCTCACGCGGGACCGTATCGATGATGCAGAAACTGCCAATCGCGACCTGTTTGTCCACCAGCAGCGGAGCGCCGCAATAGTAGCGAATGCCGGGCGCACCGGTGACCAGCGGGTTTTCGGCAAAGCGCGGGTCCTGCGTCGCATCCAGTACTTCCAGCGGCTGCGCCTGAAGAATGGTATGGGCACAGAACGCCACATCCCGCGGCGTGCTGTCGGCCTCCAATGCGGTCTTGGCCATGAACCACTGCTGGCACTCGCTGACGATCGAGATCAGGCACATCGGGGCATTGAAGTAACGGCCGGCCCATTCGACCAGTGTGCGCAGCTCGGTGCTGCAGTCCTGGTGCGCAACACACCATTCGGCGACCGCAGCCAAGCGCTGCTCTTCATTGGACGGCATAGGGGCGACATTCATGTTCATTTCACCTGCCCCTATCGGAATGGCAACAAGGTTATGGCTATGGGCCATTACTGAGACTTCATCACTCCTTTGAACGTTCCGCGCTCCTGCGAGGAAATCAACAGTACCGACAAAACTTGTACAAATCCAGAGCGCTGTACAATTTTTTATTCTTAGCAAAGACTTATTCGCCGTGAATACGGCAAATTCCCGGCTGCATACCTGTACAAAATAAAATTGGCGTACAAAGAAAAGAACGGCGTTGCCCTAAGGCAACGCCTGACACGGAAGCGTAAATGGGGGCGATGTTGCTGAGCGAAAACGCTCAGTTGGCTGATGGCTGCGACCATTCAGAGGAGAGGGAGCAAGGGAGGGCGTTTCATGGTGCGCAACAACGAAGGTGCAGCTTGACCGACAAGGCCTTAGCAGGAAGGCGCAACCAGCCTGTACCCCACCCCGGCCTCGGTAATGATGAACCGCGGTGCTGTTGGATCATCCCCCAGTTTCTGCCGCAAATGCCCCACTACAATCCGCAGATAATGGGTGTTCTCCACGTGCGTCGGGCCCCAGATATCCTTGAGCAACTGCTGCTGGGTAATCACCCGCCCCGGGTGCCCGGCAAGTTGCGCCAGCAACGCATATTCCTTGCGGGTCAGCGCCACCTCAGCGCCCTCAAGCGTCACCTTGCGAAATGCGAAGTCCACAGTCAAAGGCCCGAAGCTCGCCGTCACCTCGCTCCCGCCCGCTTGCGGCACCTGGCGCAACAACGCACGTATCCTGGCCAGAAACTCCTGGATGCCGAACGGCTTGGTCACATAGTCATTGGCCCCGCTATCCAGCGCATCGACCTTTTGCAGTTCGTTGGCACGCACCGACAGCACCATCACCGGCACCGCACTCCACTCACGCAACTCGCGCAGCACTTGTTGGCCGTCCATGTCAGGCAAGCCGAGGTCAAGCACCACCAGGTCAGGCTTGGCCAAGGCAGCCTGGGCCAGCCCTTCGCTACCGGTGGCCGCCTCGATTACCTTGTAGCCTTGTGAGGCCAGGCTGATGCGCAGGAACTTGCGGATCTGCGGTTCGTCGTCAATGACCAGGAGGGTGGCAGACTGGCTCATGGGGTTTCGCTTTCGGCTTCGGGTTGTTGGGGCAAGGGCAAGCATAAAGTGATGCAGGTACCAAGGCCATCGATGCCTTCGCTGACCAGAATCTGCCCACCATGGGCGCCGATCATGCCTTGACAGATCGCCAGGCCCAGGCCGGTGCCCTGCCCGCCGCGGTCGCCGCGGGCCGCGGTGTAAAACATGTCGAAGATTTTCTCGCGTTCAGGCACGGGGATGCCAGGCCCTTGGTCGCTGACCGCGAACCGCAATTGCTCGTCGTGCACCGACACCTGCAGTTCGAGGCGGCCTTGGGCGGGTGAAAAGCGCGCTGCGTTCTCCAGCACGTTGATCAGCGCCTGCTCGATCAGCGCGGCGTGCACGAACAGCAACGGCAACTCAGCGGGCACGTCGGTGTGCACGCGCAGGGGCGCGAGCACTACGCGTAGGCGGTTCAGGGCACTGCCGACGATATCGGCAGGGGCGACCCAGTCGCGGGCCAGCTTGAGACCGCCATGGCCCAGACGGGTCATGTCGAGCAGGTTCTGGATATAGCGGTCAAGGCGTTCGGCTTCGTTGCGGGTACCCTCCAACAGCTCGCGGCGGTCTTCGGTGGGGATGGCTTCGCCCAGCGCCAGCAGGCTGTCGATACTGCCACGCATGGCGGTCAGCGGAGTACGCAAGTCGTGGGAGACAGAGGCCAGCAACGCGCTGCGCAACTGCTCGGTCTCGCCGTGCAGGCGGGCGGCTTCCAGTTGCTCGGCCAGGCGAGCCCGAGCGAGGGCCTGGGCCAGCGGTTGACCAAGCGCCATGAGCAGCCGGCGCCGCTGGGCACTGAGAGGGTCGCCGGACTGGGGGCGTACGCCGAGCATGGCCAGGGGATGATCGTCGACGGTCAACGGCCACCACCACCATCTGCCATCAGGCAGGGTGTCGCTGCCATGGCCGGCGGCCTGCCCATGTTGCCAGGCCCATTCGGCGGCGGCGCGCTCGTTGTCGCTCAAGGCCTGGGCTTGGCCGCTGGCCACTTGTAACTGCCCTTCGGGGTTGCGTTCGAGCAGGCAGACGTGCACGTCCTGCCAGCCGTTGAGGTGCTGGCCGGCGGCGTTGAATACGGCTTGCCGGTCGGTGGCGACCGTAAGCCGTCGCGACAGGTCGAGCAACTGGTTGGTTTGCGCCTGGGTTTCGCGAAGGGCCTGCAACTGGCGGCGCTGACGCGCAGCGAGGTTGCCGGTAAGCGCAGCCATCAACAGGAAAAACACCAGTGTCAGCACGTCTTCTTCGCGCTGAATGCTGAAGGAGAAATTCGGCGGGATGAACAAGAAGTCGTAGGTCAGGAATGACAAGGCAGCACAGGCCAAGGCCGGGCCCAGGCTGCTGCGCACCGCGACCAGAAGTACGGCGGCAAGGAAAACCAGCGAAATATTGGGCAGCGCCAACACGCTCGACACCGCCCAGGACAACCCCGTCGCCAGCGCGGTCGCGGCCAGTGCCAACAGATAGTGGCGCCATATCCACACCCGTCGCACGGCCGAACTTGCGGGGGCCGGTTGGGCATCGCGGTCGAGCACGTTGATCTCAAGCCCGTGGCTTTCGCGCAGCAACCGGGCAGCCACGCCTGCGCCGAACAGTCGACGACGCAGGCGGTCCCGGGACTGACCCACCAGCACCAGGCTGGCTCGGCGCTCGCCGGCATGCTGGATCAGCGTGCGTGCCACCTCGCCTGCGCGCAGCAGGACCACTTCCCCGCCCAGGCGCTCAGCCAGTTGTTGGGCCGCCTGCAAACGCTGCCGTGCGGTTTCGTCGCGCAGCCGCCCGTTGTCCACATGCACCAGGCTCCAGGGCAAATGCCGACGCTGCGCAACCCGGCTGGCATGGCGCACCAGGCGTTCGGCCTGATCGTCACCATCGACACCCACCAGCAGACGCCCGCGCAGGGCCGGCGCCTCTTGGCCACGCTGACGATAACCGTGGGCCAGGTCGGCATCGACCTGCGCGGCGGCGGCCTGCATGGCCAGCTCACGCAACGCGGTGAGGTTGGTCTGGGAAAAATAGGCATCGATCGCAGCCCGAGCCTGCTCGGGCACGTAGACTTTGCCCTCACGCAGACGTTCGAGCAGCTCGCGTGGCGGCAGGTCGATCAGCACCAGCTCGAAAGACTCCTGCAGCACCCAGTCCGGCAGCGTTTCACGCACGTGCACGCCAGTGATGTCGCGCACCTTGTCGTTGAGGCTTTCCAGGTGCTGGACGTTGACCGTGGTGTACACGTCGATTCCGGCGGCCAACAGTTCCTGAACGTCTTGCCAGCGTTTGGCGTGGCGGCTGCCCGGGGCGTTGCTGTGGGCGAGTTCATCGACAAGGGCCAAGCCGGGGGCGGCTTTCAGCAGGCCGTCAAGGTCCATTTCCTCCAGGGTGACACCCCGGTATTCGCTGCGTAGCAAAGGTTGCTGGACCAGGCCAGAGAGGAGTGATTCGGTTTCGGCGCGGCCGTGGGTTTCGACTACGCCTGCCAGTACCTGCACGCCCTGGCGCTGTTGGGCGTGGGCGGCTTGTAACATGGCGTAGGTCTTGCCTACGCCGGGGGCTGCACCGAGAAATACCTTGAGCCTGCCACGTCCTTCGCGCGGCAGGTTGGCCAACAGCGCGTCTGCGCGGGCTGCGTCACTCATGCTTCATCCTTCAGTAGTGCCACGATCGGCATTGTCTGTGCCTGCTTCGCCGACAAGCCGCCCCCCACAAGTGGTTCACAGCTTTCGAAAGCTGTGCCCTTGCTGTGGGAGACGGCTTGCCGGCGATTGGGCCGCAACGCGGCCCCACGTTCATAGCCCAAATTTGCTCAAGGCCTGGTTAAGAGCCAGAACGTTGACCACAGGCGGCCCGATCAATGGATGGAGGGTGGCCCCTTCCAGCAGGGCTTGCAAGCGCTCTACCGGTATCTGGCGCGCCGCCGCCACCCGCGGAATCTGGTAGGCCACCGCCTGCGGTGGCAAATGCGGGTCCAGGCCACTGCCGGAGGTGGTCAGCAATGCTTGTGGCACCGGCCCCTGCCCGGCCTGGTACAGCTTCGCAGCATCGCCCGCGACCCGTTCAGCCAGCGCCGGGTTGCTTGGCGACAGGTTGCTGGCACTGCTGGCCACGGTGGCATAAGCCCCCGCCGAAGGCCGCGAATGAAACCAGCCATCCCCCTGAAAATCCTGGGCGATCAGTGCCGAGCCGCGCACCTGGCCTTGCTCATCGCGTACCAGGCTGCCATTGGCCTGTTCCGGAAAAACCACTTGGGCAACACCGGTCACCGCCAGCGGATACAGCGCGCCGGTGACCACCGCCAACAACAGAATCAGGCTCAGCGCCGGGCGTACATATGTGTTCATGGTGGCCTCCTCAGACCAGGTGCAAAGCGTTGAGCAGCAGGTCGATCAGCTTGATCCCGGCAAATGGCACGATGATGCCGCCCAGGCCGTAGATCAGCAGGTTGCGCCGTAGCAGATGGGCAGCACTGGCCGCCTGTACGCGCACGCCGCGCAGCGCCAAGGGGATCAGTACGATGATGATCAGTGCGTTGAACACGATGGCCGAGAGGATCGCACTCTGCGGGCTGGCCAGCTGCATCAGGTTGAGCACGCCCAGTTGCGGGTAGATGGCAGCGAACAACGCCGGCAAAATGGCAAAGTACTTGGCCACGTCGTTGGCGATGGAAAACGTGGTCAGCGCGCCACGTGTCACCAGCAGCTCCTTGCCGACCTGGACCACGTCCAGCAGCTTGGTCGGGTCGCTGTCCAGATCAACCATGTTGGCGGCTTCGCGCGCGGCCTGGGTGCCGTCGTTCATGGCCATGCCTACGTCAGCCTGGGCCAGAGCAGGGGCATCGTTGGCACCGTCGCCGCACATGGCCACCAGGCGGCCGTCGTTCTGCTCCTGGCGGATGCGCGCCAGCTTCTTCTCCGGTGTGGCTTCGGCCAGCACGTCATCAACACCTGCCTCGGCGGCGATGGCCGCGGCCGTCAGCGGGTTGTCGCCGGTGACCATCACCGTGCGAATACCCAGCTTGCGCAGCTCGGCGAAGCGTTCGCGGATGCCAGGCTTGACCACGTCCTTGAGATGGATCACGCCGAGCAGCCGCTTGTCCACGCACACCAGCAGCGGCGTACCACCACTCTGAGCGATGCGTTCAACTTCGCGGGCCAGCGCCAGCGGCATTTCCAGGCGCTGCATGCCGACGAAGGCGAGGACGGCATCAACGGCGCCCTTGCGGTAGCGATGCTGCTGGAAATCGATGCCCGACAGGCGTGTCTCGGCACTGAAGGCAATGGCGTCGAACTGCCCCACGCCCGGCTCGACGAAGTCATGCAACTGGCGCAGGTACTCGACGATCGACTTGCCTTCGGCCGTGTCATCGGCCAGCGACGCGAGCAAGGCGCCCTCGCCCAGCTCCTTGGCGGTCACCCCGGTGGCTGCATGCAGGGCGCTGCAACGGCGATTGCCAAAGGTGATGGTGCCGGTCTTGTCGAGCATCAGCGTGTGCACGTCACCGGCCGCCTCCACGGCACGGCCCGAGCGGGCGATCACGTTCAGGCGCACAAGGCGATCCATGCCGGCGATGCCGATGGCCGAGAGCAGGCCACCAATGGTGGTCGGGATCAGCGTCACCAGCAGTGCAGCAAGGAAAATCAGTGGCAGACTGCCGCCGGCGAAGTGGGCGAATGGCTGCAGCGTGACCACTACGATCAGGAAGATCAACGTCAGGCCGATCAGCAGAATATCCAGCGCGATTTCGTTGGGCGTCTTCTGTCGCTTGGCGCCTTCGACCAAGGCGATCATGCGGTCCAGGGTAGACTCGCCCGGGTTGCTGGTGATGCGAATAAGCAGCCAGTCGGAAACCAACCGGGTATTGCCAGTGACGGCCGAGCGGTCACCCCCGGATTCACGAATCACCGGCGCAGACTCACCGGTGATGGCCGCTTCGTTGACCGCCGCGATGCCCTCGAGCACCTCGCCGTCACCCGGGATCATCTCGCCGGCAACGACACGGACTACGTCGTCCTTGCGCAGCTGCGCAGCGGCAACGGTCTCGAACGTGCCGTCGCGCATACGGCGCTCTGCGGTCAGCCCCTGACTGCCGGCCTTGAGGCTATCGGCGCGGGCCTTGCCGCGGCCCTCTGCCAGCGCTTCGGCAAAGTTGGCGAACAGCACGGTAAACCACAGCCACAACGCGATCTGCACGGCAACGCCGGTGCTCACGTCACTGCCGGGTGCAAAGCACAGCACGGTGGTCAGGACGGCGGTCAGCGCGACCACCAGCATGACCGGCGAGCGCTTGAGCTGCCGCGGGTCAAGCTTGACGAATGCTTGCACCAGCGCCGGGCGCCACAGCGCGGCGAAGCGGGTCTGGTCCTTGGCGCTGTGCCGGGCGTTCACTTCAGGAATGGGCATGTTCATGGTCGGTTCCTCAGAAACCCAGGCTCAGGTGTTCAGCGATTGGCCCAAGGGCCAGGGCCGGCAGGAAGGTCAGGCCGCCCACCAGCAGGATGGTCACCAGCAGCAGGCCGGTGAACAGAGGGCCATGGGTTGGGAAGCTGTTCAGCCCTTGCGGCGCGCTTTTCTTAGCGGCCAGGCTGCCAGCCAAGGCCAGGATCGGCAGGATGTAGCCAAAGCGGCCGATGAGCATGGCCAGGCCGATCATCACGTTGTGGAATACGGTGTTGGCACCGAACCCGGCGAACGCCGAGCCGTTGTTGGCGGCACCCGAGGTGTAGGCGTAGAGCAATTGGCTGAAGCCATGTGCACCTGGGTTGCTGACCGCGCTGGCAGGGCCCGGCAGGCTGGCGGCGATGGCGCCAAGCACCAGCACACCGACCGGCATCACCAGCAGGGTTGCCACCAGCAGTTGCACTTCCCGGGCCTGTAGTTTCTTACCGAGGTATTCCGGCGTGCGGCCGATCATCAAGCCTGCCAGGAATACCGCGATCAGCACGAACAGCAACATGCCGTAGAGCCCCGCGCCAACGCCGCCGAAAATCACCTCGCCGACCATCATGTTGACCATAGCGACCATGCCGGTGAGCGGGTTGAGGCTGTCGTGCATGGCGTTGACCGAGCCATTGGACGCTGCGGTGGTGGTTACCGTCCACAGCACCGAGCCGGTCGTGCCGAAGCGGCTTTCCTTGCCCTCCAGGGGTGCGCTTTGCTGAACCTGCGCGCTTTCCAGCGCCGGGTTGGGCTGGTGCTCCGACCACAGTGCGGTCGCGCCGCCAATCAGGAAAAGGCCGAGCATGCAGGCCAGAATCGCGCGGCTTTGGCGCAGGTCCTTGACGTAATGGCCGAAGGTGAAGACCAGGGCGGCCGGGATCAGGATGATCGAAGCCACCTCGAACAGGTTGCTCCAGGCAGTGGGGTTCTCGAACGGGTGTGACGAGTTGACTCCGAAGAAGCCGCCGCCGTTGGTCCCCAATTGCTTGATCGCGATCTGGCTGGCGGCAGGGCCGAGCGGAATCGTCTGGTCAGCACCTTGCAGGGTCACAGCGTGGGCGTAGTCAGCGAAGGTCTGCGGCACACCCTGCCAGACCAGCAGCAGCGCGAGCACCAGGCACAACGGCAACAGGCCGTAAAGGGTGGCACGGGTCATGTCGACCCAGAAGTTGCCAATACTGGTGGTCGAGCGCCGGGCGATGCCGCGACACAAGGCGACCAGCACGGCCAGCCCGGTAGCGGCGCTTACGAAGTTCTGTACGGTCAGGCCGAGCATCTGGCTCAGGTAACTGACCGAGGCTTCACCGCTGTAAGCCTGCCAGTTGGTGTTGGTGACAAAGCTCACCGCGGTGTTGAAAGCCAGCGACCATTCCTGGCCGGGCAAGTGTTGCGGGTTGAGCGGCAGGTAACCCTGCAGTAAAAGTACGCTGAAGAGCAGCACGAAACCGGCCAGGTTGAACGCCAGCAGCGCCAGGGCGTACTGCTTCCAGTTCTGTTCCTGATCGGCGCGCACGCCGGCCAGCCGATAGCAGCCCCGCTCCACCGGCCCAAGCAGCGGCGTCAGCCAAGTCCGCTGGCCTTCCATGACGTTGAAGTAGAACCGCCCGAGCCAGGGTGCCGGCAGCAGCACGATGGCGAAAAACGCCAGCAGCAACGCGAAGTCATAACTGTGCATGGCCGCTCCCTAGCTGCGATCGGCGCGCAGCAGCGCCATCAGCAGGTAAACCGCCAACGCCACTGCCAGTAGCAGTGACAGCCCGTCGAGCATGTTCATGTGTGGATCTCCCCTTGTTACGGCTTGGGCCGCTTTGGGGGAATTGTCCGAGGGAGGGGCGTAAAGGTACGAGATCGAGGCGTGCGGCTGGAGATAAAGAATGCGTAAAGATCAGGATTGTGGTGTTGCCTGCATCGGCCCATGCGCAGGGCGAGCCCGCCCGGGCCGACGCAAGGCTAACGTTGTGGCGTTGGCTGCCCGGCGTTGCGGCTCCAGTCCAGCAGCAGGCTATACCCCACCGCCAGCAGGGTTGGCCCGATGAACAGGCCAATGAAGCCAAAGGCAATCAAACCGCCAAACACTCCGAGCAGCACGATCACCAGCGGCAGGTTGCCGCCCCTGCTGATCAGGTAAGGCTTGAGCACGTTGTCCACGCCACTGATGACGAAGGTGCCCCAGATACCCAGGAACACCGCCATGCCGTACTCACCCTGCCATACCAGCCAGGCAGTCGCGGGTATCCACGCAAGTGGCGGCCCCATGGGGATCAGGCTGAGCATGAAGGTGACCAGGCCCAGCACGATGGCCCCCGGCACACCGGCGATCAGGAAGCCGATCAAGGCCAGCAGTGCCTGTGCCGCCGCCGTACCGATCACCCCGTTGACCACCCGTTGCACGGTGCCCGCAACCAGCTCCAGGTAATACTCGGCGCGCTCACCTACAAGGCGGTTCAGCAAACGCAGGACGAACGCCGCCAGGCGCGGACCATCGCGGTAGAAGAAGAACACGAAGACCAGGCTCAGCGTCAGCTCCAGCACACCACTGCCGATTTGCGCACTGCGTGCCAGCAACCAGTTGCCGACCTGACCCAGATGAGGCTTGACCGACGCGATCAGCGCGGCGCCCTGCTGGTCGAGCGACTGCCACCCGCTGACCAGGCGCTCACCCACTAGGGGAATGCCACCCAGCCACGCCGGGGCATCAGGCAAGCCATCCACCTGCACGTCGCGCACGAAGGCGGTGGCGTCCCGAACATGGTCGGCGAGGTTGAAGCCCAGCCACACCAGCGGCAAGGCCACGATCAGGATCCAGGCCGAGGTCAGCAGGCCTGCAGCCAGTGTTTCACGCCCACCCAGTGCGCGTGTCAGCAGGCGCATCAGCGGCCAGCTGGCAAACGCCAGGATAGCCCCCCACAACAACGCGGAGATGAACGGTGCCATCACCCACAACGCAGCGCCGAGCAAGGTCAGCAGGATAATCTGGATCAGCAGGCGATCATTGTTGGCCATGGTGGCGCTCATTCAACGGATCAGTTCCAGGTGCAGGCCATCGGTGGGGGTATTGCCGACTTCGAGCCGGTTGCTGCGTACGCCGGCCTTGACCAGTTGCTCGCGCCAGGCCTCAGCCTGGGGACCACTGAGGGTTGCACGCAACGTGCTGTCCAGGTTCAGGCTGCGACCCAGCAACGCTACCCAGGCAGGTTGCGGCGCACTCAGGTCAGGGTAGTCAAGCTTGCCAGTGTCGCGCATTTCGCGCAGCACCGTGGCGGGCGTGGGCAGCAGCTCACCCAGCGGGCTGCTGGCGACGAACTCTTCCACGTGCAGGTAGGCGCGGCGATTGCCGCGGGTAACGCTGTAAAGCGCCACCAGGGTGTCTGCCTCATCGGCGGAACGGCGCAGCAGGATGAATGCCTGCTGCTCGTCACCGCCATTGAGCCGCGCACTGCCGAACACATCGTTGCCCCACAGGCTGGCTTCGCCGCAATCGCGGCCCTGGCACCAGAACAACGGGTAGCCGCCATCGCGCTGCAATGCTTCGCGGGCGCTGGTAAAAGCCTCGCGCGCCGTGCGCTCGACCGGCAGCTCATAGGTGATGGAGCTGACCTGGCCGCGGCTCTCGACCTTGTCGTCCACGCGCAGACGACCGCTGATCTTGCGCAGCGGGCCCATAGGGTAAACCCGTTCCTGCTCGACTGCCGGGCGTTGCTCGACCACCTTGGCATCCACGGGCACCGGCAGGGCGCCGGCCCACAGCAGCGGGCTGACGAGCGCCAGGCAGGCGCCGGCAGTACGGATCATGACGGGCACGCTCATCGGCGACCCGCGCGACGGCAAGCGCCGTAATGAAGCTCCAGAATGTCTGGCAGTTGCATGGTTGTCTCCCTGTTCAACCCGCCAAGCCTCGACACTTGTCCGGCTCAAGTCAAGCAAAGCCAAAGAAGCGATTGATACAGTCTGCGACAAGGGTCGCGCCGTGTTCATCGTTCAGGTGCAGATGATGGCCACCGGGCAGCACCTTCTGTTCAAAGGGTAGCTGCTGCAGCAACTCGCCGTGGCGCGCCAGCATGCCATCGGCCGCCACCACCAGGCAGGCCGGGCAGTTCACCCCGCGCACATAGGCCATGGCCTGGGCATGGCTCAAGCGCACCGGCGATGGCAACGTCAGGCGGCTGTCACTGCGCCAGCTGTAACCGCCAGGCACCGGCATCAGGCCGCGCTGGGCGAGCAACTCGGCAGCGTCCCGGCTGACCGCGACCATGCCCTTCATGCGCGCCTGCACGCCCTCCTCCAGGGTCTTGTAGACCGACTTGCGTTTGCCATCCAGGCGCAACCGGGCCTGCAGCGCCAACCCCAGGCGTTCGCCGGCATCCGCCTCGGCGCCGGTCGGGGGGATGACGCCGTCGATCAACACCAGATGGCTGACCCGCTCGGGCAGGGCGGCGGCCAGTTGCACAGAAATGATTGCCCCCAGCGAATGCCCCAACAGGGCAAACCGTTGCCAACCCAGTTGTTCGGCAACCCGCAGTACATCATGGGCGTAGTCGGCCAGCGCATAGCCGGCGCCTGGCGGGCGGTGTTGCGAGTAGCCATGCCCGGCAAGGTCCAGGGCGAGGATACGCAGGCCTTTCAATCGCGGTGCGAGGCGGGCAAAACTGTTGGCATTGTCCAGCCAGCCATGCAGGGCGATCACCGGCAGGCCATCTTCGGGGCCGAACAGGTGAGCAGCCAGCTCGATATGACCCAGGCTGAGACGGACTTCCTCCACGTGGGCACTCATGCCTGGCCCCAGCGGTCGAACAAGCCTTTGATCAGGCTGGCAGTGTCCGCCGGCCGCTCCAGCGGGAACATGTGCCCACCGGGTACGCAGTGGTACTCGCCCTTGGGCATGCCGCGCACCGCCAGCGTGTGGTGGCGACGAATCACATTGCTGCGCTCACCCCGCACCATTGCCAGGGGCACCTGAAGCTGCCGCGCAGGGGCAGGGCTTGCGTGAGGGATACTGCGGTAGATGCTGATTTCGGTAGCCGGATCGAAGCGCAGGCGTACCCCCTGCTCCATGTCTTCCAGGCCATGTTCAAGGTAGGCTTCCAGGCAGTCGGGGTCAAAATGCCGGAACAGCTTTTTGCTCGCGAAATAATCCCGTGCGCTGGCGCGGTCGCTGAACGCCTCGCGCCGGCCCAGCGTGCGGCCTGCAGGGGTAATGCGGTCGATGAAGCCAAAGCGCTTGGCGGTGCGCAGCAACCACTGATCGGCGCGGGTCAGCACCGGTGAATCAAGCATGACCACACCCCGGTAGTAAGCCGGGCACCTCAGTGCTGCATGCAGATGCAGCACGCCACCCAGCGAGTGGCCGACACCCCACACCGGCTGATCCTGCCGGGCCAGGTGGTGCAAAAGTTCGTCCACCAGGCTCTGCCAGTTCTCGTTCACCGGAAAGCGGGGGTCATGGGCATGCTGGGGCAGATGCTGCACCTGGTAATCCGGCGCCAGGGCCGCGAACAGCTTGCCGTAGGTGGCCGACGGGAATCCGTTGGCATGGGCGAAGAAGATCTGCTGCGACATGGCACCTGGTCCGGTACGGGGATGATGGCCCATTGTCGGCATCCCGCTGGCGCTCGGCAACATCCGTAAAGGTCATCGGCGAGGGCGATCAGGTCACCGGGGCTGACGAAGCTGGGCTGCGAGCAATCGGCTGAGGGCACGGCAACAGGCGCAAACGCCCGTTGCCGACCACTCAAGGGGCGTGCTGCAGGGCCTGCAGGGTCATCAGCCCCGCCAGCGGCCAGTCGCCTTCAAGCTGCGCCAGGCTGGCGGTGCTCAACGGCGCAGGCTGTTGCGCGTGACCATGCTCCAGCATACCGACCAGCGCACCCACCAACGGCTGGTGGCTGACCAGCAATACGTGCTCAAGCCCCAGGCGTTCGAGTTCAGCGATCACCTCCTGCACGTTGCTGTCGGGCGTCAGCCAGGGCACGGTGCGCACCGGCTCGGCGAAACCCAGGGTGTCATGCACAAGGGCCGCCGTTTGTTGGGCACGCACGTAGGGGCTGGCAATGATGGCCTGCAGCGGCTGGCCGAGCAGATACGCAGCACTGTGCAGCACCTGCTCGCGACCATGGGCAGTCAGGCGCCGCTCGGCGTCGGTGTGGGCCCTGGGCTCTGCCTCACCGTGGCGCAATACCCACAGCTTCACAGTTTGGGCTCCTCGTCGCGCACCGGGTGGGGTGCAGGGGCAACGGCATGCGGAGCTTCGCCTTCCGGCGCACGCGGTGTGGGCCAGTCTGCGAAAGGCCACGGCTTGCTGTCGGTGTGGAAAGTGCCAAAGCGACCGATCTGCGCCAGGTACTGGCTCAGGCTGTCGCCAAAGTTCATCAGGCTGGCGCTCGGCGCGCCATAGATCAGACGGTAGACGAGCTGCACCAGCACCAGGCCGCCGAGTAGCAGCTCGGCCAGTTGCCACACCACCAGAAATACCACCATCCACAGCACGCGCAGGATGATCGACTCGCGCTGGGCGCGCTCAGGGGTATCGTTCATGTGTCGCTCCTTGTTCTGTTCAAAGCCGCTAAAGGCTCAGTTGAAACCGCTGATGGAAATGAAGTCGACGTCGGTCTTGGGCTCGGCGCGCATCAGGCGCTCGATCACCTGGTTCAGCGTGCGGCCTTCGAAGAGGATGGCGTGCAGCCCGGCCACCAGCGGCATGTAGACCTGGACCTCTTCAGCCTTGGCCTTGAGCACCTTGAGGGTATTGACCCCTTCTGCCACCTCGCCCAGGCGATTGACCGCCTGCTCCAGCGTCAGGCCTTGGCCCAGGGCGTGCCCGACCTGGTAGTTGCGGCTCTTGGGCGAAGAACAGGTGACGATCAGGTCGCCGACCCCGGCAAGGCCGAGGAAGGTCATGGGATTGGCACCCTGGCTCACGGCGAAACGGGTCATTTCGGCCAGCGCACGGGTGATCAGCATGCTCTTGGTGTTTTCGCCCATGCCCAGGGCCACGGCCATGCCAGCAATGATCGCATAGACGTTCTTCAGAGCCCCACCCAGCTCGACACCGAAGCGGTCGCTGCTGGCGTAAACCCGGAAGGTATGCCCGTGCAGCACCGCCTGCACGCGCTGGCAGAGGTCTTCATCTTCGCTGGCGACCACGGTAGCGGTCAGCGCATGCTCAGCGATCTCGCGGGCCAGGTTTGGCCCGGACAACACACCGATTCGCGCATCGGGCGCGATCTCTTCAAGGATCTGACTCATCAGCTTGAAGCTCTGCGCTTCGATGCCTTTGGTCAGGCTGACCAGGCATTTGCCGCGCAGCAGCCCGGCATGCGGGGCCAAAACGCTGCGCAAGGCGCTGGAGGGCAGCGCGACGAAGATCAGGTCGCTGTAGTGCAACGTGGCCAGCAGGTCGTTGACCGGCTCGACGCCGTCATGCAGACGGATGCCTTTGAGGTAGCGCGGGTTCTCGCGATTGACGCGCATGGCCTCGGCCTGCTCAGGGTCACGCATCCATTGGCGTACCGGCACGCCGTTCTGCGCCAGCAGGTTCGCCACGGCGGTGCCGAAGCTTCCGCCCCCCAGAACTGCAACAGGTTGCTGTTCAGTCATATTCAATCCGTTAAAGCCATAAGTTAAGTGGCGACTGGGCCATTATACGGCAAGCTGCAAGCTGCAAGAGACAGCGGCCTCATTGGCCACAAGGTTTTCTTGTAGCTTGCAGCTTGCCGCCTGTGGCTGGCAAAACCCCCATGGTCAGTTAACATGCCTGTTTCAACTCTGATACAAGGCCGTATCGTGTTCCATGGCACGCCTCCCTACCCTCGCCTGTTGCTGCTGACTGCCCTGCTGGGCAGCCCGGCCGTGGCCGACGACCTGTTCATCGACAACGCCGACCTGCCACAGGTTCTGACCGCCACGCGGCTGAAACAATCCCCGGCCGCCGTGCCGGGCAGCATGACCGTGCTCGACAGCGAACTGATCCGTGCCAGCGGCGCCCGCGACATCCCCGAACTGCTGCGCCTGGTGCCGGGGATGATGATCGGCTACGGCGCCGGCAACCAGCCAACCGTCAATTACCACGGCACCAACGTCAACGAAGCCCGGCGCATGCAGGTGCTGATCGACGGCCGCTCGGTGTACCGTGCGGGCCTGGCCACGGTGGACTGGAGCGACATCCCGGTGGCGCTGGAGGACATCGAACGCATCGAGGTGTTCCGCGGCCCCAACACCGTCAGCTACGGCGCCAATGCACTGATGGCGGTGGTCAACATTCTCACCCGCAATCCGGCCGACAGCCATGGCACGCGCATGAAGCTGACCCGCGGCCAGGACGGCATCGATGACTACTACCTCAGCCACGGTTTCGGTTGGGACGGCGGTGATCTGCGCTTGTCGGTGTCGGGCCAGAAAGATGACGGCTTCGATGAAAACCAGTTCGGCCAGGATTACCGCGACAGCCGCCGCCTGAACCGCTTCAACCTCAGCGTCAGCCATAACCTCGCGACAAACCAGACCCTGGAATGGCAACTGGCAGCCAAAGAGGGCAGCAACCAGCGGCCCTACACCTACCAGCCCGTATTCCCCTTCGTTACCGAAAGCGGCAACAACGCCGACGTCAACGCCAAGGACTACGCAGGCTCCGTGCGCTGGAACATCGACTTCAACCCTGACCACAGCCTGTATGTGCAGGGCTCGGCCCAGCACTTCGACCGCCAGCAGGTCTGGCGCGCCTGCGACGCAGCGTTGTCGTTCAGCCCGGAACTGACCCGGCTGTGGCAGCTCAACCCGAATTTTGCCGAGCAGGTCGCTCGAGGGGCCAACAATCCGCCCAACAGCAGCAACCCCGAAGAGCAGGCACTGGTCGATGCCATCAAGGACCAGTGGAACAACCAGGGCGGCAGCAACGTGGTGTGCGGCGATGTCGACCAGAGCACCCGTGAGACCCGCTACGACCTGGAAATCCAGGATACCCTGAGCCTGACCGACAACCTGCGCCTGCTCAGCGGCATGAACTATCGTTATGACCGCGCCGACTCGCAGACGTATTTCGACGGCGGCCTCGACGATCAGACCTGGCGCCTCTTCGGCCAGTTGGAGTGGCGTGCGGACGATCACTGGATCCTGCAGGGCGGCGCGATGTTCGAAGACTCGCAACTGTCCGGCAGCTCGCTGTCCCCGCGCATGGCAGTCAACTACCTGATCACCCCGCGCCACGGCTTGCGTGCGGTGTATTCCGAGGCAGTGCGCTCCCCGGACATGTTCGAAAACAACGTCAACTGGAGCTACACGGTCAAGAACCTTACCCCAACTGCGTTCGGCCAGCAGAACGGCGAGTATTTCGTCAAGACCCGCGGCCCGGGCGACCTCGACCAGGAACGCATGCGTTCTCGCGAGTTGGGCTACAACGGCCAGTTCACTGATATCGACCTGAACATGGATGTGAAGCTGTTCTATGACGAGATCACCGGAATGATCAGCGAGCCACTCAGGAACAACCAGTACATCGCCAGTAACGCCAACAAGGCCCGATTCAGCGGCAGCGAGGCACAGCTGGACTGGCGCCCCACCCGGCGCGACCGCCTGCGTTTCACTTATGCCTATGTCGATGCTTGGGCCAGCAACCCCGCCGACAGCGCCAACACCGCCCGCAACAGTGGCTCGGCCGGCTGGATGCGCGAATGGGGTGATGGCTGGTCCAGTGCACTGTTCTACTACGGCGACGATGCGCTCAACCAGTACCGCTACGAGCGCCTCGACCTGCGCCTGGCCAAACGCTTTCGTATCGAGGGCAGCACCCTTGAGCTGGCTGCGTTGTGGCAGCAGCGCCTGGACGACGAGCCGACCACCACCCTCCAGAACCGCTATGACAGCCGTCACCGCCTGAGCGTCAGCGCGGAGCTGGAGTTCTGATGGCCCGCCTGCTGCGCCTGCTGGTGTTCTGCCTATGGCCATTGGGTTCGCTGTCCGCCAGCGAAATCCTGTTGGTCGGTGGCGAGGAACAGCCCGGCATCCGTAGCTTTGTCGCGGCCCTCGAAAGCCGCCGCAACCAAGACCAGGTACGGTTTCAGACCGTTGCCGAACTGCCGCGCCCAGGCAAGCTCAAGGCCGACCTGCGCCTGGTGCTGCTTGACAGCGCCGCACTGGAGTGGCGCCTGGCCGAAAGCAAAGGGCCGGCGGCCCTGGCCATGCGCATCAGCCGCGTGCAGGCCGAGCAGCGCCTGGGAAAGTCGCGACCGGCGTACCTGACGCTGCTGTGGAGTGACCCGCCCCTGGCTCGCCAGTTGCGCCTGGCCCGCTACCTGTTGCCGCAGGCCCAACGCATCGGCGTGCTGTACGCAGAACACAGCCATTTTCTGCTTGACGAACTACGCCAGGCGGCCCGGCCACTGGGGCTGGAAATTGTCGCCCAGCAATGGCCGGACCAGCGCGACAGCCGGCCGCTGCTGGATCTGTTGGGCAATAGCGACGTGCTACTGGGCCTGGAAGACCCCGACCTTTACAACTCCAAGACCGCCAAGAACCTGCTGCTAAGCAGCTACGGCCGGCAGATGGCGTTGATCGGCCCGAACGCCGGTTTCGTCCGCGCCGGTGCTCTGGCCAGTACCTACAGCGACCAAGAGGACTGGCTGGCGGTGCTCGACCAACTGCTCGACCGCCCGCCAGCGCAATGGCCGCGCAGCCTGTACCCCGCACGTTTCGGGGTCAGCGGCAACCAGCAGGTGGCTCGCGCCCTGGGCCTTGAACCGATTGATCCGAACGCCACTGCCAAGGTTTTGGCTGAAGGAGAACCCACCCCATGACTAGACGCCTGAGCTGGGATATCCACACCCGTACGCAGATCATAAGCCTAGGCCCTGCGCTGCTGCTGACATTGCTGCTGATCAGCTTCTTCACCTTCGTGCGCATCCAGGACTTGCGCCAGGAGCTCAACCATACCGGTCAGTTGATCGCCAATCAGTTGGCTCCAGCGTCCGAGTACGGTGTGATCTCGGGCAACAACGAAGTGCTCGAAGGCCTGATGCGCGCCACCCTGAGCATCCCCCACGTGCGCTTTCTGGAAGTGCAGGACAGCCGCAACCACATCCTGGTGTACGTCGAGCAGTCAGACGAGAGCGCTAACCGGGCACAACGCGTAGAGGTGTTCCAGGCGCCGATCCGGCTTCAGCAAATCCGCCTGGACAACGACTTCCTGCAGCAGGGCAAAGCGCCGTCGCCGGCAATCGGGGACGATTATCTGGGGCGGGTGATCGTCGGCATGTCGGACGACGCCTTCAGCCAGCGCCAACAGGAGATCGTTATCAAGGCTGGCATCCTGGCGCTGTTCGCCCTGTTGTTCACCTTCCTGCTCGCACGCCGCCTGGCCATGAGCCTCGCAAAGCCGATCAGCGACATGGGCCATGCCGTCAAGGCCATCCAGCAAGGTGACTACAACACCCCGCTGCCGGTGGTCGACGACAGCGAGCTGGGCCACCTGGCACGCCACATCAACAACCTGGCCAGCGCACTGGAACAGGCCAGCGCCGAACAGAAACAGGCCATTGCCCAGTTGATTCAGGCCCGCGAGGAAGCCGAGCAGGCCAACGGCGCCAAATCGGAATTCCTGGCGATGATGAGCCACGAGTTGCGTACTCCCATGAACGGCGTGCTGGGCATGCTGCAACTGCTCGAAACCACCCAGTTGACCAGCGAGCAAGCCGAATACACGGCTGTGGCCAGCGAATCCACCGGGCACTTGCTCAAGGTGATCAACGACATTCTCGATTTCTCGCGGATCGAACGCACCACACTGCAACTGGAGCATATCGACTTCAATCTCGGCGAGCTGATCGCCAGCAGCGTGCAGTCCTTCCAGCACAGCGCACAGCAACGAGGCCTGGATCTGCAGCTGCAATTACCGACCCAGAGCGAGCGGCTGCAGGTGGTGGGCGACCCGACACGCATCCGCCAAATCCTCCTCAACCTGGTCGGCAATGCCCTGAAGTTCACTGAACGCGGCCAGGTGCAGGTCGAGGCTCGGTGGCAGGCGCTCGATCGTCAGACCTTGTGGTTCACGTGCAGCGTGCGCGACACAGGTATCGGCATCGACAGCGAACGCCTGGAAATGATGTTCGTCGCCTTCCAGCAGGCCGACAGCTCGATTTCACGGCGCTATGGCGGTACTGGCCTGGGGCTGTCCATCGCTCGTACCCTTGCTGAACGCATGGGCGGCAAGCTGCGTGGCGAAAGCCACGAAGGGCTGGGTTCGACCTTCACCCTGGAAATGCCGCTCGCCCTGGCCAGCCCTGCGTCTGCGACATTGCCCGGCGCGCTGGCGGCTCACACACCGCTCGCCGAAGGCGAACGGATCCTTTTGGTGGAGGACAACCCGGTCAATCAGAGCGTTATCGAAGCCATGTTGCGCAGCCTGGGGCTGGAAGTCAGCGTGGCCCATGACGGCATCCAGGCCGTTGAAAAGGTCAGCCAGCAGCACTTTGCGGCCATACTGATGGACTGCCGCCTGCCACAGGTCGATGGTTATGAAGCCACACGACGCATACGCCTGCTGCCCAACGGCGGCAAGCTACCGATCATCGCCTTGACCGCCAACGCCCTGCAGGGTGATCGGGAACGCTGCATGGCCGCCGGCATGGACGATTACCTGAGCAAACCGTTGCGCCGCACTGACCTGCAGCAGGTGTTACAACGCTGGCTGCCCGGCCGGACAGTCGCGACTGGCGATAAATGCTAAAGTGCGGCAGTCTTAAGGACTGGACAGGACCGTCATCGGCCCTGAAAATAGACGTTTCAGTGCACACCTGTACTTCTTTCGCCAGGTGCGCTGTGACTTTCACTACAACGCAATAGTCTACCTGTAGGCTGCCGCCCGGACTGATGCCGGGTTGGCCGGGAAGATTCATCCCCTGCCACAGGGGGTTATTGAGGAGCTCGCATGACCAAACAACACGCCTTTACTCGGGAAGACCTGCTGCGCTGCAGTCGCGGTGAGCTGTTCGGCCCAGGTAATGCGCAACTGCCCGCGCCGAACATGCTGATGGTCGATCGCATCACCCATATCAGCGAAGAAGGCGGCAAGTACGGCAAAGGTGAATTGGTCGCCGAGCTGGATATCACCCCGGACCTGTGGTTCTTCGCCTGCCATTTCGAAGGCGACCCGGTAATGCCCGGCTGCCTGGGCCTTGACGCCATGTGGCAGCTGGTTGGTTTCTTCCTGGGCTGGCAGGGCCTTCCAGGCCGTGGCCGCGCCCTGGGCTCGGGTGAAGTGAAATTCTTTGGTCAGGTATTGCCCACCGCCAAGAAAGTCACCTACAACATTCACATCAAGCGCGTCCTGAAGGGCAAGCTGAACATGGCCATCGCCGATGGCTCGGTCAGCGTTGACGGCCGCGAGATCTACACTGCCGAAGCCCTGCGGGTCGGCGTGTTCACCTCCACTGACAATTTCTAAGGGTTATTCGCATGCGCCGCGTCGTTATCACTGGTCTGGGCATCGTATCGTGCCTGGGCAATGACAAAGCTACCGTCACCGAAAACCTGCGCAACAGCCGTCCGGGTATCCGTTACAACCCGGAATACAAGGAACAGGGGCTGCGTAGCCAGGTTTCCGGCTCCATCGACCTCAACCTCGAAGAACTGATCGACCGCAAGGTCTACCGCTTCGTTGGTCACGCTGCGGCATACGCCTACCTGGCGATGCAGGACGCGATCAAGGACGCCGGCCTGACCGAAGAGCAGGTTTCCAACCCGCGTACCGGCCTGGTAGCTGGCTCCGGCGGCGCCTCGACCCTGAACCAGATGGAAGCTCTGGACACCCTGCGTGAAAAAGGCGTCAAGCGTGTCGGCCCGTACCGCGTCACCCGCACCATGGGCAGCACCGTCTCGGCTTGCCTGGCCACCCCGTTCAAGATCAAGGGCCTGAACTACTCGATCTCGTCGGCCTGCGCCACCTCGGCACACTGCATCGGCACCGCACTGGAGCAGATCCAGTGGGGCAAACAGGACATCGTCTTCGCCGGTGGCGGTGAAGAAGAGCACTGGAGCCAGTCGTTCCTGTTCGATGCCATGGGCGCCTTGTCGACCAAGCGCAACGATACTCCGGAACTGGCTTCGCGCGCTTACGACGCCGACCGTGATGGCTTCGTCATCGCTGGCGGCGGCGGCATGGTAGTGGTCGAGGAACTGGAACACGCCCTCGCCCGTGGCGCCAAGATCTACGCCGAAATCGTCGGCTACGGCGCTACGTCCGACGGCTACGACATGGTTGCCCCAAGCGGCGAAGGTGCCATTCGCTGCATGCAGCAAGCACTGGCCACTGTCGACACCCCGATCGACTACCTGAACACCCACGGCACCTCGACTCCAGTCGGCGACGTTGCCGAAATCAAAGGTGTTCGCGCCGTGTTCGGCGACAAGGCACCGAAGATCAGCTCGACCAAGAGCCTGTCGGGCCACTCGCTGGGTGCTGCTGGCGTCCACGAGGCGATCTACTGCCTGCTGATGATGGAGAACAACTTCATCGCCGGCTCCGCCAACATCGACGAACTGGACCCGGAAGTCGCTGACCTGCCGATCCTGCGCAAAACCGAAGAAAACGCCAAGATCGATACGGTCATGAGCAACAGCTTCGGCTTTGGCGGCACCAACGCCACCCTGGTGCTCAAGCGCTGGACTGGCAAGTAATGCCTTGATGCGGTAAATGAAAACGCCCCGACTGGTTCGGGGCGTTTTCTTTTGTGTTTGCCTGTGCCGCGTAAAGTTCCGGGCAGACCGTCAGCGAGCCTTGGGCAAGACCGCCAGGAAGTTGTCCCGCGCCACCTGCTTGGCCACCCCCTCCGGCAAAGCATCCAGAAACGGCTTGAAGCCGTGCATCTGCTCCCCTACGCTGCCAAACTTGCCCACCACATCAGACCCAAGCATGAACCGCTGCGGGAAGCGCTCGACCAGCGCCAGCCACTCCTTGCGCGGCATACCTTTGTCATCCAGCAGGTAGGGCTTGAGCACAGTCCACGACAAGTCGATGTAAAGGTTCGGGTAGTCGTTGAGCAAGCGCGTCAGCACCGGCAATAAAAAATCCATCTGCATCTGATGCCGATGAATCTCCATGCTCGTGCCCGCATGCGCCCAGATGAAACGGGTATGCGGATGATTGCGCAGCGGTTCCTCGATCTCGGCCAGGTAAAGCGGGTTGCGCTCACGCTTGGAGGTAATGTTCGAATGCAGCAGCACCGGCATGTCGCGTTCGGCTGCCAGGTGATAGATACGGGTCATGGCCTCGTTGTTGGCGCGCGGCGTATCACCGCTGGTGAGCGCAGTAAGGTCATCGTGCCGGGTAAAGACCTCACCTATGCCCTGCCAGAGACCAGGATAGAGATCGAGCATCCGTTCGATATGGCTGACTGCATTCTTGTCTACCGGATTGAAACCGGTCAGGAAAGGATGAAAACGCTTGCGCTGCTCTGCCGGCAGCTTCTGCAGCGCCGCCGCCACGTAGGTATCAGTGGCGCTGTACCAGTAGGCGTCGGCATCGTCGCCGGCGTAATAGCGCGGCCGCTTGGGCTCATCCTCGTGCCATTTCTTGGCCACCGGAATGCCAGAAATCATCGAGTGATCGACACCCGCTTCATCCATGGCCTTGACTAGGGCAGTCATACCCTCGGTCTCTTGAAAGAAGTCCACATAGTGCAGGTGGGCGTCACTGAGGCGATAATCACGCGCCTGTGCCGCCTGGCACAACGTTGTGCACAACAGCAGGCAGGCCAGCGCTCTGGCGATCATGGGCAGCATCCTTCTCTGTGTATGAACAGAGTAGACCTGGCGGCCAAGCCAGCGGTTCAGCCGTGCACTGCAAACCGCTATGCTGATGCTATTTTCCCCCGCCTGGAGCACAGCATGAGCAGCCCATTGGTGATCCGCCCGCGTGCCGAGTCGGTCGAGGGCCAACCGATCCTGCGCCCACTGCCGTCGGCGCAGTGCCGCAGCGTCGGCCCGTTCGTGTTCTTCGACCACATGCTCGAAACCGACTATGCGCCGGGCCATGGCATGGATATTCGCCAGCACCCGCATATCGGCCTGTCGACCCTGACCTACCTGTTCGAAGGCGCAATCCTGCACAAGGACAGCCTGGGCTCGAATCAGCGCGTGTTGCCTGGCGATGTGAGCTGGATGACGGCCGGCAGCGGCGTGGCGCATGTCGAACGCACCCCGGCCGATGCGTTGGCGCACGGTTCGCGCCTGCATGGGCTGCAGGTGTGGCTGGCGTCGCCCCGCGCGCTCGAGCAAGGCGCACCGAGCTATAGCCATCACGCCGCGGCCAGCCTACCAGTGAGCGATAACCTGGGGGTACGCATCTGCATGATTGCCGGTAGCGGTTTCTGCCTGGAATCGCCGGTACCAGTCCTCTCCCCTACCCTTTACGCGCATGTGCAGATGCAATCGGCGACCACGCTGGTGGTACCTGATGAGCATGCGCAACGGGCGCTCTATCTGCTCGACGGCGAGCTGATGCTGAATGATGAGGAAGTCGAGGCGTGCAGCTTGGTGGTGCTGCCTGAGGGCGAAGAGATTGCCTTGTATGCCGAGGGTGAATGCGAATTGGTATTGATCGGCGGCGAGCGGCTGGATGGGCCGCGGCGGATGAACTGGAATTTTGTGGCCAGTGACCCGCAACTGATCGAACACGCCCGGGCGAAATGGGCTGCCGGCGATTGGCCGGTGGTGCCGGGGGAGACTTCGCGGATCGAGCTACCGCGTTAAAGTGGGGCCGCTTTGCGGCCCATCGCCGGCAAGCCGGCTCCCACCGGGACCGCGCCGCTCTCGGAGGCAACACCTCAAGTGGGAGCTGGCTTGCCAGCGATGGGCTGCGTAGCAGCCCCAATGCACCGTCAGCGCTGGAACACTTCGGTGAGCAAATTGTGCATCGAACGGAACGCCCGCTCTGAGGTACGGCGGTCATACTGCATCTTGCCCGGCACATTGGCACCCGGGTCAGTGAACGAGTGCACCGCGCCGCCATAGCTCAGCAGCTGCCAATCCACCTTGGCCGCATTCATCTCTTCCTCGAACGCCGGCAGTTGCTCCCTCGGCACCAGCGGGTCGGATGCGCCGTGCAGCACCAGCACCGAGCCCTTGATGTGCTTGGCATCTTCAGGGTTCGGGGTATCCAGCGTGCCATGGAACGACACCGCAGCCTTCAGGTCTGCACCGGTACGGGCCAGCTCCAGGGCGCAGCAGCCGCCAAAGCAGAAGCCGAAGGTTGCTACCTTGCCAGGCTCCAGTAACGCCTTCGACTGCGCCAGCAGCTGCGCCAACGCCTCCTTCATGCGCTTGCGCAATTCGCCACGGTCATTCTTCAACGGCATCATCGCCGCCCCGGCTTCGTCAGCATTGGACGGACGCACCGATTGCCCGTACAGGTCGGCAATCAGCACCACATAGCCTTTTTCGGCCACTTCCTTGGCGATGCGCTCGGCACCTTCGCCAATGCCCATCCAGTTCGGCGCCATCACCAGGCCCGGTCGCCCCAGCGCACCTGGCTCATACACCAGACGGCTTTCATAGGCCTTGCCGGACAGGTGATAAACCAGCGATTCGACGATTACCTTGCTCATCAAGCACTCCTTGGGCATTCACCATTAAAAAAGCCCGCCGAAGCGGGCTTATCGATGCATCAACTCAAGCAGACAGCTCGACCAACAGCTTGTTCAGACGACGAACGTACGCCGCCGGATCCTTCAAGCTGTCACCGGCCGCCAGGGCCGCCTGATCGAAGAGGATGTGCGACAGTTCGGCAAAGCGGTCTTCGCTCTGCTCGTTGTCCAGCTTTTCGATCAGCGGATGGGTCGGGTTGAATTCGAAGATCGGCTTGGAGTCCGGCACCTTCTGCCCGCTGGCTTCGAGGATCTGGCGCATCTGCAGGCCCAGGTCCTGCTCACCGATGGCCAGGATAGCCGGCGAATCGGTCAGGCGGTGCGACACACGCACTTCGGCAACACTCTCACCCAGCGCAGATTTCAAGCGCTCAACCAGGCCTTCTTTTTCCTTGGCGACTTCTTCCTGGGCCTTCTTATCCTCTTCGGAGTCCAGCTTGCCCAGGTCCAGGTCACCACGCGCAACATCGACGAAAGCCTTGCCGTCGAACTCGTTGAGGTAGCTCATCAGCCACTCGTCGATGCGATCGGTCAGCAGCAGTACTTCGATGCCCTTCTTGCGGAAGACTTCCAGGTGCGGGCTGTTCTTGACCTGCGCGTACGACTCGCCGGTGAGGTAATAGATCTTGTCCTGACCTTCCTTGGCGCGCGCCAGGTAATCGGCAAGGGAGACGCTCTGCTCGCCGCTCTCGTCATGGGTGGAGGCAAAGCGCAGCAAACCGGCGATCTTCTCCTTGTTGGCGAAATCTTCGGCCGGGCCTTCCTTCAACACCTGACCAAAGTTCTTCCAGAAGCCCTTGTACTGCTCGGGTTCGTTCTTCGCCAGCTTCTCCAGCATGTCCAGCACACGCTTGGTCAGCGCCGTTTTCATCGAGTCGATGATCGGATCCTTTTGCAGGATCTCGCGGGAGACGTTCAGGGACAGATCATTGGAGTCGACCACACCCTTGATGAAGCGCAGGTACAACGGCAGGAACGACTCGGCCTGGTCCATGATGAACACGCGCTGCACATACAGCTTCAGGCCGCGCGGCGCTTCACGCTGGTACAGATCGAACGGCGCGCGGGCCGGCACGTACAGCAACGAGTTGTATTCGAGCTTGCCTTCGACCTTGTTGTGGCTCCAGGCCAGCGGGTTTTCGAAGTCGTGACCGATGTGCTTGTAGAACTCCTGGTATTCCTCGTCCTTGATTTCGGTACGCGGGCGGGTCCACAGGGCACTGGCGCGGTTGACGGTTTCCCATTCTTCGGCCGGCTGCTCTTCACCTTCGGCGGCCGCCTGCTCCTTGGGCAGCTGGATCGGCAGGGCAATGTGATCGGAGTACTTCTTGACCACATTACGCAGGCGCCAGCCATCGGCGAACTCCTGCTCGTCCTTCTTCAGGTGCAGGACGATACGGGTACCGCGCTGTGGTTTTTCGACGGTGGAAACTTCGAAGTCGCCCTCGCCCTTGGAAGACCAGTGCACACCCTCGGCAGCCGGCTGGCCGGCGCGACGGCTGAACACGTCGACTTTGTCGGCCACGATGAAGGCAGAGTAGAAGCCCACACCGAACTGGCCGATCAGGTGCGAGTCCTTCTTCTGGTCACCGGTGAGGTTCTTCATGAAGTCGGCCGTGCCGGACTTGGCGATGGTGCCCAGGTGAGTGATCACGTCTTCGCGGCTCATGCCGATGCCGTTGTCCTCGAGGGTCACGGTACCGGCGTCCTTGTCGAAGCTCAGGCGGATTTTCAGGTCGGCGTCGTTTTCGAACAGCTCTGGCTTGGCCAGGGCTTCGAAACGCAGCTTGTCGGCGGCGTCGGAAGCGTTGGAAATCAGCTCACGCAGGAAGATTTCCTTGTTCGAGTACAGCGAGTGAATCATGAGGTGCAGCAGCTGCTTTACCTCGGTCTGGAAGCCCAGGGTTTCCTTTTGTGTTTCCACACTCATGGTCTTCAAAACTCCGATCTGATGGCAGTGGGCGCCGGCAGCCGAATCGGCATGCATTAACGGCGGATGTCATGCAGATGGGGGCAGCCCCGACGATTTCAAGGGCTTTTCCGGCTCAATCTTGAAATGCGCACGGGCAGTGGCGATCGGAGATTGCCGATCGCCCTGCCAAGCTGTGATCGCCACATTGGTTACCCGCCGGCCTTGGCGCCAGAGCTGGCATTGCGCATAGGTGTCGCGAAAAAGCCCGGCGCGCAGGTAGTCGATGGAGAAATCGATGATCTTGGGGATGCTGGCGCTCTCGCTGTAGATCAGCAGATACAAGGCGGCAGAAAGCTCCATGAAGCCGGCGATAACGCCGCCATGGATGGCCGGCAGCAACGGGTTGCCGATGTTGTCCGGGTTGGCCGGCAAGCGGAACAGCAGGTCATCGCCCTGGCGCTCGCAGGTGATGCCGATCAGGCCTGCGTAGGGTATCAGCGCCAGCAATGGCTGGTAATCGCCCACGGCATGCGCCGCATTGAGCTGTAGACGTACGTCTTGTGGAATCATGCCCTTCCCTCCTTCAGTCCCTTGCCGAACCGGATGCCGCCCTTTACCTCCTGCCCCAGGCGCATGAAGGTACCGACAACCTGGCAGATCGGCTGGGCGGGGTCGTCATGATAGGCCATGCCACGGGTGAAGATCACGTCGCGGGTGACCCGATAGCACTGGGCATGACCATAGATGGGCTTTCCCGCCTCTGCCGGATGCATGTAGTCGATACGAAGGTCCAGCGTTGGACATACCTCAAAGCTTGGCAGCACGCAAAGCGTGGCCATCCCGCAGGTGGTGTCCATCAGCGTGGTCAGGGCACCGCCATGCACTGCGCCAGTCTGCGGGTTGCCGACGATGGCTGGCGACCAGGGCAAGAGCAGCGTCATGCCATCGGCGTCCGCATGCTCGACGCGCATCTGCAACACTTGACAATGTTTCAATGCCGATAAGAAACGCTCGGCCATGGCCATCAAGCTTGAGTCGGTCATCGGTACACTCCTCTTCACGGCCACTGGCGCCTGCGACATCTGCATAAGTGTGATAAAAGTCTATCCGGAATGCGGTGTTATATATCTGTAACTGATACGGAACTATTGCTGCATGACCGAACTCGAAGGAACAAATGACTTATTCCACCAAGGAGAAACACCCAATGCGTAAACCATTTGCTTTTGCTCTGATGCTGGCTGCTGCCATGGGCCTGGCTGCTTGCGATAAAGCGAGCGAAGACAAAGCCCAAGACGCACAGGAACATGCCGAGCAAGCCCAGGAAAAAATGGGCGAAGCTCAGGATAAAATGAACGACGCCGCTGAGGAAAACGCCGAAGCTGCCAAAGATCAGGCTGAAGCCGAGCAGAAGGCTGCTGAAGAAGCCGCTCCGGCAACTCCGGCTACTGCACCGGCCGAGCCTGCCAAGCAGTAATAGCGACGCACAAAAAACCCGACATTGTCGGGTTTTTTTATGCCTGTCATCCATGGGTTAAACGTTTCACGTGTTTGTACTGATGCCTTCCTTGCTGGTCTCGGTAGGCGCACTTTCGGTTGGCGTGAACACCATCACTTCCAGCACATCGGAGTGGAACTCCCGGCGATACAGGATCAATACCACTCCAACACTCACCACCATGAACAGCCAGGGGCTGATGAACCAGGTGAGCATGGCCATCCCGAAATAATAAGAACGCAAGCCAAAGTTGAACTGATTGGCCGCCAGCGACAACACCCTCGCCGCCCGCGAAGCGAAAGCCTTGCGCTCAAGCTCACTGACCAGGCGCTCGCCTATCATGGGCGCAGACCCCACCAGCACTGCTGCGAAGTTGTACTGGCGCATGCACCAGCTGAACGTAAAGAACGCATAGACGAACACCATCGCCAGGCAAAGCAGCTTGATTTCCGACATGCCTTGCGAGGCCTGCTGCACCAGAGGCAGGTCGGCCAGCAGCGACAGGGCGCGGTCCGAAGCCCCCAGAACAGTCAGGATGCCGGCCAGAATGATAAGGGTACTGGAGGCAAAGAACGACGCGTTGCGCTCCAGATTGCCAATTACACTGGCATCGGCGATGCGGTTGTCGCGCAGCAGCATGCGGCGCATCCAGTCTTCCCGATACAGATGCAGCACACTGGCCAGGCAGGCAGTGTCGCGGCCCTTCCAGATGGCATAGCGGGTATAGCCGCCCCAGCAAAGGGCGAACCAGCAGAGGGCCAACACGTTGTGAAGGTTGCTTTGGATGAAATTCATGCAGTTTTCCCGAAGGCCAGGGCAGACAAGGATAGGGACCGCATTTCGACGCCTGCGAGCACGCAAAGGCACATCGGCGCAATAAAAAACCCCGCATCCTTGTGGATGCGGGGTTTGGTGTATCGGCCTTCGCGGACACCCTACGGCTTGTGGCCGGTGCCAACGGCAGGCGTCAACCTATCAGGCCAGCGCTTCACGCGGCTTGCCAAGCATACGGTCGCACGCCACAGCCGCCATCAGTGTCACCACCGACGGCACCAGCCAGGCCAGGCCCTGATCGCTCAGCGGCAGGTGTGCCATGAAGTCCGGCAAAACGTGGGCAATGCTGCTGCCCTTGATCGCATCAACCATGCCGAACAACAGCGACACTAGCATGACCGGCGCCATGATACGTGTTGGCGAATTCCACAGGTCATTGACGAAGCTCAGGCCTACCACCACGATGCACGGTGGGTAGATGGCGGTCAGTACCGGGATCGAGAACATGATCAGCTTGGTCAGGCCCAGGTTGGAAATCAGCAGCGAGAAGCCCGCCAGGATCACCACCAGTGCACGGTACGACAGCGGCAGGATCTGGCTGAAGTACTCGGCGCATGCGCAAGTCAGGCCTACGGCAGTCACCAGACAGGCCAGCGCGATCAGTACCGCCAGGAAACCGCTGCCAAGCGAACCGAAGGTGTGCTGTACGTAGGCGTGCAATACCGCTGCACCGTTGGTGGCGCCAGCCGCGATCTCATGGCTGCTGGCCCCCAGCCGGAACAGGCTGATGTACACCAGCGCCAGGCCCACACCGGCAATCAGGCCGGCAATGATGGCATAGCGGGTGATCAGCTTCGGCGACTCGACACCCCGCGAACGGATGGCATTGACGATGACGATACCGAAGACCAGCGCACCCAGGGTGTCCATGGTCAGGTAGCCATCGGAGAAGCCCTTGGAGAAGGCCGCAGCTGCATAGGCAGGCTGTGCTTCACCAATGGTGCCGGCAGGCAGCGCGAACGCAGCGATGCCAAGTACCGCCAGGGCGATAATCTTCAGCGGCGCGAGGAAACGGCCCACGGTATCGAGCAACTTGCCCGGATACATGGACACGGCCAGTACCACGATGAAGTACACCAGGCTGTAGAGGAACAACGCCAACGGGCTTTCGCCGGTGAGCGGTGCCACACCCACTTCGAACGACACGGTCGCGGTGCGCGGGGTAGCGAACAGCGGGCCGACCGACAGGTAGCACACAGCCGCCAACAGGCCACCGAAGAACTTGCCGATCGGGCTGCTGAGCGCATCCATGCCACCACCGACCTTGGCCAGTGCGACCACGGTGATAACCGGCAGGCCCACAGCCGTAACCAGGAAGCCCAGAGCGGCCATCCAGACATGCGGCCCGGACTGCAGACCGACGATGGGCGGGAAGATGATATTGCCAGCGCCCACAAAAAGCGCAAACGTCATAAAGCCAAGCGCCAGGATATCCTGGCCTTTTAAAACTTTCATTTAGGGTAGTACCACACTGCTGAAATCGGGATTCGAGAAGGGATTTCCCCTTGAGTGAGGGAAATGCTGCCCGGCTTGATAGGCCAGACCCGTTTAGCGTGTCGTTCCCTTTTGGGGTACGGGCACAGAGTGAACGCGTAGATTAACCGTTTTACCCGGCAAACGCACTGGCACAGTGCTGCTTGTCCGATGTGCGTACATGTTTGTCGTCTGGTTGACCGTGTTCGACGACAATTTATTGCTGATTCGAGCAAATGTCTGGTTGAAAATCCTGATCAGGGTGATCGAACTTTCCGAAGGTGTGGGCGCAGTATTCACAGCCGCACAACGACAAAGGCCACCCGAAGGTGGCCTTTGTGCGCGTGGGGGTACTACATATTACTTCGTATTACTTACTTCTTGGCTTCCCAGCCAGTCAGCTCGGCCAGGGCCTTGCCGATGTCAGCCAGGGAACGCACGGTCTTCACACCAGCGTCCTGCAGGGCGGCGAACTTCTCGTCCGCAGTGCCCTTGCCGCCGGAAATGATGGCGCCAGCGTGGCCCATGCGCTTGCCCGCAGGTGCAGTAACACCAGCGATGTAGGAAACGACAGGCTTGGTGACATGGGCCTTGATGTAGGCCGCAGCCTCTTCTTCAGCCGAACCGCCGATCTCACCGATCATGACGATCGCTTCGGTCTTCGGGTCTTCCTGGAACAGCTTCAGGATGTCGATGAAGTTCGAGCCTGGGATCGGGTCGCCGCCGATGCCCACGCAGGTCGACTGGCCGAAGCCGGCGTCGGTGGTCTGCTTGACCGCTTCGTAGGTCAGGGTGCCGGAACGCGAAACGATACCGACCTTGCCTGGCAGGTGGATGTGGCCTGGCATGATGCCGATCTTGCACTCGCCCGGAGTGATGACACCTGGGCAGTTAGGGCCGATCAGGGTAACGCCCAGCTCGTCGCACTTGACCTTGGCATCCAGCATGTCCAGGGTAGGAATGCCTTCGGTGATGCAGACGATCAGCTTGATGCCACCGAAGGCTGCTTCCAGGATCGAGTCTTTGCAGAACGGAGCCGGAACGTAGATCACCGAAGCGTCAGCGCCGGTAGCTTCCACGGCTTCCTTGACGGTGTTGAACACCGGCAGGCCCAGGTGGGTGGTGCCACCCTTGCCCGGGGTAACGCCGCCGACCATCTTGGTGCCGTAGGCAATGGCCTGTTCGGAGTGGAAAGTACCCTGCGAGCCGGTGAAGCCCTGGCAGATGACTTTGGTGTCTTTATTGATCAGGACGCTCATTACTTGCCCTCCGCAGCTTTGACAACTTGTTGAGCAGCGTCGGTCAGGCTGGTTGCCGCAATGATGTTCAAACCGCTTTCTGCCAGTACTTTTGCGCCCAGTTCGGCGTTGTTGCCTTCAAGGCGAACGACGACCGGAACCTTGACGCCGACTTCTTTCACTGCACCGATGATGCCTTCGGCAATCATGTCGCAGCGAACGATGCCGCCGAAGATGTTGACCAGTACGGCCGCGACATTGCTGTCGGACAGAATGATCTTGAACGCTTCGGTAACGCGCTCTTTGGTAGCACCGCCGCCTACGTCGAGGAAGTTGGCTGGCTTGCCGCCGTGCAGGTTGACGATGTCCATGGTACCCATGGCCAGGCCGGCACCGTTGACCATGCAGCCGATGTTGCCTTCCAGGGCAACGTAGTTCAGTTCGAACTTGGCAGCGTGGGCTTCACGAGCGTCGTCCTGCGACGGGTCGTGGAAGGTCTTCAGCTTGGGCTGACGGTACATGGCGTTGGCGTCGATGTTGATCTTGGCATCGAGGCAGTGCAGGTCGCCGTCGGCCTTGATCACCAGCGGGTTCACTTCCAGCAGGGCCAGATCGTGATCCTTGAACAGCTTGGCCAGGCCAACGAAGATCTTGGCGAACTGTTGAACCTGCTTACCTTCCAGGCCCAGCTGGAATGCCAGTTCACGACCCTGGAACGGCTGAGCGCCGACCAGCGGGTCGATGGTAGCCTTGAGGATCTTCTCAGGCGTTTCGTGAGCGACTTTCTCGATGTCCACGCCACCTTCGGTGGACGCCATGAACACGATACGGCGGCTCGAACGATCCACTACAGCGCCCAGGTACAGCTCTTTGGCGATGTCAGTGCAGGATTCGACCAGAATCTTGGAGACGGGTTGACCGTTGGCATCAGTCTGGTAGGTAACCAGATTCTTGCCCAACCACTGTGCAGCGAACGCCTTGGCGTCTTCCTTGCTGCGAACCAGCTTGACGCCGCCCGCTTTACCGCGACCACCAGCGTGGACCTGGGCTTTGACAACCCACTCGGAACCGCCGATCTTGTCGCAGGCTTCTGCAGCTTGCTCAGGGGTATCGACAGCGAAACCCTTGGAAACTGGCAGGCCGTACTCAGCGAACAGCTGCTTACCCTGATACTCGTGAAGATTCATGCTTTTTACCGTCTTCGTTAGGTACTGCGCTTCGGCGCTGCGCCATTACTGGCGCCGCACCACCTGTGACCGTTGACCCCGGGTTTTCCCGTGTGATCCGGTCCGGCGGACGTTCCGCGGTGAGTCATGCACGCAAGACTCACGACGGGCAGCCCGCCGTGGTTTCTTATAATTAACGCTTCTTACGGTTGGCCACGTGAATGGCGCCGCCATTCACTGCCAGCGCTGCTTCATGCAACGCTTCGGACAGGGTTGGATGGCTGAAGACCATCATGCCCAGATCCTCGGCACTGGTGCCGAATTCCATTGCGATCGCGCCCTGCTGAACCAGTTCGGCAGCCGACGGGCCAATCACGTGTACACCCAGTACGCGGTCGGTCTTGGCATCAGCGATGACCTTGACGAAACCACCGGTGTCGTTGGCCGCCATCGCACGGCCGCTGGCCGCGAACGGGAAGGTGCCTACGTTAACCTCAACACCCTCGGCCTTCAAGGCTTGTTCGGTCTTGCCGACCCACGCGATTTCCGGGTGGGTGTAGATAACCGAAGGGATCAGGTCGTAGTTCATCTGGGCTTTGTGGCCCTTGATGCGCTCGACGACCATGATGCCCTCTTCCGAGGCCTTGTGCGCCAGCATCATGCCGCGGACAACGTCACCGATGGCATAGACGCCCGGAACGCTGGTAGCGCAGTGATCGTCAACGAAGATGTAGCCACGCTCGTCGATGTTCACGCCGCTGTCGGAGGCCAGCAGGTCGGTGGTCACCGGGCGACGGCCGACCGCGACGATCAGCTTGTCGAAGGTGATCTTCTGCTCGCCTTCGGCGTTGGTGTAGGTCACTTCGACTTCGTTGCCATTGACTTTCGAGCCAGTGACGCGAGCACCCAGCTTGATATCCAGGCCTTGCTTGGTCAGGGTCTTCTGGGCTTCTTTCGAGACTGCGGTGTCAGCAGCCATCAGGAAGGTGTCCAGGGCTTCCAGGACGGTGACTTCAGCACCCAGGCGAGCCCACACCGAGCCAAGTTCCAGGCCGATGACGCCGGCACCGATCACGCCCAGGCGCTTGGGAACCGCTTGGAATTCCAGGGCGCCGGTGGAGTCGACGATGACGTTCTGGTCGACCGGAGCCGGCGGAATGTCGATCGGACGCGAGCCGGAGGCCAGGATCACGTTCTCGGCTTCGATGATTTCAGTGGTGCCATCAGCCTTGGTGACTTCGACTTTCTTGCCAGCCAGCAGTTTGCCGTGGCCCTGGATCGAAGTGACGCCATTGGCCTTGAACAGGGTGGCAACGCCACCGGTCAGGTTCTTGACGATGCCAGCCTTGCGACCAACCATCGCGGCCACGTCCATCTTCACTTCGCCAGTGGAGATGCCGTGGACGTTGAAGCTCTCTTTGGCTTCCTTGTACTTCCAGGAGCTGTCCAGCAGCGCCTTGGACGGAATGCAACCTACGTTCAGGCAGGTGCCACCCAGGGCCAGCTTGCCCTCGGCGTCGGTGTACTTCTCGATACAGGCAGTCTTCAGACCAAGTTGGGCAGCCTTGATGGCAGCCACATAACCGCCAGGACCTGCACCAATCACCACTACGTCGAATTTCTGGGTCATAAAAGATTCCTTTTTAGCTTCAAGCGGCAAGCTGCAAGCCGCAAGTCCAGCAGGCTTCGGCTTGAAGCTTGCGGCTTGCAGCTTACAGCTGCGCGATTAGATGTCCAGCAGCAGGCGGGACGGATCTTCCAGCAGGTTCTTGATGGTGACCAGGAAGGTTACCGCTTCCTTGCCGTCGATCAGGCGGTGATCGTACGACAGCGCCAGGTACATCATCGGGCGGATTACCACTTGGCCGTTGATGGCCATCGGACGCTGGATGATGTTGTGCATGCCGAGGATGGCGGCCTGCGGCGGGTTGACGATCGGGGTCGACATCATCGAGCCGAAGGTACCACCGTTGGTGATGGTGAAAGTGCCGCCGGTCATTTCTTCGATCGACAGCTTGCCGTCACGGGCCTTCTTGCCGAAGGTGGCGATGCCGTTCTCGATTTCAGCCAGGCTCATCGATTCGGCGTTGCGCAGTACTGGCACCACCAGGCCACGGTCGCTGGAGACGGCAACGCCGACGTCGGCAAAACCGTGGTAGACGATGTCGTTGCCGTCGATCGAAGCGTTGACTGCCGGGAAACGCTTCAGCGCTTCGGTAGCAGCCTTGACGAAGAACGACATGAAGCCCAGGCGCACGCCGTTGTGGGTCTTCTCGAACAGGTCCTTGTACTTCGAACGCAGGGCCATCACTTCGGTCATGTCGACTTCGTTGAAGGTGGTCAGCATCGCCATGTTGGACTGGGCTTCGACCAGACGCTCGGCGATCTTGGCACGCAGGCGGGTCATCGGCACACGCTTCTCGGTGCGATCGCCAGCGGCGGTCACAACTGGGGCGGCAGCGGCAGGCTTGGCAGCCGGAGCAGCGGCAGGTGCGGACTTCTTGTTGGCAACTGCAGCAACCACGTCTTCCTTGGTGACGCGGCCACCTTTGCCGGTACCGGCAACGGTAGCCAGGTCGATGCCGTTCTCTTCAGCCAGCTTGCGCGCGGCCGGAGCGGCAACCGGGTCGTCTTCGCCAGCATCGGCGGCGGCGGCGGCCGGAGCGGCAGCAGGCGCGGCGGCAGCAGCACCACCTTCCACGATCGAACCCAGCACTTCGTCGGACAGGACGGTATCGCCCTCGCCCTTGACGATGTCGCCCATCACGCCATCGGCGGTAGCCAGTACTTCCAGAACGACTTTGTCGGTCTCGATGTCGACGATCAGCTCGTCACGCTTGACGGCTTCGCCCGGCTTCTTGTGCCAGGTGGCAACGGTGCCATCGGCAACCGATTCCGGGAAGGTTGGGGCTTTGATCTCGATAGCCATTATCAGTGTTTCCTTAAATTCGGTTTCAAGTGCGCGAAGGCGTTAGACAGTGAAGGCGTCTTGCAGCAGTTTTTCCTGCTGTTCGGCGTGCTTCGAAGCGTAACCACAAGCTGGCGCGGCGGAAGCGTCGCGGCCGGCGTATTCCAGGACCAGCGCCTTGTTGTGGCGGCCCAGGATACGGCGCATGTGGTGCTGACTGCTGTACCAGGCGCCCTGGTTCATCGGCTCTTCCTGACACCAGACGGCATGCTTGAGGTTGGTGTACGGCGCCAGGATGTCGACCAGGTCGTCTTCCGGGAACGGGTACAGCTGCTCGATACGCACGATTGCGATGTCTTCGCGGCCTTCGGCACGGCGCTTTTCCAGCAGGTCGTAATAGACCTTGCCACCACACAGCACCAGGCGTTCGACCTTGGCAGGATCCAGGGTGTCGATTTCCGGGATCACGGTCTGGAACGAACCTTCTGCAAGGTCCTCCAGGGTCGAGACGGCCAGCTTGTGGCGCAGCAGCGACTTGGGCGTCAGCACGATCAGCGGCTTGCGCAGCGGACGGATGACCTGACGACGCAGCAGGTGGTAGATCTGTGCCGGGGTGGTCGGTACGCAGACCTGGATGTTGTGCTCGGCGCACAGCTGCAGGTAACGCTCCAGACGCGCGGAGGAGTGCTCCGGGCCCTGCCCTTCGTAACCGTGCGGCAGCAGCATGGTCAGACCGCACAGGCGACCCCACTTGTGCTCACCGCTGGTGATGAACTGGTCGATCACCACCTGCGCACCGTTGGCGAAGTCGCCGAACTGTGCTTCCCAGATCACCAGCGCATTCGGCGTGGTGGTCGAGTAGCCGTATTCGAAGGCCAGTACCGCTTCTTCCGACAGGAAGGAGTCGTACAGGTCGAAGCGCGGCTGGCCCGGGAACAGGTTCTGCAGCGGCACGTAAGTGCTGGCATCCTTCTGGTTGTGCAACACCGCGTGGCGGTGCGAGAAGGTGCCACGGCCGATGTCCTGGCCAGTCATGCGGATCGGGTGACCTTCGAACTGCAGGGTGGCGTACGCCATGGTCTCTGCGTAACCCCAGTTGATCGGCAAGCCACCGGCCTGCATCTTCTGACGGTCTTCGTAGATCTTCGACACCTGACGCTGGACGACGAAGCCTTCCGGCAGCTCGAGGAGCTTGGCCGACAGGTCCTGCAGGGTCTTGAGGTCGAAACGGGTGTCGTGACGCGCAGTCCAGGCGTGGCCCAGGTACGGACGCCAGTCGACGAACAGCTCGCGGTTCGGCTCCTTGACCAGGCTCTTGACCACGTGCAGGCCGTTGTCCAGAGCATTGCGGTACTCGTCGATCTTGGCCTGGGCGCGCTCGGCATCGATGCGACCGGCCTGGATCAGCGCCTCGGCGTACAGCTCACGGGTGGTGCGCTGCTTGCTGATCTGCTGATACATCAGCGGCTGGGTACCGTTGGGCTCGTCGGCCTCGTTGTGGCCGCGACGACGGTAGCAGACCAGGTCGATGACCACGTCACGCTTGAACTGCATGCGGTAATCGATGGCCAGCTGGGTCACGAACAGCACCGCTTCCGGGTCATCGCCGTTCACGTGCAGGATCGGAGCCTGGATCATCTTGGCAACGTCGGTGGCGTACTCGGTGGAACGCGAGTCCAGCGGGTTGCTGATGGTGAAACCAACCTGGTTGTTGATCACGATGTGCACGGTACCGCCGGTCTTGAAACCGCGGGTCTGCGACATCTGGAAGGTTTCCATGACCACGCCCTGGCCTGCGAAGGCAGCGTCACCGTGGATCGAGATCGGCAGCACCTTGTCGCCGGCGGTATCGTTGCGGCGGTCCTGACGGGCGCGCACCGAACCTTCGACCACCGGGGAGACGATTTCCAGGTGTGACGGGTTGAACGCCATGGCCAGGTGAACTTCGCCACCGGTGGTCATCACGTTCGAGGAGAAGCCCTGGTGATACTTCACGTCACCGGAGCCCAGCTCGTTCATCTTCTTGCCTTCGAACTCGTCGAACAGCTCGCGCGGGTTCTTGCCGAAGGTGTTGACCAGCACGTTCAGACGGCCGCGGTGGGCCATGCCGATCACGACTTCCTTGGTGCCGTAGGAGCCGGACCGCTGGATCATTTCGTCCAGCATCGGGATCAGGCTTTCGCCACCCTCAAGGCCGAAACGTTTGGTCCCCGGGTACTTGGTGCCCAGGTACTTCTCGAGACCTTCACCGGCCGTCACGCGCTCAAGCAGGTGGGCCTGCACGTCGGCGGAGAAGTCCGGACGGCCGCGCACGCTTTCCAGGCGCTGCTGGAACCAGCTGCGCTGCTCGGAATCGACGATGTGGGTGAACTCGGCGCCAATGGTGCGACAATATGTCTTCTGGAGCGCCTCGACGATCTCGCGTAGGCTCGCTTCCTCTTTGCCGATGTACAGGTCGCCGGCACGGAAGGTCGTATCAAGATCGGCATTGGTCAAGCCGTAGTGATTGATCGACAGGTCTACGGGCGCAGGGCGCTGCCACAACCCCAAGGGGTCGAGCTTGGCAGCCTGATGGCCGCGCATACGATAGGCCTGGATCAGTCGCAGAACTTCAACCTGCTTCTTCTCGTGTTCACTGCTCACGCTCCCGGCAGATACCGGTTGGGCGCGGCGCTGGTTCTTTGCCAGCAGTACGAAATGGTCGCGGATTGTCGAGTGCGATACATCGGTAGCGGTGCTGCCGTCGGCGGGCAACTTCTGGAAGTAAGTGCGCCACTCTTCTGGCACAGCGTTAGGGTCGTGCAGGTAGAGCTCGTAGAGCTCTTCCACATATGCAGCGTTACCACCTGAAAGGTGGGCGCTTTCCCACATGCGCTGCATCACGCTTTCTTGCATGCTTGGTCACCCTCGGTTAGGGGACTGATCGGCGAGAGCCACAGCAAACCTGGAAAAGTCCGAACACAGCGACTGAACCACGCCACTTGGATCCTGCTGATTTTCCGGGTACCAGCCCGGAAAGCCCCTGCTGGTCTCATATCTTCATAGGTATCGAGCGCGGGCTTTGTGGGCCCTTGCTCAGGTTTTACCTCAGTGCGGGTTCACCACCCGCACCTCGGCTTACTGCAGTTACAACGCTTTGAATCAGGTGCCGCTTTGCAGCAGCATGTTACGTACGTGACCGATTGCCTTGGTAGGGTTCAGACCCTTCGGGCAAACGTTGACGCAGTTCATGATCCCGCGGCAGCGGAAGACGCTGAACGGGTCATCCAGGGACGCCAGGCGCTCCTGGGTCTTGGTATCACGGCTGTCGGCCAGGAAGCGATAGGCCTGCAGCAAGGCAGCAGGGCCCAGGAACTTGTCCGGGTTCCACCAGAACGATGGGCAGGAGGTCGAGCAGCAAGCGCACAGGATGCACTCGTACAGACCGTCCAGCTTGTCGCGATCTTCCGGCGACTGCAGACGCTCGATGGCCGGAGCCGGAGTGTCGTTCTGCAGGAACGGCTTCACCTTCTCGTACTGCTTGTAGAAGATGCTCATATCGACGACCAGGTCACGAATGACCGGCAGGCCAGGCAGCGGGCGCAGAACCAGCTTGTTACCCTTGACCACACCGGACAGCGGCGTGATGCAGGCCAGGCCGTTCTTGCCGTTCATGTTCATGCCATCGGAACCGCAAACGCCTTCACGGCAGGAGCGACGGTACGAGAAGCCCTCGTCCTTCTCCTTGATCAGCGCCAGCACGTCCAGCACCATCAGGTCTTTGCCGCCGGTATCGACGTCGAACGACTCCATCTTGGGCGCCGAGTCGGTATCCGGGTTGTAGCGATAAACTTCGACTTTCAACATAGCAGTCACCCTCAATAAGTCCGGACTTTTGGTTCGAAGGCTGGAACAGTCTTCGGCGCAAAGTTGACGCCACGCTTGGCCACGCGCTTCTCACCCGGGTAGTACAGGGTGTGGCACAGCCAGTTTTCGTCGTCACGGTCTTCGAAGTCTTCACGGGCGTGAGCGCCGCGGGACTCTTTACGGGCTTCGGCCGCGATGGCGGTAGCTTCGGCGACTTCCAACAGGTTCTGCAGCTCCAGCGCTTCGATACGCGCGGTGTTGAAGGCCTGGGACTTGTCGTTGATCTTCACGTTGGCGATGCGGTCACGCAGACCAGCCAGCTGCTCGATACCCTTCTGCATGTATTCGCCAGTACGGAATACACCGAAGTAGTTCTGCATGCAGCTTTGCAGCTCACGCTTGAGGCTTGCAACGTCTTCGCCAGTGGTACGCTCGTTGAGCTTGTTCAGGCGGTTCAGGGCGACGTCGACATCGGTATCGCTGGCATCGCGGTACTCGACGCCTTCGCTCAGCGCCTTCTCCAGGTGCAGGCCGGCGGCGCGGCCGAATACGACCAGGTCGAGCAGCGAGTTACCGCCCAGGCGGTTGGCACCGTGAACCGATACGCACGCCACTTCACCCACGGCGAACAAGCCCGGAATGATGTGGTCCTTGCCTTCGGCGTCCATGGTGATGGCCTGGCCATGGATGTTGGTGGCAACACCACCCATCATGTAGTGGCAGGTCGGCACGACCGGCACCGGCGCTACAACCGGGTCGACGTGAGCGAAGGTCTTGGACAGTTCGCAGATGCCTGGCAGGCGGCTGTGCAGCACTTCCTCGCCCAGGTGGTCCAGCTTCAGCAGTACGTGGTCCTTGTTCGGGCCCACGCCGTTGCCTGCGATGATCTCTTTGACCATGGAACGGGCGACCACGTCACGACCAGCAAGGTCTTTCGCGTTCGGCGCGTAACGCTCCATGAAGCGCTCGCCATGGGCGTTGATCAGGTAACCACCCTCACCGCGGCAACCCTCGGTGACCAGTACACCAGCGCCGGCGATGCCAGTCGGGTGGAACTGCCACATTTCGATGTCCTGCACCGGCACGCCGGCACGCAGAGCCATGCCGACGCCGTCACCGGTGTTGATCAGGGCGTTGGTGGTCGAGGCGTAGATACGGCCCGCACCGCCAGTGGCCAATACGGTGGCCTTGGACTTGATGTACAGGGTTTCGCCGGTTTCGATGCAGATCGCGATCACACCCACGAACGCGCCGTCCTGGTTTTTCACCAGATCAACAGCGTAGTACTCGTTCAGGAAGGTGGTGCCCGCTTTCAGGTTGCCCTGATAGAGGGTGTGCAGCAGTGCGTGGCCGGTACGGTCGGAAGCAGCACAGGTACGCGCAGCCTGGCCGCCCTTGCCGAAGTCCTTGGACTGGCCGCCGAACGGACGCTGATAGATACGACCGGTTTCGGTACGCGAGAACGGCAGGCCCATGTGGTCCAGCTCGAAGACCGCAGCAGGGCCTTCCTGGCACATGTATTCGATAGCGTCCTGGTCACCGATGTAGTCGGAACCTTTGACGGTATCGTACATGTGCCAGCGCCAGTCGTCGTTCGGGTCGGCCGAAGCGATGGCGCAGGTGATGCCGCCCTGGGCGGAAACAGTGTGCGAACGGGTCGGGAAGACCTTGGTGACCACGGCAGTCTTGTGACCGCCCTGGGCCAGCTGCAGCGCTGCGCGCATGCCGGCGCCGCCGCCACCGATGATGATGGCGTCGAAGGAAATGGTTGGAATGCTAGCCATGGATCAGATACCCCAGAGAATCTGCACACCCCAGACGAAGTAAGCGAACATCGCAACGCCGCATACCGCCTGGAACAGGAAACGAATCGCAGTTGCCGACTTGCCGAACGACATTGGCGTCAGGTAGTCGGTTGCAATGGTCCACATGCCGACCCAGGCGTGAGCGCCCAAGGCAACGAGGGCCAGCAGACTGAAGATCCGCATCGCGTTATTGGAGAACAGACCATGCCACTGGGTGTAGTCGATGCCTGGGTGGGCGACCACGTAGCCGATCAGGAAGAGAAAGTAAGCCGCGAGAACGACCGCCGAGACGCGCTGCGCCATCCAGTCATAGAGGCCCGAACGCGACAGGTTCGTGACATTGGTTACCATACCCAAACTCCCACCAGAACGATCAGCACCACGGAGATGACGATCACGATTTTCGAGCCCAGCTTGCCGCCTTCCAGCGTCTCACCGATACCCATGTCCATGATCAGGTGACGCACACCTGCCACGAGGTGATAAAGCAGGGCGGATAGCAGGCCCCAGGTCACGAACTTGGCCAGCGGGCTGGTCAGACACGCCTTCACCTCACCGAAGCCTTCCTCGGAACCCAGCGACTTGCCCAGTGCATAAAGCATGATGGCAAGGCCGAGGAACAGGATGACGCCGGAGATACGGTGCAGGATGGACGTGTACGCTGTGACAGGGAGCTTGATGGTCCTTAGGTCTAGGTTTACAGGTCGTTGGCTTTTCACGGCTTTTTTCACACTGAAGAGCCCCTAGCGAATCAGGGCAAAGTTGTTGGTAAGTGTACTGGTCAGGTACCCACCACCCAGGGAACGGCGACCCCCAGCAGTTCGGGCTTGCAAGCCCCTGGCGGTCGGGTGCCGAGTATAGACAGTTAGGCTGCTTATGACAACGTGACGGGGTAGCCCAAATAGCGCATTGCCTTTAGCGAGCAAAAGGCGTAAATGGGCGAGAATTTCGTGAAAAATCAGGCCTCAGAGCGGGTTTCAACCAGCCTTTAGGCAAATTGACATTCGAATTTACTTCTCTATAGTGGTGCGGGCCCTGCGTGGGGGGTCTGTCTGATGATTTCAAGCATTAATAGGAGGCCACATGGCTGACAAAAAAGCGCAGTTGGTCATCGAGGGCGCTGCCCCCGTCGAGCTGCCCATTTTAACCGGCACCGTTGGTCCTGATGTAATCGACGTCCGCGGGTTGGGGGCCACTGGTCACTTCACCTTCGACCCTGGTTTCATGGCGACCGCTTCGTGCGAGTCGAAGATCACCTACATCGACGGCGACAAGGGCGTACTGCTGCACCGCGGCTACCCCATCGAACAGCTCGCCGAGCAATCGGACTACCTGGAAACCTGCTACCTGCTGCTCAATGGCGAACTGCCCAACGCCGAGCAGAAGGCCCAGTTTGTCAGCACCGTCAAGAACCACACTATGGTTCACGAGCAGCTGAAGTCCTTCTTCAACGGTTTCCGCCGCGACGCCCACCCGATGGCCGTAATGTGCGGCGTAGTCGGCGCCCTGTCGGCGTTCTACCACGACTCGCTGGATATCAATAACCCGCAACACCGCGAAATTTCCGCGGTGCGCCTGGTCGCCAAGATGCCGACCCTGGCCGCGATGGTTTACAAGTACTCCATGGGCCAGCCGATGATGTACCCGCGCAACGACCTGTCGTACGCGGAAAACTTCCTGCACATGATGTTCAACACCCCGTGCGAGATCAAACCGATCAGCCCGGTACTGGCCAAGGCAATGGACAAGATCTTCATCCTCCATGCCGATCACGAGCAGAACGCCTCCACCTCCACCGTCCGCCTGGCCGGCTCTTCGGGTGCCAACCCGTTCGCCTGTATCGCCGCCGGTATCGCCGCACTGTGGGGCCCTGCCCACGGCGGTGCGAACGAAGCCGTGCTGACCATGCTCGATGAAATTGGCGATGTTTCCAACATCGACAAGTACATCGCCAAGGCCAAGGACAAGAACGACCCGTTCAAGCTGATGGGCTTCGGTCACCGCGTGTACAAGAACCGCGATCCGCGCGCCACCGTGATGAAGAAAACCTGCGACGAAGTCCTGGGCGAACTCGGCATCAAGAACGACCCGCAGCTGGAACTGGCGATGCGCCTGGAAGAGATCGCGCTCACCGATCCGTACTTCATCGAGCGCTCGCTGTACCCGAACGTCGACTTCTACTCAGGCATTATCCTGAAGGCGATCGGCATCCCAACCAGCATGTTCACCGTGATCTTCGCCCTGGCACGTACCGTGGGCTGGATCTCGCACTGGAAAGAAATGCTCTCCAGCCCGTACAAGATTGGCCGCCCGCGCCAGCTGTATACCGGCGAGCTGCAGCGTGACATCGTTGAGCTGAAGGACCGCAAGTAAGCTTTTGAAGCCGAACGCAAAAGGCTGCCCTCGGGCAGCCTTTTTTATTGCCTTGTCCCTTGCTGGCTTCAGTTCTTCTCTGCCCGCTCGCGCAAGCTTTTCAGGGTATTGAACGGCGCATCTACTACAAACTTGTTGGCCACCATGGCTGGCACACTACCACCCGGCTCAGTGTGTACCTGATAGGTCACTTCTGTACTGTCCCCCTTGGGCACCAACTTCCAGAAGCCTTCGACTTTCGCCACCCGTACGAAGCCCTTCTCTTCGGGTATATAGGTCGGCTCCTCTTTGAGGTTACGCGTCAGGCTGCCATCGGCGCTTTCGACGGTCGTGACGTGCAACACCGAATCGCGCGGCGTTACCGGCCAAGGCGTGTTGAACTGGGTGTAGGTCCAGCTCTGATCACCTTCATGCTTGAGCAGCTTCTGAGACTTGCACTCATGTATCCAGGTGCACGCGCCTGCCACGTCTTCCTGCAATGCCTGCACCTTGGCCAAAGGCGCCTTGATCAAGGTCACACCACGGTAGGCCTTGTACTTGGAACCCGGCACTTCACTGAGAGAGACCTTGATCCCCTCCTCGTCCTTGGCCACCTGCCAGTTCTCGGCCCAGGCCACAGGCGCCATCAGCAAGCCCACGCCACACAGCAGTGCAATACGCTTGAACGATCTCATCATCTTTATCCTTGTTGTCGAAGATCCAGCCTTGTCACGCCGCCGTCATCTGCTCCCACCAACCGAGAATCCTGATTGCCTCGTCGCGATCATTGCCGCACACCTCGATATCCGCCTTGAACCCACCACAGACCGCCGGCCGCTCGGGCTTGCCGAACAGGTCGCAGAGGTTGTCGGCGGTCAGGTGCAGGCAGCGCATGCCAGCCGGCTTGCCGTCCGGCATGCGTGGCATTGCGGAAGTGATGGACGGGGCGATGCAGCAGGCACCGCAACCCTCACGGCATTTCATGAAATCAGGACCCCCTGAAACAAAACGGGACGAACGTCCCCGGATACTAACCGCTCAAACATACGTTTGAAATTGCTGGCCCGATGAAATCTGCAGTGACCCGGCAGTCAGTTCGCCCAGGCTATTGGCGGAACTCAAACTCGATCGCCGCCCCTTCCACATCACGCCGGCTGTCATTGCGCAACTGCAGCTGCATCTCGTTGCTGATCAAGCGACCATTGAGCTGGAACGGGCTGTCACCGCTCTGCGGTTTGTCGGTAAACATGGCCGGCAGCAAGGGCTTGCGGCGCATGACTGAACTGCCGACGCTGGGCTCAAGCTGGTTGACCATCTCGGCAGGCAGGCTCAGATCCAGGTGCGCCGCGGGCAATTGCTGGGTTGCCGCCTTGCTTGCGGGCTTGTGCGCAGGCGACGCCTTGGCGTTGTCCGCTTTGGCAGGCTGCGCAGCGTGGGCCACACCAGAGGTCAAACACACTGGCGTGAGGCAAAAAACCAGGGCAATACGACGCAACAGTTTCATGGACATCGATAGGCAAGCTTCAAGAGTGCGTATGCTCTCTGTTCCGCCTGCGCCTGGCAAGCGTTACAAAAGCGCAGTTGCAGACTCCCTGCACAATTGCTGGGCCAGCATACCCAGCGTCATAACCGCCCGTTCGGCTTCCTTGTTCCATGGAATCCCACAGTTGAGACGGATGCAATGGTTGAACTGCTCGGTATTACTGAAGATAAGCCCAGGGGCGATACTGATCCCCTGCTCAAGCGCACGCACGTGAAGCTCTTGAGTATTGACCCGCCCCGGCAGGCTGACCCACAGAATGAAGCCGCCCGTGGGCCGGGTCATCTGCGTACCCTCGGGAAAGTGCTGTTGCACAGCCAACTGGTAGGCACTGAGGTTCTTGCGGTACTCCTGACGGATATACCGCAGGTGGCGATCATAGCCGCCGTTCTCCAGGTAAGCCGCCACCCCCATCTGCGTGACACTGCAGGCCGAGTGGGTGGTGAAGGTCTGCAGCCGCTGGATTTCGTCCTGGTATCGCCCCGCCACCATCCAGCCAACGCGTACGCCGGGTGACAACGTCTTGGAAAAGCTCGAGCAGTAGATCACACGGTCCAGCCGGTCGAATGCCTTGAGCGCTTTGGTCTTGCCCTGCTCGAACATCAACTCGCCATAGATGTCGTCTTCGACGATCTGGATGTCGAAGTCCGAAGCCAGGCGCAACAACTGCTTCTGCCGCTCTTCGGGAATAGTGCCGCCCAGTGGGTTGCTCAGACGCGTGGTCAGCACCAGCGCCTTGATCGACCATTGATTGGCCGCAAGTTGCAGCGCTTCCAGACTGATGCCGGTGGACGGGTCGCTGGGGATCTCGATCACCTTCAGCCCGAGCAAATCAGCCAACTGCAGCAGGCCGTAATAGGTGGGCGACTCCGCAGCAATCAGATCCCCCGGGCGGGTCAGCACGCGCAGTGACATTTGCAGGGCATCGACACAGCCATGGGTAACTATCACTTCACTGGGATCGACCAGCACGCCCGCATCACGCATGCGGATAGCGATCTGCCGACGCAACGGCTCGAAGCCCGGGCTGAACATATAGCTGAACGCACGTGGGCTGTGAAAACGGGTGACCTTGGCAATCTGCTGATGCAAGGCACGCACCGGCAAGTAGTCGACATGGGGAACGGCGGCACCGAACGCAAACACGCCATCACGACGGGCCTCGGTCAGTACCTGCTGGATGATGCTCGCGCGGGTGACCAGGCCGGGGCGCTCGACCCTGGCAATATCCGGTGTCTGCGCAGTCAACGCCGGGGTCTGGTGCACGTAGTAGCCAGACTGCGGCCGGGCGCGGATCAGCCCCTGGTCTTCGAGATTGGCATAGGCCTGCAGTACCGTGGCATGGCTGACGTTGAGCTGGGCGCTCATCTTGCGCACGGACGGCACGCGCTCGCCTGGCTGATAGACACCACGGCGGATGTCATCGGCCAGTTGCTGGGCGATACGCTGATACAGCAGCAGGTTGGTCATGGCGATATCTCGACGCGCGGACGGCTCATTGTTCTTGTACGACTCACTTACGGTAGAGGATACCGTAACAGTTGCAAAGTGTACTGGGACAGATTGCACAATAGTCGACATTACATTGGCGTGGCCGCTATCGAAAGGGTTAACCAGCGCGCCCCTTCGCAAGCCGCGAAGAGGCGCCAGCGGTCAGCGTGCCGGAGCAAGCCTGCCCTTGTCATCAGAGAAGACGATCTCCACCCGGCGGTTCTGCGCCCTGCCCCGCTCCGAGGCATTGGCCTCGATCGGGTACTGATCGCCATACCCTTCAACCTGCAGACGCTTTTCGTCGACACCCAGGTCGACCAGCATGTCGGCCACTGCCTGCGCCCGGTCGCGCGACAGCTTGAGGTTATCTTCCGGCGCGCCAGTGTTGTCGGCATAGCCCTCGATCCGCACCACCCGACGCGGGTTGAGCTGAAGGAACTGGACCAGCTTGAGCACCGTGCGACTAGCAGAATTCTTGAGGTCCGCACGACCTGTGTCGAACAGAACATCGCCCAGGGTCATTACCAGCCCGCGATCGGCCTGCTGCGAGGCCAGCGCCGCAATCTGCGCTTCAACCCATTCACCCTGCTGCTGCACGCTGGCCAGCTTGGCCTCGCGCAGGGCCAGTTGCAGGCGCTGGCGCTCAAGGTCGAGCTTGGCCAGACGCTCCTGGCTCAGCGCCAACTTCGCGTGCTCACCGGCGATTTCGCTGTAACGTTGGCTCAGATACGCATAGTGGCGCACGTCGCTGCCGGTGCCGATGTAGCTGGACAAGCGCTCGGCGCGGGCCAGCGACTCACCGGCGCGGATCACATCACGCGGTGCACTGCGCAGTACAGCGGAATCATCCTTGACCTTCTGGAAGGCCACGGAAGCATCGTCCAGCGCCGCTGCACTACGCTGACTGGCGCATCCCTGCAGCCCGCCAGCCAGCGCCAGCAATGCCAACGCCGCCATTGGTTTGAAGCACTTCATGGCTGCATCTCCAGTTGCTTGCGCAAGCGCTTGACCCGCGACTGCAATACGTCAAGCTGCTCCTCACTCTTCTGGTTCAGTACGCGCGCCTCGGCCAGGCGGGCATCGAGCTCGGCCTGCTCGGCACGCATGCGGGCGTTGCGGTAGTCCTCGGTCAGCATGTCGCTCTTGGCTCGGGCGAGCTTGTCTTCGGCAAGCTTGAGCGCCTCGACCTGGTCGGTGGCACCGACCGCCTTGGCCTGTTCCAGCGCCTGCTCGGAAATACGCATCTGTTCATTGGGCGCCGGGTCGTTGGCGCAGCCGGCCAGGCCGAGCATGGCCACGGCAAGGATCAGTGATTGGGTTCTCACGCACTCTTCCTACTGTTTGGGGGCGTCCGCCTGCACGTCCATCTGCGCTTTCCAGCGCTCGACATTACGTTGCAGCACGGCTTCAGACGCACCAGAGATCGGCAATTCTGTCAGCTTTTTTGCCAGTTGCCCACGCAACCAGGTGTCATTGCAAGCCGAGTTGTGCGACACAGCCAAGTACAGCCCTGGCCGGTCGACCGGCAGGCCGCGGGCAATCAGGTCATTGCTCATACCCAGGCTTTGGGTTATGGCCATGCCCGAGTAACGCCCAGCCAGCACGTAGTCGACCTGGCCCAGCACCAGCTTCTGGAATGCCTGGGTCAGGTTCTGCGCCGGTACCAGCTTCAACTGCGCCTTGGCGAATGCACTGAAAGCCGGGGTCAGGCGGGCGCGCTCCGACAGGCTACCCTGGTATCTGGCCAGATCCGCGGGGCCGTTGAATACCACGTCAGCATCATGCCGCGTCCAGACCAGGTATTCATTGAGCTGCAAGGGCGGGTGGATGTAGTCCAGGGCGGTCAACTGCTCCACCTGCAGGGGGGTGTCGAGCAACAGATCCATGCGTCCACTGCGCACCTCTTCCAGCGCCTGATCGCGCCTGCCGGCATTGAGGACTTCCACTTTCAGACCCAACTCCCTGGCCACCTGGCGCAACAGATCGACGTTGGCGCCGATAAGGTGCTTCGGGTCTTTCGGGTCCTGCCAGGAGTAAGGTGGAGCATCCGGGCTGCCAGTCGCCACCAGAAGCTCACACTTGCCAGCCGCCATCGCCAGAGGTGAAAGCATCGCCATCGTGCACACCAGCACCTTGCCTGCTTCACGAAACGCCATCCTTCACTCCTTGCCCGCATAAAAAAACCCGGCCCTCGTTACAAGGGCCGGGCTTCTTTATAAGTGAAGCAGGCGGATCAGACCAGCTTTTCCAGCTCCGGAACCGCTTCGAACAGGTCAGCGACCAGGCCGTAGTCGGCCACCTGGAAGATCGGCGCTTCTTCGTCCTTGTTGATCGCAACGATCACCTTGGAGTCCTTCATGCCGGCCAGGTGCTGAATCGCGCCAGAGATACCGACGGCAATGTACAGCTGCGGGGCAACGATCTTGCCGGTCTGACCAACCTGCATGTCGTTGGGCACGAAGCCTGCGTCGACCGCAGCGCGCGAGGCACCCACGGCAGCGCCGAGCTTGTCGGCCAGGCTGTACAGGTGCTTGAAGTTGTCACCGTTGCCCATGCCGCGGCCGCCGGAAACGACGATCTTGGCAGCGGTCAGCTCTGGACGGTCGGACTTGGCCAGTTCTTCGCCAACAAAGGCGGAAATACCGGCATCGTGCGCGGCGCCCACAGCTTCAACAGCAGCGGAGCCACCTTCGGCAGCCACAGCATCGAAGCCGGTGGTACGCACTGTGATCACCTTCACAGCAGCGCTCGATTGCACGGTGGCAATGGCGTTACCGGCATAGATCGGGCGCTTGAAGGTGTCGGCGGATTCAACCGAAATGATCTCGGAGATCTGGTCGACGTCCAGCAGCGCGGCAACGCGCGGCAGGATGTTCTTGCCGTTGGTGGTGGCCGGGGCCAGTACGTGGCTGTAACCCTTGGCCAGCTCGACGATCAACGGCGCGACGTTTTCGGGCAAGACGTGGGCGTAGGCTGCGTTGTCGGCAACCAGTACCTTGCCAACGCCAGCGATCTTGGCAGCGGATTCGGCAACGCCACCGACGTTCTGGCCAGCGACCAGCACGTGCACATCACCACCGATCTTGGCGGCTGCGGCGACAGTGTTCAGGGTGGACGGAGCTACGGCACCGTTCTCGTATTCAGCGACAACCAGGATAGTCATTTAGATTACCTTCGCTTCGTTCTTCAGCTTCTCGACCAGTTCGGCCACCGACTTGACCTTGATACCCGCGCTGCGAGCAGCTGGCGCTTCGACTTTCAAGGTCTTGTTGGTGGAGGCGAGCGATACGCCCAGCGCGTCTGGAGTCAAGGTCTCCAGCGGCTTCTTCTTGGCCTTCATGATGTTCGGCAGCGACGCATAGCGCGGCTCGTTCAGGCGCAGGTCGGTGGTGACGATCGCTGGCAGGTTCAGCGCTACGGTCTGCAGGCCGCCGTCGATTTCACGGGTGACGTTCAGCTTGTCGCCAGCCACTTCAACCTTGGAGGCGAAGGTGCCTTGGGCGTAGCCAGTCAGCGCCGCGAGCATCTGGCCAGTCTGGTTGTTGTCGCTGTCGATGGCCTGCTTGCCAAGGATCACCAGCTGCGGCTGTTCTTTATCGACTACTGCTTTGAGCGCCTTGGCCACGGCCAGGGAGTTCAGTTCGTCAGCAGCTTCGACCAGGATGGCACGATCGGCACCCAGGGCCAGGGCAGTACGCAGCTGCTCCTGGGCAGTGGTCGGGCCGACGGAGACCACGACGATCTCGCTTGCCACGCCCTTCTCTTTCAGGCGCACGGCTTCTTCCACGGCGATTTCGCAGAAGGGGTTCATGGACATCTTGACGTTTGCAAGGTCGACGCCGGAGTTGTCCGCTTTGACGCGAACCTTGACGTTGTAGTCGACCACTCGTTTGACAGCTACAAGAACCTTCATGGATTCCTCGTTACTCTCCGGTGAATAGATAGTCGCCTGGGGCTAAGCCCTGCGATGCGCGTGGGTACAAGGGCACCTCTGAAAACGATGCGCGAGGTGCAATCTTCACGGTGACCGATCAGTCCTGTTGAGACTCTTGCGGCAAATACTCGCGGGTCATTTCCTGTGGTGGCGTGTAAACTCCACTACAAACCGTGTTCTGGCCCGAAAGCCTTACCCCACACCTGGTCTTTAGAGGTGTACCTGCGCCCGGCGATAAGCCTACGGCGAACGTAAAACCGCTCGTATCTTGACCGCAACACCCAATCCGGTCAATACGGCAAATCGGTCACCCTCCAGCCGCGCTCCTTTGATTTTACTGGCCTGCGGCAAATTCAAACAAACGTTTGTATTGGACCCGCCAAGTGGTGTAGATATAATGCGCGGCCAAGACAAAACGGTGTAGTCCATCCTCTGTGCCGCTACAGCTCCGCTTCCGTGAAGCGCGGCGCGCATGATCACGCCACACCCATAAGACAAAGCAACAGCACGAGCCTTGATGAGTAGGAGAGAACCAGTGGAACGCGAATACATGGAATTCGACGTGGTCATCGTCGGCGCTGGCCCGGCAGGCCTGTCAGCCGCCTGCCGCCTGAAGCAGAAGGCCGCCGAAGCCGGTAGCGAGATCAGCGTCTGCGTGGTCGAGAAAGGCTCCGAAGTCGGCGCCCACATCCTCTCCGGCGCAGTGTTTGAGCCCCGCGCCCTGAACGAGCTGTTCCCCGACTGGAAAGCACTCGGCGCGCCGCTCAACACCGAGGTCAAGCGCGACGACATCTACGTGCTCAAGGACGCCGGCAACTCGACCAAGGTCCCTGACCTGTTCGTGCCCAAGACCATGCACAACCAAGGCAACTACATCATTTCGCTGGGCAACCTGTGCCGCTGGCTGGCCCAGCAGGCCGAGAATCTGGGCGTGGAAATCTACCCGGGCTTCGCCGCCCAGGAAGCGCTGTTCGATGAAAACGGCGTGGTCCGCGGCATCGTCACCGGTGACCTCGGTGTCGACCGCGAGGGTAACCCGAAGGACGGCCTGTACACCCCGGGCATGGAACTGCGCGCCAAGTACACCCTGTTCGCCGAAGGTTGCCGCGGCCATATCGGCAAGCAACTGATCAAGCGCTTCAACCTCGACAGCGAGTCCGACGTCCAGCACTACGGCATCGGCCTGAAAGAAATCTGGGAAATCGACCCGGCCAAGCACGAACAAGGCCTGGTGGTACACACCGCCGGCTGGCCGCTGGACGTGATGAGCGCTGAAAACACCGGCGGCTCGTTCCTTTATCACCTGGAAAACAACCAGGTGGTGGTCGGCCTGATCGTCGACCTGTCCTACAGCAATGCTTACCTGTCGCCTTTCGACGAATTCCAGCGCCTCAAGCATCACCCAGTGATGAAGCAGTACCTCGAAGGCGGCAAACGCATCAGTTACGGCGCCCGCGCCATCTGCAAGGGCGGCCTGAACTCGCTGCCCAAGATGGTGTTCAACGGTGGCGCCCTGATCGGTTGCGACCTGGGCACACTGAACTTCGCCAAGATCAAAGGCAGCCACACCGCCATGAAGTCCGGCATGCTCGCAGCCGAAGCGGTGGCCGATGCGCTGATCGCTGGTAGCGAAGGCGGCGATGCGCTCACTACCTATGTCGACGCCTTCAAAGCCAGCTGGCTGCATGAAGAGCTGTTCGCCAGCCGCAACTTCGGCCCGGCGCTGCACAAGTTCGGCCCGATCCTCGGTGGTGCGTTCAACTACATCGACCAGAACTGGTTCGGTGGCAAGCTGCCTTTCACCCTGCACGACACCAAGCCGGACTACGCCTGCCTCAAGCTTGCGGCCGACTCGAAAAAGATCGACTACCCAAAACCAGACGGCAAGCTCAGCTTCGACAAGCTCAGCTCGGTGTTCCTCTCCAGCACCAACCACGAAGAGGAACAACCCTGCCACCTGAAGCTGACCGACCCGAGCATCCCGATCGCCAGCAACCTGCCGCTGTACGACGAGCCAGCTCAGCGTTACTGCCCGGCAGGCGTGTACGAAGTGGTCAGCCAGGAAGACGGCAGCAAGCGCTTCCAGATCAACGCGCAGAACTGCGTGCACTGCAAGACCTGCGACATCAAGGACCCGGCCCAGAACATCACCTGGGTTACCCCTGAAGGCGCTGGCGGGCCGAACTACCCGAACATGTAGCCCGGCCCTTGCAGCAAGAAAAAGCCCCCTGGCCTCACGGCCCGGGGGCTTTCTCGTTCAGGGCCGCTTCAGGCCGTACGGACTTCCTCGAACAGCTCCGGATGACGGTCGAGCAGCTTGAACAGTTTGACCAGAGCAACCGGCGGCCTGGTTTTCCCATTTTCGTAGCGAGAGAACGCATTGACCCCACCGCCAAAGATTTCGCCGGCTTCACGCTGGTCGAGGTCGAATTTCTTGCGCACAGCGACAATGAAGTCGGGGTCCACTGCCGCGGCATTGACTTGGCGATTGAATGCGGACATCAAAGTACTGATGCGCATCGCTTCATCATGGCTGAGAACCGCCTCCCCACAGGCTGTACAGTATCCGCCACTGACATTTGGGATAACGGTCGCTTCACCTTTGTATCGATAGGGCATGTCCCGGGTATCAGGTGCAAGCTCCGCCCCCCCACAAACTGGACACTTCATGATTACAACTCCTTGAAAGACACGATGAGCAGGTCATCCACCACAGACAGTTTCAGGTACACGTATCCCTTGCCCGTAAGGGGGCGATAAACGTCCTGCCATACGCGGTAATCACCGTGACATGTCATGCTTTTGTGAAAGTCTCTGCGCTCCAGACCGTTGATTATCTCGAGCATGTCCGGGTAATCCATCCCCAGTGCCTGGGCGCCCCGCAAAGAGGCGGTTGTCGGGCTGATGCGCCCAGCGCTGACCAAGGCCCTGATCCGCTCCAGCGAACAATGAGGCGTTCTCTTTTCCATGAGAAATTAACCTTCCAGGTTAAATTTGGCTAATAGGTAATTCCAATAGCCCCCACCCGGAAGTCTGCCTCACTGCCTGCCAGGCGTTACCCGTTCATTTGTCACCGCACATGATCGGCATTGGCTCCGCCGCGACCGCCAAAGGCTCCCGACGCCCAAAGTACAGGGCCGTGAGCAGCCCCACCGCGCCCATGATCAGACAAAAGCCCACACAGACCCACGGGCTCCACGGCATCAACGCTATCAACGCCAGCGGCGTGGTACTGGCCCACAAGGCATAAGCCACGTTGTAGGTAAAGGAAATGCCCGACACCCGGATCTGCGCCGGGAACAGCCCGACCATGACCGACGGCACCACCCCCACCACACCACAGCACAGCCCAGCCAACGCGTAAGCCAGCCACGTCATGCCCCACTGCCCCACCAGGCTCGCATACAAGGCACCGATACCCAGCGGCAGCAGCACGCTGTAGATCATCAGCGCCCGCCAGGCGCCCAGGCGATCGACCAGCAGCCCGGCCAGCACACAACCGATATTGAGAAAGACGATGCCTACGCTGCTCAGGGCGAAAGTGTGCGCGGCGGTCATGCCGAAGCGCTGCTGCATTACCGTCGGTGTGATCACCACCAGCACCACCACCGCCGAGGTCAGCACGCAGGTCAGCAGCGCAGCCGGGACCAACGCCCCACGATGCTCGCCCAGCACCCGTCGCAGCGGGAACTTCACCGGCTGCTCCTTGCGCTCGCGCAAGGCCAGAAACACCGGTGTTTCACTCAGCCAACGGCGCAACCACACGCCGATCACACCAAATACCCCGCCAAGCAGGAACGGGTAACGCCAGGCGTAATCGAGAATTTCCTGGGCGGTAAATACCTGAGCCAACAGTGTCGCGGTCAGTGCCCCCAGCAAATAGCCAAAGGTCAACCCGGCCTGCAGGAAGCCCAGAGCGTAACCCCGCCGCCCTTGCGGTGCGTGTTCGGCAACGAATGTCCAGGCACTGGGCACCTCACCACCGACCGCAGCGCCCTGCAGAATGCGCAACGCCAGCAAGATCAGCGGCGCCGCGTAACCAATCTCGGCATAGGTCGGCATCACCCCGATCAGCAGGCACGGCAGTGCCATCATCAGGATGCTCAGGCTGAATACCCGTTTGCGGCCCAGGTGATCGGCGAAGTGCGCCATGACGATGCCGCCGAGCGGCCGCGCCAGGTAGCCGGTGACGAAAATCCCGAAGCTTTGCAGCAGGCGCAGCCACTCAGGCATTTCGGGCGGGAAGAACAGCTGGCTGAGGGTCAGGGCGAAGAACACGAAGATGATGAAATCATAGATTTCCAGCGCGCCGCCCAGCGCCGCCAGGCCCAGGGTCCGGTGGTCGCCACGGCTGAACCGGGGCGGGCGAGCGGTATCGATGGCAGTCATGGCACAGGTCCGCAGATCGGCAAAGGGCAAGAGGATAACAAATACCCGCTGCCTTGCCCGCTGCAGCTATCGGCTGAAGACAGTGTGAGCGAAGTTCCTGCGCGGGTAGGCCGGCGGCCCACTGCTGGAAAGCTCGGACGGCAAGGCCAGCTTGCCGACCACAACTGGCGCATCGATGAGCGCCATGAAGGACTCAAGGGCCTCGTTGTCCGGCACCTGCGGCAGGCTCACATTGACCGCCTGGCGCTCGGTCTGCGGCACACTCGGGACCCTCAGATGCCGCGAGTGATACAGCAACGCATGCTGAATCTGCGTGCTCACCCGACAAAAGCGCGCCAGGTCGACACCTGCATGGCTGGCCAGTTCGATATTGCCCACCAGCAGGTTGAACGGCTGCAGCGCGCAGTGCACCAGGCGCTGCAGCTCGTCGAAGGAGTCCACCGGGGCAATCCGGTAATAGCCCAGGCCATTGAGCAGCCTCTCCAGCTGCAAGCGCTGGGACGGGTGCTCGTCGGCGATCAGGATGCGCAGGGTCTTGTTGGTCATTGTCGGACCTGGGCAGTCAGGTGAATAGGGACACGCTCCCTGACCAAACTGCGCCAGTAACAGGCAACCACCAGGGCGGGGCCTGGCGGGGTCAATCTAGATAGTTGTCTTGAAACAGTTAGAAATCAAGTTGCCAGCACACAGAATTTTCACCGGCACACCACCGGTTTTCAGGATTCCCACTGGCGCATGCGCACGCGGCAGTGCTTCATGGCGTTGACGATGTGCTTTTCCACCAGGCTGCGCGAGATGCCCAGGTGCTCGGCGATCTGCTGATGCGACAGGCCTTCGAGCTTGCGCAACAGGAAGCTGTCACGGCAGGGCTGGCTCAATTCATCGAGTGCCTTCTGCATCAGCGCCAGGCGCTGATCCAGTTGCATGTTCTGGGTGGGTGCCGGGCTGTGCCAGCGCTCGTCCAGGTCCAGCACTTCCAGCGGTTCGGACTGGCGCAGCAGGTGGCGGCGATGACGGTCGATCACAAGGTTCAGCGCCGTGCGGTAAAGGAACGCGCGCGGGTGCTCGATCTGCTGCGTACCGGTGCGTTCGAGCACCCGCAGATAGGCATCGTGAGCCACATCTTCGGCGGCCTGGCGGCTGCCCAGGCGCGCGGAAAGGAAGCTCACCAATTCGCGATAGTAATGTTCCACGACGGCACCTGGGGTACGTCCTGACAGGCTCGGACAGGGTCATGTGATATCAGCGTGGGATCTTACAAATTATAATGATTCTCAGCAACTCTCCTCCCCCTGCGCCAGCCCATCTAAATCCGCCTCGCCCGCCTTCGTTTAACTGGCACCTCCGTGCGCACCTTGACCTGGCTGCGTGTGGCCACCCTTTGGCTGGAAGTCCGCATGAGACGCATATCCAACACCCGCCGCAACCTGCTGGCTGGCAGTCTCGGCCTGCTGGCCCTCGGCAGCCTGCTGGCCTGGAAGACGCTCCCTATGGGCACCTTGCCCATAAGTACCGTCGCGGTCGCCCGCGCGGACATCGAAAGCAGCGTCACCGCCCTGGGTACCCTGCAGCCACGACGGTATGTGGATGTAGGCGCCCAGGCCTCCGGGCAGATCCGCAAGCTGCACGTGGAGGCTGGCGATCAGGTGCACACGGGGCAGTTGCTGGTAGAGATCGACCCCTCTACCCAGCAGGCCAGGCTGGACGCCGGGCGGTTCTCGATCGACAACCTCAAGGCGCAACTGGCCGAGCAGCGCGCCCAGTACCTGCTGGCCACACAGCAGTATCGGCGCCAGCGCGAACTGGCTGGTGCAGGCGCCACACGCGAGGAAGACCTGCAGGCGGCCGACGCCCAGCTCAAGGTCACCCAGGCCCGCATCGACATGATCCAGGCGCAGATCCGTCAGGCCCAGGCCAACCTGCGCAGCGACGAGGCTGAGCTTGGCTATACACGCATCTACGCGCCGATGGACGGTACCGTGGTAGCGGTGGATGCCCGTGAAGGCCAGACCCTCAACGCCCAGCAGCAGACGCCTCTGATTCTGCGAATCGCCAAGCTTTCGCCGATGACCGTATGGGCCCAGGTGTCCGAAGCCGATATCGGCAAAGTCAAACCTGGAATGACCGCCTATTTCACCACCCTGGCCGGCGGCAAACGCCGCTGGAACAGCACCGTGCGGCAGATCCTGCCAATCCCGCCCAAGCCGCTGGCGCACACCAGCCAGGGCGGCGGCGGCCCTGCCAGCGCGATCGCCGGTACGACAGGCAGCCAGGTGGTGCAGTACACGGTGCTGCTCGACGTCGACAACCCCGATGGAGCGCTGATGGCCGACATGACCACCCAGGTGTTCTTCGTCGCCGGCCAGGCCAGCCAGGTACTCACAGCGCCGCTGGCAGCACTGGACGACACCGAGGCCGATGACCTGCGCCTGGCCCAGGTACTGGGCCAGGATGGCAAGCTCGAACAACGCACAGTGCGCATCGGCCTCAGCGACCGGCTGCGGGCGCAAGTGCTCGATGGCCTCAGCGAAGGCGAGCGCCTGGTCATCGGTGCGCCCCTGGCCAGCGGAGGTTGAATGGCCGTTCCCCTGATCGAGCTGCACGACATCCGCAAATCCTACGGTGGTATCGACACCCCCAAGGTCGACGTACTGCGCGGCATCAGCCTGAGCATCCACCCCGGCGAGTTCATCGCCATCGTCGGTGCGTCCGGTTCGGGCAAATCGACGCTGATGAACATCCTCGGCTGCCTCGACCGCCCCACCTCGGGCCACTACCTGTTCACCGGCAGGGACGTGGCCCAGCTGGGCAGTGACGAACTGGCCTGGCTGCGCCGCGAAGCCTTTGGTTTCGTGTTCCAGGGCTACCACCTGATCCCTTCAGGCTCAGCCCAGGAAAACGTCGAGATGCCGGCCATCTACGCCGGCACCCCGCCCGCCGCGCGCCACGCCCGCGCCGCCGCCCTGCTTGAGCGCCTTGGCCTGGCCAGCCGTACCGGCAACCGTCCGCATCAATTGTCCGGGGGCCAGCAGCAACGCGTGTCGATTGCCCGCGCGCTGATGAATGGCGGCCATATCATCCTTGCCGACGAGCCGACCGGCGCCCTGGACAGCCACAGCGGTACCGAGGTCATGGCCCTGCTGGACGAGCTGGCCAGCCAGGGCCATGTGATCATCCTGATCACCCACGACCGCGAGGTGGCGGCGCGGGCACGCCGGGTGGTGGAAATCCGCGACGGGCTGATAATTAGCGACTCGGCCTGCGACCAGCCTCCCGCTGCTGCACAACAAGGCCTGCAGGCCGATGACCTGCGCCAGCGCCTGGACCGCGGCGCGACCGTGCGTGGCGCATGGAAAGGCGAGCTGCTCGAGGCCTTGCAGGCAGCGTGGCGGGTCATGTGGATCAACCGGTTCCGCACTGCCCTGACATTGCTTGGCATCGTCATTGGCGTGGCTTCGGTCGTGGTCATGCTGGCCGTGGGCGAAGGCAGCAAACGCCAGGTCATGGCACAGATGGCCGCGTTCGGCTCCAACATCCTCTACCTCAACGGTCGCCCGCCGACGCTGCGCGAGCCAGGCGGCATCGTCACCCTCGATGACGTCGCCGCCATCGCCGAACTGCCCCAGGTTCGGCGCGTCATGCCGGTCATCGGCGGCGACCTGATGGTGCGCCACGGCAACAACAACCAGAGGTTCTACGTTGGCGGCAACAACGTCGAATTCCCCGCCATCCTCAACTGGCCGGTCGTGCAGGGCAGCTTTTTCAGCGAAGCCGACGAACGCAGTGGCGCTGCCGTGGCGGTCATCGGCCAGAAAGTCCGCGACAAACTGCTGGCACCCGGCACCGACGCGCTGGGCCAGTACCTGCTGATCGGCAACGTGCCGTTCCAGGTCGTCGGCCTGCTCGCCGGCAAGGGCGCAAGTTCGGGTGACCAGAAGAGCGATGAGCGCATCGTGGTGCCTTATTCCGCCGCTTCCATGCGCCTGTTCGGCAGCCACGACCCGGAATACGTGATCATCGCCGCAGCCGACTCGGCCCGAGTCGCCGAGACAGAAACAGCGATCCACCGCCTGATGCGCAAGCGCCATCAAGGCAAGGACGATTTCGAGCTGACCAACGATGCGGCACTGATCCAGGCCGAGGCACGCACACAAAACAGCCTGTCGCTGATGCTCGGGGCGATCGCTGCGATCTCATTGCTGGTCGGCGGTATCGGCGTGATGAACATCATGCTCATGACCGTGCGCGAGCGCACCCGTGAAATCGGTATCCGCATGGCCACCGGCGCACGCCAGCGCGATATCCTGCGCCAGTTCCTCAGCGAGGCGGTCATGCTGTCGATGGTCGGCGGGTTGACCGGCATCCTGCTGGCGCTGCTGGTCGCAGGCGCGCTGATACTCGCCGAAGTCGCCGTGGCCTTCACCCTGCCCGCCATCCTCGGCGCCTTCGGTTGCGCCGTCATCACCGGCGTGGTGTTCGGTTTCATGCCAGCACGCAAGGCAGCCCGACTCGATCCGGTCAAAGCCCTTACCAGCGAATAATCCATGACATTGCCAAGCCGCATCAGCCTGTTGACCCTGTGCCTGGGCCTCACCGCCTGCAATACACCCCCTGCGCCCTCAAGCGGCATCACCGCACCGCAACACTGGCAAGGCGAGGCAGCTGCGCCCGCCATCGAGCTGCCATCGGTGCTGTGGTGGCAGGCGTTCGCCAGCAGCGAGCTGGACCAACTGGTCAAGCGCGCGCAACACAACGCCCATGACCTCGCCGCTGCCGCGGCCCGCGTACGTCAGGCCCAGGCACGCGCCGTGATCGCTGGCGCGCCGTTGCTGCCAGAGGTGCAAGGGGGCCTCGATGGCAGCCGCCAACGCCTGCTGCACGGCGAAGGGTCTGACCAGCTGGACGTCAATAGCAGCGAACCCACCTACACAGCCTTCGGCCTGCAACTTACCGCCAGCTACGAACTCGACTTCTGGGGCGGCCTGCGCGCGGCTCGGGCGAGCGCGCTGCACGGCCTCGACGCCAGCCGGTTCGACCGCCAGACAGTGGAGCTGACCCTGGTCAGTGCGGTTGCCGACAGCTACCTGCAAGGCATCGCCCTGGAAGAACAGCTGCGCATCGCACGCCTTAACCTGCGCAATGCACGTGAGGTGCTCAACCTGGTCGAAACCCGCCAGCGTGCAGGGTCCGCCACCCGCCTTGAACTGGCCCAGCAGCGCAGCCTGGTGGCGGCTCAGGAGCGCCAGGTGCCGCTGCTCGAGCAAAAGCGGCAAGACAGCCGCATCACCCTTGCCACCTTGCTCGGTGACCCGGTGCAGGCCTTGCCGGTCAGCCGCCAGCCGATCACCACCCTGCAGTGGCCGGCAATCGGCAGCGGCGTCCCCAGCGAGCTGCTGACTCGCCGCCCGGACATCGCCGCTGCCGAAGCGCGCCTGGCCGCCGCCAACGCCAATGTGCAGGTGGCCAGGGCGGCCATGCTGCCGAAGCTGACGCTTGGCGCCAACCTTGGCACGGGCGCGAACACCTTTGCCGAGGTGCTCGACAGTTCCTACTACACACTCACCGCCGGCCTGGTCGCGCCCATCTTCAACAACGGTCGGCTGCGCGCCTCACGCGAGCTGGCCGAAGCCGAGCAGGACGAACTGCTGGAAAACTATCGAGGCAGCATCCTCGCCGGCTTTGCCGATGTTGAAAAAGCCCTTAACGCCATTGAGGGTGTGGAGCGTCAACGGCTGTGGCAGGACGAGGAAGTGTTGCAGGCACGCCACGCCTTCGACCTGGCACAACAGCGCTATGGTGCTGGCGCCGAGACCCTGCTGACCGTGCTGGAGACCCAGCGCACGCTTTACCTGGCCCAGGACCAGCAAGCGCAGTTGCGCCTGGCCCGCCTGCAGGGCAGCGTGGCGCTGTACAAGGCGCTTGGGGGCGGCTGGCAGGTACCGCACTGAAAAGGCCGCGCACGGCTTGCGGCCAGTGTGTTCAGCGCTGAGCCAGCTTCAGATTGCGCGCGTACCAAGGGCGTTGCGGGACTTTCGGCCGCAGCTTGGCGAACAGGTCATCGTCGCCAAAGATGATGCGCAACGCCAGCTTCATGGTCTCCGGGTCCATCTCCACACTGCGCCCAGGCCGCAGCCCCGTTACCGTCGAGCAACCGTGGGTGTCTGGCCCCAGCCACGGGTCGGCCACTTCGACCCAGCGCCCAGGCGCAAACCACGGCACACCATTGACTTCCAGGCGCCTGACCTGGCCCGGGTGGACCCGCTCATGGGCACGGAACCAATCCTCGATACGGTCGTCGATCCAGCCGTGGAAGTGCCAGAACACCGGGTTTACATGGGATGAAAACGGGTCGCCGAGGAAGTCGTTCTCGGCCTGGAACCAACGCGCGGCAAAATCCTCCGGTTTGCGAGCGAACGGCACTGGCAGGCCACTGGAAGGGTCGCGAGGCACTGAAGCCCAGCGCATGTGCAGCCAGTCGTGCAAACCCAGCTCCATTTCCGAACCGAACTGCCCCAGCGTAAGCGTGCTCAGGTAGTGCGGGTCGGTGTACTTCGACTCCCAGACCTGGAAGTTGGCGTGGAACGTATCGGGCGTCTTTATATCGCGCACCCATTGGGTGTACGCGGCATCGCCCGAAGCCAGCCAGGTAGGCGGCAAGGCATTGCCATCATGATTGTCGAAATAGCGGGCGAAGCCGATGCGGTCGCGCTCAAGCTCAGGTTGCGGCAGAGGAAAACGCTTCCAGGAGGGTAAATCCTGATGGGCCCGAGCCGCACCCAGCATGTGCCGGTGCATGAAGAAAAAATCCACGCCCGAGCCGTTGCGGTCCTTGTGCCGGCCCCGCGCATCGCGCTCATGGCCCCGCGGCCCTGGCTGCCAGCCCAGGCCGCGCAGCGCTGCCTGTTTGTCCTCGTCCAGCTTGTGCCACTTGTCGCGCGAGGCATGCCAGAGCTGGTGGAACAACCGATGCTCCGGCGCGATCAGCCTCGCCAGCAAGGCCGGTGCCAAGGGCGCCCGTTCGCGGGCCTCGGGGAAAGGCCGCTTGAGCGCAAGAAACCGGTTGTCCTGCTCGGGCAGCGTCAGTGCGCGGTCCAGCGGCAGGATGCGGCCATTGAGTGTCGCCTGACCGGCGTTGCCGAACCCGCCCCAAGCCTCGTCTAGGACCACCTGGCACTCATAGTTCGCCTGCTCCTGGCCCGGCTGCGTCGAAAACAGCCGCCAGCGCAGTGTCCCTGGTTTGCCCCCCAGCAGGTCGCCCATCACGCGATAGCGCGGCTCTTGCGGACCACGCAGGCGCTCGGGCGTGTCCAAGTAACCACGCAGGCCACGCCCACTGTGGGCAACGTCCAGCAACAGCTCCAGCTCCCCATCAGGCAAACCGTGCAGCCCTGCGTCCCTGCCCTGCGCTGTCCAGCGCCAGCACCCGCGCAAGGTGTCGCCCAACTGCTGCAGGGGCGCATCGGCAAGTTCGACAACGGCTTCGCCCGGAGTTTCAGGAAACTGCTCGTCGAACTGCTGGCGCTGCACGTGCCGCACATACAGCGCACCGGGCACCACCACGCCTGTCAATGCCACACCGGCGATGAACCCGCGTCGAGAAATCGTCATTGCACTACCTGAGCATTCATTGCGGCCATGGAGCACGGCCCGTCCAAGGCTAGAACGTTGTGCAGTAGGCAAAATTTACCGCCGCGGGCGGACGGCCTGTGGCGCAGCCAACGATAAATTTGCCCCGCCGTTGTTCGTCCACCTGATACCCAAGCCCTGCCCGCGCAGCAAACCCTGAGCCGGCAGCCGCCCCGATCACCGCGCAACGAGATGGCAATGACCAAGACCCGTTCCCGCAAAGCCCTGTACATCGGCCTGCCCCTGGCCCTGACCGTTGCCCTGGCAAGTGCCGCTGGCTACTTCTACTGGCGGCACCTGCACGCAGGCTACCCGCTGAAGATCGTGCAGCAGGCTGAGGAGCTGCACGAGCACATGCTCTCGTTCGACAGCCATATCACCGTGCCATTGAGCATGGGCAGCGAGGGGCACGAAGTGGACAAGGATGGCCCGGGCCAGTTCGACCTGGCCAAGGCCAACCGCGGCCGCCTCTCTGGTGCCGCCCTGACCGTGTTCGGCTGGCCGGAAATCTGGAACGGCCCGAACGCCCCGCACCGCCCAACCCCCGGCTTCGTCGATGCCGCCCGGCAAGAACAGGAAGGGCGCTACAAGATCATCACCGGCATGGTCCGCGACTTCCCCAACCAGGTCGGTATCGCTTACACCCCTGACGACTTCCGGCGCCTCAACGGCGAAGGCAAGTTCGCCATCTTCATCAGCATGCTCAATGCCTACCCACTGGGCCACGACCTGTCGCAGCTCGACCTGTGGGCAGCACGTGGCATGCGCATGTTCGGCTTCAGCTACGTCGGCAACAACGATTGGGCCGATTCTTCGAGGCCGCTGCCGTTCTTCAACGACACCGCCGACGCCCTTGGCGGCCTGTCACCGCTGGGCGAGCAGGCAGTGAAACGCCTGAACGACCTGGGGGTGATCATCGACGTTTCACAGATGTCCACCTTGGCACTCGAAGATGTCGCTCGCCTGACGCGCGCGCCAATCGTCGCTTCGCACTCGGCACCGCGGGCGATGGTGGATATCCCGCGCAACCTCTCCGACAAGGAGATGCAACTGATCAAGCAGAGCGGCGGCGTGATTCAGGTGGTCGGCTTCGGTCAGTACCTAAAGCCGTTGACCCAGCCGGTGGTGGACAAGCTCGATGCCCTGCGTGCGCGCTTCGACTTGCAACCATTGCAAGGCCTGACCAATGCCCTGATGCCGGGCGACGCGGTGATCGCCATCTGGCCCGAGGCACGCTTCGGCGAGTATGCAAGCTCGCTGTACGCCATCCTTGAAGACGAACCCAAAGCAACCTTGAAACAGTATGTCGACGCCATCGACTACACCGTGAAAAAGGTGGGTATCGACCACGTCGGCATCGCCTCGGACTTCAACGATGGTGGCGGCCTGGAGGGCTGGAAGGACGTCAGCGAAATTAGCAACGTCACCGCCGAACTGCTGACCCGCGGCTACAGCGAAACAGACATTGCAAAGCTCTGGGCGGGCAATTTCCTGCGCGCCTGGGAGCAAGTCCAGAACGCTGCCCAGCCTGTCGCCAACCGTTGAGCCGAGCCCTGCCTACCATGAGCAACCGCCGTAGCTTCCTGAAACAGGCCGGCCTGCTGGCCGCGAGCCTGCCACTGCTGCCCCAGGCCCTGGCTGGCGCCAGCACACCACTGAGCGGCCCCGACAAATGGCGCAACCTGCGCACGCTGTTCCCGCTCGACCCACAGGTCGCGCACTTCGCCAACTTCCTGGTGACCGCCCACCCGCGCCCGGTACAGGCAGCGATCGACCGCCACCGTGCCGCGCTGGACCGCAACCCCGCTGCCCTGATGGACTGGGAAAGCCAGTACGAATGGCAGCGCGAGGATGAAGTGCGCGAGTGGGCCGGACGCTACCTTGAAGTCAAACCGCGCCAGGTGGCCCTGACCGGCAGCACCACCGAAGGCCTGGCGATGATCTATGGCGGCCTGAAGGTCGGCGCCCACCAGGAGATCCTGGTCACCGAGCACGAACATTACTCCACCCACAAGGCGCTGGCCTTCCGCGCCCAGCGCCAGGGCACCCTGACCCGCAAGATCCGCCTGTTCGACGACCCATGGACAGTCTCCACCGACCAGGTACTGAGCACCCTGGACAAAGCCATCCAGCCACACACCCGCGTGCTGGGCATGACCTGGGTGCATTCCGGCAGTGGCGTCAAGCTGCCGGTAGGTGAGATCGGCGCGCTGGTGCGCCAGCACAACCGCAACCGCAGTGAAACCGAGCGCATCCTCTATGTGGTCGACGGCGTGCACGGCTTCGGTGTGGAAAACTTGCGTTTTGCCGACTTCAACTGCGACTACTTCATCGCCGGCACCCACAAGTGGATGTTCGGCCCGCGCGGTACGGGCATCATCTGCGCGGCCTCCACCGGCATGGAGCACCTCACCCCGACCATCGCCACGTTCTCCCGCGATGAAGACTTCGCCACCATCATGACCCCTGGCGGCTACCACGCCTTCGAACACCGCTGGGCCACCAACGAGGCCTTCAAACTGCACCTTGCGCTGGGCAAGGCCGACGTGCAACAGCGCATCCACCAGCTCAACAGCCTGCTCAAGGCGCGCCTCGCCGAGCACCGTCAGGTCCAGCTGGTGACACCGCGCAGCGAACGCTACTCGGCCGGTTTCACGTTTTTCCGCATCAAGGACCGCGACGCCGACGCCGTCGCCGCCCACCTCACCGCCAACAAGGTGATGTGCGATGCGGTGTATCGCGATGTCGGCCCGGTGATCCGCCTGGCCCCCAGCCTGCTCAATGACGAGCAGCAGATCGACCGGGCCATGGCCCTGATTACCCAACAACTCTGACAAGGCATCCCCATGACCGCTTCCCTGCATCGCCTGACCCTGGCCGGCCTGCTGGCCGCCTGCAGCCTGCCGGCCCTGGCAGCACAAGCCGCCAATACCCCAGGCACGGTGTTCCGTGACTGCGACAAGCTCTGCCCGGAGATGGTGGTGCTGCCCGCCGGCACCTTCAACATGGGCACCCCGGCCGACGAAATGGGACGCCAGGATGACGAAGGTCCGCAGCATGCGGTGACCTTCGCCAAGCCCTTCGCCATCAGCCGCTTCCAGGTGACCGCCGAGCAATGGGACGGCTACCTCGAGGCCACGGGCACGCGCATCGCCGACGGCGACGATCGCCCTGGCCGCCGCTGCACCGCCAGCAAGCCCAGTTACAAACAGGGCCCGCAGCAACCGGCAGTGTGCATGAGCTACCACGATGTGCAGGACTACGTGGCCTGGCTGTCGAAAAAGACCGGCAAGCATTACCGCATGGTCAGCGAGGCCCAACGCGAATATGCCGCACGCGGCGGCAGCACCGGTATGTTCCCCTTCCCGATCGACCCGGACAGCACCCTGGAAATCAGCCAGCACGCCAACGTCTATGGCCCCAAGGATGGCTACAGCTATAGCTCGCCCGTGGGCAGTTACCCGGCCAACGCCTTTGGCGTGTACGACATGCACGGCAATGTCTACGAATGGGTCGCAGACTGCTACCACAACAGCTATGAAGGCGCCCCTGCCGACGGCAGTGCCTGGGGCCAGGCCAGCCGGGCCAAGGACAGCTGCAAGGTGGTAAGTATCCGTGGCAATGACTGGGGCGAGGCGCCGATCTTCTCCCGCTCCGGCAACCGCAACACCAATTTCCCGGGCCGCCTGGGTGACTGGCTGGGTGTGCGGGTGGTCCGCGACCTGTGACGGTACGCGGTTAAATTGCCCCACGGGCCACTCGTCATAACGATGTACTTTTGCCTCTGATCCAGGAATTCAACATGACCTCCAAAACCCGCGGGGCACTGAGCGAGCTGTTCACCCTGCTCAAACCGTTCTGGCCGATCGTCTCCCTGTCGGTCGTCATGGGCATGGTCGGCGGCCTTAGCGTTACCGCTCTGCTGGCCACCATCAACAGTGGCCTGCACGCCGACGGTGGCCTGAGCAACAGCGTGATCCTCGGCTTCGCCGGGCTGTGTGCGCTGGCCCTGGCCAGCTCGATCTGCTCCGACATCGGCACCAACTACGTCGGCCAGCACATCATCGCCAAACTGCGCAAAGCCCTGGGCGAAAAGGTACTGTCAGCCCCGATCGAGCAGATCGAACGTTTCCGCAGCCACCGCCTGATCCCGGTGCTGACCCATGACGTCGATACCATCAGCGACTTCGCCTTTGCCTTTGCGCCCCTGGCGATCTCGCTGACCGTAACCCTTGGCTGCCTGGGTTACCTGGCCACCCTGTCATTGCCGATGTTCCTGATGATGCTGCTGGCAATCGGTATCGGCAGTGTCGTCCAGTACATCGCCCGAGGCCGTGGCATCAAAGGCTTCATGGCGGCGCGCGACGCAGAAGACCGGCTGCAGAAGCACTACCACGCCATCGCCGAGGGGGCCAAGGAGCTGCGCATCCACCGCCCGCGGCGCCAGCGTATGTTCCGCCAGGGCATCCAGGACACCGCCGACGCGATCTGCGCCACCCAGGTCCGCTCGATCAACACGTTCGTCATTGCCAAGAGCTTCGGCTCCATGCTGTTCTTCGTGGTCATCGGCCTGGGCCTGACCCTGCAGTTCCTCTGGCCAAGCGCCGACCCCAAGGCCATCAGCGGCTTCGTGCTGGTGCTGCTGTACATGAAAGGCCCGCTGGAACACCTGATCGGCACCTTGCCGGTGGTCAGCCGCGCGCAAATCGCCTTTCGCCGTATCGCCGAGCTTTCCGAGCAGTTTTCTTCGCCTGAACCGCACCTGCTGCTGGAGGACCACGGCAACCAGCCTGTCGTGGTCGACAGCCTGGAATTGCGCGAGGTGAGCTACGCCTATCAGGCCAGCCCCGGCGCCCAACCGTTCCAGGTAGGGCCGGTGAACCTGCGCATCGCCCAGGGCGACATCGTCTTTGTGGTCGGTGAAAACGGCTGTGGCAAGACCACCCTGATCAAGCTGCTGCTGGGCCTGTACCCGCCGCAACAGGGGCAGATCCTGCTCAACGGCCAGGCCGTCGACGCACAGGTTCGCGACGACTACCGGCAATTGTTCACCACAGTGTTCGCCGACTACTACCTGTTCGATGATGTGGTGCAGGGGGACACGCACATCCCCGAAGACGCCAACCGCTACCTGGAGCGCCTGGAAATCGCCCACAAGGTCAGCGTCAAGGACGGTGCGTTCAGCACCACCGACCTGTCCACCGGCCAGCGCAAGCGCCTGGCGCTGATCAACGCTTGGCTGGAAGAGCGCCCGGTGCTGGTGTTCGATGAATGGGCCGCCGACCAGGACCCGACCTTCCGGCGGATTTTCTACACTGAGCTGCTGCCCGACCTCAAGCGCCTGGGCAAGACCATCATTGTCATTTCCCACGATGACCGCTACTTCGACATCGCCGACCAACTGGTGCGGCTGCAGGCCGGCAAAGTCGTCGTCGAACACGCACCCGCCCTCGCCTGAGCCCCACCCGGCGCGCCCCACGCGCGCCGGGTGCAGCTGTTTCGCCACCTGCCTAAATCACCCACCTGCCCCTTCGTCTCTCTCAGTACGCTTAATTCTCCAGTGATGGCGAGACCGAGATGACACCCCAGAACCAATCCACCGATGACGCGCTGCTGGCCCTGCTCTGCGAGCTCGACGAAACCGCCGCTGCCCCTGCCGGCATCGTTGCCCACGGCGCCGACCACGCGCCGCTGTCGTTCGCCCAGGAACAGCTGTGGCTGCTCGATCAGCTCGACCCCGATGCCGCCACCTACAACCAGCCGCGCGCCTTTTTGCTCCAGGGCCCGCTGCAGGCGCAAGACCTGCAACAGGCACTGGACCGGGTCATCGACCGTCACGACATCCTGCGTACCCGCATCAACGAGGTGCAGGGCCAGCCACGCCAGCAGGTCGATCGCGCAGCGCGGCTGAACCTGCGCTGCGTCGACCTGCGCAGCCAACCACAGCACGTGCTGCGCGAGGCGCTGCACACCGAAGCCGCCACCCCGTTCGACCTCACCCAGGCCCCACTGCTGCGCGCCTGCCTGTACCAGCTGGGCGCTCAACGCCATGTGCTGGCCCTGACCAGCCACCACATCGTCAGTGATGCCTGGTCCAATCCGGTGCTGCTGCGCGACCTCTCGCAGGCCTACGCCAACGCCTGCGCCGGCAGTGACTGTCAGCTGCCTCGCCCAGCGGTGCAGTACCTGGACTTCGCCCACTGGCAGCGCGGCGTCTACCAGGCCAGCCCGGCCCACGAACGCGCCGCCAGCTATTGGCGCCAGTACCTGCAAGGTGGCCTGCAACGGCTGGAACTGCCCACCGATCACCCGCGCGACAGCCGCCCAGCCACCGCTGCCGGGACCTGCACCCTGGCGTTGCCCGCCGCGCTGTTCAGCCAGCTGCAGGCAGCCTGCCGGGCCAATGGCCTGACGCCGTTCATGGTGCTGCTGGCCGCTTGGCAACTGGTACTTGGCCGCCATGCCCGGCAGGAGGATTTCATCGTTGGTGTGCCCAATGCCGGGCGCACCCAGGAACAGGTACAGGACCTGATCGGCTTTTTCGTCAACAGCCAGATCCACCGGGCACGCCTGGACCCGCGCCAGTCCGTGGCCGGCCTGCTTGAGCAGGTGCGCAAGCACGCCCTGGCGTGCCTGGAACATGCCGACTATCCGCTTGAGCAAGCGCTTGCTGAACAACGCCAAGGCACCAACGGCGTACTGTTCCACTGCCTGTTCAACTGGACCAGCGACAATGCCGAGCAGCCCCCGGCCGGTTTCGCAGGTTTGCACATCGAGCCCTTGCCCAGTGCGCCGACTGCCGCCAAGTTCGACCTCAGCCTCAACGTTCAGGCGGGTCGCGAGCAGCTCGGCATCAGCCTCGACTACGATACCGCGCTGTTCGAGGCAGCCACCGCTGAGCGGCTGGGCGAGGACTGGCTGGCTATCCTCCAGGCCATGCTCGACCACCCCGAGTGCGCAATCGGTGAGCTTCATGCGCAACCTGCCTTGCAGCGTGAACAGTGGCTGGCGGCCGCACAGGGCCCCGCTGGCGATGCCCTCGACGGCCTGGCCGTGCACCAGCAGTTCGCACGCCTGGCGCGCAGCCACGGCGAGGCCGTTGCGCTGGTAGCCGGTGACACGCGCCTGAGCTACCGCGCCCTCGACAACGCCGCCGAGCACCTCGCCCGCCGGCTGCAAGCCGCCGGCATCCGCCCGGGCGAGCGAGTGGCGGTGGCCCTGGAGCGCGGCGCGCCGCTGATCGTCGCCTTGCTGGCCACCCTCAAGGCCGGCGCGGCGTATGTGCCGCTGGACCCCCAGTTCCCCGCCGAACGCCTGGCCTACATGCTTGAAGATTGCGGCGCCCCCCTGCTGCTGAGCCAGGCTTCGGTGCTGGCTGCCCTGCCAACGCCAGGCCAGCAGGTACTGCTGCTCGATGATTTCGACCTGCAGACCGCGCACCAGCCCGAACCGGCCCTGGCCCTGGACTGCCCACCGCAGCAACTGGCCTACGTGCTCTATACCTCCGGCTCCACTGGCAACCCCAAGGGCGTGATGGTGCCCCATGGGGCACTGTCCAACTTCGTCGCGGCCATGGCCAAGGCCCCCGGCCTGCACCCGGGCCAGCGCCTGCTGAGCATCACCACCTGCTCCTTCGACATCTTCGGCCTGGAGCTGTACCTGCCGCTGTGCACCGGGGCGTGCATGGTGCTGGCCGACAAGCACACCGTGCAGGACCCGGCGGCAATCCTCGACCTGCTGATCAGCGAGCACATCGACGTGCTGCAGGCCACCCCGTCGACATGGCGCATGCTGCTCGACAATGACCCCGACCAACGCCTGCCTGCACTGACCGCGCTATGCGGCGGGGAGGCGCTCGGCGATGACCTGGCGGTAAGGCTGCTGGCCCGTTGCGCCGCGTTGTGGAACCTGTACGGCCCGACCGAGACCACCATCTGGTCGGCACGCCACGCACTGGCCCGCGCCAGCGCCCGCCCCGAACTGGGCCAGCCGATCGAGCGCACCGGCCTGTTACTGCTCGACGGCAACCTGCTGCCCAGCCCGCCGGGTGTAGCGGCCGACCTGTACATCGGCGGCGACGGCCTGGCCCAGGGTTACCACCAGCGCCCCGGCCTGACCGCCGAACGCTTCGTGCCGCACCCCTATGGCAAGCCCGGCGAGCGCCTGTACCGCACCGGCGACCTGGCGCGCCGCCACGCCAGCGGTAGCCTGGACTTCCTTGGCCGGGTCGATCATCAGGTGAAGATCCGTGGCTTTCGCATCGAGCTGGGTGAGATCGAATCGGCCCTGCTCACCCTGGACGCGGTGCGCGAAGCCGCAGTGGTCGCCCGCGACGGCGTCGATGGCGCGCAACTGGTCGCCTATGTAGTACCCGCCAGCAGGCCCGCCGACATCCAGGCATTCACCGCACACTGCCTGGCGCCGCTACGTGAGCAACTGCCGGGCTACATGCTGCCAGCACGCCTGCACCTGTTGCAGGCCATGCCGCTGACACCTAACGGCAAGCTCGACCGCAAGGCCCTGCCGGTGGTCGACGAAAGCCCGGTGCAGGCTCGATACCTGGCGCCGACCACTGACCTGCAACGCCAGGTTGCGGCCACCTGGGCCGAGCTGCTGAAGGCCGAACGCGTCGGGCTGGGTGATGATTTCTTCGCCTTGGGCGGGCATTCGCTGCTGGTGGCGCGAGCAGTCTCGCGCCTGCGCCATGAGCTGGCGCTTAACTTCCCCCTGCGCCTGCTGTTCGACCAGCCGCGCCTGGGCGACTTCTGCCAGGCCCTGGCGCAGCTGCAAAAGGCTACGCCGCTGGCCCTGCCGGTGCAGACCGCGCGCGACCAACTGCCGCTGTCTTACGCCCAGGAGCGCCAGTGGCTGCTGTGGAAGCTGGCCCCAGAGAGCAGTGCCTATCACATTCCCAGCGTGTTGCGCCTGCGCGGCCCGCTGGATGTCACCGCCCTGAGCCGAGCCTTCGACCAGCTGATCGCCCGCCATGAAGCGCTGCGCACCTGCTTCACCCTCGAAGGCGAAAGGCCGCGCCAGCACATCCTCGCCCCCTGGTCGCTGAACCTGCAGGGCCAGCCACTTGAAGAAAGCCAGTGCCAAGCCTTCATCGCAGGCCAGCTCGGCCAGCCCTTCGACCTGGCCAGCGGCCCGCTGCTGCGCGTAGGCCTGGCGCGCCTGGCGGCCGACGACCACGTGCTGGTGCTGGTGCAGCACCACATCGTCTCCGACGCCTGGTCGATGCAGGTGATGGTCCGCGAGCTGTGCGCGCTCTATCAAGGCCTAGCCTTGCCCGCACTGGCACTGCAATACGCCGACTTCGCTGCCTGGCAGCGTCGCTGGCTGGATGACGGCGAGCGCGAGCGCCAGTTGGCCTACTGGCGCACACGCCTGGCCGGCGAGCAACCGGTGCTCGAGCTGCCCTGCGATCACCCCCGTCGCGACAACGCCAAGCGCCCGGCAGCACGCTTGCATCTGGTATTGCCCACGGCACTGGGCGAAACCGTGCAACGCTTTGCCAGCGCGCACCAGGCGACAGTTCCGATGGTGCTGCTGGCTGCCTGGCAGGCCCTGCTGCACCGCTACACCGGCCAGCCGGACATCCGCATCGGTGTACCGGTGGCCAACCGTAACCGCCTGGAAACCGAGCAATTGATCGGCTTCTTCGTCAACACGCTGGTGCTGCGCGCCGAGTGCACCGCCGACCTGTCGTTTGCCGGGCTGCTGGCGCAGACCCGCCAGGCCATGGTCGAAGCCCAGGACCACCAGGACCTGCCCTACGAGCAACTGCTCGAAGCCCTGCTGCCCCAGCGCGGCCCGCAACAGGGCTTGTTCCAGGTGCTGTACAACCACCACCAGGCGGCCGATGCCGCGCCACTGGGTGCGCTGCGCCTGGAGGCACTGGACAGCCAGCCGCAGGAGGCCCAGTTCGACCTGGCGCTAAGCACGGCCCAGGGTGAACAGGGCCTCAGCGCCAGTTTTACCTACGACCGCACGCTGTTCGACGCCAGCACCCTGCAACGTCTGGCCAGGCACTGGCTGAACCTGCTCGAACAGGCCTTGGCCCAGCCAAGGCTGCCGCTCGCACGACTGGCCCTGATGGACCCGGCTGAACGCTTGCAGGTCCAGGACGCCTGGAACGGCGCGCCGGTCGCCCACCCACAAACGCAAGCGCTGGCCGCACGCATCGAAGCCCAGGCACAACGGCAGCCGCAGGCCGTTGCCCTGCGCTATCAGGGTCAGGCCTTGAGCTACGCCGAGCTCAACCAGCGCGCCAACCGCCTGGCACACCGCCTGATCGCGGCGGGCGTGGGCGCCGAGGTGCCGGTGGGCCTGGTGGCAGAGCGCGGCTTCGCGATGATCGTCGGCTTGCTGGCCATCCTCAAGGCCGGCGGCGCCTACGTGCCGCTCGACCCCGCGCACCCGGCAGAGCGCCTGGCTTTCGTGGTCCGCGACAGCGGCATCAAGGTGCTACTCGACCAGCCCGGCCTGCTCGCCGAACTGCCAGAGTACGACGGGCTGCTGCGCCTGAACCTGGAGGCCGGCTACGACGACCAGCCGGTGGACAATCCCGCGCCGCGCAGCAGCGTCGACAACCTCGCCTACATCATCTACACCTCCGGCTCCACCGGCCTGCCCAAAGGCACGCTGCTCAGCCAGCACAATGTCCTGAGGCTGTTCAGCGCCTGCGATCGCTGGTTCCGCTTCGACCACAATGACGTCTGGACCCTGTTCCACTCCTTTGCCTTCGACTTTTCGGTGTGGGAGATCTTCGGTGCGCTCCTGCATGGAGGCCGCCTGGTGATCGTGCCGCAGACCCTGAGCCGCGACCCGCAGGGCTTCCTGCAACTGCTGGTGGACGAGCGTGTGAGCGTACTCAACCAGACACCATCGGCATTCAAACCACTGACCCAGGCCGCGTGCAGCGCCACCTCGGCAGACCTTGCCCTGCGCCTTGTGATCTTCGGCGGCGAAGCGCTCGACGTGGCTGCACTGCGCCCCTGGTTCGAGCGCTTCGGCGCACAGCGGCCACAACTGGTGAACATGTACGGCATCACCGAAACCACTGTGCACGTCACCTATCGACCGATTGGCCTGGATGACCTGAGCCGCACGGTGAGCCCGATCGGCGAATTGATCGACGACCTCAGCGGCTACCTGCTCGACGGCGAACTCGAGCCGGTTCCGGCGGGCTGCGTCGGCGAGCTGTACATCGGCCAGGCGGGCCTTGCCCGAGGCTACCTCAACCGCGCCGGGCTGAGCGCCACGCGTTTCATCGCCAACCCGTTCTCCACCCAGCCCGGCAGCCGCCTTTACCGCACCGGCGACCTGGCGCGCCGCCGTGGCGACGGCACCCTCGAATACATCGGGCGCATCGACCAACAGGTGAAGGTCCGCGGCTTCCGTATTGAGCTGGGCGAAGTCGAGGCCAGCCTGCTGGCGCAGCCGGCGGTGGCGCAGGCAGTGGTGATTGCCGACCAGGGGCCCGCCGGCACCCGCCTGCTCGCCTACCTGGTGGCACATGAAGGCCAGGGCGGCGACACCGGCGCCCTGCGCGCCGCGCTCAAGGCGCAGCTCCCCGACTACATGGTGCCGGCCCATTGCATGTGGCTCGAACAGCTGCCCCTGACCGTCAACGGCAAGCTCGACCGCAGTGCCCTGCCGGCACCGGCCGACAGCAACGCCCAACGCACCTTCCGCTCCCCCCACACACCGTTGCAGGAGCAGTTGGCCGGCATCTGGCAACAGGTGCTCGGCGTGCAGGCCGTGGGCCTGGACGACGACTTCTTCGAGCTGGGGGGTCATTCGCTGCTGGTGATCAACGTCGTTTCGCGCATCCAGCTGGAGCTGGGCCGCGAGCTGACCCCACAGGCCCTGTTCCAGCACCCGACCCTTCAAGCCCTGGCGCTTCACCTGGACACCACTACAACTGCGGTCGATGAAAACAAGCTCGACACCCTCGAAGCCTGGCTCGACGAAATGGAGGAACACTGATGGACAGCACTGCCGCTTCGAGAATTGCCAAGCGCTTTGTCCTGCTGCCGCTGGAAAAGCGCCGGCAGTACCTGTTGAAGATGCGCGAGGAAGGCCTGTCGGTGGCCAGCCTGCCGATCCCTCAGGTACGTGAAGCGTTCGACCGCCTGCCGTTGTCGTTCGCCCAGCAACGCCAATGGTTCCTCTGGCAGTTCGACCGCCAGGCCAGCGCCTATCACATCCCCTGCGCCCTGCGCCTGCGCGGCGCACTGAACGTGGCTGCGCTGCAGGCCAGCCTTGAGGCGCTGGTGCGCCGCCATGACAGCCTGCGCACGCGTTTCGTCGAAGACGAACAAGGCGTCGCGCAGCAGGTCGACAGCACCGTCGCGCTGGCACTGACGCTCACCACGCTCGATGAGCAGGCCGTACAGGCCCATATCCAGGCGCGGGTACGTGAACCTTTCGACCTGGCTTGCGGCCCATTACTGCGTGCCGAGTTGCTGCAACTGGGCATCGATGACCATGTGCTGCTGCTGGTGCAGCACCACATCATCAGCGACGGCCGCTCGATGCAGGTGATGGTCAAGGAGCTGACCCACTGCTATGCCCGCTTCAGCCAGGGCCTGACCAGCCAGTTGCCAGAACCGCAGCTGCAGTACGCCGACTACGCCATCTGGCAACGCCACTGGATGGAAGCCGGCGAGCAGGAACGCCAGCTCGACTACTGGCGCCAGCGTCTGGGCAGCGCAGTGCCGGTGCTGGAACTGCCGTTGGACCGGCCACGCCCGAGCGTGCAGCGATTCGACGGTGCGCGCCTGCCGCTGGCCATCCCGCCGGCCCTGTCCCTGGCCGTGCGCCAGCTGGCCCAGGCACGCCAGGCCACACCGTTCATGGTGCTGCTGGCCTCGTTCATGGCCGTGCTGCACCGCTATACCCGCCAGCAGGACATCCGCGTCGGCGTGCCCAGCGCCAACCGTAACCGGGTCGAGGCCGAAGACCTGATCGGCTTCTTCGTCAACACCTTGGTCATCGATGGCCAGTGCCAGCCAACCCTGTCCTTCGAGCAACTGCTCGACCAGGTCAAAACCACCACCTTGCAGGCCCAGGCCCACCAGGACCTGCCTTTCGAGCAACTGGTCGAGGCCTTGCAGCCGGAGCGCAACCTCAGCCACAACCCGTTGTTCCAGGTCATGTTCAACCATCAGGTCGGCGCGCCCCAGCCGAACGAAACGGCCCTCGGCCACGGCCTGGCCATCGAGCCGCTGCCACTGGCAGGCGAGACCGCGCAGCTGGACCTGACCCTCAATACCTTTGAGGACGCCCAGGGCCTGAGTGCGAGCCTGACCTACGCCACAGCCCTGTTCGACCATACGTCCATCCAACGCCTGGGTGACCACTGGCTGCGCCTGCTGGCGCAAGTGGTGCATGCCCCGCAGCAGGCGCTTGGCGAGGTGACACTGCTGGCCGATGAAGAACGCCAGCGCTTGCTCACCCAGTGGAACGCCACCACCCACGCCTACCCTGCCACGCCGTCGATCCATGCCTTGGTCGAAGCCCAGGCACGCCGCACACCCGATGCCACCGCACTGCTGTTCGGCGACACCCCGCTGAGCTACGCCCAGCTCAACCGTCAGGCCAACCGGCTGGCCCACGCCCTGATCGCCCAAGGTGTGCGCCAGGACACCCCGGTCGGCATCGCCGCCGAGCGCAGCCTGGAACTGGTGGTTGGCTTGCTGGCCATCCTCAAGGCCGGCGGCGCCTACGTGCCGCTGGACCCTGAATACCCCGCCGAGCGCCTGAGGTACATGGTCGAAGACAGTGGCATCAGCCTGCTGCTGACCCAGTCGCACCTGCGCGATCGCCTACCGCTGCCGCCCCGGCTGCCCGTGCTCCTGCTCGACCAGGCGCTGGCCGCGCAGCCCGAGCACGATCCGCAACTGCCGTGCGCGCCCGAGCAACTGGCCTACGTCATCTACACCTCCGGTTCCACCGGCCGGCCGAAAGGCGCGGGTAACAGCCACCAGGCCCTGGCCAACCGCCTGCAGTGGATGCAGGCGGCCTACGGCCTGGATGCCAGCGACACAGTGCTGCAGAAGACCCCCTTCAGCTTCGACGTGTCGGTGTGGGAGTTCTTCTGGCCGTTGATCACCGGCGCCCGCCTGGCCATCGCCGCGCCGGGTGACCATCGCGACCCCGCGCGCCTGGTACAACTGATCGTCCAGCATCAGGTCACCACCCTGCACTTTGTGCCCTCGATGCTGCAGGCCTTCCTGCTCGACGACCAGGTTGCCCGCTGCAGCAGCCTGCAGCGCATCGTCTGCAGTGGCGAAGCGCTGCCGGTGGAGGCGCAGCAGCAAGTGTTCGCGCAACTGCCGCAGGCCCGCCTGTACAACCTGTACGGCCCCACCGAAGCGGCCATCGACGTCACCCACTGGACCTGCCGTGACGAGGGCAAGACCGGCGTGCCGATTGGTAAACCGATCGCCAACCTGGCCTGCTGGATCCTCGATGCCGGCCTGCAGCCGCAACCTGCGGGCGTCATCGGTGAGCTGTACCTGGGCGGCGTGGGCCTTGCCCGCGGTTATCACCAACGCCCGGCACTGACCGCCGAGCGTTTCGTTGCCTGCCCGTTCCAGCCTGGCGCGCGCATGTACCGCACCGGCGACCTGGCGCGCTACCGCGCTGACGGCGTGATCGAGTACTGCGGGCGCATCGACCACCAGGTGAAAATTCGCGGCCTGCGCATCGAACTCGGCGAGATCGAAGCGCGCCTGATGGAACAACCCACCATCCACGAGGCCGCCGTGCTGGCCGTGGACAACCAGCTGGTCGCCTACCTGGTGGCCAAGGCCGGCACACCGCTGCCGGAGCGCGAGCAACTGAGCCAGGCACTGCTGGCCCACCTGCCCGACTACATGGTGCCCAACCAGTGGTTGTTCCTGCAGCGCATGCCGCTGAGCCCCAATGGCAAACTCGACCGCAAGGCCCTGCCCGCCCCGGGGCTGGCGCAGGCCCAGGCCAGCTACAGCGCCGCCGAAGATGAACTGCAGGCACGCCTGGTGCAGGTCTGGCAGCGGGTGCTCAAGCGTGAGCACGTGGGCATTGATGACAACTTCTTCGAGCTGGGCGGCGACTCGATCGTGTCCATCCAACTGGTGAGCCAGGCTCGACGCGACGGCCTGCACTTCACCCCCAAAGAGCTGTTCAGCCACCAGACCGTGCGCACTCTGGCCCAAGTCACCCTGACCCAGGCCGAACCGGCCGAGGCCGCATACCTGCCGGCCAGCGGTCGCAGCCTGCTACTGCCGATGCAACAGCAGTTCTTCGCCCAGGCCGTGCCACAGGCGCAGCGCTGGAACCAGTCGGTGATGCTCAAGGCCAACCAGGCGCTGGCCCCGGCCCATGTGCGCCAGGCACTCGCTGCGCTGCTGGCCACCCACGATGCCTTGCGCCTGCGCTTTAGCCAGGTGCAAGGCGAGTGGCAGGCACGCTTCGCCCCGCACGTGCCAGACGACGACGTGCTCTGGCTGTTCGAGCCAAGCCAGGGCGACAGCTGGCAGGGCCTGTGCGACCGCGCTCAGGGCAGCCTCGACCTGGCCCAAGGCCCGTTGCTGCGCGCAGTGCAGGGGGTGGTCGACGGTGAGCAGCGCCTGCTGCTGGTGATCCACCACCTGGCCGTTGACGGTGTGTCCTGGCGCATCCTGCTTGAAGACCTCCAAAGTGCCTATTCCCAGGCGGCTGCCGGACAGGCCTGCGCGCTGCCACCGCGTACCCTGTCGGTACAGGACTGGGCCCTGCGCCTGCAAGCGCACGCACAGAGCCCGGCCGGGGAGCAGGAAGCCGCCTTCTGGCAACGCCAGTGCGCCGATATCGACAGCACGCTGCCGGTGATCGATGCCGACGCTACGCTGCGCCTGTGCGACAGCCGCAGCGTCACCACCCATCTGGATGCCGCGACCACCACGCGCCTGCTCAAGGATTGCCCGGCCGCCTACCGCACGCAGATCAACGACCTGCTGCTGGCCGCCCTCGCCCGCGTGCTGCAACGCTGGACCGGCGCCGGAGACCATCTGGTGGAACTCGAAGGCCATGGCCGCGAAGCCTTCGCCGACTTCGAGGCCGACCTGACCCGCAGCGTCGGCTGGCTGACCAGCCTCTACCCGGCCCGCATCAGCGCCGGCAGCTCGCTGGCCGAAGCGATCATGCTGACCAAGGAACACTTGCGCGCCCTGCCGGGCAAAGGTGCTTTCTTCGGTGCCCTGCGCAGCTTCGCCAGCCCGGCAATACGTGAGGCCCTGGCCGCGCTGCCCGCTGCGCGTATCACCTTCAACTACCTGGGCCAGTTCGACAGTGGCAACGACGATGCCGCCACGCTGATGCGGCCGATCCCGGCAGACAAAGGCCGCGAACACAGCGCCGATGCACCGCTGCAGAACTGGCTGGCACTCAATGGCCAGGTGTTCGACGGCGAGCTGCGGTTGAACTGGAGCTTCAGCCAGCGGATGTTCGAGCCGGCTCAACTGCAGCGCCTGGCCGATGACTACGCTGCCGAGTTGCGCGAGGTCGTGGCCCTGTGCGGCCAGGGCGTACGCCGGGGCCTGACCCCTTCGGACGTGCCGCTGGCCCGCCTGAGCCAGGACCAACTGGCCCTGTTGCCCTTCGCCTGCGACCAGGTCGAGGACATCTACCCGCTGTCCACCGTGCAGCAGGGCATGCTGTTCCACACCCAGGATGCCGGTGCCGGGGACTTCTACATCAACCAGACCAGCGTCGAGGTCCAAGGCCTGGAGACGCCGCGTTTCATCGCCGCCTGGGGCCGGTTGGTGGAGCGCCACGAGATGCTGCGCAGTGCCTTCTGGCAGGCGCCGCAGCTGAGCGAGCCACTGCAGGTGGTGCTGCGCCAGGGCCAGCTCGACGCCCGGGAGCTGGACTGGCGTGGCCAGGCCGTCGAGCCGGCGCGCCTGACCGCCGCCGCCGAAGCCGAGCGCCGCCGCCCGTTCGACCTGCTCGCCCCGCCCCTGCTGCGCCTGTTGCTGGTGCGCCTGGATGACGAGCGCCACCAACTGATCCTGACCAGCCACCACATCCTCATGGATGGCTGGAGCCAGTCACGCCTGCTCGGTGAACTGTTCCAGTGCTACGCCGGCCAGCCGTTGCCGGCTCAGCAAGGCCGCTACAGCGACTACATCCGCTGGCTGCAGGCGCCGGCGCAACAGGCCAGCGAAGCCTTCTGGCGGCCACGCCTGGCCGAGCTGCAGGCGCCCACCCAGCTGGCCGGTGCAGCCGGCAGCCGCAGCGGCCAGGAAGGCCACGGCGCGCTCTACCTGCACTGGGACGAGCAGCGCACCAACTGGCTGCGCGAGCAGGCCCAGCGCCTGCGCGTTACCCCCAACACCCTGGTGCAGGCTGCCTGGGTGCTGCTGTTGCAACGTTACACCGGCCAACAGACCGTGTGCTTCGGCGCCACCGTGTCCGGTCGCCCGGCCAGCCTCCCGGGTGCCGACAGCCTGCTGGGGCTGTTCATCAACACCTTGCCGATCATCCAGGCCCCGCACCCGGCACAACCGGTGCAGGACTGGTTGCAACAGTTGCAGACCTGCAACCTGGAAGTACGCGACCATGAGCACACGCCGCTGGTGGACATCCAGCGCTGGGCCCAGAGCAACGGCCAGGCGCTGTTCGACAGCATCATCGTGTTCGAGAACTACCCCATCGATGAACGCCTGCAATCGGCCGGTGCCGCCGGCCTGCGTTTCGGCGAAGCGCAACTGCGCGACGTCACCAACTACCCGATGGACTTGGCGGTGCACCTCAATACCCGCGTGCGTATCGAGTTCCTCTACCGCCTGGATCATTTCCAGGCGCAGCAGGTGGAGGCCATCCGCAGCCACTTCGAAGCCTTGCTCGAACGCCTGCTGAGCCACCCCGAAGCGGCAGTCGGCACGCTCGGCCTGCTCGACACCGTCGTGCAGCCACACGCACAGCCCTGCGATACAGCACAGCATGACCTGGCCAGCCTGATCGGCCGTCATGCCCAGGAGCGTGCAGACCAGGTGGCAGTGCGCTGCGACGGGGTGCAACTGACCTACGGCCAATTGGAAGAGCAGGCCAACCGCCTGGCCTGGACCCTGCTCGAACGCGGTATCGGGCGCGAGGACCGGGTGGGCATCGCCCTGGACCGCTCGGTGCGCACTATCGTTGCCTTCTACGCGGTGATGAAGGCTGGCGCGGCCTATGTGCCGCTGGACATCGATTACCCCGCCGAACGCCTGCAGTGGATCATCGGCGACGCCGACGTGGCCCTGTTGCTGACCGACAGCGTTATCGGCGAGCGCCTGGGCATCGCCCCGGAGCGCCGCCTGGACCTGGACCGGTGCGAGCTGTCCGCGCAGCGTCACGCGCCGCAACAGCAGACGCTGGACGATCAGCTCAGCTACATGATCTACACCTCCGGCTCCACCGGTAACCCCAAGGGCGTGGCCGTGGCCCGAGGCCCGCTGCGCATGCACTGCCAGGCGATCATCGAACGCTATGAAATGGGCCCGTCGACCCGCGAACTGCTGTTCATGTCGTTCGCCTTCGACGGTGCCCAGGAGCGCTGGCTGTCGACCCTGATCAGCGGGGGCTTGCTGGTGTTGCGTGGCAACACCCTGTGGACCCCGCAGCAGACCTGGGACGTGCTGCATGCCGAGGCCATCAGCATCGCCTGCTTCCCGCCGGCCTACCTGCAGCAACTGGCCGAATATGGCCAGGCCCAACCAGCCCCGCCCCCCGTGCGCATCTATTGCTTCGGCGGCGATGCAGTGGCCGATGCCAACTTCGAGCAGGTCAAGCAGGTACTCAAACCGCAGTACCTCACCAACGGCTACGGCCCTACCGAAACCGTGGTCACCCCGCTGCTGTGGAAGGTGCCGGTGACGGCGCGCTGCGAAGCGGTGTATGCCCCCATTGGCGTGGCCGTGGGCAAGCGCACGCTGTATGTACTGGATGATTGCCTCAACCCGCTGCCGGCAGGCCTGGCCGGCGAGCTGTACATCGGTGGCGAGGGCCTTGCCCGTGGCTATCACCGCCGCCCGGGGCTGAGTGCCGAGCGCTTCGTCGCCGACCCGTTCAGCGCCACTGGCGGGCGCCTGTACCGCACCGGCGACCTGGTACGCCAGCGCCCGGACGGGGTGTTCGACTACCTCGGGCGTTTGGACAATCAGGTGAAGGTCCGCGGTTTTCGCATCGAACTGGGTGAGATCGAGGCGCGCCTGCGCGATATCGCCAACGTGCTCGATGCCGTGGTGGTGGCGCGCGAGGGTGCGAACGGTAAGCAGCTGGTCGGTTACGTGGTACGTGGCGACGGCGAGCGGGCTGTCACCCCGATGCTCGAGTACCTGCGCCAGGTACTGCCGGACTACATGGTACCGGCGCAACTGATGGTGCTCGATGCCTTGCCGCTGACCCCCAATGGCAAGGTCGATCGCCGCGCACTGCCCGAGCCTCTCATGTGCGAACGCCAGTACCAGGCACCGGCGGATGACCGCCAGCGTGCGCTGGCGGCGATATGGGCCGATGTGTTGGGCCTGGAGCAGGTTGGGGTGAGTGATCATTTCTTCGAACTGGGGGGCGATTCACTGAGTGTGCTCAAGGTGCTCTCGCGCTTGCGCAACCAACCGCAACTGGGCCTGAACCTGAAGCTGCGCGACCTGATCGCCCGCCCGACCATCGCCGAACTGTGCCCGGCCGAGGCGCGCGAGCAAACGGCACTCGACCCACTGCTGCTGCTCAACCGCAAGGTCGAACGCCAGGCACCGCTGTTCTGCATGCATGCGGGCTTCGGCACGGTGTTCGACTACCGCGCACTGGCTCAGCAGCTGGACGGCGTTTGCAGTGTCTATGGCCTGCAGAACCGCATGCTGCTCGACCGCCAGTGGCAAGACGAGTCGCTCGAAGCCATGGCCATCGACTACGCCCAGTACATCCGCCAGAAGCAGCCCCAAGGCCCCTACCGCCTGCTGGGCTGGTCGCTGGGTGGCACCCTGGCGCTACTGGTGGCCCGCGAGCTGGAGAGCCAGGGCCAGCAGATCGACCTGCTTGGTCTGGTTGACCCGTATGTACCGGGTGAGCCAGGTGCGGCCCTGGACGAAGACTGCGGCGGCGACCTGCGCGCTTTCCTCGCCGTGGTCAGTGGCCGCCCGGCCGACAGCCTGCCGCTGTTCCCGGTAGCGGCCAATGCCGATGCCACGCAGCTGCAGGCACTGATCGAGCGGAGCCTGGGCACAGAGGCCATGGACGACCTGCAAAGCAGCGAGGAGCTGGCGCGTACGTTTACCGTCGCCATGACCCTCAAGGCCCTGTCGCTGCAAGTGCACGCCCTGCCTGCGGTACGCGCCAGCCTGGACTGCTGGTGGGCACAGAGCAGCGAACCGGGCGTCTGCCAGGCCTTCGAAGCGCACCACGCGATCCACTCCAGCCAGCGCCTGGCCGCAGATCACTACGCCATCGTCAGCCATGGTGCACTGCTCGAAACCGTGCTTCACCGCCTGCAGCCGGTGGCCGCACCAACCCTGTGAGCCTGTGCCCGGCCGCCCTGCGCGGCCGGGCCCTTATCCAACAATGTGAAGGAAACCCGAATGTCCCTGGATTGCGATCTGGAAGCGTTCCTGGAACTGGCCGAACTCGGCCGTCTGACGGGCAAGAGCCAGCCCATGCATCAATTGGGCATCGCCCAGGCGCGGGCGGAATTCGAAAACGCCTCGCGCCTGCTCGACCCCGACCCTCCCGCCCACGTCGAGGTGCGCGCCCTGCAGTTCAGTTGCCGCGATGGTGCGCAGTTGCCCGCCCGCCTCTACGTGCGCCCGGGCGTCACGCCCAAGGCCACCCTGCTCTACCTGCATGGCGGTGGCTATGTGGTCGGCAGCCTGGACTCGCATGACTGCGTGTGCCGGCGCCTGGCCTGCCTGGGTGACTATGCGGTGTTCGCTGCGCACTACCGGCTGGCGCCGGAGCAGCCGTTCCCGACGGCCCTGCACGATTGCCAGGACGCCGCCAGCTGGCTGCAGCACAGCGCCACCGAACTGGGCCTGCCGAGCGCGCTGGTGCTGGCCGGCGACAGCGCGGGTGCAACCCTGGCCACGGTTCTGGCGATCGAAGCCGCGCAACACCCGCAGGCCATGGCAGTGAAAGCACAGTTGCTGTTCTACCCGGTGACCGAGAGCAATACCCGGCGCGCCTCGCACCAGCGGTATGCCGAGGGTTATCTGCTGGAGAGCGGCACACTGGACTGGTTCTATGACCATTACCTGGGCGCCGCCCAGGCGCACAATGACTGGCGCGCCTCGCCTCTGCTGCACCCGGCGCTGCCGGCCATGGCGCCGGCGTATGTGAACCTGGCCCAGTACGACCCGTTGTTCGATGAAGGCCTGGACTATGCGCGCAAGCTTGAGGCGAGCGGCACACCGACCACCCTGCGCATAGAAGCGGGACTGACCCACGATTTTCTGCGCATGTCGGGAATCACCGGAGCGACTGGCGAGGTGTATGCCGCGGCAGGATGCTGGTTGGAGCAGGTGCTGGCCTGATGCGAATCTGGGGCCGCTTTGCGGCCCATCGCCGGCAAGCCGGCCCACAGGGAACGCGCAGTTCTTGAGGTCTGCGCAGTACCTGTGGGAGCCGGCTTGCCGGCGATGGGCTGCGCAGCAGCCCTGATTACGCTAACTGAAATCAGTACGTCGCCCGTACCGTCAGCATGAAGTTGCGGGGATCGCCATAGTAGTTGCCGTAGGTCGAGGTACCGACGGTCTGGTAGTACTTCTTGTCGAACAGGTTGTTGCCGTTGAGGGTCACGTTCCAGTGCTCGTCGATACGGTAGTCGACCATCGCGTTCCAGATCGCATAACCGCTCTGCTGGTATTCGAAAGGCACACTGGACTGCACTACGTTGCCCAGGCTGTCGTAAGTCGCTGCAGTGCCGCTGACCTTGGTCGCACTCTGGATGTCCACGCCACCCCCGACGCGGAAGTCGTTCAACACACCCGGCAGGCGGTAGGTGGTGAACAGCTTGGCCATGTGCTTGGGCGTGACGGTGCTCAGCGCAGAGCCCGTGTCGCGGTTCTTGTTGATGTTGAGGGTGTAGCTGGCCATCATCATCCATTCCGGCAAGATTTCGCCGGAGATTTCCATGTCGATGCCCTTGCTGATGGTTTCCCCACCATTGACGTAACAGCAATTACCGCCGAATGCCACCTGGCTCAACGGGTAGTTCGGGTCCTGCACCGCCTGGTCTTCACGCTTGGTGTAGTACAGCGCAATGCTGGTGTTGACCGCACCGCCAAACAGCTCGCCCTTGATGCCGGTCTCGTAGGTTTTGCCGGTCATCGGGTCGAGGGTGCTGCCGGAAGTCGCAGGCCCGGCCAGCAGGTTCTGCTGTGGCTTGAAGATCTCGGCGTAGCTGGCATAGGCCGCCCATTCGTCCGTCAGGTCATAGACGATGCCGCCAAACGGGGTGACCTTGGTCGGTTCGCGCATGTCCACCCGCGACTGCTGGGTCCAGGTCGACCCGGTGGCGTCTGCCGTCTGGTAGGTCTGGTCGAACTTGTAGCGCTGTGCACGGGCACCGACGATCAGGTGCAACGGCTCGGCCAGTTGCAGGCGCAGGCTCGAGTACAAGCCGTATTGGGTCTGGCTGTTGGGTTTGTAGTCGCGGCTGATGACCGGCCGGGCGCCTGGATCATCCCATGGGGTGGAATCGGGGTCGAATACATTGACCGGGCCGCCGGCAGTGGTGAAGCGGCCAGTGCCGCGCCAGCGGCTGTCGATCTCTTGATAGTCGCCACCCACCACCAGGCGGTGGTCGAGGCCGAACATGCTGAAGTCGCCGGAGACGTTGACGTCCCAGAGGTTCTGCTCGCTCCACTGGGTGTTGTAGGTGCCGTAGCGGGTCACGCCAGTGCCGGTGACCGGGTTTACAGAGCCCAGCGTGGTGGCGTTGTTGGTGGTGATGGTGTCGTAGATGTTGGTGAAGCTGAGGTTGAGCTTCCAGTCATCGTTCAGGCGATGGTCGACCTTGGCGAAATACTCGCGGGAAAAGCCGTCCGCGTACGCCCAAGTGGTAGACAGGCCGGTATGGCGCGGCAGGCCAAGGTCTGCACCGTTGCTGTAGCGTGGCACGGCCGAGGCGGTGCCGGTCTCGTGGACCTTGTTGAAACGCAAGCCTGCAGTGAGCATGGTGTCGTCGGTGACATCGGCCTCAAGCACGCCATAGAAGAACGGCTTGTCGGTGGCACGGTTGTCGACGAAGTACTGGCGGTCCTGGTAGGCCACCACCATACGGCCACGCAGCTTGCCATCGAAGCCCAGCGGGCCGGTCACGTCCAGCTCGCTGCGGTAGTTGTCCCAGCTGCCCGCCGAGGCGGTGAACTTGAGCTGGTAGAAGTCCAGCGGGCGCTTGCGCACCAGGTTGATGATACCGCCCGGGTCACCGGTGCCGCCAAACAGCGCGCTGGCGCCACGCAGCACTTCGACATGGTCGAACTCGGCGATGTCGTAAATGTTCGACGCGTAAAAGCTGCCGGCGGTGGTGCCCAACGCCATGGGGGCGGCACCGTCGAGCTGGATGTTCTGGATCGGGAAGCCGCGCGAATAGAAGTCCTGGATACGGAAGGTGTTGCTCTGCACGGTCACACCCGGCACGGCCTTCATCGCATCGTTGATGTCGGTGAACTGGCGGTCTTCGATGACCTGGCGGGTGATCACCGATACCGATTGCGGGGTTTCCTTCAACGAGGTCGGGCTTTTCGAGCCGACACTGGTCAGGCCCGGCGTGTAGGAGCCGGTGTTCTCGGTAGCCTGGCCCATACCCTGGCCCATGATGGTGGTTTCGCCGATAACCAGAGCACCGGCGCCGATATCACTGGTGTCGGTGCTGATCAACAGGACCGAATTGTTCTCGATGCGGTAGGTAAGGCCTGCGCCCTCCAGCAGTTGCGACAGGGCCTGGTCCGGCTCCATGGTGCCGCTGACCTTGGGTGCACGCTTGCCGCTGACCAGGTCGGGCGAGTAGACCATCTGCAGGCCGGTCTGCTGGCCAAGGGCGATCAGTGCCTGGTCCAATGGCTGGGCTGCGATGTCCACCGCAACCGGCTGGGCATGGGCATGGGCCATGGCCAGGCTCAGCACCAGCGCCGAAGCCCGCAGGCTCCACTTCGATGGCCCGGCGGCCAAGGCTGCCCCCTTGTTTCGCATACGTTTGGACTTCATGTGCGCAACTGACTCCGACTGTTCTATGAGTGTGTAGGTGACGGTCTCGACGTACCGTTTCTATAAGGCCCTTACGCGTTCGAGCGACGCGTTTTCAGCGGCTTACAGGTAAGACGCACGAACGTGAAAAAAACTGATAACTTTTTTCATTTGCGTTCAATTTGTCGATGGCTCGGGGCTGCCTAAGCTCGCACTCATGAAAAACCCGAAGGCTAATGCCAGTCGGTCAATAGATTTGGGGCCGCTTTGCGGCCCATCGCCGGCAAGCCGGCTCCTACAGGTACAGCGCGGTTCTTGAGGCCTACCCTGTACCTGTGGGAGCCGGCTTGCCGGCGATGGGCTGCGTAGCAGCCCTATCAAACGCTGTCTTAGCTATGCCGTAAGGTTCTTCGCCTTGGCCAGCATCTGCTCCTTTTCCTCAGGGCTCATGCGCTCCAGTTGCAGGCGCGCCTGGGCAATCTTGAGCAAATGCCCGCGGTTTGCCTCGTTGGCCTGCAACGCCTCGGCCAGCCCCGCCACTGTGGGGTGCTCGAAGACCAGCGCCGGCGCCACTTCACAGTTCAACAACTTACGAATCCCTGCCACCAGCTTGATGATCAGCAGCGAATGGCCGCCGGCAGCGAAGAAGTCGGTGTGGATACCGATGCTGTCGCGCCCGAGCAACTGCGCCATGCGCTGGGCCAGCAACGTCTGCAATGCATCCTGTGGTGCATCCTGCTGGCCACCCTGCTGCTGCGGCAGCTGCAGCAGCGCGCGACGGTCGAGTTTGCCGTTGGCCAGGCGCGGCAGGCTCGGCAGGCAACGCAGCTGCGTCGGCACCATGGCCGCTGGCAGGCACTCGGCAAGCCGCGCACGCAGCGAGGCTTCATCGAGCCCTTCGGCTTCGCCGTGCACGGCGTAGCAAGCCAGCAGTTCCAGTTGCCCGGGCTGGGTTTCGATCGCCAGCACCGCCCCCTGCGCGACCCCGTCGATCTCCAGCAGGCGCGCTTCTACTTCGGCCAACTCGACACGGAACCCGCGAATCTTCACCTGGTGATCCTGCCGCCCCTGCAGCAGGATGCTGCCATCGGCCTGGTAACGGGCCAAGTCACCGCTGCGGTACAGGCGCTCGCCGGCTTGCAATGGGTTGTCGATAAAGCGCGACGCCCCCTGCTCGCCCCCCAGATAGCCCCGGCACAGCTGGCGCCCGGCCACATGCAGTTCACCCAGCTCACCCACGCCCGCCAGTTGCCCTGCAGGCGTCAGCAAGTAAACGCGGTTGCCGGCCAGCACCTGGCCCAGGCTCGCCATCGGCGCCTCGGCCCGCAGTGGCTGGACCAGCACGCCGACGGTGGCCTCGGTCGGGCCATAGTGGTTGAACACCCGAGCCTGAGGCGCCAGCCGTGCGATGCGCGCCAGCAACTGCGCACTCGGCGCTTCGCCGCCCAGTACCAGGGTTGCTGGCAGGCTGGGCTGCGCGCTGTCGAGCAGCGCCGCCAGGTGCGACGGCACGATCTTCAGGCAATCGATACCTTCGTCGCGCACGAATGCGGCAAAGGCCGCCGGGTCCTGCATCACTGCGTCGCTGGCAACGTGCAAGGTGGCGCCAACCTGCAAGGCGCCGAACAGGCTGGTATGACCCAAGTCCGCCGCCACCGTGGCGCTGAACGCAAAGTGCCTGCAGGCCGAGAGCTCCAAGGCCTGCTCAGCGGCCTGCAGGTACCCGGCCAGTTGCCCGTGTTCGATGACCACCCCCTTGGGCTCACCGGTCGAACCCGAGGTAAACAGCACATAGGCCGCCGTATTGGCCGTGAGCGCTTGCGCCTCGAACGGCGCAGAGGTGTCCGTCAGCTGCTCGAACAGCGTGGCATCGATCTGCAACTGCGCGCCGGCGAGGCGGCTGACCTGCTCGCGTCGCGCTGCGGGCCAGAGCGGGTCCAGCGGCAGGTACGCAGCCCCGCACTTCCAGCAGGCCAGCACCGCCGCCAGCCAGTGCACCGAGCGCGGCAGGGCCAGGCCGACAACGCTGGCGCTGCCAACGCCCTGGGCCTGCAGGTGGGCGGCCACCGCAGTGGCCAGCTGGTCGAGCTGCTGCCAGCTCCACCCCTGCCCTTGATCAATGATCGCCAGCGCCTGGGGCTGTTCGCGCAGCCAGCGGGCGACCCGTTCCGGCAGCAGTTCGGTGACCGCTGGCAGTGCAGCCTGGGCGTTACGCTCAAGCACCAGGCGACGCTGTTGCTCACCGACAAGCCCCAGGCTGGCCAAGGCCGCGTCTGGTGTCTGAGCGATGCTTGCCAGCAGCGTTACGTACTGCTCGAGCAGGAGTTGCGCCAGTGCCGGGCTATGCCACGAGGCCCAGTACTGCAACAGCGCCTGTGGCGCTGCGCGGTCGCTGTCGACCTGCAGCAGCAGGTCGGGGCCCACCATCGGCGCGTCCATGCCCACTACCTGCCAACCTCCGGCCAGCGGCGGGCAGGCGGGGATCAGACGGAAACCGATGGCGGCAGGCTCCAGCGCGGGCGTCTGCTCGGGGGTGAAGTATTCCTGCCAAACTGCATGCTGCTCCAACTGCGCGGCCAGGCCGTGCAGCCAGGTACGCAGTGGCTGCTCGGCCTGGTAGTCGACAAGCACCGGCAGCTGCTTGTGATACACCCCTGCGCTGTCGGCGAAATAGGCGTAGTCGCCACGGCTGTCGTGGCACCAGTTCACCACCTGCGCAGGCTGACCATCGAGCCGCGCCAGTAGCAGCCACCAGGCTGCCTGCAACACCATGTCCAAGGGCAGGCCAAGGCCGGCCAGGTGCTGCACAACGGCCGGGTCAATTGCCGCGCGGGCCTGCGCGCGCTCACCGCGCGGGCTGCCTTGGGGGAGGCGCCAGGGCAGTTGCTGGGCGCTTGCGGGCTTGCCGTTCAGCGCGGTCCAGTAGCTGCGCGCAGTACTGGCGTCTTCATCCACCACCACCTCGCTGCGCCACTGCAGGTACTGTTCGAAATCGCCGTCTTCGGCTGTTTCCAGTGCGCCCTGGCAGATCGCCGCAAGGCTTGCAGCCAGGGCCGGCAGGCTGGCAGCGTCAACCAGCGCAGCGAGCACACCAAGCACCAACTGGCAGCGCCCCTCGGCCTGCTCGCACACCAGCACGGCGACGCCCGCCTCGGCCTGCACATCCACCTCACGCTCGAACCAGGCCTGGCGGCCGGCGGTATCGCCCGCCGCCAGCCACGTCAGGTCCACCCCTGCCGCCTCGCGCTGAAAAAACTGACGCAGGCCGCGATAACCTGCGGCTTGGCCGATACGCAGGCGCAGCGCGTCGTGCTGGCCCTGCCACAGCTGCAGGGCAGCCCGCAGTGCGGCGGGCGCCGGCACGCTGTCGAGCTGCAAGGTAATGCAGTGCGCCGCGTCCTGCCAGCGGCCAGGCAGTGCAGTCAGCTCGAGCACCTGCATGGGCAACAACGGCAGGCCGCTCGATTCGACGGTGATGTTCATGCTTGCACTCCTGTGCGGTTCAAGGTGAGGGTTTCAAGGTCGGCACGTTGCATCATGTCGCCCATGGCGACGACGATCTTGCGTGGCCCCTGGAACGGGTCGCGGGCGTGTGCGGCCAGCATGTTGTCGAGCAGGATCACATCACCGGCCTGCCAGTCGAAACGCACCGCGCACGCCTCGTACAGCTCACCGATCAACGCCATGTCGGCGTCTTCGATCGGGCTGCCATCGCCGTAGTACACCTGACGCGGCATGCGCTCCAGGCCATACAGCGCCAACAAGTCCTCGCGCACGTCGGCATCCAGGCAGAACACGTGGTGCAGCTGCACCTGGTTGAAGAAACTCTTTTCACCGCTGACCGGGTGCTCGATCACCGCCGGGCAAGGCGTGCGGATTTGCAGTTCGTCGTTGTCCAGCCAGCGCCACTGGATACCCGACGCCTGGCAACGGCGCTCGACATCCGCACGCGAGTCGGTCTTGAAAAAATGCTGCCAGGACACGTCCAGCTTGTCGGTGAAAGTACGTACGTAGAGCAGGCCCTTGTCCTCGAAACGCTGGCGCAGGGGCGCGGGCAGGCGCTGATACATCTGCCGGCAATCGACCACCGGGGTGGCACCGCCAACCGGCGAAGGCAGTTCACAGAAGAACAGCTGTTTGCGCGGCCAGCGGTCCTGGTGGGCACTTTCGTTGTGGAAGAGGATCATCTTCTGCTCCGGATACGGCGTGGAGCGGTAGGTGTTCTTGCCGCCTTCCTTCTTAGGCAGGTCACCGTACTGGCCGTACAGCCCAGGCTGAACAGCCTCGGCGAAGGCCTCGAAGTCCAGCGGGGTCTGCAAGCCGAAACCGCGGAACAGAATGCCGCCATGAGCCACCAGTTTGCGTTCGATCTCGGCACGGTGCTTCACCACCCAGTCGGTCAGGCTCACACCGGGATCGACCGGTTCGATCAGCAACGGAAAGGCCTGCCCCGGTACCATCGCAGCCTCGCGCACTGCGCTGGCCGGCCGGGTTGGCGTGCCGGCGCCGCGCCTGAGGAAACTGCCCAGCTTGTCCTTTTTGGGTTGCCCGCCGGCAGCGGCAGGCGCCGCCACGATTTCACTGTGAACCGCCATAGTGATCTCTCTCAGTTGGATGTGTGGGTTGCCCAGCACCTGGCCCAGGATGTCCAGCCAGCCACGCAGCAGTGCCTGGACCCGTTCTGCCTTGAACAGCTCCGTGGCGTACTGCCAGGTGACGCGCCAGCCGTCCGCGACCGGGTCGATGAACAGCGCCATGTCGAATTTCGAATAGCCGCCCGCCTGCGGCAGCACCTGCACACTCAGGTCGGCCAGGCCGCCATGCGCCACCGGCATGTCGTTCATCACGAACAGCACCTGCACCAGCGGGTTCATGCCTGGGTGGCGCGGCGCGCCAGCAGCCTCGACGATCAGGTCGAACGGCAGTGCCTGCTGCTCGCTGGCATCGAGCAAGGTGGTGCGGGTGCGCGCCAGCCACGCGGCGAAGTCCAGTTGTTCGTCCAGTTGCGAGCGCAGTGGCAGGACATTGACGAAGAAGCCGATCAGCGCCTCAAGGTCGGGGTGTTCGCGGCCGGCGACATCAGCCCCGAGCAGTAGATCGTGCTGGCCGCTGGCGCGATGCATCAGCAGCTGGAACGCCGCCAGCAGCAGCATGTAGGGGGTCACGCCCAATTGCGCGGCCCGTTCGCGTACCGCCACGACCGTAGTCGGCGGCAGCTCGTGATAGAGGTTCTCCCCCGCCTGGGACGCCTGGGCCGGGCGCGGCAAGTCAGTGGGCAACGGCAAGCGCCCGCTGCTACCGTGCAACGCCTTGCGCCACCACTGCGCCGGGGCCTGCAGCAGCCCGGCACGCTCGCGCTCGGCCTGCCATAGCGCATAGTCGGAGTACTGCAGCACCAGCGGCGCCAGCACGGGCGCCTGGCCACGGGCAAGGGCGCTGTAGCTGGCGATCAGTTCGTTGACCATCAGCGCCATCGACCAACCATCGGAAATGATGTGGTGCATGTTGAGCAGCAGCACATGGGCGTCGCCGGACAGGCGCAGCAGGCGTGCACGCAGCATCGGCGCCTGGTCCATGGGCACCGGCTGACGCACGTTGGCCAGTTGCGCTTCAAGCACGCGCAGCTGTTGCTCGGCGGCAGCCAAAAGGCTCAGGTCGTCCACTGGCAGGTCCAGGTCGACCGCCGCCTGGATCACCAGCAGCGGCTCACCTTCGTCGTCACAGGCCACCGCGCTGCGTAGCACTTCGTGGCGCTGCACCAGCACCTGTAATGCCTGCTTCAGGCATTCGGGCTGCAACGGCCCGTCCAGGCGCAGGCCCAGCGGCATGCCGTACGCCCCGCTACCCTGGGCAAACTGCTCGGCAATCCACAAACGGCGCTGGGCCAGCGACAGCGGTGCGCTGGCCTTGGCGCCCAGTGCGCGCAGTTGCGGGCCGGCATCGCTTACCGGCTGCGCCTGGCGCAGGCGCTGAGCGAAATCACACAAGCGCGGGGCGCTGAACAGGTCGCGTACACCGACCCCGGTGTGGCCGTCGCGGTGCAGCCGCGCCACCACCTGCGTGGCCAGCAGTGAGTGGCCACCAGCCTCGAAGAAGTGCTCGAAACGGCCCACTTCGTGCCTGCCCAGCACACTGGCCCAGGCCTGGGCGACCTCGCGTTCGAGCGCATCCAGGGGCGCACTGAACGCTTCTTCAGAGGTGTCGACCTCGATCGACGGCAATGCCTTGCGGTCGACCTTGCCGTTGGGGTTCAGCGGCAAACTGTCGAGCAGTTGCAGGCGTGACGGCACCATGTAGGGCGGCAGCACGGCGCGCAGCGCGTCGAGGATGCGCTGACGCAACGCGGCATCGGCCTGCGAACCGTCGACCGGCACCAGCCAGGCGGCCAGGTGCAGGTCTGCACCTTGACCGCCCGGCATCACCACGGCCTCGCGCACCTCAGGCAGGGCCAACAGGCAGGCTTCGACTTCACCGGGCTCGACGCGGAAACCGCGGATTTTCACCTGGTGGTCCAGGCGGCCGATGAACACCAGCTCGCCATTGGCCTGCTGCCGCACCAGGTCACCACTGCGGTACAGGCGGGCCCCGCCGACCGTGTCGTAGGGGTCGGGCACGAAACGTTCAGCGGTCAGCGCCGCCTGGCCAAAGTAACCACGTGCCAGGCAGGGTCCACCGATATACAGCTCGCCGTCAGTGCCGGTGTCGAGCAGTTGCAAGGCTGTATCGAGCAGGTAAGCGGTACGCCCCGGCACCGGCGTTCCGATCGGTGCATAGCCGGTGTCGATGCGGGTAGACCCGTCGGCCTGCCACAGCAGCGGGGTAATCACCGTTTCGGTGGGGCCGTAGCCGTTGACGATACGCTGCGGCTGCAAGTGGGCCTGGATTCGCTCGAAGCCTTCACGCGACAGCGCCTCCCCGGCCACGTTCATGCAGCGCACCGGCAGTGCCCGGCCCTGCTGATGCGCCCACTCGGCCAGCTGACAGGCGTACTGGGTGGGGAAGTAGACCACGCTGGCGCGCTCGCGCTCGATCACCTCGAATGCCTGGGCCGCGGTCCAGATGTCATCGCCACGCACGATGCAGCAGGCGCCCTGGCTCAACGGCAACAACCACTGCTCAGTGCCCCAGTCGAAGTTGATCGAAGCGAAGTGCACGAAGCGGTCCTGCGCCGTCACCTGGTACTGGCCGACCATGGTCGCGATGTGCGCGGCGATGGCGCCATGGGTCAGGGCTACACCCTTGGGGCGACCGGTGGAGCCGGAGGTGTAGATCAACCCCAACAGGTTGTCGGCGCAGGCTCGCGGCGCTGGGTTATCGTCCTGCGGCGCCAGGGGCTGGTCCAGCCACAACCAGTCGGCCGTGCCTGCCAGCGCCAGTGGCTGCGCGGCAGTACGGGTGCCCAGCACCAGCCTGACGGCGCTGTCGTCGAGCATGTCCTGCAGACGCTGACGCGGGTATTGCGAGTCCAGCGGCACGTAGCCGGCACCGGCCTTGAGGATCGCCAGCAGGCCGACAATCATCGCCAGGCCTCGCTCGCTGCACAGCCCTACCAGGTCCTCGGGGCCGACACCCCGCGCGATCAACTGTTGCGCCCAGGCGTTGGCCAAGCCGTTGAGCTGGCCGTAATCCAACGTGCCGTCGTCGGCAACCACCGCCACGGCCCGCGGGTTGCTCGCCGCCTGGGCCTCGATCAGCTGGTGTACGCCCAGGGCCGGAACAGTACCTTCAGCGGCCTGCCATTGACCTTGGCAACGCTTATGGCTGGCGGCATCCAGCAGGCTCAGCTCAGCCAGGCATGGGTTGCCAGCGCCAGCGATCGCCTGCAACAGGTGGCCAAACTGGTCGGCCAGGCGCTGCACGTCGGCCAGGCTGAAAGCGTCGTGGCGCAAGCGATAGTCGACCTGCAACTGCTCACCCATGCCCACTGACAGGGTCAAGGCGTAGTGGGGTTGCTCGTGGCTGTCCGGTACACCGAAGCGCGGCCCGTCACCGCCACCTTGCAGCACCTCGGCCACGGGGTAGTTCTCGAACGCCAGCAAGGTGTCGAACAGTGCCTCGCCAGCCCTGCCCGCCCAGCGCTGGATGTCGGCCAGTGGCGTGTATTCGTGCTCGCGTAGTGCCAGGTTGCTGGCCTGCAGCTGTTGCAGCCAGTCGTCCAGGCGCTGCTCAAGGCGCGGGGCGGCAACCAACGGCACGGTGTTGATGAACAGCCCCAGTTGCGCCTCGATGCCCGGCAACTGAGAAGGCCGCCCCGATACCGAAACACCGACGCAGACGGTGTCTTGACGGCAGTGCCGTTGTAGCAGCAAGAGCCAGGCCGCCTGCACCAGTGTATTGACGGTAACCTTGCGCGCCCGCGCCGCCGCCTTGATCTGCGCCGATGCAGCGCTGCCAAGGCGTTGCTGCCACAGGCCGTAGCTGGCCGCTTCAACGCTGCGGCGCTGGCTGGCGAGCAGTGTTGGCGCCTGCATGCCCTGCAGCTGCGCCTGCCAGAACGACTGGTCCTGCTGGCGGTCACGCGTGGCCAGCCAGGCCAGGTAGGTACGAGGATGCACAGGTGCCTGGCGGGGTGGCTGGCCACGGTAGCGTTGCATCACTTCAGCCAGCAACCGGGCATGGCTCCAGCCATCGAGCAGCAGGTGGTGATGGGTGTAGATCATGTGCCAGCGCTGTTCGCCCAGGCGCACCAGGGTGATGCCCAGCAAGGGCGCCTGATCAGTCGCGGCCATGGCCAGGCGCTGCTGCTCGGCCAGGATTTGCAGGTGGTCGGCCGACGCGGTCTGGTCGCGCCAGTCGAGCTGGCTGAACGGCAGCTGCAACTGGCGGCGGATCACCTGCACGGGTTGTTGCACGTCGACCGGCCAGTGAAAGCTGGCACGCAGCCCCGCATGGGTGTCCAGCGCCGCCTGCCAGGCGGCCTGGAAGCGTTGCGGGTCGAGCTGGTCGATATCCAGGCGCAACTGGTTGATGTAGTCGCCGGCTGCGGCCGCATGCAGGCAGTGGAACAGCAGGCCCTGTTGCAAGGGAGACAGCGGCAGGATGTCCTCGACCTGGGCCAGGTCCACTGCCAGGGCGGCAAGCCCGGTGCTGTCCAGGTTGCTCAGCGGGAAGTCCGACGGCGTGGCACTGGCAACCCCCGGTTGCAGGCAGTGATCGACCAACGCGCGCAGCTGGCTGGCGAAATCGCTGGCCAGGGCATCGATGGTGGCCTCGTCGTACATCGCCTGGCTGTAGCCGAAACTGATGCCCAGCTCGCCCTGGTAGACCTGCCCCTCCACGCTCAGCCAGTTGGCCAGCGGCGCGTCGCCATCCTGCCCCTGCCCGGCACCTTGAGGGTCGGGCTGCCACAGCGCGCCCTTCTCGAACTGGCTGTCGAACTGGCCGAGGTAGTTGAACGTCACCCGCGGTTGCGCCTGGCGCGCCAGTTGCTCGCGTTGCGCCGGTGTGCCCAGATAACGCAGCACCCCATAGCCCAGGCCTCGCTGTGGTACGGCGCGCAGTTGTTCCTTGATGGCCGCGATGCAGGCACCGGGCTGTGCTTGCGGGCGCAAGGCGACCGGATACAGGCTGGTGAACCAGCCCACAGTACGGGTCAGGTCGATATCCTCGAACAGCTCCTCACGGCCATGCCCTTCGAGCTGCACCAGCACCTGCTGATTGCCGCTCCAGTTGCACAGGGCACGGGCAAGGGCCGCCAGCAGCAGGTCGTTGACCTGCGTACGGTAGGCACTCGGCGCCTGTTGCAGCAGGGCCTGGGTAAAGGCCGGCGGGAAACTGACCCGTACCTTGCGCTCATCCGCCACGCGCGTCTGAGTTACCGCACGGTCACGTGGCAGGGCCTGCGCCCCGGCCTCACCAAGTGCCAGCCAGTAATCGAGCTGCCCCGCACAGGCGTCGGCATGCCCGGCCAGGCGCTCGGCCCAAGCCTGGTAGCTGCTGGTCCGGGCAGGCAGCGGCTGGCCCAGGCAGGCACGTTGCAGGTCTTCGAGCAGGATGCGCCAGGAAACGCCGTCGACCACTAGATGGTGGATCACCAGCAGCAGGCGCTGACTGCCGTCGGCCATGGCCACCAGCATCGCCGCCAGCAATGGCCCCTGATCGAGCCGCAGGCTGCGCTGGGCCTCATCGCACAATGCAGCCAGCGCTTGCTCGCTGTCTGCCTGGCGGTGCCAGAGCTGCGGCACGCCAGCGGAGGCCGGCGCGTGTTGCTGCTGCCATTGGCCATCAGCCTGGATGAAGCGCAGGCGCAAGGCGTCGTGCTGCGCCACCACCTGAGCCAGGGCCTGCTGCAGCTGCGCCGCTTGCAGCGGCTCACGGGGCACCAGCAGCACGGCCTGGTTCCAGTGCTGGCGCACCGGCATGGGCGTGTCGAAAAACTGCAGCTGCACCGGGGTCAGGCGTGCCTCGCCCTCAGCCGGGCGCTGGTCGGCCTGGCAGCTGTCCACGCTGCCCGCAGCCTGGGCCAGGGCGCGCAGCGTCTGGTGCTGGAACAGGTCACGCGGACTGAGCGCCAGCCCGGCCTGACGGGCGCGGCTGACGACCTGGATAGCAATGATCGAGTCGCCACCAAGCTCGAAGAAGTTGTCGTCCAGGCCCACCTGCGCGGCGCCCAGCACTTCGCACCAGACCTTTGCCAGCTGGCGTTCGGCCGCGCTCTGAGGCGCAACATGGGTACCCTGTGCCCCGGCCTCGGGCTGTGGCAGGGCCTTGCGATCGAGCTTGCCGTTGGGTGTCAGCGGCAGGCCGTCCAGTGGCACCAGCTGGCTGGGCACCATGAATTCGGGCAGGCTTTGCAACAGCCAGTCCTTGAGCTGCCCTTGCCAGCCCTCAGGCGTTGCATTGAGCACCAGGTAAGCCACCAACCGGCGACCATCGAGGGCCAGCACCACGCACTCGCGTACCAGCGCATGCTCGGCCAGACGCGCCTCGATCTCACCCAACTCGATGCGCAAACCACGGATTTTCACCTGGTGATCGAAACGCCCCAGGTACTCGATCACACCGTCGGCACGCTGGCGCACACGGTCACCGGTACGGTACAGGCGCTCGCCGGTGCCGAACGGGTCGGCGACGAAGCGCTCGGCCGTCAGCCCTGGGCGCCGGTGGTAGCCGCGCGCCAGGCCCACCCCGCCCAAGTACAACTCACCGGCCACACCGACAGCGACGGGCTCAAGGCCGGCGTCGAGCACATAGGTGCGGATATTAGCGATCGGCTGGCCGATAGGCACGCTGTCCTTGCCCTCTTCGACGCAGGTCCAGTGGGTGACATCGATGGCAGCCTCGGTGGGGCCATAAAGGTTGTAAAGCGCCGCTGCAGGCAAACGCGCGAACACCTGGCGCTGGGCATCTACCGGCAGCGCTTCGCCACTGCAGACGATGCGCGACAGGGTGCTGCAGGCGTGCACACCGGGCTCATGGATGAAGGCCTGCAGCATCGAAGGCACGAAGTGCAGCGTGGTCACCCGGTAGTGCTCAATGGCGCGGATCAGGCGTTGCGGATCGCGGTGCTCGCCCGGCGCCGCGATGGCCAGGCGGGCGCCGGTCATCAACGGCCAGAAGAACTCCCACACCGACACGTCGAAGCTGAACGGGGTTTTCTGCAGCACCGTATCGCTGGCGTCCAGGCCATAGGCTTGCTGCATCCAGCACAGGCGGTTGGTCAGCGCCTGGTGGCTGTTACCCGCGCCCTTCGGGCGCCCCGTGGAGCCGGAGGTATAAATGACATAGGCCAACTGCGTCGGCTCGACCTTGAGACCCGGGGTGCTGTCCGGCATCGTGTCCAGCACCAGGGTGTCGAGCGCCACGCACTGCACACCGTGCGGCAGCGGCAGGCTGTCGAGCAGCGCCTGCTGGGTCAGCAGGAGGCCAATGCCGCTGTCCTCGATCATGTAGGCCAGGCGCTCCTCAGGGTACTCCGGGTCCAAGGGAACATAGGCGCCACCGGCCTTGAGGATCGCCAGCAAGGCGACGACCATCTCGATGCTGCGCTGAGCCGCGACCCCGACCAGGCTGTCGCTGCCCACACCTTGACCACGCAGGTAATGGGCCAGGCGATTGGCCTGGGCATCGAGCTCGGCGTAGCTGAGCAGGCTGTCGGCGAACAGCAGTGCCGGCGCGTGCGGGGTGCGTTGCGCCTGGGCCTCGATCAGCTCATGCACGCCATACTGCAGCGGGTAGCTGGCAGCCGTGGCGTTCCAGTCCTGCAGCACCCGTTGGCGGGTGGCCGGGTCGAGCATGGGCAGTTGCCAAAGCGGGCGTGCAGGGTCAGCCACCAACTCACGCAGCACGGTGAGCCAGTGGCCCGCCATGCGTTCGATGGTCGCCGCGTCGAACAGGTCGGTCGCGTAAGTGAACGCAGCGCGCAGCACGCCTCCCTGCTCGTACGTGTCCAGGCTCAGATCAAACTGGGTGGTGCGGCTGCGCCACTCCAGTGCGGACAGCTCCAGGCCAGAGCCCAGCGTGACCGCAGCCAGGTCGGCCACCTGCGGCTGGTGGTTGTACATCACCTGGAACAACGGCGCGTGGCTCAGGTTGCGCTCCACCTTCAACGCATCGACCAGGCGCTCGAAGGGCAGGTCCTGATGGGCCTGGGCGCCCAGCACGGTTTGCCGCACGGCCTGCAAATAGGCCAGTGCGTCAGCTTGGCCATCCGGCTGCAGGCGCAATACCTGGGTGTTGACGAACAGGCCGATCAGCCCCTCGACTTCTGCGCGGTTGCGGTTGGCCACCGGGCTACCGATGCGCAGGTCGCACTGGCCGGTGTAACGCTGCAGCAGCACGCCGAAAGCACCGAGCAGGACCATGAACAGCGTCAGGTTGTGCTGCGCCGCAAAACTGCGCAGTTGCTGAGCAAGCGCCGTGTCCACCACCAGCTCCTGGCGGCTGCCTTTGAAACTTGGCGCGGCTGGGCGTGGGCGGTCGAGCGGCAACTCCAGCACCGGCTGCTCTTCACCCAGCGTGGCTTGCCAGTAGGCCAGCTGGCGTTCGAGTTCGCCGGCTTCAAGCCAGCGCCGCTGCCACAGGGCGTAATCGACATACTGGATCGGCAGCGCCGGCAGTTGCGGCTGTGTGCCAGCGGCGCAGGCGTCATAGCAGCGGCTGAATTCGTCGATCAGCACATTCATCGACCAACCGTCAGCGACGATGTGGTGCAAAGTGAGCAGCAGCACGTGGTCCTGCTCAGCCAGCCGCAGCAGGCGGATGCGCAGCAACGGGCCATGCTCCAGGTCGAAGGGGCACAGCGACTCGGCCTCGACCTCGGCTTGCACCCGTGCCTGGCGGGCGTCTTCGGCCAGCTCGCGAAGGTCCAGGCGCTGGATCTGCGGCGCGGCCGGGCGGTGCACCTGGCACAGGCGCTCATCGGCCTGCTGCTGGAACACACAGCTCAGGCTCTGGTGGCGTTCGAGCAGGTGGCTGAACGCCTGTTGCAAGGCGGCCTCGTCAAGTGCTCCCTTGAGGCGGACCGCACCTGGCAGGTTATAGGCACCGCTGTGCGGATCCAGCTGCCAAAGCACCCACATGCGTTGCTGGGCGAACGAGGGTGCAAGACGGTCGTCAGCCCCCACCCCGGCCGGAATAGGGAACTGGGAAAAGTCGATGCCCTCTCTGGCCAGGGTTTCAAGGAACAGGCGGCGCTTTTCCAGCGGCAATTCAATGAAACGGCGGGCCAGTTGCAGGGACTTTTCGGGATTCATCAGCTTGCTTTCCGTACGAGTGGGGTACCACGGGCAGTGCCCGGCTATCCCTACGAAACGGATACAACCTGCAAAAAATTAACACCGCCAACCCCCTGGCCAGCGCCGGGCAGCGCGCTAAATTTCGCAGCCCGCCCTTCGTTCCGTTCTCACACCCCTCCCCCCCACGAAGAGGCTGCGCCGTGGAACTGCAACCTTTGCTGAGCAAGCTGTTCGCCAATGCCGGTGCCGTCGGCGTCGAAGGCACCTTCCAATTCATCTTCGGCCCGCAGCAGGCCTACTGGTGCGAAGCTGGTACCCAGCCGCGCACCGAGGCCGGTCGGCATGCCACGCCGGATGTCACCATCGAGGTCACCCAGCAAGACCTGCTGGGCATCATGGCCGGCAGCGCCAACGTCGAAGAGCTGTTTGCTGGCGGCCGGCTGAAAATCGGCGGCAACCTGGGCCTGGCCACTTTGCTTCCGCAAATCATCGACCTGGCGCGCAAGGGGGTGACGGCGCAGAAGACCGACATGAACCAGCGCCATGTCACGCCACCGCGCTACAGCGAACGTGTGTCGGCAAGCCTGCCACAGCTGACCGAGGTAGAAAGAATCCCGGCCGCGCAGCTGGATGCCGAGCGTTTCCAGCGCGACTTCCTGCCGTACGGCACACCGGTGGTGATCAGTGACGCCCTGCGTGAGTGGAAGCTGTTCAACCTCGACCGCCAGGCTTCGCTGGAGCACTTCGCCGAACTGCAGGGCATCACCCGCCATGGCGACTATGTGAAGAAGACCTTCTCCACCGAGCGCGACTTTCGCTCCACCTCCATGGCAGATTTCATCAACTCGCTGGACAACCCGCAGCCACGCACCAGCAACGGCGAGCCACCGGCTTACATGGGCAACAACATCGTGCCTGCGCAGTTGCTTGAGCTGATCCAGTACCCGCCCTACTTCGAGCGCTCGCTGTACATCGCACCGCGCATCTGGATCGGCCCCAAAGGCACCCTCACCCCTTTGCACCGCGACGATGCCGACAACCTGTTCGCCCAGGTTTGGGGGGACAAGTCGTTCATCCTGGCAGCGCCGCACCATCGCCCGGCACTCGGCACCTGGTCGACCTCACCCAAGGGCGGCCTGGACGGGTGCGACTTCAACCCGGATGCACCGGATTACCAGCGCTTCCCTGACGCGCGCGGGGTGACTTTCCTGCGGGTGCTGCTGCAAGCCGGCGACCTGTTGTTCCTGCCGGAAGGCTGGTTCCACCAAGTGGAGTCGGTGTCGACATCGCTGTCGGTGAATTTCTGGGTCAACTCCGGGCGCGGCTGGTAAGCGGCACAGTAAGCGGCAGGCATGTCGCGCCAACTCCCGTGAGAGCGGGCTTGCCGAGAAATGGGGCGCAACGCGCCCCCTCGTGAGGTCAGACCGCCGCAGCCAGTGCCTCGGCAAAGCGCTGCGCCACGTCATCGATCTGCTGCGCACTGATGATCAGCGGCGGCAGGAAGCGCACCACCGCACCGTGGCGCCCACCCAACTCCAGAATGAGCCCGCGCTTGAGGCATTCGCGCTGCACCTTGGGTGCCAGTTCGCGATTGGCCGGCGGGTGGCCCAGCACGTCGCGCCGGCCTTGCACATCGACCAGTTCGACCCCGAGCATCAGGCCACGCCCACGGATATCGCCCAACTGCGGATAGTCGCGTTGCAGCCGCTGCAGGTGATCACGCAGGCGCTGGCCCATGGCCTCGGCATGCTCGGCCAGCCGATGCTCGACCAGGTAGTTGATCACCGCCGAACCCGCCGCCATGGCCATCTGGTTGCCACGGAAGGTGCCGGCATGGGCGCCCGGCTTCCAGGTGTCGAGCCAGTCGCGGTACACCACCACCGCCAACGGCAGGCTGCCACCAATGGCTTTGGACAGGGTGACCACATCCGGCACGATGCCAGCATGTTCGAAGGCGAACATCCGCCCGGTACGGGCAAAACCGCTCTGAATCTCATCGACGATCAGTGCAACACCGGCTTGCTCGGTGATGCGGCGCACCCCCTTGAGCCATTCGACATCGGCAGGAATCACCCCGCCTTCGCCCTGCACCACCTCCAGGATCACGGCAGCGGGCAGCGGCACGCCGCTTTCAGGGTCGAGCAGCAGGTTTTCCAGGTAATGCAGGTTGGCCTTGACCCCGGCTTCGCCACCCAGGCCGAACGGGCATCGGTAATCGTAGGGGTACGGCATGAACTGCACCCCGTTGCCCAGCAACGCGCCCAGCGGCTGCTTGGGGCCATGGCTGCCCATCAGGCTCAGGGCGCCCTGACTCATGCCATGGTAGGCGCCCTGGAAGGCCAGCACGGTGCTGCGCCCGGTGGCGCTGCGCACCAGCTTGAGCGCCGCCTCCACGGCGTCGGTCCCGGTCGGGCCACAGAACTGCACCTTGGCCTCACGGCGCAATGCTTCGGGCAGGATGCCGAACAGGTCCTGAACGAAGCGGTCCTTGACCGGCGTGGTCAGGTCGAGTGTGTGCAGGGGTATTTCATCGGCCAGTACACGCTGAATGGCCTCGATCACCACCGGGTGATTGTGGCCCAGGGCCAAGGTGCCGGCGCCCGCCAGGCAGTCGATGAACTGCCTGCCCTCGACATCTTCGACATGGATGCCACGGGCGCGCTTGAGCGCCAGCGGGATGCGCCGCGGATAGCTGCGGGCGTTGGATTCCTGTTGCTGCTGGCGTTGCAGCAGGGGCGACTCGGTGAACTCGTACAGCGGTTGCGGCGCACTGGCCGGCGGGACCTGGGCAAGGCTGGAAGCAGTCGACATGGGTAAATCCTCGCAAGCAAGCGAATGTGCGGGTAGTTGTCGCTTGGAAAACGCTTGGCTGGGGGGAGGATTTAGCGCTTGTTATGGGATTTTTTGGGGTCTGTACCGGCCCCATCGCCGGCAAGCAGGCGATGGGGCCGGTACAGGCTGCGAAGATCAAGCCCCCGAGCGCGCCGGCACTTGCAGCACCACCCGCAAGCCATCGCTCTGGCTGTCGAAGCGCAAGCTGCCGGCACAGCGCTGCACGATCGCCTGGACAATCGCCAACCCCAGCCCGCAGCCACCGCTCTGGCCGTTGCGCCAGAAGCGCTCGGTCAAGTGCTGCAGGTCATCAGCGGCAATACCAGGCCCATGGTCACGCACCATGAAACCAATCTGCCCATCGGCCATCTGCACCTCCAGTTCCACTTCAGTGTCACCGCCATGACGCAGGGCGTTGTCCAGCAGATTGCGCAGCGCCGCCACCGCCAGCGGTGCCGGCATGCCGAGGTAGATCTGCGTGGCCTGCTCGGGCAGGCGCAGAACGATGCGCCGGTTGTCACCCCCACCGGCATCCTGCACGGCCTGCCGGGCGACCTGTTCGGCGCTGCACTGCACGCCATCTTCGAACGACAGGCTGCCTTCGACCCGCGCCAGCAGAAGCAGCTGTTCCAGGGTCCGGTGCATGCGGTCGGTACCCTGTTCCGCATGCTCCAGCGCCTGTTCGCGCACTGCGCCGTCGGTCATGCGGGCCACCTGCAGGTGGGTCTTGATCGCCGTCAGCGGGCTGCGCAGTTCATGCGCGGCGTCGTCGGTCAGCCGCCGTTCGCGCTCGAGGGTCTGGGCGATGCGCAGAAACAGCTGGTTCTGTGTGTCGAGCAAGGGTTGCAACTCACTGGGCAAGCCCGCCACCTGCAACGGCTCAACGCTGTCGGCACGCCGCCTGCGCAAGGCGTCACGCATGCGATTGAGCGGCTCCAGGCCTTTGCCAAGGCCGATCCACACCAGCCCCAGGCTGCCGAGCAAGGCCATCAGCACCGGTGCCGAAGCTGCCAGCAGGATCGACTGGTTAAGTGCCTCGCGCTCCATGTGACGGTCGGCAGTGGTGATGCGCACATCGCCATGGTTGTAGGTGAAGGTTCGCCACAGTGCACCGTCGATGGTCTGGTCGCGGAAGCCGCTTTGTTCATCGTCCATGCCGCCGTCATGCTTGTGGTTGCTGGCAAGAATCTCGCCGCGTAGCGAGCTCACCTGACAGGCCATGCCGTCTGGCACGGTGAACTGGTCGGCGGAAAAATGCGCCTCCTCGCCCTTTGCGGTCAGCGGCTTGGGCAACTGATCGATAAGCCCGGCAACCATGCGCGCCGAAGCCACCAGGCGCTGGTCGAGGGAGAACATCATCTGCTGGCGCAGGTCGCGCAGCATCCAGGCAGCAGCGAGCACCCAAATGATGATGAACGCGCTGCCCAGAATCAGGCTCAGGCGTACCCGCAGGCTCATGATGCGGCTTCCTCTGGCGCCTGCGCCGGGCCAAGGCGGTAGCCCAGGCCGCGCACGGTCTCGACGATGCTGTTGCCAAGCTTGCGGCGCAAGTGATGGATATGCACGTTGAGGGCGTTGCTTTCGACTTCGTCGCTGAAGCCGTACACGCAGTCCTTGAGCTGTTCACTGGACAGCACCCGGCCCGGGTTCTGCAGCAGCGCCTGGAGCAAGGCCTGCTCACGCCGCGACAGGTCGACCGGCTGACCGGCCAGGGTCGCTTCGCAGCTACTGGGGTCGTAGCGCAGCGGGCCATGCTCGATCACGTTCACCGCCCGCCCGGCAACCCGGCGCAGCAAGGTGTGCAGACGCGCGGCCAGCTCGCGCAGGTCGAAGGGCTTGAGCAGGTAGTCGTCGGCACCGGCCTGCAGGCCGTCGACCCGGTCGGTGACCGCATCGCGCGCGGTGAGCACCAGCACCGGCAGATCGATACCCTGCTGACGCAAGCGGCGCAACAGCTTGAGGCCGTCTTCATCGGGCAGGCCAAGGTCGAGGATCATCACATCGAACTGCGCCGCCTGGAGCATGGCCCGGGCGGCACCGGCGTTGGCTACGCGGTCGACGGTCAGGCCTTGGGCGGTGAGGCCGGCGCAGATGCCGCTGGCGATCAGGTCGTCGTCCTCGCAGAGCAGAACGTGCATGGTGGGGGCTCCCGGAGTGGTATGGCTGGCATTGCACTATGAAGGGATTAACTGGGGATTATGGGCCTTTTTTCGGCCATGGTGGGCATGGCATCCAAGTCCCCGGCCTCAGACATGGGCATCGATCATTTTGCACCATGATCATATCCTTTCGCAGACGATATAGACATTTCCTACAAGGTTTACGGAAATGATCACCTCCAACCCATGATGTGATTTCCCCCTGCACAGCGTTGTCAGGGAGACACACATGTTTCTGAGCCACCTGGTGCCGTCATGGCACGAGATCGAGTCGCGGATCATCGATAAAGTGGGCTATCAGGGAGGCGCCCATTTCCGCACCCACCACAACCAGCCAGTGGCTTCACTGTCACTCAACCTACGCCGACTCAGGGCGGTGCAGTCTGCCTTCAACCAGGCCGAATGGCAGGCCGCGCGCATGCTGCGCCAGCGCTTCGCCGACCTGGACATCGCCAGCATCATTGACGAACTGCTGATCGTCGTCAGGCAGATGGCGATGATCGTCGTCGGCAGCACGTTAACCGGCGGCGCGATTGGCGCCGGGATCGGGGCGTTCGGCGCCGGTGCAGGGGCCATTCCCCTGGCCGGCGCTGGCGCGGCGATGGGCCTCAAGGTCAGTGGCTGGATCCTGGGCGCACTGGGACTTGCCTCCATTGCCGAGTTCTTCATAGACGGTTTGCCCCGGATCGGCGAGTACTACATCAATGGCATCCGCATCGCCTGGGAGGGCACACGGGACGAAGACCTCAACCCCTTCGGGCGGGACGATCCGCATGCAATTTCCAGGGCGGCCCATCACATTGCGTTGGGCCATGTGGAAGTGGTGGTTCTGTTATTGGGGGCGATCGTTTCTTACCTCACACGTGGCCGGGGCGATGCCCGGGTGCTGGCGCAGGAGATGGCGGCCAGCAGCAAGGGGGGGCGGCTTGGGCAATGGATGCTCAAGCATGAAGAGGGGCTGAAGAAGCGGCCGGATTTGCAGTTGCCGGAGCGGCGTAAGGGGGCGATGGGTAATCACGACCTTGAGCCTCCGATTCGTTCTGGGAAAGACAAGGAGCCTTCCACAGGCAAGCCCGGTAGCATGCCGCTGCATACGGTGGCATGTTTCAAGGCGGACAAATTGCCGACATCCAAGCATGGCGAGTTTGAGCGTCAGTTGAAGGGACAGCAGGACGGGTTGAATCGGCTGACGGTTGAGGAGTTTCTCGAAAACCTCGCTAATCCAGCCAAGCGAAATCCCCACCTCGCAAAAATTGCAAGGAAAGAACTCTACGCTGAGTTGCAGGAGAGAATTCAGAGAGACCTTTTGAAAACCATGAGTCCCTTGGAAGCAAGAAAGCTCTCAGTCAAGCAAGCGAAGGAAACCATGTCATCCTTAGCTGCCCTGCATAACCCTGACTTAATAGCCGGTGGGCGAGATGCCATTTCTGACTTCGGGGACAAGCAAGTTAATTCAACGATAGGCCCACAATGGAGAAGCAAAATTGAGAGCATGAAATCCGCCGCTGAGACAGCGTCAAAATCAGGAGCAGGCACAAGCTTGCTCAACATACGACTGCATAAGTGCTGAGCCCCGAGGACTACGCCGTGGATGAAGTTTACTCGCTATTCATTGAACAAGTCGGTGGACCTGCATTCCGACAGGCAGTGCCCCCTTCAAGCATAGAGCGATATAGAGGAATACTACCCGACACATTACTGAAACATTGGAAGGAGCATGGCTGGTGTGGATATGGTGACGGAATATTTTGGACTGTCAATCCACAGGAGTATGAAGGTGTGACCGCCTCATTCATTGAAGGCTCCCCATTAGAAAATAGAGATAAATATCATCTTATCGCTCGCGGCGCGTTTGGCGACCTTTATTTATTTGGAGAAACCACAGGTTTCTCCGTAAAAATCTTGCCTCACATCTCGCGCTACAGGGCTAGCGAATATGAGTTAAGGGCAGATGACATGGACAGAGAGGTCCAGAACTTTTTCCTCAGCAAAGAAAAGGCATCTGTCGATTTCGACGGCATGTTCAAGCCTGCGAAGAAAAAACTAGGAGAATTAAACCACAATGAGATGTATGGATTCGTTCCCGCCTTAGCAATGGGCGGACCTTGCGATATTGCCCACCTCGAAAAAGTTAAAGCTGTCGAGCATTTGCTAATACTCTCTGAGATCTGCCAGCTCGAACCCTTCAGTTTTTCAAACCTCTAACTCGACCTAAAGGACTAATACAATGGACACAGTTTATAGTCGCTTCCTCGACGCCTTCGGCGACACTATCGGCTACCAGCCCGTACCGCCCTCGGCCCTCGATCATTACAAAGACAAACTCCCCAACCAACTCCTCGACTACTGGAAAGAACACGGCTGGTGCGGCTACGGCAGTGGCCTTTTCTGGCTGGTAAACCCGCGTGAATACGAATCCGTAGTCGATGCCTGGCTGGGTGGCACCACCCACGACACCTACCACCTCATTGCCCGCAGCGCTTTCGGCGAGTTGTACCTGTGGGGTGAAAACACCGGCTCGCTCCTGACCATTGCGGCCTACCATTCCCGGTACTTCTTGAGTGCGCCAAGCGCCAACAGCGAAGAACGGGACAACAAAATCCAGAGCTTGCTCATGCGGGCCATGACCGAAAACATCGGCCTGGGGCTTTTCGACGAGGCCAGAAAAGCGTTGGGCGATTTGGAGGCTGGCGAGATGTATGGGTTCGTGCCTGCCCTGATGCTGGGAGGTTCTGCCGAACCGGGAAACCTTCAACGACTCGATGCCGAAGTGCATTTGATTCTGCTCGCGCAACTGGCTGACCTTCAGCCGTATGAACTCGACGAAGAGGAAGAAGAAAATGAATAGGCAGAACGACCGCGCTCAGCGGTTAACAGATTCGGGCCGGTCCACATCCTGCAACACCCCGGCGTCCTGCACCTGAAGCCTGATGCAACTCGCCGGGTGTGCCTTCACCACAGAACGCGCCCCTTCATCACCCGTCAGGCGTGAAAGCGCCGGCCAGAAATCGCGCCCGAACAACACCGGGTGCCCCTGTTGTCCGTCATGTTCTGGCAAAACGATCTTGGATAAATCGGCAACCGCGGCAAGCTGGCCCAACGTTGCCTGAGCGATCCAGGGCATATCGCCCAACAGAACCGCCACCGCCTGTGCCTCACTATCGATCAACGACGCAGCCCCGGCCGCCAGGCTATGCCCCATCCCCAACCCGGCATCCGGGCTGGAAATGATCCGGCATGCGCCCGGCAAGCCCAGGTCCTCGCCCCGCTCGCCATCGCGCAGTACCACGCGAACATCGCTGAACACCAAGCAAGCCCCCTCTACGCTATGCACCAGCAAGCTGCGCCCGTCGCCCAACGTCGCCCGGCGCTTGTCGCCACCGAAACGCACGCTGCTGCCCGCCGCCAGCACCAGCGCAACGATACTCACAGCGCCGCCCGCTCGATGTCGTTACGCATGCGCAGAATATCGGCCAGCACTGCCAGGGCGATCTCTGCCGGGGTCTTGCTGCCCAGGTTTAGGCCGATCGGTGCGTGGATGCGCGCCAGCTCGCCGCTGTCCAGGCCACCGATGCGCTGCAGGCGTTCGCGACGCTTGTCGGAGGTGGCCTTGGAGCCCATGACGCCAATGTAAAACGCCTCGGTACGTACTGCTTCAAGCATGGCCAAGTCATCGATTTTGGGATCATGGGTCAATGCAACCACTGCCGTGTCGGCATGGCAACCACCGTTGGCGATGAATTCTGACGGCAACTCGCGACGCACTTCGACGCCGTCCAGCACCACGCCTTCGAGCACCTCGTCACGCGGGTCGCAGAGGATGACTTCAAAACCCAGCCCTTTGCCGAACTCGGCGCAATAATGCGCAACGCTGGAATACCCCGCCAACAGCAGCCGCTGGGCAGCGCCCACACGCAGGCACACACGGGTGCTATCACGTTCGACCCTTGGGCCCTGGCACGAGTCGTCGCTGAGCCGACGCGTGCCGTCAGGCAGGCTAACCTCGCGCAAGAGCCGCCGCTGGCCCTGCAACGCACTAGCCAAGGCGCGCAGATGCGCCTGCACTTCGCAATCGGCCGGCAGATTTTCCACCAGCACTTCCAGCACCCCGCCACACGGCAGGCGAATGCTCGAACGCCGGTCGCTGTCATCGCCATAACGCACGATCGCCACCGGCTCGGGAAACTCGCCAAGGGCCACGCGCTCAAGGAAGTCTTCCTCGACGCAGCCGCCCGACAGCGAGCCCACCCAGTGCCCTGCCTCGTTCACCGCCAGCAGCGAGCCCGGCGCGCGAGGCGCCGACCCGTAAGTGGCAAGCACCGTGCACAACCAGACCCGCTGGCCGTTGCCCGACCACTGCATCGCCTGGTGTACGACCTGCAGATCAAGATGTTGCACGTATTACTCCGCCTTCAGCTCAGCTAGCTGCTGTACGCTCAAATCACCCGGCAATCCGCCCCAGGCCTGACGCAGGTAGTTGACCATATCCGTGACCTGCTCATCACTGAGTTTGTCGGCAAAGCCTGGCATTGGCTGCATGCGTTCGAAGCCTGTGAATTGCTGCTCACGGATACCGTCGAGGATGGCCTTGACCAGGTTGCGCGAGTCCCCCTGACGCAGCACCGTGTTGCCCTGCATGGCCACCGCGATATGCGGCTTGCCTTCGCCGTCCACACCGTGGCAGCCGGCGCAGACGTTGAGGTACTGCTGTCGGCCGCGCTTGGCGCTGTCGCTGAGCTGGTCCAGGGGGACTTCCTGTATGACCTTGGCAGGCGGTGGCTGTTCACCCAACAGGTAGGTGGCCATGGCGGCCAGGTCGGCGTCCTTGAGGTGCTGGGTGCTATGGTGCACCACCGGGTACATCTCGTTGAACATGCTGCCCTGGGCACTGATGCCGTGCTTCAGGAAGGTGGTGAGGTCGGGCTGGGTCCAGCCACGCTCGGCCAGGTCCTTGGCCAGCAGGCTCGGTGCCAGGTAACCATTGAGCAGCCCGCCGGTCAGGCGCTGATCCTGCTGCAGCGCACCAATCGGGTTACGCGGGGTATGGCACTCGCCGCAGTGGCCCATGACTTCGACCATGTACTGCCCGCGCTGCCATGCCGGGCTCTTGCCGTCGGTGGGCTGCAACTGCACGCTCTTGCCGTACAGCATGTTCCAGCCCGACAGGCCCATGCGCACGTTGAACGGGAAGCTGAGCTTGGTCTGCGGTGCCGGGCGATTGATCGGCGGCACGGTCATCAGGTATGCAAGTATCGCGTCCGAGTCTTCCCGGGAGATCAGGTGGTACGAGGTGTAGGGCATGGCCGGGTACAGGTTGGCGCCGTCCTTGCGCTTGCCCTCGGTGACGGCCGCAAAGAATTCGTCGGCCGTGTAGTTGCCGATGCCGTACTGTTTGTCCGGGGTGATGTTGGTGCCATAGATGGTCCCGAACGGCGAGTGGATCGGCAGGCCGCCGGCATACGGCGCGCCGCCTTCGGCGGTGTGGCAGGCCATGCAGTCGGCTGCGCGAGCCAGGTATTCCCCACGTTTGACCAGCGCCTGGTCATCTGCCTGGGCAACCATTGCGACGGCAAGGCCCAGCGCCAGCGTGAGACCGGAACGAACGAACGCCATGCTCAACCCTCCTTGACCAGGCCGAGGTCGTTGAGGACCGTGCGGGTAGCATCGTAATAGCGTACGTAGCCGGTGCAGCGGCAAATGTGATGCCCCAGGCTCTCTTCGATGCGGTCTTCAAGTTCGCTCTTCTTCACCGGCTGGCGCTGGGCATTTTCCACCAGCACGGTCGCCGCGTTGACGAAGCCGGGTGCACAGTAGCTGCACTGGAAGGCGAACAGGTCGACGAACTTCTGCTGGATCGGGTTCAGCGTGAAGTTGCCGGCCTCGTCCTGCTTGGCATGGCTCTCGATGGTACGGACCTTCTTGCCGGCGAAGTAGTGGGCACCGGTGATGCAGGTGCGCACTTCTTCACTGGTGCCATCGGGGTTGTCGACGATCACCACGCAGGCATGGCAGATACCCTGGCCGCAGCCCAGGCGCGAGCCGGTGAGGTTCTGGTGTTCGTGTAGGTAATCGATCATCGCCAGGTCGTCGGGGACCTCGACCGGACCGACAGGTTGACCATTGAGGGTCAGTTGAAGCGGACGGTTAGCCATTGAGGGCCTCCTTGATGCGGGCTGGAGTAATCGGAAGATCGCGAACACGCTTGCCAATGGCATGGGCCACGGCGTTGCCGATGGCACCGACCACCGGGATCATCACCACCTCGGCAATACCCTTGGACGGGTCGGTGGGCGACAACGGTGGGAGGATCTCGGACGTCTGCTTCCAGACGGCCACGTCCTTGGCATGCGGCAGGCGATAGCGGTTGAAGTTCCAGTCGCCCTCCCCCGGGCCACCCTCATGCAGTGGCATCTCTTCGGTCAGCGCATGGCCAATGCCCATGGCGATGCCGCCTTCGAGCTGGCCCTTGACCAGCTCCGGTACCAACACCCGGCCGCACTCGACCCAGCTGTGATGGTTGAGCACCTGGACTTCATGGGTGCCCTTGTTCACTTTCACTTCGACGATAGTGGCCACCGGGCTGTAGTAAGTGACCATGGCGTTGTTCAACTGGGTGGCCGGGTAGGCGGCGTTCTGCCGGTCGAGCAAGTGGTAGCCGTTGCTGCTCATCTGCGCTTTCTTGGCGTTCGGTGCACCCTCACCGTATTTAACGGCCACGGCATCGAGCGGGAAACGCTCGCGCACGCCGTCGATGACGAAGTCGGCTTCTGCCCAGCTCCAACGGTTGAAACCGTGAACGCTGACGCCGGTGACCAGGCCCATTTCGTGGGCTTTCTTCGCAAGCTCGGCGAAGGGAATGGGCGCCAGCCCGTTGCCGGTCAGCTCACCATTGACCCATACCGCGTTCTCGCGGCGCACCACCAAGGGGTTGGCCTGACCGCCGAACGGGCCTTGGCGCCACAGGGCCATGGCCGCCGGCCAGAGGCCATGATTGAACAGCACGCGCGCCGCTTCCCGGGTGGCGTGGCTGAAATAGAACGCCGAGTTGGTCGCCGACGATGGCGATGCCAGTTTGCCGACCCAGCGCGGGTTGCGCAGCGCCGCATCCTGCTCGGCCTGGCTGATCAGGTAAGGGTTGCCGCTGGTGGCCAGTTGCAGTTCAGGCCACTCGGTCACTGCGGTCTTCACCTCGTCGGCCGAGCGGCCGAGGAAGTCGCTGACCACCAGGGCCTGGGAAGTGGACATGCCGGTGCCCAGTTCGGTGCCGATGTGGCGCAGGCTGATGCGGCCATCGGCAGTGAACTCGACGCTGGCCATCGGCGCTTCGGAACCGGTGCCGAAATCCTTCTGGCAAATGGCAAAGCCCACGCCGTACCAGTGGTCCGGGTCCTTGGCGTCCACCTGTCGCTTGCGCGCGTCACGGTTGCGCCACCAGTCGTGGGCAGCAGCCTTGTCGAGGATCTCGTGCAGGCGCAAAGCGCCGGCGGGCACTGCGCCCTGGGTGTTCTTCATGCCTGACTTCAGCGCATTGGCCCGACGCAGGTCGATGGCATCGACACCCAGGCGTTGGGCGACCTCGTCGACCATCATTTCGGTGGCCGCCATGGTCTGCAGGGTACCGTAGCCACGCATGGACCCTGCCTCGACGCCCCGCGAGTGGTAGGCGGTGACGGACAGGTCGTTCTGCGGCATGTAGTAGATCGACTGCGCCGCCGTGGCCCCGACTGCGGCCACCGACGGGCTGTAGTTGATCCGGCCGCCGCCGTCACAGCTCATGTCGGCGCGGAAGATCCTGAAGCTGTTGTCCTTCTTGTCCACGGCCAGTTGATAGCGGATGTCGAAGGCATGACGCTTGATGCCGCTCTGGAACTGCTCATAGCGGTCGTTGGCCAGGCGGACCGGCACACCGGCGCCATACAGCGCGGCAACCGCAGCGTAAAACACGAAGATGTTGTTGTCTTTGGAGCCATAACCCACGGTGTAACCCGGGTGCATGTTGAGGTGTTTGAGGGCGAAGCGCGACGGCTTGATCATGTGCACGCAGTCCTGCGCCACTTCGAACGGGCACTGGGTGGCGACCACGAAGTGCAGCGTGCCGGTGCCGGCGTCGTACCAGCCATTGCCGTTGTCGGGCTCAAGCGCCGCCGGTTCGATGGAAGGCGTCTTGTAGCGCTCATCGAACACCAGCCAGTCTTCGGGTGGGTTGTCCAGTTGCTCGCCGATGCGTTTGGCGTAGAACAGGCCCTGCTCGGTGAGGTCGCCGTGCTGGTTGGGCTGCTTGGACCACACCGGCTTACGGTTGAGAATGGTGGGGAACAGCATGGCGTTCTTCAGGCTGGAGAACTCATCGTCGTCGAACGGCGTGGCCCCACCAACGCGGACGAAGCGGAAGCTGCCATAAGGGTCGCGCTGATACAGCGGGGCCTGGGCCCCGTAGCGGATCGCCTTGTCGTTGAACTGCAGCTTGCGCTTGGCCTGGCGGAAGCGCTCGAAGTCGTTCCAGATCAGGATCGCCACCGGGTGGCCAATGAACATCGGCACCTTGCCAGGTGGCAACAGCGGGTCGGGCGAATGAGCTTCGGGCCAGGCGATGCCGTCCTTTTCCAGGTCAGCGGCCGTGACGATGCGGTCTGGCTGCAACCCGGCGCCGAGCCACTCAAGGTCGTAACCGGCGTAGATACGGTCGGCTTTGGTGGTCTTGAGCAACATGGCGTGCCCTTGCTGCTCGGGCCAGCCGGGCATGTCCTTGGCGCGGATGTCGCGGGCAAAGACTTTGTTGCCGCACACCTTGGACAACGCGTCGTTACGGAAACGCGCCTTGCCGTCGTGGTTCATCCACTTTTGCGGCGACGTGGTGACACGATCTTCCATCAGTGCAGCGAAGGCCTGGCTGCCGAGCGGCGCCATGCTCACGCCGACACCGGCGATCAGGCCACCTTGCAGGAAGGAGCGCCGGGAAATATCACGGTTGGACATGCTTGATCCTCTGGGCAGGCCGCTGCCTGCCCATCTTTTGATTCTTGTGCTGGAAACGCGGAAGGAGGTGAGCGCCGACACAGGGCGCCCACAAAAACTGACTTTCACGTCAACTTTACAGCACTCAAGTAGGTTTTGGCAAAGTCAAGCAGACAGTATGTCGCGGTATGTCCACGCTCAGCTCGCACGAACGTGGCCACAGGTTAACCTTGGGTTAATCGACTCAAGCCAGCATGGCCCCGTTCAAATCTGCCAAGGCGAAGACATGCGCGTCCTCCTGCTCTTCCTCACATTCCTTATGGCCGGCCCGCTGCAGGCCAACCCGTTCGACGTCAAACCCGACTTCCTGCCGGTGAACCAGGCGTTCGTCCTGACCCACGACCGCCAGGCCGACGGCCAGATGCGCCTTTATTTCCAGATCAAACAGGGTTACTACCTCTACCAGAAGCGCCTGAAATTCGACGGCCTGCCCGTCGAGCAGCACCCGCAACTGCCGCCGGCCCTCAACCATCACGATGAATTCTTCGGCGACAGCGCGGTGTACCGCGACCAACTCGAACTGCTGCTGCCCGCCAACGCCCAAGGCCAGTTGCGCCTGGGCTGGCAGGGCTGCGCCGACGCCGGCCTGTGCTACCCGCCGCAAACCACTGTCATCGACCTGGGCGGCAGCGCCGCGCCTGCCACTGACCAGGCAAGCGACCAAGCCCTGGCCAGCGGCCTGCAAAGCGCCAGCCTTGGCTGGAGCCTGCTGGCATTCTTCGGCCTCGGCCTGCTGCTGGCGTTCACCCCTTGCTCGCTGCCCATGCTGCCGATCCTCGCCGGCCTGGTCATGGGCAACGGCGCCAGTGCACGACGTGGCTGGGTGCTGGCCGGGGTCTACGTGCTGAGCATGGCGCTGGTGTATGCAGGGCTCGGCGTGGTCGCTGCGCTGCTTGGCGCCAGCCTGCAAGCCTGGCTGCAGCAGCCTTGGCTGCTCGGCAGCCTGGCGGCGCTGTTCGTGATACTTGCCCTGCCGATGTTTGGCGCTTTCGAATTGCAATTGCCAGCCGCCCTGCGTGATCGCCTGGACCGTGCCGGGCAGAGCACCCGGGGCGGCAACCTCTACGGTGCGGCGCTATTGGGGGCACTGTCCGGCCTGCTGCTCGGGCCGTGCATGACCGCCCCGCTGGCCGGCGCCCTGCTTTACATCGCGCAGAGTGGCGATGTGCTGCAAGGCGCGCTGGTGCTGTTCAGCCTTGGCCTGGGCATGGGTGTGCCACTGCTGTTGCTGGTGACCTTGGGCAACCGCTACCTGCCGCGCCCGGGCGCCTGGATGGAGCGGGTAAAGGGTGTGTTCGGCTTCGTGTTCCTGGCCATGGCCCTGTACACCGTACGCAGCCTGCTGGCCGCTCCGCTGCTGCTGGCCTTGAGCGGTGCATGGCTGATTGCACTGGGCTGGGCCGCGTGGCCGGCCCTGCAGCGCTTGCCTGCCTTGCGCGCCGTACCGCTGCTGGGTGCATTGTGGGGCGGCCTGCTGCTGATAGGCGCTGCCGCCGGTGGCGATGACCTCTGGCAGCCGTTGCGCCCGTTTGCCGGCGGCCCCGCACCTTCGGCCACTCAGCACGCCGAAGATGCGTTTGTCACCGTCAGCCGCCCGGAGGACCTGCAACGTGAGCTCGATGCGGCCAAAGCCCGTGGCCAATGGGTGATGGTCGATTACTACGCCGACTGGTGCGTATCGTGCAAAGTCATGGAAAAAAAGGTGTTTGCCCGTGACGATGTGCAAGCCAGCCTGGCCGGCGTGCACCTGCTGCGCCTGGACGTGACCGCCGATGCCCCCGCCAGCCGCGCGCTGCTGCAACGCTACCAGGTACCCGGCCCACCCAGCATCATCTGGCTCGGCCCGGAAGGCGAAGAACGCCGCGCACGGCGCATCACCGGCGAGGTGGATGCGGCCGGATTCCTGCAACATTGGGCCCAGACCAGGAGCCAAGGTTGATGCTGACGGTAACCCTGGGGCCCCTGACCATGGCCCTCAATCATCTGTTGATGCTCGCCGCTCTGGGCATCGCCAGCCTGGTCGGCTGGTGGGTCGCCCGGCGAGGCGGCGAAAGCCCGGAGTCGGCGCTGTTCAACCTGTTCCTGATCGGCCTGCTGTGCGCTCGCCTGGGCTTCGTGCTGGCCTACTGGCCGATGTACCGCGATGACCTGGTGCAGGTGATCGACATCCGCGATGGTGGCTTTCTGCTCTGGTCGGGGCTGATCGGTGTCGTGCTCGCCAGCCTCTGGCAAGCCTGGCGCCACCCCGGGCTGCGCCGCCCGCTGGGCTGGGCGCTGTTCAGTGGCGCGCTGTTCTGGGGGCTGGCCAGCCTTGGCAGCCATCTGTACAGCAAGGGCACCGAGCTGCCAGAGCTGAGCCTGCGCAATGCCAGCGGGCAATCGGTTGCACTGCACAGCTATCGCGGCAAGCCGCTGGTGATCAACATATGGGCGACCTGGTGCCCGCCGTGCCGCCGGGAAATGCCGGTGCTGCAACACGCCCAGGGTGAGTACCCTCACGTGACTTTCCTGTTCGTCAACCAGGGCGAGACGCCGGAAAACGTCAGCACCTTCCTCGCCACCACTGGCCTGAGCCTGACCCATGTGCTGTTCGACGGCACCGGCATTCTGGCCCAGCGGGTAGGTTCGATGGCCCTGCCCACCACCCTGTTCTACGACGCCAACGGGCGGCTGATCGGCAGCCACCTGGGCGAGCTGTCCCGGGCCAGCCTGCACCGTGCCCTGGAACCTTTCGAACGGGCCGCTGCGCCCGCCCCTGCCGCACAAGGAAAATGACATGCGACTGACTGCACTGCTGCCCCTGTCCCTGGCCCTGCTGACCGCCCCGCTGGCGCATGCCGAAACGCTGCCCAAGGCAATCGAGCAACTGCAAGCCAAGGGCGCCGTGATCAAAGGCAGCTTCGATGCACCCGATGGCCTGCGCGGTTACGCCGCCGAGTACCAGAACAACGGCATCGCCCTGTACCTCACACCCGATGGCAAGCATGTACTGGTCGGCAGCCTGTTTGACGAACAGGGCCAGGACCTCAGTGCCGCCCCCCTGGAAAAGCTGGTGTACGGGCCCATGTCCAAGGCCATTTGGGCAAAGCTGGAAAAAACCAGCTGGATCGCTGACGGCAAAGCCGATGCACCGCGCAAGGTATATCTGTTCAGCGACCCGAACTGCCGTACTGCAACATGTTCTGGCAGCAGGCACGGCCATGGGTGGAGTCGGGCAAGGTACAGCTGCGCCATATCATGGTCGGCATCATCCGCGAGGACAGCCCAGGCAAATCGGCGGCACTGCTGGCCGCCAAGGACCCGGCCAAAGCGCTCGAACAGCATGAGAAAGCAGGCAAGGCCAGTACGCTGAAAGCGCTGGACAAGGTGCCAGAGGCGGTGCAGCAGAAACTGGCGGCGAACCTGGCCTTGATGGAAGAAATGGGCCTGCAGGCCACCCCGGCGATCTTCTATCAGGATGAGCAGGGCAACCTGCAGAGCCAGCAAGGGGCACCGCGGCCGGAGTTGTTGGGGAAAATTCTCGGCAAGCGCTGAATTATCAGCCGGCTGCATCGGCCTCATCGCCGGCAAGCCGGTTCCCACAGATATTCCACTGCGCCCATGAGCCGTGTTGTACCTGTGGGCCGGCTTGCCGGCGAAATGGGCGCCCAGCGCCCCCGCTTTCCTACATCCCTTCGAGCTCGGCCATAAGGTCACTGAGCCGGTCGACTTTGTCCTCATCCAGCGCAGTGCCCTGCAGCCCACGCACATACTCCGCCAACTCCTCAACCGTACTGCACTCGAACATCGCCCGCAGCGGGACGTTCAGCTGCAACTGTTTCTGCACCCGCGAGGCAATCTGCGTTGCCAGAAGCGAATGCCCGCCCAGCTCGAAGAAGTTGTCGTGCACCCCTACCCGCTCGGCCTTCAGCACGTCGGCCCAGATACGGGCGAGCACCTCTTCCAGCTCGTCGCGTGGCGCCAAGTAGGCCTGGCCATGCTGGCCGCCGATGTCGATGGCCGGCAAAGCCTTGCGGTCGAGCTTGCCGTTGGCGTTGTGCGGCAGGCTGTCGAACCAGCCCCAGTGCAGCGGCACCATGTATTCCGGCAAATCAGCACGCAGGCGTTGCTTGACCTGCTCAAGCAGCGCGGCATCGGCGGTGACGCCCTGATGAGCCACCAGGTATCCGACCAGGTGCTTGCCGTTGACACCGTCCTGTACACCCACGGCGGCGTCGCGGATTTCGGCCTGCTCGTGCAGGCGGGCTTCGATTTCACCCAGTTCGATCCGGTAACCGCGGATCTTCACCTGGTGGTCGATACGACCGACATATTCGAACACGCCATCCGGGCGCTGCCGTGCCAAGTCACCAGTGCGGTACAGGCGCTCGCCCGGCGCACCGTGCGGGTGCGGGATGAAGGCCAGAGCGGTACGCTCCGGGTCGCCGACATAGCCCCGGCCCACGCCGGTACCGGCTACGCAAAGCTCGCCCACCGCGCCCAGCGGCACCAGGGCCTGGTCCTCGCCGTACAGGTACAGGCGGTTGTTGTCGGTTGGCGTGCCGATCGGCAGGTAGCTGCCACGGGTCGAGGCCAGGTCGACGCGGAAGAACGCCACGTCATCGGAGCACTCCGCCGGGCCGTAGGCGTTGACCAGGCCGATGCCCGGGTAGCGCTGCAGCCATTGCGCGGCCAGCTCCGGCGGCATGGCTTCGCCGGTCGGCAGCATCCAGCGCAGGCCACCCAGCGCCTGATGATCGTTGGCCAGCATGCCCTGGATCAGCGAGGGCACGCTCTCCAGCACCGTGATGCCGGTGGCCTGAACATGCGTCAGCAGGCCCTGCGGATCGTGGGCGATGGCGTTTGGCACAATCTCGACCCTGGCGCCGAACAATGGCGCGGCAAGGAACTGCCAGACCGAGATATCGAAGCTCTGCGAGGCGGTCTGGGCAATCACATCATGCTCGCTCAGCGCCAGGTACGGCACCTTGCTCAGCTGGTTGTTGAGCATGCCGCGCTGCTCGACCATCACGCCTTTGGGCAGGCCAGTGGAGCCTGAGGTGTAGATCACGTAGGCGAGGTTGTCCGGCCCGCTGTGGATACCCGGGTTGTGGCTGGCGATGTTGCTCGATTGCACCTCTTCCCATATCAACAGCCGCGGCCGCGCCACGCCGGCCAGTTCGCCCAGCAACAGGCGCGCCTGCTCGGCACAGGCTGCGCTGCACACCAGCACCGGCGTGCGGCTGAGCTCGACGATACGCTGCAAGCGCGCCGACGGCAGGCCAGGGTCCAACGGCAGGTAACCGGCACCTGCCTTGAAGCTGCCGACGATCATGCCCAGCAGTGGCAGGCCCCGCTCGGCCAGCAGCGCGACCGGCTGATCGATGCCTGCACCCGCAGCGACCAGCGCATGGCCCAGGCGGTTGGCTGCCAGGTTCAAGCCGGCATAGTCATAGCTCGCCTCCATGCAACGGGCCACCGTGCGCCCGGGGTGTGCAGCAACCTGTGCCTCGAACTGCGCGACGTAGCTCTGCTCCAAGGCATAGGCCCGTTCGGTGTGGTTGCACGCCTGAAGCAGGAAGCGTTCCTCTGCCTCACCCAGCAACGGCAGCTCGCTGACCTGCCCGTCGAAACCTTGCACCAACGCCAGTAACAGGCGCTTGAACTCGGCCAGCAGGCGCTCGACGGTTGAATGGTCGAAGTAGCGCTGGTCGAACGACAGGTGCAGACCAAGGTCGTCGCCCGGGTAGCACACCGCCGTCAACGGGAAGTTGGTGTGAGTACGGCCCGAGTCCGAGCTGGCGTTGAGGTGCTGGGCATGGTCGAGCACCGCGGTCTCCACCGGGGCGTTCTCGAACACGAACAAGCTGTTGAACAGCGGCTGGCCTTTGGGCAGTTCGCTGCACTCCTGGATCGTCACCAACGGCAGGTATTCGTATTCGCGCAGCTCCATGTTGCGCTCCAGCAGGCCTTGCAGCCACTGCCGCACGCTGCACCGCTGGCCCGGTTCGGGTAATTGCACACGCAGGGCGATGCTGTTGATGAACAGGCCGACGGTGCGCTGCATCTGCGGCATGCTCACCGGCCGCCCGGCAACGGTCACGCCAAAGGCCACGTCGCGCTCGCCGCTGTAGCGTGCAAGCACAAGGGCCCAAGCCGCCTGAGCAAAGGTGTTGATGGTCAGTTGGTGAGCCTGGGCCAGTTCGCGCAGGCGCACGCCATCACTTACCTCCAGGCGGGTGTAACAGTCACCGACCAGCATGCCGTCACCGGCATGATCATGACGCAGGGGGCGGTCGCTTGGGATCGCCGTGGCGCGCTCGAAGCCGGCCAGGTTGGCCTGCCACCAGCGTCGTGCTTCGTCCAGGTCCTGGCGTTGCAGCCAGCCGATGTAGTCGCGGTAGCGTGGCGGCACCGGCAGCTGGGCCTGGCGGCCTTCGCCGAGGGCCTGGTAGAGCTCGAAGAAGTCGTTCATCAACAACGAGCGGCACCAGGCATCGATGAGGATGTGGTGGTTGCTCATCATGAACCAGTAACGCTCATCGTCCACCCGCACCAGCCGCAGGTGGAACGGCGCCTGGCGCAGCAGGTCGAAGCCGGCCTCGCGCTCTTGCTTGTGCAGTGCTTGCAGGCGTTGTTCCTGGGCCGTGTCGTCGAGGCCGCGCCAGTCCTGGTAGTCGACAGGGGTGTTACCCGCTTTGTGGATGATCTGCAGCATCGCTTCGCCGGCATTCCAGCTGAACGATGCCCGCAGTGCCTCGTGGCGCGCCACCACCGCCTGCCAGGCCTGGGCGAAGCGCTGCGGGTCGAGGGCGCTGTTGATGCGGTAACGGTCCTGCATGTAGTAGATGCCGGTACCCGGCTCCAGCAGCGTATGCAGCAGCAGCCCCTCCTGCATTGGGGTCAGCGGGTAGACGTCTTCGATTTCGGCAGCCGGAACCGGCAGCGCGTCGATCTGTTCCTGGGTCAGGTGCGCCAGTGGGAAGTCCGAGGGCGTGAAGCTGCCCGTACCCTGGGCCAGGCAGTGGCCGACCACGGCCAGCAGTTCGTGGCGATAAGCCTCGGCCAGGCGCGCAATGGTCTGCTCGTCGAAACGCTCGCGACTATAAGTCCAGCGCAACTGCAAGGCACCGCCATAGACCTGGCCGTCGACGCTCAGCCAGTTCGGCAGTGGCGCGTCGAGGTCGTGGGCCAGGCCTGCAGGGGCATCCAGCGGCTGGAACAGCGCCGCACTTTCGAACTGCTGGTCGAACTGGCCGAGGTAGTTGAAGGTGATGCGTGCTTGCGGCAGCGCGGCCATGCTCTCGCGCCCGGCCTCATCAGCCAGGTAACGCAGCACGCCGTAACCCTGGCCTTTGTGCGGCACCTCGCGCAGCTGTTCCTTGATGCGTTTGATCGAGGTGGCGCGGGCGCTGTCGTCCTCACCCGCCTGAGGGTTCAGGCGTAGCGGGTAGGCACTGGTGAACCAGCCCACGCTGCGGGTCAGGTCCATGTCTTCGAACAGCCCGTCACGGCCATGGCCTTCTAGCTGCACCAGCACCTCGTCGTCACCGGTCCAGCGGCAAAGCGTGCGCGCCAGGGCAGTCAGAAGCAGGTCGTTGACCTGGGTGTGGTACGCCGCGGGGGCCTGTTGCAACAACTGACGGGTCTGCTCCACATCCAGGGCGATGGCCAGGGTATCGGCATGCCGCTGCAGGTTGCCGCCCTGCGGGTGATCACATGGCAGTTCATGGCGCACATCCCCCAGCCGGTCTTGCCACCAGCCGAGCTCATCGCGCAGCGAATCGCTGCCGGCGTAGCTTGCCAGGCGCGCAGCCCAGTCGGCCATGGCGTGGGTCTTGGCCGCCAGCGGCTGACCACGGTACAGCGCCTGCAGGTCTTCGAGCAGCACGCGCCAGGACACTCCATCGACCACAAGGTGATGGATCGCCAGCAACAGCCGCTGGGCGCCCTGCCCGTCGCTGACCAGCAAGGCCCGCAGCAACGGCCCCTGAGCCAGGTCCAGGCTGCGCTGTACGTCGGTGTACAGCGCCTGACAGGCATTGAAATCGGCCACCGTGGCAGTCCATAGCAATTGCTCGCCAGGCGATGCGGCGTATTCGCCCTGCCAGCGGCCATCTGCCTGGGTAAACCGCAGGCGCAGGCTGTCGTGGTGTGCCACCAGGGTGGCCAGGGCCCGCTCCAGCAGGGCGCTGTCCAGCGGCACGCGCGCCTGAAGCAAGACGGCCTGGTTCCAGTGTTGCGGTTGGGCCACCTCACTGTCGAAGAACCAGTGCTGGATCGGCGTCAGGCCGCTGCGGCCCTGGCGCTGGCCCTGTTCGATGCTGTTCGCTACCTCGCTGCGGCTGACCACGGCGGCCAGTGTCTGGATGGTCTGGTGCTGGAACAGGTCGCGCGGGGTGAACTGCAGGCCCAGCTGACGGGCCCGGCTGACCACCTGGATGGACAGGATCGAATCACCGCCCAGTTCAAAGAAGTTGTCCTGCACGCCCACGCGGGAGACGTTGAGCACCTCGCGCCAGATCTGCGCCAGTTGCTCCTCAAGCGCGTTCGCAGGTGCCAGGTACTGTTCGCGGGCCTGTTCCAGGTCTGGCAGCGGCAAGGCACGGCGGTCCAGCTTGCCGTTGCCCATCAGCGGCAGGCTGCCCAGCAGCACCAGGTGCGCCGGCACCATGTAATCGGGCAGGTGCTGGCGGGCGTGCGCCCTGACCGCTTCGCGCAACCGGGCCTGGACCTCACTGTCAGCGCTGGCTTGCTTGCACACCAGGTAGCCGACCAGCTGTTTGCCGCCGGGCAAGTCGTGAGCCAGCACCACAGCCTCTTCGATATCGGCATGCGCCTGCAGACAGCTCTCGATTTCGCCAAGCTCGATACGGAAGCCGCGGATCTTCACCTGCTGGTCGGCACGCCCGACATACTCAACCAGGCCGTCGGCGCGCAGGCGCACCAGGTCACCGGTGCGGTACAGGCGCCCACCGTCATGGCTGAACGGGTCGGCGACAAAACGCTCGGCGCTCAAGCCAGGGCGGTCGTGATAGCCCTGGGCAAGCCCTACCCCGCCGATGTACAACTCGCCGATGCCGCCTTGTGGCAGCAACGCCAGGTCATCATCGAGGATATAGGCACTGCGGGCACCGATCACCCGGCCGATCGGCACGCTGCCGGCATCGGTGGGCAAGGTGTCAGGGGCAAGACAAGCCAGGGGCATGACCACCGTCTCGGTCGGGCCGTAGGCGTTGAAGAACTGCTGGGGGGCGAATGCCTGGCGGATACGCGTCAGGTGCTCGCCGGTCAGTGCCTCGCCACCGGTGATCACCAGGCGTACCGGCATTTGCTCGCCCTGCCCGGCAAGGTACTGGGCCAGCTGACTGCCATAGCTTGGGGTGAAACCGAGAATGCTGACCTTTTGCTCGCGCACCAGTTGGCAGATGTCCTCTGCGCCCCATTGCCCTTGGGCACGCAGCACCACGCGGGCGCCGCACAGCAGCGGCACCAGCAGGCGCTCGCTGGCCGCGTCGAAGTTGATCGAATAGAAGTGCAGTTCGCAGTCGTCGCTGCGCATGCCGAAGGCCTTGATCACCGCCTGGCAATGCATGGCGATTTCACCGTGGCTGACGACCACACCCTTGGGTTTGCCGGTGGAGCCCGAGGTGTAGATCAGATAGGCCTGGTGCTGCGGCAGGTTGAGGTTGTCCAAGGGCGCATCGCTGTAGGCGGACAAACCTGCGGCGTCGTCCTCCAGGCTCCAGCGCGCTACGCCGTCGGGCAGTTCGCCAAGGGTTTCGAGCAGCGCACGCTGGCTCAGCAGCAGGCCGATACGGCTGTCCTCGATCATGTAGCGCAGGCGGTCGAGCGGGTATTCCGGGTCGAGCGGCACGTAAGCGCCACCGGCCTTGAGGATCGCCAGCAGGCCGACGACCATCTCCAGCGAACGCTCCAGCGCCAGGCCCACGCGCACCTGCGGGCCGACACCCCGCTCGCGCAGGGCACGGGCCAGGCGGTTGGCCTGCTGGTCGAGCTCGGCATAGCTCAGGTGCCGGCCGCCGAAGGTCAGCGCGCCGGCTTGTGGCGTGCGTGCAGCCTGGGCGGCGAACAGGCCGTGAAGGGTCTGGTCAGGGGCGGGATCATGCTCACCCTGCAACTGGTCGAGCAATACCTGCTGTTCGGCCCCGGCCAGCATCGGCAGCTCGCACAGGCGCTGTTGCGGGTTGTCCAGCAGGCCGACCAGCAACTGTTGCCAATGCTCGGCCATGCGCGCGATCCGCGGTTCATCGAACAGGTCGCGACTGTAGGTCAGGCAGCAACCGAGACGGCCATCTAGGTCGGTCACCTCCAGGTACAGATCAAACTTGGTGGCGCTGGCATCGTTGACCAGGTAATCCACCTGCATGCCTGCCAGCTCACGGCTTTGCTGGAAGGCCCAGCGCTGCACGTTGCACATTACCTGGAACAGCGGGTTGTAGGCGCTGCTGCGCGGTGGCTGCAAAGCTTCTACCAGCTGCTCGAACGGCAGGTCCTGGTGGGACTGGCCTTCGATGGCGGCCTGGCGCACCTGGTTGAGCAAGGCGGCGGCGGTCATCTGCCCGTCCACCTCGCAGCGCAGCACCTGGGTGTTGAGGAAGGCGCCGATCAGCCCTTCGCTTTCGGGGCGGATACGGTTGGCCACCGGCGCACCGATGCGCAGGTCGCGCTGGCCGCTGTAGCGGTGCAGCAAGGCGGCCAGGGTGGCGGTCATGGTCATGAACAAGGTCAGCCCGCGCTGGCTGTTGAAGGCATGCACGCGGGCAACCAGCGCCGGGTCCAGCTCAAAGCGGTACAGCTCGCCACGGTGGGTCTGCACGGCCGGGCGTGGCCGGTCAGCCGGCAGGGCCAGGACCGGGTGCTCATCGCCCAGGCGGGCTTTCCAGTAGGCCAGTTGGCGCGCCCCTTCGCCGCTTTCCAGCCACTGCCGCTGCCAGACGCTGTAGTCCAGATACTGCACCGGCAACGGCGTCAGTGGCGACTCGCGCTCATCGACGAACGCTTCGTACAGCTCGCCCAGTTCGCGGGCGAAGATGTCCATGGCCCAGCCTTCGGTGACGATATGGTGCAGCGTGAGCACGAAATAGTGCTCGCGCTCCGCGGCCTTGACCAAGCAGGCGCGCAACAGCGGGCCACGTTCCAAGTCGAACGGCTGGTGCGCCTGGGCGTCGGCCAGTTGCTGCAGGCGCTGCTCGCGGATGGCTGCCGGCAAGGTGCTGAAGTCCTGCCAGTCCAGCTGTACGGCGCCGTCGGCGGCCACGCACTGGTACGGCACACCGTCAATGGCGGGGAACGTGGTGCGCAAGGTTTCATGGCGCACGATCAACGCCTGCAGCGCGCGCTCGAACGCATCCACATGCAGCGTGCCACGCAGGCGCGCCATGCCGCCGACGTTGTAGGCCGGGCTGTCCGGCTCCATCTGCCAGAGGAACCACATGCGTTGTTGCGAATACGACAGCGGCACAGCCTGACGGCGGTCGACGCGGGTGATCTCGCCCTGCAGGTTGCGTTCGCCGGCTTCGCGGATGCGGGCGATCTCGGCGCAGAAGGCGCCCAGCTCGCTGGCTTCGAACAGCACCTTCAAGGGCAGCTCGACATCGCAGGCCTGGCGGGTGCGCGAGACGATCTGGGTGGCCAGCAGCGAGTGCCCGCCAAGGGCGAAGAAATCGTCGTGCAGGCCGATGCGCGGCAGGCTCAGCACCTCGCACCAGATGGCCGCGACCTGCTGCTGTAACGCTGTCTGCGGCGCTACATGTTCGCGCTGCTGCCAGACCGGTGCCGGCAACGCCTTGCGATCGACCTTGCCGCTAGGGCCCAGCGGCATGTGTTCAAGCGCGATCAGTTGCGCTGGCACCATGTAGGCAGGCAGGCGTTCGGCCAGGCTGGCGAGCAATGCCTCAGCTTGCCCCGGGCCGCTGTAGTAGCCGACCAGCTGCGCGCCCACGGCGTCCTTATGGATCAGCACCAGCGCTTGCTCGACACCCGGCTGAGCAAGCAGGCAGGCTTGGACTTCTTCGGGCTCGACGCGAAAACCTCGCACTTTCACCTGTTGATCCAGGCGGCCGAGGTATTCCAGTGCCTGGGCCTGTACCTGCCAGCGGGCACGGTCGCCACTGCGGTACAGGCGCTCGCCATTGCCATCGGCCTGCGGCACGAACCGTTCGGCGGTCAGGCCAGGACGGCCCAGGTAGCCGCGGGCAAGACCCGCACCTCCCAGGTACAGCTCGCCTGGCACGCCCGGTGCGGCCAGTTGCAGTTCGCCATCGAGCACACGGCACACCACGTTGCCCAACGGCCGGCCAATGGGCGAGCGTTCGCCGTCTTCAGCACGGCAGTGCCAATGGGTGACGTTGATGGCGGTTTCGGTCGGGCCATAGCGGTTGTGCAGTTGGACCTGCGGCAGCCGTTGCAGCACGCGGTCGCGCAAGCTCGCCGACAACGCCTCGCCACCGCAGAACAGCCGGCGCAAGCTGGTGCAGCCAGCGGCCAGCGGCTCTTGCACGAACACCTGCAGCAAAGGCGGCACGAAGTGCAGCGTGGTGACCCCGTGCTGCTGCACCAGCGCGGCGATGCGCTGCGGGTCACGGTGCTCGCCGGGGCCGGCTAGCACCAGCTTGCAGCCGGTGATCAGCGGCCAGAAGCACTCCCAGACCGACACGTCGAAGCTGATCGGCGCCTTCTGCATCAGCACATCGCCAGCATCCAGCGCATAGGTGGCCTGCATCCACTGCAGGCGTTCGGCCAAGGCTGCATGGGTATTGCCCACGCCTTTGGGCTGGCCGGTGGAACCGGAGGTGTAGATCACATAGGCCAGGTTGTCGCCGTGCAGGTGCAGGCCTGGCGCGTGGCTTGGCCAGCTGTCCAGGTGCAACTGGTCAAGGGCAATAGCGCTGACGCCGTCGACTTGCGGCAAGGTGGCCAGCCTACCGCTGTTGCTCAGCAGCAGGCTGGCCTGGCAATCGCGCAGCATGTAGGCCAGGCGTTCGGCCGGGTAGTCGACATCAAGCGGCACATAGGCACCGCCTGCCTTGAGGATCGCCAGCAGACCGACCAGCAGCTGCGGCGAGCGCTCCACAGCGATGGCCACGCAGCAGTCGGGGCCGACGCCTTTGTCGCGCAGGTAATGGGCCAGGCGGTTGGCTTGTTGGTGCAGCTCGGCGTAATCCAGGCTGCCGCCTTCCCATACCAGCGCCCTGCGCTCAGGGGTCTGGCGCGCCTGTTCATTGAGTTGCTCGACCACCAGGCGCTGCGGTGCCGGCGCCGGCGCCTGGCCCCAGGCCAGCAATTGGTGGCAGCCTTGCTCATCCAGCAAAGCGACTTCGCCCAGGGCCAGTTGCGGGTCCGCGCACACTTGCTCGAGCAGCGCCAGCAGGTGCTGGGCCAGGCGGGTGACGGTATCTTCGGCGAACAGCTCGGCGGCGTAGTCGAAGGCCAGGCTCAGGCGGCCCAAGTGGTCTTCCTCGCTGTGCAGCTGCAGGTCGAACTTGGCTTCGCGGCTATGCCATGGCAGCTCTTCTGCCAGCAAGCCCGGCAGGCGGCGCAAGGCCGATAGGTCGCGCTGCTGGTGGTTGAACATGACCTGGAACAGGCCCTGCTCACGGGCGTCGGGCAACGCTTCGAGCAGTTGCTCGAACGGCAGGTCCTGGTGGGCCTGGGCATCGAGGCTCGCTTGGCGTACCTGAGCCAGCAGTTGCGTGAACGGCAGGCGGCCATCGAGCTGCGCTCGCAGCACCTGGGTGTTGATGAAGAAACCGACCATGCCCTGGGTTTCCTGGCGCGGGCGGTTGGCATTGGGCACGCCGACACGGATGTCGTGCTGGCCGGTGTAGCGGTGCAGCAGGCCCTGCCAGGCTGCCAGCAGCACCATGAACAAGCTGGCCTGATGTTCGCGGGCCAGGCCCTTGAGTGCTTCGCTCAGCTTGGCCGGTACTTTTACACTCAAGCGTGCGGCGCGGTTTGCCTGCTGGCTGGAACGCGGCTGGTCCGGGTGCAGGTCGAGCACCGGCAGCGCATCACCCAGCCGGGCTTTCCAGTATTCAAGCTGGTGCGCGCTTTCGCCTTGGGCCAACCATTGGCGCTGCCAGTTGCCATAGTCGGCGTAACCCAGTGGTAAAGGCGCCAGCGCAGCCTCAAAGCCCTGGCAGCGGGCGGCATACAGTTTGGCGAATTCGTCGAGCAAGATGTTCAGCGACCAGCCATCGGCGACGATGTGGTGCAAGGTCACCCACAGCTGATGGTCTTCGTCACCCAGCCGCACCAAGGTCACGCGCAGCAACGGGCCCTGGCCCAGGTCGAACGGTAGCTGTGCTTCGGCTTCACGGCGCTCGGCCACGTCGGTGGCTGGCAGCCCTTGCAGGTCCAGGTGCCGCAGGGTGAACGCCTGCCGGGGCAAGATGCGCTGCAGCGCCTGGCCGTGTTCTTCGCTGAACACGGTGCGCAACGATTCGTGGCGCGCCACCAGCGCCTGGAATGCGGCATCCAGCGCAGCTTCGTCCAGCTCGCCGCGCAGGTGCAGGCCGGCAGGTATGTTGTAGGCCGCCGACTGCGGCGCCAGCTGCCACAGCAGCCAAAGGCGGTTTTGCGCCAACGACTGCGGCAGGGCCTGCCCACGGTCAAGGCGGGCAATGGTCGCCTTTTCGCCACCACCCTGGGCAAGGATTGCCGCCACGGCAGCGCTGTACTGCGCCAGGGTCGGTGCTTCGAACAGCGTGCGCAGGCCCAGCGCGATTCCCAGCTCATCGGCCAGACGCGCAGTCACCTGAGTGGCAGCGATGGAGTTGCCGCCCAGCAGCAGGAAGTGATCATCGGCGGCGACTGATTCGGCCTTGAGCACCTCGCACCAGAGGGCCGCGATGTGTGCTTGCAGGCCGTCGCCGGCAGCGGCAGTTTCACCGGTTTCGACGGGCGTCGGGAAGCGGGCATAGCAGTCCAGGCTGCCATCGTCCATGCGCAGGCGGCAGGCCGATCTCTGCAGCTTGCCGCTGGAGGTCTTGGGCAATGCCCCCGGGTTGAGCAGCAGGACCACGGCAGGCGCCTGGCGGCAGGCGTCGGCGACGACCTGGCGCAGCGTCTTGATCAGCGCCTCGGGGGTGGACGCTTTCTGCACATTACGGCTGATTTCCACCGCTACACCGATCCCCTCTTCACCCTGGTCGTCCACGGCAAATACCGCTACACGGCCCTTGCGCAGCACATCGACTTCACGTTCCAGGGTTTTTTCCAGGTCCTGCGGATAGAGGTTCTGGCCACGGACGATCAGCATGTCTTTCAGGCGCCCGGTGACGAACACTTCACCTTCACGCATGAAGCCCAGGTCACCGGTACGCAGCCACCTCTGGCCGTCCATTTCGACAAAGGTCCGCGCGCTGGCCTCAGGGTTGCGCCAGTAGCCCGAAGCGATGCTGGGGCCAGCGGCCCAGATTTCGCCAACCCGATTGTCACTCAGCACGTCCAGGCACTGCGGCTCGACGATACGTACCGCATGGCCTGGCTGCGGGTAGCCGCAGCTCATCAGCACGCTGCCCTTGCCGGCTTCTGCGCGGTTGGCGGCAAAGGCGTCGGCATCGAGTTCCAGCGCGCCGATGCCTTGGCCACGGCGGCTGCCGCTGACGAACAAGGTGGCCTCGGCCAGGCCATAGCTGGCAAAGAAACTGCTGGGCGTGAAACCGCAGGGGGCGAACTTCTCGGCGAAGGTGTCCAGGCTGTCCTGGCGGATCGGCTCGGAGCCGGAATAGGCCACACGCCAGCGGCTCAGGTCGAGGCTGGCCAGGGCCGCCTCACTGACCCGCTCGCTGCACAGGCGGTAGGCAAAGTCCGGCCCGCCGCTGATGGTCCCGCCGTATTCGCTGATCGCCTGCAGCCAGCGCTGCGGCCGCGCGAGGAAGTAACCTGGCGACATCAACACACACGGTACGCCACTGAAGATGGGCTGCAGCAGCCCGCCGATCAGGCCCATGTCGTGGTACAGCGGCAACCAGCTGACGATCACATCGTCGGGGTTGAGGTCGATGCCAAACCCATGGCGGATCAACTGCTCGTTGGCCACCAGGTTGCCGTGGCTGACCTGCACGCCCTTGGGCAGCGCGGTGGAGCCGGAGGTGTACTGGAGGAAGGCGATGTCGTCGCCGGCCAGCGCCGGTTCGCGCCAGTCATTAGCCAGGGCCGGGTCCAGGCCATCCACCGTCAGCAGCTCAGGGGCGCTGTCTGCGGCGAGTGCTTGCAGGCCCTGCAGGCTGTCGTGCAGCGCTGCGACGGTCAGCAGCAGGCGGGGCTCGGCGTCATCGATGATCGACAGCAGGCGCTCCTGGTGATGCTGGCGCGAAGACTCCGGCGGGTAGGCCGGCACAGCGATGACACCGGCATACAGGCAGCCGAAGAACGCCGCCACATAGTCCGGCCCGCTGGGGAACAGCAGCACGGCGCGGTCACCGAACGCGGCGCGGGCCTGCAAGGCTGCTGCGATGGTGCGCGCACGCATGTCCAGGTCCCGATAGCTGAGCACCGCCTGCTCGCCGGGGGCATCGGCCAAAAAGCGCAAGGCGATGCGGTCAGGGGTGTGCGCAGCACGTTGCGCCAGGGCCTGGACCAGCGAGAGCGGGAGTTCGAAGGCGTCCATCATGGGGTGTTCCTGCCAGTGTCTGGGTAAGTCGGGCCGGCTGCCCCGCGTGGTTCGGCGGGCAGCGTCCGGCGGCCGGATGTACACAGGGGAACGGATGGGCAGCGCAAGAAATTACCGGGATGTCGCAGTGACCAGGCGCACGGAAAGTGACGCGCATCACGATCGCCTGCTTAGAACTTAAACTAACAGATACTCATTAACTTTCGTATTTGACAATCATTATCATTCTGAATAATTTGTCGCACGTCGTAGGAAGCTTCCCCATGTGGGGTGCTCCTATTCCCCTCTGTGACAAGGTGATTTCCATGGCGGAACAACTATCCACAAGTAAGTGCGATTCACCATTACTCCAGGCATTCGTCGACAACCGCAGTATCCTGGTCAAGATCGCAGCCCGCATTACCGGCTGCCGCTCACGGGCCGAAGACGTGGTGCAGGACGCTTTCTTCCGGCTCGGCGCCGCCCCCCAGATCACCTCGTCGTTCAAGGCCCAGCTCAGCTACCTGTTCCAGATCGTGCGCAACCTGGCCATCGACCATTACCGCAAACAGGCGATGGAGCTGAAGTATTCAGGCAGCGAAGAGGAAGGCTTGAACGTGGTCATCCAGAATGCCTCGCCCGAAGCCACGCACATCAACCTGGCGGCCCTCGAGCACATTGCCGAGGCGCTCAACGAGCTACCCCAGCGCACCCGTTACGCTTTCGAGATGTACCGCCTGCACGGCGTGCCGCAGAAAGACATCGCCAAGGAGCTGGGTGTGTCGCCCACGCTGGTCAACTTCATGATCCGTGATGCGCTGGTACATTGCCGCAAGACCGCCAGCCGGCAGGTCTGAAGCAGCTGCAAGCTTCAAGCTACAAGATGGATCAGCGGCGACGCGCTCCTCTCTTGCAGCTTGAAGCTTGAAGCTCGAAGCTCGAAGCTCGAAGCCCCCTAAGCCAGCCTGCAACGATCGAAAAACCGCTCCCGCCCCAGAATCATCAACGCTGCGCGCTTGTGCGGAAAATCGAACTCCTTGTCGCAATGGAAGCACTGGTCGTGCATGTAGCCGATCATCTTGCCATTGTCGGCACGGGGCTCGGCCACCACCCGCTGGGTGCGAGGGTCATCCAGAAACAGGTAATGCACCAGCGCCGACAGCCAGCTGGCGACCTTGTGCGGACCGCGATGCGCCTGCTCACCCACCAGCATGTGGATGCCGCGGTCGTAGTCGTCAGCTTGATAGAACGGCGCGATGCGGTCTTCCTTGGCCCAATAAGCCTCGAAGTAGGCAAATGGCTGATCGTCGAAACAGCCGATCAAGGTCACGGTGTGCGGGTCGGCTTCCAGCTTGGCCAGGTATTCCCGGTGCTGCTCCAGCGACCCGCCCTCCTGCCAGAACTGCTCCACACGCGGGTTGTTTTGCCAGCGATTGAAGCGCTCCAGGTCCTGGTCGATCTCCAGGGTGCGCAGCGACACCCAACTCCCCAGGCGCGCATCGAAGCGCCGATACACCTCGCCATGGGGCTTGGGTGCGCGGCGCGGGTGGCGCTTGCCATTGCTGATCTGCATCTGTTGTGGGTATGCGCCGCTGACCAACTGGCCAAGCCAAGGCTGTGGCAACTGCCAGAACATAGCGCGCTCGCACAGGTACACGCCTGGCTGTTCCGTGCTGAGCAACAGGCCGCTGGCGAGGGTCTCAGGTACAGGCTGGGGCAGGTGCCAGGCAAGGCGCTGACAGGCTGGATCCCGCGACAACAACCAGTAACAGGCGGCCCACAGGGCCTGCTGTGGGCGTTCGGGGCATAGGCGTTCAATATGCACCGCCAGGGTAGCAGCTGGCGCCAGGCGCACCTGGATCAGCGGGCGACCCTCCAGGGTCAGGCTCAACCAGCAATCGCCCTCTTCAGCGCTCAGGCTGCGCCAGCGAGGCTGTGACAAGGGCTGAGAAGCGGCATCGAACGGCATGGTCAGGGCTCACAGAAAATGAAAGAAAGGCTCACTTCTGAAAACGTCACTGCAATCGGGGAATTTAGTCATGGGGGGCTTCGACGGTGATCCGGTAAGGCTGGAAGATGCGGGCCAGTTCGCCGGTATCACGCAGGTGGCGCAGCAGCGCGGCCAATTGCGCATCGCTGATAGGCGCGCCGGGGCGCAGCAAAGCATAGTGATGGTAGACCTGGTCGATGCGCGTGGAGGCGATCAACCGGCTGTGACTGGCCGGGTTGCGCGCCAGGAAATCACTGAGGTAAGAGCGCGTTACCAGCGCGATGTCGGCTCGGCCAGCCTGGACCATCAGCAGGTTGCTGTCGTGCGAATAGGTCAGCGTGGCGTTGTAGGTCTTGCGCAGGTAGTTGGGGTCCGGGTTGAAACGGGCGAATGCATAGTGGTAGCCGTTGAACAGCGCCAGGCGCTTGCCGGCGAGATCATCGAAATAGTGCTGGTCCCGGCCATCGGCCTGTTTGGCCACGAACACCTCGGCATCTTCCAGGCCCATGTCCACCGCCTGATGCGGTATCCGTTGCCAGCCCCACTGCGGGTTTTCGAAGATGGCCATATCGGTGCGGCCTTGCTGGAAATCGCCAAAGCGCCGCTGAATCGATGTGGGCACCAGCACGAAACGATAATCTTGCTGCAGACGGTTCAACGCTTCGACCAGTTGCGGCAGCAGCCCGGTGTCAGCCCCCTGCTCGGGGCGAACCGTATAAGGCGGGAAATGCGCAGCACCGATCTTTACCTCGATGGCATCGGCAGCCCAGACCGGAGCCGCCAGCCATACTGCGGCCAGCATCAACAGGGTGGTCAAAGCCTTCCGGCCGGGCGCTGGAGTCAAGACGGACACTCATCACGGTTCATACCTGGATGCGCCTAAGCTAGGCGTTTTCCTGGCAAGGCACAACTGCTGGTTATGCCAAAGTGAGGGCATTTTGCCAGGGGATGCCGTGACGCCGGACATTGGCTACGCTGCTTTGGCATGTATGGCGAGGGAGCCTGGTATGGGCCACTGGTTGGTGATCGACCTGGAAGCCACCACCGACGACGGTGGCTGGCCGGTGACGGAGATGGAAATCATTGAAATCGGCGCCAGCCTGGTGACCCGTGAAGGCCGCGAAGTGGACCACTTCCAGCGCTTCGTGCGGCCCAGGCGGCGGCCGCAACTGACGCCGTTCTGCCGCGAACTGACGCACATCAGCCAGGCCAATGTGGATAGCGCAGCGCCATTTCCCGAGGTATGGGCGCGTTTCGAACGTTGGTTGGGGCACCATCGCGGGCAATTGCAGGCCTGGGTCAGCTGGGGTGATTACGACCGCCAGCAATTGCTGCAGGAATGGCAGCAACATGAACTCGACAGCCTGTTGCGCAACCTGCCGCATATCAACCTCAAGCAGCGCTTCGCCAAGGCTCGTCATCTGCAGCGCCCGACGGGCCTCAACGGTGCCCTGCAACTGGCCGGTATGCATTTTTGCGGGCAACAGCACCGGGCGCTGGAGGATGCCCGCAATACCGCGCGGCTATTGCCCTTGAGCCTGCCGGGCATTTGAGCTCTGGGCCGCCTGAAAGCAGATGACGGGGCGGATGGGCTTGGGCATACTGGCCAGCCCTTTTTCATCCCCTCTTTTTCAGGAGTCGCCCCATGTTCAAGGTCAACGAGTACTTCGATGGTACCGTCAAGTCGATCGCCTTCGAAGGCACTGAAGGCCCGGCCACCGTCGGCGTCATGGCACCGGGCGAATACGAGTTCGGCACCGCCAAGCGCGAAATCATGCATGTGGTTTCCGGTGCGCTGACCGTCAAGCTGCCGGGCAGCGACAACTGGGAAACCTTCAACGCCGGCGACAAGTTCAATGTGGCCGCCGACAGCAAGTTCCAGCTGAAAGTGGCGGTGGATACCGCCTACCTGTGCGAGTATCGCGACTGATCTGTTGCTGCACACACGGTCGCTTGTAGGAGCGGCCTTGTGTCGCGAAAGGGCTGCGAAGCGGCCCCAGGATTCAGCAGCGCAACAACAATTGCTGGGTCTGCTTCGCAGCCCTTTCCGACCGGTCCGGCGCCCCGGCAAGGCCGCTCCTACAGGTAGTCAGCCTCTGAGGAACCCCGCAACCTTCTCAGCCGCCGCCTGCAAATGCTGCTCATGGCTGAACCCCGAAGCCTTCAGCGGTTTCAGATCATGATCGCCTGCCACCAGCCAGCTCACCTCGATCGACGGTGACAACGCATACCCCTGCACGGCTTCACGATTACCCAGCGCATCCCGCTCGCCCTGCACGATCAAAGCAGGCGTCTGCAAGCCCGCCAAATGCTCGACCCGTGGTTTTTCCGGTTTGCCCACGGCATAGAACGGATAGCCCAGGCACACCAGCGCGTCAGCACCCAACTCGTCGGCCAGCAGGCTGGCCATGCGCCCGCCCATTGACTTGCCGCCAATCGCCAGCTTGCCCGTGACCAAAGGTCGCACCTGCCGGTACACCTCGCGCCAGCATTCGAGCAACACCTTCTGTGGGTTGGGTGGCCGCTTGCCACCCCCTGCCCTGCGCTCGGCCATGTAGGGAAACTCGAAGCGAACCACCCCTACGCCAAGCGCCGCCAGCCTCTGCGCCATTTCATCCATGAACCCGCTGTCCATCGGCGCGCCAGCGCCATGGGCCAGGATCAGGCACGCCGCAGCACTGCCATCTTGCTGATTCTGCGCCGGGTTGCAGTGCAAGCCTGGGACATTTCCGATCTTCGCCCATTGATCCCCGTCAATACCGGCACGTTGCCCATTAATCATGCTTGCCTCGCTGTAAAGCCTGCCAATAACCGTGGATGGGAACCCATACATGAACACAACCAGCAGTACCGCCTATAACTACAAGGTGGTCCGCCAATTCGCCATCATGACGGTGGTGTGGGGAATCGTCGGGATGGGGCTCGGCGTCTTCATCGCCGCCCAGCTCGCCTGGCCTTCCCTTAACTTCGACCTCCCCTGGACCAGCTTCGGCCGCCTGCGCCCACTGCATACCAATGCGGTGATCTTCGCGTTCGGCGGCTGCGCTCTGTTCGCCACCTCCTATTATTCGGTGCAACGCACCTGCCAGACCACCCTCTTCGCACCAGGGCTGGCCGCGTTCACCTTCTGGGGTTGGCAACTGGTCATCCTGCTGGCGGCCATTACCTTGCCGCTGGGTTACACCAGTTCCAAGGAATACGCCGAGCTGGAATGGCCGATCGACATCCTGATCACCATCGTCTGGGTCTGCTACGCCATCGTGTTCTTCGGCACTTTGATCAAGCGCACCACCAAGCATATCTATGTCGGCAACTGGTTCTTCGGTGCCTTCATCCTGACCGTAGCCATGTTGCACATCATCAACAACCTGGAACTGCCGGTCAGCCTGACCAAGTCGTACTCGGTCTACGCCGGGGCCACCGACGCCATGGTGCAGTGGTGGTACGGCCACAACGCCGTGGGCTTCTTCCTCACTGCTGGCTTCCTGGGGATGATGTACTACTACGTGCCCAAGCAGGCCGAACGCCCGGTGTACTCCTATCGCCTGTCGATCGTCCACTTCTGGGCGCTGATCACCCTGTACATCTGGGCCGGTCCCCACCACCTGCACTACACCGCGTTGCCCGACTGGGCGCAGTCGCTGGGCATGGTGATGTCGCTGATCCTGCTGGCCCCCAGCTGGGGCGGCATGATCAACGGCATGATGACCCTGTCAGGTGCCTGGCACAAACTGCGCAGCGACCCGATCCTGCGCTTTCTCGTGGTGTCACTGGCGTTCTACGGCATGTCCACCTTCGAAGGCCCGATGATGGCCATCAAGACGGTCAACGCCCTGTCCCACTACACCGACTGGACCATCGGCCACGTGCATGCCGGAGCCCTCGGCTGGGTAGCGATGATCTCCATCGGCGCGCTGTACCACACCATTCCACAAGTGTTCGGCAAGGCACGCATGTACAGCATCGGCCTGATCAACGCGCACTTCTGGCTGGCGACCATCGGCACCGTGCTGTACATCGCCTCGATGTGGGTCAACGGCATCGCCCAAGGCCTGATGTGGCGCGCGGTGAACAGCGACGGCACGCTCACCTACTCGTTCGTGGAAACCCTGGTGGCCAGCCACCCGGGCTTCATCGTGCGTTTCGTCGGTGGCGCGATCTTCCTCAGTGGCATGTTCCTGATGGCCTGGAACACTTGGCGCACCGTACGTGCACCAGCCACCGAGGCCGCCCCTGCCAACGCCCAGCTGGCCTGAGGAGACCTGCCTGATGAAACATGAAGTCATCGAAAAAAACGTCGGCCTGCTGGCCCTGTTGATGGTGTTCGCCGTCAGCATCGGCGGCCTGACCCAGATCGTCCCGCTGTTCTTCCAGGACGTCACCAACAAGCCGGTCGAAGGCATGAAGCCTTACACCGCGCTGCAGCTTGAAGGCCGCGATATCTATATCCGCGAAGGTTGCGTGGGCTGCCACTCGCAGATGATCCGCCCGTTCCGCGCCGAGACAGAACGCTACGGCCACTACTCGGTGGCCGGTGAAAGTGTGTGGGACCACCCGTTCCTGTGGGGCTCCAAACGCACCGGCCCGGACCTGGCCCGGGTCGGCGGGCGCTACTCAGACGACTGGCACCGCGCGCACCTGTACAACCCGCGCAACGTGGTGCCGGAGTCGAAGATGCCGTCCTACCCATGGCTCGTCGCCCAGCAGGTCGACAACAGCCACACCGACACCAAGATGCGCACCCTGCGCACCCTGGGGGTGCCGTACACCGACCAGGACATTGCCGGTGCGCGTGATGCGGTCAAGGGCAAGACCGAGATGGACGCCCTGGTCGCCTACTTGCAGGTGCTCGGCACCGCGATCAAGAACAAGAGGTGAGTGCGATGGAAATGGATATCGGCATGATCCGCGGCGTGGGCACCCTGGTGGTGATGATTGCCTTCATCGGCCTTTCGCTGTGGGTTTTCAACCGCCGTCGCGACCATGATTTCGCCGAAGCGCGCCTGCTGCCTTTCGTCGACGACCGCCTGCCCCCTGCCGGGCAGGACACTGGCATGAGGAGTAATCCCCAATGACTACCTTCTGGAGTACGTACATCTGCGTACTGACCATCGGCAGCCTGATCGGGCTGACCTGGCTGCTGCTGTCGACCCGCAAGGGCCAGAGCAGCAATACCACCGACCAGACCATGGGGCACAGCTTCGACGGCATCGAGGAGTATGACAATCCGCTGCCCAAGTGGTGGTTCTGGCTGTTCGTCGGCACCCTGGTGTTCGCAGTCGGCTACCTGATTCTCTACCCGGGCCTGGGCAACTGGAAGGGCATCCTGCCCGGCTACGAGAATGGTTGGACCGGCGTGAACGAATGGCAGAAGGAAATGGACAAGGCCGACGCCAGATTCGGCCCGATCTTCGCCAAGTATGCAGCCATGCCAGTCGAGGAAGTGGCCAAGGACCCGCAGGCATTGAAGATGGGCGGCCGCCTGTTCGCCTCCAACTGCTCGGTATGTCACGGCTCGGACGCCAAAGGCGCCTATGGTTTCCCCAACCTGACCGACAATGACTGGCGCTGGGGCGGCGAGCCCGAAACCATCAAGGCGTCGATCATGAATGGCCGCCACGGCGTGATGCCGGCCTGGGCTGAGGTGATCGGCGAACAGGGCGTGGCGGATGTGGCCGCCTACGTGCTGACGAACCTTGATGGCCGCAGCCTGCCGGAAGGCGCCAAGGCTGATGTGGCCAAGGGCAAGGAGATCTTCGCCGGCAACTGCGTGGCCTGCCACGGGCCCGAGGGCAATGGCACCCCAGCCATGGGCGCACCTAACCTGAACCATCCGCAGGCGTTCATCTACGGTTCGAGCTTTGCCCAACTGCAGCAGACCATCCGCTATGGCCGCCAGGGGCAAATGCCGGCCCAGGTGGAAATTCAGGGCAATGACAAGGTGCATTTGCTGGCGGCTTATGTGTACAGCCTTTCGCAGGGTGACATGACTGAAACCGTGACTGCCAAGTAACAACCCGGGGTTGCTCTGCAGCCCATTCGCCGGCTTGCCGGCGATTGGGCCGCAAAGCGCCCCCGGCACCTCCCCGCCCCTAGCCCCGCCTTGCACCCCCTCCGAACAGAACTAAGCTTGTTGCCACAGTGGCCTTCGCTGTCAATCCAGCGAAGCAGACGCGGTGCATCGCCTGACGCCGTCTGGAAAAAAAGCTTGACCGATCGATCAGAAAAAGGTGAAAAACGGTACACATTACAAATATTTATTTGTGTACAATCGCCCAGACCCTATTGCCGCGGGACACCGGCAACAGGGCCCGGACACGGGTCGGCGCAGGGCTCCTTGCGTTGCCATAACCCTGGCGGTTATCGATACTGGCGCCGATTTTTCAACCAACAAGAACACCAAAACCGTGGAACCTTAGAATGAGCACAGCAATCAGTCCGACTGCTTATAACTATAAGGTCGTCCGCCAGTTCGCCATCATGACGGTGGTCTGGGGGATCCTTGGCATGGGCCTGGGCGTTTTCATCGCCTCGCAGCTGGTGTGGCCGCAACTGAACCTGGACCTGCCCTGGACCAGCTTCGGCCGCCTGCGCCCCTTGCATACCAACCTGGTCATCTTCGCCTTCGGCGGCTGTGCGTTGTTCGGCACCAGCTACTACGTGGTGCAGCGAACCTGCCAGACCCGGCTGATCTCCGACAGCATGGCTGCCTTCACCTTCTGGGGTTGGCAGGCCGTCATCGTCGGTGCGCTGATCACCTTGCCGATGGGCTACACCACCACCAAGGAATACGCCGAGCTCGAGTGGCCACTGGCGATCCTGCTGGCCATCGTCTGGGTCACCTACGGGCTGGTGTTCTTCGGCACCATCGTCAAGCGCAAGACCAAGCACATCTACGTCGGCAACTGGTTCTACGGCGCCTTCATCGTGGTTACCGCGATGCTGCACATCGTCAACCACATCTCGCTGCCAGTAAGCCTGTTCAAGTCCTACTCGGCCTACTCCGGCGCCACCGACGCGATGATCCAGTGGTGGTACGGCCACAACGCCGTGGGCTTCTTCCTCACCACGGGCTTTCTGGGGATGATGTACTACTTCGTGCCCAAGCAGGCCGAGCGGCCGATCTACTCGTATCGCCTGTCGATCGTCCACTTCTGGGCACTGATCACCCTGTACATCTGGGCAGGCCCGCACCACCTGCACTACACCGCGCTGCCCGACTGGGCGCAATCGCTGGGCATGGTGATGTCGATCATCCTCCTGGCGCCGAGCTGGGGCGGCATGATCAACGGCATGATGACCCTGTCCGGTGCCTGGCACAAACTGCGCACCGACCCGATCCTGCGCTTCCTCGTGGTATCGCTGGCGTTCTACGGCATGTCCACCTTCGAAGGCCCGATGATGGCCATCAAGACCGTGAACTCGCTGTCGCACTACACCGACTGGACCATCGGCCACGTACACGCTGGCGCGCTCGGCTGGGTGGCGATGATCTCGATCGGCGCCGTGTACCACATGATCCCGCGCCTGTATGGCCGCGATCAGATGCACAGCGTGGGCCTGATCAACGCGCACTTCTGGCTGGCGACCATCGGCACCGTACTGTACATCGCCTCGATGTGGGTCAACGGCATCACCCAAGGCCTGATGTGGCGCGCCATCAACGATGACGGCACGCTGACCTACTCCTTCGTCGAAGCCCTGCAGGCCAGCCACCCGGGCTACATCGTCCGCGCCCTGGGCGGTGCGTTCTTCGCCTCCGGCATGCTGCTGATGGCTTACAACGTGTTGCGCACCGTACGCGCCGCCAACCCGGCAGAAGCGGATGAAGCCGCCAAGATCGTTGTTGTGGGAGCCCACTGATGAAGCATGAAGCTGTCGAGAAGAACATCGGCCTGCTGGCCTTCTTCATGGTCATCGCCGTGAGCGTCGGTGGCCTCACCCAGATCGTCCCGCTGTTCTTCCAGGACGTCACCAACAAACCCGTCGAAGGCATGAAGCCGCGCACCGCGCTGGAAGTCGAAGGCCGTGACATCTACATCCGCGAAGGTTGCGTGGGCTGCCACTCGCAGATGATCCGCCCGTTCCGCGCTGAAACCGAGCGCTACGGCCACTACTCGGTGGCCGGTGAAAGCGTGTGGGATCACCCGTTCCTGTGGGGCTCCAAGCGCACCGGCCCGGACCTGGCCCGCGTCGGCGGCCGCTACTCCGATGACTGGCACCGCGCGCACCTGTACAACCCGCGCAACGTCGTGCCGGAGTCGAAGATGCCGGCCTACCCGTGGCTGGTGGAGAACACACTCGACGGCAAAGACACCGCGAAGAAGCTGGAAGTGCTGCGTACCCTGGGCACGCCGTACACCGATGCCGACATCGCCGGTGCCCGCGACGCGGTCAAGGGCAAGACCGAAATGGACGCACTGGTCGCGTACCTGCAGGGTCTTGGCACCATCATCAAAAGCAAACGGTGACGCTGATGGATATCGGGATGATTCGCGGCCTGGGCACCGTCGTGGTGATGGTGGCCTTCGTGGGCCTGGCGCTGTGGGTGTTCAACCCACGGCGCAAGCAGGAGTTCGACGAGGCAACCCAACTGCCGTTCGCCGATGACCCCGAGGCCAAAACGCACGTCGAGCAAGCGCAAGCAAAAGCTTCTGGGAGCAAACAACAATGACAACCTTCTGGAGTCTGTACGTCACCGTCCTGACCCTGGGCACCATCTTCGCGTTGACCTGGCTACTGCTGTCGACCCGCAAGGGCCAGCGCGAAGAGGTCACCGACGAAACCGTCGGGCATGCCTTCGATGGCATCGAGGAATATGACAACCCGCTGCCCAAATGGTGGTTCTGGCTGTTCGTCGGCACCATCATTTTCGCCCTCGGCTACCTGGTGCTGTACCCGGGCCTGGGCAACTGGAAAGGCGTGCTGCCCGGGTATTCGTACCTGGATAACGACAAGCAGACCGAGTTCACCAACGGTCAGCCCGGTTGGACCGGCGTGCACGAGTGGGAAAAGGAAATGGCCAAGGCCGATGCCCGCTTCGGGCCGATCTTCGCCAAGTACGCGGCCATGCCTATCGAAGAAGTGGCCAAGCAGCCGCAAGCACTGAAGATGGGTGCGCGGCTGTTCGCATCCAACTGCTCGGTGTGCCACGGCTCCGACGCCAAGGGCGCCTACGGTTTCCCCAACCTCACCGACAACGACTGGCGCTGGGGCGGCGAGCCGGAAACCATCAAGGCCAGCATCATGGGTGGCCGCCATGGCGTGATGCCGGCGTGGTCGGAAGTGATTGGTGAACAAGGTGTGGCCGACGTTTCGGCCTTCGTCATCAGCAAGCTCGATGGCCGTAGCCTGCCCGAAGGCGCCAAGGCCGATGTCGAGAACGGGCAGAAGATCTTCGCCGCCAACTGCGTGGCGTGCCATGGCCCTGAAGGCAAGGGCACACCCGCCATGGGCGCACCGAACCTGACTCACCCGCAGGCGTTCATCTACGGTTCGAGCTTCGCTCAGTTGCAACAGACCATCCGTTATGGTCGCCAGGGGCAGATGCCGGCGCAGGAGCAACTGCAGGGCAATGACAAAGTGCACCTGCTGGCGGCTTATGTGTACAGCCTGTCGCATCAGGAGCAGGAGTCTGAAAAGGCCGAGTGATGCCTGCACCGGCCCTATCGCCGGCAAGCCGGTTCCCGCACCTTGTGGGAGCCGGCTTGCCGGCGAAAGGGCCGGTAGATTCAGCGCTAGCTGACCTGGATCAATTGACACCCGCCTTAACACGACTAACACCACGAAACCAACGCGACTAAAGGTCGCATGGCGACCCCGGCGTGCCATCAGCGGCGTATCATGGGTCGCAGCGTTAGCAGAACGCGCGAGACTGCGGCCGGCACGCACTGGCCGCGGCATTTCTCCACTGCCGTGGGACTTGATGATGAGCAAGCAAATTCCGGTACATGACGTTACCCCGCCTGCCAGCAAAGGGAAGGATTCCGTCGACCTCTACGCCTCTCGCGAGAAAATCTACACCCGCGCCTTCACCGGCCTGTTCCGCAGATTGCGGATGGTCGGCGGGGCAGCGCTGTTCCTTTTGTACTTCGGCACTGTCTGGCTGAACTGGGGCGGCCATCAGGCGGTATGGTGGAACCTGCCCGAACGCAAGTTCTACATCTTCGGCACCACCATCTGGCCGCAAGACTTCATCCTGCTCTCGGGCATCCTCATCGTCGCCGCCTTCGGCCTGTTCTTCGTTACCGTGTATGCCGGCCGCGTGTGGTGCGGCTACACCTGCCCGCAAAGCGTGTGGACGTGGATCTTCATGTGGTGCGAGAAGGTCACCGAAGGCGACCGCAATCAGCGCATGAAGCTTGACCGGGCCCCGATGAGCGCCAACAAGTTCCTGCGCAAGTTCACCAAGCACAGCCTGTGGCTGCTGATCGGCTTCGTCACCGGCATGACCTTCGTCGGCTACTTCTCGCCGATTCGCGAACTGGTCATCGAATTCTTCACAGGCCAGGCCGATGGCTGGGCCTACTTCTGGGTCGGCTTCTTCACCTTGGCCACCTACGGTAACGCCGGCTGGCTGCGCGAGCAGGTGTGCGTGTACATGTGCCCCTACGCACGTTTCCAGAGCGTGATGTTCGACAAGGACACCTTGATCGTCTCCTACGACCCGCGCCGCGGTGAAACCCGCGGCCCGCGCAAGAAGGACGCGGACTACAAGGCCCAGGGTCTGGGCGACTGCATCGACTGCACCATGTGCGTACAGGTCTGCCCCACCGGCATCGACATCCGCGACGGGCTGCAGATCGAGTGCATCGGCTGCGCCGCCTGCATCGACGCGTGCGACAGCATCATGGACAAGATGAACTACCCCAAAGGCCTGATCAGCTACACCACCGAGCACAACCTGTCGGGGCAAAAGACCCACATGCTGCGCCCAAGGCTGATCGGCTACGCACTGGTACTGCTGGTGATGATCGGCGCCCTGGCCACCGCCTTCGCCACCCGCTCGCTGGTGGGCTTCGACGTTAGCAAGGACCGCGTGCTGTACCGCGAGAACGCCCAGGGGCGGATCGAGAACGTGTACAGCCTCAAGGTCATGAACAAGGACCAGCGTGACCACATCTACGTGCTGGACGCCGCTGGTCTGCCTGATCTGCGGCTCGAAGGCCAGCGGGAAATCCGCGTGGCCGCCGGCGATATCGTCAGCCTGCCGGTGCAGTTGTCGGTCGCCCCCGAGAAACTGCCCTCGACCACCAACGAAATCACCTTCACCCTCAAGAGCGCCGATGACAGCGCTGCCGAGGTCGAAGCCAAGAGCCGCTTCATCGGCCCACAGATCCGCTGAGAGAGAACGCGAACCATGCCTGCCGCCACCGCCACCAGCCCTTGGTACAAGCACCTCTGGCCCTGGATCATCATCGGCATCCTCACCACCTCGGTGTGCCTGAGCCTGACCATGGTCAGCATCGCCGTGAACAACCCCGACAACCTGGTCAACGACAACTACTACGAGGCTGGCAAAGGCATCAACCGCTCGCTGGACCGTGAATTGCTGGCGCAGAACCTGGGCTTGAAGGCCAGCGTGCACCTGGACGAGCTGACAGGCGAAGTGGACCTGCGCCTGGCCGGCAGCAGCAACCCGCAGAGCCTGGAGCTGAACCTGATTTCACCCACCCAGCCAGAAAAGGATCGCAAGGTGCTGCTGAGCCGGGTCGAGGCAGGGCGCTATGTGGGGCAACTGGAAGACAAGGTCGACGGGCGCCGCTTTGTCGAGCTGCTGGGTAGCGAAAGCGGCCAGGTGTGGCGCTTGTTCGAGGAGGAAAAAGTGGCGCATGGTGTGACCTTGCAGTTGGGCGATGAAGCCATCCAGGGCGCTGAACACTTGTAGGAGCGCCCCTTTCGCGACACAAGGCCGCTCCTACCGGGGAACGCGCCGGCCAGCCGATATATGTAAGGCAATGATGTGATGACCCAGCCCACCCCCTGCTACCACTGCGCCCTGCCCGTCCCCGCCGGCAGCCGCTTCACCGCCGTGGTCCTCGGCCAGCCCCGGCACTTCTGCTGTCCCGGCTGCCAGGCAGTGGCCGAGTCGATCGTCGCCGGTGGCCTGGAGCACTACTACCGGCACCGCAGCGACAACAGCGCCAACCCCGAGGCCCTGCCCAAGCAGTTGCAGGACGAACTGGCCCTGTACGACCGCAGTGACGTGCAACAGACCTTCGTCCGTCACCAAGGCGACCTGGCCGAAACCACCCTGCTGGTCGAAGGCATCAGCTGCGCCGCCTGCGGCTGGTTGATCGAAAAGCATTTGCGCAACCTGCCCGGCGTGGCCGACGCACGTCTTAACCTGTCCAACCATCGCCTGCTGCTCAGTTGGGAAGACCAACGCCTGCCGCTCTCGCGATTGTTGGCCGAGCTGCGCCAGATCGGCTACGCCGCCCATCCCTACCAGCCCGACCAGGCCGCCGAGCAACTGGCCCGCGAAAACCGCAGCGCCCTGCGCAGGCTGGGCGTGGCCGGGCTGCTGTGGTTCCAGGCGATGATGGCGACCATGGCCACCTGGCCGGAATTCAACATCGACCTGTCGCCCGAGCTGCACACCATCCTGCGCTGGGTGGCGCTGTTTCTCACCATCCCGATCGTGTTCTACAGCTGCGCGCCCTTCTTCAAAGGAGCCGCACGCGACCTGCGCACCCGCCACCTGACCATGGACGTGTCGGTATCGCTGGCCATCGCCCTGGCCTTCGGTGCCGGGATATGGACGGCCGTCACCGGCAGTGGCGAGCTGTATTTCGACACCGTGGGCATGTTCGCACTGTTTCTGCTCACCGGCCGCTACCTTGAACGCCGCGCCCGCGAGCGCACCGCGGCGGCGACCGCGCAACTGGTCAACCTGCTACCGGCCTCTTGCCTGCGCCTGGACAGCCTTGGCCGCAGCGAGCGCATCCTGCTCAGCGAACTGCAACGCGGCGACACCGTGCAGGTGCTGCCCGGCGCAGTGATACCGGCTGACGGGCGCATTGTCGAAGGCCGCTCCAGCGTCGACGAGTCGCTGCTGACCGGTGAATACCTGCCGCAACCGCGGCGGGTCGGCGACCGGGTCACCGGCGGCACCTTGAATGTCGAAAGCACGCTGAACGTAGAAATCGAAGCCCTTGGCCAGGAGTCGCGACTGTCGGCCATCGTCCGCCTGCTGGAACGCGCGCAGACGGAAAAGCCACGCCTGGCGCAAATAGCCGACCGTGCATCGCAGTGGTTCCTGCTGTTCACGCTGGTGGCCGCTATCGTCATAGGCCTGTGGTGGTGGCACCTGGACCCCACACGAGCGTTCTGGATTGTCCTGGCCATGCTGGTAGCCACCTGCCCATGCGCGCTCTCGCTCGCCACCCCTACAGCACTGACCGCCGCCACCGGTACGCTGCACAAGCTCGGCCTGCTGGTCACCCGAGGTCATGTCCTGGAAGGCCTCAACCAGATCGACACGGTCATTTTCGACAAAACCGGCACGCTCACCGAGGGCCGCCTGACGCTGCGCAGCATTCGCCCGCTGGGCGCAGTGGCCGCCGACCGCTGCCTGGCCCTTGCCGCAGCCCTGGAAAACCGCTCCGAGCACCCCATCGCCCGCGCCTTCGGCCGCAATGCCGAGCCTGCGGACGATGTGCAAACGGTACCCGGGCTGGGCCTGGAAGGGCTGGCCGGCGGGCAGCGCCTGCGCATCGGTCAGCCCACGTTCGTTTGCGCCCTCAGCGGCGCCGAAATCCCGACTGTCCCGGAGCCTCGTGGTCAATGGCTGCTGCTAGGGGATCGCCAAGGCCCGCTGGCCTGGTTCGGCCTGGACGATCGCCTGCGCGAGGACGCCCCTGCTCTGCTGGCGGCCTGCAAGGCGCGCGGCTGGCGCACCCTGCTGCTATCGGGCGACAGCTCGCCCATGGTCGCTGAAGTGGCCGCTCAGCTGGGTATCGACCAGGCCATTGGCGGCCTGCGCCCGGACGACAAGCTGGACCGGCTCAAGGCTCTGCAGACCTCCGGGCGCAAGGTTCTGATGCTGGGTGACGGGGTGAACGACGTGCCGGTGCTGGCCGCCGCCGATATCAGCATTGCCATGGGCAGTGCCACCGATCTTGCCAAGACCAGTGCCGATGCAGTGCTGTTGAGCAACCGTCTGCAAGCGCTGGTACATGCCTTCGACCTGGCCCGCCGCACCCGCCGCAACATCCTCGAGAACCTGCTTTGGGCGACGCTGTATAATGGCCTCATGCTGCCGTTTGCCGCGCTCGGCTGGATCACCCCGGTGTGGGCCGCCGTCGGCATGTCGGTCAGCTCGCTGATCGTGGTCCTCAATGCCCTGCGCCTGACCCGGCTGCCTGGCGTGGCGGCCACAGCCAGCGCCCCACAACCTGCCATTGCCTGATCAGGAGCCGCCCATGCCAGCCCTCTATGTCATGATCCCGGCCGCCCTGCTGCTTGTCGGCGTCGCCGTGTACATCTTTTTCTGGGCGGTCGACAGCGGCCAGTACGACGATCTTGAAAGCCCTGCCCACAGCATCCTGTTCGACGACCAGGACCCACGCCACCAGGCTGCCGTCAAACAAGAGCCCGCCGAGCCGCAAGACAAGGACCAACCACCCCGTGCCTGACCTGCTTCCCCTGCTCGGCTCCGCGCTGGTCCTCGGCCTGCTCGGCGGCGGCCACTGCCTGGGCATGTGCGGCGGCCTTATGGGCGCACTCACCCTGGCGATCCCGCCGGAGCAACGCGGCCGGCGCCTGCGCCTGCTGCTGGCGTACAACCTTGGGCGGGTCCTCAGCTACGCCTGCGCCGGCCTGCTGCTGGGCCTGGCCGGCTGGGCCGTAGCCAGCAGCCCTGCCGCCCTGGCACTGCGGGTGGTGGCAGCGTTGCTGCTGATCGCCATGGGCCTGTACCTGGCCGGCTGGTGGAGCGGGCTGACGCGCATCGAAGCACTGGGCAGGGGGCTTTGGCGGCATATCCAGCCAGTGGCCACGCGCCTGTTGCCGGTCTCCAGCCTGCCCCGGGCCCTGCTGCTTGGCGCGCTGTGGGGCTGGCTGCCATGCGGGCTGGTTTACAGCACCCTGCTGTGGGCAGCCAGCCAGGGCAATGCGGGGTACAGTGCGACGCTGATGCTGGCGTTCGGGCTGGGTACCTGGCCTGTGCTGCTGGCCACAGGGCTGGCGGCGGAGCGGGTCAACAGCCTGTTGCGGCGGCGTAGCGTGCGTATGGCAGGAGGACTGCTGGTCATCCTGTTCGGCCTGTGGACACTGCCCGGGCCGCACCAGCATTGGCTGATGGGGCACTGACAGGGCTGCTGGGCAGCGCCCCCCGTAGCTCTTGATACAAATCAACACAGATTCCTACAGACGGCCATAGACTCCGGGGCACTGCTGCTCATTCCGGGGACCGCCCACATGCTCGAAGATCTACGCTGGGATGCCGACCTGATCCGCCGCTACGATCTGGCCGGCCCGCGCTACACCTCCTACCCGACTGCGGTGCAGCTGCACAGCGGAGTCGGCTCGTTCGACCTGCTCCACGCCCTGCGCGAAAGCCGCCGGGCCGTGCGCCCGTTGTCTGTGTACGTACACGTGCCGTTCTGCGCCAACATCTGCTACTACTGCGCCTGCAACAAGGTCATCACCAAGGACCGTGCCCGAGCCGCACCCTACCTGCAGCGCCTGGAGCAGGAAATCCAGCTGATCGCCTGCCACCTGGACCCTAAACAGCGTGTTGAACAGCTGCATTTGGGCGGCGGCACGCCGACCTTCCTCAGCCATGTGGAGCTGCGCCAGCTGATGGCCACCCTGCGCCAGCACTTCAACCTGCTGGACGATGATTCCGGCGACTACGGCATCGAACTGGACCCGCGCGAGGCCGACTGGTCGACCATGGGCCTGTTGCGCGAACTGGGCTTCAACCGCGTGAGCCTCGGTGTGCAGGACCTGGACCCTGCGGTGCAGCGCGCGATCAACCGCCTGCAGAGCCTGGAACAGACCCGCACCCTGATCGAGGCGGCGCGCACCTTGCAGTTCCGCTCGGTCAACCTGGACCTGATCTACGGCCTGCCCAAGCAGACCCCGGAAGGTTTCGCCCGCACCGTCGAGGAAGTGATCCGCCTGCAGCCCGACCGCCTCTCGGTCTTCAATTACGCCCACCTGCCTGAGCGCTTCATGCCGCAACGGCGTATCGACAGCAACGACCTGCCGGCCCCGGCAGCCAAGCTGGAGATGCTCCGGGCCACCATCGAACAGCTCACTACCGCCGGCTATCGCTACATCGGCATGGACCACTTCGCCCTGCCCGACGACGAGCTGGCCGTCGCCCAGGAAGAAGGCACCCTGCAGCGCAACTTCCAGGGCTACACCACCCACGGCCACTGCGACCTGATCGGCCTGGGGGTTTCGGCAATCAGCCAGATCGGCGACCTGTACTGCCAGAACAGCAGCGACCTCAACACTTATCAGGACGCGCTTTCCGGCTCCCAGCTGGCAACCCAGCGCGGCCTGCTGTGCAATCACGATGACCGCCTGCGACGGGCAGTGATCCAGCAACTGATCTGCCACTTCGAGCTCGACTTCGAGCCGATCGAAAGCGCGTTCACCATCGATTTTCGGGGCTATTTCAACGATCTTTGGCCAGCGCTGCTGAACATGCAAAGGGACGGCCTGATCCACCTCGACGAAAAGGGCATACGCATCCTGCCGGCCGGGCGCCTGCTGGTCCGCTCGGTATGCATGGTGTTCGACGCGTATCTGGCGATGCACGACCGTCAGCGATTTTCACGAGTGATCTAGCCAAGCGAGTCGTTGACCGTGTGGACAAGCCCGCTTGCCGAGCACACTATGGGCAAGAACGGACCCCCGGCATGATGCAGCTGGGGTTCGGCCAAGGCGCATCATCCTCGCGCACACTGGCCTACACCCTATGCCGTAGGTTACCCTTACGACTTATGTGTGCTTTCCCACAAGGATCGATTCAAATGTCCGAGCCAGTCAAACTGCGCGCCCACGGCCAGGCCCATTGCAAGGATTGCAGCCTGGCCCCCCTGTGCCTGCCTCTTTCGCTCAACCTGGAAGACATGGATGCACTGGATGAAATCGTCAAACGCGGACGCCCGCTGAAAAAGGGCGAGTTCCTGTTCCGCCAGGGTGACAATTTCGGCTCGGTTTACGCCGTACGTTCCGGCGCCCTCAAGACGTTCAGCCTGAGCGACAGCGGCGAGGAGCAGATCACCGGCTTCCACCTGCCCAGCGAACTGGTGGGCCTGTCCGGAATGGACACTGAAGCCTACCCGGTCTCGGCCCAGGCGCAGGAAACCACCTCGGTGTGCGAAATCCCGTTCGAGCGCCTTGATGAACTGTCGGTGCAACTACCCCAGCTGCGCCGCCAGTTGATGCGGGTGATGAGCCGCGAGATCCGTGACGATCAGCAAATGATGCTGTTGCTGTCGAAAAAGACTGCCGATGAGCGCATTGCCACCTTCCTGGTCAACCTGTCGGCACGCTTCCGCGCCCGCGGCTATTCGGCCAACCAGTTCCGCCTGAGCATGTCGCGCAACGAAATCGGCAATTACCTGGGCCTGGCCGTTGAAACCGTGTCGCGGGTGTTCACCCGCTTCCAGCAGAACGGCCTGCTGCGCGCCGAGGGCAAGGAAGTGCACATCCTCGACCCGATCCAGCTGTGTGCGCTGGCCGGTGGTGCGATGGAGGCCTGAAAGCCTGCTTGAAAAAGGTATACTGGCGCATTCGTTTTTCAGGATACCTGCAACAATGCACAGCGAAGCCTTCGACCTCAAAGCCCTGATCCGCCCGGTAGTGGACTTCCCCAAGCCGGGTGTGATCTTCCGCGACATCACCCCGCTGTTCCAGTCGCCACGCGGGCTGCGTTATGTCGCCGACCAGTTCATCGAACGTTATGTCGAGGCGGAGTTCAGCCACATCGGCGCCATGGATGCCCGTGGCTTTCTGATCGGCTCGATCATCGCCCACCAGTTGAACAAGCCGCTGATCCTGTTCCGCAAGCAAGGCAAACTGCCGGCTGACGTACTGTCTGAGGGGTATCAGACCGAGTACGGTGAAGCCTTCCTGGAAGTGCATGCCGACAGCCTGTGCGAAGGCGATTCGGTGCTGATCTTCGATGACCTGATCGCCACCGGCGGCACACTGCTGGCCGCAGCCAACCTAGTGCGCCGCACCGGTGCACAGGTGTTCGAGGCGGCGGCGATCATCGACCTGCCTGAGCTGGACGGTTCGCGCCGGCTGCAGGCGGCGGGTGTGCCGACCTTCTGCCTGACCGAGTTTTCGCTGAGCGAGTACTGAGTGATTCTTGGGGTGCTTTGCACCCCTTTCGCGACACAAGGCCGCTCCACAGGGGACCGCGTACGGCCTTATGTCGCGAAAGGGCCGCACAGCGGCCCCAGCAATTCAAATCAAAGGGAAATCGGCTTACGCCCCGCAAAGGCATGTGCCAGGGTGCCGCCGTCGACCAGCTCCAGCTCGCCGCCCAGCGGCACGCCATGGGCAATCCGCGAGGCTACCAGCCCCTTCTCGGCCAGCAACTGCGCGATGTAATGTGCTGTCGCCTCCCCTTCCACAGTCGGGTTGGTGGCCAGGATCACCTCGGTAAAGCTGCCCTGCTCCTCGATCCGCGCCATCAACTGCGGCACGCCGATAGCATCAGGCCCCAGGCCATCAAGCGGCGACAGATGCCCCTTGAGTACGAAGTAGCGACCGCGATAGCCGGTCTGCTCCACCGCATACACATCCATCGGCCCCTCCACCACGCACAGCTGGGTATCGTCGCGGCGCGTATCAGCGCATTGCGGGCACAACTCCTGCTCGGTCAAGGTGCGACACTGGCGGCAATGGCCAACCCCTTCCATGGCCAGGCTAAGTGCCTGGGCCAGGCGCACACCACCGCTGCGGTCGCGTTCCAGCAACTGCAGGGCCATGCGCTGGGCGGTTTTCTGGCCGACGCCCGGCAGCGTGCGCAGGGCGTCGATCAGTTGGCGGATAAGGGGGCTGAAGCTCATGGGAAAGGCCTGATAATTCTATGAGAGGCGGTTTATACCGGCGCAGCCTGACAGCGTCAAATCTCACCTATCACAAGCGGCGCTCGATCCAAAGGCCGCCAGAACATCCAGGCATACACCAGGCAGCATCAGCAACGACCTGTAAACAACACCACAAAAAAAGCCGCCCTGGAACCCAGTGGCGGCTTTTCAACTGCAAATGCCTTAGAACGGCATCTTGAAGCCCGGCGGCAGCTGCATGCCTGCAGTCATGCCACCCATTTTTTCCTGGCTGCTCTGCTCGACCTTGCGTACGGCATCGTTCAGTGCAGCAGCAATCAGGTCTTCGAGCACTTCCTTGTCGTCTTCTTCAGTCGACATCAGGCTTTGATCGATGCTGACGCGCTTGACGTCATGACGACCGGTCATCACCACGCTGACCAAGCCACCGCCGGATTGGCCGGTCACTTCGGCGTTGGCCAGCTCTTCCTGCATCTTGGCCATCTTTTCCTGCATCTGCTGGGCCTGCTTCATCAGGCCGGCCATGCCACCTTTCATCATGGGGGTATACCTCGATTGGGTCGTGTGATGCAGCCCGCCACAGGCCGGCCGCATGGTTATCCGTTACTGACCCTGACTGACCAGGGCTTCTACAGGTTCAATAGTATCCTGTCGCACGGTGGCGCCGAACTGCTTGATCATCTGCTGGATCAACGGATCCTGCTCGATCGACGCCACGGCGTCCTGCTGGCGCTCGGCACGCTTGCGCGAGGCTGCCTGGGCCGGGGTTTCCTGCTCGGGCAGGATAAGCTCGATGCGCAGGTTCAGCGTGCGCCCCAGGTGCTGGTTGAGCGCGTCATTCAAGCGCCGTTGCTGGGTGGCGTTGAACAAGGCACCCTGACCCGGGTCAAGGTGCAGCAGCCAGTCGTCACCGTCTGCAGCGATCAGCGTACAGTTTGCGGCGATGTTGCCTGTCATCCCGGACACAGGCAACTGTGGGAATAATTCCAGCCATTGCAGGGCCAGGCCGGTGGCGGGCTTGGCGGCCGGCAGCGGCTCAGGCGCAGCGATGGGGGCCTCTTCCTGAACGTGCTCGACCAGTTCGTCCAGATAGCTGAAGCCCACCGGGTCACTTTCGCCGCCATAGTAATCTTCATCCATCGGCGGCTCGTCATCACGCTCCATGCCCGCCGAGGCGTAGGCAGACGGATCGAATGGCGGCTCGTCGTAGGCCGGCTGGGCATCTTGCGGCTCGGCGACTGGGGGCTGGGGCGCGGCAGCCGGCGCAGGCGCGGGCTCCGGCTTAACGGCAACCGGGGCAGGCTTGGCAGCAGGCTCCTCCCAGGGCAGGTCGATGACTTCCTCTTCCGGTGCCGGCTCGGGCTCGGCCAGCTCGGCCTTGGGCTCAGGTTGTGGTGGCACAGCCGACATTGCCTCGACGACAGCCGCAGGCTCGGCTTGCGGGGCCGCAACTACTGCAGCGGGTACTGCGTCGGCAGCGACAGACGCCTCGGGGACCACCGCAGGCGCTGCCACGGGGGTTGCAGGATCAGCTGTGGCCTGGCTGATCCCCACCGGCTTTAGTACCGGTTTCGGCGCATCGTCGCTATCGGCCGGTCGGAACGCCAGCATCCGCAGCAGGACCATTTCGAAACCGCCCCGCGGGTCGGGTGCCAAGGGCAGGTCGCGTCGACCAATCAGGCCCATCTGGTAATAGAACTGCACATCTTCGGCAGGCAAGGCCGACGCCAGCGCCAGCACTCGGTCGCGATCACCCTGACCATTGTCCACCGCCTCGGGCAGCGCTTGGGCGATGGCGACCCGGTGCAACACATTGAGCATTTCGGCCAGCACGCCACTCCAGTCCGGCCCCTGCTCGGCGAGGTTGCGCACCGCCTCCAGCAACGCCCGCGCATCCCCTTCCAGCAGCGCCTGCAGCACACCATAGACCTGGCCGTGATCGAGGCTGCCGAGCATGGCCCGCACATCGGCGGCCAACACCCTGCCCTCGCCGAACGCGATCGCCTGGTCGGTGAGGCTCATGGCGTCACGCATCGAACCATCGGCAGCGCGGCCAAGCAACCACAGGGCATCAGGCTCGAACGGAACGTTCTCGGCCTCCAGGACGTGGCTCAGGTGTTCGACCACCCGCTCCGGGCTCATGTTCTTCAGCGAGAACTGCAGACAGCGCGAAAGGATGGTGGCCGGCAGCTTTTGCGGGTCGGTGGTGGCAAGGATGAACTTGACGTAGGGCGGTGGCTCTTCCAGCGTCTTGAGCAAGGCGTTGAACGAGTGCGTGGACAGCATGTGCACTTCGTCGATCAGGTAGACCTTGAAGCGCCCGCGGCTGGGAGCGTACTGCACGTTGTCGAGCAGTTCGCGGGTGTCCTCGACCTTGGTACGGCTGGCGGCGTCGATCTCGATCAGGTCGACGAAGCGGCCTTCGTCGATTTCACGGCACACCGAACAGGTGCCACATGGCGTGGAGGTGATGCCGGTTTCGCAGTTCAGGCACTTGGCGATAATACGGGCGATGGTCGTCTTGCCCACGCCCCGGGTACCGGTGAACAGGTAGGCGTGGTGCAGGCGCTGATTGTCCAAGGCATTGATCAAGGCCTTGAGCACATGGGCCTGGCCGACCATTTCGCGGAACGAGCGCGGACGCCATTTACGTGCAAGAACCTGATAACTCATCGAAAAACCATCGTAGCCTGATCGAGCGGAAGATCGCTAATGCTAGCGGAGCGGGGCCGAAATTGCACCCTGCATGGTTCACCTACGCGCAGTAACTGGCGCACGATCCTGGGACACCTGTAATCCCCTGCACTTTCTTCAAAGAGCTGAAATAAAACCGGCACTCAAGTACAACCCAAACCCAAATACCAAGTGCGTAACCAAACTCTTCAGACAATTACGCCAAGGCTTCGGCGTCCTGGTGGCAAAGAACCCTGCCCCCGTCAATGGCTGCATGAAGCACAGCGGCGCCGCCACCGTCACCACACCCCACGCCAATGCAGGCCACACCGTCGGCGCGCGCAACCAGCCCTCGCCGGCCACTGCTACCAGCACTACCGCAAACAACACGCCAATCCCATAATGGATCAACCACCCCCAGATCAGCTCGTTCGCCACCGGTTCGGCCCTGGCAATTGCCTGATGCCGTACGCGCCCCCGCAGCAGATGCCCTACCCAACGCCCCACCATGGCGAAGTTCAGCGTGGCGATACCCAAGCGCCGCAGCAAGATCCCCCACAGGTCCATGATCACGGTAGCACCGACCCCGATCAGCAAAGCAGCTTGTAGCATGGCAAGCGTCATTGATTCAGCCCTCTGAAATTGACATTAAGCAACCTGCCACGCAGCATAGAAGTTGAAGTCAACTTCAAGTCAAGGCCCCTCAATGGACATTGCCGATGTCGCCAAACGCACAGGCGTCCCTGCGTCGACACTGCGTTACTACGAAAAGAAAGGCCTGCTCGAGTCACTTGCCGGGCGTGGCCAGCGGCGCCAGTTCGCCGCCGATGTTGCGGACAGGCTGGCACTGATCGCCCTGGGACAGGCCGCTGGTTTTTCTCTGGATGAAGTGGGAGCGATGCTGATGGACCAGCAGGTCGATCGGCAGATGCTGATAGCCAAGACTGACGAAATCGATGCACAGGTCAAACGCTTGCAGGCACTTGGCAAGGGGCTACGGCATGCAGCGCAGTGTCCAGAGGAAAACCACCTGGCCTGTCCGAAATTTCAGCGCTTGATGAAGCTGTCAGCAGCAGGGGCGCTGCGGGGAAAACGGGCCAGAGGAAAGGCCGTATCGTGACAGGCTGAGGTTTTTGAACCCCAGAAATGGAGGCGGCCCCACCAGCCACACCCCGGCACTCGATGTTCCCGCTATGGCTGCTCCCTTCCGGGCCTGACCAGGTACGCATGCAAGCATGCTCGGTAATCAATGCGGGCCTTATGGGGCAAGGGTTTCAGGCTGTTGGGGTAGCAGACGCTCTACCCGTGCAGACATCAGCACGGTCTCTCAGAGCTTGGGGTGTGACCAGAATTGTTCCACTCAATTGGTCCACTTTACTGGTCCACTCTGGTGTCCCCCATGGCTTATATCGTCCGCCGCCAGTCCGTTTACTACCTCAACCTTCGACTGCCAAAGCACCTGTTTCCAAACCGGCACACCCTTCGCATTTCTCTGCGTGTACGTGAGCGTCAGGCAGCCCTGTTCCTCGCCTCGTCCTTAGCTCAGCAGGTAAACAGCCACCTGAGCGAACACCCGTTAACAGCTCCTGAGACGCTGCGTGCGTTGTGCGAGCAATGGCGAGTAATTGCACCCCAACCAGCCGTTGCAATAGCACCACGAGCCATTCCAGCAGCCACACAGAAGCCGAGCCGCGAAGGCCCTACCCTAGCCACCCTCTCCAAGCTGTATATAGAAGAAGGGAAACGTGGTGGCACATGGCGGAGGGGCAGCACCGATGACGTAGAGCGTTCCCTAGCTGACCTGTTCGAGCTGATGGGTGATATGCCCGCGTTAGCCTTCGACACTCAGCAAGCTCGCCTACTAAAGGAACGCCTTAGCCGCTGCCCCCAGTATTTCAACCTACGTCCCGAGTTCAAGGGTAAGACCCTGAAGCAGGTGGTCGAGTCAGGCAGCACCTACAAGACCATCACTGCTGTCACAGTGAACAACCGGCTGCGGAAGCTCACTGCCTTCATGAACTGGTGCAAGGCGAACGGGTACGTCACCGAGAATCCCTTGGCCGGGATGAAGGTGATGACAGGATCTGCCAAAGAGGCACGACTGTCGTTTGACCGCCATGATTTAGTCGCTCTGCTTAACTGTCACGCACTGCGGAAAGAGGCACGCAAGCACCCGTGGCGATACTGGCTGCCACTGCTTGGGCGAGCCACTGGAGCACGCCTAGAAGAGCTGTGCCAGCTACGAATTGATGATTTCATCGAGCAACAAGGGATTCATTGCATTCGCATTGATGACAGCCATGAAGACCAGAAGCTGAAGAACGCCAGCAGTCGTCGGATGCTCCCTCTGCACCCTGCCCTGTTGGACTTAGGTCTGCTTCAGCATGTCGAGTCAGTGAAAGCCAGCGGCGCTGATCGCCTGTTCCCTGAACTGGAAGCGGTGCGGGGGAAACTAGGCCATGCCCCATCCAAGTGGTTCGGTCGGTACAAGACGAAGCTGGGCATCACCGATCCACGCAAGACCTTCCACAGCTTTCGCCACACGCTCATTGATGACCTGCGTGATGCTGGGGTGCAGGACTCGCTCATCAAGCGGATAGCCGGGCACGAAGATGGAGCAGTGACGTTCAGCATCTACGGCAGTAGGAGCCCACTGAAGGCGATGTTCGATGCGCTTCGACAAATTGCGGTGCGTGACGACACATGGACTTCCACCAGGCCCTAGGTAGCCGGATAGCGGAGAGAGGCTGCGGCTGCTATATAGCAGTAAACCGCCGCCGGACTGGCCACCTTGGTGGCGGAGCCACAGCAACGGCTGTGAAAGCTGAAAAATTTACACCAAGGGGTTGACGTACAGGACGAGTACCCCTAAGATGCGCCCATCACCAAGTAACCGGTGACAAATCAGGCCCGCATTGGCCGAACGCAACATCAACCTCCCTGCAGATTCGTCGGAACGATGAATGGTTAGCACGGAGGTTTCGTCGTGCCCGGGATTTAACCATCTCAACCGCATCAGCCCTAGTTTCAATTATTCGAGTAACTACCATGCCATGATCGCAAGATAATTCCGTGCCCGTAATCGCCCTCACCCCCAACATTAGAGACAACTATATGACCCAATAGAGAGCCCCCAATACTTCCCTGAGCATAGGGCCAGTCCGCCCACTCGCCACACACACTATAAATCCGACGAGACTTAGAGTTTACGTTACGGCACCCTATTGCCCAGCCCCATACCCAACGAAGGAATCAAGCAATGAACTAACTTAGCGCCAACCCCTTTATTAAGCACTACCAAACTTTTATCAATAGGTCCGCACCCAGTACCAGCTCTCAATTTCGAGCGACGGCCACCTATTGCCTGAAATCCGTAAAGGACTACACTAAATGAAGCACAACGTAATTAGCATCAAAGATCACCAACCCAAAACCGTCTTGCTCGGAGACTTCACCATAAGACAAGACGAAGAGGGGCGCTATTGCCTAAATGACGTTCACAAAGCCGCTGGCGGCCTGGGGCACCAACGCCCCTCAAAGTGGCTTGCCACCGCACAAGCGGATGACTTGGTATCGGAATTAGAAGCCCAGAATTGGGCTACTAAACCAGTAAGCATTCGCAAAGGCCAAGGCGTGAGCGGCACATATGTTACCAAGGAACTTGTCTACGCTTACGCGATGTGGATTAGCACCAACTTCCACATTGAGGTAATCCAGGCATATGACCGCCTCGCGACAAGTGGTGTGGCTGTCCACCAGAATGCCGCCCGGCATCTTCTGGATAACCCGACTCATTATTTAGACACGATCATTCAACAAGCTCAGTCCCTAGCTGGCAATTACGAACAGTTAATCCACAAGGTAGAACTGGACGCACCGAAGATTAAGTATCATGACGCGGTAGCAGATTCTTCAAACTTGCAGACGATTAGTGAAGTCGGTAAGAAATTTGGCATCGGTCGCAACAAGCTCTTCAAGCTGTTACGAGAGCTCAAGGTCTTGATGGCGGACAAATGCAACTCACCGTACCAACGACACATTGACTCAGGATGCTTCGTAGTTGTAGGCCGGGTACACATTACCGCCAACGGCATTCATCGGTCCAATAAGACCATGGTAACCGGAAAAGGTGAAATCTATATCGGTAAGCTGCTTAGCGAGGAAGGATGGTCACAAAATAAACAGGCTGCTTAACAAAAAGGCAGCGCGCACCAGCACTAAGCAACACCGAGCACGACACACACCAAGCTCATTCTAGGCACCTTGGTGAATACACGACCTGGCTGGCGTCGCGAAGCTAGCCAAGTCCACCCTGAGCTTTTGAGCCCCACCTCCCCCGCAATTCGGCTAGACAACCATTAGGCAAACAACTACGTCGAACACATGGAAGTACCAAAAATAAAATCTTACACTACACCCCAAGCACACGACAGCAAAACCCTTGAGTCGCAACGCAGCAAGTTAGCACAAGCCCACACCAGAACAGTCAACAGCCATGTCTACGATGTAGTCACCGGTGAATATTACGGCGTATACACCACCTCCACATATAGTCCTGAGCCGATTTATTACACCATTGGCACACCAGCAAGACTCGGTGAAAACTGGCTCATAGAGGATGACTGCAGCGTTTCCCCCTTGGAGACTTCGGATACCCACTCCCATCCAACTGAACTCGCACCAGTGATCGAGCTATGTCATCATGAACAAACTTCAGAGGTCAGAACTAGTTCCACTCGCGGACCAAAGCCACAGCTGACAGATAACCCATTAGCTCCTGCACTTTGCATTCTCAAATTTGAGGAGCGACCCACCCCCTGGCTAGATGATATCGTATTCGGAGCGATCTACACGGGACCTGGTGTAATAGCCGGAAAACATAGTGCCTCTCTTCCGGACGTAATGTCGGTGCTGCGACTCTCCGTCATCTCAATAGCGGCAGCAGCAAATTGCTTGCTCAACCATGAGCTTCGACCAATGAGTACTCGACAACTACAACGGGTAATTGAAGCTGCGAGAACAGCTTTACGAGGCATAGCCCTGTACCTTGAACGGCACCCGCAGATTCTTCAATCCATCGACTTACAAGTCGATTTCGACACGTTCTGGTCGCCGCCGCAGGCAGCCCCTACAAAAGTCCCTAGCAATGAACACCCGATGAAGCAGCAGGCACTGATGATGATCAAGGCTGAGGTTCCGGTTAAGACCATCGCCAAAGCGCTCGGCATATCTAAGAACACGGCCAAGCAATGGAAGCAAGCCGCCACCCGAGCAAATTATAGAGAGGGGTCAGTCGAGGGTAATTAGCGACAGATATATAAGGATTATCTAACTAATTCCGCAATATAGACGCCAGACCATTCCCCCATTAGTGGCGTAGACGCCACAGCAGGATAGGTCGTGCCCCAGGAACAGATATCCCTCTATTCAGCAAGGGGAGAGAAAGGGGCAAACAAGCCCCTCCCCGCTCTTGATCTTGCTTTCAACCTTGCTAAGAACTGTAGAGCTTACTACAACGTGACGGAACGTCACCATGTATCGGTACAGCTCAAATCAAAAGCTCCGGGGGGCTTTCTGCCCTGCCCCCCCCTGATTGCAAGCGTGCCGTGAGGCAAGATCACAACTCAAGGTAGCACGGGGGGGGGGGGGGGGGAGAGTGGGGCTGCACTGCCCTCCCCGCTCTTCATCTTGCTTCTAATTCTGTAAGCATCGTGTACAACACTATCTAGTAACGGTACGTTACATTTAACTCTACAGTCGAACCAAAGTTGATCGGGGGCTCTCACCTCTGCCCCCATCTATATAACTATTATCCTGCAGGTATTCGGGGAGCTCTAACCATGTATGACGGTGTGGTGCGTCACCACCCACCCCTAATCTAATGAGACAACGGCCAGCAGCCTAATGTGCTAGCCCTGCTCAGCTCCTACGGCACACTTAAACCCGCTCTTCGGGCTTCATCATCTGAAGAACAAGAGGGCTAATGACGCACTCAAGCGGACCGCCCGGCTCGATACTGACATTTACCAGTTCGATCCAGCCGCCTTCGACAAGGTGAGTGAGTTCCTTCGAGAGCTTACGGAGGGTAACGTCGCACTGATGGGCGATAGCAGCCTGTGACACCCGCACTACCCCGCCCTCCCCCACGTTCGACCAAAGAGCAAGCAGGATGGCACCACAAGAACGGTGTGAAAGCACCAGTTCAAGGGCGCACCTCATAGCTTCAGGCGTGAAGAACACGGAGCCCTGGGATGCAGGGAAAATTGAAGTAACCTGGGCCATCGTCTCGATCCTTTTGCACCCGCGAGGGCTGGCCCCTCAACGAATGTCACGATTAGTGTGTGTCCGATTAGATCACATCCGCTGACCATGAGGAATGCCTGCACCACCTCCCTCTCCAGCGCTTCAGCACCAGTTCGGCACCCGCATCAGGGAGCTGCGCGTGGCTATGGGCATGAGCCAGGAGGCATTCGCTGATCGGTGTGGCTTCGCTAGGACCTACATGTCCCGCATCGAGACGGGAGGAGCGAATCCGTCCATCAATGCCATCAAGGTGCTGGCTGACGCTCTGGGCGTGAGCATCTCCGCTTTGTTCGAAGGGATGTGAGCTGCCCCAATCGTGGCTGAGCGACACTACGGGCACCTTTGCAACTACCTGCGGCGCATCAGTGAGTTTTACCAAGAGCTAATCATTGCCTCTCGCGTACGACCGCTCTCGACCCAAAGCAGCCCGTCGGGATAGGCTCCTAACGGCCAGAAGCGGACGGCCAGCCCTGCACTTTGCTTCAGCCAGAATCCGCCGACAGGCAGGCAATCCTGAAAAGGGTTTAAACTCGCCTGGCGGTGTCCAAGACATCAACATACGGAAATAGATTCGTGCAGATTCATATTATCTACACCCAAACAATCGTATTGCTCTCCAAGCATCCTTACCAATCATGGAGAGAAATTCAGGATCAGTACCCTGATTACATGGCTTCGCTCGGCCCTTGGGAAGAAGATGAGGTCATCGAATACCTTGCATTTGAATACCCAGAGCTTTCCCCACATCCGCAAGAACAAGTCAATGCGTTCATAGTGGAAACTCAAGAGGAAAGAGTGCTTACTTTTGCCACATAAATAGTCTTGGCGACAATTCTGAGGTATTCGCCCGGACGTCCGCTCTGGGTCGATAGCAGCCATTCGCCAAAGCCGGCTCGATTTATCTATTAATGATCTATAAATCGGTCTGCGTGGCAAGCCCCCCCGCTACCAGAAATCTGAAGGCTCCTCCCGTAGATACTGGGATTGAGGCAAGAAGGGCTAAGCCGGAGCCCCTTGAGCAACTAATCACTTACAATCTATAGGCTTATTGGGCTATGCCTCTTTATCGACCACTGGACCTGTAGTTACCAAGCCAGCGGCTCACCTAATAAACCCCGAGAGCATCTCTCGACCGAGCGCCGAGGGATAGGTGGTGCCGGATCAGACCGACCAGTCCGGGCTAGCAACGCTGCCGATGAAGGCCCCACGCCTATAAGAGAAGTGGAGGAGCCCACTATCAATTACCTAGACACGTCTGGTAGCACTCCACGCCATCACGCAGCACTCTCACAAGGCAATCGGGAATTGTCATACGAGACGACTCCCATACACCTATGACTCCAAAGGGCAAATCACAGGCAGCAGGAGGCTACTCCGAATCCTGCCGCCAGCCTTCTTCCGCCCAGCATATAGCACGCGACAACGGACTTAACATATCGTAGACGGTCATCAGCAATATGTTAAAATAGCCACACACCAGTTGATGAGCCGAGCAAGCGATGCAGGTAGTGGCCTACGCAAGGATGAGTACAGACGATCAGTGTTTGTCGGTAGGTGGCCAGTTTGCAGCCATCAAGATCGCAGCCGAGACGCACGGGTGGGAGATTGTCGCTCAGTTCACTGATGAGGGGGTATCAGGTGCCGTCGATCCTCAGGACCGCCCTCAATGCCGCCTCGCTCTCGCAATGGCGAAAGGTCTGGATTGCCCGGTTGTAGTGCATCGTATTGACCGTCTCACTCGGGATCACGCTCACTTCGTCACCTTGCAGAAGAAGTACAAGTTCATTGAGGCCGAGGACGTTCATAGCAGTGGCTTGCTGCGAAACATCAAGTCGCTACTGGCCGAGGAGGAGCTACTGAAGATCCGTGCCCGTACAAAGGCTGGCTTGGCCGAACTGAAGAAGCTCGCCGCCAATGGCGATGCAGAAGCTAAGGAAAAAATTGCCCGCCGTGACGCAGGGCGTGTGGAGGCGTGGGCAGTAGGCAACGGTGCCGCTGTAAAGGCAAAGCAGGTGAATGCAGACAATCGTGCTGATGCTATCGCTCACCACATCAAGGCGTGCTTGTACGATGGTTGCACTTCGTTTGCTGCCATTGCCCATTGCCTCAACTCAAAAGGCGTGACTACAGCACGGGGTAGTGCATTTCAACCCATGACGGTATCCCGCCTGATGACTCGCCTTCAGTTGTCCTTTAACACTAATGGCGGATAGCCTCGCAAGCTCATAGGAAGCAATTCCAGCGACGTACAGGAGTGAGCTCACCCGCGCCTAGATATTTCAAAATCGTGCTATGGGGCTCGCTGTAGGACAACCTGAAGCATTAAGCACTGACCCACACTTAGCCGTCTTCGACCAATCCCCTAACGATATTCCCGCTCTGATTCACTGGCGATATTTGGCTGTGGACGAAGGTCCATGTAGAACATAGCGGTAATAGCCTAAGCGCAATCGTGTCCTTTCCCTTCGTGTTTACCTATACCCGCTTGAGCATCAACCACGGGCGCAGGCCTGGTGCCATAGCTCCACCGGAAAAAATGCTCAAGGCCACACGCTACACACGCCTTTACCTCGCCGTGCTCAATGGTTTCCATCGGTAAGTGCTGGCCGCAACCTTTGCACGGCACAGAGTAGAGACCTGCCCGCTCAAGTGTGAAGGCATTTCCTTCCAGTTTTTTGATATGGTGCCGGGCTCTGCACTCGTCTTTGTAGCACTCGACTTCGGCATCATCTTCGATCTGAGAACTACTGACGTACATGTCGCCATCACATAGAGAGCACTGCACAACAGTTATAGAGTTCATCGTTACAATGACATTGGCGGTAGCTACTCGCTCGATTTCATCCACTATCGCCTCGATCATCGACACCTTCAACTCGGGCGGATTGTCATTCTCGGGCAAAGAAGTCTCGTGCAAAAACTTCCCAAGCTTGTTGTAGTGCTTGTTAAGCCATTTGACGGAAAACATCTTATAGTCACCAAGGTCGAGCCAATCTCCCGACGGCTTGCCATCTGCTGTGTTCTTACAAATGCTGATAGATACGTCTTGATCTGCACGCGGCTCGAAGCTCAGAAGCAGCTTAAGCGCCTTGGGCGGCTGCCAAGTCCGGTAAACCGCCAGCGGTAGCTTGTCTCCGATTTGACCAAGCTTCTGGTAAACGATGCGTTCTAGGCAGAACCGCAATTCCAGGCACGCATGCCGCAACGAGTTCTCATCTCCGAGAGCTATGAAGCCCTTAGCCCGCTCAAGATACTCGCCTACACCGTATATACCCATGGTGGTTAGCCTTCCTCAGCGACCAAGCAGTAGCTGCAAGTCGAGCAACGACGAATTGTGAAAGAGACTACTCCGGCAATCGCGTGTAAGGTCTGCTTAGCACAATTTGGGCACTTTTTACCCATGCCCTGCCCCGGCTCAACCGGATCATTCCAAGCCCAACCTGTAGCTTTGCATTTGGTGCATTGCTTTACGCCGCCCTCGTTAAAAAAGGTCTGCTTCTTACAAACTGGACACGCCATGAGCCACCTCGAATCGTTGGAAAGCCAAACTGTACAGAGAACCGAGGGTTGATACCAGTTTGACATTACAGCTTGCCCGACTCGCACCACATCAAAGGTATGGCGTGTATACCGCCACCTGAGTAACCGCATACGTGACCGAGAAGGCCTTTGCAACGCTGCTCGCGCACCTTTAGGTTGCCTGGGACAAACGCTATACGTAAGGCCGTAAGTCAGTAAGCCAGAAAGAACAACCCGTAAGCTCAAAGCCGCCCTCGGGCGGCTTTTCTTTGCCTATGATATTTGAGAATTTGCCGCTGGGGGCTGGATGCCAATCGGCGCGGGCGTTAAGCACCGAGCCAGAGGTAGCCCAGGGTCAGCCGTGCCTTATCAAGGAGAAAAGAATGATTCCGATGAAGACAGCGAGAATGACAGCCCTGGCGATCCATATTGGGGTATCGACCTTGTCTACATCACTGCCAAGTGCTGCTGCCTGATCGATGATGGCGGTAGGAGAGGCTGATAGATCCGATCCGCAGTGTTTACACTTCACCGCTGCTACTTTAATCGTCTCTGCACACATCGGGCAGGCCCGGCTGTCACCGCTCACCCCAACCGCTGCTTCACGCCGCCTGCCTGCGATGACCATCACGGCTCCGACTAGCAGCATCAGCCCACCAATGGTGATGTAATTCTGCTGCTCAGCGATCAGGCCGATGTTGTTCACCCGCCCCGTCCCACTTGAAACAGTAACGTCCATTGAAAGCGCTCCGACTAACGCGAACAGAGCTAGCACTAGTACTGCAATTCCCAGACCACGCATAGCCATCTCCTTGGGTAAAGGCATAAGGCTACCATTAGGCGGACCGCACCACTACTGCTGAGAATGCCAGGCAGCACTACGGGCAGTCATCGAAGAAGTGGATATTTCAGACTTCTGGAGGCAAACCCACTTCTACCACGGAAAGGGCTCTTAACACCGGCCCATAGTCCGCTAGATTCTGTCGAATGAGTCGGATCGGCACTCAAGCATTCGAGTGTTACTCCCAAGGCGGGGAGTCAACCGGTTCAGTTGGCTGAGAAGGTAACGTCCGAGCACAGGAGACATTATTAATTTCCCGCGCAGATTGCTCGACGATTTCCTGCTGATAGCGCTCAAGTAAGGGCTTCTCATAAGACCGTTTAATCAAGTTGAGCCTTACCTTGAGCGACTCTCCATCTGGATGTGCGCAGGCCAGAAGCCGTCCCACACGGCCCATGGCACGGTGATACATTGGTTCAAGCTCGACCCAATTAGAGGTCGTCTCGCTAGACAGCTCAAGCTCCCTTACGGCAGAGCGTATACGTTTCCGTTCCGACTTCGTGAGTCCTGGGGAAGCATTGAAAATGCTCAGACCGGTAACCGTAATCGGCTGGAAAGTAGTGCCTTCCGACTTAAGAGCCTGCCCACGTATCCGCACATGGAGCTTGCTCCGCTTCTGATGACACCCCTTGGAAGCCAACATACCAGTGATTGCTGAGACAATACCGGTAAGCTCATCCGCTTCCGGCTCACGCGTACAGGAGATAGTAATGTCATCGGCGAATCGGGAGTACTGAAACCCTTTACCCGAAAGATCGCTAACCACCTTCGGTTCCACATCCCAGAATACTAAATTTGCGATGTAGCCACTCGTACTGGCGCCTTGAGGCGTGCTTCCAGAACGGGTACATAGAGATGACAACAGTTCCGCAACGCCAGCTCCGAACCCGAACAACCCCCGGAACATGGCATGAACATGGCTCTTAGATATGGAAGGGTAGAAATTACGAATGTCTTGAAGGATGACAAATCGCGCCCCCGCATGTACAGCAGCGTTACTGTGGATGCTCCGTGGGGACTTACAGTCTCTTATACCCCCGTGCAGATAGGTCGGGAATATCGCTTTAGACAGCACTCGATCAACGAGCTTTCGCTGGATTCGCTTCAGCGGCTCATGGGCGTCGTAGGTATCACGCGTCTCGGGTGGCTGACCAGGCTTGACCTTCTTCTCTTGGGGGACATGGCGGTACATTCGGTCCGCACGAGCGGCAAGCCGTTCTAACAGCGCTTCGCTCTCACCAAGCGCCAGCGCTAAAGCTCGAATGCTGTGGATTGGCTTGTGCGGATATAGCGGAGCTTTCATTTCCCACCCTTAAAACGATGAAGGGCCGATACATAGACCGGCCCTTCAGAATTCGAATGATGTGATTTGTTGCGTCATGAGCCTACTGCCTCAAGGACTTTGTTCACAAACTCGCAAACAAGCTCCCAGTACTCAAGCCTGTTTTCCCAGAATTCCAGAAGTATCTGGCGAATCGCAAAAGCTTCCACTGCCTCTCGGAAGCGCTTGAAACGACTGCCTGTCCCTCTTTCCTTCTTTGAATCCTTGCTATCGACTGTAACGCGGGTGTCTTGGTTATTGTGCTTTCGCAGCTCAGTCCGAGGACTTGCCGCTTTCTTTAAACGCAACATGGTTGTAGCTCCTGGTGGTGGGAATTGCCGCCGCCAAAGCATTCCGGGCCGAATGGAACTACCAAGACACCGCAACAAACCACAGTTCTGCTTAGCGATCTTGATAAGTCAAGATCGATAAGCCGCCGCCGCCACGTACTGCTCCACGTCACCTCACATTGCAACCATCAACGACTAGCGAAGCTTAAAGCCAACGCTTAAGGCCGCAATACCGCTCAGTGCGAACGATAGACGAAACCTTAGGACAGCAGGACTTCACGTCAGCGCACAGGTGCGACGGGAGGAACGGGTCGTTGCGGAGAGGAAGCTTTGACGAACATCAAAGCTGGTTGGTTTCCCAACCACCAACTGCAAGCCCAGAGAATTAACCATGTTTAAAGAGCACCTGGACGGTACGCCCAGCATCTTCCTTATACCTGTTTGCCGACTCTCTTGGCAACAAGAAATGTCAATCTGCCATCAAGACTTATTAGAGCTGTTGGGTTGAAGCTCCCCAGCCCTCTCTAGCGCTAGCTGCTCGAATACTTTTCGAGCCCCCTTAGGCAGGTAGACCAGCTCATCCACTGCTTTCACAATCTGCGGGTTCAAAAACAACGGCGAGTTTGTAGCCATAAAATTGAAAGCGCCGTAAGAGCTGCTAAATGGCTGGTTACCGCCAAACATAGCGTTACGCCACACGAGGCCGTCATGAGCAGAGTGATTCGCATTCGACAAAACCTTTTCGAGGAAACCTTGTTCAAGATATCCCCCCTCGGGCTGTCCTTCTAATTGCTCGCTGATCCTCTCCAGACTCCTTGACAACACCTCTTGGGATGGAGGGTCGTTATAATGCTCAACATCAAGCACAGCGCAGTATTGGCGGAGCCGCCACACCAATGCGTCTAGGTCAGTTAATTCGTGGTGGCAAAGGTAGAGGGACGCCACTAGGTATCGATCACCTTCGGACTCTGCAAGATGATTGAAAATAGCCTGTTCTTTGTCGGGCAGAACAATGCTGTACTTCAAACGGTCGTTTACCAACCTTAAGCCTTCAGCGATCTTGTGCCCAACCCCCTTCGAGCTAACCCTACCAAGAAGCAAAATACACTTAAGATACTTCTCGATCGCCTGCAATCCTGACCAGATTGCCTGGCTTGGCAGGCCAGCTCTCAAGGCGAGCCGTGCAGCAATGTAGTCGCCGTCGCCAGTATCCCTGAAGCATCTGATAGCGAAAACATTGATCCAAGCGGCCTCTGAAGGAGGCTGATACTCGTCTGCGAACTGCTGCCAGGTCATCTTCTCACCGTTGCTCATCTTCCTACCTCACCAGAAGGTTCAGGCGATAGTACTGGCCTCCATGGCTAGCAGCCAGCAAAGTGCCTCTGCAAATGCCGGTACGGGAGATTAGGAAAGGGTGGTGATTGGAGAAAAGACAGGAGCAAGCTAACATGCCGCTTACAGTGCACCACTTCGGTGTACTACGGCACTGGTCCACTTCGAAATTTTGAGAGAGAAAAGTCCTTTAGAATTAAGGACTTGCGTAATGGAGGCGGCCCCACCAGCCACACCCCGGCACTCGATGTTCCCGCTATGGCTGCTCCCTTCCGGGCCTGACCAGGTTAACGGGTAATCAATGCGGGGGGACCGATGGGGCCACCACTACGCGGCTCGCCAAGCAGCGAGCCGCGCCATTGTACCGGTCTGGGGCGAAGTTACAACCTTTAACCGGAGAAAAAGTCATCATTTCTCAATGACTTGTCCAGATCGAGGGGGCCAGTACAATCAGATGGCAATGCCCTGCTCGTCCAGGAACACGACGAACGCATCCTCATCCAGCACCTTGACCCCCAGCTCACTGGCCTTGGCCAACTTGGAACCGGCACCAGGGCCAGCGACCACGCAGTGTGTCTTGCCCGACACCGAACCGGCCACCTTGGCCCCCAGGCTTTCCAGCTTCTCTTTGGCGATGTCGCGGCTCATGCGCTCCAACGTGCCGGTCAGCACCCAGGTCTGGCCAGCCAGGGGCAAGCCCTCGGCGACCTTCTTTTCGCTGTTCCAGTGCATGCCGAACGCCAGCAACTGAGCCTCGATGTCTCGGGCCAGTTTCTGGTTGGCCTCGTCCTTGAAAAATTCGCGCACGGCTTCGGCCTGTTTCGCTGCCAGCGCCTGACGCAGGTCGATGCCGTCGGCCGCGATGATCTTGTCCAGGCTGTCCAGCTTGGCGACCAGCTTTTCCGCGCCCGTGGGCCCGACCGAAGCGATGTCGAGCTTGGCGATCATCCCGGCCAGGGTAGTGCTGGCAGCGAATTCGGCAGCCAGCTCACCTTCGTCCTGCAATTGCATGCCGCAACCGAGCAACTGCTCAATGACCTTGCAGTTGTGTTCGTCTTCAAAGAAGTTGTGGATCTCGTAGGCCACTTCCAGACCAATGTCCGGCAGGTACGTCAGCACCTGCGGCAACGCCTGCTGCACCCGTGCCAGGCTGCCCAGCGAGCGGGCCAGCACCTTGGCGGTCTCCTCGCCCACATCCGGGATGCCCAAGGCATAGATGAAGCGCGCCAGGCTCGGGCGCTTGCTGGCCTCGATGGCATCCAGCAGTTTCTTGCTGGAGACTTCGGCAAACCCCTCCAGCCCGACGATCTGGTCGAATTGCAGCTTGTAGAGGTCCGCCGGCGAACCGATCAGGCCTTCGTCCACCAACTGCTCAACGCTCTTCTCGCCCAGGCCGTCGATATCCATGGCCCGCCGCGAAACATAGTGAATGATCGCCTGCTTGAGCTGGGCACCACAGGCCAAGCGGCCGACACAGCGGTACACCGCGCCTTCGCTGGTGGTTTCCTTGCCTTTGCTGCGCTTGACCAGCTGGGTACGCTCGACCTGGGAGCCACACACCGGGCACGCGCTTGGCACCTGCACCGGGCGGGCGTCTTCAGGACGGCGCTCAAGCACCACCTGCATGACTTGCGGGATCACGTCACCGGCACGGCGGATGATCACCGTATCGCCGATGCGCAGGCCCAGGCGGGCAATCTCGTCCATGTTGTGCAGGGTGGCGTTGGACACGGTCACGCCAGCCACCTTGACCGGCTTGAGCCGCGCAACCGGCGTGACCGCACCGGTACGCCCGACCTGGAATTCGACATCCAGCACCTCGGTGAGCTCTTCCATGGCCGGGAACTTATGGGCGATGGCCCAACGTGGCTCGCGGGCGCGAAAGCCCAGCTCGCGCTGGGAGGCCAGGCTGTTGACCTTGAACACTACCCCATCGATTTCGTACGGCAGGCTGTTGCGCCGCTCGCCGATATCGCGGTAGTAAGCCAGGCACTCCTCGATACCAGCCGCATGCCTGAGCTCGCGACTGATCGGCAAGCCCCATGCCTTGAGCTGCTCGAGGATACCGATATGGCTTTCACCAATGCTTGCCGAGACCTGGCCAACGCCATAGCAGCAGAATTCCAGCGGGCGGCTGGCGGTGATCTTCGAGTCCAACTGGCGCAGGCTACCGGCAGCTGCGTTGCGCGGGTTGGCGAAGGTCTTGCCCCCGGCTTCGGCCTGTGCGGCATTAAGGCGGTCGAAACCCGCCTTGCTCATGAACACTTCACCCCGCACTTCGAGCACAGCGGGCCAACCTTTGCCCTGCAGCTTGAGCGGGATGTTGCGCACGGTACGTACATTGGCGCTGATGTCTTCGCCGGTGGTGCCGTCACCCCGGGTCGCGCCCTGGACCAGCTGACCATCGCGATAAAGCAGGCTGACCGCCAGGCCATCGAGCTTGGGCTCGCAGCTGTAGTCGACCGCGCCTGGCTGGTCGAGGCCGTCCACTACGCGGCGGCCGAATTCACGCAGGTCGGCTTCCTCGAAGGCGTTACCCAGGCTGAGCATGGGTACTTCGTGGCGCACCTGGCTGAACGCGGCCAAGGCGGCACCGCCGACGCGCTGAGTGGGCGAGTCGGGCGTGACCAGGTGCGGGTGTTCGGCTTCGAGGGCCTTGAGCTCGTTGAACAGGCGGTCGTACTCGGCATCCGGCACGCTGGGCTCGTCGAGTACGTAGTAGCGGTAGTTGTGCTGGTCGAGTTCGGCGCGCAGTGCGTGGATTCGGGATTCGGCGTTCATTCTTCAGGTTCTCTTGCAAAGCAAAAGAGCAGCCCTAGGCTCAATGCCAGTCAGTTAAACGATTCGGGGCCGCTTTGCGGCCCATCGCCGGCAAGCCAGCTCCCACAGGCACAGCTCAGACCTCAAGAACTGCATGGTATCTGTGGGAGCCGGCTTGCCGGCGATGGGCTGCGTAGCAGCCCTGATAACGCTAACTGACTGGCATTAGCTCCAGGCTGCTCTTGCGCTTGAAACGAAGCGAGCAAGACCAGGGCATGGTCTGCTAGCTCAATGACATCAGCGTTTCTGGGTCAGCGCGCGGCGCTCGAACTCGACGATGCGCTGGCGGTAATGCTCGATGGTCTGGGCGGTGAGCACGCTGCGCTGATCATCCTTGAGCTCGCCATTGAGCTCGTGGGCCAGCTTGCGCGCCGCAGCGACCATCACATCGAAGGCCTGTTTCGGGTGGCGTGGCCCTGGCAGCCCGAGGAAGAAGCTCACCGCACGGGTGCTGAAGTGATCGATGTCGTCCAGGTCGAAAATGCCGGGCTTGACCGCATTGGCCATGGAGAACAGGACTTCGCCGTGACCGGCCATGCTTTCGTGACGGTGGAAAATGTCCATTTCACCGAAGCGCAAACCGCTTTCAAGAATATTCTGCAGCAGCGCCGGGCCCTTGAAGCCACCTTCGTCGCGCGAGATCACGCTGATCACCAGCACCTCTTCGACCGGCGGCAGCTCCTTGGCAGCACTGCCCGCAGCAGCAAAACCACTGTTGCGGTTGTTGTCGCCAGCAAAATCGTCATCGGCATCGGCGAACAGGTCGGGCTCGCGCGGTTCGGCCACCAGGTCCAGATCACCCTGCGGCTGCATTTCAGCGGCACGTTTGCCACGCTTGGTGGCTTTAGCCGGTTTCTGCTCGCGCTCGCGCTCACGCGCCGGCGCACTGAGCGACGGCAGGTCGCTTTCGTCCAGCTCCGGCTCCTTCTGGGTATCGAGCACCCGCGACGGGCCCAGCACCTCAGCGCTGCCTTCCTCGTCCGGGAGGTTGGAATAACTGCGATCCAGACGGAATTTCAACTTGCCTTTTCCGCCGCGCATACGGCGCCAGCCGTCGAAAAGAATACCGGCGATGACAATGATGCCGATGAGGATCAGCCACTCGCGCAGACCGATTTCCATGTAATCCCGTGCCTCTATAAAAATATGCTTGAAAACAAAGGCTTCAAAGCCCTTTAACACGTGGCGCCAACTCTATGTTCTGACAGGCGTTTTACCCACGCAAAAAACGAGTGACATTAAGCTAGCACGACCAAAGACAACTTTACACCGTCTGTCGCACATGGCGGGGGCATTTACCTGCACAATCCGCCTTCTCTTCGCTAATCAGGCGTCGACCATGGCCAGTGCCTCCTCCACATCCACTGCAACAAGACGTGAACACCCAGGCTCGTGCATGGTCACCCCCATCAATTGATCCGCCATCTCCATGGCAATCTTGTTATGCGTGATGTAGATGAACTGCACGCTTTCACTCATCTCCTTGACCAACCGGGCATACCGGCCGACGTTGGCATCGTCCAGCGGCGCATCGACCTCGTCGAGCATGCAGAACGGTGCGGGGTTCAACTTGAAGATGGCAAACACAAGCGCCAATGCGGTCAGTGCCTTCTCGCCGCCGGACAGCAAATGGATGGTGCTGTTCTTCTTGCCCGGTGGGCGCGCCATGATCGTCACCCCTGTATCGAGTAGATCTTCGCCCGTCAGTTCCAGATAAGCGCTGCCACCACCGAAAACTTTTGGGAAAAGTGCCTGTAATCCGGCATTTATCTGATCAAAGGTATCCTTGAAGCGATTGCGGGTTTCCTTGTCGATCTTGCGGATGACGCTTTCCAGCGTCTCCAGCGCCTCGACCAGATCGGCGTCCTGGGCATCAAGGTAGCGCTTGCGCTCGGACTGTTGTTCGTACTCCTCGATCGCGGCCAGGTTGATCGCGCCCAGGCGCTGAATACGGGCGTCGATCTGCTCCAGCTCCTGTTCGGTGCCCTGCTCGCTGGCCTCAGCCTCGACAGTGGCAAGCACACCCTGCAGATCGTAGCCGTCGGCCAGCAATTGCTCCTGCAAGGTCTTGCGCCGCACATCCAGCCCCTGGCACTCCAGGCGCATCTGCTCAAGCTGGCCACGCAGCAACTGTGCCTGCTGCTCGGCCTGGGTGCGGCGCTTTTCGGCGTCGCGCAGGGCGCGATCGGCTTCGTCCATGTGCAGGCGGGCCTGGCGCATTTCCTCGTCGACGCTCATGCGCCGCTCCAACAGTTCTTCCAGCTTCAGGCGCAGCTCTTCCAGCGGCGCCTCACCCTCCTCCAGGTTAAGGCTCAGCTGCTCCTGCCGCTCGCTCAGGCGTGCCGCCTGCAGCTCCAGACGTTCCAGTGCCTGGCGGGTCGAGTCGTGCTGTGCGCGCAGTGATCCCAGGCGCACAGCCAACTGGTGGGCGTGATCCTTGTGCTGGCGAGCTTCCTGCCGGATCCGGTCAAGGCCCTCGCGCAGGGTATCGCGGCGGGCCATCAACTGTTCGCGTTGCTCGGTGTCCTGGGCCATCAGGTCCAGGGCCTCCTGCAGCACCAGCCGCGCTTCGCCCAGTTGCTCATGCTCCAGAGCGCGCTGCTCCTGAAGTTCGCTCAATTCTTCCTGCAGCCGGCGCCGACGCAGCTCGACCTGTTCGGCACGGGCACGCCCTGCCGAAAGGCTGGCCTTGAGCTCGCCATGCTGGCGGCTCTCTTCCTGGGTGCGACGGCGTAGCTGCTCGCGCTGCTCCTCCAGGCCCAATTGCTGCTCACGCAAGGCTTGCAGCTGTTGCTCCATCTGCTCCAGCGTAGCTTCCAGCTCCAGCTGCTCCTGGCCGAGGCGCTCGATTTCCTGACCCCGTGCCAGCACCCCACCCTGGGATTCGCCCCCCCGGCTGACGCGCAGAAAATGCCGACCAACCCAGTAACCATCGCGGCTGACCAGGCTCTGGCCTTCGCCAAGCCCGGCGCGTTCAGCGAGGGCTTGAGCCAGGTCTTCAACCGGCCGGACCTGGGCCAGCCAAGGGGCCAGGTCGGTGTGCCCCTCAACTTTGTCGAGCAAGCTGCCGGGCCGGCGTGGACCTTCCTGCCCCGCCACCAACAGACGCAGCTCTCCTTGCTCCAGCTCGGCAAAATCCAGGCCGCTGAAGTCCTCCACCAGCACGGCCTGCAGGTCAGCGCCCAACACGGTTTCCACCGCCAGCTCCCAACCCGGCTCCACACGCAGCCCTTGTGCCAGGCGCGGCCGCTGCTCCAGGCCTTGCCCGCGCAGCCACTCGGCAGCACCGACCCCGGGCTCGAGCGCGGCCTGTTGCAGTGCCTCCAGGGATGCCAGACGGCCCCCCAGGCGCTGCAAGTCGCCTTGCTGTTGCTGCTGAGCCTGGGTCGCCTGCTGCAATTGCGCACGTACGCCCTCCAGGCGCTCGACCACCTGCTCTTCGGACAGCTGCAGCTCTTCAAGCAGCATCTCGCTGGCAGCCAACTGCTCGGACAGCTCCAGCATGGCGCCGTCCTGCGGGTCAGCGCCCAACTGGTCGCGCTCCTCGCCCAACTTGCGCTGGCGCTCGGCCATGCGCTCCAGGCTGGCTTCAAGTTGCTGCAGGCGCGACTGCTGCACCTCGGCCTGGCGCCGCGGCTCGGCGGAGCGGGTGTTGAAGCTGTCCCACTGCTCCTGCCAGCCGTGCATGCCCAACTCGGCCTCTTCGAGGGTGGCGGCAGCCTCTTGGGCTGCGGCCAAGGTCATTTCCTGCTCCGGTTCGAGCATCGCCAGCTCTTCACCGAGAGTCGCCAGCAGGGTGCGGTCATGCCCCAGGTGCGACTCGGTTTCCTGGCGCGTGCGCTCAGCTTCCTTCAGGTCATCCTGCAATTGGCGCAGGCGCTGCTGACCGTGCTGAATGCTCTGCTCGACCCGGGCAATGTCACCGGCCACCGAATAGAAGCGCCCCTGCACCTGGTTGAAGCGCTCGGACAGTTCGTGATGGCCGTCACGCAGCCGCTCGATGCTCGCATCGGCATTGCGCTGTTCGGCAACCAGCGCCTCATGGGCCACATCCTGATCGCCAATCACCGACTCGCGCTGGCGTACGCGTTCATCCAGGTCACGCCAGCGCAGCGCCGCCAAGCGTGCTTTGAGCTGCCGTTCCTGGGCCTTGTACTCACGGTATTTCTCAGCGGCCTGCGCCTGGCGGTGCAGGCGTTCGAGCTGGCGCTCCAGCTCATCGCGCAGGTCGGTCAGGCGCGCCAGGTTCTCCTGGGTGCGTCGGATACGGCTTTCGGTCTCGCGGCGGCGCTCCTTGTACTTGGAGATGCCCGCCGCCTCTTCGATGAAGTTGCGCAGCTCCTCGGGCTTGGCCTCGATCAGCTTGGAGATCATGCCCTGTTCGATGATCGAGTAGCTGCGCGGCCCCAGACCAGTGCCGAGGAAGATGTCGGTGATGTCGCGGCGGCGGCATTTGGTACCGTTCAGGTAGTAGGTATTCTGCCCGTCACGGGTGACCTTGCGGCGGATGGAGATTTCCGCATAGGCAGCATATTCGCCCAGCAGCGTGGTCTCGCTGTTGTCGAAGATCAGCTCGATGCTGGCCTGGCTGACCGGTTTGCGGCTGGTGGAGCCGTTGAAGATGACATCGGTCATCGACTCGCCACGCAGGTTCTTCGCCGAGCTTTCGCCCATCACCCAGCGCACCGCATCGATGATGTTGGACTTGCCGCAGCCATTGGGGCCGACCACGGCCGCCATGTTGCTGGGGAAGTTGACAGTGGTCGGGTCGACGAACGACTTGAACCCGGCCAGGCGGATGCACTTCAGGCGCATCGGTCAGCCTCGGGCCAGCGCCGCCAGCACCAGCTCGCAACTACGCTGGCAATAGGCGGTGAGTACCTCGCGGATGCGCGGCAGATCACGGGCGACCACGGCGTCAAGCAGGTGGGCGAACAGGTCAAGGTAATCGAGCATGTTGGCTTGGCGCTGATCGAGAGCCAGATAATAGGCTCGGCTCATGGCGGGCTGCAGGTTTTCGACGGTTTCCTGCAGGTATGGATTGTCGGCAAACGGATAGGCGGCGCGCATCACGGCAAAACTGTCGGCGACGAAGGCCTTGATGTCACCTTGTTCACGGGCCTGCTGCAGGCGCTGCTGGATGTCCAGGAACGGGCGCAGGTCTGCGTCGGTGCGCCATTTCTGCGCAACTGCATTGCCCAGCAGAATGTAGAACTCGCCCATGAGGGCGCACAGGCTGCGCACGCTGCGCTCGTCGAGCCTGGTCACATGGGCGCCGCGGCGCGGCAGGATCGCAACCAGATGACGACGTTCGAGGATCAACAACGCTTCACGCACCGAGCCGCGGCTGACATTCAACGCCTGGGTGACCTTCTGCTCCTGGATGCGCTCACCCGGCTCGAGCTCGCCGCGGATGATGCGTTCGGCCAGGTAGTCGGCAATCTGCTCGGAGAGGCTGTCCGGCGCCTTGAACGTCATGGTTTTCCTTCAAAATCATTGAACTGGGCACAAGTGAGCGATTGTAGCGCACTTGGCCAGCAGTCGCGCAGAGGGGCGACTGCCTTTATTTGAGCCGCCAGACAACGGTCAAGGCGGCCCGATCTATGCTTTGTATATGGGCAGGCTGGGCGGCCAGACGACCGTGCGGAGAATTTCTTGACCCTTAAGTCAGAAAATTATTGACCAGCGTGTCAGCTCTGCTTATTGTCCGCTCAACAACAATAAAACCATTGCGAGGCCATCCCCGTGATCCAGTTTCTCGTCAACCAGGAGCTGCGCAGCGAGCACGCCCTGGGCCCGAACATGACGGTGCTGCAGTACCTGCGTGAGCACTTGGGCAAACCCGGCACCAAAGAAGGCTGCGCCAGTGGCGACTGCGGCGCCTGTACCGTGGTGGTCGGCGAGCTGACCCAGGATGATCAAGGCCAGGACACTCTGCGCTACCGCAGCCTCAACTCCTGCCTGACCTTCGTTTCGTCGCTGCACGGCAAGCAACTGATCAGCGTCGAGGGCCTCAAGCACCAAGGCGAATTGCATAGCGTGCAGCAAGCCATGGCCGACTGCCACGGTTCGCAATGCGGCTTCTGTACCCCAGGCTTCGTCATGTCGTTGTTCGCCCTGCAGAAAAACAGCCAGGGCCACGACCTGCATCAGGCCCAGGAGGCGCTGGCGGGCAACCTGTGCCGCTGCACCGGCTACCGGCCGATTCTCGATGCTGCCGAACAGAGCTGCCGCCAACCCTGCCGCGATCAGTTCGACGCGCAAAAAGCGCAGACCATCAGCCGCCTGAAAGCCATCACACCAACCCAGACCGGCGAGCTCAACAGCGGCGACAAGCGCTGCCTGGTGCCGCTGACCGTGGCCGACCTCGCCGACCTGTACAGCTCGCACCCCGAAGCGCGCTTGCTGGCAGGCGGCACGGACCTGGCGCTGGAAGTCACCCAATTCCACAAGACTTTGCCGGTCATGATCTATGTCGGCCACGTGGCCGAACTCAAACGCATCGACAAGACCGCCAGCCACCTGGAAATCGGCGCCGCCACGCCGCTCACCGATTGCTATGGCGCGCTCAACGAGGAATACCCCGATTTCGGCGACCTGCTGCACCGCTTTGCATCGCTGCAGATCCGCAATCAGGGCACCCTGGGCGGCAACATCGGCAACGCCTCACCGATTGGCGACTCACCTCCCTTGCTGATCGCCCTCGATGCACAGATCGTGCTGCGCCAGGGCGACCGCCAGCGCACGATGCCGCTGGAGGACTACTTCATCGACTACCGCATCACTGCCCGCCAGGACAGCGAATTCATCGAGAAGATCATCGTACCGCGTGCCAGCAATGACTGGGCCTTCCGCGCCTATAAAGTCTCCAAGCGCCTGGATGACGATATCTCGGCCGTGTGCGGCGCCTTCAACCTGAGCATCGAAGACGGCGTGGTCAGCGGGGTGCGCATTGCCTTCGGTGGCATGGCCGCAATCCCCAAACGTGCCCGCGCCTGTGAAGCAGCCCTGCGCGGCAAGCCTTGGAACCAGGCGAGCCTGGAGCGCGCCTGCCAGGCCCTGGCCGAGGACTTCACCCCGCTCAGCGACTTCCGCGCCAGCAAGGAATACCGCCTGCTGACCGCGCAGAACCTGCTGCGCAAGTACTTCATCGAACAGCAAACGCCGCACATCGAAACCCGGGTGACCGACTATGTCTAACCATCACGCCGTCAAGAGCCAGGCCGAGATGGCCGAACTGTTCAGCCAGGACCTGACCACCGGGGTCGGCCGCAGCGTCAAGCACGACAGCGCCGACAAGCACGTGGCAGGTGAAGCGGTGTACATCGACGACCGCCTCGAATTTCCCAACCAGTTGCACGTCTATGCGCGCACCGCCGACCGTGCCCACGCACGCATCCTGCGCATCGATACCACACCTTGCTATGCCTTCGAAGGGGTGCGCATCGCCATCACCCACGAGGACATCCCTGGCCTGAAGGACATCGGCCCGGTGGCGGCGGGTGACCCGCTGCTGGCCATCGACAAGGTCGAGTTCTTTGGCCAGCCGGTACTCGCCGTGGCCGCGCGCGATCTGGACACCGCGCGCCGTGCAGCAATGGCGGCGATCATCGAATACGAAGACCTGGAGCCGGTACTGGACGTGGTCGAGGCATTGCGCAAGAAGCACTTCGTACTCGACAGCCACACACACCAGCGCGGTGATTCGGCCACTGCCCTGGCCAGCGCCCCGCACCGCCTGCAGGGCACCCTGCATATCGGCGGCCAGGAGCATTTCTACCTGGAGACGCAGATTTCCTCGGTGATGCCCACCGAAGACGGCGGCATGATCGTCTTCTGCTCCACGCAAAACCCTACCGAAGTGCAGAAGCTGGTCGCCGAAGTGCTCGACGTGCCGATGAACAAGGTGGTGCTCGACATGCGCCGCATGGGCGGCGGCTTCGGCGGCAAGGAAACCCAGGCCGCCAGCCCGGCCTGCCTGTGCGCCGTTATCGCGCGCCTGACCGGCCAGCCGACCAAGATGCGCCTGCCGCGCGTCGAAGACATGATGATGACCGGCAAGCGCCACCCCTTCTATGTCGAGTACGACGTCGGCTTCGATGACCAGGGGCGCCTGCACGGCATAAACATGGACCTGGCCGGCAACTGTGGCTACTCGCCCGACCTTTCCGGCTCGATCGTAGACCGTGCCATGTTCCACTCCGACAACGCCTACTACCTGGGCGATGCCACCGTGCACGGCCACCGCTGCAAGACCAACACCGCCTCCAACACCGCCTACCGCGGCTTCGGCGGCCCGCAGGGCATGGTTGCCATCGAGCAGGTGATGGACCACATCGCCCGCCACCTGGGCCGTGACCCGCTGGCAGTGCGCAAGGCCAACTACTACGGCAAGACTGAGCGCAACGTCACCCACTATTACCAGACCGTCGAGCACAACATGCTCGAGGAGATGACGGGCGAGCTGGAAGCCAGCAGCGACTACGCAGAACGCCGCGAATCGATACGCCGCTTCAACGCCAACAGCCCGGTCCTCAAGAAAGGCCTGGCGCTGACCCCGGTCAAGTTCGGCATCTCGTTCACCGCCACCTTCCTCAACCAGGCCGGTGCGCTGATCCATATCTACACCGATGGCAGCATCCACCTGAACCACGGCGGCACCGAGATGGGCCAGGGCCTGAACACCAAGGTGGCCCAGGTCGTGGCACAGATTTTCCAGGTTGACTTCAGCCGCATCCAGATCACCGCCACCAATACCGACAAGGTGCCCAACACCTCGCCAACTGCGGCATCCAGCGGCGCCGACCTGAACGGCAAAGCGGCGCAGAATGCCGCCGAGATTCTCAAAAAGCGCCTTACCGAGTTCGCCGCGCGGCATTATCAGGTCACAGAGGAAGACGTCGAGTTCCGCAATGGCCATGTGCGCGTGCGCGACCAGATCGTCAGTTTTGAACAACTGGTACAGCAGGCATACTTCGCCCAGGTGTCGCTGTCGAGTACCGGCTTTTATCGCACGCCGAAGATCTTCTACGATCGCAGCCAGGCACGCGGCCGGCCGTTCTACTACTTCGCCTTCGGCGCCGCCTGCGTGGAAGTGATCGTCGATACCCTGACCGGCGAGTACAAGATGCTGCGCGCCGACATTCTGCACGACGTCGGCGATTCGCTGAACCCGGCCATCGACATTGGCCAGGTGGAAGGCGGCTTCATCCAGGGCATGGGTTGGCTGACCACCGAAGAGTTGGTGTGGAACACCAAGGGCAAGCTGATGACCAATGGCCCGGCCAGCTACAAGATCCCGGCCGTGGCCGACATGCCGCTGGACCTGCGGGTGAAACTGGTGGAAAACCGCAAGAACCCGGAAGACACCGTGTTCCACTCCAAGGCTGTTGGCGAGCCACCGTTCATGCTCGGCATCGCTGCCTGGTGTGCGATCAAGGATGCCGTGGCCAGCATTGCCGATTACCGCCTGCAACCGAACATCGACGCACCGGCGACACCGGAGCGGGTGCTGTGGGGGTGCGAGCAGATGCGCAAGGAAGTAGCTGCTTCGCAGCCTGCCTTGCAAGAACTGGAAACCTCCACTCACTGACGCCGCAGCCCTGTGTAGGAGCGGCCTTGTGTCGCGAAAGGGCTGCGCAGCGGCCCCAAGATCTATGCAGCAATGGAGATTCTTGGGGCCGCTGCGCGACCCTTTCGCGACACAAGGCCGCTCCTACCAGAGGACCGAGTCGCCCATAGAGGATTTTGAATCATGCACCAATGGATCAACGCCCTCGCCGACCACCAGGCCCGCGGCGAACCCTGCGTGCTGGTGACCATCATCGAGGAGCGCGGCTCGACCCCGCGCAACGCCGGTTCGAAAATGGTCGTCAGTGCCACGGCCCTGTATGACACCATCGGCGGCGGCCATCTGGAATTCAAGGCGCTGCACATTGCCCGGGCAATGCTCGAAGAACACCGCACCACGCCGCATCTGGAGCGCTTCAGCCTCGGCGCCAGCCTCGGACAGTGCTGTGGCGGCGTCACCGTGCTGCTGTTCGAGCCCATGACCGCTGTGCAGGCGCAAATCGCCGTGTTCGGTGCGGGCCATGTCGGCCGGGCTCTGGTACCCTTGCTCGCCGCCCTGCCCTGCCGGGTGCGCTGGATCGATTCGCGTGAACAGGAATTCCCCGAGCTCATCCCCAACGGGGTGACCAAGGTGGTCAGCGAGGAGCCGGTCGACGAAGTGGCCGAGCTGCCACCTGGTTGCTACTGCATCGTCATGACCCACAATCATCAGCTCGACCTGGAGCTGACCGCCGCCATTCTCAAGCGCAACGATTTCACCTGGTTCGGCCTGATCGGCTCGAAGACCAAACGGGTCAAGTTCGAGCACCGCCTGCGCGAGCGCGGCTTTGACGAAGCCGTGATGGCGCGCATGCGCTGCCCGATGGGCATCGCTGAGGTCAAGGGCAAGCTGCCGATCGAGATCGCCGTGTCCATCGCCGGCGAAATCATTGCCACCTACAACGCCTGCTTTGGCCAGCATGACGCTGGCGTCAATGCGGGCCCCATCGCCCAGTTGCTGCCGCCCTCCCGGCGCAGCCAAGCCAATTGACGAGTGAGTTATGACCGTTACCCGCAAAGCCTACCGTGCCGCCATCCTGCACAGCATCGCCGACCCGGCCGAGGTGGGCCTGGACGCCTCCCATGAGTACTACGAGGACGGCCTGCTGGTGATCGACGAGGGTCGCATCAGTGCCCTGGGGCATGCCAGCGAACTGCTGCCGACGCTGGATGCCGACATCGAAGTGGTGCATTACCAGGACGCCCTTATTACCCCGGGCTTTATCGACACCCACATTCATTTCCCGCAGACCGGCATGATCGGTTCCTACGGCGAGCAACTGCTGGACTGGCTCAACACCTATACCTTCCCCTGTGAAAAGCAGTTCGCCGACAAGGATCACGCCGACAAAGTGGCGAAGATCTTCCTCAAGGAACTGCTGCGTAACGGCACCACCACTGCCCTGGTGTTCGGCAGTGTGCACCCGCAGTCGGTCAATGCACTGTTCGAGGAGGCCGAGCGCCTGGACCTGCGGATGATCGCCGGCAAGGTGATGATGGACCGCAACGCCCCCGACTACCTGACCGATACCGCCGAAACCAGCTACACCGACAGCAAGGCGCTGATCGAGCGCTGGCACGGCAAGGGCCGCCTGCACTACGCGGTAACCCCGCGCTTCGCCCCCACCAGCACCCCACAGCAATTGAAGCTGGCCGGGCAGTTGCTCAAGGAGCACCCGGGCGTCTACATGCACACTCACCTGTCCGAGAACCTCAAGGAAATCGACTGGGTCAAGGAACTGTTCCCTGAGCAGAAAGGTTACCTGGACGTCTACGACCACTTCGAACTGCTCGGAGAACGCTCCGTTTTCGCCCACGGTGTGCACCTGTGTGACGACGAATGCCAGCGCCTGTCCGAAACCGGCTCGGCGATCGCCTTCTGCCCGACCTCGAACCTGTTCCTGGGCAGCGGTCTGTTTAACCTGCCCCAGGCCGAACGCTTCAAGGTAAACGTAGGGCTGGGCACCGACGTCGGCGCCGGCACCAGCTTCTCGCTGCTCAATACCCTGAACGAGGCGTACAAGGTGATGCAGCTGCAAGGCGCGCGCCTGCACCCCTACAAGTCGCTGTATCTGGCCACCCTCGGCGGCGCCCGTGCGCTGCGCCTGGATGACCGGATCGGCAGCCTGCGCCCCGGCAACGACGCCGACTTCGTGGTGCTCGACTACAAGGCCACACCGCTGCTTGACTACCGTATCCAGCAGTCAGGCAGCATCGAAGAAACCCTGTTCGTGCTCACTACCCTGGGCGACGATCGCACCGTGCGCGAAACCTACGCCGCCGGGCGCTGCGTGCACCAGCGCTAAGGCGCTTTCGCCAGGCACCGGTAAAGTGCGCCGCCGATCGCTGCCCCGATCAGCGGCGCCAGCCAGAACAGCCACAGCTGCTGCAAGGCCCAGCCACCGACGAACAGCGCCGGCCCCGTGCTGCGCGCGGGGTTGACCGAGGTATTGGTCACCGGGATCGAGATCAGGTGGATCAGGGTCAGGGCCAGGCCGATGGCGATGGGTGCAAAACCCGCCGGGGCTCGAGCGTCGGTTGCGCCCATGATCACCACCAGGAACATCGCCGTCATCACCACTTCACTGACAAAACCTGCGCCCAGCGAGTAACCGCCGGGCGAGTGGTCGGCATAGCCGTTGGACGCCAGGCCCGCCGACAGCTCGAAGCCGGCCTTGCCGCTGGCGATGAAGTAGATCACCGCTGCCGCGAAAATCGCACCGATCACCTGAGCGATGACGTAAGGCAGCAACTCTTTGGCCGGAAAACGCCCGCCTATTACCAGCCCGAAGGAAACGGCAGGGTTCAGATGACAACCGGAGATGTGGCCGATGGCGAATGCCATCGTCAGCACGGTAAGACCGAAAGCGAAGGCGACACCGAGAACGCCGATGCCGAGGGGAGAGCTGGCTGCGATTACCGCACTGCCGCAGCCGCCGAGTACCAACCAGAAGGTGCCGATCAGCTCGGCTCCCATGCGCACACCCAAAGACGTCGACATGAACCTTTCCTCATGTAGTTGAACGCAGGAGACTGCGCAAGCCCAACTACTTGATGAAGGTTTGCTCACAAGAATCTAGCAGACGTTTGGTTTATGGCCACTCATTCAGCCGGGCAAACGATCAACCCTTGAGCGAAACCTTGGGTTTTTTCAGCAGGTGCGAAAATACCGCATGCAGGTCGTCCGAGGCACTCTCCTCGTCCAGGTTGAGCTTGCTGTCGATATGGTCCATGTGATGCATCATCAGGCTGACCGCCTGCTCGGCATCACGCGCCTCGATGGCATCGATCAGTTGCATGTGCTCGTCGTAAGAGCAGTGCGAGCGGTTGCCGCTTTCGTACTGGGCAATGATCAACGACGTCTGCGACACCAGGCTGCGCTGGAAGCTGACCAGCGGAGCATTGCCGGCCGCCTCGGCCAGCTTCAGGTGAAACTCACCGGATAGGCGGATACCGGCACCACGGTCGCCCCGCGAGAAGCTGTCACGCTCCTCACGCACCATGTGCCGCAGTTCGTTGAGCTGCTCGAGGGTGGCGTGCTGTACGGCCAGTTCGGTGATGGCGCGTTCGACCATGCGCCGCGAGAAGAACACCTGGCGCGCTTCTTCGACCGTCGGGCTGGCCACCACGGCACCGCGGTTGGGCCGCAGCAGCACAACGCTTTCGTGGGCCAGGCGCGACAAGGCACGACGGATGATGGTACGGCTGACGCCGAATATCTCGCCCAGCGCTTCCTCGCTCAATTTGGTGCCCGGTGCGAGTCGCTGCTCGAGGATCGCCTCGAAGATATGCGCATAGACGATATCGTCCTGGGTACCGCTGCGGCCAGCCTTGCCGGCACGTGCAGGTTTCTTCAGAGGTTGCAGCTGTTCGTTCATGGGCTCTCGAGGCACGAAGGAAAGTATGGCGGCATTGTACACAGGCTGAGCCGTTTCTGCAGGTGGGCTTTTAGCTATATAGCCGATGCGCGGCATATTGTGCGCACAAAAGATAAAACATTATTTGCTTTCTTTGTACACAAAAGCATAATCCATCGGGCAACTTCTTGACCCGTAAGTCAACAAAGCGGCGTCAGACGTCTGCCATCCCTCGCGGAGCCACCAAGTGCATTGCGCAGGTCACTGGCTCCAAGAACAACAAGAAAGACTTGAGGAGTACCGCTGTGGAAAGCCGCAAATCCGACGCACCTACGCTGGATCTCGCTCCGCCGCTCGAAACGAGCTGGCTGGAGCGGATTTTCAAACTCAAGCAACACGGCAGTACCGTCAAAACCGAAATGATCGCCGGGGTGACCACCTTCATCACCATGGCGTACATCATCTTCGTCAACCCCAACATCATGGCTGACGCCGGCATCGATCACGGCGCAGCATTCGTCGCCACCTGCATTGCCGCAGCACTGGGCTGCCTGCTGATGGGCCTGTACGCCAACTGGCCGGTGGGCCTGGCGCCGGGCATGGGCCTCAACGCGTTTTTCACCTACACCGTGGTCGGGACCATGGGCTACAACTGGGAGACAGCGCTGGGCGCGGTATTCGTATCGGGTGTGCTGTTCATGTTCCTGACCCTCTCCAAGGTCCGCGAGTGGCTGCTCAACAGCATCCCGGTAAGCCTGCGGCATGCCATGGGGGCCGGCGTCGGATTGTTTCTCGGACTGATCGGCCTCAAGACCGCAGGCATCATCGTCGACAGCCCGGCCACGCTGATCAAGCTGGGCTCAATGCATGAACCAGGCCCACTGCTGGCGGCACTGTGTTTCCTGTCGATTGCCATCCTCAGCTACAAACGCGTGTTCGGCGCCATCCTGATCAGCATCATCGGCGTCACCCTGGCGGGTTGGGGTCTGGGCCTGGTGAAGTTTGGCGGGGTGATGTCGATGCCGCCGAGCCTGGCCCCCACCTGGATGGCCATGGACGTGGCCGGCGTGTTCAACGTGAGTATGATCAGCGTGGTGCTGGCGTTCCTCTTCGTGCACATGTTCGATACCGCCGGCACCTTGATGGGCGTCGCCCAGCGGGCCAACCTGGTGGCGCCGGACGGCCGTATCGAAGGCCTGTCGAAGGCATTGAAGGCGGACAGCGCATCCAGCGTGTTCGGTGCCGTGGTTGGCGTGCCGCCGGTAACCAGCTATGTGGAAAGTGCCGCGGGTGTTGCCGCAGGTGGCCGCACTGGCTTGACCGCAGTGGTGGTTGGCCTGCTGTTCGTGGCGGCGATGTTCTTTGCACCGCTGGCCGGGATGATTCCAGCCTACGCGACTGCAGGTGCACTGATTTACGTGGCCATGCTTATGATGGGCAGCATGGCGCACATCCACTGGGATGAAGCCACCGACAGCATTCCGGCGATCGTCACGGTGATCATGATGCCGCTGACCTTCTCGGTGGCAGACGGTATTGCCATGGGCTTCATCACCTATGTGGCGCTGAAGGCCGGTACCGGCAGGTACAAAGAGATCTCGGCGAGCCTGTGGGTGCTGTGCGCGATCTTCATTGCCAAGTTCGTGTTCCTCTGAGCTGACAATTGCACCAGAACAGGGCGCTTCGGCGCCCTTTTTGTGCTGTTTGCCCCCCTCATCGCCGGCAAGCCGGCCCCTACAGGAGTGGCGTCAGTTGTAGAAATTGAATAGGTCAGAGCCCCGGTAGGTGGCGAAATCGCTTGGATACCATTCGATATGGCCAACGCCGTACCTTGTGGGGGAGCCGGCTTGCCGGCGATGAGGCCAGTGAGGAAAACAAAACAGCAGACGAAAAAAAGCCCGCCAGTGTGAGAGCGGGCCAAGGACCTACGAAGATTCTTCTAGCGACCAACTAGCTCCCGCGATAGGTCGAATAGCTATACGGCGAGATCAGCAGCGGCACATGGTAGTGCTCCTGCTTCTCGTCGATGCCAAAGCGCAGCACAACAACATCCAGAAACGCCGGCTCCGGCAGCTGTACGCCGCGAGCACGGTAGTAGGCGCCAGCACTGAATTGCAGCTGGTAAACGCCAGTACGGTAATCGTCACCCTGCAACAGAGGCGCATCGACGCGGCCATCGCTGTTGGTCAGGGCAGTGTTCACCAGCTCAAGCTGCTGGCCTTCGACACGGTACAGCTCGACCTTGATCGCGCTGCCCGGGCAACCATGAGCTGCATCCAGTACGTGTGTAGTCAAACGTCCCATTGCTTGTCGCCTCTTGTTCAATCTGTGGGCAAAAAATACACAGCCATCCGCACGGCAATGAACCTGCGACGGGCGGGAATGCCGTTATTAAGACATTTCATCAACAGATTGTACACAATTTTTTGAGCCCTTCCGTCGAGGCCCCCTCACACAGGCCAATAGTCGCAAATACAGGCGCAGTGCCGACGCCAATCTTATTAACTGACCAATCAGGCAGGTTTCTTGCAACAGATTCTCAGGCGACAAAAGGGAAGAAATGCGGAAAAACAGGCTTACAAATGATTTCAGAAGTTGTATACAATCAGCCCATCCGGTGGTGCGACATCCCGACGCGGCCCGCCCACCCCCCGCACTAACGCACAAGAAGGAAGACTGCAGTGAGCGCTGACTACCCTCGCGACCTGATCGGTTACGGCAACAACCCTCCTCACCCGCAATGGCCGGGCAATGCCCGCATCGCGCTGTCTTTCGTCCTGAACTACGAAGAGGGTGGCGAGCGCAACATCCTGCACGGCGACAAAGAGTCTGAAGCTTTCCTGTCCGAGATGGTCGCTGCCCAGCCGCTGCAGGGCCAGCGCAACATGAGCATGGAGTCGCTGTACGAATATGGCAGCCGTGCCGGCGTATGGCGCCTGCTCAAGCTGTTCAAGGACAGCGGTGTGCCGCTGACCGTGTTCGCCGTGGCCATGGCCGCCCAGCGCCACCCGGACGTGATCCGCGCCATGGTCGAAGCCGGCCACGAGATCTGCAGCCACGGCTACCGCTGGATCGACTACCAGAACATGGATGAGGCCCAGGAGCGCGAGCACATGCTCGAGGCCATCCGCATCCTCACCGAACTGACCGGCGAGCGCCCGGTAGGCTGGTACACCGGCCGCACCGGCCCCAATACCCGCCGCCTGGTCATGGAGGAAGGTGGCTTCCTCTACGACAGCGATACCTACGATGACGACCTGCCCTACTGGGAACCGAACAACCCGACCGGCAAGCCGCACCTGGTGATCCCCTATACCCTGGACACCAATGACATGCGCTTCACCCAGGTACAGGGCTTCAACTGCGGCGAGCAGTTCTTCCAGTATCTCAAGGACGCCTTCGATGTGCTGTACGCCGAAGGCGCCGAAGCGCCGAAGATGCTTTCCATCGGCCTGCACTGCCGGCTGGTCGGCCGCCCGGCACGCCTGGCCGCGCTCAAGCGTTTCGTCGACTACGCCAAGAGCCATGACCAGGTCTGGTTCGCCCGTCGCGCGGACATCGCCCGCCACTGGCACGCCACCCACCCGTACAAGAAAGAGAACGCCTGATGACCGCCTTCAAGACCCTCAAGCCATCGACCCTGGACCGTGACACCTTCGTCAAGGTCTTCGCCGACATCTACGAGCATTCGCCGTGGGTCGCCGAAAAAGCCTACGACCTGGGCCAGCTGGACGAGCTGAACGAGATCGAAGCGCTGCACCAGCGCATGAGCGACATCCTGCTCAGCGCCAACCACGCCGACCAGTTGGCGCTGATCAATGCTCACCCGGACCTGGCCGGCAAGGCCGCCATCCAGGGCGAGCTGACCGAATCGAGCACCAACGAACAGGCCGGAGCCGGTATCCACCAGTGCACCGCCGAAGAGTTCGCCCGGTTCACCGAACTGAACGATGCCTACAAGGCCAAGTTCCAGTTCCCGTTCATCATGGCAGTCAAGGGCAGCAACCGGCACCAGATCCTCGCCGCTTTCGAAAAACGCATCCATAACGACACCGATGCCGAATTCAAGGAAGCCCTGGCGCAGATCAACCTGATCGCCCTGTTCCGTCTGCTGCAGCTGTAACCGGCGCGGCAACGTTAGAGCCTTATCCAGAACAACGAACATAGAAGAGATAACCGCATGCGCACCCTGATGATCGAGCCCCTGACCAAAGAAGCCTTCGCCCCCTTCGGTGACGTGATCGAAACCGATGGCAGTGACCACTTCATGATCAACAACGGCTCGACCATGCGCTTCCACAAGCTCGCCACGGTCGAGACCGCCGAGCCTGAAGACAAAGCGATCATCAGCATCTTCCGCGCCGACGCGCTGGACATGCCGCTGACCGTGCGCATGCTGGAACGCCATCCGCTGGGCAGCCAGGCTTTCATCCCGCTGCTCGGCAATCCCTTTCTGATCGTGGTCGCGCCCGTTGGCGATGCACCTGTATCAGGCTTGGTCCGTGCCTTCCGCAGTAATGGCAGGCAGGGCGTCAATTACCATCGCGGCGTTTGGCACCACCCGGTGCTTACGATCGAAAAGCGGGATGATTTCCTGGTGGTTGATCGCAGTGGTTCCGGCAACAACTGCGATGAGCATTACTTCACCGAGGAACAGATGCTGATCCTCAATCCCCACCAATAAGAAAAGGTCGATCATCGTTCGGTGATCGGCAGAGGTACATACTGTGGAAGCACACCTTCACGAATGGCTGAACCTGAGCATTCGCTGGGTTCACATGATCACCGGCGTGGCCTGGATCGGTGCATCGTTCTACTTCGTCTGGCTGGAAAACAACCTGAACCGGAGCAATCCGCGTGACGGGCTGTCGGGTGACCTTTGGGCCATCCACGGCGGTGGTATCTACCACCTTGAGAAGTACAAGCTGGCGCCGCCGAAAATGCCCGAGAACCTGCACTGGTTCAAATGGGAAGCCTACTTCACCTGGATGTCCGGTATCGCCCTGCTGTGCGTGGTGTTCTACTGGAACCCGACCCTGTACCTGCTGGCCCCTGGCAGCACCCTGAGCGGTGCCGAGGGCGTGGCCATCGGTATCGGTTCGCTGGTGGCCGGCTGGTTCATCTACGACCTGCTCTGCGATTCGCCACTGGGCAAACGCCCGGCGCTGCTTGGCGCCGTGCTGTTCGTACTGATCATCGCCGCTTGCTGGGGCTTCAGCCTGGTGTTCAGCGGCCGTGGCGCGTACCTGCACACCGGCGCGATCATCGGCACCATCATGGTCGGTAACGTGTTCCGCATCATCATGCCGGCCCAGCGCCAGCTGGTGGCAGCGATCGAGAACAACACCACCCCCGACCCGCGCCTGCCGGCCAAAGGCCTGCTGCGTTCGCGTCACAACAACTACTTCACCCTGCCGGTGCTGTTCATCATGATCAGCAACCACTTCCCGAGCACCTACGGTAGCCAGTACAACTGGCTGATCCTGGCCGGCATTGCCGTAGCCGCGGTACTGATCCGCCACTACTTCAACACCCGCCACGACAGCAGCAAGTACGCCTGGACCCTGCCGGCCGGTGCCCTGGCGATGATCTGCCTGGCTTACGTCACCGGCCCGAAACCGATGGCCGTTGACCCTGAGCAGGCCGCGGCGAAGGTCGAGTACCAGCCACTGCCAGCAACTGCAGTGGGTGGCAAGACCGCTGCCGAACAGCGCGCCGAGGACGCTGCCAAGGCGGCCCAAGCTCCTGCCGCGCCGGCTCAAGCCCCAGCCCAGGCGACGGCTCAGGCCGGTGGCGGTGCCTTCGACAAGATCCACACCGTCATCCAGGAACGCTGCACAGTGTGCCACTCGTCGAAGCCGACCAGCCCGCTGTTCAGCACCGCCCCTGGCGGCGTGGTGTTCGACACCCCGCAGCAGATCCAGGCTCAGGCCGCGCGCATTCAGGCGCAAGCGGTCGCCAGCCAGATCATGCCGCTGGGCAACATCACCCAGATGACCGTCGAGGAACGCAAGCTCGTCGGTGACTGGATCGCCAAAGGCGCCCAGGTCAACTGATCGAAGCCGCACGCTTCAAGCCTCAAGCTGTAAGTCGTAGGTAACAAGCAAGCATCGAGCGTCAGGCTCCAACGCGGATCACCAAGTTTCTTCTTGAAACTTGCCGCTTGGAGCTTGCCGCTTGGATCCGAGAATAAAAACAAAACTCGAGGTGCTGCATGTCCGAGTCACGCAAGGCGTACATTCCTGTGGCGCCACCGCGAGAACCTCTGCCCCTGTTCCAACTGATCCTGGTTGGCCTGCAACACGTTCTGCTGATGTACGGAGGCGCGATTGCCGTGCCTTTGATCATCGGCCAGGCAGCCGGATTGTCCCGTGAAGAAGTCGCTTTCCTGATCAACGCCGACCTGCTGGTCGCAGGCGTAGCTACCATCATCCAGTCGTTCGGTATCGGCCCGGTAGGGATCCGCATGCCGGTGATGATGGGCGCCAGTTTCGCTGCCGTCGGCAGCATGGTGGCCATGGCCGGTATGCCTGGCGTAGGCCTGCAGGGGATATTCGGTGCGACCATCGCCGCCGGGTTCTTCGGCATGCTCATCGCGCCGTTCATGTCCAAGGTCGTACGCTTCTTCCCGCCGCTGGTCACAGGTACCGTGATCACCTCTATCGGCCTCTCGCTGTTCCCGGTCGCCGTCAACTGGGCCGGTGGCGGCCATGAGGCAGAAGCCTTCGGCTCGCCGATCTACCTGATGGTGGCAGGCCTGGTGCTGGCCGTGATCCTGCTGATCAACCGCTTCATGCGCGGTTTCTGGGTCAACGTGTCGGTGCTGGTAGGCATGGGCCTGGGTTACATCCTGGCCGGCTCCATCGGCATGGTCGACCTGTCCGGCCTGGGCCAGGCACCGTGGCTGCAAGTGGTGACGCCACTGCACTTCGGCATGCCGACCTTCAGCCTGGCACCGATCCTGTCGATGTGCCTTGTGGTGGTGATCATCTTCGTCGAGTCCACAGGCATGTTCCTCGCCCTGGGCAAGGTGACCGATCGCGAAGTCACCCCAGGGATGCTGCGCCGGGGCCTGCTGTGCGATGCTGGCGCGTCGTTCATCGCCGGGTTCTTCAACACCTTCACCCACTCCTCGTTCGCCCAGAACATCGGCCTGGTGCAGATGACCGGGGTACGCTGCCGTTATGTCACTGTGGTGGCCGGCGCGCTGCTGATCCTGCTCAGCCTGCTGCCCAAGGCGGCATACCTGATCGCCTCGATCCCGCCTGCAGTACTGGGCGGTGCGTCCATTGCCATGTTCGGCATGGTCACCGCCACCGGGATCAAGATCCTTCAGGAGGCAGACATCGGCGACCGACGCAACCAGCTGCTGGTTGCGGTCAGCGTCGGCTTCGGCCTGATCCCGGTGGTCCGTCCGGAGTTCTTCGCACAGATGCCGCAGTGGATGGAACCCATCACCCACAGCGGTATCGCCATGGCCACGGTCAGTGCCTTGGTGTTGAACGTACTGTTCAACATCCTCGGTGGTGCCGACCGCGCGGCGCACAACGACGCCTGTCACCAGCATTAAGCCAAGCGGGGCGGCGCCGTGCGTCGCCCCTGCGCCTATCCGTTGTAACTGCCACACCGTCGGCCCGCCGGAATGGGCCGCCCGGGGCGCCTGCGCGCCGAAAAATCCGCCAACAAAAACAATAAGTCCGGGAATCACAACATGAAGCGCATCGCATCAACCCTGTTGCTGGGCAGCAGCCTGCTGGCCACCCTCCCCTCGCATGCAGGCGAATGGCTGCTGTGGCACGGCGAAAGCCTGACCTATCTGTATGGCAAGGACTTCAAGGTCAACCCAGACATCCAGCAGACCATCACGTTCGAGCACGCCAACAAATGGAAGTACGGCGACACCTTCCTGTTCGTCGACAAGATTTTCTACAACGGCAAGCCCGATGCCAGCAAAGGCGTGACCACCTACTACGGTGAGTTCAGCCCGCGACTGTCGTTCGGCAAGATCTTTGACCAGAAGCTCGCCTTCGGGCCGATCAAGGACGTGCTGCTGGCCATGACCTACGAGCGTGGCGAAGGCGACAACGAGGCCTACCTGATCGGCCCCGGTTTCGACCTGAACATTCCCGGCTTCAACTATTTCACCCTCAATTTCTACCTGCGCAACACCGAAGGCGGCCGCCCTGGCGACGACGTCTGGCAGATCACCCCCGGTTGGTCGTACACCATTCCTGTGGGCAGATCGGACATTCTGATCGACGGCTACATGGACTGGGTTCCCGACAACGACCAGAACAGCCGCGGTACCTATCACGCCAACCTGCACTTCAACCCCCAGGTCAAATACGACCTGGGCAAGGCGCTCAACCTGGGCGCCAAACAGCTGTATGTGGGCTTTGAGTACAGCTATTGGAAGGACAAGTACGGCATCGACAGCCGCGGCAATCTGGAGAGTAACCAGAGTGTCGCCAGCGCCCTGATCAAGGTACATTTCTGAAAACCTGATCAAACGCCCAAGTTTGATACACGCTGCTCCAGGACGGAGCACTTGAGGCCAGGCGCGCAAGCCAGTAATCTGCGCGCCCCCTCGAACAGGGCAGGATGGATCCTGCCCGCGTTTACTGACCGCTCAGTCAATGAATTCGGGCGGTTAGCCGACGTGTTGCCAGCCGGAAATACCCATTTTCAGCCGTTCAGAACGAGTCGAGCAGGAAGGTTGTAGCCAATCCGGAAAGTTGGCGCAGCTCTTGCCAAACAACTGTGGCCAATCGAAAAAAGCTGACTCAAAAGACAAAAAAAGCGCCAATACCGAGCGCTGACAACAGACCAATCAAGGGAGCGACACTCGCAATGCGTACCATCAATAGCCTGATTCTCGCGGGCGGCCTGCTGGCCTGCGGCACCACCTACGCCGATGACCTGCTGCAGTGGCAGAACAACAGCCTGACCTACCTGTGGGGCAAGAACTTCAAGGTCAACCCGGCGATCCAGCAAACCGTCACCTTCGAGCACGCCGATGGCTGGAAATACGGCGACAACTTCATCTTCGTCGACAAGATCTTCTACAACGGCAAGAAGGACTCGGGTAACGGCGACAACACCTACTACGGTGAAATCAGCCCGCGTCTGTCGTTCGGCAAGATCTTCGACCAGAAGCTCGCCTTCGGCCCGGTCAAGGACGTGCTGCTGGCAATGACCTATGAGTTTGGCGAGGGTGATACCGAGTCCTACCTGATCGGCCCTGGCTTCGACCTGGACATCCCGGGCTTCGACTACTTCCAGCTGAACTTCTACCAGCGCACCACCGACGGCAGCCGGGCCGGTGACAACGTCTGGCAGATCACACCGGTGTGGTCGTACACCATCCCTGTGGGCTCCTCCGACATCCTCATCGACGGTTTCATGGACTGGGTGGTCGACAACGACGAGAACCGCCGCGGTACCTACCAGGCCAACCTGCACTTCAACCCGCAGGTCAAATATGACCTGGGCAAGGCGCTGCATCTGGGTGAGAAGCAGTTGTATGTGGGCTTTGAGTACGACTACTGGAAGAACAAGTACGGGATCAAGGATTCCGACGGGTTCACCACCGATCAGAACACTGCAAGCTTCCTGGTCAAGGTTCACTTCTGATCCTGGGGGCTGCTGTGCAGCCCCATCGCGACACAAGGCCGCTCCTGCAATGATCGCCGTAGGAGCGGCCTTGTGTCGCGAAGGGCCGCAAAGCGGCCCAATTCACCTTCATCGAGCCGGGCGCAGCACTCGCCACAACTTGCCAAATCCACTGACCACCGCTAACACCACGGCCCCCGCAACAATCCCCACCCCACCATTGAGCAACGCTCCAGTAAGCGCCCCACCCCGCCCTTCACTGAACGCCTCGATGGCATGATGCAGCGGCGCAACACCGTGCACCAGAATCCCGCCACCTACCAGGAACATCGCCGCAGTCCCGATCACCGACAGGCTCTTCATCATGTAAGGCGCCGCCCGTAGAATGCCGTTGCCCACCACCTGGGCCGCTTTCGAGGCTTTCTGAGTCATCCACAAGCCCAGGTCATCTAGCTTGACGATACCGCCCACCAACCCATAGACACCCACGGTCATGACGATCGCAATGCCCGACAGCACGACGATCTGCTGAGTCAGCGGCGCATCGGCCACAGTGCCCAAGGTGATGGCGATGATTTCTGCCGAAAGGATGAAGTCGGTGCGCACCGCCCCCTTGATCTTGGTCTTCTCGAAGGCCACCAGGTCGACGTTCGCATCGGCAACGGCTTCGCTGCGCGCACTGTGCTCGGCAGCATCCTCCTCCTTGCTGTGCAAGAACTTGTGTGCCAGCTTTTCGAAGCCTTCGAAACACAGGTAGGCGCCACCAATCATCAGCAACGGCGTCACCGCCCATGGGATGAACGCGCTGATCAGCAGCGCCGCCGGCACCAGGATCGCCTTGTTGACGAACGAGCCCTTGGCCACCGCCCACACCACCGGGATCTCGCGCTCGGCGCGCACACCGGTGACCTGCTGGGCGTTGAGTGCCAGGTCGTCGCCCAGCACACCCGCGGTTTTCTTCGCCGCAACCTTGGTCATCAACGAGACATCGTCAAGTACCGTAGCAATGTCGTCGATCAGTACCAGTAAACTGCTTCCTGCCATGTCTGCCTGTTTCCCGTGAAATGAATGGGCCGGAGTCTAGCCCAAAGTCGCTGCCTTGAGCCCCCCTCGGGCCCGGTGCTACCATGCCCGATCCCTCTTAGAGGTGGCCAGACACGAGGAAGATCCCTGACCATGAGCACCATTCGCGAGCGCAACAAGGAACTGATCCTGCGCGCGGCCAGCGAGGAATTCGCCGACAAGGGCTTCGCCGCCACCAAGACCAGCGATATCGCGGCCAAGGCCGGCCTGCCCAAGCCGAACGTGTACTACTACTTCAAGTCCAAGGACAACCTCTACCGCGAGGTCCTGGAGAGCATCATCGCGCCGATCATGCAGGCGTCCACGCCGTTCAATGCCGACGGCGACCCCAAGGAAGTGCTGAGTTCGTACATCCGCTCGAAGATCCGCATTTCGCGCGACCTGCCGCATGCCTCGAAGGTGTTCGCCAGCGAGATCATGCACGGTGCGCCGCACCTCTCGCCCAACCAGGTGGAACAGCTCAACGAGCAGGCACGCCACAACATCGAGTGCATCGAGCGCTGGATCGAGCGCGGGCAGATTGCCAAGGTCGACGCGCACCACCTGATGTTCAGCATCTGGGCGGCAACTCAGACCTATGCCGATTTCGACTGGCAAATTTCGGTGATCACCGGCAAGGCCAAGCTGGCCGACAGTGATTACGAAGCAGCAGCCGAAACCATCATTCGGCTGGTGCTCAAAGGCTGTGAGCCCGAGGCGGCCTGACAAGGCCAGTGGGACTGCTCTGCAGCCCTATCGCGACACAAGGCCGCTCCTACAAGAGATTGGGTAACCTCTGTAGGAGCGGCCTCGTGTCGCGAAAGGGCCGCAACGCGGCCCCGGCAATTTAAAGCCTTACGCAGCTACACCCGCATCCGCCGTCAACCCCGCCTCTTCGATCGCACTGATTGCACACTGCTCGTCGATATCCGACGTATCGCCGCTGATCCCTACCGCACCCAGCACCTTGCCGTCCTGATCGCGAATCAGCACGCCACCTGGCGCCGGCACCACCGGCCGCTCACCCACACCATTCAACGCAGCAAAAAACGCCGGCCGCTGCTGCGCATCCAGCGCCAGCAAGCGCGAGCCCTTGCCCAGGGCAATCGCGCCCCAGGCCTTGCCCGTGGCCACCTCAGGGCGAATCAGGCTGGCGCCATCTTCGCGCTGCAGGGCCAGCACATGCCCACCGGCATCCAGCACCACCACCGTCAACGGCGCAGCATTGATCTTGCGGCCCGCCGCCAGCGCTGCGTTCACCAGGCTGACAGCGACTTTCAGGTTCAAAGCGTTCATGGAAAGGTCCTCTTCTTGTTGTGAGAAGCCCGGAGGGCAGTTGAAAATCGATCATTCAAATAGAACACAACTGCAATCACTTTTGTATACAATAAATTGAAACGATCGTATGCGATGACGCAAATCGCCGTTTTCATGGGCGCTCGGACGAAAGCAACCTCCCCCGATGAAAACCCATTGACCTGAACCGCCAGCCGTGAATACACTCTGGCACAAAGCAAGTTGTATACAATTACAAAATCGATGAGGCACAACCCATGAGCAAAATGAGAGCAATCGATGCAGCCGTTCTGGTCATGCGCCGTGAAGGTGTAGATACCGCGTTCGGCATCCCAGGGGCTGCCATCAACCCGTTGTACTCGGCCCTGAAAAAAGTCGGTGGCATCGATCACGTCCTCGCTCGTCACGTTGAAGGCGCCTCGCACATGGCCGAGGGTTACACCCGCGCCAACCCAGGCAACATCGGCGTGTGCATCGGCACCTCCGGCCCCGCCGGCACCGACATGGTCACCGGCCTGTACAGCGCATCGGCCGACTCCATCCCGATTCTCTGCATCACTGGCCAGGCGCCACGTGCCCGTCTGCACAAGGAAGACTTCCAGGCTGTCGACATCACCAGCATCGTCAAGCCCGTCACCAAGTGGGCGACCACCGTTCTGGAACCAGGCCAAGTGCCTTATGCCTTCCAGAAAGCCTTCTACGAAATGCGTACCGGCCGCCCAGGCCCTGTGTTGATCGACCTGCCGTTCGACGTGCAGATGGCCGAAATCGAGTTCGACATCGACGCCTACGAGCCGCTGGCCGTCAACAAGCCCTGCGCCACTCGCGTGCAGGCTGAAAAAGCCCTGGCCCTGCTCAACGACGCCGAGCGCCCACTGCTGGTGGCCGGTGGCGGCATCATCAACGCCGACGCCAGCGACAAGCTGGTGGAGTTCGCCGAACTGACCGGCGTGCCAGTCATCCCGACCCTGATGGGCTGGGGCACCATCCCGGACGACCACGCCCAGATGGTCGGCATGGTCGGCCTGCAGACCTCGCACCGCTACGGCAACGCCACCCTGCTCAAGTCCGACCTGGTGTTCGGTATCGGTAACCGTTGGGCCAACCGTCACACCGGTTCCGTTGACGTTTACACCGAAGGCCGCAAATTCGTTCACGTCGACATCGAGCCTACCCAGATCGGCCGCGTGTTCACTCCTGACCTGGGTATCGTTTCCGATGCAGGCCTGGCGCTGGACGTGTTCATCGAAGTGGCCCGCGAGTGGAAAGCCGCCGGCAAGCTGCAGTGCCGCAAAGCCTGGCTGGAAGACTGCCAGCAGCGTAAATCGAGCCTGCAGCGCAAGACCCACTTCGACAACGTACCGGTCAAGCCGCAGCGCGTTTACGAAGAGATGAACCAGGTGTTCGGCAAGGACACCTGCTACGTCAGCACCATTGGCCTGTCGCAAATCGCCGGCGCGCAGTTCCTGCACGTATACAAGCCACGCCACTGGATCAACTGTGGCCAGGCCGGCCCGCTCGGCTGGACCATCCCGGCGGCACTGGGTGTGGTCAAGGCCGACCCGAAACGCAAGGTTGTGGCGCTGTCGGGTGACTACGACTTCCAGTTCATGATCGAAGAGCTGGCCGTGGGCGCGCAGTTCAACCTGCCGTACGTACACGTGCTGGTGAACAACGCCTACCTGGGCCTGATCCGTCAGGCGCAGCGTGGCTTCGACATGGATTACTGTGTACAACTGGCGTTCGAGAACATCAACTCCACCGACGCCGCCACCTACGGTGTCGATCACGTCGCCGTGGTCGAAGGCTTGGGCTGCAAGGCCATCCGTGTCTTCGAGCCGGGTGAAATTGCCCCGGCACTGCTCAAGGCACAGAAGATGGCCGAAGAGTTCCGAGTACCGGTCGTGGTGGAAGTGATTCTGGAGCGTGTGACCAACATTTCCATGGGCACCGAGATCAACGCGGTCAACGAGTTCGAAGACCTGGCTCTGGTCGGCAACGACGCGCCAACCGCCATCTCGATGCTGGACTGATCGCCTGACGCCCCCGTGCTGCGCCCTACCTGAGGGCGCCGGGGGCCTTCATCGCAAGGAGACACATCATGCCTCGCTTCGCTGCCAACCTGTCCATGCTGTTCACCGAACAGGACTTCCTGGCCCGCTTCAAGGCTGCCGCCGATGCTGGTTTCAGCGGCGTCGAATACCTCTTCCCGTACGACTTCAGCGCTGCCGAAATCAAGCAGCAGCTCGACGCCCACGGCCTGACCCAGGTGCTTTTCAACCTGCCGGCCGGTGATTGGGGCAAAGGTGAGCGCGGAATCGCCTGCCATCCCGACCGCGTCGAAGAATTCCGCGCCGGTGTCGACAAGGCCATCGAATACGCCAAGGTGCTGGGCAACACCCAGGTCAACTGCCTGGCCGGCATTCGCCCCCAAGGCCTGCAGTGCGCCGACGTGCGCAAGACTTTCGTCGACAACCTGAAGTTCGCCGCCGACAAGCTCAAAGCCGCTGGCATTCGCCTGGTCATGGAAATGATCAACACCCGCGACATCCCGGGCTTCTACCTGAACACTACCCGGCAGGCCCTGGAAATCCAGGCCGAAGTGGGCAGCGACAACCTGTTCCTGCAGTACGACATCTACCACATGCAGATCATGGAAGGTGACCTGGCTCGCACCATGGAAGCCAACCTGAAACTGATCAACCACATCCAGCTGGCCGACAACCCGGGCCGTAACGAGCCGGGCACCGGCGAAATCAACTACCGCTTCCTGTTCGAACACCTGGACCGCATCGGTTACCAGGGTTGGGTAGGCGCGGAGTACAAGCCGCTGACCACCACCGAAGCAGGCCTGGGCTGGCTGAAGACACACAACGCAATCTAAGAACGCTCGCAGAACCTGCTGCAGGGGCGACCTTGTGTCGCGAAGGGCTACAAAGCACCCCCGGCAGATTTCCTGCGTAACTGAGATCGAGGGGCCGCTGCGCGCCCCTTCGCGACACAAGGCCGCCCCTACAGGGGGCCGGGTCGCCTGCTCACATAAATATAAAAGAGGTAATTTCTCATGGCTAAAATCGGTTTCCTCGGCACCGGCATCATGGGCAAGCCCATGGCTCAGAACCTGCAAAAAGCAGGTCACAGCATTTTCGTTTCCACCCACCACGAGGCCGCACCGGCTGACCTGATCGCCGCTGGCGCAGTGGCGCTGGCCAACCCGAAAGAGGTTGCCCAGGAAGCCGAGTTCATCATCGTCATGGTGCCGGACACCCCGCAGGTCGAAAGCGTTCTGTTCGGTGAAAACGGCGTCGCCGAAGGTGTAGGCCCGAACAAGGTGGTGATCGACATGAGCTCGATCTCCCCGACCGCCACCAAAGTCTTTGCCGAGAAGATCAAGGCCAATGGCGCCGCCTATCTGGACGCGCCAGTGTCCGGTGGTGAAGTCGGTGCCAAGGCCGCGACCCTGAGCATCATGGTCGGTGGCTGCCCGAACGCCTTCGAACGCGCCCTGCCGCTGTTCGAAGCCATGGGCAAGAACATCACCCGCGTCGGCGGCAACGGTGACGGCCAGACCGCCAAGGTCGCCAACCAGATCATCGTCGCCCTGAACATCCAGGCCGTCAGTGAAGCCCTGCTGTTCGCGGCCAAGAACGGCGCAGACCCTGCCAAGGTGCGTGAAGCGCTGATGGGCGGCTTCGCCTCCTCGAAGATCCTCGAAGTGCATGCCGAGCGCATGATCAAAGGTACCTTCGACCCAGGCTTCCGCATCAACCTGCACCAGAAAGACCTGAACCTGGCCCTGCAAGGCGCCAAGGAGCTGGGCATCAACCTGCCCAACACCTCCAACGCCCAGCAAGTGTTCAGCACCTGCGTGGCACTGGGCGGCGGCAACTGGGACCACTCGGCGCTGATCAAAGGCCTGGAGCACATGGCCAACTTCTCGATCCGCGGCGAGAAATAAGCTTCAAGCTGTAAGCCTCGAGCGGCAAGCAAAAGCAGGTCTGCTTTTACTTGCGGCTTGTAGCTTGAAGCTTGCAGCTCTGGGGACCGCCCCTGGTTCGGCCTGCACGGAGGCAGTTCCAGGGGCGTTTTCGATTCTGCAGAACAACAATAATTGGGAGCCTGCCATGTCGGTCGATCCGCAAAAACTTCTCCGCGACCTGTTCGACACAGCCATCGCTGCCGCCCACCCCCGTCAAGTCCTCGAACCCTACCTGCCCGCCGACCGTAGCGGCCGGGTCATCGTCATCGGCGCCGGCAAAGCCGCAGCGGCCATGGCCGAAGTGGTCGAGAAGAGCTGGCAGGGTGAAGTGTCCGGGCTGGTGGTCACACGTTACGGTCATGGCGCCAACTGCCAGAAGATCGAAGTGGTCGAAGCCGCCCACCCGGTCCCCGACGCCGCTGGTCTGGCCGTGGCCAAACGTGTGCTGGAACTGGTCAGCAACCTGAACGAAGACGACCGCGTCATCTTCCTGCTCTCCGGTGGTGGTTCGGCCCTGCTGGCGCTGCCAGCCGAAGGCCTGACCCTGGCCGACAAGCAACAGATCAACAAGGCACTGCTCAAGTCCGGCGCTACCATCGGCGAGATGAACTGTGTGCGCAAGCACCTCTCGGCGATCAAGGGCGGCCGCCTGGCCAAAGCCTGCTGGCCCGCCACTGTCTACACCTATGCCATTTCCGATGTGCCCGGCGATCTGGCTACGGTCATCGCCTCCGGCCCCACCGTGGCCGACCCGAGCACCTCGGCCGATGCCCTGGCGATCCTCAAGCGCTACAACATCGAAGCGCCCAAGGCCGTCATCGACTGGCTCAACAACCCCGCCTCAGAAACCGTCAAGGCCGATGACCCGGCCCTGGCCCGCAGCCACTTCCAGCTGATAGCCAAGCCCCAGCAATCGCTTGAAGCCGCTGCAGTGCAAGCCCGCCAGGCCGGCTTCAGCCCGCTGATCCTCGGCGACCTAGAGGGTGAATCGCGCGAAGTGGCCAAGGTGCATGCCGGTATCACCCGGCAGATCGTCCAGCACGGGCAGCCGCTGAAGGCGCCTTGCGTGATCCTTTCTGGCGGCGAAACCACTGTCACCGTACGCGGCAATGGCCGTGGCGGGCGCAATGCGGAGTTTTTGCTCAGCCTCACCGAAAGCCTCAAGGGCCTGCCGGGCGTGTACGCCCTGGCTGGTGATACCGATGGCATCGATGGCTCGGAAGAAAACGCCGGCGCCTACATGACGCCAGACAGCTTTGCCCGCGCCGAGGCACTGGGCCTGTCGGCCAGTGACGAGCTGGACAACAACAACGGCTACGGCTATTTCGCCGCACTCGATGCGCTGATCGTCACTGAACCGACCCGCACCAACGTCAACGACTTCCGCGCCATCCTGATCCTTGAGACTGCACAATCATGACGCCTGATAAAAAAGTCAAAATCCTCGCCACCCTCGGCCCTGCGATCAATGGCATCGACGATATCCGCCAGCTGGTAGAAGCCGGAGTGAACATCTTCCGCCTCAACTTCAGCCACGGCGAGCACGCCGACCACGCCCTGCGCTACCAGTGGATCCGCGAGGTCGAGCAGCAACTGAACTACCCGCTGGGCATTCTCATGGACTTGCAAGGGCCCAAGCTGCGCGTGGGCCGCTTCGCGGAAGGCAAGGTGCAGCTGCAACGCGGCCAGGCCCTGCGCCTGGACCTGGACAAGACCCCGGGCGACAGCCGCCGGGTCAACCTGCCACACCCTGAAATCATCGCAGCCCTTGAGCCCGGCATGGACCTGTTGCTGGACGACGGCAAGCTGCGGCTGCGCGTAACCGCCAAGCACAACGACGCCATCGACACTGAAGTGCTGAACGGTGGCGAGCTGTCCGATCGCAAGGGCGTCAACGTACCGCAGGCAGTACTCGACCTCTCCCCGCTTACTGAAAAGGACCGCCGCGACCTGGCCTTTGGCCTGGAACTGGGCGTGGACTGGGTGGCCCTGTCGTTCGTGCAGCGCCCTGAGGACATCGTCGAAGCACGCCAGCTGATTGGCGATCGCGCCTACTTGATGGCCAAGATCGAGAAGCCATCGGCAGTCGAACAGCTGCAAGCCATCGCCGAACTGGCAGACGCGATCATGGTGGCCCGCGGTGACCTTGGCGTGGAAGTGCCAGCCGAAAGCGTGCCGCAAATCCAGAAACGCATCATCGGCACCTGCCGTCAGCTGGGTAAACCGGTGGTGGTGGCCACGCAGATGCTCGAATCCATGCGTTTCTCGCCAGCCCCGACCCGCGCCGAAGTCACTGACGTGGCCAATGCCGTGGCCGAAGGTGCCGATGCGGTGATGCTGTCGGCCGAGACCGCCTCGGGTGATTACCCACTGGAAGCGGTGCAGATGATGAGCAAGATCATCCGCCAGGTGGAGAACGGCCCTGACTACCAGGCCCAGCTCGACGTTGGCCGGCCCAAGGCTGAAGCTACGGTGTCGGACGCCATCAGCTGCGCGATCCGCCGCATCAGCGGCATCCTGCCGGTGGCGGTGCTGGTCAACTACAGCGAGTCGGGCGCCTCGACCCTGCGCGCCGCACGCGAGCGGCCACGGGCGCCGATCCTCAACCTGACGCCGAACCTGGTCACTGCCCGCCGCCTGAGCGTGACCTGGGGCGTGCACTCGGTGGTCAATGACCGTTTGCGCCAGGTAGATGAGGTGGTCTCCACCGCACTGGAAATTGCCCAGGCGCAAGGCATGGCCAGCCGTGGTGATACGTTGCTGATCACTGCCGGTGTGCCGTTCGGCAAGCCGGGCTCGACCAACAGCCTGCGGATCGAGACCTTGGTCTGAGATTGCCGGGGGCGCTTTGCGCCCCTTTCGCGACACAAGGCCGCTCCTACCGGCGAACGCGAAACCCTGTAGGAGCGGCCTTGCGTCGCGAAAGGAGGGCAAAGCCCTCCCCTGGCACTACAACGACAGACACGCGGAAAACCGAGGCCCAAAGAGGCCCACCGCTCCTCCCTCAACCTTACCGACTGCCCATGTACACCAAAAATTTCGTCAACCCGTGCCCCGACTGGGCCACGGCGCTACTCAACGGCTTCAGCCAGGTGCTGCTGCTGCGCAATCCCCTGTGCGGTCTGTGCTGCCTGCTGGCCATTCTGCTGACCGCGCCCAACCTGGTCGGCGGCGCCCTGCTCGGCGCCCTGGCCGGCCTGCTCACCGCCCAGGCCCGCGGCTACGACCGCGCCGACCGTCAGGCCGGGCTGTACAGCTACAACGGCGTGTTGATCGGCATCCTGATCAGCGCCGTGCTGCCCTGGTCGGCCATATTGCCACCGCTGATCATCGCTGCCGGCGGGCTGTCCAGCATCATTACCCACCAGTGGCGCAAGCGCGGCGGCAAGCTGCTGATCGCCTATACCGCACCGTTTGTGCTGCTGGGCTGGGCCGTGCTGCTCTTCGCCAGCCCCTCGCCCAGCGGCTTCGTCGAAGCCGACCCGCTGTATGCCCTGGCGCGTGGCGTAGGCCAGATCTTCCTGCTCGACCAGCCCCTGGCCGGGTTGCTGATCATCGTCGGCATGTTCATCGCCAACCCTTATGCGGCAATGTGGGCGGTGATCGGCTCGGCCATCGGCGGCGGTGTGGCGCTGCTCGCCGACCAGGCACAGGCCGCATGGCTCGGCCTGTATGGCTTCAACGCCGCGCTGGCGGCACTGGCCTTCAGCAGGCAAGGTGAAAAACCTTGGGTGACACTGCTGGCCATCGCCCTGGCTTTGTTGTTACAACCGCTGTTCAACATGATGCCTATTGCCGGGTTGACAGCGCCGTTCGTACTGGCCTGCTGGCTGACGCATTCGGGCAACCACTTCTGGCAGTTTCTATTGCGGCGCAATATCTGGCGTCTACATAACTGAAAGCCAGAACACCGCATGTGCAGAACTCTGTCAGCCCCTTCGTGCCACTCACCAATGACCAAGGGATGCCAGCACCTGCGCCCTGATAAACGCCCTGGAGCGTTCGATATCGCCGATCTGAGTGCTCTGGGCCCGCTGATGGTTGGGAGTCATCTGGCTCAGACTCATTGGCTGTGTGCCCGGCCTGTGTTCCCTGTGCCAATGGTCTTTCCAATACTCTCCAAGCTCATCGATAGTTGGCCCTTGTGACTGTACACCTACCGATTTCCCTATTGGACGCCCCTTCACAGGCCCAGCACTGAAGCCTCCGGTAATGCCAGAATCGCTAATTTCCACGAATTTCTTCGAAACAGTGCTCGCAAGCTGATACTTGCCGGGACCTTTTTTAAGCTCCGGGGAAACTCGATCATTGATCGGTTGTACAGGGGTGAACACGGCCACTTGCCTTACCCGCCCCGGCCAGCGTTTCAAAATGCCTGCTCCACCAGTCGGGTCTGAACGATTGACCGGATCACCTTGGCAATAGGAATAAGTGTTAACCCCACCCTTACCGAACGGGCTCAACACATCCGGGCTGAAAAAACGCATAAGTGCAGGGCAATAGAACCGATGCCCATTGCCCAGTGCATAGCCCTGCAGTACCTCGTCCTTCAACTCGCCGTTGAACCCCAACGCAGCGCCCGGCCCTTTTTGCGAATAGCCATAAGCAGTGTATGACAGCGCCCGCCATGCCAAGTCCCGTAGCTCATTTACTCTTTTCATTACCGTCTCACACACTCGCCCATGCCTGACGCCATTCTGCGACCAACACTCACATGCCTGAAACTAGCACTTTTGCCAGTTCAGCCTGTTGCAGGGCCGGTCACTACCAGCCCTTGGCCGGGTTGCTGATCATTGTCGGGATGTTCATTGCCAACCCCTATGCAGCGATGTGGGCTGTGCTCGGTTCAGCCATTGGCGGCGGTGTGGCGCTGCTCGTTGACCAGGCGCATGCTGCATGGCTGGGCTTGTTCGGCTTCAATGCCGCACTGGCAGCCCTAGCGTTCAGCCGACAGGGTGAAAAGCCTTGGGTCACGTTGTTGGCAATCGCCTTGGCCCTGCTGCTCCAACCGGTGTTCAAGCTGCTGCCTGTACCCGGCTTGACCTCCCCCTTTGTCGCAACCTGCTGGCTGATGCATCTGGGCAAAAACGCATCAGAACCGGGCCGTACAGCCGCCGCCCATTCCCCAGGAAATATCCTTGCACTACGCCATCAAGTAGCTGGCCGTTGTAACCCAATCGGTTGCTCCTTGCTCCGCTATGCAATGAGCCATAGACCGAAAATGCAAAAGTTTCGGGTAACCTTCGAACCCGACTCACTCCAACGTCCATCCCTACCTCCAAGCTGAGCAGCACGAGTGCTTGATGTTGCATCGCGCTCCCGAAAATCGCACCTGGCAGTTCTACCAGGCTGGCTCAGTTCTTCTTCAGATTGCATGTACTTACGCAGACCCTCTAGGCTTGATGCTCACACCATCGCAAGAGGCCTCGCATGTCCAGCTCCCAATCCCTGCGCGAACGGCTCTATGTCATCGTCTTCCAGACCGACACCGTCGCCGGCCGGCGCTTCGACAAGACCCTCCTGCTGATCATCCTGGCCAGCCTGGTCACGGTGATCCTCGACAGCATCGACGAGATTCACCAGAACTACGCAGGCCTGTTGGCGGGTATCGAGTGGGGCTTCACCGCGATCTTTCTCGCCGAGTACATCACGCGCCTTTACTGCTCGCCCAAGCCCATGCGCTACGCCTTCAGCTTCTACGGCCTGGTCGACCTGCTGGCGATCGTGCCGGGGATCATCGCCCTGTACTACAGCGACGCGCAGTACCTGCTGATCATCCGGGTAATCCGCATGCTGCGGATTTTCCGGGTGCTCAAGCTCGGCCAGTACCTGAACCAAGCCAATTACCTGATGGCGGCACTGCGCGGCAGCAAGCAGAAGATCATCGTGTTTCTGCTCAGCGTGTCGACACTGGTCACTGTGTTCGGCACCTTGATGTATGTGATCGAGGGGCCGGAGCACGGTTTTACCAGCATCCCCAAAGGCATCTACTGGGCCATTGTCACGCTCACGACCGTGGGCTTTGGCGATATTGTGCCGAAAACACCGCTGGGGCAGGTGCTGTCTTCGCTGGTGATGATCACTGGTTACTCGATCATTGCCGTGCCCACCGGGATCTTCACTGCCGAGCTGGCCAATGCCATGCGTGGCGAACAGTTGCGGCATGACTGCCCAAACTGCCACAAGGGCACGCATGGCCACGACGCGGCATTCTGCTCGCGCTGTGGTCAGGCACTGTTCGGCAAGCGCGACTGATCCTGCGCCAGCGCCTCGCGTGTCAGCGCCACCAGCACATCGCTGCGCGCTGCCTGGCGCTCGGCGTGGACTACCCCGACCCTGGCCAGGTATTCGGCCTCGGGTACCGATTCGGCGCTCTCCAGCAATGCTTGCATGCGCGCGTGGAATGGCGCATCGGCCGCCTCCAGGCGTGCTGCCTGCGTGCGTTGCAGATGCTCCTGCCAGAATTCGCGCTGAGCCAGCGAAACGGCAATCTGCTCATCTGTCTCGTTTGCCTGCACCCGCGCTCGCGCCGCCTCAACGCGTTCAGGCCCCACTCCGGCCACTGCGGTAAACAGCATACTGCCAGGTTGGGCGGGCAGATCGAGTGCGTCACGCAATGCCACGCGATAGGCCAGGCCAACTTCGATCTCATCCGGATCGGCGCCTGCGGCTCGGCGAGCTTGAATGTCTTCCACAACGATGCGATCGACCTCATCCAACCGCCAGAGTTGTCGGCCCAGGTGGAGCAAGGCACCCTGCTGATCGCCACTCCCGGCCTCGATACGCGCACGCCAGACCAGCATGCTCAGTTCCAGGTTGCTGAAACACAACGCCACGCTGTCCTGGCAAGTGAGTTGCTGGTTGATCTGATGGAACAACATCTCTCGCAGGCTGGCGTGCTCCTGCATGGCCTGCAGCATGATGAACACCCGCTCCGCCAGTGCTTCGCCGTTCTGCCTGAACTCTGCGGTGTCCAGCAAGCGGCCCAGCAACCGGAAGAAGTCGTCGCCACCGGGCTCCATCTCCAGCGCCTCCCAGCACGCCGACAATTCGTCACGTGCCAGCACGTTGGCGCTGTCCAGCCAACGCTGACGCAAGAGAGTGGTCCCCGGTTGCGCTTCCATTTCCAGGTGTGGCATCGACGCCTGCAGGCCCTCAAGGTCGTGATCGTTCAACGGGTTGCCCCAGAGCATGAGCATGCGCCGGCTCCATACCGGTGCCCGATAGTAGCTTGCAGGCAATGTGGCGATACGGTTGTCGCGCAAGTCGGCTTGCAGCAGGTCGGGGCAACGCAGTACCCCGGGCGGCAACTCCGTCTGGCCGGTATTGCGCAAATACAGCCGTCGCAGCCGAGGCAGCGCGCGCAGAGAAAAACCGCGACCCAATGGGTTGAACGACAGGTTGAGGTACTCCAGGGACTCGCAATGGGCCAGGATGCCCGCCTGTTCCGGGTCGAGCACGATGCGGTTGTTGAACAGGTCCAGCTCGTTCAGGCTGGGCATCTGCGCGATCGCCGCCGGCACTCGGCTCAGGCGATTGCCACTGAGCTCAAGGATGCGAAGCTCTGGAAAAGCGCCCAGGAATGCCACAGGAATATCCTCTAGCTGCATCCCCAGCAACGCCAGTTCAAAAATATGGGAAAACCTGACTTGGGTGGGCAGCTCAGGTAACTGGCCGGGCATGGCAGCGAACATGGCAAAGCGGAAACTCTGCGGCGCCTGGATATCGTTCACCCCCGCAGTGATACGCCGCTGCCAGCAGTCGATCAGGCAACGCCGGAAATAACGGCGCTCTTCTCGCAGGCCCCTTGATGTTGCCTGACGCTCCCACTGCTGCAGCCGTTCGCGCAACGCCGCAAGCTCGTTGCCCAGGCGGGTGATTTCCCCATGGACATCGCTGCCTGAGGTGCGCAGGCCTTCAATCCAGGCCAGTATCTGCTCGTCGGAGAAGCCTGGATACAAATTGCGGACTGAGGCAAACAACCCTTGTGGAGGCCTTCCACGCCGCCCGCTCAACGGGTAGCCCAGACGACCATCGAGCTGGCGCTGCGGCAGGCGAAACCAGCCGCGCGAGGGTTGTTCACCCAACAGCTGAGTGACCTCGGCGCGATGCGCTACGGCCTGGCGGCTGAGCAGTACGCGCAAGTTGTGGGCGAATGGCTCGCCGACCCCCAACGTATCGCGCAGGTGGTCGTCATAGGCAGAGGCCATGACCTCGAACAGCTCGCCAGCCTGGCCCAGCGGCTGGCCTGCGCCATCCAGGCGGCGAAACTGGCCATCTTCATGGCGGATCGCACATTCAGGGCCGCCTTCCCCGGTGACCAGCAAGGGGGCACCGGCATCGCCATCGAACAAGGCCCAGCGCACGCCACCACCCGCTGGCAAGTGCCTGAGCATGGCAAGCGCCACCCGGGCAAGGTCCAGCTGCTGCTCCACCTCCAGGTAGAACGCTTCGAACACCCTGACCTGACGAATCCGCCGGACATGCACTCGCGCCGCCTCAGCAAGCCTCAACGCCACGCGCCCGCTGTCGACCAGTCGCTCGCGGTCTGCCAAGTGAGCAGTGCGCCACAAAGCGCGTGCCGCAGATTCGTGCAGGCTTGGAAAGACTCGACGCAGTACTGCGGTTTCTGCACTCGATGGAGGCTGGGTAGCGGCGTAGGCCTGCTGGAAGAGCAACCGACGGCGAGCGGCGGCCAGCTCGGCCAACGCCTGATCGCCCAGCCCCTGGCCACCAGGCAATGCGCGTGCTAGCTGCAAGAGTGCAGCGTCGCCCAACGGCTGCCCGGCGCGCAGACGCTCGATCAGTACGCTGATACGCCGGTCCAGCAAAAAGCGTTCGGCGCTGTCGAGCAGCACAGCGTCGGGGGCCTGGCCCTCGACATGCAGGGCGCGCAGGTGATCGGCGTGCAGGTCGTGGATCATCAGAATCTGCTCGATCCGTTCATCATCCAACTCATGCAGGCGTCCACCAAGCCGGCGAAACAAACCATAGCGGTCGTCCCACTGCGCCGGCTGCTCGAACCACAGGCGCCACGCCCCCGCACCGTTGTGGCGCAGCTGCGGGCCATACCCGTCACGCGGGCGTAGTTGCCACTCACCCTGTGCGCCATGCTGCACCACGGGGTAGCAGTGGCCATCCATCTCGACCCAGGCGCGGCCATCGAGCCGATGCACGCCCTCTTCATCCACTTGCGCCTGCAGGGGTGGCACGCTGCGGTAATCGGCCAATGCCGGACGGCACAGCCGGGTACTACCGTCTTCCAGTTGCTCAGGCAGCAAGCTGTCCACCCTCTGCGACCGCCGCCAGGTACGCAGTGCCACCCCCACACCGACAGCAGTGGCGCCCATCACGGCAAGGTCGGTAGCGACATGGGTCAAGTGATTGAGCGCCGCGCTGGTGTCGCCTTCATGCCAGGCCTCGACGCCATGGAACACCTCCTTGAGCAAGCCCCATGCAGTGAATGCCAGCAAACCTGTGCCGATCACCGGAATGAACAGGCCAGCCAGGTTCAGCAGCGCCCAGCCCTCTGCGGCCAGGCGTTGGTCGTGCGCCTGCTGCACGGCCCGGTCGATGCTGGCGACTGGGGCGGCGATCATCGCCGCGTCATCCTTGATCTGCGCGATACGCGCCGTGCCCAGGGTTTCGAACAATGGCAGGCGCAGGGCCTGCATGTGCTCATCGAGGTCGTAGTTGGCCCAATCCGCCAGATCAGCGTAAGCCGGGATGATCACAGAGAAAAATGCCTGGCTGTCCCGACGCCGCACGAAGCGGCTGAAGAACCGCTGATAGTCACGCGTACGTAGCCGCCGCCCCAGGTCATTGGCCAGATGCCGCAGGCTGCTGGACACACACCACGGCCCATGGGGATCATCCGGCACGTACGCCAGCAAACGCCGGGTGGTGTTGCGAACCCAACCCTCATCGATGACGTCCAGCAGCACTATCTGCTCCAGGGTACAGCCCACCAGGCTCAGTTGCCTGGCCATCACCGGATCGCCTTGCAGGCGCGGCGGCGTGCCGTCGCGGCATAACCCCACAATCATCTGCAGTTCGTCGTCGTCGAGTACACCCCTATGCCTGGCCTTGTAGGCCTCCACCAGCATTTTCTGGCGTTGGGCGTCACCCAACAGCATCGCGACGCTTGCGCCCTGGGCCGTCGGCGCCAGCAGCACGCTGTTGAGGTGAGCCTGATATTGACCGCCCAGGTCAAGGCTGCGACACAGCCTGGCAAACGCCACGGCCGACGGTGGTTTGGCAGCGCCTTTACGCGCACTGGTCAGCCGGTTACCCCGCGGCTGGCCGCCCTCCTCGGCTTGATCTTTAGTGAAATTGCGCAGCGCGGCTTCCAGCAGTGGCATGTCGTCATACACCAGTTCGGTAAGGTGCACGCCCACAGGCTGTGCGTTGATCACCGGTTCACGGTGGCCGGCAATGAAGGACCAGAGATGCACGTTGAAAGGCTCGCCATCGGGCCCTTCCAAGGCCTGCTCCAGACGGCTTTTCGCGAAGCTGTCGATACCTTCCAGGCGTGCAAGCACTGCACTGAGTTGCTGACGCAAGGCCAGGCTCTGGCGCAACGCTTCACTCAGGCCCGGCAAATGTTCGGCGCGGGCTGCTCGCAGCCACTGTGGCAGGCGTGCGGCAATCAATTGATCCTGGAAGGCCTGTTCCAGGGCAATTCCATCGGGCTGCTGGTCGGTTTGGTAAGTCATGGCTCGCTCCTCCTTCGGGAGGCGCGAGCTTAGGTATGGCCCATGGCTGAAAGTGGTTAGATACCTAACACCCGCCTGGGCGCGCGCATAAGCAAAGAGCCATTCGGTCTTTAATCGCCGCGAAGCGAACGGCTATAGTCACTGGCACACTGCCAACCCTCTGAACCATAACAAGGAATGCTTCGTGAAAAAGCTATTCACCGCCTCGCTGCTGGCTGCTGGCCTGGCGCTGGGCAACTTGGCCCACGCCGCCCCGACCCTGTTGAATGTGTCCTACGACGTGATGCGTGACTTCTACAAAGACTACAACCCGGCCTTCCAGAAGCACTGGGAAGCCGAGCACAACGAGAAGGTCCATGTGCAGATGTCCTTCGGTGGCTCGAGCAAGCAGGCGCGTGCAGTGATCGACGGCCTGCCGGCCGACGTCATCACCATGAACATGGCCACCGACATCAATGCGCTGGCCGATATCGGCAAGCTGGTGCCGGACAATTGGGTTACACGCCTGCCCAACAACAGCGCCCCGTTCACCTCAGCCACTGTGTTCATCGTGCGCAAGGGCAACCCCAAGGCACTGAAAGACTGGCCCGACCTGCTCAAGGACGGCGTGCAGGTAATCGTGCCCAACCCGAAGACCTCGGGTAACGGCCGCTACACCTACCTGTCGGCCTGGGGCTATGTGCTCAAGCAAGGTGGTGACGAAAACAAGGCCAAGGACTTCGTCGGCAAGCTGTTCAAGCAGGCACCGGTACTCGATACTGGTGGCCGTGCCGCGACTACGACTTTCATGACCAACCAGATCGGCGATGTGCTGGTGACCTTCGAGAACGAAGCCGAAATGATCGCCCGCGAATTCGGCCGCGACCAGTTCGAAGTGGTCTACCCGAGCGTGTCGGCCGAGGCCGAACCACCGGTGAGTGTGGTCGACAAAGTGGTAGCGAAGAAGGGCACCCAGGCCGTGGCCGAGGAGTACCTCAAGTACCTATGGTCGCCGGCAGCCCAGGAAATCGCGGCACAGAACTACCTGCGTCCACGTGATGCAACCGTACTGGCCAAGTACACCGACCGCTTCCCGAAGGTCGACTTCCTGTCGGTGGAGAAAACCTTCGGTGACTGGCGCACCGTGCAGAAGACCCACTTCAACGATGGTGGGGTGTTTGACCAGATCTATACCGGCCAGTAATTGAGCTCTGCCCTCACTGGGCGCCATCATGACGCTCAGTGAATCTGTCCCAGAGCATCAGGCCGGTGACTTACCGCGAAATACCAAGGCCTTCAACCCCCCCGCCGGATCGGCATCCGGAAACTCCGGCGGGTTGTCCAAGCGCTCGAAAAAAGCCAACGCCGGGGCCTGCTCAGCCATGCCCTCGATCAGAAACTCCGGCCCGATCGCCGGATCATTCACGCACGCCAGCACAGTCCCACCCTCGGTCAGCAACTCTGGCAAGCGCCGCAAGATCTTCGCGTAATCCTGGGTCAGCACGAAACTGCCTTTCTGGAAGGTGGGCGGGTCGATGATGATCAAATCGTAGGGTCCGTACTTGCGCACCTTGCCCCACGACTTGAACAGCTCATGCCCCAGGTACGCCACTCGCGACGCGTCGTGGCCATTGAGCCGGTGGTTGTCTCGGCCACGTGAAAGCGCCGACTTGGCCATGTCCAGGTTGACCACCTGCTCAGCGCCGCCGGCGATGGCCGCGACCGAAAAGCCGCAGGTGTAGGCGAACAGGTTCAGCACGCGCTTGCCCGCCGCCTGCTCACGCACCCAGCGTCGGCCGTAGCGCATGTCGAGAAACAGGCCGTTGTTCTGCCGCACGCCAAGGTCCAGCAGGTAGGTCAGGCCATCTTCGATCACTTCGCGCTGCTGGCACGGCTCGCCCCACAGCCACTGCCCCGGGCTGTCCGGCAGATAACGATGCTGGATGAGGATCGCTTGGCCGGCCCACTGTGGACGCTCGGCGAAGTGACGCAGCATGGCCTCTAGTTCTGCCAGCTGGCCTTCGGGTGGCTCACGGAACAACGCTACCGACAGCACGCCCTGCAGCCAGTCGACGGTGACCTGCTCCAGCCCCGGCCAGCAACGGCCGCGGCCATGGAACAGGCGGCGAGTTTCCTGCGGGGCGGGGTCGAGGGCGGTGAGCAGATGCTGTTCGAGGGTGTGGATCGGCGAAGTCATGGCGGGTCGCAAGCAGATAAAAGAGAGCATTCTACCCCGCGAGGCCGCTGCGCGCCCTATCGCCGGCAAGCCGGCGCCCACTACCGCGCCGTTCCTGAAGGCTGCACTTCATCTGTGGCAACCGGCTTGCCGACGATAGGTCATACAGCGTCCTCACTAGCCTTTGGCAATGATCGGCGCCGAACGGAACCACCACCCTTGCTGCATGCCCGCCGCCGCCAGCAAGATCAGCGCGACACCGAGCCATTGCAGCGGCGCCAGGCGGTGCCCGAAGGCCACCCAGTCGACCAGGATCGCGGCAATCGGGTAGATGAATGAAAGGGCACCGGTCAATGCCGTGGGCAGGCGCTGGATGGCGCTGTACAGCAGCACGTACATCAGCCCCGTGTGCACCATGCCCAAGGTCACCAGGCTGGCCAACGCCGAAGGCTCGCCAGGCAACCCACCCAGCTTGACCCACGGCGCCAGCAGCATTACGCCGGTCGCTACCTGGATCAAGGCAATGAGGTGCGGCGGCGTGCCGTTCAGGCGCTTGATGATCAACGCGGCAGTGGCATACAGAAACGCCGCCCCCAGCGCCAGCGCAATGCCCATCAGGTACTCTTCACCGCTGCCCTGCCCTGTGCCATGGGCGCTGACGATGGCCAGCATGCCAAGGAACGCCACGCTCAGCCAGGTGACCTTGGCCACAGTGATCTTCTCGCCCAGAAACACTGCCGCTAGCCCCACCAGCAGGAACGGCTGGACGTTGTACACCGCTGTGCCGATGGCAATCGACGCCCGCGAATAGGAAGCGAACAGCAACACCCAGTTGCCGACGATGGCCACGCCGCTGGCAATTGCCAAGAGGAAGGCCGTGCGGGTGATCACACCGGGCTTGAGGAACCCGAACGCCGCGCAGATCACCAACAACGTGCCAGTACCGAACACGCAACGCCAGAACACCACGTCCAGCACCGACTGCCCGGACACCAGCACGAACCAGCCGATGGTTCCGGAAATCAGCATGGCAGCGACCATTTCCAGCGAGCCACGGCGCAACGAACTGTCCATCTAACACCTCCCTTGACGATGACGACAGTATGCAGAGGCTGATGGTTGACCATCCAGCTGATAACTAAGGCAATATGGCAAATCAGCCTTTACTATCAAGGCAAAAACCCTGATTACCCTTATGAGGCGCATATGACCGATGCCATCGACCAGCTCCTGATCAACGCCCTGATGGAGGATTCCCGCCGCTCACTGAAAGCGCTGGCGCAGATCACTGGGCTTTCCGCCCCCAGCGTCAGCGAGCGCCTGCGCCGTCTGGAAGAGCGCGGCGTGCTGCGGGGTTACACCGTGGATGTAGATGCGCGCAGCTTTGGTTACCAATTGCAAGCCATCGTGCGCATTCGTCCGCTACCGGGGCAGTTGCAGGAGGTAGAACGGCAGATTGTCGCGATTCCAGAGTTCACCGAGTGCGACAAGGTAACGGGCGAGGATTGCTTTATTGCTCGACTGCATGTGCGGTCGATGGAGCAGCTCGACGCCCTGCTTGACCGTATCAATGTGCTAGCTGACACCAACACGGCGATCATCAAGAAGAGCCCGGTAAAGCGGCGCTTGCCGCCTATGGACTAAGGCGGCTGGAAAACCTGACCCGCCTCTGTACACACGAATGTCACCTTAGGTGCCATTTTTGTGTGCATAAGTGCTAGCAATGCCCCAATACGTTACATGCTTTTCACAACTAAATCTGACCAAATGATCAACTAATTATCTGAATAAAAAATTAAATCTGTTCAATTGGTCAACTTATATTTCCTTCAATTCATCTAGTTAGCTGTCACATAGGTAGTTTCAAAACAGTGGCAACTTCATGTACGGTTTTCGCCTGGCATGGAACTCGCTTTTGTGTGTTCGTGTTTTGTATACAAGTTAAACAAAACATAAATACACAAGAACCCGCGACGCCGCCCCTACCCGGCCGCCGCGCCCAGAACCCAGTGATGCCAACGCTGCACTGACGAGATGGCGAGCCCGTGCGCATGCCCGCTCATCGCAGTCCATGTGCATCAGGAGCCTGCCGGAATGAGTACCAGCCTCGACCTTGCCCCTGAACTATCCGTCGCCAGCACCAACCCCTCTTCCTCGCTGGCCGGCCATGCGCCACAACTTGAACTGAGCCCGCGCCTGCATAACCGCGACCTTGCCCCGACGCGCATAGAGGGCCGCCGCTGGGGGCGCTACAGCATCTTCGCGCTGTGGACCAACGATGTGCACAACATTGCCAACTACTCCTTCGCCATGGGCTTGTTCGCCCTGGGCCTGGGCGGCTGGCAGATACTCTTGTCATTGGCGATCGGCGCCGCGCTGGTGTACTTCTTCATGAACCTGTCCGGCTACATGGGGCAGAAGACCGGCGTGCCGTTCCCGGTGATCAGCCGCATCGCCTTCGGCATCCATGGCGCGCAGATCCCTGCGCTGATCCGTGCAGTGATTGCCATCGCCTGGTTCGGCATCCAGACCTATCTGGCGTCTGTGGTGCTGAGGGTGCTGCTCACCGCCGTGTGGCCGCAACTCGCCAGCCATGACCAAGACAGCATCCTCGGCCTGTCGAGCCTGGGCTGGGTGTGCTTCGTGGCGATCTGGCTGGTGCAGTTGGTGATCCTGGCGTACGGCATGGAGATGGTGCGCCGCTACGAGGCATTCGCCGGCCCGGTGATCTTGCTGACCGTGGCCAGCCTGGCGGTGTTCATGTACTTCAAGGCCGATGCGCGCATCGCCTGGTCGGTGGCCGAGCCGCTGACCGGTTACGAGATGTGGCGCAACATCTTCGCCGGCGGCGCGCTGTGGTTGGCGATCTACGGCACACTGGTGCTCAACTTCTGCGACTTCGCCCGCTCCTCGCCGTGCCGCAAGACCATCCGCGTAGGCAACTTCTGGGGCCTGCCGGTGAACATCCTGGTCTTCGCAATGATCACCGTGGTGCTGTGCGGCGCACAGTTCCAGATCAACGGCCAGATAATCGACAGCCCGACCCAGATCGTTGCCAGCATCCCCAACACTGCCTTCCTGGTCCTCGGTTGCCTGGCCTTCCTGATCGTCACCGTGGCGGTGAACATCATGGCCAACTTCGTCGCCCCGGCCTTCGTGCTGAGCAACCTGGCGCCGCGGCACCTGAACTTTCGCCGCGCGGGGTTGATCAGCGCCACCCTGGCCGTGTTGATCCTGCCATGGAACCTCTACAACAGCCCGCTGGTGATCGTCTACTTCCTGTCCGGCCTGGGCGCCCTGCTGGGCCCACTGTACGGGGTGATCATGGCCGACTACTGGCTGCTGCGCAAAGGCTGCATCAACGTGCCGGAGCTGTACAGCGAACACCCGGCCGGGGCCTACCACTACAGCAAGGGCATCAACCTGCGTGCGGTCGCCGCGTTCCTGCCGGCCGCGCTGCTGGCCATCGTCCTGGCGCTGGTGCCCAACTTCCATGCCATCGCGCCGTTTTCCTGGCTGATCGGTGCCGGTATCGCCGCCGCGCTGTACCTGCTGATCGCCCCGCGCAACCGCCAATACGCTGATGTCAGCGGCGAATGCATCGCCGTCGACCATAGCAGCCACTGATCAAGGAGCAGTGTTCATGCGTATTCTGATCGCCAACGTCAACACCACCGAAGCCATCACCGAGGCCATCGCCGAGCAGGCCCGCAGCGTGGCCTCGCCCGGCACGCAGATCATCGGCCTCACTCCATGGTTCGGTGCCGAGTCGGTGGAGGGCAATTTCGAGAGCTACCTGGCCGCCATCGCCGTGATGGACCGCGTGCTGGCCTACGAGGGCCCGTACGATGCCGTGATCCAGGCAGGTTACGGCGAACATGGCCGCGAAGGTCTGCAGGAACTGCTGAACGTACCGGTGGTGGACATCACCGACGCCGCCGCCAGCACTGCGATGTACCTGGGCCACGCCTACTCAGTGGTTACCACCCTGGACCGTACCGTGCCACTGATCGAAGACCGCCTGAAGCTCTCCGGGCTGTACGACCGCTGCGCCTCGGTGCGCGCCAGTGGCCTGGCGGTGCTGGAACTGGAGGCAGACCCGCAGCGCGCAGTCCAGGCCATCGTCGAACAGGCCGAACGGGCGGTGCGCGATGACAAGGCCGAGGTGATCTGCCTGGGCTGTGGCGGCATGGCAGGGCTGGACGAGCAGATTCGCCAGCGCACCGGGGTACCGGTGGTCGATGGCGTGAGCGCGGCGGTGACCATTGCCGAGTCGTTGGTGCGGATGGGGCTGAGCACGTCCAAGGTGCGCACCTATGCCACCCCGCGGGCGAAGAAAGTGGTGGGCTGGCCGATGCGGTTCGGGCGGTAAAGCCTCAGGTGTCTTCACCGGCCCTATCGCCGGCAAGCCGGCTCCCACAGGGTTCGGTGGTGCTGCACCTGTGGACTGCCCCAGGAAGTTGGACACCAATCCAGTTTCTTGGGGCAGTCCACTGTGTAGGAGCCGGCTTGCCGGCGATAGGGCCAGCCCAGTCACCCAATCATCCGGGCCAAGCGCTGCGCACTGCCACAGGCCAGGGTGAACCCCAAGGCCCCATGCCCCAGGTTCAGCCATAGGTTCCGGTAAGCAGTACCGCCAATGATCGGCACCCCTGTAGGCGTCGCCGGCCGCATACCCGCCCACTCCACCGCCTGCGTATAATCCGCCGCATTGGGCAACGTATCGAGCGCCAGCCGGTGCATGCTTTGGAGCCGGCGCGCATCCACCGATTCGTCGTAGCCGACGATATCCACCATCGCCGCCACCCGCAGTTGCCGGTCAAGGCGCGCATAAACGATCTTGCGCTCGTAATCGGTAATGCTGACCTCAGGCGCACGATGCGTCGAGCCGATTGGCGCCGTCAGGCTGTAGCCTTTGAGCGGATAGACCGGCAGTTTCAAACCCGGCAGCGCCAACGCCGCACTGCGATGACCGGCGCACAGCACCAGGCGCTGTACATCGACCTGCTCGTCCCCCACTTGCAGCGCCACGACCTGATCCTGATGCATGTGCAACCGCGTCACTGTCCTGCCCAGCAGAAAACGGCACTGCCCGGAGGCACGCAAGCGCTCGGCCAGGCGTTCACAGAAACGGTGGCAGTCGGCAACCTCCTCATCGGGCGTCAGTACCCCGCCAATGAACGCTGCCTCGGCCAATGCCGGCTCAAGCGCCCTCAGCTCGCCCCCATCGAGTACCTGTTGATTGACCGGGTCGAGCAGGTGGCCCCGCCCATGGGCGAAGGCCCACTCACTGCGAAAAGCAACCACTTTGCCGTTGCGCCGCCAGGCAAAATCAGCCAGCCCATCGTCCTCGCGCCAGCGCGCCAGGGTGGCCTGACTGTGCAGGGCCAGCTCCAGCAGCTGTGCACCGTTGCGGCGGTTGACGTTGCTGCGGCAAGCCAGCATGAACGCCATCAACCAGCGCCACTGTGCCAGGTCCAGGCGCAGCCGCAAACGCAACGGCGAATCGCCCTGCAGCATCCAGCCCAGCGCCTGCCAAGGCACGCCGGCATCAGCCAAGGGCGCCACGTAGCGGTAAGACAGCTGCCCGCCGTTGGCAAAACTGGTGGCAGAGGCCAGGCTGTCACGCGCCTCGACGAGGTCTACCGAAAGGCCCTCACGGACCAGCGCATAGGCTGTCGCCAGGCCGATCACCCCACCGCCAATGACCGTCACGTCCCGCTTCATGCATTACCCCTGGTTCAGCTTCCTTGCCAAGACAGTAACAGCGGATCAGGTCGGGCAGCTATGCGCACCGCCATCCAGGCCCTGGCGTACGTTGCGGCTGAGCAGGCTGGCCTTGCCGTCGCGCCAGGTCAAGGTCAGAACATACAGGGTGTCGAAGTCATCGCCCTGCCAGTCTTCGGTGATCACCCGGTCCTCACCCAGCGCCTTGCCGGCGACAGTATTGATCAGCTCCGGCAGGTAACCATGGGACCAGGCAGTGTAGACGGTGGCGTTGCGGTACTTGCCGCTGAGCAATTCATCGGCGAGCTCATCGGTGTCGTTCGCACCGTAATCGATATTCACCGGCAGGCCCAGACGTATGGCACTCGGGGTGATGGTCATCAGTGGCCGGATGTAGCTGTAACTCTGATCACTGCTGCCTTCCTCGACCTCTCGTGTCGGGTTGGCTGCGAAGACGAAATCGGCGTTGCCGAAGCGCTCGGGCAGCAGTGTGGCCAGGTCCAGTGCACGGTTGAGGCCTTGACAGTTCAACTGCCCCAAGCCTTCGCCGGGTTTTTCGGCATGGCGCAGGAACACCAGGGTCTGGGTGCCGTCGACCGGTTGCGCGCGGCTTTCGACCACTTCCAGTGCCAAGGGCACCGCCGCAGCGACGAGTGCGAGGCTCAGCAGCAGGAGGCGACGACGGCGAAGAAACGGTGGCAACTTCATGTAGGCATGACTCTTGTGGCAGGCAGTTTCAGGTCAACTCGCCACATTGCCCGGGGGCCCAAGCCGCAGGGCAACCCTGTAGTGAATGCCATCCTTGGCCAACGAGTAGGGTTCAGAGTGCCCTCAACGCGTTTGGTTCCTCCCTGGGCAGGGCTGATGTTAAAGCAAAGGTGTTGCCGAATTGTTTAATGCCTGCCCTTAGATACCAGTCCCCCGCCCTCAATCATCCCGCGTCAACACTTCGAGTAATTCGATCTCGAACGTCAGATCCGAATTTGGCGGGATCGCGCCTACGCTGCGCTCTCCATAACCCAGGTGCGCAGGCACTTGCAGCTTGCGTTTGCCCCCCACGCGCATGCCCATCAGGCCCTGGTCCCAGCCCTTGATCACGCGGCCCGTGCCGATCACGCACTGGAACGGTTTGCCACGCGACCAGGACGAGTCGAACTCGCTGCCATCGGCCAGCCAGCCGGTGTACTGGGTGGTGATCAGGGCGCCTTTGACGGCCGCCTTGCCGTCGCCTTCGACGAGGTCGGTGATTTGCAGTTCGCTGCTCATGGCCATGCTCCAACGCTGAAATTCAAGGCCGCTCTTTTCTCAGGAATGCACGGGTTTGGCAAGCAGGTGCCCTTAACCCAATTGCTCGAACGCTTGCTGGCCCGTCAGCTCGGTAGTCTGGTTGGCAAAGCAGTACCAGGCAGGTTTCTGCTCGACGAAGATCTGCAGGTCGAAATCCCAAGCCTCATCGCCGTCCAGCAGGCCGACTGGCACTGCGTAGAAATCGTTGGCCTTGAGCCGGTAATACAGGTGAGTGCCGCAGCGCCCGCAAAAGCCGCGCTGGGCCCAGTCGGATGAATCGTAGACGCCGGGCGAACGCCCTTCGATGACCGGCGGCTGGCTGCAGTGCACGACCAGCAACGGCCCACCGGTCCACTTGCGGCACATGCTGCAATGGCAGGCACTGACATGGGTGTTATCGAGGGTGACCGTGAGCTTCGTGGCGCCGCACAGGCAAGCGCCTTGTTTCTCCATGACCATGGGGTGCTCCATTTGCGAGGATTGGGCCAGCAATTATAGATGCCAGGTAGGAGCGGCCTTGTGTCGCGATGGGCTGCAAAGCAGCCCCCTGGTTTAATGATGATTGCGTAACTCGAGAGACCGCGTTGCGGCCTGATCGCGGCACAAGGCCGCTCCTACAGTGGACTACACAAACTTCTAGATGTAGGCAGTACCGCGCAGGTACAACGCCGCCCGCCCGCTGATGATCACTCGGCCATTGCCTGGCACCTCACAGTGCAGCTGGCCCTTGCGCGCGCCGCCCTGCTCGCAGGTCAGGATGCTCTTGCCCAACCGCTGCGCCCACAACGGCGCAAGCGATGTGTGCGCAGAACCTGTGACCGGGTCTTCGTTGACACCGACTCGCGGGCCGAACCAGCGTGTGACGAAATCGTATCCGCGCCCGGGAGCGGTCACGGCGATACCACGCACATCGAAGGCCGACAAGGCGACGAAGTCAGGCTGCAGCGGGTCCAAAAGCGACGCGTCATCGATCATCACTACATAGTCGTCGGACTGATACACCGCACTCGCCCAGCTCAACCCCAGCGCCTTCAGCAAACCTGCGGGCGCCTCGACGGCCACTGGCTGCTTGGCCGGGAAGTCCATGGCCAGCAAGCCGTCAGCGCCTCGGCTAACCCGCAATTCACCGCTGCGGGTGTTGAAGCGCAGTACTTCTACCTGCTCGCCTAACTGCTCGAACAGCACATAGGCCGACGCCAAGGTGGCATGGCCGCACAGGTCGACCTCAACCGCCGGGGTGAACCAGCGCAGGTCGAAGGTTTCGCCATTGCGCACGAAATAGGCGGTTTCGGAGAGGTTGTTCTCTTCGGCGATACGTTGCAGCACGTCATCAGGCAGCCAACTTTCAAGCGCAATAACTGCTGCCGGGTTGCCACCGAACGGTTCGGCGGAAAAGGCATCGACCTGAAAGATCTCGAGTTGCATACGAACACTCCTTGTGGCCCGGGCAGCGCCGGGCGGAATCGAAAACGAACGTTACGGATGGACTGGTGTGAGTACCGGTTCGCCGGCAAAGAAGGCCTGTAGATTGCGCAGGACCAAGGCCACCGTGTCGCGCGCCGCTTCAGGGGATTGACCGGCTACATGCGGGGTGAGCACCGTATTGCCGAGGGCCTTCAGCGCATCGGGCACGGCCGGTTCGTCATCGAACACATCAAGTGCTGCACCTGCAAGTTGCCCGCGCTGCAGCGCGCCGACCAGGGCCTTGGTATCCACCACGCTGGCACGGGCGATGTTCACCAGGTAGCCCTCGGGGCCCAAAGCCTCGAGCACCTGAGCATCGACCAGATGGTGCGTACTGGCGCCACCCGGGGTCGCCACAACCAGAATGTCGACGGCATCGGCCAGGTGCAACGGGCTGTCGTACCAGGTGTAAGGCACGTCCTGGCGCGGTGTGCGGCTGTGGTAGCTGATGTTCATGTCGAAGCCGAGGCTGGCACGCCTGGCGATAGCCAGCCCAACCGCACCCAGGCCGAGGATGCCGAGGCGCTTGCCACTTACCGAGGGGCTGATGACCCGGTTCCACTCGCCTCGGCGGATACCGGCATCGGCGCGGGGAATGTCGCGCAGCAGCGCCAGCAGCATCGCCAAGGTGTGGTCGGCCACGGCGGCGGCATTGGCACCCGCGCCATTGGTGACGGTAATGCCACGGGCAGCGGCGGCGGCCAGGTCGACGTGTTCGTAACCGGCGCCGATCACGCAGATGATCTGCAAGCTGGGCAACGCTTGGATTTCAGCAGCGGTCAGGCCCAGCGGGCCGCGGGTAAGCACCGCATCGATTTCAGTGCCATGGCGCTGGATGGCATCGGCACGCAGTGGCGCGGAAGGTGCGCGGATCAGCCGGTAGCCGGCCTGTTCGAGCAGGTGCAGGTAATCATCGACGGTTTCCACCAACACCAGGACTGTCTTGCTCATGCACCCCTCCGGCTCAAATTCGAAGGGGCATTATGCGGAGTCGGCGGGCGGTACAGTCAATCTGTAAATCGCGGGTCAACTGTACTGTATCGGTTGGCTCAACCGGCCCTGTTGCCGGCTTGCCGACCACAGGGCCAGAAAAGACAAAACAATTACTGAGCGAAAGCCCGACCCAGCCCGCCGGGTACACCACTGCTGTCGGTCTCCTGCCACGGGCCATCCGGGCTCAGAGACCAGCTCCAGCCATTGTCATAGCGGTAGTAGGTGCGCTGCCGATAGAACGTATTGGGCTTCTTCTCCAACACATAAACACCCAGTTTCGGGTCCCAATGGCTGGCGCCCCCTGGTGGTGGTGCAAAGCTTGCGGACGTGCGCGGCATCGGTTTGGGGGCCGCCGCCGGTTTGCTCGGCTGCGTGGACGGCTGGCCGCCAGGCAGTGGCTTGACCACCGGCCCCTTGTGCGGCGGCACCGTTTCGATCGGTGGGGCCGGCTGTTCGTAAGGTTCGCGCACCGTACACGCAGACAAACCCAGGGCCAGGGTGATCAGGGTCAGGCGGACGGCGTTTCGCATGGCAGGGTTCTCTTACGGATCGGGGCTGTCGATGGTCAGGAGCTGGGTGGCCTGGGTCTTGCTGGGCAGCGGTGCGCCTTGGCCGATCCACTCACCATGGGTGGGCTGGCCAGCGCGCGATACCCTTGCAACCAGTTGGACTTCGGCAAAGTCGGACAGTTTCATCTGCGGCATCATCGCATCGGCGTCAGACAATTCTACCTCCAGCGGCAATTGGGCCACGGTCACCCGTTTGGCCGCCAGCGGCATGGGCGGGCCGTTGGTAGCACGGGCGAAGATGAACACAGTGTCGTCGGGCTTGACCTTGTCCTTGAGCGCCGGGGCCAGCTCGACCCGCACCTTCAGGCGTGCTGTCACCGGGGTCGCAGGCTTGCCGGTGCTGCCGCCCAGGCGCTCTGCAGCACGGTCGATGCCGCCTTGCAAGGCCGCGCGCGAGGTGTCGCCTTCAGGCAGTTGCGCCAGCAGGCGATTCCAGTAGTCGATGGCTTCCTGGTAGCGCTCGCCTTCGAAGGCCGCAATGCCGCGCAGGCCAAGGCTGGTCACTTCATTCGGGTCGGCCTTGAGCGCCTCGTCGGTCAGCGCCTGCACCTGTGCGTTCCACTGCTTGTTGGCAGCGAAATACAGGGCCTGGGCCCACTGGCCCAACAGTTCCGGCTGGCGACCGGCCAGGGCCACGGCGCGCTCGTAGGCCTTGGCGGCATCTGCCGGACGCTGTTCGGCCATGTAGGCGCGGCCAAGGAAATACAGGCCTTCGGCAGAGTCCGGCTGGGCCTGGACGGCGCGCTCCAGGCGCGTTGTCATCTCTTCCATCGACTTGGGCGCGGCAGCGAACTCCTGAGTCAGCTCCACTTTGTCCGCAGCACCAAAGTGCAGATACAGACCAAGCGCCATCACCGGCACCAGTACTGCGGCCAGCAGTGGCAGCACCTTGCCCAGGTGCCCCTGGCGAGGCGCTTCGGCGCCTTCGGTGTCCGCCAGCAGTTCACGGGCGGCCTCATCGCGGCCGTTGGCCAGTTGCGCGTCATCCAGCACACCGGCGGCCTGTTGGGCAGCCAGTTCGGCGACACGTTCCTGATACAGCGCCACGTTCAGCGCAGTACGGTCTTCTTCCTGCTGCTGGCGACGGCCACGCAGGGTCGGGATCAGCAGAAAGCTGAGGGCGGCGAGCAGCAGCAGGCCCGCACCAAGCCAGAATTCAGTCATGGTTCTGTTCTTTTTCCAGCAGTTTGGCGAGACGTTCGCGTTCTTCGACGGACAGCTCGTGCGAGCCCAGGCTAGCCGGCACACGGCGCCGGCGGACAATCACCACCAGCACCGCAAAGCCACCGACCAGCAGAATGCCCGGGCCGAACCAGAGCAGCCAGGTACGCCCAGTGAGGGCTGGCTTGTAGCGCACAAAGTCGCCATAGCGGTCGACCATGAAGTCGACGATCTGCTGATTGCTCTTGCCTTCGCCAAGCATGCGGAAAATCTCGCGCCGCAAGTCGGCGGCAATCGGTGCGTTGGAGTCGGCGATGTCCTGGTTCTGGCACTTGGGGCAGCGCAGTTCCTTGGTCAGTTGCTGATAACGCTCACGCTCGGCGTCGTCGCGGAACTGGTAGGTATCGATGGCCGCCCTGGCCATGCCGGCCACACACAAACCCAGTACTACGGCCGCAAGCCAGCGCCTCATGGCTTGGCCTCGTCGACCAGGCCCTGATACAGCGGTGCCAGTTGCTCGCGCCACACGGTGGCATCGACGACGCCCACATGCTTGTAGCGGATGATGCCCTTGGCGTCGATCAGGAAGGTTTCCGGCGCGCCGTAAACGCCCAGGTCCAGGCCCAGGCTACCCTGCTCGTCACGAATATCCAGCTGGTACGGGTTGTGGAACTCGGCCAGCCACTTCAAGGCGGCAGCATTGTCGTCCTTGTAGTTGATGCCGTAGATCACCACGCCCTGCCCGGCAAGCTGGTTGAGGTAAGGGTGCTCGACCTTGCACGACGGGCACCAGGTGGCCCATACGTTGACCAACGCCGGGCGGCCTTGCAGGTCGGCCTGGGTCAGGGTGCGATCGCCTTGGGTCGAGGCCAGGGAAAACGCCGGGAACGGCTTACCGATCATTGCCGAGGGCAGCTCGTCGGGCTTGAGGAACAGGCCCTTGTAGAGGAAAACGGCCAACAGCAGGAATACCGCCAGTGGCACCACCATGATCCAACGCTTCATGCAGCTGCTCCAGACACGCCCAGGACATCACGCACCCGGGTCTTGACCTTGACGCGGTAGCGTCGGTCGAGGGCCGCCAGCAAACCGCCCAGGCCGGTCAAAAGACCGCCCAGCCAGATCCAGCGGACGTAAGGCTTGATGTGCACGCGCACGGCCCAGGCGCCGTTGTCCAGCGGCTCGCCCAAGGCAACGTACAGGTCGCGGGTGAAACCGGCATCGATGCCGGCCTCGGTCATCATCGACTGCTGCACCGTATAGAGCCGCTTCTCGGGGTGCAACGTGGTCACTTCACGGCCATCGCGGCTGACGACGACGGTGCCCTTGTCGGAAATGAAGTTCGGCCCTTCGAAGTGCTTGGCGCCTTGGAACAGGAACTGATAACCACCCAGCTCCACGCTTTCACCCGGGGCCAGGCGCAGGTCACGCTCGGCACTGTTGTTGCTCGACAGCACCACGCCAAGGGCGCACACCGCAAGCCCCAAGTGCGCCAGCTGCATGCCCCAGTAGCTGCGCGTCAGGCCACGCACGCCTTTGGCCAAGCCCTTGTGGCGGGTTTTGTCAAAAATGTCGCGCAACCCGCTGAGCACCACCCAGGCAGCCAGTGCAAAGGCGGTCAGGGTCGGCCAGTCGAAGTCGTCGACGATGAAACCGGCCACTGGCGCCAGCACTGCGCTCGCGATCAGTACCGGCGTCATCATGCTCGCCAGCCACTTGCCAGGAGTGTCCTTCCAGCGCACCACCACACCGATGCCGAGCACCACCATCAGCAGTGCCATCAGCGGCAGGAACAAGGCATCGAAATATGGCGGGCCTACCGACAGCTTGGCCCCGGTCAGGGCATCGAGTACCAACGGGTAGAGGGTGCCGAGCAGGATCATCGAAGCCGCCACCACCAGCACCAGGTTGTTGGCCAGCAGCAGCGTTTCGCGCGACCACAGGGAAAAGCCCACCTGGCTTTTGACCACCGGGGCACGCAGGGCGAACAGGGTCAGCGAACCACCGACCACGAACAGCAGGAAGATCAGGATGAACACGCCACGTGACGGGTCGGAGGCGAACGCATGCACCGAGGTCAGCACGCCGGAGCGCACAAGGAACGTCCCCAGCAGGCTAAGCGAGAACGCGGCAATCGCCAGCAGCACAGTCCAGCTCTTGAACACGCCACGTTTTTCCGTCACCGCCAGCGAGTGGATCAGTGCCGTGCCTACCAGCCAGGGCATGAAAGAGGCGTTTTCCACCGGGTCCCAGAACCACCAGCCGCCCCAGCCCAGTTCGTAATAGGCCCACCAGGAGCCCAAGGTGATGCCCACGCCGAGGAACGCCCAGGCAATGATGGTCCAGGGCCGCGACCAGCGCGCCCACGCTGCATCCAGGCGCCCGCCCAGCAGCGCAGCGATGGCGAAGGCGAAGGCCACCGAAAAGCCCACATAGCCCATGTATAGCATCGGCGGGTGAACGATCAGGCCAAAGTCCTGCAGCAGCGGGTTGAGGTCACGGCCATCGGTCGGCACTTGCGGCAGCAAACGTTGGAACGGGTTGGAGGTGATGATCAAAAAGCTCAGGAAGCCCACACTGATCATGCCCATCACCGCCAGCACCCGCGCCAGCATCACTTGCGGCAACTGGCGCGAGAAGACCGACACGGCGAAGGTCCAGCCACCGAGAATCAGCGCCCACAGCAGCAACGAGCCTTCATGCGCGCCCCACACGGCACTGAACTTGTAGTACCAGGGCAAGGCGCTGTTGGAGTTGCTGGCCACGTACGCAACCGAGAAGTTGTCGGTCATGAAGGCGTGGGTCAGGCAAGCGAAGGCAAAGGCCAGGAAGGCAAATTGGCCCCAGGCCGCCGGGCGTGCCAGGCTCATCCACAGACTGTCGCCGCGCCAGGCGCCGAGCAACGGCAGGGTCGCCTGCACAACGGCGAAACAGATCGCCAGGATCATAGCCAATTGGCCAAGTTCAGGGATCACCAACGCCGCATTCATGGTTTGGCCTCCGCGCCGCTGGCGGCTTGGCCGCTTTCCTTCAGGGCCTTGGTGACTTCTGGCGGCATGTATTTCTCATCGTGTTTGGCCAGCACTTCATCGGCGACCACCACACCCTCGGCATTGAGCTTGCCCAGCGCGACTATGCCCTGCCCTTCGCGGAACAGATCGGGGAGGATGCCGCGGTAGGTGATTGGCACCGACTTGTTGAAGTCGGTGACCACGAAACGTACATCAAGGGAGTCGCCCGAGCGCTGCAGCGAGCCCTTCTCGACCATGCCGCCGGCGCGGATCCGGGTGTCCAGTGGTGCCTCGCCATTGGCGATCTGCGTCGGTGTGTAGAACAGGTTGATGTTCTGTTGCAAGGCGCTCAGGGCAAAGCCAACGGCAACCGCCACCCCGGCCAGCAGGCCGAGTATCAGGAACAGGCGTTTCTTGCGCTGCGGATTCACTGGTTGTTCTCCCGGCGCAGACGGCGCGCCTCTTCTTGCAGATAGCGACGGCGGGCCAGCAATGGCGCGGCGACATTGACCGCCAGCACTACCATGCAGATGGCGTAGGCCGACCAGACATACAGGCCATGGTGGCCCATGGCGAGGAAATCGCCGAATGAAGAAAAGCTCATCACGCGGCCCTCCGGCCCAAGCTGTTCAATACTTCTTCCCTGACCCAACTGGCGCGCGCTTCGCGCTTGAGTACTTCAAGGCGCATGCGCAGCAACAGCACGGCGCCGAAGAAGCAGTAGAAGCCCAGCACCGTGCACAGCAGCGGCAGCCACATCTCGGCGGGCATGGCCGGTTTTTCGGTCAGAGTGAAGGTGGCGCCCTGATGCAACGTGTTCCACCATTCCACCGAATACTTGATGATCGGGATATTGATCACCCCGACGATGGCCAGTACCGCGCAGGCCTTGGCTGCGCTGTCACGGTTACTGATTGCCTGGCCCAGGGCGATGATGCCGAAGTACAGGAACAGCAGAATCAGCATCGACGTGAGCCGCGCATCCCAGACCCACCAGCTGCCCCAGGTCGGCTTGCCCCAGATGGCCCCGGTAACCAGCGCCACGGCTGTCATCCAGGCGCCTATTGGCGCTGCGCACTGCAGGGCGACATCCGCCAGCTTCATCTTCCATACGAGCCCCACCACACCGGCCACCGCCAGCAACACGTAACACGACTGTGCGAGCATCGCCGCCGGCACGTGGATATAGATGATGCGGAAACTGTTGCCCTGCTGGTAGTCCTGGGGGGCAAAGGCCAGGCCCCAGATCACCCCCGTCACCAGCAGCAGGATGGCCGATACGGTCAGCCACGGCAGCATGCGGCCGCTGATGGCATAGAACCATTTTGGGGAGCCAAGCTTGTGGAACCACGTCCAGCTAATTTTCATCAGGGTACATCCAGGGTATTAGCCGGGCTTGAGAGCCCGGGACTCGTTATTCACCGACGCTGATCTTCAGGCCGGCCGCTATCGCAAAGGGTGCCAGTGTCACCGCCAGGGCAGTAAGGCTGGCCAGCCAGAGCAGATGGCCGGTCGCCGGCATATTCTGCAACGCCGCCTGCAACGCACCACTGCCCAGGATCAATACAGGGATATACAACGGCAGAATCAGCAATGCCAGCAGCAACCCGCCGCGCTTGAGGCCAACCGTCAGCGCAGCACCTACTGCACCCAGCAGGCTCAGTACCGGCGTACCCAGCAACAGCGAGCCCAGTAGCACCGGCAGACAATGGCTGGGCAGCCCCAGCATCAGTGCCAGCAGTGGCGCCAACAATACCAGCGCCAGCCCGGAAAAGATCCAGTGCGCCAGCACCTTGGCCAGCACCAGCACTGGCAGAGGGTGCGGTGACAACACCCACTGCTCCAGCGAGCCGTCTTCGAAATCGCTGCGAAACAGGCCATCGAGCGACAGCAGCACTGCCAGCAGGGCCGCCACCCAGACCAAACCGGGCGACAAGGTTTGCAACAATTGACTTTCCGGCCCAACCGCCAGCGGGAACAGTGCCACCACGATAGCGAAGAACACCAAAGGGTTGGCCAGTTCCGCCGGGCGGCGGAACAACAAGCGCGCTTCACGGCGCAACAACAGAATGAATACGCTCATGCCGCCCATTGCCCCAGGTTCAGTTCGCGATAGCCGGAGGGCTTTTGGTCAAGCGTGTGGTGGGTGGTCAGCACCACCGTGCCGCCGCGCTCGCAATGGCGTGCCAGATGGGCCTCCAACTGCGCGACCCCTTGCTTGTCCAGCGCGGTGAAGGGTTCATCGAGGATCCACAACGGCGGGCTGTGCAAGTACAGCCGGGCAAGCGCTACACGGCGCTGCTGCCCGGCAGACAGGGTATGGCAGGGAACATCTTCGAAACCGCGCAAGCCGACCGCTTCCAGAGCAGTCCTGATCGCTTCGGCTGTGGCAGGCTGGTGCAAGGCACACAGCCAGGCCAGGTTTTCTTCAGCGCTGAGCAAGTCCTTGATGCCGGCAGCATGGCCGATCCACAGCAGGATGCTAGCCAGCGCATGGCGTTGTTCGGCCAACGGCTTGCCGCCCAGCAGGATCTGCCCGGCAGTCGGCTGCATCAGCCCGGCCATCAGGCGCAGCAGGCTGGTCTTTCCGCTGCCGTTGGGGCCGCTGATCTGCAGCATGTCGCCTGGCCGCAGCTCGAAATCCAGGTGCTCGAACAGCAGGCGCCAGTCGCGCTCGCAGGCCAGGCCCACGGCTTGGAGGTGAAGGGTCACGGTTTCGCCTTATCCAGTTTACGGCTCAAGTCGCCCCCCTGGCTGCCGTTATACTGGCAGTGGCGGACGGCCGGCATTATTACATGCGCTGCCCCGCTGCCAAGAGGGCGGGCTCGACAGGTTGTATACAATCATGACTGAAATCAATAGTCTCGGCGCACAAAACGTCGTCAACCCGCAGGCGATCAAGGCGGCGCTGACCGGTGAGCTGCTGAACCTGACCCAGGCGCAACCCGGGCTGCTCAAGCCTGGCGAGACCGCCCAGGCCGAGGTACTGACGCTGCGCCAGTCAGGTGGCGAGTTTCAGATGGTGCTCAAGCTGATCCAGGCCAACGGCAACCAGAACCAGCTGCAGGTCACCACCAGCCAACCCATCCCCCAAGGCAGCCAGATCACCGTCAGCCAGCCAGAGAGCAACCGACTCGCGGTAATGGTGCAACAGGCCAGCGCCAGCAACGTCACCCTCCTCACTCAACTGGATACCAGCAAGGTGCCAGTCGGCACCCTCCTGCAAGGCAAGGTCCTGACCAACCAGGCACTCGCCCTTGGCCCTGGCGCCGCCACCAGCTTCCGCGCGCTGGTGAGCTTGCTCAACAGCGCACAGGCAGGCGCCGTCCTGACCATCGACAGCCCGCGCCCGTTGCCGGTCGGCAGCCTGCTCAGCGCGCTGGTGCAAGGCGACCAGTCGCTGCGCTTCGTGCCGCTCAGCGGCCGTCAGGAGCAATTGAACATCGCCCAGCAGCTGCTCACCCAACAGGGTCGCCAGGCCTCCTTGCCCGGCCTGCTCAACGCTTTGCAGCGAATAGCCAGCGACACGAGCGGCAACGGCGAACTGCGCACCAGCGCCGAGCGCCTGCTGGCCAGCCTGCCGGACGCTCGCCAACTGGGCGATGGCAAATCGTTTGCCCAGGCCTTGAGCAACAGCGGGGCATTCCTTGAAGCGAAACTGCTTGGCGGCCAGAGCACACACGTGGCAACCGACCTGAAGGCCCATCTGATCAGGCTGGTGGCTCAGGCCTCGGCGTATGCACCGGCAAGTCCTGCCGTCGTCTCCACCACCCTGGCCCAGGCTTTGCCAACCATGGCGCGCGGCGCCCTGGGCATGCTTGAGCGGGCCAGCCCGAAGCAACAGCCAGGCGGGTTTCCGCTGCCCTCCCGGTTGCTGCAGGCCATGGAGCATGAAGGCGACCTGCAACAGCTGCTGCGCCTCGCCGCCGCTGCCATCTCGCGCCTGCAAAGCCACGCCCTGAGTAGCCTGCAACAATCCGGCAGTCTGGAAAACGGCAACCTGCAGACTACCTGGCAAACCGAAATACCCGTGCGCCATGGCCTGGATTTCATCCCGCTTCAGGTCAAGCTGCAGCGCGAGGAAACCGCGCAGCAACAAGCCGACCGGGAGCGGGAACATCAGGACCCGCTGCAGGCGCTGTGGCGCATCGACCTGGCCTTCGACCTGGCACCGCTCGGCCCTCTGCAGGTCCAGGCGCAACTGAGCCAGGGCCGGCTGTCCGGCCAGCTGTGGGCTGAACGTGAACAAACCGCCCGGCTGATCGACAGCCAGCTCGGCGCGCTGCGTGAACGCCTTCTGGCCCGTGGGTTGGACGTTGGCGACCTCGAATGCCATCCCGGCATCCCGCCTCAAGGGCCGCGCACACGTGTGGAACAACGCTGGGTGGACGAAACCGCATGAGCAGCAAGCAACCGCGCCAGGCCATCGCCCTGAGCTACGATGGCCAGCAAGCCCCCACCCTGAGTGCCAAAGGCGACGATGAACTGGCCGAGGCCATCCTGGCGCTGGCCCGTGAACATGAAGTGCCGATCTACGAGAACGCCGAGCTGGTGCGCCTGCTGGCCCGCCTGGAGCTGGGCGAACAGATTCCCGAAGCGCTGTACCTGACCATCGCCGAGATCATTGCCTTCGCCTGGCAATTGCGCGGCCGCGTTCCTGCAGGCTTCGCTGACGAGCCGGCGCAGTCTCGTGATATCACTCCCACGCAGGCGCGCCTGCCATCGGGCGGTAACGTTACCTGACGCAGCTTGTCGCGTGCGCCCTCTTTGCCCTTTCGTCGATCGAGGGGTTACCCGATGCCCCCATTGCGTACCAGAGCCTGACCAGCGTGCGCCAGACCTTGATGGACTTTCCCCACCCCGAGCAACAGTGCCGGGCATTGCTGAAGCAGTGGCCGGCCAAGCTCGCCGTGCACCTGAGTTTCGTCTGAGGCGGCCGCGAATCCACACGCTAAATAATTAGCCCCCCCGCCCCCTGTGCGCAGGTCACCCTTGCCCTCCTTACCCACCGCAAAAAGTGACCTCCATGACCAACCAATACGTAAATGCCAAGGGCGTGCAGTTTGTGCGCGACAGCCTCGCCGACTTTCCGCGCCCGGACCGAGCGGCAGCCGATGCCATACGCCAGTGGGCCAGCGAACGCTCCATGGACCTGGACCCGGACCGCGTCGATGCTGTCACCCTGCATTGCCAGTTCAACCCCGAGCACGGCTGGGTTGCGGTAATCGCACAGAAGATGACCCTGACCCAAGCGGTGCTCTCGAACTGGCAGGGAGAATCGGCCAACAACTGGCTGGGGGCGGCGATCGGCGAACCTTGGGCCGGTGAATTGCCAGACGGTCTGACCCTCACCGACAGTCTGCGTGGGCAAGGGCTGCTTGACTATCACGCACCGTACAGCGTCTACAACGGGCTTTTCAGGCAAAGCGACACGACGCAGTACAACACCAACACCCATGTACCGTTGGCGGCCGAAGACTTCCAGTCCTTTATCTGGAGCCTGGACTTCCACGGGCACTACAAGTCCATGCTCGACACCTACTGGGACGCCAACCTGGAAAAATACCGTATCGGGGCAAAAATCAACTTCATTGCTGCCTGTAACAAGCAGGTAACCGAAGGCAGCCTCAGTGACGCCGGCAGGCGGCTGGCCTGGCAGGCGAGCGGCCTGGAAGCCACGCCTGCAGCGATGCCCGGTGACGGCACGAGCAGCGGCAAACCGAGGATACGAGCCAGGTTACTGAATGTGTACGGTTATACAGCCACTGACCTGCTGTGCCTGCGCGACGCCGTCAGCGGCCTGGTTTTACTCTACATTCCAGGTAACGCCTCACCCCTGCATGAGTTCAGCGACAAACAGGCACTGATGGACTGGTTCGCCGAACAGTGCCGTGCGCCCGACACACGCGACGCGCTGCAAAGCCACTTCGCATTGGCCGATCGCGAAGACGGCCTTAGCTACAGCGGCCTTCACACGGCCCTGTGCGGCCTGGGCAGCTACCCGCAGCCCTATCACCTGGACAGCAACCGCCCAGGATTTACGGCAGAGGGTATCTGGCCGCCGCGGGACTACATCAATTACAAGGCGAAGGACTACAGCCCCCTGATCGAAGGCGACGTGTTCCTGACCCTGGCCAAACGCCAGAAACAGCGCAGCTACCAGGATGCGCATTTCATCATCACCAGCGACAGTGAAGTGACCAAGGCCAAGTGGCGCGGCTACCTGAACTCGGCAATCAACGTATTGGCGCCCCTGGCCCTGGTGGTACCAGAGCTCGCCCCGCTGTTCGCCCTCGGCGGCATCGCCCAGTTTGGTCTGGGCCTGGACCAGGCCATACAGGGCAAGAACGCACAGGAGAAAGCCGAAGGCGTTAGCGAGTCGGTCTTCGGGCTGCTCAACGCTGCGCCGCTGATCACTGCCGGTGTGGCCAAGGCCCCCGAACTGTTCAGCTTCAAGAAAAGTGGCTTTGTGATGCCCAGCAGGGTCAACGAGCAACTGGGCTATCCTTTGAGCCCCGTCACGCCTCCTCAACTGCCGATAGCAGAGGTGGCTGATTACTTCCACAGCCCCGACTCTATCGCGCCGCTGCCTGGCGCCGATACCGCCACTGCCGGCGCAATTGTCAGGACTCCCCGCTACGACGGTTCGCCTGACTTGCTTTCGGCGATGATCGGCGGCTACCACTCGGACATGCTCTACGACATGGAGGCTGATGCCTTTTGCCTGATGAGCGATTTCAATGAGGTCGAGCCAAGGTACTACATCGCAACATCGGGCTCGCGCAACGTGGTCGAGGTGGATGTGCAAACGCGCCAGGTCACGGATGACATGCGCATGGCGACCCTGCGTGCGCTGGGCGTGGACCTGACGCTGCCAATCGATCTGCCGGCAGTGAACACCGAAGACCTGAGGCCAATCCCGAAACAGATCATGAACCTGTGGGTTGGCAACAACGTCATCCCGCAGGAGTTGATCGACAATATCGCCAGCAATACCCGAAACCTGCAGGGCTCTGAGTATGCGCTGCGTCTTTACCTGACCAACGCCGAGCCCGCAGTCTTCCAGGAGAACCTGCGCCTCTTGGCAGAGCATGCCCCGGCAGTGGAAGTACTGCCACTTGAGGACCAGCCGTTCTACGCCAGTTTCAGGGAAAGCGGCAACTACGCCCAGTACCAGGCAGCGATCGACGGCAACGGCGGGGTCGCCAGCAACTATGCCTCGGCTGCCGATGTATTGCGCTTTGCACTGCTTGAAGAGGAAGGTGGCCTGTACATGGACATCGACGACACCCTGTTGGCACCTGGTGAGCACCCCGCAGTGATCGACGGCGTCCCCATAGGACTACCTGGAGAGCGGCTGGATGACGTAGAACTCGCCACCCGCAAAAACGGCCTGCTGCTTCATCCCCCCGTATCCAATGAAGAAATGGGCATGAACAATCTGTACAACAGCAGCCTGATAGGCAGCCACCCAGGCAATCCGACGCTGAGGGCGATCCGTGAAGAAATGCAGGCGCGCTTTCTGGAAGAGCCGGGCTTTTACGACAGCAAACCCTCCAAGGAAACCGATCCGCAAGCGTTCTCGCGTTACGCCCAGACGCTTTGCCGCCTCACTGGGCCCGGGCTGCTCACCGATATGGTCGATCGACACTTGCCTGAGCTCGGCGTGATACGCCAGATCGTCAATCTGTACGCGTTCCCCCGCACCAATTCATGGCGTTTCGTGGATCTTTCCGACCTTCAAGCCGTGCAAAAGCAGATGCTCCCGCTTAACCGAATAGCCAAGATAGGAGGATACAGCTCTTGGGTCAGGCCCAGCGTAGGGGCACCTGTTTGACATCGCCCGTGAGATCGAGCGCCGCCCTCACGGTGCATCGCGAACTGCGCTAGATCTCACGGGCGCTGAACCCGCCATGAGGGGCACCTTCAGCCCCAAATTGCGTAACTGACTGAAATCAGCCCCAGGTCGCCTGTTCAACTCACCCGTTGCGATGCAACTTGCTCATCAGTTCGGCCTCGGCCTGCGTCAATCCGCAGGTTTCGGTCAACTCCGACACACTCGCCCCCATCCCGACCAGTTTGGCTGCCTGGCTGAAGGTGACATTGCTCGGGTCGCGTTGCTCCAGCCGCTCCAGCCGGTCGGGCAAGGTAGCCACCACCGCGCGCAGTTCATGGATGGCTTCCCCCATGCGCACGGTACCGTTCTGGTAGTCATCCAGGCGCTTGGCCAGGTCCTTGATGCGCTGGTCACGCACGGCATCGCCCAGAGCCTGCTGGGCGGCGAGCTCGCGCTGGCGCTTGCTGTAGTTGAGGAAGAACCACAGGCTCAGCGCCCACAACAGCGCCAGGAAGATGACAGCAACCTCGAAAATCAACTCAGATGTTCTCCAGCTCGGACCACTCTTCCTCGGTCATCATCTTGTCCAGCTCGACCAGAATCAACAGTTCTCCATTCTTGTTGCATACACCCTGGATGAACTTGGCCGACTCTTCGTTACCTACGTTCGGCGCAGTCTCGATCTCCGACTGACGCAGGTAGACCACCTCGGCCACGCTATCGACCAGGATGCCGACCACTTGCTTGTCAGCCTCGATGATGACGATACGGGTGTTGTCGGTCACCTCGGTAGGCATCAGGCCGAAGCGCTGGCGGGTATCGATCACCGTCACAACGTTGCCGCGCAGGTTGATGATACCCAGCACGTAGCTAGGCGCACCCGGTACCGGGGCGATTTCGGTGTAACGCAGGACTTCCTGCACCTGCATGACGTTGATGCCGTAGGACTCGTTGTCCAGACGGAAGGTTACCCATTGCAGAATCGGATCTTCCGAACCTTGTGCAGACGACTTTTTCATTCCCCTAGCCCTCAAAATCCGCCGATGGCGGTGTGTTCGCAGTTATTTGTGTTTGGCATGCAGCTGCTTGACCGCGCCACTGGCGATCAGCTCGGCCAGTTCGGCGACGTCCAGCAGCGCACACATGTGTTCGATCACCGTGCCGGCCAGCCACGGTCGCTGGCCACGTTGGCTGCGCCATTTGATCTCGGACGGGTCCAGGCGCAGCGAACGGCTGACCTGATGCACCGCCAGCCCCCATTCGTAGCCCTGAACGGAAATGACGTAGTGCAGGCCCTGGCGGAAATCGTCCCGGTAGCGGTCTGGCATGACCCAGCGCGCAGTGTCCAGCACCTTCAGGTTGCCCGCCTGACAGGTAAGGATGCCAAGGAACCAGTCCGGCTGGCCGAACAACGGCGTCAGTTCCTGGCCCTCCAGGCTGTAGATCGAGCCCAGGCACACCAGCGGCACGGCCAGCGTCAGCCCGGCGACGTCGAACAGCAGGCACTCGAAAGGCTCAGCCGCCCAGGCCGGGCGACCATCGACCGTGGCCGGAGGCACGGGCGCACTCGGCGCGGGCAGGTTGACTTCAACCAGCGGCGCGACGGGCTCGGGCGACTGAACCTGGGTCAGCACAGGAATGGCGGCTTCGGCCACCACCTTCGTCTCGACCACCGTCACCACCGGCGCTTCGACCGGCAAGACGGTCGCAAGCACCTTCGCCTGCGGCTCGGCAAAAGGCCTTACCGGGACGCTGACTGCAGGGCTTTGGACCTGCGGCTGCGCATCTCGGGCCTGTTCTTCGCGCACGGCGGCGGCAAATTCGTCACTCGCAGGCGGCAGGTCGAGAATACCCTCAGCCTCGGTGGCTTCCTGCAGCAGGCCATCCAGATAGGATTGCAGGGCCAGTTGCGGCCGGGTACCGGTCTTCACCGTCATGAAGCCACCTGTACTGCATTCTTATAGGTAAGCAGGTGCTTGAGCAGTGCCCGGTAAGCGATCACGCCGCGGCTCTTGCCATCGAACTGTGACGGCGTGACGCCGTTGCGGCTGGCATCGCGCAGGCGCGTATCGACCGGAATGTAGCCCTGCCATACCTGATGTTCATAGGCATCACGCAATACTTTCAGCGTACCCAGCGAGGCCTGGGTACGACGGTCGAACAGGGTCGGCACGATCTGGTACGGCAAGGCCTGCTTGCGCGAACGGTTGATCATGGCCAGCGTGCCGATCATGCGTTCCAGGCCCTTGACCGCGAGGAACTCGGTCTGCACCGGAATCACCAGTTGCTGGCTGGCGGCCAGCGCGTTGACCATCAGCACCCCAAGCAGCGGCGGGCTGTCGATCAGGGCGAAGTCGAAGTCCTGCCACAGCTGCGCCAGACTCTTGGCGATCACCAGGCCCAGGCCACTCTGCCCCGGCGACTGACGCTCCAGCACCGCCAATGCGGTACTCGACGGCAGCAGCGAGATACGCTGGTCGCTGGTGGGCAGCAGCAGTTGCCCGGGCAAGCCATCCGGCACCTGGCCCTTGTGCAGGAACAGGTCGTAACAGCTGTGCTCCAACGCATCGGGGTTGTGCCCGAAATAGCTGGTCATCGAACCATGCGGGTCGAGGTCGACGACGACCACGCGCTTGCCCGCCTCGGCCAGCAAACCGGCCAGGGCGATAGTGGTGGTGGTCTTGCCGACCCCGCCTTTCTGATTGGCTACTGCCCAGACTCTCATAGGACAACTCTTGATTCATGGAGGCCGCTGACCCCTGTGCTATCCGGTTTTCCGGACCGCAAAGGGTTTACGGTGACAGAGAATTGACGAGTCACTGCCCCGCCATCGCTGCTGGGGTTGCCGGTGCACTTTGTGTGCCAGCGCGGCGCAAGGCAGCGTCCGGTGTGGCTTTGGCACTGCCGGAGCCGGTCAGGCTGCGGCGTACTTCAAGATTGCGGGAGATCACCAGCACCACACGGCGATTTCGCGCCCGGCCCTCAGCAGTGTCATTGCCTGCCACAGGCTGATATTCGCCATACCCCACCGAGGCCATGCGCGCCGGGTTGACGCCCTCCATCGCCAGCAGGCGGACGATGCTCGCCGCCCGCGCCGAAGACAGCTCCCAGTTGGTCGGGTATTGCGCGGTACGGATCGGCAGGTTGTCGGTAAAGCCTTCGACGTGCACCGGGTTGGCGAACGGCTTGAGAATGTTCGCCACCTTCTCGATGATGTCGAAGGCCTTGTCGCTGGGCATGGCATCGCCACTGCCGAACAGGAGCGAGGAATTCAGCTCGATTTCCACCCACAGCTCGTTTCCGCGGATGGTCATCTGGTCGGACTTGATCAGGTCACCGAAGGCATCGCGTACGTCGTCACTGATGGTTTTGAGTGGGTCGACGCTGTTCTGCGCAAGGCCTGCGTCGGTCTGCTCGCTGTCCTTGATCAACGGCTCGGCCGGCTTGACGCTGAGCGGTTGCTCATCGCCGATGGGGATTGGCTTCATGCTCCGCTCAGGGTCGTTGAACACCCCGAGCAGCGCTTGCGAAATGACCTTGTACTTGCCCTCGTTGATCGAGGAAATCGAGTACATGACCACGAAAAAAGCGAACAGCAAGGTAATGAAGTCGGCGTACGACACCAGCCAGCGCTCATGATTTTCGTGTTCTTCGGTATGGCGACGGCGACGCATGGGTTACTCCATGAAGCCTTGCAGTTTCAACTCGATCGAACGCGGGTTCTCACCCTCGGCAATCGACAACAGGCCTTCGAGCAGCATTTCGCGGTAGCGCGACTGGCGCATGACGATGGCCTTGAGCTTGCTCGCAACCGGCAGCAGGATCAGGTTGGCACTGGCCACGCCATAGATGGTGGCAACGAACGCCACAGCGATGCCGTTGCCCAACTGGGACGGGTCGGCCAGGTTGCCCATCACATGGATCAGGCCCATCACCGCACCGATGATGCCGATGGTGGGCGCATAGCCGCCCATGCTTTCGAACACCTTGGCAGCCTGGATGTCGCGGCCTTCCTGGGTGAGAAAATCGACTTCGAGGATGCTGCGGATGGCCTCGGGCTCGGCACCGTCAACCAGCAGCTGCAAGCCCTTGCGGGCATACGGGTCGGGCTCGCCATCGGCCACACCTTCCAGGCCCAGCAGGCCTTCCTTGCGTGCGGTCAGGCTCCAGTTCACCACCCGGTCGATACCGCCAGCCAGGTCAACCCTTGGCGGAAAGATGATCCAGCGCAAGATCTGCAAGGCACGCTTGAACGATGACAACGGTGACTGCAAAAGCGCCGCCGCCAGGGTACCGCCCAGTACGATCAGGGCTGCCGGTCCATTGAGCAGCGCCCCGACATGGCCCCCTTCGAGGAAGTTGCCACCGACGATGGCGACAAAGGCCAGGATCAGACCGATCAGGCTAAGGACATCCATCAGACACACGCCTCGACCAGGTGCTTGCCGATCTCATCCAGGCTGTACACCGCATCGGCCAGGTTGGCTTTGACGATGGCCATGGGCATGCCGTAGATCACGCAACTGGCTTCATCCTGGGCCCACACGGTGCTGCCGCCCTGCTTGAGCAGGCGCGCGCCCTCACGGCCGTCGGCACCCATGCCGGTAAGCACCACCGACAGCACCTTGTCACCGTAAGACTTGGCTGCCGAACCGAAGGTAATGTCCACGCAGGGCTTGTAGTTCAGGCGCTCGTCACCGGGCAGGATCTTCACCGTGCCCCGGCCATCGATCATCATCTGCTTGCCACCGGGGGCCAACAGGGCGAGGCCTGGGCGCAGCAAGTCCCCGTCCTCGGCTTCCTTGACGCTGATCTTGCACAGTTTGTCCAGGCGCTCGGCAAAGGCCTTGGTAAATGCCGCCGGCATGTGCTGGATGAGCACGATAGGTGCCGGGAACGCGGCAGGCAGTTGCGTCAGCACCCGCTGCAGGGCAACCGGGCCGCCGGTCGAAGTACCGATGGCCACCAGTTTGTAGGGCTTGCGTTTGGGCGCTGGCGAATGGGCTGGGGCCGGTGCCGTACGGGCCGGCGCCACGCTACGCGGCTGCGCCGGGCTGGCCAGGCTGCTGGCGGGGGCGTGCGCAACGCTGGCAGGTGCCGGTGCAGCCGCCGCAGCGGTGTTTGCGTAACCACCGAAACGGCGGTTGCTGCGCGAAAGGGTGTGAACCTTCTCGCACAGCATCTGCTTGACCTTCTCCGGGTTGCGCGAGATGTCTTCGAAGTTCTTCGGCAGGTAATCCACCGCACCGGCATCCAGCGCGTCGAGGGTCACCCGGGCGCCTTCATGGGTCAGCGAGGAGAACATCAACACCGGCGTCGGGCAGCGCTGCATGATGTGCCGCACTGCGGTGATGCCATCCATCATGGGCATTTCGTAGTCCATGGTGATGACATCGGGCTTGAGCGCCAGCGCCTGGTCGATCGCTTCCCTGCCGTTGGTCGCGGTACCGACGACCTGGATCGTCGGGTCCGCCGAGAGGATTTCCGAGACGCGGCGGCGGAAGAAACCCGAATCATCCACCACCAGGACCTTGACTGCCATAAACACTCCATTAGGTGGCGCGGCCCGCAAGGGCGCGCCACCGAAATCAAATACGCCGCGCCGCGTAACGCTTGAGCATGCTCGGTACGTCGAGGATCAGCGCAATGCGACCGTCGCCGGTGATGGTGGCGCCGGACATGCCCGGGGTGCCCTGCAGCATCTTGCCCAGCGGCTTGATCACTACCTCTTCCTGGCCCACCAGTTGGTCGACCACAAAGCCGATGCGCTGGGTGCCCACAGACAGAATCACCACATGGCCCTCGCGCTGCTCCTCATGCACCTGGCCCTGGACCAGCCAGCGCTTGAGGTAGAACAGCGGCAGCGCCTTGTCGCGTACGATCACCACCTCCTGGCCGTCGACCACGTTGGTGCGCGACAGGTCCAGGTGGAAAATCTCGTTGACGTTGACCAGCGGGAAGGCGAACGCCTGGTTGCCCAGCATCACCATCAGGGTCGGCATGATCGCCAGGGTCAGCGGCACCTTGATGACGATCTTCGAACCCTGGCCTTTGGCCGAGAAGATGTTGATCGAGCCGTTGAGCTGGGAAATCTTGGTCTTGACCACATCCATACCGACACCACGGCCGGACACATCGGAGATTTCCGTCTTGGTCGAGAAGCCCGGAGCGAAGATCAGGTTGTAGCAGTCCGACTCGCTCAGACGGTCGGCGGCATCCTTGTCCATCAAGCCCTTTTCCACGGCCTTGGCGCGCAGAATGTTAGGGTCCATGCCTTTGCCGTCGTCGGAAATAGACAGCAGGATGTGGTCGCCTTCCTGCTCGGCCGACAGCACCACGCGGCCGGTACGCGCCTTGCCCGAGGCTTCACGCTCTTCAGGCATTTCGACACCGTGGTCAACCGCATTGCGCACCAAGTGCACCAGCGGGTCGGCCAATGCCTCGACCAGGTTCTTGTCCAGGTCGGTCTCTTCACCGACCAGTTCCAGGTTGATCTCTTTCTTCAACTGGCGGGCCAGGTCACGGACCAGGCGCGGGAAGCGGCCGAAGACCTTCTTGATCGGCTGCATGCGGGTCTTCATCACCGCAGTCTGCAAGTCGGCAGTGACCACATCGAGGTTCGACACGGCCTTGGACATGGCCTCGTCACCGCTGTTCAGGCCCAGGCGCACCAGGCGGTTACGCACCAGTACCAGCTCGCCGACCATATTCATGATCTCGTCCAGGCGCGCAGTATCGACGCGCACGGTGGTTTCCGCTTCGCTTACTGCGTGTTTTTCGGCAGCAGGAGCGGGCGCGCGGGCCGGCGCGGCAGGCTTGGCCGCAGCAGCAGGTGCCGGTGCCGGCTTGGCCACAGGCTGGGTTTGCGGCTTGGCTGCGACAGGGGTGGCAACGGCGGCGGGCGCTTCAGCGGTCACGGCATCGCCGGTGAACTTGCCTTTGCCATGCAACTGATCGAGCAATGCCTCGAACTCGTGCTCGCTGATTTCGTCGCCGCTACCTGCAGCTGGTACTTCGCTGGCCACCGGAGCAACGGCAGCAGGCAGCGCGTCCGCCTGGAACGTGCCCTTGCCGTGCAGCTGATCCAGCAGCGACTCGAACTCTTCGTCGGTGATTTCGTCGCTGGCTGGCGCGCTGGCTGCAGCGGCCACGGGCTCTGTGGCAACGACTTCGGCCGAGAACTGGCCCTTGCCGTGCAACTGGTCAAGCAACGACTCGAATTCGTCGTCGGTGATCTCGTCACCGGAGCCGGCCAACGTTTCGCCCTGCAGCTGCTGTTCGGCAGCCGCTGCTTGGGCTTTGACCGCATCGAGCGAATCGAGCAACTGCTCGAATTCGGTGTCGGTGATGTCTGCCTCAGCGGCAGGCTCGGCCTGCGCAGGCGCAGCCTCGGCCACCGGCGCAGCAGCTTCGGCGCTACCCGGCTCGGCCAGGCGGGCCAAGGCCGCCAGCAATTCGGGCGTAGCCGGGGTCACTTCACTGCGCTCGCGCACCTGGCCGAACATGCTGTTGACCGTATCCAGCGCTTCGAGCACCACGTCCATCAGTTCCGCGTCGACCCGGCGCTCACCTTTGCGCAGGATGTCGAACACGTTCTCGGCGATATGGCAGCACTCCACCAGCTCATTGAGCTGGAGGAAGCCGGCGCCCCCTTTTACAGTGTGGAAACCGCGAAAGATCGCATTGAGCAGGTCGGCATCATCGGGCCGGCTTTCCAGCTCGACCAGTTGCTCGGACAGTTGCTCAAGAATTTCGCCGGCTTCTACCAGGAAATCCTGAAGGATTTCTTCATCGGCGCCGAAGCTCATTAAACGTGCTCCTTAAAAACCCAGGCTGGACAGCAGATCATCATTTGACATCGTCCTGACCGGACACAACGTCTTCACGCTTATCGGCATGAATCTGCGGACCTTCACCCCGAGCCGGATATTTTTCTTCATCTTTTTCAGCGCGCAGCTGTTGGTGGTCATGTTCGATACCGGCAAAACGGTCGACCTGACTGGCCATCAGCACGAGTTTGAGCAGATTGCTTTCGACTTCGGTCACCAGCGCGGTCACCCGCTTGATCACTTGGCCGGTCAGGTCCTGATAGTCCTGAGCCAGCAGAATGTCATTGAGGTGGCCAGCTACCTTGCGGTTACCTTCAGCGCTGTGCGTCAGGAAACTGTCGACACGCTTGACCAGATCGCGGAATTCCGGCGCAGCGACTTCGCGGCGCATGAAGCGCTGCCAGTCGACACTCAGATTCTGCGCCTCAGCGGCCAGGTCGTTGAGCACGGGCGTGCTCTCTTCCACCAGGTCCATGGTGCGGTTGGCGGCGCCTTCGGTAAGCTTGACCACATAGGACAAACGTTCGGTGGCGTCGGTGATCTGCGAGACTTCCTCGGCCTGCGGCATGCGCGGGTCGATCTGGAAGCTGACGATCGCACTGTGCAGCTCGCGGGTGAGCTTGCCGACTTCCTGATACAAGCCGCGGTCGCGGGTCTGGTTGAGCTGATGAATCAGCTGCACCGCCTCGCCGAACCGCCCCCGTTCCAGGCTTTCGACCAGTTCCTGGGCATGCTTCTTCAGGGTTGACTCAAACTCCCCCAAAGACGTTTGTGTTGATTCCATGGCGCCCCCTGACTTTGTTCAGCCGTTGACGCGTTCGAAGATCTTCTCGATCTTTTCTTTGAGCACCTGGGCGGTGAACGGCTTGACCACATACCCATTCACGCCGGCCTGAGCCGCTTCGATGATCTGGTCGCGCTTGGCTTCGGCCGTCACCATCAGTACCGGCATGGCCTTCAGGCGGTCGTGGGCACGTACCTTGCGCAGCAGGTCGATGCCGGACATGCCGGGCATGTTCCAGTCGGTCACCAGGAAGTCGTAATGGCCGCTTTCGAGCATCGGCAATGCCGTGGTGCCGTCGTCGGCTTCTTCGGTATTGGTGAAGCCCAGATCACGCAACAGGTTCTTGATGATCCGCCGCATCGTCGAAAAGTCGTCAACGATGAGGATTTTCATGTCTTTGTTCAATTAGACCTCCAAGCAGTCTCAAACGCGCTCGGCCCCGAGCGCGCATTCAATCAATTCGGTACAACGTGAAAACGACTGCAACGACCCCGGGCTCAACGCGCCCGCCATTCCCCAAGACGGCTGCGCAAACGCGCGGCGCACTGGCTGTGCAGCTGGCTGACACGCGATTCGCTGACCCCCAGTACCTCACCGATTTCCTTGAGGTTCAGCTCTTCGTCGTAGTACAGCGCCAGCACCAGCCGCTCGCGCTCCGGCAGGTTGGCAATGGCATCGGTCAGGGCAGCCTGGAAGCGCTCGTCTTCCAGGTCGCGTGAAGGCTCGACCTGGCCACTGGCGCCCTCCTCGTGCAACCCTTCGTGCTCGCCGTCCTGTAACAGGTCGTCAAAGCTGAACAGGCGGCTACCCAGGGTATCGTTCAAAATCCCGTAGTAATCATCGAGACTCAACTTGAGTTCGGCCGCAACTTCATGATCTTTAGCGTCGCGGCCGGTTCTTGCTTCCACAGCGCGCATCGCATCGCTGACCATGCGCGTGTTGCGGTGCACCGAACGCGGTGCCCAGTCACCTTTGCGCACCTCGTCGAGCATGGCGCCGCGGATGCGGATGCCGGCGTAGGTTTCAAAGCTGGCACCCTTGCTGGCGTCGTATTTATTGGCCACCTCAAGCAAGCCGATCATGCCGGCCTGGATCAGGTCTTCCACCTGCACGTTGGCAGGCAGGCGCGCCAGCAGGTGGTAGGCAATGCGCTTGACCAGCGGCGCGTAGCGTTCAACCAGATCGTACTGGGCGTCCTTGGACGCCTTGCTGTACATCTTGAACCCGCTCGCACTCATAGGACCGGCCCTGCGCTGGTGGGCTGCACCAAGCGCTCGACGAAGAACTCCAGATGCCCGCGCGGGTTGGCCGGCAACGGCCAGCTGTCGACCTTCTGCGCAATAGCCTTGAAGGCCAGCGCACACTTGGAACGAGGGAAGGCTTCGTAGACTGCCCGCTGCTTCTGCACCGCCTTGCGCACACACTCGTCGTAGGGCACGGCGCCGACGTATTGCAGGGCAACGTCGAGGAAGCGGTCGGTGACCTTGGTCAACTTGGCGAACAGGTTGCGCCCTTCCTGCGGGCTCTGCGCCATGTTGGCCAGCACGCGGAAACGGTTCATCCCATAGTCGCGATTGAGCAGCTTGATCAGCGCGTAGGCATCGGTGATCGAGGTGGGTTCATCGCACACCACCAGCAGCACTTCCTGGGCTGCACGGACGAAGCTGACTACTGAGTCACCAATCCCCGCAGCGGTGTCGATCACCAACACGTCGAGGTTGTCGCCGATCTCGCTGAAGGCCTGGATCAGCCCGGCATGCTGGGCCGGGGCGAGGTGCACCATGCTCTGGGTGCCAGAGGCCGCCGGCACGATGCGCACCCCGCCCGGCCCCTGCAACAGCACATCGCGCAGCTCACAGCGCCCTTCAATGACATCGGCCAGGGTGTGTTTGGGGGTCAGGCCCAGCAATACGTCGACGTTGGCAAGGCCCAGGTCGGCGTCCAGCAGCATGACCCGGCGGCCGAGCTCGGCCAGCGCCAGGGACAGGTTCACTGAAACGTTAGTCTTGCCGACGCCACCTTTGCCACCGGTTACGGCGATCACCTGTACGGGATGCATGCTACCCATGTTCGTTGTTCACCTTGTCTCGCTTGGACCCAAGCCACACGCGGGGCATCACTGCGGCCCCCTTGGTGTAGGTATTTTGCATACGCTTGATCATCAACCCGCTCTCCTTGGGTTGTGATAGAGATCAGCGAACATGTCGGCCATGGCCTCTTCGCTGGGCTCGTCCTGCAACTGCACATTGACCGCGCGGGTAACCAGCTGGTGCGCCCGCGGCAAGTGCAGGTCGTCAGGAATGCGCGGGCCATCGGTAAGATAGGCAACGGGCAGTTCATGACTGATGGCCAGGCTCAGCACATCGCCGAGGCTCGCCGTTTCATCGAGTTTGGTCAGAATGCAGCCGGCCAGCCCACAGCGTTTGTAGCTGTGATAGGCGGCCGTCAGCACCTGCTTCTGGCTGGTGGTGGCCAGCACCAGGTAATTCTTCGAGGCGATGCCGCGGCTGGCGAGGCTTTCCAGCTGCATGCGCAAGGCCGGGTCGCTGGCCTGCAGGCCGGCGGTATCGATCAGCACCACGCGCTTGCGCAGCAGCGGCTCCAAGGCCTGGGCCAGCGACTGGCCGGGGTCTACATAAGTCACCGGCACGTTGAGAATGCGCCCCAGGGTCTTGAGCTGCTCCTGGGCACCAATGCGGAAACTGTCCATGCTGACCAGGGCCAGGTTCTGCGGGCCGTACTTGAGCACATAGCGCGCCGCCAGCTTGGCCAGGGTGGTGGTCTTGCCCATGCCGGCGGGGCCGACCATGGCGATCACACCACCTTCTTCGATCGGCTCGATCTCAGGCACTTCGATCATGCGTGCCAAGTGGGCCAGCAGCATGCGCCAAGCCTGACGCGGCTCCTCGATTTCGGCGGTGAGGTCAAGCAACTCGCGGGCGATCGGCCCGGACAGGCCAATGCGCTGCAGCCGGCGCCAGAGGTTGGCCTGCGCCGGCTTGCTGCCTTGCAGCTGGCTCCAGGCCAGCGAGCCGAGCTGCACTTCAAGCAGCTCGCGCAGGCCCGACAGCTCAGAGCGCATGGCATCGAACAGGCGCGGGTCGACCGGTGCCGGTGCAGCAGGTGCTGCAGGGGCAGGTACATCCACATGCGGTTCGATCAACGGCTGCGAAGCGGTCAGCGACTGCCCGGCGAACAATTGGCGGCTGCCTTCAGTGGCATCACTGCGGTTGTCCAGCTCAGCCTGGGCAGTGGCGATGCGCGTCTGGGTCTTGCGCAGCTCTTGCTCGAGCTCGGCATTGGGCACGCGCGGGGCCAACGCGGACAGTTTGTAGTCCAGCGCGGCCGTCAGTTCGACACCACCAGCGATGCGCCGGTTACCAATGATGGCGGCGTCGGAGCCCAGCTCATCACGGACCAGCTTCATGGCCTGGCGCATATCGGCGGCGAAAAAACGCTTAACTTGCATAACCCACTACCTCAGCCGTTGGGGCCCACGGTGGCAACGATGGTGACTTGCTTGTTATCCGGTATTTCCTGATACGCCAGAACATGCAAATTCGGTACAGCCAGGCGGCCGAAGCGCGACAGCATGGCACGGATCGGGCCGGCAACCAGAAGGATGGCCGGCTGGCCTTGCATCTCCTGACGCTGGGCCGCTTCGATCAACGAACGCTGCAGCTTTTCGGCCATGCTCGGCTCCAGAAGAACACCATCTTCCTGACCTTGCCCGGCCCTTTGCAGACTATTGAGCAAAATCTGTTCCAACCTTGGCTCAAGGGTGATCACAGGTAGCTCGGACTCAACGCCGACAATGCTTTGCACGATGGCGCGACACAATCCGACGCGCACTGCCGCCACCAGCGCGGCGGTATCTTGACTCTTGCCAGCATTATTGGCGATGGCCTCGGCAATGCTACGGATGTCACGCACCGGCACCTGCTCGGCGAGCAATGCCTGCAGTACCTTGAGCAGCCCCGACAAGGAAATGACACCCGGCACCAGTTCTTCTGCAAGTTTAGGCGAAGCCTTGGCCAGCACCTGCAGCAGTTGCTGCACTTCCTCGTGGCCGATCAGTTCATGGCAATGCTTCTGCAGGATCTGGTTGAGGTGCGTGGCAACCACGGTACTGGCATCGACCACGGTGTAGCCCAGCGACTGCGCTTGGGCACGCTGGCCAATATCGATCCAGACCGCTTCCAGCCCGAAGGCCGGGTCACGGGCGGCGATGCCGTTGAGGGTGCCAAACACCTGGCCGGGGTTGATGGCAAGCTCGCGGTCCGGGTAGATCTCGGCCTCGGCCAGAATCACGCCCATCAGCGTCAGGCGGTAGGCGCTGGGCTGCAGGTCGAGGTTGTCGCGGATGTGCACGGTGGGCATGAGGAAGCCCAGGTCCTGGGAGAGCTTTTTACGCACCCCCTTGATCCGGGCCAGCAGTTGCCCACCCTGGTTGCGATCGACCAGCGGGATCAGGCGGTAGCCGACCTCAAGGCCGATCATGTCGATCGGCGTCACGTCATCCCAGCCAAGCTCCTTGGTTTCCATCGCCCGCTGCGGCGACGGCAACAGGTCCTGCTGGCGCTGCACCTCTTGTTGCGCTGCGACCTTGGCCTTCTGCTGCTTCTTCCACACCAGATAGGCACCACCGCCGGCCAACAGGCCAAGGCTGATGAAAGCGAAGTGCGGCATGCCCGGCACCAGGCCCATGACAATCATCAAGCCTGCCGACACCGCCAGCGCTTTGGGCGAATCGAACATCTGCCGGTTGATCAGCTTGCCCATGTCCTCGGAACCGGAGGCACGGGTCACCATGATCGCGGCAGCGGTGGACAGCAACAGTGATGGCAATTGCGCCACCAAACCGTCACCAATGGTCAGCAGGGCGTAGACCTTGCCGGCATCGCTGAACGACATGTTGTGCTGCAGCATGCCGATGAGCATGCCGCCGATGAGGTTGATGAACAGGATCAGCAAACCGGCGATGGCGTCACCACGCACGAATTTGCTGGCACCGTCCATCGAACCGTAGAACTCGGCCTCCTGGGCAACCTCGGAGCGCCGCGCCTTGGCTTGGGCCTGGTCAATGAGGCCGGCGTTGAGGTCGGCGTCGATGGCCATCTGCTTGCCGGGCATGGCGTCGAGGGTGAAACGCGCGCTCACTTCAGAGATACGCCCGGCACCCTTGGTCACCACCACGAAGTTGATGATCATGAGGATGGCAAACACCACAGCACCGACCACATAGTTGCCGCCGATCACCACCTCACCGAAGGCCTGGATCACCTTACCGGCAGCGCCATGACCCTCCTGGCCATGGAGCATGACCACGCGCGTGGAGGCGACGTTCAACGCCAGTCGCAGCAGCGTCGCGACCAGCAAAATGGTGGGGAAGGCGGCAAAATCAAGTGGCCGCAAGGCATACACGCAGACCAGCAGGACCACGATCGACAACGCGATGTTGAAGGTGAAGAACACGTCGAGCAGGAACGGCGGTATCGGCAACATCATCATTGCCAACATCACCAGCAGCAACAGCGGCACACCCAGGTTGCCCCGGCCCAGGCCGGCCAGGTTGTGGCGTGCGTTGTTGATTAACTGACTGCGATCCACCGAGAGCCCTCTTCAAGCAAAACTTTGACGCCCAAGGGGCGCTTGGGCGTGGCTTTGCAAGAAGCTTTCCAACTTTGACCGATCCCACGTGAAACGTGAACCGGGCGGGCCCCATCGCGTTGACTGGTGGCTCATCAGCGGGCAATCAACAAGAGAAACAAGACCTCCTACCCACTCGCTTCAATGGCAGTGACCCAAAGCTTCACCTCTCGGAAAACCACAGAGAGGCTGATCCGCTGCAAAAACTCACACTGATTTGAACATGCCAAAGCGCGTGGTTCCTATGCGCATGCAGGGGCAAATGACAGCTATAAGGCACTGAACATCAGTCAATGACTCGATTGGTAGCCCTAGTGAGTCTGTGATACCTTCGCCAGCGTTTTTGACTGCATCGCTTGACCCGGAGAACATGGTGGCAAACTCTCTCGATAGCTTTATCGTTCCTGACAAACATCGCCATAAAACCGCGATGGATTATGTAGTCGAGTCGCTACGGGAAGGCATACTTTCTGGCGCAATAGCCGAAGGCACGGCTTTGCGCCAAGAAGAGCTCGCCTCAAAATTCGGTTTGAGTCGAATGCCGGTAAGGGACGCCATAAGGCAATTGGAGGCCGAAGGGCTTGTTACCTATGAAGTCCATAAAGGCGCATCTGTAGCGATCATGACGATTGAAGATATTGTCGAGATCTATGACATGCGGATCATGGCAGAATGCACAGCCCTGGATTTTGGTTTTTCCAATATTGTAGCGAATGATCTGGCGCAGATGCATGACCTCGTGTCTACAATGGAGCAGGCAACAGATCCGCACCAGCTTAGCGAACTAAATGAAAGGTTTCATCACCTTCTTTATTCAAAAGCCAAACGCCCCAGGCTACTTGCATTGATTAAGTCCCTTCATGACTCGGTGGATCGCCATCTTCGTTTTTTGTTGACAAATCTCGACTACCACAAGAAATCGCAACAGGATCACAAACGAATTGTGAAAGCGTGCGCTCAGGGTGATCGCGAAGCCGCCAAGCAATATTTGGCCGAGCACCTTGCCGAGGGACGAGATTCAATCGTTACGTTTCTGGAGACACGGCGTCGACAGGACGCGCCTTAAAACGGTCCTTCGATGCTGACGAGAGCGCATATTCCACCAGCGCTCCTACTAGCTTCTCAGGGGGATAGCCGGAGCACTCAAACATTTTCGGGTACATACTGGAACCTGTAAATCCGGGTAACGTATTGACCTCATTGAGAATAATTGCACCATCCTCTGTCAAGAAAAAATCCACCCTGGCGTATCCCTTCAGTTCAAGGCATCTGAATGCTTGAACGGATAAATCCTGAATGCGTTCGACAATGTCCGGTGCCAATAAGCTTGGCACACGAATATCTGCTCCGCTTTTAGAATCATATTTCGCCTGATAATCGTAATATGCCTGCCCTTCCTTTTTAAGTATTTCACCCACCACCGAGGCGATCAAGCCTTCCTCAAGTTCGAGCACACCACACTCTATCTCTCTTCCACAGATTTCAGCCTCCACAAGCACCTTTGCGTCTTGACATGCTGCAATAGCAAATGCCTCAGCATACTCCAAGGCATTGGATACCTTAGATACACCAATCGATGACCCCGAATTAGCGGGCTTCACGAAGAGCGTGCTGCTACCCAGGCACTCGACCAGTTCTTCCCAGGGGCGCATGAAATTCATGGCCCTCCATGGCCCCACAACTAGCCCAGAAGACTGGAGCATTCTCTTCGTAACATCCTTATCCATGGACATTGCTGAACCCAGCACCCCGGAGCCCACACAAGGCAAACCGCACATCGCTGCCAATCCTTGAATCGTCCCATCCTCCCCCCACCGACCATGCAGTGCCGGAAAGAGCAGATCGATCGCAATCTCCACCGTGTCGCTCCCTTGAGTTGTGTACGAGAGCGAGGGATGACCTGGACGTATTGAAATCAAAGGCGCCGACCGATCAACCTCGCCTGGAAACTGGCACGGCTCCCCCTGATATCTCCAGCTCCCCTCACGATCTATCCCCACACAGTGCACACGGTGACCGAGGGCCATTAGCGCCGCGTGAATCATAGAAGCGGAGCGGAGCGCCACTGAGTGCTCTGAGCTCCTCCCCCCAAAAACCAATGCGATCACATTTTGTTTCATTTCGATAGACCTCGGCCTGGAAATTTTGGCTACTGTATCCAATATCCAACAAATATAACAACGGCTATTGCCGATATCCAGGAAAGGAAGACCATGGCTTTAGAAATCACCAACGGGGGGAGCCTGGGCGAGCGTTCTTGCGAGTCCCTAAACGCCGCGCCGGATCTCCAGATCAGAGCGATCGCGATCTCAGCACCAGAATGCATCAGCGGCTACAAATCAGGCAGGGCCTTGAACAGCACCGACCCTGTCAGCCTATTTAACGCATGCCGCTGCGCGGCAAGCCTTGCGCAAGAAAGGAAAGGCGCTTGGGCAAACAGCAATTGGGGGCGACCTGACAAAAAGCTGAGAGAACACTTTTTGCTCATGTACTCACTGGATGACATGCATCGTCTCGAAAACTTAATACAAGTATCTCTTCCCAATATTCTGTTCATTGGTGCCATGACGCTCTGCATGCCTGGTGCAGTGAAATGTGCAAAACTCGCAAGAAAGATGCTCGGCGATAGAGCACTCATCATACTGGGTGGGCGACATATAAATGAAACGATCTACCTTTCTGACGAAAGAAGAAGATCACCTTCCGTTGTCAAACACCATCGAGCCTCGCCGGGGCGCCTTATTAGAGAGCTTGAGATCCCCCCACTTTTCGACGTCATAATTTCCGGCGAAGCGGAAAAGTTGATTGCAGAGATCGGAGAGCTTTTTAGTCGCTCCAATCATAACCCTACGACGTTCATTGCAGAAAATCTGGATACGAAAACCGAAGGGCGATGGATCGCTGACTTCCCGCGTATCGATAAAACACTTGTAAGTGATGGCAACCCCCTGCAGCACGACGAACTGCCCTCGGTAGTCGGTACGTTTGGGGTTACCGCTTCGTTTGATGTTTTCCAAGGACGCATGACCTCACATATTTTTAGCGATACTGGTCCTGGGTGCATCTATGACTGCACTTTCTGCAGTGAACGCCGGAGCATTGTTGGAAACATTCAAGAAATTCAAGGCGCCCCACGACGACTGTACAACCAACTCAAAGAGACAATTAGCGCAGTAAAGCAAGATCATCCCAACAAGGGAGCAAGTGCATTCGTCGAAGATTCGATACTCCTTAGCGGCAGCCCAGTCGCAATTACTCAATTATGTCAATTGCTTGAGAAAGACCCGCTAGAAATCATTTTTGGTGGCCAATTCACGATTGATCAGATTCTTAGAAAAAAGGACTTAATTCAACGGCTAGCCAAATGTGGTCTGAGGTATGTCTTCATCGGGCTCGAAACGCTTGAACCACAAGAAATTGGAGGTATGAGCAAAGACGTTGACGGCAAAAAACGAACGTGGAAAGACCGATTCATACAAGCTCTGGACTTTATGGCAGCAAACCACATCGATTGCGGGTGCGCATTACTGTTTGGCTTGGGTGAAGCGCATACCAGCCGCCGAAGTTTACTGAATGGTCTCATAGCGCTTAAGCGGGAGACCGGACAGCCTGTTGCCCTAAGCGCAAACTGGGCAGTCCAGCACCCCCTGCGGAGTTGCCGCGAAAGCGAAAATGAAAATTACTTACGCTGGGGCACTCCCGAAGGTGAACTGCTTGAATATTTCCACAGATTCGGTGAAGCCTCCCACGAGTACCCTTTACCCAATGTCTCTCCACCTCAGACTAGCGAAGTTAAAGAAATAATCCATCTCCTCAATGAGTTCGAGGCAATCGATGTCTGAGATGACGCTTAGCAAACTGGCACAGGTTGGCCTATTCCCTGTAGGAGAAATCCAATCAACACAAACGCCAGCTATGGAGTGCACCAGCTATTTAGTTGACAGCTTTGATCAGCTGCCACCTATCAATGAGGAAAGCCTGGCAGATACAGACAACGATCTTTTCAATGGCCTGTACTATGGCGGCGTTGATACTCCAACGACCCGCCAACTCTCTCAGCGGGTGGCCAACATTGAAAAGGGCAAATTCGCAGTCTTAACACCCTCCGGGCAATCCGCCTTCAACCTACTGCTATCAACATTTGTAAAACCAGGTGATCACGTACTTGCTGGAGACACCACCGTTTACTCCACACAGTGGCTGCTGACTTACTTTGAAAAGATAGGCGTAAAAATTGAATACTTCACACCCAACGACGCCGCCACTCTAAAGAACAAATTAACCCTAAAGACAAAATTAATCATTTTTGAAAACCCCGGCGCATTCATGTATGAGGTCATGGATATTCGAGCAATTGTCAAATCACGACACGATCATCCAGCGTTAATTGTCGCCGACAACACATGGGCAGCATCAGTATTTCACCATCCCTTATCACTCGGCGCGGATATCAGCTTGATATCAATGAGCAAATACCACGGGGCGATAGAGGGCATATCTCTCGGAGCACTAACAACTAAGCGAAAAGATTTGTATTTAAACTTGAAAATCACATCCGCACTAATGGGCAACCATGTGAGCTCACAAGCCTGCTCAGCAGCAATTCGATCAATTAGCACACTGGGCGCTCGCCTATCGTTCCAAATGAGCACAACTCGCAAGGTGCTTCGAAGCCTCCAGCCAATGCCCCTTTTAAAACAAGTGATACATCCCATTCTCCAGAACACTGAGCTCCACCTACAAAACTCCATGATCACTGGATTCAACAGCCTACTCACCGCTGAGTTTTCATGCTCTCGTGACGAACTGATATCTCGCCTAAACCGCCTAAACGTAATAAAGATAGGCTACGGATGGGGCGGTGCAATAAGCATCATTAATATTATTGATACTCAAAACATGCCATCAGCAAAACGACTAGGTATTAACAGTGAATGCGCAAGGATATACCTCGGCCTTGAAGATCCAGATGAGTTAATTCGCGACCTTTCTAACGCATTCACCCACTAGTCATTCCAACCGCAGCATCGCCTGCAAGGATAAGTCATGCACAAAATAACAACACATGAAAACTTCGCATTCAGCGAAGATGAGCTTAAAAACAACATTTTCAGCTTCATGAATGCCTCCCCCTCAGATTCCGTTCACATTATGGCCGGCCACTTCATGCTATTTTATGACAAGCAGAGTGATCGACTAGCGCCCGGCGTTTTCGAAGACATACAAGACCCCATATTGAAATCACAAGTCAAACAACGGGTGGGCATATTTCCCACCTACTCTTGGAAATTAGCAATAGAGCTCGCAGAACACCATATAGTGAGCAACAACAAAAACGCGAAACTGCTCCTTTTAATTAACGACTGGCAATACGTCCCAAGCGGCGATTCGGCTTGCGACTACAGGACCGAATTTTACAATAGCTTCAAGGAACTTCCAAGAAGCTACCTTGCGCATCTTAACTCTTCCTCAATCGTCACCACCCAAAATATTACATGCAGCCGCAGACACGCACTTTGCTTCCCTGAGACCTGGTTGAAGAACCGTTTTCAAAATGAGGCCTCACGACTGGTAAAGCAAGGAAAACTCGCGAAACGATATATTCCAGAGCAACCAGACATGTCCGAAATCTCATTCACTGACGCTTCTGGTACCTCTTTACCGCTGGTCAGTTGCGGGATGACTGGCTGCGCAGGTGAAATAACTGAGATGATTTCCGAAGCCTACAGAGCAGGCGCTCGACTTTTGATTCTTCTCGCCCCAAATGAATGCCACGCCCCCATAAGAAAAGGCGTCGAAATCGCCCTTTCACTTTACGACTTCGAACCGTTAAGCGTATTGGTGGCAGATCTGGGAGGTAGTGGGGAGCTTACGACCGATTATATATATAGCAAAGGCATCCATATCGCCACCTATAGAACTTGAGAGACCAGTCATGCCATCGAACTCATTAATCTATTTAGATGCAGCAGCCACTACTCCGTGCGCCGATGATGTCATAAAAGAAATGATCAAATTCAATAAATCTAACTACGGAAATCCCTCCTCCACACACATTTTAGGCAGACTTGCACGGAGCGCCATCCTTGAAAGCGCTTCACATATTTCTGAGCTAATAGGCTGCACATCAGCTGAAATAATTTTCACATCAGGCGCCACAGAAAGCAATAACATCGCGATTCTTGGGAGCGCCCCACCCGACTCAAACAGCAATATAATCATCTGCCCCATTGACCATAAATCCAGCCTTTTAGCCGCCGAAGAATTGGAAAAGCGCAACGTAGAAATACGACGAATGAAAGTCGATTCAAACGGCCGTGTCAATTTACCCCACCTACACAGTCTGCTGGATACCAATACATCACTACTTTCCATATCCTACGTAAACTCTGAAATAGGTACATTTCAAAACCTTGTAGAAATAAAAAAGGCATTAGAAAAATCAAATGCATTGTTCCATATCGATGCCGCTCAAGCTCTCGGCAAACTTCCTATAAACGTGAAACAACTTGGCGTGGATTGCGCTTCGATTTCAGCCCATAAAATTGAAGGCCCCAAGGGCATAGGTGCGCTCTATGTTTCTTCATCTTGTATGTCTCGTTTGCGCCCTCTAACATTTGGCGGCGGTCAATCTTCACTCCGCAGTGGAACACTTCCCACTCAACTGATCGCCGGATTCGGTGCTGCGGCACGCCGATTAAAGAGCAAGGATTACCCTGCCTCATGGGCTGCAGCGAAACAACTGAGAGATGCAATCCTTGAAACACTAAACAAGCATCAGATCTCTTACGTAATTAACTCTCCAGACAACGTATCAACACCTCACATCTTGAATATTTCCCTTCCCGCGATCCGCTCAGAAACCTTGATCAGCTGCTTGAGAAACGTCTGCATCTCTTCCGGCTCCGCCTGCAACTCTAACAATCTTGCCCCCTCTTACGTCATCACTGGCATTGGGCACGACGCAATAAGAGCCAATAGCGCGATCCGCTTTTCCTTTACCAGCGACATGGACATCAAAACCGTTCGAAAAGGCGCAGAGTCGCTTTCACAAACAGTGCTGCAGCTTACCCAGCTAAACAATAGGAACAAATAAAATGAATGAGTATATCGCAATTATAACGGGCGGAGACTCCTCGGAGCGGGAGGTTTCTCTTCAAACTTCCCAAGCTGTCTCACAATCGTTAGAAATTTCTCAAATCCGCCATGAGATCTTCACCATATCGGACTATAGAGAATTGCTTCGTTTAGACCTTGCCAAATTTACTAGAGTCTTCTTGGCGCTTCATGGCGGCTTCGGCGAAAACGGGATGGCACAAGCATATTTAGAAGGGCAAGGCATCCCATATAATGGGCCCTCCCCACAAACCAGCGCAATTTGCATGAACAAGCTTCTAACAAAACATATTGCAATGGGTCTAGGAATCAATGTCGCAAACTATCTCTATTCGAGGAGGGGTGACGACCTCTGTGTTGAGAAAATCAATGAGCAACTAGGGACACCCTGCATTGTCAAACCGAACCGTGAGGGATGTAGCTTCGGCGTATCGCTGGTCCGCGATCTCGAAACAGACCTCCAGGATGCGATCAACGCAGCAGCACAATTCCACACCGGAGTTTTAGTAGAAGAATTCATAAGTGGGCCGGAGCTATCTGTGTGCTATTTCAACAAAGCCACGCTACCTATCTATTCACTTGCATTCGAAAGTGAATTCTTCTCTTATGAAGCAAAATTCATATCCAGCAAGACGACTGCCACCCTCACCACCTTGGACAGGACTACCCACCAACAACTCAACAACTATTGCTTTGCTATCGCCGAGGCACTTGAGCTTGATTACTTTCGGGCAGACTTCATCATCCACAACACCGAGCCATACCTTATTGAACTCAACACGCTCCCCGGACTGACAAGCCACAGTCTTTTTCCTAAGGCATGCCAGCAGCATGGCATCGAATTTGATAAATTGGTACTTCTCTTAAATAACTTGGAACCTAGCCAATACTGCTGACCTGAGGCCAAGAAAACTTCGTCCCGTCGGCTCCGCGGTGTTGTTGGTGATCTTTTCAGGTGGGAATCTATTAATCATGTGGTTGAGATTAAGCGCCGCGCAGGCGGCGTTCGATCTCGACAACCTCAAAACTCAACGGCGTACAGTCCCCGCCATCAGCTATCACGCCGCAAATCCGGCGGTATCGGCAAATCTTCCTTCAACGGCTCCGGCCGCTTGCCCTTGCCGGACCGGTACTGACGGATCTGGAACACATACGCCAGCACCTGCGCCACCGCGAGGTACAACCCTGCGGGAATCTCCTGCTCGATTTCGGTGGAGTAGTAGATCGCACGCGCCAGCGCAGGCGACTCGAGAATCTGCACCTTGTGCTCGACCCCGATCTCGCGAATTTTCAAAGCAATGAAATCCGTACCCTTGGCCAGCAGCAGCGGTGCCACCCCACCCTTCTCGGGGTCATACTGCAGCGCCACGGCATAGTGGGTCGGGTTGGTGATGATCACATCCGCATCGGGTACGGCAGCCATCATGCGCCGCTGCGACACCTCGCGCTGCAACTGGCGAATCCGTTGCTTGACCTCAGGCTTGCCTTCGCTGTCCTTGTACTCGTCCTTGACCTCCTGCTTGGTCATCTTCAGCTTCTTGTGCGTCTGCCAAAGCTGGAACGGCACGTCTGCTGCGGCAATCAGCAACAGCCCCGCCGACATCCACAATGCACTCCACCCTACCACCTGGACGCTATGGATGATCGCCTGGTCCAGCGGCTCGTTGGCGATCGCCAGCAACGCCTGGCGGTCGTTGGCCAGCACCACCAACGCCACCACCAGGATGACGATGAACTTGGCAACGGCCTTGAGCAGCTCGGTCAGGGCATTCATAGAGAACATGCGCTTGATCCCCGCCAGCGGGTTCATGCGGCTGAATTTTGGCTGCAGCAGGCTGCCGGAGAACAGAAAACCGCCCAGCGCAATCGGCGCAATGAACGCCACCACGAACAGCAAGATCAGCACCGGCTGCACTGCCCAGATCGCCATCTTGCCCGAGGCCAGCAAGAAGGCGCCCATGGCACCCTCGTCGACGATCACTTCACGGGTCAGGCTGAAGTTGAGGCGCATCATTTCCAGCAGCGTCTCGGCCAGGTGCCCGCCAAACGCCAGCAAACCGCCGGCACCCGCCAGGGTCACCGCCACCGTGTTCAGCTCCTTGGACCGGGCGATCTCACCTTTTTCGCGCGCGTCGCGCTTGCGTTTGTCGGTGGGGTCTTCTGTCTTGTCCTGACCACTCTCGCTCTCAGCCATGCTCAGCGCGCCCTCGCCAGTTCACGCAGCCATTGCAGCGCTTCGCTGGCCAATGCCTGGTAGTGGGAAAGTACATCGGCCAGGCCCACCCAGAAGATGCCCATACCCAGCACCAGTGTCAGCGGGAAACCGATAGAGAAGATGTTCAACTGCGGCGCGGCGCGGGTCATCACGCCAAACGCAATGTTCACCACCAGTAGCGCGGCGATTGCCGGCAGGATAAGTAGCAGGCCGGCACCAAATACCCAGCTAAGGCGCCCAGCCATCTCCCAAAAGTGGTTGACCACAAGTGCGTTGCCTACCGGCAAGGTGGTAAAGCTTTCGGTCAGCACTTCAAACACGACCAGATGGCCGTTCATCACCAGGAACAGCACGCTCACCAGCATGGTCATGAACTGGCTGACCACCGCCACGTTGACGCCGTTGGCCGGGTCGACCATCGATGCGAAAGCCATACCCATCTGTATCGCGATGATCTGCCCGGCAATGACGAACGCCTGGAACAGCAACTGCAGCGAAAAACCGAACAACGCTCCGACGATGATCTGCTCACCGCACAACAACAAGCCACGCAAACTCAGTGGGTCGAATTCAGGCAACGGCGGTAACGCCGGCACGATCACCACGGTAATGGCCACTGCCGCGTACAGGCGAATGCGCGCCGGCAGCATGCGGGTACCGAAGATAGGCATGGTCATCAGCACCGCCGTCACCCGGAACAGCGGCAGGATGAAGGTGGCGACCCAGGTGCCGATCTGTGCGTCGGTCAGCTCCAGCATGGCCGCCTCAACCGATCAGCTGCGGGATGCTGGTGTACAGGCCCGTGATGTATTCCATGAACTTCTGCGTAAGCCACGGCCCGGCGACGATCAGTGTCACCAGCATCACCAGCAGGCGCGGCAGGAAGCTCAGGGTCTGTTCGTTGATCTGCGTAGCGGCCTGGAACATCGCCACCACCAGGCCGACCAGCAGGCTCGGCACCACCAGGATGGCTACCATCAGCGTGGTCAGCCACAGGGCGTCGCGGAACAGGTCGACGGCAACTTCAGGGGTCATGCAAGGCTCTCCTTGACGGCGTCAGACGCCGCCGAAACTGCCGGCCAGGGTGCCCATGATCAGCGCCCAGCCATCGACCAGAACGAACAGCATGATCTTGAACGGCAGCGAGATGATCAACGGCGACAGCATCATCATACCCATGGCCATCAGCACGCTGGCGACCACCATATCGATGATCAGGAACGGAATGAAGATCATGAAACCGATCTGGAACGCCGTCTTGAGCTCCGAGGTGACGAACGCTGGCACCAGGATGGTCAAAGGTACCTGATCAGGCCCGGCGATATCGGTGCGCTTGGACAGGCGCATGAACAGGTCAAGGTCGCTCTGCCGGGTCTGCGCCAGCATGAAGTCCTTGAGCGGCCCCTGGGCCTTGTCGATCGCCTGCTGGGCGGTCATCTGCTCCTTAAGGTACGGCTGCAGTGCATCCTGGTTCACCCGGTCGAACACCGGGGCCATGATGAACATCGTCAGGAACAGCGCCATGCCGGTCAGCACCTGGTTCGACGGTGTCTGCTGCAAGCCCAGGGCCTGGCGCAGGATCGAGAACACGATGATGATTCGGGTGAAGCTGGTCATCAGGATGACGAACGCAGGTATGAAACTCAGCGCCGTCATGATCAACAGGATCTGCAGGCTGACCGAGTATTCCTGCTGCCCGTCCGGGCCGTTGGACAAGGTAATGGCCGGGATCGACAGCGGGTCGGCGGCCAAGGCCAGCGGCGCGGCCAACAGCAGCGCCAGCATCAACAACAGGCCCGACAGGGTACGTAGCGCGCCGCTCATCACTTCTTGTCCTTATGATCCTTGCCCATCAGCTCCATAAGGCGCTGGGCAAACTCCGGCGTCGCCTGGCGGGCGCTGGCAGGCACTTCCACGGGCTCGGCCAGCACATGCAAGGCCTCGATGCTGCCTGGGGTATGGCCGATGAGGATCTGCTCTTTGCCGACCTGCACCAGCAACAGCCGGTCACGCGGGCCGATGGCACGGCTGCCGATCACTTCGATCACCTGGCCACCCTTGGGTGCCGCGCCCTGCATACGGCGCAGCAACCAAGCCAGGAAGAAGATCAGGCCCACCACCAGCAGCAAGCCCAGCACCATTTGCGCCAGCTGCCCACCCAGGCTGCCGGGCGCCGCGGCTGGCGGCGTGGCCACCACGGCCGGTGCGGCAGCGGCGATCACCACTTCGCTGGCAAACAGCGCGGCAAGGGCCGTGACGGCCCGTATCGTGCCCTTCACTCAGCGCAGCTTCTTGATACGTTCGCTGGGGCTGATCACGTCAGTCAGGCGGATGCCGAACTTCTCGTTGACCACAACCACTTCGCCGTGGGCGATCAAAGTGCCGTTGACCAGCACATCCAGCGGCTCACCGGCCAGGCGGTCGAGCTCGATCACCGAGCCCTGGTTGAGCTGCAGCAGGTTGCGGATGTTGATCTCGGTGCTGCCCACTTCCATGGAGATGTTCACCGGGATGTCCAGGATCACGTCCAGGTTCGGGCCTTCCAGGCTGACGTTTTCTTTCGGCCGTGGCGAGCTTGCGAACTCTTCCATCGGCAACCGGCCGGCACCGGCGCTACCGCCGTCGCCACCGAGCAGCGCATCGATGTCAGCCTGGCCGGCATCACCGGTTTCTTCCAGCGCCGCCGCCCATTCATCGGCCAGGGCCTGGTCTTCCGGGGAGGTGATCTCGTTTTCGTTAGCCATGATGTCCTCGACAGGCATTCAATTCGTAGTGAGCGACCGGCACGCCGTCAGCGGCGTTCGATCGGGTCGATGATCTGCAGCGCCAGGTTGCCCTTGTGCGAACCCAGGCGCGCCTTGAACGACGGTACGCCATTGGCACGCAGCACAAGGTGCTCCGGCAGCTCGACCGGGATCACGTCACCCGGTTGCATGTGCAGCACATCGCGCAATTTGAGTTGGCGGCGGGCAACCGTGGCACTGAGCGGTACGGAAACGTCCAGCACGTCTTCGCGCAGGGCCTTCACCCAGCGCTCGTCCTGGTCGTCCAGGTCGGACTGGAAACCGGCATCGAGCATTTCGCGCACCGGCTCGATCATCGAGTAGGGCATGGTCACGTGCAGGTCGCCGCCGCCGCCGTCCAGTTCGATATGGAAGGTCGACACCACCACCGCTTCGCTCGGCCCGACGATGTTGGCCATGGCCGGGTTGACTTCGGAGTTCATGTACTCGAAGTTGACCGGCATGATCGCCTGCCAGGCTTCCTTGAGGTCGATGAAGCACTGGTCCAGCACCATGCGCACCACCCGCAGCTCAGTGGGGGTGAACTCGCGGCCTTCGATCTTGGCGTGACGACCGTCACCACCGAAGAAGTTGTCCACCAGCTTGAACACCAGCTTGGCGTCCAGAATGAATAACGAAGTGCCGCGCAGCGGCTTGATCTTGACCAGGTTGAGGCTGGTCGGCACGTACAGCGAATGCACGTACTCACCGAACTTCATCACCTGCACACCCCCAACCGCAACGTCGGCGGAGCGACGCAGGAGGTTGAACATGCTGATACGGGTGTAACGGGCGAAACGTTCATTGATCATTTCGAGGGTCGGCATGCGCCCCCGCACGATCCGATCCTGGCTGGTCAGGTCGTAACTTTTGATGCTGCCGGGCTCGGCAGCGCTCTCGGTCTGTACCAGCCCATCATCGACGCCGTGCAACAGGGCGTCGATCTCATCCTGGGACAGCAGGTCCTGTACGGCCATTGCGGACTCCTACTGCAATACGAAATTGGTGAACAGCAGCTGGTCTACCACCGGCTTGCCGACTTCCTTTTGCGCCACTTCCTGAACCACTGCGGTGGCCTTCTGGCGCAGCATCTCCTGGCCCACGGAACTGGCCGCCAAGGTGTCGAAGCCCTGCCCGGAGAACATCATCACCAGGTTGTTGCGGATCACCGGCATATGCACCTTGAGGGCATCAAGGTCGGCCTGGTTGCGGCCCTGCAGGGTGATACTCACCTGCATGTAGCGCTGGCGGCCGTTCTGGTTGAAGTTGACCACGAAGGCCGGCGCCAGGGGCTCGTAGATTGCCGCCGGTTTGACGTTGGCCGCTGCCGGATCGGCCGCGGGTGCCGACTCGCTCTTGTGCATGAAGAACCAGGTCGCGCCGACCGACAGGCCGACCGCCAGCAGAAGGGCCAGCACCAACAGCAGGATCAGCTTGAGTTTGCCTTTAGTGGCGGGGTCTTTCACTGCGTCGCTCTTCGCCATGCCAATAATCCGTCGTCCATCGGGGTTTCAAATGAGGATGACGTGGCTTGAGCAAGTGTTATGCCAGATTGGGAATTTTTGCCTGTACCGGCCCTATCACCTGCGATGGGGCCATGACAGAGAACACGAACTCACGCGTAGAAATCGACCGCACTGTCGCCAACGACCACCTGCTGCTCGACCGGCCGTGAGGCATCAGCAAGCTCACCTTGCTCGGTACCACCGCCATTCTGCGCCCGCCGTGCAGCAACGCCGGACAGCTGTGAACCGTCCTGCTGCGCTTGCTGTTGCTGCCCGCGCGACTGGTCAGCCACGTTGACGTCCGGCTGCGCCAGCCCCTGCTGGGCAAACAATTCACGCAGGCGATGCACCTGGCTGTCCAGCGCATCACGCACGCCCGCATGGCCGCTGATGAAGGTCACCTGGGTGGCCTGGTCGGCCGCCACGTTGACGCGGATATCCAGGCGGCCAAGCTCGGCCGGCTCCAACTGGATGTCCGCCGACTTCAGGTTCTGGCTGGACAGGTACATGACGCGGTTGACCAAACCTTCGGCCCAGGCGTTCTGGTTCATAGGCAACGGCTGATGCAGCGGGTTGCCGGTCACCGGCACGGCATTGGCCGTCTTGGCCGTGGCAGCCTGGGTCAGGCTCGCCAAGCGGTTGGCGAAATCGTCGATTCGGGTGTCGCTGGAGGCGCTCTTGGTGTCTTTGAGGCCATCTTCGAGCAACGCACCAAAGGCCTTGTCCCCACTCTCCGATTGCCCTGCCTCGGCCTCGACCTTGTCCATCAAGGTCGCCAAGGGATTGACGGCTGGCTGACCATCCTCGGCGCCGGCCTGGTAGGGATCGGCGGCGTGGGCCGAGGTCGTGCCCTTGGCCTGGGCAGTTTGCTCCAGAGCCAGGCGCAGGGTCGGCAAGTTAGCCAATGGGTCGGCATCTGGGTCGAAGGCCTGCGCTGCCGGATCCTCGGGCAGCTCTTCGGTTATCGGGGCTTGCGGTAACTGAACCGCTGCCTGAAGCACCGGCGCCACAGCTTCAGCCTGGGCTTGCAGCAACTGCGCCCCCGGCTGCGCATCGGTCACCTGGCCCGCCACCAGGCTGGCGTCCAGCGAGGTCGAGTCACTGCCTGGCGCGCTATCGGCACTGGCTTGCGTCTGATCGTCAGCTGGCAATTTATTGCCGTCATCGGCAACCGCCGTTTTGTCGGCCGCCTCGTTCTTGCCGCCTTGGGCGATTTCGGGTTTGTCTTGAGGCTTGGCCTGGGCAACCTTGTCATCGCGTACCGGCGCTTTGTCATTGCCCTGCCTGGCCATGACCTGATCGAAGCCGCCGCCCTGCCCGCCCGACGCCTGCAGCGGCTTGTCCGCCTGCGAGGAACCCGCACGCGACGGCTTGCTGAGCGTACTGGTTTGCAACAAAGGATTAGGTGCGACAGGCATTGAAGGGTCTCCGCGCCAGAAACAAAGGTATCGTTCAGGCACATACAGGCAAAAGTCGAGCCAACTGGCCTATCAGCCTGCGGAAACGCGCTTGCGCTCACCCTGATAGAAACGCTGCACCTCCAGGTACTCCTGGTCGATGCGGTTGATCAGTTCTTCTATGCCATACAACGAGCGCTGTTTGACCCGTTCCTCCAGCTGATGGCAAAGCTGCGCCAGCCCGACCGCACCCATGTTACTGCTGCTGCCCTTGAAACTATGCGCGGCCACGCCAAGCTCATCAGCGCTCCTGGCGCCGTGAAGTTCATCAAGACGCCGCCCGGAATCTTCCAGAAAGGTTTCCAGCAGTTGCAGGTAGCCATCTTCCATGACCTCCTGCAGCTCACTGAGCACCTTGTGATCAATATGCATGTCAGTCACTTGCTCACTCCTTGATCAAGCAGAATTATGCCTCAAGCGCCAAACAGCTCACCAATCGAACTGCACCCATGCGCAACGGCCACCGTCCCGCCACCCGGCACTACTACCAAGGCGCCGTACCAGGTGCAACCCTCGACCACTCAATCCGTGCTCACGGGAGGGACGCGCCAGCACCCGCTGCACATCGAACCCCGCACCACTGTCACGGACTTCGATCATCAGACGACCGCCTGCGGCCATCGGTTCCACCTTCAGATCAATGCGCACGCTGCCGTCGGTCAACGCACCGAGCCTGCGGGTGCGTTCCTGATAGTAGTCGGCAAACCCATGCACATCGCGCTTGAGCCGTGAATCCAAGCCCAGCACACCGTGCTCCAGCGCATTGGAATACAGCTCGCTTAGCACGCTGTGCAGGGCGCCGGTGCGGGGCCGCAAACCGTGAATTTCCTGCAGCAACTGCACAAGGTACGGCACCGGGTTGAAACGCTTGAGGCTCTCACCGCGCAACTCGAAACCCAGCGACCAGTCCAGCGGGCTGGAGCGCCCACTATCAGAATAGATGGTTGGGGCCGGCACCCGCTCCTGCGCAGTGAACATGCGGATATCGCACAGGCTGATGTCATCTCTGGGACGCCCGCCGAAGCGCTCCAGCGCCTCCATCACCTCGTCGAAAAGCCGCGCCGGTTCACGATTGGCCGCCAGCACCGCGCGCAAGCGATCGACGCCGAACAGCGTCTGCGCTTCGTCGGCTGTATCCACAACGCCATCGGACAGCAGTAGCAGCCGCTCCCCAGGCGCCAGCGGCAACACCTCGGTACTGTCATCGAAGCGCTCCGGCGCCAGGATGCCCAGCGGAAGGTGGCGCGAACGCAGCATGGAAAGCACCTCGCCGCCGGCCGACAGCCGGTAACCATCCGGCATGCCACCGTTCCAGACCTCCACCGAGCCGCGCTGCACGCTCAGGCTGAGGAGCTGCGCGCAACAGAACATGTCTACCGGCAGGATGCGCTTGAGCTTGGCGTTCATCTCGCGCAGCATCTGCGCCAGGCCGTAGCCCTTGGCAGTCATGCCATAAAACACTTCTGCCAGGGGCATGGCACCGACTGCGGCGGGTAGCCCATGCCCGGTAAAGTCACCCAGCAGTACATGCATGTCGCCGGATGGAGTGAACGCGGCCAGCAGCAAGTCGCCGTTGAATAACGCGTAAGGCGACTGCAGGTACCGAATGTTCGGCGCCGTGATGCAGCCAGAATGGGCAACCTTGTCGAACACTGCCTTGGCCACCCGCTGCTCGTTGAGCAGGTGATGGTGATGCCGGGTGATCAGGTCACGCTGCTCCAGCACCGTGGCCTGCAACCTGCGCAGGCGGTCCATGGCGCGGATCTTGGCACCAAGGATCACCGCACTGTAGGGCTTGGCCATGAAGTCGTCACCACCGGCCTCCAGGCAGCGCACCAAGGCCTCTTCCTCGTTGAGCGAGGTAAGAAAGATGATCGGTACCAGGGCCTCGCCGGCCAGTGCCTTGATCTGCCGCGCAGCTTCGAAGCCGTCCATGACCGGCATCAGGGCATCGAGCAGGACCAGTTGCGGGCGCTTTTCGGCGAAGAGTTCGACGGCCTGCTGGCCGTTTTCGGCGGTATACACGTGATGCCCCTGGCGCCGGACGATTTGGGCCAGCAACAGCCTATCCGTGGCCCCGTCTTCGGCCACCAGCACGGTCAACGGCTGTTCGGCCGGCGTCATGACGCTCAACTGATAGCGAACAGTTTGTCGAAATTGGAGATGGCAAGGATCTTGCGCACATCTGAACTGGCATGTACCACGCGCACATCCGATTCATCGCCACCGGCGTGATCGCGCAGCAGCAGCAACATGCCGAGGGCCGAACTGTCCAGGTACGTTGTGTCTTTGAGGTCGACCACCACCGAATCCGGGCGCTTGGGCTGGCGCTCGTAGGCATCGCGAAACTCCTGATGCTTACCGAAATCGAAGCGGCCTTTGATCTTGATCGTCAGCTTTTTCTCGTCCTGCGAAAAATCAGTCTCGACTGCCATGCTAGCGATTCCTTCGATGATGGCGAATGCAACAGTTCAATGTTTAGCAGGCGGGGGGCAGAGCTGCAAGCTGCAAGCTAGATGTGGCCTTGCCTTGGCAACCGCTGTGACAATTCATCCAGCAAACGCTGCTCGCGCTTGTCCTCGGCGCGCCGCGCCTCTTCCAGGTAGCGCTGCACCAGTTTGCGCAGGCCCTCTACCCGGGCATAGGCTTGCTGCCAGGTGCCCCTGGCGTTCTTCAGGTTGTTCTGGTGCCATGTCAGGCTTTGGCGCTGCTGGGTCATGGCCGTTTCAAGCTGCCCCAGAAAGCGCTGGTAGTTGACCAGCCAGCTGCCATTGACGCCCTGGCCACCGCGGTCGATCCATTGCGCCTGATAGCCCTCACGAAACGACTCGAGTTCGGCCAGCTTGGCCTGGGCCTGAGCCACCAACTGCTGAAAGTGCCCCAGCCGCTGGGCTGCCTTGCGTTCGGCCTCCTCGGCCATCTGCACCACTGGTGCCAGGCGCGCGGCACGGCTAGGCGTACTCATGGCCTATCAACCGTTCGCCGGAGGCGTGAAGATCGCCCCCAACTGCTGTCGGCTCTGGTCCATACCGACATTTTCGTCCAGCCCTTGGCGCAGGAAGTCCACCAGTTTTGGCTGCAGGGCAATGGCCAGGTCGGTTTCCGGATCGCCGCCTGCCACATAGGCGCCAACACTGATCAGGTCGCGGCTTTGCGACAGGCGTGACCACAGCTGCTTGAATTTTTGCGCCTGGCGCAGGTGATTGGCATCGACCACCTGGGGCATTACCCGGCTGATCGAGGCTTCGATGTCGATAGCGGGGTAATGGCCTTCCTCGGCCAGCCGCCGGGACAAGACGAAGTGGCCATCGAGCACGCCCCGCGCCGAGTCGGCAATCGGATCCTGCTGGTCGTCACCTTCGGACAATACGGTATAGAAGGCCGTGATCGAGCCACCACCCGGCTCACCGTTACCGGCGCGCTCCACCAGCTTGGGGAGCTTGGCGAACACTGATGGCGGATAACCACGGGTAGCGGGCGGCTCGCCGATTGCCAAGGCAATTTCACGCTGGGCCTGGGCAAAACGGGTCAGCGAATCCATCAGCAGCAGGACGTTCTTGCCTTTGTCGCGGAAGTACTCGGCAATGCGCGTGCAATACATGGCCGCGCGCAAGCGCATCAACGGCGCGTCGTCGGCCGGGGACGCGACCACCACCGATCTCTTGAGCCCCTCCTCACCCAGAATATGCTCGATGAACTCCTTCACCTCGCGGCCACGCTCGCCAATCAGGCCGACCACGATGATTTCGGCTTCGGTGAAGCGAGTCATCATGCCGAGCAACACCGATTTACCGACACCGGTACCGGCGAACAGGCCCAGGCGCTGGCCACGGCCGACGGTGAGCAGGCCGTTGATGCTGCGAATACCCACGTCCAGTGGCTGGCTGATCGGGTCGCGGTTGAGCGGGTTGATGATCGGGCCGTCCATCGGCACCCAATCCTCGGCCTTCATACCACCCTTGCCGTCCAGGGCGCGACCGGCGCCATCGAGCACACGGCCAAGCATACTCATGCCCATGGGCAAACGGCCGCTGTCGTCCAGCGGCACCACCCGCGCCCCGGGCGCGATGCCGGCGATGCTGCCGACCGGCATGAGGAAGATCTTGCTGCCCGCAAAGCCCATGACTTCGGCCTCGACCTGCACCGGATGGTACGAGTCGTCATTGATCACCAGGCAGCGCGCGCCCACTGGGGCGCGCAACCCCTCGGCCTCAAGAGTAAGGCCGACCATGCGCAGCAGACGGCCTTCGACCACCGGCTGCACGGGCAACTTGATCGCCTCGGCGTAACCACCCAGGCGCTTGCCGAAGCTGGTGCGGTCAAGGCGCATCGTTGGCGCCCAGCTCGATCGATACATCCGGCGCCGCCGGGTGCAGGGACTGGTCGTGCAACTGGTCGAACAGCTGGGCCACGGCCTTTTCGATACGGGTTTCCATGGTTGCGTCGATGCGGCTGTGCGCGGTTTCGATGCGGCAACCCCCTGGCAACAGGGCGTCATCCTCAAGCAGCTTCCAACTCTCCTCATGGCGTTCGCGCAGGGCCTTGGCCAGCTCGAAATCCTGGGGATTGAGGTGAATGCGGATATTGTCCGCACCCATGGGCAGCAGCTTCAACGCTTCACGCAGTACTTGGGTGATCTGACTGGAGTCGCTGCGCAGTTCGCGACCGATCACCTGGCGCGCCATGTGCGCCACCAGGTGAACGAGGGTCTTCTCGATCTGTGTGTCCTGCTCGGCAATAGGCTCGAGCAGGTGTGCCATCAGTTGTTCCAGGTCAGCCAGCCGGGCATTGAGCGCCTCCTCAGCCTCCTGTCGCACCTTCAACTGGGTGCTGTGAAAACCCTCGCGCTCGCCGGTGGCGAAACCTTCGTTGTAGGCCTCCTGCCGGATCGCTTCGAGCTCTTCAAGGGTCAGGGGCTGGACTTCCTCCAGCGGCACTTCCTCGACCTCTTCCTCGATGATTTCGGGTTCCGGTTCCGGCTCCGGTTCCGGCTCAGGGTCGAAGCTGGGCAGTGCCCATACATCGACGCCTTCCAGGTCACGTGCACGAATCAGGTCGCTGGGGTGAGTTTCTTTGCTGGACATTGGCATGCCTGGTGTTGAAAGCGGGATGAGCTGCAAGCTACAAGCTGCTAGCTGCAAGAAGAAGCAGGCCGTGCAGCGTCTGGCTTTCCCTTGTAGCTTGCAGCTTGTGGCGTGCCGCTTAAATCATTTCCTCGGCACCCTTGCCGCCGAGTACGATCTCGCCGGCCTCGGCCATGCGTCGGGCAATGGTGAGGATTTCCTTCTGCGCCGTTTCCACGTCGCTGACGCGCACCGGGCCCTTGGCCTCGAGGTCGTCGCGCAGCAGTTCCGAAGCACGCTTGGACATGTTTTTGAAAATCTTGTCCTTGACCCGCTCGTCAGCACCTTTGAGCGACACCACCAGTACATCCGACGATACTTCGCGCAACAGCGCCTGGATGCCGCGGTCGTCGACATCGGCCAGGTTGTTGAAGACGAACATCAGGTCTTCGATCTGCTCCGACAGGTCGTTGTCGACCTCGCGGATCGAGTCCATCAGTGCACCTTCCACGGAGCTGTCGAGGAAGTTCATGATGTCGGCGGCGCGCTTGATGCCACCCAGGGTAGTGCGTGCGGCATTGGAGTTACCCGAGAACTGCTTCTCGAGAATCTGGTTCAGTTCCTTGAGCGCCGCAGGCTGAACGGTGTTGAGCGACGACACGCGCAGGATGATGTCCAGGCGCACCTTGTGGTCGAAGTTGCTCAGCACTTCGCCAGCCTGATCGGGGTCGAGGTAGGCGACCACGATGGCCTGGATCTGCGGGTGCTCGAAACGGATCACATCCGCCACCGCCCGTGGCTCCATCCACTTGAGGCTGTCCAGGCCACTGGTGTTGCCACCCAGCAGGATGCGGTCGATCAGGCCGTTGGCCTTGTCCTCGCCCAGGGCCTGGTTGAGCATCTTGCGGATATAACCGTCGGAACCTACACCCAGGCTGGTCTGGTCGCCGACGATCTCGACGAACTCGCTCATCACCTGCTGGACCTGCTCGCGGTGCACGTTGCCCATCTGAGCCATGGCCACACCGACCCGCTGCACTTCTTTGGGGCCCATGTGCCGCAGTACCTGGGCGGCATCGGTCTCACCCAGCGAGAGCAAAAGGATTGCCGCCTTGTCGGTGCGGCTCAGCTTGGCGGTAACGGCTCGGTTATCACTCATCGGCGTTGATCCACTCTTTCACGACCTGGGCGACACGGCCCGGGTCTTCGGCCACCAGGCCTTTGATTGCGTTGAGCTGTGCCTCGTAACCCTCGCTCGGGCTTGGCAACAGAATGCTTGTCGGGCCACCCAGGCTGACGCGGTCGTTGGCCAGTTCGCCATCCAGACCGATCATGCCGCCCAGCTCCATGTCGCTGTCCGTTGCAGCAGCCTGCTTGCCGCCGCCAGTGATGTTGTTGAGTACCGGGCGCAGCACGCCGAACACCAGTACCAGGATGAACACCACGCCCAACACCTGCTTGACGATGTCCCAGAACCACGGCTGCTGATAGAACGCGATGTCGGCGATTTCTTCGCCGCGATCGGCGGCGAACGGCACGTTGATCACCGTCACGCTGTCGCCACGGCTGGCATCGAAGCCAACGGCGTCCTGTACCAGGCGGGTGAAGCGCGCCAGGTCTTCGGCGCCCCACGGCGCACGGGTGGTCTCGCCGGCAGCGTCGACCTTGACCTGGTCATCGACCACTACCGCCACCGACAGACGAGTCAGGCGACCCTGCTGCTGGCGGGTGTGGCTGATCGAGCGGTCCAGCTCGAAGTTCTTGGTGGTCTGCAGACGCTTGTCGGCAGGGTATGGCGCGAGCATTGGCTGGCCGGTGGCCGGGTCCATGATCTGCTGGCCGTTGGCATCCACCAGCGGCTGGCCAGGCTGGATGGCACCGGCAGCAGGGGCTGCGGCGGTGGCGTTTTCAGGCGCTGCTGCACCTGCGGGCGGCTGGTTGCTCAGCGCGCCAGGCACACCTTGCGGCCCCGAACTGCTGGCGCGCTGCTCGTTGACCGACTGCTCGCTGCGCAGCGCCGGCTGGTCCGGGTTGAATTGCTCGGAAGTGGATTCCACTGCACTGAAGTCAAGGTCCGCCGACACCTCGGCCTTGTAGCGATCGTTGCCCAGTACCGGTTGCAGGATGTTATGCACACGCTGGGTGAGCATGCCTTCCATGCGGCGGCTGTAGTCGAACTGCTTGCCAGCCATGGTCAACGCCGTGTCCTGCAACTGGTCGGAGAGCAGGTTGCCTTTCTGGTCGACCACGGTGACCTGCGACTTGTCCAGCTCGGGCACACTGGTGGCGACCAGGTTGACGATCGCCATCACCTGGCCGGCTTCCAGCGAACGGCCCGGGTACAGTTCGACCAGGACCGAGGCGCTTGGCTTGCGCTCATCGCGCACGAACACCGAGCTTTTCGGGATCGCCAGGTGCACGCGCGCTGCTTTGACGTTGTTCAGGCTGGAGACCGTACGCGCCAACTCGCCTTCCAGGCTGCGGCGGTAACGGGTGGCTTCCATGAACTGGCTGGTACCCAGGCCCTGCTCCTTGTCGAGCAGTTCGAAGCCGACGTTGCCGTCGCTTGGCGCAACGCCGGCAGCTGCCAGTTTCAGGCGCGCACGGGAGAGGTCGTCGGCCTTGACCAGCAGAGCACCGGAATTGGGCTCGACATTGTAGGGAATGTCTGCAGCGGCCAGGGTATCCATGACCTGCTTGGTGTCCATACCCGCCAGGCTGCCATACAGCGGGCGGTAGTCCGGCTGCTGCGACCACAGCACCACGGCGAAGCCGATCGCCACGCTCGCCGCCAACCCGACCAGCAGGCCGACCTGACGCAGCATGGGCATCTGCGAAATGTTTTCCAGAAACGCCATGCCGAACAGCGGCGGTTTGGACGCTGGCGGGCCACTTTTGGCGGGGGCGTTATCGACGACTGCTTCAGCCATGACTTACTTCCGTCCTCAAACCGGCATCTGCATGATGTCCTGGTACGCCTGGACCAGCTTGTTGCGTACCTGGGTCAGCGCCTGCATGGAAACGCTGGCTTTCTGCGAGGCGATCATCACGTCAGTCAGGTCGACGCCGCTCTTGCCGATCTCGAAAGCATTGGCGAGCTGGGTCGACGCCTGCTGGGTCTGGTGCACTTTGCCGATGGCCTGGCCAAGCATATCGGCGAAGCTGCTCTGGCCTTCTGCCAATTCGGGGGCGGCAGTGGCTTTTGGCAGCGACATGGCATCGGCCTGCATGGCACGCATGTCCAGCATCAGACGATTGAATTCAACACCTTGGCTCATGAACTTCTCTCTCCGGCGGCCGCATTTTTTTGACACTCATGCGGCGGATAGCCTCTCTAAGCAACAACAGTGCCAGCCTTGGAAATCGGCGGAGCTTCAAGCTTCAAGCCAGGCTGCGGTGCTCTTGCTTGCAGCTTGCAGCTCACCCGTAAAGGCTGGCTTCCACGTCGAGCCCGGCATCGCGCATTTGCGCGAGCTTGTAGCGCAGGGTGCGCGGGCTGATGCCAAGCCGCTCGGCAGCCTCCTTGCGGCGACCGCGCTCGGCGCGCAAGGTGTCGATGATCATCTGGAACTCATGGCGGCGCATGTCATCGCCCAGGCCACCGACCTCCCCTGCCGGCTCGACCGCCACAGGCAACGCTGTGACCGGTGCAACCGCCGACAAGGGAATGGCGCCGGCCAGACAAAAATCCGCCGCCTCGATCACCCCGCCCTGCTGCAGGATCAGCGCCCGCTGCAAGGCGTTGTCCAGTTCGCGCACATTGCCTGGCCAGCCATGAGCCTGCAGGCAGGCCTGCGCCGCAGCCGACAGACGCACGGGCGCATGCTTCATCTTCGCCACATGCCGCGCCAGCAAGCGTTCGGCCAGCGGCAGGATGTCACCGGCACGCTCACGCAGCGGCTGCCAGGCCAACGGGAACACCGACAGGCGATAGAACAGGTCTTCGCGGAACCGCCCGGCCGCCACTTCACCTGCCATGTCGCGATTGCTGGTTGCCAGCACACGAATGTCCAGGGCAATCGGCTTGCGCCCCCCTACCCGCTCCACCTCACGCTCCTGCAAGACACGCAACAGCTTGGCCTGCAGGCCCAGAGGCATTTCGGAAATCTCGTCGAGCAGCAAGGTGCCACCCTCGGCCTGCTCGAATTTGCCGGCCTGCGCCGCAATGGCGCCGGTGAAGGCTCCTTTCTCGTGACCGAACAAAGTCGCCTCGAGCATGTTGTCCGGTATGGCCGCGCAGTTGATCGCAACAAATGGCTGTGCTGCACGCGGCGACTGCTGGTGGATGTACCGCGCAAGCACTTCCTTGCCGGTGCCCGACTCACCGGAGATGAGTACGGTCGAATCGCTGCGGGCCACACGTGCAGCAAGCTCCAGCAATTGGCGGCTGGCAGGTTCGCAGGCCACCGGCCCGTCGTCCTCAGCCGCACTCAGGCGCCCGGCGGCATGGCGCTCGACCAGGCTCAGCAGCGCCTTGGGCTCGAAGGGTTTGACCAGGTAATCCACAGCACCCTGGCGCATCGCCTCGACAGCGCGCTCCACCGCAGCGTGAGCGGTCATCAGCAGCACCGGCAGTTGCGGGTGCTGGCGGCGCAAGTGCGCCAGCAACTGATGCCCATCCATCCCCGGCATGTTCACGTCACTGATTACCAGGCTATAGGCGTCGCGTTGCACCGCCTCCAGCGCTTCTTCCGCGCTGCCGACAGCACGATAGGCAAAACCGCCGATCTCAAGGGTATCGCCAAGCGCTTGGCGCAACGCACGGTCATCCTCGACCAGCAGCACCTTGATGAGCATCATGCGACCTCCGCAGGCTGCTCGCCGATCAACGGCAACTCCACCCTGACGCAGGTGCCACGCCCTACCCTGGAGCGCAACTGCAACTTGCCGTGGTGCGCCCGCACCACGGCCATGACCACAGCCAAGCCGAGCCCGGTGCCGGTAGCTTTGGTGGTCAGGAACGGCTCACCCAGGCGCCCCAACAGGTCGGCCTCGATGCCGCTGCCGGCATCACTGACGCACAGGTGCAGGGTATGTGCGCGCCGATACAGGTGCACCTTGAGCCGCGCAGCGCCAACGCTTGCCTGCAGGGCGTTCTCTATCAGGTTGAGCATGGCACCGACCAGGGTGTCGCGATTGCACAGCAACTCACCCAGGTGGCTGTCGCATTGCCAACGCACGGCATGGCCCTGGACATGGGGCTGGGCAGCTTGCTGCAAGGCCTGGAACAGGCCCTTTGGGCTCAACCGGTCACCCAGTGGCAGCTCGCCGCGGGCGAACACCAGCATATCGCGCACCTGGTGCTCCAATTCGTGCAGACGTTCCTTGAGGCTGCCGGCGAAACGCCGGCGGGTCTCCGGCGCAAGCTCACGCTCGTCTTCCGCCAGGTGGCTGGCGTAGAGCATGGCCGCCGACAGCGGCGTGCGTATCTGATGGGCCAGCGAAGCGACCATGCGCCCCAGCGACGACAGGCGCTCATGGCGTGCCAACTGGTCTTGCAGACGACGGGTTTCGGTCAGGTCATTGAGCAGCACCAGTTGGCCTGGCTCAGCATCCAGCGAACGGGTGGCAATGGACAAACGACGGCCATCGCGCAATGACACCTCATGCCCGTCATCCTTGCGCGGAGCGAAGCTGCGGGCGATCACCTGGCGCCACAACTGGCCGAGCAAGGGCTCACCCAACAGCTCACAGGCCGCCGGGTTGGCTTCGCGCACCAGGCCTTGGTCATCGATGACGATCACCCCGCCGGGCAGCAGGGCCAGCAGGTTCTGCAAGCGATTGGCCAGGCGCTCTTTCTCGTTCAGCTCGGCCATGCGCTGGGCGCCGACCACCGCCAACTCGCCTTTGAGCTCGCTGACGCGGGCCTCGAGCATGCTGTAGGACTGGTTGAGCTGGGTGGAGACCTGGTCGAACAGGGCAAACGCCTGCTCAAGCCCCTGTCGACTCTCCTGTTCGACGGGGGTAGGCCCCTGCGGATCAGGGACTCGGGAAACATGGGCGGCCTGGGGCATCGTGCTCTCTCGCGTGGCTGACCGTCATAAAAACGGTGTGATGCCAGCGGTGTAGCAATAGCCGTGCCGGGACTAGGGGTTTGTGCTACCTGGCCGTGCCCTATCGCCGGCAAGCCGGCTGCCACAGGGACCCCCCGCAGCATTCAAAGGCTGCGGGGCACCTGTGGGAGCAACTGTCTTGCTCAACTTCTAAAAGTTGGCGCAATCCATGTGGGAGCCGGCTTGCCGGCGATTGTGGCGGTACAGGCGAAGTCAATCTTCAGCCTGCTCCTCACCGCCCTGGCGGCTCATGCCGTACTTGCGCATCTTCTCCACCAAGGTGGTACGCCGAATGCGCAAACGTTCAGCCGCCCGCGCCACGATACCGTTGGCATCGTCCAGCGCTTGCTGGATCAACCCCTGCTCCAGGCTGCCCAGGTAATCCTTCAGGTCCAGGCCCTCAGGCGGCAGCATGGCATGGTTGGCGAAGCTCGGCGCGTGGCCGTTGATCGCCACGCGCTCTTCGAGGTCGCTGCGCAGGCTGTCGACCAACTGCTCGTCTTCATCGTCGATGTAGCGGAATTTCTTCGGCAGCTCCGACACGCCAATCACGCCGTACGGGTGCATGATCGCCATGCGCTCGACCAGGTTGGCCAGCTCGCGGACGTTGCCCGGCCAGCCATGCCGGCACAGCGACATGATCGATGCAGAATTGAAGCGTATCGAGCCGCGCTTCTCATGCTCCATGCGCGAAATCAGCTCGTTCATCAGCAGCGGAATGTCTTCCACACGCTCACGCAACGGCGCCATCTCGATCGGGAACACGTTGAGGCGGTAGTACAGGTCTTCGCGGAAGGTCCCACCCTCGATCATGGTCTCGAGGTTCTTGTGGGTTGCGGCGATGATGCGCACATCGATGCTCTGGGTCTTGTTGCTGCCCACCCGCTCGAAGGTACGCTCCTGCAGCACACGCAACAGCTTGACCTGCATCGGCAGCGGCATGTCGCCGATCTCGTCAAGGAACAGCGTACCGCCATTGGCCAGCTCGAAACGCCCGGCACGGCTGGTGATGGCGCCCGTGAACGCACCCTTCTCGTGGCCGAACAGTTCGCTTTCCAGCAATTCGGCCGGGATCGCCCCGCAATTGACCGGCACGAACGGCGCTTCGCGGCGTTTGGAGTGGTAATGCAGGTTGCGCGCGACCACCTCCTTGCCAGTACCGGACTCACCAAGAATGAGCACGCTGGCGTCGGTATCGGCGACCTGCTGCATCATCTGCCGAACATGCTGGATGGCGCGGCTGGTGCCCACCAGGCTGCGGAACAGGTTGGGCTCGCGCTGACGGCCACGCTCACGGGCCTGGTCGTACATCTCGCGATAGACCTGGGCACGGTGCAGGGAGTCGAGCAGCTGGCTATAGCTGGGCGGCATCTCAAGGTTGGCCAGCACGCGACGGCGGAGCTCTTCGGGGAAATCCGCAGAAGAAATTTCGCCGATCAGCAATACCGGAAGGAACTCATCCCACCCGGCCACTGTCTTAAGCAACCCAAGCACATTGCCTGGAGCATCCACGGTTCCGATGAGCACGCAGAGCACTTCACGGCTGGAAGACAATGCCCCCACCACCTGCTGCCAATCCTGGCTGGAGCAGGGCAGGTTTTCTTCGCCGAGGAAGTTCAGAACCACTGCCAGATCGCGGCGGCGGGCGCTGTCGTCATCGATCAGGAGAATCTTGGTTTCACGCCACATGCAATAGCAACTTCCCTAGTCATATCGGCGCCCGAAGGCGTGCTCGACATCATTCTGACTGAATGGTCAGTGTTCGGACGTCTGAAATTCGAAAACAGCCACTAGTAAAGTCAAAAAAAAGTATGCAGTCAAATTAATGGCGCATGGCTTTTAGGACATCTGTGGTCAACTGAACAGATGGTATACCTTGGCGGCACTTTTCGCCTGACGGATTTGCGTCATCTCATCGACTATAGATTGACGTTCACCACTTGCAACATCAATTAACTGCCCGTAGACCGCTAGCAGGCCCTCAAGGCTCGAGCGTACCGCGTCTTCATTGCTGAGCGCCTCAGTCAGAACGTCCTCGACACAAAGACGACACTTAAGGTCAAGCTCACCTACCGCATCCCAGTCACGGCTGGCCAATGCGGCAAGCAACTCGCTGCGAGTCCGCTCGATACCCTCGATCACCTTGCTCATGAAACCTCCCGGCTCAGGGAACCATCGGCTGCGGAGCGATCGCGTCCCAGCCTTCCTTGACAGTGTTCAGCAAGTCCCTGACCTCATCCAGGATCGCCGGATCATTTTGGATATTGGCCTCACTCAGACGACGAGTCATGTACAGGTAGAGGCCGTCGAGACGATTGAGCTCGTCGGTCATGTTGTCACGATCCAGACCTTCGCGCAGCCCGCCAATGATGCCAATAGCCTTGCCGATCGCGATGCCCTTGCCGGCGATGTCCTTGCGCTGCATCGCGCCACTGGCCTGGGCAATACGGTCCAGGCCACCTTCCATAAGCATCTGTACCAAGCGATGCGGGCTCGCTTCGGAGGTCTGCGCCTGGGCGCCAATCTTCTGGTACTGCCGAAGGGCTAACATTGGATTCATGGGGTACCTCGTCACCACGGGGTTGCTGTATGACCGGGCTATCGGCGCGGCGTCAAAAAACTTTAGGGAGAATACAAAAAAGCCCGACCGAGCGTCACGCTTCGTCGGGCTTTTGGCGTTTGTTTTCCGTGCGTACATCGTAGCACGAGCGCGGCACCACAGAGTGTGACGCCTGCGCCCTGCCATGAAGCCTCAGGCCGATCAGGAGTTCTTCTGTTGTGCCGCCATTGCTTCAAAAATGGAAACGACGCTGTCGCGCTGAGCATTGAGCTGCCCAACCAGGGTGTCCATGGTGTTGTACTTCTTGGTCAGCGACGCCTCCAGGTCCTTGATGCGGGCATCCAGAGAGCTCTGCTCCATGCTCAGGCTTTTCTTGGCAACCTCAAGCGACTTGTTGCGCTCATCCAGCACACCACCGGACGCAGAGAACGGCTCCATGGTCTTGACCATGCGATCGAGCAGGCCGCCGTCACCATTGAACAGGTTCTGCACCTCGCCACCGAGCTTCTGATCATTGATCGCCTTGGTGAACTTGGTGCTGTCGAACTCCAGCAGGCCGCTACTCTGAGCGGTATTGATCCCCAACTGCGAAAGTACCGTCAATTGCCCCGAACCACCGGTACCGGAGACCACCAGCTCATTACGCATGGCCGTCAGCATGCTGCGCACTGCCGGGTCACCCGACAGAGCCGGAGTGTTCCAACTGCCGTCTGCAGCCTTGGTCGACACGCTCACACTGTTTATCGTATTCACCAACGCGTTATAGGCATCGACGAATGACTGCACCGACTTTTTCAGGCCGTCAGTATTAGCAGTCACGGTGACGCTCACCGGGCTGAGCGTTTCGGTCTTGGACAGCAGCTCGAACGTCATGCCACTGATCGCGTTATCGACCTTGTTCGATTTGCTGGTGAGCTTCATGCCATCGATATCGAACTCAGCATCCTTTGCGAGATCGCCGATACGGCCAGCACCACCGGCATCGGTCATCTGCGCTGCCGGGTCGATGGTCAGGTCAGCGATCCCCGAAGTAGAGATATCCGAACCTTCGCCCATGGTTTCAGAGCTCAACACCAACCGCGAACCGGTACCATCGTTGACGATGTTGGCGGTGAAGCCCTTGCCGCTCGCCTGGGCGTTGATGGCATCACGCGCCTGCTGCAGCGTAGCGTTGGCCGGTATGGTCACATCGAAGTCGACACTATTCTGGGTGATGGTCAGCGTGCCACCACTGGCGGAAACGACCGAGCTGCTGTCGGTGAAGCGCTGACTGGCCACGCGCGACGCCGTGGCCAGTTGGGTAACCTGAATCGAATAGCTGCCGTTGACTGCCGAACTGCCTGCAGTGGCCTTGACGTACTTGTCGTTGGAGGAGGCTGCCGTCGACCCGAGAAACGCAGGGTTGGCACTGTCGTTAAGCTTTTCCAGCGCCGTCTTGTAGGCGGTCAACGCACTTTTGAGGCTACCCACCGCCGAAATCGATGCGGTATTCGCCGACGTGCGGCGGTCGAGCTGGCTCTGCTTGGGAGTCTTTTCGGCATCAACCAGGGCCTTCACAATGGCCGAGGTATCGAGACCGGAACCCAGCCCCAAACTCGGTAGAATTGGACTTGCCATTACATCCTCCTTTCTGGTTAACGCCCAAACGCAGAGTTGCCTCATCAGCGCCGGTGCAACAATTCAAATGACCGGCCAGCTGTCAGACTTTCTCATCGAAGAGCAGACTGTTGACATCTTGCAGGCTTCGGGCCAGCTCAAGCGCTGTTTCCGACGGGATCTGACGGATCACCTCACCGCTGTCGCGGGCAACGACCTTGACGACCCACCTGCCGGTGGAATCATCCACCGAAAATTCCAGGTTGCGCTGCAACGACTGGACGAAATCTTGTATTTCCTTGACGGCCGATTGTAACTCGGCCTCGCTCTTGGGAGCGTCTTCCTGCGATGTCTTGCGCAGCTGACCTGAAACCTTGTCAGCCGCAGTATTGTGCTCGACGCTGCCAACCAGCGACGACACAGGATACGACGGGCTTGACTTGACGCTTATGTCCATCGCACATCACCTTTAAAAAGTAAAAAGCGAGAGAGCGCATGAGCACTCCCTCGCTGAACTTCATCGCGCTATTACTGAAGCAGTTTCAGTACGGCGGATGGCAGCTGGTTAGCCTGAGCCAGAACAGAGGTCGAAGCTTGCTGCAGGGTCTGCTGCTTGGTCAGCTGAGCGGTTTCTGCGGCGAAGTCGGTGTCCTGAACACGGCCCATGGCGGCGGCCGAGTTTTCGTTCATGCTTTGCAGGTTGTTGATGGTCGACTGGAAGCGGTTCTGGATAGCACCCAGGTCCGATTTCTTGGTGTCAACGGTCTGCAGAGCAGCGTCGATCGCGGTAATGGCGGCGTCGACGGAGGTGTGAACGGCGGAGTCCGAAGTACCCGAGATCGCCAGGGTGCCGGTGCCGACAGCCAGGGTCGAAGCAGCGAACGAGGAAGTCATCGAAACGCTCAGGATCTGGCTGGTACCAGTCATCGCGCCAACCTGGAACTCCATGGTGCCAGCGGTGCCGTTCAGCAGTTGCTTGCTGGTACCGAAGGTGGTGGAGGTCGCGATACGAGTGATCTCGTCGGACTTGGCCGCGAATTCTTTGTTCAGAGCAGCGCGTTCAGTGGTGCCGTTGGAGTCGTTACGTGCCTGCAGAGCCAGTTCACGCATACGCTGCAGGATGTTGGTGATTTCCGACAGCGCGCCTTCAGCGGTCTGGGTGATCGAGTTACCGTCGTTGGCGTTCTTGATGGCAACGGTGGTACCGGTAACCATGGTCTGCAGCTTGTTGGCGATCTGCTGACCAGCAGCATCGTCTTTAGCGCTGTTGATACGCAGGCCGGAAGACAGGCGAGTCATCGAAGTGCTCAGCGCGTCGGAAGCTTTGTTCAGGTTCTTCTGCACGCCCAGCGAAGTGGTGTTGGTGTTTACGGTTAAAGCCATGACGAATTCCTCGTTGGATGGATACTGCGGCTTCCGGCCCTGGCGTCCGCCGGGTGTGGCCTAGAGAACCTTCGTAATGGTTATCGTCGGGTTTGCAAGTTGCTTTAGGGCTTTTCCAAAAAAAAATGCCATCACCACGCCACCCCCTTGCAAACCGGGCTGTGCAGCCCTGCCCCGCGACACTTCGGCCGACCAGGAAGCGTGATGCAGGTCACACTTCAGCGCGAAGCCGCCTGCTCGATCAAATGCAGCAGTTCATATTCGAGGTAGTCGGCCAGCGCCAGCCAGTCCTGGCGTTGCTGCGCGTCGAGCATGGCCTGCATGACCACCGCACCCGCGCGAGGATCGACGCGCGGCACTACCGCATCGAACAGCTCGAGCATGCGCAGACCCGCCTCCACATCCCGTCCGAGGCGCAAAAGCGCGGCGCATTCGCGGGCCGCACGCTCTTGATCGGCAGCACTCATGAACAGAACTCCGGATCGAAGGTGGTGCCGGCGATGTGTGCGCCGGCCCGACTGGTGTTGTGGAACCGCACCTGGGGATGGCGTGCAATGAAACGCTCAAGCTCGATCAGGTAACTGCGGAAGTTAAGCTGGGTACGTGCTCGCTGGCCATGGCCATCCAGCACCCAGTGCTGCGCCGCCGCAATCGTAGGGCCGAGCACGCCATCGTCCCAGCCTGTGTGAGTGCGGCCACCCGGGAAGGCGAAATCAGCGCCGAAAAACGTAATGCGCGCGGCCCCCATCTTCACCGCCAGGTCCGTAGCAGGGTGAATCACGCTTCCCCCAACGAACAACTCGGCGCGCGGTATTGCTTGGCGCACCTGTGCATACAGCGCACTGCCGGAATAGGCTGTGTAGCGTGGCCCACGCCAGTTACCGAGCAGCTCGACGTCCAGCATCGGCATGTAGACCAGGGTGGTCGCAGCCGAGTCTTCCGGCGGCAAGTGATGGAGGCGGATCTTATGGTCGACACTGACCACGATGTCGGGCTGGATTCCAGCGCGCAGCAGGGGGATATAAGCGGTGTCGACGCAGATGAACAGTGGCCGCTCGGCCTGAGCGCGCACCCTTGCCAACGCAGGCAAGTGCCCGGCCAAGGTTGGCCCGGTGGCAATCACGTAGCAGTCACGCCCGGCCTGGCTACCGAACAGCGTGGCCACATCAGGGTCGTGACGCAGCAACGGCAAACTGTCTTCGAGCAGCTTCTGCAAGCGCGGGTCGGCGACATCGAAAGCGCGATTGTTGTCTGCCAGGTGGGCCTCACTGATCAGACGGTCGCGCACCTTGGCATTGAAGTCGTCGGCCAGCACCCGCTCGGAAGGCAAGGCGAAGAACGGCAAGGCGATTTCCGCGCTGTCGCCGGCATAGGACAGTTCGACGCGCGGGTCGGCAAGCCAGTCGGACTGATCCAGCAGTTGCAGCACCAGCTGGAACAGTGCGCCATTGAGCAGGTACACCTGCAGCCGAACGAGCCCAGGCCGCTCCAGCAGCACGCGCTGCAAGTCACCCAGCCCACTGCCATAGAGATGAAGAGTGGAACTGTCTTCAGGCAGACTCGCGGCCTGCAGGCGAGCCTCGGCAAGACGATCGTGACGACTTGTGAGCTGGATGCCACACACGCTCAGGGTAGAGCCAAGCCCCTCCACCAGCTCGACCTCGAGCGCGCCACAAGCTTCGCCCTGCAGGCGCTCGTACAGCGCCGGCCAGCGGGCCTGCAGCACTTCAGCATTACGCTGGAAACACTCGCTCATGGGTTGAGCTTCCCTTGCCTGCGAAACACCGAAGAGTACCCGACTGGCAGCGCTTATTCAGCCTTGTAGAGAACCGCCGAGCCCCACGACAGGCCGACACCGAAGCCGCTAATGGCCACGCGCTTCCAGGCACTGTCGAACATGTGCTTCTGCAACAGCAGCGGAACGCTCGATGACACGGTATTACCGGTCTCCAGCATGTCCTTGATGAACTTGTCGGCCTGGGACTTTTCCGGGTCTTCCTCGAAGCGCCGTGCCACGGCATCGACGATCGCCGCACTGCCCTGATGGATGCAGAAGGCGTCGATATCCTTGTTCTCCAGCCCTGACTCGCGCAGCAGCTCATGCAGATGCGCCGGCACCTTGATCAGAGCGAAATTGAAGACCTGACGACCGTTCATGAAGAACTCGCCATCAGTCACCTTCAGGTGCGGCGCACCAGCACCGTCGGTACCGAACTTCGCCTTGCCCAGCTGCCAGGTAGCGCCCTCACCCATCCAGGTGGCAGTGGCCGCGTCGCCGAACAACATGGTGGTATTGCGGTCTTCTGTGTTGACGATCTTGGAGTACGGGTCAGCCGTTACCAGCAGGCCATTCTTCAGGCCTGCGGCTTCCATGAAGCCTTTGAGCGCGTAAATGCCATAGACGTAACCGGAGCAGCCCAGGGAAATGTCGAAGGCCGCGACATGGGTCGGCAGACCGAGCTTGTGCTGGACGATGGCAGCGGTGTGAGGCAAGCCTTCCTCGTCACCGTTCTGGGTGACGACGATTAGCGCATCGATCGACTCGCGCTTGAGTTGCGGGTTAGCGGCGAACAGGTTGTTGACCGCTTCGACACACAGATCGGAAGTCTCCTGCTCATCGTCCTTGCGCGGCAGGAAGCTTGCGCCGATCTTGCCGAACATGAACTCTTCGTCCTTGCCGAATTTCGCGCCTTGTACATAGTTGTCCAGGCCGGAAGCGGGCACATAGCTCGCGATGCTTTTAATGCCGATCATCATGGCTTCCCAATAAATAACAGCTCAATACCACCGCCCGGATGACTCGAGCGGCGCCTGAAGAACGGGATCTGCCGCCCAGGTGGAGTGGCGACAGGCAGGATGGCAGGCGGCAATTGCACACCTGCCCCATTAACGGTTACAGAAAGAGATGCCCGCTCTGACCGATAGGTCACGAATATTTCAAGACAATCGCATATTTTGCCTGGGCGCGTCACGTCGTCATAGCGCTTTCGAGTGTGCCATGCAGGGCAAACCTAGCCTCGTCTGGAGCCAGCCTTCAGTCGAGCAACTGCCAATCCAGTGCCGTACCGCGCTTGAGTGGTTGCCTGGCCTTGCGGCCAAGCACCGCATCGAGATGACCTGGCGCCAACCCCAAGCCTGGGCGGATGGCGCGCACATTGCTACGGTCGAAGACCTCGCCAGCAGCCATGTCGCGCACTACATACAGAGACCGACGAAAACGCCGCGAGGCCTCCTCGGCCTGGGTCGCGCCATAGTGCACCCGCCCCAACGACTGCCAGGCACGCTCGGTTTCCAGCACCAGCGCGGCCATTTCCTGAGGCTCCAGGGAAAATGCTGCATCCACGCCGCCATCGGCACGGTCAAGCGTGAAGTGCTTTTCCACCACCGTGGCCCCCAGGGCTACGGCCGCCACCGCAACCCCAACCCCCATGGAGTGATCCGACAGCCCGACCTGGCAGCCGAAGAGCTCGCGCATGTGCGGGATAGTCAGTACGTTGCTGTTCTGCGGGCTGGCCGGGTAGGTACTGGTGCACTTGAGCAGCACCAGGTCGCGACACCCACCTTCGCGCGCCACCCGCACGGTACGTTCCAGCTCCGCGAGGCTGGCCATGCCGGTGGAAATGATCATAGGCTTACCAGTGGCCGCCACTTTGCGTATCAGCGGCAGATCGGTGTTCTCGAAGCTGGCGATCTTGTAGGCCGGCACATCCAGGCTTTCGAGGAAATCCACCGACGTTTCGTCGAACGGCGTGGAGAAGACCAGCATGCCCAGCTCACGAGCGCGCTCGAAGATCGCTGGGTGCCACTCCCAGGGAGTATGGGCCTTTTCGTACAGTGCATACAGCGATGAGCCAGACCAGAGGCTGTTCGGGTCGGCGATGAAAAACTCGCCATGCGCCAGGTCCAAGGTCATGGTGTCGGCAGTGTAAGTCTGCAGCTTCAGCGCATGGGCGCCGGCGGCGGCAGCCGCTTCGACGATCTCCAGCGCGCGTGCCAGCGACTGGTTGTGATTGCCACTCATCTCCGCGATCACCAGCGGTGGCTGGTCCGGGCCGACACAGCGGTGCCCGATGTTGAATCTGTTCATGGGCTACTCCTGGAATACCCGCTCGAACGAGCACGGCGACTGAGCGAAGCCGGCACCCGCGAATAATTGCAATGACGCCTGGTTGTCAGGCAGCACCTGGGCCTCGATCGCCCGCAGGTCCGGCCAGAACTCACGCACGCAGGCCTCGCCACGGGCGAGCAACGCTCTGCCCCAACCCAGCCCGCAACGCCCCGCGAAGAGGTACAACGACACCTTCGCCCGCTGCCCGGGCAAGCGGTCGTAGCGCACACAGCCCACCGGCCCGTCGCCTGTCTCGGCGATCAGCAGCAAACGCTGCCGATCAACCAGCGTAGCAGCGAGCCAAGCCTGGTGGCCCGCCCAGTCGAGCTCCCGCGCCTGCTGCGAGCGGCGCCGCACCTCGGGCGCGTTGCGCCCGTCGAACAACAGCCGCGCGTCTTCACTACGCGCCGGACGTAGCGCAAGTCCCTCCCCCAGCAAGGCTACCGCCACCCGCTGCGCCCCCAGACCATCGACCAGTGCCCGACTGCGCTCGGCGAAGCTCTGGCGCAGGGCCTGATTGCTCAGCAACAAGGCAATCGCCTGGCGCAGCGCAGGCACCTGGACCTGCCCGGCTTCACCCAGGTAAAGGTGCATGCCCGCCCGAGCCATGGCCAGGGCATTGGCCCGCTGGTTGTCTGCCACGCTCACGCACAGGCTCGGCAAGCCCAGCGCGGCGCGCTCCCAGGTAGTACCGCCGCCGGCGCCGATGAACAAGTCTGCCGCAGCCATCCGCATTGGCAGATCGTCGACATAGTCATGCAGCTCCCAACCCGCCCGCGCGCCGCACAACTGGGCCAGCCGCTCACCCTGGCGATGCCCGAGCCCGGCGATACAGGTGACCTGCAACCCTTCCAGCCCGGACAGCGCCTGCAAGGTCTTGGGCAGCATGCCAGCCACATCGAAGCCACCGAAACTCACCAGCACCCGCCGTGCCTGCAGGGTCGGAGAAATCGCCGCCCCCTGAAACGCCGGCCCCACCAGCGCATAGCGTGGCCCCAGCAAACGCCGGCACTGCGTTGCCAGTCGCGGCGCGTAAAGCGCCTCGCAGGCGCTGAAATTCTGATCCAGCAGCAGGTCGGCGGCATGATCACGATCAGCCAGGTCATCGATGACCGCGATGCGCCGGGCGAATGACCGGGCCGCCTGCTCCCAGCGGGCGTCCAAGGCATAATGATCGACGACCAGCCAGTCGAATCGAGCCTGTGCCGGCAGCACATCACGCAGCGCCGCGACATCCGCAGCCCAGGGTTCGATGCCGGTTTTTTCCTGGCGCTGCGGCCATGCAAAAACCTCGAAGCCCTCCTGCTCGATGGCGGCCCGGCGATGACCGTCAAGCAGGCAACAGGCAAAGCTTACCTGCGCACCGAGTTCTCGGAGGGCTTTGCCAAGCGTCAGGCAGCGAGCGGTGTGGCCGACGCCAATGGATGAAGAGGCATCAGCACGTACCAGCACCTTCATGACGCCAGCTCCCCGCCAGCCTTGAGCGCTGCGTACAAGTATTGCGCGCGCAACCAGTCTTCCTCTGTGTCGATGTCCTGAACCAGATGCCGGGGGATGATTACTGGCAAGCTCCGCTCGGAATGAAGGGCCTCGTTCTGCAACCAGGCCTGCACCCGCCCCCAGTAAAACTGGCCGGCATCCTGATAGGCGGGCGCCAGGTCCTGAGACCGGGTCTCACGATACTGAGGATACAGAGGCACCAGCGCACCTTGCTCGTCGAGCGACAGCGCCCGCTGGACCGGGAAACCGAAGCTGCTCACCGAAAAGGCGAAAGAGCGCTCAGGGTGTTGCCGCAACAACGCCAACCCCTGCTGCAAGTAACGCTGCTGCACGAAAGGCGCAGTGGCGTAGATGCAACAGGCATGGGTCAGGGCCTGGCCCTGGCTGGCCAGTGCCTGCAGGGCGTGGCTGACCACAGCTTGGGTGGTGGCATGATCGTCAGCCAGGTGCGCCGGCCGACGGAACGGTACCTGTGCACCGTATTCCCGTGCCACCGCCTCTATTTCAGGGTCGTCGGTGCTGACCACTACCTGTTCGAACAAGCCACTGGCAAGTGCCACGCGGATCGAGTGGGCAATGATCGGCAGCCCGGCAAACATCTTGAGGTTCTTGCGCAGAATACGCTTGCTGCCTCCCCGGGCCGGGATGATCGCGACACTGGTTTCCATTCGCTCAGGCATGGACGCAGCCCACCGACGACTGCAGCAACTTACGTAGGCTGTCGATCACGTGATCTTGCTGAGCGTCAGTCAGCTCTGGAAACATTGGCAGGCTCAGGGCTTGCGCATAGTAACTTTCAGCCTGCGGAAAATCGCCAGGCTTGAAGCCCTGGTCGCGGTAATAGGGTTGCAGATGAATGGGAATGTAATGAAGGTTGACCCCAACTCCCGCAGCACGCATACCATCGAAAATCTCCCGGTGTGAACCCAGGATACGATCGCCCTCAAGGCGCACCACGAACAGATGCCAGGCGGATTCAGTGTCCTGCTGAGGTGCCTGGACGCTCACGGGCAGGTTCGCCAGCAAGCGCTGGTAGCGAGCCGCCAACTCACGGCGACGGGCAAGGAACGCATCCAGCCGTGTCAGTTGAGAAAGCCCCAGGGCAGCTTGCAGGTCGGTGATGCGATAGTTGAAGCCCAGTTCAAGTTGCTGGTAGTACCAGGCACCATGGCTTTCTTCGGTCATTTGACCCGGGTCACGGCTGATCCCGTGACTGCGCAGCCTGCGCAAACGCACGGCCAGATCCGCACGTGCGGTAAGCACCATGCCGCCCTCGGCCGTGGTGATGATCTTTACCGGGTGAAAGCTGAACACCGTCATGTCGGCATACTCACCACAGCCGACCGGCTTGCCCGCATAACGTGCGCCGACTGCGTGGGCAGCATCTTCGATAAGGGTAAAGCCATACTGCCGGGCCAGCGCCGCGATCGAACGCATGTCAGCGCTTTGCCCGGCAAAGGCCACGGCGACTACTACCTTGGGCAGGCGCCCCTCCCGGGCGGCCTGCTCGAGTTTCAGCGCAAGTGCTTGAGCGTCGATAGTCCAGGTATGCGGGTCGATGTCGACGAAATCGACAGCGGCGCCGCAGTAGCGCCCACAGTTGGCTGATGCGACAAAACTGATGGGGCTGGTCCATAGCCAGTCCCCGCTCCCCAGGCCGGCGGCGAGGCAGGCAAGGTGAAGCCCCGCAGTGGCGTTGCACACAGCTACCGCGTGCGTTGCGCCACAACGCTGGGCCATAGCCTGCTCGAAGTGCTCGATCAGTGGCCCCTGAGTCAGCCAGTCGGACTGCAGCACCTCGACGACCGCGGCGATATCCGCCTGATCGATGCTCTGCCGACCATAGGGGATCATGCCGGCAACCCTGCGTGCAGGTCTGCCAACTGGTCCACGGTGAGGAAGGCGGGATTGGTATCGGAACGGTACTCGAAATCCTCTGCAACCCAGCGCCCGGTTTCACCCACGCAATCGACCGCAAAATCCACATCCGTATGGTTGAAGCGGATCGACGGAACGATGGTGAAATGATCACCAAACTCAAGGGTCATCCGCGCATCGTCCAGCGGGATCATCAGTTCGTGCAGCTTTTCCCCCGGGCGGATGCCGACCACGTTCTGCGGCAAGTGCCCGGCCATGCCGCGCGCCAGGTCGACGATGCGAATTGACGGGATCTTGGGCACGAACACCTCCCCCCCGTGCATGCGGGCAAAGCTGTCGAGCACGAACTGTACGCCATGGTCGAGGGTGATCCAGAAGCGCGTCATGCGTGGGTCAGTGACGGGTAGCTCGCGGGCGCCCTCCTCGATCAGGCGCTTGAAGAATGGCACCACCGAGCCCCGGGAGCCCGCCACATTGCCATAGCGCACTACAGCAAAGCGGGTGTCCTGTTGGCCGGCGAAATTGTTGGCGGCCACGAACAGCTTGTCGGACAGCAGCTTGGTCGCACCATACAGGTTGATCGGGCTGGCCGCCTTGTCGGTGGACAGTGCGACGACCTTCTGCACGCCATTCTCGATCGCGGCGGCGATGATGTTCTCGGCACCATTGACGTTGGTGCGGATGCATTCGGTGGGGTTGTACTCGGCAGCGGGCACATGCTTGAGCGCGGCGGCATGAACCACATAGTCGATACCGCGCATGGCCTGGCGCACGCGCTCGGCATCACGGACATCGCCCAGGAAGTAGCGCATGCACGGCGCGTTGAAACGCTGCTGCATCTCATACTGTTTCAACTCGTCGCGGGAGAACACCACGACGCGCCGCGGGCGGTAGCGCTCAAGCAACCGCTCGATGAAGCGGCGCCCGAACGACCCGGTCCCCCCGGAGATGAAAATGGACTTGTCGTCGAACATACCTGGTTCCTAGGGTGGCGCCGTCAGCTGACGATGGCGCCCGGTTGCACTGTCAGGCAGGGCGCACAGCGTACAGATTTCTGACTCGCGCCCCCTATGAGCCAGCTCGAAGCAAGATGCAGGCCAGTGCCGCGGCCCGTCGCGTCAGGCGACCAGCCCGGCCCAGTCCAGCGCCGCCTTGCCGGGTTCAAGCACCTGGCCTTGGACTGCACCTTGCCACTGCGCCGACCATTTGGCGCGCAATGCCGCCAGCGCCGCCTCGTCCTTGGCGACCACGCCGGGGTGAATCACCTGCACCTGTGGCGTCCAGACTGTCAGCAGGCCGGCTGCGGCTGCTTTAAGGCACAGGTCGACATCACCATGGGCATGGGCGAACGTGGTTTCGTCCAGCCCCTCCAGAGCACGGAAGACTTCGCTACGGACCATCAGGCAGCTCGCCGAGACAGCTGGGCAGTTCTGCTCGACCGCCAGCCGATTCAGGTAACCCACGGCATTTGCGGCCTCACCGGCAAAAGCTGGCGCAACTGCGCCTTCGGCGTCCAGCAACAAGCCAGCCTGGGCAAGCTTGCCGTCAGTAGCGAGCAGCTTGCCGCCGACCACGCCGACTTCCGGCCGCTGCGCCTGGTTGAGCAACGCCTCGATCCAGTTGGCGTTGACCACTTCGGCGTCCGCCGCCAGCAATATCAGGTATTGCCCCTTGGCCTCGGCGCTGGCAGCGTTGCACAGCGCCGCCGCGCTCAGGCGTTCGCTACTTTGCAGCACGCGCACCTTGCCAACCTGCTGCTGCGCCAGCCATTCGAGCAACTGCGGCGACTGACTGGCGTTGTCGGCGATCAGTACCTCGTAGCGCGCATAGCGAGTGCGCTGCAGGATGCTCTTCAGGCAGCGCTGCAGTTCGTCCAGATTGTCCTGGCTGCGCAGCAGGATGCTCACCAGCGGCCGCTCGACATGCCTGTAGTCGATACGCAAGGTGCCAGGCAGCGGCGTGCTGACCTGGGCCTTGTAGCCACGGCCGGCCAAGTGTCGCATCAAGGCCTGGCGGGCATGCTCGCTATCTTTGGCCTGCGGTGCCGGGGTGATCAGCATCGGCTCGTCGAGATGGGCCAGTCCGTTGAGGCCGCCCTGCTCGATCAGGCGCAGCAGCAGGTCGAACTCCAGTGCCTCGGCAAAGTCTTTGTCGAAGCCACCCGCCTCCACCAGCACCTCCCGACGCAGCAGCCAATGGCGTGCCATCAGCGCGGGATTGGCCTGCAGCAGGTCCAGGTTTACCCCCGGGCGCAACAGCTCACGCCAGGCACCATCGGCCTGTTGCTGGATCTCGTCTACCGCGACCGCGCGGCAATCGGGAGCGTTCAGCAGCTCGAGGCTGGCGCGCAAAAGACCGGTGGCAGTGAAACGGTCACCCGCCTCAGCCAGCAACAGCCATTCGCAGGCCGTCTGACGGGCGATCTGGTTGATCCGCTCGACGTAGTCTTCGCGGCTGACCTTGATGAAATGCAGAGTGTTCTGCAGCGAAGTGGCCACAGGCGGCTCGCCTGTGGTGAAGACCATGATCCGGAACGCCTTGCTCAGGCCGCCCAGCAGGCTGTCGAACGTGTCCTGGAGTTTGGCCATGTTGTTGTCCAGGTCCAACAGCAGGATGCCGAACTGCGGACCACCCTGATGCAGCGCCAGGTGCTCGTTGATGGTCGCTAGCGCGGCGGTGTCCGGCTTGCGCGCCTCCAGCCAGTCCAGCAGGCGACCCGAATGCATGCTCCCAAGCAGTTCGCGACCACTTTGCTTCAACACGCCTTCAAGCCGTGCCAGCCAAGCGAACAGCGCCTCGCTCTCCTCGACCTCATCACTGTCACGCAGGTGTCCGGCCAGGTGCCGCACCACCTCACGGTTGAACGCGTTGCACTGCAGTGCCTCCCACAAGCGGGTACGGACGGTGCCCGAGGTGTCGCTGGGCTGTGCCAGCAGCAGCTGTTCCTGGCGCAGTAGCAGCGGCTCCAGTTGCTGTAGCTGCAGGCGCCCGGCCGGCATGGCATGGATCAGAAACTCCAGTGCCGTAAGCTGATCGAAGAATGCCTGGTTGTAGAACGGCATTTCCACGTACTGGGACGGCTGGAAGGTACGCACCGGCGGGTTCAGCGGGTCGGTCCAGCTTGACTCCCAGATCAGCTCCAGGGTCATCGCCCGGCCTTTGAACAGCCCCTCAGCAGTGACTGCAAAGCTGTCCAAGGCCAGCTGGCGCCGCGCCTCATGGTCCAGGTCCTCGATGGCGGTCGGCAGGCCGGCAAGGAAGTCGGCGAACTGTTCGCGCTCGGCCACCGACTTAGCGTCGGTGAAGGCCAGCACATGAATGACCTCGGTCTGATGCTCGGACACACCGTAGTTGGTTTCGCGTACCGCGTAGGGGATTGGCAGGATCCGCGCTTTGGCGTTGGTCAGCAGGAAGTACGCGTGGCCGATTTCCTGCCACTCGAAGCTCGTGCCCTCGGGCAGCAGCTCAAACCACTGGCGCAGCAATGCAGTGCGGGTGACAGCGAAGAAAGGCGGGATGAACTCGCCCATGTAGTCCAGCAGGCGCTGTTCAGCGCGCGGAGCGTTGTAGTCCTCACGGACCTTCTTGTTACGCCGGTAGTACTTCACCTGGGTGGCTTCGGCCAGGTAGTTCAGACAGTAGCCATGGCACAGGCCGTAATCGGGGTTGGCCTCGAGGAAGTCCAGCGACTGGTTCAGCCCGTCGTACAGCAGGAAATCGTCATCAGCGGCGAAGGCCATGAACGGCGTGTTCACCCGGCCCACGCCATAGGCCAGCTTGGCCTGGAAGCCCTGGTAGGAAAACTGTGGCAGGTGCAGGTACTCGACGCCGGGATACTGCGCGGCCATCACCTCGGCCGATTCGCTCGAGGAATCCAGCACGAGAATCGAGCACCGATAGCCGCTGTAGTACTGCAGCGTACGCTGCAGGAACGCAGGACGGTTGTGCGTCATCAACACCAGCGTGAACCGCTCGCGCAGTGTGGCTGCCTGGTCTGCCGAGAAATTGCCTTGCATAGTCTTACCCACCATTGGCGTTGCCGCCGAAGAAATCGAACTCTGTTGAATGTCTCAGCGAACCCGGCGCAGGTAGCCGTCCGGTGCCACGGTGACCAGCAGCTTGTTCTGCAGCTGATAGTCGATTTCGAAGCTGTCGTTACCCTTGAGGTATTCCCAAACTGCGGTCTTAGGGTTGTCGCCAGGCCCCCACGGGCGATCGGGGAAGAAGTCTGCCGGCATGTCCTCGACCACGGTGTCCATCACCACGCAGTAACTGCCCACGGCTACCAGCGGAGCATAAAGCTCCAGCTCCTTGAGCACGTGTTCATGCGTGTGGTTGGAGTCGAGTACCAGGATGACCTTCTTGCCCTCGGCGAGCGCCCTGACCTGCCCGGCGATGTCGGCATCGATGCTCGAGCCTTCGATCATGCGCACGCGTTTGCTCATCGGGTGCGCCTCGATGGCCTGGCGGTTGTGCGGGCGGATGTCGATGTCGATGCCAAGCACTTCGCCATGCCCCTGCAGCTCCAGCAGGGAGGCGTAGTAGAGGATTGAACCGCCGTGAGCGATGCCGCACTCGATGATCAGGTCAGGCTTGACCTGCCAGACGATCTCCTGCATCGCCATCATGTCCTGGGGCAACTGGATGATCGGCCGGCCCATCCACGAAAAATGGTAGCTGTACTTGTGCTCGGCGGACTTGTTGAAGAAGTCGCGAGACAGTTGCTGCAGCTCCTTGTCTTCGCCCTGGGAGGCGATCTGCGCGTTGCACTCGGCTTCGAAGGCTTTGATCGGCGTGTCGGTCATGGTTCTTTACTCGGTTGGCTGGTCGGTGAAATCGGCATTGTCGACGGCGTGATAGACAAAACGGCCATCGGTCATGCGGCGGATTTCCTCGAGGTAATTGGAATTCATCACAAACAGGTGGGCGCCATCAGGCAGGCTTTGCATCGCCTCCTGCGGCGATGACACGCGCGCGCCACTGAGCGGCAGGTAGCGACCCTGCTTGGCAGGATTGATGTCGATAACCTGGTCCACCGGAGCCCCGGCACGCTGCAGGAACAGCGAATAGATCACGCCCTTGGAGGAGGCACCCCAGATCGCCGAACCACGTCCGGCATCGCGGCGCACCAGACGTGCGGCATGCTGCAGGCTGGCACTGAAATCGGCCGGCAACGACAGCGGCGGCACGGGCTCGAGCGTGGTGCGCAGGCTGGCAAGGTCGGCAACGATGTACAGGTACTGGCCATCGAACAGGTGGCCGGCCTCGGCGACCTTGCCGAACAGGCGGCGCAGGTCGGCCAGGCGGAAGTAATTGACATGCTCGTAGAACAGGTCGAACCACGCTTTGTGCTCGATGATCCAGTCCAGGCACGGCACTTCGATGTAGATCTGCCCTGCCCCGCCGTTGGCATCGGCGATGGCGCCAAGGAACGTGACCGGGTCCTGAATGTGCTCGAGGACATGGCGCAACACGATAGCTTCGGCCTGGCGGTTCAACTCACGGGTGAAGGGCGCCTTGACCACGTCCGGGTTGTCGCCCTCGTAGGCCGGGTCGATGCCGGTGACGGCATAACCGCGCTCGCGCAGCAGTTCGAGGAACCAGCCTTTGCCACAGCCCACTTCGATCAGGCGCTGGCCCTTGAAGTGGCGGGCGATGACACCTTCGACATCGTCCAGGTGGCGCTGGAAGCGCGCCGAATGCGCCTGCTCGTTCTGATAGTCGCTGTCGTAGCTGAGCTTGTCGGCATCGAAAGCGTCGTTGTAGACCAACCCGGTGCGGCTGTCCTGCACCAGACGCATGTCGGCGCAGGCTGAGGTACGGGCCGACTGGGCATCGGCGAATGTGCGGTTCTGCAGCACCGGCAGGCCGGTGGCGCGATACAACTCATGTTTCATGGCGTGCTCCCAGCAGAGCCTGCAATTTGCGGGCATCGCCCCAGAACGCCATGGGTTCGTGGGCCGGATAAGGGTAATGACCAAGGTTCAGCGCAAGGGTGGCGTTGCGCTCGGCGATGCGGGCTTCCACCAGCTTGCGTACCGATATCGGCTGGCCGCTGCAGCAATTGACCACGCCGCTGAAATCGCGCTGACCGAGCAGGTCGGCCAGATATGTACTGGCGCTTTCGATGGCAAGGTAGTCGCGCAGTTGCTCGCCACCGGACATGTCGAAATGCGGCTGCCCCTGGTCGATTGCGCGGTCCAAGGCTGCCAGCAGACTGCCTGGGTTTTGCCCCTCGCCAAACAGGTAGAACAAGCGCACCCACTGCAGGTTGAACGGTTGCTGGCGGGCCAGGCTTTCGAGGAACAGGCGCAAGCTGTGCTTGGCCAGCCCGTAAGGGTTGGCCGGCTGGCAGTCCAGCGCTTCGTCCAGCGCGCCATTGCGCAGGCCGTATTCGAAACAGGTGCCGGCCACCTGCACCTGGCCGACACCAGCTGCGACGGCACGCTTGATGAAGGCATAGTCAGCCATCAAGTTGCGCTCCAGGTGGAACAGCCCTTGATAATTCGGCAGGCCTGGCCAGGCCAGGTGCACCAGCGCATCGATGCCGTCGCACAACTGATTGACGTCCAGCTGCGGGTCATGCAGATCGGCGGCGACGAAATCGACCTGGCCGAACCACGGCATGGCTTGAGCCGGCTCCAGCCGACGTGCCAGCGCACGCACCCGGTACCCGCGCGCCAGTAAGGCGGCGACCAGATGCCGGCCCACAAAGCCTGTGGCACCGGTGACAAGCACCTTCATCGCGATCACAGGACGGTCAGCTCAGGCACGGCGATGACGAACCGACCGCCCCATTCGCGGATCTGCGCCTGCTGTTCGCTGACTTCCTTGAGCAGGTTCCACGGCAGCACCAGTACATAATCCGGCCGCTCGATGGCCAGGCGCTCGGGGGCTACCACGGGAATTCGGCTGCCCGGCAGGAACTTGCCCTGCTTGTGCGGGTTGGCGTCGGCCACCCAGGCCAGCAGGTCGGGCTTCACGCCTGCGTAGTTGAACAGGGTGTTGCCCTTTGCTGCAGCACCATAGCCGACCACTCGCTTGCCTTCGGCCTTGGCCTGCAACAGGAAGCGCAGCAGCTGGTGCTTGATCCGCTGCGCCGCCGGTGCAAGGGTACTGTAGAACGCCGCCGTGCTGACACCGACCCGCGCCTCGATGCCAAGCAGATCGTCGACACTGGCCTGGCGCGTGCGCGGGCCATCGGCGCGCTGCACGAAAACCCGCAACGAACCGCCATGGGTCGGCAGTTCGCTGACATCGAAGATCACCAGGCCGTTGCGGGCACAAAGCGTGTTGACCGCCGTCAGCGACAGGTAGGAGTAGTGCTCATGGTAAAGGGTATCGAACTGCTGCTCGGCCATCAGGCGCAGCAGGTGCGGAAACTCGAAAGTGGCCACACCATCGGCTTTGAGCAGGGTCGAGAAACCGCGCAGAAAATCGTTGATGTCCGGCACGTGGGCGAGCACGTTGTTGGCGGCCATCAGGTCAGCCGACCAACCTTCACTCGCCAGGTCATGGGCGGCCTGTTCGCCGAAGAACACTTCACGAATCTGCAGCCCTTTCTCCCGGGCCGCCTGTGCAGTGCTTCGGGTGGGTTCGACACCTAGGCAGGGAATGCCGCGCTCTGCCACATACTGCAACAGATACCCGTCGTTGGCGGCGATTTCAACCACCCGGCTCTCGCCGTTCAGGCCGAAACGCTCGACCATCTGCCCGACATAGTCGCGGGCATGGGCCAGCCACGAACTGGAATAGGAGCTGAAGTACGCATAGTCGGCATCGAACAGCGTCTCGGCCCGGGTGTAATCCTCGGTCTGCACCAGCCAGCACTGCTCACACACCGCCACTTTAAGCGGCACCCAGGCCTCGGCTGCGGCCAGCTGGTCAGCGCGCAGGTAAGCGTTGGACGGCGGCGCAGTGCCAAGGTCGATCAGGGGCAGGCTCAGGCAGGTACCACAGCCACGGCAGTTCATGGACGCACTCCGGTAAACGACAGGTCCAGCAAGGGATGAGCGGCATCCCGGGCCGACAGATTCTTGACAGCGAGCGGCCAACGGATGGCCAACTTCGGATCGAGTACCGACAGCCCGCCTTCGCGGCCCGGCGCATAGTCGGCACTGTGCAGGTAAAGCAGCTCGGCATCCTCGCTCAGCACCTGGAAACCATGGGCAAAGCCGGCCGGTATCAACAGGCTGCGGCCATCGCCGGCTCGCAAGTGCTCGGCGTGCCAGTGCAGGAAGGTTGGCGAGCCTTCGCGAAGGTCCACTGCCACGTCCCACACCTCACCGCGCAGGCAGGTGATCAGCTTGGCCTCCGGGGTGTCGCCGGTCTGATAGTGCAGGCCGCGCACGCTGCCTGAGCCCTGAGTGTGCGAGTGATTGATCTGGCGCACATGGAACGGCGCACCCAGGGCGCCCAGGCTGGATTCGCAGAACAGCCGCGCGAACTGCCCGCGGGCATCGCCATGACGCTTGTGCTGGACACTGAACAGGCCACCCAGTGGCAAGGCTTGCAGCAGCAGATCAGTCACGGCAACTCCGTGTACAGGTTCAGCTGGTGCAGCGTGACGGCGCGCATGTTATCGCCACGCTGCCACGCCAGGTGCCAGTCGAGCGTGTGCTGCAGGCATTCGTGCAACGACCAGCGCGTGCGCCAGCCCAGCACCTGGCGGGCACGAGAGCTGTCCAGGCGTAGCAACCCTGCTTCGTGCAACTCGCTTGGCTCGACACGTAACCCTGGTGCCTGCGGCCATTGCCGGGCCAGGCGGTCGACCACCTCACCGACGCTGCACATGTCGCCTTCGCTCGGGCCGAAGTTCCACGCGCCGGCGCAGGCCGGCCCCTGGGTGTACAGGCGCTCGGCCAGTTGCAGGTAGCCGGCCAGCGGTTCCAGGGCGTGCTGCCAGGGGCGCACGGCCTGCGGGTAGCGCAGGGTGACCGGCGCCCCGGCCGACCAAGCCTTGAGCACATCGGGGACAAGCCGCTCTGCGGCAAAGTCTCCGCCGCCCAGTACATTGCCGGCGCGCGCGGTGGCCAGTGCCACGCCATGTTCTGCGTGTTCGGCGGCCGGGAAGAATGACGCGGCATAGGACTGCGCCAGCAGCTCGCAGCAGGCCTTGCTGCTGCTGTACGGGTCATGCCCGCCCAGGGCCTCGTTCTCGCGGTATGGCCAGGGCCATTCCTGGTTGGCATAGACCTTATCGGTGGTTACCAGGACGCACGCACGCACCCCGCCAACCTGGCGTACCGCTTCAAGCAGATTAAGGGTGCCCATGACGTTGCTGGAATAGGTGCCTAGCGGGTCACGGTAGGCCTCGCGCACCAGTGGCTGAGCCGCCAGGTGCAGGACGATTTCCGGCTGGGCCTGGGCCACAGCTTCTAGCAGCGCGCCGAGGTCGCGCAGGTCGCCGCGCACGTCGGTAATATCGCTGCCGACCTGGGCAAGCTCGAACAGGCTTGGTTCGGTGCCAGGGTCCAGCGCGAAGCCAGTGACCTGAGCCCCGAGCTCACGTAACCAGAGCGCCAGCCAACTGCCTTTGAAACCCGTGTGACCGGTGAGCAGAACACGCTTGCCCTGCCAGAACGCTGGACTCAGGCCCACTGCTTCCATGGGGCCTCCCCGCTTTGCCAGAGGTGTTCCAGATGGTTCTTGTCACGCAGCGTGTCCATTGGATGCCAGAAGCCATCATGCTGAAAGGCGTTCAACTGCGACTCAGCAGCCAGGCAGGCAAGCGGCTCCGACTCCCAGGAGGTCTGATCGTCGGCGATGTAGTCGAGTACCTTGGGCGAAAGCACGAAGAAGCCACCGTTGATCCAGCCACCGTCACCACGGGGCTTTTCGACAAATCCAGTGACGCTGTCGCCGTCGCGTGCCAGCGCGCCGTAGCGGCCAGGAGGCTGTACCGCTGTGACGGTGGCGAGTTTGCCGTGGGCCAGGTGGAAATCCACCAGGGCGCCGATGTTCAGGTCCGAAACACCATCGCCGTATGTGAAACAGAAGGCATCTTCGCCCTCAAGGTAGCGAGCGGCGCGGCGAAGGCGGCCACCGGTCATGGTGTCTTCACCGGTGTCGACCAAGGTCACGCGCCATGGCTCGCTATAGTTCTGGTGCACGTCCATGCGGTTTTCGCGCATGTCGAAGGTGACGTCCGAGGTGTGCAGGAAGTAGTTGGCGAAGAAATCCTTGATCGCGTAGCCCTTGTAGCCCAGGCAGATCACGAAATCGTGGATGCCGTGAGCCGAGTACTGCTTCATGATGTGCCAGAGAATTGGCTTCCCACCGATTTCGATCATGGGTTTGGGCTTGAGGTGAGACTCTTCGCTGATACGCGTGCCCAGTCCACCCGCCAGAATTACCGCCTTCATGTGGTCCCCTCTTGTTCGTCACCGGCCATAAATCATGTGGCTGCACGATTTATGGCGATATGACGGGGGGCTTGCAGGAAACGCGCCAGAAGGCGCTTTACTGGTGTCGTTTATACACCCCGCGGTCAGCCCGGCATCCAGCCGCTGTACCAATGCTGAACGTGCTCTTCGCGCAGCACATAGTCACGCAGCACTTCCTGCTTCAGACGGTCGCCCTGGCGGAAACTTTCGTCGGGGTCCGCCAAGTGCATGCGGATCGCCTCCAGCCACTCGGCCGTGCTGTTGGTCTTGATCCGCGTGCACGGCAAGTAGCCTTCATAAGCACGGGTGTCGGTGACGATCACCGGGTACCCGCACGCGCCATATTCCAGCAAGCGCAAGTTGCTCTTGCAGTCATTGAAGATGTGGTACTCCAGCGGCGCCAAGGCCAGGTCCAGATTCAGGCTGGCGAGCTTGGCCGGGTACAGCTCCAGGGGCACCGGCGGATGGAACTCGCTGATGTACGGCCGCAATGCCGGCGGACACATACCGAAGAACACCCATTCAACTTCGTTCGCCAAGGTCCTGACCACCTCGGCAATCACTTCCAGGTCGCCGGTATGGCTGGTGCCACCACCCCAACCAACCCGCGGCTTGCGCGCGCTGCGGCGCTGGCTACGCAAACCGCTCCAGAGCTGCTCGGCCAGCATGTTCGGCATTACCCGGATATCGCTATGGGTGTCATGCAGCGCATCCGCCAGCGCCTGGGTCGAGACCACCAGCCGATCACAGCGTTCGATACCTCGGCGCAGAGATTTTTCCAGATCTTTTGGCGTGTGCTTGAGGTGCCCGTTCTTCTTCGGCACATCAATCACGTAGTCGTCCAGCTCGTAGATGCAAAAGCCCTTGGAGAAGGTCTTGAGTCGCTCGATCTCCTTGACGAACCCTTCGGTATAACGCCCCTGCAGAATTGCCACATCCGGCGAGCTGCGTTCCAGTTCGACGTTGCTCGGTATCTCGAAGTACTGCTGCTGGGTCACCCAGCCAGCTTTCTCCAGCTCGACCAGCGGCTGGATCACCCGGTAATGCCCGACCGCAGTCTTGTTCATTGGCAACGCCAGCACATGGGGCAGTGGACGGCTGACGAAGGGCGTCCAGGCGGCCTTGAGGCCCGGATCCAGGCAGAAGCTGGAGCCGTTCAGGGACAGGTTGATATTGTAAGCGGGGTCACGCGCCACCACCGGCATCCAGGCCTTGAAGAAGGCATCATGCTGCTGCGCCAGCTGGGCCTGGCGCTCGGCTTCAGCCTGCGCATCGATCGCCGCCGGCGCTGGCGGGTCCAGTACCAGCCGGGCATCCGGCGCCCACACCACGAGGTACCCGGCTTCGCCCAGGCGCAGACCCAGGTCGATATCGCTAAAGGCCAGGCTGAACACGCTTTCATTGAGCCCGCCTAACGACAGGAACAGCTCTTTGCGCACCAACAGGCAGTCAGCGCCAACAGCAGAATAATTCTGCGCCACTTGCAAGCGCTGCATGTAACCGCCCGCCTCCATGGGCTCGCCCACGAACGGTGACCCCACGGCGCCACGCAGGCCCAGCACGCCACCCGCATGCACGATCAGGCCATGAGCGTTGCAGAGCTTGGCACCGACCGCTCCGACTTCAGGGCGCTGGCCATGGCTGAGCATTGCGTCGAGCCAGTCTGGCTCGGTGACCACAGCGAACGGGCTCAACATCAACAGGTATTCACCCCGGGCGTGTTGCGCGGCAAGGTTCTGCACAGCGGCGAAGCTGGCCTGCTCGCCCAGCGTCAGGACCCGCAACTTGTCTTCGCCCAGCTGTTGCAGGGCGGTGAGCCAGGCGTGGGTCTCACCACCTTGACTGGCATTGTCGACAATCAGCACTTCGTAGTGACCGTAGGCAGTCTTCTCAAGCACGCTTTCCAGGCAGCGCTCGAGGGCCGGCAACTGATCCTGGGCACTGATCACCAGGCTTACCAGTGGCTGGGTGGCGTGCAGGTAGCGGACCTGGTTGATTGCCCCGCCGCTGTTCTGCAGCCGGTAGGTCACGCCCAAGCGCTTGAGGTGGGCATCCAGCAGTTTCGGATTTTCCGCTACCACTGCCTCCGAAGACAGCCAGGCAGCGTAGCTGAACGCGCTCTCGGCCAGCACTTCCGGAATGTGTTCGATGGCATGGGGGCCGCGGCTTTCCACAAGCCGCCAGAGCAGTTCATGGGGCGCCAGCTCGCGATATCCGGGCGCGAAACCGCCCAATGCCCGCAAGGCGTCAAGCGAGAACGCCAGCATGCGACCGGTATAGGGGTATCCGCGCATCAAATCGAGGTTGAAGTCGGGCTTGAACACCGGCTCCACGGACGCCTCATCCCGCACTCCCCCCTCATCGCCATAGCAGCAGGCGATCTGCGGGCGCGACACGACCCGCTCGGCCAGGAGCATCAGGCTGAAGGCATTGAGCCGGTCGCCAGCACGCAGCAGGTAGATCCAGTCCACCCCGCCCAACTGGCCAAGCGCCGTGTTCAGTTGTTCGGCCCAGTCAGCCTGCAAAGGCTGGCTGACCCGCCGCACATGCGGACCGCCTGGCAGCGGTGAGCGTGACAGTACCAGCGTCATCTCTGCGCCATAAGCCTGGCGCTCGATGCTGTCCAGGGTGACTTGCAGAGCTTGTGCATCGCCCTCGCTGTCGATAACCACAGGTACGATACGCGGACGCATTGGCCAGTGCTCGCTAAGACGCATCAGCCGCGCGAGTACCAACGGGTCCTGCCTGCAAGCCAGCCACTTCCCGTACAGTTCGGAGAAACTGTCGCTGTCGCTGCCGACATGGGATTCCTGAATCGCCTGCAGGCAGCGCAGGGTATGGATCAGGAACAGGTTCTCCCAGATACGCGGGGTATCGCCCTCGTCGCCCTGGAGGATTTGCACCCGCACCCAACCGGAGAAAGGCTCACGTGCTGCAGTACGAGCGGCGAACATGTCGCGCAGGTGTTGTGATTCACTGGTAGCGGCAGCCTTCACATCACTCTGGCGACGCATTTGGTCGGGATGAACCCGCTCGACACAGTGCACCCCGGCGGTCACGCCCAAATGCCCGCGACGCAGCAGGCACACGAACAACACGAAATCGAGCATTGCCACAAAGCCCGGCGCCAGCGCAGGCAGCAATTCACGCAGATCGCGGGTACGCACCAGCACGCTGCTCAGCCCGCCGATGAAGTTGAGCTGGCGGGTCTCGAAGAAATCCAGCAGGTCGTCACCGTTGAACAGTGTGTCGCCAAAGGTGACCGGGCTGGTTTCCAGGCGCTGCGGCAGAATGTGATCTTCAGCATCGACCAAGTGACGCCTGGCCGCGACCAGGCTTACATCGTCATGGGCCTGGAACAGACGCACCTGGCTGGACACGCAATCGGCCATCAGGCGGTCATCGTCACAGAGGAACTTGATGTAGTCGCCCTGGCTCTGCTCTAGCCCGTGTTGCAGATTCCCGACAAACCCCAGCGGTTGCGGGTTACGCAAGTAAGTCAGCGGATGACGTGCAAGACTGCGTAGCTCATCGACCACCGCCTCGATCTGCGTACCTGGGCTGTCGTCGCAGACGATGACTTCGAGGTTTGCGTAATCCTGAGCCAGGGCGCTGACCAGAGCAGAACGGAAGTAACGGGGGTTGCAGGCGGGAATGACGAGGCTGACTAGAGGGGCTGGGTTCACGAGGAAATCTCTCGACCGATGACTGCCCGCAGGGAATTCAGAACAGTCGATACTACGGGGAAATCAATGCGCCTTCACCGCGTACCCGAGGGGTAAGCGGTGAAGGCGACAGGCGCACTTAACCGATGGCGTTGAACAGGCTCAGCTGGCTGACGCGTGCGAAAGCCGCCTGCGAAGCCTGGAGCAAGGTCTGCTGCTGGGTAAGGCGGACAAGCACTGTGGCAGGGTCCGAGTCACGGATCGACGACTGCGTGGTGCTGTTGGCAATGCTCAGACTCTCGTTGGTGTTTTGCTGGATTTCCAGCGCCTTGCCACGGGCACCGATATCGGTGACTGCCGTGTTGAGCGCGTCCTGACCGCTCTGGATGTTGGCGATGGCCGAATCCAGGTCCGCACGCAGTTGCTGGTAGGCGGCGTTGTCGCCGTCGATCGGCTTGCTCAACGCCGTACGCAACTGGGCGACGGTGTCCAGAACGTTCTGGGTCTGGTGGTTGTCGACGTTCACCACGTACTGGTCACCGGACTGCTGCGCGGGCGTGCTGGTGAAGGTGAAGTCCACACCGGCAGCCGAGGCGACGTTGCCAGTCATGGCACCACTGGCCACCGGGCGGCTGTCAGCGGTCAGCGGCTGGGCATAGAGTTCGAAGTCCGTGGCACTGGTGAACTTGATGACCGCACCGCCATTGGGAAACATGGCTTTGTACTGGGCCGGATCAGTGATGCTGATCGAAGATACCTGAGCACTCGACGGGTTGCCCGGGCTACGGGTCGCAGTGATGGTATCGGGCTTGCTTTGCAGGGTGAAGGTATGACCTGCCACCGCTGCATCCGGAACGTCGCCGTCCTGAAGGTTGATGTTCAGCCGCATGTCCACACCACGGAAGCTGATCATCGATCCGCCTACGGTATCGGGATCGAATTTACCACCCTGGGTGGCCTCGGCGGTCACATCGTTGCCCAAGCTGTCGGTGATGCTGAACTCGGTACTGCTGAGCATGGTGACTGTGTACGGCTGACCACTACGGAAGCGATCGTTGTACGTGACGCTGCCGGACACTTGCCCATTGGACAGCTTCACGCGGCCGTCATCCACCGCGGGGGAGCTCAGGCTGGTTTCGGTGCGACTGGTGTTGAGGGCTTGCTCGAACACGCTATAGCCAGAGCTGTTGCCGGCCATCTTGAGCATGTCACCGACCTGCAGCTCCAGCTGGGTCTGGTCACCCTGATAAGAGTAGGTACCATCGGCGTTGCGCACGAACGGCGCGGTGTCGGTACTGGAGCCGGCAAACAGGTACTGGCCATTCTCATCACGGCTGTTCATGAGGCTCAACAGCTGGTCTTCCAACTGCCCCAGCTCGGCTGCCTTGGCCTTGCGTTCGGTGTCGGTGTAGCCGGCGTTACCCGACTCGATTGCCAGCTCGTTGACCCGCGTCAGGATCGTGTTGATCGAATTGAGCGTGGTCTCGGTCTGGTTCAGCGAGTTGGTGATGTTTGTCGCGTTGGTCTTGTACTGGGCCAGCATGTCTGCCTGATTACCCAGCTGCAGCAGACGTGCAGCCCCCACCGGATCATCGGCAGCGGTGTTGACCCTGACGAAGGAACTGGCCTCTTCGTTGGTCTTGATCAGGTTGGAATAGTTGCGCTGGTAGTTCGCCGCGCTGGTCTGGTAGAACTGGGCCGTGGAAATACGCATGGATCAATACTCCTTAAAGCGCAGCGATCAGGGTGTTGAAGATGTCCTGCGCCGTCTTGATGATCTGCGACGAGGCCGTGTAGTACTGCTGGTACTTGATCAGGTTGCTGGCTTCCTCATCGAGCTGCACGCCGGACAACGAGTCGCGGGCGCCGGCAGCCTGAGTCAGAATGACGCCGGTTGCCTGGGTATCCATCTGGCCCTGCTTGGCCTGGGCACCCACACTTTCCACCAGTTTGCCGTAGGCATCGGTGATGCTGATGCCCTTGGTCGAACCGATGTCCATCGTCTGTTTGGTCTGCAGCTCCTGCAGGGACAGTGCATTGCGGTTGTCCGAGGAGCCTGCGCCGGTCAACGATACGGTAAAGCTGTCGCCATTCTTGGGCGAGCCGGCTACATCCATCTCGAAGCTGAATGACTTCTGGACGCCACTGGCGTCATTGATCGGGTTGCCCGAGGCATCGATCATTGGCACATCGAGCTTCAGAGTATTGCTTTGCCCCGGAATGAAGGTGCCGGTGCCAATGCTGTTGCCCCTGGCATCGAAGGCTTCGTAGGTTTGCGGTGAGGTGGTTTCGTCACCGAACACCAGGCGCACCGGGGTGGAATACTTTATCCCGGTTTGCAGCTCCAGACGCTGGGCAGGGTCGGCGATGTCCAGCACCGAGGTCAGGACCGGCTGGGTGATGACCCCGGTACCGGAATTGCCGCTGCCGGACGTGGCGGTCAGCGGTGCGGCCAAGGCCAGCCGTTTGGCGTCGGTGAGCACCACGTCGATTTCTGCCGAGGCATTGCGGGTCGGGGTGATCTTGAAGCTGTCCCCCACTGCAGCGGTACCGCTCTTGAGATCGATGCTGAAACCGTCGATCACCGGTGCCGGGTCGTCGTTGGTGCTATAGGTGCCCATGTCCGTGCCGTCCGGCAGCTTCTTGACCTGGAACTTGTCCGCGGTCGGGCCAACGAACGTCACCTGATAGTCACTGGTGCTCAGCTTGCCGGTATCTCGAATGACCACATTCAGGGCGGCGTCGCCAGCATTGCCAATCTTGGCAGTACTGCGCGCAGACATGGCTTTGTCGCTGTTGATGTCGCCAAACAGAGCAGCGCCGAATTCACCGTTCTTGTCGATACCTTGGCCGAGCTGCGAGTTGATCTGCTGCGACACCACCAGCGCGATACGACCCAGCTCGTTCATGGCCGGCGCCAGGGTTTCACTGCGGTAGCGCAGCAGCCCACCCATTTCACCGCCGGTGATGCTGTTGGTGATATCCATGGTGGTGCTGCCACGATCGAGCTTGATCGCAAACTGCGTAGGGTCGGTGGCGCTTGGTTCAGCGCTCATCTTGTTGGTGGTCTTGCCCAGTACCAGCGACTGGCCGTTCTTCAGGTAGACGTCGATATTGCCGTCACGCTCAACGGTTTGCACGCCCACCAACTCATTGAGCTGCCGCACGGCCTCGTTGCGCTGATCGAGCAGGTCGTTGGGCTGGCCGTTGATCGCAGAAACCTTGGAAATCTGCTCGTTGTACTGCGCGATACTGGAGGTCAGCTCGTTGATCCGGGCGGTCATCGAGCTCAGGTTGCCATTGATGTTGGTGTTCTGCTCCTTGAACTGGGCAGACAGGCTGTTGAAACGATTGGCCAACGCATCGGCATTGCTTAACAACAGCTGGCGGGAAGCATCTTCGGTCGGCTTGTTGGCGGCGCTCTGCAAGGCGGAAAAGAAGTTGGTCAGCGCGCCAGTGATACCGGTGTTGCTGTCAGACAACAAGTTGTTGAGCGGCGTGACCTGATTCAGGTAGGCGGTGCTGTCACTGTTGAGCGAGGTGGCGGTCTGCAACTGTGCATCCAGGAAGGCGTTGTACACCCGGCGCACATCCGCCAGCGTCGTACCGGTGCCCATGAACAACTGGCCTTCCTGGAGCGAGCCTTTGGCACGCTGGATGTTCTGCTGACGGGAGTACCCGGCGACATCGGCGTTGGCGATGTTGTTGCCTGTGGTATGCAGACCCGACTGGGAGGCCGACAATCCCGACATGCCAATGTTGATCAAACTCGCCATGTTTCCATACCCTTAAAGTGGTGTTGTGGTACCGAGCGATGCATAGCTCTCGTACGACTTCATCTGTCTTGCGATCTGCGAGATCTTGCTGGCGTAATTCGGGTCGGTGGCGTACCCGGCCTTTTGCAACTCTTGCACGAACTGTTCTGGCTTATCGGCCGCCTTCACCGCTTCTTGATAGCGGGAATTGTTCTGCAGCAGGCTCACCAGGTCGTGGAAGCTGTCCTGATAGGAATCGTAGGAGCGGAACGCTGCGGTCTCCTTGACGAACTGGCCGTCACGGAACTCGCTGGTGATCGCCCGCGCCGAATCGCCTTCCCAATTGCCCGTGGCCTTGATGCCGAACAGGTTGTGGCTGCTGCTGCCATCGCTGTTGCGCATGACCGACTTGCCCCAGCCGGTTTCCAGGGCGGCCTGGGCCACCAGGTAACGCGGGTCGACACCGATACGCTTGGCGGCTTGTTCGGCCATCGGCAGCATGGTGGCGACGAATGCGTCGCTGTCGGCGAACGCTTTCTTCGGCGCCAAAGGAGGCTGCGCCACGGCACGGCCGGTGATGCGCAGGCCGCGTTCGGGCACGGCGAAGCTTTGCGCCACCTGCTGCCCATCGCGGGCCGGCACGGCGGCGGTATTGGTGGCTGCCGCCGGGTTGACCGCCGAGGGCACGATACCGGCCAGCAAGCGGTCGGTCAGCTTGCCCGGCAACGCCAGGCGCCGTGAATTGAGCGCGGCAACGTCGTTGCGGCTGGCAGCAGACTGCGCGGCATGTACCGGGTCGGCCACCTTGTTGCCCCACAGCGCCGGCGCACTGCCCTCGATACGCGGGAACGGGCTGGTGTTGACCGGCGCGCTCTTGTTCTTCGACAGCTGGCGCACCAGCACGTCCTGCAGGCCGATACCGCCGCCCTCGCGAGACATGCTCACAGCCAGCTGCTGGTCGTACATGTCGCGGTACTGCTTGACCGTCGCGCTGTTCATCGGGTTGTCATCGGCCAGTACATCACTGGCCTTGCGCGAGGCCTTGAGCATTTCGCTGATGAACAGCGACTCGAACTCCTGGGCCACCTTGCGCACGTTGGCGTCGCTGTCGCGATCACCGTGCTTGAGCGAGCTCAGGCGATTGAGGTCGGTGTAGGCGCCGCTGTCGGCCGCGCTGGAAACCAGACTTTTCGAGTTCATGCGTGGCGTCCTCAGATCACGATCAGGTCGGCCTGCAAGGCGCCGGCCTGTTTCAGGGCTTCGAGGATGGCCATCAGGTCGCTGGGCGCTGCGCCGACCTGGTTCACCGCACGGACGATTTCATCCAGCGTGGTGCCCGGGCCGAACTTGAACATCGGCTTTGCTTCCTGTTGCGCGTTGACCCGCGAGCGAGGCACCACAGCCGTCTCGCCATTGGAGAACGGCCCCGGCTGGCTGACGATCGGGTCTTCGGTGATGGTCACGGTGAGGCTGCCGTGGGTCACCGCCGCCGGCGAAACCTTGACGTTCTGGCCGATCACGATGGTGCCGGTACGCGAATTGATGATGACCTTGGCAACGGCCTGGCCCGGGTCGATCTCCAGGTTTTCAAGGATCGACAGGTAGTCCACACGCTGGGTCGGGTCCATCGGCGCACTGACGCGCACCGAACCGCCATCCACGGCCTGGGCGACGCCTGGGCCGAGCAGTTCGTTGACCTTGTCGACGATACGTTTGGCGGTAGTGAAGTCAGGCCGGTTGAGGTTCAGCGTCAGGGTATTGCCCTGGTTGAAACCGCTCGGTACTGCACGCTCCACCGAAGCGCCGCCAGGGATACGACCTGCCGACGGAACGTTGACGGTGATCTTCGAGCCATCGCGGCCTTCGGCATCGAAGCCGCCGACCACCAGGTTGCCCTGGGCGACCGCATAAACGTTGCCGTCGATACCCTTGAGCGGGGTCATCAGCAGGCTGCCGCCGCGCAGGCTCTTGGAGTTGCCGATCGAGGACACGGTAATGTCCACCACCTGGCCCGGCTTGGCGAATGGCGGCAGGTCGGCATGCACCGACACCGCAGCGACGTTTTTCAGCTGCACGTTGCCGGAGCCGGCGGGCACTTTGATGCCGAACTGCGACAGCATGTTGTTGAACGTCTGCAGGGTAAATGGCGTCTGGGTGGTCTGGTCACCCGTGCCGTTAAGCCCCACCACCAGGCCGTAACCGATCAACTGGTTGGAACGCACGCCCGAGATACTGGCGATGTCCTTCAGGCGCTCGGCATGGGCGCCGAACGCACAGGACAGAAGCAAGGTTGCGGCAATCAGTTGCCTGACGTTGAACATGTTCATCCGTACTCAGAAGGGCCAAAGCGGGCTGAGGAAGAAACGGTCCAGCCAACCAGGCTGGCTGGCGTCGGCGAAGGAACCGGTACCCGAATAGGTGATGCGCGCGTCGGCCACACGGGTGGACGGCACTGTGTTGTCGGTGGCGATGTCGTCGGCGCGAATCAGGCCGGCAATGCGCACCAGCTCTTCGCCGGTGTTCAGGGTCATCCACTTCTCGCCGCGCACCGCGATGATGCCGTTGGGCAGCACTTCAGCGACGGTGACGGTGATAGAACCCGTCAGCGTATTGCCTTGGGTGGCCTTGCTGTCGCCCTTGGTGGCACGCTCACCGCTGTAGCCCGCTTCCAGCGACAGATCGCCGCTGCCGAACGGGTTGTTGGTGCTCGGCGTGGCACCGAACAGCGAGGTCAGGCCGATATTGGCGCTGCTGTCCTTCTGGATCTGCGAACCGGCATTCTTGCTGGCCGAGGTGCGTTCGTTGAGCGTGATGGTGATGATGTCACCGACGCGGAACGCCTTGCGGTCGCTGTACAGGTTCTGCTCGAAGCCGGCCTGGTAGATCGAACCGTTGTTGGCCGCTGCCGGCAAAGGGGTGCGCGGCAAAACCGGCGCGTAGTACGGGTCGTTGGGCTTGGCCGTCGGTGCGACGCAACCAGCCAGCAACACCGCCCCCCCCAGGGCGAACAGGGACAACAGACGATTCATGACGCTTACCTCACGGTGTAACAGGGACTTGGGCTTACAGCTGCTGGGTGACGAACGACAGCATCTGGTCGGCGGTGGAGATGACCTTGGAGTTCATCTCGTAGGCGCGCTGAGTGGTGATCATGTTCACCAGCTCTTCCACGGTGCTGACGTTGGAGTTTTCCAGGGTCTGCTGCAGGGTGGTGCCGAAGCCGTTCAGGCCTGGGGTACCGACCTGTGGGGCACCACTTGCAGCGGTTTCCAGGAACAGGTTGTCGCCGATTGCCTGCAGGCCGGCCGGGTTGATGAAGTCGGCGGTCTGGATATTGCCGATCACCTGCGCTGCCGGGTTGCCAGCAGTGGTGATCGACACGGTGCCGTCCTGGCCGACGGTGAAGGTCTGGGCGTCGTTCGGCACGACCACCGCAGGCTCCAGCGCGAAACCATTGGCGGTGACGATCTGGCCGTCGGAGTTCAGGTGGAAGGTACCGTCACGGGTGTACGAAACCGTACCGTCCGGCTGCAGCACCTGGAAGAAACCACGGCCGTTGACCGCCATGTCCAGCGGGTTTTCGGTGGTCTGCAGGCTGCCGGTCTGGAAGTTTTTCTGGGTGCCGACGATGCGTACACCGGTACCGACCTGCAGGCCCGACGGCAGTTCGCTGTCCTGGGTGGACTGCGCGCCTGGCTGGCGTTTGATCTGGTACAGCAGGTCCTGGAATTCGGCGCGGTCACGCTTGAAGCCCGTGGTCGAAACGTTGGCCAGGTTGTTGGAAATGACCGTCAGGTTGGTGTCCTGGGCGGACAGGCCGGTTTTAGCGACCCAAAGAGCCGGAAGCATCAGTATTCTCCTCGTGCGCCTGTTTTACGGCACCCGTTCAAGTGTGGTTAGCCGAGTTGCAAAACACGCGCCATGGCTTCGTCGCCTTCCTTGGCCGCGTTCATCATCTTCACGTGCAGTTCGAATTGGCGAGACAGCGCCAGCACCGACGTCATTTCTTCGACGGCATTGACGTTACTGCCCTCCAGGAAGCCCGACACGACCTTGACGTTGACGTCGGCAGCAGCCGGCTGGCCGCTGGTGGTGTGGATCAGCCCGTCCAGGCCCTTGGTCAGGCCTTTGGTGTCCGGGTTGACCAGCTTGATGCGGTCGACTTCAGCCATCACCCGCGGGTCTTCACCCATGGAGCGGATGCTGATGGTGCCGTCAGCGCCGACTTCGACCTTCTGCTCTGGCGGAATGGCGATCGGCCCGCCGTTGCCGATCACCGGCATGCCATTGCCGGCGCGCAGCACGCCGAGGGCATCGATGTTCAGGCTACCGGTACGCACGTAGGCTTCGCTGCCATCGGGGGCCTGCACGGCAATGAAGCCCTGCCCCGCCACTGCCACGTCCAGGTCACGCCCGGTCTCGACCATGGGCCCTTCACTGAAGTCGGTGGCAGGACGTTCGGTCATGGCAAACGCCCGCGACGGAAAGCTGTCACCAAACACCGGCATCGAGCGCGCCTGCTCCAGGTCACGCTGGAAACCATTGGTGGAAATGTTCGCCAGGTTGTTGGCATGGGCCTTCTGCGCCAGCGCGTTCTGGCTGGCGCCGGTCATGGCCACGTAAAGCATCTTGTCCACAGTCATCCTCCGCTGCACTGGCGATAGCTTGCCGCTCGCCGTTGCTGTGCAGGCACTAAAGCAAGTTCCGAACCAACTTTTTGAAATGATGGAAAAGCCCGTAAATACGGGCTTTTGGGGGAGCTGCCAACCATGAGAACGCCGGTTATCCGGCGCCGGGTTGCCGGTAGCGGCAAAGCAGGTGTCTGCCCCGGCCTCATCGCCGGCAAGCCGGCTCCCACAGGGTTCTGCAGCGCTGCGGATATTGTGGGGGCAAATGTCTTACCCAATTTCTAGAAGTTAACGCAATTCCTGTGGGAGCCGGCTTGCCGGCGATGAGGCCGGTGCAGGCAATCACCGATCGCGGCAACCGCCATTGTTGTAGGGCCCGGCAAAACGCTTCCAGCCATCCCCCGGCGACCATTGCGAGCACACCAGACGCCCATCCACCTGGCTTTCCCAGCGCCACCAGGGCGCAGTACCGGCCTGCGCCTGATACAGGCAGAAGGCAGCGAGCAACGCGACGAGCAACCTTTTCATGAAACACTCCCGCAAAAACGACAAACCCCTTCACGACAAAGGGGTTCGTCTTCACACCATTAACCCGCGACCATCAGGTCATCTGAATGATGGTCTGCATGATGGTGCTTTCGGTGGAGATGGTCTTGGCGTTCGCCTGGTAATTGCTCTGCGCCTTGATCAGCTCGACCAACTCCTGGGTCAGGTTGACGTTCGAAGCCTCCAGCGCATTGGACTCGACGCTACCCAGGGTACCGGTCTTGGGCTCATCGATGCCGGGAAGGCCAGAAGAGAAGGTTTCGGTCCAGCGGGTCCCGCCGATCTGCTGCAAGCCCTGCTCGTTGGCGAAGCTGGCCAGCGCCACCTGGCCAATGGCGCGCGACTGCTGGTTGCTGAAGCTGGCGAACAGCACACCGGTGGAGTCGATGCTCAGGCTCGACAGGATACCGGTGGCGTAGCCATCCTGGGACTGCGACATGCGCGCGGTCTCGGTGTTGTAGGACGTGGTGCTGTTCATCGACAGCTTCATGCCGTCGGCGTTGCCGGCAGCGCCATTGGACGCCCAGTTGCCCGCAGCATCTTCCACTGCCGGCACCCAACCAGTCATGGTGAAGGTGTTGTTGGTCACGGTGAACGATGCACCCGCCGGGTGCCCTGTGTTATCGGCAGTCATGCCGCTGACAGACCCATCGCTGCTGAAACTGATGGTGCCGGTCAGCGGCGTGGTGGAAGCAGGATCGAACGGGTTACGACCGTCGACCAACGTGTACATGGTCCATTCGTTCGTACCGGTCTTGCGGTAGAACTGCTCCATGGTGTGTTCGTTACCCTGGCTGTCGTAGACCTTGGTCGGGAACGATTTGGTGTAGGTCGTCTCGTCAGTAGGGTCGAACGGCAGATTAGGCACCATGGCACCGGTGCCATCATCGATTTCCAGCGGAATGTCGGTGGCCGAAGAATTCAGATTGATGCCTTGGTCAATCAGCGAAGTGGCCTTAGGCTGCAGTGCCGAGGTGTCGATCTGCAGGTCAGACAGCACACCCTTCTGGATCTTGCCATTGGCATCGGCAGCGTAGCCTTGCAGGCGCAGGCCATCAGAGGTGACCACGAAGTTGTTCTTGTCGGCCTGGAAAGCACCGGCACGAGTGTAGACGCGCGAGCCGTTGTCGGACAGGACGAAAAAGCCCTGACCCTGGATACCCATGTCCAGCACGTTACCCGTGTTATTGACGTCACCCTGGGAGAACTGCTGCGAGATCGCCGCCAGACGCACGCCGTTGCCGACCTGGTTCTTGCCCACACCCAGGCGATTGGCGCCGGCATAGACGTCGGCGAACTCGGCACGCGAGGATTTGAAGCCAGTGGTGTTGACGTTGGCGATGTTGTTGCCGGTAACGTCCAGCTGTTTGTTGGCTGCGTACAGACCGCTAAGGCCGATATTGAAAGACATGAATTCGCTCCTGTGCCGCGCTAGCGGGCCTTAGATACCGATGGTTTGTACGTCAGAGAGGGAGACCTTGCCGACGCCTGCAAGGTTGAGCACCATTTCGCCGGTGGCATTGAAGCTGACGCTGGTCACCTTCGCCGGCAGCAGCGTGCTCATCTGCACCGCCTGGCCATCCACAGTGGTGCTGGCGGTGAAGCTGTAGGTGCCCGGGTCGACCTTCTCGCCACTGTCGTTGGTGCCGTCCCAGATGAAGTCGGCATAACCGGCTGCCTGCTCACCCAACTCGATGGTCTTGACGGTGTTGCCGTCCTTGTCCTTGATGGTGATCTTCGCTTCACTGATTGCCTGCGGCACAACGAACTGCGCATTGAAGCTCTGGGTGGTATCGACCACCGCCTTGTCGTTCTGCACTACCACCGAACGGCCGACCAGTGACGAGGCCTGCAGCGCCTGGGACGAGGCCATGGCATTGGTGATACTGCTGACCGATTCGTTCAGGGAGGTGATGCCTTCAAGGCTGCTGAACTGCGCCAACTGGGCCACGAACTCGCCATTTTCCTGCGGATCCAGCGGGTTCTGGTGCTGCATCTGGGTAACCAGCAACTGCAGGAACGCGTCCTTGCCAAGCGCGTCGGTACCGGTCTTGGACGCGGTATCGGTGGCTTTCTTGGCGGTGCCACCGACGCCCGACGCAGTCAGGACATCATTGAGGTTCACACCGCTGGTGCTATCGACTGCCATGGTCTGGATTCCTTATCACTGACCCAAGGTCAGCACTTTCTGCATCATGTTCTTGGCGGTGTTCATCAGCTCGGCGTTGGTCTGGAACGCCCGGCTGGCGGAGATCATGTCAGCCATCTCCTCGACCACATTGACGTTCGGGTAGTAGACGTAACCGTCCTTGTTCGCCGCCGGATGGTTGGGCTCGTAGCGTGCTTCGAGGTTGCTCTGGTCTTCGATGATGCCCTTGACCTGCACACCCTGCCCTGCCTCGCCCTGATCTTCGAACAGCGACTGGCTGCCGCCGGCCTGCGCATTCTGGAAGGTGGTGGCAAACACCGGGTGCCGCGCGCGGTAGGTCTGGTCGATGCTCGACGAAACGGTCTCGGCGTTGGCGATGTTGGAAGCAACGGTGTTGAGGCGGGTGTTCTGCGCACTCATGCCGCTACCGGCAATGTTGAAAACACTGGACAGGGACATGGTCATTCTCCGCGCAGGGCCGATACCAGCCCTTTGAATTTACTGTTGAGCAGGGTAAAGCTGGCCTGGAAGCCAATGGCGTTTTCCGTGTAGTTCGATTGCTCGATCTGGGCGTCCACGGTGTTCTGGTCGATCGACGGCTGCGTCGGCGTGCGGTACTGCAGTGTGTCGTCGGCCATTGCCAGGCCTTCGGCCTCGATGTGGCGGCTGTTGGTACGGTCCATGGCAAAGCGACCACCGCTCTGCTGCTTCTGGCTTTCGGCGGCGAGCACCGAAGAGAAGTCCATGTCACGCGCCTTGTAATTGGGCGTGTCAGCGTTGGCGATGTTGTTGGCCAGCACTTCGGCGCGCTGGGCGCGGAAGCCCAGTGCCTTTTCATGGATGCCAAGCGCCTTGTCGAAACTGATGCTCATGTCGGGGAAACCTTCGAAGGTTGACCGGAATATCGTTGGCCAAGCTATAGCAAGGGCTGTGCCAATGTTTTGAAAGGCCGGAAACATTGGGCTGGAGCAGGGATGGCTGATGGCGCGATGCCAGAAAAGCGGCAAAAGGCTTCCGCCTGGAGAAGGGAAAGCGGCAATTGCCGGGCGGCAAAAGCGGCAAAACAAAAAATTGACGTCAAGCGGCGTGAGTGGCGACGGGGTGCAAAAGGCCTGCTTTTAGAGTGCGTTTTTTGAGATCGAACGCCGCGCTGGCGGCGCTCGATGTCAGGCTTCCCAAAACAGCCCGCAACCCATCACTTGGCCTGGTAAATGATCCCCGGGCTGCACTGCACCATCTGGTAATGGTCCGGCAAACCATTGAGCGCCTCGGAGGCACCGAGGAAAAGATACCCACCCGGCTTCAGTGTGCTGTGAATACGCAGCAAGATGTCTTTCTTCACCTGTGCCGAGAAATAGATCAACACATTCCGGCAAAACACGATGTCGAACTTGCCCAGCGCGGCATAGCTATCGAGCAGGTTGAACGAGCGGAACTCGACCCGGCTGCGAATGGCCGGTTTCACCGCCCAGCGCCCCGGCCCCTTGGTGTCGAAGTAACGCTGCAAGCGCTCCTGGGACAGGCCACGGGCGATCGCCAGGCTGTCGTACTCGCCGGTCTTGCAGTTGTTCAGCATCGAACCGGACAGGTCGGTGGCAACGATCTGCGCACCCATCTTCAACTGGCCCAGGTTGCTGCGCTCGAACTCATCGATGGCCATCGAAATGGAGTACGGCTCCTGGCCCGACGAGCAGGCCGCCGACCACATGCGCAGGCGCTGGCCGGGGTTGTTCTTGATGAACTCGGGAATGACCTTGTTCTTCAGCACTTCGAATGGGTAGGTATCGCGAAACCACAAGGTTTCGTTGGTGGTCATCGCATCCACCACCTGCTCGCGCAAGCCGCCACGCGGCTGAGCCTGGATGCGCTGCACCAGCTCACCCAGGCTCTTGATGCCCTGCTGCTCCATCAGCTTGTTCAGACGGCTGGAGACCAAGTACTGCTTGTTCTCACCCAGCAGGATGCCACAGGCTTTCTCCAGGAATACCCGGAACTGTTCGAAATCCAAATTACCCGTAGACACTACTGCGGCCTCTTTTCAATCACAGATACCGGGAGTCGCCTCCCGGCTACTTCAATGCGTTGCCTTGATCCGGTCGACCACGCGCTGGGCCAGGTCGTCCGGCTTGAACTTGGCCAGGAAGTCATCGGCACCGACCTTCTTGACCATCGCCTGGTTGAACACCCCAGACAACGAAGTATGCAGACAGATATGCAGTTTTTGCATGCGCGGGTCACTGCGGATCTCGGCCGTCAGCGTATAGCCGTCCATCTCTGGCATCTCGATGTCCGAAATCATCATCAGGAACTCTTCTTCCGGCCGCTTGCCCTCGTCCACCAGCTTGCGCAGGTAGTCCAGGGCCTGGCGCCCATCATTGAGCGCCACCACCTCGACACCGACCGTCTGCAGGCAGCGGCTGACCTGCTTGCGCGCCACCGACGAATCATCGACGGTCAGCACACGCAGCAGTACAGCCTTGTCCTGCGTATCGGCATCGACCACACCGGCTGACACCGACTCGGACGACGGCGCCACCTCGGCCAGCACCTTTTCCACGTCGATGATTTCAACCATGCGGTTGTCCACCCGGGTGACCGCAGTCAGGTAGTGATCGCGGCCGGTGCCCTTGGGTGGCGGGTGGATCTCTTCCCAGTTCATGTTGACGATGCGCTCGACCGAATGCACCAGAAAACCTTGGGTCTTGGTGTTGTACTCGGTGATGATCACGAAGCTGTTGCGAGTCTCTTCCTTCAGCCCGGGCAAGCCGGTGGCCATCGACAGGTCGAGAATCGGAATGGTCGCCCCACGAATGTTGGCTACACCACGTACCACAGGATGGGACTTGGGCAGCACGGTCAGCTCAGGGCATTGCAGCACCTCGCGGACCTTGAATACGTTGATGCCGTAAAGCTGCGCGCCGTTGAGGCGGAACAGCAGCAATTCCAGGCGATTCTGCCCAACCAGCTGTGTGCGCTGGTTGACTGAATCCATAACCCCCGCCATGCCTGACTCCTTTTTCTTTCTGCCATTTCGTAGCCACTCTTACAGCGAGTCGGCACGGGCTTTGCTTTTTTGAGCGTCATGTACACGAAAACGACAATTTTCCGACGACTGACGCACCTGCTGAGCGGCTCGCTGGCTGCGCTGTGCCTGCTGGCACCCGGCGCTCGCACGCTGGCGGACGCGGTTACCTTGCCTGAACAGCTTATCGGTGTCACCCAAGGGTTTCTTGAATTCACCGTAGAGGATTACCTGGCCACGACCCAGACGGCAGGCCGCTATGAGATACAGGTCAACTCGCTCGACCCACGGCTGCGCATGCCCCTGTGCAGCCAGCAACTGGACGCCTCGCTGGAAAGCCCGGCGCAGCCACTGGGGCGTGTAACGGTACGTGTACGCTGCAACGGCGCCGCGCCGTGGACCGTCTTCGTACCGGCAACAGTGCGGCTGTTCCGCGATGTGGTGGTGGTTACCCGCCCGCTGAAGCGCCAGAATATCGTTGCCGAAGGTGACGTGGCCCTGCGCGAACGTGACGTTGGCACCCTCACCCAAGGCTTTCTCACCGATCTCGACCAGGCGGTTGGCATGAAGATGCTGCGCCCCACAGTGATCGACCAGGTCCTGACCCCGCAGCACCTGGAGCAGGCCGAAGTGATACGCAAGGGTGATCATGTGGTGATCATCGCCCGCAGCGGCAGCCTCGCCGTACGCATGCCCGGCGAGGCCCTAAGCAAGGGTGGCCAGGGCGAACAGATCCGGGTGCGCAACCTGAATTCGCAGCGGGTAGTGAAGGCCCGTGTCACGGCCCCCGGCCAAGTGGAGGTCGCCATGTAGATTGGGCTGGCGGTGTACAACCGCTTTTCCTAAACTGTGTCAGAACGGGTTCGCGGGCTTGCCGACAGGCGGCTAAGCATTTGTGCCTAAAGTTTCTTTCGGGATGGCCGAAAACATGGCAAGCGTCCAAATACCCAGGGGTTTCTGATCATGGTCATCGACTTCAGTCGTTTGAATAACTCTCCGTCCATCACGGGCGGCGTTCGCGGCAATGCCGCGCCCGGCAACGCCGACAAGTCCGGCGAAACCAACGCGCCGAAAAGCGCAAGCGCCAGCGGAGAAGCGGTACACCTCAGCCAAGAGGCCCAGCAGTTGCAAAAGGTCAGCGACAAGCTGCGCGACCAGCCCGTTGTCGACAATGCCCGCGTGGCACAGTTGAAACAGGCGATCGCAGATGGCAGCTACCAGGTCGATGCCGGCCGGGTCGCAAGCAAACTGCTCGATTTCGAAGCCCAGCGCTGACCGTTCGGCGCGCTGACTTCACGGACGCTAAAAAAGCCAAGAGTTAGCCATGCACGACATCACATTGCTGCAACTGATCGAAGACGACATCGCCCCTACCCAGGAACTGCTCGACCTGCTTCAGCAGGAGGCAGTCGCCCTGCACGGGCGCGATATGGCGCCGCTGGAGGGCATCCTGGCCCGCAAGCAGTCGCTGATCGTTCTGCTCGAGCAGCAAGGCATCCGCCGCCATAACCTGCTCACCAGCCTCGGCCTCAGCGCCGACCGCGCCGGGGTGCAGGCCGTCGCTGCACAGTCGCCAAACGGTGAAGTGATCATGCAACAACTCAACGTGCTGACCGAGTTGATGGAAACCTGTCAGAAGGTCAACGAGACCAATGGCAGGATCGTTCAGGTACAACAGCACGTCACGGCCAACCAGATCAGAATCCTCATGGGCGGCGATTCTCCGTCGCTCTACGACAGCCGTGGCGCCACCTCGCCATTGGCCAAGCCCCGGGCGCTCAGCCAAGTGTGATTAGTTCTATCAAGGCACGGAACATACTGGCAAAATGCCGTTACTTGCGTGTGTCGTTTTTGCCTGGAGATTGATAACCCGTGTTCAATGAGACCGATGCTCCGCAGCCGCCAAAGGTGCTGAACACTCCTTTGGAGATTGCGGCCAACCTGCGCCAATTGATGGAGAGCCATGATCCTTTGATCATTACCTTCCATGAGCGCAGCCAGCGCTTTCAGAGCTACGTGGTTCATGTGGACCGTGACAGCAATACCTTGGCGCTGGACGAGATGATCCCGCGCGATGGCGAGAAATTCATCGAGAACGGCGAGCCATTCCGCGTCGAAGGTTTCCACGACGGCGTACGCATTGCGTGGGAATGCAACCACGAACTGAGGATCACCGAGGTCGATGGCCATCGATCCTATCGCGGTGCCCTGCCGGACGAAATGACCTACCACCAGCGCCGCAATGCATTCCGCGCCGCGCTGAAGCTGTCGCAGCTGGTCGATGTGATTCTCGACGGCACCCACCTCAAGGGCAATGGTGCTTTGCGCGGCAAGCTGCTGGACATCTCCGCCACGGGCTGCAAACTACGCTTTGAAGGCAATGTCGAGGAGCGCCTGCAACTGGGCCAGGTTTACGAGCGCTTCAAGGCCAGCAACCCGCTGGGGCTGGTGGACACCATGGTCGAGCTGCGCCATCTGCATTACGAAGAGCGGATCAACACCACCTTTGCCGGCGTGCGTTTCCATAACCTCAATGGCCAGGCGCAGCGCAAGATAGAGAGCTTCGTGTACCAGCTGCAGCGCGAAGCGCGGCGGTTCGATAAAGACGATTATTGATCGTCTGCCGAACGCGCAAACGCCACCTCAAGACTAATGCCAGTCTTTCACGCGATTCAGGGCCGCTTGTTGCGGCCCATCGCCGGCAAGCCGGCTCCCACAGGGATCGCGCCAGCTTTTAGAGGTTGAGCAAGACAGTTGCTCCCACAGGGTCTGCGCAGCTCTTGAAGTCTGCGCTGTACCTGTAGGAGCCGGCTTGCCGGCGATGGGCTGCGCAGCGGCCCTAATAAAGCTAATTTGTTTTTGCCTACCCCGGCCCCGCCTCAAACCGGCTTGCTGACCTCGCCCGGATCAGCCGGCTCGGCCCTCTCTTCAGCCTCGGTATCCTCAGCCGCCACCGGCGCCTGCATTACCTCCTGCACGGTCTGTTCATCCACACGCGGGTCGAGCGCGGCCGACAATGGCGAACCCGCCGCCGGCATAGCCACGTGCCCCAACGGTGCATCCTGTACCTGGTGCAGCCCGGTGACCGCCTTCGGACGAATCCGCCACACCAGCACCAGCGCGAAGAACACGAAGAAGGCATACAGCATCTGCGCGCCCAGCACCTTCATCAGCACCCCCGCCGCCAGCGGCCCGATGCACGCACCCACGCCGTAGGTGACCAGCAGCATGGCGGTCAAGGAGACACGCCGCTCGCTTTCCACGTGGTCATTGGAAAATGCGACAGCCAGGGGATAAAGGCAGAACTGCAGCAGCGAAATCAGAAAGCCGATGCCGAACAGCAACTCCAGTGGCACATTGGGCAGGATCGCCAGCGGCGCCGCCGCCAGCGCCAGGCCCACAGCCACGCTGCGGATCAGCACGGCCCGGTCATAACGGTCGGACAACCAGCCCAACGGCCACTGCACCAGCAGCCCGGCAAAGATGCAGCTACCCATGAACAAGCCGATCTGCTCGGTGGAAAGCCCCTGGCTGGACGCATATAGCGGCGCCAGACCGTAGAAGGAGCCGACGATCAACCCAGAACCGAGCACAGTGCTCAGCGACTGCGGCACGCGCTTGATGAAGAATTTCGGCTCCATCGGTGCCGGGCGTAGCGGCGCCGGGTGAATGCGCCGGGTCATCGCCACCGGTACCAGGCACAGGGCGAAGCACATCGCGACCAGCATCAGCAGTTCAGGGCCAAGTTCGGGGTGCACCACCAGAATCAGCTGACCGAGCACCAGCCCCAGGTAGGAGGCAATCATGTAGCCGCCGAACACCGCGCCGCGGTGCTTGGCGTCGGCCTGCTCGTTGAGCCAGCTTTCGATGACCATGTACTGGCACATCATGCCCAGGCCAACGAGCATCCGCAGCCCGACCCAGGCCGGTAGCCAGTTGGTCATGCCATGGCCCAGCACTGCCGCGCAGACGATTCCGGCGCAGGTGGTATAGGCCCGGATGTGCCCTACCCGGCCGATCAGTCGGTGGCCAACCTTGCCGCCAACAGCCAGGCCGAAATAGTTGGCCGCCATCAAGGCACCGACCCATAAGCTGTCGACATGATCGGCCGCCAGGCGCAGTGCCAGGTAAGTACTGAGCAGACCCGAGCCGATAAGCATCATCAAGGCAGCGAAATACAACGACTGAAACGGCTTCCAGATGTTTCGCATACGTCCCGTCGGGCTCCCTGGTCAGGTGGCGTTGGCTTGCTGGCAAGCATAAAAGCAAATCAGCCGCTGCGCAGTCCCCTGCCTGCGAAATAGCAGAACAGGGGCGCGTGCAGTAGCGTTCGTGTCGCGCTCAGGCTTGTGCCGCCAACACTCGCCGCTCCCACGGCGTGATCTCGTTGTAGAAATCAGTCAACTCGAGCGCCTTGGTGGCAGCGTAACCTTCGATGAACTCAGCCCCGAACAGTTCCCGGGCCAAGGCGCTGCCCTTCAGGCGCTCCAGCGCCGCATGCAGGGTGCATGGCAGGCTCAGGTGCTCAGGCACCTCGAACTCACCCTGGATGGCCGGTGCAGGCTCCAGGCGCTGCTCGATGCCGTGCAGGCCGGCTGCCAGGCTGGCGGCAATGGCCAGGTAGGGGTTCGCATCAGCGCCCGGCAGGCGGTTCTCGACGCGCCGCGCTACGGGGGCGCTGGCCGGAATACGCAGCCCCGCAGCGCGGTTGTCCTCCGACCAACAGGCATTGTTCGGCGACGCATAGGGATGGCACAGCCGCTGGTACGAGTTGACATTGGGCGCGAACAGCGCAGTGAAATCGGCCATGCACGCCTGCAGGCCGCCTATGAAATGATGGAAGGTCTGGCTCGGCCGCCCCTGGTCATCGCTGAACACGTTTCGCCCCGTGGCGATCTCCACCAGGCTCTGATGAATATGCATCGAGCTGCCCGGCGTATGCGCCAGGGGCTTGGCCATGCACACCACTGTCAGGCCATGCTTGAGCGCGACTTCCTTGAGCAGGTGCTTGAACAGGAAGGTCTGGTCGGCCAGCAGCAAGGGGTCGCCGTGCAGCAGGTTGATTTCGAACTGGCTGACGCCCATTTCATGCATGAAGGTGTCGCGCGGCAGGCCCAGCGCCGCCATGCACTGATAAACCTCCTGAAAGAACGGCCGCAGGCCGTTGTTGGAACTGACACTGAATGCCGAGTGGCCGAGCTCGCGACGGCCGTCCTTGCCCAACGGCGGAGAAAATGGCTGTACAGGGTCACTGTTGGGCGCAAAGACGAAGAACTCCAGCTCGGTCGCAACGACCGGCGCCAGGCCCAAAGCGGCGTAGCGGGCGATCACCGCTTTGAGCAGCCCGCGGGTGGACAGCCCTGACGGCCGGCCATCGAGCTCATTGGCATCGCAGATCGCCAGCGCCAGGCCCTCTTCGCTCCAGGGCAAGCGGTGGATCTGCGCAGGCTCCGCCACCAGGGCCAGATCACCATCGTCGCTGCCGTAGTACTTCGCTGGCGGGTAGCCCCCCATGATGCATTGCAACAAGACGCCACGTGCCATTTGCAGGCGCCTGCCTTCGAGGAAGCCTTCGGCAGTCATGACCTTGCCACGAGGGACACCGTTAAGGTCGGGAGTGACACATTCGATCTGGTCGATGCCCTGGAGGTGCTCGGCGAGCGAGCGCGGGGCTGCGGTGGTCATGACGCTTGTCCTTGTTGTTATGGGCTGGCAACAACATAGGCTGGGGGTGTTTAAAATATCAAGCACCTGCATCCGCAACGACGCAGATCTTGCCCCCTCACTCGCGCAGGGTCATGCCATTGGACGGCAATGGCAGCGCCGTTTTATACCGCACCTGCTTCAAGGCAAAGCTCGACCGTATGTTCGCCACCCCCGGCAGTCGTGTCAGGTAATCGAGAAACCGCTCCAGCGCCTGGATGCTCGGCAACAGCACCCGTAACAAATAGTCGGGGTCGCCAGTCATCAGGTAGCACTCCATCACCTCCGGCCGCTCGGCGATTTCTTCCTCGAAGCGGTGCAGCGCTTGCTCTACCTGCTTCTCCAGGCTGACATGGATGAACACATTGACATCCAGCCCCAGCACCTCTGGCGACAGCAAGGTCACCTGCTGGCGGATCACACCCAGCTCTTCCATGGCCTTGACCCGGTTGAAACAGGGCGTGGGCGACAGGTTCACCGACCGCGCAAGTTCTGCGTTGGTGATGCGGGCGTTGTCCTGAAGGCTGTTGAGAATGCCGATATCGGTACGATCGAGTTTGCGCATGAGACAAAATCACCGGTTTTTTGTGTTTATGCGGAATGTTTATCTGCGCCGCTCGCTAAAGGCAATCAACTTGAGAGAAAAATTCTCCCGGCGTGTCACTACTATGTAATTGACGCTGACCTGCCAGTCACAAGCCGGTGATCAGCGGCGGCCGCTTCAGAGCTCACAAAAACAACATCCGAGCGAGCGTAAAAAGCATGAACGAGTACGCCCCCCTGCGTTTGCATGTGCCCGAGCCTACCGGCCGGCCAGGCTGCCAGACCGATTTTTCCTACCTGCGCCTGAACGACGCGGGTCAAGTCCGTAAACCGCCCATCGATGTCGATGCTGCCGACACTGCCGACCTGTCCAACAGCCTGGTCCGCGTGCTCGACGAGCACGGCGATGCGCTTGGCCCATGGGCCGAAGACATCGATCCGCAGCTACTGCGTCAAGGCATGCGCGCCATGCTCAAGACGCGGATCTTCGACAGCCGCATGGTGGTCGCCCAGCGCCAGAAGAAGATGTCCTTCTACATGCAGAGCCTGGGCGAAGAAGCCATCGGCAGCGCCCAGGCGCTGGCGCTGAACCGCACCGACATGTGCTTCCCCACCTACCGCCAGCAAAGCATCCTGATGGCCCGCGACGTGTCTCTGGTGGAAATGATCTGCCAGCTGTTGTCCAACGAACGCGACCCGCTCAAAGGCCGCCAGCTGCCGATCATGTATTCGGTGCGCGAAGCCGGCTTCTTCACCATCAGCGGCAACCTGGCGACGCAGTTCGTGCAGGCGGTCGGCTGGGCCATGGCCTCGGCGATCAAGGGCGATACCAAGATCGCCTCGGCCTGGATCGGCGATGGCGCCACGGCCGAGTCGGACTTCCACACCGCGCTGACCTTCGCCCACGTATACCGCGCCCCGGTGATCCTCAACGTGGTCAACAACCAATGGGCGATCTCCACCTTCCAGGCCATCGCCGGCGGTGAATCGACCACCTTCGCCGGCCGTGGCGTGGGTTGCGGTATCGCCTCCCTGCGGGTGGACGGCAACGATTTCGTCGCTGTATATGCCGCCTCGCGCTGGGCCGCCGAACGCGCCCGCCGCGGCTTGGGCCCGTGCCTGATCGAGTGGGTCACCTACCGCGCCGGCCCGCACTCAACCTCCGACGACCCGTCCAAGTACCGCCCTGCCGACGACTGGAGCCACTTCCCGCTGGGCGACCCGATCGCCCGCCTGAAGCAGCACCTGATCAAGATCGGCCACTGGTCCGAGGAAGAACACCAGGCCGTCACCGCCGAGTTCGAAGCGGCCGTCATCGCCGCGCAAAAGGAAGCCGAACAATACGGCACCCTGGCCAACGGCCACATCCCGAGTGCAGCCTCGATGTTCGAGGACGTGTACAAGGAAATGCCCGATCACCTGCGCCGTCAGCGCCAGGAACTGGGGGTTTGAGATGAACGACCACAACAACAGCATCAAACCGGAAACCGCCATGGCCACCACTACCATGACCATGATCCAGGCCCTGCGCTCGGCCATGGATGTCATGCTTGAGCGCGACGACAACGTGGTGATCTACGGCCAGGACGTGGGTTACTTCGGCGGCGTGTTCCGCTGCACCGAGGGCCTGCAGACCAAGTACGGCAAGTCGCGCGTGTTCGACGCGCCGATCTCCGAGAGCGGTATCGTCGGCACCGCCGTGGGCATGGGTGCCTATGGCCTGCGACCGGTGGTGGAAATCCAGTTCGCCGATTACTTCTACCCCGCCTCCGACCAGATCGTCTCGGAAATGGCGCGCCTGCGCTATCGCTCGGCCGGCGAATTCATCTCGCCACTGACCCTGCGCATGCCCTGCGGTGGCGGCATCTACGGTGGCCAGACCCACAGCCAGAGCCCCGAAGCGATGTTCACTCAGGTGTGCGGCCTGCGCACGGTCATGCCCTCCAACCCATACGATGCCAAAGGCCTGCTGATCGCCTCGATCGAATGCGATGACCCGGTGATCTTCCTGGAGCCCAAGCGCCTGTACAACGGCCCGTTCGACGGCCACCACGACCGCCCGGTGACCCCGTGGTCCAAGCACCCGCAAAGTGCCGTGCCGGACGGTTACTACACCGTGCCGCTGGACAAAGCGGCCATCACCCGCCCGGGCAACGACGTCACCGTATTGACCTACGGCACCACGGTCTACGTGGCCCAGGTGGCCGCCGAGGAAACCGGCGTGGATGCCGAAGTGATTGACCTGCGCAGCCTCTGGCCGCTGGACCTGGACACCATCGTCGCGTCGGTGAAGAAGACCGGCCGCTGCGTGGTGGTGCATGAAGCCACCCGTACCTGCGGCTTCGGCGCCGAACTGGTAGCGCTGGTGCAGGAGCATTGCTTCCATCACCTCGAAGCGCCCATCGAGCGCGTCACCGGTTGGGACACGCCCTACCCTCACGCACAGGAATGGGCGTATTTCCCAGGCCCTTCGCGGGTAGGCGCGGCATTGAAACGGGTCATGGAGGTCTGAATGGGCACGCACGTCATCAAGATGCCGGACATTGGCGAAGGCATCGCGCAAGTCGAGCTGGTCGAATGGTTCGTCAAGGTCGGCGATGTGATCGCCGAAGACCAGGTGGTGGCCGATGTCATGACTGACAAGGCCACCGTGGAAATCCCTTCGCCGGTCAGCGGCAAGGTGCTGGCCCTGGGCGGCCAGCCGGGTGAAGTGATGGCGGTCGGCAGCGAGCTGATCCGCATCGAAGTGGAAGGCAGCGGCAACCATGTCGATGTGCCGCAGGCCAAGCCGGTAGAAGCCCCGGCAGCCGCCAAGGCAGAACCGCGTGTCGAACCGCAACCGGTAGCCAGCCCGGCTGTCTCGGCGCACACCGCCGCGCCGATCGTGGCGCGCCAGGCCGACGAAAAACCTCTGGCCTCGCCTGCCGTGCGCAAGCGCGCCCTGGATGCCGGCATCGAACTGCGTTACGTGCATGGCAGCGGCCCGGCCGGGCGCATCCTGCACGAAGACCTGGATGCATTCATCAGCAAGCCGCAGAGCCCTGCGAGCCAGGCGCCGGGCGGCTACGCGAAACGCACCGACAGCGAACAGGTGCAAGTGATCGGCCTGCGCCGCAAGATCGCCCAGCGCATGCAGGATGCCAAGCGCCGTGTGGCGCACTTCAGTTATGTCGAGGAAATCGATGTTACTGCACTCGAAGCCCTGCGCCAGCAGCTCAACAGCAAGCACGGCGATAGCCGCGGCAAACTGACCCTGCTGCCATTCCTGGTCCGCGCCCTGGTCGTGGCACTGCGCGACTTCCCGCAGATCAACGCGACCTACGACGACGAAGCCCAGGTCATCACCCGCCATGGCGCGGTACATGTGGGGATCGCCACACAGGGCGACAACGGGCTGATGGTACCGGTGCTGCGCCACGCCGAAGCGGGCAGCCTGTGGGGCAATGCCAGCGAGATTTCCCGACTGGCGAGCGCCGCACGTAACAACAAGGCCAGCCGCGAGGAACTGTCCGGCTCCACCATCACCCTGACCAGCCTCGGCGCCCTGGGTGGCATCGTCAGCACGCCGGTGGTCAACACGCCGGAAGTGGCGATCGTCGGGGTCAACCGTATCGTCGAGCGGCCGATGGTGATCGATGGCCAGATCGTTATTCGCAAGATGATGAACCTGTCCAGCTCGTTCGACCACCGTGTGGTCGATGGCATGGATGCCGCGCTGTTCATACAGGCTGTACGTGGCCTGCTTGAACAACCCGCCTGCCTGTTCGTGGAGTGAGCATGCAACAGACTATCGACACCACCCTGCTGATCATCGGCGGCGGCCCTGGCGGCTACGTGGCCGCCATCCGCGCCGGGCAACTGGGCATCCCCACCGTGCTGGTGGAAGGCCAGGCGCTGGGCGGCACCTGCCTGAACATCGGCTGCATCCCGTCCAAGGCACTGATCCATGTGGCCGAGCAGTTCCATCAGACATCCCGCTACACCGAGCCGTCCGAACTTGGCATCAGCGTCTCCACGCCACGCCTGGACATCGGCCGCAGCGTGGCCTGGAAGGACGGCATCGTTGACCGACTGACCACTGGCGTCGCTGCACTCCTGAAAAAACACGGGGTCAAGGTCATCCATGGCTGGGCGAAGATCCTCGATGGCAAGCACGTCGACGTCGACGGCCAGCGCATACAGTGCGAACACCTGCTGCTGGCCACCGGCTCGAACAGCGTCGAACTGCCCATGCTGCCGCTGGGCGGGCCGATCATCTCTTCGACCGAAGCCCTGGCCCCCCAAACGTTGCCCCAGCATCTGGTGGTGGTTGGCGGCGGCTATATCGGCCTGGAACTGGGTATCGCCTACCGCAAACTGGGCGCGCAGGTCAGCGTGGTGGAGGCGCGTGAGCGCATCTTGCCGACCTACGACAGCGAGCTGACCGCGCCGGTGGCCGAATCGCTGAAGAAGCTGGGCATCGCTGTGCACCTTGGGCACAGCGTCGAAGGTTACGACAGCGGTTGCTTGCTGGCCCGCGATGCTCAAGGTGCACAGCTGCGCCTGGAGGCCGACCGGGTGCTGGTGGCCGTTGGCCGCCGCCCGCGCACGCAGGGCTTCAACCTGGAAAGCCTCGAACTGAAAATGAACGGTGCGGCCATCGCCATCGACGAACGCTGTCAGACCAGCATGCGCAACGTCTGGGCCATCGGTGACGTGGCCGGCGAACCGATGCTGGCACACCGCGCAATGGCGCAAGGTGAAATGGTCGCGGAAATCATTGCCGGCAAGGCACGACGGTTCGAACCCTGCGCAATTGCAGCAGTGTGTTTTACAGACCCGGAAGTCGTTGTGGTCGGCAAGACCCCGGAACAGGCCAGCCAGCAAGGGCTGGACTGCATCGTCGCGCAGTTCCCCTTCGCCGCCAATGGCCGCGCCATGAGCCTGGAGTCGAAAACCGGCTTCGTGCGCGTGGTGGCGCGGCGTGACAATCACGTGATCCTGGGTTGGCAGGCAGTGGGCGTGGCGGTTTCAGAGCTGTCCACAGCGTTTGCCCAGTCACTGGAGATGGGCGCGCGACTGGAGGATATCGCGGGCACTATCCACGCTCACCCGACCCTGGGCGAAGCGGTGCAGGAAGCGGCATTGCGCGCGCTGGGCCACGCATTGCATATCTGACACTGAAGCGGCTGCGGCCGATTTTGCCCGCGACGCCCTTGGCGCTGCGGGCTTTTTTTCATTCGGCGATGCTGTATTGGCCTGCAGACATGCCGATGATCAGGTCAAACGCGGAAGTAGCCCACCGACGAATCGAACGGCAGGCGCTTGAGTTCGATCTTGTTCAGATCCAGCACGTCACGCAGCGCGGCAGTCTCGCCAGGGAAGTTGCGGTAGGCGACTTCGTCCAGCACCACGATCGCGCCTTTAGGCATGTAAGGCAGGAAAGTCTCCAGCGCAACCTTGGTGGACGAGTACAGGTCCGTATCGAGGATCAGCATAGCCACTACCAAGTCAGGACGGGTCTTCACAAAGGCAGGCACGGTTTCCAGAATGTCACCCTTGACGATCTCGCAGCGCGGGATCCGATTGACCGGGCGAATCAGGTCGTTGGCCTCGATCATGTCTTGAATCAGGGTCTCGTCGGTGTCGGAGAACATGCTTTCGTTGATATCGGCTGGATCCTGCTCGGCATCGATGCTGGCAAAGCCGCCGAAGGTATCGAAACCGATGATCGAACGGTTGATTGCATAGGGTTCCAGAATCATCGATAGCTGCATGTACAGCATCAACGAGTTGCCTTTGTATACGCCGCACTCGACGATAGCGCCCGGAATGTCCTGCACCATCTTGAACAGCTCGATGCGCGAAAGCGCAGCGGTCACGGCGATACGGTTGGCAAACACGAACGGCGCATCAGCCACATATTGGGCATCGACACGGCTCAGCACGCTGGCGCGCTTTTCGTTGTACTCGACCTCGGCAGCAGTCAGACGACGCTTGGTCATGGGTTAACTCCCTGGAATTGCGAAAAGTCGCTGGCATTGAAAAAGTCTTTGAAGCCGGCCTGCGCATCCGAACAACCGTTGTCGACGTTCGGTGCACCGCGCTTATGCAGCAGGTCTTGCGGGTGGATCAGGCGGAAGTCCACGCTGAACCGTACCTTGTCGGTGAAGTTGGCTACGGTGCCGTGCAGATGGGCACCAGAGAAAATCAGCATTTCGCCACTGTTGGCAGCCACACGCAGTTCGGCGCTGGTATCGATGTCTTCCAGCGGCACCGGGTGCACCCGGGTTTCTTCGGTGATGTTCTGCGAAGCCTTGTGCCGTTGCACATGGATCCAGTCATTGAGGCTCCAATCGGCGGAGCTGTTGCGCACCGGCCGCTCGAAATAGGCCGGGTTGATCATCATGGTCTGTTCGGGCTCGATGCTGTACACCGGCATCCAGGTATTCACCTGGCTTTCCACACTGCCGTACCAGGTATCGCGGTGGGGCTTGTATGCGTAACTCACACCTGCGTGCAGGTATTCGTAGTTAGGCACTACACGCACACGAGGCACGTCGAAGATATAGTCCTTGGGGTCGGCCCCGATCTCGCGAATGAAATCGCGGATCAACGCCTTGGCCTGCGGGCCATTGGTAAACTGTCGCTTGAGCGCCGTGACGCGCTCTACGAAGGTCTCCACCGGCATCATTTTGTGCAGCGACTGGTGGTCGGTTTCGCCATCAAAGGCGGCGGTGATGCTCTGCCGAGCCAATGCACACAGCTCATGTGCATTGCCAAGGCCGGTTTCCAGGAAGATGTCCCCCCTGAACAGCGAGCCCCGGTAGTCCGGCTTGTTCTTCACCTGATTGACATAAAAATTCATACTTGCCCCTTCAAGACCTCATTGAGACCAATGCCCACCACGATCTGCGTCGACTGGCAGCGGTGCATGGATTGAAGCGGACGCAAGGCGACGCATCCAGCCGCTGAGGGCGGGAACTCCAACCATGGCGATACAGGTGCATTGCCTGTATCCAGTGCTTCAGTGATCGGCATGCCGGCAGGAAACTTTAAGCGCGCATGCTGCCGATGCAGCCCAAATGTCGACTATTGGTTGCCTTCGCTGGCATACACACCGCGTACCTGCTCCAAGCTCGGAAAGTGCTCGGTAATCAACCCGCGCTGCATGGTCTTTTGTTGGGTGAACGGATACTCACGCTCGATGAACGTGGGCTCACTGGCATTTTCATAACGCCCACTGACGGAAATCCGCAAACGTTCATCCCCTTCACGGGAAGACCGATGAATGGTGAAGTTAGACATCAAGCAAACGCCACCCTTGCCGACACAGACAGGAACGAAGTCATCTTCCTTGAAGTGCTTTTCGTCGACCCTCAACACATGCTGTTCCTGGTCGCCGCTAAGCAGGCCCAGCAAATGACTGCCGGGCATCACCTCCATGGTGAACAACTGCGGGTCGATGTCCATGAACGGGATCCAGGTGGTGATGGTATCCAGGCTGCCCTGGACTGAAGTCCAGTCCTGGTGCACGTCGAACCCCTGATAACCTCCCGGGATAACCAATTTTTTCGACATCAGATGCAACACAGGCGTGGTCTGGAACAACGGGGTTAAAACGCCCAGGTCGGCAGCCGCGTCGCGCAGGCGCTCGGCGGTCATCAGCCGGTAGATGCCGTACAGCTTGGAGCACATGCGCAGCGTCGCCAGATAGAGAGGAACGCTCGCCTCCAGCAGTGCGGCCATGTTCAGGTGCAGGGCTTCAAGGGTAGGGCCGCCGGCGACAGGCAGGGCCAGGCGATCCAACTGCTGGGCGAATGCCAGATTGAAGTGGGCAAGGGTTTCGTCGAGATGAAGGGGGTCGAAAATGCCCTCGGCAACCAGATAACCCTGCTCGCGATATAAGCGGATTTGATTTCGATCAAGAATCTTTCCCATCGGCCCGGTGCCCTTTTTTGTTACGCAAGCGGAGGTGCTATCGTGGCCAGCAGTATACACAGCGTACGCTCAGCTCCGGTTGACCTGACTCATCCTCGAACACCCTGGATACCCTGATGCCAAAAGTTGTCATTTTCGGAGTGCTGGACACCGCCCAACTGGCGCACTACTACCTGAAAAAAGACCCTGCAGTGGACGTGGTCGGCTTTACCGTGCACGAACGCTACCTGCCAGAATCGAGAATGTTCGAAGGGCTGCCGGTGGTGCCTTTCGAAACCCTGCAGGACTATTTCCCAAGCACCCACTACAAGCTGTTTGCACCCATGACCGGCCGCAAGATGAACCGCCTACGTGAGTCGGTGTACATTCAGGGCAAGGAAAAGGGCTACGACTTCATTAGCTATGTCAGCCCCAAGGCCACGGTGAACGACAACGTCATCGGTGAAAACTGCTTCATTCTCGAAGACAACACACTGCAACCTTTCACCACCATCGGCAACAATGTGGTGATGTGGAGCGGCAACCACATCGGCCACCATGGCGAGATCCGCGACCATGTGTTCTTTACTTCCCATGTGGTCCTCTCCGGGCATTGCCTGGTCGAGCCCTACGCCTGGTTCGGCGTCAACGCGACCATCACCAACAATTGCACCATCGGCGCAGGTACCTGCGTCGCCATGGGTGCACTGATTTCAAAAGACACTCAACCCTGGCAGCTCTACATCGGCGCACCCGCGCGCGCGGTAAAGAGCAGTCAGGAACTGGATTTTTAGGTAGAGCATGGCCTGGAAAAAACTCGGTAGAACCTTCGACCCCGATAAAGACTGGGTCGGCTCCCACGCCCAAGTGCCCACCGCGCTGGTGCTGGACGATGTGATTCGGGTATTCATCTCCACCCGCAACAGCGCAGGCAAAAGCCTGTGCTACGCGGTAGACCTGGACAAGCAGGACCCGCGCACCGTCGTTGCCCGCCACCGCGAACCTTGCCTGGGTTTCGGCGCTCCTGGCACCTTCGATGATGAAGGCGTGATGCCCAGCTACGCTCTGAAAAAAGATGGCCGTACCTACCTGTACTACAGCGGGTGGAACCAGCGCCTGACCGTGCCCTACCACAATGCCATGGGCGTCGCGGTTTCTGACGACGACGGGCTGCACTTCGAAAAACTGTTCGAAGGCCCGATCATGGATCGCACTGCAACCGAGCCCTACCTGGCCGTGACGCCCACCGTGCTGTTCGACCAAGGCCTGTGGAAGATGTGGTATGTGTCCGGTACACGCTGGCTGGAGGTGGACGGCAAATACGAGCCGTTGTACGTGATCAAGTACGCCGAATCCAAAGACGGATTCGAGTTCACCCGCTTCGCGCCGCAATGCCTTGAATCGCGCTTTGAGACCGAAGCCTTTTCCCGCCCCTGCGTCATCAAGGAAAACGGGATTTTCAAGATGTGGTACTGCTCCCGCGCATCGCAGGACTACCGCAACGGCGCCGGCTCGTACCGTATCCGCTACGCAGAGTCGCCCGACGGCAGAACCTGGACCCGCCATGATGATGCGGGTATCGCACCGTCAGCCGAAGGCTGGGACTCGCTGATGACCTGCTACCCGTTCATCTTCCAGAGCGGCGAGCGCACCTACATGCTGTACAACGGCAACCGTTTCGGGACCAGCGGCTTCGGCCTGGCCCAGTGGAGTGATGATGAATAACGAACAGCTTCAAAACGAAGTCTACAAACTCGAATCCACTGCATCGGATTTGCAGTACGCCTTTCGTGACAAGTTGCGCGACATGTACCTGAACAGCCCGCTCTCGGACGACGACGTGCTTTTCAATATCGGCCTGTATACCCGCAGCTCAGTATTGGTGAAGTTCATCGTCTTGAGCGACCTGTACAAACGCTTCAAGCATATCCCGGGGATGATCTGCGAGTTTGGCACCTGGTACGGCCACAACCTGGTGCTGCTGGAGAATCTGAGGGCGATGTACGAACCGTTCAACAAACAGCGACAGATCGTCGGCTTCGACACCTTTGAAGGTTACTGCGCACCGGGTGAAAAAGACTGCAAGGAAAGCGGTGTGTGGGTTGAGAACTCCTACTCCACCAAAGCCAGTTACAAGGATTACCTGAACGAACTGTTGCAGGTGCACGAAGGCAACAACGTGCTGGGACACAAGCGCGGGGTACATCAACTGGTTGCGGGGGACGTCTGTCAGACCGCGCCCGAATTCTTCAAGAACAACGGCTCGGCCATCGTCGCCTTCGCCTACTTCGACATGGGTCTGTACGAGCCAACACTGGCAGCGCTCAAGGCGATCAAGCCACACCTGGTTTCCGGCAGCATGCTATTGATGGACGAGCTGACATGGGCTCAAGCACCAGGCGAAGCGCTGGCCTTCAAAGAAGTCTTCACCCCTTCCGAATACACACTGGAGAAGTGCGAGCTGTACCCCTCCAAATGCATTGTCACGATCAGGTGAAGCGCCCATGATTTCCAGCGAGGTATTCGACCGGCGCATGGCGGAGCAAGGCTGGGTGATTTTCGAGAGCGCCATCCCGATCGCTATCGTCGAGCAGATGCGTGAAGACATCCACAAGGCCTATGCAATCTGCCGCGACTACCAGATCAAGAACGGCATCGATCAGGACACCAGTAACACCGTGCACCACCTGATCGGCCAGTTTGACAGTTTTCTCGACTGCCTGAAGGCCTACCCTATCTATGCCTTCATCGAGCGCTATTTCGGCGGGCAGTTCATCCTCAACTCGTATGGCGGGGCAATCAACACCCGCGACAGCCAGTCTTACGCCCAGCGCGTTCACCGGGATATACGTTCTTTTTCAGGTGATATGCCGTTGCTGCTGAACACGCTGGTGATGCTCGACGACTTCACCGCCGCCAATGGCGCGACCTGGATGCTCTCCGGTTCGCACAAGGCCGAAGCCAAGCCGACCGACGACTATTTCATGGCCCACGCCGAACAGGCTATCGCACCGGCCGGCAGCATCCTGATGTTCAATTCCAATGTCTGGCATGCCGGCGGCAGCAACGTTACCGACCAAGTGCGCCGCTCGGTCACGCCGATGTTTTCCAAGCCGTTCATCAAGCAGCAATTCGACTACCCGCGAGCCCTGGGTTATGACCTGGGGCCAAACCTCGACCCGATGATGCGCCAGGTCATCGGCTATAACGCGCGGGTACCCGCAACGCTGGACGAGTGGTATCAGCCACCCGCCAGGCGCATGTATCACTCCAACCAGGGTTAACCATGTCACGCGACCTGAACACCGAGTACCAGGACACGGAAAACCGCCTGTACGCCTACGATTTCGACTACATCCACCGCGACTACATGCTCAAGGCGCTCAACGGGCAGTTTCGCCCTGGAAATGCGCTGGAAATGGGATGCTATCACGGCGAGTTCACCAAAAAGTTGCTGCAGGTCTTCGATGACGTGACCGTGCTTGAAGGGGCCACCGACCTGATCGAAGTCGCCCGCAAGAACGTTGCCGATGCGCGCGCAACCTTCATCCTGGGTCGGTTCGAAGACACTACCCTGGAGCGTCGCTTCGACAACATTTTCCTGATCCATACGCTTGAACATCTCACCGAGCCGCAGCCGGTGCTCAAGAGGATACGCGAGTGGCTGGCGCCGGGCGGCCGGCTGTTCATCGTAGTGCCTAATGCCAATGCGGCGTCACGGCAGATCGCGGTGGGCATGGGGCTGATCGACTTCAATGCGGCTGTTACCGATGGCGAGCGCAAGCACGGCCACCGCTGCACCTACAGCCTCGACACACTTGAGCACGAGGCGTTACAGGCCGGCTTCCAAGTGACCCAGCGCGGCGGCATCCTGTTCAAGCCGATGGCCAACTTTCAGTTCGATGCAGCCTTGCGTGCCGGCATCATCGACCAGGCGTTCTTCGAAGGCTGTTACAAGATGGGCATGAAATACCCGGACCTCACTGCGAGTATCTATGTAGTCTGCCAGGCTTGAACCTCAGAGGTAATCGTAGGCCGCCAAGTGCGGCCCGATGCCCTCGGCGCCGACCTCCATCAGGGCATCGATGATCGACAGGTACGGTGTGAAACCCTCGCAGCGTTGGCGATAGGCAAGTACCCGCATACCGATGAAACGCAGATCGATATTGACGTCGGCGAACCTGTCCGGCTCATAGAGCGCACGCCCGCCCTGGGCATTGATATAGCAGGTCGCACCTTCGTGGCGGCAGATATCCAGAATCCGCGCCTGCGCCGTAAGTTGAGCGTTGCCGTAGACCTGGCTGCTGGTAACGAGCCGCGTCGTTTGGCCCATGAAGTTGGCCAACACCTGAATTTGATGACTCAGAAAACCCGCGAGGTTGTTGTCTTCGTGCGCCAGAATACGCTCGACCACTGGAAACACCTGATCGAAACAGGGTGCCTTGCGATAGGCCATTTCCACGCTGCGCAGCATGCGTCGTTGCCACTGGGCAGCAGGTGCAATTTCTATTTCGTTGATCTTGCGGTTTTGCGAGGCCTGCAACAACGGCAGCGTGATCAGCCCTGGCGCGCCGTTGATCAGGATGCGATTGCGATTGATCCATCCTCGCGTGATGAAGTTCACGTCATCGTAGACCACGAAGCAATCTGCAGCCTTCAATAGCTGCCAGTAGCCAATGTAGGGAAACAGGTACGGCTGCATGATCGCCACCCTGGTCATGCACCGGCCCCGGCGATCAACCCGATAATGAAGTCCACGGTACCGAAATCGAGGTCAGGATAGATCGGTAGGCAGATCACCTGCTCCACCACCTGATGCGCTACCGGCAGGTTGTCGGCGCTGGACGATGGATACCCGCGGTACATCGGCAGGCCACTGATCAGGGGCTGGAAATAACGCCGCCCATGAATGTTGTGGGCGGCGAGGTGCGAGAAAAGTACATCACGGCCAAGAGCAAACTCAGGCCCTACCAGTATCGGAAAGTACGCATGATTGGCGACTGCCTCGCCCCTCCCCTCGATACAGCGAATACCCGCAATCCCCGCAAGCCCTTCGCGATAACGCTGGTCGATCAGCCGCCGCTTCCCCAGCGCTTCATCCACGCCCTCCAGTTGCAACAGGCCAAAGGCTGCGTGAATTTCGCTGAGCTTGCCGTTGGTGCCGGTCAGTTCTACGGTGCTTCCGTCGGGAGACAGACCAAAGTTCTTCAACTGGTCGATGCGCCGCTTGGTCGCCTCGTCGCGACAGATGACAGCGCCGCCCTCGAAGGTGCTGAACACCTTGGTAGCGTGGAAGCTCAGGGTCACGAGGTCGCCGTGGCGTAACAGGCTGCCGTTTGCATCCTCAACACCGAAAGCATGTGCCGCGTCATAGATCACCTGCAGGCCATGGCGCTCGGCAATCGCGCTTATCGCCTCGACATCACAGGGATGCCCATAGCAGTGTACAGGCAGTATGGCTGTGGTCTTGTCGGTAATGGCCGCTTCGATGCGTGCCGGGTCAAGGTTCAGGGTGTGCGGGTCGATATCGACGAACACCGGCGTCAGGTTGTTCCATAGCAGCGAATGAGCAGTGGCAACAAAGGAGTACGGCGTGGTGATCACCTCACCGCTGAGCCCGGCCGCCTGCAACGCTGTGATCAGCGCCTGGGTACCGTTGCAGAATAGCGAAATGTGTTCCACGCCCAGGTAAGCGCACAGCGCCGCTTCCAGTCGCTGGTGCATGGCTGCGCCATTGGTCAGCATGCGGCTGTCCCAAATTTCCCGCAGGTATGGCATGAAAGCCTCCAGCTCGGGCAATGCGGGCTGGGTCACGAAAACGGGGGGCCGACCATTCATGAGCGGTGTTCCTGCGGCCGGCGGCGGTGGCCGGCCTTGTGTTGTTCAGGCGTGGGCATACTGCGCAATGTCAGAGCGCCTTGTCGAATTCATGCCGCGCCCAGAAGTCGCGCATGATTGCCCAGCAGCGTCGGGATTCACCTTGTGCGGCGGCGCCGTAGAGCACCTGGCATTGCTCGCCGTGAATACGGAAGCTACTCAGTGGCTGGACCAGATAAACGGTGTTGCCGCGCAGTGCGAGGTTGAGAAAAATCGCCACGTCGGAGGCCCAGGCGATGGGTTGTTCGTCTACCGACATGAAGTCCGGAGTGATTTCCAGCATATCGGCCCGGCGGAACATGACCGTGCTCGGCTCGCCAACGAAATTGATCTGCGACTGCATGAGTGCGGTGCCCAGCGACAGGCCTTCGATCATCGCATCGTCTGCCACGGGGGCTTGGGTTGCGGCGATATCGGCCAGCGGCTCGCCGTACTGGTCGATGCGCTGGCGCTTGGAGGTTACAAGCGTAACGTCTGGATAACTGCGGAAGCTGTCGAGCATCCGCTCCACGCATTCGAGTTCCAGCAGGTCGTCGTCGTTGAGAAACTTGATGAATTCGCCGCGAGCCTCTTTCAGGCAAAGGACATGGTTTAGACGGCCAATGTCCTTTCCGGCATCTGGGTTGCGCACATAACGAACGCGCGGGTCGTCCTGACTCAGGTCGGCGCAGATCCTTTCGATCTCATCAGTCGGGCAGTCGTCGCACACCAGGATTTCCAGGTTGCGATAGGTCTGGTTCAGCGCGCTGCCCAAGGCGTCGTAGAGGTGTTCGGTCTTGTAGGTCGGCATGACGATGCTGACCAGCGGCTGGGCATCGGCCGCCAATTGGCGCTGCGGCTTGCGAAATTCCAGCACTAACTGGCCCGGCACCGTGGCGTCCAGCCCACTCAGGTGCGGATCGCTGCTGTTGCCTTCTGCGGTGATAGCTACCGGTTCCAGGCCGACCATCTTGCAGATCCGCGTCAGCTCCTCGGCGTCGAAAGTCCAGGCATGCTGGCGCAAGGCCCTGTTCAGCCATTCGGCGCGACCGATGCCTGGCGCCTCAGGGCGTGTGCGGTTATTCAGATAGTCTTCCACCAACGCCTTCAGGTCGGAGCAGACGAGACGGATCACCCCGCCAGGCTGCAGGACTCGACGGCACTCGTGCAGCAAGCGAATACCTTGGTTACGCCCGAGTCGCTCCAGAAGATGAGCACTGTAGATTCCTGGCACCGTGCCTTGTTCCCACGGCAAAGCCTGGCCCGGCGTCCATTGCAGATCGGCCCCTGTGGGCTCCACATCGATATTGATAAAGCCTTGGCGAGGGTGATCGGCGCAACCTAGGTTCAAATAGATGGGGAGCATGGTATTCGCTTCGAAGGGTCAACAAGGGCGTAGTGCAGCAACCCCGTTATCGGCCGCGCTCTTCAAATCATGACCGTTGGTTTCGGGACATTATGCAACAGGCGTAGACCCAAATCGAGAAACCCCAATCAGCGTCGCGCAATAGGCACACTACGGCGACGTGATAGGACATTTCCTCAATTGACGTCAGCACGCCGTATAATTCTGCCCCCCGAAATCCGATGATGCTTTCTCATGAAGAAACTGCTGTACGTCGTTACCCTCGCCCTCTCTGTCATCCCTGCCGCCTTCGCCAATCCCCCCGCAACGTTTACCGAAGCCAAGATTGTCGCCAAGCAGAAAATCTTCCTCGACCAGGCAAACAGCCCAATGGGCGAACTGTACTGTGGCTGCAAATGGACCTGGGTCGGCAAGTCCGGTGGCCGGGTCGACGCCAAATCCTGCGGCTACGAAACCCGCAAAGTACAGACCCGCGCCGAACGTACCGAATGGGAGCACATAGTGCCGGCCTGGACTTTTGGCCACCAACGTAAATGCTGGCAGAACGGTGGTCGCGAGCATTGTGTCAATGAAGACCCGACCTTCCGCGCCATGGAGGCAGACCTGTTCAACCTCTATCCGTCCGTGGGTGAAGTGAACGGTGACCGCAGCAATTTCAACTACGGCATGGTTTCAGGCGTTGCGCGCCAGTATGGACAGTGCACCACCAAGGTCGACTTCCAGCAGAAAACCGCCGAGCCGCGTGACGAAGTGAAAGGCCTGGTTGCGCGTACCACGTTCTACATGTTCGACCGGTACAAATTGAGCATGTCGCGACAGCAGCAGCAGGTGCTCATGGCCTGGGATAAGCAGCACCCGGTGTCGGCGTGGGAAAAGCAGCGCAATCAGCGAATCGCCGCGATCATGGGGCATTCGAACCCCTTCGTCACCGGCGAGCGGAAATGGACGCTGGGCTACAAGCCTGCCGGGGCTATGGACGTGGTAGCTTCGGCAACCCCGAAAACGGCTGCCAGGGATATCGGCAAGCCGACCCTGGCGAGTGCGTCAACTGGCGGTGCGATCATTGGCAACCGCAACAGTCACGTGTACCACCTGGCCAGCGGTTGCCCAGGGTATAGCCAGGTCGCTCAGAAAAATCAGGTGGCATTTGGCAGTGAAGCAGAAGCGCAGAGTGCAGGTTACCGCAAGGCGGGTAACTGCAAGTAGGCGAATGGAGCGAGAGAAAATATGGCGTCCCAGGGCAGGTTCGAACTGCCAACCTTCCCCTTAGGAGGGGGATGCTCTATCCAATTGAGCTACTGAGACACAAGAACCGGCAGCGAATGCTGCGCAGCTGGACGGCGAGCATGTTAACCAGAGGGCAGCCGTTTGTCATGCATCTATCGGGCTTTTTGCACGTAGGGTTTTTCCGATGCTTGTCAAACGGACACCCCCTGCTGACGCAGCAGGTCGATCAATGTGCAGACCGCCGTGGCCAGGGAGCCGGAGTTGTCTAACACATGCACGCTGGGATCGGGACATGCCTGGAGCCTGGCACTGCGCGCCAGGCGCTGATCGATCTCTTGCGGTGCCTCCCTGCCTCTGGCAAGCAGGCGCGCGCGCAGCACCTCCGGCTTAACCTCCAGGCGCACTGCAAGCAGACCGGGATAGCGCCTACGCGCCTCGTCCAGATAGCCTCGGGAACCATTGACCAGCACTGATCGCCCTTGCGCGAGCCAAACGTCCACTTGCTTGGGTATCCCATACTCCAGACCGTTGGCTTGCCAATGCATGGCAAATTCGCCTGCCGCACGCATCGCTTCGAAGCGCTCTGGCGTGACGCTTTGCGCCGCCTCACCTGTGGCCTCTGCAGAACGTGTGATGACTCGCCGGGCAATTTCCACACCTGCGCCAGCCAGTTGCGCGCGAGCGGCCTCGATCAGGGAATCTTTTCCTGAACCAGAGGGTCCTATCAGATATATCAGGACACCTGAGGCTTTACCTTGGGAGCTTGCGTCATGTTGCATAGCCACTATGCTCTATGGAAGGAAACCTGCGCATTTTAAGGGTTTTCTCTACCCTTTGCCGCGTTTTACGGGTTTTTGACGGCAAAGGGCTGACGGTAAGGCGAGCCTGGAAATGCAAAACTTTTCCAACCAGTACTCATTTCTGATAATTGGTACTGGCAAAAAGCCTTTACCGGGATCACTATTTGTCACAGAATTGACGCCAAGGAAACGGCGACCTTGAGGCAAGATGAGCACCAAATTTTCCAGGCGGTTGAACATTTTGTCGTCGCCACGGTCGTACCAGCATCCCGTGCGGCCAATTTGTGAACCGCTTCCCCTGAACCAAAAACCGGTTAATTTATATGCGCCCAATGAAACAGGCTATTTATTCGAGCCGCACCGCTGACAAGTTCGTCGTCCGCCTGCCAGACGGAATGCGTGAGCGCATTGCCGAGGTAGCGCGCAACCATCACCGCAGCATGAACTCCGAGATCATCGCACGCCTGGAGCAGAGCCTTATCCAGGAAGGTGCGCTGGGCGACGAGCTGAGCATGCGCCTGGACAGCCCCGAGCTGTCGCTGCATGAGCGCGAGTTGTTGCAACGCTTCCGCCAGCTGTCCCACCGACAGCAGAACGCGCTGGTCGCCCTCATCGCTCACGATGTGGAAATGGCAGCCGACGCCTCCTGAGGCGCGTAGCGAGAACAAAAAAAAGCCAGCGTAAGCTGGCTTTTTTGTTGGGTTGCGCACAGGCCTTGGTCGCTCTGGCGTGCACTTCCCAATATCAAAGCAGGAACAGCGTAGCCAGCCCCAGGAAGATGAAGAACCCACCACTGTCGGTAACGGCAGTGATCATCACACTGGACCCCATGGCAGGGTCGCGCCCCAGGCGCGTCAGAGTCATCGGGATCAACACCCCCATGAGCGCGGCCAGCAGCAGGTTCAAGGTCATGGCCGCAGTCATCACCAACCCCAACGACCAGCTGTCATACAGCCAGAACGCCACAGCACCGATCACTCCACCCCAGATCAGGCCATTGAGCAGCGACACCGCCAGCTCCTTGCGCATAAGACGGCTGGTATTACCCGGCGACACTTGGTCCAACGCCATGGCGCGAACGATCATGGTAATGGTCTGGTTGCCTGAATTGCCGCCAATACCCGCTACGATCGGCATCAGCGCCGCCAGTGCCACGAGCTTCTCGATCGAACCCTCGAACAGGCCGATCACACGCGAGGCCAGAAACGCGGTTATCAGGTTGATCGCCAGCCAGGCCCAACGGTTTCGCAATGAACGCCAGACTGAGGCGAAGATGTCTTCCTCCTCACGCAGACCAGCCATGTTGAGAACTTCACTCTCGCTCTCTTCACGAATCAGGTCGACCATCTCATCGATGGTCAAACGGCCGATCAGGCGGTCGCTCTTGTCCACCACCGGTGCCGAAACCAGGTCATAACGCTCGAAAGCCTGCGCCGCATCGTAGGCATCTTCGTCAGGGTGGAAGGAAACCGGATCAATCGCCATGACCTCCGCGACCTTCTTGTCCGGATCGTTGACCAACAGACGCTTGATCGGCAACACACCCTTGAGGATGCCGTCGTAGTCGACTACGAACAGTTTGTCCGTGTGGTTGGGCAGCTCTTTAAGGCGGCGCAGGTAACGCAGAACCACTTCCAGGCTGACATCTTCACGGATGGTCACCATCTCGAAGTCCATCAGCGCACCGACCTGCTCCTCGTCGTAGCTCAACGCCGAGCGCACACGCTCGCGCTGCTGGGCATCGAGGCTTTCCATCAGCTCGTGAACGACATCACGCGGCAGCTCCGCCGCCAGGTCCGCCAGCTCATCGGCGTCCATTTCCTTGGCCGCAGCGAGAATCTCGTGATCGTCCATGTCGGCGATCAGCGATTGACGAACCGAGTCGGAAACTTCAAGCAAGATGTCGCCGTCACGATCCGAGCGCACCAGCTGCCAGACCGTCAGGCGGTCTTCCAGGGGCAATGCTTCGAGGATATAGGCGATATCTGCAGGGTGCAGGTCGTCGAGCTTGCGCTGCAACTCGACGAGGTTTTGACGGTGGACGAGGTTTTCCACCAGGTCGTGGTGATGACCTTCCTGACGGTGGGTCAGGTCCTCAACCACGCGTTGGCGCTGCAACAGTTCGACCACCTGGGCCAGGCGATCCTGCAGGCTCTCTTGCGCTTTCTTTACTTCTACTTCAGTCATAGGCGAACTCCACTCCCAGCAGCGGAGCACGCCGGGGGATTCAATCGGTCAGATCAGGCTGTAAGAATCTTGTTAAGAAGTAACTACTGGGTAAGTCCATGGTGGTATTCCACAAGCCCCGGCGGGGCTGACGGGCGCAATCATACACTGCCTAAGCTGTCAGATCGCTTAAATTTTTGGCCAGAACAATCGTTTGCGCGATAAAGCTATGACAACGCTCGAAGCCATGTGTGCGACGGCACGAGCCAAAGAAAAAACACATGCGGCGCGCAAAGAAGTGTCGGGCGGGTTATTTTCAGTCTAGCGGGCATCACTGATAAATCAGTGAACGGCAGAAAACAAAAAGCCCGCTCAATTGAGCGGGCTTCTTGATATGTGGCGGACTCAGGAGGATTCGAACCTCCGACCGCTCGGTTCGTAGCCGAGTACTCTATCCAGCTGAGCTATGAGTCCGTAGTTGGTAGTTTTAGGCCAGATTACCACTGGCTTACTGAAGTCGCTTTGCAAGCAGAACCACTTCAAAAGTGGCGGACTCAGGAGGATTCGAACCTCCGACCGCTCGGTTCGTAGCCGAGTACTCTATCCAGCTGAGCTATGAGTCCGTATTGGTATTTTTAGACCAGATTACCACTGGTTGCTTGAAGCAGCTTTGTAAGCAAAGCCACTTCAAAAGTGGCGGACTCAGGAGGATTCGAACCTCCGACCGCTCGGTTCGTAGCCGAGTACTCTATCCAGCTGAGCTATGAGTCCGTGTCTTGCAGCGCATTATAGGTCGCTGAAACATTTTTGCAAGAACTTTTTCGTTTAACTTCAACGACTTAGCGTTCTTACCGATTACAGCGCCCTAAGCGAATAATGGCGGTGAAGGGGGGATTCGAACCCCCGATACCCTTATGAGGTATACTCCCTTAGCAGGGGAGCGCCTTCGGCCACTCGGCCACCTCACCGCAACACGAGGCGAATATTAAACAGGCTCTTCCTCGTTTGCAACCCTTTTTTTGAAAAAAACTTCAAAAAAATTAAAGGCTTGGCTCCTCATCCTTCTCTTTCTTGATCCGCAGGTAGATTTCCTCGCGGTGAACGGCCACTTCCTTGGGGGCGCTGACGCCGATGCGCACCTGGTTTCCTTTGACGCCGAGCACCGTCACGGTGATCTCGCCATCTCCAATGATCAGGCTCTCGGCGCACCGACGAGTCAGAATCAACATAGCTTTCTCCTTACGCAAGACATTCAGGGATAACAGTCTGGGAACAACCGGGCCTGGTCGTGGACGACGACACAGGGCCCCGTAGCGCGTCACGCTGGCAGGACAGGGCCTGCGTGACGAGCAGAAACGCGAAGGGCGCGGCAAGCCGCGCCCCTCAAGGCAACGCCTTACTCGCCCTGTCGGGCCGGAGCGTCAAGCTCGAACGCGGTATGCAGCGCGCGCACGGCCAGCTCCAGGTACTTCTCTTCGATGACTACCGACACCTTGATCTCGGAAGTGGAGATCATCTGGATGTTGATGCTCTCCTTGGCCAGGGCTTCGAACATGCGGCTGGCAACACCTGCGTGGGAACGCATGCCAACACCGACGATCGATACCTTGGCAATCTTGGTATCGCCGATCACTTCGCGGGCACCGATTTCACGTGCGGTGTTTTCCAGCACGTTGTGGGCCTTCTCGTACTCGTTGCGGTGCACGGTAAAGGTGAAGTCGGTGGTGTTATCGTGCGAGACGTTCTGCACGATCATGTCCACTTCGATGTTCGAGGCGCTGATCGGGCCGAGGATCTTGAAAGCGACGCCCGGAGTGTCCGGTACGCCGCGAATGGTCAGCTTGGCTTCATCACGGTTGAAGGCGATACCGGAAATGATCGGCTGTTCCATGGATTCCTCTTCATCAATGGTAATGAGGGTACCTGGACCCTCCTTGAAGCTGTGCAGCACGCGCAGCGGAACGTTGTACTTGCCGGCGAATTCCACCGAGCGGATCTGCAGCACCTTGGACCCGAGGCTGGCCATTTCCAGCATCTCTTCGAAGGTGATCTTCTCCAGGCGGCGCGCCTGCGGCACGACGCGCGGGTCAGTGGTGTAGACGCCATCGACATCGGTGTAGATCTGGCACTCGTCAGCCTTGAGCGCGGCCGCCAGGGCCACGCCAGTGGTATCGGAGCCGCCGCGGCCCAGGGTAGTGATGCTGCCGTGCTCGTCGACCCCCTGGAAACCGGCTACAACCACCACACGCCCTTCCTTGAGGTCGGCGCGAATCTTCTGGTCGTCGATCTGCAGGATGCGTGCTTTGTTGTGCGCGCTGTCGGTGAGGATGCGCACCTGGTTGCCGGTGTAGGACACCGCCGGCACGCCACGCTTGATCAAGGCCATGGCCAGCAGGGCAATGGTGACCTGCTCGCCGGTGGACACGATCACGTCCAGCTCACGCGGAACCGGCTGATCGGTGATCTGCTTGGCCAGGTCGATCAGGCGATTGGTTTCGCCACTCATGGCCGACAGCACAACAACCAGGTCGTCGCCCGCTTCACGGTGTTTCTTGACCTTGTCGGCAACCTGCTCGATCCGCTCGATGGAACCGACAGAGGTGCCGCCAAATTTCTGTACGATCAACGCCATTTCAATGGTGCCTCAGCCCATACAGGGCCTCAAAAAAACCATCCAACATGGAGGGGCCGATGACTAGACCACCGGCCCCTCCATCTCAAAGTCCCTGCTCTGCGAACGGCACGGCCAGCGCCAGGGCCTGGTCCAGTGCAGCGACGTCGACGCCACCGCCTTGAGCCATGTCCGGACGGCCACCGCCCTTGCCGCCCACTGCCGCAGCGGCTTGTTTCATCAGGTCACCAGCCTTGAGTTGGCTGGAGAGGTCTTTGGTCACGCCGGCCACCAGCACGACCTTGCCCTCATGCTCGCTGCCCAGCAGGATCACTGCGTGGCCGAGCTTGTTCTTCAGCTGATCAACCAGGGCCAGCAGGGCCTTGCCATCCTGCCCATCCAGGCGGGCGGCGAGGACCTTGGCACCCTTGACCTCAACAGCCGCACTGGAGAGATCGTCCCCTGCGGCGCTGGCGGCCTTGGCCTGCAGCTGTTCCAGCTGCTTCTCCAGCTGACGGTTGCGCTCGAGCACAGCCGACAGCTTGTCGATCAGGTTGTCACGGTTGCCCTTGATCAGCTGCGCGGCTTCCTTGACCTGCTCTTCGGCAGCGTTCAGGTAAGCCAGCGCGGCAGCGCCGGTAACCGCTTCGATACGGCGCACGCCAGAGGCCACGCCACCTTCGCTGATGATCTTGAACAGGCTGATATCGCCGGTGCGCTTGGCGTGGATCCCGCCGCACAGCTCGACGGAGAAATCGCCACCCATGCTCAGCACGCGCACGGTATCGCCGTATTTCTCGCCAAACAGGGCCATCGCGCCTTTGCGCTTGGCGGTTTCGATATCGGTGATTTCAGTTTCCACCGGGGTGTTCTTGCGCACTTCGCGGTTGACGATGTCTTCCAGTGCCTTGATCTGCGCAGGCGTCACCGCCTCGAAGTGGCTGAAGTCGAAACGCAGACGCTGGCTGTCGACCAGCGAGCCCTTCTGCTGCACGTGCTCGCCCAGTACCTGACGCAGCGCTTCGTGCAGCAGGTGCGTGGCCGAGTGGTTCAGCGAGGTGGCGTGCTGCACGTCGGCATCGACCTTGGCTTCGACCGGAGAACCGATCACCAGCGCGCCGCTGGCGACCACGCCATGGTGCAGGAAAGCGCCGCCGGTCTTGGTGGTGTCCTGCACGTCAAAGCGTACGGCGCCCGACTGCAGGTAGCCGGTGTCACCAACCTGGCCACCGGACTCGGCATAGAACGGGGTGCGGTCCAGCACCACGACGCCCTGCTCGCCCTCGCCCAACTGGTCGACCGACTGGCCGTCCTTGTACAGGGCAATGACCTTGCCCTGACCTTCGGTGGCGTTGTAGCCGACGAAGTCGGTAGCGGTGTCGACCTTGACCAGGCTGTTGTAATCCATGCCGAAGGCACTGGCGGAACGGGCGCGCTCACGCTGGGCATCCATTTCACGCTCGAAGCCCGCTTCATCGATGGTCAGCTCGCGCTCGCGGGCGATGTCGGCGGTCAGGTCCATCGGGAAGCCGTAGGTGTCGTACAGCTTGAACACCACGTCACCCGGCACTACGTCGCCCTTGAGCTGGGCCAGATCCTGCTCGAGGATGCGCAGGCCCTGCTCGAGGGTCTTGGCGAACTGTTCTTCTTCGGCCTTGAGCACGCGCTCGATGTGCGCTTGCTGGCTCTTGAGCTCCGGGAACGCCTCGCCCATCTCGGCAGCCAAGGCGGCGACGATCTGGTAGAAGAAGCTGCCCTTGGCGCCCAGCTTGTTACCGTGACGGCAGGCACGACGAATGATGCGGCGCAGCACGTAGCCACGGCCTTCGTTGGAGGGCAGCACGCCGTCTGCGATCAGGAAGCCGCAAGAGCGGATGTGGTCGGCCACGACTTTCAGCGAAGCCTGACCGTCGTTGCTGCAGCCGATGGCCTTGGCCGCAGCGCTCAGCAGGTTCTGGAACAGGTCGATCTCGTAGTTCGAGTGCACGTGCTGCATGACCGCACTGATGCGCTCCAGGCCCATGCCGGTATCCACCGACGGCGCTGGCAGCGGGTGCAGCACGCCATCGGCAGTGCGGTTGAACTGCATGAAGACGTTGTTCCAGATCTCGATGTAGCGGTCGCCGTCTTCTTCAGGGGAACCGGGTGGGCCGCCCCAGATATCGGCACCGTGGTCGTAGAAGATCTCGGTGCAAGGGCCACACGGGCCGGTGTCGCCCATGGTCCAGAAGTTGTCGGAGGCGTAAGGGGCGCCTTTGTTGTCACCGATGCGCACCATGCGCTCGGCCGGCACGCCGACTTCCTTGGTCCAGATGTCGTAGGCTTCGTCGTCGCTGGCGTAGACGGTGACCCAGAGCTTTTCCTTGGGCAGGTTCAGCCACTTGTCGGAAGTCAGGAAGGTCCAGGCGAAAGTGATCGCATCGCGCTTGAAATAGTCGCCGAAGCTGAAGTTGCCCAGCATCTCGAAGAAGGTGTGGTGACGCGCGGTGTAACCGACGTTTTCCAGGTCGTTATGCTTGCCGCCGGCGCGCACGCACTTCTGGCTGCTGACCGCACGGGTGTAGGCGCGCTTCTCGGCACCGAGGAAGCAGTCCTTGAACTGGTTCATGCCTGCGTTGGTGAACAGCAGGGTCGGGTCGTTGTTCGGGATCAGCGAACTGGAGGCGACTCGGGTATGGCCCTGCTCTTCGAAGAAGCGAAGGAAGGCTTCACGGATTTCTGCGCTTTTCATAGGTTCTTCCACGGAAACGGCGGCCCCTGGGGGCAAACGCGTCGACGAAACGACGGCAAAGGGCCGCATTATATCGGTCCTGCAATCTCGGTGCAGTGTGTTTATGCGATGCAAAGCGTCGATTGGACGGCTTTTCAGGCTCATGCAAACGAAAATGACATGACCGGATGCTAAATGCAGGCTTTTGCCGCTGGCAAGCCTATTACCGCTCAAGGGAAGGGAAAATGGAACAGACGGTGAATTAAATGGTTTTCATGGGCAGCATTCAGCGACGACTGGCCTTTGTAGAAGCGCCCTTGCGCGACACAAAGCCGCTTCTGCAAGGGAATGCGCAAACTCAGTCCAGGCGCTGCCCCGAGTCCGGGACGATGAGAATGCCGGCGCGCAGCCCGTTCTTGACCTTGGGATTGGGAAAGATGATCCGCGCCCCCTCCTCCTCCACCACCCAGCGCATTTCGGCCAGGTCCTCAGCCAGCAGATAACCTTTGCTCAGCTCGGAGAAGTTCTCGATATCCACCGGCAGGTGCAGGCGGAAGCCCTCACTGTGCTTTATGATCTCGCGAGCCACACTAAACAGTTTAAGACCATCGAGTGAGTCTCCGGCCTCAGGTTCGTTGCCTTCGATGATCTGGATCAGGCGCTCCTCCAGCTTGTCGAGGTTGACCTGCTCGTTCTGCCCGAACGGCCGTGCCTTGCCCAGCTCCAGGGTGAATGCCTCGGCATCTAGCTGCTCATAGGTGAAGGCACTGAAGGTGATCGATGACTTGCTCTGCAGCAGCACCGCCTCCATGCCGGCAGCAGCCAGGCGAGCCAGCTCGCGACGAGAATGCTTGCGCCCTTCTTTATAGGGGTATAGGGCAAACTGCTCGATCTTGGAGCCACGAATAGCGGTATGCAGGTCGTAATGAAGGCGAGCACGCTCGGGCTTGCTGAAGAACACCCGGGCGAACTGCTCAAGTTCCGCGGCACGCAATGCCTCGAAACCACTGGAAAGCTCATGACGACCATTGAACAGGCGGTTGATGTCCTGCTCGATGAAGCGCTCGCCTTTGCGGATGGCCGCAGGGTTGCCGAACAGGAACATCACACGCGAACGCGGCTTGATCTTGCCATTGGCCACGCCATGCAGCAGCCGTTCGAGCAATTCGATCGGCGCTGTTTCATTGCCATGGATACCGGCCGACAGCAGCAGGTCCAACCCGCAATCGTCGCCTTCGGGCGGACGCACCTCAAGTGCGCCCTCCCCCAGCCAGCGTAAACGCACGCCCTTGGGTGTAACTTGGGTCTTCTCGGCCGGCTCGTGATCGGTCAGGGTCAGCTCAAGCAATTTGCCAAGGGCGAGCATAGGCGCTTCCTTAGTGGTCGTGGCCGCAGTCAGGGCCATGGACGTGATCATCGTCTTCACCGGCTTCTGCCGGCTCCATCTCCAGCTGCAGGCTGACCAGGTTGGTAGCCATCGGGCGCAGCAGCAGGTTGGCGTACTCGGTGTCGTTCTCATCGACGTCGACACCGATCAGCAATTGGCCACGGCCGTCTTGCTGAATCCACACTTCCTTGCCCTGCCAGACAACGGCGAAGCGGGTGCAGGAGGTTTCCAGCTGGGTGCCGTCTACATCTTCAAGGATCAGGCGCAGGGCGTCGGTCATTACAAAATCTCTCTTCAAGGTTGGCGTTGGAACGGATAGACCGAGCCCAACTTCAGAATCTGGGTCAACTCATCCAGCGCCGTACGGCATTCAACCAGCAACTGCGGGTCGGCAAGGTCCGCTTCGCCCAGGCGGTCGCGGTAGTGCTTGTCGACCCACTGCAACAGTGTGTCGTACAGCGGGGCGGTCATGATAACGCCTGGATTGACCGCCGCCAGTTCCGATTCCTTCAAAGCCACGCGCAAGCGCAGGCACGCCGGGCCGCCGCCGTTCTGCATGCTTTGCTTGAGGTCAAATACCTTGACCTCCTTTACCGCGCCACCCTGGCTGGTCAGTTGCTGCAGGTAAGCCCAGACGCGCTCATTGTTGCGGCACTCTTCCGGCACTACCAGCAGCATCGAGCCGTCGTCGCGGCTGAGCAGCTGGCTGTTGAACAGGTAGGAACGCACCGCATCCTCTACCGCCACCGCTGCCCGTGGCACACGGATGGCCTGGAAGTTGCCACCCTTGCTGGCCAGTTTAGCCTGCAGCTGGCCAAGCACCGCGTCAGTCTCGAGGAAAGCATCTTCGTGGTAGAACAGCACCTCGCCATTGCCCACCGAAATCACATCGTTGTGGAATACACCCTGATCGATCACTGACGGATTCTGTTGAGCGTAGACCACACCGTCATCGCTCAGACCATGAAGCCGTGCTACGGCCTGTGAAGCTTCCAGGGTCTGGCGCGCCGGATACTTCTGCGGCGCGGGATAGCGGCTGTCGAACGCGCTGCGACCGTAGACGAAAAACTCAACGCCCGCCTCGCCGTAGCTGCGACAGAAGCGCGTATGGTTGGCCGCGCCCTCGTCGCCGAACTGCGCCACGGCAGGCAGCGCCGGGTGATGGGCAAAGTGCTGCTCATTGCTGAACATGGCAGCCAGCACACGGCTGGTGGTCGGATGCTCGATGCTACGGTGGTACTTGCAGTTGAGGTTGGCCGCAGTGAAATGCACGCGGCCATCAGCGGTGTCGGCGCTAGGGCTGACGGTGGCCGCGTTGGCCACCCACATGCTCGATGCCGAACAGCTGGCGACCAACAACGGCATGGCCTCTTTGGCCGCGCGCTGGATGACTTCGGCATCGCTGCCGCTGAAGCCCAGGCGGCGTAAAGCCGCTACGTCGGGGCGCTCCTGCGGCGCCAGCACACCCTGCTTGAAGCCCATGTCGGCCAGCGCTTTCATCTTTGCCAGGCCTTGGCGCGCCGCTTCACGCGGGTTCGAGGCCTGCTGGCTGTTGCTCTGCGAGGCAACGTTACCGTAGGACAGGCCGCCGTAATTGTGGGTAGGCCCCACCAGGCCATCAAAATTCACTTCATAGGATTTCATCGGCTAGGCTCCGTGACCTGTTGTTATAGGGTGACGCCCGGCGTCAGGGTCGCCGGCAGGGCAAGGCTGGCAGTCTCCAGCGAAGCCACGGGGTAAGCGCAGTAGTCGGCGGCGTAATAGGCGCTGGCGCGATGATTGCCACTGGCGCCTATCCCCCCGAACGGCGCGCTGCTGGCGGCACCGGTCAGTTGCTTGTTCCAGTTGACGATGCCGGCGCGGCTGCGCAGCCAGAAGTACTGGTAGCGGGCACGGGAGTCGGACAACAGGCCGGCGGCCAGACCGTACTGAGTGTTGTTGGCCTCGTCGATGGCAGCATCGAAGTCGGCGTAACGAATCACCTGCAGCAGCGGGCCGAAAAACTCTTCGTCGGGCCGGTCCGCCACGGCGGTGACATCGATGATGCCCGGGGTCAGCAGTGCGGCATCGGCCTGGGGCTGGGTCATCTCCAGCAACTGGGTAGCGCCCTTGGCGAGCAGCTCAGACTGCGCCGCGACCAGCGCCCGCGCAGCCTGCAGCGAAATCACCGAACCCATGAAGGGTGCCGGCTGCTGATCAAAAGCGCCGACCGTGATGCTTTTGCACACCTCGACCAACCGTATGACCAGCGCATCGCCCCATGCGCCCTGCGGCACCAGCAGACGGCGAGCACAGGTGCAGCGCTGCCCAGCGGAGATGAACGCCGACTGGATGATCGTGTATACCGCCGCGTCGAGGTCCTTGACCCCATCCACCACCAACGGGTTGTTGCCGCCCATTTCCAGGGCGAGGATCTTGTCCGGACGGCCGGCAAACTGCTGATGAAGCAGGTTGCCGGTACGGCTTGAGCCAGTGAAGAACAAGCCATCGATACCTGGGTTGGCAGCCAGCGCCACGCCCGTTTCACGTGCGCCCTGCACCAGGTTGAGCACACCGGCCGGCAGGCCCGCGGCGATCCAGCAATTGACTGTCAGCTCGGCGACCTTGGGGGTCAGTTCGCTGGGCTTGAACACCACACAGTTACCGGCCAGCAGCGCCGGGACAATGTGACCATTGGGCAAGTGGCCGGGGAAATTGTAGGGGCCGAACACCGCCACCACCCCGTGGGGCTTGTGCCGCAGTACGGCGGTAGCATCGGCTAGCGGGCCGCTTTTCTCGCCCGTACGCTCGCGGTAGCTCTGTATCGAGATCGCGACCTTGTTGACCATGCTGGTGACTTCGGTAGCCGATTCCCACAGCGGTTTGCCGGTTTCCTCGCCAATGCAGTAGGCCAGTGCCTCGGAATGCTGCTTGAGCTGTTCGGCAAACTTTTCCAGCACGTCGATGCGCGCCTCCAGGCTCAGTTGCGCCCAGGCCGGAAAAGCCTGACGCGCGGCCAGCACGGCAGCGTCGACCTGGCTGGCATCGGCGCCCTGCCCTTGCCAGACAACGGCTTGCGTGACCGGGTTGAGCGACTGCAGGGCTTCACCCTGGCCGGCCTGCCAGCTGCCGGCGATGTAATGCGTGGTCATTTACTGGGCCTCCCGGCTTGCCGACAGCGGCACGGCGCGCACATTGTCGCCAGCGCCCATACGCAGGCGCTTGGCGGTTTGCGGGTCGACCACCAGGGTGCCCGCAGCCAGACGTGCGGGCGCGGCAGTGATACGGCAGTCATCGCGCTTGCGGTTGTGGATGATGTAAGGGGTTGCGTCATCGCCAGGCGTACCGACGGCCAGCACCAGGGTCTGGCTCTCGCGTACGGCACGAATCTTCGAGGTTTCGCACTCGATGGCCGGGCCAGCGTCGAAGATGTCGACATACCCCTGGTAGCTGAAGCCTTCCTGCTTGAGCATGGCCAGCGCAGGCTCGGTGTCGGTGTGCACACGGCCGATGACGCTGCGCGCAGCCTCCGACAGGAAGCAGGTGTACAACGGGAACTTGGGCATCAGCTCGGCAATGAACGACTTGTTGCCCACGCCAGTGAGATAGTCGGCCTGGCTGAACTCCATCTTGAAAAAGTGCCGCCCAAGGCTCTCCCAGAACGGCGAACGGCCCTGCTCGTCAGACATGCCACGCATTTCGGCGATGATCTTGTTGCCGAACAGTTCCGGGAACTCGGCGATGAACAGCATGCGCGCCCGCGACAGCAAGCGGCCATTGAGCCCGGAGCGGTGGTCGCTACGCAGGAACAGTGAACACAGTTCGGAGTTGCCGGTCAGGTCGTTGGCCAGGAACAGGGTGGGGATTTCGCGATAGATGTTCAGCTCCTGCGAGGCGCTGACGGTCAGGCCGACCCGGTAGTTGTACCAGGGCTCGCGCAGGCCGACGGCCCCGGCGATGGCACTGATGCCGACCACCAGGCCTTCGTCGTTCTCCAGCACGAACAGGTAGTCGGTGTCACCGCGCTCGGCTTCACCACGGAAGCTCTTCTCGGCCCAGCCGACACGATGCCCGAGGCGCTCCTCGTTGGCCGGCAAGGTGGTCAGCCCGGTGGTACCGGTGCTGCGTGCCAATTCGATCAGCGCAGGTAAATCGCTGCTGCGTACAGGACGAACGATCATGCTATCTCCTTGTGCGGCAACTGTAGCTACCGCAAAACTCTCTGTTCCCAGACCTCAGACCGCGACCAGGCGCACGCTGGCGCCCTCGCCCACACCCAGCGCCTCGGCAGCCTCTGCACTGAGGCTGACAGGCTTGCCCGGCACCCAGTCCAGTTCGACCAGCACCGCGCGGTAATCCTGCAGTTGGCCGTTGCACACCAGGTACGGGCGCCCGCCCTTGGCCGGCAGTTCCTCGAGCTTGACCGGCACCACCCTGCTCTGGGCGATCGAGCGGATGCCCGAGGCACGCGCATGCAAGGTCGGGCCGCCATCGAAGATGTCGATGTAGTGCTCGGTCTCGAAGCCCTCACGCATGAGGATGTCGAAAGTGATCTGCGCGCGCGGGTGCACCTGGCCCATGGCTTCCTGCGCAGCGTCCGGCAGCAGGGGTACATAGATCGGGTAGTGCGGCATCAGTTCGGCGAGGAAGGTACGGCTCTTCAGGCCGCACAAGCGCTCGGCGTGGGCATAGTTGAGGTCGAAGAAGTTGCGCCCGATGGCATCCCAGAACGGCGACTCGCCTTGCTCGTCGCTGTAACCGACGATTTCGGTGACCACCGAGTCGGCAAAGCGCTCCGGGTGCGAGGCCATGAACAGCAAGCGGCCACGCGAATTCAGCTCGGCCCAGCCACTGTTCACCAGTTCAGGCAGGACATAGAAGCTGGTCAGCAGGCTGTTGCCGGTGAGGTCATGGCACAGTGACAGGACGTGGATCTTGTTGTGGATCTTCAGTTCGCGGGAGGCGTGCACGAAGGTTTCGTTACGAAAACTGTAGAACGGCTCGGAGTAGCCTGCCGAGGCGACGATTGCCGAGCAACCGGCGAGCTTGCCGGTGACACTGTCCTCAAGCACGAAGAAGTAGCTTTCTTCGCCATTGAAACTGACTTCGGCAGCGAACGACGTTTCCGAGGCGGCGATCTTGTCGCCCAGACGGGCAGCGTCGTCCGGCAGCGAAGTGACACCAACGGGGCTGTCTGCAGCCATGCGCTGCACTTCGTTCAGATCACCCATTTGCGCGGGGCGCATCACCAGCATGGTGTCACTCCTTTGGAAAAACTGGCCGCTTTCGCGGCACGGAAAAACGGCGGGCGCGTGTTGAGACTGCAAGCACGCGCCCGCACTGGAATTCTGCTATCGCCGGCCCGCTCGGGGCCGGCGAAGGGACCCCCGGCGAATCAGGCCTGGGTCAGTTTGGCCACAGCCCGCTCGAAGCGGTCCAGGCCTTCATCGATATCGGCATCTTCGATCACCAGGCTCGGCGCGAAGCGCACCACGTCCGGGCCGGCCTGCAGCACCATCACGCCTTCCTTCTCGGCGGCATTGAGGATGTCCTTGGCCTTGCCCTGCCAGGCTTCGGTCAGCACGCAGCCGATCAACAGGCCGACACCACGCACCTGAGAGAACAGGCCGGCCTGCTGGCCGATCTTCTCAAGGCGCACCTTGAAGCGCTCGTGCTTGGCTTTGATACCGGCCAGGGTTTCTGGGGTGTTGATCACGTCCAGCACCGCGCAGGCAACGGCGCAGCCCAACGGGTTACCGCCATAGGTAGTGCCGTGGGTGCCGACCGCCAGATGCTTGGCAAGCTCACTGGTGGTGAGCATGGCACCGATCGGGAAACCACCGCCCAGGCTCTTGGCGCTGGTCAGGATGTCTGGCGTCACGCCGTAGTGCTGATAGGCGTACAGCGAGCCGGTACGACCCACACCCGTCTGCACTTCATCGAAGATCAGCAGGGCGTTGTGCTCGTCACACAGCTTGCGGGCGCCTTCCAGGTACGCCTTGTCGGCCGGGACCACACCGCTCTCGCCCTGGATCGGCTCGATCACCACGGCGCAGGTCTTGTCGGAAATCTGTGCCTTCAGCGCTTCCAGGTCGTTGTAGGGCACATGACTGATACCGGTAATCTTCGGGCCGAAACCGTCAGAGTACTTCGGCTGGCCGCCGACACTGACGGTGAACAGCGTGCGACCGTGGAAGCTGTTCACGGCGGAGATGATTTCGTGCTTGTCGGGACCGAAGCGGTCATGGGCGACACGACGGGCCAGCTTGAAAGCGGCCTCGTTGGACTCAGCGCCGGAGTTGCAGAAAAAAGCCCGGTCGGCAAAGGTGGCATCGACCAGTTTGTGTGCCAGGCGCAGTGCTGGCTCGTTGGTGAAGACGTTGGAAACGTGCCAGAGGGTGTTGGCCTGCTCGGTCAGGGCCTTGACCAGTGCCGGGTGGCAGTGGCCCAGGGCGTTTACCGCAATGCCACCGGCAAAGTCGATGAGTTCGCGACCCGACTGGTCCCAGACGCGGGAACCCTCGCCTCGCACAGGAATGAAGGCCGCCGGAGAATAGTTGGGGACCATGACCTGGTCGAAATCGGCACGTTGCACCGGGGCTTGCTCAACGGACATCTGAGTCTCCTGAAGAGGAACGCTGGCCTGGAAGTGGCGAGCGATGGGGGGATTGTAAGGACTGATCTGCGCCTGTCCTTGCGGCCAAGCGACAACTTGTTACAGCGCAAAACCCAGTTTTACCCAGGCTTTCGGCAATGCGACAAACACTGTCGCAATCGCGCAGTGTAACGGCAGAGCGAGACTGGGTGAACGGATGTTCACATAAGAAGATACGCCGGCTGTACCGGCGGCAACCCGATCAGTGTGGGAGCCGGCTTGCCGGCGATGGAAGCGCACTGCGCAAGGAAGCTTTCAGCCCTTTTCGGCAGGCGCCGAACTCAATTCGAAGGGGCTGCTGTTACGCCGCTGGTTGCGGTCTTCCCGTGGCGTGGCGCCAAAGAAATTGCGGTAAGCACTGGAGAAATGCGGGCCGGAGGAGAAGCCACAGGAAAGGCCGATCTGGATGATCGATTTGCTGGTCTGCATCAGCATCTGCCGCGCCTTGTTCAGCCGCAACTCCAGGTAATACTGGCTGGGCACCCGATTGAGGTACTGCTTGAAGATACGCTCCAGTTGCCTGCGCGACACGCATACATGCTGAGCGATTTCGTCAGTGGTCAGCGGCTCTTCGATGTTGGCTTCCATCAACAGCACCGCCTGGGTCAGCTTCGGATGGCTGGAGCCGAGGCGGTTCTGCAGCGGAATGCGCTGGCGCTCCCCCCCCTCACGAATGCGCTCGACCACCAGCTCCTCGGAAACCGCACCAGCCAGCTCAGCCCCGTGATCACGCGCCAGCACCGCCAGCAGCAAGTCGGTCACCGCCATACCGCCGCAAGCGGTCAGGCGATCACGGTCCCAATCGAACAGATGGCTGGTGGCGATGACCTTGGGAAAGCGCTCGGCAAAATCGTCTTGCCAGCGCCAATGCACCGCAGCGCGGTAACCATCGAGCAGGCCGAGCATGGCCAACGGATACACACCCGCAGACAGCCCGCCAATAATGCAGCCGCTACGGGCCAATTGCTTGAGGGCCGAGGACAGCGCCGACCCCAGCGCCTGGGGCAGCTCGTCAGCGAGCAGGAACAGCTTGTGACAACCCTCCAGGCGCCCGTTCCAGGGCTCGCCCGGCAGGCGCCAGGCGCCATCCTGCGCAGGTTCGGCCTGCATAAAGGCCAGCTCGTAAACCACATCAGGATGTACCCGCTGGGCCACCAGCAATACTTCCTCCGCCAGCGCCAACGTCAAGGGCTTGGTGCTTGGCCAGATGAGAAAACCGATTCGCTGGGTGGTCATAGGGTAAGGTCCGAAACCTGAAGTCGTTCGAGTCTGTGGCGCCAAGGCAGACTGCGCACTGCTGCGCAGCATGCCCTATTCTGGTGCGAAGGTGCAGCCTTTACTTCAGGCTGCCAGAGAGAAACTGCTTGAGCCGCTCCGATTGCGGGTTGGCCAGCACTTCGCGCGGGCAGCCGGTCTCTTCGACCAGGCCTTTGTGCAGGAACACCAACTGGTTGGACACTTCGCGGGCAAAGCCCATCTCATGGGTCACCACCACCATGGTCCGGCCTTCCTGGGCCAGGGCCTGCATGACCTTTAGCACATCGCCGACCAGTTCGGGGTCGAGCGCCGAAGTCGGCTCGTCGAACAGCATCACTTCAGGCTCCATCGCCAGCGCTCGGGCAATCGCCACACGCTGCTGCTCACCGCCGGACATATGCCCCGGGAAAGCATCCTTGCGATGGGCGACGCCCACCTTGGCCAGATAGTGTTCGGCTTTTTCCAGGGCTTCTTTCTTGTTTACGCCAAGCACGTGCACCGGCGCCTCGATGACGTTTTCCAGCGCGGTCATGTGCGACCACAGGTTGAAATGCTGGAACACCATCGACAGCCGTGAGCGCATGCGCTGCAGCTGGCGCGGGTCGGCAGCCTTGAGCGCGCCGTCCTTGCCGGCGACCAGCTTCAGCTCTTCGTTGTTGAGCAGGATCTTGCCGGCGTGCGGCTGCTCAAGCAGGTTGATGCAGCGCAGGAAGGTCGACTTGCCCGAACCGCTGGAGCCGATAATGCTGATCACATCGCCTGCCTTGGCCGCCAGGGACACACCCTTGAGCACTTCATGGCTGCCGTAGCGCTTGTGCAGGTCTTGGACTTCTAGTTTGTACATGCTGTCGGTTCTCACAGAGCGTTCAGTGCTTGCGCGGCGCCAGGTAGCCGAGCCAGCGGCGTTCGGCCATCTTGAACAGGCGCACCAGGATGAAGGTCAGGCACAGATAGAACACGCCCGCCGTGATGTAGGCCTCGAAAGGCAGGTAGTACTGGGCATTGACCGTACGCGCGGCACCGGTGATGTCGATCAGGGTCACGATCGACGCCAGGCTGGTGGTCTGCAGCATCATGATCACTTCGTTGCTGTACTGCGGCAACGCCCGGCGCAGGGCCGACGGCAGCAGGATGCGACGGTACATCTTCATGCGGGACATACCCATGGCCTTGGCCGCCTCGATCTCGCCGTGCGGGGTGGCCTTGAGGCTGCCGGCGATGATTTCAGCGGTGTAGGCACTGGTGTTGACGGCAAATGCCAGGCACGCACAAAACGTGGCGCTGGATAGCAATGGCCAGAAGATGCTTTCGCGCACCGCCTCGAACTGAGCCAGGCCGTAGTAGATCAGGAACAGCTGCACCAGCATCGGCGTGCCGCGGATCACGTAGGTGTACAGCCAGGCCGTGAGGTTGACCACCGGCTGCTTGGACACCCGCATCAAGCCCAGCGGAACAGCCACCAGCAGGCCGAAGAATAGCGATATCGCCAGCAGCTTGAGGGTGGTGAGCAGGCCGCCGAGGTACAGCGGCATGGCCTCCCAGATGACGTTGTAATCGAAAATCATAGCTCAGCCACCTTGACGCCCACCGAGTAGCGCTTCTCGAGATACTTCAGTGCCAGCAGCGAGACACTGGTCAGCACCAGGTACAACGCCGCCACCGCCAGGAAGAAGGTGAAGGGTTCGCGGGTGGCGTCTGCCGCCTGCTTGGCCTTGAACATCATGTCCTGCAGGCCGACCACCGAAATCAGGGCCGTCGCCTTGGTCAGTACCAACCAGTTGTTGGTGAAGCCCGGGATCGCCAGGCGGATCATCTGCGGTACCTGAATACGGAAGAATACCTGCCGGTTGCTCATGCCATAGGCCGCGCCAGCTTCGGCTTGGCCCTTGGGAATACCCAGGAACGCACCGCGGAAGGTTTCTGACAGGTAGGCGCCAAAGATGAAGCCCAGGGTACCGATGCCTGCGACCAGCGGGTTCAGGTCGATGTAGTCGTCATAGCCCACCAGCGGCCCCAAACGGTTGATGATGTCCTGCCCGCCGTAGAAGATCAGCAGGATCAGCACCAGGTCCGGAATACCCCGGATCACCGTGGAATACATATCGCCCAACCAGGCCAGCCAGCGCACCGGCGACAAGCGCAGCGCCACGCCAATCAGGCCGAGCACAATGGCCAGGGCCATCGACGACAGGGCGAGCTGCAGCGTCAGCCACGCCCCGTCGAGGATGACTGCCCCGTAGCCTTTCAACATGATGAGGTCCTCGACCTAAAGAATGAAAAATGGTGCAAACCTCAGAGCCTCTGCTGTTTGCACCATTGCACAGGTGAAACTCGACGTCTTAGTTCGAGTCTGGACCGTAGATGTCAAAGTTGAAGTACTTGTCCTGGATCTGCTTGTACTTGCCGTTGGCACGGATCGCGTCGATGGCCTTGTTGATACGCTCGCGGTTGGCATCATCACCTTTGCGCACGGCGATGCCGATACCGTCACCGAAGTATTTCGCGTCGGTGAACGAAGGGCCAACGAAGGCAAAGCCCTTGCCGGCGTCGGTTTTCAGGAAACCGTCTTCCAGCAGGGTGGCATCAGCCACGGTGCCGTCGAGGCGGCCAGCGGCCACGTCAAGGTAGATTTCGTTCTGGGTGCCGTAAGGAACCACGGTGGCACCTTTGGCGCCCAGCACTTCCTTGGCGAAGCGGTCGTGGATCGAGCCGCGCTGCACGCCGATCTTCTTGCCCTTGAGTTCATCCAGGCTGTCGCTGACGGTAGCGCCGTCCTTCATCACCAGGCGCGCAGGGGTCAGGTAGTAGCGCTTGGTGAAGTCGACCGATTTCTTGCGGTCATCGGTGATCGACATGGACGACAGGATGGCGTCGATCTTGCGCACTTTCAGCGCCGGGATCAGGCCGTCGAACTCCTGCTCGACCCAGGTGCACTTGGCTTTCATCTCTTCACACAGGGCGTTGCCGATGTCGTAGTCGAAACCGGCGATGCTGCCGTCGGGCTGCTTGAAGGCGAAGGGTGGGTAGGCCGCTTCGATACCGATTTTCAACGGTTTTTCATCAGCCTGCGACACCAGGGAAAACACGGAAAGCGCCAGGGCGCCAAGCAGTGCGAGCTTCTTCATCAGGTAACTCCATCGGTACGGGGCATTACAAGGCAGGAGTAACAACTGCCCGATATGCGAATGGGTACAACGCGAGCCGCGCAGGGTTCGACCAAGGTCGCAGACCACGAGCGAGTGAGTGGCATTTTAACGACAGCCCGGTAGTCGATATTTCTTCAAAGCGACAACTACTTACAGAAGCGCTTGAAACGGCAGCGGGCGAGGTTGACAGCCTTTGCAAGATATGCAAGAGCGCAAGGAAAATAACCTTTAGAACTAGCAATTACTGGGCCTATTATTGGCAAAGCCTTGTACGACGGCAAGTGTAGCGTGCTGCACGGCAAAAAATGGCGCCTTAAACGCACCGAAACGGGTCATGAGTGTTCCCGCTCGCCCCGCAGCTGTGCGTAATCGGTGACAGAAGAGTTACCGATGAATGTCGGGTAACAGTAAAGCAAAAACCCCGCCGGTTGCCCGTGCGGGGTTTTCGTTTGAAGCAGGACTGCCCCGCAGTCCCGCTCATTTCATCAGGCCGACGCCAGGTTCATTGCCTTGTGGGTATCAATCAAGTGCTGCACCACGCCCGGGTCGGCCAGGGTGGAGATATCACCTAGCGAGCCGTATTCCGCCGTGGCGATCTTGCGAAGGATACGTCGCATGATTTTGCCCGAGCGCGTCTTCGGCAGCCCTGGCGCCCACTGGATCACATCTGGCGAGGCAATCGGGCCGATCTCCTTGCGCACCCAGTTCTTCAGCTCCAGGCGTAGCTGCTCGCTGGGCTCCACGCCGGCATTAAGGGTCACGTACACATAGATGCCCTGCCCTTTGATATCGTGTGGCACGCCCACCACCGCAGCTTCAGCCACTTTGGCATGGGCGACCATGGCGCTTTCGATCTCTGCGGTACCCATACGGTGGCCGGAAACGTTGAGCACGTCATCCACCCGGCCCGTGATCCAGTAGTAGCCATCCTCGTCACGGCGCGCACCGTCACCGGTGAAGTACATGCCGCGGAAAGTCTTGAAGTAGGTATCGACGAAGCGGTCATGATCGCCGTACAGCGACCGCGACTGGCCCGGCCAGGAATCGAGGATCACCAGGTTGCCCTCGGCGGCACCATCGATCAGGTTGCCCAGGTTGTCCACCAGCGCCGGCACCACACCAAAGAACGGACGGGTCGCAGAACCCGGCTTGAGGCCCGTGGCGCCCGGCAGCGGGCTGATCAGGATGCCGCCGGTCTCGGTCTGCCACCAGGTGTCGACGATCGGGCAACGCTCCTTGCCAACGGTCTTGTAGTACCAGTTCCAGGCCTCAGGGTTGATCGGCTCACCGACCGAACCCAGCAGGCGCAGGCTCGAGCCGTCGGCACCCTCAACGGCCGCCTGCCCTTCGGCCATCATGGCGCGAATCGCGGTGGGTGCGGTGTAGAGGATGTTGACCTTGTGCTTGTCGACGATCTTCGATACCCGGGTAATGTCCGGATAGTTCGGTACGCCCTCGAAAAGCAGCGTGGTCGCACCGTTGGCCAGCGGCCCGTAGACAATGTAGCTGTGGCCGGTGACCCAACCGACGTCAGCGGTGCACCAGTAGACCTCGCCGGGGCGGTAGTCGAACACGCGCTCGTGGGTCAGCGCGGCGTACACCAGGTAACCCCCCGTGGTGTGCAGCACGCCCTTAGGCTTGCCGGTGGAGCCGGAGGTATAAAGAATGAACAACGCTTCCTCGGCACCCATTTCCTTTGGCGCACAATGGCTGGAAGCTACCTTCATCAGGTCTTCGTACCAGATGTCTCGGTGCTGGTGCCAGGCAATGTCACCACCGGTGCGCTTGCATACGATGATTTTCTGCACGCTGCTGGTTTCAGGGTTGGTCAGCGCCAGGTCGACGTTGGCCTTGAGCGGAGTACGACGACCACCGCGCAAACCTTCGTCGGCGGTGATCACCACCTTGGACTTGCAATCGATGATGCGCCCGGCCAGCGCTTCAGGCGAGAAGCCGCCAAACACCACCGAGTGAATCGCACCGATGCGGGCACAGGCCAGCATCGCCACCACGGCCTCAGGGATCATCGGCATGTAGATAGTCACTACATCCCCACGGTGCACGTCCTGCCCGCGCAGGGCGTTGGCGAATTTGCAGACCTGCTCGTGCAGTTCGCGGTAGGTGATGTTGCGGTGTTCGGAAGGGTCGTCACCTTCCCAGATGATTGCCAGTTGGTCGCCGCGCTCTTCGAGGTGGCGGTCCAGGCAGTTGGAGGAGACGTTCAGAGTGCCGTCGGCAAACCACTTGATATCGACATGATGATCGTCGAAGGAAGTCTGCTTGACCTTGGTGAAAGGCTTGATCCAGTCAATGCGCTGGGCCTGCTCACGCCAGAAGCCGTCCGGGTTGATCACCGATTGCTGGTACATGGCCTTGTAGGTGGCCTCGTCGGTCAGGGTAGTGGCCGCAACCTCGGGACGAACGGGATACAGTGGAGCCGCACTCATCTGTGTTACCTCGGTGTAATAGTTGTTTTTGTATGGAACCGTTTGTAACTGTACCAGAGCGGCAAAAGCCATACGACGATGGTAGTAACGCAACGTGCTGCGCACCTTGTGGGCGGCCGGAAAGGCTCTAGGCCGCAGCTGGCGGCCCGGCGAGAGGGGAAAGCGAAAGATTTTGCCGGGGGGATTGTTACAGTTTCTGTCAAAAGACGAAAAAACTTTATCAAAACACCCACTGTTTCCCTTAATTACCGAGGCATAAGATTCACCTCGCCAGCAACGGCAAAGCGATTAACAACTGGTAACAGTCACAGCCCCCACGAAGGCAACTCGTTAATCGCGATCTAATCCGACAGTTGAAAACTTGGCTATATTCGCGGCGCCACAAGCACCGCGTGCCCCCTCACGACCTTAGACAGGTAAATAGAAAATGAAAGCGTTACTGGTATTGGTACTTGGTAGTCTTTGCAGCGCGGCGATGGCCGATGAAGCAAAGGATGCCGAGCAGATTCCGGTTGAACAGTACAGCTATTCGCAGCACCTGGATATCGCCCGTGTCATCTCCATGAGCGAAGTGCCAAACGTGTGCGAAGTCGTGCCTGCCCGCATGACTTACGAGGATTCCAAGGGCCAGAAGCACATTCTCGAATACCGCGTGATGGGTAACGGCTGCTCCAACGGCTGATGAATGATTTGGGCCCTGCGGGGCCCATTCGTCAACAGTTACACAATGAACAGTTTTGAGTTTGATCCACTCGCCACTCAGTCATTCATTCGATTTGCCCAGCGAATAATCCCGCAACTTGTTAGCAATGGTTGTATGTGAAACACCCAGCCGCTTGCCCAGCGCCCGGCTACTTGGATACTCCCCGATCAGACTTTCCAGTACAGCCTTTTCGAAGCGCCCGATAATCTGCGAAAGATCACCTTCAAGGGTAAACTCACCCAAGGGCTGCCGCACGCCGTAATCCGGCAAGCGGATATGTTCGCCTTTCACTATTCCGCCTTCGCACAGCGATACCGCCTGGAACAATACGTTTTCCAGTTGCCGGACATTGCCCGGCCAATGGTAGTGCGCCAGTTTGTCCATCGCCGCAGGCGCCAGGCGCGGCAGGGCACAACCAATCTGCCGGCTGGCCTGATCGAGAAAGTGCTGCACCAACCCTTCCAGGCCGTCCATGCACTCGCGCAACGGCGGTATGTGCAACGACAACACATTGAGGCGATGGTACAGGTCCTGGCGGAATTCGCCCCGAGCGCACAATTCGGAAAGGTCCACCTGGGTTGCGCAGATCACCCGTACATCCAGGTAAACTTCTTCATCACTGCCAACGCGACGGAAGCAGCCGTCCTGCAGAAAGCGAAGCAACTTCACCTGCAGACGCGGGCTCATCTCCCCCACCCCATCGAGGAACAGTGTTCCGCCAGCGGTCAACTCCAGAAGGCCCAGTTTGCCTTCGGCGCGGGCCCCCTCGAACGCGCCGGGGCCATAACCGAACAGCTCGGTTTCCGCCATGGACTCTGGCAGGCCGGCACAATTGAGGGCCATCAAAGGCGCCTGCCCCCGCGGGCTGGCCAGGTGGCAGGCACGCGCCAACAGCTCTTTGCCTGTACCTGTCTCACCTTCGATCAGCAGCGGCGCGTCCAGCGGCGCCATGCGCCGCGCCTCACGCACCACAGCCGCCATCACCCGCGAGCTCTGGAAGATGCTGTCGAAGCCGCGCAGCTCCTGTTTGCGTACGTTGTAAATCCGCTCACCGATGCGGTCGGCACGGTGCAAGGTCAACACCGCGCCAGCCAATGCCTCGCTGTCGTCATGCTCGGACTGCAAAGGTGCGATGTCGGCCAGGAAAATATCACCCTTGACCTTGACCCGTAGGCCATTGATTCGAGATTTGTTGGCCCGCACCAGTTCCGGCAGGTCAAAGTCCTCTACATAGCGCGCCAACGGGATGCCCGGCACCTCGTCGACCCTCACGCCCAGCAACTGCGCGGCGGTGCGGTTGGCGGCGACGATGCTGCCGCCCATGTCGACCGACAGCACCGGGAAATCCAGCGCCCCCAGCAGCGCGTTGAGCTCCATGTGCCGTCGCTCGCTGGGCATCAAGCCGACACGCTTGACCCCGAAGACCCCGGCAATCGACTCGAATTTCGGACGTAGAGCCTGGAACTGCAGGTTGATGAGGTTCGGGCAATGCAGGTAGATGGCATTGCCATGGTCACCGCCGACTTCACCACGGAGTACGTTGATTCCGTACTCCACCAACAGGTTGAGGATGTCCCGAAGGATGCCGATGCGGTTCTGGCAATGCACTTTGATACGCATGAAAGCTCTCGAAGCGGCGAAGTTTTTAAACCGGCCGCACAAAAATCGTAAAGAAAAGCTGACAAAAACACAGCAAAGGCCAGCTCGATACACCGAATTTTCCGCGATGCCGCTATGTTTGTAAAATTATCGTTACGAAAAACACCTGAAAACTGCAGTTCAGGGGTTCTGACACCGCGTGCAATCGGGCCGATGAAGGGATATTTCTTAGGTATGTCGTGGACATAACAATAAAAGCCCTCACCAGGAGAGCCACATGAAACAGACGCAATACGTGGCACGCGAGCCCGATGCGCAAGGCTTCATCGACTACCCGCAGCAAGAGCATGCGGTGTGGAACACGCTAATCACCCGCCAGCTGAAGGTCATCGAAGGCCGGGCATGCCAGGAGTACCTGGATGGCATCGATCAGCTCAAGCTGCCCCATGACCGCATCCCGCAACTGGGCGAGATCAACAAAGTGCTGGGCGCCACCACCGGCTGGCAGGTTGCCCGTGTGCCGGCGCTGATCCCCTTCCAGACCTTCTTCGAGCTGCTGGCCAGCAAACGCTTCCCGGTCGCCACGTTCATCCGTACCCCGCAAGAGCTGGACTACCTTCAGGAACCCGACATCTTTCACGAGATCTTCGGCCACTGCCCGCTGTTGACCAACCCCTGGTTCGCCGAATTCACCCACACCTACGGCAAGTTGGGCCTGGCCGCGACCAAGGAGCAGCGCGTGTACCTGGCGCGGCTGTACTGGATGACCATTGAGTTCGGCCTGATGGAGACCGCGCAAGGCTGCAAGATCTATGGCGGCGGCATCCTCTCTTCGCCAAAAGAAACCGTCTACAGTCTGTCCGGTGAGCCGGAGCACCAAGCCTTCGACCCGATCGAGGCCATGCGCACCCCCTACCGTATCGACATCCTGCAGCCCCTGTATTTCGTGCTACCGAACCTCAAGCGCCTGTTCGACCTGGCCCACGAAGACATCATGGGCATGGTCCAGCAAGCCATGCAGCTGGGGCTGCATGCACCGAAGTTTCCACCCAAGGTCGCCGCCTGAGCGACCTTGCCGACAACAACTCGAATCGGAAAACACCTCATGAATGCCTTGAACCAAGCCCACTGCGAAGCCTGCCGCGCCGATGCGCCGAAAGTCACCGACGAGGAACTGGCCGAACTCATCCGCGAGATTCCGGACTGGAACATCGAAGTACGTGACGGTCATATGGAGCTGGAGCGTGTGTTCCTGTTCAAGAACTTCAAGCACGCCCTGGCATTTACCAACGCAGTAGGCGAAATCGCTGAAGCCGAAGGTCATCACCCAGGCCTGCTGACCGAATGGGGCAAGGTCACCGTGACCTGGTGGAGCCACTCCATCAAGGGCCTGCACCGGAACGACTTCATCATGTGCGCGCGTACTGACAAGGTTGCCGAGACCGCTGAAGGGCGCAAGTAACACGCTAGACAAGGCCGCTGCGCGCGCCATTTGTAGTGCGCGCCGCGGCCTTGCCTTGTCGGAAAAATGTCCGGTATCCGCCCGCAAAACCGACAAGCGACCGGGAAAAATTACAAACTGTCATCCAGACTTGTGTATCCTGCCTCAGCTTTGCGAAGCTCCAAACGCGCCTGGCGCAGCCTTTTCACTCACACTTGCGAGGAACGACGAGATGCACGAAATCCCGAATCTTCCCTTCCCAAGCCTGAACCCCGAAGAGCAAACCGTTGCCGCTCACTCCGAACCGGCGCCTGCCGTCGAGGATGGCGACGATCAATCCAGCGCTGACCAGGAATAACCGCGCATCCCCCCGACTGTGTGAAAACGGCTGACTTTCGGACTACCGCTGTCATCACGTTTTCACACCGTCCAGAACTTCTGCCACGTAGGCCCCCATGCCCGACTCACCGCGCCCCCTTGCGGTCACCCTGCAAGTCGTCTCCATCGTCCTGTTCACCTTTATCGGCTACCTGAACATCGGCATCCCCCTCGCCGTGCTGCCTGGCTACGTGCACAACGATCTGGGCTTCAGCACCGTCGTCGCCGGCCTGGTGATCAGTGTGCAATACCTCGCCACGCTGCTCAGCCGCCCCACAGCCAGCCGCATCATCGACAACCTGGGCAGCAAGAAGGCCGTCATGTATGGCCTCGCCGGTTGCGGCCTGAGTGGTGTTTTCATGCTCGCCTGTGCATTCCTTACCCACCTGCCCTGGCTGAGCCTGGCCTGCCTGCTGGTCGGACGCCTGGTGCTGGGCAGCGCAGAAAGCCTGGTGGGCTCGGGTTCGATAGGCTGGGGGATTGGCCGGGTCGGCGCCGAAAACACCGCCAAAGTCATTTCCTGGAACGGGATCGCCAGCTACGGTGCGCTGGCCATCGGTGCGCCACTGGGTGTGCTTATGGTCAAGCACCTGGGGCTGTGGAGCATGGGGGTGAGCATTATCGGGCTATGCGCGGTAGGCCTGCTGCTGGCATGGCCAAAACGCGCTGCGCCGATTGTCAGCGGCGTGCGTATGCCGTTTCTGCGGGTGCTGGGCAAAGTGTTCCCGCATGGTTCGGGGCTGGCTTTGGGCTCGATCGGCTTTGGCACCATCGCCACCTTCATCACCCTGTACTACGCCAGCCGTGGCTGGGCGAATGCAGCACTGACCCTGAGCCTGTTCGGTGCCAGCTTCATCTGTGCGCGGCTGCTGTTCGGCAATCTCATCAACAGGATTGGCGGGTTCAGGGTGGCGATCGTGTGCTTGTCGGTCGAGACACTGGGCCTGCTGATGCTGTGGCTGGCACCCAGCGCAGAGCTCGCCTTGGCCGGAGCGGCGCTCAGTGGCTTCGGCTTCTCGCTGGTGTTCCCGGCGCTGGGCGTAGAAGCGGTGAATCAGGTTTCGGCAGCCAACCGCGGGGCGGCGGTGGGGGCATACTCGCTGTTCATCGACCTGTCACTGGGCATTACCGGGCCACTGGTGGGCGCGGTGGCGTCGGGGTTCGGGTTTGCTTCGATGTTTCTGTTTGCGGCGGCGGCGGCGTGCTGCGGGCTGGTGTTGAGCCTGTATCTGTACCGTCAGGCGCGGCGTTTCAGGCATATTTGAGCGCATGGGGGGTGCTACGCACCCCTTTCGCGACACGAGGCCGCTCCTACGGGTAATTGAGCGTACCTTTGGAGCGGCCTTGTTTCAGCGGGCGTACTGCAACACCACTTCCAGCGGATGACGCATCTGCCGCTCGGTCATGCGCTTGACCTGGCTACGGCACGAATAGCCGGTAGCCAGGGCCTCACCCTCCTTTTCCAGCTTGGTTGCCCAGGACTGTTCGAAAATGGTCCGCGACGTCTCCTGGTTACGTGCCTCATGCCCGTAGGTACCGGACATGCCGCAACACCCCGTGGCCTCGGTCACCAGCTTCAGGCCCAGGCGCGCGAACACCTGCTCCCATTGGCGGGTACTGGCCGGCACGTTGGTCTTCTCGGTGCAGTGCGCCATCAGGCGGAAGTTTCCGGGCGCGGCGTGCGCCTGTTCGGGCAGCACATCCATCAGCCATTCCTGGGGCAGCAACACCTTCGGGCAGCCCTCCAGGCCCGGCACCTTCTGGTACTCCTGGCGGTAGACCAGGGTCATGGCAGGGTCCAGGCCCACCAGCGGTACACCACAGTCGGCCAGGGCCTTGAGCTGGTTGGCATTACGGATTGCCGCCTTGGCAAAAGCCCCCAAAAAGCCCTGCACGTGCAGCGGCTTGCCATTGGCACTGTAAGGCGCCAGGAACACGCGGTGGCCAAGGCGATTGGCCAGCTCGATGAACGCGGCCAGCAGCGGTGTCTCGAAGTAACGGGTGAAGGCATCCTGCACCAGCACGATGCTGCGCTCGCGCTGGGCCGGGGTCAGTTCGCGCAGCGCCGGCACACTGGCCACGCCAACCCGGCAACGCGTGAGGGTGGACTGGAAGTTGAAGCGGCTGATCAGCGGGCTGTCGACCATGCCGACCTTGTCCGCCAGCAACCTGCTGACCCACTTCGACCCCATCACCGCGTTATACAGCCCTGGTGCATGGGCCAGGTAGGGCATGGTGAACTCCAGCGAGCCGATCAGGTAATCACGCATCGGGCGCTGGTAACGGCCGTGGTACAGCTCGAGGAAACGCGAGCGGAAGTCCGGCACGTTGACCTTGATCGGGCACTGCCCTGCACATGACTTGCACGCCAGGCAGCCGGCCATGGCGTCGTAGACCTCATGGGAAAAGTCTTCCTGGCCCTGGTTGCGTGCACGGTTGTTGCGCAGCCGTGCTGGCAGCCCCTTGAGCCAGGACACCTTGTTGCGCGCCGCAGCCAGCACATCGATGTTCGCCTCACCCTGCAGGCGCAGCCATTCGCGCATCAACGAGGCGCGCCCCTTGGGCGAATGCTGGCGCTCACGGGTAGCCTTCCACGAGGGGCACATGGCGTCATTGGGGTCGTAGTTGTAGCAGGCGCCATTGCCATTGCAATGCACGGCACTGCCGAAGTCCTGCCATACACGCTCGTCAATGGTACGGTCGAGGTCGCCACGCAAGGTCACGCCATCGACCCTGGTCAACCCTTCGGCGCTGTCCGGCGGGGTGCAGATCTTGCCAGGGTTGAGCTGGTTGCGCGGGTCGAAGGCACCTTTGAGTCGCTGCAACGCCGGATACAGCTCACCGAAGTACTCCGGCACATATTCCGAACGCAGCCCCTTGCCATGCTCGCCCCACAGCAGCCCGCCGTAGCGTTTGGTCAACGCCGCCACGGCGTCGGAAATCGGCTTGACCAGTGCTGCCTGGGCAGGGTCTTTCATGTCCAGTGCCGGGCGTACATGCAGCACGCCGGCGTCGACGTGGCCAAACATGCCGTAGGCCAGGCCATAGCCGTCGAGCAGCGCGCGGAAATCGGCAATGTAGTCGGCCAGTTGCTCCGGCGGCACTGCGGTATCTTCAACGAAAGGTTGTGGGCGCACCTCGCCCTCGACGTTGCCCAACAGCCCCACCGAACGCTTGCGCATGGTGTAGACCCGAGTCACGGCCTCGGCCCCTTCGGCCAGGGTATGGCCCAGGCGCTCGACACTGGTGTCGCGCTGCAGGTGATCGATGAAGGCTTCAACCCGAGCATTGACCTCGGCCGGCTCATCGCCACAGAACTCCACCAGGTTGATACCCAGGGTGGGGCGCTCCGGGTCGGCCGGGAAGTACTCGGCAACGCTGTGCCAGACGATGTCTTTCATCGCCAGCATCAGCACCTTGGAGTCTACCGTCTCGATCGACAGCGGCTTGTGCGCCATCAGCGCATTGGCATCGCGCAGCGCGTCCATGAAGCTGGTGTAGCGGACGTTGACCAGCACCGCATACTTAGGAATCGGCAGCACGTTGAGCTTGGCTTCGACCACATAACCCAACGAACCCTCGGCGCCACACAGCACACTGTTGAGGTTGAAGCGGCCCTGTTCGTCGCGCAGGTGCGCCAGGTCGTAGCCGGTCAGGCAGCGGTTGAGCTTGGGGAAGGTGGTTTCGATCAGCTCGGCCTGGGTTTCCTGAATTTCGCGGGCAGTCCGATACACCTCACCCACCCGCCCGGGCGCAGCACAAGCCTGCTCCAGCGCAGCGTCGTCGATCGGCAGGCTGTGCAGGCGCTCTCCACCGAGCAGCACGCTGTGCAGTTCCAACACATGATCGCGGGTCTTGCCGTAGGTGCAACTGCCTTGGCCGCTGGCGTCGGTGTTGATCATACCGCCAACGGTAGCGCGGTTGGAGGTGGACAGTTCAGGCGCAAAGAACAGCCCGTGCGGCTTGAGCGCGGCATTGAGCTGGTCCTTGACCACGCCAGCCTGCACCCGCACCCAACGCTCCTGGACATTGATTTCGAGGATGGTGTTCATGTGCCGCGAGAGGTCGACCACGATACCGTCGGTCAGCGATTGGCCATTGGTGCCGGTGCCGCCACCGCGCGGTGTCAGTTTGACCTGCTGGAAGCGTTCTTCGCCCATCAGCGCGGCAACCCGCACCACATCGTCGGCGTCCAACGGGAACACCGCCGCCTGGGGCAGGCGCTGGTAGATGGAGTTGTCGGTAGCAAGCACGGTACGGGTACCGTAATCGGCGCTGATCTGGCCACGGAAGCCGCTGTTGCGCAGGGCTTCGAGGAATTCTGGGTAAGCGGCGGTCGGCGCAGTGGTCGGCAGCTGGGCGATCATCGAAGGATGGCCTCTTGATATGAGCTAATTCACGGGAATCCTGTCGCCTTGGCATGGATTGAGCCATGCAAGGATGACGAATAGGCCAATGTTCCTGTAGTTTCGCCCCAGGGGCAAACGGATAATCCTGCCGCTATCAATGACTTTTATGAATGAATTACCGCCACCTGACACCCTCCATGTCATTGCTGCTGGCTTTCGAGGCTGCCGCCCGGCATGAAAGCTACACCCGCGCAGCTGCCGAACTGTCCCTGACCCAGAGCGCGGTCAGCCGCCAGGTGCAGGCGCTGGAACAGCAACTCGGGCTGACCCTGTTCCGCCGCGAAGGCCGCCAGGTACAACTTACCGACGTTGGTCGGCTGTACCAGCGCGAGCTCAGCGAAGCCTTGGGCCGCATTCGCAGTGCCACCTTGCAGGCCCTGGCTTACCAATCAGGGGTCGGTACGCTGCGCCTGGCGACCTTGCCCACTTTCGGCTCCAAGTGGCTGCTGCCGCGCCTGCATGCCTTCTACAGCGCCCACCCGGGCATGCTGGTGCATATACACTCGCGGATCGAAGCGATCAACTTCGACACCAGCGAGATCGATGCCGCTATCGGCGTGGCTAGCCATGACCTGCCCGGACTGATCTGCCATCGGCTGCATGCCGAGGAACTGGTGGTGATCCTCCCACCGCAAGCCAACGTCGACGCCCAGGGTTGGGACCCGGCACGTATCAGCGCTGAGGTACTGCTCAACGTTGCCAACAATCCGCATGCCTGGGGCGAGTGGTTTTCACACCATGGCCTGCCGCACCGGGCGATGCGCCTGGGGCCGAGTTTCGAGCTGACGTCACACCTGATCCAGGCGGTACGGGCAGGCATCGGCATCGGCTTGGTACCGCGGATACTGGTGGACGAGGAGCTGGCCAAGGGCGAACTGTTCAGCCCTGGTACGGCGTTCGCCAGCCAGCGCAGCTATTACTTGATCTATCCGCCAAGGAACGAAGCGTTGCCCTCGCTGCGGGCGTTTCGTGGATGGTTGCTCGAGCAGATCTGAGTAATTTCCTGCTTTTACAGGCCCAGTCGCCGGCGAGGTGGCGCATAAAAAACCCGATGCCAGCCACCTGACATCGGGTTTCGTTCACCGCTCGCTGCGCTTACTTGGTAACGGTGCCGGCTGCTGCGCCATTGCCCAGCTCACGACGCTTGGACTTGATGATATAGAAGACGAACATCATCAGCACCCAGACCGGAATGGCATACACCGAAACCTGGATGCCCGGGATCTGCAGCATGATGCCCAGGATCAGTACCACGAATGCCAGGCAGATGTAGTTGCCGTAGGGGTACCACAGGGCCTTGAACAGCGGCTTCTGGCCGGTGCGGTCCAGGTGCTGGCGGAATTTCAGGTGCGAGTAACTGATCATTGCCCAGTTGATCACCAGGGTCGCTACTACCAGCGACATCAGCAGCTCCAGCGCATTATGCGGCATGAAGTAGTTGAGCAGCACGGCAATCAGGGTAACGGCTGCCGACACCAGGATCGAACGCACCGGCACGCCGCGCTTGTCGACTTTGGCCAGGGCTGCGGGGGCATCACCTTGCTCGGCCATGCCAAGCAGCATGCGGGCATTGCAGTAGGTACCACTGTTGTACACCGACAGTGCCGCCGTCAGGACCACGAAGTTCAACAGGTGGGCGGCCACGTCGCTGCCCAACAGCGAGAACACCTGAACGAACGGGCTGCTACCGTAGCTGCCGCCAGAAGCATCGATGCTGGCCACCAGGCTGTCCCACGGGGTCAGCGACAACAGCACGACCAGCGCACCGATGTAGAAGATCAGGATGCGGTAGATGACCTGGTTGATGGCCTTGGGGATCACGGTTTTCGGCTTATCTGCTTCGGCTGCAGTGAAGCCGAGCATTTCCAGGCCCCCGAAGGAGAACATGATGAACGCCAGCGCCATGACCAGGCCGCTGACACCATGCGGGAAGAAGCCCCCATGAGCCCACAGGTTGGTCACCGAAGCCTCGGGGCCGCCGCTGCCGCTGGTCAGTAGGTAGGCGCCCAGGCCGATCATGCCGACGATGGCCGCGACCTTGATGATGGCGAACCAGAACTCGGCTTCGCCGAACACCTTCACGTTCATGAGGTTGATGACGTTGATCAGCAGGAAGAAGCCCGCTGCCGTAACCCACGTCGGGATCTCCGGCCACCAGTAGTGAATGTACTTGCCGACCGCCGTCAGCTCCGACATGCCCACCAGGATGTACAGCACCCAGCAGTTCCAGCCCGACATGAAACCGGCAAAACCGCCCCAGTACTTATGGGCAAAGTGGCTGAACGAACCGGCCACCGGCTCTTCGACGATCATCTCACCAAGCTGGCGCATGATCATGAAGGCGATGAAGCCGCAGATGGCGTAGCCCAGGATCATCGACGGGCCGGCGGATTTCATCACGCCTGCCGAGCCAAGGAACAGGCCGGTACCAATCGCGCCGCCAAGGGCGATCAACTGGATGTGGCGGTTCTTCAGGCCCCGCTTGAGCTCGCCTGAATGCATGTTGTGTTCACTCATGAACGAAGTCACCTGCATTGTTTTTATCTGTGACGGAATCGGACCCACCGCGCTCGTGGCGCAGCGGAATGGGCAAGGTGGTTACCTTGGTTTCTTGAACACAGCCGCCGCCGGAGCGGATCAGCCGGGTGTGAGCAAGAGTGCGCGGTACGCAAGAGGGTCACAGGTAAAACGCGGCGCACTGTATACCCCTGCAAGCGCGCAGGCGTCAACGCGTTGCGTCGTTTCCTCGGAAAAAACGCAGCGATCCTGTGGTAGGAAGCCCTGAAAGGCGGAGTGATCGGCGTACATGGCGCCTCCATTTGTTGTTCTGTATGCCCGGCTCTCTGGACGGGCTTTTGCACACGGCAATGGTCGCTATATCAGCGTGGGACGGGGGTTTGGGGCAATAGGGCTACCGGCACAGGCGGGGCTGTTGAACCGCAGGAGCGGCAAGATCTGTTTACAGAGAAGGTGCCCAGCAAGAGAAACCGGGGTAATTCGTACAGTTTTCTTTACATGGCGGTTTGAAAACTTGCCAGTCGTCCGAAAAATTCTTTTTCTTCAATATCTTGGCGCGCGGTGCGGGCTGCACAAACCTGCAGACGAAAAAAAGCCAGCCCGAAGGCTGGCTCTTTGATCACGGCCTGAGCCGATCAGCCACGCGGCTTGCCGCGACCACGCCCTGCCGGCTTGTCACCGTCGGTCTTGGCCGGGCGCTTGCGCATCTCGCTTGGACGCTCAGCCACCGCACTGCCGCGGCTGCCTTTGCGTGGCGCTTCTTCACGCGGCTGGCGAGCCGGACGCTCGGCAGCTGCGGCTTCCTGCGCCGGGCGCAGGCTGCGCACGCGCTCGCTACGCCCCATGGGCCGGGTCGACTTGCGCTGCAGGCGCTCCATCTTGTCTTTGGCCTTGAGGTTCATGGCAGGCAGCGCCACCGGCTGCAGGCCCACTTCAGCGGCCAGGATGTCGATTTCACCCTGGGTCATTTCACGCCAGCGACCCATCGGCAGATCGGAGTTGAGGAACACCGGGCCAAAACGCACGCGCTTGAGGCGGCTGACCACCATACCCTGGGATTCCCACAGGCGGCGCACCTCACGGTTACGACCTTCCATCACCACGCAGTGGTACCAGTGGTTGAAACCTTCACCACCTGGGGCCTTCTGGATGTCGGTGAACTTGGCCGGGCCGTCTTCAAGCATCACGCCCGCCTTCAGGCGTTCGATCATCTCGTCGTCGACTTCGCCACGGACACGCACCGCGTATTCGCGGTCCATCTCGTAGGACGGGTGCATCAGGCGGTTGGCCAGTTCACCGTCGGTGGTGAACAGCAGCAGACCGGTGGTATTGATGTCCAGTCGGCCAATGTTGATCCAGCGGCCTTCTTTCGGCCGCGGCAGGCGGTCGAACACGGTCGGGCGACCTTCCGGGTCGTCACGGGTGCAGATCTCGCCATCGGGCTTGTTATACATGATCACTCGGCGCGTGGCCTCGGCGGCCTCTTCGCGCTTGATCAGCTTGCCGTCGACAGCGATGGCATCGTGAAGGTCGACGCGCTGGCCGAGGGTGGCCTCGACGCCATTGACCTTGATGCGGCCCTGGCTGATCCAGGCTTCGACGTCACGGCGCGAGCCCACGCCGATGCGCGCCAGCACTTTCTGCAGTTTTTCGCCGGCTGGCGGGGTGATTTCGGTATTTTGCAGGTCTTGCTCACTCATCTGGGCACCTCCCGGTGTAGGAATGAAAACAGAGATTCTGGCGACGAACGCGCCAAAAGGTCGCGCATCATACGCGGTTCTAAAAGGGAACGCACTGGAGCTTAGAGGGTTTTCAGAGGGTGCAGTGGTTTTCTGCCCAGTGGTTTTGTATTGAAAGGACCGGCCTCATCGCCGGCAAGCCCCACCAGACCGCGCAGCGCCTGCAATCTCGGAGCACAAGACTCATGGCTGCAGCTTGCCGTGGTCCTCAACCAAGACCTCAGGCTCTGCCGCCTCTTCCTCTGGCAAATCATCGAAATCGGTCTTGAGCCCCTCCTCCATCGCATCCAGCTCCACCAGCAGGCTACGAAAGCTCGTCTCCTCCTTAGGTTCGGCAAGCGCCTCCTCATCGGCCAGGCTGGCATCGGCCAACGCCTGCAAATGCGCCGGCACCGGTGCATCATCTGGGTCCAGCAACGGCTCCGGCTCCATTTCGCGCAGCTCGGCCAAGGCCGGCAACTCGTCCAGGCTCTTGAGGTTGAAATGATCGAGAAACGCCTTGGTGGTGGCGAACATCGCCGGCCGCCCAGGGACCTCGCGGTGGCCAACCACCCGGATCCATTCACGCTCCATCAGGGTCTTGATGATGTTGCTGTTGACCGCAACACCCCGCACGTCCTCGATCTCGCCGCGGGTGATGGGCTGGCGGTAGGCGATCAAGGCCATGGTTTCGAGCAGCGCACGGGAATAGCGCTGCGGGCGTTCTTCCCACAGGCGGCCCACCCACGGCGCGAAATTGTCGCGAATCTGCAGGCGATAGCCGCTGGCCACTTCCTTGAGTTCGAAGGCCCGACCACTGCAGGATTTGCCGAGCACGTCCAAGGCTTTCTTGAATACCTTCGGCTCAGGGCGCTCGGCCTCCTCGAACAGCTCGTACAGCCGTTCAAGAGATTGCGGCTTGCCTGAGGCGAGCAGAAACGCCTCGATCAGCGACGCCAGGTCGCGGGGTTCATTCAGATTCATCAGGTTCTTCGACAGACTCGGCACGCACCCGGACATGGATCGCGGCGAAAGGCTCATTCTGCACCAGTTCGATCAGCGATTCCTTCACCAACTCAAGAATTGCCATGAAGGTGACCACCACCCCCAGCTTGCCTTCCTCAGCCGTAAACAGCTCGACGAAAGGCATAAAGCCACCGCCCTTGAGGCGCGCCAGCACTTCGCTCATGCGCTCGCGGGTAGACAGCGTCTCACGGGTGATCTGGTGGCTTTCGAACAGGTCGTTGCGGCGCATCACCTCGGCCATGGAAACCAGCAACTCTTCCAGGCTGACCTGGGGCAACAGCTTGCGCACCTTGGCCTGGGGCGCCTCAAGGCGCGGCACCACGACGTCACGGCCAACCCGCGGCAGTTCATCGATGCCTTCGGCCGCAGCCTTGAAACGCTCGTACTCCTGCAAGCGCCGGATCAGTTCGGCACGCGGGTCGCCTTCCTCCTCCTCGACCTCCGCGGAGCGTGGCAGCAACATGCGCGACTTGATCTCGGCAAGCATGGCAGCCATCACCAGGTATTCGGCGGCCAACTCCAGGCGCACGCTTTTCATCAACTCGACGTACCCCATGTACTGGCGGGTGATCTCCGCCACGGGGATGTCGAGAATGTCGATGTTCTGCTTGCGGATCAGGTAAAGCAGCAGGTCGAGTGGGCCTTCGAAGGCCTCGAGGATGACCTCCAGCGCGTCCGGCGGAATGTACAGGTCCACCGGCATCTCGGTCAGGGCTTCGCCGTAAACCAGGGCCAACTGCAATTGTTGAGGCAGTTCGGCTTCGATGGCCGCAGCCTCGGGCATCTCCATCTGACTCACGCGTTGACCAGAAATGGCGAGGGGTCGCCGCAGCCTTCGCGGATCACTTCGGGCTCGTCGCCGGACAGGTCGATGATGGTCGAGGCCTTGAGGTCGCCGAAACCGCCGTCAATGACCAGGTCCACGTGATGTTCCAGGCGCTCGCGGATTTCATAGGGGTCGGTCATGGGCTCGCTATCACCGGGCAGGATCAGGCTCACGCTCATCAGCGGCTCACCCAGCTCTGCCAGCAGGGCCAGGGTGATGCCATGATCCGGAACCCGCAGGCCTATGGTGCGACGCTTCTCGTGCAGCAACAGCCGCGGCACCTCACGGGTGCCATTGAGGATGAACGTGTAGGGGCCGGGTACGTGGGCCTTGAGCAAACGGAAGGTGCCGGTGTCAACCTTGGCGTAAAGGCCCAGCTGCGACATGTCGCAGCACATCAGGGTGAAATTGTGGGTCTTGTCCAACCCGCGCAGACGCCGAACCCGTTCGATCGCTGCCTTGTCACCGATCTGGCATCCCAGTGCGTAGGCCGAGTCGGTCGGATAGACGACCACACCGCCCTTGCGGATGATTTCCACCGCCTGGCGAATCAGCCGCGGCTGGGGGTTCTCCGGATGAATCTGGAAAAATTGGCTCACGAAGTCTTCCTGTTCATATCGCCATAGGTTGTTCATGGCTGAATCGGCGCCACAGAGGTGGCAGATCCTCAGGCAATGGCCGGTAGGCACCGATCTCGCCCCAGGTGCCGGGGCCGTGGAAATCGCTGCCAGCGCTTGCCAGCAGGCCGAACTCACGAGTGAGGATGGACATCGTGCCCACCTGCTCGGCAGGCATCATCCCATTGACCACTTCAAGCGCCTGCCCACCTGCCTGAATATAGTCGGCAATCAGGCGCCTGCGCTTGCTGCGGGTCAGATCGTAGTGCATCGGATGGGCCAGGCTCACCCAGGCATTGGACTGGCGCAATGTTGCAACGGTTTCCTCAAGCGTCGGCCAATGCAGCTTGACGTCACCCAGCTTGCCGGCCCCCAACCACTTGCGAAACGCTTCACCACGGTCTTTGACGTGGCCTGCACGCACCAGGTGCTCGGCAAAATGCGGCCGTGCCGGCGCGTTACCGCTGTCGCCCAACTCCTGCTGCACGGCGCGGGCACCCTCAAGGGTACCTCGCATGCCCTTGGCCGCTAGCCGTTTGTCGATTTCCTCGGCGCGCAGCCAGCGTCCACGGTGCAGGGATTCGATCGCTTCGAGCAGCGGCGGGGCTTCAAGCGGGAAGTCATACCCCAGTACATGGATGGTCGCGCCCCCCCACGTGCACGAAAGTTCCACCCCGCTGACCCAGCGCATACCTCGTTCGACGCAGGCCTGGCGGGCCTCGGGCAGGCCTTCAAGGGTGTCATGGTCGGTCAGTGCCAACGTCTGCACCCCGTGCTCTTGGGCCCGGGCGACCAGGACCGCGGGCGCCAGGGCGCCGTCGGAGGCCGTGCTGTGACAGTGCAGATCAACATTCATAGAGGAGCGCTACCGCTGGATTCGATGTTTGTTATTATGCCGCCACATCCCGATTCTGGCTGCCATTGTGAAACAATTCATCGATTTCATCCCGCTGCTACTGTTCTTCATCGTCTACAAACTCGACCCTCGCCCCATGGAAGTTGCCGGGCACAGCTTCGAATTCGGCGGCATCTACAGCGCCACGGCAATGCTGATCATCAGTTCGCTGGTGGTATATGGCGCGCTGTTCCTGCGCCAGCGCAAGCTGGAGAAAGGCCAATGGCTGACGCTGGTCGCCTGCCTGGTATTCGGCGGCCTGACCCTCACCTTCCATAGCGAAACCTTCCTCAAGTGGAAGGCACCGGTGGTCAACTGGCTGTTCGCCCTGGGCTTTGCCGGCAGCCACTTCATCGGGGACCGGGTGCTGATCAAGCGCATCATGGGCCACGCCCTGACCTTGCCCGATGCCATCTGGACCCGACTGAACCTGGCCTGGATCGCATTTTTCCTGTTCTGTGGCGCGGCCAACCTGTTTGTGGCCTTCACCTTCCAGGAATTCTGGGTCGACTTCAAAGTCTTCGGCAGCCTGGGCATGACCGTGATATTCCTGGTGGCGCAGGGCGTGTACCTGTCGCGCCATCTGCACGACGACCCTTCTACCTCCAAACCCAAGGATTGACATGCTTTACGCCATCATTGCCAGCGACGTCGAAAATTCCCTGGAAAAGCGCCTGGCCGCGCGCCCGGCGCATATCGAGCGCCTGAAGCAGCTGCAAAGCGAAGGCCGCGTGGTACTGGCCGGCCCACACCCGGCCATCGACAGCAACGACCCGGGCGAAGCCGGTTTCAGCGGCAGCCTGATCGTCGCTGAGTTCGATTCCCTCAGCGCTGCCCAGGCCTGGGCCGATGCCGACCCGTACATTGCAGCGGGTGTTTACGACCAGGTCATCGTAAAACCTTTCAAGCAAGTCTTGCCCTGATCGATAAATTGTCGGCGTCTGCGGTATCTTTGCCACTGGCGAGCGCGTCAGACGCCGTCGATTTGAATTGAGTGAGTCATGAGCGAGCTGTTACTGATTGATGATGACCAGGAACTCTGCGAGCTGCTCGGCAGCTGGCTGACCCAGGAAGGTTTTGCCGTCCGTGCCTGCCATGATGGCCAAAGCGCGCGCCGGGCGCTGGCCGAGCATGCCCCGGCAGCTGTGGTACTGGACGTGATGCTGCCTGACGGTAGCGGCCTTGAGCTGCTCAAACAATTGCGCAGCGACCACGCAGAACTGCCGGTGCTGATGTTATCGGCCCGCGGCGAGCCCCTGGACCGCATTCTCGGCCTGGAACTGGGCGCTGATGATTACCTGGCCAAGCCCTGCGACCCGCGTGAGCTTACCGCCCGCTTGCGCGCGGTGCTGCGCCGCAGCCACCCCACAGCTACCACTACACAGGTCGAGATCGGCGACCTGGCCTTCAGCCCCGTGCGCGGCGTGGTCAGCATCGATGGCCGCGAGATGACCCTTACCTTGTCTGAAAGCCGTATCCTCGAAGCTCTGCTGCGCCAGCCAGGCGAGCCGCTGGACAAGCAGGAGCTTGCGCAGATCGGCCTGGGCCGCAAGCTGACCCTTTACGATCGCAGCCTGGACATGCACGTCAGCAACCTGCGCAAGAAGATCGGCCCGCACGCCGACGGCCGCCCGCGCATCGTCGCACTGCGTAGCCGCGGCTACTACTACAGTCTGTAGGCAGGAGCAGCGGCAAGAAAAAGCCAAGCGCGCTCTTGCTTGAAGCTCGCAGCTCGCAGCTCGCAGCGCTTTCTTTACCCAGCCTTTACCGTTCGCTGACTGCGCTTGACCTTGATCTCCCTAGACTGAGCTCATCCGGTAACCACCGGCCCATGACAGGAGAGACACCATGCGCAAGACCTTGATCGCCCTGATGTTCGCCGCTGCCCTGCCGACCGTGGCCATGGCCATGCCAGAAGGCGGCCCGCGTCACGACGGCCCGCATCATCGCGGTGACGCGCCTTTCGCCCAGTTAGACCTGAGCCGCGACCAGCGCCAGCAGATTGGCAAGCTGATGGGCGAGCAGATGAAAAACCGCCGCGACATTACCGAACGCTACCTGGCCAAACTGCCGGCAGCGGACCAGAAGGCCATGAAGGACGAACTCAAGGCCAGCCACGACAAGACCGACAGCCAGGTCCGCGCCCTGCTCAAGCCAGAGCAGCAGAAGAAGTTCGACGAACTGCAAAAAGCGCGTGAAGCACGCAAGGCTGAATGGAAGGAATTCCAGGCCTGGAAAGCTGAAAAAGCCGGCAAGGCCCAGTAAGCTGTCCCACCAATGCCCGGCCCGCCCACAAGCGGGCCGGGCTTTTCCCGTTTAGGAGGTGCTCTTGCGTTCTCTGTTCTGGCGCATCCTGGCCAGTTTCTGGCTGGCTATCACCCTGGTCGCAGGCCTGTCGATCCTGCTGGGCCATATGCTCAACCAGGATGCCTGGATACTCAGCCGCCACCCCGGTCTCAGCACGCTCGCCAGCCGTTGGGTCAAGCACTATGAACACGAAGGCCTGGAGTCGGCCCAGCATTTCCTCGAACGTCGCAAGCAGCGTTTCAAGATCGACGTACAGGTGCTCGACGACAGTGGCGAAGCCGTGGTACCTGGCACCTTCCCGCGCCGCGCCGCAGCCTTCGAGGCGCGCCAGCACAATGACGAGCGGCGCCTACCGTGGCGTCGCCTGACCGAGGAGTACACCAGCCCTGAAAGCGGTGAGACCTACCTGCTTATCTACCGTATTCCGCACCCGGAACTGGACGCCTGGCACCGCGAAAGTCTGCTCTGGCCATTGAGTGCCCTAGGCATAGCCTTGGTGGTACTGACCCTGTTCAGCCTGCTGGTGACCCTGTCCATCACCCGCCCGCTGAGCCGCCTGCGCAGTGCGGTACACGATCTTGGCCAAGCCAGCTACCAGCAAAACAGCCTGGCGCGCCTGGCTGCACGGCGCGATGAGTTCGGCGTGCTGGCCAAGGACTTCAACAAGATGGGTGCCCGCTTGCAGAGCCTGATCGGCAGCCAGCGCCAGTTGCTGCGCGACGTTTCCCACGAACTGCGCTCACCGCTGGCGCGCCTGCGCATTGCCCTGGCGCTCGCCGAACGGGCAGAAGCCGAGCAGCGCCAAGCCTTGTGGCCGCGTCTGACCCGCGAATGTGATCGGCTGGAAGACCTGATCAGCGAAATTCTGACGCTGGCCCGGGTCGATGCCGAACAGTCTCACGCCGAAACGGTCGACCTCAACGCCCTGCTGGGCAGCGTGCGCAAGGACGCACAGCTAAGCGCACCGGAGCAGGACGTTCGGCTGGAGGCGCAACCGGGCTTGACCTTGCAAGGCTGGCCGACGCTGATCGAGCGTGCCGTTGACAACCTACTGCGCAATGCCTTGCGTTTCAATCCGCAGGGGCAGCCAATCGAGGTACGCGCCGGGCGTGAGCAGGGGCGCATCGTCGTGAGCGTGCGTGACCATGGGCCGGGGGTGTCGCCGGAGCACCTGGCGCAGCTGGGTGAGCCGTTCTTCCGTGCCCCCGGGCAGGAAGCACCGGGGCATGGCCTGGGGCTGGCGATTGCGCGCAAGGCGGCAGAGCGCCATGGCGGGAGTCTGGTACTGGAGAACCACCCACAGGGTGGATTTGTCGCCCGGCTGGATTTGCCGCTGGCAGTGGAGATTGGCAGTTGAATTCGAGGGGGCTGCGCTGCAGCCCAATCGCCGGCAAGCCGGCTCCTACAGAATCACCACAGGTTTCAGCATTTTTCGACACTTGTGGGAGCCGGCTTGCCGGCGATTGGGGCGTACAGCGGCCCCTGGCGTCATTCGCCCCAGGCGCTGACGAACTCGGCGGTTTGCAGGACCGGCGCAGTACGCGGCTCGGCCATCGGCGTGCCGACATACAGGTAGCCGATCAACTCCTCGTTCTCGCCCAGCCCCAAGCCCTTGTGCACATGGGCATCGAAAGCCATGTCGCCGGTACGCCACACTGCGCCGATACCTTGGGCATGTGCGGCTATCAGGATGCCATGCGCCGCACAGCCTGCTGCCAGGCGCTGCTCCGACATCGGCACCTTGAAGTGGTCCTGCAGCTTGGCGATCACCACGATCAGTAGCGGCGCACGCAACGGCATGGCGCGGGCCTTGTCCAGCGCAGCCTGAGTGGCATCGCCCTTGTTCTGCACCGCTTCGGCAAACAGTTCCCCGAGCTTCTCGCGGCCCTGGCCTTCGATGGTCAGAAAGCGCCATGGCCGCAGCTGGCCGTGATCAGGCGCGCGCAGCGCAGCCTGGAACAGCGCCTCGCGCTGAGCGGCATTTGGCGCAGGTTCAGTCAGGCGTGGCACGGATACACGGTTGAGCAATGCGTCGAGAGCCTCCATCGGCTACCCTCCTGGCAGTTGAATGTGCGGCCATTCTCAAGCTGCAAGCGCCAAGCTGCAAGCTGCAAGCAGAAGCCGCCCGGTGCACACTGCCATTTTTTCTAGCTTGTAGCTTGCAGCTTGCAGCTGCCAGACCCATAGGTAGAATGGCGCCCTTCCGTTCAGAGTCAGAGCAGATCACATGGCGTTGCCGACCTTAAGGATCATTGGTTTCATCATCGGCATCTTCCTGATCACCCTGGCGGTCAGCATGGTCGTACCCATGGCGACGCTGGTGATCTTCGAACGTACCGGCGACATGCCATCGTTCCTCTGGTCAAGCCTGATCACCTTCGTCGCAGGCTTGCTTCTGATCGTCCAGGGCCGCCCGGAGCATGTGCACCTGCGCCCGCGCGACATGTACCTGCTGACCGTCAGCAGCTGGCTGGTGGTAGGCGTGTTCGCCGCCCTCCCCTTTCTGCTCACCCAGCACATCAGCTACACCGACGCCTTCTTCGAAAGCATGTCCGGCATCACTGCCACCGGTGCCACCGTGCTCAGCGGGCTGGACACCATGTCGCCGGGCATACTGATGTGGCGCTCGATGCTGCACTGGCTCGGCGGTATCGGCTTCATCGCCATGGCGGTGGCGATCCTGCCGCTGCTGCGCATCGGTGGCATGCGCCTGTTCCAGACCGAGTCGTCCGACCGCTCGGAGAAGGTCATGCCGCGCTCGCACATGGTCGCCAAGTCGATCGTCGGGGTGTACGTCTGCTTCTCGGTGCTGGGCGCCCTGGCCTTCTGGTGGGCCGGCATGAAGCCGTTCGACGCCATCAACCACGCCATGTCAGCCATTTCCACCGGGGGGTTCTCGACCTCCGACCAGTCCCTCGCCAAATGGGACATCCCTGCCGTGCACTGGGTCGCGGTGGTTGTAATGATTCTTGGCAGCCTGCCATTCGCCTTGTACGTAGCCACCCTGCGCGGCAACCGCAAGGCGCTGATTCGCGACCAGCAGGTCCAGGGGCTGCTTGGCTTGCTGGTGGTCACCTGGCTGGTATTGGGCACCTGGTACTGGGCCACTACCAACCTGCACTGGCTCGATGCCTTGCGCCACGTGGCGTTCAACGTGACCTCGGTGATCACCACCACCGGTTTCGCGCTGGGCGACTACAGCCTGTGGGGCAATTTTTCGCTAATGCTGTTCTTCTACCTGGGCTTCGTCGGTGGCTGCTCTGGTTCGACCGCCGGCGGTATCAAGATCTTCCGCTTCCAGGTGGCCTACATCCTGCTCAAGGCCAGCCTCAACCAGTTGATTCACCCACGCGCCGTGATCAAACAGAAATACAACGGCCATCGCCTGGACGAAGAGATCGTACGTTCGATCCTGACCTTCTCGTTCTTCTTCGCGATCACCATCTGCGTCATGGCGTTGCTACTGTCGCTACTGGGCGTGGACTGGATGACCGCTCTGACCGGCGCCGCCGCAACCGTTTCGGGCGTTGGCCCGGGCCTGGGTGAAGTGATAGGCCCGGCAGGCAACTACGCCATGCTGCCGGACGCGGCCAAGTGGATTCTTGCTGGCGGCATGCTGCTCGGCCGCCTGGAGATCATCACGGTGCTGGTGCTGTGCATGCCGGCGTTCTGGCGTCACTGACCACCTCGGGGTCCGCACCCAGACGGGCGCGATACTCGCTGGGGGTGACGTCGAACCAGCGGCGGAAGGCCCGGTAGAAGTTGCTCGGGTCAGCGAACCCCAACAGGTAGGCGGTTTCCAGCAAGGTCATGCCGGGCTGGGCGAGGTACTGCTCTGCCAGCTCACGACGGGTGTCGTCCAGCAAAGCCTGAAAGCTGGTGCCCTCTTCCTGCAGGCGGCGCTGCAGGGTGCGCTGGGACAGGTGCAGCGCCTGGGCCAGGGTTTCCCGCTTGGGTTCGCCCTGAGGCAGAATGCGGCAAAGCACCTGGCGCACCCGGTGGGTCACCCGGCTTTCAGAAAAGCGTGCCAGATATTCCCCGGCAAACCGGTCGTGCAGAATGGCCATGGCCTCATTGGCGGTCGGTAGCGCAGCTTCCATGTCGGCGCGCTCGAACACCAGCGCGTCGTGCGGCGCACCGAACACCAGCGGGGAATGGAAAGCCACCTTGTAGGGCTCGACGTTCTTGGGTTGAGGCCCCTGGATCAGCACCCGCCGCGGCTGGATGGGCCGCCCGCTTAGCCACTTGCACAGCGCCAGCGCACAGGCCAGCGAAGCCTCTGCACTGTGCCGTGTCGGTGGCAGGTGATCACCGTGTACGGTGAGTATCAGCGAATACCCCTCAGGCCCCAGGCGGAAGCTCAGGTCGGAGCTTTCAGCGATGATGCGCTGGTAGCGCACCAGGCGCTCGAAACCTTCGGCCAGGGTGCGGCTGGACATCAAGGCGTAGCCCACCACATGGAACGAAGCCGGCCTGACCACCCGCGCCATGTTCAGGCCGATCGCTTCATTGCCCGACAGTTCTACAGCCAGTTGCCAAAGGCGGGTCATGGAATCCTGAGGGAACCGCGCATCGGGGTCGTCGAGGGCAGCGAAATCCAGGCCGAGTTGCTCGAACATGGCCGGACAGTCGAGCCCTTCCAGCTCGAGCGCCTTCACAATCCCTGATGCCCAGCTGGCTGACGTGGTTCTCTCACTCATGACAGGCTTCTTATCCTGACCGCTTCATGCGGTTAACCTCAAGGATACTCATTTGGCGCCTATTGTCACTGGTAGGCTCCGCCAATGACTCTAGACTCGATTCAGGCTCCACGCCGTGTATCCTGTCAAAAAGTGTCAATCTTGGAGCACTGCTCATGAACAGCACAGCGCAGTTTCGCAGTTTTGCCGAGTTCTACCCTTATTACCTGGGGGAGCACAGCAACCCCACCTGCCGGCGCCTGCACTTTGTCGGTACCAGCCTGGTGATCGCCCTGCTGGCGTACACGATCGGCAGCGGCAAATGGCTGCTGCTACTGGCTGTGCCGCTGTTCGGATATGGGTTTGCCTGGGTCGGGCACTTCTTTTTCGAAAAAAACCGCCCGGCAACCTTCAAGCATCCGCTGTACAGCCTGATTGGCGATTTCGCCATGTTCCGCGACATTCTGCTGGGCAGGATCAGCCTATAGTTTCTCGGGTGCCTATCACGCAGGTTCGCGCAACCCCGCAACGCCCTCTGCCTGCCGTAGCTGTGCGTCGGCCAGCCGGTACAGCTCGATACTGCCATCCCAATGCTCGATCAGCGCACTGCAGGATTCCACCCAATCGCCACAGTTGAGGTAATCCACATCCCCGACCTTGCGGATTTCGGCATGGTGGATATGCCCGCACACCACCCCGTGAAAGCCGCGACGGGTGCACTCATGGGCAATGGCATCCTCGAAATCGCTGATGAAGTTCACCGCGCCTTTGACCTTGTGTTTGAGGTAGGCCGAAAGCGACCAATAACCATAACCGTAGCGGGCCCGCCAGTGGTTGAGCCAGCGGTTGAGGACCAGCGTGAATTCGTAGGCACGGTCACCGAGAAAAGCCAGCCAGCGGTGATAACGGGTAATCACATCGAACTGGTCACCATGGATCACTAACAGCCGACGACCATCAGCGGTGAGATGCTCGGCCTCGTCCACTAACTGGATGTTGCCCAGAATCAGCCTGGAGTAGCGCCGCAGGAACTCATCATGGTTGCCCGTCACGTAGATCACCTCGGTGCCACGTTTGCTCATGGTCAACAAACGGCGGATCACGTTGGTGTGGGCCTGCGGCCAGTAGATACCGCCGCGCAGCTTCCAGCCATCGATGATGTCGCCGACCAGATAGATACGGTCGGCCTGGTAGCCTTTGAGAAAGCGCGACAGGTGTTCGGCCTGACAGTCGCGGGTGCCCAGATGCACGTCAGATATCCACAGGGTGCGTACGCGCTGCTTGCGTGACGGGCGAGAGAGTTCGGCATGGATCATGGGCGGGCTCCGGCGCTGTTTGCTGGAGACTGGCATCCGCACATGACAGGCTGGTGGCAGCGATGTGATCGGTGCTGGCCAGCCAGGAATACGGCACAATGGCGCTCTGCCCTGCGAGGACTCACCATGACCGCCGGCCCGATCCTTTCCCTTCGCCACTACCGCGACGACGTGATCGCCCACAGCCACGACCACCCACAGCTGGTATTCGGCCTGCGCGGCCGGCTGGACTTCGAGGTGCAAGGGCATGGGGCAAAGATCGACCGTCAAAGCCTGATCGTGGTGCCGGCCGGTGCCCATCACACCTGTGGCAGCGATGCCGGTAGCCACTGCCTGGTGCTCGATTTACCGAGCGATCATTGGCTGGACGAGCAACTCGGCAAGCATGCCAACGCCAGCCGCCGTCTGCTGGACCGCTCCGCCGCGATGGGCCTGGACGCTCACCAGCAGCATCTGGTGGACTGGCTCGCGGCAAGCCCGATGGACGATCCGCTGATCGCCCGCCAAGGGGCAGCGTTGCTGCTGGCCTGCCTCAACCCGGCGCCGACAGCCAACATCACACCCACCCATCGCCTGCCTTATGCTGCCTTCGACGGTCACATCGATCAGCACGCAGCCTACCCGCTGCAAGTGGCCGACCTGGCGAGAATCGCCGGGTTGTCCACTGCGCGGTTGCATGCACGATTTACTGCCGAGTGCGGCATGACACCTATGGATTACATTCGCCAGCGGCGCCTGCTCAAAGCGCGCAAGCTGGTTACCCAGACATTGCTGCCAATGGGCGAGATCGCCGCGCAGGTGGGATACAGCTCGCAAAGTGCGTTTTCAGCGGCGATGTTGCGCATGTTCGGGCGCATGCCGAGTGCATTGCGACGAGAATCTGGCGACAAAGAACGCTAGGGTGGCGACAGACCGCGTCTGTGGGTAGCTTTACACTGTGCCTGTCCCGGCCCCTTCGGGTAAACGCACAAAAAGGCCGGGCCTGACCAGACGGATTTCAAAGGACCACCATGAACCAGCGTACAGCCCTGGGCGCCCTGCACATCGGCGCACTGTTCTTCGGCCTGACCGGCGTGTTTGGCAAACTGGCCGCCAGCGCCAGCCCGGCCATCATCGTCTTCGGCCGTGCCGCCTTTGCCGTGTTCGCCCTGGCGCTGTTCGCCAGCCTCTCCGGCCCAGGCTGGCAGCGCCTGCGCAGCCAGGACGTACAGCGCCTCTTGCTGGGCGGTGTGCTGCTGGCCGGCCACTGGGTCAGCTTCTTCATCGCCGTCAAAGTCGGTGGCGTGGCTATCGCCACCCTCGGCTTCGCCAGTTTCCCGGCATTTACCGTGATACTCGAGGGGCTGCTGTTCCGCGAACGCATCCGCCGCAACGAAGCACTGCTGGTATTGCTGGTGAGCATCGGCCTGGTTCTGGTGACGCTCTCATTCGACCTAGCAAGCGAAGCCACGGGCGGACTGCTGTGGGCCCTGCTTTCCGGCCTGCTGTTCTCGCTGTTGTCGCTGACCAACCGGGCAGGCTCGGGGCGTTTGCCCGCCGTTCAGGCAGCGCTGTGGCAAAACCTCGTGGTCGGCCTGTGCCTGCTGCCGTTTGCTGTGCATGGTCTGGGCGCGGTGAAGCCCATGGATTGGCTGTGGATCGCCCTGCTAGGGGTTTTCTGCACGGGCGTCGCCCACAGCCTTTTCGTCGCCAGCCTGGCAGTGATCAAGGCGCGCACTGCCGCAGTAGTTTTCGCCATGGAACCGGTCTACGGCATCGCTGTTGCCTGGGTGGTATTCGCCGAAACACCAACCCTGCGCATGCTGCTGGGCGGCGCACTGATCATCTTCGCCATCGTGCTTTCCAGCCGCCTCGGCGCCGAGCAGCCGCCCAGACCACGTACCGTGGTCGAGGGCACCTGATCAGCGATCGGTGTGCCCAAGGTCGCGCTGCGGGTCGATCTGGTCACGCACACGCTGCTTGAGCACCTTGGCCTCGGGGAAACCACCGTCAGCCTTGCGCTCCCAGATCTGCACGCCATTGCAGGTGATGCGGAAGGTGCCGCCGGTAGCGGGCTCCAGTGCCACCCGGGCCAGGTCGTCGGCGAAGGTACTGAGCAGTTCCTGGGCCAGCCAGGCGGCGCGCAGCAGCCATTGGCACTGCGTGCAATATGTGATGACGATTTCCGGCTTGTTGTCGGCCATGGTGCGCTTTCTCCAGGTGGGGGCCGCTTATACTAGCGGTCTTTAGCCCCCTGTTTGAGACTCAAGATGCGCCGCCTGCTGTTCTGCCTTTTACTGACGCTCAGCTCATTCACCGTGCTCGCCGAGGCGGCACGCCCCAAGGTCGGCCTGGTACTCTCCGGGGGCGCCGCCCGTGGCCTGGCCCACATCGGCGTACTCAAGGCCCTGGAGGAACAGGGCGTGCGCATCGACGCCATCGCCGGCACCAGCATGGGCGCAGTGGTTGGCGGCCTGTATGCATCCGGCTACAGCATCGATGAGCTGGAAAAGCTCGCCACCACGCTCGACTGGCAGCAGGCGTTGTCAGATGCTCCACCGCGCAAGGACGTGCCTTTCCGGCGCAAGCAGGATGACCGTGACTTTCTGGTCAAGCAGAAGCTGAGTTTTCGAGACGACGGCAGCCTCGGCCTGCCACTGGGGGTGATTCAGGGCCAGAACCTCGCACTGCTGCTGGAAAGCAAGCTGGCCCACACAGCCGATACCCGCGATTTCGACAAGTTGCCGATACCGTTCCGCGCCGTGGCAACCGACATCGCCAGCGGCGAGAAGGTGGTATTCCGCCGCGGCCACCTACCCCAAGTGATCCGCGCCAGCATGTCGATCCCGGCGGTCTTCGCCCCGGTCGAGCTTGATGGGCGCCTGCTGGTGGATGGCGGCATGGTCGACAACATACCCGTGGATGTGGCCCGGGACATGGGCGTTGATCTGGCCATCGTCGTCGATATCGGCACCCCGCTGCGTGACCGCAAGCAACTGGCCACGGTGGTGGATGTACTCAACCAGTCGATCACCCTGATGACCCGGCGCAACTCCGAAGAACAACTGGCCAGTTTGCATAGGGATGACATCCTCATCCAGCCACAGCTGGCCGCGTTCGGCGTCACCGACTTTGGCCGCGCGCGCGACATGATCGAGGCCGGCTACCGTGCAACCCGCCTGCTCGACCCTCGCCTGGCTGCCCTGCGCCAGCCTGAAGGCGATGCCGAACTGGCCATGGCACGCTCACCGCGCCAGCGCACCCCGATGATCACCGCCATCAAGGTGGAGAACGATTCCAAGGTCAGCGATGACGTGATCCGCTATTACATCCGCCAGCCGATCGGCGAGCCGCTGGAACTCGACCGCCTGCAAACCGACATGGGCACCCTGTATGGCCTGGACTACTTCGACCGTGTGCAATACCGCGTGGTCCATAAAGGCAACGACAACACTTTAGTGATCAACGCCCGTGGCAAGCGCGGCGGCACCGATTACCTGCGCCTGGGCCTGAACCTGTCGGACGACCTGCGCGGGGACAGCGCCTTCAACCTGGGCGCCAGCTATCGGGTCAATGGTATCAACCAGTTGGGCGCCGAGTGGCTGACGCGCGCGCAGATCGGTGACAAGCAGGAGCTCTACAGCGAGTTCTACCAGCCGCTTGACGTGGGTTCACGCTATTTCATCGCACCTTATCTGGACTTCGGCTCACAGAACATCGAAGCCACCCTGGATAGCGATCCGGTAGCCGAATACCGTCTCGAGCGCTATGGCTTCGGCCTCAACGTCGGCCGCCAGATCGGCACCTATGGCGAAGTGCGCCTGGGTGCGGGCAAGGCCTGGGGCGAGGCCGAGGTGCGCATTGGTGAACAGGACCTGCCCAAGGTCAGTTTCAACGAAGGTTTCTACGAGCTGAAATACTCGTTCGACACGCTCGACAATGTGTACTTCCCGCACAGTGGCGAGAATATAGGCCTGACCCTGCGCAAATACGACAAATCGCTGGACTCGGACGCGGACTATCGCCAGTGGATGTTCAATCTGGACAAGGCTTTGAGCAGCGGGCCGAACACGCTGGTGCTCGGTGGTGGGTATGGACGCACGCTCGACGACACCGAAGTCGTGACGTCGAGCTTTGTGCTTGGCGGGGCGCGCCAACTGTCCGGGTTCCGCCAGGACTCGGTATCAGGGCAGAACGTGAGCCTGCTGCGCATGGTCTATTACCGCCGCCTCACGCCGCGTTCCTATCTGCCGCTGGACTTCCCGCTTTACATAGGCGGGTCACTGGAGCGCGGACGGGCGTGGAACAACGACAACGAGTTCGACAGTGGCTACATCAATGCCGCCAGTATCTTCCTGGGCCTAGACACGCCACTCGGGCCGTTGAGCCTCAGCTATGGAGCCAACAGTGCGGATGAGCAGGCAATCTACTTGAACCTGGGGAATACATTCTGAGCTTTAAGCCCGAACCGGGCCTCAGGATTTTTCCAGGTTGGCCAAAATTTTCGCATGCACCCGCATGCACACATCCAGGTCAGCCTCATCAACTCCGGTGAACAATTCCAGGCGCAAGGCATTGGCGATAGTTTCGATCTGCTCGATCAGCGGCTTGGCCGGAGGACACAACTGGATTTTCTTCGCCCGCCGGTCCTCAAGCACCGCCTGGCGTCGAACCAGGCCCTGGCTTTCCAGGCTGTCTAGCAGACGCGCCAAGGTCGGGCCTTCAACGCCTACACTTTGCGCCAGCTCGCGCTGGGTCGGCGCTTCTTCAAAACGAGCCAGGTGCAGCAACACCAGCCAGCGCGCCTGGGACAGGTTGAGCCCGGCCAGGCGGCGATCCAGTTCGGCACGCCAGCCACGGGACATCTGGGCCAGCTGCATGCCGAAACGGTGTTGGTTGTCGGTCAGGGGCATAAACAACTCATTGACTAGAACTAATTATTAGTCAGCTAACCATGCCCCGGGCCATCAGGCAAGACTGCCCTACCCGCAAACGCCTGAAAATCGTCAAAAAGGATGACATTGATCAGCGGATGTCCGAAATGTCTTCCATCGTCAAAGCTCAAATTCCGCAGCCAGCGCAGCGCGCACGCAGTACAGCACACCCTCGGGTATGCGCGCGCCGAACAGCGGAGCAATGGCCGAGACAGGTGGCAGCTCGCCTTCGCCATCAAGGAAGGCATCCTGCACTTCCATCATCAAGTCTTCAGGCAGGTCCAGTGCCTGGTCCAGGCTCAGTTCCTGGCGACCAATAGCCTCGGCCAGCAGGCTGTAGACGTTCTTTTCGCTGCAATTGAGCTGGCCGGCGATTTGCGCCGGGGTCATGCCGGCACGGGCCAGGCTGACCAGTTCGTGGCGCAGATCGAGTACCACCTTGGGCGCCTCGGTGGTGCCACCGGCGTCATTGAGCACTTCGAGGAAGGCCTGGCCGTAGCGCTCCAGCTTGCGCGCCCCCACGCCGCTGACCTGAGCCATGTCGCTGAGGCTGGCCGGCTGGCTGCGCAGCATCTCCAGCAGCGTGGAGTCCGGGAAGATGACATAAGGCGGCACGCTGTGCTCTTCGGCCAGTTTGCGACGCAACGTGCGCAGCGCTTCCCACAGTTCGCGCTCTTCGGCGCGCACCAGCTGGCTGGCCGGGCTGCCGCCGCCGGAGGCCGTTTTAGCCACTGTCTGCGGCTTGAGGTCGCGACGCAACTGTAAGGTCACTTCGCCGCGCAGCAGCGGCCTGCAGCTGTCGGACAGGCGCAGGCCACCGTAGCCTTCCAGATCGATGTCGACCAGGCCGCGCGCCACCAACTGGCGGAACAGCGAACGCCATTCAACCTCGGCCATCGCCTTGCCAACACCAAACACCGAGAGTTTCTCGTGACCGAAATTGCGCACCTTCTCGGTATCCTTGCCCAGCAGCACATCGATCAGGTGGCCGACACCGTAACGCTGGCCGGTACGGAACACCGCCGACAGGGCCTGGCGCGCAGGCTCGGTGGCATCCCAGGTCTGGATCTGGTCGACGCAGTTGTCGCAATGCCCGCAGGGCTGTTCGAGTACTTCATCGAAATAGGCCAGCAACGCCTGGCGGCGACAACGGGTTTCCTCGCACAGTGCAAGCATGGCGTCGAGCTTGTGTTGCTCAACGCGCTTGTGGCGCTCGTCCCCATCGGAGTTCTGCAGCATCTGTTTGAGCATCACCATGTCCTGCAGGCCGTAGGCCATCCAGGCATCGGACGGCAGGCCATCGCGGCCGGCACGCCCCGTCTCCTGGTAATAGGCCTCGAGCGACTTGGGCAGGTCGAGGTGGGCGACGAAGCGTACGTTGGGCTTGTCGATGCCCATGCCGAAGGCGATGGTGGCGACCATGATCAGCCCTTCCTCGTTGAGGAAGCGGTGCTGGTTGGCCGAACGGGTTTCAGCAGCCAGGCCGGCGTGGTACGGCAACGCCGGGAAGCCTTGGTCGCACAGGTAGGCAGCGGTCTCATCGACCTTCTTGCGTGACAGGCAGTAGACGATACCGGCGTTGCCGCGGCGCTCGCCGAGGAAGGCCATCAACTGCTTGCGCGGCGACTCCTTGGGCACGATGCGGTAGAAGATATTTGGCCGATCGAAGCTCGACAGGAAGCGTTCGGCGCCCTGCAGGTGCAGGCGCTGGACGATTTCCTCGCGGGTACGCATGTCGGCGGTGGCGGTCAGGGCGATGCGCGGCACATGCGGGAACAGCTCGGCCAACTGGCCCAGTTGCAAGTACTCCGGGCGGAAATCGTGGCCCCATTGCGAAACGCAGTGGGCCTCGTCGATGGCGAACAGGGAAACGTCCAGACCGCGAAGGAAATCCAGCATCCGCGGCTGCACCAGGCGCTCAGGCGCCAGGTAAAGCATCTTCACTTCACCGCGGCGCAGGCGCCCGGCGAGATCACGCTGTTGTTCCGCACTGAGGGTAGAGTTCAGGGCCGCAGCCGCGACCCCGAGTTCATCGAGAGTAGCGACCTGATCGTCCATCAGCGCGATCAGCGGCGACACCACCACGGTCAGGCCCGGGCGCAACAGCCCCGGTACCTGAAAACACAGCGACTTGCCGCCACCGGTGGGCATCAGCACCAGGGCATCGCCGCCATTGGCCACGCATTCGATGATTGCTGCCTGGCGCCCACGGAAACTGTCGTAACCGAAGATATCCTTGAGAACGCGCTGAGCCTGTTCGAGCATGTGCAACTCCACAAATCGCCGTACCATCCTGGACACAGGCTGGACGAAAAACCCGCTCCGCACACGCCAAATGCGTAAGCGGCTTTTGCCAGAGGCCGGGGAAACCCGCTCCTGGGTGAAAAACCGCGAAGTATACCCCAGTGCCAGCCTGTGCAGGATGCCCGGTGACAGACGTTCCCTTTGCCCCGCCATCGCCGCAAGGTGCTAGAATTCACTATCGTTTATTCCCCAAGGTAGCCCTGTAATGTCCTTCGCCGAGCAACTGACCCGCCTGCAAGCCTTCCTCGACGCCGACGAGCTGCACGAAGAAGCGCTGGACTACGTCGCCGCCCACGGCTACCTGACCGCGCTGTCGATCTGCTCGGAAGACGTCCCCGAGCGTGAATGGATCGACGCGCTGTTCGCCGAAGAGCCCCATTACGCCAGCGATGCCCAGCGCACCGAGATCGAAGCTACCCTGGTGGCACTGAAGGGCCACATCGCCCGTCAACTGGCCAGCGATGAAGAATTCGACCTGCCGTGCGACCTGGACCTGACCGACGAGCCGGACGATTCCGACCTGCGCGGCTGGTGCATCGGCTTCATGGAAGGCGTTTTCCTGCGTGAAGAGGCCTGGTTCGAGAACGCCGAAGAAGAAGTCAGCGAGATGCTGCTGCCGATCATGGTCGGTTCGGGCCTGTTCGACGAACAACCGGAATTCGCCGACATCGCCAGCAATGCCAACCTGCAGGACGACATGATCGTGCAGATCCCAGAGGCGCTGAGCGCGTTGTTCCTGCTGCTGCACGCGCCTGACGAGAAGCCTGCGCTGCTCAAGCCACGCCACCACTGAGTCGGCTGTGCGCTACCTGCTGCTGGCCATAGGCTGGCTCAGCGTCGCGCTGGGGGTGCTGGGGATCTTCCTGCCGGTGTTGCCCACCACCCCTTTTCTGCTGCTGGCGGCGGCCTGCTTCGCCCGCAGCTCGCCACGCTTTCATCACTGGCTGGTCAACCACCCCACACTGGGGCCGTGGATCCGCGACTACCTGAGCGGTGAAGGTATCCCCTTGAAGGGCAAGGTATACGCCATCGGCCTGATGTGGGCGAGCATCGGCCTGTCCTGCTACCTGGTGCCCCTGTTCTGGGCACGGGCATTCATGCTGACCAGTGCGGTGCTTGTGAGCCTGTACATCCTCAAGCAGAAGACATTGCACCGGCCAGGCTGAACAGCGCAGCCGGCTCTGGCGCTATCGCCGGCAATCCGGAGATAGCGCCACAAGCTTCAAGCAAACTTGCAGGCCGCGCAGCTCACACCGTGTCCACCTTCAACGAATGATCATCGATCATCCCGTTGATGATGGTCGCCGTATCCGGCCCCGCCGATATCACCCCGCCCGCCCCTGCCGTCACACCGTAGTGCTGCGCGAGGTCAACGCCGGCCAGGTCGATCGTCTGCGTCGGCGCCGCCCCCGCCACGCTGCTCACTTCGATGGTCGATACCACAGTCGCCCCGGCGCCACTGACCTTGAAGTGCAGGTAGTCATCCAGGGACGCCGCCGTGGCGTGTTCACCCTGCAACAGCTGCGACAGGTCGAGCTTGTCGCTGCCTGGGGTGAAATCGTTGAGCGTGTCATGGCCGCTGTCGTTCTTCTGCCATACGAACGTGTCGCTGCCATTGCCACCGGTCAAAATGTCATTGCCGCCTCCCCCTGTGAGCACATCATTGCCTGCACCGCCGTTGAGCACGTTGTCGGCACTGTTGCCGATCAAGGTGTCGCCAAAGTCCGAGCCGATCAGGTTGTAAATGCCACTCAAGGTTTCAACGCCCGCACCTCCTGTGTCCTGCGGCCCTTCAAGGCTGAGGTCGACGGTGACCGCGCCCTCGGCTTGAGCATAGTCAGCCGTAGCGCTCGCCCCCTGGGCAGCGGCGGCATGCGCTTCAAGCGACGCAATGTCGATGACTCCAGCAGTGAAGTGCTCACTGCCAGCGCCCGTGAGCGGGGCCGCGTCCTGCGCATTGGCGTAGTCGAGGACCATGTTAAGTGTGTAGCTCTCGCTGCCTTTGCCTGCACCCAACGGGTCGCTGAGGTGAATGCTGTACACCCCGTCATGGCTGGCAGTGAAGCTGTCGCCTGAGGCGATGGCCTGGTAGCTGCCACCGGCATCCTTCCACTGCATTGCCAGGTCGCCGCCATCGGGCGTGTGATTCAGCTGCAGGGCTTCACCTTTGCGCAGGGTGACATTGATCACTTCTTCGGCATTGCCTTGGGCGTTGACCATGCCGGACGCGCCCAGGTAGCCGAGCACCACCAGCGCCGCGGTCATGCTGCTGGTATCGAGGGTGAACGCGCTGCGATCGACAACCCGTTGCTCCTGCCCCCTACCGTACCCGGCGCCACATTCGGCTATCGAATTGTCGTGCACGTTGATCGTGATGGTCGCGGTGCTTTCGTCACCATCAGCATCACGAATGGTGTAGACGAAGGTGTCGGTAGCATCCCGCGGTGCCACGACGCTCGGGTCGGAGTGGTAAACCGCATTCCCCCTGGCGTCCAGTATGAGGAAACCATACTGGCCAACCACCTGGCTGCCGAGCTGACCTATAGCCGAGGTGCAGGTGTCATCGCCAGCGCGTACGCCCACCACGTAGCCGCAATCGCCCGGCACGTCAGCGCCGATCACATCGTTGGACAGGACATTGCCACGCACCTCCTCACCTTTGCTGACACTTACAAAATCGCAATGGGCCTGCGGCACGTCATCCACGATAGTGATGGTGACACTGCTGGTGGTCCAGTTACCTTGCGTATCCTCGACCCTGTAAGTAAACGACTCACCGACGGTATTGGCACCATCGTTGGCATGGGTCGGCGAATTCGCTGGCGAAGTCAGGGTGTAGGTGTAGGAGCCGTCTGCGTTCAGGTGGATCTGACCGTACTCGCCTATGCCATTGCCTATCAGGCTGTAGGTCAAAGCACCGACGCCGCCACCGACCTGTCCGACCAGGCTGCCGACAGCCGTTTCGGCAGTCGAGCAAGACTCACTGCCGTTGACACTCCCTGCCGCCAGGTCGTGGCCATCCTTGGTCAGGTCAAGCGCTTTTTCGTAAACCGTGACCCCACCGTCGCCACAGGGTTGAAGCGACTGGTCATGTACGTTGATGGTCACGGTAGCGGTACTTTCGTCGCCGTCGGCATCGCGAATGGTGTAAACAAAGGTGTCGAGCGCATCCCGCGGCGCTACGGCATTGGGGTTGGAGTGATACTCGGCGTTGCCCTTGGCATCGAGGGTCAGGTAGCCGTACTGCCCATACACATGGCTGTCGAGCTGGCCGCTGGCAGAGGTGGAGGTGTCATGCCCCGCGCGCACGCCAATCACATAGGCGCCGTCACTCGAGGTATCGGCACCCACCACATCGTTATACATCACGTTGCCGCGCACGATGTCGCCCTTGCCCACGCTGACGAAATCGCAATGGGCTTGCGGGACGTCATCGACGATGGTGATGCTGACGCTGCTGGTGGTCCAGTTGCCCACCGTGTCCTGCACCCGGTAGGTGAAGGATTCGGTGACGGTATTGGCGCCGTCGTTGGCATGGTTCGGCGAGTTCGCCGGCGAGGTAAGGGTGTAGGTATATGAACCATCAGCATTGAGGAGCAACTGGCCGTATTGGCCAACGGCATCACCGACCAAGGTGTAGGTCAACGCCCCCACGCCTCCTGCGACCTGGCCGACCAGGCTGCCGGAAGCGGTCTCGCGGGTCGACTCGGGGTGGCTGCCGGTGACAGTTCCAGCAGCCAGGTCGTGGCCATCCCGATGCAGGTCCAGCGCGTTTTCGTAGACCTTGACGCCCCCGTCACCACATGGCTGCAGTGAAGGGTTGTGCACATTGATGGTGATGGTCGTGGTGCTCTCGTCGCCGTCGGCATCACGAACGGTGTAGACGAAAGTATCCAGCGCATCCCGCGGCGCTACGGCATCGGGATTGGAGTGGTACTCGGCATTGCCTTGGGCATCGATGATCAGATAGCCGTACTGGCCATGCACCTGACTGTCGAGCTGGCCGAGCGCAGAGCTTGAGGTATCGTTGCCAGCGCGCACGCCTACCACGTACTTGCCATCGCTCAGGGTGTCGGCACCGACCACATCGTTGTACATGACATTGCCGCTGACCACATCACCTTTGGCGACACTGACGAAATCGGCGTTAGCCGTCGGTACATCGTCGACGATGCTGATGACGATCGTGCTGGTGGTCGAATTACCCTGAGAATCCTGCACCTGGTAGGTGAAGGTTTCAGTCACGGTATTGGCGCCGTCGTTGGCATGGGTCGGCGAGTTCGCTGGCGAGGTCAGGGTGTAGGTGTAGGAGCCATCAGCGTTCAGCAGGATCTGACCGTACTGGCCGACAGCATTGCCGACCAAGGTGTAGGTCAGTGCGCCGACCCCGCCACTGGTCGAGCCGGCCAGGGTGCCAGAGGCCGTTTCCTGGTGCGATGCTGGGTCACTGCCAGTCACAGTGCCGGCGGCCAGGTCGCCACCGTCCTTGTGCAGGTCCAGAGCTTTCTCGTAGACCGTGACGTCGTGGTCCGCGCAGGTCATCAACGAACTATGCACATTGATGGTTATGGTCGTGGTGCTTTCGTCGCCATCGGCGTCGCGAATGGTATAGACGAAGGTATCGACGGCATCCCGCGGCGAGGTGACGTTGGGGTTGGAGTGGTACTCGGCGTTGCCTTGGGCATCGATGGTCAGGTAGCCGTACTGGCCGTTGACCTGGGTGTTGAGCTGGCCGATAGCCGACGTGGAGGTATCGCTACCGGCACGCACGCCGACCACATACTGGCCGTCGCTGCGGATGTCAGCGCCCACCACGTCGTTGTACATCACATTGCCGTACACCACATCGCCCTTGGCCACGCTGACGAAATCGCTGTTGGCTGTAGGCACGTCGTCGACGATGGTTATGACGATGGTGCTGGTGGTCGAATTACCCAGTGAGTCCTGGACCTGGTAGGTGAAGGTTTCGGTTACGGTGTTGGCGCCGTCGTTGGCATGGGTCGGGGAGTTCGCTGGCGAGGTCAGCGTATAGGTGTAGGAGCCATCAGCATTGAGCTGAATCTGGCCGTATTGGCCTACGGCATTTCCGACCAGTGCGTAGGTGAGCGCACCTACCCCGCCGCTGGCTGAACCGACCAATGTGCCGGATGTGGTTTCCTGGCTCGAACCCGGGTCGCTCCCGGTGACATTGCCGGCGGCCAGGTCGTTACCGTCCTTTTGCAGGTCCAGTGCTTTCTCGTGAACAGTGATGTCACGATCTTCGCAAGCCATCAACGAATTGTGCACGTTGATGGTGATGGTAGTGGTGCTTTCGTCGCCATCGGCGTCGCGAATGGTATAGACGAAGGTATCGACGGCATCCCGTGGTGAGGTGACATTGGGGTTGGAGTGGTACTCGGCGTTGCCCTGGGCATCGATGGTCAGGTAGCCGTACTGGCCATTGACCTGGGTGTTGAGCTGGCCGATAGCCGACGTGGAGGTATCGCTACCGGCGCGCACACCGACCACATATTGGCCGTCGCCACGGATGTCAGCGCCAACCACGTCGTTGTACATCACGTTGCCATACACCACACCGCCTTTAGCCACGGTAGCCTGATCGTCATCAGCCTGAGGTAGATCGTCGACGATATTCACGTCCAGGCTGCCAGTCGCAGTACTGCCATCGACATCCTTGGCGATCACCTGGAACACTTCGCTGATGCTGCCCTCCCCGCCGGGGTGGTTTTCATTGTCCACCAAGGTGTAGCTGTAGCTCACCACACCCGTCGCCGGGTCATACCCGGTCACGGTCAGGGTATTGCCTTCAGGCGTGACGATCGATTGCGGGAAGCCTGCCGCCACACCACCACTGACCACACTGATGCCACCCACGCTCAGGCTCTGCAAACCGTCTGGTGCGGTGATCTTGAAGGTGCCCTGTTGGGTCAGGGCGCCGGCATCGGGTGCGCTGCCGTCCTGCAGGTTGCTTTCAGATACCGTCAGCTCGCCGCCCTGCACGCCGAGCCCATCCAGCGTCACCGGGTCGTTGAGGTTGGTCACGTTCAGCGTCAGTGTCGCGCTGCTGGTGTCGCCGTCGGCGTCCTTGATCGTGTAGGTGAAACTCTCCACGCCCTGGCCACCGCCGCCCAGGCTCATGAAGTCCGGGTCGCTGGTGTTCAGGGTGTAGGTGTAGGAACCGTCTGCGGCCAGCACCAAGGTGCCGTAAGTACCGGTGAAGGTCCCGGCGATTACCGGGCCACCGGGCACACGGTCGGCGCCCTGCACGTCATTGCCCAGTACATTCCCGGTCAGTTCGGTTTGCTGTTCGGTGGCGGCAACCGCATTGCTGTCATCCACGGCTTGGGGCACATCGTCACGGATGTTCACATCCAGGCTGCCGGTCGCAGTACTGCCATCGACATCCTTGGCGATCACCTGGAACACTTCGCTGATGCTGCCCTCCCCGCCGGGGTGGTTTTCGTTGTCCACCAAGGTGTAGCTGTAGCTCACCACACCCGTCGCCGGGTCATACCCGGTCACGGTCAGGGTGTTGCCTTCAGGTGTGACGATCGACTGCGGGAAGCCCGCCGCCACACCACCACTGACCACACTGATGCCACCCACGCTCAGGCTCTGCAGACCGTCTGGCGCGGTGATCTTGAAGGTGCCCTGTTGGGTCAGGGCGCCGGCATCGGGTGCGCTGCCGTCCTGCAGGTTGCTTTCAGATACCGTCAGCTCGCCGCCCTGCACGCCGAGCCCATCCAGCGTCACCGGGTCGTTGAGGTTGGTCACGTTCAGCGTCAGTGTCGCGCTGCTGGTGTCGCCGTCGGCGTCCTTGATCGTGTAGGTGAAACTCTCCACGCCCTGGCCACCGCCGCCCAGGCTCATGAAGTCCGGGTCGCTGGTGTTCAGCGTGTAGGTATAGGAACCGTCTGCGGCCAGCACCAAGGTGCCGTAAGTACCGGTGAAGGTCCCGGCGATTACCGGGCCACCGGGCACACGGTCGGCGCCCTGCACGTCATTGCCCAGTACATTCCCGGTCAGTTCGGTTTGCTGTTCGGTAGCGGCAACCGCATTGCTGTCATCCACGGCTTGGGGCACATCGTCACGGATGGTCACATCCAGGCTGCCGGTCGCAGTACTGCCATCGACATCCTTGGCGATCACCTGGAACACTTCGCTGATGCTGCCCTCCCCGCCGGGGTGGTTTTCGTTGTCCACCAAGGTGTAGCTGTAGCTCACCACACCCGTCGCCGGGTCATACCCGGTCACGGTCAGGGTGTTGCCTTCAGGTGTGACGATCGACTGCGGGAAGCCTGCCGCCACACCACCACTGACCACACTGATGCCACCCACGCTCAGGCTCTGCAAACCGTCTGGTGCGGTGATCTTGAAGGTGCCCTGCTGGGTCAGGGCGCCGGCATCGGGTGCGCTGCCGTCCTGCAGGTTGCTTTCAGATACCGTCAGCTCGCCGCCCTGCACGCCGAGCCCATCCAGCGTCACCGGGTCGTTGAGGTTGGTCACGTTCAGCGTCAGTGTCGCGCTGCTGGTGTCGCCGTCGGCGTCCTTGATCGTGTAGGTGAAACTCTCCACGCCCTGGCCACCGCCGCCCAGGCTCATGAAGTCCGGGTCGCTGGTGTTCAGCGTGTAGGTATAGGAACCGTCTGCGGCCAGCACCAAGGTGCCGTAAGTACCGGTGAAGGTCCCGGCGATTACCGGGCCACCGGGCACACGGTCGGCGCCCTGTACGTCATTGCCCAGTACATTCCCGGTCAGTTCGGTTTGCTGTTCGGTAGCGGCAACCGCATTGCTGTCATCCACGGCTTGGGGTACATCGTCACGCAGGACCACGTCCAGCGACCCTTGGGCAACATCGCCGTCGCTGTCGCTGACCAGTACCGGCAAGTGTTCGCTCTGTGAGTTGTTGCCCGCGCCCTCGACGTGCTGCTCGGCACCGGTCAGGGTGTAGCTGTAGCTCACCACGCCCGTTGCAGGGTTATACCCGGTAATGGTCAGGGTGTTGCCCAGGCCCGTGGTGATCGATTGACCAACACCGGTCACCACACCAGCCGTCACCACGTTGATGCCACCCACACTGAGGTTGTACACCCCGTCAGGTGCCAGCACGGTAAAGCTGCCTTGCTGAGTCAGAGTTGCGGGGTTGCTGGCCGACCCCAGGGGCAGATTGGCCTCATCCAAAATCAGCTCGGCGGGGCTCACATTCAACCCGGAGAGCTCTACCGGACGGTCTTCGTCGACCGGCGGGATGGGTGGATTGGGCGGCAGGCCACCATCGCCACCGTTGCCAGCCCCCAAGGAGTCGCGCCCACTGCCGTCCAGGCCACCCACATAGCGGTTCGCCAATTCAGGAATGCCATTGAAACCGGCAGTGGGAAAACCAACCACCGGATCAACCCGATCCGCCACTTCGGTAAGCAACACAAAACTGTGGCCACCGCCCAGTGCGCCTGGCGCGCCGTTGCCGCCATTTCCCGCGGCAGGGGCTTCGGTGTTGACACTAGGGTCGTCGCCGGCGGCAATCGCCCGCTGAATACGCTCGACATCGCTCAATTGCGCCTCGCTCGGCGCAACGTCCTGAGTCTGTACAGGGGCTGCCTGGTTAGCCAGGAGCTCTTGGGTCATCGCCAGGCTGCTGTCGCGGCCGAGTGTCAGCTCGGCGCCATTATCCAAGCGTACAGCCACGGCGCCTGCGAGCCCCGTTTGCAACTGCTCGCCCGCATATAGGCGGTCGCCCTCGATCAGAGGACGCCGGCTGCCATCGCTGCCAACGGCGAATACTTGCCCCATCACCTTACTGACCACACCGACTAACTTAGCCATGAGCGCACGCCTCCCTAACCGATTGGCTACACAGCCAACAACATGGCAGATGGAGGTCAACGGCTTCGCGTCCGAATGTCTCAACCATGAGAATCGTGCTCGAAGGTCACTGATTTGGCGATAGTCATAATGTAAATTTGCCACCATCTGATGCCAAATTTTTGTCGCCAAATTCCGCTTTTACCTACCTACCCCACGTCCTTAGCTATAAAAAATCTGGAACTCAGTGCGATGCAGGAAACTCGCAGGCTACAGCGGCTTCCGAAATCACTTGATTGAAACAATGTCTTGGTTTCGATAGACCGCATAAGTTTTTTTTCGCATAGGGCTTATGAAAAAATCTTCTTAGCTCGCGCGCTAAATGTTCTTAGCTCTGTTGTTACAAACATGAAACGGTTTGAACTATAAAAATCGTCATTTTTTTGGCGAATAGCAGGGCCATTTTGAGATCAGGGAGAAGTACCCCATGCGCGTGTTCAACCCCATCACCAGTGCAATTCTGTTGGCCATGGCGTGCGCCAACGTTCAGGCGATGTCGCTCACCGAGGCTGTCCAGAGCGCTGTGGACTACCACCCGGAAATAAGCTCCAACCGTAACAGCAGGTTGTCAGCCGACGAGGACGTGAAATTTGCCCGTGGTGGGTACTATCCAACCGTCGACCTGGTAGCCGGGTACGGCAGACAGCGCTCGGACAACCTCAACACCCGCGGCCTGAACGCTGACGGTACCCGCAACCACAACAAGGAAACCCTGAACTACACCCAGTCCGAACTGCGTCTTCGGCAAATGATCTTCGATGGTTTCAACACAGCCAACGAAGTGGGCCGTACCGAGGCGGTGGCCACCTCCCGCGCCTACTACACTCAGGCCGTCGCCCAAGATGTCGCCCTGCGAGCCATCGAGGTGTACCTGGAAGTGCTGAAACGCCGAGAGTTGGTGACCCTGGCAAAGAACAACCTGCAGGCGCACCTGCGCGTCAGCGATCAGATAGGCCTGCGTAGCGAGCGGGGCGTAGGCAGCACCGCCGACCTTGACCAATCCCGCGCACGCCGGGCTCTGGCGGAAAACAATCTGGACACCGCCGAGGTCGACCTGGCCGATGCCGAGGCCAACTTCTACAGCGTGGTCGGCCGCCTGCCGGATGAGCTGGAAGGCCCGCAATCGGTCAAGGTGGAAATGCCGGGCACTCTGGACGAGGCGCGCGAAGGCATGCGCCAGAACAATCCCTACCTGAAATCTGCACAGGCCGACGTCAATGCCGCCGAGCAGCAGTACGAAGTGGCCAAGTCGCCCTTCTACCCACGCCTGGACGCGGTGCTGGCCACCGGCGCCAACAACAACCTCGGTGGCGAAAAAGGCCACAGCAACAACGACTGGCAGGCCGGCGTCGAACTCAGCTACAACCTGTTCCGCGGCGGCAGCGACAAAGCCCGCCTGCAGTCCGACGCGCACAAGATCAACCAGGCACTGGACATCCGCAACAACGCGCTGCGCGAGCTGACCGAAAACCTCAGCCTGGCCTGGAACGCGATGAACAACGCCCGTAAACAGACCCCTACCGCCCGTGAGTACGCAGAAACGACGCAACGTGTGCGCGCCGCCTATCAGGACCAGTTCGGCCTGGGCCAACGCACCCTGCTCGATGTGCTGGACAGCGAGAATGAGCTGTACAACGCCAACCGCCGTTACACCGAGGTGCGTTACACCGAGGAGTATTCGATGTATCGCGTGCTGGCGACCATGGGTGAGCTGCTGAGCAAACAGCGTATTTCACTGCCGCCAGAGGCCATCGCCAACAACGACGTACGCACCGAGGCCAGGTTGCCCGACATGCGTTGAGCCAGTCGCACCCAACTGGCACGCAGCACCGCGCCTCACCCCCTTACACCGTGGCGGGAGTAGTTCATCGTGACCAGTATGCAAAGCGCACAACCGCGCCCCGATGTCGATGACCCCCTGCTCGATGGCCTGCTGATTCTGTGCCGCCTGCACGGTCGGCCGGCCAGCCGCGCCAGCCTGAGCAGTGGGCTGCCACTGTTTCAACAACGCCTGGGGGCGGATTTGCTGCCACGCGCTGCCGCGCGTGCCGGCTTGCAAGGGCGTGTGCTGCAGCGTGAGCTGGCGACCATTTCGCCGCTCAACCTGCCGGTGCTGCTGTTGCTCAAAGACGGCCGCAGCGCGGTGCTGCAGCGCTGGAGCGAAGATGGCCAGGCGCTGATCCTGCCCTGCGAGGCTGAGGGCGGCGAACAATGGGTAGCGCGCGAGGCGCTGGAACAGGCCTACGCAGGTCACGCCCTGTTCGCACGACCCCGTCATACCCTGGAGGAAGTCCGCTCGCCGCTGCTGCCGCGGGTCGAGGCCTGGTTCCGCGATACCTTGCGCCATTCCCGCTGGCTGTACGGCGATGCTTTGCTGGCCAGCCTGCTGATCAACCTGCTGGGCCTGATGGTGCCGCTGTTCGTGATGCAGACCTATGATCGCGTGGTACCCAACCAGGCACTTTCAACCTTGTGGGTACTGGTCGCCGGCCTGTTCATAGGCACCGCCTTCGAGCTGGTGCTGCGCATGGTCCGCGCCCACCTGCTGGACCAGGCAGGCAAGAAGACCGACCTGATCCTCTCCGCCGCTCTGTTCGAACGCATCACCGGCATGGCCATGAAAGCCAAACCTGCCAGCATCGGCGGCTTCGCCCAGAGCATCCACGACTTCCAGGGCCTGCGCGAATTCCTTACCGCAGTTACCCTGACCAGCATCATCGACCTGCCCTTCGTCGCCCTCATGCTACTGGTGATCGGCCTGCTGGGCGGCTGGCTGGTACTGATCCCGCTGATCGCCTTCCCGCTGGCGGTGGGCTTTGCCCTGTTCATCCAGGCACGCCTGCGCGACACCGTGCAAAAAAGCCTCAGCCTCGGTGCGGTACGCCAGGCATTGCTGATCGAAACCCTCGGTGGCCTGGAAACCCTCAAGGCCTGCGGTGCCGAGAGCGAGCGCCAGTACCAGTGGGAACACACCAATGGCGCCATGGCCCGCCTCGACGCCCACGCCCGCAACCTGTCGTCGCTGGCCAGCAACGGCACGCTGTTCATCCAGCAATTCTGCGGCATGGCCACCATCGTCGCCGGGGTATACAGCATCATCGCTGGCAACCTCAGTGTCGGCGCTCTGGTAGCCAGTTACATGCTCGGTAGCCGGGTTTTGGCACCGCTCGGCCAGATTGCAGGGCTGATCACCCGCTATCAGCAAGCGCAACTGACGATGCGCAGCACCGATGCCCTGATGGCCCTGCCGCAAGAACGCCAGGCCGAACAGCAAGCCCTGGAGCACACTACCCTCAAGGGCGGCCTGACCCTCAGCCATGTCAGCTTCCGCTACCCGGAACAGACCAGCCCGGCACTGCAGGATGTGAACGTGGCCATAAAGCCGGGTGAGCGGATTGGCATCATCGGCCGCAGCGGCTCGGGCAAAAGCACCCTGGGCCGCCTGCTGATGGGCTTTCATCACCCGGAAGAAGGCCAGGTATTGCTGGACAACCTCGACCTGCGCCAACTGGACATCGCCGACCTGCGCAGCCAGCTTGGCTACGTCGCCCATGACCTGCCGCTGCTGGCCGGCAGCCTGCGTGACAACCTGACCCTCGGTGCCCGCCACGTAAGCGATGCACGCATGCTCGAAGTGGCCGAACTGACCGGCGTCAGCGAGCTGGCCCGCCAGCACCCGCAGGGTTTCGACCGCCCGGTGGGCGAACGCGGCCAATTGCTTTCCGGCGGGCAGCGCCAGGCCGTGCTGCTGGCCCGCGCGCTGTTGCTGGAGCCGCCCATCCTGATCCTCGACGAACCTACCAGCCACATGGACAACAGCAGCGAAGAGCAACTGCGCCAGCGACTGCTGAACTGGGTGCCCGGCAAGACCCTGCTGCTGGTCACCCACCGCACCTCGATGCTGAGCCTGGTGGACCGGCTGCTGGTGCTGGACAACGGCAAGATCGTCGCCGACGGGCCAAAGGATGCGGTTATCGATGCCCTGCGCAAGGGCCGTATTGGCGCAGCTCTCTAGGAGGTTTCCATGCCCATCGGCCACAGCGTGCGCAGTACCCACAGCAGCGCTGACAAGCGCACCGAACACGACTACATGCCAGAACTGGCCAGCGCCACCCTGCAAGACTCCCCGCGCCTGTCACGCCTGACCGTGTGGCTGGCAGCGGCGCTACTGCTGGCGGCAGTGATCTGGGCAAGCCTGGCGGTGCTCGACGAGGTGACTGTCGGCGAAGGCAAGGCGATCCCTTCGAGCAAGGTGCAGGTGGTGCAGAACCTGGAGGGCGGCATCGTCACCGAGATTTTCGTGCGCGAAGGCCAGATGGTGGACAAAGGCGCCACCCTGCTGCGCCTGGACGACACGCGGTTCAAGTCCAACAAAGGTGAAAGCGAGGCCGACCGCTATGCCCTGACCGCACAGGTCGAGCGGCTGTCCGCCGAAGCCGAAGGACGGCCCTTTGTGCTGTCCGAGGAGGTCCGCGCCAAGGCGCCCCAGGTAGCCGAGGACGAACTGTCGCTGTACGACTCGCGCCAGCGCCGCCTGGCCAGTGAAAAGCAGACCCTCAACGAGCAGTTGCGACAGAAAACCCAAGAGCTGGCCGAGTTCCGTTCCAAGGTCGAACAGTACCGCTCGGCGGTAGGCCTGCTGCAGCAGGAACTAAACATGTCCGCGCCGCTGGTGAGCAAGGGTGCCATTTCACCGGTAGAAATCCTGCGCCTCAAGCAACGTACCGTGGAAGCTCGCGGCCAGCTCAACGCCACCAGCCTGGCCATCCCCCGCGCCGAGGCAGCCGTGGCCGAGATCAGGAGCAAGATCCAGGAATCGGATGCCAGCTTCCGCTCCGAGGCCGCCAAGGAGCTCAACGACAAACGCACGGAGCTGTCGAAGATCACCGCCACCAGCATCGCCATCGACGACCGGGTCAACCGCACTACCGTGGTTTCGCCGGTGCATGGCATCGTCAAGATGCTCAAAGTCAACACAATTGGCGGCGTGGTGCAGCCGGGCAGCGACCTGGTGGAGATCGTGCCGATCGAGGACAACCTGCTGATCGAGGCCAAGGTGCGGCCACAGGACGTGGCATTCCTGCACCCGGGGCAGCCGGCGATGGTGAAGTTCAGCGCGTATGACTACACCATTTATGGCGGCATGAAGGCCAAGCTTGAGTTGATCAGTGCCGATACCGTGACCGATGACAAGGGCAATGCGTTTTACCTGATTCAGGTGCGCACCGAGAAGAACCACCTGGGAGGCGATAACAAACCGCTGCTGATCATCCCCGGGATGGTCGCCACGGTAGATATCATCACCGGGCAGAAGAGTGTGCTGGATTATCTGCTCAAGCCGGTGCTCAAGGCACGGACCGAGGCGTTGCGGGAGCGGTGAACGGTTTGCCAGGGCCCGTTCGCGGGGTTATTCGCGAGGGTGGCAGCTGTACGCAGGTTGGCGAACCGGGAACTTGGAACCCGGCAGACCCGAAGGCCTCCCACGCACAGCCGCCATGGCACGAGGCTGCGGGCGCACACGAAGCGCCTGCAATCGTGTGGAGAGAACGGCACTGACAGTGCAGGTGTCAGCCTTCACCGTGATTTCTTTGGAACGTCTCAGGCCCCATAGCCCTGATCTGCCCCTCGATCAACACTTCGAACGGGCGCAGCAACTCATCGAAACAGGCCGGCTGCTCCAGCACATTCAATGCCTGCACCACGGCCTCTATGGTCGACACCGCTCCCGGCTCCGGCGCCTTGCGTACACGGTAGCGCGAGGGCGCCACCTGCGCCAGCGTCACCCTGGGCAACGCTTCGAGCAGCGGATTGAGGTACAAAAGCTTGCGAGCCTTGCGCCAGGTGCCATCGGGGACTATCAGCATCAGTGACCTGTCGTCTGTATCGCCGTAGGCTGCAAGCACTTGGGCCTGCTCACCTGGGAACAACAGCACCGGCCGATACTCAGGTGCATCCAGCAAATCACCCAGGTCTTCAAACACCTCGCCGACGCGCAACTCGGCATTGACCAGGCCAAGGGCAGCCAGGCGTGCGGTATTCAGGGCGTGCGAGGTTTCACTGGGGTGCTGCAGCAGGACCACGCGGGTGCGGCTGTCGAGCGAGGGGATCAGTGGGCAAAGGCAGTGATCGAGCGGGCGCAGGCAGCGCTCGCAGCGGGGTCTGGACATCGGCTTCTCCTTACCGGGCGCAGTGTGCCACAGCCCTGAGGAAAAGCCCCACATCCTTGTGGGAGAGGCGGTAAATCAGCGGTTGAAGCGCTCCGCCAGGCTGTGCAGATACTCGGCCATCCGCTCCAGGTCCTGGCTGATTTCAGCCCCCTGCTTGGCCTGCCCTGCCGTCTGGTCACACAGCTGGGCGATGCGCACGATCTGCTGGTTGATGTCTTCGGCCACGTGGCTCTGCTGCTCCGACGCCGTCGCCATCTGCTGGCTCATGCCGGTGATGCGGCTGACCGCCTGGGCAATCCCGGCCAGCGCCGACTGCACCGCCTCGACACTGTGCACGCTGTCCCGCGAGATCTGCTCACCGCGGCTGGCCGTGCTTACCGCCCGCTCGGCGCCAACGCGCAGGGAGGCAATGATCTGGTGGATCTCCTCGGTCGAGGTGCGCGTGCGCTGCGCCAGCGAGCGCACCTCATCGGCCACCACAGCAAAGCCCCTGCCCTGCTCACCCGCCCGCGCCGCCTCGATCGCGGCATTGAGCGCCAGCAAATTGGTCTGTTCGGCAATCGAGGTGATGGTGTCGACCACACTGCCGATCGACTGGGTCTGCTGAGCCAAGGCATTGACCGCCTGGCCGATGTCGCTGACCGCCTCACTCATGCTGCCCATCGCCTTGAGGCTCTGCTGGGCCAGTTCGCTGCCCTGCTGCGCCAACTGATCGGCATCGCCCGCAGCATGCGCGGTGCTTTGCACGTTATGCGTCACTTCCTGAATGGTCGCCGCCATCTGCGCAATGGCGGTGGCCGACTGATCGGTCTCACTGCGCTGGCGATCGAGCATCTGCGCCTGGGCATCGGACAGGTCGGCTGACTGGGCTGCCCGCGACTTCACGCCGACGCCGGCGTCCACCAGGCGTGTCAGGGCAGTTTGCAGCCTTGCTTCCTCGCTGATGATCGCCAGGTCGAGCTGACCGTGCAGGCCCGGATTGTCACTGTACGTCAGCGCTACCAGCGGGCTGGTGAAGGCCTTGGGATGTTCGGCCAGTGTGCGGCGGATCGCCTGGTTATGCCGTTGTTCAATCAGGTACCAGGCCAACAGCATACTGGCCATCAGCACGCCCAGCGCTGCATAGGGCGGTAACCAGAGGTAGCCGGCGGCCGACAACAGGCCTGCGCCGATCAGCGGCCAGCCATCGCCAACGCCACGCCCCAGCCGCGCGGCCCAGGGTACAGCCGGGCGACCGGCGCGCAGACGCGCATACAGCCGTTCTGCGCGGCGGATCTGCTCACGGCTGGGCACCGAACGCACCGACTCGTAGCCGCTGATGCGGCCGTTTTCATAAATGGCGGTGACATAAGCACTCACCCAGTAGAAGTCACCGTTCTTGGCGCGATTCTTCACCACGCCCATCCAGGGTTTGCCTTGTTTGATGGTGTCCCACATATGCCCGAAAACCGCCGGTGGCATGTCGGGGTGACGCACCAGGTTGTGGGTCTGGCCCACCAGCTCGTCGTAGGTGAACCCGCTGATGGCCACGAACGCGTCGTTGCAGTAGGTGATGCGGCTGTTCAGGTCGGTGGTAGAGATCAGCCGCTGGTCGCTGGAAAACGTTCTTTCATGCTCAGTGACGGGCAAATTCATGCGCATCTGGGCGGTCCTTGCTTGTGTAGATGAAGGGGAAAATCATCAAAGCAAGTAGAGGTTTAGCAGAACGCCATCAGCGTAGTAGTCAGGTTTGTAGGAAATTTATTCATCCCGACGGAATGACCAAAACCTCCTGTTCATCAGCCAACATTGAGCTGGCTTTTGAGCAGGTCGCGGAAGGTCTGAATCAAGGGTTCACGGCTGCGCCCGCGGCGGATGATCAGCGAAAATGGCGCCTGATAGCCGAAAGTGGCCGGAGACAATACGCGCAGGTCGCCCTTGTCGACCCAGGCCTGGGCATAGTGCTCGGGCAGGTAGCCGATATAGGCACCTGACAGGATCAGAATGAGCTGCGCCTCCATGCTTTCGACGGTCGCCGCGCTGTGTTTGAAGCCATGCCGGGCCAACTCCGCCTGGCTCCAGTAACCGCGCCCGACCATGCGCTGCTGGGTCACCACCGGTTCGGGGATACGCCGCTCGGCGAACAAAGGGTGGCGACTGCTGCAGTACAACCAATGCTGCTCGCGGTACAGCGGCTGGTAAACCAGGCCACTCATGCGCGAGGAGAACGCCCCGATAGCCAGGTCCAGGCGGTTGTCCTGCACGCCAAGCTGCAGCTCATAGGGGCTGGATACCGAAAGGTGCAGGTGCACTGCGGGGTGCTCCTGGCTGTAGGCTCCGATCGCTTCAGCCAAAGGCAGCGCGCGGTCGCCCACGGTCGAGTCAATCACCCCGAGGTTGAGCGTACCGCGCAGCTCACCCTTGAGCGCTGCGGCGTATTGCTCGAAGCCATCGAGCTCTGCCAGCAGGCGCAAGGTCTCCTGATGGAACAGCTCGCCCTTGCTGGTCAGGCTGAAACCGCCACGCCCGCGGTGGCACAGCACGATGCCCAGGGCACCTTCGAGCTGGCTCATGTAGGTACTGATGGCCGAGGTCGACAGGTTGAGATCGCGCTGGGCATTGGCGAAGCCTTGGTGGCGCACCACGCTGACAAAGATGCGCAGCAGTTTCAGGTCGGGCAAGGTCGAGGCCATGGTGCAACGGTTCCGCGGTGTCATTTGCGCGCAGTCTAACCGCTGCGGTGGCATTTAGTTCAGAAATTCCTGAAGTAAGTATTTGCCGGTAGCGATTTTTCCCACGCACTACCTTGAGCAGACTTGGCCGAAATGTCCCTGCCCGCCGGCATAACCACATTTCAAGGCGCGCGGCGGCACAGGTTCGAACAAACAAAACAATCGACCGACTGATGAGGCCCACCGTGGACAAAGTTCTCCATCAACCACTGGGCGGCAACGAAATGCCGCGTTTCGGCGGCATCGCCACCATGCTCCGTCTCCCCCACCTGCAAAGCGCCGAAGGTCTGGACGCCGCGTTCATCGGCGTGCCGCTGGACATCGGCACCTCACTGCGCTCCGGCACCCGCTTCGGCCCACGGCAGATCCGCGCCGAATCGGTGATGATCCGCCCGTACAACATGGCCACCGGTGCCGCCCCGTTCGACTCGCTGTCGGTGGCCGACATCGGTGACGTGGCGATCAATACCTTCAACCTGCTCGACGCCGTGCGCATCATCGAAGAAGCCTACGACGAGATCGTCGAGCACAATGTCATCCCGATGACGCTGGGTGGCGACCACACCATCACCCTGCCGATCCTGCGCGCCCTGCACAAGAAACACGGCAAGATCGGCCTGGTGCACATCGACGCCCACGCCGACGTCAACGATCACATGTTCGGCGAAAAAATCGCCCACGGCACCACCTTCCGCCGCGCGGTAGAAGAGGGCCTGCTCGATTGCGACCGCGTGGTCCAGATCGGCCTGCGCGCCCAGGGCTACACCGCCGACGACTTCAACTGGAGCCGCCGCCAGGGCTTTCGTGTGGTGCAGGCCGAAGAGTGCTGGCACAAATCGCTGGAACCGCTGATGGCCGAAGTGCGCGAAAAAGTCGGCGGCGGCCCGGTGTACCTGTCGTTCGACATCGACGGTATCGACCCGGCTTGGGCCCCGGGCACCGGCACCCCGGAAATCGGCGGCTTGACCACCATCCAGGCGATGGAGATCATTCGCGGCTGCCACGGCCTGGACCTGATCGGCTGTGACCTTGTCGAAGTCTCCCCGCCTTACGACACCACCGGCAACACCTCGCTGCTCGGTGCCAACCTGCTGTTCGAAATGCTCTGCGTGCTGCCGGGCGTCGTGCGCCGCTGAAACTTGCTGCACCCCGGCAGGAGCCATGAGGGAGGGCCACAGAGGCCCGCCAACACAAGACAAGACCGCCAGGCGCCGTGAACCCGCCTGAGCGGTCGATCTCGCCATAATAAAGATAATCGGGAGACCCCCAATGGCCTTGGACATCATTGTTGTAATGATCTATACCGCCGGTATGCTCGGGCTGGGCTGGTATGGCATGCGGCGCGCAAAAACCCACGAAGACTACCTGGTGGCAGGGCGCAACCTGGGCCCGACCTTGTACATGGGTACCATGGCCACCACCGTGCTCGGCGGCGCCTCCACCGTAGGCACCGTACGCCTTGGCTATGTGCATGGCATCTCCGGCTTCTGGCTGTGCGCAGCCCTGGGCCTGGGCATCATCGCCCTCAACCTGTTCCTCGCCAAACCGCTGCTGCGCCTGAAGATCTTCACCGTGACCCAGGTGCTGGAGCGTCGCTACAACCCCATGGCGCGCCAGGCCAGTGCGGCAATCATGCTGGCGTATGCGCTGATGATCGGCGTCACCTCGACCCTGGCCATGGCGACTGTCCTGCAGGTGTTGCTGGACTTGCCGTTCTGGATGTCGCTGCTGCTCGGCGGCGGCGTGGTGGTGGTCTATTCGACCATCGGCGGCATGTGGTCTTTGACCCTGACCGACATCGTCCAGTTCGTGATCAAGACCGTGGGCCTGATGTTCATCCTGCTGCCGGTGTGCCTGTACAACGCCGGTGGCTGGGACACCCTGGTAGCCAAGCTGCCGGCGGCCAGCTTCGCCTGGACCACCATCGGCTGGGACACCATCATCACCTACTTCCTGATCTACTTCTTCGGCATCCTGATCGGTCAGGACATCTGGCAGCGGGTGTTCACCGCCCGTGACGAGAAGGTCTGCCAACGTGCCGGTACGACTGCAGGCCTGTACTGCGTGCTATATGGCCTGGCCTGCGCCCTGATCGGCATGGCCGCGCATGTGCTGATGCCGGACTTGGCCAACCCGAACAACGCGTTCGCCGAGATGATCAAGAGCCAGTTGCCTGATGGTATCCGTGGCCTGCTGATGGCCGCTGCCCTGGCAGCGATGATGTCGACCGCCAGTGCCGGCCTGCTGGCTGCCTCGACCACCATTACCGAAGACCTGTTGCCAAAACTGCGTGGCGGCAAGCAGTCGAGCCTGGGTGTCAGCCGCCTGTTCACCCTGCTCACCGGTTTGGTGGTGCTGGGCATCGCCCTGGCGGTGAACGATGTGATCAGCGCACTGACGCTGGCCTACAACCTGCTGGTCGGCGGAATGCTGATCCCGCTGATCGGGGCAATCTTCTGGAAACGTGCGACCACTGCAGGGGCCATCGCCAGCATGTCGCTAGGCTTTGCCACGGCACTGTTGTTCATGTTCAAGGATGGGCTGGACGCCAATACGCCGATCTACTACAGCCTGGCGGTTGGCCTGGTGAGCTTCGTGCTGGTCAGCCTGCTGTCGCGCAAACCGGTGGGTGCGGTTACGCTTGCTTGAAGTGCCACAGGCTTTAAGCAGCGCCCTTGAGCTCGAGTGCCGCGCGGGCAGCGCTCAATCTCAAGGGCGCCCGCAGATTCAAGGCATGCCCCGAAAAAGATCAACAAAAAAGCCGCGCCATCATCACTGATATCGCGGCCTTGTCGGTTTCAGCGACGACGCGCCTGGCGCCTGCGCTGCTCTTCATCAGTCGGGATCGGCACCGGCTGCAAGGGTGGTGGTATCAGCCCCAGGGCGACAGCCAAGTCGTGGAGCCAGTTGAACATTTGGTTTTTCATAGTGCCCCCTTGACGGGTCAGCCTCTCGGTCAATCAATCCTGCGATGTTTCATACAGATCATAGTCCGATGTCCTGTATTACGCATGCCCTTATACTTACAGATAGGGGCAAGTTTGACGCGGATCAAGCGGAAACGGTGGATTCCGACGGCTGGCTAATCGTTTCGCTTTGTTGCAAATCGACCCACGCCTGCAAATTCGCCCCTCGCATCCCCTGCCGCCACATCAGCCAGGTCACCGCCTGATCGAACGGCGCCTGCAGGCGATGGACCTGAACGCGGTCACGCCCCGGCAGGCTGTCGAGCATAGATTGCGCCATCAAAGCGACGCCCGCACCGGCTATCACACAAGCCAGCATGCTCTGGTAAGACTCGATCTCCATTACCCGCCCCGTGGGCGTATGTGCATGGGCATACCAGGCCTCCAGGCGCATCCGGTAGGAGCAGCCCTGGCGGAAGGTGAACACCGCCTTGCCCGCGACATCCCTGGCGCTGTGCACTGTTGGGTGTTCAGGGCTGGTGATCAGTACCAGTTCTTCTTCGCAAAAGGGCACGCCATCGAGCCCCGCCAGGCTCGGAGGCCCGTCCACCAGTGCGGCGTCCAGGCGGTGGCTGAGCAACCCCTCGAGCAACTCGCCACTGGGGGCAGCCTGCACCTGCAAGTTAACGGCCGGATAGGCCTGATGGTAGCGCGCCAACAGCGCTGGCAGGTGAATGGCCGCCGTGCTGTACATGGTGCCCAGGACGAAGTCGCCGGCCGGCTGCCCACCCTGTACCGCCGCCATGGCTTCGTCACGCAGCGCCGCCAGGCGGTTGGCGTAATCCAGCAGCACCTTGCCAGCGGGGGACAACTGCAGGCGCTGGCGTTCACGCAAGAAAAGCTCTACGCCCAGTTGCTCTTCAAGCTGGCGCAAGCGTGTGGACAGGTTCGACGGCACCCGGTGCAGGCGCTCGGCGGCGCGCGTGATGGAACCTTCCTCTGCGACCGCCTGGAAGATGCGCAGCTGGCTGAACTCCATGACATTCTCCAAAACAGAACAACTTGATCATCATTATTCAATTTTATTGAAAACAAAAGCGCCCTAACCTGCCATCCATCATTTACATCCGCGCAGGAGTGTCCTCATGTCGCCGTTCGTACAACTGCTGGCCAGCGCCGTAGCCCTGATGATGGCCATGGGCATCGGCCGCTTCGCTCTCACCCCGCAACTGCCGCAACTGATCGCCGAAGGCCAGTTCGACCTGACCGCCGCAGGCCTGGTCGCGGCGGCCAACTACCTGGGCTATTTCATTGGCGCGGCAGACGCCATGTTCGCCCGCACGCCAGCCCAGGTCAGGCTGCGCCTGCATGGCGGCCTGTGGCTCTGTGTAGTGCTGACCCTGGCGTCCTGGGCTGCGGACGGGTTCTGGAGCCACCTGCTGCTGCGCTTCGGCACGGGTGTTGCCAGTGCCTGGGTGCTGGTGATGATCACCAGCCTCAGCCAGCAACTGGCCAACGCCAACAGCCGTCCGCGCCTGGGCGCCCTGGTGTTCGCCGGGCCCGGCCTGGGCATCGCCGTCACCGGCCTGCTGGCGCTGGTCGCTCACTTGCTGGGGCTGAGCTCGGCAGCGTTGTGGCTGCTGTATGCCGTTGCCGCGCTGGTCATGCTACTGGCGGTGTGCCCTTGGCTGCCTCGCGCTCAGGCACCCGCCGTGGTACCGAGCACGGCGCAGCAAGGGGCGACGCGCAGCGTTGGCATTGGCCGCCTTGGCCTGGTGTATGCCTTGTATGGCGTGGGTTACATCCTGCCGGCCACGTTCCTGTCGCAAATGGCCAACCAACAGTTCCAGGACAACTGGATGGCCGACCTGTTCTGGCCAGCGTTTGGTGTGGCGGCGGCGTTAGGCGTGGTGCTGGTGAGTGTGCGACGCGCCGGCCGCACTTCGGCCTGGCTGACCGCGACCTTGTGGCTGCAAGGCCTTGGCGTACTGGCCTGCCTGATGGGTGGTGGCCTTGGCCTCGCCTTGGGCGTAGTGCTCTGCGGTACGCCGTTCCTGGCATGCATGCAGTTGGTGATGCAACGCTCGCGGGAGCTGGCACCGCATGCGACGCAACGCAATGCCGGGCTGCTGACTGCGTGCTTTGCGCTGGGGCAATTGAGCGGGCCGTTGCTGGCGGCGTTGAGCAACCATTACAGCGGGAGCCTGCAGCCGGCACTGGTAATGGCGGCGGCTGGGTTGGGGCTGGCGGGGGTATTGGTTCTTAACGGCACACGCAACAACCAGAACTGCCAAATTGCAGGGCGGGTTGCGTGATGGATCAAGGTTGATCAATACCGGCCCTATCGCCGGCAAGCCGGCTCCCACGGATGCCCCGCTGCCCTCAGGTTTAGTGGGGTACCTGTGGGAGCCGGCTTGCCGGCGAAGGGCCATTAACAGCAACCCCTATCCCACAACCCTTCGCAATTGCTGCTTCACCCAAGGCTCGGCACTGACCAGCACCACGCCGAGCAAAACCATTACGGCCCCAAGCACAAAATTCACACTCAGCGGTTCATCCAGCAAGAGCACGCCAAACGTCACCCCAAATAATGGGGTAATGAAGGAAAACACCGCCAAATTCGAGGCCAAGTACTTACGCAGCAACCAGAACCACGTCAGGTAGCTGACAAACGACACCACAATGCCCTGGAACAGCACGCTGCCGACCGCCAAGGGCGTCCACGAGACCTTGTCGATCTGCCCGCTGAGCAGGGCGATCAGCACTAACCCGACAAAACCTACTGCCAGTTGGTAGAACAGGGTCAACGTCGCAGGTGCCTCGGACAAGCGCGAACCCCGTACCACCACGGTGGTCGCACCCCAAGCCAAACCGGCCAGCACACCGAAGGCATCGCCAAGCAGCATGCGCCCGTCCATCTCTTCGAACGACACGCCCCCGGCAAACGCAGTAGCAATTCCGCCGAACGCCAACAGAATGCCCAGCCACTGCAGCAGGCGCAGCCGCTCGCTGGGCAGCATGAAATGTAGCCCAAGTGCCGTGAACACCGGCGCGGTATAGAGGAACACAGACATGTGCGCCGCCGATGTCAGCTTCAGCCCCTCGGCGATGAACAGGAACTCCAGGCCAAACAAACCGCCGGCAAGCAACCCGCCACGCCAGGTGCTCCCCACCTGCCCCCAGCCACCGCGCCAGCAGATCATCAAGCCGACCAGCACGGCCGCAAGGCCGTTACGCAGTGCTGCCTGCATCACCGGTGCAATATCAACCGCCGCAGACTTGATCAGTACCTGTTGGCAACCCCAGATCAGGCACAGCCCCAGCATGACCTGAAAGGCAAAGGCGTCGGGGCTCTTGCGGGCCGCGCTCATAGGCGGCCCTCCTGAGTGATCGATGGCATGGGCAAGGCTCGGCAGTTTTCAAAGAACACCGATTATCGGGTTTCCTTGGCCGACCTTGCCAGCCTCAAAACGACCTCAAGCGATCTGCGCTTTTGCAGACACGTGCTCGAAGGTGGTTTCGTCCAGCGCATCTTCCTGGTCATCCAGTACCTGGCGCGGGTGCTCGAAGCCCGGGATGCTGCTGTCGATCAGGCTCAACAGCCGCGACCCGCGCTCGGTGAGCACGAAGTTCTCTCCATTGCCGCCATCCTCTGGCGGCCGGCTCTCGACGAAGCCGCGCTCGAATAGCAGCTTCTCGTACTCGCAGGCACGGGTTTTCAGATGGTCCACATCCCCCACCGGCTGGCCCTCGGCGGCCAGAGCCGCAGCGTGCTGCTCGGCATAGGGGCGTGGTGTGAAGCTGTGACCGGCGCCGTTCTGCACTTCGTGCAGCAAGCGCTCGATCAGGTCCCAGTCGTAGGTAATGCTCATGGCTATGGCCTCTTGCTGTGGACGCATGGGGTACACAGCTTGGGACCGGTCGCGGGTCTGGTGCGTTCCAAAAGATCTCAGCGCTGGCGCTGCTGGGCTTGCATGTACTGGCGCAGCAACTGATTAATCCGCGTCTGATAACCCGCCCCCTGATCCTTGAACCAGGTGAGGACATCAGCGTCCAGGCGAATGGTTACTGCCTGCTTCGCCGGGACACGCAGTTCAGCCTGCTGGAAGAAAGCCTGGTCCAACTCGGGGATATCCGAGGTATCAATATCTTTATCGTCCATTTGAGCCAGGCGGCTCCAATCAGTTTTCGATGCTTTGGTCATAGTGCTTGGCCTCCCATCTGGTGGCTTTACGTGCGGAAATGATGCGGATTACCTCACCCTGCCTCTCCGTGTACACGACTACCCCAAGCAAGGCATTGAGCCATCCCAAGCTTACCCAGCGCTCCTCAGCGTATTGTGCGCTGTCGTCCCGTCGGGTCAACATGGGATGGTTGGACATGTCGGGAACATCAGCGAAATCGATGCCGTGCTTTCGGATATTGGTTTGATTTTTCGTTGCGTCCCACTCAAATATCATGGGGCGCCCTGTATTTACAGATGTACATACGATACCTCCTCTTTCATCGCGAGACTAGGACGAGGTCACTCGCGCATCAATGGGGCCAGGAGGTTAAACGCCAGTTTCGGAAAGGGATTACAGCCGAGATAGAAAAGCCGCACAGATCCATTACAGGCCATAGCCTTCAGATCATTGCTGCTTGGTGAGATAGCCAATAAACAACCGAAACAACTCCGCATTCCCGGCAATCCCCAACCGCTGCCAGATGTTGTGCCGGTGCACCTTGACCGTCCCTGCCGAAATCCCCAGCGCCCGCGAGATCGACTGGCTGCTGTGCCCCTGCAAAATCAGCTTGGCCACATGCCGCTGGGTTTCGGTCAACTGGCCCTGGAGGATATCGACGAAGGCGTCTTCCAACTGGCTGTCCGAGTCCTGCGGGTCGGCCAAGTCTTCGGCATGAGCAAGGTGCAGGTGCTGGCTGAAAATGGCATCGATCAGCGGCGTCAGCGCAGCGAGGCGTTGGGTTTCATCGGTTTCGAACGCCCCCTTGTGCAAGCCGCGCATCAAGGAAAACACCAGCGCCGTGCGTGGGCGCACAGGGACGATGAAGCCGATTTCTTCGATCAAGCTGCCGTGGTGCGACGAGACACAGGGGTGGATGTCGGGCGAGATGGAAAAGCCCGAGGCGAAGAAGCTGTCCGGCGCCAGCTCGCTCATGCGCCACAGCCCCGTGGGGTGATTGTTGGTGCAAGCGACGTAGAACGGGTCGAGCAAATAGCCCCCGCGCAGATACGCCTTGAGCGTACGCTCGGTCACCCGCTGGTTGTAGCCATCGTGCACCAACAGCGCCGGCTGGTTGAAGCGAAACAGGTAAGCGCAGCTCATGTCGTAATCGACCACGCCCTTGAGCGCAGTGTCGATGGCCGGGCCCAGTGCGTCGCTGCCGATGCTGCGAATCACCGTGGCCAGGCGGTTGGCGTGGTCGCTGTTCATGGCTGCGGCCTGTGCGGGTGGAAAGAGGGGCACGCATGCCGCCCTGCGGCACGCGCCGGACGGCATTGAACGATGCCTGGCCCCGTCAGTGCAACGGTGCGCTGACCGGCAACAGCCCCGCCTGTTGCTCCTGGCGGCCCAGTTCCTCAGCTTTAGGCACTGCCAGCCAGTAGGCCAGGAGCATGCCCAGCAGGCCGCCGGCAAGTTTGCCGATGATCAGCGGGCCAATGAGCGTGGGCTGGAAGTTGGCCGAATAGGCCAGGTGGTCACCAAAGGTGAAGGCTGCGCACACGGCGAAGGCGATCACCAGCACCTTGTCTTTCGGCGGCATGTCGCCCACCAGGCGGAACATTGCCAGGATGTTCGCCGAAGCAGCGAGCACGCCGGCAGCGCCCACCGGCGACAGGCCAAACCTGGAGGCCACCGTTTCGATCGGCCGCGACAGGAAGCGCTTGATCAGGTAGACCATCGGGAACGCACCGCACAGCATGATGCCGACGTAACCGGCAATTTCCAGCGCCCGGAACTGGTCGTCCTTGTCAGCGATGATCGGCGCAAAGCCCCAGCCGCCGAACAGCGCAGTGAATGCACCGGTGAAGTACTCGACGATCGACGCCACCAGTACCAGCGTCGCCGCCGCGTACATCAATTGCCCCAGCTTGAGGAACAGGCTCACCATCAGGTTGGGGAAGTACCGCAGGGCCGCCGCCAGCGCCACGCAGAAAAGGATCAGCGGCGACAAGTTGCGCAGCAAGGTCGGCAGGGTGAAGTGCAGCGCCTGGGTCGCCGCGCCTGCGGTGGCGATGTCCGGGCGCACGCCAAGGCCCATGGCCTGCATGCCCATGGCAATCAGTACGATGCTGATCGGAATGCTCAGCAAACCGGCCATGATGCCCAGCGCCATGTACTTGTGGTCGGCCTTGTTGAGCATGGCCAGGCCCACCGGGATGACGAAGATCACCGTCGGACCGCACTGAAAACCGGTGATCAGGCCGAGAATCCAGCCTTCAGGGCTGTGCGACAGCGCCTGGGCCAGCTGGTAACCGCCCAGGTCCGAGGCGATGAAGATCGGTCCGGCGATGCCGGCATCGGCGCCCATGGCCAGGAACAGCGGGCCAATGAACTGGCTGATGAAGCTGGAGATGTATGGGATGGCGGCCATGATGCCCGCCACCGGGATGAAGATCGGGCCGATGCTGTGCAGGCCAGCGGTGCACAGGGGCTTCCGCCGGTCGTGGAGGCGGAACTTACCGGCATGCAGGCGCCTCCACCGGGCATCCCCACCGCCGGAGGTATAAAGGATGAAACCGCTGCTGCGCATCGCCTGTGCGACCGCCCTGTTCTGCGCCCTGCCCGCCTGGGCCTGCACGCCGGAAGAGGCCACCCAGAAACGTGAAGAACTTGCCGGGCTGGTGAGCCAGCTGACCGAACAGAACCCGCAGAAAGCCAAGGACATTAACGATGAGCTCCAGGGGATGGAGCTGGGGACGGCGAGCAAGGACTTGCCCGACAAGTGTCAGCTGATCGACAAGCGGATCAAGGAGCTGAAGGAGGCGGAGAAGAAGGCGGATTGATCTATTACATCAAGACCCAATCGCCGGCAAGCCAGCTCCCACAGTGATTGCATCGCCCTTGAGGCTGATGGAGTACCTGTGGGAGCCGGCTTGCCGGCGATAGGGCCAGCATTGACTGATTACTCAGCAGCAGGCTTGCGCTTTTTCAGCGGTGCCAGGCCATCGGAGCTGGTCAGCGGTGCATTGGCCTTCGGCTTGGCGGTAGGCTTGCGCTTCACGGCCTTCTTGTCGCCAGTTTTCTTCTCGGTCTTTTTCTTCTTGGTGCCGGCAGCCTTGCCCGACGCCTTGACCTTCTTCGGCCCGTTGTAGGTGCCCTTCACTTCCTTGATCACACGGCGCTCGAACTGCTGCTTGAGGTAGCGTTCGATGCTGGACATCAGGTTCCAGTCATTGTGGGTGATCAACGAAATCGCCAGGCCTTCGCCGCCGGCACGGCCGGTACGGCCAATGCGGTGTACATACTCGTCGCCGCTGCGCGGCATGTCGAAGTTGATCACCAGGTCGAGGCCGTCGATGTCCAGGCCACGGGCCGCCACGTCGGTGGCTACCAGTACCTTGGAGCTGCCTTGCTTGAACCGCTCGATGGCCAGTTTGCGGTCCTTCTGGTCCTTCTCACCGTGCAACACGAACGCTTTTACGTCTTTGGCGACCAGGTGACCGTAGATACGGTCGGCAAGCACGCGGGTGTTGGTGAAGATGATCGCCTTGTCGAATTTTTCGTTGGCCAGCAGCCACTGCACGATCGCCTCTTTGTGCTGGTCGTGGTCAGCGGTGATGACCTGCTGGCGGGTGCCTTCCGCCAGCTGCGAAACACTGTTGAGCATCAGGTGCTCAGGGTCTTTCAGCACTTTGCCGATGATGTCGCGCAGGGCCGCGCCGCCGGTGGTGGCCGAGAACAGCAGGGTTTGCTCGCGGTTCTCACACTCCTTGCACAGGCGCTCCATGTCTTCGGCGAAGCCCATGTCGAGCATGCGGTCGGCTTCGTCGAGGATCATCACCTGCACGTGGGACAGGTCGAGGTTGCCGGCATTGAGCTGCTCGAGCAGGCGGCCCGGGGTGCCGATCAGCACGTCCGGCACCTTGCGCAGCATGGCGGCCTGTTCCTTGAAGTCCTCACCGCCGGTGACCAGGCCCGCCTTGATGTAGGTGAACTGCGAGAACAGCTGCACTTGCTTGAGGGTCTGCTGGGCCAGCTCGCGGGTCGGCAGCAGGATCAGCGCGCGGATCTCGACGCGCGCGCCTTTCAGGTCGACCAGGCGGTTGAGCAGCGGCAGGACGAAGGCCGCGGTCTTGCCGCTGCCGGTCTGCGCGGTCACACGCAGATCACGCCCTTGCAGGGCCAAGGGGATGGCCGCGGCCTGCACCGGGGTTGGCTCGACAAATTTAAGCTCGGCCACGGCTTTAAGCAGGCGTTCATGCAGGGCGAATTGGGAGAACACGGAGGTAACCTCAGGCAAGTGCGGGAAATTCAGTTGCATAGGGTAACGTTTTCTGCAGCCGGAGCCGAATTTCTTTTGGCAACTTTGTCGCCATCCGCGCTCTAATGGCGCTTCGTTTCGCAAGCAAAGACCGTACTCAAGCTCATGGATATGCAAAAAATCTGGCGCGACAGCCTCGACCTGTGGGGCACCCTTGACCAACACCCCATGCTCCACGCCGCCATCGGCCTGGCCGTGCTGCTGCTGGTTTCCCTGGTAATCGGCCGCCTGGCGCGCTTTCTGATCCTGCACGGCACACGCTTGCTGGCCCGCCAGCCTGCGCTCAAATGGCTCGACGACCTGCGCCACAACAAGGTGTTTCACCGCCTGGCGCAGACCACACCGTCGCTGGTCATCCAGTTCGGGCTGAAACTGGTACCGGAGCTGTCCGATACCGCCCAGCACTTCCTTGGCAATATGGCGCTGGCCTTTACCCTGCTGTTCATGACCCTGGCGCTGTCGTGCCTGCTCGATGGCCTGCTCGACATCTACGCCCGCACCGAACATGCCCGCACCCGCTCGATCAAGGGCTATGTGCAACTGGCGAAGATGATGCTGTGGATTTTCGCCTCCATCGTCATCGTCGCCACCCTGATCGACCGTTCACCCCTGTTGCTGCTGTCAGGCCTGGGTGCGATGTCGGCAGTATTGCTGTTGGTGTACAAGGACACCCTGTTGTCGTTCGTCGCCAGCGTGCAGCTCACCAGTAACGACATGCTGCACGTCGGCGACTGGATCGAAATGCCCCAGGTCGGCGCCGATGGCGATGTGGTCGATATCACCCTGCACACGGTTAAGGTGCAGAACTTCGACAAGACCATTGTCTCGATCCCCACCTGGCGGCTGATGAGCGAGTCGTTCCGCAACTACCGCGGCATGCAGCAATCGGGCGGCCGGCGGATCAAACGCAGCCTGTTCATCGATGCGGCGGGCGTGCGTTTTCTGACCCGAGAAGAAGAACAGCGCCTGAGCGGGGTGCGCCTGCTCGCTGACTACCTGGCCGGCAAGCGCCAGGAGCTCCATGAATGGAACGAAGCTCTGGGGCCGGTGGCCGAGCTGTCGGCCAACCGCCGCCAGCTGACCAACATCGGCACCTTCCGCGCCTTTGCCCTGGCTTACCTGAGGAACCACCCCAACGTGCACCAAGGCATGACCTGCATGGTCCGGCAGATGCAGACCGGCGCCGAGGGGGTGCCGCTGGAGATCTACTGCTTCACCACCACGACCGTGTGGGCCGAGTACGAACGGATCCAGGGCGATATCTTCGATTACTTGCTGGCGGTGTTGCCGGAGTTTGGGCTGAGCTTGTATCAGCAGCCGAGTGGCAATGACATGCGCGTGGGGCTGGCGGGGCGCGTTTCGGTAGAGCCTGTGCCACGTCGCCTGGAAGAAATGAGCGAGGCTTGAGATTGTGGGGGCCGCTTTGCGGCCCTTTCGCGACACAAGGCCGCTCCTACCGGGGATTGAGCTCGTCTGTAGGAGCGGCCTTGTGTCGCGAAAGGGCTGCGCAGCAGCCCCAAATCACCCCGCATAACCCAGCAGGTACAACAACCCGGTCAAGGTGACTAAGGAAGCCACCGTCGACAACAGTATCGTCCGCGATGATTGAGCTCGTCCGTAGGAGCGGCCTTGTGTCGCGAAAGGGCTGCGCAGCAGCCCCAAATCACCCCGCATAACCCAGCAGGTACAACAACCCGGTCAAGGTGACTAAGGAAGCCACTGTCGACAACAGTATCGTCCGCGATATCAGCCCCGCTTCCCGGTTGTAATACTCCGCCAGCATGAATGGCCCGGTCCCCGTCGGCAGCGCCGCCAGCAGTACCGCTGACGCAGCCCACATGTTCGGCAGGCTGAATACCTTGAACGCCAACACCCAAGTCAGCGCTGGCTGCCCTACCAGCTTCATCGCAACCAGTGGCCATGGGCTGGCCTGAGCGCCGCTGCGTTTCTCTGCCAGAAACGCCCCCAGCGAAATCAATGCACACGGCGTGGTGGCCAAGGCCAGCATGTCGAGAAAATGCATCACCGGCTCCGCCAACCCCAACCCGGACATTGCCCAAGCGGCCCCAGCCACGGGCGAAATCACCAAGGGGTTCTTCGCCAGCGCCTTGCACACCACCCACATGGCGCGGCCGATCCGCTTCTCTTCCTGTAGGCCAATTTCGATCAGCGTCAGCGATATCGCGAACACCAGGCAGACCACGATCAACGAAGAAATCAACGCAGGCTGCAGTCCGGCCTGACCGAACAGCAGCAAACACAACGGGATGCCGATATAGCCGGTGTTGGCATACCCCGCGCTGAGCCCGTCGATACTGGCCGCGACCAGCCCGTGGCCGCTGAACAGCCGCCAGGCCAGCGTGGCCACGAACATCGCCAGCGCCCCTGCGCCAAAGGCCACGATGAACCCTGGATGCCATACCTCGCTCCAGGTTGCGGTGGCTGTGACCTTGAACAGCAGGGCCGGCAGGCACAGCCAGACCACCATCTTGTTGATCTCGGCCGCTGCCTTGTCGCCAAGCTTGTTGGTCCGGCGGCAAAGATAACCGACCAGGATCAACGCAAAGATCGGCGCGACGATGACCAGGATGGTGTGCATGTCAGGCCCTGCGCACCAGCGGTGCCTCCGTGCGGCTGCCCAGGCGGCTCAGCCATACGGAGCCCAGGATGATCGCGCCACCGATGAGCAAGCGCCCCAATGGCTCGTGCTGGTTCCAGATCAGCAGGTTGAGCAGCAGCCCCACCGGCACGTGCAGGTTGTTCATCACCGCCAGCGTAGCGCCGGACACCATGCAGGCCCCCTTGTTCCACCAGTACAAGCCCAGTGCCGTCGGGCACAGCCCGAGGAACAGCAGCACCAGCCATTGCACGTCGGTGCTCGGCAAATGCTGGGTGTTGCCAAACAGCAGGAAGGCCGGCAGCACGACGATCAACGCCCCTAGGTAGAAGTAGCCGAAACGCTTGTAATGCGGCAGGTCGCTGGGGTGGCGGGCAACCAGATGGCGGTATAGCACCTGGCCGGCAGCGTAGGTGAAGTTGGCTAGCTGCAGCAGCAGGAAGCCGATGAAGAAGTCGCCACTGATGCTGTCGAAGCGGATCACCGCCGCACCTGCAACCGCCACCAGGGCGGCGAGCAAGGCCCAAGGATTGAAACGGCGGTTCAGCGCATCCTCGATCAGGGTCACGTGCAGTGGCGTAAGGATCGTGAACAGCAGCACCTCCGGCACGGTCAGCACGCGGAAACTCAGGTACAGGCAGACATAGGTGATGCCGTACTGCAGCGCACCGATCAGCAGCATCGAGCGCATGAAGCGCGGCTCGACCTGGCGCCAGCGGGTCAGCGGCAAGAAAACCAGGCCCGCCAGCACCACGCGTGCGAGCACGGCAAAGTAGCTGTCGACGTGCCCGGCCAGGTACTCGCCGATCAGGCTGAAGGAAAACGCCTGGATCAGCGCGACGATTATCAGGTAGCCCATGGTTGCCTCTCGTAAATCAAGGCCGCGACCTTAGCGGGTTGCGACCGATGTGTTCAACCATGCGCTATGTGGGGGCTGCGCATTTCATGGGCGGGAGTGATTCACACACAAAAAAGCCCGGCCATCGAGGCCGGGCAGGTACACCCAAAGGAGCAAACAAGGTGTCAGGGTTGGGAATTCGTTGACGCTCAGGCCACCGCAGCCAGCTTGGCCTTGGCCTGGTTGATGCCTTTCTCGTGGAAGTCACCGCTCATGTTCAGGCCTTCGGCATGGATGAAGTTCACATCGTGAATACCGATGAATGCCATCACCTGGCGCAGGTACGGCTCCTGATGGTCGCTGGTGGCGCCGGCGTGGATGCCGCCGCGGGCTGTCAGGACAATGGCGCGCTTGCCGGTCAGCAGGCCTTGCGGGCCGGTCGGGGTGTACTTGAAGGTGATGCCGGCACGCAATACGTGGTCAAGCCAGGCCTTGAGCGTGCTGGGGATGGTGAAGTTGTACATTGGTGCAGCCATCACCAGCACGTCGGCCGCCAGCAGCTCATCTGTCAGCTCGTTGGAACGGGCCAAGGCGTCCAGTTCAGCGGCATTGCGCTGCTCTTCAGGCTTCATCCAGCCACCGAGCAGGTTGCCGTCCAGGTGCGGCACCGGGGTCACCGCCAGATCGCGCACGGTAATCTCGTCGGCAGGGTGCGCTGCTTGCCAGTGTTCGATGAAGTCACGGGTCAGTTGACGGGAAACGGAATCCTGCTGGCGGGCGCTGCTTTCGATGATCAGTACGCGGGACATGGGTGCCTCCATCGGCAAAATGGGTTGCGATTCGATGGAGGTGAGATTAAGGCTTGACCTATCGATAAAAAAGCGTAAAAAGTGGGTGCAATCTATCGATTAATCAGTTTTATTCCGCTTTGCAGTTCACTGCGATGCGTAGCTTGATGATCTGCCGGTTGAACTTGGCCGTGACATCCACACTTTTGCCCGCCGGCACATTCACCCGGCGTACCCGTGGCGCCTCCGGGCCGTTGCGGAACGTCACCTTGCAGGCCGCCGGCACTTGCCCATAGTTGTTCAGGGTGATGGCTCCGATGTCGTACGCGGTGTCGTAGGCGGTGTAGTCCAGCTTGACCCCGGCCAGTTCCTTCTCCACGTCGATGGGGTAAGCCATGGCCCCGAGGGGCAGGCACATCAGTATTGCCGCACAACATTTCTTCATGGGGCGCTCTCCTTGAAAGAGCGCAGCTTAGGTCAACAGGAGCCAAAGATGAAAGCGCCGCGCGTAACCCTGGATCAGTGGCGAACCTTGCAGGCAGTGGTCGATCACGGCGGGTTTGCCCAGGCAGCCGAAGCTCTGCACCGCTCGCAGTCATCGGTCAGTTACACGGTGGCGCGCATGCAAGAGCAGCTCGGCGTGCCACTGCTACGCATCGATGGCCGCAAAGCCGTGCTGACCGAGGCGGGCAACGTGCTGCTGCGCCGCTCCCGGCACCTGGTCAAGCAGGCCAGCCAGCTTGAAGACCTGGCTCACCACATGGAGCAAGGCTGGGAAGCCGAGGTACGTGTCGTGGTCGATGCCGCCTACCCCAGTGCGCGCCTGGTACGTGCCCTGGCCGCGTTCATGCCGCAGAGCCGCGGTTGCCGGGTGCGCCTGCGCGAGGAAGTGCTGTCCGGCGTCGAGGAGGTGATGCATGAAGGTATCGCCGACCTTGCCATCAGCAGCTACAGCATTGGCGGCTATCTGGGCACCGAACTCAGTGCCGTGGAGTTCGTGGCCGTCGCCCACCCCGAGCACAGCCTGCACCGCCTGGGCCGGGAGATCACTTTCCAGGACCTGGAAAGCCAGTTGCAAGTGGTAATCCGCGACTCCGGCCGCGCCCAACCCCGCGATGTCGGCTGGCTCGGCGCTGAACAGCGCTGGACAGTCGGCAGCCTGGGGACCGCCACTACCTTCGTCAGCAGCGGGCTGGGCTTTGCTTGGCTGCCGCGGCACATGATCGATCGTGAACTGCGCGAAGGCGTGCTCAAGCCGCTGCCACTGGACCAGGGTGGCAGCCGTCATCCACTGTTCTACCTTTATTCGAGCAAAGAGAAGACCTTGGGCCCGGCCACGCAGATTCTCATCGACCTGCTGCGCAATTTCGACACCGCGCCACTGGACGTGCCCTTCGCAGCCCCCCCGCAAGCCTGAGAGAACCGCGCCCATGGCCTATTTCGAACATGAAGGATGCTCGCTGCATTATCAGGAATACGGCCAGGGTGAACCCCTGGTACTGCTGCACGGCCTGGGCTCCAGCAGCCAGGACTGGGAGCTGCAGGTACCCGCGCTCAGCCGCCATTACCGGGTGATCCTCATGGACATCCGGGGCCACGGCCGCTCCGACAAGCCCAATGATGGCTACCAGATCGCCACATTCAGCGAAGACCTGCTGGCCCTGCTCGAACACCTGCAGACCGGCCCGGTGCACTTCGTGGGGCTGTCGATGGGCGGCATGGTCGGGTTTCAATTCGCCGTCGACCATCCGCAGTGGCTGCGCAGCCTATGCATCGTCAACAGCGCCCCCGAGGTCAAGCGCCGCACGCGCAACGACTGGGTCTGGTGGGCCAAGCGCTGGGGCCTGGCACGCATCCTGAGTGTCGAGACTGTCGGCAAGGGCCTGGCCCAGCGCCTGTTCCCCAAACCGGAGCAAGCCGACTTGCGCCAGAAGATGGCGCAACGCTGGGCGCGCAACGACAAACGCGCCTACCTCAAGAGTTTTGACGCCATCGTGGACTGGGGCGTGCAGGAACGTATCGGCCAGATACACTGTCCCACGCTGGTGGTCGCTGCCGACCACGATTACACCCCGGTACAACTCAAAGAGCGCTACGTTGCCCTGATGCCGCAGGCAAGGCTGGTAGTCATCGATGATTCCCGGCACGCTACACCTCTCGATCAACCCGAAGTCTTCAACCAGACTTTGCTGCAGTTCCTCGCAGCCGCTTCCACCTCTCAAGGATCTTTGAGCCCATGCTGAAAAAACTTCTGCTCACCGCCTGCTCGGTCGCCTTTGCCACCACCGTCATGGCCTCCGACAAGGCCCCTCACGTAGTGCTCGACACCAGCTTCGGCCAGGTCGAAATCGAGCTCGATGCCGAGAAGGCGCCGGTCAGTACCAAGAATTTCCTCGAATACGTCGACAGCGGTTTCTACAACAACACCATTTTTCACCGTGTGATCCCGGGCTTCATGGTCCAGGGCGGCGGGTTCACCGAGCAGATGGTGCAAAAGCCGACGCGTGATCCGATCCGCAACGAAGCCGGCAACGGTCTGCAGAACACCCGTGGCACCCTGTCGATGGCACGCACCTCCGACCCGAACTCGGCCACCAGCCAGTTCTTCATCAACGTGGCCGACAACGACTTCCTGAACCCGGGCCGTGACCGTGGTTATGCGGTGTTCGGCAAAGTGACCAAGGGCATGGAGGTGGTCGACCAGATCGTCAACTCGCCCACTACCGTCAAGAAAGGCATGCGCGATGTGCCGGCCGATCCGGTGTTCATCAAGTCCGCCAAACGCATCGACTGACTGCAGGCTTCACAAGGACGTGAAACCGCCTGAGGGTCGGGTTGAACAGGAGTGTTGTCACCCATGCTGTACCGCCGTTTCGAGCAACTGATCGACATTTTCCGCGACGCGCCCAGCGAGTCGCCGCCCACCCAGGTGTGGCCCTTCTACCTTTACTACCTTCGCCAGGTGTGGCCGAGTTTTCTCGCCCTGCTGGTGGTCGGGCTGGTTGCCTCGCTGATCGAGGTGGCGATGTTCAGCTACCTGAGCCGCATCATCGACCTGGCCCAGGGCACGCCCAATGCCAACTTCTTCAGCGAGCACAGCGGTGAGCTGATCTGGATGCTGGTGGTGATCCTGCTGCTACGGCCGGTCTTCTTTGGCCTGCATGACCTGCTGGTGCACCAGACCATCAACCCGGGCATGACCAGCCTGATCCGCTGGCAAAACCACACGTATGTGCTCAAGCAGAGCCTTAACTTCTTCCAGAGCGACTTTGCCGGGCGTATCGCCCAGCGCATCATGCAGACTGGCAACTCCCTGCGCGACTCGGCAGTACAGGCGGTGGATGCGTTGTGGCATGTACTGATCTATGCGATCACCTCGCTGGTGCTGTTCGCCGAGGCTGACTGGCGCCTGATGCTGCCATTACTGGTCTGGATTGCCAGCTATGTCGCCGCGCTGTTCTACTTCGTGCCGCGGGTCAAGGAGCGCTCGGTGATCTCCTCCGATGCCCGCTCCAAGCTGATGGGGCGCATCGTCGACGGCTACACCAACATCGCCACCCTCAAGCTGTTCGCCCATACCGATTACGAGCAACAGTACGCCCGCGAAGCGATCCGCGAGCAGACCGAAAAGACCCAGCTGGCGTCGCGAGTGATCACCAGCATGGACGTGGTCATCACCAGCCTCAACGGTTTGCTGGTGGTCGCCACCACCGGCCTGGCCCTGTGGCTGTGGAGCCAGTCGCTGATTACCGTCGGCGCCATCGCCCTGGCCACCGGGCTGGTGATCCGTATCGTCAACATGTCGGGCTGGATCATGTGGGTGGTCAACGGCATCTTCGAGAACATCGGCATGGTGCAGGACGGCCTGCAGACCATCGCCCAGCCTGTCACCGTCACCGACAAGCCCAAAGCAGCGCCGCTGAAAGTGACCCGTGGCGCGGTGCGTTTCGATAACGTCGACTTCCACTACGGCAAGGCCCGCAACGTCATCGACGGGCTGAACCTGGACATCCGCCCGGGCGAAAAGATCGGCCTGATCGGCCCCTCCGGCGCTGGCAAGTCGACCCTGGTCAACCTGCTGCTGCGCCTTTACGACGTGCAGGGCGGGCGTATCCTGATCGACGGGCAGGACATCGCCGAGGTGAGCCAGGCCAGCCTGCGGGCGCAGATCGGTATGATCACCCAGGACACCTCACTGCTGCATCGCTCGATCCGCGACAACCTGTTGTACGGGCGCCCTGATGCCAGCGAGCAAGCGCTGCACGAGGCGGTGCGCCGGGCCCGTGCCGACGAATTCATTCCACAGTTGTCGGATGCCCAGGGCCGCACGGGCTTCGACGCGCACGTGGGCGAGCGTGGGGTCAAGCTCTCCGGTGGTCAGCGCCAGCGCATCGCGATAGCCAGGGTGCTGCTCAAGAACGCGCCCATCCTGATCATGGACGAGGCCACGTCAGCATTGGACTCCGAGGTCGAAGCGGCGATCCAGGAAAGCCTGGAAACCCTGATGCAAGGCAAGACGGTGATCGCCATCGCCCACCGCCTCTCCACCATTGCGCGGATGGACCGCCTGGTGGTGCTGGACAAGGGGCATATCGTCGAAAGTGGCAGCCACAGTGAACTGCTGGCGCAACAAGGCTTGTATGCCAGGCTGTGGCATCACCAGACGGGCGGGTTCGTCGGGGTGGATTGAGGCCTGTCCGGTCTCAATCCCGGCGATAAGGCAACATCCCCCGCGCCTCTTCGGCATAGCCCATAACCCCTGCGCGCTCCTGCTGCAGGAAATCGTCCACCGCCCGGCGCAGCCCTGGGTGAAGCAGATAATGCCAGGAGCGTGTAAGCACCGGCTCGAAGCCACGAATCAGCTTGTGCTCGCCCTGCGCCCCAGCATCGAAGCGCTGCAAGCCTTCGGCAATCGCAAAGTCCATGCCTTGGTAGAAGCAGGTTTCGAAGTGCAGCCGGTCGAACTCATCCAGGCAGCCCCAGTACCTCCCAAACAGGCTGTCGCCACCCACCAGGCTCAGGGCCATGGCGACGTCGCGACCGCCTTGACGCGCCATCACGACCCTTAGGGCCTCGGGCATGCGCTGCGCCAGCAGGCTAAAGAATTCGCGGGTCAGATAGGGCGTACGCCTGCGCACTGCGTAGGTATTGGCGTAGCAGAGGTAGACGAAATCCCATTGGGCCTCCTCCAGTTCCTCGCCACGGTACCAACGGAAGTCGATGCCCTGCCCTGCAACCTGCTCACGTTCCTTGCGCATCTGTTTGCGCTTGCGCGAACTCAAGCTGTCGAGAAAGTCCTGAAAGTCGCGGTAGCCACGGTTGCGCCAGTGGAACTGACATCCCAGGCGCTCCATCCAGCCCGGCAGGCCGGCCATCTGTGCATCCAGGCCTGGGTCGGTGAAGTTGATGTGAGCCCCGGATAGCCCGCCTTTGCCCAGATACTCAGGCAATGCCTGGAGCATGAGCAGGCCATCGGCCGGGTCAAGGCTGAGCAGGCGCGGCCCGCTGACCGGGCTGAACGGCACGGCGCCGAGCAGCTTGGGGTAATAGGCAATACCGGCGCGCTCGCAGGCGTCGGCCCAGCCATGATCGAACACGTACTCGCCGTACGAGTGCCACTTACGGTACGCCGGCAACAGCGCACGCACTTGCCCGTCACGCTCCAGCACCAGGTGTTCCGCCGCCCATCCGGTGGCTGGCACGACACTGCCGCTGTCCTCCATGGCGCTGAGGAACGCATGGCGCAGGAACGGTTGGCCGGCAGGCACCAGGGCGTCCCAGGTCGCGGCAGGCAGGTCACGCAGATGGGCAAGGCTGTAGAGGCTGGTCACGATGTCGACTCGCGGAGTGAGGGCATCAGTATCAGGGAATACCGGCCTCTCACTCAAATGCCGAATGCCGGCCCGATCCTTTCATTCTCAATTACTTAACGGCAGTGCCACCAAATAGACATTATTCTGTCATTCGCCCCCGCAATACTTGCGCCTGTTTTCCGGAACCCTAGAACCTGTCTATTCAGGCCCTTTCCGAAGACATGCCAACATGGGGGTGGACGCTGAGCCTCCCCAATATTTTTCAGTAGGGAGAACCTTATGCGTCTTGTTTCTACACTTACCGGAGTGAGCCTCACCGGCATGATGCTGGCTCTGAGTACTCCGGCCAGTGCGGCTGTCGACGCCAAGCTGCTCGAAATGCTCCGCGCCAATGGCTCGATCAACCAGGCGCAGTACAACGAACTGCAAGGTGACCTGGCAAAAGAAACCAAGGAAAAGGCCGACCAGAAAGCTCAGTCAGAACGCATGAGCTCCTTCGAACAGAAAGTGGCATGGGCCGCCAAGACCCAGGTCAAAGGCGACATACGTCTGCGCTACGAGGACGTCAACGTCGACGACCCGAACAGCAGCAGCGGCAACCAGGACCGCCAGCGCGTTCGCGCCCGCGTCGGTTTCTACAGCGAGATCAACCCGCAAGTCGACGCAGGCATCCGCATCGCCACCGGCAGCAGCGCAGACCGCCGTTCGACCAACCAGAGTTTCGATAACTACTTCGACAAAAAATCGCTGTGGGTCGACCAGGCCTACCTCGACTGGCACCCGACCGCAGTACCGAACCTGCACCTGATCGGCGGCAAGATGGCACAGCCTTGGGTGAGCATGGGTGACATCATCTGGGACGGCGACATCAACCCGGAAGGCGTTGCCGCCACCTACAAGACAGACCTCGGCGGCGCCGAAGTCTTCGCCAGCGCGGGCCAGTACACGCTCAAGGACAACGTGGACGGCGACGGCGTGCAGTACAAGCACGACGCCCAGGTCTACCACGGCCAGTTGGGCGCCAAGTTCGCCCCGGCCGATGTGCTCAAGCTCACTGTCGGCGCGAGCATCTATGGCTACGACAACGACAAGGAAGCGACCATCCTGCAGTCGTTCGGCAATACCACCAACGAGTTCAACCTGGTGGAAGGCTTCGGCCAGCTGGACTTCACCGGCCTCGCCATCCCGTTGTCGGCGTATGGCCAGTACGTGAAGAACACCGAAAGCACCGATGGCGAAGACCAGGCCTGGCTGGCTGGCCTGAAGACCAAAGTCGGCGCCTGGAGCCTGGATTACAACTACCGCGATGTTCAGCGCAACGCCGTGGTCAGCCTGTTCACCGACTCCGACTTCGGCAACGGTTACACCGGCTCGCGCGGCCACAAGTTCAAGGTCGGTTATGAAATCGACAAGAACTTCTCGCTGGGCGCCGCTTACCTGATGGCCAAGACCGACCTGTCGCAGTTGCCGAACAGCGATGCCGATGTCGACACGCTGCAGGTGGACCTGGAAGCCAAGTTCTAAGCTGCAACGCCTTAGCTTCACTCAAGGCGGGAAATGCCGACCCCATCCGGCATTTCCTGCCTTTTTTTGCCTGCGAGAAACGCACAGGCCCCACCGCCGGCAAGCCGGCGCAGGGCCTGTGCCAACTGTCAGCGTTTACGCAGGATCACACTACCAATCGAATAACCCGCACCAAACGAGCTCAACACGCCCAGCGAACCCTTGGCCAGGTCATCCTGGTAGAGGTGGAAGGCAATCACCGACCCTGCCGAGCTGGTGTTGGCATAACGGTCGAGAATGACCGGTGCATCTTCCTCAGCCACTTCACGCCCCAGCAGCTTCTTGACGATCAGGTGGTTCATGCTCAGGTTGGCCTGGTGCAGCCAGAAGCGCTTGACGTCGGAGGGCTGCAGATCGTTCTCGCCCAGGTGCTTGCCGATCAGCTCGGCGACCATCGGGCAGACTTCCTTGAATACCTTGCGGCCTTCCTGCACGAACAACTTGTCCCGCGTACCGACGCCCTCTTCCGCAGCACGGTTGAGGAAGCCGAAATTGTTGCGGATATTGTTGGAGAACGAGGTCTGCAACTTGGTACCGAGGATATCGAACTGGTGTGCCGAGGTGGCCTGGTCGGCACGCTCGACCAGCACGGCAGTGGCGGCGTCACCAAAAATGAAATGGCTGTCGCGGTCACGGAAGTTCAGATGCCCGGTGCAAATCTCCGGGCTGACCACCAGCAACGCACGGGCCTGGCCCAGTTGCACGCTGTTGGCTGCGGTCTGGATACCGAAAGTGGCCGAGGAGCAAGCCACGTTCATGTCGAAGGCGAAGCCCTGGATGCCCAGCGCCTGCTGCACTTCGATGGCGATGGCCGGGTACGGGCGCTGCAGGTTGGAGCAGGCGACGATCACACCGTCGACATCGGCAGGTGTGCGGCCGGCGCGCTCAAGCGCCTGACGGGCAGCGGCCACGCCCATCTCGCAAAGGATCGACTGCTCGTCATTGGAACGCTCCGGCAGGCGCGGCTTCATGCGCTGCGGGTCGAGAATGCCGGCCTTGTCCATGACGAAGCGGCTCTTGATGCCCGAGGCCTTCTCGATGAAGGCGGCGTCGGAGAGCGGCGCAGCTTCGACCTCGCCGCGCTCGATGGCGGCAGCGTTGTCGCGGTTGAACTGCTGCGACCAGGTGTTGAAGGATTCCACCAGTTCTTCGTTGGAAATGCTCTGGGCCGGGGTATACAGGCCGGTGCCGCTGATCACGACGTTATGCACGATCGTTCCTCTGGTCAAAGGCCATCGCCACAGGGCGCTGGCTGGAGTAATAGCACTTTAGTACCAAGTTCATGGCGCAGGTTGAACCCGCAAGGGGCCGCAATGCGGCCCCAAATTGCCTCAATATTGCCACAACTTGCGGGGTTTAGGCTTCCACCTGAGACCACTGTTTGCTCAGACGCTTGTCAGAAATCGGTACTTTCGTGCCCAATTGCTGGGCAAACAGCGACACCCGATATTCTTCCAGCAACCAGCGGTACAAGGTCAGCTGCTCGTCGCGCTTGCCCTCTTGGGCGTGCTTGTCGGCACGGGCCTTGTACTGGGCCCAGAGGTTGGTCAGCTCGCCACTCCACACCCGGTCCCTCTGCACCTGGGTGCCAAGCTTCTCCAGGCGCAACTCCACCGCCCTGAGGTAGCGCGGCAGCTCCTTGAACCAGGCCGAAGGCGTCTCGCGCACGAAGCCCGGATACACCAGGTTGGCCAACTGCTGCTTGATGTCGTTCAGCGCCACCGCCTGGCTCAGGTCGATCTTGCCTTTGAAACGCTTCTGCAGGCTGTGCCACAGCTTGAGCACTTCCAGCGTCTGGCGGGCCAGGCGCTCGGCATGCTCGGCCCAGCTGCCGCGCTTGCGCTCGGCAAGCCCGGCCAATGCTGCGCCATCGCGCGGTAGCGTGGCCTCCCCTTCGAGGATGCAACTGTCGAGGCTGGCCAGCAGGATATCCTCCACCAGCGCCTCGACGCGGCCCAGTTCGCGGTACAGCAAGCCCAGTTCGGTCAACCCGGGGAGCTTGCCGCGCAGGAACTTGGCAGGCTCTGCCAACTGTTGCAGCAACAGGCGCTGCAAGGCACGGCGATGCTGAAACTCGGCTTCGGCCTGGGTCGAGAAACGCCCCTCGCGCACGCTGCCGCTCTCTTCCACCAATGCCGGGTACACCGTCATCGACAGCCCGGCGATCTTCTGCTGGGCGGTCTGCTTCACTTCACTGAAGGCCTTGGCCTGCACCGGCTGCGCGCCCTTGTCGTCGCGCGGCACCGCCAGCGCTGCCTGGCTGGCGGCAGCAAAGCGTGCGGTCAACTCGGCCAGGTCGCGGCCCTCGCCGAGGAACTTGCCCTGGCCATCGACCACCTCGATATTCATGCGCAGATGCCCTTCGACCAGGCCTACCGACTCTGCCCAGGCCTCATCGGACACACGGGCACCGGTCATGCGCAACAGCTCCTGCCCCAAGGCCTGAGGCAAGGCCCCCTGGCCGAACGTCATGCGTGCCAGCGATGCCTTGACGAAATCCGGTACCGGCACGAAGTTCTTGCGCAGGGCCTTGGGCAGGTTGCGCACCAGCGCCACGCACTTGGCTTCGAGCAAGCCCGGCACCAGCCACTCCAGGCGCTCGCCCGGCAGGCTTGGCAACAGCGGCGCGGGCACCCTTACAGTCACGCCGTCGCGTGGGTGGCCTGGTTCGAAGTGGTAGCTCAGCGGCAGGCGCAGCTCGCCGACCTGCAGGCTGTCCGGGTATTGCGCCGCAGTGACTTCGCTGGCCTCACGGGCCAACACGTCTTCCTCACGCATGATAAGCAGGCTCGCATCCTTCTGGCTGCCCATGCGATACCAGCTGTCGAAGGTCGCGGTCTGGTGGATCTCCGCTGGCAGGCGCGCTTCGTAGAAGGCGTAAAGGGTTTCTTCATCGGCAAGAATGTCGCGCCGACGCGCCTTGGCTTCCAGCTCGTCGAGCTCTTCAAGCAGGCGCTTGTTGGCGGCCAGGCACTTGGCTCGCGACTGGATTTCGCCCCCAACCAGCCCTTCGCGTATGAACAGCTCACGCGAGGTAACCGGGTCGATCGGACCGTAATGCACTGGGCGGCGGCCGACCAGGATCAGCCCGTACAGGGTGATTTGCTCGTAGGCCACCACCTGCCCGCGCTTCTTCTCCCAGTGCGGTTCGAAGTGGTTCTTCTTGACCAGGTGAGTCGCCAGCGGCTCGATCCAGTCGGGCTCGATCTTGGCCACCATGCGCGCATACAACTTGGTGGTCTCCACCAGCTCGGCGGCCATGACCCACTGCGGGCGCTTGCGGCCAATGCCTGAAGACGGATGCACCCAGAAACGCCGCTGACGCGCGCCCTGGTAGTCGCCGTCTTCGGTCTTGTGGCCGATCTGGCTGAGCAGCCCGCTGAGGATGGCTTTGTGCATCTTCTGGTAGTCGGACGGATCTTTGTTCACCGTCAGTTGCAGGTCACGGCAGATCAGCGCCAACTGACGATGGGCGTCGCGCCATTCGCGAAGGCGCAAATAGTTGAGAAAATTCTTGCGGCACCAGTTGCGTAGCGGGTTGGCCGTCAGCGCCTGGCGCTGCTCCTCGAAGCCACGCCACAGGTTGACCAGTGCGGCAAAATCGGAATCCACATCTTTCCACTGCGCATGCGCCTGGTCAGCCGCCTGCTGACGCTCCGGCGGGCGCTCGCGCGGGTCCTGCACCGACAATGCACTGGTGACGATCAGCACTTCCTGCAGGCTGCCCTGACGGGCGCCTTCGAGCAGCATCCGGCCCAGCCGGGGGTCGATCGGCAAGCGCGCCAGCTGACGGCCCAGGGGCGTCAGCTGGTTCTCGCGGTTGACCGCCGACAGCTCCTGCAGCAGGTTGAAGCCGTCGCTGATGGCCTTGCCATCCGGCGGCTCGATGAACGGGAAGGCATCAATGGCGCCCAGCCGCAGGTGCAGCATCTGCAGGATCACCGCCGCCAGGTTGGTGCGCAGGATCTCGGGGTCGGTGAAGGCTGGCCGGCCGTTGAAGTCTTCTTCGCTGTAAAGGCGTATGCAAATGCCAGGCTCGACACGGCCGCAACGGCCCTTACGCTGGTTGGCGCTGGCCTGGGATACCGCTTCGATCGGCAAGCGCTGGACCTTGGCCCGGTAGCTGTAGCGGCTGATGCGGGCGGTACCGGTGTCGATTACATAGCGGATGCCTGGCACGGTCAGCGAGGTTTCCGCCACGTTGGTGGCCAGCACCACACGGCGGCCAGTGTGCGACTGGAAGATACGCTGCTGCTCGGCCGGAGACAGGCGCGCATACAGCGGCAGGATCTCGGTATGACGCAACTGGGCCTTACGCAGGATCTCGGCGGCATCGCGAATCTCGCGCTCGCCCGGCAGGAACACCAGCACGTCGCCGGGGCCCTTGCCCTCGCTGCGCTCGTGGTGGGCGATCTCATCGAGGGTGGCGAGGATCGCCTGGTCGACGGTGAGGTCGTCCTCGACCTGGTTGCCTTCTTCGTCCTGTTCACTGGTCAGCGGGCGATACCAAGTGTCCACCGGATAGGTACGGCCGGACACCTCGATGATCGGCGCACCATCGAAATGCTTGGAGAAGCGCTCCAGGTCGATGGTTGCCGAAGTGATGATCAGCTTCAGGTCCGGGCGGCGATGCAGCAGGGTCTTGAGGTAGCCGAGCAGGAAATCGATGTTCAGGCTGCGCTCGTGCGCCTCGTCGACGATGATCGTGTCGTAGCGCTCGAGGAAGCGGTCATGTTGGGTTTCGGCCAGCAAGATGCCGTCGGTCATCAGCTTGACCAAGGTGTTGGCGTCGCTCTGGTCCTCGAACCGTACCTGGTAACCGACCAGGGCGCCCAGCGGTGTACCAAGCTCTTCAGCCACACGGGCAGCAACGCTGCGCGCCGCAATCCGCCGTGGCTGGGTGTGGGCGATCAGGCCGTGGCTGCCGCGGCCCAGCTCCAGGCAGATCTTGGGTAGCTGGGTGGTCTTGCCCGAACCGGTCTCACCGGCAATCACCAGGACCTGGTTTTCGGCCAATGCCTTTTTGATCTCGTCACGCTTGGCGGCAATCGGCAAGCTGTCGTCGTAGCGGATGCGCGGCACACTGTGCTGGCGCGCGGTCACCTGGGCGCAAGACGCCTGGACCTTTTCCACCCACTGCGCGAGCTTGGCCTCGTCGGGGCGCTTGCGCAGCTCATGCAGTTGCCGGCGCAGGCGATGGCGGTCGGCGATCATGGCGTGGTCGAGGTTTTGCAGCAGTTTGTCGATGGCGTGGTCAGTCATGGGGCTTTTTAGTGATGCAGGTGAGCCTGCTTTTGCATGATCGGCATTCAAAGGATGCGCGATTGTCGCAGATTTGCCGGCTTTTTGCTGTCTGTACCGCCCCCCGCGAATGTTTAGCCGATACCAGAGTGAAGGTTGCCATTCACTGCTTTAATCAACCTGACGCTGCATGTGAGTATCCAACGCATGATCCCCTTCCAGCCCATCGCCCCGCCGCTGTCGCGCCCTTCGCTACCGAAGGCCCGCATCTGCGCCGGTGAAAATCCGCTGGTCCATGTGATCCTGGCCTTCTGGGCCCTCTGGCATTGCCGCCACGCCCGCCCACCGGACACTTCACTCGCGCATCTGACAAAGCCCGGCCACCTTTCGGCCGATTGACTCAGCCGGACCGCCGCCAAGCTGCGGTCCTGTATGCACACGAGCGAATCCCTCATGCACTTTGCACCTGTTGAACACGCCCGACGTTTCCTTGCCGAAAACCCCGATATCGAGCTGTTCGAACTGTTCATCCTCGACGCCAACGGCGTGCCGCGCGGCAAGCTGCTGCACCGCGACGAGCTGCTGGCGGTTTACCAGAGCGGCCGCCCGCTGCCCAGTACCATCCTGGGCCTGACCCTCAACGGCGATGACGTGGAAAACTCCGGGCTGGTCTGGGACGTCGGCGACATCGACTGCCGCGCCTACCCCATGGAGGGCAGCCTGGTGCGCCTGCCGTGGCGCCGCGTGCCGACCGCCGCCGTGCAAGTCAGCATGCACCCCAGCGAAGGCCTGCCGGCCAGTGTCGCCGACCCGCGCCATGTGCTGTTGCGCACCATCGACGCGCTCAAGGCCGATGGCTACCACCCGGTAATGGCATGCGAGCTGGAGTTCTTCCTGCTCGACCAGCAGCGTGACGCCCAGGGCCGTCCTCAACCGGCTCTGGACAACGACGGCGGCCGCCCGCGCAGCACCCAGGTGTATGGCCTGCGTGAGCTGGAGCAGATAGAGCCGTTTCTCGCCGACCTTTACGCGGCCTGCAAAGCCCAGGGCATCCCGGCCCGCACGGCGATTTCGGAGTACGCCCCCGGCCAGGTGGAAATCACCCTGGAGCATGGCGATGCCCTGGAAGCGATGGACCAGGCCGTGCGCTACAAGCGCTTGGTCAAAGGCGTGGCGCACGCCCACGGCATGCAGGCGTGCTTCATGGCCAAACCCTTTGCGCAACTGGCCGGCACCGGCATGCACATGCACCTGAGCCTGGCCGACAGCGCCGGCAACAACCTGTTCGCCAGCGAAGACAAGGCCGGCACCCCGCTGCTACGCCAAGCGGTTGCCGGCATGCTGCGCCACCTGCGCGACTCGCTGCTGCTGTTCTGCCCCAACGCCAACTCGTTCCGTCGTTTCCAGGCCAACAGCTATGCACCGCTGGCGCCAACCTGGGGTGTCGACAACCGCACAGTCAGCTTGCGCGTGCCCGGCGGGCCGGCCAACAGCCGCCATGTCGAACACCGCATCTGTGGCGCCGACGCCAACCCGTACCTGGCCGCTGCGGCGATTCTCGCTGCCAGCCACCGCGGCATCCGCGAGCAACTCGACCCGGGTACTCCGGTCGAAGGCAACGGCTATGCCCAGGCCACCGAGCACCTGCCCACCGACTGGCTGACTGCCCTCGACGCACTGGAGCGTTCGGCGTGGGCACGCGAAGCACTCGGTGCGGACTTTCTCGGGGTGTACCTGAAGGTCAAGCGCGCCGAGTATCGCCAGTTCATGGCCGAAGTCAGCGAACAGGACTGGCGCTGGTACCTGCACCAGGCCTGAGCCTCACCCTATTCAAAATAAGGAACACCCATGAACGCAGCAGTGAACAACGGCCCGGCCCAGCGCGCGCCGTCCTACTACAGTGCCTCCCTCAACGACCACACGCAGTACCCGCAGCTCAAGGGCACCGTGCAGGTCGACGTAGCCATTATCGGCGGCGGTTTCACCGGCGTAGCCACCGCCGTGGAGCTGGCCGAGCGCGGCCTGAAGGTGGCGGTGGTGGAAACCAACCGCATCGGCTGGGGCGCCAGCGGCCGTAACGGCGGCCAGGTTACCGGCAGCCTCTCGGGCGACGAAGCCATGCGCACGCAGATGCGCGACCGCCTGGGCAGCGAAGTGGATGACTTTATCTGGCACCTGCGCTGGCGCGGGCACCAGATCATTGAGCAGCGGGTCGAGCGCTATGGCATCGATTGTGACCTCAAGCGCGGCCACCTGCATGCAGCGATGAAACCGTCACACCTCAACGAGCTGCGCGCCTTCGAAGCCGAAGCGCAGCGCCGCGGCATGGGTGACCAGGTGCACATGCTCGACCGCAACGCGGTTGCCGAGCACCTGCAAAGCCCGTTGTACCTGGGTGCGCTGAAAAACCTGCGCAACCTGCACCTGCACCCGCTCAATCTGTGCCTGGGCGAGGCGCGTGCAGCCCATGCACTGGGCGCGCTGATCTTCGAGAATTCCGAAGTGCTGGACATCGTGCACGGCCCGCGCCCTGCAGTGGTCACTGCCCAAGGCCGAATCGAAGCACGCCAGGTGATGCTGGCCGGCGACGTTTACCACAAACTGGAAAAGCGTCAGCTCAAGGGCAAGATCTTCCCCGCCATGGGTGGCATCGTCACCACCGCGCCGCTGGGTGAACTGGCCGAACAGATCAACCCCCAGGACCTGGCGGTGTACGACTGCCGTTTCGTCCTCGACTACTACCGCCTCACTGCCGACAAACGCCTGCTGTTCGGCGGCGGCGCCAACTATTCGGGCAAGGATTCACGTGATATCGCAGGTGAACTGCGCCCGTGCATCGAGCGCACCTTCCCGGCCCTCAAAGGGGTGCCGATCGAGTTCCAGTGGAGCTGCGCGATGGGTATCGTGGTCAACCGCATACCGCAGCTGGGCAAGCTTTCGGACAACGTCTGGTACTGCCAGGGCTATTCGGGGCACGGCATCGCCACCAGCCACATCATGGGCGAAATCATGGCCGAGGCGCTGACCGGGACACTGGAGAAGTTCGATACCTTTGCCGGGTGCAAGCACATCAAGGTGCCGATGGGGGACCTGCTGGGTAATCCGCTGTTGGCGGCGGGGATGTGGTACTACCAGATGCTGGAAAAACTGCGCTGATTGCGCTCCCCCTGTAGGAGCGGCCTCGTGTCGCGAAAGGGCCGCAAAGCGGCCCCAGATTTTCAGCATGCTGCAAATATAGCCAGGCAATGGTGAGCGATCAGGCGATCTTCTTCAAACCCTGCTTTTTCAGCTCTTCATCACGCAACTCGCGGCGCAGGATCTTGCCCACGTTGGTCGTTGGCAGCGCATCGCGGAACTCGATGTAACGCGGCACCTTGTAGCCGGTGACGTTGGCACGCATGTGCTCCATCACCTGCTCCTTGGTGACGGTCATGCCCGGCTTGACCACAATGAACACCTTGATCAGTTCGCCCGACTTTTCGTCCGGCACCCCGATCGCAGCGCACTGCAGCACACCCGGCAGGGCAGCCAGTACGTCCTCCAGCTCGTTGGGATACACATTGAAGCCCGAGACCAGGATCATGTCCTTCTTGCGGTCAACGATGCGCATGTAGCCATCCGGCTGGATCAGGGCAATGTCCCCGGTCTTCAGCCAGCCGTCACTGTCGAGGATCTCGGCGGTGGCATCTTCACGCTGCCAGTAGCCTTTCATCACCTGCGGCCCCTTGACGCACAGCTCGCCCACCTCGCCCAATGGCAGTTCGCTGCCACTGTCATCGATGACCTTGCACAGGGTCGAGGGCACCGGGATACCGATGGTGCCGACCTGATTGGCTTCGGACGGATTGACCGCCGCTACCGGGCTGGTCTCGGTCATGCCATAGCCTTCGCAGATGGCGCAACCGGTGACGGCTTTCCAGCGCTCGGCCACGCTCAGTTGCAGCGCCATGCCACCGGACAAGGTGATCTTCAATGCCGAGAAGTCCAGCGCACGGAACGCCTCGTTGTTGCACAGGGCAACGAACAGGGTGTTGAGGCCGACGAAGCCGCTGAATTTCCACTTGCCCAGCTCCTTGACCATTGCCGGCAAGTCACGCGGGTTGCTGATCAGCACGTTATGGTTGCCGATCAGCATCATCGCCATGCAATGGAAGGTAAAGGCATAGATGTGGTACAGCGGCAGCGGCGTGATGAGGATCTCGCAACCTTCTTGCAGGTTCGAACCCATCAGCGCCCGGCACTGCAGCATGTTGGCCACCAGGTTGCGGTGCGTCAGCATTGCGCCCTTGGCCACACCTGTGGTGCCGCCGGTGTACTGCAGCACGGCCACATCATTGGCTTGCGGGTTGGCCTCGGCCACCGGCTGGCCCTTGCCCAGCGCCAGGGTATCGTTGAAGCGCACGGCCTTCGGCAGGTTGTAGGCCGGCACCATCTTCTTCACGTACTTGATCACGCTGTTGATCAGCAGGCGCTTGAGCGGTGGCAACAGGTCCGCCACTTCAGTGACGATGACGTGCCTGACCTGGGTCTTGGGTACAACCTTCTCGGCCAAGTGAGCCATGTTGGCCAGGCATACCAAGGCCTTGGCACCGGAGTCGTTGAACTGGTGTTCCATCTCACGCGCGGTGTACAGCGGGTTGGTGTTGACTACGATCAGCCCGGCGCGCATGGCGCCGAACACCGCTACCGGGTACTGCAGGACATTCGGCAGCTGGACGGCAATGCGATCACCCGGTTTGAGGTCGGTGTGCTGCTGCAGCCAGGCCGCAAAAGCGCCCGACAGGGCATACAACTCGCCGTAGGTGATGGTCTTGCCCAGGTTGCTAAAGGCCGGTTTGTCGGCAAAGCGCTGGCAGGATTGCTTGAGTACCGCCTGGATATTGGGAAATTCGTCAGGATTGATTTCCGCCGTAATCCCGGCTGGGTATTTATCCTTCCAAAAATGGTCGATCATGCAAGCCCACTCCTTCAGCAACAGCGAAGTTCGATTTACGCGTCGATGCGTTTATTATTGATATGAGATGGCGGTTCGTTGCAAACCGAATCATCTGAAAGCGGGCCGAGAGTAACAGCTTTGCCAAGGGTCGCCTAGAGGCCAAATCAGGCCTTATAGTCACAAAAATGACTCAATGAACAATACAAGTCATTTTTAGAGTATTTGACTTAGATCGCCAAGTTTCAAGCGGCAAGCTGCAAGCTAGAGCGGCGCACGCCCCCTCTTGCAGCTTGAAACTTGAAGCTTGAAGCTCGCCCTCCCTTACGCGATGTCGCGCAGTTCGCGACGCAGGATCTTGCCCACCGGTGTCATCGGCAACGACTCGCGCAGCACGATGTGCTTGGGCACTTTGTAACCTGTGAGGTTGGCCTTGCAGTAGGCCTTGAGTTCATCGACGCTGAGCCCGCCCTCACGGGCCACCACGAACAGTTTGACGGCCTCGCCCGAACGCTCGTCCGGCACGCCGATGGCGGCGCAGTTGGCCACCTTCGGGTGACCCATGATCACGTCTTCGATTTCGTTGGGGTACACGTTGAAGCCCGAGACGATGATCATGTCCTTCTTGCGGTCGACGATACGCGTGAAGCCGTCCGGGTCGATCACTGCAATGTCGCCGGTTTTCAGCCAGCCATCGGCATCCAGGGTCTGCGCCGTAGCCTCGGGTTGCTGCCAGTACCCCTTCATCACCTGCGGGCCCTTTATGCACAACTCGCCCCGCTCACCGAGCGGCAGTTCATTGCCCTCATCATCGATCACCTTGAACGCGGTGTCTGCAACCGGTATGCCCACGGTACCCAGGCGTGCCAGCTCGCCATAAGGGTTGGTGCTGGCCACTGGCGAAGTCTCTGTCAGGCCGTAGCCCTCGACAATGCGGCAGCCGGTCAGGCTCTCCCAACGTTCGGCGGTGGCCTTGACCAGTGCCGTACCGCCAGAGTTGGTCACCTTGAGCGCCGAGAAATCCAGCTGCCTGAAGCCCGGGTGATCCATCAGCGCCACGAACAGGGTGTTCAACCCCAACAGTGCGGTGAACCGCCATTTGCCCAGTTCCTTGATGAAGCCAGGGATATCGCGCGGGTTGGTGATCAACACATTATGGTTGCCGGTGACCATCATGCACATGCAGTTCGCGGTAAAGGCATAGATGTGGTAGAGCGGCAGCGGCGCGATCATCACCTCCTGGCCTTCCTTGATCAGCTTCTGCCCGTCCGGGCCATGCTGCGAAAAGCACGCCAGCACCTGCAGCATGTTGGCCACCAGGTTGCCGTGGGTGAGCATGGCGCCCTTGGCCAGGCCCGTGGTGCCGCCGGTGTACTGCAGCACGGCGATGTCGTCGAGGCTCAGCGTTACCGGCTTGTGGCTCAGCGCCGCGCCCTCGCGCAGTGCCTGCTTGAACGAGATGGCCTGCGGCAGATGATAGGCCGGGACCATTTTCTTTACCTTGTCGACCACGGTGTTGATCAACCAGCCCTTGGCCATGGGCAACAGGTCGCCCATCTTCGCCTCGATCAGGTATTCGATGCCGGTATCGGGCAGCACCTCCTGGACCCGCTTGCCGAACATGTTCAGGTACACCAGGGCGCGGGCACCGGCATCTTTGAACTGGTGGCGCATTTCACGCTCGGTGTAAAGCGGGTTGGTGTTGACCACGATCAGCCCGGCGCGCAGGGCGCCGAACACCGCAATGGGATACTGCAGCACGTTGGGCATCTGTACGGCGATGCGGTCACCCGGCACCAGGTTGGTATGCTGCTGCAGCCAGGCAGCAAAGGCCGCCGAAAGGCGGTCGAGTTCGCCATAGGTCAGGGTCTTGCCCAGGTTGCTGAACGCCGGGCGGTCGGCGAAGCGCTTGCAGGAGCGCTCGAAAACCTCGACGACCGAGGTGTACGCATGGATATCGATGGTGGAAGGCACGCCCGCCGGGCGCTTGTCATTCCAGAAGTCGGCTTGCATTTATTATTGTTCCTCTGCCTGAACCCGCTCTTAGCCTGTAATCCCTTTGCCTGATGGCAAAAAGGCGTTCAACCGACGTTAGCAGGTAAGCCTGAGGTGGCATATATGCCAAGTGCCGCCATTAACATTGTGAATCTTATTTGTGCCCTTCCTGCAATCCGGCCACTTGCGCATACACTGTGCTCGTACCCAGCGCAAAGGATCCGCCATGCCTTACGACGCCTTCTGGCTGCCGGCCAGCGAGCATTGCAGCCTGTACGTGCACCAATGGCTGCCGGCCACGCCGGTCAAGGCCGTAGTGCTGCTGGCGCATGGCATGGCCGAACATGCCGGGCGCTACCAGCACCTGGGCCAAACGCTGAGCGCTGCCGGCTATGCGCTGCTGGCTCCGGACCTGCGCGGCCACGGCCGTACAGCTGAGCTGGGCGGCCTCGGCCTGTTCGCCCGGCAATATGGCTGGAATGCCGTGGTCAACGACCTGGCCCTGCTCACGCAGCACATCGGCCAGCAGTTCCCCTGCACACCGCTGTTCCTGTTCGGCCACAGCATGGGCAGCTATATCGCCCAGGCTTACCTGATGCATCACAGTGGCAGCGTGCACGGGGCGATCCTCAGTGGCTCCAATTTCCAGCCGCCGGCGCTGTATCGCATGGCGCGCCTGATCGCCCGGCTGGAGGCCTGGCGCCAAGGGCCCCTGGGCAAGAGTGCGCTGATCGAATGGCTGTCGTTCGGCTCGTTCAACAAATCGTTCAAACCCACCCGTACCGCCTTCGACTGGCTCAGCCGCAACCCTGAAGAGGTGGATAAATACGTCAGCGACCCGCTGTGCGGTTTTCGCTGCAGCAACCAGTTGTGGTTAGACTTGCTGCTCGGCCTGGCGCAGATCAGCCAGGCGAAGAACCTCGCGCAGATCGATCCGAACCTGCCGCTACTGGTGATTGGCGGTGAATGTGATCCGGTGAGTGCCGGCAAGCGTCTCACCCATCTGGCCGACGCCCTGCGCGCGACCGGCAATCGACATGTACAACTGCGCGTCTACCCCCAGGCGCGGCACGAAGTGCTCAATGAACTCAATCGGGACGAGGTCACCGCCGATATACTCGCGTGGCTGGAGCAGGCGCTGGCCCTTGGCCGCCCTGCCCGCAGTGAATGATAACGGCCTTGTCCGCCCATCAAGGAAGCGCCAATGACCCAGGTCACCAACACGCCTTACGAAGCTCTAGAAGTCGGCCAGAAGGCCAGTTACGAAAAGTCTGTGGAAGAACGCGACATCCAGCTGTTCGCCGCGATGTCCGGTGACCACAACCCGGTGCACCTGGATGCCGAATTCGCCGCCAAGAGCATGTTCCGTGAGCGCATTGCCCATGGCATGTTCAGCGGCGCGCTGATCAGCGCGGCAGTAGCCTGCACCCTGCCCGGCCCCGGCACCATCTACCTGGGCCAGAAGATGAGCTTCCAGAAGCCGGTGAAAATCGGCGACACCCTGACCGTGCGCCTGGAAATCCTCGAGAAGCTGCCCAAGTTCAAAGTGCGCATCGCCACCAACGTGTACAACCAGAACGATGAGCTGGTTGTAGAGGGCGAGGCAGAGATCCTGGCGCCGCGCAAGCAGCAGACGGTAGAGCTGGTATCGCCGCCCAATTTTGTCGCAAGCTGATGGGTTCAGGCAGTACCGGCGACAGGGCCGGTGCTGCCGGGTCATTCCAACGCCTGCAGCTTTCCCTCGATATGCCGCCGTTCCGGCGCCTGACGCGTCAACTCCAGCGCCTGGCGCCAGGCCGCACGGGCCTCTTCTATCTGACCCAACTGGTAATGCAGCTCCGCCCTTGCCGCATGCGCCAGGTGATAGTCGCGCAACTCGCCAGTCGCCAGAATTGTTTCAACCTGCGCCAACCCGACCTGCGGGCCATCCCGCTTGGCCAATGCCACCGCTCGGTTGAGTGCAACCACTGCGGATGGCCAATGCCGCTGCAGCACATCGTAAAGGCCGACAATCTGCGCCCAGTCCGTTTCACTGGCGCTCGCCGCCTCCGCATGCACCGCTGCAATCGCCGCCTGCACCGTATAGGCACCGAACGCGCGGCTGCGCAACGCCAGCTGCACCAATTCACAACCTTCGCTGATTTGCGCACCGTCCCACAGGCTGCGATCCTGCTGCTCGAGCAGCACCAGATTGCCTTGGGCATCGCTACGCGCGTGCTGGCGTGACGCCTGCAGCAACATCAGCGCCAGCAAACCGACCGCCTCCGGGTCCGGTAACAACTGCACCAGCAAGCGACCGAGGCGAATCGCTTCGTCACTCAACGCCTGCTGTACCAAAGCCTCACCAGAAGACGCCGAATAGCCCTCGTTGAACACCAGGTAAATCACCCGCAACACGCTTTCCAGGCGCTCAGGCAATTCGTGCAGCTCCGGCACCTGATAAGGAATGCGTGCGTCGCGGATCTTGGCCTTGGCGCGCACAATGCGTTGGGCAATGGCCGCCGGGCTCTGCAGGAAGGCACGGGCGATCTGCTCAGTGGTCAGGTCACAGACTTCGCGCAACGTCAAAGGCACCTGCGCATCGGCAGCCAGAGCCGGGTGGCAGCACGTGAAGATCAGCCGCAGGCGATCGTCGGCGAGCAACTCCTCATCACTGGGGTCTTGCCCCTGGCCCTCGATGAGCATGATCAGGTCAGCCTGCGAACGGTCGAAACGCGCACGGCGCCGCACCGCGTCAATGGCCTTGAAACGGCCGGTCGACACCAGCCATGCACGTGGATTTTGGGGGATACCGTCGCGCTGCCAGCGCTCGACGGCAATGAAGAAGGCATCATGCATGGCCTCCTCTGCCAGGTCGAAATCCCCCAGCAGGCGGATTAGCGTCGCCAGGATACGCCGCGAGTCCCGGCGGTAAACCCCCTCGATCTCGGCGCGTACCTGCACCAGCGTTGCCATCAGTCCGGCATCCGCTGGGTCACCACCTCCACCAGGCGGTCCAGGCTTTCTCCCCACCCCTGGTGAAAACCCATTTCTTCATGGGCCGTGCAGTCGGCAGCGCTCCAGTGCCAGGCGCGTGCGGTATAACGGGTCTTGCCGTGTTCCTCGTCAAAGGTCACCACTGCGGTCATGAAGGCCTTGGCAGACGGCACCCAGCCTGGCCCGAACGCATCGGTGAACACCAGCCGACGTGGCGCGGCGATCTCCAGGAACACACCCTGGGTGGGGTAGTCGGTACCGTCGGGGGCGCGCATCAAGGTGCGAAACAGGCCGCCGACCCAGAGCTGCATTTCACATTCCGGCGTGGTCATGCCATGCGGCCCCCACCACTGCATCAGCCAATGGGGTTCGGTCCAGGCACGGAACACCTTGGCGGGCGGGGCGTCGATCAGGCGGCTGATGGCCAACTCGTGTTGCGCTTGCGCAGGTTGGGCAAGGCTCATTCTTGTTGTTCTCCATTGCGGTCAGGGTTGCAGTTCGCGCACGGGCCTTACCTCAACGCTGCCGACCCGTGCGGCCGGGATGCCTTTGGCAATGTTCAATGCCTCGTTGAGATCGCGGGCATCGACCAGGTAAAAACCCGCAAGCTGCTCTTTGGTCTCGGCGAACGGGCCATCGGTCAGGCTCATGCGGCCACCGCGCATGCGTACCGTGGTGGCGGTCTGCACCGGTTTCAGCGCCTCGGCCGCGAGCATGCGCCCACAGCGCTGCAGCGACTCGGCGTAAGCCATGCATTCGGCGTCTTCGGGGCTGTCGGGCAGGCTGTGCAGCAGCCCCTCGTCACAATAGACCAGGCACAGGTATTTCATGGTGATCTCCACGGCATTGGCAAAGTGCGTTTGGCGATAGCTGATCAGGGTTTGAGATCAAACAGCGCTTTCTGGGTTTCCACGTCGAAAGGCGCAGACCAGTGTTCATGGATGACCCGCCACAGGCCAGCGGTCTTGCGATAGCCAACGGTGACACGCATGAAACCGCACTGGCTTTCGTCATCCGACGGACCGCAGCGGTTGAGCCAATGGGCCAGGCCCAGCTCGCCATCGGCGTACACCGTGAGTTCGGCCAACTCGAAAGTCATCGGGCCGGTGCAAAAGCCCATGCACATTTCCCAATGTGCCTGGTACACGGCCTTGCCCTTGAACTGCAGTTCCTTGATCGCATCGAAGGCGACGATGTCGTCGGCATAGGGGGCGGTGATACCTGGGATGTCACGATCACGCACCGCTTGCATCCAGCGTTCGATCAGTTCACGGATTTCGCTTTCGGCCTGAGTATCATGAGGGGCTCTCCGAAGTGCTGGTGGCGCCGGTACTCGGCGCCTTCAACACTGGTCGAACGAGAGAGCGGGAAATCGACAACAGGGAGGAAAAAGACTGATAGGTGCGGCGGCACCCTGTAGCTGCCTACGCGCCCGGGCTGGCCAGTATGAATTCGCGATAGCCCGAAACGATCACGTACACCGCGAAATAACAGAAAATCGCTGCCGAGAGCAGGTATGACCACGTCAGCAAACGGTCACCGAGCAAACGCCCACCATGGCTGGCGATGCCGCAAAGGCTCAGGCACCAGACCAGCCCTGCGGCGAAAAAGCCGCTGAGAAACAAACCGGCCTCCAGCAGGCTACCGCCACCGGAGCGGGAAATCAGCACGCCACCGACGGCGGCGAACCATAGAATGGCGGTGGGCGACGACATGGCCAGGAAGATACCGCGCATGAATTCGCGCCAGGCCGATTCCGCCACCACCTCGCTGCGCGCTTCCATATGCCCGCCACGCCAGGCCGCCAGCAGCATCTTCAGCGCGAACCACACCAGCAGCGCCGAACCACCCAGCCACAAGGCCCAGCGCACGCTCTCGAACTGCAGCAACACGGTCATGCCGGCCAGCGCTGCAATTGCGTACACCAGGTCACCGACACACGTGCCCAGGCCGAGCCAGAAGCCTTGCAGGAAACCGCGCTGCATGGCCAGGGTGATCATGGCGATATTAGCCACACCGATATCAAGACACAGGGACAGGCTGAGGAGGAAACCGTTGGAGAAAGGCATTGAATACTCGATGGCGGGTAAATGAGCGCCGTAGAGCCTGCCATGAGTGATTGCGGGATTGGAAGAACAAGTATTCGATCAGGCCAGCGCCGCCTGTTCAAACACCTCATCGGCCCACTGGTTCAGGCTTTTGCCTGCCGCACGGGCAGCAACGCTGGCAGCGGCATGGATTTCGGGCCGGATACGCAGCATGACCTTCCCCGATGCCGGCTTTTCGGGAGTGATGCCCTGTTCCGCGCAATCGGCCAGGTAGTCCTCCAACGCATGACGGAAGGCCTCATGCAGTTCCGGGACAGAACTTGCGTGGAAACTGATGATGTCGCGGATCCCCAGCACGCGGCCGACGAAAATATCATCACGCTCATCATATTCAATACGGGCGGCATAGCCCTTGTAGCGCATGCAACTCATCATTTCACTCCTGCCCGCAGCAAGAATTCGCGGGCCTCTTCAATCTGATACCGCCTGGCCTCCTTGCCTGGATGGGGACGATGGCACCTCCAGCACTGGCCGCCAAGCACCAGTTTGACCCGGGAGCCTTGCCGCTCCAGTACCTGCCCCCCGAGGTGCAGCACCAGCGTTTCAATCTCGGAAAAGGCTAGTGACGACGTTGCTGGCGTCCTCAGGATAGCGTCGAGAATTTTTCGGTATCGAGTATTCATGGGAAAATGCTATCAAAATAAGATAGCACTTATTCCAAGATATTCATTCAGGATCTTTCATTACCCCCCAGAATCCGCGCATACCGCGCCCGGTCCACGTTCGCTCCGCTCAACACCACAGCCACGCGCTTGCCGGCCTGCTGTTCGCGCTCTTGCATCAACGCCGCCAGCGCTGCGGCGCCTGCACCTTCGGCAGTGTTGTGCGTGGCCTCGTGGTAAACCCGCATGGCTTCGGCGACTTCACTGTCGGTGACCCGCACGATCCGCGCAGCGTGCTCGCGCACCAGGGCAAAGGCTTGCGGATGGGGTACCCGGCAAGCCATGCCATCGGCGAAGGTTTCGGCAGTGGCAGTGGTGACGATATGGCCCTGCTCGAAGCTCTGGGCATAGGCATCGGCGGCGCTGGACACCACACCGACGATCTGGGTTCTCAAACCCAGCAGGTTACGCGCCTGGATCAGCCCGCAAATACCTGAACCCATGCCGATCGGCACGTAAACGCAGTCAAGGTCACGCACAGCCTCGAACAGCTCCAGGCCATAAGTGGCCACGCCCCGTACCAACTCCGGGTGGAACGAAGGCACCATGGCATACCCCAACACCTCAGCCAGCCGCGCGGCTTCCTCACGGGCCACATCGAAATCCACACCGTACTCGACCAACTCGGCACCCAGTGCGCGCATGGCGGCGTTCTTCTCTGTGGAGTTGCCCTCAGGGACTACGATGACCAACGCAATGCCTGCCTGCCGTGCCGCCAGGGCCATGCTTTGCCCGTGGTTGCCACGGGTTGCGGTGACCAGCCCGCGGGGTGGATCGCCGCCCGCCAGCAGCGAGCGCACATAGACCAGACCGCCCCGGACCTTGAAGGCCCCGGTGGGTGCGTGATTTTCGTGCTTCACCCACACCTCGCAACCCAGCCGCTCAGCCAGCAACGGCCAGGCGTGCTGGGGCGTGGCAGGTACATGTTGGTGAACGAAATCGGCGGCTTCGCGCAGGGCGGCAAGGTCGAACATGGCGATCATCCCTTTTCGGTAGGTGGTTGATCCGATCCTAAGCGCGGGGCATTGTATGGGTACAACCTTATATTGCATGGGTAGCAATTTCGTGTGGATCCCGCAGCTCGTCGACGATGATCAACCCCGGTATCTGGCACTGGTCGACGCTATAGGCAACGCCATCGAGAGCGGCGTACTCAAGGTCGGTGACCGCCTGCCGCCGCAACGGCGCCTGGCCTGGAAACTGGGCCTGAACCCCAGCACCACCCAACAGGCCTACCGTGAAGCCGCCGCTCGCCACCTGGTTGCGGGTGAGGTGGGCCGCGGTACCTATGTGCTGGCGGGGAGCAAGGAAGCGACCTTGTTTCGTCTGAAACACTGCGAAGGGCAAACGCGGCTGATCGACCTGTCGACCAATGTACCGGTTGCCGATCCGCACAATCATGATCTGCACGACAGCTTGCGCAGGCTGCTGGAAGGTCAGAACCACGGCTTGCTCGACCATTACCTGGGCCCCGAACAGTTGCTGCTGGGGCGCATCCGCGGCGCCCACTGGCTGGGCAATCGCGGCCTGGCCCTGTCGGCCGACCAGCTGTTGCTGTGCGGCGGAGCCCAGCAGGCGCTGGCACTGGTGCTGCAGTCATTCTGCCAGGCGGGTGAGCCCGTCATGCTTGAAGCCCTGACCGCTCCGGGTATCAAGGCCGCCTGCCGGCAACTGCGTCTGCCCGTGCATGGCGTCGCACTGGACAACCAAGGCCTGCGGCCCGATGACCTGGACCGGGTAGCGCGCGCCAGCGGTGCCCGCGTGCTGGTGACCACACCCACCCTGCACAACCCCACGGGCGCCTGCATGGATGATGCTCGCCGCGAGGCAATCGCTGGGGTAGTCAAACGCCTGGGGCTGTTGGTGATCGAGGATGATGTGTATGGCGCACTCAGCGACCGGCCGCCGCTCTACCCGCTATTGGGCGATCAAGGGATCTACATCAGCAGCCTGTCCAAGACCGTGGCTGCAGGCTTGAGGTTGGGGTGGATCGTGGCCAGCCCGAAGTTGCTGTCACAGGTCGACCCGCATGCCCAGGCAAGCCACTGGCCGGTGTCGCCATTGGGCTTGCATGTCGCTTGCCAATGGATCGATGACGGTACCGCCGCCCGGCGGCTGGCTTGGCAGAAAGCAGAACTTGCCGAGCGCTGGCGCCTGGCACGCAGGCTGCTGGGTGATGGGCTACACAACGCAGGTCAGCCTTCACCCCACGCGTGGCTGGGCACGCCGCAGGGGGCTGAGGCGGTGGTAAAGCAGTGTCGTGAGCAAGGTGTGGAAGTCGTCCCGGCGAGTGTCTTCGCCATTGGCGCAAGCGAGGTGCAAGCCGTACGCATCAGCCTGTCGGCGGCAGGCAGCCGGGCTGAACTGAAACGAGGGCTGGAGGTAGTACGGCAGGTCCTGTCCGGTCAATGAACAGAGGGTGAGGTAAGCAGCCTCTTCGCTACTGCCCGGTGCGAAAAGGCCGCTAACGCAGAACCATCAACCCTGCTGGCAACCTTCGCCCATGGCGCGGTACTGAATGGTGTGCACCTGGCCCTGATGGTCTTCATAGGTCATGGTCGCAGGCACCACTTCACAGACATTGGGGATGGTCGACAGGTTGATCACCCGCTTGATGTCAAGGTTCATGGAATAGTCGTACTGCTGGGCCACAGGCTCGGTGGAGACGGGTTTGGCCTCATCGGCAAGGGCGAACGAGGACATACCGACCAATGCAAGAATCAGTAATGGTTTCATGGATGTTTGGCCTTTAAATCAATCAAGCTGATCGATTGACTTCATATGCCGTCAATGGCGCGGAGAAGTTGTCATCAACTGCGAAGATGACACGAAGTACCGATCCCGCTTTGTCGTACTGCCAGGGGGGATATGTGAAATTCTACTCCCGGCCTGGAATAGTTGAACCCCGAACTCGGACATTCACCCTTGCAGCTTTTGCAACAATCTGCGACAAAGCGAAACGGGTTGATGGCCCGAAATCATTGGGCTAGAGCTGTTTGCCACCGGAATACCATGACTCCACTCCTCTGCACCCCATTAACCGACCTTGAACGGCGGCTGCTAGACCACTTCTATCGACAGCAGGGATCGCGCATGCGTGCGGCCGGCGACGGTGAGTTGTGGGTGGCGCGCAGCGGCGTAATCGTTGCTGGTTTGAGCTTGAGCGCTGTTGCCGGTGGCCGGTGGCTCACCGGGCTGCTGGTAGCCCCAGAGTGGCGAAACCAGGGTGTGGCCGCGCGCCTGGTCAATGCAGCACTGGCCGAAGGTCGTGGCCCAACGTGGCTGTTCTGCCACCCGGACCTCGAAGCCTTTTACCAACGTCTGGGTTTCTCCCCGGCGAACATGTTGCCTGAAACGCTGGGGTCACGCCTGGCACGCTACCAACGCAGCAAACGGCTGATGGCGATGGTGCATGGTCAGTCGTCGCTGGCGTCCAGCCCAGGGAACAGTACCTCGGTGTAACCGAACTTGGCGAAATCCTGAATCCGCGAAGGATACAGCCGCCCGATCAGGTGGTCGCATTCATGCTGTACCACGCGCGCATGAAACCCGTCGGCAACCCGGTTGACCGGGTTGCCCTGCGGGTCGATGCCCTCATAGCTGATGTGCTTGTAGCGAGGCACCACCCCGCGCAGGCCAGGCACAGACAAGCAGCCTTCCCACCCCTCCTCGATCTCGGTGGACAGCGGAGTGATCACCGGGTTGAGGAGAATGGTCTGTGGCACCGCCTCGGCATCCGGGTAACGCTCGCTGCGCTCAAAACCGAAAATGACCAGTTGCAGGTCGATGCCGACCTGAGGTGCGGCCAGCCCCACACCGCCGACATGGCGCATGGTCTCGAACATGTCGTCGATCAACTGCTGCAGTTCGGCGCTGCCGATCAGGTGTTCTGGCACGGGTGCAGCGACGCGCAGCAAACGCTCGTCGCCCATCTTCAGAATGTCACGGATCATCGCGGGTTCGGCTCGGTAGGCTGGGGCTCGACCGGATGTTCATGGCCGAGCACGGTCAGGGTTTCCTTGGGTTTATCGCCCTCGAAATCCTTTTCGCCAGGGTCTTTGCCCTCAGCGGACATATGTTCGATCACAGCGTTCATCTCCGCGCCCAGCAACAATACGGCAGCAGAAATGTAGAAATACAACAACAACACGATGATCGCACCGATACTGCCATACATGGCGTTGTAGTCGGCGAAAGTCTTCACATAGTAAGCGAAGGCCAGCGAAGCGATGATCCAGACCACCACCGCCAGCACTGAACCTGGGGTGATGAAGCGAAACTTCTGTTTCACGTCGGGCATCACGTAGTAGATCACCGCCACCGCCACCATCATCAGGATGATGATCGCCGGCCAACGCAAGATCGTCCACACCGTGACGATCACTTCTTGCATGCCGATCTGCGCGGCGATCCACTCCATCACCTGAGGCCCCAGCACCATCAACGCTGCCGCCGCCAGCAACATACCGGCAATGCCGACGGTATAGATAATCGACAACGGGATGCGCTTCCACACCGGGCGCCCTTCGGGCACGTCATAGGCGGCATTCATGGCACTCATCATCAGCCGTACGCCTGCAGAGGCAGTCCACAGCGCGATGACGATACCCACCGACAGCAGGCCACCTTTGGACTGCTGCAACTGATCGATGACGGGGTTGACCTGTTCCAGCGCCTGGGGCGGCAATACCAGTTCCGATTGCATGCGCAGCCACGAGAAGAAATCCGGCAGGTGCAGAAAACCGATCAGTGCGATCAGGAACAGCAGGAACGGGAACAACGAAAACAGCATCTGGTAAGCAAGCGCAGAGGCGTAGGTGGACATCTCGTCGTCAAGGAATTCCTTGACGGTGCGCACCAGAATGCGGTGAAGGGGCAAGCCACCCAGGTCGGGAAAAATCATAGCGTCTCCTTTCGCCGCTTGATCAGTACATCAGGGAAGTCTAATAGACCACGCGACTGGTGTGCTGCTCCCTGCTGGACTTGAAGAAAATTCGCAGTCTTGATCAACAGCCCCATCACCGTCTGCTGGCGACGGGGCTGCAGTCATAACGTGATCAAGGCTTTTTCACAGCATCCTTGACGTCGCCCTTGATTTGCTGCCCTTCGCCCTTGATTTCCTGGGCCTTGCCTTCTGCGCGCAGCTTGTCATTGTCGGTGACTTTGCCAACACCTTGCTTGATGTTGCCCACTGCTTCGTTGGCCATACCTTTGACTTTGTCTTTAGTGCCGCTCATGGCAAATCTCCTGCAAATGGAGACACGTGATCCGTGTCGACAAAAGGTGGACCCAGCGGCCAGTTCAGGAGTTTCAAACATTTTTGCAATCTCAAGCCGAGCGGTAAATATGCGGGCGAATACCGCACTGAATCGGCTACCTACGTCTGCGCAACGCCGCCCTGCTGCCCTAGAATCGCGGGCAAACGGCAGCCCTATAGAGGCTGCATGCTTATAAAAACAACAGCTTACGGAACCCTGCACCCATGCGTTTGATGCCCCTGCTGGCAGCCTTGCTACCGCTGCTGCCCCTGCCCGCGCTTGCTGGCGCACCGGCCACCGAAATTCTGCGGGTCGACCGCTACACCGACGACGGCCAGCCAGGGACCCTGCGCTGGGCGATCGAAACCAGCAACCAGAACCCCGGCCACTACCGCATCGAAATCGACGCGGTCGGCAAAGCCCCGTTTGTCATCCGGCCGACCCGCGCCCTGCCTGAAATCAAAGGCCCGGTGCAGATCACCGGCCTGCCTTGGGCACGCGACGGCCAATACGTCGCCATCGACGGCGCCGGCTACATAAATGACCAGGGAGTACGCACCTGCCCCGGCGCCCTGCCCGGCCAGTTCGGCACCAACGTGCGCACCACGACCAACCCCGGGCTGGTGCTGCGCGACACCCAGGGCGTACACCTCAGTGGCCTGGAAGTGCGCAACTTCTGCATCGGCATCCTGGTCAACCGCGCCAGCCACAACGTTATCGAAGACAACCGCATCGTCGCCAACAAGGGCGGTGCCGGTATCATGCTGACCGGCGATGACGGTGCCGGTAACCCCACGGCCACCACCACGATCAACAACAAGGTGCTGCGCAACCAGCTGATCGACAATGGCGATGGCCTGGAGCTGACTCGCGGCGCGGCGTTCAACCTGGTGGCCGACAACCTGTTCCGTTCGACTGCAGCCAACCCGGAGCCGTCCCAGGGCATCGAGATTCTGCTGGGCAACGACAACAGCGTGGTACGCAACCGCTTCGAGAACTACTCCGACGGCCTGCAGATCAACTGGGGCAAGCGCAACTATCTGGGGGCCAATACCTTCAGCGGCAACTCGATCGGCGTCAGCGTCACCGGCCCAGGCAATATCCTCGACGGCAACCTGATCCACGGCAACCGCATCGGCGTGGCGCTGCGCCCGGAGCCGGAGGTCACCACCACGCGCCTGACCGGTAACCGGATCTGGGGCAACAGCCTGGATATCCGCCGCTGCGAAGCTGGCGGCTCTTGCGTACCGGATCAGCGCACGGGCGCCATCGTTTTTGGCGTGCCAGCCCAGGCCCATGCACTGTACGTAGGTTCACGCGGGGTCGGTGCAGACCTGCCGAAAAAGGACCAGGCAGTGATCTGCGATGCCAAGGGCCAGCCCAAACCCTGCCAGCCGCTGCCCAACCACAACCAGCAGGCACCACGGCTGTTGGCCCTGAACGACAATGTGCTGCGCGGCGAAGTGCAGGGGCCGGCATCGAGCCTGCTGCGGGTCGAGGTGTTTGGCAATGCCCAGGCACAAGGCACTGAGGCTGAGCAGTACCTGGGGGAAGTACTGGTGAACAGCGATGCCAAGGGGCAGGCGCAGTTTGCCCAGGTGCTGGAGAATGCAGATGGGGTGCGCAGCTTTACCGCCACTGTGACTACGGCCGACGGCGCGACCTCCGAGTTGAGCCAGCCGCTTCGCCGCTAGGGTAGCTGGCCTCATCGCCGGCACGCCGACGATGAGGCCATCAAACCTTGCTCCGCTACCCGCCACCCCTCACAATGCAGCCCTTTATAGCGTCACACCGCAGGAACCTGCATGAAACTCGACAAACCCGCCGCCATCGCCCGGCGCAACGAAGCATTGGCCAAGCCGGTGCTCACCAGTGCCAACACGCTGTTCGCCATCCTCGACCCCAAACGCAACCTGTGGTGGTTCGAAGTACCGGTGGCGCTGCTGCGCAAGGGCCAACCCGACTGGGTCAACCTGCTGCTGCACACCCCTGAAAGCGACGAACTGCAGCACCTGAAGGTCCCGACCAACTTCCTCAAGGCGCATCAGGAGCAGATGGAGGTGCGCAATGCTGGCAAGCGCCGCTCGACCATCAGCCTGGCGCTGAGCGCCGACCGTGACTCGCTGCTGCGCGACACCCGCCCGGGCGGCGAGCAGCTCGACTTCAGCACATTCGTGCAGGCCTGACCTCAGGCCCGCTCGATGCGATCGTCATGGATGACGATCCGGCCCTGTTTGAACAACGCACCGATGGCCTTCTTGAAGTTGCCCTTGCTGACGTTGAACATGCGGCTGATCACCTCTGGGTCGCTCTTGTCGCACACCGGCAACACGCCCCCTTCGGCCTCCAGGCGCTGCATGATCTGCTCATGCAAGCCGTCCGCAAGCGCCTGGCCAACCGGTTGCAGGCTCAACGCGATCTTGCCGTCATGGCGCACTTCCTTGATGAAACCCTTCTCGTGCATACCCGAACGCATGAACTTGAAGATTTCATTCTTGTGGATCAGGCCCCAATGGCGGTTGTTGATGATGGCCTTGAAGCCCATCGGCGTCTCGCCCGCCACCAGCAGTTCGACCGGCTGACCGACCTGGTAATCGGCCGGGGTGCGGTCCAGATAGCGGTCCAGGCGTGAAGTGGCGGTGATGCGCCGGGTGCGCTTGTCGAGGTAGACATGCACCACGCAGTAGTCGCCGATCTTCAGCGGCCGCGCCTCTTCCGAGTACGGCATCAGCAGGTCCTTGGACAGACCCCAGTCGAGGAAGATGCCCGCACCGTTGATGTCCTTGACCTTGAGGCTGGCGAATTCGCCAACCTGCACCTTGGGCTTCTCGGTGGTGGCGATCAGCTGGTCTTCGCTGTCCAGGTAGAGGAACACGTTGAGCCAGTCATCGACCTCGGTTTCGGCGTTCTTCGGGATGTAGCGCCCGGGCAGCAGGATCTCGCCGTCGGGGCCGCCGTCCAGGTAGAGGCCGAAGTCCACGTGTTTCACGATTTGCAAACTGTTGTAACGCCCAAGCAGAGCCATTTCCGATGTTCCTCAAGACAAGACGGCTATTCTACACCTGAAGCCAGCGCGCCGCCCGACCGCTGATTCGGCGGAACCGTCGTGGAGTACTCGCGTCTACCGTGTGGCCAGCCATCTGCAAGGGATCAGCACATGTTTCTACGCCTGTCCAAAGCCCTGATCATCGCCACGGCATTTGCGCTGGCACTGGTGGCCTGCAGCCGTATAGACCTGGCCTACCGCAACCTCGACCGGCTGGTCCCGTGGTCGCTGGACGACTACCTGGCCATGAACCGTGACCAGAGGTCATTGCTCGACGAACGGCTCAAGCAGCACCTGGCCTGGCATTGCACGACCGAACTGCCTGGGTACCTCGACTGGCTCGACCGGGTACGCAGCATGGTCGCCGAGGGGCAAGTGACCGACCAGGCGCTGCAACAGCGCATGAACGAAGCCCGCCAGGCGATCGGTCGCGTTGCAGAAGCCATCACCCCGTCGGCCGCCGAGCTGCTGCGCGGCATGAGCGATGCCCAGGTCGCGCAGATGGGCGAAGCTTTTCGTGAAGACATCAGTGAACGGCAAGAGAAATACGTCGATACCCCCCTATCCAAACAGGTCGCCCGACGCGCCGAGCGTATGGAAAAACGCCTGACACCCTGGTTCGGGGAACTCACCGCAGCACAACGCCAGCGCGTGCAAACCTGGGCACAGGCGCTGGGCGACCAGAACCGCCAGTGGATCGCCAACCGTGCGCACTGGCAACAACAGCTGATGCTGGCCATGAACCAGCGCAGCGACGCAAGCTTCGAACCGCGCCTGGCGCAATTGCTGCAGCGCAAGGAAAGCCTGTGGACTGCGCAATACCGCGCTGCCTTTGAGAACAGCGAGCAGCAGACACGCAGCCTGTTGATCGACCTGCTGCAACAGAACAGCCCGGCCCAGCGGCAGTATCTTCAGCAACGCCTGGCCAAGGTGCGTACCGACTTCAGTGAGCTCAAGTGTCTTAAGGGATAGGCAGGTCAATCGGTATCCGCCCGATAACCCGCCTCAGCGCCCTTTGCGCCGATACGGGAACACATCGATCACCTTGCCTTCGCGGATAGATGCCTGCAGCCCCTTCCAGTAATCCGCGTCATACAGCTCCCCATGCAGCCTGCTGAATAAACGCCGCTGGCCCATATCGGCAAACAGAAACGGCGGGAACTCCTCCGGGAATACATCGTGCGGCCCAATCGAATACCACGGCTCCCCCGACATCTCGTCCTCCGGGTAGCGCGGCGGTGGGATATGGCGAAAATTCACCTCGGTCAGGTAGCTGATCTCGTCATAGTCGTAGAACACCACACGACCATGGCGGGTAACCCCGAAGTTCTTCAGCAGCATGTCGCCTGGAAAGATGTTCGCTGCGGCCAGCTGCTTGATGGCCAGGCCATAATCCTCCAGCGCTTCGAGTACCTGGCCTTCGCTGGCCTGCTCCAGGTACAGATTGAGCGGGATCATGCGCCGTTCGGTCCAGCAATGGCGGACCAGCACCGTATCGCCTTCCACAGCCACGGTGGACGGCGCCACCTCCAGCAGCTCGGCCAGGCACTCAGGCTCGAACTTGCCCCGGGGGAAACGAAAGTCGGCGAACTCCTGGGTATCGGCCATTCGCCCAACCCGGTCGACACTCTTCACCAGGCGGTACTTGTCGATCACCGTGGCACGGTCGACCGTCTTGGACGGCGAAAAGCGGTCCTTGATGATCTTGAATACGGTATTGAAGCCCGGCAGGGTGAACACACTCATGACCATGCCGCGCACACCGGGTGCCATGATGAAACGGTCGTCGGTACTGGCCAAGTGGTTGATCAGCGCACGATAGAACTCCGACTTGCCGTGCTTGTAGAACCCGATCGAGGTGTACAGCTCGGCAATGTGCTTGCCCGGCAGTATGCGCTTGAGGAAATTGACGAACTCGGCCGGCACCGGCACGTCGACCATGAAATACGAACGGGTGAAGGAGAAGATGATCGAGACCTCGGCCTCATCGGTGATCAGCGCATCCGCCTCGATGCCATGGCCCTCGCGGTGCAGCAGCGGGATCACCAGGGGCCACTGCTCATCGCTGTTGTACAGCCGGCCCACCAGGTAAGCGCCCTTGTTGCGGTACAGCACCGGCACGAACAGCTCCACGGCCAGGGCCGGGTCCTTGCACACCCAGTCCGGCAGGCAGTCACGCAGTTGCTCTTCAAGGCGTGACAGGTCGCTCTCAAGGTCACCGTAGTCGAACGCATAGTCGCGGAAGATAGCCCGCACCAGGCCCTTGAGGCTGCCATCGGGCATATAGGTGCGGGTCTGAGCAGCGCGCTCGTGGCTGCGTATCGACGGCCGGGTGGTGTGGATGAACATGCAGCCATCGCTGATCTGATCATGGCTGAACAGGCTGCAGAACAAAGAATTGTACCAGGTCTCCGCCAGTTCATCGTCCAGCCGCGGGTCGATCAGGCGTATATAGGCACTTTTCACCAACGGCCACTGTTCGACCTCCAGCAGCACCTCCTCATCGAACCCGTCCCGCAACCAGCCGTTGACCTCACCGACCTTCTGCTCATAGAGGTTGATCCGCGCCGCCGCTGCGCGCTGGATGTCCTGCCAGCGCGCCTGCTCGAAGCGCTCTCGGGCGCCCAGGGTGATGCGGCGAAAGTGTTCGCGGTAGTCGTCGAAGCCATCGAGGATCATCCGGGCGATTTCGCCGGCCGGCCAGTGCTGGGTCATGCAGGACACCTCGGTGCGGGGTGAGATAGACAGCTTAGTCGCCTGGGCAACTTTGCGGAGCTTCTACCGGCTTACACCGCAAGAAAGGACAAGAACCGCCCGTGCGCCATCGCGTACACTCGCGCCCTGCCCTGTACCCGGAGACCACCGTGAGCCCCATCGCCCTGACCCGCCTGCTGACCCTTGCCGCCGTCTGGGGGGCGAGCTTTCTGTTCATGCGCATCATCGCCCCCGAGCTGGGCACCGTGCCCACCGCCTTCTTTCGCGTGTCCATCGCCTGCCTCGGCCTGATCGCCATACTCGCCGCAGCGCGCGTACGCTGGAATTTCGAGGGCAAACTCGGCGCTTGCCTGGTCCTGGGCATGATCAACTCAGGGATCCCCGCCACCTTCTATTCGGTGGCAGCTCAGGTACTGCCAGCGGGCTATTCGGCGATCTTCAACGCCACCACGCCGCTGATGGGGGTGCTGATCGGCGCACTGTTCTTCCGCGAGACCATGACCCTGCCCAAGTTGTGCGGCATCTTCCTTGGACTGTTCGGTGTCGGCATTCTCAGTGGCGCGGGCCCGGTGGCGCTGGACATGGCACTGCTGCAAGGCGCCCTGGCCTGCCTGGCGGCAACCACCTGCTATGGCTTCGCAGGCTTTCTGGCGCGGCGCTGGATCAGCGGCCTGGACAGCCGCCTCTCGGCGCTGGGCAGCATGCTCGGCGCCACGCTGATGATGACGCCACTGTTCGCCTGGAGTGCGCTGACCCAGCCGCCTGCCAGCTGGGGCGGCTGGCAGGTGTGGCTGTCGCTGCTGGGCCTGGGCCTTGTGTGCACGGCCTTCGCCTATATCCTGTACTTCCGCCTGCTGGCCGAGATTGGCCCGGTCAAGGCCAGTACCGTGACCTTCTTGATTCCGGTCTTCGGTGTGCTGTGGGGCGCGTGGCTGCTGGACGAATCGCTGTCGATGGGCCATCTCTATGGCGGCCTGCTGATCGCTGCCGCGCTGTGGCTCGTACTCAAGCCCGCGCGCCGCGCTCAGGCCTGATACAGCACTCTGTAGGAGCCGGCTTGCCGGCGATAGGGCCAGTACAGACAACAACGCCAAAGGGCATTACGATAAGCAGCCCTCACGACACGTAACGCCCCATGCCCCCCGAGCAAACCGCAGCCTACAAGATCGTGCTCTGGCGCCTGGAGCAGGATGCCCAAGGCTACCCACCCGCATCGGTCGAAGGCCTCTGGGCAAAACGTACCGCGGCTGGCTACCAGGTCGACAGCCTCCCCTTCTATGCCTACGGCATCGCACCCGGCGACACCATCAGCATCAGCGAAGAGGGCGAGCAATCCTGGTTCGAAGGCTTGCTGCACAGTGGCGGCGCTTCGGTATTTCGCGTTCTTGTGAAGGCAGGCGGTGATCTGGAACAGGTTCGTGCGGCACTCGAAGATTTCGGCTGCCCCAACGAAGTCGAAAAAGCGGTCAGGATGCTGGCCGTCGAAGTCCCGCCTTCGCGCTCACTCGACACCCTGCTCTACTACCTGCTGACGCAGCGCGAAGCCGGCACCCTGGACTTCGAGGAAGGCGTGCTGCGCCACGCCATCCCCGAAGAGTTTCGCTGACGGTCTATGCTTGGGCCATGCGCCTGGCAGGCTTGCTGAACACGAACAGCAAACCGACCACAATCAGCCCCATTCCCAGCAGGCTGAGCGGTGCCAGGCGATTACCAAATATCAGGAAGTCCATCACCGCAGTCACCGCCGGCACCAGGTAGAACAGGCTGGTGACGTTGACCAGATTACCTTTGGCGATCAGGCGGTACAGCAGCATGGTCGCCAGCAGCGAAACCACCAGCCCCATCCACAGCAGCGCACCAATGAAACTGCCGCTCCATGCAACGTGCAGCGGCTGCAGCGGCGCGAACACAGCACACATGGCAAACCCCGCCAGATACTGCAGGCCCAGCGTGCCCATGGGGTTGTCGGTGATGCGTTTTTGCAGGATCGAGCCAAAGGTCATGCTGCCCAGCGCCAGCAAGGCAAACAGCATCCCGGCCAGCGACACTCCGCCGAGGTTGATACCCTGATAGACCACCATCACCAGCCCGCCGAGCCCCAGGCCCAGACCGAAGAGCCGGCGCCAGGAGCGCTGGCGCTCCATCAGCACCACAGTGAGGATCGGTTGTACTCCCATCACCGTGGCCATCACGCCGGGGGTCACGTGGGTATTGAGCGCCAGCAGGTAGAAGATCTGGTAGGCACCGAGCAACACGCAGCCGGTGCCAAGGGCTCGCAACATCGTCCCACGTGTGCGCGGCCAGCGCAGGCCCAGCAACGGGCCGATCAGCAGCAACCCGGCGAGTGCCAGCGCTGAGCGCAGCAGCAGGAAAGCAAACGGGCTGGCATGGGCCAGGCCAAGTTTGGAGACGATGGCGCCACTGCTCCACAGCAGGACGAACAGGCTGGTAGTGGCCGCCGAGGCCACGGATGCTTTGGAAATGACAGACATGCATGCACCTGTATTCGGGCAGATAAGCCGAACGGTGGGCGTGAACTTCAGTTACGGAAGCCGCCGACCGTATTCAGTAGGTTGCGCGTGTGACGGGATGCGGCTAAAGGCCGGTCAGCCCGGCACAACCACGCAGCGAGGCGGAGCTACGCCGCCTACAACGCCACTGACAGGTGGTGGGTAATGACTGATCATGGCCGGCTGCTGGCTGCCACGCACGGCCCCGCCCGCGACTGGCGCGATGGCAAAGCTTGCGGTGGACAGGATGGCAGGCATGAGCAGGTCTTCGGGGAGGTGACTGCCCTGAAATATAGCGGTGAATCAGGGCCAGGACAATAGCTGGCTTCTGTGATGCCTGTTGGGCCCTGTCGCCGGCGATAGGGCCCTGCAGGCACCGAAACTTCAGAACAACCAGCGATACAGCAGGTACGCCACAGCCACCGCCAGCACCGGCCGCAGGATGCGGTAGGCCTTGGGGTTGGCACGCTTGAACTGCTTCACGCGGGTGCTGACCCTGTTGCTGAAGCGCTTGCTCCAGGCATACGCCTGGTTGATCCCGCCCACGCGCTCGTCATCGGTGTTCTGCGGTGCAGTGGCGCGGCCCAGGAAGGCGCTTACCTTGCGGTTGATGCGGGCCATCAGCGGGTTGCTGAGCGGGCGTTCGATGTCGCAGAACAGGATCACACGGGTGACGTCGGTTTCGTTCTTGACCCAGTGCACGTAGGTCTCGTCGAACATCACGTCCTCGCCATCACGCCAGGCGTAGGCCTGGCCGTCCACGTAGATGCGGCAGTCGTCGGAGTTCGGCGTAGACAACCCCAAGTGATAGCGCAGCGAGCCGGCGAAGGGGTCGCGGTGCGGGTTGAGATGGCTGCCGCCGGGCAGCAGGGCGAACATCGCGCCTTTGACGTTGGGGATGGCGCTGACCAGCTCGACGGTCTTCGGGCACAGCGCCTCGGCCGACGGCAGCGGTTTGTCGTACCACTTCAGGTAGAAACGCTTCCAGCCCTTCTTGAAGAACGACCCGAAGCCTGCGTCGTTGTCTTTTTCGGCGGCGCGGATGTAACCCTCGTCGAACAGGCGCATGGCCTCTTCGCGGATCACCTGCCAGTTGTCCTTGAGCACGTCCAGTTCAGGGAAGCGCTGGCGGTCCAGGTACGGCTTGGACGGAACACCGGAGAAAAAGTACATCAGGCTGTTGTAGGGTGCGAACAGCGCCGAATGGTTGACGAACTGGCGCAGTACTGGCAGACGCGCCTTGCCGCGCAAGTGGACGAACAGCACGCTGCCGAAAAAAACCAGCAGGACACCTGCCTTGGCGACAAAGGAAAAGGTCATGCAACACTCCTTGGAAAGGGAGCAGGCCAGCGCTGCCTGCCCCCAGAAAAATCATCCTGCCATCATAAACCCATCACGCCCCGGTAAAAACAACCAGGGCGGGAACTCACTCATGAAGATTTTGCAATAAACCCGAGCGCAGGGGCAGCTGCAAGCTTGAAGCTTGCCCTTACTGCTGATTCTCCTGCTCGCTGAACATGTCGGCGAACAGCATGCTCGACAGGTAGCGCTCGCCGGAGTCGGGCAGGATAACGACGATGGTCTTGCCCTGCATCTCCGGCTTTTCCGCCAGCCGCACCGCAGCCGCCATCGCCGCGCCGCAGGAAATGCCGCAAAGAATGCCCTCTTCCTGCATCAGGCGGATGGCCATCGCCTTGGCCTCTTCATCGGTCACGGTCTCGACCTGGTCGACAATCGACAGGTCAAGGTTCTTCGGCACAAAGCCGGCGCCGATGCCCTGGATCTTGTGCGGGCTGGGCTTGAGCTCCTCACCGGCCAGGGTCTGGCTGATCAGCGGCGAGGCCACAGGCTCGACCGCCACCGAGAGGATCGACTTGCCCTGGGTGTGCTTGATATAGCGCGACACGCCGGTAATGGTGCCACCGGTGCCGACACCGGCCACCAGCACGTCGACCGCACCGTCGGTGTCGTTCCAGATTTCCGGGCCGGTGGTCTTTTCATGAATGGCCGGGTTGGCCGGATTGTCGAACTGGCCTGGCAGGAAGTACTGCGCCGGGTCCGAGGCAACGATCTCGTTGGCCTTCTCGATCGCGCCTTTCATGCCCTTGGCCGGCTCGGTCAATACCAGCTCGGCGCCCAGGGCCTTCAGCACCTTGCGACGCTCCAGGCTCATCGAGGCCGGCATGGTCAGGACCAGTTTGTAGCCACGGGCAGCGGCGACGAAGGCCAGGCCAATGCCGGTGTTGCCCGAGGTCGGCTCGACGATGGTCATGCCAGGTTTGAGCTTGCCGCTGCCCTCGGCGTCCCAGACCATGCTCGCGCCGATGCGGCACTTGACCGAGTACCCAGGGTTGCGCCCTTCGATCTTGGCCAGGATGGTCACACCGCGCGGGGCGATGCGGTTGATCTGCACCAGCGGCGTATTGCCGATGGAATGGGCGTTGTCTGCGTAGATACGGCTCATGGCAGGGTCCTTGGCATGAAGTGGCGGGGAAAGACTTAAAGGGTAAGCCTGCCCCGTTGGCCCGTAAAGCCCGTTCGAACTCGCGCGGGCGGCGTGCGGTCAACCGCACAACCCGCCTTGGAGATCACTGCGATGAAAGCCCGTTATCGCTGGCCACTGGTCGGCCTGGCCAGCCTGGTCGTGCTGTTGGTGGCCCTGCACCTGGCGCTGCCTTACCTGGTGCGCGACTACCTCAATGACAAGCTGGCGGATATGGGTGAGTACCGTGGCCAGGTCACGGACGTGGAACTGGCCTGGTGGCGCGGGGCCTACCAGATCAACGGGCTGAAGATCGTAAAGACCAGCGGCAAAGTCCCGGTGCCGCTGCTCGATGCGCCACTGATCGACCTGTCGGTGAGCTGGCACGCGCTGTGGTATGACCATGCCGTGGTGGCCGAAGTCACCTTTGTGCGCCCGGTGCTCAACTTCGTCGATGGCGGCAACAAACAGGCCTCGCAGACCGGTCAAGGCACAGATTGGCGCCAGCAACTGGAAAAACTGCTGCCTATCACTCTCAACGATGTGCGCATCAATGACGGCACGCTGACCTTTCACAACTTCAACTCCAAGCCGCCGGTCGACCTCAAGGCCACCCGGCTCGACGCCAATATCCGCAACCTGACCAACGTACGTGACGAAAAAGGCCGGCGCGACGCCAGTTTTGAAGCCAAGGCCCTGCTGTTGGGCGACGCCAGGGTGGAGAGCCGCGCGACCTTCGACCCGTTCAGCGACTTCGATGATTTCGAATTCCGGCTGCGCGCAACCGGCATGGAGCTGCGCAGGCTGAACGACTTCGCCAGTGCCTATGGCAAGTTCGACTTCAATGCCGGGCACGGCGATGTGGTGATCGAGGCCCAGGCGGAAAACGGCCGGCTCAATGGCTACATCAAGCCGTTGCTGCGCGACGTTGACGTGTTCAATTGGCAGCAGGACATCGAGGACAAGAACAAGGGCTTTTTCCGCTCGGTGTGGGAAGCGCTGGTCGGGGCCAGCGAAACGGTGCTGAAGAACCAGCCGAAAAACCAGTTCGCCACCCGCGTGGAACTCAGCGGCAGCGTGCACCAACAGAACATCAGCGCCTTCGAGGCGTTTTTGCAAATTTTGCGCAACGGGTTTGTCCAGGCGTTCAATGCACGCTATGAGCAGCCTGCGCCTGATTCCGACTGAATAGGCGTGACGAGCCATTCAGGGACTGAATACCCGGTCTGCGTTTGCAGCCGCCTGGGGCCGGGGTATAGTCGCTGACAACAAATGACGACATGCCGTACCTGTACTGGCCCCCGCAGAGGACACTCCCGATGAAGTTCGAAGGCACCCGCGACTACGTAGCCACAGACGACCTGAAACTGGCGGTCAACGCGGCCATCACCCTCGAACGCCCACTGCTGGTCAAGGGTGAGCCAGGCACCGGCAAGACCATGCTTGCCGAACAGCTGGCCGCCTCCTTCGGCGCCCGCCTGATCACCTGGCACATCAAATCCACCACCAAGGCCCACCAGGGCCTCTACGAGTACGATGCGGTGAGCCGCCTGCGCGACTCCCAGCTGGGCACTGAAAAAGTCCACGATGTGCGCAACTACCTGAAAAAGGGCAAGCTCTGGGAAGCCTTCGAGGCCGAGGAGCGGGTAATCCTGCTGATCGACGAGATCGACAAGGCCGACATCGAGTTCCCCAACGACCTGTTGCAGGAACTCGACAAGATGGAGTTCTACGTCTACGAAATCGACGAGACCATCAAGGCCAAGCAACGCCCGATCATCATCATCACCTCGAACAATGAAAAAGAACTGCCCGACGCGTTCCTGCGCCGTTGCTTCTTCCACTACATCGCCTTCCCGGACCGCGACACCCTGCAGCAGATCGTCGATGTGCACTACCCCAACATCAAGCAATCGCTGGTCAGCGAAGCGCTTGACGTGTTCTTCGACGTGCGCAAGGTGCCGGGCCTGAAGAAAAAGCCCTCCACCAGCGAGCTGGTCGACTGGCTCAAGCTGTTGATGGCCGACAACATCGGCGAAGCGGTATTGCGCGAACGCGACCCGACCAAGGCGATTCCGCCGCTGGCCGGCGCCCTGGTGAAGAATGAGCAGGACGTTCAACTGCTCGAACGCCTGGCCTTCATGAGCCGGCGCGGCAACCGCTGACAGGAGCCGGCCATGCTGCTCAACCTGTTCAACGAAATGCGTGCGGCCAAGGTGCCGGTATCGGTTCGCGAACTGCTCGACCTGCTCAACGCCTTGCAACAGCGCGTGGTGTTCGCCGACATGGACGAGTTCTACTACCTGGCACGGGCCATCCTGGTGAAGGACGAGCGCCATTTCGACAAGTTCGACCGGGCTTTCTCGGCCTACTTCAAAGGCCTGGAAAACCTCGACCGGCACCTCGAAGCGCTGATCCCCGAAGACTGGCTGCGCAAGGAGTTCGAGCGCTCGCTGACGGATGAGGAACGTGCACAGATCCAGTCACTGGGCGGCCTGGACAAACTGATCGAGGAGTTCAAGAAACGCCTGGAAGAGCAAAAAGAACGCCACGCCGGTGGCAACAAGTGGATCGGCACCGGCGGTACCAGCCCATTCGGCTCTGGCGGTTTCAACCCTGAAGGCATCCGCGTGGGCGACGCCGGCAAACGTCAGGGCAAGGCGGTAAAGGTCTGGGACCAGCGCGAGTACAAGAACCTCGACGATCAGGTCGAGCTGGGCACGCGCAACATCAAGCTGGCACTACGCCGGCTGCGCAAGTTCGCCCGCGAAGGCGCCGCCGAAGAGCTGGACATCGACGGCACCATTGACCATACCGCACGTGACGCCGGGCTGCTGAACATCCAGATGCGCCCCGAACGGCGCAACACGGTCAAGCTGCTGTTGCTGTTCGACATCGGCGGCTCGATGGATGCCCATGTCAAAGTCTGCGAAGAGCTGTTCTCGGCCTGCAAGACCGAGTTCAAGCACCTGGAGTACTACTACTTCCACAACTTCGTTTATGAATCGGTGTGGAAGAACAACCTGCGGCGTACTTCGGAGCGCTTCTCCACATTCGACCTGCTGCACAAATACGGCGATGACTACAAGGTGGTGTTTGTCGGTGACGCGGCCATGGCGCCCTACGAGATCACCCAGCCCGGTGGCAGTGTGGAGCACTGGAACGAAGAGGCCGGGTATGTGTGGATGCAGCGCTTCATGGAGAAATTCAAGAAGATCATCTGGATCAATCCGTATCCGAAACAGGCCTGGGATTACACGGCATCGACACACCTGGTGCGTGACCTGATCGAGGACAAGATGTATCCGCTGACCTTGCAAGGGTTGGAGGATGGGATGCGGTATCTGTCCAAGTAGTTTGGCCTGTTCCGGCCCTATCGCCGGCAAGCCCCTCAGATACACCTCAGCATTTGAGCCTTGTGGGGTACCTGCGGGAGCCGGCTTGCCGGCGATAGGGCCGGTAGCGTCACCGCCAACCGTTAAGGCAAGCCTGCTGCTCCCGCCAAGCCTCTTCCTGCACCACCGCCCTGAACCGCACCGCCGCCCCCGGCATGCACTGGGCCAGCTGCGCCAACGCCAACGGCGTCAACGCCCCCAGCCGCGGATAGCCACCGATGGTCTGCCGGTCATTGAGCAGCACGATCGGCTGCCCGTCCGGGGGCACCTGTACCGCCCCTAACGCAATACCCTCCGAAATCATCGGCGCGCCCTGATAAACAAGCTGCGGCCCGAGCAAACGAATGCCCATGCGGTCGCCACGGCTGTCCAGCGTCCAGTCACGGTTGAACGCCTCGAACAGGCTCATACCGCTGAAATCACCGATCTGCGCGCCCATGACCAGATCGAGCACGGGCTTTTGCCGATAACAGGGCCGCAGCACCTCTGGCACTTCGCGCAGGGCCGGCTGCGTGCCGGCAAACGCCAACAATTGCCCTTTGCCCAGCGCGGCCCCTCGCCCATCGATACCGCCCAGCTCTTCACGCACAACAGTAGCGCAGCTCCCCAGCACGGCTTCACCTTGAAACCCGCCCGGCGCCGCAAGATAAGCACGTACGCCCTGCTTCGGTTGCTTCAAGGTCAGCCGCTGGCCCTTGGCCAAGGCAAAGCTGCGCCAGGGGGCCAGCGGCTGGTCATCGACACGAGCATCCAGGTCGGCACCGGCCAGGGCGAGTACGCAATCCTGCTCAGCCACTACCGTGAAGCCGCCCAGCGCCACCTCGACCACCGGCGCGCCCAACGGGTTGCCCAGCAGCCAGTTGGCCCAATTCATCGCCACCCAATCCAGCGCACCGCCCTGGGTCACCCCCAGGTGCCGCACACCAAAGCGCCCGGCATCCTGCAACTGGCACAAGGCGGTGCTGGCTTCGATCTTCAGTTGCGTCATGCCTGTGCCTCCAACGGGCTGTCGTCACCACCCAATGCCAGGAACTCGGCATGGGACACCGCCACGAAGCGCACCCGATCGCCCGGCTGCAGCAGGCTGTAGCCTTCACGCTCGCGGTCGAACAGGCGAACCGGGGTACGCCCTATGAGGTTCCAGCCGCCAGGTGACACGGCGGGATAGGCCGCTGTCTGGCGCTCGGCAATGCCGACACTGCCGGGCGCCACGCGCTTGCGCGGAGTGCTCAGCCGCGGGGATGCCAGGCGTTCGTCCACCAGCCCCATGAAACCGAACCCCGGAGCGAAGCCAAGGGCGAACACCGGGTACTCGCGCTCGCTGTGCAGGCGGATCACCTCTTGCTCGCTCAAGCCGCTGCGTGCGGCCAGCAGCGGCAGCTCAGGGCCGACACTGGCGTCGTACCACACAGCAATCTCGTGCCGGCGACCGCTGGTGCCCGCGTCTGGCTGCAGCCCCTCCAGCGCCTGGTCGATCAACGCCCTCGCCTGCTCTGGCGGCATATCGAACTGCACCATCAGCGTGGTGTAGGACGGCACCAGGTCCACCAGGTGCTCACCGAAGGCGGCACTCAAACGGTGGCTCGCGGCGAGCAGCCACGGCATGTTGGCCTCGTCGATCCGGTCGAACAGGCGCACCATCAGGCTGTCGATCGCAACCACTTCGATACGCAGCTTCATGCCGGCCCCAGCGCATCGAGGGCCTGGCGGATCTGCCGCACCGCCGCCACCGAGCTGTCATTGTCACCGTGCACGCACAGGGTACTGGCGTGCAGGCGCAAGGCGCTGCCATTGTCGGCCACCAGCGTTTCACCACGGGCCAGGCGCAAGGCCTGCTCGACCACCAGGGCCGAATCGTGATGAACCGCACCCGGTAGGCGCCGCGACAGCAAATGGCCGCTGGCGGTATATGCGCGGTCGGCGAACGCTTCAAACCACAGCGGCACGCCAACCTCGTCACCCAAGGCTTGTGCTGCGCTGTCGTCGGCAGTGGCCATGAGCATCAAGGGCAAGCCGGCGTCATACGCCGCCACGGCTTCGAGCACGGCACGCAGCTTGAGCGGGTCGGCCATCATGTCGTTGTACAGCGCGCCGTGAGGCTTGATGTAGGCCACTCGGCCACCCTGGACCTTGCAGATGCCGTCAAGAGCACCGATCTGATAGTGCAGCAGATCGCGAATTTCCTCGGTACTGCAGGCCATGGAGCGTCGGCCGAAGCCGACCAGGTCCGGGTACGCCGGGTGGGCGCCGATGGTCACGCCATGCTGCAGGGCCAGGGCCACGGTACGGCGCATGGTGCCAGGGTCGCCGGCATGGTAGCCGCAGGCGATGTTGGCGCAGTCGATGTAGGGCATTACCTCGGCGTCCAGGCCCATGCGCCAGCTGCCGAAGCTTTCACCCATGTCACAATTGAGTAGTAGGCGTTTCACCTGGCGTGCTCCCGTGTCGATGTTCATGTGCCTACCTTAACGCGCCTGGAGGTGTTTGCCGCGGGTTTCCGGCAGGCTCAAGGCTGCCAGAATCACCACACCGTACGACACCGCGGCGAACCCGCCAATGCCCAGCCCCAGCGGCACCTTCTGACCAAGCAGGCCGATCAGCAAGGGGAACATCGCGGCGATGACCTTGCCGATGTTGTAGCAGAACCCCTGCCCCGAGCCACGGATGCGAGTGGGGAACAGCTCGGTGAGGAAGGCCCCCATACCGCTGAAGATGCCCGAGGCGAAAAAGCCCAGCGGGAACCCCAGCCACAGCATCACGCCATCGCTGACCGGCATCTGGGTGTACAGCAGCACGATGATGAACGAGCCCACAGCGAACAGGATGAAGTTCTTCTTGCGCCCCAGAATGTCAGACAGGTAAGCGCTGACGACGTAGCCGATGTAGGAGCCGACGATCACCATGGCCAGGTAGCCACCGGTACCCAGCACGCTCAAGCCGCGCTCGTTCTTGAGGAAGGTCGGCAGCCACGAGGTGATGGCGTAGTAGCCCCCCAGCGCACCGGTGGTCAGCAGCGACGCACGTATTGTGGTCCAGAGCATGCCGGGGGCGAAGATCTCGTAGAACTGCGAGGGCGCCTCGGCGCTCTCCACTGCCTTGGCCTGGCGATACACCTCAGGGTCTTTGACCAGGCGCCGGACGAAAATCACGAAAATGGCCGGTACCAGCCCCAGCAGGAACAGCGCGCGCCACGCCTGCTCCGCCGGTAGCCAGGAGAACAGCAGCGCATAAAGGATCGCCGTCAGGCCCCAGCCGATGGCCCAGCCGGACTGCACCATGCCCACCGCCTTGCCACGGTCCTGGGCGCGGATCACCTCACCGATCAGCACCGCGCCGGCGGTCCATTCGCCGCCAAAGCCAAAGCCCATAAGGGTCCGGGCGAGCAGCAACTGTTCGTAGTTCTGGGCGAAGCCGCAGAGGAAGGTGAAAAAGGCGAACCACAGCACCGTCAGTTGCAAGGTGCGCACGCGACCAATGCGGTCGGAGAGGATGCCGGCGACCCAGCCGCCGATGGCCGAGGCAATCAGGGTGCTGGTGTGGATCAGCCCGGCTTCGGTCGTGGTGATGCCCCACAGCATGATCAGCGTGGGGATGACAAAGCTGAGCATCTGCGTGTCCATGCCGTCCAGGCCATAGCCGATCTTGCAGCTCCAGAACGTACGCCGTTGCTGGGAGTCGATGTCGCGGTACCAGGCGAACGGCCCGGTCGAAGGTGGGGATTGCACCTGTTGCTGCACGCCGCTTGGGTTCATGCTTGCCTCGGCTTGTTGGTATTGTTTTATGGGCGACGTCTGGCGTCGCGGCCTGTGCGTCATGTTCAGAGCCCGCAGCGCCCGAGTCCAACGAGAAAAACCGCCGGTCTGGAACAAGAAAAACTGATCATGAACCTACGCTTCCTCGAAACTTTCGTCTGGGTCGCCCGGCTCAAGAGCTTCCGCCTCACCGCCGAGAAACTTTTCACCACCCAGGCGTCGGTCTCCAGCCGCATTGCGGCACTGGAAGCCGACCTGGGCGTCAAGCTGCTGCTGCGCGATTCACGCGGCGTCAGCCTGACCCCGGAGGGCAGCAAGGTGCTGGAGTATGCCGAGCGCATGCTCGACACCGCCAAGGCCATGAAACAGTCGCTGGACAGCGACCGGGCCAAGGTCGGGCGCATCCGGCTTGGCGTGATGGACACCGTGATCCACACCTGGATGAGCGCGCTGGTGGCCGAGCTGAGCGAACGCTACCCGCAGGTGGAAATCGAGCTGGTGGCTGATACTGCATTGAACTTGCGCGAACAGCTGCAAAAAGGCTTTCTCGACGTGATCCTGCAAACCGACCTGCTGCGCGAACAGTCGATCCGCAGCCTGGACCTGGCGCGCTACCCGATGGGCTGGGTGGTGGCGGCCGGCTCAGCCCAACACCGCGACTACGCCTCGCTGGCCGAGCTTGGGCGTGAGCGGATCGTCACGTTCTCGAAGAACTCACGGCCGCACCAGGAAGTGCTAAGCCTGTTGCAAGCCGCAGGGGCCGAAACCCCGCGGCTCAACTGCGTGAACTCGGTGGCGGCGATCACACGGCTGTTGCGCGACGGCTTCGGCATTGGTGCGCTGCCGCCCGCGCTGGTGGACGCCGAACTGAGCCGGGGCGAACTGGTGCTGCTCGAAGGCTTGCAGCCGCCGCCGAGCCTGGAACTGGTGGTGGCCTGGCAGACCGGGGTGACGCTGGTGGATGAGGTAGTCGGGGTGTGCCGGCAGGTACTGAAGCGCTATGCGCGCGATGTGGGTGGGCAGCGGATTGTGTTGGTTTGAACAGCATCACGTGCGGTGATTCATCCTACAGACCCTTCTGAATTTCGCCCTCCCCCCTCCCCTATCGTGATGGGCACAACATCGCTTGAACCGTAGCAAATGCGGCAATCCGACCTCACGCAACTTCCATGAAAGCGGCGATTTTGCTGGGTGCCCGTGCGTTGACAGCCCAGTCTCCCCAGGTATTTACTTTCCCCCGTTTCAAGGCCAGAGCACGGAGCACCGCATTGACGGGCTGGCCATACTGTCAGGGAGATAAGTCTGATATGAGTATTGCAAGACTGCGCATGGCCGTGTCGGCACCGTCGAACAAGGGCGGTAGGCCATGATTAAAGGGAACATCTACGACCGCCTCTCACAAAGGCGCGAAGCCGCTCAAGCACTCGCCAAGGAAGAAGCGGAACGACAGGCCGCCGCTGAAGCGGCCTTGCAAGCGGCAACACTTGCAGAGCTCGCCCAACCTTTGCCGCTGGTAGCCGATCACAACGAACTGCACGCTGCCGGGTTGCGCCTGGTCATGCCGCAAGGCCTGAACCTCCACGAGTCCATAACCACGCTGCAACTCGGGCCGCACCAGGTCACCCTGGCTGCGAAACGCCAAAGCGTTGCACAAGGGCAAACACTCGACCATCTGCTTGAACAGCATCTGGCAGAGGCGCGTCAGCGCCATACGGAACTCACCCTTATCCGCAAGCACCCCTGCACCTTGGCGGGGCACGACGCGATCAATCTCGACTACCGCTTCACCAATGGCCCTGAGGCCCGCCACTGTCGAGCGGTGATGATTCTGGTGCCTGAACGTGTTGGCCAGGAAGCGCAGGCGCTCACGCTCACCACCGTCGTCGACCCCGATCAAGAGCCCTTGGCCAACTGGTTGATCACCTTCGATGCCATGCTGGCCAACATCACCAGCGCGCCAGCCGTTGCCCGGGGGTAGTTGCCATGTTCGAAGCAGCACGCTGGGGCGACGACATCGAGCACACCTCAGCCCTCACAGGGTTCCTTGCCGGCGCGGTTGCAGGACTGGCGCTGGTTGCAGCCGCATCGTTCATGGTCTGTACGGGCGGGCTGGGTGGTTTTCTGCTGCTCATGGTCGTTGGCCTGGGCGCCAGCGCCCTGCCCGGCCTGGGCGAGGATTTCGGTTCGACCTTTGGCTCACCCACAGGGCAGATCGAGCAGCCCGGTTGTTCCCCGAACGTTTTCATCAACGGCCGCAACGCTGCGCATGTCACCGAAAGTACCGCCGTGTGCGAGCAGCACCCAGCCCCCGTCCAGGTTGCCGAGGGGTCCAGCAACGTGTTCATCAATGGCGTCGCGGCGGCGCGCAAGGGTGACAAGCTGACCTGTGGCGCCAGCATCGCAGCCGGGTCGAACAACGTGTTCATCGGCGGCGGCACGCAGCGCTACCTCAAGGTCAGTGAAGAAGTGCCGGACGAGCTGCGCGTCACCGTCGATGTGCTGATGGTCGTGGCCTCCATGGGCCGCTCAGTGTTCAACGTCGCGACCATGGGCCTGCAAGCAGGCCTCAAGGCCGCAGGCCCCTGCGCCTTGCAGGTTGGGTTGACCATCGCCGGCAGCTACCTGGCAGGCCGCTACCTGATTGGCCCTGCCGTGGAAAGGGCCATCGCTGGTTTTGTCGGCAACCCGGTTGACCTCACCCGCGGGCGCAAGGTACTGGCCGACGAAACCGATTTCGTCATCCCCGGCCTCATGCCCATCGAGTGGTCACGTTTCTACGCCAGCGACCTCGATACCGGCAGCGTGCTCGGGCGCGGCTGGACCTTGCCCTGGGAGCAGAGCCTGCGCCGCAATGGGTGCTTCGTGTACCTCAAGGACAACCAAGGGCGCAGTGTTCCTTTCGCCGATGTCGAGCCGGGCGAGCGCATCTACAACCCACACGAGCAGTTGACGCTGGTGCGCACCCTGGGTGGCCATTACATCCTGCAGACGCTCGACAACCTGTTTTTCTACTTCGGCGAAGTACCCAACGACAACCAGGAAGTGCCCCTGCAGCGCCTGGAAAACGCGTTGGGCCACTACCTGCACTTCACCCACAACGCCGACGGCTGCCTCACCGACATCAGCGCACCAGGCGGCATACGGCTGCACCTGCACTATGAGGCCCCCTTTGGCCGACTGGCCTCGGTCAAGCGCATCATTGCCGACGCAGCCGTCGAGACCTTGGTGCGTTATCGCTACGACGACAAGGGGCAGCTCGCCCAGGTGACCAACCGCAACGGCGATACCACCCGCACGTTTGCCTACACCGACGGCCTGATGTGCCACCACACCAATGCCCTTGGCCTGATCAGCGAGTACCTCTGGCAAGTCATCGATGGCCAACCCCGGGTGGTCAAACATTCGACCACCGACGGCGAACACTTCCATTTGCGCTACGACTTCGCTCAACGCACCAGTTGGGCAACCGATGTGCTTGGCCGTGAGCTGGAGATTCACTACAACGAAGACAACCGCGTCATCGCCAGCCGGGATTTCGGTGGCGAACGTTACGCGATCGACTTCGATACATACGGCAACATCATCGGGTTAGCCTTGCCGGATGGCAATCGCCTCGCGCTCAAGTACGACGACTTCGGCAGGCTGGTCGAGGAAACCGACCCACTTGGCCGCAAGATCAGCTACAAGCACTACCGCGCCACACCACTGGTGACTGAAACCCGCTTCCCGAATGGCAGCGTGTGGAAAGCCCGCTACGACGACAAAGGCAACCTGCTCGCCGATATCGACCCGCTTGGCAACAAGACCGAGTACCTCAACAGCGACGACGGTCTGCCGCACACGATCATCGATGCCAACTTCAAGTCCAGGTATCTATGGTGGAACGCTTACGCCCAGGTCGAGCGCTTCGAGGACTGTTCGGGCAAGAGCACCTATTACCGCTACGACGAACGCCAGCACCTGATTGCCGTCACCGACGCGCTGAACAACACCACCACGCTGGAGCGCAAACCTGATGGCGAAGTGCTGCGCATCAATCACCCGGACGGCACGGCAGAATCCTTCACCTACAACACCCTTGGCCAAGTGCTGACGCACACCGACGGTAAAGGCCAGACCACGCGCCTGCAGCGCACCTCGCGTGGCTTGCCGAGCAGCCGTCAGGATGCCAAAGGCGAATGGATCCGCTATGAGTACGACAAGGCTCTGCGCCTGACGGCGCTGGTCAACGAGAACAGCTCAGCCTATCGCTTTGCCTACGATGCCTCGGACCGCTTGATTGAAGAAGTGCGGGTCGACAACCTGACCCGACGCTTCAGCTATGACGCAGGCGGCCATCTGATCCGGCTCGATGAGATTGGATACGGTGAGAATGGCGAGCGCCCGGAGCGCAATACGCTGTTCGAGCGCGATGCGATTGGCCGGCTGATGGCCAAACTCAACCGTGATGCCCGTCAGGATTATGCATACGACGAGGTCGACCGGTTAGTGAGCATTCAGCGCCGTCCGACCGGTATCGGCAAGCAACTCGGCATCGCCGAGGAAAAGCTGGAGTACACCTACGACCTGCTGGGGCGCCTGACCCAGGAACTCACACCGCAAGGTGCGCTGGGTTATGAATACGACCCTCTCAGCAACCTGACCACGCTGACCCTGCCGGATGGGCGCAAGGTCAACCACCTGTACTACGGTAGCGGTCACCTGCACCAGTTGAACCTGGACGGCCAAGTCATCAGCGACATGGAGCGCGACGACCTGCACCGCGAGGTGTACCGCACCCAGGGCAAGCTCACCAGTTGTTTCGGTTACGACGCCATGGGGCGCAAGGCGTGGCAGTTTGCTTCGACATTGCCCGCTGACAAGCTCTCGCAGGTTCATAACCCCGGTATCAACACCTCACTGTTGGTGGAGCACGCCTACAACCCGATTCACCGTCGCTACCAGTACGATCCGGCGGGGGAACTGGTACGCACGCTGGACAAGCTGCGCGGTGAGACCAAGTACGAGTACGAAGCCAACGGCCAGTTGCACAGCCGCGATACCGGGTCGTTGGTAGGCAGTGAAGAATTCCGCTATGACCCGGCAGCAAACCGGCTGGACTTCAACGCGCGGCAGTTTGAGAAGGTCAAGGACAACCGCATCAAGCGCTGGCAAAACCAAGAGTACCGCTACGACCCATGGGGCAACCTGATAGAGAAAAGCTCGGGGCACAGCAAGCTGCAGAGCTTTAGCTATGACTGCGAGAACCGGCTGGTGCGTGCTGAGACAGTGGTCGACGGCAAGCTGGAAAGTACGGGCGCTTATCGCTATGACAGCCTGGGCCGACGAGTGGCCAAAACCGCTGAAATCCAAGGCGCGACGGAGCAGAAGCATTTCCTCTGGCAAGGGTTGAGGATGCTGCGTGAGGAGACGCCGGGGCAGAGCATTTTGTATCTCTACGAGCCGGGGAGCTATGCGCCGTTGGCGCGGGTTGATCAGGTGGAGGGTGAGGCCCACAAGGTCTACTACTTCCATACCGATCAGATTGGAACGCCCTTGGAGTTGAGCAATAGCGAGGGTGAGATCGTTTGGCAGGCGACCTATCGCTCATGGGGTGCGATCGAGCATTTGGCCGTCAATGACGTCGAACAGCATTTGCGGTTTCAAGGGCAGTACTCTGATTCAGAGACGGGACTACACTACAATACGTTCCGATTCTATGCTCCTGAATTGGGCCGTTTCATTTCTCAGGATCCAATAGGATTGGATGGAGGTTTCAACCTCTACCGCTATGCTCCAAATCCAACTGGCTGGACTGATCCCAGGGGCTGGGAGTGCTGGAGCACTGCGCGAAAAAATTATTGGAAAGCAGAAGCAAAAGCACCAACACAAACATACTCCCCTGCCAACCTTGCTCGAATGGCGGAAGGTAAGGCTCCCCGGATAACGGTTGAAGTGATTTCTCGCAAGACTGATAAGATCTCCATCAAGGAATATAGTCTAGAGCTTCATCACAATGCCATTCCTCAGAGGGTAGGTGGTGATGGCGTTCATGAGTCACCGAATATATTGGCGCTTACGCCATGGGAGCATGAGACCGTAGATCAGTTTAGACACGTCGGCGCAGACTTGATTAGAGTTATCAAAGGAGTAGATGTATGGTGACCATAGACAAAAGCGCCGCTGAGCAGGTTGTGTGCTCGGTTGAGTATCAGAAAACTCTTGAAGAGCTGGTTCAGGCCCGCAATATTAAAGTTGAGTCTGGCTACACTGAAGTTTTTGCGAAGTTAGATTCTTCGAAAATGGCCAGGGCAAATCTAGGGGCGCAAGAGATTTTAAGCTTTCTCAGCGCCAGTTGCTTAGAGATTGCCCAGTACTCCATTGATAAGCTTTCTGCGCTTTCGGGGGAGGAGGACGAGGAATATCCTGGAGGGGCGGAGCCGCCAAGTGACGAGAAAGCCAAAACTCTGTCGGCCGGCAACTACTCTCAAGGCTTCCTATTGACCAATCTTATTGAATACATGCTTGCTAACAAAGGGCAAGAGCAATTACTGGATTACTTGAAAGTATCTAGAGTGCCCAAGGCGAAGCAGTATGCGAGACTGATAACTGACCTTATGCGTCTTAAAAGCTAGATGATTTGTGCGAGTGTCGGGTAGGTATTGATGCGACGCTAATATGCATTCCAGGATTTCTGGAGCGTATGAATATTGCAAAATATGGTGTGTTAGCCTGATCTTCGATCTAAAGCTTTTTGATCTTTAAAAGTCCGGTTCAGCACACGAGGCATTTAAACGCCTCACCTCAAAATCTGGATGCGCTGACACCATGGAAACACGAAGTAGTGGACCCGTTCAGGCATGCTGGAAGTGATTTGATCCGGATCATAAGAGGGCTTGATGTATGGTAAGTGCCGATAACGTTCGTAATTGGGTGGATGCTGATGTCTACGTAAATTTGCTGGCGGGCGTGTCTAAAACTTTACGCCTGCCAATAAATACAGGAGCAATTCCTGATGTAATCCTCCAACACGACGCCAATAAATTCAATGCCGCAAATTTAGAACCTGCGGATTTGGATGTTATTGCGTCCGACACTGAGATGACTCGGAAATATGTAAGTGCAAAACTTCAGGCTCTAGGGGGCAGTGCGGATGAGCAAGAGGGTAGAAATCCAGAGGATGAGGATGATGTAGTTATAAAGGTGCATCCATTCTACCCGAACTTTCTAAATATTTATCTGATTGAGCTGCACTTTTTGAGCTTCAACCCTACCGGGCTTGAAAGCTATCTTAAGGCTGTCAGAATTCCTGGAGCAAAAAAATATGCCGCGCAACTAAGCAGGATGTATGCCGCAATCGCACGGTAATGTATATTGACTGAATTGCTGCCTCATACAGCTGCTTTAGGTAGTGATAGTGCTGCTGGCCGCTTTAGCGCCTCTAAGAGGAATGTGGAGAGGCTTTGTCTTTTTCAGAGTTGAAATATTCTGCTCAACCTAAATGATAAGTGGTGAGCCAGTCTGCGCACAGATGAAAGAGTTTGGTGGTGGTCGACTAGCTCCTCAAGCATTGAAGAGCTGTAACGTTGCTTATCATCTTTAAGAACTGAGGCTTGAGGACCTGGAACGCTCCGCAACGATTTTTGCGGCGTATGAACTCTTCCCATCAACTTGGCGCTAAGCGCGGGAATCTAACTCGCGCTAAGCCGGCTTTGGCCCTCCAGGCTGCACATTCATCGCTACCCGACGGGTGCCGGCAAGCAGCTTGGGGTCACCGTGGAAGCGCTGGAATATGCCTGCGGCATGCTCGGCCGGCTGACGCGGGAGATCACGTCCAACGGCATGTTGGGCTACGAGTACGACCCACCGACATGGAGCGCGACGACCTGCACCGCGAGGTGTACCGCACCCAGGGCAAGCTCACCAGTTGTTTCGGTTACGACGCCATGGGGCGCAAGGCGTGGCAGTTTGCTTCGACATTGCCCGCTGACAAGCTCTCGCAGGTTCATAACCCCGGTATCAACACCTCACTGTTGGTGGAGCACGCCTACAACCCGATTCACCGTCGCTACCAGTACGACCCGGCGGGCGAATTGGTACGCACGCTGGACAAGCTGCGCGGAGAGATCAAGTACGAGTACGAAGCCAACGGCCAGTTGCACAGCCGCGATACCGGATCATTGGTGGGCAGCGAAGAATTCCGCTATGACCCGGCGGCAAACCGGCTGGACTTCAACGCGCGGCAGTTTGAGAAGGTCAAGGACAACCGCATCAAGCGCTGGCAAAACCAAGAGTACCGCTACGACCCATGGGGCAACCTGATCGAGAAAAGCTCAGGGCACAGCAAGCTGCAGAGCTTTAGCTATGACTGCGAGAACCGGCTGGTGCGTGCTGAGACAGTGGTCGACGGCAAGCTGGAAAGTACGGGCGCTTATCGCTATGACAGCCTGGGCCGACGAGTGGCCAAAACCGCTGAAATCCAAGGCGCGACGGAGCAGAAGCATTTCCTTTGGCAAGGGTTGAGGATGCTGCGTGAGGAGACGCCGGGGCAGAGCATTTTGTACCTGTATAAACCGGGGAGCTATGCGCCGTTGGCGCGGGTTGATCAGGTGGAGAGGGTGAGGCCCACACGGTCTACTACTTCCATACCGATCAGATTGGAACGCCCTTGGAGTTGAGCAATAGCGAGGGCGAGATAGTTTGGCAGGCGACCTATCGCTCATGGGGTGCAATCGAGGAGCTTAAGGTTCATGATATCGAGCAGAACCTAAGATTCCAGGGGCAATACTTTGAGAGTGAGACGGGGCTGCATTACAACACCTTAAGGTACTACGACCCAGAAGTGGGGCGTTTTGTTACACAAGACCCCATAGGTCTAGGTGACGGAATGAACTTTTATCAGTATGCACCCAGCCCCGTTATGTGGGTCGATCCGTGGGGACTAGCTTTCAAAAGCGTCAATTTTGAAGGGTCACCTGATCTCTTCCCCACATCAGGAAACCAAAAGAATATCGTTTCAATCCAACTGCAAGGATCGAGAGGTAGAGACTTTACTGAGGCTTTCAAAGAGGCTGGTTTAACAAGGGCGCAGGTCAAGTCGATTGGTAAATATACGTGGCACCATTTGGATGACTTTGATCCTGCAACAGGCAAGGGAACTATGCAGTTGATCGCAAACTCAGCGCATGAAGCGTCCCTACCGCACACAGGGTCTGCAGCTCAATTTGAGAAGCACTTTGGCTTGTCTTCAGGCGCATATGGAACACCCGAAGCAGTGGCCATATCACAAGATCAGGGCTGGCTTAAAGTTCGCCACAAAAAAAGTATCTTCAACTTGCTGAGCAGTAAAAATGAAAGACTTTAAGCTATTGAACCCAGGCTTGCCGATTTCGGAAGCAGACATTGAAGGGCTGGAGGCGCAAGTCTTCTGCAAACTTCCACTGGACTTTAAATTACTGTATCTCACTTATAACGGGGGCCTACCCGTGCGAGAATTTTGGATTTCTGATGACAACTTTGAGCCAATCAGAGTGGATGACTTTAAAAGTATATCAAACATCGGAGCAACGAATGTCAATGAAACAAAATATATTGGCGGGTGTTATAAATTAATGCAGGAGAAAAACGTCCTTCCTTGTCAGCTAGTCCCTTTCGCGAGCGATGAGGCTGGTAATTTCATCTGCATGGAAGCAGGGACGGGCAGAATTATCTATTTTGCAGTTGATACCTTTCAGCCAGATATTGACATGCACCTTAATCACATTAATGCCCAGAGAATCATGTCGGATTCTTTTGGTGAATTCATTAAATCTCTAGTCGATGAGGATGACGTTGAATATTGATAGCACATCTAAAATCTTAATTTTGCGCGACGGGTTAGGTGGGTTTATTAAGCCATCAGGTGGAACCACTACCAAGCTAAAAATTGATACGAAAAGCGCGCGCGGTAGCTGCTTGGAGGTAAAGATGCTGTTCATGATGCAGTGTTCAATATTCTAAAGTATAGGTAGCGCATGAGTAATGATAATCGCTTTCTTTTTGAATCAGAGCTGCTAAAAACACTCAAATTAGTGGCGGCTAAATTTGACGGCGTGGCGGCCTCAAAAAACAAATTAAAATTCATGTACAACAAAAAAATGTTGCCGAGCTTTTTTTGAGTCCAACAGAGGCTGGGCGTAGCTAATATCACTGGCTTGACCGCCAGAGAGAAGGAAGCGCAACGGTGTCCCGTAGGCGTCGCAGAGCATGTGGATTTTGGTTGTCAGGCCGCCGCGGCTGCGGCCTAAAGCGTGATGGGCGCAAGGTCAACCACCTGTACTACTGTAGAGGTCACCTGCACCAGTTGAACCTGGACGGCCAAGTCATCAGCGACATGGAGCGCGACGACCTGCACCGCGAGGTGTACCGCACCCAGGGCAAGCTCACCAGCTGCTTTTACTACGACGCCATAGAGCAAAGAGTGACAGCTCGTACCATAGCTAGCTGCAGATTCCACTCAAAAAAGGCAATTGATCCGGTAACTCTGGAAGTGCCATTGATCAACGCCAGCTCTCTTTCACCGCCTTGCGCCGCCCACCGAGAATGACCCAGGCAATTCCCAGCAACAGGCTTTCGACGACAAACGCCAGCACAAACCCCGCACCGACGCCCCAGCCAATCGCCTCCGGCACCAGCAGAATCTGATAGCTGTACCCCTTAAGCGTCTCTTCACGCATTTGCGGATCGGGCTGCACCAGCACGTGCCAGGTGCGGCTGACCCACGAGCCTTGCAGCGCCTGCCACTCGTTCTCGAGCAGCTGGTTGCGGATCAGCAGGCTTTCTATGCTGTTGGCATCGCTGTTGAACACCACATCGTCACTGCTGCGGTAATGCCGCACCAGCGCCTGCAAATCGCCCTTGAAGAAGCGTTCGGCGGTCTGTTTGAAGCCATCGAGTGCCTGGCGCGATTCGAACAGGTGCGCCTCGACCCGCTGGCTGTAGTCCTTGACCAGCCCAGGCACCTGGATACCGGCCAGCAGGCCGAAGGTGAACAGCAGCAACCGCAGGTAACTTCTGAACATGCAGCGTCCTTAGCTCTGGCCTTGCGAAACGCACTCTCCGTGCCGCCACAGGCCCCATTGGCCGGGTTCGTAGCGCCGCCAGGTCTCGTTCTCGGTCAAGGCCTCGGTGGCAATCACCGTGACCACGTCATTGGGGGTGGTTTGGGTGTGAAAGTCGACGATCAGGTCGACATCCTTCAAACGCGCCGCGCCAAAGGGGGCGCGACGGGTAATGTGTACCAGCTTGGTCGAACAGAAGCAGAACAGCCAGTCACCATTGCTGAGCAGGCAGTTGAACACGCCCTTGCCGCGATACTCGGCACAGGCTTCGACCAGCACCGGCAGCAGCTGTTCCACTGCGACCGGCTCAGGGAAAGCCGCGCGAATACGGTTGAGCAAGTCGCAAAAGGCTGCTTCGCTGTCGGTGTCGCCCACCGGCCGGTAAAAGGTCGCCTCACCCTTGAACGCACCCAGCTGGCCGTTGTGGGCGAAGCACCAGTTACGGCCCCACATTTCGCGCACGAACGGGTGCGTATTGGACAGGCACACCTGGCCGACATTGGCCTGGCGGATGTGGCCAATGACCACTTCGCTCTTGATCGGATAACGCTGCACCAGGTTGGCGACTTCCGACTCGCTGCTCGCTGCCGGGTCCTGAAACAGCCGCAGGCCGCGGCCTTCGTAGAAACCGATGCCCCAGCCGTCACGGTGCGGGCCGGTACGGCCGCCGCGCTGCATCAGGCCGGTGAAGCTGAAGACGATGTCGGTGGGGACGTTGGCGCTCATGCCCAGCAGTTCGCACATGGTGATGCCTCCGCTTACAGACGTGGCTCGACCCGGCCACCAGAAGGTGCGGCAGGCGGCGGGTCATTGCGGTAACGGTCACCGCGTTCGGCGGCCAGCGGCGCCCCGACGCCCACTTGGTCGTCCTCGGCAGCCAGGCGTTTGGCGGCGGCCTCCTGCTGCTCGCGACGCTCGCGGGCACGCTTTTCCAGCGGCCAGCGCAGCAGCACGAAGGCCAAGTACAGGCCAAAGGCGATCAGGCCGTACATGGCAAAGTCCGATACCGCGCGCCAGGCGTTGTTGCCCACCTTGAAGGCAACGTCCAGTGCAGTGATGGCGATGGCCGGGGCCATGGCATCCTTGCCCGGGTCGACGACGGTCGGCGTCAACAACAGGACCGCGAGGATCACCCGCAGCGGCTCACGCAGCCAGCGCCACATCCAGCCAGTGAGTTTGAAGCCCACCCAGAGACAACCCAGGGCAGCAACAGCGTAAAGGCCCCAGGCGAGGGTATAGTCGTTCTCGGTCATGGTGATCGTGCAAGCCAGGCAAAGAGTTGCCTATGATAAACACTTTTCCGGGCGCAGGCGCCCCCCAGCCAAGAGATCCCCGATGCCCAACGCGCTCCAGCCCCCCATCGCCCGCCAAGACCAGGCCACCGACCCTTACGCCTGGTTGCAACTGCGCGACACCCCTGAGGTGCTCGAGTACCTCCAGGCCGAAAACGCCTATCAGCAAGCCTGCCTGGCCGACCAGGCGCCCCTGCGTGAACAGCTGTTCGAAGAGATCAAGGGCCGTATCCTGGAAACCGACCTGTCGCTGCCCTCCCCCTGGGGCCCGTACCTGTATTACACACGCACCACGGCAGGCGATGAGTACCCGCGCCACTATCGCTGCCCACGGCCTGCGGATGACGCCAACACGGTGGACGAAAGCCAGGAACAGCTGCTGCTCGACCCCAACGCCCTGGCGAACGGCGGCTTTCTGGCCCTTGGCGGCTTCAGCGTCAGCCCCGATCACCGCCTGCTGGCCTACAGCCTCGACACCAGCGGCGACGAGGTCTACACCCTGTACGTCAAGGACCTGGCCAGCGGCAACCTGACCGCCCTGCCCTTCGACGACTGCGACGGCAGCCTGACCTGGGCCAACGACAGCCAGACGCTGTTCTTTGCCGAACTGGACGATACCCACCGCCCGTGGCGGCTGCGCCGTCACACGTTGGGCGAAACCGGCGCGCAGGCCGTTTTCGAAGAGCCGGACGGGCGTTTTTTCCTGCATTGCTACCGCGCCAGCTCCGAGCGCCAGCTGGTCCTGCTGCTCAACAGCAAGACCACCAGCGAAGCCTGGGTGCTGGACGCTGAAACGCCAAAAGAGGCATTCACCTGCCTGGCACCGCGCGCCGAGGGCCACGAGTATTTCCCCGACCACGGCCAGCTCGATGGTCAGTGGCGCTGGTTCATCCGCAGCAACCAGGACGGCATCAATTTCGCCCTGTACCAGGCAGCGGCAGACCAGGTGCCCACCCGCGAGCAATGGCAGGTGCTGGTGCCGCACCGCGACGACATCATGCTCGAAGGCCTTAGCCTCAACGCCAGCGCCCTCACCTTGAGCCTGCGTGAAGGTGGCCTGCCGATCATCGAAGTGCGCCCGCACGGCACGCCGGCCTACCGCGTCGAGTTGCCTGACGCGGCCTATAGCCTGTACGTGCAGGACAGCCTGGAGTTCGCCAGCACGCGCATCCGCCTGCGCTACGAGGCACTCAACCGCCCGGCCCAGGTGCGTCAGCTGGACCTGGCTACGGGCGCGCAGACAGTGCTCAAGCAAACTCCGGTGCTGGGCGAGTTCGATGCCGACGACTACGTCAGCGAACGCCTGTGGGCCACCGCCCCCGACGGCACCCAGGTACCGATCAGCCTGGTGCGCCGCAAACAAGACCAGGGCAAGACGGTCCCCCTCTACCTGTACGGTTACGGTGCCTACGGCGAGAGCCTCGACCCGTGGTTCTCGCACGCCCGCCTGAGCCTGCTGCAACGCGGTGTGGCCTTTGCCATCGCCCATGTGCGCGGTGGCGGCGAGCTGGGGGAAGCCTGGTACCGCGCCGGCAAGCAGGAGCACAAGCACAACAGCTTCAGCGACTTCATCGCCTGCGCCGAGCACCTGATCGCTCAAGGCGTGACAGCCTCCGACCGCTTGGCCATCAGTGGCGGCAGCGCCGGTGGCCTGCTGATGGGCGCAGTGCTCAACCTGCGCCCGGATCTGTTCCGCTGCGCCATCGCCGAAGTGCCGTTCGTCGATGTGCTCAACACCATGCTCGACCCCGAGCTGCCATTGACCGTCACCGAGTACGACGAATGGGGCAACCCGCAAGAGCCGCAGGTGTATGAGCGGATCAAGGCCTACGCCCCCTACGAAAACGTCAGCGCCCAGGCCTACCCGGCCATGCTGGTGGTCGCTGGCTACAACGACAGCCGCGTGCAGTACTGGGAGGCCGCCAAGTGGGTGGCGCGACTGCGTACGCGCAAGACCGACAGCAACCTGCTACTGCTCAAGACCGAGATGGGGGCCGGGCACGGCGGTATGAGTGGCCGCTACCAGGGGTTGCGAGACGTGGCACTTGAATATGCGTTCGTCTTCAATGAGCTGGGCGTGGTGTAAAACGCGCTTTTCGTTGTCATAGGTTGGCAGGGCCAATAGCCCTGATTGCCGGCAAGCCGACGATCGGGGCCGCCCAAAAACTTTCGGACAACACCCGCCAAGAAGAACGACACATGCCCGACCAGACCCATCTCAGCGCCGAAATCCGCGACATGCTCATGGACTGCGACCTGTTCGATACCTTGCAGCCCGGTGACTTCCATACCGCCGCAGGCTACTTCAGCCTCGCCACCCTGGTCGAAGGCGAAACCATCTTCAACGAAGGCGACGCCGGCACCTTCATGTGCATCCTGCACCAGGGTGTGGTTTCAGTGCGCAAGACCGACGCCCACGGCGCCCAGGTAGAAATCGCCACGCTGCGCAGCGGCCGCGCCTTCGGCGAAATGGCCGTGCTCGACGGCGAGCGCCGCTCGGCCAGCTGCATGGCCGCCAGCGACTGCCTACTGCTGACCTTGGGCAAGGATTCGTTGGAAAAGATGCTCAACGAAGCCCCACGCATCGCCGCGCGGATCATCCGCGCACTGGCCGTAGCCTTGTCGAAACGCCTGCGAATGCAGGACGGCCAGCGCCTGGCGCTTTAGTCATCATTCGCCGGCTGCTTGACCGGTTCCGTACGCAATCCAGGCAATGGCTGATCCTTCGGCGGCCCGGGCACCGGCATGGGCGGCAGCAGCGGCGCGCCGGGCTGGCTGTCGTAGGCCTTGGGTGCAGTGCTCGGGGTAATCTGAGGGTACGGCGTGGGCGTTGCCGTGCCAGGTGCCCCGGGCACCGGTGTAGTGATACGCGGCGGCGTGCCGGCGGCATGCGCCAAGGGCAGGCCGGCTAACAGCAGCGCGGCGAGGATCGCATGAAACATCAGCAACCTCCTGTCTGAACATTCCTACAGGCTACGCCTTAATACACGTTTTCGCCTGTCCGCTTGCCCTGCAAGCGCGCTAGACTCGTTGGCATAACCGTTACCTGCCTGATCAGAACAAAGGAAACACCATGAGTTCGGCATCCACGTCCGCCGCCACCGCCCGCCTCGACCGCATCCTCGCCGACGCCAAGCGCGACAAAGAGATGGGCTACCGCGACAAAGCCCTGAGAATGTACCCGCACGTGTGCGGCCGTTGCGCCCGTGAGTTCGCCGGCAAGCGCCTGAGCGAGCTGACCGTGCATCACCGTGACCACAACCACGACAACAACCCCCAGGACGGCTCCAACTGGGAGCTGCTGTGCCTGTACTGCCACGACAACGAGCACTCGCGCTATACCGACCAGCAGTACTTCAGCGAAGGCTCCACCAGCACCCCGAGCATTGCCAAGGCCACGCACAACCCGTTCGCCGGGCTGGCTGGCTTGCTGAAGAAGGACTGACTGTCGATACAGCCCCCGCTGCTGCCGGCGAGCCCGTATAATCGCGCTTTTTTTGCGAAGGGCCCCGGCACGTGGCAAACAAACGGTACAGTTGCATCGGCCTGTTCAACCCAAAATCTGCAGAGAACGTAGGTTCGGTGATGCGCGCAGCGGGTTGCTACGGCGTCAACTCGGTGTTCTACACCGGCAAGCGCTACGAGCGCGCCCGCGACTTCGTCACTGACACCAAGCGGGTGCACTACGATATTCCGCTGATCGGCATCGACGACCTGCAGCGCATCATCCCGCTGGGTTGCACACCTGTTGCAGTGGAACTGGTGGAAGGTGCACGGCCCCTGCCTGAATACACACACCCTGATCGCGCCATCTACATCTTCGGGCCGGAAGACGGCAGCCTAGATGCAAACGTGCGCGCGTGGTGTGAAGAAACCATCTACATCCCTACCGAAGGCTGCATGAACCTCGCCGCGACGGTGAATGTGGTGTTGTACGACCGTTTGGCCAAGGGGCTCAATACCCGCTCGGGGCCCAAGTTCAAGTAGCCGGGCAACGCGCAACGCCCTCCCGACATTGGCAATTGCGACCACTTGGCAAACCGACTGAACGTGTGCAGCAAGCATCTGGTCAGCTGCTTACACTTCAGATGGAGGGCTTGCCATGCTCGATATTCATTCCACTACGGCGTCACAGGACCACAACGTACAGGGCCTGGAGCGGGTCGGTTCACTGGCCGGTGGTGCGCTGATGTTCACCAAGGGTATGCGCCACGGCGGGCTGGTCGGGCTGCTGCAGATGGTTGTCGGTGGCCTTGCGGTAGCGCGCGGGGTCAGTGGCCATTGCTCGACCAAGGCCTGGTGGCAGAAGCATCGACAGGAATATCACCGTTTGCGCTCGGATATCGAACGCAGTGCGACGGAGCTGGAGGCGCTCAAACGCAGTGCCGAGGCGGCGACGCGTGGGGTGACGGTAACGGGGAAAGACCCGCTCACGGGTAGTTGATCAGTTGTTTTTAATGGCCCTGTCGCCAGCAGGGCCAGCCTGCAAGCTAACGCAACGCCTTGCTCTGCAAGACCTCGGATCGTCGCCCCAGCACATTCTCACTGATCTGCACGAACTCCTCGGTGCTCACCGTCGGCACGCGCATCAGCGCCTGGGTCACATCATCCAGCGAGCGCTTGGCCTGGGTGTGGATGCGGATCTCCTTGTCCAGCGCCTGCAGCAGCAAAACACCACGGGCAACCTGGGCCGGGCTTGCCCGCTCGCCGCGCAGCTGGGTGACCTTGGCACCCTGCTTCTGCAAACGCGCCTGCCACACCTGGTAGCGGTCATCGCTCACACCCCCTGCCCGGCGCAGCAACTCATTGGCGTAATAATCGGTGAGGCTCTGGCCAAGCCAGTCGCTGTCAGCACTCACTTGAACCTGCGCAAACAGCTGCACCAGTTCACGCAGCAAAGGGCTGTTACCGCTCTCGCTGACCATGGGCCGGGCGCTGTGCAGGTACATCGAGCCCCGCGCTGCCATTGCTCCGCGCCACATGCCATCACGTGCCCCCACCAACAGCAGCTTTGCCGGGTTGCGTGGGAATACCGCCTGCAGGTGTGGCCAGACGAAGGTCAGCAGGGTGAGATTGTCCATGCGGCGCATGCCCTGCCCCACCGGGGCCGCCACCGTCACCTCGGTCTCGCCCAGACGCGCACGTCGGCTGCCAAGGTCGCCGGCCAGCATCCAGCCAGTCGGGCGATCGAACAGGCGCGATACATTGTCGATACGGAACTTGTCCTTGCCGATGCGCGGCCAGGAGGTTTCGATGCTTTTCCAGCCCTCAGGCAGGTCGACCGACAAGCGCGCCACCAATTCGGTGCCGTCTTGCTGGTCAAGGCGTGCCGGTGGCACCAGCTGGTCACCCAGGAACAAAGCCCAGTGAGGGGTAATGCGCGAGGAATAGGCGCCGCTGCGTACTTTCTCGTCCAGCTTGACCCGGTAGCTGAGGCTGGTCTTGCCCGCCGCCGGGTGCCACACGCCGCGCTCCCCCTGCACCTGCCACTGGCCGTCAGCCTGGAAACCGCTATAAGCGCCCTGCTTGCCCAGGTCAAAGTCGAGGCTACGCACCGCATTGCCGTCTGCCAGGGTCAGGCGGACTTCGGCCTGGCCATTGGCAGGCAACAGCCGCACCTGGTAGTCGAGGTCGACCTTCTTCGCCCAGACAGGCGAGCTGGCCACAAGGCCCAGCAGGAGCAACAGCTGGCAACGCATACAGAAACTCCTTGTTTCCCAGAGGCGACGGAGGATGCCGCTCAGCTGGCGCGAAAAATCAGGTGGTCTTCCCAGTCGTCTTCGTCCACATCCTGCTCCCTGAGCATACGCCCCGACTGGGAAATGCGCTGTTCATGCACCTGGCTGCGGTCGCCGCAGACCAAGTGGTGCCAAGCCGGCAGGTCCTTGCCCTCGCTGACCAGACGATACCCGCAGGTGCTCGGCAGCCACTTGAACTGGTCAGCCTTGCCAGGGGTGAGCTGGATGCAATCAGGCACCTGGGCGAAACGGTTGGGGTAGTCGCTGCACTGGCAGGTGTTCATGTCCAGCAGCTTGCAGGCAATACGGGTGTAATAGACGCTGTTGTCGTCCTCGTCCTCGAGCTTTTGCAGGCAGCACAGGCCACAGCCGTCACACAGCGATTCCCACTCTTGCGGGTCGAGTTGTTCGAGGGTCTTGCGCCGCCAGAACGGCGCGCTTTCAGCGATCATCACACGGGTTTCCTGCATTGGACCTGCGCCAGGCTTCATGCTGGAAGCTCCAGGCAATTGCGGCGCGTATGGCTTTTTTCTGGTGGCTTGCAGCTTGAATGTTGTAGCTGGGCGCCATGGCGGCGCCAGTCTAGAGCCTGGCCTTCGGCAATGCCAGACCGCTTGTCAGTACCGACCGGCTGCAGCTCAATAGCCCCGCGCGAAATCCACTTCGCCACGCAACCCTTGCCCTGCCTGGTATTGCCGCACGTTCTCAACAAACAGCCGTACCATCGCCGCCGGCGAAGTCGGTGCCGAGCTGTGCCCGGTCAGCAACAATCCCCACGCCGTCCAGAACGGGTGACGCTGCGGTAACGGCTCCTGCCGGCACACATCGATCACCGCGCCCGCCAGATCCCCCTGCTTCAGCGCCTCGACCAGGTCAGCATCGACCACCGCCACCCCACGCCCGGCATTGATGAACAGTGCACTGGGCTGGAAGCACTTGAACAGCGCGGCGTCATAAAGGTCATGGGTTGCCGGTGTATCCGGCAACAGGTTGAGCACGTAATCGGCCTGCCCGACCATCCTTGGCAAATCAGCCAACCCGGCGACCTCGACGAACGGCGCCTGCTCGCGGGGCGTGCTGGCGATGCCATACAGGGTCACGCCAAACGGCAAGAGGAACTCGGCCACGCGTTGGCCGATATCGCCGGTACCCACGATCAGCACCTTGCGCCCTTCAAGCGTGCGCCCCGGGCGGTCGTCCCAACGGCGCTCCACCTGGCTCACCAGCCGAGACAGCACTTCGCGCTCGTGCCCCAGCATATAGGTGAGCATGTACTCGGCCATCACCTGGCCAAAGATGCCGACCGCACGGGTCAGGCGGTAATCACGCGGCAGGCCATCGGCCAGCAAGGGCGTGATGCCGGCCCAGGTCGATTGCATCCAGGCCGGTTTGTGGCCCTGGCGCAGCAGACTTGCCAGCAGGTCTGGCTGGCCCAGCCAGACCGGGCACTGTGGTGCCTGCAAGGCCAGTTCGGCGGAATCGCCGCTGGTCAGAACCTCCAGGTCCGGGGCCGCTTCAGCCAGCAGGCGGGCGTAATTGGCATGATCCTGCTCAGCGATCAGAACGCGCATCAAAGTGACAACCTTGGCAGACAACGAAGGCGGCCCGGCATACGGGCCACCTGAGAATGTGAAGGGATCGTGGCCGGGTCAGACCGGGTCGTTTCGGCGCAGAAGTTCTTCCGGCAAATGCTCGATGTACTCGTCCTCGGCCGGCGGCATCTGCAGGTGGTAACCCTGGTTTTCGAGGTTGTCCAGTACCTTGACGATGTCCTCGCGGGCCAGCTTGCGCTCGGGGCTCAGCACCAGGTCGAAGGCATGCACGGGCGTGCCGAAGAACGGCAGCAGCGCCTCGGGCACGCGCTCCAGGCCCTCGGCCTTGAGTACATAGAGGTACATTTCGTTCTTGCGGGGGCTCTTGTAGATCGAGCAGATACGTTTCATCGGGTTTCTCCGGCGCCCGCCAGGTCGTCCAGCAGGGCCTGGCCCATCCGCTCACGGCGCCAGCCGCGCAGCGAATCGGGCAGTTGATAGGGGCCATTGGGGTAGCCGCTCTTGAGCAGGGCTTCCAGGGCCTTTTTGCGCAGCATCAGCTCCGGGGCAATGCCCAAGCGCTCGCCTTCGGCCTGGCCGATGGCGCGCAGGCGCTTGAGGATGCCGGCCGCTTCGATCGGCAGTGGTTCTGGCAACGTGGCCGGCCATTGCTCAGGCGGCAGGCTGGCAGCACGCTTGATCAGCTCGATCAGGAAGGGGCCATCCTGGCGGATGGTGCGTGGGTGCATTTCATCGATCTTGGCCAGGGCCGACAGGTTGTCCGGCTGGTTCTTGGCCATTGGCCACAGCGAGTGTTCCTTGAGGATGCGGTTGCGCGGCACATCGCGGCTGCGTGCTTCACGCTCGCGCCAGGCGCACAGCTCGCGGAGCACCGCCAGTTGCTGGCGGCCCAGCTTCCAGGCCAGCTTGACATCGCGGTACAGGGTCTCGGGCTCGACCTCACGGCGCAACGCCGCCACCAGTTCGGCACCGTCTTCCAGCACCCACGCGTACTTGTCGTCGGACAGCCGGGGGCGCAGGGCCGCAAACAGTTCGGCCAGGTGCACGGCATCTTCGGCGGCGTAGCTGACCTGGGTGTCCGACAGCGGACGCTGCAGCCAGTCCGAGCGGGTTTCACCCTTGGGTAGCTCAAGGCCCAGCACTTCCTGGACCAGGCGCGAATAGCCCATGGAGAAGCCCAGGTTCAGGTAGCCCGCGGCCAACTGCGTGTCGAACAGCGGCTGGGGCAGCTTGCCGGTCAGGCGCAGCAGCACTTCGAGGTCTTCGCTGCAGGCATGCAGCACCTTGACCACGCCGGCATCCTCTAGCAGTTCGCCCAGCGGCTGCCAGTCGACGATCAGCAACGGGTCGATGAGATAAGCCCGCTCGCCGTCACCGATCTGGATCAGGCCGGCTTTCGGGTAGAAGGTGTCGACCCGCATGAATTCGGTGTCGAGCGCCACAAAGGGCAATGTGCGCCACCTCTGGCAGAGTTCGGCCAGGGTCTGGTCGTCACGGATCCAGTGTATTTCGATGGCCACGAGGCTCTCCCACAAACATTGGCGCGCAGTATATACGGCGCGGGCCCTGCGGGTGAAACCTGACGAACATCTGCGCCGGCTGCCGGGAAGCTTGCGATACCGGTCAGCCTGGCAAGCGATGCTTGGCGTAAGGCTCGCGGTCGATATCCAGCACTTCCACGCACAATTGCAGGTCTACGCCAGCCTGCTCCGGTATGGCCTCACGCAGTACCTCCAGCAAGCTGGCGGACAATTGCTTCTTTACCTCCGCCGGGCGCCCGCTGAGGATAGCCAGGCGCACATGGGCAAACGCCCGCTCGGCCGGCGCGGTGCCCACCCGGTAATGGGTGAACGCCTGGGCGCGGCTTTTGATGTCCGCCTCATCGGCAAACTGGCCGCTGCCGACCAGGGCGTGGTTCAGGCGCAGCAGCAGTACCTCGACATTCAGCTCGCGCAAGTTGTCGCTGTATTCCAGGTTCAGGTGAGGCATGGCACAGGTTCCAGGCGTTGGGGGAAGCGACAGCCTACCCCAGTCCCCTACCCGCGCAAAGGCGGCTATCCTCAAAGGTCAGGACCTTACTGACAACCCTGACAGAGGTGAAGAAATGCCAGTTCCGCATGATCTGCTCGCTGACTTGCACGTTACCGCCGATGCATTCCAGGCACTGATAGACAAGGACCAGACGCTGCATGCCCTGCACAAGGAATACAACGCCAAAGACAAGGAGGTGGTGGCCGCCGAAGGCAATGGGACCAACGACGATACCGTCAACCGCCTGCGCAAGGAGCGCCTGCTGATCAAGGACAAGATCGAGCGAATCATTCATCCGCCGAAATCCTGATGGCTTTTTGCTGAATCAATCGGCCTGTCGCCGGCAAGCCCGCTTGCCGGCGACAGGCCCAACAGCCGTTACACAGCAGCTGATGCGTTCAAAGCCCCGTCCAGGTCTTCGATCAGATCCCGGTAATCCTCGATCCCGATCGACAGCCGCAACAGGCTCTCACTGATCCCCATCACCCCCTTCTGCTCGGGGCTCAGTGAGTTGTGCGACATGCTCCAGGAGTGGTTGATCATGCTCTCCACGCCGCCCAGCGAGTCGGCCAGAACAAAGATCTGCAATGCCTCCACCAGGCGATTGAGCGCCGCCCGGTCACCGTTCTTGACCTTCATTGCCACCACCGCCCCGCCAGCGCGCATCTGGCGTTTGCACAGCGCGTGCTGCGGGTGGCTCTCCAGGCCCGGGTAATACACCTGCTCGATCTGCGGATGGCTTTCCAGAAAGCGTGCCACCTGCAGGGCATTGGCACACTGACGCTCCATGCGCACGTCGAGGGTCTTCAGGCCACGCAAAGCCAGGTAACAGTCGAACGGACCCTGGATTGCCCCGACGGCCATGCTGATCTTGCGCAGGCGCCCCAGCAAGGCGTCATTGGCAGCCACCACCACGCCGCCGGTCAGGTCGGAGTGGCCGCCAATGTATTTGCTGGCCGAATGCATCACCAGGTCCACACCGAGGGTGATCGGCCGCTGGTTCCACGGCGAGCAGAAGGTGTTGTCGATGCAGGTGAGAATGCCACGCGCCCGTGCCAGGTCGCAGACCGCCTTGATGTCGACCAGGTGCAGCAACGGGTTGGTCGGCGACTCGATCCAGATCAGCTGGGTTTCGGGTTTGATCGCCGCCGCTACGGCCGCGATATCGTTGAGGTCGACATAGGTGGTGGTAAGGCCCGAGGTGCGTGCGCGGTAGTCTTCAAGAATGCGGAAGGTGCCGCCGTAGACACCGTTCATCACCACCACATGAGCGTCCTTGGGGAGCAGCTCCAGCACCGTGGCGGTGGCGTTTACACCGGAGGCACAGGCCACCGCGCCAACACCCTCTTCAAGCGCCGCGACACAGCTTTCATAGGCATGCCGGGTCGGGTTGCCCACGCGGCTGTAGGCGTACTCGGGGTTGTCATCGAGGCTGCGCTTGATATACGAACTGGCGGTGTAGATAGGCGGGAAGATCGCGTTGTCGGCGACACTGAACTGCTCACCGGCGTGGATGGTACGGGTGGCGAAATTGCGCGGCTTGTCGGACATGGTCGGGCCCATTGGCAGATGTAAGTGCGCAACTATCGCACAATCACCTGCCGCCACAACGCCTGCGGTTGCGGGAATTTTTTCTATCGTTGGGGTAATCTGGGGAATATTTTCCTGACCGCCAGCGGATCCTCATGGACAGCTTCGACCAGCACATCCTCACCCTGCTTCAGCGCGACGCCTCGCTCTCGCTCAAGGACCTGGCCGAAGCCGTCAACCTGTCCACCACCCCCTGCTGGAAGCGGGTCAAACGCCTGGAAGAGGATGGCTACATCCTCGGCCGCGTCGCCCTGCTCGACCCCGAACGCCTGGGCCTGGGCCTGACGGTGTTCGTCCAGCTCAAGACCCAGCGCCATGACAGCGCCTGGCTGGAGCAGTTTGCCGAGACGGTGAAAGGCTTCGAGGAGGTGATGGAGTTCTATCGCATGTCTGGGGACTGGGATTACATGCTGCGGGTGGTGGTGGGGGATATCGCCGCCTACGACCGGTTCTACAAAAAGCTGATTACCAGCACCGATGGGCTCTCCAACATCACGTCCAGCTTTGCCATGGAACAGATGAAATACACCACGGCTTTCCCGGTACACAGGCCCTGATCGCTGCCAGCCTTAGCGCCGCATCACTGCGCCGCCACCGCTTCGATCCGGTTCCCCGCCTTGGCCTTCTCAAGCCGAATCGCCACGAATTTGGACGTCGGCGTATAGGTGCCCTCGCCGTAACTTTCCAACGGCACCAGCGGGTTTGTTTCCGGGTAGTAGGCAGCTGCCTGCCCATCGGGAATGTCGTAGGGCACCAGACGGAAGCCCGATACTCGGCGCTCCACACCGTCCTCCCACAGTGACACCAGGTCTACGTGCTCACCCGGCTCGAAGCCCAGGCGGCGGATATCCGCTTCGCTGACGAACACCACTTCTCGCAGGCCAAACACGCCCCGATAACGATCATCTAACCCATACAGCGTGGTGTTGTACTGATCATGCGAGCGCATCGTCTGCAGGATCAGGTCAGGCTTGTCGCCACGGGCGAGCACCTGGGCATTGACCAGATGCTCTGGCAACGGGGTGGCACTGAAGCGCGCCTTGCCGGTCGCCGTGCGCCAGCTGCGCTCGCCAGCACTGTTGCCCAAGTGGAAACCGCCTGGCTGCAGCAGGCGTTCGTTGAAGTTGGCAAAGCCGGGAATGACATCGGCAATCATGCTGCGAATACGGCCATAGTCGGCAACGGCGTATTCCCAATCGATGGGCTTGTTGCCAAGCGTGGCCTTGGCCATGCCGGCAATGATCCAGGGTTCGGACCGCATGTGGGGTGAACGCGGGCGCAGTTGGCCATGGGAGATATGCACCATGCTGAAGGTGTCCTCCACGGTCACGCCCTGCGGCCCGCCGGCCTGCAGGTCGATCTCGGTGCGCCCCAGGCAGGGCAGGATCAGCGCATCGCGGCCAGTGACCAGGTGCGAACGGTTGAGCTTGGTGGAGATCTGCACCGTCAGCGCGCAGTTGCGCAGGGCCGCGTGGGTACGGGGAGTGTCCGGCGTCGCCTGGGCGAAGTTGCCACCCAGCGCGATGAACACCTTGGCACGCTGTTGCTCCATGGCCTGGATCGCCAGCACCGCGTTGTGCCCATGGGCGCGAGGTACGCGGAACTGGAAGCGTTTTTCCAAAGCATCGAGCAACGCCGCCCTGGGTTTCTCGTCGATACCCATGGTGCGGTCGCCTTGCACATTGCTGTGGCCACGCACCGGCGACAGGCCCGCCCCGGGCTTGCCGACGTTGCCGCGCAACAGTTGCAGGTTGACGATCTCCTGCACGGTCGGCACCGAGTGACGGTGCTGGGTGACGCCCATCGCCCAGCACATGATCACCCGCTCGGCCTTGCGGTACATGCGCGCGGCCAGCTCGATCTCGGCCAGGGTCAGGCCGGACTGCTCGACGATATGGTCCCACGAGGTGGCATCCACTGCCGCCAGGTAGGCGTCCATACCGCTGGTGTGCGCGGCGATGAAGTCATGGTCGAATACCGCTGGTTCACCCTTGGCCTGGGCTTCGCGCTCCCACTGCAGCAGGTACTTGGCAATGCCGCGCATGGCCGCCATGTCGCCGCCCAGGGCTGGGCGGAAGTAGGCGGTGTTGGTCGGCTCGGAGCCGTTGCTGAGCATTTCGAACGGGTGCTGCGGGTGCTGGAAGCGCTCCAGACCACGCTCTTTGAGCGGGTTGAAGCACACCACCTGGGCGCCGCGCTTGACCGCTTCACGCAGCGGCTCGAGCATGCGCGGGTGATTGGTGCCGGGGTTCTGGCCGATGACGAAGATCGCGTCGGCCAGTTCCAGGTCGTGGAACACCACGGTGCCCTTGCCTACGCCGAGGGTTGCCGACATGCCCACGCCACTGGCCTCGTGGCACATGTTCGAGCAGTCAGGGAAATTGTTGGTGCCATAGGCGCGGACGAACAGCTGGTAGAGGAATGCCGCTTCGTTGCTCGCCCGGCCGGAGGTGTAGAACTCAGCCTCATCGGGCGAATCGAGCGCCTGCAAGTGCCGGGCGATCAGGGTAAAGGCCTCTTCCCAGGAGGTTTCGACGTAATGGTCGGTACCCGCATCGTAGCGCATCGGGTGGGTCAGACGGCCCTGGTATTCGAGCCAGTAGTCGGTCTGCTCGGCCAGCGCGCTGACGCTGTACCGGGCAAAAAACGCGGGGTCGACCGAACGGCCGGTGGCCTCCCAGTTGACCGCCTTGGCGCCGTTCTCGCAGAACTTGACCATGTCGCTTTCCGGCGACTCGCCCCAGGCGCAGCCGGGGCAGTCGAAACCGCCGTTCTGGTTGGTCTTGAGCATGGCCCGCAGGTTCTTGAAGGCGTTGTCACTGCCCAGCCAGCTCTTGGTCACGCTCTTGAGCGCGCCCCAGCCGGCGGCCGGCCCCTTGTAGTCCCTGATATGTTCGTCCTGGCTCATGCGGTCAATCCTCACGCGGGCATCGAAAAGTGCAGCGGATCGTGTCGTCCGGTGCTTGTTTTTCAGCCTATGGAGGCAGACAGGGGGCCGTCCAATCGAAATGTCTTACGGGGTGATAGGCCGTTTCGATGACGGGTTGGTGTTGGCACCGTTCCCTTCGCGGGTAATCACGCAGACGCGACAATCCGATCAAGGCATTGGAGTACTGGCCCTGCAGCCGTGATAGATGAGATTGATCAAGCAGTCGGGCAAAGCAATTTGACGGCGAACACCGCAGGTTATAGCGTGGAACCAGTACTCCTCCCCTGCCGAGCGCGAACGTGGAACAGAACAGCCGGGCCCTGATCGACGGCTTCAACCGGAAAATCGACTACCTGCGGATGTCGGTCACGGACCGCTGCGACTTCCGTTGCGTCTACTGCATGGCTGAAGACATGCAGTTTCTGCCGCGCCAGCAGATCCTCAGCCTTGAGGAACTGTTCCAGGTGGCCGAACGCTTCGTCGCCTTAGGCACTCGCAAGATTCGCCTCACTGGCGGCGAGCCGCTGGTCCGCCAAGGCATCGTCGACCTCTGCGGGCGCATTGCCGCCCTGCCCGGCCTGCGAGAACTGTGCATGACCAGCAACGGCTCGCAGCTCCCCCGCCTGGCTCAGCCGCTGTTCGACGCCGGCCTGTCACGCCTGAACATCAGCCTCGACAGCCTTGATGCAGAACGGTTCAAGCAACTGACCCGCACCGGCGACCTGGCCCAGGTGATCGCCGGCATCGACGCGGCCCGCCGCGCTGGTTTTCAGCGCATCAAACTCAACTGCGTGGTGCTCAAGGGGCGCAACGACGATGAGCTGGTCGACCTGGTGCGCTTTGCCATCGACCGCGAACTGGACATCACCTTCATCGAAGAAATGCCGCTGGGCGTGATCAGCGAGCATGAGCGCGGCGAGTCGTTCTGCTCCAGCGACGAAGTGCGCGCGCGTCTGGCCGAGCAGTTCACCCTCATCGAATCGACCGAATCGTCCCAGGGCCCGGCGCGTTACTGGCGCCTGGCGGAAGCGTCGAGCACCCGTGTCGGCTTCATCTCCCCGCACAGCCACAACTTCTGCGCCACCTGCAACCGTGTGCGGCTGACCGTCGAAGGCCGGCTGTTGCTGTGCCTGGGCAATGAGCATTCGATGGACCTCAAACAGGTGCTGCGTGCCCACCCGGGTGATGCCGAGCGGCTGGAAAAGGCCATCCGCGATTCGCTACACCTCAAGCCCTACCGCCATCATTTCGAGGTCGGTGGCGATGTGCAGATCCTGCGCTTCATGAACATGACCGGCGGCTGACCGGCCGTCTCTGGACTTCCATGATCGTTCACTCTCGCCCCGATGTGTTGCGTGTGCTGTTCACCCTAAAGGGTTCGATTGTCAAACGCATTGCCCTGCGCTGCCTGATGGTGACCTTGCTCGCCGCCCTGATCGTGCTGGTCGAACGCCACTTCCCGGCGTTTTTCTACCCCGTCAGCGCTACCCCCTTCACGCTGCTTGGCCTGTCGCTGTCGATCTTCATGAGTTTTCGCAACAATGCCTGTTACGACCGTTGGTGGGAGGGGCGCAAGGCCTGGGGGAAGATGATCATCGAGACCCGCTCGTTCGTACGTGAGAGCGTGGTGATCACCGATGAAGAGCTGCGCGCCGAGGTGCTGCGCAGCCTGTGCGGCTTTGCCCATGCGCTCAATGCCCGGTTGCGCAACGAGGATGATGTCGCCGCCGCCCGGCCGTGGCTGGCCAACCCCGCTGCGATCCGCCCGCACAATGTCTGCGACGGTATCTTGCAGGAAGTTGGCGCCCGCTGCTCACGCCTGGCCGAGCAGCAGCAGATCAGCGACTGGCGCTACAGCCTGTTGGAACAACGCCTGGTCGGGCTGTCAGAGGTGCAGGCCACCTGCGAGCGGATCAAGGGCACACCGCTGCCCTTCCCCTATACCCTGCTACTGCACCGGACCATCTACATCTTTTGCCTGTTGCTGCCGTTCGCGCTGGCCGAGCCGCTGGGCTGGCTGGCACCGCTGTTTACCACCATTGTGGGGTACACCTTCTTTGGGCTGGATGCGATCGGCAATGAACTGGAAGACCCGTTCGGACGAGACGAGAACGACCTGCCGACCGATGCCATGGTGCGCACGGTCGAGCGGGATGTGCTGGGGGCCTTGGGCGTGGAGCCGCTGCCACCGGCGTTGCAGCCGGTGGAGCATGTGTTGAGCTGACTGGCCCTATCGCCGGCAAGCCGGCTCCCACGGGTGCACCACAGTAATCAAAGACTGCGATCAACCCGTGGGAGCCGGCTTGCCGGCGATAGGGCCGGAACTGATCAACCGCGAGTTTCGCAGGGCGCGATGGGCTTAAGGTGCTTCACAAAATTACAAGGCTGGTGCCGCGCATCCAGCTGCTCCACCAGGATGCCTTCCCACGCCGTGCGGCAGGCACCGGTAGAACCTGGCAGGCAGCACACCAGAGTGCCATTGGCCATGCCGGCCAACGCCCGGCTCTGCACGGTCGAGGTACCGACATCAAGAATGGACAACGCCCGGAACAGCTCGCCAAAACCGTCGATACGCCGATCGAACAGGCACTCCACCGCTTCCGGTGTGCTGTCCCGGCCGGTGAAACCGGTGCCGCCGGTGATCAGCACCACCTGTACCTGGTCATCGGCAATCCAGGTGGCCACCTGGGCGCGGATCTTGTACAGGTCGTCCTTGAGCAGCGCACGCGCCACCAGGCGATGGCCGATCTGCACCGGGCGGCTGGCGAGCAGTTCACCCGAAGTGTCGTTGTCGTAGGTGCGGGTGTCGCTGACCGTCAATACGGCGATATTGAGCGGTACGAAGACCGCGTCGGATTGAACGCGCACAGTGAAGCTCCTTGTATGGCATGGTCGTTACGCTAGAGACATGAGCAGAGCACGTCCAATCGATATGCCGTACCGCCTGATCAATGACATCTATCGCTGACTTGGTTAAGGTCAGCACAACCAGACCCCAGGCACTCCCATGGACATCAAGCAGCTCAAGTTCCTCATCGCCCTCGACCAGACCCGCCACTTCGGCCAGGCCGCGGCGCTGTGCCATATCACCCAGCCGACCTTGTCCATGCGCCTGCGCAACCTGGAAGACGAACTGGACCTGGTGCTGGTCAAGCGCGGCCAGCGCTTCGAGGGCTTCACCGAAGCCGGCGAGCGCATCCTGGCCTGGGCCCGCACCCTGCTGGCCGCCCATGATGGCCTGCAGGCCGAGGCGGCCAGCTGCCGCGGCCAAGTGGTTGGTAGCCTGCGCTTGGGCACAGTACCGCTGGCCAGTTTCAACCCCATGCAGCTGCTGCTGCCGCTGCGCGAAAAATACCCCGAGCTGCAGTTTCAGCTCAGCTCGCACAGCACCGAGCAGATCATGGATGGCCTGAGCCGCAACCAGCTCGACCTGGGGATCTGCTATCTGGACCAGGTCAACGCCAACTTCTTCGAGGTGATCGAACTGGGCACCACCACCATGGGCCTGCTGCACGATACCCGGCACTTCCAGTTCGAAGCCGACACCCTGCGTTGGGAGGAACTGGGTGAAATCCCTCTGGGCTTGCTGAGCAAGGGGATGCACTACCGTCAGTCGCTCGACCTGAGCTTTCGCAGCCGCAGCCTGGAACCCAATGCCGTGCTGGAAAGCGACTCAAGCTTCCAGTTGGTTCAAGCCATCAACACCGGCGTGTGCTGCGCAATCATGCCGCTCGATTGCGGGTTGGAAGACCTGAGCGAGCACATGCGCATCATCCCGATCACCGACGCCAGCATCCACAGCCCCGTCGGCCTGCTGCTGCGCCGCAGCGAGCCGCGCTCGGCGATTGCCGAACAGTGTTTTGACGAGGCGAAGTTGCTGTTCAGCGCAGGCTGATTAAAGATGCAACAGAAAGGGTGGCCTGAGCCACCCTTCCTGTTTCACCTATTGGCGCCCCATTGCAGGGCGCCGTCACCGTTTCAATCGCTTTCCAGTTCGTACGCCCTGCTCACGAAAAGCGCAGCAAACAGGCTCTTGCCTTCCTTGAATGTGTACGCTTCTTCGAAACTGCCTTCCTCAACCAGCTTGCGGCTGATGGCACATTCCGAGTCGTTGTGGTTTTTGCCCTTCGCCCCAAAGTCGCTCGACCACTGTGACAGCCCGACCTCTTTGCAGAAGGCATCGAACTTGGCTTTAGGCGCAGTTTCCTGGTAGCTACCGTAGGCCTCTTTCAGCGGTTTGAAACCACTGTAGCTGACTGAGTAATTCTCGACCTTGGCCGCGCGTGCAAAGCTGCTGACGGCTTCTGTCAGCGCCGCCTGGCCGGCGTATGGCTGATAGGCACCGAGAATGAAGCCGCTCAGCGCATTCTTCAGCCCGCCTTCCACATCATCAAGCTCCGGCAACGAGGCGAAATCGGCCTTGCGTACGATCTCGCCGACCTTCGAGCCGTCATTACGGTGGGTCACCACGAATTTCATCGAGCCTTCACCATCGCTGGAGCGCTTGAGGATGAAATCCAGGTCGACCTGAGTGCCATAGGTGCCGGTGCTGTTGACCAGGAACGCGCCGGTCACCGGCTGGCGTACGACCAGGTTGGTGCCCCAGGAGAAGTCCGACTGGGTGGCGCGACCGTTGGCCGACAACTCGGCGCGGGGCTGGATCTCGTCGTTCACGTCAGAGACCAGCACCACCTCGGCGTCCTTGTGGGAGATGAACGGGTTACCCATCTGCAGGCCGAGCAACTGGATGTGAATCTCACCTGCCTTGCTGTCGCCATCACGGGCAACTTTCAGGGCATCGGCCTTCAGGTAGACACCCGCGACATTGCGACCGGAAACGGCATTGAGCTGGTACTTGGCCCAGCTGGCCAGGCCCGTTTCGCTGGCCCCTGCAGCCCTGGGGTCGAATGACCCCATGATGCTGCGCAGGAAACTCATCGCCCCGTTGGTCTGCGCGACGGCGATGCGGATCTCGGGGTCGGCTACGGTCAAGTTGCCGGAGAAGGCCGAGTATGAGACCTCGCCTTCGGACAGCACGTCCTCAAGGAAGTAGCGCTCCTTGAACTCATCGTAATAGCTCAGCGCGGCCTTCTTGCCGGAGCTCGAAACCATCGCAAAGCCGCCGCCGAGCACCAGCACCGCAGCGGCAACACCGCCAATCAGCAGCTGCTTCTTGTTCATCTGTTTGATCATGGTGTTTGCCTCACTGGACCTGAGCGGAAGCGTTCTTCCAGTCGTTCACGTACTTTTGGGAGACCTCTGGGGTCCAGCTGAAGTCGATGTCCGCATTGGGGAATTCCTTGGCCAGCACGGCACCGAACGACACGCGGTCGGCACAGTGGTCCTGCTTGCAGGCCTCTGGCTCGCCGACGCTGTAGGCACGGTAGGTGGCGACTGCCCGGCCATCTTCCAACGGGAAGTACGGGGTGGCGTTGGCGACCTGGGTGACGTACCAGCCTTCGCTGTATTCCTCTTCCGCCACGAGGCGGCCCTTGCTAGGGAAGTCGATGGTGTAGAAGTCACCTTTCTTACCGGTGACATGCACCATCATTGGCATGACGCTGGCCGACGACGACGGGTCCTGCAGCGCCAGTGGCGAGCCGAAGCGCACCTTGATACCGGCCATCTGCGCGAGGGCTTCGGTTTCTCGGCCCTTGAACTCGCTCATGCCTTCTTGCAGCTGCTGGTAACGCTCCAGCACACGGCTGTGGACACGGGCCAGTTCCTGCTGGCGCTGACGTGCTTCACGCACACGCTGCTGCTCACGCTGAACCGCCCAGTTCGCACCTTCGCGCACATCGAAGAACAGGCCTTGGCGGTTGATGCCGATGCGGTTGCGGGTGATCTTCAGCGCATCATTGCCCCAGATGTTGTTCGAAATCGCCGACAGGTCTTTGACGATGAACAGGGTGTTCACATCGGTAGTGGTCGGCGAGGTGGTCTTGATGAGATTGAAGATCTCAAGTGCGGCTTCCTTGTACTGCGCCGCGTCCAGCGCGAACGACTCGTCAGGCGTTACCGCCAGATAGTACGGGTCGCTGCCGAACGGCCTGAGCACGCCATAACTGGAACGCGTGAACGTCAGGTACACCTTCATCTTCCGGCTCGGTATTTCACCGACCAGTAACGCCGCCTGGTCGGCTTGCGGGGTGAGGTAGGCAACTGCCTTGTCCTTTACCGCAGCCTCAAGGTTCTTCGTGAAAATCAGCGCGCTCGGGTGAACGTAGACACGGTTCCAGTTATCGCCACGGTAAGTACCGACGGCCTTCCAGGTGATTTTCTCGAAGCTGCCCTCGCCGAAACCGGACACAGGGCACGGCATGGCCGGGGTGGTGCCGAACGAAAGGGTATCGCCGTCGCCGATGGTCGAGGTGCTGAGCACCCATTTACAGCCGGTGCCGTCCGTGACCTGCATCAGTTTCTGGTTCTGCAGGACAACGGCACGGCCGTAGTCGGATGTGGGGGCAGCGGCTACGGCTCCGCTGGGTACAGGGCTAGCCGGCGCGGCAGGCGCTTCTACGGGGGCTTGGGCGGTGGTAGCTGGCGTGGGCTCTGCGGCAACGGCCGGGGCTGGCGCTGGCGCAGGGGCCGGCGGGACTTCTACTTTCGCGGGTGTTGCTTCTACGGCAGCAGGTGCAGGTTCAGGGGCTTGTGCTGGCGGCGTAGCAGCGGCCACTGGGGCCTCGGCCGGCACTGGCGCCGCAACGGGTACTGGAGCCACAGCAGGTGCAGCCGGTGCCGGTGCGACAGGCGCGGGGGCCAGGGTTACCAGGCCAAGGTTCGAGGCATTGCCCGAACCGCTGGCGTAGAGGGTACCCTTGGCATCAACTGCCTTCCAGCTCACCTTGGCCGTCGAGCAGTCCTTGGCGAACACGAACGGCAGCTTGGTCAGCAGGCCCGACAGCAAATCCTGGTTATCCCAGGCCGGGCGCGTGATGGTCAACTCAACTTCGGGCTTGCACCAGGTGGTGGCGTCCCCAGGCACTTCGACCTTGATGTTTTCTTTCTTCGAGAAGGCCAGCTCGTGAGCGAACGCCTGCGGTACCAGACCACAAGCGCCGAACACTGCCAGCGCGAGCGCGTGCTTTTTCATGGAGTTCCTCAGATCAGTTCCCAGGTGCCGTTGGCTTGTTTGCAGAAGGTGTTCTGCTCCTGCTCGGTCTGGCCGCTTTGCGACTTCAGGCTGACGGTGACCGGGCGGCAAGCGGCCTCGGCGGCAACCGTCTCGGTCGGGAGCGACTGGATGGAATCAAGGTCGAAGCCTTGGGTTTCCTTGTTCGCGGCGACGTCCAGATCGTCCAGGTTGACGGCTGGGGCCGCGCGCTTGGCAATGGCTTGAGCCTTGGGCTCGACGTAGTTCTTGTGTACGTAACCGACTGTCACACCCTTGCGTCCAACCAGGATCCAGTCACCGGTCGAACCCACTGCGGTGAATTCGGTGTGGCTCTTCAGGCTGCCGACTTTTTCGCCAGTCGTGTTGGGTGCGGCGCGCACATTCAGGTTGTCGCTGATGGTGACGTAGGGTTCGTTGATCAGCTTCATCGAGGGCACCGCCTGGATCTTCGGCGCACGTTTCACCTCGACCTTCTTGGTCTGGGTGTATTCCTTGCCTGGGGTGATCTGCGCAGTGGCACCGGAGTGATCGGACTTCCAGGTCACCGGCTGAGCGCTGGCGGTGGCCGACTGGCTCAGCACTTCCTGGGTGCGTAGCGCCAGCGCCTGCTGGTCCTTCTCATCGAGCATGTGGCCGATGCGATTACCGACATAGGCACCAATACCGCCAGCGATCAGTGCCGCAGCAATCTTGCCGTTGCCGCTGCCCATGGTCGAACCGATGGCTACACCGGCCAGGCCACCGATGACGGTGCCCGCTTGCTCTTTGCTGATCCCGAGCTGTGCACAGGCTGTTGTCGTAGCGATGGCGACCGCCAACAGGGACGCGACGAATTTCTTACGCAAGTGGAGCACTCCATTTCCGGTGGGTCACTCTGCGAGGGGCAGAGACCTGGTTTGTTTGTAAAAGAACGACAAGCGCACGCAGGCAAGCTGGCCGCCGAGGTCGTGGCTGTTTGGGGATGTTCAAGAGAATGGCAGCACTGGGCGGGTTCAACGGCCGGGCGTTGAACAGCGTTTCACCCTGCAAGCCGAGGGCGTTGAGCGAAGCCGGTACGACGGGGAGCATCCAACCGATCCATGTCAGAAAAGGGTCATCGTCCAGCGCGTATTCATTACGGCGAGGGGCCTGGACGAGAGTGGCGTTTTGCCGCCGCATTGTAACGCAAGGTTACATTGGCAATACAAGGCAAAAAACGGGACTGGAAGGGGGAAGTGGCAGCGCTTCTACATTTTTGACTCAGATTTTGCCCATTCCTTGTAGTCTACTTGCGAAACATACTGCCAGCCCTGCCAAACCATTGAGCGTGCCTGGGTTGCGACCTGGTTTCTGTCCGTTGCACAAATCAACGGCCGGCGTTGACAGGCTGATAGCATTCCCGGCGCATATTCAGCCTGTGCAGGAGCCGGCTTGCCGGCGATTGGGCTGCACAGCAGCCCCCTTTCACTCAGCGATAACGCTCAAGCCAGTGCGCGTAAGGCGCAGGCAAAGTCCACGAGGCTTTATCGACGCCCAGTTCCTTGGCCGCAAAATACGCCCAGTGCGGGTCGGCCAGGTGCGCACGCCCTACCGACACCAGGTCGAGCTGATTGGCCTTCAACGCCCCTTCCGCCAACTGCGGCGTACCGAAGCCCCACGCCGAGGTCACTGGCAAACCCGCCTCACGACGCACACGCTCAGCGATCGGCCCCATGAAGGCAGGGCCCCATGGAATGTTGGTGTCCGGGATGGTGAAGCCGACGCTGACACTGAGCAGGTCCAGGCCACCCGCCTTGAACATGCGGGCCAACTCGATGGACTCTTCCAGCGTCTGCTCATCACGGCCGTCGTATTCCAGCACGCCAAAGCGGGCGGTCAACGGCAGGTTTTCCGGCCACACCTCGCGCACGGCTGCCAGGGTTTCCAGCAGGAAGCGGCTGCGGTTCTCGAAGCTGCCGCCGTAGGCATCAGTGCGCTGATTGGAGTGCTCGGAGAAGAAGCTCTGCCCCAGGTACCCGTGAGCGAAGTGCAATTCGATCCATTCAAAGCCCGCATCACGCGCTCGACGTGCGGCATCGACGAAGTCCTGCTTGACCCGGGCAATATCGTCCAGGGTCATTTCACGCGGCACTTTCGGCAAGTTGGCGCCGAAGGCGATGGCCGACGGGGCGATGGTGTCCCAGCCTCGCGCGTCATCCGCGGCGATATGGTCGTCACCTTCCCACGGGCGGTTGGCACTGGCCTTGCGCCCCGCGTGGGCGATCTGGATGCCCGGCACCGAGCCTGCAGCCTTGATCGCCTGCACCACCGGCACAAACGCCTGGGCATGGGCGTCGCTCCAGATACCGGCGCAACCGGGGGTGATACGCCCTTGCGGCGCAACCGCAGTGGCTTCGACCACCAACAGGCCGGCGCCACCACGGGCCAGGCCGGCGTAATGCACCTGGTGCCAATCGTTGATCATGCCGTCCTCGGCCATGTACTGGCACATCGGCGGAATGGCGATGCGGTTGCGCAAGGTGACGTCTTTGAGGGTATAGGGTTCGAACAGTGCGGACATGGAGAACTCCGGGTTCATCTGAATACGATAGTTCGATCATAATCGAACTATGGCAATTAATGAAACCCCCGTTATCATGACGCCCATGCGAGCCTACAAACATCCCACCCCTGAAGACCTGATCCTCGAGCGCCTGCTGTATGCGCTGAGCGACCCTGTACGCATGGAAATCGTGCGCCACCTGGCGGGCGTGGCGGAGGCCAGCTGCGGCGAGCTGGACGGCGGCCGGCCGAAGTCCAGCATGTCCCATCATTTTCGCGTGTTGCGCGATGCGGGGCTGGTGCAAACGCGCAATGTGGGCACTACCCATATGAACTCACTGCGCAGCGAAATGCTCGATGCACGCTTCCCCGGTTTGCTGGAGTGCATTTTGCGTCAGCGGTGAGCCAGGGTTGGCGGTGGGGCCGGAACAGGCAAAAAAAAACCACGAGGTCACCCCCGTGGCTTTCGATCACAACGCTGACGCTTACAGCGCCATGTCGTTCTCTGGCTTGCTTTCAACCGGCTGGCTAGCACCCGTGCCGGTACCGACGCTCTGGTCGATGACCGGCGGCTTCTCCAGCTGCAGGACTTCAGCGGTGTAGTTCCACTCTTTCTGCGTGGCCGCTGCCGAATCGTTGAGCTTGGTGCCGTAGCTCGGCACGATCTCTTTGATCTTGGCTTGCCATTGCGGGGTGGCGACCTTGTCTTTGAACACGGTTTCCAGCACGTTCAGCATGATCGGCGCGGCGGTCGAGGCACCTGGCGATGCGCCCAGCAGGCCGGCGATGGTGCGGTCTTGCGAGGCCACCACTTCGGTACCCAGCTTCAGCACGCCGCCCTTGTCTGCGTCACGCTTGATGATCTGCACGCGCTGACCGGCCTGCCACAGCTTCCAGTCTTCCTTCTTGGCGTTCGGGAAGTAGGTGCGCAGCGCTTCGAAGCGGTCGTCGTCCGACAGCATCAGCTGGCCAGCAAGGTACTCGACCAGCGGGTACTGCTCGATGCCGACCTTGGTCATTGGCCACACGTTGTGCATGGTGGTGCTGCTGAGCAGGTCCAGGTACGAACCGTTCTTCAGGAACTTGGTCGAGAAGGTGGCGAATGGCCCGAACAGGATCACGCGCTTGCCGTCCAGCACTCGGGTGTCCAGGTGCGGTACCGACATGGGTGGCGCGCCGGTCGAGGCGATGCCATAGGCCTTGGCCATGTGCTGCATGGCGATGGTCGGGTTCTCTGTCACCAGGAACGAACCGCCAACCGGGAAGCCTGCGTATTCCTTGGCTTCAGGAATGCCCGACTTCTGCAGCAGCTTCAGCGCGCCGCCGCCGGCACCGATGAACAGGAACTTGGCGTCGGTGGCCGACTCGGTCCCGTCCTTCAGGTTCTTGTACTCGACGTGCCAGGAGCCGTCCTCGTTGCGGGTGATGTCCTGAACTTCGCTGGACAGCTTCAGGGTGAAGTTATCCTGGGTCTTCAGGTGGCCGACGAACTGGCGGGTGATCTCGCCGAAGTTCACGTCGGTACCCAGTGGCGTCCAGGTCACCGCCAGCTTCTGGTTCGGGTCGCGGCCTTCCATCATCAGCGGGACCCACTTGGCGATCTGCGCGTGGTCCTCGGAGTACTGCATCGAGCGGAACAGCGGGCTTGCCTGCAGCGCGTCATAACGCTTCTTGAGGAACTTGATGTTGTCATCGCCCCACACGAAGCTCATGTGCGGAGTGGTGTTGATGAACGAATGCGGGTTCTTCAGCACGCCCTGACGGACCTGCCACGACCAGAACTGGCGGGAGATCTGGAAGGCTTCGTTGATTTCGATGGCCTTGGTGATGTTGACGTTGCCGTCTTTATCTTCCGGGGTGTAGTTCAGCTCAGCCAGCGCGGAGTGGCCGGTGCCGGCGTTGTTCCAGCCGTTGGAGCTTTCTTCGGCGACGCCATCCAGGCGCTCGACCATCTCCATCGACCAGCTTGGCTCCAGCTCGTGCAGCCACACGGCCAGGGTGGAGCTCATGATGCCGCCGCCGACCAGCAGCACATCGACTTTCTTGGTTTCTGCGGCGTGCGCTTGCATGAAGCTCGCAGCGACAGCCAGACCCAGCAAGGTCTTGCCAGCTTTCTTGAACATTGATCAATTCCAGTCTGTAGAACGGAGGACGGGCCTGTGGCTGGCCCAGGTGCTTCGTGTTCTTGTGCGCAGGCTTTTTGTGATCATTGTTCAGCGGCTTAAAGAACCAGAAAACGACCCAGGCTTTTGTCGTATTGACCGACAGGGCTGAATCGTTTCGCTGATTGTATCTGAAATGCCAGCACAAACAAATTGCGGGCGTACAAGCAAGGCGGCAGGTTGTCCCAGCGGCAGGTTGTCACGCCAGACAAACAAAAGCCCCCAGCCATACGCATGACTGGGGGCTCTGGATCAGGTCACAGGTGACGCGATCAGGGTATCGCCAAGCTTACTGCGGCTGAGGCAGTTTATCGATCGGGCCGCAGCCACCGATGACCTTGGAGATAGAAACCGATGGGTGGAACAGGTAGTCGTACGAGCAGTTTTTCTGCTGGTTGTAAACTTGGCCAGTGCAACCGGACAGCAGGGCAACGCCCGAAACGACAGCAACGGCTACAGTGGCCTTGAACAGCTTTTTCATTACTTCAGTCCTTTAAATAATTATCGACCATCATTCTGATGGCGGCCGGATGATACAGAACCAGAGTATTGGATCCAAGTCGCATAAGAAGATAGGCCGCCATCCAATGCACCAGCGGGAGGGGAAACGCATAACGATAAGGCCTCTGACAGCTCATCGCTTTCAGGGGCTTTTTGCATCCGTGCCAGGGAAGAATATTCACGCCTGGTGCGTCTAAGGTCCTACAGATTTAACTCCGATTTTTCCCATTCCCTGTAGTCCATTTCCGAATTATATTGCCGGCGCTGCCAACCCATTGCGAGCGCTCGGATTGCGGCCTAGTCTCGGTTCGTCGTTGACACCTCAGCGACCGGCTTTGACAGGCTGACCGATTCAAGGGTCCTTTGCAGCGCTTCATGGCAGCTGTACATGGGGCACCTTCGTGTGCGCCGGGTTCCTTGGGTCACCGGTCTGTCAACCCGTGTATAGCTGCCTCCATTCGTTTGACAGCGTTTAAAGGTAGCTCCACCTGACTCAAGGAGCATTCATGCGCAAGATTGTCCCCGATCCACCGTCCCCCCTCGATCCCTCGTACATGCTACAGGACACCCTGGTACAGACCTCGGAATACGTGATCTGCGCCTTGTCCGTAGCCCGCCAGTCCGTGCGACTGACACCGACCTCGCACAACTCGATCGTGATGCGGGCGGTCATCCATGAAATGGAAGTTGCGCATGCGCTGCTGGAATCGGCGCTGATGCAACTGCACAGGCAAGCGGATTCGCCCACGGAGCCACAGACATTGCACTAGGGCCGAGCTACGAAAAATCCGGGAGTGCCGCAAAGGTCGGCCTGGCGCTCTGATCCGATCCGGCAGGCCCCGTCGCTAGCGGCGACATGGCCCGGCCATGTGCCCGGCGATGCTTTGGGGTTTAACTCGGGCACAACGAAAAAGCCCCTGAAAACTTATCGTTTTCAGGGGCTTTATCTACCACATGTATGGCGGAGAGATAGGGATTTGAACCCTAGGTACTGTTGCCAGTACAACGGATTTCGAATCCGTTTTTGGCCTCATATGTTTATTGAGCCTACTTTTCTAAACCCAATAAAATCAGATACTTCAACGCATGATGACGCAACATCACTCCACACCGTTGGGGGGATCAATTCCCCCAAAATTCCCCCACGTTTTTCCAGTGGCAAAGCTCAAGGAGGAAGTGCTATCGTTCGGCCACTTCGAGACGCTGGCCAGCTAACCACTGGCCACAACAAGCCAGTTGGGCCGCCGTGCCAACCCTCGCTGGAAGAACCCATCGTAGCTGGGAAACAGGGAAATAGCGGCGAAGTCTGAGCCTCCTCGCCAACTGCTACATGAGACCAGGAGAAACAGCTAGAGGAGGACGCCCTATGGGTGCTTTGAATCAGGCTGGTTCAGCAGCTTTACCTAAACGCCTCACGGCGTTTGGTGGCGTAGTCTGGGGTCTTTGCACCTTCGGGCTCGATCCGGTGACCGCTGTTGTACTGGGTCTCATCGCCGCTATCGTTTTAGCGAAGGTGTAAAGCTAGGCCGCCGGGCGCGTGCGATTCCGGCAGCCGGACCTTAACTGCCAAAAGGAGCGGTTTCATGGCATTTTCACTTGAGCAAATCGATGCCTACATCGACGCGCTTCTAACTAATGCCGCCTCTCTCATCAGAGAGTCCCAGATCCTTTATGACAACGAGGCTAATGCTCGCGCGTTCGCGCTTGCGCATCTTGCGCGTGAAGAAATAGCTAAAACGCTCATGTTACAGGCTGCCGGCACAAGAATACTTGCTGGGCATCCAGTAGATTTCAAAAAACTTGAGCGACGACTGCGAGATCACAAACAGAAGCTGATTGCCGAGACGATAAACAGTATCGTTTTTTGTGCTGGCTTTGATGCGAACACGGCGGAGAGCATGATCGGTGCAGCTGGAACAGCCCCCGACTTCCGGAATGACCTGAAAAATAACTCCCTATATGTCGGATTCAAAAATGGGATTGTGAGTCAGCCGACCCAGAGCTTTTCAGCTGAGCGGGCGTTACGCACTATCACGCTAGCTTGGGATGCGCTTCAAAATCAGCTATCGATACTAAAACTATCAGGACCATTCGCGAACCGAGCTCCTATCAGCATTCCCGAAGTACGCCCAGAAGACGTAAAGTTTGATCGCGAAATGATAGAAGCGCTGGGCAACATATACGCGAAAGCCCTTTTGCAATCCAAAAAGCAGGATAAAGCTGATCAACCAGAAGAGTGATCAGCGGCATGCTGCATTAGCAGCTACGATCTCCCGCTCGTACCCGATCCTCTGTCGACGCTCAGCCAGCAGCGCCCGCACCTTCACCTCCAGACTGTCGCTCTTGCGCAGGCCGGCAGCGGCCCATGGCGGCACAGCAACCTCCGGAGCCCGGCATGGCACCTGCACCGGCACCTCGACACGCACGTACTGCACCTGCGGCTCGACCCTGCCGCCACAGCCAGCGAGCGCCATCGCGCACACGATGAACGGTACCTTCATAATCCAAGCTCCGTGTCGATGATCGAGGTGGCCGTAGCACACTGGTCGCCACCGGTTCGTTCCCGCTGCAGCCGGTTGGCTGCGGCGTAGTCGAGATCCGCGCTGGCTCTGGCTTCGCTCACCGCCTGTTCGGCCCTGGCCTGGCGCTCATTTGCGGCTAGGGTCAGGTCGCCCAGGGCTTTACCCTGCTCTGCTGCCAGGCCAGCCAAGTTGTCGCGCGCGGCAGTGCACTGGGCAGCCTTGCCCTGCTGGTCATCGAGCAGCGGGCGGAAGTGACCGGTGGTGGCCCAGATGCCCAAGGTCATACCGAACAAAATCAGCAGCCCGGCCACTGTAGTTCGCGCCAGCCAGGCACTCATGCCAGCGCCCTCCGCACGCCCTCATCGATGATCGCCGGCGAATACGGATTGCCGCCGTTCTCGTGGATGATGATGCTGACCACCATCCCGCGCAGCGTGGCTGGGCCTTTGATGTTGATCGGGTCGGTGGTGCGCACGCCCAGGCGCTTGGCCACGGCACCAGCGTAGGCCTGGGTGTCGTTCTCATTGCTCGGTGCCCAGCGGTTGATAGTTTCGAGCACGGTGTCGATGCCCTTCCCGCCCACGCCTGGCATACCGTCCTTGCCCCGGTAGTTGATCAGCAGTTTACCCAAGGCGCGGATGCCATTCTCGGGGGTGTCGAATAGAGCGAAGCGCCCGCCCGGCTCCTTGCCGATCTGGCCCTGCCAGTCGTTGCGGGGGTTGAAATCGATGTTTCCGGGGTTGTTGTTGCGGATGCCGCGTGCTGTGGCCATGGTTTTCTCCAGGCAAAAAGAAGCCCGCACTAGGCGGGCCTGATTAGTTAATGCGCTATGATCTGGCCATCACAGAGGGAGTGGCCTGATGAAACAGCTATGGATGGGAGTGGCGCTGGTCATGGCGCTCGGCGGTTGCGGGACGGTGCGAACCGTGTCTAGCGAATCAAAGGCCGTGGGCGACCTGGCGGAATGGAATTCCTACTGCCCAGAGATCCCTCGGATGTATAGCGGCGTCGCGTACCAGTTTTGCAACCTAACTGGACCGGAAAGACAAGGAACACATTCAGACCCCTATCAAATCCTGATCGACATGGCCGCATCTGGTATTGCTGATACCGTTGTGCTGCCATATACCAGCTATCAGCAATACAAATACGGCAATATGGTGATACCAAGCTTTAGCCCGCAGCTGATCCAAGAACCGCCTCAGTCGGGGCCTTCACTGTGAACAAAGCGCATTCGCTAATCTGGCTCTGAGGCCCGCCGTTATAGCCACTACTGATGGAATTACTTCGATGAGCAAACTATGGATTGGAATGGCTCTTACTATTATGTTGAGCGGGTGCGGGACCGTACGAACGGTGTCGAACGAGTCGAAAGCCGTGGATGATCTCGCTAGATGGCAGACCAGTTGCCATACGATTCCTCGCGCGTACAGCGGAGTCGCTTATCAGTTTTGCAATTTGAATGGGCCACAACGTACCGGGCCTCATTGGGCGCCCTTCCCTATCCTGGTCGATATGGCGGCGTCGGGCATTGCCGATACAGTGATCCTTCCGTACACCGGATATCAGCAATACAAGCGCGGCAATGTGCCCATTCGTAGAATGGAATATTGATCCCCCTTATCAGGCCGCAGGAGCTTCAGGCTCTGGCACTGGCACTGGCTCAACCGGGTCCGTCGCGGTCACGGTCACCTCAGCGCTGTAGTCTTTCAGCACCTGGGCGGTGAAGACTTGGGCGGCCGGGAACTGGCTCAGGATCTCCCGTGCCCGGACATCGGCTTCTTCTTGAGTGGCGTAGCGGGTGTTGTTGGCAACGTCATAGGCATTGCTCATGTTTACGGCGACATATGGCATAGCGTGGCCCTCCTGGGGCTGATCAGAATCCGGTGACATCAATGACAAGTGGACTGCCACCGGCGTAAAAAACGTTACTCGCTGGCGGTGGGCTGGGGTCAAACCACGGCGAGGTGTACGCCGTGATTAGCGCCTCGCCCGTTGTCTGAATACCATCACTCTGGCAGATGCAATAAAGCTTGTAGTGCGATCTAACTAAATCCCAGAATGCTCCATTGGGAAACCCTTCTTGGATGTTCCTGCCATAGAATGATGGAAAGCAAATAGCATACTTACGACCTGCAGGTAGGGCGTATTTAGTATTGAAAGCAAGTGCAGGCAGACTGCCAGACACGTTCATGAATCGGGAGTTGGCGTCAAAGATCAACCTGCCGTCCGGACCAAATATTTGCATTCCCGAGTTAGTAGCCGAAGCCTGCATACCTCGATATACATACACATCGACCGGCACCCCAAGCCCGTTCACCGCATAGGTAATGGTCCGTGCAGATGGCCCTGTCTTGACCGAGACATGGTAGGCAATCTGGCCTGCACAACTTACAAATACAAGATCTGAAAAATTATCCAAAGCTACTTGGATGCCGTTTATGCTCCCAGTAGGAAAGTAAATGGAAGAGCTGCTAACTGTATAGCGATTAACAAGTCCGTAATTAACCCAGTCAGAGTCTATCTGGATCGTCCCGTTTTGGTTGAAGCACTGAAAACCGGTAGGCATTAGAAAACTCCAACCGTTATCCAAGACGGCGACTGAGCTGCCGACGTAAACGTCCAGCTGAGAACACCATTACTCTGGTTGGCGCTCACCTCAAGGGTGAACACCCCAAAGGCATCGTTCACTCCAGTGTCCGGAACTACGACGAAGAAAGGCGTGCCAGTGGTCAGGCCTGGCACGGCCAAAGCCCCATTAGCTGAGCCTGTATAGTAGGTACCCAAAACACGACCCAGACGGTCAGTTAGTCTGATGCCAGGCGTGCCATCCGCATAAAAAGTTTCCAGACCTGCTGGCATAGCACCCCTCCGTAACTACCAAACGCCCATACGAACCCGGCGTACACCATCAACAACGACGTCAATGCCATCGTTATTTATTTTTGTGTAGGTTGAGCTCCGACTAAAGTTACGCAGAATAATTTCACCGCTATTGAAATTTATAGTCATCAACGGCTCTCCAAACTGCGTAAACGTAGAGGAAGAAATGGTCGATCCCACAATCGCATTTTGGACTGATAGCCTCGATATGAGCGCATCATTGATAAATACCTGTCCATTCTGTATAGCGAATGGGCTCACAAAACCGTTACCCGATGGGTTCAGCACAGCGAACCGATCAGCCATCACAGCAAATGTCGATTGCAGCACTCCCCCGCTGTTCTCAACGCCCAGACCGAAGCCAGCAGCAACGTACTGTCCACCAGCGGTGACCTGGAGCTTCACCGAGTAGGACGCGTTGATCTTCCCGTTGAGCGTGGATTGGGCATTGGCTACCTGCTGGATCGACGCCGAGTTGCTACCAACCGAGGTCTGGAGGCCGGTGAGCTGTTGCGCCTGGGCGCTAAGATCATCGCCTTGCTGAGTCACGGTCGAGGTCAACGACTCCACTGCACGACTGGAGGCCGATGGCGCAACCCTGCCGACGGCAACCCAGTCCACATCGAAAGCGCCGCCACTTGTAGCTCCCATGTCCAAGCGAAGCCGAGTGATAGTGCTGTCCACCCAGTCCGTTCCGCCTGCTGCCAGGTTGGCCATGTCCCACTCGACCACTGCCGATTGTCCTACTGCCAAGTTCGGGTTAGCCGCGATTGCTCGATAGCTACCCGAGAACCCGTGACCAGCGGTCTGGTAGAACAACTGGCCATCCCAGTCCGTAACGGCACCGGCCCGACGGGTGATGCGCGCCCGCACGCGGCTGTAGAGACTGCCTGTGATAGACAACGTCGCCGCCGTACCGCTGTGCAGCTGCGGATCCGAACCGGTCGAAGTGATTTTGATGAACCCAGCCCCCTGTGCCAGCGTTGCGCCCGAAGCCACCCAACCTTCGGTGGTGCTATCGAATTGCCATAAACAGTTGGGTGCTGGATCGAGACCGGAGGCCCCCAGCGCATCTTGGATTGCGCCAACGTTGTTGTTGAGCTCGGTGATGCTGCTGGACTGACTGGTGTTGACCCCCTCCGCTGCCGAAACACGGTTGGTCAGCGCGTCCACCGCCGAGGCCGAGGCCTTGGTGGCGAGTCCATTAGTCGTGCTATTGACCGAGTTCTCCAGCGATGTGGTCCGGTTAGAGACGCTCGTGATGCTGTTGCCCTGCTGGGTCACTGTAGAGCCAAGGCTATCTACCGCTGTCGAAACCGCCGAAGTAGCCGCCGCATTGACCTGACCGTTATCGCGCCAACCTGTAGCACGTGTGCCGTACTCGAATTGGGGTCTGGCCATTTCGACATGGCCTGATGTGACGGCACCAGTAGCACTATAAATCCTGAGATAAACGTAGCAACTAACGGCACCGGCCGGTGCAACGCCGCTGTATTGAACGCGTTCACCTCCGGGTGTGACGGTGAACATCAACGAGTTCGGTGCGCTTATCGAAGAACCCGCAGCGTTGATCCATTGGAGGAAGAACCTAAACCCCAAACCGGCAGTACCGCGAAGATAAACAGACGCCGTCAAGGTCTGGCCTTCCGCTACTTTGGGTCTTCGATCTGGCGTTCCGCCAGTGGGGCGCACGGATTTGTAGGGGCCTGCATTCCCCACGCCTGAAACCTCAACTCGGATTGCTTTCTCCCCGGAGTTGAGCCAAGAAGTGACTCTGGAATCCACACTCACGGCCGAACCTTCCATGGCCCAGCCATCGGCGATATCTGATCCGGAACCGTTAGCATTGAAAGTGGGGTTGTAGAACAGGTTCTCACCACCAACATCGCCAATTGTGTTGTTCAATTCGGTGATGCTGCCCGAAACGCTAGTGAGGCCTTGCTCCGTGAGGCCTACCCGGCCGGTGAGTGCTGTGGTGGCAGTGGCGTTAGCCGCGATAGCGGATGCATTGACCTGCCCATTGTCGCGCCAGCCCGTCACAACAGGACTATGTTCGTATTGTGCTTTATCGAGGTCAACAAAACCGGCCGTGATACTAGACCCCGGAGCAGATCTGATCCGGTAGAGAATGTCTACTCGCACCGAACCCGCAGGTGCGGCTAGTCCGGTGAGTACGATGCGGTTGTACGACTCGACGGGAGAGGTGCTGACGTTGACGGGGCCATGAGTACCTATCGTCACCCCGGCCGCATCCTTGTACTGCATGTAGATCTGCACCATCAACCCCGAGCTGCCACGGATATAGATAGATGCAGTGCCTACGACCCCCTCATAGACGGGGGGGCGGAAGTCAGCAGGAGCCGACTCGGGCACGAAATCAACGTAGTGAGTGCCGGTACCGGCTATCAGCCCCGATACTTCCAGTCTTTGCCGTTTGCCGCCAGCTCCCAAGGCCGATGGCAGAAGCGACGGCACTACAGCGACGGCGGTTTGCGTGCGCCAGTACCACCCATCAGCGACGTTAGCGCTAGCAGCCGATGCTTTATCAAACGACGGGTTGTAAAGCAGGTTCTCCCCGCCCACCTGGCTGAGCGACGTGTTGATATTGGTGATCGCTTGGCCGTTGGCTGTGATCGCCGTACCGTGCTGGTCCACAGTGTTGCTCAAGGCCTGCACCGTCGAAGCATCAGCCTTGGTAGCGACCTGGCTCAGTGCGCTGGCGGCAGCAGCTGCTGCCTCCGTCGCTACCTTGTCGGTCACGGCCACCCACGCGCTGCCGTTCCAGCGTTTGGGCGTGTTGGCATTGCCGGTTGTGTCGATCCAGAGATTCTGCACCAGTCGGTCCGCCACTGCCGGCGCGGTCGACTGGTACAGCACCTTGCCCTTGGCGCCAGCAGCATCGGCAGCGGCTTGGGCGGCCTGCTGGGCTGCGGTCACGTTCTGGTTGGTGGTGTTGAGGCTGTTCTGTACGCCGGTGAGGGCCTGGCCTTGGCTGGAAAGGCCCTGCTCGTTCTGCGTGACACGGTTCGACAGGCTACTCACCGTCGAGGCGTCAGCCTTCCCGTCGATGCTGGTCCGCAGGCCATCGATCTGCTGGGCCTGGGCATCAACCTCGCCGTTCAACTCTGTGACGCTGGTCTCCACGGTACCGACGCGCGCGGCGAGACCGTTTGCCGTCTGCACTGCCTGGCCAATGTCGGTCCAGTAGGTGGCGTTCGGCGGCGGGTTGCCGGCCGGGACGTCAACCTTGGCCTGGTACAGCTTGCCGTCTTCGCCCAACGTACCTTGGCCAGCCGTGTAGGCCTGGTCGGGCTTGTACGGCATCGAGTCGGCCAGATCGGCGATGCTGTCGATCTGCTGCTGCAACTCGGACTGCACTTGCCCCAGCGAGTTGTTGACGTCGACGATCTGCTGGTTCAGGTCGCTGCGAACTTCACCCAGGCGCTCGTTGACGGAGCCCGGGCCCTCCTTGTCGATCAGGTCGATGCGGTCGGTGAGCTGCTGACCCAGCTCGCTCTCGGTGATCTGGTCCTTGATCTGCTCCAGGATCGGGCCGGCGTCCATGCTGGCAACGCCGGTAACAACGGTCGGAGCGACCGGGAAGAACGGGCCGACGTTGCCAGTGCGGTCAACCAGGCGCGCCCAGAAGAAGAACCGCTGCCCGCCGCGCAGGCCCTGCATGACGTAGTCCTGCTGCGGGTATGCCAGATCGGCCAGCTTGGTGGCCTCCTCGAGGTCGGTGCCCTCGCTGTACCACAGCTCGGTGCGCTGGGTGTCCTCTGCGCCAGCTGGGAAGCCCCAAGTGATCTTGATCCCGAACAGCAGGCTTTCGGTGTTGAGGAAGGTGACCGAGGGCGGTATGCCTTCCTTACCGTTCAGCTGAGTCAGGGTCGAACTTTTCCAGATGGACGTGATGTCGAAGGCACTGACTGCCCGTACCCGCGCCAGGTAAGCGCCGGCGTAGATACCGACCACATCAACTGAAGCAGCGCCGGTGCGTTGCAGGCGAATCCAGTTGCCGTTGTCCTTGCGCCACTCGACGTCGTAGGCGACGGCCCCTTCCACTGCAGGCCAGGCGATGGTCATGGTGTTGACCGCAATTCCCTGGTCGATCATGTGGGCTGACGACAAGGTCACGCTGGCCGGAGGCTGAACGGTGGTCACGGGAATGACGCTGATCGGGCGTTCGTCCAGCTTGGCACCCGTGTCGATCGCCGCGAACTTGCTCGGGTTGAACTCAAGGGCAGTGATCTCGTATTCGCCCTCCTGGGTGCGCGTCGTCTTCAGCACGCGGAACAGTTGAACCGCCAGATCGTCGTAGTCGATTGCCCACTGCAGCTCGGGTTCAGGCTGGACGCCGTACTCGGTGGTCACGGTCACAGCTCGGCCGGCGACAGATTGCACGGTGCGAGCCTGGGCAGTGCCGTTCGGCAAGTTCAGGATCAGGCGATCGCCAGCCTTAATCGGGGTGTCACGATCCAAAGTGATCACACGGCCGGCGGCCGACGAGATCCGGCCACCATTCGGACGGCCTGCCACCAGCTCGTCAGCCACGGGAATGACATAGCCAGGCAGCGGAATCCGGCCTTCCATGCCGGTCTTGAAGGTGACGGTGCGATCCTGACTGTTGCTCAACAGCGCCCACTTGCCTCGGCGCTGGGCCTCGGAGGCACGGGTGCAGCCAATGGCCGAGATTTCTACAGGGCGATCCCGGTACCGGCGCTGGAGCGCTAGATCGGTTACCGGAATCACATCGGTGTCGTAGTTGTTCGCCGGGTTGTCATAGCTGACCAACGCCCGGCTGTAATGGGTGTTGCGCTCAGCGCCGCCATAGACGAAGTCGCCGTCGATGACGTTGGCCCGGGTGAACACGTAGTCAATATCCTGGGCGCGCGGCATGTCCGCCTGCATGAACAGCGAACCATGGGCCCAGTACACCATGCCCCGGTAAATGGCCGAAAGGTCGCGCAGCAGGGTCCAGGCCTCAGCGCGGCCCTGCAGGTTCATGTCGCACAGGTAGCGCGGCTCTTGCCCGCCAATCCCGTCCGGCACCAGCTGGTCGCAGTATTGGGCGATGCGGTACATCTCCCACTTGTCGACCATCCACGACTTGATGCGCTTGCCCAAGCCGAAGCGGTCCTCGACGCACAGGCCGTAGGTCACGAACGCCGGGTTGTTGGTCCAGGCCTGTTTGAAAGTGCCGTCCCACACGCCGGTGTAGGTGCGGGTCCCCGGGTCGTAGTTGGTCGGCACAGGCCAGAGTTTGGCCTTGCAGTCCACGGTCACCGCCGGAATGTTCTGGAACTGCTGGGCGTCGAACTCGATGTAGAGCAGCGCGGTGTTCGGATAGCTGAGTTTCTGATCGATGATCTCCGTGTAGCCGGCAATGGTCATCGTGTCGCCAACGGTACCGCTATTGGCGTTCGGGGTGATCCGGCGGACGCGCATCATCCAGCCGGTGGTTGCTTTAGGCAGATTGACCCGCACGGAGCGCTGGTAGCCGTTCGTGGTTTTACCGTCGGCGGCACCCAGGTGCGCTTCAACGTACGCCCCGCCATCAGTGGCGATATCGATGGCGTACTCGATGCGGTAGCCGTTGGTGTTGCCACTGCTGTCTTGGCTGACCAAGCGAGGCCAGGACATACGCACGCGCACCGCAGATAGCTGCGTGTTGCTCAGCGAGCGGGTGAACGGGCTGTCACTGCGCAGCTCAACGTTGACGGTGTTCTCGCTCTCGATCGAGGGAATGCCCTGGATGTAATCCTGCTCAACGCTCCCGCGGCGCCACTCCCACTTCACACCCGGGAAGTTCACATTGCCGCTGGCGTCCATGATCGGCGTGTTGTCGAGGTAAATGTCGCGATCGGTCGGCGTGCCGTCGAACTCGCCCTCGCCCACGGCCAACAGGATTTTGGCGATGTTCGTCGACTGCAGGCTGTCCGGTGCCTCAACGGGGGTTTTCGGCTTGCTCTCGCCGCCCTTGGCGCCGGTGATTTCCAGGTGATCTGCTGGGCCCATGCTTTCCTCCGGGCAATAAAAAACCGCCCGGAGGCGGTGTTAGTGTGCTGAGCTGGCCCTAGGCCTTGTCTTGAGCTTCGATGGAGATCGAGATGATAGCCCCGCCCCAGCGTCGCTTACCGATGCAGATCGGGACTGGATTGCCGCTGGCGGTGGTGTTCCTGGCGCTACCGAAAGCGTACGAGGGCTTGTTCTCTGCTGCTGCGCTCAATGATAGACCCTGAGCCTGAGGGCTGAGCAGCTGGATCACGCCACCAATAGCCATGGATGCACCAACGGCAGCGGCGACACCCCACCCTCCTGCGCCAGCCGCAAATGCGGCACCGACGCCACCGGAAGCTACTGTCGCGGCAACAACCAGAGCGACGCCAATCACGGTCTGCAGTAGGCCCCCGCGCTTGCTGCCACTGATGATCGGAACAATTCGAACTTCACGTGTACCGGCGCGGGAAAACTCGTCCAGCCCAACATTCTTCCTGTTGCGAAAAACCGCAAATCTGAGGCCAAGCCTGTCCAACCTCTTGATTTCATCCTCAAACCCTTGAAGCGTGGCCTTGAGGGCCTGAAAGACCTCCCAGGTAGATCCGGAGTCAATCATTCGACGATGCAGGCGCCCAAACTTCTGGGCAAGTGAGCCCGAAAGTTTGATTGTGGTCATGGGCGTGTAGGCAATGGAACTCGCAGTCATGCTTTCCTCCAGGCAATAAAAAACCGCCCGTAGGCGGTCTATTCACAGGCAGCTGTTGACTGCCTCGATTCGTCGATTTTTCCGCCAATCCATTAGGCCTGATTGGAAGTACAGATCCACTTCAGTTCCAGAGTTTGAGCCACGGAAGTCGGCAAACTCGACTTCACCAGCGCTGATAACTGTCCTGCCTCCACCTGCAAGGGACTGTATCGACGCGCCGTAGTGGGCTCCCATCAGCGACTGGTTCTGCCAGGCAAAAAGGACGCACTCAGCGAGGCTGTCGACAGGCTTTGCACTACTGAATGACCTGGCAGGCCCATCGGCCCGTTTCTCATTCATCGAAGCGCACCCGGCCAGCAAAGCCAGACCCAGAGCACCGATCAGAATTCGCATGTGATCCCTCCCTGAAAACCGGGAATGTACCATCACTTGGCATCGCGATGGCGAAGCACAAGCCGCGTCCGATCGAGCCAGGGCCCGCCAAACACAACAATTTCTGATGGCCGCCCCAGCAAGTGGTGCAGCATGAACGGGCCAGGGCCGAAGACCTCCGCCGCTTCCACGGGCAGCCGAGCGTCAGCGCCCAGGTAGATGCCGGCGTGGTTCGGGTGAGCTGTCCGGCCGACAGACATCACGATCATGTCGCCGCGCTGAGGCTGGCTGACCTGGTAAAAGCCAGCAGCCTCGTAGGTCTGCTCGTAAAGGCTCGGGCCGTCTGCCTGCTCCCACCATCCCTCCTCCCGGGCGTATGCCGGAAAATCCAACCCCCACTCGCGCTTATACCAGTCCGCGCAGACCTGCCAGCAGTCCCAGGCACCGTGCACGAAGGGTCGGCCCAGCAGCGGGGTGTGACCGGTCGGAGTGATGGTGCGCAGGTCGCCCTCTGGCCACGACAGGATGTACCAGGGCAACCCCGTTGCCTCGCACATCGCGAGGTCGCGCGGCGAAGGCCTGCTGGTCGCGTCAGGGTGCGAGTGCACAATGCCGATTACCTTGCCCTGGTCTTCGGCTGCCGCATACTGCTCTGGGGAGATACGGAACTCCTCGGACGGGTCGGTCGCGATGTTGTCGCATGGTAGGTACCGCCGGGAGCGGCCCACGGCGATGATCAACCCGCAGCACTCGCGCGGATACTCTGCCGCAGCGTGCACTTGCACGGCGGCGAGGATGTGTTTGCGCATGGTCAGCTCCGTGCGATCAGGGAAACGGCCGGGAAGCCGCCGAAGGGCAGCTGGTTACCCGGACCATGACGGACAGTGCACCCGGTATCGAAGCACCCATTGCACTGATCCTTGGCCGGATCGTCCGTTGGATTGCCGTCAAGGTCGAAATAAGGGCCGGTATAACCGCAGTTCGGCCCACGGTACCCGGCGGTCATTGCCCAGTGGCAAAGCTGGGTCATCTGCCGGCCGATTGTCTCCCCGCCCACGTCGCCAGGGCTGGCCAGCTCCCAAGACACAGCGGTGCCGTTCTCGGACACCTTCTGGTCGATGTACCAGACCTCGATCGCCTCCTCACTCGGGTCAGCTTCCGGGTTACCGGCGGGGAAATTTGCCGCGTCCAAGTAGCGCGCCATGGTGTGACGCATGGTCAGCTTGAACTCGAGCAAGTTGTCGAAGGCCAGGCACAGCGCCGTAATCCTGCCGTTGACGTTGCCCACGGTCAGCGTGGGTCGTACTGCCGTACCGTCCGAGTTCGCTTCAATGCCCTCTATCTGCATAGGCCAGGCACCGTACTCGTTGCCCTGCCACGAGATCGACTTGGCCGGAAGCTGGTCGGCGTTTGCGCCAGCTGCGGCCAGCTCCTCGGGCGAATGCGGGATTGCATGCCCGTGGAACCGGAGCGTGTCCGCCCCGAAGTCCGAACCGTCCAGTTCAAACAGCAGGATCTCCGCGCCCGGCTCCAGTTTCTGCAGCTGCGTGATCAAACTCATGGGTGAAACGCCCTCTCAAAGGTTGCCGTCAGCATCACCACACCTCCCGGCTTGCGCTGCTGCCGGAAGGTCTCGCAGCGGTACATGCCAAGCACGCCTTCTGGATTGGTCCAGAGGAAGGACTTGGCGCCTCGATGGCGACGTATGAACGCGATAGCCGGCGCAATCTCATCGGCCAGCCCGCCGAATGAAAGCGCCCAGCTGTCCGATTCGCCGTTCAATCCATCGCTTGATACCTGGACATAGCCATCGCCGAATTGCGATTTTCTGGTGCGTAGGGTGCTGTCGCCGCTGGCCTCATCGTCCGGTGTCCAGGTGAAAGTTTCGATCGCCATCAGCGTCTCCCGTTGCTGTTTCGATAGCTCATGCCGCCGGCGCGCCAAGAAGCGGCAATAGCCCGCTCAGCCACACCTTGCATCTGTTGCTGGATGTTCTGCTGCAGGGCTGTGCTATCCAGCTCCATCCCATCAGAGCTCCGATCTTCCAACGTCACGGCCACCGGCACGCTGACTTGAACAACGGTCGAGCCACCACCCGTTCCGCCGACCATCTGCACGCCGAGCGAGCCATCCGCCCCGCGCGCCAGCGGCATGATTGCCTCCGGCCCAGCCTCACCAGCGATACCAAGATCACCATCGCCCATGCCAAACATCGTTGGCGTATTCAGAATGGTATTGGTAGCGAACCCGGCACCTTTTTCGAACAGCTGCACGCCGTTCGACCAGGCGCCGCCCAAGGCTTGCGGAAAGTAGGTGCTGCCGTAGCCAGCCTGGGACGCGCCCAGATTCGAGGAAGTTGCCCCTGCCGATCCTGCCGGAAGGCCATTGCCACCACCGCCGCCGAAGAAACTACTGGCAGCGGAAATGCCCATGCCGACCAGCCCACTCAAGAGCGAACTCGCGGCCTGCTGGCTCGCAATCCTGCCCATGTCCGAGATCACACTGGTGGCGAAATCCTTGAAGTTGGCCTTCCCTGTCATGGCGAACTCGGCCACAGCATCGCGAGCAGAGTTGAAACCGGTGGTGAGCATGTCGTCGGTTGCGCCGGCCACGTTCGCCGCATCAGCTTGGATGTTGGCCCATGCGCGCTTGGCGCCGTTGCGGTAGTCACGTTGCGCCTGCAGCCTGGCCTCGAAGCCGTCGACCTCCATCTGCAGCTCACGCGCCTGGTAGTCGGCCAAGTCGGCCAGCCGCTGCTGGTAGGCGTCCTGGCTGAGGCGGCGTGACACGTCTTCCTGCTGTTCCTCCAGCTGACGGCGTGCCTCGGCATACTTCTGCCGCACCGCATTCAGCCGGTCAGCCTCTTCGCGCTGGTCGTCGCCCATGCCGACGCCGGCCACGTCCGCGCTGATCGCCTCCTGCCGCGTCTGCAACACCACTTCCATCGCCTTGCGATAGGCCTCGGCGCTGTTGCGGCGCACTTCTGCAAGCTTCCTCTCTTCCTCAGCCCGCTTCTGCAGGACAGGGTCGGCGTAGGCCGTGTTGAGGTTCTTGATGCCGAGCTCCATCTCGGCCGCGGTGATCTTGCCGGCAGCTTGGGCCTTGCGTAGCCCCTGCACGCCCTCCGCCAGATCCTCGAGTCGTTTCTTCTCCGGTAGCGCGCGGTCGATGATCGCGTCGAGTGCCTTGATCTCGTCATTCAGCGCCTTCGTGCGATCCTTACTGCCTTCGGTTGCATCCTTGTTGGCCTTCTTCTGCGCCTCAATTGCACTGGCTGCCGACAGGATTGCCTGGCGATCTGTTTCGGTGAGGTCGGCGTTCTCCGCGATATGGCGGTTGGCGATCTTCATTGCATCGCCATTGTCTTGCAGCCCGGCCAGCTGCTTTTGCAGGGTCTCGAGGTAGGTCTGCCCCGCAGAACTCATGCCAGCCTTAGCGGCGTTGTTGGCAGTGGTCGAGACCGTATTTCGGTCCGTCTCGCCTGTCAGCTCCGCGAGCTTGGTCTTCAGGTTCTGCAGCTCACCGCTTAGATCGGAGGCCTTGATCTGCCCGGTTTCGATGGCCTGGGCCATCGCCTCGGTTACGCCTGGGATGACGCGGACCTGGTCAGCGACAGCCTTCCAGTCCACAACCGCGCCCTTCGCAAAATCGTTAGCGGCGGCTCGCACCAAATCGAGTGCTTGTTGGGCCTCTGCTGGCATGGGCGCCAAGCCAGCCATTAGGCCGTCGACGCCAGCTGCACCTACGCCACGAAGATCATTTTCGAACCGATCGGCAATCGATCCTGATACTTGCGACAACTGGCTTTGCGTGTCCTCGATTTTGCCTTGCAGCTCCCGGAGCGCTACTGCTTGGGTCGCGCTGTTAAGCTTGTTGAACCGATCCACCAGTTTATCGAGCGGATCACTCAGGTCGCCGAGTTTCTTCTCAAGTGAGTCCGAGTTGTCCCGCAGCAGCAAGAAGCTGGCCGCCGCAGTGCCGGCCAGCAACGCCAGCCCCATCGGTCCGCCCAAGATGCCGAGCAGGCCGGCACCCACGGTGCGAAGACCAGCCTGTGCGGTTGCTACTGCGGCCGTGGCCGCCGCTTCGCGCTGGCGGGCTTGAGCCAGTTGAATCGACATCTGCGTCTGTACCGCCGTGCCGCGTGCAGCAGCTGCCTCGCGAGCCGCCAGGATGGTCGCGGTTTCGGCCTTACGCTGGTCGGCGAGTGCAGCCTGCAGCACGGCCTCGGCCTGGGCGATACGCGCCGCGCGGTCCGCCAGCGCCGATTTCGCAGCCAGCCCAGACTTCGCAACATAGTTGGTCAACGCCGCAACACCAGCGCCAGCCATGGCCACGGCCACCAGATCGACGTTGTCGGCCAGAGTGATCAGCACACTCGACAGGCCAGCAACAGCGCCGGTCTGCTCTTCCATGCCACCCAGGAAGGTTTGGACGGCGTTGCTGATGTTCACCATCGCATCCTGGACGCTGGTGGACATATCGGTCGCTGCCTTGCGGTTCACCTCGACGGTGCGTAGCAGGCCGGTATTGATGTCATCGAGCGACAGCTTGCCCTCTACGCCCAGTTTGCGGATTTCCTCGGCGCTCTTGCCGGTGGCGGTCGCGATCGCTGTGACGATGGTGGGCATGGCGTCCTGAATGGACACCCAGCCATCGGCCTCGACTTTGCCGGTCTGCAGAGCCTTGGAATAGGCATCAAGAGCGGAACCGGCCTTGTCGGCAGCAGCCGCGTTGGTCACCAGCAGGAAGCTGAAGCTGTCGGTGATGTCGAGGGTCTGCTGGGTATTGAAACCCAGGCTACGCATGACGTCCGCAGTACGGATGTACAGCTCTTGCGCTTCAGCCAGCGGCCGGTAAGTTTCCTGCGCGGTGCGCAGCAGGTGCTCCTGCACCGTCTGGTACTCACCAGCGCTGCCGGCGGCGGCCCTCATGCGGTCGGACATCTGTCCGTAAGCGTCGACCTGCTTGATGATGCCGCCGATCAATCCTGCACCAGCCACGGCAGCGAAGGCGCCACGCATTAGCACACCAGCTTTCTCGGCAGCCCCTCCTGCGCTGTCGAACGCCGAGTCGACCTGAGCGAGGTTTTGATCGATCGACTGGGTAGTTCGTGCGACTACCTGGTCTGCGCTGGCCAGTTCCCGACGCAGCTGCGCCGTTGTGGCCTCGATCTGGACCAGCATCCCCTGGACTTGTTGGTCGGCCATGCAAATCTCCAAGCACATAAAACCGCCCGGAGGCGGCACGCTATCTACTGTTTGGGCCGCCCTCGCAGGAAGCTCTTCAACTTGTCCGCGACGCTTTCACGCTTCTGCGGCAAGGCCTGAGCCTGGCCATGCGCCTGCCCGCGACCCGTCCAGTCGAGCCGAGCATCGAGCGCGAGCATGATCTGCGGGATGGGGGTGTGCCACGCAGTGTCGGGCGGCCAGCCGAGCCAGCCGGTGGCCACGCCGAACAAATAGTCGACGTAGCTGCCGTTTTTCACTGCGCTGTGCTGGCCGCCTCGTCCTTTCCCCTGGCGGCCACGCTCGGCGGTACCGGGTTGAGCAGGACGGTGATGTACTCGGTCAGCAGGCCCGACACCTTGGCCACGCCGGTATGGAACACTTCGCCAGCGATCACTGGATGTTGTTCAGGCTTCAAATCGGCGCCGGCGATCACAATGTCAGCACAGGCAGCGATGCTCATGATCCGCATGGACTCCAACGCGGCGCGCAGACCGCCGAAGCGGGCCTCGATTCGTAGCGCCGCATCGAGCGTGGGTTTCAGGGTGTAGCTGCGGGCGCCGATCACCAGCGTGACGGTGCCGTGCAAGGCTTCGCTCATTGGATTTCTCGCAGAAAAGAACGGGGCTCAGCCCCGTTGATCACGGGACGGCCGGGCCGGCGGGGATCTCGATGATGTCGGTGTTGATTGCAAACGTCATGTTGCGGCGCACGACGTTGTCGGCCGCACCAGGGGCCACCGTGTTGTTCATCACCTTCACACCGAAATAGAAAGTGGTTGGCAGAATCGGAGTGGCCGCGTCCGGGTCGCCGTCGTTGAGCGTGACCTTGACGTTGTAGTTACCCTTGGAGCGGTCCTTGTGCGCTACCGACACGGCCTTCTGACCGGCATCGCCGCTGTCCAGGCCCACGGTCAGGGTCATGTTGCCGGCGTCAGCTGTGCCCTTGTACTTGCGCACACGGCCATCGCTCAGCGCAGTGAAGTTAACGGCGCTGAAGGTATCGCCAAAATCGCCCAAGTCTTCGATCTCACCCACCTGGACATAGGTGTCGGCTTCGTACTCGGTGAGGGTGCCTGCACCGGTCTTGCCGCCAATGGCAAGGCGGCAGCCGGCGGCTGTGTTGAGGTTGTCTTCGGCCATGGGGGATCCTCCAAAGGCACATTGGATAAAAGCCGCGGCGCGGCCGATAAGTGATTCAGTGGGTGGTGATCACGCGGACAGTGATCGAACCCTGATAGGTGATGCCGTCGGCGTCGCGCTGGGCGTCGGCTTGCTCCACCCTGACAGACACCGCGCGCCCCACTCCCAGCGGCAGCCGGCGCTCATCCAGAGCGGCGATGACTTCGCCGTTGATGCGCTTGACCTCGGCCTGACCGACTGCATCGGACCAAACCGAGAGGTACAGCAGGCGCGTCTCACGCTTGCGGCCCGAAATCGGGCTGCTGTTGACCGAAACCTCCCGGTCGATGGACACATACGGCATGTCCGCATTAAGCGGCGCGCCGTCGTAGATGGGGCAACTGACCTCCTCTTGAAGCCTGGCGAAGATGGCCTCCTGCAGGGCCAAGGATGGATCAGTCATTGCCTACCCCCTGGCTCGCTTTGCGGAGCGTGCGACGCACGGCGGCTTCGATATCAGCCATGACGTACTCCCGGTTGACGTCCATCGATGGACGAAGCCAGGGATGTGCAGGCCTGGCCGGGATATCTGGATACTTGCCAAAGAAGTGCGTGCCATCGCTCTTGTTGGTGACGCGCCGATTACGATCACCGGCCCGCTTGCCGCCGATGTAACCCTTGGTACCGTACTCGATGAAGCGTAGGTAGAAGAATCGCCGGTTGTCGCGCTTACCGCGTATGCCGATTTGCGCATCCAAGCCGCTGGGCGAGACGTACACCTTGAGCGCGGCGGCGGCGGCCCCGGTATCTTTAGGAATCAGCTGCCGCTGGCTCTCCAAGATCCGGTTAGCAGCCTCCAGCATGGCCGGCTGAAGCTCGTTGTCCATCGTCTTGTGAATGTTTCGCAGCGTTCGGCGCAGCCGAATATCGCCCCGAATGCTGGACCGGCTTCCCATGGCTCACTCCTTGGCCTGGGCGCCCTTCGCTGGCTTATCAGCGGTGGTGGCCTCGTCTTTGATTTCCACGGCATAACCGCGGGCGATCAACCCTTCGCCATATGTCTTGTCGACGACGAAGACCTCGCCCTTCTCGCGCTCGCCAGAAGCGCCGGTTAGCGGCCCCAAAGCTTGAATTTTCATGGTTCACCTCATGGGTTTGGGACGCTGGAGCACAGCAGCCGCAGCATGTCCCGTTCGTTGTTGAGCAGTGGCGCCTCGACCTTGTAAGTGATGCCCGTGCGTTTCTCGGTCAGTCGCCAGCCAGCGACGATGTCCGAACGTGGCCGGATGCGGATCTCAGCGCTGATCACCGCTTGCAGCTGTTCGGCCACAGGCGAAACCCTACCCGTCGGCGTGGTGACCTCTGCCCAGACTTCGCCGACCTCCACCCAGGCCTCCGTGGCGCCGCCGGAGCGGTTTTGCTCGCGGTGGGGCTTGTAGATCCGGCAGCGGTGCCGCATGGGTCCGGCTTTCATCAGAAGCGCTTCCTGTACCAGAGCAGCCTTTCGACTGCGAGCGGCATGGCCGTGGCAATGGTGCCCACTGCAACTGCCTCGCGGTTGGCGTACCAGTGGCCGACCAGCAGCAGGACCGCCTGCTCAACATCGCTGGTCAAACCCATTTCCTCCGGCTCGACCGGGTCAGCATCGACCAGCTTGCGGTCACAGTGCTGCTCGACGTGGGCCTTGGCCGCTGCGACGTAACCGACGATCAAAGCGTCTTCCTCCTCGCCGTCGACCCGCAGGTGCATCTTCACGGTGGCCAGCTCGAGCATTTACTTGGCCTCGGCGGCGGCTTTCTCGGCGGCAGCCTTGTCAGCAGCTTCTTTCTCGGCAGCGGCCTTCTCGGCTGCTTCCTTCTCCACAGCCGCTTTTTCAGCCTCAGCCTTGTCAGCAGCTGCCTTTGCGGCTGCAGCCTTTTCGGTGGAGGCCTTCTCTTCCTTGGCCGCTGCAGGCTTGATTTCCTTTGGCTTCGCCGCTCGGGGCTTGCCGTTTGCATCCACCTCGACCGCCAGCCCTTTACCGATCAGCGAATAAGCGTATTCGTCATCCGCCTCGTCGAAGGTTTCGCCGGCCTTGATTTTGTTCGAGGTGCCACCCAGCAGGGCGCCGTTACCGACGAAGCCCCACAGAATCTTGATTTTCATGATGCCTCCAAGCGCGATAAAGCCGGCGACTTGCCGGCCTTCGCTAAGGGGTTGGTTACGCAGCGGTTGGGAAGTTGCCCTTGACCAGCGCTTCCTTGCGGCGGACGCCGAGACCCAGCCGCTCCTCAACCAGCAGCGCTCGTTCGTTCTTGATGAACTGGTCGTTGATCAGGCCCATCTTGAACAAGAACGACATGCGGTCGAACAGCGTGGTGGAGCGGGCAAAGTTAGCCACCAGGAACTCGCCACCGGCGGCTTCGTCGCCCTCGTCCATGCTGTCTGAGGTGATAACCGGACGGCCCCAGAGAATTGGAGTGACCAGGCCCTGGAGGTTGGCGAAGAGATAACGGTTCTCGCCATCCTTCTGGAGCTCGATGTTCATCCAGTCGAGCTCAGTCATCACCACGCCATCGGCGGACATCTGCGACTGTTTGCGAACCTGGTAGATAGCGCGGCGCACCAGGTCGATGGCGGTATCACCAGCCTTGCTCAGGGCCGTGTTGTAGGTGGTCGCCTGGGTCATCAAGCCATTCAGGTTCTCGCCGAGCCCGTCGCCCTTGAGGATCTGCGCCTCTTCCTCGAGCTTGAGGTCGTAGCGCAGAAGTTGCTGCAGGTAGGCGAACATCTGCGGCACGTCATCCAACGCCTCGTCCGTCACCGGCATCCAGACCGCGATCTTCTTCACGCGATCGGTGACGTTGGTGAAGGTGACATTGCTGGTTGGCTTTAGGCCGCCTTCCGCCACGGTCGCGGCGCCACGGGTGTGTACGTCCTCGCGGAAGTAGGTGTACTGCTGGCCGGAGACCGGGATCGCGGTCAGAAGATCGCGGATGCGCAGCTCTTGGCGGATGCCCGGCTGAATAACCGGGTCGTAGATCGGGGCGACGATACCGGCGCTGGTGACCTTCATTTCCTTCATGCTGGCCATGTCGGACTTGGTAACTTCGAGCTGCGCCAGGGAAGCGTTCTTCTGGTTCAACGCTTTGTAGGTGTCGTCGCCCTTGATCAGGTCGATGAAGCTCTTGCCCTCGCCCGGCAGACCACGCAGCTTCACGCCCTTCTGCTCGAGATCGACCACCTGGTCGATGACCTTCTGCAGTTCGCCCTTCGTGTCTGCGATCTGCTTTTTGAGGTCGCCAGCGACTTCGTTGCCTTTCTCCAACTCCTGCATGGCAGAGTCGTACTTCTTTTGCAGCTCACCGAAGCCGTTCTTGAGTTGCAGCTCCAGGGAGTCTTTCAGTTCTTTTACTTCGCTCATGGCGATACTCCAAAATATTGGGTGAACAAGTTGGGAATTTCTTTCAGCTCATCCACGATCGCCGTGGCCTCGCTTCCGCCGTCACGGCGCAGCGCGGTGTAGCCGAGCGAAGCGACTGCCGCCGCTTCCTTCTGCGAGAGACCCATGCGTTCACGCAGGGCCTTCTCGAAAAGCCTGATGTCCGACTTGACGCTGAGAACTTGCGCCTCGGGGTTCATGCCGAACGGTACGAATGAGGCCTCCCAGAGTTCGGCCTCCTTGATGACACGGACACGCCGGCCGGCGCGCTCTTCGAAATCTGCCTTGAGGGTGTTGAAGCCAATCGACATGCTGTCGAGGACTTCGTCCTTCATCAGCTCGTACGCGTCGCGCGCGTAGCTGACCTTGAGATTGACCTGGCCCTTCAAGAGCAGGCCGTGATCGTCCGACGTGAAGTCGGCGGCGCCGACCAGGCGGGTCAGGTCGTGGTACAGGGCAAGCTTGAGCTTGCCGCCGCGGGTTGCCTTCACCCGGGTGAACGCCCCTGGCACGATCACGTCGTCGCCGAGGTCTACGTTGTTGAACACCGCGGCGTAGCCTTCGAAGTTGCCGGCCTCGTCGACGGACTTGAGCTCAAAGGGGCATTCAAGGTTCGCCATTTGTTTGCATCTCCCACCGAGTAACCCGGTTGTATTCTTCGCCTTCCAGGGGAGGCAGGTTTTCCTTCAAGCGCACCTCATTGATGCTCATCCAGCCAGAGCCTCCTGAGCCGCCTAGCGCACCGCCGTAGTAGGTGGATCGGCCAGCGCTATCAGCGCGCATCAGCCCCTCGACGACGAACTCGACAAAGCGCCCGGATGCACCGAACAGCTTGCTGTTGAGCTCGTCCTCGACCGTATCGATGTAGGGCTTGAGGCCGAAGGTGATGAACCCGATCAGTTGCTGCTCCAAGTTGGAGCCCATGATTGAGGTCTTGCCAGCGCGGTTGGCCAACCAGAGCGGCACGCCGTAGATGCCCGCCAGCGCCTCCTCTTGGAACTGCTGGGATTCGATGAACTGCGCATCTTTTTGCGAAATCCCGGCTGGGTGAATCTTGGGTCCGCCCTGCAGGATCGCCATCTTGCCGATGTCGTCAGTGTCAGCCTTGCGGACATCTGGGAATCGCTTGAGGATCTGCTCTTGCTGCTGTTCGGTCAGAAAGCCGTCGTAGATGACGTAGCCGCCAGTGAAGCCGCCTTTGCGCATGAAGCGGGCCGACCACTGCTGGCCCGCCTTGGCTAAGCCCATGGTCTCGGCCTGGTATTCGAGCGGTGAAAGGCCGACGATCCCATCAAGGCTAAACAACTTGAAATGCAGCATGTTCTCGGGCGAAACCGGAAACGGGTTACCCTCGGCGGGTGTCACCGTGTAAAGCAGATCGTCTTCTGTATCGATCTTGACTGTTCGACCATCCAACGGCACCAGGCCGATCACATCCCCCTGACCGTTGCGCTCGATCAGCGCGAAAGCGTTGCCACGCAGCGCCATGTTCACGACCACGAACTTGAGAAAGTTCAGCATGGTCATGTAGGGGTTGGGCTTGCGCAGCAACTTGAGCATGCGGTCGTTGCCGCTGACCATCTGCCGACCGCCCTGCTTATCCTCATACAGCTTCAGCGGCAGGCCGCTCAGCGATTCCGAGAGTACTTTGACGCAGGACCAGACCATGCTGATGGACAAGGCGGTCCTAGTGGTGATCCGCACGCCAGCCTTCGTCCGCCTGCCGCCAACCTCTAGATCGGCCTCCACATAGTTCCCGGTGGTCGGGTCGGTATAACCGAAAAAGCCCCAGGTCGCGGGGTTGTACCATTTGAATGCCATGGTCAGCCTATGAGGTCGAAGAAGCCGTGGTTGAGGTAGTTGTCCATGCCGCTCTTCGCTTCTGGATTGAGGGCCATCAGCGTCACAGCATTGAACAGCGCCATGAGCGGGTCGATCTTCGCCGAGCCGCTGGCCTGCTTCGTGATCAGTATCGAGTTGCCTCGCGGCTCGACACGAGCATTGCCGCAGCACCACGCCATCATCGGCTGGCCGCCGTGCAGCAGGGCGCCCTCTGCCAGCTTGCGTTCCGCAGTTTTGATTGATCCGCCCAAGCGCCAGCCCTGCGAAATGCCGTCGATCTTGTCGCGGGGTATCCCGGCCGCCTCCAGGGCATCGAGAATCGCGCCGACACCAGCTGGGTCGAGCCCGACCTTGTCCAACAGCCCGGCCTGCTCGACCTTCGCGACCAACTGGGCCACGTCATCAATGTCATCACCGATCCGCTTGACCAGTGTCAGGTGCCCATCCTTGGCGAAGTCCCGAATGCGCGGTGCTTCTGACTTTCGGCGCTCCAGCACCGATGGATGCGCCCAGGCGTGAGTCCAGGTCAGCCAGCGCCGCGTGCCTATTTCACGCCCGATGGCAGCCAGCCCCAGCAGGTCGTCCAGCCCCCCGCCGTCGATCCCGATGTCGATCACCTCGCAGCGCTCGATCAGATCATCCAGGGTCTTGCACAGCTCGGAAGCTTGCTGCTCCCAGTAATCAGTGCCAGCCCAGCGATCGGACAACAGGGCCAGGCCGATCTCGACGTTGAGGTGCTTGGCCAAGAATCCGCGGAATGACTCTTCCCCATCCATCTGCGCTTGGGCATATCCACGTTCGATGAAGGGTTCATCGACCGACAGCCCCAGATTGGGGTTGGTGATATAGGCGTTGGAGAAATCCCGGTGCGCCCCAGCATCGAGCATCGCTTTGGGGAACTCGTACAGCACCGGCAAGAACGACTTGTCGACGATCTCGCCGTCGCGCACCTTGCGGGCATACAGCAGCTTCTGCCGGAACACGCCGGCCGGCGGCGCATCAGACTGGGTCGTTGCCCAGATGATGAAACCCTCTGGCCGAGACGCCAATCCACCCGTGGCCTCGCGCAACATGGCTTCGGCATTCGCACGCTTGCCGAATACCCACAGCTCATCGACGAACACGCCGATGGCCTTCTTGCCTGAAACGGTCTCGCTGTCGGCGGCCACCACCTTGAGCGTGGCGTTGGTCTGCCGATGGGTAACGGTGCGCAGGTGGTCCTGCACTTTGAGCAAGGCGTCTAATTCTTCATCGGCCCGCACCATGTCGCGGATCGGAATGTAGGAGTTGTCCGCGATTTCCTTGGTCGGCGCCAGGATGATGAACTCACCCGAGGGCCGCCAATTGAGGATCAAGGCCGTTAGCATGATGCCAGCGGCAATCGTCGACTTGCCGTTCTTCTTGCTGATCAGGAGCATGAACTCGCTGACCAGGCGACGCCCCTCGTCGGGGTCATAGGCGCCGAATATGGCGGCCACGAACTGGTTGACCCAGTCGCGCACAGTCTCGGACATCAGCGGGCTACCGGTGGCATCGACCATCCGGAGCGCACCGAATACGTCGAGGGCTTCCTCGGCCTCAGTCGGAAACAGCGGCTTGAACGGAATCAGACTCTTGCGCGCAACGATGCGCTGCTCCCAGTCAGGGCATGCAGTTGTCCAGTCCATCATTTAACCGACCTCAGCGGACCACGCCGGGCGCCGAACTTGCCAGTGGAGGCCTGCTCAGCCTTGGCCTGGGCCTGGTCCTTCTTCCCGCTCTCCCCTTTGCGGGGATGCACGAAGGGCATGAGTGCCTTGGCGGCATCGACCCGCAGCCTCGGCTCAGACTCCAGGTCGTTCATCACCGACAGCAGGAAGTCCTTTGGATCGCGGTGCAGGAGCGCCTGCATCAGGTCGAAGCCAGCTGGCTCCGGTTCCGCATGAGCGTCCTCTGCAGGCGACGGATCAGCCTGCGACGAGGGCTCCTGTGCCTGCTTAGCTTTAACAGGGGCTTTAACATCTGCTTTAACATCCGATGGCATCAGACCCAGGGCACGGAGCTTGGCCAACTCGGCCGCCACATCCTTGTCCTTCACCAGCCGAGACCCCGCCGCAGACGCTGTCTTCTCGGAATAGCCTGCTGCCACAGCTGCGTCTCGATTGGACGCACCTTCCCTCAGCGCTGCGATGAAAGCGCGCTTGCGGGATGTTAAAGCCATTTAACAAAAATCCTGTGGGGGAAAAAAATCTGTACGTGGGGTCGGAGGCGGTCTAGCTAGATGCGAATCGCTATATTTTGACCTCCCCCCACCCTCGCAGCACGTCACTGGCGTGCCGCGATGATGCCTCAGCCGACCTCGCGCCATTGCGTTGGCGGTCAGCCCATCAGGCCTGAAGCCTCCTCGGCCTGCTTGACCGAGTCGTGGCAGGGCTTGCAGAGCGACTGCCAGTTGGCCTGATTCCAGAAGAGATCCTTGTCGCCTCGGTGCGCCACGATGTGGTCGACGACGCTGGCCGCTGCCGTTCGCCCTTGCCGGGCGCAGTATGCGCACAGTGGGTTATCACGTAGGTACTGCTCTCTCGCCTTCTGCCACCGGTAGTCGTAGCCACGTTGGGAGCTGGTCATACCGCTCCGCCAGCTGCCAGGAGTGACCACCTTGACCCGCGACCCTGCGCTCTCCTTGATGCGTGAGCCGAGCGTCTTGAGCCTGGCCATCAGCCTTTCGCTTCGCTGATCAGACGCACGATGTCATCAGCCCGCTGCTTAACCTCAAGCACCTGACCATCGAAGGTGCGAACAATGGCGCAGATGCCGTGCCACTGCGAGCTGGTGCCGGCTTCCTGCACGCGGGCAATGGCGGTCGGGGCCAGATAGTGCTGGCGACGGTTGATGTCGGTCAGAGTGATCATTGCGATACCTCGCGCCACGAAACGGCGCACCTAGAATTTGTGGCGCGGCTCAGTCAGTCTTGCGGGCAGGCAGCTTGAAGTCGGTAACGCGATCAGCAATCGCACGAACCTTTTCCACTCCAAGGAGGCCAACCCACCCGCCAACAAAGGCAGCCATGCTCTGTGGCAGGCCGAAGAACTCGAAGCCACTGATGATTGTCAGGGTCAGGCCGCCGCAGATGGCTCCCTCCACCAGCATCTGCCGGCGAGTGCCACCACCGTAGGTGATTCTCAGTACGGCCATGGCGCAGGAGAGGCCGGCCGCGTACAGCAAAGGCGAATGCTGGCTCAACCACGCAAGCGCAATCGCCCAGGTGTCTGGTTTGTCTGGCATGTTGGACATCCGGGTTCCTCCCTTGCGGGAAGCAGGAAAAGAAAAGACCCGCCGTTGTGGCGAGCCCGGGAGTATGTGCGGAAGGCTGGAGCGACCAACCACTCAGCGGTAGCAGTAGAGGAGCCTTCTGCCCAGCGGGGTGGCTGTGCCTGGTCCGAGGTCGGTCGAGCCCATATTTACTCCAGAATACTCATCGAAAAATTGCTGTGATGGCCCGACAGCAGCATTGCCGCGCCCGTACTTAAGCGGTAGAAAGATTGATGGCCTAAAGCAATCGGAAATAGGGAAATGACAACCGACTCACTTTATGCCGTCGTGTATGAGTTACACGGCGGGACACGGCGCTTCATAATCCGGGCCGAGCGCATGGACGATGCCAATGCTTGGCATTGGGCCGCCTGCGATGCGGGCGTGGGAGTGATACCGAGGTTCGGGGCCGTAAAATTTCACATGGTTGATAAATCATCAGCCGAACGATACGGCATCACCAATGTGCGGTGGAGCAAATCGAGCAGACTATGAAATACCGCATCGACTACAACCTCAGAGGCCATACCAAATTCTGGATATGCGATTGGTCTAGCAGGCCGAGCGAAGACAATGTGCTCACCGCTCTCCTCCGCCTGCATGCTCCCGCTGACGCCCTGTCCGAGGTGCGTCCACCGTGCCGCTTATCACACAATGAATTGCGCAGTGCGGTCGCCGATTTGGGTATCTCGGATGTACGCATTGAGGGGGATAAATAGCTATATCGGGATACCCAGGCCGACGCTGGCAAGTACGCCGGTCACTGCGAGGGCGCCGGTACTTGGCTCGGCCATAAGCACTGCTCCATAAATGAAAAAGCCCCGCACAATGGCGGGGCTCAGGATGTCAGCGATCAGACTGACTCTTTAGGCTCGTTTTTCACAGCCTGGGCGGGAGGTGTCGATAATCAAATCACCCTCCACTCGATATCCGATGGAGCCCACGAGGAAGGCGTGGTTGAGCTGGCTCATCACAACATCCGAGAGACCAACTGCACACCCATCCTTCTGAATGGCGTTATCCATAGCAGTCTTCATGTTGGGAATGCCGAACGGAAAGAGGATAACGGGGTAGGTGTCTTCGCCAGTGACTCGGGACCCCTTCACGAACTTCGAAGAATTGATGTTGTAGTTCTTGGTACTCGCGACAGTCATGTCGGCTACTCGAACAGTGCAGCCCGAAGCGACAGCGGCGGCGACAATTACAGTGAAGATGGCTTTTTTCATGGGTTCCCTCCAAGTGAGGGCGCGGAATATATCAAAAAGCCACTACAACAAAAACCCCGACACAATGGCCGGGGTTCATCTGTGTCGCGTGCTGTTGCAGGCTGGACACGCTGCTATGAAAACAGGTGTTTATCCGCCCGCATAGAACTTTTACGCCGCCTCTCGAATTTCCTCCAGAGCGCAATCAATCCATGCAACCCCCGCCTTGATGATCTCTCGGGCTTTGCGCTCGGACATGCCCGCATCCCGCCCTACCCGCATGGCTGGATGCTTTGACCCGTAGTAGGCCCAGACGAAGTCACCCATCTGTTGGTTACGCTTTGTCAGTCTGGCCACGGCACCGTCCACAACCAGCGCTAGGTCGTCCGTGATCACGTGCTGCCTGACACCGCCCTCGCTGGGAACGTTGTCGCGCATAAGCGCATAGAGCGGCGACACATACCGGGGCACCCCCATTTCACTCATTCGCCACCAGCCCCATTGCTCCAGCAGGTACTCGGTATCGCCCAGCGCCTTGTCCACGTAGGTTCGTTTCTTCATGCAGCCCTCCGGGGCGTTGGGTCGGTGTCCAGGCCGAACAGCTCGCGCAGCAGCTTGTCAGCGTGTTTGTTCTTGGCGTTGCCTTCGGTGATCCAGCCCTTGGCGAACTGCTCGAACCCCAGGTTGGCGCGCGCAGCGTGCCAGTCGGCCACGATGTCCATCAGCGCGGCCGAAGCGATCCGGCCTTTGTTCTGCTCCAGCAGCATGCGGTTGCCAACCTTGAGGAACTTGCACTCAACGGCGGTCATACTTTTGCGCGGTTGCGCCGCGGTAACGTTGCTCATCGAGCTACTCCTTGGGCCATGCGGGCCTCAGCAAGTCGAACAAAACCCAGGAACTGGTCAGCTGGCATCGCCTCCTTGATCACGTCGAGGATGACCCGGTCCATGTGCTGCTGGGCGTGCACCTTGGCTTCCTTGCGCAACTGGCCGCATCGGTAAAGCAGGCGGGTGCGGTCATGGTTGATGTGCTTGAGCGCCGCTTTGGCCCGGTTGTACCAGCTCCGGTCGTATGGGCGCCCCTGAACAGCGCCCTCCTGTGCCTGGCTCAGCGCCAGCTCTAGGCGGATCGCGTCACTCATCAGTTGCTCGTGCAGGGCCTCGCAGGCCTCAAGGGTTTCGGGCAGTTCACGAGGGCCGACCAGGCGCCGGTGTGCACTTGTAGGTGCGTGGGTGGCGGGCAATTGCTCGTTCTCCAAAATGGAAGGAGCCTGCTCGGCGCCAGCACGCTTGGTCACGGTTACCGAGACAACCGGTTTTGTAGGAGTGCGTGCTGGCGGCTTGTGGCCTGGCCAGAGATCAGAAAGTTTCACGGTGCTGGCTCCCCTTACGGTGTTTGGAGAAATTCACGACGCGGCCCATCTCGACCTCGTCGTCACTTGGCGGACGGCCGCCGAACGGCACAAAGCGCACGTATTGGCCCTGGGCCTGGACAAGGCAGGTGCCAGGCTTGCCGTGGCGGCACTTGCCCACGATCAGCTCGGTGACGCCGTTCTGGCCTTCCTCGCTGTCAGGGTCACGGTGCACAAGGATCACGGCGTCGGCGTCCTGCTCGATCTGGCCAGAGTCGCGAAGGTCGCTCGGGCGTGGTCGCTTGTCGGGGCGGTTTGCAGGCCCGCGGTTCAACTGCGCCAGCACGATCACCGGCACACCGAGCTCCTTGGCCAGGTTCTTGAGGGAGGTGCTGATCTTGCCCACTTCAAGGGCGCGGTTCTGGCTACTCTCGGATGCGATCAAAGTCAGGTAATCCACCACCAGCACATCTAGCCCTTCACGCTTCTGGCACTGCCGAGCGATAGAGCGGATGCGAGGCATAGTCATGCCGGCCTGGTCGTTGGCGTACAGCCTGGCGCGATTCAGCAAGCTCACAGCGCTGGTGATCTTCGGCCAGTCGTCATCCTGCAGGGTGTTACCCGCGTCGATGCGCGACAGGTTCACGGCGCCAAGGGAAGCAATGCCCCGCGCGGCCAGTTCTTCCTTGGTCATTTCCAGACTGAACATGAGGCCAGCGTGGCCCAGCGAAACAGTGATGTGCTGGGCGATCTGCTGGCCGAGGATCGTCTTGCCAGACCCGGGCAGGCCGGCCACGACGATCATGTGACCAGGTCGAAGACCGCACAGGATGTTGTCCAGATCTGGTATGCCTGTACTAAGGCCTCGCGAGACAGTGCCGTTGAACCGTGCGTCGATGCCGTCGATCACTGCGGGCAGCACGTCGCCGATGCGGTGATACTCAGGCTCTGCGCTGTCGAGGTTGCGCAGATCTGCGGTGGCCTGCTGCGCCAGCGCAATCACTTCCTCAACGTGCTTGTCGTCGTGGACACTGCCCCGTATCACCTCAGCCACCTCTACCACGCGGCGCAGCGTCGAGCGCTCCAATACCGTACGCAGATAGGCCTTCCAGTTCGCCGTGCTGGGCGTGTTCTTGGCGATGGTACCGGCGTAGTAGATCGTGCTCTCGCCGCTGGGTAGCGTCGGGTATCGCGACCCAACCGTAACCGGGTCGACCGAGTAGCCGGCAGCGTGGGTATTGCAAATCGACTGATACAGGGCAGCGTTCTCAAGGTCGCTGAAGTCCTGGGTGGTCAGATTGCTGGTGATATCGTCGTACAGGCTGGCATCAAGCATCAGGGCGCCCAGTAGGGCGTGCTCGGCCTCAATGCTGAACAGGTCGCGACTCATGCGGCACCCCGCACGGACTTCCAGCGCAGCACCAGCACTTCACCGCCGTTGTCGCACAGCCGATCAACCACCCGATCTCCGATGAACTTGCGTACCTCGGGGAGACTTAGGTTCGAGATCATGATGGTGGGCAGCTTGCGACCATAGCGGCCGTTGATGACTTCGAAGATCACCTGACGCTCGAAATCGGTACCGTGCTGGGCACCAACCTCATCCACCACCAGCAGGTCGTAGCTGCACAGATCAGCGTAAACCTCAGCTTCGCTCCGGCCCGACTTACCGAACGTCTCTTTGACGCTGCGGATGATGTCAGACGCGGTGGTGTACAGCGCATTGGCACCGCCAAGGGCATCAGCCTGGATCACCGCCTGGATGATCGCAGAGGCCAAGTGCGTTTTCCCGGTACCCATGGTGCCAAGCAGGATCAGCGAGCGACCGGCTTCCCAGTTCTGATCAAAATTCTCGGCATAGTTGCGGCATCGCGCCAGTACGCCAGGCTGCTCGCCTGGAGCGAAATCAGTGCGGTAGCTGTCGAAGCCCAACCCACGGAACCGCGGCTGCACGTTGCTGGCCATCAGCAGCGCGTTGGTCGTCCGGCTATCCAGCAAATCTACAGCCTGCTGGCGCACTTCCTGGTCGGCAGAGTGGCGGGCATCAAACTCGCAACGCGGGCACCCAGTCCAGATCGCCGGGCCGGTGAACTGCTCCACCAGCTTGGCGTCGTAGCCGCCGTGCTCCGCGCAGATGGTGCGCTGGGTCTTCAGGATGAAGTCGTTCATGGGTACTGCCTCGCAATGCGGTAGGAGCCATCGGGCTGGCGCTCAAGGCCTTCCTCGTGGTCGATCTGGTCCAGGTCTAGGTGTGGGGATTGGTGATGCGCGCCAGCAGTTGGAAGCTCGTCGTCCCAGCGCTTGCCGTTCAGCCATGTAGCTGCGTGCGGGATGAACTGACCGCCATCCTTGGTCCAGTCGGGAGACTTGCTCCAAGCAGCCAGGGCGATGCACATGCGGGTGAACAGGGATGCGTCCACTTTGAGCTTCTTCCAAACCTTCTCGGCACTGGCCTTGCCGACCTTGCGCGGGTAAAGCTTCCAAAAACGATCAAACTCGACCTGCTCGGGAGCGTCAGCGACCGTTGGTTTTTTCTCTATTGATTGAGTAATAGAATCCTTTATTAAGTAGTTGTCGGTTTGCCCACAGTTCGGTAAACCCACACTTCGGTTAACCGAATATTCGGAAACCTGTAGGTTCGGTTCGTAGTGGACGATCACCCGGCGTCCGAGCACCTTTCCGGACCCCTCCTCGCGCACGACTTCATGGCTGACCAGCCCCAGCTCCTTGAGACAGGCCATGGCCTTCGAGTAGCGCTCACGACCGATTGCGAACCGGTCTTGCAGGTGTGAACCAATGACCTTCCAGTCGCTGGATCGGGTCTGGAGGTAGGTCCAGATAGCCAGGGCATCAGGATTGATGATCATGGCCACCACATCGTTGCTCAGTGAGCTGTACGGTGCCTGCTTGGCGTAGAACGTCGTGGGCGTAGCTTTTTCCACGTTCACTGGCTTGCTCACAGCTGCAGCTCCTCACAAACGCGGCGCACGAAGGCGTCGTAGCTCTCGGCCATCTCGAAGCCGCTGTCTTCCATCGCCTGGCGCCCGGCCTTGGCCAGCTCGTACAGCGCCCACCGCTCTCGCTCTGGAGGGCCCTTGAATTGGGTGTAGGTTGGCCATGGGCCGTTGATGATCGTCGCGCCACCGCGCTGCTGGAGCGCCTGGGCATGGTTCGGGGTCATAGTCATTGGAGAGTCTCCGATGAGGGACCGGTGCTATCCGTCCATGGGTTGACCTGGACCACTTCAACGCCAGCAAAGGGTGAACCTGGGCCGAACAGATCAGGCAGGTCGCCCTCGGGAGCCGTCTTAATCCAGTCGACCATCGCCATGAAGCAGGCCTCAAACAAAGGCCCGCCCTCTCCCCAGCCCTCGGACTGTGGGTTGGCGCTGTTTTCCAATCTTGCGACGTAGATCAGCCCCGCAAGACCTCGCTCGTCGTTCTGGATTGCTGGACGATGTACCGGGTTGATGCTCAGCAGGTCGCACAAGCAGTCGAAGCCAATGGCGTCGTAGCTGTTGTCGGTGTCCTTGATCAGGTGATAGCCCATGCCAATCAAGCCCCGCTTGATGTCTCGAACGTCATCGTCGCGATGGGTTCGGGATTTCTCCAGGAGCCTATCCATCTGCTGCTGGGTAAACGGATAGCCCTGCAGCTTTGCAGCTTCGCGCCTGAACACTCGGCGCTCGGCACGTATTTCAGCCAACCTGGCCAAGCTGATGCGAACCATTCGCTGAGTCAGGATCAGCATGGTCCTCGGCGAGTGGTCAGGTTTGCGTGCGATCTTGGCGAGCTTCTCGGCGACCTTAAGTCTGATGAGGGTCATTCGTGCTCTCCAGCAGCGCCGAACAGATCGGCCAGGTCAATTTGGTAAACAGCCGCCCAGGCGGCAGCTGGCCAGGAGCGAACCCAGCCGAATCGAGGGTCTTGGACTTTCGGGGCGGCCACACCGTGGCTGTCGCACCAATTCTTGAGCGGGCGGAAACCCTGGCCACCGAAACTCCGGTGGACCGCCTTTTCAACCGCCGTCACGGTGGCGTGCTGGCAACCACGACCCAGTTCGTTCTCCAGGTGCATTGCCTTGCGGACTGCAGCTGATGCGGTGGCCATGGCTGTGGCTTCGCGCCGGCTACCGATCTCCGCCTTGGTGGCAATTGCATGATCTCGCTGCTCGAGCGCCAGCTGCTCAGAACGCTTCGAGGCCAGCAGGTGCTCCAGCGCTGTGATGTAGTCGGTGGGCAGCGCGGGAGCCGGCCTGAAGTAGTTGTTGACCAGCTGGCGCTGGACCGACCACGACAGATCGTCGGTGAAAGGCTTGACCAACATCAGATAGCCTTGCTCGGCCATCAGGATCAGTCCGCGGTTGGGCACCTCAATTCCAAAACAACGCAAAACGTCTTTTTGGCTGGTGTCGGCGAAGAAGTAATCCGCCCCCTCGATGAGACGGTCCTTGTGGGCGGTGAAGGTGCGGCCAGCAGTTCCTTCGGGCCGCTCATGCACCTGATCGATCATCGCCAGGGTGACGACGCGCTGGCCCCGGTACTCGACGACGGGCAGCTGAGTGTCGTGGATGGTGACCAGGTTCATACGTCCGCCCCCTCACCAACCAAGCCATACGACGCGCCAAGGTGCCGGTGCTGCCAGCAGAAGTTGCCGCTGAATGTGCGCGCCTGTTCCAGATGGCGATCCAGTTCCTTGGCAAGCTCGTTGTGATAGCCGCCCAACATGGGGATCACGATCGTGCGCACCAAGGCTTCAAGCTTGCGGTGTTCCAGTCTGGCAAAGTTCATGTAGGCCATCGCCTGGGCATCCAGCATGGCCGGCTGCAGCAGTTGACCTTCACGAGCCAGCGGGGCTTGGGCTATCGGCGCGCTCATGCCGCACCTCCCGCGCCACGATTTCGTGAGGTAGGCTTTCGTGGCGCGCAATGATCTTTGTGAATTTGCCTGAAGCGCTCGATTTCGCGGTCAACTCCGGAAAATCCGGTGTCGTCGAGAAACTGCGCCAGGCTGGCCAAGCTATCCGCGTGAAGGCCGCGGTCATGGGTGTGGCTCAGGTGAACAGCGCGGACCAGGGAGCTCAGCCAGATCAGATTGTCCTTGGCTACCATCAGCTGGAACTCGGCCTCAGCGGCCACGTTTGCAACGATTGGCGCAGTGGTCATGACTGTGCCTCCGTAGCTGGCGATGCGACGCCCTTCTGGACGCTCCACACCAACGTAGAAACGGTCTCGCTCAGAAACTTCAAAGCTTCCATTGCATCGCAGTAGACCGACTCACCGTAATTTAGCGAGTCGTGGACGTGCTGGCACAGCTGTCCCATGCCAGACGCGAGAACCTTCGCTGCCTGCAGGGCATCTTCCGCATTGACACCGGATTCGACCTTGAGCAAGTAGAGGCCGCGGTTGTCGATTGGGGTGTCGAAGAAAGCAAGCTCGACGGTCTTGGTGGGTTGCGCCGGTGGTGGCGCGGTGTTATTTTCTGAACTCATTTTGGTTTCTCGAAGCAAAGTGATACCCAGCCACCAGGTGCGAACTGGTAGCGACTTAAAGGCTCAGCTAAGGCTGGGCTTTTTTGTGTCCGGTGTTTTCCATTCCACCATCGCGCAAAGCCCAGAAGTGCAACCCCAGGATCCTGGGGTGATTCGATTACCCCGGACGGGGTTGGCGAATAGATGTCTGCGCGCGCATATCACGCTCCTTTGAAAGCGCAACCTGCGCTCGCGATAAGTTTCGGGTTATTCAAATGGCTACTGCTCGCCATTGGAAGGCCCTGAACAGGGCCTACTTGAAAAGAGAATCCACAAAACGGTCTTACGCCGCCACTCAACTCGTGCGCGTTACTCGTTAGCATGGGATTGAACTGTGAATTGGCGGCAATGCTCGATGGTCTGCTAACCATCGAGCTAGCGTAAGGTGGCAAACACACCTGGGTATTCATACAGCGCCACTCCCAACGCTGGATGGGCATACAGAGCCAACAGGCCCAGGTGCGCGATTGTCATTTTTGGCAGATGATTCACCTACCTTGTGGCGAGCTTCGACTTGAGCAATCAGAGGGCACAGGGATGCGGCGGCCACTGCGCCTCCAGTTGCGAGCTCGGCGAGAAATGCCTTCTCAGCACTCATCCTAACGGCACCAGAAAGCCAGTACGAAACGGTGGCCTGGGATACGCCCAGTGCCTTAGCGGTCAGGGCCTGGGTGCCGAAATGGTTTATCAGCCTGCTGATTGAACGAGCCATTCTATGGGCCTCTGATAAGTCAATTTATATGCTGCACAGAAGCAAACTTCTTTGCAAGCACATAAGCATTTTTATAGGATCAGCGGATGAAACTATCTGAACGAATCAGGGCCGCCAGGCTGCACGCAGGCCTTACTCAGCGCGATCTCGCTGAAAAAATTGGTATTGCCCAAACAGCGATAAGTCAGCTTGAGTCAGGCAAGACCCAGCGATCTTCATACCTAATGGCCATAGCTAGCACTTGCGGCGTCAGCAGCGCTTGGCTTGCTGAGGGGTGGGGCACGATGCTTAGAGATGCGGCATCCGTGGAAGCGTTTTTAAACTCTGGGGACCACCCCTTAAAAACTGCTCATGAGAACGCTAAGCCCGTGTACGACCCAGGCGTTGCGGTCGCGCTTGAGCCGATCCAGGCATGGGATGACGATACGCCGCTGGAGGACGATGAAGTTGAGATCCCCTTCCTGCGAGAAGTGGAACTGTCTGCAGGGAGCGGAAGAACGGTGATTGAGCGAAGCTCGACAGCAAAGCTTAGGTTTGGAAAACGATCCCTCCGTGCGCATAACGTACAATTCGACCAGGCTGTCTGCGTGGTTGTGTCAGGAAATTCGATGGAGCCAGTGCTTCCAGATGGGAGCACTGTAGGCGTGAATATCGGGCAAACGCAGATCGTCGATGGAAAAATGTACGCTATCAAGCATGATGGTCAGCTCCGAGTAAAGGTTCTGTATCGCGTTCCTGGAGGAGGAGTAAGATTCCGCAGCTTCAACCAAAGCGAGCATCCTGACGAGACCTACACCGCAGATGAGATGGCCGAGAAGTCCATCGAGATCATTGGTCGTGTCTTCTGGGGAGCATCCTTCTACTAGCCGAACCACCATCTCCAAAGCCCGGTGATCCCGGGCTTTTTTGTGCCCGGCGATCAGCCAAATCAGTTCACTGATAAAAACATAAGTCAACTGCTTGCATGAAAATATCAATCAGCTTATATTTTTGAGCAGAGCTTACACATGTGAGGGTGCCAAATGCAGAACGTAATCAGCTTCAGAGACATGGAAGGCAACGTTGGTATTCTCGCCGTTCAAGAACTGAAGGCGGCACTTGGCATCTGCTGCGGCCTGGGTAACAAAGAGATCGCCAGGGAGCTCGACTGCTCACCAGCAACCATCAAGAAATCGATCGAGCGGATCTTCTACAAGCTTGGCATCAGTAGCCGCTCCGCTGTACCAACCGAGCTTTTCTATCGAGGTATCGCTAGAAAGCTGTCCTTGATCATGTGCATTGGGTTAATCGGCCAGGCGGCAATGGATGATGAACACTTGATGCGAGTCCGTCGCGGCAGCAATGGCGGCGAGCGCAAGATCGAAACCCGAGTGGCTACCAGGCGCGCCGAGTGCGCCCTGGCGGTGGCGTAACGCTCCCCGCCTGACCTGATCCACCCCTGACTTTTGCGAAAGCCAACAACCGCGGCGGGCCCTCGGCTTGCCTTCAATAAGGAGATTCACATGCTCATGCTCAGCCGCAACATCGGCAAGACCGTCGTCATCGGCGGCAACATCCGGGTCACCGTGGCCCAGGTCAACGGCTGCCAGGTCCGCCTCGGGATCGACGCCCCGCGCGGTGTAATAATCGACCGTGAGGAGATTCACCAGCGCCGCGTCGCCGAAGGTACTGTCCATGAGGCGCCAGCATTCAGCATCGACGATCACGTCAAGCTGGTGGCCGATGCACGCCGGTACCGATGGCTGCGGGATAGCGCCCTTCTGACGGACTCCGGCTTCACACCAGCAGTATTCGATAGAGCGGGCGGTATGGGCACAGTGCGCGCTGGTGAGGACCTGGACCAGCGAATTGATGCCGCGATCCGGCACTTCACCGAGCAGCACGTGGTGCAGGACACGCAGGGGCAGCAGCCATGAGCCAGGCCGGCCTGCTCCTGCTGCTGTGGAACGCCCTACAACATCGCGACACAACCTTCGGCCAAGTGCTGGATCTGTCTGCCGCTTGCGGCTTGGACGGGCGACAGGTGCTGGCCGATCACTTCCGGGGGCGCCCATGAGCAATCGCGATGTCAGCCAGGCAGCGATGGAGATCATCGAATCGATGGGACTCAAGCGGGGTCGCGGCCGGGTCAACTCGGTCGTATCGAGATCGGCTGCAAAGATCCCGTCAGCGCAGGTTTCAGAGCCGGCCCGCAAATTTTCTGGACCGGCGATGCCTCCGGCCGGCCCCATCAATCGCTTCATGTACTTGGAGGCAAGGAACTGGGCTATTGACCTGGTCGCCTCGCTGCGAGGCTCTCCGGTCGAGGTGGTGGTAGAGCGATTGAACGGCGCGACTTTAGGCCGGCCAGGCAGCTATGTGGCCGGCATCCAATCAGTCATCGGAGAACTGCAGGCAGGAGCAAGCCATGACTAGGCGCGGGCAAGTCAAGCGTTGGACCGAGGCAGAGGATGCACTCCTTCGCCTGCTCTATCCCAACAAAACCAACAAGGAGCTCTGCTTGCTTTTACCAGGGCGGACGAAAACAGCCATCACTTTAAGGGCAGTCCAGTTTGGACTAGTTAAAACCGATGCCCACAGGTCGGAAACGCATCGCCGCATCCTACTTGCCAGGCTGGATGCTCAAGGGGGTCCGCTTGGCCAAGATCCAAGACCAGTTGGTGCTACCCACCGTAAGGGCCGGTACACGTTGATCAAGGTAGCGCAGCCCGACGTGTGGAGGCCGATTCATATCTACACCTGGGAGCAAGCCAACGGACCTGTTCCAGAGGGGATGGTGGTGGCGGCCAAGGATGGAGACGTGCAGAACACGGACCTTGCCAATCTATGCCTGCGCACACGGGCCGAGCACCAGTTGCGCAACAACCATCACTACAAAGACTTGCCGGAAGAGATCGTTGACATCCTCTACCTGCAGAACGAACTGAAGAAAGAGATCAAGAGGAAGACCAGGAATGAAAAATAAGCTCAGCGATCTTCGCGACCACCTGTTCGCCCAGCTCGAAGCGGTGCGTGAGGCTGATGACGACAACTTGGCCAAGGAGGTTCAGCGCGCCCAGTCGGTATCGGATATCAGCCGCGTACTTATTGAAAGCGCAAAGGTTGAGATCGACTACTTCCGCCACATTGGCGGCGAACACTCGGCCAGCTCGTTCATTGAGTCGAAGCCTGCGCTGCCGCCAGCAAAACGAACCTGACGTGACAGGTCAGCGTGACAACCAAAACCTGACGCGTCAGGCGGGGAATAAGGTATGAGCGAAGAGACTGAGGTATTGACGGTCGAGGGCCTGGCCAAGCTGCTGGGCCGCACCGAGGCGTCGATCAGGGAGGGGATTCGCCGCGGCGTGCCGTGGCTTCCCAAGAGCTTCAAGATGGGCAACCGGCACTGCTGGCTGAAAGAGGACGTGCGCAAATTCCTGCGGGAGTTCCGAGATGGGGAACACCAGAAGGTTAAGCCTGGGCGAAAGCGGAAAGAACCGCCAACACTCAGGCTGGCCTAATAATCTGGGCGGAGCTTACAACTCAAGATAAACTGCGATTGGATGCACAATTATCTGATTAACAGCAGGTCTATGGAAATGGGCTTCAAGCGATTGAAGGGCAGCTGTTGTATGCCGGATCATTTCGCTCAATTTACCTCCTGCATCTTCCTCTTCCTCTTCCTCTTCCTCTTGCTCTTCCTCCTGCTCCTGGTAAGGGCGGCACTGGGTAACCATGCCTAACAGCACCAGCTCAACCTCAGACACTCGAGAGTAGGTTTTGAAAACAAAATCCTCTGGATCCTTCAAACAATCACGCTTGAGATCTGCATCGACGCGACAATCTTTCATGTCCATGGACAAATCCAATCGTCGCTTGAAGCCATGCTCGAGCACGGCTGAGGTATTTCTGTAATGCAGACGATCGTTGGCGGCCTTTTCCTTGGGAACTTGAGATTTGGACAACTTATCCAATTCGATCTTGAGTTGCCCTAATCTACCTCGCTTGCTGGGATTATCTGAGAGTTCTAGGATTTCAGCTATCAATTCCTCACGTTCATCATTAACAGAAATCACTGATATCGCCTCTTGAATATCAACAAGAGACTCCATACTCTTCATAACATCCACCGCATCAAGGAAGCTTGCCTTCGCCTTAATACGAATGAACCTGCGCCCCAACGGATCTGATGCAATATCAGAAAACGAGTTTTCAGAGCTTACCGAGTTAATCTTACCACTTTCCTGAAGTTTTTCCTCAAACAATGCATAAGCATAATCATGAAGAAACTTCTTCTCAACATTCCCAGATGTGGTCTCGATGATACTCGCCATCTTACGACCGCTATTGAATGGACCAGCTTGAGTTTCCTCTTCCGATCCCCTGGAAGAACTTTCGGAAACAACAAAGTCGGTAACACCCTCCATGAGCTGAGATGAAAGAGAGTACATTTTGTACTCATCGAGATACACGAAGCTTTTCACGCTCAGATTTCCTTTTCACAAAATCATTGTAGTAGTGATTTCGAGTATTCTTAGCAGTCACAACTGCGAAAACCGCAGAAATAACCAAAAACGATACGCCAATTATAACAACCAATAAATTGATCATGCCGCCACCTCTTTTGTATGAGCAGGCACATATGTCAAACGATCATATACTGCCAAACACATTGCGAAGGAGCCTATCGCCATACCAATCGAAGCTATCAACACGAAACGAGCATTGACATCATTAAAGACGTCCGAAAGCAGTGAAAAAACATACATCACAGCATAAAATACGACTGCTAACACCGAGATCCCGGCAATCTGTTTTTTCCAACCCGCCTCCTCTGTATCGTTATATCTAATTTCCGCCAAGAGCGAAATGTGCAAAACAATACCTAAAGATATAAAATCCGAAGCCGTGATAAGGGGTATCTTACCGCCGTTAACAAGCCCCGCAGCAAGTAATCGCATAAAAATTGGAACCATACCAAACAAAACGGTATAGATTAACCAAAGTGCCTTTCTCTCGCTAAACAAATACGAAATCCTCCCTGATGACTTTGTTGATCGCTGATCAAAAGTAATTTTCCAATCTACCCTAATTTTTCAGCCAAGTCATGCGGAGATAGGTGCGTGTAGCGCTTGAGCATCGCCAGGGTTTTGTGGCCCGTGATACTCGCGACCTCCATCATCGTGAAGCCGCGCTCGAAGAAACGACTGGTCGCCTCATGGCGCAGGTCGTGAAGGCGCAAACCTTCAATTCCGGCCGCAGCGCAGGCCCGGGGAAAGTAGTTGCTGATCGTGTTGAGCGCCAGGTTGAAGTACCGGCCGCCACCGATGGGCGTGGGCAAGCCCTCCAGCAGGGCAATCGCCCTCGACGACAACGGCACAGCGCGACGCTCGCCGTTCTTGGTGTCTTCCAGATAAGCCACCTTGCCGCGTACGTGGTCGCGGCGCAGCATCAGCAGCTCAGACCGGCGCATCGCCGTCTCCACGGCCAATTCGATGAACACCGGTAGCTGGGCATTCATCTGGCCGGCTGCCTTGTACAGCGCGGTGAGTTCCGCCGGCGTTGGGCGCCGATCCCTCTCTTTGCTGCCCTTCGGCATCCGGATCGCCCGGCAAGGGTTGGTCAATCCTTCGATACCCCATTCCTTGGTAGCCACCGTGAAGAGATGGCTGATCACTGCCAAGTTGAGGCGCACTGTCGCCGTCGACTTCCCTTCCTTCAGCTCAGCATCGCGATAGGCAGCCATGTCGCTCGAGCGGATGGCCGCCAGCCCTTTGCTGGCCAGCTTGTGTTCTTTCCACTTCTTGATGCGGACTTGCTCCTGCTTGGCGCCCTTCTTGGTAGAAGTCACCTCAGACAGGTATCGGTCCAGGGCCTCGTCCAGCGTGGTGCTCTCAGCCTCGCGCATGTCCACGAAGCGTGCACGCGACATGTCACCCTCGATCTCGGCGGCCCATCGCTGGGCTTCTGCCTTGGTGTCAAAGGTGGCGGAAAGGGTTGGATATCCTTTGCGGCGGATCTGGGCGCGCCAGGCGTCCCCGCGCTTCTCGTAGTAGGCCATGGCGGAATGATAGCGAACGCTTGGGGGAAATACACGCTCCCCCATTCCCCCAAAATTCCCCCAAATGAAAAAGGCCCCGAGGGCTATATAGCGCTCGGGGCCTCTAATATGGCGGAGAGATAGGGATTTGAACCCTAGGTACTGTTGCCAGTACAACGGATTTCGAATCCGTCCCGTTCGACCACTCCGGCATCTCTCCAATGCCGCGCATCATACCAGCGAATTCCGAAAACGCAAACCTTTATTTTCAAAAAAAGCGCGTGGTATCAGGCGCTTGCGTGAATGCGCCGCTTACAGCGGCACGCCCAGGCGCTTGGCAACTTCTTCGTAGGCTTCGATCACGTCGCCCAGGCCCTGGCGGAAGCGGTCCTTGTCCATCTTCTTGCGGGTTTCTTTGTCCCACAGGCGGCAGCCGTCCGGGCTGAACTCGTCACCCAGGACGATCTGGCCGTGGAACACGCCGAACTCCAGCTTGAAGTCGACCAGCAACAGGCCTGCGTCATCGAACAGCTTGTTCAGCACTTCGTTGACTTTCAGCGACAGCTTTTTCATCTCTGCCAGCTGCTCGGCAGTGCCCCAGCCGAACGCGACAACGTGGGATTCGTTGATGAAGGGGTCGCCCTTCTCGTCGTTTTTCAGGAACAGTTCGAAGGTGGACGGCTCCAGCTTGATGCCCTCCTCCACGCCCAGACGCTTGACCAGGCTGCCGGCGGCATAGTTACGCACCACGCACTCGACCGGGATCATGTCCAGCTTCTTGACCAGGCACTCGTTGTCGCCCAGCAGCTTGTCGAACTGGGTCGGCACGCCGGCTTCTTCGAGCTTCTGCATGATGAAGGCATTGAACTTGTTGTTCACCATGCCTTTGCGGTCCAGTTGTTCGATGCGCTTGCCGTCGAACGCCGAGGTGTCGTTGCGGAACAGCAGGATCAAGCGGTCGGCGTCGTCGGTCTTGTAAACCGATTTGGCCTTGCCGCGGTAGAGTTCTTCGCGTTTTTCCATGATTGGGCTCCGCTTGCTTGAGTGGTTGGGCTAGGCGATTTCGCGCCAGTCGAGCCCGTGTTCCTGATTCGCCACCTGGAGCCAGTCCGGGTCGCACCCAAGGGTGTCGACGAAGCACTGGCGGGCCAGATGTGGCAGGTTGTTCTTGCTGCTGAGGTGGGCCAGCACCAGATGCTGCAGGTTGCTCCACCCCAACTCGTCCACCAAGCGCGCGGCCTGGTGGTTGTTCAAATGTCCTTGCATGCCGCCGACCCGCTGCTTGAGGAAGTACGGGTAGTGCCCGCGGGCCAGCATGTCGCGGCAATGATTGGCCTCGATCAGCAGTGCATCCAGGCCCTGATAGCGCTCAAGCAACAGCGCGTCGTACGAACCCAGGTCAGTGAGCATGCCAAAGCGCCGGCGACCGTCGCTGATAACGTACTGCAGCGGCTCGTAGGCATCGTGCTCGACCCGCGCCGCACTCACTTGCAGGCAGCCGATACTCAGGCTGTCGCCACAGGCAAGAAAACCGGCCACCTCCACCGGCTTGCGCATGCCGCGCAATGTGCCCTGGCTGAGGTAGACCGGTACATTGTAGCGCCGCGACAGCAACCCCACCCCATGCACATGGTCGGCATGCTCGTGGGTCACCAGCACGGCGCTCAGTTGAGACGCCTGCACCCCGAGCAGCGCCAGGCGCCGCTCGGTTTCACGCAGGGAAAACCCGCAATCGACCAGGATGAACGTGTCACCACTGGCGATCAGCGTGCCATTTCCCTGGCTGCCGCTTCCCAGTACCGCGAAGCGCACTTAACCCAGGTGGTCCTGAATGGCGCTCAGCACGCGGCGAGCGACATCGGCCGGGGCCACAGTGTTGATGTTCTTCTCGACGGTAACCTGGACGCTTTCACCAACCTTGCTCAGGCGCACCTGGTAACGCTCGGCGCGGGCTTCAAGCTCTTCCTTGGTTGGCTCGCTGCCAAACATGCGGCTGAATAAGCCAGGCTGGTTCTGCTTGTCTTCGGGCTTTTCCGACAGGTTGATGTAGTACAGGCCCAGGCTGCGGTTGATGTCTTCCACACGCCATTCACCACCCTGCTCCAGGGCACGGCCCACGCCGGACCAGGCACGGTCCAGGTCGGCGCCGAGGAACAGCACGGGGTTGCCGCTGCCGTCTTCGCTCAGGCTGACGCGGCTCGGCGCATCGAAGTCGCGCGCGGCCAGCAGGGATACCGAACCGCCCTTCTCGGCGCTGCGGTTCATGCTGGCGAGCATTTCGTCGACCAGCAGCGCATCGGCGGCGGTGTTGCTGGACGCGGACGGGAACGCAGGCTCGGCGGTGCTGCCAGCCGGGCGCTCGACACTGACGACATACACCTCGGAGGTGTTGCGTTGTACGCCAGGCTCCATGCGCACACGCACGCGCACTTCGCTGTCACCACTGCTGGCGGTGCTCGCCAGGCGCTGGCCGAGCGATGCCGACAGTTCGTCAAAACGCTGCCAGGTGGTCGTGAACTCGCCCGTCTGCGGGCGCTCTTCGGCAATACGGAAGCCGTTGTCTTCGAAGAACTGATGCGCTACCGGCCAGACTTCGGCCGGCGAACGCTGGGCCAGCACCCAACGGCTGCTGCCGCTGCGCTGCAGGCTGAAATCGCTGACGTCGGCGCCAGCGGACAGCGGTTGCGGACGCGGCACTTCGAACTCGCCCTTGGCGGTATCGTCGGCGACGTTGCGCGGGATCGGCAGCAGCGGGTCAAGGCGCTTGACGTTGCTGGCGTCCTGCGGGAGCTGCATCGGTGCAGTCGGGTGCGCCTGCAGGTAATCGCTGCCGCGGTCGCGGAAATAGCCATCCTCGCCCCACAGCCAGCCACACCCACTGGTGCTGGAAATGATCAGGGCGAGCGCGGAAAGACCAGCCAGTCGCTTCATGCGGTGTACTTCCTCGATTAAACCAGTACGCCGGACTGGCGCAAGGCAGTACGGACTTTTTCGTGACAGCCTTCGCTCAGCCAGGTCAGTGGCAGGCGAATGCCTTTTTGCATCAGGCCCATTTCGACGAGCGCGTATTTCACCGGAATCGGGTTGGCTTCGCAGAACAGGTCTTTGTGCAGCGGCATGAGTTTTTCGTTGATTGCGCGGGCCTTCTCGGCGTTGCCCTCAAGGGCGGCCTCGCACAGGTCGGCCATTTCGCGCGGGGCGACGTTGGCGGTGACCGAAATATTGCCTTTGCCACCCAGCAGGATCAGCTCGACGGCAGTCGGGTCGTCGCCGGACATGACGATGAAGTCCTTGCTGACGCCATCGAGGATGGCCTTGGCACGGGCCAGGTCGCCGGTGGCTTCCTTGATGCCGATGATGTTGGGCACGGTCGACAGGCGGATCACGGTCTCGGCCTGCATGTCGCAGGAGGTGCGGCCGGGTACGTTGTAGAGGATCTGCGGGATGTCGACGGCTTCGGCGATGTGCTTGAAGTGCAGGTACAGGCCTTCCTGGGTCGGCTTGTTGTAGTACGGCACCACCAGCAGACAGGCGTCGGCGCCGGCGTCCTTGGCGTTCTGGGTCAGGTGCACGGCCTCGGACGTGGAGTTGGCACCGGTGCCGGCGATGACCGGAATGCGGCCAGCGACCCGCTTGACCACGAATTCGATGACCTCGATGTGTTCTTCGACGCTCAGGGTGGCCGACTCGCCGGTGGTGCCGACGGCGACGATCGCGTGGGTGCCGTTTTCCAGGTGGAAGTCTACAAGTTTGCCGAGGCTGCCCCAATCAAGACGCCCTTGTGCATCCATGGGTGTGACCAATGCCACCATACTGCCCGCAATCATGTAACTGCTCCTGCCGGAAAAAGAGAGCGGTAATGGTACTGGGGGCATCGGCCTTGCACAAGCGAAGCAGGCGGGTGGAGCATTCCCCTCGGCGCCTTATTTCGCTACCCTTGATCCTTTGATCGGTGCAGCGCGGCCCGCCGGGCCGTCGACCTTGCTCCCCGGCCAGCGTCCACGTCCTCGCATGCGAGCCCCGGGCCCTGCCGACAGGAGGCTTTCGCCCGTCCTGTGCCGACCGCTCATCGCTTTAGGAATGCTGCATGTCCACCCCCACCGTCCGCGAACAATTCCTTGTCATCAGTGCCCTGGGCCCCAACCCCATGGAGCTGGCCAACGTCCTCAGCCGCGCTGCCTTCGAGAACCGCTGCGCGGTCGTCACCTCGCGCCTGAGCCGCCATGGCGAGACCAGCGCCCTGGTATTGCAGGTCGGTGGCAGCTGGGACGCCCTGGCGCGCCTGGAGTCCACCCTCCCCAGCCTGGGCAAGAAGCACAGCCTGACCCTCGACGTGGTACGCAGCGCCGACCAGGAAGTGCGCCCGCAGGCCCTGCCTTATGTGGCCTATGTCAGTGCGGCCTACCGCCCGGACATCATCAACGAGCTGTGCCAGTTCTTCCTCGACCACCGTGTCGAGCTCGAAGCCATGACCTGCGACACCTACCTGGCGCCGCAGACCGGCAGCAGCATGCTCAACGCCCAGTTCACCGTGATCCTGCCGGCCGGCACCCAGATCAGCTGGCTGCGCGACCAGTTCCTCGACTTTGCCGACGCCCTCAACCTGGACGCGCTGATCGAGCCTTGGCGCCCACAGAACCCCGTTTAAGGAATGCATCCATGGCAGTAGCACTCGACCAACCCGTCGCCGATTTCCAGGCCCAGGCCACCGGCGGCCAGACCGTCAGCCTGGCCGAGCTCAAGGGCCGTCAGGTAGTGGTGTACTTCTACCCCAAGGACAGCACCCCAGGCTGCACCACCGAAGGCCAGGGCTTCCGCGACCAGCACGCAGCGTTCGAAGCGGCCAACACCGTGGTGTTCGGTGTATCGCGAGACGGCATCAAGTCGCATGAGAACTTCAAGGCCAAGCAGGCCTTCCCGTTCGAGCTGATCAGCGACAAGGACGAGGCCCTGTGCCAGCTGTTCGACGTGATCAAGCTGAAGAAGCTGTATGGCAAGGAGTACATGGGCGTGGACCGCAGCACCTTCCTGATCGACAAGGACGGCGTGCTGCGCCAGGAATGGCGTGGCGTGAAGGTGCCGGGCCATGTGGATGCCGTACTCGCGGCGGCCCAGGCGCTGAACAAGGCTTGAGATTGACTGGGGCTGCTGCGCAGCCCTTTCGCGGCACAAGGCCGCTACAGGGGGTTGCGTTCGTCTGTAGGAGCGGCCTTGTGTCGCGAAAGGGCCGCAAAGCGGCCCCATGCATCACAACATCGGCGCCACAGCAGGTTCCTGCCGCGGCCAGGCATCGAGCACTGCCTTGATCAACGTCGCCAGCGGGATTGCGAAGAAGATCCCCCAAAAGCCCCACAACCCGCCAAACAGCAACACCGCGCAGATGATCGCCACCGGGTGCAGGCTCACCGCCTCTGAGAACAGCAGCGGCACCAGCACGTTGCCATCGAGCGCCTGAATGATGGCGTACACCGTCATCAGGTAGATGAACTGATCACCCCAGCCCCACTGGAACAGCGCGATCAGCGTCACCGGCACCGTGACCACCACCGCCCCTACATACGGCACCACCACCGACAGGCCTACCAGCAGCGCCAGCAGCGCGGCGTAATTGAGCCCCAGGCTGATGAACGCGATGTAGGTGGCAATGCCGCAGATCAGGATCTCGATGCCCTTGCCGCGGATGTAGTTGGCGATCTGCCGGTTCATCTCTGTGCCTACCCGGTTCAGCAAGGTCCGCTGGCGCGGCAGGTAGCCACTGACCCAACGGCCGATCTGCTCCCGATCCTTGAGAAAGAAGAACACCAGAATCGGCACCAGCACCAGGTAGATCATGGCACTGACCAGCAGCGGCAGGCTCGACAGCGAGAAGGACAGTGCCCATTGGCCGAACTTGCCGATCTCGCCGCGCACCGACTCGATGGCATGCAGCACCTGCTCGTCAGACACCAGATGCGGGTAGCGCTCGGGCAGCAGCAAAAGCAGCGACTGCCACTTACCAAGCATGCCCGGTAACTCGTTGAACAAGGTGATCAACTGGTGCCACAGCAACGGCACCAGCACCAGCAGGAACACCGCCAGCGCGCTCATGAACAGGGCGAACACCACCATCACCGCCAACCGCGTCGGCACCCGAAGGCGCTCCAGGGCATTGACCAGCCCCTGCATCAAAAAAGCCAGCACCATGCCCGCCAGCACCGGCGCGAGCATGCCGCCCAAGGTAAGGACCGCGGTAAAGGCCAGAAACAGCAGGACCGCCAGCACCACCGCTTCCTCATCGGAGAAGTAGCGCTCTATCCAGTCGCGAAGCACTTTGAACATTGACGATCCTTGATTGGGGCTCAGGCCTTGCGCAGCCAGTAGGTATAGGTGCCGGCCTCGGCCATTTCATGCAGCAGCGTATGACCGGCCAGCTGGGCAAAAGTGCGGAAGTCGCGCTGTGAGCCTGCGTCGGTCGCAATCACCTTCAGCACCGCGCCACTGGCCAGACGGTTGAGCTCCATCTTCGCCTTGAGCAGAGGCAGGGGGCAGTTCAGCCCGCTGGCGTCGAGTTCGGCGTCGCAGGTCGGGGTGCTAGTCATCAGGGGTCTCCAAACGTGGGGCAGACGTCTTTGGTAACAGGCTGGCTAGCATACCGCCACTGGTCGCCAACGTGTGAGCGGGCTACAGTAGGGGCTTTGATCCGACGCGAGCTTCGTGCATGAATCTACTGCGCCCTACCCTGTTGACGCTGGCCTGCCTGATGGCCCTTCCCGGCCATGCTAGCGACCTGCCTTCACTGGGCGACGCCAGTTCCGCGATCGTCTCGCCACAGCAGGAGCACCAGCTCGGGCGCGCCTGGCTCAGCCTGCTACGCGGCCAGGTCAACCAGCTGAACGACCCGCAGCTCAAGGACTACGTCGAAACCACCGTGTACCGCCTGGCCGAAACCAGCCAGCTGCAGGACCGTCGCCTGGAATTCATCCTAATCGACAGCCGTGAGCTGAACGCCTTCGCCGCCCCCGGTGGCATCGTCGGGGTCAACGGTGGTCTGTTCCTCAACGCCCAGACCGAGGGCGAATACGCCTCGGTACTGGCCCACGAACTGGCGCACTTGTCGCAGCGCCACTTCGCCCGTGGCGTCGAGGCCCAGCAACGCATGCAACTGCCAATGATGGCGGCACTGCTGGCCGGTATCGTACTGGCGGCAGGGGGCGCCGGCGATGCCGGCATCGGCATGATTGCCGGCACCCAGGCGGCGGCGATCCAGGAGCAGCGGCGCTTCTCGCGGCAGAACGAGCAGGAAGCCGACCGCGTCGGTATCCAGAACCTGGAAAAGGCCGGTTACGACCCGCGCAACATGCCGACCATGTTCGAGCGCCTGGCGCGCCAGTACCGCTACGACGCCAAACCACCAGAATTCCTGCTGACTCACCCGGTGACCGAATCGCGTATCGCCGACACCCGCAACCGGGCCGAACAGGCACCCCCAGGCGGCGTCGAGGACAGCCAGCGTTATCAGTTGATCCGCGCCCGCGTTGCCCTGATCTACGAAGGCACGCCGGGCCTGGCGGCCAAACGCTTCCGTGCGCAGCTGGACGAAGACCCCAAGCTGGACGCCGCCCGCTATGGTCTTGCCTTGGCGCAGATCAAAGGCGGCCAGCTCAACGAAGCGCGTGAGAACCTGAAGCCCTTGCTGGCCAAGGCGCCCAACGACATCACCTACAACCTGGCGCAGATCGACCTGGACATCACCAACAACCGCTTGGCCGATGCGCAGCAGCGGGCGGAGCGCATGCAAGGTTTGTATCCGGGCAACTACCCGCTCAAGCAGGTGCGTGCCGACCTGCTGATCAAGCAGAACAAGCCCGCCGAGGCCGAAAAGGTACTGAACGACCTGCTCAAGAACCGCCCGGATGATCCGGATGTGTGGTACGACATGGCCGAAGTGCGTGGTTTGTCGGGCAATACCATAGGCTTGCACCGGGCGCGGGCAGAGTACTTTACCCTGGTGGGGGACTTCGACCAGGCGATCCAGCAGCTGGATTACGCCAAACGTCGTGCCGGCAGCAACTTCCCGCTGGCGTCACAGATCGACCAGCGCCAGCGCGAGATCATGGAGCAGCGGCGCATGGTGCAGGAGATGATGGGGCGGTAAGGGGGCTGCTTTGCAGCCCAATCGCCGGCAAGCCGGCTCCCACTGGGTTCTGAGCTGCAGATATTGTGGGAGCCGGCTTGCCGGCGATTGGGCCTCAGGCGTTACCCGACAGCTTGAGCCGAGCAGCCTGGGTGAAGTCCAGCATGCGGTTCAAAGGCTTGATAGCCTTCGGCACCAGCGCCGGGTCAACGAAAATCTCGTTGCTGCCTTTGCGCAAGCAATCCAGCACCCGCTCCAGAGTATTCATCGCCATCCACGGGCAGTGCGCGCAGCTGCGGCAGGCCGCGCCGTTACCGGCGGTGGGGGCTTCGACGAATTCCTTGTCCGGGCACAACTGCTGCATCTTGTAGAAGATGCCGCGGTCAGTGGCGACGATGAAGGTTTTGTTAGGCAGTGTCTGCGCGGCCTTGATCAGCTGGCTGGTGGAACCCACCGCATCGGCCAGGTCGATCACTGCCTCTGGCGACTCCGGGTGCACCAGGATCGCCGCATCCGGATACAGCGCCTTCATATCCGCCAGCTGGCGCGACTTGAACTCTTCGTGGACGATGCAGGCACCGTCCCACAGCAGCATGTCGGCACCGGTCTGCTTCTGAATGTAACGGCCCAGGTGCTGGTCCGGGCCCCAGATGATGGTCTCGCCGTTGTCCATCAGGCTTTCGACGATCTCCAGCGCGCAGCTCGAGGTCACGACCCAGTCGGCACGCGCTTTAACGGCGGCAGAGGTATTGGCATACACCACCACGGTACGCTCGGGGTGCTGGTCACAGAAGGCCGAGAACTCTTCGACCGGGCAACCCAGGTCGAGCGAGCAGGTAGCCTCCAGGGTCGGCATCAGCACGCGTTTTTCCGGGGTGAGGATCTTCGCGGTCTCGCCCATGAAGCGCACACCGGCGACGATCACCGTCTGGGCAGGGTGGTTCTTGCCGAAACGGGCCATTTCCAGCGAGTCGGACACGCAACCGCCGGTCTCTTCGGCAAGCGCCTGGATAACCGGGTCACAGTAGTAATGGGCAACCAGCACGGCGTTCTGCGCCTTGAGCTCGGCAGCAATGGCCGCACGGTATTCGGCCTCCTGCTCGGCTGTCAGCGGGTTGGGCTGCTTGGCGTCGAGGTGGGCCTGAACCAACAGGCGTTCGGATATCTGGGTCATGATCGCTGGACCTGCAGGCGCGCGTGCGCGTCAAATCGAGTGTATCACCCGGCCCTGACAGATCGGCTAAGGGCGCCGGACGGCAGGCAAGCCGCCACGGCCCTCTGCGGGCGCGGATTATTATCGGACGCCGAAGGCTACAGACAATCAAGGGATTTCTAAAGCGGTTTTTGTGTGGCCAGTACTGGCCTCATCGCCGGCAAGACAGTTGCTCCCACAGGTGTGCACAGGCCATGAGGCTGTAGTCATCCTGCAGGAGCCGGCTTGCCGGCGATGAGGCCGGCGCAGGCTCAATCAATCAGCCCTGCGGCTGCATCGCCGCAAAGTGCGCCGCGAGGATCATGGCGAACTCTTCAACGGTCATCTTCTTGCCATTGAAGTCGACCATGCCATCGACGTAGTGCAGGCTAGCCACCACGTCATTGCCCTGCACGGTGGCCATGCCACTCTGCAGCGCCATCATCCCGACCATCTCACCCGCCTGACTGGATTGCATGGCAATCGCCTGGGCATCGGTCTGCCCTTCGAGCAACGCCTGCAAGGTCGCCAGGTCACCCATCATCGGTTTGGACAGCGACAGCTTGCTCTTCACCTGAGTGATAAGCTGCTTGCTCAACTGGTCAGGCGGCAGGTCGAAGGAGGTGGGGCTGGCGAAGTCCATCGACAGGTTGAACCGGCTCTCGCCGTTGGCCGTCTTGAACGAAAGGTTCTCCACCGCCACCTGCGGCTTGGATGCCAACAGTTGCTTCAGGTCGCCCTGGAACTTGGCCTTCTCTGCTTCATCCATCTGAATTTGGGGCATCGGCTGGCCAGCAGCAGCGGCCTGCTCGAACTCCGGCAGATGGGCCTGGTACCACTGCGACAGCGACTGCAAGGCCGGGGCGTTGAGCGACTTGATGCTGACCGCCATCTGCCCGCTACCGACTGCGCGGCCATCCCAGCTGATGTCCGCGACCTTGTAATCCACGCGACCACCGACGGTATCGGGGCCATCGAGGGTTTGCAGGACGTGCTGCTCCAGGCCTTTGAGCAGCAGTACCTGCTGCTTGGGGCCCAGCGTCGCCTTGGCTTCGGCCAGCAGCACATCGACGTTACCGACATAGATTGCGTCATGCTGGGTAGCGGCCAGGTTACCGCCGATTTTCAGGTCCTTGAGCTCGAACGTGGCCGGCGGGTGATCATCCCCGACCAACTTCATTTCGAAGCGATCGGCAGCGCCATGGAATTTCGACGCCTTGCCTTCACTGTCGCCACTGATCTGCAGCTGCATACCCGAAAAATCGAGGGTAGTGCCGTTGTCTTCGGCCAGCTTGACCGGCGCCAGGAGGATGCTGCCATCGACACTGCCGTCAAAGCCCAGGCTGGTTTGCGAGCTGACCGGGACCTTGTCGCCGGCGGCGGCGAACCAGGGCGCGGTGAAGTCGTCCTTGTCCAGCGCACTGTTGCTGGCTGCCAGCACCGGCATCAGCTTGAGGGCCTTGACCCGCGACCAAGGGAACGGGCCGTGCTCGATCTGATCGGTTACACCCACATCGAAACTGACCGGCTCACCGTCAGACAGGTGAATGTCACGGACCTTGAGGCGATAGCGTGCGGTACTGGTGAAGAAGTGCTGCTCCAGCGAGGCCACTTCGATGGTCATGCTGCCGCCAACCCCGACAAGGGCCTTCTTCAACTGGGCATTGCCCTGATTGACGGCTTGCTCCAGCTGCGCAGGCAACTGCTTGCCGGTGTACCAGGCGCCAGCGGTGGTTACGACGGCAATGGCGATGGCCAGGCCGGAAAGGATGCCTACTGATTTCTTCATGAATAGAACCGATTGATGTCCATATGGGCGTGTTCGCAGCCAAGAGCTGCGGGGGAGCAGAATAGTATCACTCCCACCCCTCGCCCAAGGGTCGACACGCGGACGAAATGAGCAATCGAGACCCACCTGACGCTAGCTTGGGAAACTTCCTATTCGTTAAATTTTACGAACATCTGAATCGATCAGAACCGCAAAAAAGCGCGCAAAAACCGAACATTACGATAGATAAATCGATAAATATTTCAATTTAGTAACATCTTGTCATGTTTAACTTGACACCAACCTACCCATCGTTTTTTATTTTCACCACCTTGCCCAGCGCCACACCACGAAGAAGAACAGACGCGCCGTCATGATGCCTCACCGCCCCTGCCCGCACGCCCCGCCTTCCTAGCCCAGGCACTGCCAGCTCGCCCCCGGCGCATCGCCTGCGCCTACCTATGCTCCAACAATAAAGGTGAACAACATGGAGCCTACCCGCTCGCCATTGCCGCATGCGCAATACAACCCGCCCGCCGTTCACGCCCAGCTGCAGGAGCCACGCCAGCATGCAGCCTGACCACAGCGCCACCGGCAACGGCCAACTCCGCAAAACCCTGCGCCTCTGGCACGTGATCATCATCGGCCTGGCTTACCTGACGCCGATGACCGTGTTCGACACTTTCGGCATCGTCTCGGGGATTACCGCAGGGCATGTGCCCAGCGCCTACATCCTGGCGCTGACCGGCATCCTGTTCACTGCCGTGAGCTACGGCACCCTGGTGCGCCGCTTCCCGCAATCGGGGTCTGCCTATACCTACACACAGCGCGCCATCAACCCGCATGTGGGCTTTCTGGTCGGCTGGTCGTCGCTGCTCGACTACCTGCTGCTGCCGATGGTCAATGCCTTGTTGGCCAAGCTCTACCTGTCGGCCATGTTCCCCGAAGTGCCGGAGTGGATCTGGGTAGCGGGCTTCGTCACCCTGATCAGCCTGATCAACATGCGCAGCGTCAACCTGGTGGCACACTTCAACCTGCTGTTCGTTGCCGTGCAGGTGGCGATCATCGCCGTGTTCATCTACCTGTGCGTACGTGGACTGGACCAGGGTGAAGGCTTGGGTACCGCGTGGAGCCTGCTGCCGTTCGCCGACAGCCAGACCCAGCTCAGCGCCCTGGCGGCCGGTGCGACCATCCTGTGCTTCTCGTTCCTGGGCTTCGACGCCGTGACGTGCCTGTCCGAGGAAACCCGCGACCCGGCCAAGACCATCCCACGGGCGATCTTCCTGACCGCACTGATCGGCGGCCTGGTATTCATTACCGTGTCGTACTTCATCCAGGCCTACTTCCCGACCATGGCACGCTTCCATGACCAAGAAGCGGCCCTGCCGGAAATTGCCCTGTACGTGGGTGGCAAGCTTTTCCAGTCGATCTTCATCGCCTGCACGGTGATCAACACCATCGCTTCGGGCCTGGCTTCGCAAACCAGCGTCTCGCGCCTGTTGTACGTGATGGGACGTGACAAGGTGATTCCCGCAGGCATCTTTGCTCGCCTGCACCCGCGCTACAAAACACCGGTGCTTAACATCGCAGTGGTCGGACTGATTTCGCTGTCGGCGATCTTCTTCGATCTGGTTACCGCCACCTCGATCATCAACTTCGGGGCACTGGTGGCGTTCAGCTTCGTCAACCTGTCGGTGATCAACCACTGCTATCTGCGTGAAGGCAATCGCCAAGGGCTGGCGAACAAGCTCATGTACCTGATACTGCCGACCATCGGTTTCTGCATCATCGTGTCGCTGTGGCTAGACCTTAACGAGCACTCGCTGATGTTCGGCGGGGTGTGGGCGCTACTTGGCCTGGTGTACCTGGCCTGGCTGACCAAGGCCTTCACTGCCGCCCCCCCGAACTACGTTGCCGAATGACACTTGCCATCTACACCGCCCGCGCCTGAACGCGGGCGTTGTCCTTGCACGAAAAGGAAAGCTTTCATGCCGCTGCGTCGCCTTTCTATCCAGTGGAAGATCACCCTGCTCGCCGGCCTGTGCCTGCTGGTCATCGTCGCGCTACTGGTGGCCACCTCGCTGACCCAGGCACAGCGCAGTGCAGCCTTGGTCAGCCAGGCCAACAGTGAGATGCTCGACCACAGCGCGCGCCTGCGCCTGCAGGCCCACGGCGAAACCCAGACCCTGCGCATTCAGCGCTATTTCATGGACGCCTACCAGTACGCCAACGGCTTTGCCCGCCTGGTGCAGGTGCTCAAAGCCCACGGCGCTAGCGACCTACGCGCCGAATTGACACGCCAGGCTCGCACCAGTCTGGCTGGCAACCCGGACGTGATAGGGCTTTATGTGGTGTTCCAGCCCAACGCCCTGGACCACCAGGACAGCCAGTTCGTTGCCCAGGAGGCGGTCGGCAGCAACGACAGCGGGCGCTTTTCGCTGTACTGGTCGCAGCCCAGCCCAGGCAACCTTGAGCGGGAGGCCATGCCTGAAGCGATGCTGGCCGACAGCACGGTTGGCGCCAACGGGGGGGCACAGAACCGCTGGCTGACCTGCCCTCAGGAAACGGCCAAGGCCTGCGTGATCGAGCCCTACCTCGACGAGGTGAATGGCCGCCAGGTACTGATGACGAGCATCGCCCTCCCCCTGCTGGAAGCCGGCAAGGTGGTAGGCGTAGTTGGCCTGGACATCGGCCTGGACAACCTGCAGCAGTTGAGTCTGGAAGGCCGCCAGGAGCTGTTCGATGGCCAGGGCCAGGTGAGCATCGTCAGCAATACCGGCTTGCTGGCCGGGCACAGCCGCGACGCCAGCAAGCTGGGCACTTTCCTGAGCAACGACGTGGCGCAGGGCCTGCTGCGCGTCGGTCGCCCGTTCGCCCCGATCCCCGGCGCCGCCCCCTGGCAGGTGCTGCTGGAACTGCCCGAAGCTGTGCTTCAAGCACCCGCCGTCGCTCTCAATCAAAGGCTGAGCGAACACAACCAAAGCGCCAATCTGACCAGCCTGCTGATCGGCCTGGGTGCCGCGATCGTCGGCCTGCTGTTGGTTTGGCTGACCGCACGCGGTGTGACACGACCAATCCTGGCCGTAGCAGCACGCCTCGAGGATATCGCCAGCGGTGAGGGCGACCTGACTCGGCGCCTGGACTACGCGCGCCAGGACGAACTGGGCCAGTTGAGCGGCTGGTTCAACCGCTTCCTCGACAAGCTGCAACCGGTGATTGCCCAAGTCAAAGGCTCGCTGCTCGAAGCCCGCGGCACCGCCGATCAGTCCGCAGCCATCGCCAGCCAGACCAGCAGCGGCATGCAGCAGCAACAGCGCGAGATCGAGCAAGTGGCCACCGCCGCCAACGAGATGAGCGCAACTGCCCAGGATGTCGCCCACAACGCGGCACAAGCAGCCCAGGCCGCGCGCGGCGCCGACCAAGCGAGCCGCGAAGGCCTGCAACTGATCGCCAGCACCCGCCAGGCGATTGACACCCTGGCAGCCGGGATGGATGCCGCCATGGTCGAGGCGCGCGCACTGGAGCAGCGCAGCGAGCAGATCGGCTCGGTACTGGAGGTGATCCGCGCCATTGCCGAGCAGACCAACCTATTGGCCCTAAACGCCGCCATCGAAGCGGCCCGCGCTGGCGAGGCCGGGCGGGGTTTTGCCGTGGTGGCCGACGAGGTACGCAGCCTGGCGCAGCGCACCCAGGTGTCGGTGGAAGAAATCCGCCAGGTCATCGAGGGCCTGCAGCAAGGTACCCAGGATGTGGTCGGCGCCATGCATGATGGGCAGAAACAGGCGCAGGCCAGCGCCTCCCGGATGGAACAGGCACTGCCGACGCTGCAGCGGATCGGTGAAGCGGTGGCGGTGATCAGCGACATGAACCTGCAGATCGCTTCGGCCGCTGAAGAACAGAGCGCTGTGGCCGAGGAAGTTAACCGAAACGTGGCCGGGATCCGCGATGTGACTGAATCGCTATCGGGCCAGGCTGATGAGTCAGCGCGCATCAGCCAAGCGCTGAACCGCCTGGCCAATCAGCAGCAGGCTTTGATGGAGCAGTTTCGCGTTTAGTCTGTACGGGCCCCATCACCGGCTTGCCGGCGATTGGGCCCGTACAGGCACCCCACCTTTTGAACGAGTTTTACCCATGGAAACACCCAAAAAATCCCACTTCTTCGATATCAACAGCGAACAGGGCCTACTACGCACCTCGATAGCCGTCACCCTGTTCATCGCCACCATCGGCATTGCCTTCGGCCTGGCGTCCGGCTCGTTCTCTATCATTTTCGACGGTGTGTACTCGCTGGCCGACGCCGGCATGAGCGGCCTGTCGCTGGTAGTGGTCAAGCTGATCACTTCGCACGCCACCAGCCGGCACGTGTCACGCAAGCTACGCGAACGCTTCACCATGGGCTTCTGGCACCTGGAGCCGATGGTACTGGCGCTAAATGGCATCCTGCTCAGCGGTGTGGCGCTCTACGCCCTGATCAACGCCGTCAGCAGCCTGCTCGAAGGCGGACGCCACCTGGAATTCGGCATTGCCATGGTTTATGCGGCACTGACCGTGATCGCCTGCGCGACCATCGCTGCAGTCGAAGCGCGGGCCAACCGCGAGCTGAACTCGGATTTCGTGCGCATGGACGTCAAGGGTTGGGTGATGTCGGCCAGCATCACCGCAGCGTTGCTCATCGCCTTCTGCTTTGGCTTTGCCGTGCAGGGCACGCAGTGGGAGTGGGTATCGCCGTACATCGACCCGGCGGTACTGGCGCTGGTGTGCCTGGTCATCATTCCCTTGCCGCTGTCGGTTGTGCGCCAGGCCATGGCGGATATCTTTCTGGTGACACCTGGCGACCTGATGCTGCACGTAGATGAGGTGGCCGGTGCGTTCGTGGCACGCCACGGACTGGAATCCTATCGGGCTTACGTGGCCAAGGTCGGCCGCTCTCGGGAAATCGAGCTGTATTTCATCGTGCCCAAGCACCTTCCAGCCAAAAGCATTGAAGAGTGGGATGCGCTGCGCTGCGAAGTCGGTGATGCGATTGGCGGTGAAGGACCGGATCGCTGGTTGACGGTAGTGTTTACCGCAGACCCTGAGTGGGCTGAATAAGGATGGGCAAGAGCAACTGGATACCAGTGGGTATGAACTGAACAGTCGGCCGCCCAGCGTTTGCAGAACAACCGCCTTGAGCTGATCTGCAAGGTCAGGGCAGTGCCTTCCTCGGCATTATCCCTACCGTTAGTCGGATATTTCTGAGGGTTCCAACGCAACGGCTAGCCTCCAGCCTAGCGTCAGGGATAACGCTGAACATTAGGTCCATGAAGGGCCCGTACGCCTCGTCGTCCCGACGCTTTATCTGCTGAGGAGACGATAATGAAAATAACCCTGAAACGGTTGGCGTGCCTGGGAGCAAGCTTCACCAGCGCGCTTGCCATGGCCGATGCGGCTAGCCCGCCAGTGCTTTCACCTGCGATTCCCTTCGACGTCACCGCTACCCCACCCTTCACCCTGGATAACCTGCAACACGATTTCGACGTGCTGTCGTGGCAGACATTCGTTGCCCTGAACTGGCCCGCCAACGCCGACGGCAGCGCCAACACCTCGGCGAAGATGGGCGCGCCGGGGCAGACGGTTTGGGAGTCGTGGAAGGAGAGCTACGAGATTTTCCTGCCCCAAGGCCAGAAGCCGGTCGCCTGGAACCAGAAGGCGCCGCTACCCGCCGCCTGCCAAGGCAAGGGTGACCTGCCCGTCCTGCAACAGATGGGCAAGGTCGCCGGTGTGCTCGACGAATTCATTCAGCCGTTCAAGACCGGCCCACTGGTGGACCAGAACGGCACCTACACGCGCAACGCGATCATGGTCAACCAGCCGATGTTCGATGACATCGTCAACAATGGCCTGTACAGCAAGGAGGGCCAGCAAGCATTCCTGAGCAAGGCCGAGAACCGCATCGCATTCGCCTGCGGGTCGCAGAAGGCCGAGCAGGTCGGCGCGATCATGGTCAAGTCGGCCTGGAAGGTACTCGGCGGCAACGACAACCCGCAGGACTTCCACGCCGTCGACGCCTTGGTCTACACCCCCGGCAACGCCGACCCGAACAAGGGCGCGGTGATCCCCGAGTCGTGCAGCGCGCAGAAGGTCGGGCTGGTCGGTCTGCACATCGTGCACAAGACCCAGGCCGCGCCGCAGTGGGTATGGTCGAGCTTCGAGCACGTGCGCAACGTGCCGGAAAAGACCACACCGATGAACGAGCGCAAGGGCCCCTACCTGTTCTACGACGCCCAAGCCAGCGACCGCCCGGTGAACGAGCCGCCAGCGCAGCCGTGGGACCCATCGAAGAAAGCCACGCCTTCGCAGATCGTGCGGGAAATCCCGCTCACCACCGCGACACACCAGCTCAACGCGCAGTGGCAAAGCGCGCTCAAGGGCACTGTGTGGGCCAACTACCAGTTGATCAGCACCCAGTGGCCGACCGACCCCGCCGATGACTGCAAAGTACCGTCGCCAACCAATCCGCTGGGCACGCCTGCGCCGAACTTCCTGGCCAACGCCACGCTGGAAACCTACAACCAGGGCACTACGCCGCAGGCTTCGTCCAGTTGCATGGAGTGCCACAACAACGCGACCACCCGCGTGACCCAGTCACCGCGCACCAGCTTCGCCGATTTCACCTTCCTGCTTGAACGTGCCCAATCCACTGGCGCCAAGGAGTGATGCCATGAGCGACCCGAACCTGCAGAACTTCATCGACCTGTCCGCCGCCCTCACTGGCCTGTCAGCAGAGCTGCTGGCGCCTTCGGTAGACCCGATCAACCTGTTGCCGGTGTTCTTCGCCACCGCCCAGCAAGGTATGGGCACCGCAGCGTTCAGCAACCTGCTGGAGCTGTACGTCAGTATCAAGAGCCAAACCCCAGCGCAAATCGCCAGCGCCGTACTTGGCAATTCGGACCCGCAGATCGCCCAAGGCGCCCGCTCGATCATGAAGCTGTGGCTGCTCGGCAGTTGGTACCAGCCGTATGACCAAGGCAGCAAGCACAAGGGTGACACCAGCGTGGTGTCTGACCAAGCCTACAAGCAAAGCTGGGCGTGGAAGATCGCCCAGTCTCACCCCATGGGCTACAGCCAGTACCACTTCGGCTACTGGGCCGAGCAGCCACCGACCCTCAAGCAATTCACCGGTGTCGACGCCAAGGAAGGGCAGCAGCCATGAGCAACGTACAAACCCAGAATATCGAAACTGCCGATGTGATCGTGGTGGGCGCAGGCATGGCCGGCAGCGTCATGGCCTATCAGTTGGGCCTGGCCGGCTTGAAAGTGCTGGTGCTCGAGTCGGGCCCGGCAATTCCGCCGAACCGCAGCGAGTATCTGGAGCGTTTCTACACCGCCGTGCTCAAGTCGCCCGAGTCGCCATACCCGCCGGAGCAGACCGAGCAGACCCCGGCCACCCAGTTCGCTCCGCGCGCGACTATCCAGGATTTGATCACCGCCGGCAGCACCGACCCGAACAAAGTGCAGAAAAGCTACCTGGTACAGAAGGGGCCGCAGCTGTTCGCCAGCACCTACGAACGGGTAGGCGGCGGCACCATGTGGCACTGGATGGGCACGGCCCTGCGCCTGTTGCCCAACGACTTTCGCATGCGCACTGCGTACAACGTCGGGGTCGACTGGCCGATCAGCTACGAAGACCTGCAGACCGCCTACTGCCGCGCCGAGGAGGAGATGGGCGTGTCCGCCGATGTCGCCTCGCAGACCTACCTGGGCGTGACCTTCCCGCAGGGGTATGAATACAGCATGCACGGCATCCCGCCTTCGCTGGTAGACCAGGGCTTGAGCAAAAACGTGACGGGCACGGTGTACCAGAGTCCGGAGAAGGCGCCCGACGGCAAGCCGTACCCAGGTGTCACCCTCAACGTCCGGCAGACCCCGGCAGGGCGCAACTCGCAGAGCGACAACGGCCGACGGGTGTGCGCTGGAAACACCAGCTGCACGCCGATCTGCCCCATCCAGGCCAAGTACGACGCCACCGTCACAATGGCCAAGGCACTGGATACCGGCAACGTGCGCATCCTCTACCAGACCGTGGCGAGCCAGGTGCAGGTCGATGCCCATGGGGTCACGGGTATCGATTTCATCCAGTACCAGAACAATGGCACGCGCCAGAACGGCACGGCCCAGGGCAAGCGCTACGTGATCGCCGCCCATGCTATCGAAACGCCAAAGCTGTTACTCAACTCCATCGGCCCCAACAGCCCTAAAGGGGTCGCCAACAGCAGCGGCCAGGTGGGCCAGGCGCTGGCTGACCACCCGGTGTACCTGGCCTGGGGCCTGATGCCCGAAGGCAAGCCGCTGTTCCCGTTCCGCGGGCCGTTGTCCACCTCGGGGATCGAGGACATGCGCGATGGCCCGTTCCGCAGCCAGCGCGCCGCCTGGCGTATCGAGATCGGCAACGAGGGTTGGAACTGGTCGGTAAACGACCCCTACGCCTCTGTCTGCGATTTCATCGACGGCACCAACAACGGCGGCGCTAACCCCAACAAGCTGGCGTTGTCCGGCCAGGCGCTGGTGCAGCAGCTCAACAGCGTGCTGACCCGCCAGTTCCGTCTGGGCTTCTTGATCGAGCAGGTGGAGAAAGACCCTGACCATGCGCTGTGCCGGGTGGAAAGGAGCACGGAGTTCACCGATGGTCTGGGCCTGCCCCGGCCGCAGATCACCTACGAACTGTCCGACTACACCAAGGAGGGCTTCAAGCAAGCGCGCCTGGCCGCCACGCATATCATCACCGAGCTGATGGGCGCCACCGAGCTGACCAACCTGAACCCTAAACTCGAGCCCGGCTCGCAAACGGTGTTCGAGTACGACGGCCATAACTACGCGTTCTTCGGCGCTGGCCACCTGATGGGCACCTACCGCATGGGCTCGGACCGCACCAAGTCGGTGGTGGACAAGGACCAGCGCAGTTGGGACCACCCCAACCTGTTCCTGGTCGGCGACGGCGTGTTCCCCACCACCGGCACCGCCAACCCGACCTTGACCATTACCGCGCTGACCTTCCAGGCCGCCGACGTGGTGGCCAGCGACCTGCTCAAGCGCACGGTGCAGGTGCAGGCCAACCAGGCATGGCAGGGCACGGGCATGCAGGTCAATGGGCAGAGCTGGCAGTTGGCGGTGTGTACAGGCGGGCAGTGGACGGCCAACCCGGCCACCGGCATGGTTGGCGCACAGGGCAACCCAGCGTTGATCGCCAAGCCGGGCTACACCCTGCCGGGGCAGAACGAAGGGGCGTTGATCGGGCGCATCGGCAGCAACGGCGTGCCGTTCCTGGTGGGTGATCAGGAGCAATTGCCGCGTGGCCAGCAGGGTGAGTTGCAGCTGTGCATCAATGACGACCTGGCTGGGCGCTATGGGGCTGGCCTGAGCGATAACCTGGGCAGCCTGTCGGTGGAGGTGCGTTTCGGGGCGGTGTAGAGGCTGTCATACCAAACCCCACAATGCTCTGACAAAGGCGCAGTATTGTGGGGTTGCTCTCTCAGCCCGGATGAACCTGGGGCTTGCAGCAATGTGCCGTCACCGCGAACAATTGCAACCCGTTCCAGTCACCGCCTTCGTATCGCTCGCAACCCCATCGGAGGCGTTTTTCCCTGTATGAACGAAAAAGCCCGCGAACCTGTACAGGTCGCGGGCTTTTTCATATATACATCACGCTGAAGCGCTACTAAGGTTCGCTCCAGACGGCTGCAGAACTAGAACTGGCTGTAAAGCCACCCTCTAGTACTCACGAACCGCTGCGAATATGGTGGGTCGTGTAGGATTCGAACCTACGACCAATTGGTTAAAAGCCAACTGCTCTACCAACTGAGCTAACGACCCGTTGGATGGCGCGTATAATACTGATTTCTAACGGGAAATCAACACTCCATCAAAACTTTTTTCAAAAATAACGGGTTGGGTCTTCTACTCCGGCAGCCTTGAAGCCGTCGGCGCGCAGGCGGCAGCTGTCGCACTTGCCACAGGCGCGGCCCTCATCGTCGGCCTGGTAGCAGGAGACTGTCAGGCTGTAATCCACACCACGGGCCATACCGGCCTGCACGATCTGCGCCTTGCTCATGTTCTGTAGTGGCGCCTGGATCCGGAAGCCCTGCCCCTCGACACCGGCCTTGGTCGCGAGGTTGGCCATGCGTTCGAACGCTTCGACGAACTCTGGGCGGCAATCAGGGTAGCCCGAGTAGTCCACGGCATTGACGCCGATAAAGATATCGCGCGCTTGCAGCACTTCTGCCCAGCCCAGGGCCAAGGACAGGAATACGGTATTGCGTGCCGGCACATAGGTCACTGGAATACCCTCGCCCGGGGTTTCCGGTACATCGATGCTGCTGTCGGTCAGCGCCGAACCACCGATGCCATCGAGGTTCAAGCCGATGACCTTGTGCTCAACGACGCCCAAGTCACGAGCGACCCGCGCAGCAGCGTTCAATTCAGCACGATGGCGCTGGCCATAGTCGAAGCTCATGGTGTAGCAGCTATAGCCTTCAGCCTTGGCCATGGCGACGACAGTGGCCGAGTCGAGGCCGCCGGACAGCAGGATTACTGCGCGTTTCTCAGTCATGTACTTTTGCTCCTAATCAACGTCCGGGCTCGTCGTTCCACAGCAGCTTGTGCAGCTGCAGCTGGAAGCGCACGGGCAGGTTGTCGGCAACGATCCAGTCGGCCAGATCACTGGCCTTCACCTGGTGATGGCTTGGCGAAAACAGCACCTCGCCGGCTCGCTCGGCAAGGTTGTACTGAATCAGCTTGGAAACCGCCCAGTCATAGTCCTCGCGTGAACAGATGACGAACTTGACCTGGTCATTGCGGGTCAGGTGCTCAATGTTCTCGTAGAGGTTGCGGTGGGACTCTTCAGAGCCCGGGGTCTTTAGGTCGACCACGCGGCTGACGCGAATATCGGTAGCCGAGATATCCAGGGCACCACTGGTCTCGAGCGAAACCTCATAGCCGGCATCGCACAGACGCTGCAACAGTGGCAAGGCATTCGGCTGGGCCAGCGGTTCGCCGCCAGTGACGCACACATAGCGCGGTTTGAAGCCGGCCACCTGTTCCATGATCGAATCGAGGCTACGCACAGTACCGCCACTGAAGGCGTAGGCACTGTCGCAATATTGACAGCGCAGGGGGCAACCGGTCAGGCGCACGAATACCGTGGGCAGCCCAGCCGTGCGTGTTTCACCCTGCAAAGAGTAAAAGACTTCGGTGATACGTAATGTGTCTTGCATGATCGCCACGGGCGTGACAGCTAAACAGGCTGTCCGCCTCCGTCAGGCACTGTCGCGGACTCGACATGGCGTTATCCGCAGCAGCGTGTTTAAGAAAAAGGGCAATGATTCTAACGAAAAAACCCGCGACTGGCGCGGGTTTCTTTTGAGCGGTGCTACTTAGAGCTTCTGCAGGTCACGCTGCGCCAGCTGTGCGGCGGAAGTGCCGGGGTACTGGGTGATGACTTGCTGCAGGATGCCTTTGACCTTGTCGGTATGGCCCATGCGACGCTCGACGTCGGCCAGCTTGTACAGGGAGTCCGGTACCTTGCTGTGCTTGGGGTACTTCTGGCTAACCTGGGCAAAGGCTTGGCTGGCACTTTGCAGGTCACCCTTGGCCAGGTTCACCTCACCCAGCCAATACTGGGCGTTGCCTGCGTACTGGCTGTTCGGGTACTTGCGCAGGAAGGCGCCGAACGCCTGGCTGGCCTTGTCGAAGTCCTTCTGCTTGATCAGGTCGAAAGCGGCATCGTAATAGAGCTTCTCTTTCGCCGGATCACCCGGCTCGCTGTTGGCGGCCGGTTGCTGTGCAGCAGCGCCAGCGGCGCCTGCTGCTGCACCGGCGGCGGCATCGGGTGCACCACCGGTGGAGGAATTATCGGGGGTCGCGGCAGGCGCGCCACCACTGTTGATGCGGCGGTCCAGATCCTGGTAACGCTCCAGGCTTTCCTGCTTCATGCGGGCGACATCGTTTTGCAGCTCTTCGATGATGCCTTGCTGGCGGGATATCTGGTCCTGCATCTGTTGCAGCTGCATGAACAGCTGGCCCTGTGCTGAGGCAGGGGTCGAAGCCCCTGCCCCGGCATAGGCGCCGCTCGTGCCATAACCCGAAGGTGGGTAAGCACCTGCGTTGTCATCTACTACAGGAACCGCAGCCCACGCCGAAAGCGGAAGGCTGAGTGCGAGGACGGTTACAGCACGACGGCACATACGCATAAGAACTTACTTACGCAGTTCTACGCGGCGGTTCTGAGCCCAGGACTGCTCGTCGTTGCCGGTGGCAACTGGACGCTCTTCGCCGTAGGAGACCAGTTCCAGCTGAGCAGGGGAAACACCCTGCAGAACCAGGTAGCGCTGAACGGCCTTGGCACGACGCTCGCCCAGAGCCATGTTGTACTCGCGAGTACCGCGCTCGTCGGTGTTGCCTTCCAGAACAACACGGTTGCCGTTGGACTTCAGGTCCTTGGCGTGAACGTCCAGAGCGCGCATGGCTTCTGGCTTCAGGTCCGAGCTGTCGTATTCGAAGTAGAAGGTGGTGATTGCGCGCAGGGCGGCTTCTTCGCTCAGGGAACCGTCAACAGCGCCAGTGTTGGCACCGTAGCCAGCGTTAGGGTCGACAGCGCCTTCGCCAGCGTTGTCACCGCCCTTCGAGGAGCAACCTACAGCTACAGCCATGGCCAGAGCCAGCGCAGCAAATTTACCAAACTTCAGCATTTCCATCGTGAAACTCCTAATGAAACCCCAGTGTGTTAAGCAAAACGTGTTACGCCGCAATCAGTTCAGGTAAGGGGACCAGGACGGTTCTCTGACTTCGCCTTGAGCGGTAGGAAGTGGGAGCCTCACGCGGCCATTAAGCGACACGAGCATCAAGACTCCCCGGCCCTGCTGGCGGGTGGCGTAGATTAGCATGGTGCCGTTTGGCGCAACAGTGGGAGACTCATCAAGACTTGTTTCCGAGAGAATCTTTACACTTCCTCTCTGCAAGTCTTGTGCCGCCACTTTGAAGTTGGTGAATCCCTGCTGACGATGGATCATTACCAGCGTCTTTTCGTCCGCCGAAAGTTTCGGGTTGGCGTTGTAGTTACCTACGAACGTCACACGCTCGGCGCTACCACCACTGACCGACTGTTTGTAGATCTGCGGCTTGCCGCCACGGTCGGAGGTGAAGTACAGAGTGTTGCCATCCTTGCCCCAGAACGGCTCGGTATTGATACCCGGGCCGGCAGTGACACGGCTGATCTGGCGCGAAGCCACGTTCATCACGTAGATGTCCGGGTTGCCGTCCTTGGACAGCACGAACGCCAGGCGCGAACCATCCGGCGACCAGGCCGGAGCACCATTGAGGCCTTCGAAGTTGGTGACCTGTTCGCGGCGGCCGGTGTCGATGTGCTGGATGAAAATGCGCGGACGCTTCTGCTCGAACGAGACATAGGCGATACGCTTGCCGTCCGGCGCGAAACGTGGCGACAGGATAGGCTCACGCGACTGCAGCAAGGTCACTGCACGCGCACCGTCGTAGTCCGAACGCTGCAGGGTGTAGCGGGTATTGTTGGTCGAGAAGCGCTCGGCGGTCACGTACAGCATGCGAGTGGAAAACGCACCCTTGATGCCGGTGAGCTTCTCGAACGACTGGTCGGCGATGTAGTGCGACATGTCGCGCAGTTGGTCGACGCTGCCGGCAACGCTGCCGGTCAGCACTTGCTGCTCGGTGGCGACGTTGAACAGCGCGTACTGCACCTGCAGGCGACCGCCCGACGGCACGATGCTGCCGACCATCACGTACTGGGCGCCCAAGGCTTTCCAGTCACGGAAGATCACTTCGCTGGCCTGGGTAGGCTGGCTGATCATGTTCTGCCGTGGGATGGGCGAGTAGTAACCGGAGTTGCGCAGGTCATTGCCGATGATATCGGCCATGTCTTCCGGCAGCACACTGCCACCCTGCAGACCGAACGGCACTACCGCGATGGGCGTGGCCCGATCGCTGCCGCTGGTGACCAGGATGTTCTTTTCCTCTGCCATGGCCATGCCTGCCACGCAGCACAGCATGACCAGCAGTCCTCGAAGGAGTTTAATCACAACGCTAGATCCTCAGGTGTAAATGTCATCTTGAACGAACGGTACGGATTGAACTCGTTCGGCTTCAAGCCCTGCATTTCGGTCAGACGACCGATGTTCTTCACTGCTGCCACCGCAGAACTGTCGAACGGACCGTCGCCACTGGAGCGCGACACGCTGACACTGGTGATGGTGCCATCGGGCAGCATGTTGATCTGCAGGACTACCGTCATGCCCTTGCGCGCTGAAGGTGGACGCGCCCAGCCTTCGGCCGCGCGCATGCGGATCAGGTCGTCGAAGTCGCCGGCCACCTGGTCACCCTGCTCGTCGGCCAGCGCCTGCTGCCGCTCGGTGGTATCGGACAACAGCTCGGCCAGGGCCTGGGCTTTCTTGTCTTCTGCCGCCTTGCGGGCCGCCTCCTGTGCCTTTTTCTTCTGGGCATCTGCAGCGGCCTTTTTCTTGGCCTCTTCAGCTGCCTTCTTCTTCGCGTCCTCGGCCGCCGCCTTCTTCTTGGCGTCCTCGGCTGCTTTCTTCTTGGCCTCCTCAGCTGCCTTTTTCTTGGCATCCTCGGCGGCTTGTTTCTTGGCCTCTTCGGCCGCCTGCTTCTTGGCCTCTTCCTCAGCCTTTTTCTTGGCGATGTCGGCCTGTTGCTTTTCAGCGGCCTTCTTCGCCTCGTCGGCCTTTTTGGCTTCGGCGGCTTTCTTGGCCTCGGCGGCCTTGGCAGCGTCTTCTGCCTTCTTCGCCTCGGCGGCTTCGCGAGCCTCCTCGGCCTTTTGAGCGGCATCGGCTTTCTTTTGTTCCGCAGCCTTTACGGCCTCCTGCTCGACCTTCTTCTGTTCCAGCTGCTCGACTTCGGTCTGACGCGACGCGGTTTTTTTCGCTTCCCCGGCAATCTTCTGATTGGTCTGGGTGGTCGCCTGACTCTTGGACTTGAGCTGATACAGCGTAGCCTGAACGATCGGCTTGGAAGGCGGCAATTCTGGCGTCATGGCAAAACTGACGAACAGCAATGCGAACACAAGCACATGCAGGCCGATGGCCCAGACACTGGGCCAGAAGTAGCTTTCCGAGGCGGATGGCTCTCGCTGTTGCATCAGGGCGCCTCGGTAATCAGGCCAACGTTACCGACACCGGCCTTCTGCAACCCGCCCATGGCACCCATGACCGCGCCGTAGTCGACAGCCTTGTCGCCACGAATGAAGACCTGGGTCTGCTTGCCCTGGTCGCGACCGGCGGCAATGATCTTGGTCACTGCACTGGTCATTTCAGGCAAGGTCATGGCCTTGTCCATTTGCTTGTCGGTGTCGACTTCGCTGCCCAGGTTCCAGTAATAGGTCTTGTCAGCCTTGATGGAGATGGTGAGGATCTGGACATTGTTGTCCTGCGGCAAGGCTTCGCTGGAAACCTTGGGCAGGTCGACCTTCACGCCCTGATTGAGCATGGGAGCCGTCACCATGAAGATGACCAGCAGCACCAGCATCACGTCGATGTAGGGCACCACGTTCATCTCGGCGACCGGCTTGCGTTTGTGGCGAACTCGGGCCATGGGTTTGTACCTGATTACTCTTCGCTGGTGTGCACTTTGCGGTGCAGGATCGCCTGGAACTCGTCGGCGAAGGTGTAGTAACGACCGATCAGCACTTCGCTGCGTGCGGCGAAACGGTTGTAGGCGATAACCGCGGGGATTGCCGCGAACAGGCCGATGGCGGTCGCAATCAGCGCTTCGGCGATACCCGGAGCCACGGTGGCCAGGGTCGCCTGCTGGGCGCTGGCCAGGCCGCGGAAGGAGTTCATGATGCCCCACACGGTACCGAACAGGCCGATGTACGGGCTGGTCGAACCAACGGTGGCGAGGAACGGCAGGCTCTGCTCGAGTTTTTCTTCCTCACGCGAGATGGCTACGCGCATGGCCCGGCCTACGCCTTCCATGACCGCGTCGGGGTCCACACCCGGCTGCTGGCGCAGACGCGAGAACTCCTTGAAGCCGGCCCGGAAGACCTGCTCCACGCCCGAATCCGGGTCCGGGTTGCTGCCTGCCTGACGGTACAGCTTGGACAGGTCGATACCCGACCAGAAGCGTTCCTCGAAGGCATCCAGCGCACGACGACCGGCGCGCAGCATGGTGCTGCGCTGGAAGATCATGATCCATGAGGTGACCGAGGCGGCCACCAGGGTCAGCATTACCAGCTGTACCACCACGCTGGCATTGCTGACCAGACTCCACATGGAGGTATGGTCGACGACGTTAGCTTCCACGCTTATTCTCCTGCATTCGATTGAGTACCCGAGCCGTCCGCCACAAAGGCGTCGCGCAGCTTGGGGGGTATGGCTCGGGGTTTGAAAGTGTCGGCGCGCACGGCCGCCACCAGGAACTGCCCTTCGCAGAGCAGCGTTTCATCCTTTTCCCGCCAGACCTGCTGCACGAAACGCAGGCTGGCGCGATTGAGTTCAAGTACTTGCGCGGTCACCCGAAGTTCGTCGTCCAGGCGCGCCGGCGCGTGATAACGCGCTTCGCTTGAGTGGACCACGAACAACAGGTTCTCCCCGGCCAGTTGCTGCTGGGAAAACCCCAGGTGCCGCAGGCGCTCGGTCCGCGCGCGCTCCATGAATTTCAGGTAGTTGACGTAATACACCACGCCACCGGCATCGGTATCTTCGTAATAGACGCGACAACGGTGTGCGAAAGGTTCCAGGCCATTTTGCGCGCGCATACTCTAGTGCTTACTCCTCAGCTTGCCAATCCGCTGCGGCAACTGTTTTTTCTTCATTAATGTCGTATTGCCAGCGCACCTGAGGCATGCCAGCGGTAGGACCACGAAAAGCGGGTTTCGATCTGTCATTCATCGCCTGCTTCGGAAAAATCTGCCCCCTCACCCAGGCGCCCGGGAACATTCAGGCCAAAGTGCAGGTAGGCGTGCCGAGTGACCACACGACCACGGGGCGTACGCATGATATAGCCCTGCTGAATCAGGTAGGGTTCGAGCACATCCTCGATGGTATGACGCTCCTCGCTGATCGCTGCCGCCAGGTTATCCACCCCCACCGGGCCACCATCGAACTTCTCGATCATGGTCAGCAGCAGACGGCGGTCGGAATGGTCGAAACCACGCTCATCTACGTCCAGCAGGTTGAGCGCCAAATCGGCTACTGCCTTGGTGATCTGCCCTTTGCCGCGCACCTCGGCGTAGTCACGCACGCGGCGCAGCAAGCGGTTGGCAATACGCGGCGTGCCGCGGGCACGGCGGGCGATTTCGTAAGCCCCCTGGTCCTCGATGACCAGCCCCAGAATATTGGCCGACCGGCTGACGATGGTCGCCAGGTCCTTGTCGCTGTAGAACTCAAGTCGCTGGACGATACCGAAGCGGTCGCGCAGCGGGTTTGTGAGCATACCGGCGCGGGTTGTGGCCCCCACCAAGGTGAAGGGCGGCAAGTCGAGTTTGATCGAGCGGGCAGCCGGGCCTTCGCCGATCATGATATCGAGCTGGAAGTCCTCCATGGCCGGGTACAGCACCTCCTCGACAACCGGTGATAACCGGTGAATCTCGTCTATGAACAGGACGTCATGCGGTTCGAGGTTGGTCAGCATGGCTGCCAGGTCGCCCGGGCGCTCGAGAATCGGCCCCGAGGTACTTTTGACCGATACGCCCATTTCCTGGGCGATGATATTGGCCAGGGTGGTTTTACCCAACCCTGGCGGGCCGAAGATTAGCGTATGGTCGAGCGATTCGTTGCGACCGCGGGCAGCCTGGATGAACAGCGCCATCTGCTCGCGCACCACCGGCTGGCCGATGTATTCGTCCAGGCGCAGCGGGCGGATGGCACGGTCCTGGACTTCTTCGCGGTCGCGGCCACTGGCGGCAATCAGGCGGTCGGCTTCGATCACTTGGTAATCATCCCTTTGAGGCTGCGACGGATCAGCTCCTCACTGCTCAGGCCAGCCTTGTCCTTGATCGCGGACACTGCCTTGCTGGCTTCCTGCGGCTTGTAGCCCAGGGAAACCAGGGCACTGACGGCATCGGCCTCGGCTGTGGAGGCGCCGCTGACCGGTACCGGACCATCCGATACAAGCGTGAACATGGCCGGCGAGGTTTCCCAGGCCTTGAAGCGGTCCTTGAGCTCGACCAGCAGGCGTTCAGCGGTCTTCTTGCCGACGCCAGGCACACGCACCAGCGCCGATGTGTCCTGCGCCTGTACGCAACGCACCAGTTCGTCGGCCTCAAGGCCCGACATCAAGGCCAGCGCCAGCTTCGGGCCCACGCCATTGAGGCGGATGAGCTCGCGGAAAAGTTCGCGCTCTCGCTTCTCATGGAAGCCATACAGCAGGTGGGCATCTTCGCGCACCACCAGATGGGTATGCACGGTGACCGTTTCGCCAACTTTCGGCAGGCGGTACAGGGTGGTCATGGGCACTTCAAGCTCATAGCCCACGCCATTGACGTCGATAATCAGGTGCGGCGGTTGTTTTTCCGCCAGGGTACCGCGCAAACGTCCAATCACGTTTCGATCCTTCCTCTCGGGGAGCCGATCAAAGACCGCTCAACCCTATCAGCAAATACGTCGGGTGAACGTACCACCCGGACAAAATATGTATCAGCTCATGAAGCAGCTACAGACGCAAGCGACCACCGCGCCGCCGCGCCGTGGCCAGGCCGTGCGGCACCAGGCTGGAACGGGTATGGGCATGGCACAGGGCAATCGCCAAGGCATCAGAGGCGTCGATCTGTGGTTTCTGAGTCAGCTTGAGCAGGTGCATGACCATCAGCATCACCTGCTCCTTGTTAGCCCCACCGGTGCCGGCCACGGCCTGCTTGACCTGAGTCGCACTGTATTCGGCGATTTCCAGGCCGGCCTCGGCGGCGGCGACGATGGCCGCGCCGCGCGCTTGGCCGAGCTTGAGCGCCGAATCGGGGTTACGCGCCATGAACACGCGCTCGATGCCCATGGTCACAGGACCATGCTGGGCAATGATTTCACTGACACCGCGAAAAACGATCTGCAAGCGCTCGTGCAGCTCGCCGCTGCCGGTACGGATACAACCCGACGCCACGTACTCGCAACCACGGGCAGTCTGGCGCACAACGCCATAACCGGTGATGCGCGAGCCGGGGTCGATACCAAGAATCAGAGTCATAACGCCTGTCGTGTAGGGGGATGCTTGAAAGCCTGAGCTCAATTCAAGGCTATTGGGGCCGCTGCGCAGCCCATCGCCGGCAAGCCAGCTCCCACAGCTACAGCGCACCGTTGAGAGCTGCGCTGTAGTTCTGGGAGCTGGCTTGCCGGCGATGGGCCGCCCAGCGGCCCCAATTACAACCTTGCTGGCGACACCTTAGCCGAGTTTTTCCATGATCTCGTCGGAAATCTGTGCATTGGAGTAGACGTTCTGCACGTCATCCAGGTCTTCGAGCATGTCGATCAGCTTGAGCACTTTCTCCGCCCCCTCCTGATCCAGCTCGGCACTGGTGGTCGGCTGCATGACGATTTCCGCATCTGCGGCCTTGAAGCCGGCTTCCTCCAGGGCATTACGCACGGCATAGAAGCTGTTGAACGAGGTGAACACCTCGAACGAACCGTCTTCGTTGGCCACGACATCGTCGGCGTCGGCTTCCATGGCGGCTTCCATCAGGGCATCTTCGTCCACACCCGGCGCGAAGCTGATCTGCCCCTTGCGCTCGAACAGGTAGGCCACCGAGCCATCGGTACCGAGGTTGCCGCCACACTTGGTGAAGGCATGCCGCACGGCGGCCGCGGTACGGTTGCGGTTGTCGGTCATGGCCTCGACCATGATCGCCACCCCGCCCGGGCCGTAACCCTCGTAGCTCAGCTCTTCAACGTTATCGCTTTCGTTGGTGCCAGCACCACGGGCCACGGCGCGGTCGATGATATCGCGGCTCATGTTGGCACCCAGGGCCTTGTCCAGCGCCAGGCGCAAGCGCGGATTGGAGGCCGGATCGCCACCACCCTGCTTGGCAGCGACGGTCAGCTCACGGATCCACTTGGTGAAGATCTTGCCTCTCTTGGCATCCTGGCGCTCTTTGCGGTGCTTGATGTTCGCCCACTTGGAATGACCAGCCATAACGACTCCAAACTCTTGAAACACAAACAATTGCGCCCCGAGAGGGGCGCAACGACAAATTCCTGCGCCGAAACGCAAAGGCGCATCCATCTGGATGCGCCCGGGGCCCGCTTACTCGACCTTGGTCTGTTCGCGCAGGCGGATATGCAACTCGCGCAGGGCCTTGGCATCAACCAAGCCCGGAGCCTGAGTCATGACGCACGCGGCGCTCTGGGTTTTCGGGAAGGCAATCACTTCACGGATCGACTGGGCACCAGTCATCAGCATGACCAGGCGGTCCAGACCGAAGGCCAGGCCACCGTGAGGCGGTGCGCCGAACTTCAGGGCGTCGAGCAGGAAGCCGAACTTCTCTTCCTGTTCTGCCGCTTCGATACCCAGCAGGCGGAATACCGCCTGTTGCATCTCTTTGCGGTGGATACGGATCGAACCGCCACCCAGTTCGGTGCCGTTCAGCACCATGTCGTAGGCACGCGACAGCGCGGTGGCCGGGTTGGCCTCGAGCTCTTCGGGGGTGCACTTGGGCGCGGTGAACGGGTGGTGCAACGCAGTGAAGCTGCCGTCTTCGTTCTCTTCGAACATCGGGAAGTCAACGACCCACATCGGCGCCCACTCGCAGGTCAGCAGCTCGAAGTCGTGGCCCAGACGGATACGCAGCGCGCCCAGGGCCTCGCTGACGACTTTGAACTTGTCAGCACCGAAGAACACGATGTCGCCGTCTACCGCACCTACGCGATCGAGGATCACGTTGAGGTTGGCTTCAGGGATGTTCTTGACGATCGGCGACTGCAGGCCTTCAACGCCCTTGGCGCGCTCGTTGACCTTGATGTAAGCCAGGCCGCGGGCGCCGTAGATGCCGACGAACTTGGTGTACTCGTCGATCTTGCTGCGCGGCATGCTGGCGCCACCTGGCAGGCGCAGCGCGGTGACGCGGCACTTCGGATCGTTGGCGGGGCCTGCGAAGACCTTGAAGTCGACATCTTTGAGCTGGTCGGCAACGTCTACCAGTTCCAGCGGGTTACGCAGGTCTGGCTTGTCGGAACCGTAGCGGCGCATGGCTTCTTCGAAGGTCATGTGCGGGAATTCGCCGAACTCCAGGTCCAGGACTTCCTTGAACAGCTTGCGGATCATGCTTTCGGTCAGGCCCATGATCTCGGACTCATCGAGGAAGCTGGTCTCGATGTCGATCTGGGTGAACTCCGGCTGACGGTCAGCGCGCAGGTCTTCGTCACGGAAGCATTTGGCGATCTGGTAGTAACGGTCAAAGCCGGCGACCATCAGCAGCTGCTTGAACAGCTGAGGCGACTGCGGCAGCGCGAAGAAGCTACCGGCGTGGGTACGGCTGGGCACCAGGTAGTCGCGCGCGCCTTCCGGCGTTGCGCGGGTGAGGATCGGCGTTTCGACGTCGAGGAAGCCGTTCTCGTCCAGGAAGCGACGGATGCTGCTGGTGATGCGCGAACGCAGGCGCAGCTTGTCGGCCATTTCCGGGCGACGCAGGTCGATGAAGCGGTAGCGCAGGCGGGTTTCCTCGCCGACGTCAGAGTACTCGTTCAGCGGGAACGGCGGGGTTTCAGCTTCGTTGAGCACGTTCAACTGATAACCGAGAATTTCGATGGCACCGGAAGCCATGTTGGCATTCACCGCACCGTCAGGGCGCTTGCGCACCTTGCCGGTGATCTGCACCACGTATTCGCTGCGCACGCGGTCGGCCGCTGCGAAGGTTTCGGCGCGATCGGGATCGAAGACGACCTGGGCCATGCCCTCGCGGTCACGGATGTCGAGGAAGATCACCCCGCCGTGGTCGCGGCGACGATGGACCCAGCCGCAAAGGGTGACTTCCTGGCCGTCCAGGCTCTCGTTCAGTTGGCCGCAATAATGGCTGCGCATCATGATGGTGGTTTCGCTTCTCGTGATTCGTGTATTCGATGGAGGCCTTGGCCGCCCCAGGGGGCTAATACTGCAAGACCCGGCTACTGCAATTCAACTCAGTCGGCCTTGTCGCCGCCTGCCAGATTCTTTTTTGCCCCGGTCTTGAAGTCGGTTTCATACCAGCCACTACCGCTCAGACGAAAGCCGGGGACCGATAACAGTTTCTTCAATGCCGGCGCCTGGCAGGCCGGGCAGTCGGTCAGCGGCGCTGCGCTGATCTTCTGCAGCGCTTCCAGCCGGTGATCGCAGGATGCACATTGATAGTCATAAAGGGGCATGGGTGTCTCTCGTCAACCATTACGCTGGCTGCCCAAGGCAGCAAAAAGCGGGATTATATATGGTTAACAGGCACTGCGCAGCCCGCCTGGCGATCAGCGCACACTGGGCGGGTCCTGCAACCACGCAACACAGATCACCCGGACCAGGCCGCTGAAGTTGCGCACTCCACCTTGGCGCAGGTGCACCTCACGATCCACGTAGGAAAGCACTGCACTGACGGAGCACTCATTGGCCTCGGCGATGCGCTCGAGGATGCGCCAATAGACTGCCTCCAGGCGCAAACAGGTGGAAAAACCGTTGAGCCGGACCGAGCGTGATACCGGCTGAACCTGCATCATGTCGAAATCCGCCTTGAACGGATCAATGCACTGCTTGCCCAGGCAGCGCCCTTTGCCTACTACACGCTTGCTCGCTTGCATCATGCGCCCACATCCTCGCCACAGGTATTTTTCCCTGCACCGCAAGACTGGCCGGGGCGCAGGATCCAGAGGCTCAATGAAGCGCGTACAGCCGGACGCAAAGCAGCGGCAAAGCCTTCCAGCACAAACGAAAAAGCCCGGTGAGCGTCACTCCACCGGGCTTGGCAGGCGGCTATTTATACAAGCGACCGATCATTTACCGTCAAGCAGCACCCGCAGCATCCAGGCAGTTTTTTCGTGCACCTGCATACGCTGGGTCAACAGGTCTGCAGTCGGTTCGTCACTGACCTTGTCCACTACCGGAAAAATACTGCGGGCGGTACGCACGACCGCCTCCTGACCCTGGACAAGCTGATGGATCATCTCGTCCGCTGCGGGCACCCCTTCCTCTTCCTTGATGGAAGAATGCCGCGCATAAAAAGCATAGGAACCCGGCGCGGGGAAGCCCAGGGCGCGAATCCGCTCGGCGATGGAATCGACTGCCAGCGCCAGTTCGTTGTATTGCTCTTCGAACATCAGGTGCAGGGTACGGAACGAAGGACCGGTGACGTTCCAGTGAAAGTTGTGGGTTTTCAGATACAGCACATAGGTATCCGACAACAGGCGGGACAGCCCTTCGACGATGGACTTGCGATCTTCTTCACTGATACCGATATCGATTGCCATGAAGTTCCCCTTTTCATATGGCTTGATGATGATCAAGCGGGCCCCACACACTGTATCAATACTTGGCGCCACGCGCCCATGACGCAGGGCAACTCATCGCCGACAGCCACCTGCGGTTTGAGAAGGCCCCGCGTTTGCTGTTAAATAGGCACCGTGCCACCCGTGCGTGCTGTCATTGCCGGGTGCATAGGCTGGCCCAACATGTGTTCGCGCTCTACACCTCATGCGCACCGTGTCGCCAGCTCTTCCTGTGATCGGCCTTATCAATTGCGAGCCAACCCATGTTCAAGATCGTCCATCTGTTGACGGGCGCTGCAGCTTTGCTGCTATCGCTCATACCCAGCCTGAAATACGACGCAACACCCTTCCTGCAGCAACCGGAGGCGGTCTACCTGGCCCTGCTCGGCCTGCTCAACCTGCTGCTGGCACCTGTCGTGCCGCTGTATTACCGCGGCGCCCGCCAGCAATTGCAGCACCTGGCCTGCGCCTTGCTGGTGGTGGCCGTGGTCCTGCAAACCCTGACCTTGCTGGCCCGCCCCGAAATGGGCAACCTGGCGGCATTGGTCTGCGCAGGCCTCGCCGTCATTCTGCACCTGGCCGCAGGCTTGGCCCGCAGCCCCAGAAAAAACCGGCCAAGCCAGGGCGCGCCGCTGGAGACCGGCATGCGCGATACCGGCACCGTGAAGTGGTTCAACACCTCTAAAGGCTTTGGATTCATTTCCCGCGATTCGGGTGACGATATCTTCGTCCACTTTCGCGCCATTCGCGGCGAAGGCCATCGCATCCTGGTCGAAGGCCAGCGCGTGGAGTTTTCGGTAATGCACCGCGACAAGGGCCTGCAGGCCGAAGATGTGGTCGCGGTAACCCGCCGCTGACCCTTTGCAGCCCTGGGGCAAGCCCAGGGCTGGCACCAATCAGTAATGAGGTGGCGGCGCTTCCTCACCCTCACTGCCATACTGGCCGACCATTTCCTCGTAACGCTTGATCAACTCGGCCACCTGCAACTGCAGGCGCTGAATCACCCGCCCCTGCTCGACCACCACGTCGTTCAACTCTTGAATGGTATCGTCCTGAAACGCCTGACGGGTTTCCAGTTCGACAATGCGCGATTCCGGCGACATATCAGGCCTCCTCATATGCATCATTGAGCAGGGCGCGCAGGCGCTGGCGAATGGCATCGACCTGCCCCGGCCCGTATTCGACAGGGGGTACCCTGCCCCAGACCGGCGCCGGCCAGGCGGCATCCCCATGGCGACGGACAATCACGTGCATGTGCAGCTGGCCGACCACATTACCCAGCGTGGCAACGTTCATTTTATCCGCCGCGAACTCGCCCTTGAGCGCTTCGGCCAGGCAGGTTGTTTCTTTCCACAGCTGCGCCTGATCGTCCTGGCTCAGGTCGAACAGTTCGCTCACGCCGGCACGCTTGGGCACCAGGATGAACCAAGGGTAATTGGCATCCTTGCTAAGCAGCAGACGGCACAGCGGAAAATCCCCAAGGATCAAAGAGTCCTGCTGCAAACGCGAATCAATCTCAAACACTGAAAACCTCCACCAACGAAAGGGCCCCGGCGTGCGGGTCAATGCCGCAAGGATACCCTGCTTCGTCTGCGCAAGCATGCTGCACGCCCTCTGGCTGCACTCTTATAGCTCAGTAATTGATCCAGGCTGCACAGGCGCGGTAACACATCGCTACTTTTCGCACCAAAATGAGGCCGCAAACGAGTACACCACTACGCTTCGACACACACAAATGACTCAACTTGAACAGTGGGCGGTAACACCTTGACTTGCAAGGCAGCTTTTTAGATTGCAACCGGACTGCGGCCCGGCACACCGCCAGACGGGGGCCGGCCTGTATTTACGGGCACTTTCGAGCTGCGCCAGCGGAATTTGTGAAAATTTCATGAACCGTTGTTAATTTTGAGCACGCTTGTTGCATTCTCCCCACACCAAGTCGGCACGACATCTGCATAAAGCGATGGACGCAACAAATAACAACAGCCGCTTTGGATACACCAGGGAGTTTCCCTAACCGGAATCGATAGTTACAGAATCGTTACGGTGACAGGAACAGCGCTGGCGTTGTACGAACCGATTAATCGGAGCGTGATTTACGACATGGAACTACCTGAAAGCGACATGGCCGTAAACTTCTCGAAACGTTGTATATGCCCATATCGCCAACAACAGTCTGCGTGCTATACATTTCCGCCGACATAACAAGAAAGAGCTGCCCCATATAACTAAAAGACTTGGGCGCAGCGGTACTCTTCCTAAAACCAAAGGAGCAAATCACGATGCGCGTGATGAAGTGGAGCATGATCGCCCTGGCCGTTTCGGCAGGGACCTCGCAGCTGGCCTTTGCCTCTGCACAGGACGAATCCAAGGGTTTCATCGAAGACAGCCAGCTGAACGTCAAGACTCGCATGCTGTACTTCAGCCGTGACTTCCGCAACAACGCGCCTGGCAGCCAGAGCCGCGTGGAAGAAACCGGCCTTGGCTTCCTCGGCACCTTTGAATCGGGCTTCACCCAAGGCGCCGTAGGCTTCGGCGTCGATGCCATCGGCATGCTCGGCCTGAAACTGGACAGCGGCCGCGGCCGTGCCGGCACCGGCCTGTTCCCGGAAGGCTCCGACGGCCGCTCGCAGGATGACTACTCCGAAGGCGGCGGCGCTGTAAAAATGCGCTTCTCCAACACTGTGCTGAAGTACGGTAACCAGTTCACCGCGCTGCCGGTCTTCGCCACTGACGACAGCCGACTGCTGCCGGAAGTTGCCGAAGGTACCTTGATCACCAGCGACGAGATCGAAGGCCTGACCCTGCACGCCGGCCACTTCACCGGCATGAATGCCCAGGCCCAGACGTTCCGCGACAGCCTGCACCTGACCGAAGCCAACATCGTTGGCGGCACCTATGCCCTGACCGACAGCCTCAGCACCAGCCTGTACTACTCCAAGGTCGAAGACTACTGGCGCAAGTACTACGGCAACATCAACTGGGCAGTGCCGATTTCGGACAAGCAAGGCCTGGTGTTCGACTTCAACATCTATGACACCAAGGGCGACGGCGCCGAGCTGGTTACAGCTTACGATGGCGAATCCCTGGACAACACCGCATTCAGCCTGTCGGCAGCCTGGAACATCGGCGCCCACACCTTCACCATCGTGCACCAGCGCGTACACGGTGACGGTGACTACGCTTACGGCGTCGACGGCGGCGGCACCGTCTTCCTCGGCAACTCCGTGGCCCGTTCCGACTTCAACGCTGAAGACGAGAAGTCCTGGCAAGCCCGCTACGACCTGAACTTCGCTGAGTTCGGCGTACCCGGCCTGACCTTCATGACCCGTTATGTGCGCGGTACCGACGCCAATGTCGCCGGCACCACCAACGGCAAAGAATGGGAACGCGACATCGACATCAAGTACGTGATGCAGGAAGGCCCCGCCAAGGACCTCAGCTTCCGCGTCCGTCAGGCCACCTACCGCTCCTCCGACGGCGTCTACTACGGCTCCCCGTCGCTGGACGAACTGCGCCTGATCGTCGAGTACCCGCTGAGCATTCTGTAAGCCACGCTTATAGTGCCCCGCACCTGAAAAAGCCCGGCACGCTTGCCGGGCTTTTTCTTGGCTGACATTTGCCACGCCCTGGGGCATCCTGTACGCCTTCGTTTCGCCCCCGTACAATGCGGGGTCATTTCAATGTCTTAGGCAATCGACACGGCTAACCATGCGCACCAGTCAATATTTGCTCGCCACCCAGAAAGAAACCCCTGCCGACGCAGTGGTCATCAGCCATCAGCTCATGCTGCGTGCCGGCATGATCCGCAAGCTGGCTTCCGGCCTGTACACCTGGCTGCCGATGGGCTTGCGGGTAATGCGCAAGGTCGAAGCCGTGGTGCGCGAGGAAATGAACGCCGCCGGCGCCCTGGAAGTGCTGATGCCCAGCATCCAGCCCGCCGAGCTGTGGCAGGAGTCCGGCCGCTGGGAACAGTACGGCCCTGAGCTGCTGCGCCTGAAAGACCGCCATCAGCGCGACTTCTGCGTCGGTCCGACCCACGAAGAGGTCATCACCGACCTGGCCCGCAATGAGCTGTCCAGCTATAAACAGCTGCCGCTCAACATGTACCAGATCCAGACCAAGTTCCGTGATGAGATCCGCCCACGTTTCGGCCTGATGCGCGGCCGCGAATTCATCATGAAGGACGCCTATTCCTTCCATGCCGACCAGGCTTCCCTGCAGGAAACCTACGACCGCATGCACCAGGCGTACAGCAACATCTTCACCCGCCTGGGCCTGGACTTCCGCCCAGTGCAGGCCGATACCGGCTCCATCGGCGGCAGCTACTCGCATGAATTCCACGTGCTGGCCGAGTCTGGCGAAGACGACGTGATCTTCAGCGACAGCTCCGATTATGCCGCCAACATCGAGAAGGCCGAGGCCATCCCGCGCGAAACTGCGCGTCTGGCCCCTACCGAGGAGTTGCGCCTGGTGGATACGCCAGACGCCAAGACCATCGCCCAGCTGGTCGAGAACTACGGGCTGCCGATCGAAAAGACCGTCAAGACCCTGATTGTACGCGGCGCCGAGGAAGGCAAGCTGGTCGCCCTGATCGTCCGTGGCGACCACGAACTCAACGAGATCAAGGCCGCCAAGCTGGAACAGGTCGCCGACCCGCTGGTCATGGCCACCGATGCCGAGCTGCGCGAAGCCATTGGTGCCGGCGCCGGCTCCCTCGGCCCGCTGAACCTGCCACTGGAATGCATCATCGACCGCTCGGTTGCCCTGATGAGCGACTTCGGCATCGGTGCGAACATCGATGACAAGCACTACTTCGGCGTCAACTGGGAGCGCGACCTGCCGGTCCCACAGGTTGCCGACCTGCGTAACGTCGTCGAGGGCGACCCGAGCCCGGATGGCCAAGGCACTCTGGTGATCAAGCGCGGCATCGAAGTCGGCCACATCTTCCAGCTCGGCACCAAGTACAGCGAGGCACTCAAGTGCCAGGTACTGGGTGAGAACGGCAAGCCAGTGGTGCTGTCCATGGGTTGCTACGGCATCGGCGTATCCCGCGTGGTCGCCGCCGCCATCGAGCAGAGCTACGACGACAAAGGCATCATCTGGAATGACGCCCTGGCACCTTTCCAGATCGCCCTGGTACCGCTGCGCTACGAAACCGACGTGGTTCGCGAGGCCACCGACAAGCTGTATGCCGAACTGACGGCCGCAGGCTTTGAAGTACTGCTGGACGACCGCGACAAGAAGACCAGCCCAGGCATCAAGTTCGCCGATATGGAGCTGATCGGTATTCCGCACCGCATCGTCGTCAGCGACCGCGGCCTGGCCGACGGCAACCTGGAATACAAGCACCGCACCGAACAGGATGCTCAAGCGCTGCCACTCAATGAAGTGCTGACCTTCCTGCAGGCCCGCGTTCGCCGCTGATAATCAATGCACGAGTGATCATGTCCAAGCGAAGTACCTTTACCCTGGGGGGCGCCGCACTGTGCGGCGCCCTGCTCCTCAGCGGCTGCGCCAACCAGATGTCCCAGCGCAGCGAGCACGAAGAGCGCGTCGAGCGCAAGCTGCTCGAACACACACTGCAGATTGATGTCGGCGAGCCCAAGGTGATGGAGCTTCCGCAGCGACGTATACGCGTCAATGAACAGAGGCGCTTCGAAGTCACCGAGTTCGAAGTTACCCGCCGTTATGACCGGTATACCCCTTACCAACCCTGGCGGGAGATCTACGAGATCCCGCTGGGCGCGGTGGCAGTGGTGGCCGGCGCAGGCGCCAACGTGGTCAACGTGTTTGCCTTGGGCAACCTGCCGGAGAGCATCACGCACGACTGGATCAGTTACGGCGTGGCCGGGCTCAACCCGTTCATGAACGTGCAGTCCAACGGTCGCGCCCAGCAGAACCTGGCAGGGATCAGTGAGGTGCAAAAGGACAAGCGCGAGGAGTTCACCAGCCTGCCCTGGAGCGAGCGCTTGGTCGAGGTCAAGGCCGGCAAGATGACCCACGCGCTGACCACCGACAGAAACGGCGTGCTACGCCTGAACCTGCTGGACAGCCCGTTCTCGGAACAGCACCTGAACCACGTCGGCACCCTGCACCTGCAAGTGGTCGATGAAGACAACGCTGTGCGGGGCGACGCCAGCCTGCTGGTCAGCGCCACCCTGCGCAACAAGCTGCGTGAAGCCCATGAGTTGATTTTCGACGACCTGGAAGACGACGATGTCGGCCAGTGGGTACACCGGGTCAAGCGCCTGTCGGAGCTAGGCCTGGAAGAGGAAGCCAGCGAGATGGAGCAGAGTCTGATCGAGCTGACCCGCAACGATCCGGAGCTGCAACAGGAGTTTCTGCAGGCACTGACCAAGGCTACCGGCCGGTTGGTGGCTGACCCAGGCGCACATTAATGAAAGAGGGGCTGCAATGCAGCCCCTCTTTCATTTGTCCGCGAACAACTCCAATTGCTCGTGGGCCCCACGCAAGTCGCGCAACCTCACCCCTACCCCCAACAACCTCACCGGCTTGCCACCCCGGGCGAATGCTTGCCGTAGCAACTGTCGGTAGCTGTCCAGATCTCTCCCCGCCCCCGCCTGCTCCAGGGTGGTCTGGCTGAAGTCATGGAATTTGACCTTGACGAAAGGTTTGTCCGGCCGATAGCTACTGTCCATACGAGCGATCCGCTCATTCAGGCTGTTCAGCAGTTCAGGCAAGCGCTCCAGACAACTGGCCAGATCCGGCAAATCCGTATCGTACGTATTCTCCACGCTTACAGACTGCCTACGGCTATCGTTGTGCACCGCGCGATCATCGATACCCCGCGCCAACCCCCAGAGGCGCTCACCGAAACTGCCGAATTCACGCACCAGCGCCAGCCGCGACCAGTCACGCATGTCCAGGCAGGTGTCGATACCCAGCCGAGCAAGCTTGTCTGCAGTGACCTTCCCGACACCATGCAGCCTGGCAACAGGCAATGCGGCGACAAAGGCCTCCACCTGATCAGGCGTAATCACGAAAAGACCGTTGGGCTTGCGCCAGTCACTGGCGATCTTGGCCAGGAACTTGTTGGGCGCCACCCCGGCCGAGACAGTAATGTGCAGGGCGCGCGCAACACGCCTGCGAATATCTTCGGCGATGCGCGTGGCGCTGCCGGCAAACCATTGACTGTCGCTCACATCCAGATAGGCCTCATCCAGCGACAATGGCTCGATCAGTTCGGTGTAGTCGCGGAATATGCCGTGAATCTCGCGCGACGCTTCGCGGTAGGCCTCGAAACGCGGCTTGACGATCAGCAGGTCAGGGCAAAGCTTAAGTGCATGCCGGGAGGACATGGCCGAGCGCACCCCATAGGCACGCGCTTCATAATTGCAGGTGGCAATCACCCCTCGATGATCCGGCGAACCACCCACGGCCATAGGGCGACCGGCCAGGCGCGGGTCATCACGCATCTCGATCGCGGCGTAGAAACAATCGCAGTCGATGTGAATGATCTTGCGCAAAGACATGGATGACCGTCAGCACTGTAAATTCATACAGATAGTACCGCATGCTCTGTCAGCGAGACAGCCAGCGCAGGAGACCTCTCGACAATTGGCCTGAAAGCCGCAGCGCTCCTGAGCTGCATGCCTAATTGAAGGGCTAAGGGTTTGAACGAAAACGGTTTTTTTGAACTAAATGCTTGACAGGAGACGTTAAATCCGTAGAATTCGATCTCACAGGCGCGGGATGGAGCAGCCTGGTAGCTCGTCGGGCTCATAACCCGAAGGTCGTCGGTTCAAATCCGGCTCCCGCAACCAGATTCGAGAAAAGGCCACTGTTAACGCAGTGGCCTTTTTCTTTTGCCTAAAAAATAATCAGCGATTTAAAACTCAATAAAATCAATAAGTAACGCTTGACACTCCGCGCTTTCACTGTAGAATTCGTTTCCACAGGCGCGGGATGGAGCAGCCTGGTAGCTCGTCGGGCTCATAACCCGAAGGTCGTCGGTTCAAATCCGGCTCCCGCAACCAGATTCGAGAAAAGGCCACTGTTAACGCAGTGGCCTTTTTCTTTTGCCCTCGAAAAGCAGGCAACGCGTTAATTACTGGTCAATCAAAAGTAATGCTTGACCACCCTCTTCAAAGCTGTAGAATGCGCACCTCTGACGCGGGATGGAGCAGTCTGGTAGCTCGTCGGGCTCATAACCCGAAGGTCGTCGGTTCAAATCCGGCTCCCGCAACCATATTCGTCAGAACAAACCCCGCCTGTTTAACAGCAGCGCGGGGTTTGTTGTTTTTCCCCGCCTGAAAATCTGAATTAATTCAGCCAAGCCCCGGCCTTGTGAGGCGGCATTCTGGATGAACTATCTTTAACCCCGCCAAAGGACTGAAAGTCACGTTGCCCGGAGTAATATCTGGATACGTTTCCATAGGGACTTTCACTTGGCCGCACCCTCCCCCTACCTCGCGCTGCTTGCCCGGGGTAACTCATGACCGACCGTAACCCAGAACACCAGGCACCCATAGCCTCAACCCTGCCCACGGCTGCCCAGCGCTTGCCGTGGCTGGAGCGGGTGAGCCGCTGTCGCCAGCCCATCACCCTGGCAGTTACCTTGGCGCTGTTCGCAATGGCACTGATAGCCTGCCGCCACTTGCTCAGTGAACTGGATATCCATGCTCTGCACGATGCGATGCTAAGCGTGCCCACCCACTCGCTGGCCGGCGCGCTACTCGCTGCGGTTATCGGGTTCGTGATCCTGCTTGGATATGAATGGTCTGCCTGCCGTTATGCCGCCGTGAAGTTGCCTAGGCGTACGCTTCTGTTAGGCGGTTTCAGCGCATTTGCCATTGGTAACGCTATTGGCTTGTCGATGCTCTCGGGCGGTTCGGTGCGCTATCGCCTGTATGCTCGAGAAGGCCTGGGCGCTGTCGAAGTCGCGCGCATGACAGTGTTCGCCAGCCTTTCTTTGGGCTGCGCCCTGCCCCCTCTGGCGGCACTGGCCACGTTGAGCAACTTGCCAGCTGCGGCTACCGCCCTGCACCTGCCCACCCCTGTACTGGCCACAGTCGCTATGGGCGTGCTTGCACTGACCGCCGTCCTGGTGACTGGCCTGTATCGCCGACGCCTGGCAGAGCAGCCGCTACCAGACAGCCTGCTGGTGCAACTGGGGCGCCGGACGCTGCGCCTGCCTGGCGCACGCCTGGCAGCACTGCAACTGGTAATCACCGCGCTGGATGTAGCCGCCGCCGCGACCGTCCTTTACCTGCTGCTCCCAGAAGCCCCTCCGTTCGGCGCGTTCGTCCTCGTCTATCTGCTGGCCCTGGCTGGCGGTGTACTTAGCCATGTGCCTGGCGGCATCGGGGTGTTCGAGGCAATTCTGCTCGCAGCCTTCGCCAATCAGCTCGGCGCCGCGCCACTGGCCGCCGCACTGCTGCTGTACCGCTTGATCTATGTAGTACTGCCTTTGCTGGTGGCCTGTGCGCTGCTGCTGGCCAACGAAGCTAGGCGCCTGCTGTTTGCGCAGCAGGCGCTCAAGGCCGCCTCCGGGCTGGCTGCACCGGTGCTGGCGATCCTCGTGTTTCTCTCCGGTGTGGTGCTGTTGTTCTCCGGCGCCACACCGGAAATCGACATCCGCCTGGAACACATGGGCTTTCTGGTGCCGCACCGCCTCATCGATGCCTCGCACTTCGGTGCCAGCCTGATTGGCGTGCTGTGCCTTTTGCTGGCCCAGGGCTTGCGCCGACGCCTGTCTGCCGCCTGGCTACTGACTACCGTACTGCTCCTGGTTGGCGCACTGCTGTCGCTGCTCAAGGGCTTCGACTGGGAAGAGGCCAGCCTGCTGACCTTCACCGCTGCCCTGCTCGCGTTGTTCCGCCGTTCGTTCTACCGCCCAAGCAGGCTGCTGGAACTGCCGTTTTCCCCGGTGTACCTGGCAGCGAGTGCTTGCGTGGTCGGTGCTTCGGTGTGGCTACTGCTGTTTGCCTACCAGGATGTGCCCTACAGCCATCAGCTGTGGTGGCAGTTCACGCTTGACGCCGATGCCCCACGCGGCCTGCGCGCCGCCATGGGCAGCGCGGTACTGTTGCTGGTCGTGGCCCTGACCTGGCTGCTGCGCACTGCCCGGCCAGTCATCCACCTGCCAGACGACGAGGAGATACAGCGCGCCAACCGCATCCTGCAGGCTGGCGACCAACCTGACGGCGGCCTGGCGCTGACCGGTGACAAGGCCCTGCTGTTTCACCCCAATGGCAACGCCTTTTTGATGTACGCGCGCCGGGGCCGCAGCCTGGTGGCCCTGTACGACCCGATCGGCCCGGCCCAGGAACGTGCCGAGATGATCTGGCAATTCCGCGATCTGTGCGACCTGCACCACGCCCGCCCGGTGTTCTACCAGGTGCGTGCGGAGAATCTGCCGTTCTACATGGACATCGGCCTGACCGCACTCAAGCTCGGCGAAGAAGCCCGAGTCGACTTGCGCCGCTTCGACATCGAAGCCAAAGGCAAGGAAATGAAAGACCTGCGCTACACCTGGAACCGCGGCGGCCGCGATGGCCTGAGCCTGGAGATACATGAACCCGGCCAGGCCCCCATGGTTGAGCTCAAGGAAATCTCGGATGCCTGGCTCGGCGGCAAGAACGTGCGCGAAAAAGGCTTCTCGCTGGGGCGCTTCAGCCTTGAGTACCTGCAGCATTTTCGCATCGCCCTGGTTCGCTACCAGGGCCGGCCGGTGGCGTTTGCCAACCTGCTTGAAACTCACAGCAACGAACTGGCCAGCCTCGATCTGATGCGTGCCCACCCCCAGGCGCCGAAGCTGACCATGGAATTCATGATGATCGGCCTGATCCTGCACTACAAAAGCCATGGGTACGGCCGTTTCAGCCTGGGCATGGTACCGCTTTCCGGCTTGCAGCCACGGCGCGGCGCCCCCTTGGCCCAGCGCCTGGGCTCGATGGTGTTCCGTCGCGGTGAACAGCTTTACAACTTCCAAGGGCTACGCCGCTTCAAGGACAAGTTCCAACCGGACTGGGAACCCCGCTACATGGCTGTGCCGGCCGGGCTCGACCCGCTGGTGGCACTGGCCGACACTGCCGCCCTGATTGCGGGCGGCCTGACTGGATTGGTGAAACGTTGATGATCCGACGCTACTGGCTGTACCTGCTGATCCCCCTGCTCTTGGCCGCATTGGCCGGGGCTACTGCCTTCTGGTTGTGGGCCCGTCCGGCCCCAGAGGCGCGCCTTGAGCAACTGACCGTCAATGACACCCGCATCACCCGCGTCATCCCGGGCGTGCATGCCAAAGCCTGGGTGGCCATCGGCGTGCCCCAGGATCAGGCGCTGACCGACAAACAGTTGCTTGACTTGAGCCAGGCCGGTGAGGCCCAGCTGGTGCAAGTCATCCTGCCGCCGGGGGACTGCAGTAACCAGCAGCAATCGATGGATAAGGCCATGACCCTGCTGGCCGAAAAACCGACCCTGGTGGCCGGTATCGGCCCTGGTGCAACCCAGGCCTGGCGTTGGCTGGCCACACAGAATGACGACAATGCCCGCGCCATCTCCGTGAATTTCAACATGGAGCAGCCCGGCTGCGTTGCAGCCTTGCCCAAGTCCGCCCCTCATGGTCACTGGAGCGTCGCCTGGAACGACAACCCGGATGACGCCAGCGCCGCTTTCGTGCGCGACCAGCGCAATGCCGACACCAGCATCAGCGACTACGACATCCACCTGCCACAAGTACTCAAGGCGCAGCTGACCCAGGCCTTGGTGGGCCACGATGGCAACGCGCTGGCAATCCCGGTAGTGGAAGTGCCTGCCGGGCAAACCACCGACACCGTTACCCTGTTCCTCTCAGGCGATGGTGGCTGGCGCGACCTGGACCGCGATGTGGCCGGTGAAATGGCCAAGCTTGGTTACCCGGTGGTCGGCATAGACACCCTGCGTTACTACTGGCAGCACAAGACACCCGAGCAAAGCGCTACCGACCTGTCGGAACTGATGCAGCACTATCGTCAGAAATGGGGTACCAAGCGTTTTGTGCTGACCGGCTATTCGTTCGGCGCCGACGTGCTGCCGGCGATCTACAACCGCCTGCCTGCCGAGGACCAGCAACGTATCGATGCGGTGATGCTGCTGGCCTTCGCCCGCAGTGGCAGCTTTGAGATCGAGGTCGAGGGCTGGTTGGGCAAGGATGGCCAGGAGGCACCTACCGGACCGGAGATGGCCAAACTGCCGGCGCCTAAAGTGGTATGCATATATGGTGTGGAAGAGGCCGATGAAAGCGGTTGCACCGACAAGACTGCAGTGGGCGAGCGCATTAAGCTGCCCGGTGGGCATCACTTCGACGAGAACTATCCGGCGCTGGCCAAGCGCTTGATCGATGAAATCGAAGTACGCCAGGGCAAGTCCAGCGTGGCAGAACAGAACTGAGGCGTAGCGAGGGGCCGCATTGCGGCCCTCGCTTTAATCAGATCTCGACCTGTGTACCCAGCTCGATCACCCGATTGAGCGGCAGGTTGAAGAAACGCAGGTTACCGTTGGCATTCTTGAGCAGAAACGCAAACAGGTTGCCTCGCCAGCGCGACATCCCCTCAAGACGCGACGCGATCACCGTTTCGCGGCTAAGGAAATAAGTCGTACGCATCGGGGTGAAGTCCAAACCGTCCAGATGGCATAGCTTCAGTGCCGCCGGCACATCCGGCTCATCCATGAAACCGAAGTGCAACAGCACACGGAAGAAGCCATCACCATAGGCCTCCACTTCAAAGCGCTCCTGCTCGGGCACCCGCGGCCGGTCTTCACTCACAACCGTCAGCAGTACCACCTGGCTGTGCAGCACCTGGTTATGCAACATGTTGTGCAACAGCGCATGCGGCACCGCATCCGGCCGTGCAGTGAGGAACACGGCGGTCCCTTCGACGCGGTGCGGTGGCTGTATGCGAATGCTGCTGATGAAAACCGGCAGCGGCAGCCCGCCCTCATCAATTCGCTCGACCAGAATCTGCTTGCCGCGCTTCCAGGTGCTCATCAGCAGGAACAGCACCCCCCCGGCCAGTACCGGGAAGGCGCCGCCCTGGACAATCTTCGGCACGTTGGCGGCGAAGAACAGACCGTCGACCAGCAGGAAACCAATCAGAATCGGTACCGCCAGCACCGGCGGCCACTTCCACAACAACAGCATCACCGCCGACACCAGGATGGTGGTCATCAGCATCGTGCCGGTCACCGCCACGCCGTAAGCGGCCGCCAGCGCACCGGATGATTCGAAACCGATTACCAGCAGCACCACGCCCACCATCAGCGTCCAGTTCACCGCTGCGATGTAGATCTGCCCCTGCTCGTCGCTGGAGGTGTGCTGGATATGCATACGCGGGATATAACCCAGCTGGATAGCCTGGCGGGTCAGGGAGAAAGCACCCGAGATCACCGCCTGCGAAGCAATTACCGTAGCCATGGTCGCCAGCCCCACCAGCGGCAGCAACGCCCAGCCTGGCGCCAGCAGGTAGAACGGGTTGCGCGCAGCGTCAGGGTTTTGCAGCAGTATCGCGCCCTGGCCGAAATAGTTGAGCACCAATGCCGGCAGCACCAGGGCGAACCAGGCACGGGCAATCGGCTTGCGACCGAAATGGCCCATGTCGGCGTACAGCGCCTCGGCACCGGTCAGGGCCAGCACCACAGCACCAAGAATGGCCACGCCCATACCCGGGTGCACGATGAAGAAGTTCACCGCCCAGCCCGGGTTGAACGCCTTGAGCACCTCTGGGCTCTGCGAGATACCATGCACCCCAAGCGCCGCCAGCACCACGAACCAGGTGACCATGATCGGGCCGAACAGCTTGCCGATTTTCTCGGTGCCATGTTTCTGCACCAGGAACAGCGCCACCAGCACCACCAGCGAAATCGGCACCACCCAATGGTCAATACCGTCGAATGCCAGGCCCATGCCCTCTACTGCCGACAGCACCGACACCGCCGGGGTGATCATGCTGTCGCCGTAGAACAGCGAGGCGCCGATCAGGCCACAGATGACCATCAGCGTGCGCAGGCGCGGGTAGGCCGCCGTGGCTCGCCGCGCCAGCGCGGTCAGGGCCATGGTGCCGCCCTCACCCTGGTTGTCGGCGCGCAGGATGAACATCACGTACTTGAACGACACCACCCACAGCAGCGACCAGAGGATCAGCGACAGGATCCCCAGCACACCATCATGATTGACCGGCACCCCATAACCGCCGGTGAAGACTTCCTTGAGGGTATACAACGGGCTGGTACCGATATCGCCGTAGACCACCCCAACAGCTGCCACCAACAGGCTCAGCGACCGCGTCGCCCCCTGACCACCCTCGGCGTGACTGCTTGCCTGAACCATCGACCACTCCCGCAAACGGCCATCTAGACCGGTAGAATTCTGCCCCGCGCCAGGGGATCGCACATACCCCGACGCAACGGCGCGAAGCATAGCGCAGCGTTCGTCGCATTTGTGCTGGTCAAGCGACCTTGCGCTCGCTAGAATTGCGCACTTTTTGATCAGAGGCGCCCAAAAGCGTCCGTCAGGATCGCCGCCGTTTCCGGCCGGGCGACCTGTATTCAATACCGAGGTTAGTCATGTCCACCACTCCCGCCACCCCCAAGGTAGGGTTCGTCAGCCTGGGTTGCCCAAAAGCCCTGGTAGATTCCGAGCGCATTCTGACCCAGTTGCGTATGGAAGGTTATGAAGTCGTGCCCACCTACGAGGACGCCGACGTGGTGGTGGTCAACACCTGCGGCTTCATCGACAGTGCCAAGGCCGAGTCGCTTGAAGTGATCGGCGAAGCGATCAAGGAAAATGGCAAGGTCATCGTCACCGGCTGCATGGGTGTCGAGGAAGGCAGTATCCGTGACGTGCACCCGAGCGTGCTGTCGGTCACTGGCCCGCAGCAGTACGAGCAGGTAGTCAACGCCGTGCACGAAGTGGTACCGCCACGCCAGGACCACAACCCGCTGATCGACCTGGTGCCACCGCAGGGCGTCAAACTGACCCCGCGCCACTACGCCTACCTGAAGATCTCCGAAGGCTGCAACCATAGCTGCAGCTTCTGCATCATCCCGTCGATGCGCGGCAAGCTGGTCAGCCGCCCGGTCGGCGAAGTGCTGAGCGAAGCCGAACGCCTGGTCAAGGCCGGCGTCAAGGAAATCCTGGTGATCTCCCAGGACACCAGCGCCTACGGCGTCGACGTCAAGTACAAGACCGATTTCTGGAACGGCCGCCCGGTCAAGACCCGCATGCTCGAGCTGTGCGAAGCGCTGAGTAGCCTGGGCGCCTGGGTGCGGCTGCACTACGTCTATCCGTACCCGAACGTGGACGACGTGATCCCGCTGATGGCCGCCGGCAAGATCCTGCCGTACCTGGATATTCCATTCCAGCACGCCAGCCCCAAAGTGCTAAAGTCGATGAAGCGCCCTGCCTTCGAAGACCGCACCCTGGCGCGCATCAAGAACTGGCGCGAGCAGTGCCCGGAACTGGTGATCCGCTCGACCTTCATCGTCGGCTTCCCGGGCGAGACCGAAGAAGACTTCCAGTACCTGCTGGATTGGCTGACAGAAGCCCAGCTCGACCGCGTCGGCTGCTTCCAGTACTCGCCAGTCGAAGGCGCGCCTGCCAACGACCTGGGCCTGGAAGAAGTGCCTGATGACGTCAAGCAGGAGCGCTGGGACCGCTTCATGGCCCACCAGCAGGCCATCAGCAGCGCACGCCTGCAATTGCGTATTGGCAAGGAAATCGAAGTGCTGATCGACGAAGTCGAAGAGCAAGGCTCGGTTGGCCGCAGCTTCTTCGATGCACCTGAGATCGATGGCAGCGTGTTCATCGATGGCGACCATGGCCTCAAGCCGGGCGACAAGGTCCGTTGCCGGGTGGTCGATGCCGACGAGTATGACATGTGGGCCGAGCCTGTTTGAGGTTGCGCACTTAGAAGGAGCCCCGCCCCACTGGCGGGGCTTTTTGCATCTATGGTTTCCTCAATGACCACCGAGGAACACCGGCATGCATTCGGCATTGACGCTGCAAACACCCCACCTTTGTGATTACCCGGAACTGGTTCAGGTCTGGGAAGACTCGGTGCGCGCGACCCACGACTTTCTGCCAGACGCTTATATCCTGCTGCTGCGCGATCATGTGCTACGCAAGTACCTGGACGCCGTCATGCTGGTCTGCTGCAAGGACCGCCAGCGCATCTGCGGCTTTGCCGGTGTCGCCAATGGGCGTATGGACATGCTGTTCGTAGCGCCCCAATACCGTGGCCGAGGCGTGGGCAAGCGCCTGCTACGCTATGCCATCAGCGAACTGAACGCCCAATGCCTGGACGTCAACGAACAGAACCCCCAAGCATTGGGCTTCTACCTGCACGAGGGCTTCGAAGTGACCGGTCGCTCGGAAACAGACGGCTTGGGACAGCCCTATCCATTGCTTCATATGAAGCTGATTCGTACAGCGTCCTAGGACTTTGTCGCAGGATGCCGTGCAATACTTCCGAAATGGCGGGTTTGGCACAGATTCCCGTCATCAACAGCGAATGGGCAGGTACAATGTAAGACTTTCCCTGCCTTGCGAATTGCCCGCCATGTCCGAACCCGTCCGCCTGTCCAAACGCCTAATCGAGCAGCTCGGCTGCTCACGCCGAGAGGCAGAGCTGTATATCGAAGGAGGCTGGGTCACGGTCGATGGCGTTGTAGTCGAGCAGCCTCAGTTCAAGGTCGAGCACCAGGCTGTCGAGCTGTTGCCGGGCGCCAATGCCGAGGCGCTTGACCCGGTTACCCTGCTGCTCAACCAGCCTGCGGGTGTCGATATCGATACGGCCCGCGCCAGCATGAACATGGCCAGCCTCAGCGAAGCACATCGCGAAGGCGTGCGGGCTTTGCACGGGCACTTCACCCGGCTGACCTGCTCGGCGCCCCTGGAGCGCGGTGCCAGTGGCCTGCAGGTGTTCACTCAGGATTGGCGTGTTACCCGCAAGATCGAGGCCGACCTGCGTCGCCTGGAACAAGAATACATCATTGAAGTGCGCGGCGAGACCACGCCACAGGCGCTGGAGCGCCTGGCGCGCGGTGCGACGCGCAATGATCGGGAACTACCCAAGGCCAAGGCCAGCTGGCAGAACGAGACCCATCTGCGCCTGGCCCTGAAGAACCCACAACCCGGTCAGATCTCCGAGATCTGCGCCTACCTGCGCCTGGAAATACTCAGCATGCGCCGTATTCGCCTGGGCGGTGTATCCATGGGCAAGCTGCCTGTGGGCAACTGGCGTTACCTGGCCGGCACTGAACGTTTCTAAGCGATGCGCCACGCCCAGGCGTGGCATCTGAACAGGATTTTGCAGCAATGAACCACAACGATGTACTGCGCAGCCTGCGCTACATGCTCAAGGTGAACGACGCCAAGATGGCCGAGATCATCGCGCTCTCGGGCCTGGAGGTTAATCCGGTGGTGCTCGCCACCTACCTGAAGAAAGAGGACGAGCCCGGTTTTGTGCGCTGCCCCGAACGGGTCATGGCGCACTTTCTCGACGGCCTGGTCTTCCATCGCCGCGGCAAGGACGATAGCCGTCCGCCACAGCCTGTAGAGCTGCCGGTGACCAACAACACCATCCTCAAGAAGCTGCGCGTAGCCTTTGAGCTCAAGGAAGACGACCTGCATGTGATCCTCAAGTCGGTCGATTTCCCGGTTTCCAAGCCCGAACTCAGCGCGTTGTTCCGCAAAGTGGGCCATGACAACTATCGCCCTTGCGGCGACCAGTTGCTGCGCAACTTCCTCAAGGGCCTGGCCCTGCGCGAGCGCGGCTGACTCGCGATGCAACATACGGTTTCGCCTGTCGGCATCGTACGCTCCTGCTTCAAGGAGAAGTTCGCCATACCGCGGCAGCCACAGCTGGCGCCGGCTGCACGCGGGGTACTGGAGTTGCTGCCGCCGTTCGACCAGGGCGAGGCCGTGGCGGGCCTGGAGCAGGTCAGCCATGTATGGCTTTTGTTCCTGTTCCATCAGGCCCTGGAAGACAAGCCACGCCTTAAAGTGCGCCCACCACGCTTGGGCGGCAACAAAAGCATGGGCGTATTCGCCACGCGAGCAACCCATCGGCCCAATGGCATCGGCCAGTCAGTAGTACGCCTGGAGGGTGTGGAGCCGGGGCGGCTACTGCTGTCCGGCATCGATCTGCTCGATGGCACGCCGGTGCTGGATATCAAGCCGTATGTTCCCTATGCCGACAGCATCGCCGGGGCGAGCAACCTGATGGCCAGCGATGCGCCTGCCGCGATTGCCGTGCACTGGGGCGATAGCGCCCTGCCCCAGGCCCGCGAACATGCCCTGCGCCTGGGCGAACCACTGGTGGAGCTTATTGAGCAGTGCCTGGCACAGGACCCGCGACCGGCCTACCAGGTGCCGCCGCCGGAACGGGTGTATGGGGTGAAGTTCTGGGATGTGCAGGTCAGATGGCACTACCCACAGCCGGATGTAATTCGGGTGCTCGAGGTCGTGCCGGAAACCTGAAAGCACTGGCAACCTCAGTCGCACAGGCATGAAAAACGCAGGCCTTACCTTAATGCCAGTCAGTTAGCGTTATCAGGGCTGCTACGCAGCCCATCGCCGGCAAGCCGGCTCCCACAGGTACAGCAAAGGCATCAAGAACCGCGCGGTCCCGGTAGGAGCTGGCTTGCCGGCGATGGGCCGCAAAGCGGCCCCAAAACGCTTAACTGACTGGCATCAGGCCAAGCCTGCGCTGTCTTTGCCCGGTCGATTACTTCTCGACGAAGGCACGCTCGATCAGGTAGTCACCCGGCTCACGCATGCGCGGGGAGATCTTCAGGCCGAAGCTGTCGAGGACTTCGCTGGTCTCGTCGAGCATGCTCGGGCTACCACAGATCATGGCGCGGTCGTCCTGCGGGTTGATCGGTGGCAGGCCGATGTCGCTGAACAGCTTGCCGCTGCGCATCAGGTCGGTCAGACGGCCCTGGTTCTCAAACGGCTCGCGGGTAACGGTCGGGTAGTAGATCAGCTTGTCACGCACCGCCTCACCGAAGAACTCGTTCTGTGGCAGGTGTTCGGTGATGAACTCGCGATACGCCACTTCGTTCACGTAGCGCACACCGTGCACCAGGATCACTTTCTCGAAGCGCTCGTAGGTTTCCGGGTCCTGAATGACGCTCATGAACGGCGCCAGGCCAGTGCCGGTGCTCAGCAGGTACAGGTGCTTACCCGGGTTCAGGTCGTCGAGGACCAGCGTACCGGTAGGCTTCTTGCTGATAATGATCTCGTCGCCTTCCTTCAGGTGCTGCAGCTGGGAGGTCAGCGGGCCGTCCGGCACCTTGATACTGAAGAATTCCAGATGCTCTTCCCAGTTGGGTGAAGCGATGGAGTAGGCGCGCATGAGCGGACGGCCGCTGTCCTGCTGCAGGCCGATCATCACGAACTGACCGTTCTCGAAGCGCAGGCCCGGGTCGCGGGTGCACTTGAAGCTGAACAGGGTGTCGTTCCAGTGATGCACACTGAGGACACGTTCGTGGTTCATGTTGCTCATCGATGGGGCTCCTGAAGAAAACGCAGCGCGCACAGCGCACAGTTGCGCGATAGTTTAGGGGCAGCGACAATATCTGTTAACTGAATTATCAAGATATGTGTTATCGGTTATATAGATATGCGATTCACACTTCGTCAGCTACAGGTATTCGTCGCCGTGGCCCAGCATCAGAGCGTCTCTCGAGCCGCCAGTGTGCTGGCCCTGTCGCAGTCGGCTGCCAGCACGTCCATCACTGAACTGGAGCGGCAATCGAGCTGCCAGTTGTTCGACCGTGCAGGCAAACGCCTGGCCCTCAACGCCTTGGGGCATCAGCTGCTGCCGCAAGCGGTTGCGCTGCTCGACCAGGCCAAGGAGATAGAAGACCTGCTCAACGGCAAGTCCGGTTTTGGCTCACTGGCAGTCGGCGCCACACTGACCATTGGCAACTACCTGGCCACCTTGCTGATCGGCAGCTTCATGCAGGTACACCCGGAAAGCCAGGTCAAGCTGCACGTGCAGAACACAGCCCATATCGTGCACCAGGTTGCACAATACGAAATTGATCTGGGTCTGATCGAAGGCGACTGCAACCATCCGGACCTGGAGGTACAGCCTTGGGTTGAGGATGAGCTGGTGGTGTTCTGCGCGCCGCAACACCCGCTGGCCAAGGTGGGCCGCGCAGATATCGAAAGCCTGTCCCAGGAAGCCTGGATTCTTCGCGAACAAGGCTCCGGCACCCGCCTGACATTCGATCAGGCCATGCGGCATCATCGCGCCAACCTGAACATACGCCTGGAGCTCGAGCATACCGAAGCGATCAAGCGTGCCGTGGAATCAGGCCTGGGCATTGGCTGCATATCGCGCCTGGCCCTGCGCGATGCCTTCCGGCGCGGCAGCTTGGTGCCGGTCGAAACCCCGGAGCTGGACCTGATGCGCCAGTTCTACTTCATCTGGCACAAACAGAAATACCAGACCTCGGCCATGCGCGAGTTTCTCGAGTTGTGCCGCAGCTTCACCGCAGGGTTTACGCGCAGTGACGAGATCGTCTTGCCACCGATCGCTTAGAGCAGGATAACGCCCCAGACCGCCGCCACCATGGTCAGTGCTACGAATTGCGCAGCACTGCCCATGTCCTTGGCGTTTTTCGATAGCGGATGGCGCTCCAGCGAAATGCGGTCGATGGCCGCCTCCACCGCCGAGTTGAACAGTTCGACGATCAGCCCGAGCAGGCACACGGCAATCATGATGGCCCGCTCTGCGCGGCTTACCGGCAGCCAAAAGGCAATCGGGATCAGCAGCACATTGAGCAGTACCAGTTGACGGAAAGCAGCCTCGCCCTTGAAGGCGGCGCGCAGGCCGTCCAGCGAATAGCCGGCGGCGTTGAAGATACGTTTGAGGCCGGTCTGGCCTTTGAATGGCGACATGTGCGTCACTTCACCGATGAAAGGCCAGCAGACTAGTTCAAAACGAGTCAAAAAAGCGTGAAGCGGCAAGCATTTAGCTGCTCGCAACGGATTCAAGTTGTTGCAGCAACAAGGCCGCCTGGGTACGAGTGCGTACACCCAGCTTGCGGAAAATGGCCGTCACATGGGCCTTGATGGTCGCTTCCGACACATTCAGCTCATAGGCGATCTGTTTGTTCAGCAAGCCCTCGCAGACCATGGTCAGCACGCGAAACTGCTGTGGCGTGAGACTGGCCAGGCCTTCGCTGGCGGCTTTGGCCTCGGCCGAGACATCGACCCTTTCAAATGCCTGAGGCGGCCACCAGACGTCGCCATCGAGCACCTTCCTCACTGCATCCTGAATCACTTCCAGCCCACTGGACTTTGGAATGAAACCACTGGCCCCGAACTCACGGGACTTGACTACAACGGCAGCCTCTTCCTGGGCAGAGACCATAACCACCGGGATCTGGGGGTACTGACCACGGAGCAGGACCAGCCCGGAGAAACCGTAGGCGCCCGGCATGTTCAGGTCCAGCAGGACCAGGTCCCAGTCGGCTTTTTCGCTCAGTCGGCTTTCCAGCTCGGCGATGCTCGCCACCTCGACCAGGCGCACATCCGCGCCCAGGCCAAGGGTGACGGCCTGGCGCAGAGCGCTACGAAACAGCGGGTGGTCATCGGCAATCAGGATTTCGTACATGGCCATCGATCTAAGGATCCTGTTCTGTGCCAGGCGCAGCGGCGGAGGAATAGCGCCCGGCGGGGAATCGGCGCCAAGGTGCCGAGCACGGCCGGGCAGGTCAAACCACTCGCCCTGCCGCCTCGCTTCATCCTGGCCGCCAGCCCCGTCATTATGAACCAAAGTGGGGGTTGTGCCCCTTGGACTATAGGAAGGTATGCAAACGCTGGTGGGTAGCGTCCTGCTCGTCCAAAGGCAGACGACGCTTGCCACTGAGATAGTGCAGGCTGAACACATCCAGATACGCATCCAGTGCTTGGGAGGCTTGGTTGTCACCCGCAAGGTCCAAGCACATGGCAGCAACTTCCGCAGTGCAGAAATGATCATCGCGCTTGGAGCGGCGCAGGCGATAGCGCGACATCTGCTCAGCTTGCAGGCTCAGCACCGGGAAGCGGTCAAGATAAGGGCTCTTGCGGAACATCTTGCGGGCTTCGGTCCAGGTGGCATCCAGCAGGATGAACAGCGGGCGTTTGCCCGGCTCACGCACGACCTCGCTGACCACCCGCTCCTGGGCGACGAATTCGCCAGGGAAGACGATGTACGGCTGCCACTGTGGATCTGCCAGCAAGGTCAACAAGCGTTCGTCCACCGACGTTCGCAACCAGCCGAAGGCAGAGGTATCTTCGATAAGGTCGGCGATCAGCCAGCCGGTGTTGGTCGGTTTCAATGGCTCTGTATCATGCATCACCAGGCATACACCAGAGTCGGCGTGCACCTTTGGCTTCCAGGCACACAGGCAATGGGTGGCGATAACCCGACAGTCAGGGCAGCGTTCGGCACGTGAACCACGAGCAATGAACGGCTTGATGCTGCGGGCCAGCCGTTCGGCGCGCAGGCGCGCTACCGCATGGCTCATGCTGGCAAGCCTCGGGACAGGTTGTGACTGGACACTGCGATAACTCGATGAAAACAAAGCGCCAGTCTATCAGAGCGGGCGTCATTTGCAGTGCAGCTGGACGGGCTGGTCCTTTATAATCAGCGTTTTGGTGGCCGCGAGCCTGCCCGCGATTCTGCGGGCTTCATGGAACACCAGCCGTCTGCGCATGTCGAAGCGCCAGTCACCGAACCAGGAGAGATTCATGCTGCGTCTTATCGTCCCGACCCTGAGCCTGTTGCTCACCCTGCCACTGGCAGCCCAGGCGGCCTCCAAGCAGGAGTTCGAGCTGAACAAGATGCTGGAAAAGGTCGCCAAGGAAAGCAGCGTCGGCACCCCTCGAGCCATCAACGAAGATATCCTCGACCAGGGCTATACCGTCGAGGGCAAGGCACTGGTGAACCACCTGAGCGTGCGCGCCGAGCACGCCGCACGCATGCAGCAAAACGCAGAGCAAGTGCGCAGCCAGCTGGGTGACAGCGTCTGCCGGAACAGTGGTTACCGCAACCTGATGTCAAAAGGCGCCGTGATGGTCTATCGCTTCACCGTCTACAAGACCAACCAACCGGTCATGGACCAGGCCTTTGACGCTGCCAGCTGCACTGCCGGAAACAAGAAGAAGTAATCAACTGACCCGCTCATCCTCCGCGCGCCGCGGCTCTTCCTCGGCGCGCATCTCTGCCAGAAGCGCCTGCAGGTAAGGTGACTGGCATTCCAACGCAGCCAACCGCCGCCGGCACTCCGCCTCCAGGCTCACATGATGAACCTGTGCCGCATGTTCCAGCTGCTGATATAGCTGCCGGTCTACCTCGATGACCAAGCGATGCATACCGCCACCTCCCGCATCGACACGTTTCGCTTCTCCAGTTAACCAAACCCTTGCCATCAATGGCCGCGTGCCGACGAGTGGCCTAGGTGATAGTGCCTGCATGAAGTGGCGCGAGGGTCTAGATTGATAGCGAAGCGCACAAAAACGACAAGATGAATTACGCATCTGCATCAGGGCCTTGAAGGCCTACTGCAATGCTCGGGACGCACACTCGAGCCAGAGCAGCCAGCGACGCACGTAGTGTCGCGGCCGAGCCCAGCCATCAGCTCGGTCAGAGGTTTTGCTGCAGAAGGAGACGTTGAATGCCTTACCAACCCAATGAGTATCTGTTCAATCACTTCAGGGACAGTGGTATCGACCTGAGTAAACTCGATGAACAACTGCAACTGGTCGCACCGGACAGCCCCAACCTGCCACTGTACCGTGACATGATGCTGACCATCTTGCGCATGGCCCACGACGACACCGATCGCTGGAGTGCCAAGATCACCTTGCAGGCCCTCCGCGAGCTGGACCACTCCTTCCGCAGCCTGCAACGCTACAAGGGCCGGCGCAAGGTCACCGTTTTCGGCTCGGCGCGCACCCCGCTGGAACACCCGATGTATGCCTTGGCACGCGAACTGGGTGCCACACTGGCCCGCTCCGACCTCATGGTCATTACCGGCGCAGGCGGCGGCATCATGGCCGCAGCGCACGAAGGCGCGGGTAGCGATCATAGCCTGGGCTTCAACATCACCCTCCCTTTCGAACAGCACGCCAACCCAACAGTTGACGGCACTGACAAGCTGCTGCCCTTCCACTTTTTCTTCATTCGCAAGCTGTTCTTCGTCAAGGAAGCCGACGCCTTGGTCCTTTGCCCGGGAGGTTTCGGCACACTCGATGAGGCACTGGAAGTACTGACGCTGATTCAGACTGGCAAGAGCCCACTGGTGCCGGTGGTCCTGCTGGACTCACCAGGTGGCAGCTTCTGGCGCGACTGCCTGGACTTCATCAGCAGGCAACTGGAAGAAAACCGCTACATCCTGCCCAGTGACCTCAAGCTGGTACGCCTGGTACACAGTGCCGACGAGGCAGTGGAGGAAATCAACCAGTTCTACAGCAACTACCACTCCAGCCGCTGGCTGAAGAATCAGTTTGTGATCCGCATGCACCATCGGCTCAGCGACGCGGCACTGCATGAGATTCAGGAAGCCTTTGCCGATTTACGACTGAGCGGTAGGTACCATCAACATGCCGACAGTGGCGCGGAGCATGAAGAAGGCAACTACAACCATCTGACCCGCCTGACCTTTGCCTTCAATGGGCGTAATCAAGGGCGTCTGCGTGAGCTGGTGGATTTCATCAACCTGTCGGAGAACTGGGCAAAGCCGCAGCCGATGCATACCACGCAGCGGGCGCGGGAGGCGTTGAAGGTAAGCTGAGTGCGCCTGCAATGTGGCTGCTAAATCAGTAGTCGTCCAAGTCTCGGCCGCTGAGCAGGCGGCCAATCATGTCCATGGGAAACCCACGGTAAGCGAGAAACCGGGTCTGCTGGGCACGGCTGCGGGGGTCATGCGGACGTTGCCCGGCATATTTGCGCTGCCAGGCATCCTGTAACCGCTCAGCCCAGTTCACACCGCAGTCACGCAGTGCCTGGTCGACATCGCCACGGTTCAGGCCACGCTGGCCAAGCTCCTCGCGAATACGCGCTGGGCCATAGCCCGCATTGGAACGATACCTGATGAAGCTTTCGAGATAGCGAGCCTCGCTGAGCAGCCCTTCTTCGGCGAGCCGATCGAGCGCGAGCTCGATCAACTCATCCGTAGCGCCGCGCTGACGTAGTTTGCGCGTCAGCTCAACGCGACCATGCTCGCGGCGCGCAAGCAGGTCCATGGCTGTCCGCCGAACGGCGACGGGGGTGTCGAGTACGACGGACATGATCGGCCAAGCAGCTATCAATAACCGGCGTCGGCGTCAGCCACGTCGTCGGCTTTGGCATCAGCTGCAGCAGCCTTGCCTGCTTCGGCAACAACACCCGCCTTGAGCAGCTTCTCACGAATCTGCTTCTCGATCTCGGCACCAATGGCCGGGTTCTCTTGCAGGTACTTGGCCGCGTTAGCCTTGCCTTGGCCGATCTTGTTGCCCTGATAGGCATACCAGGCACCAGACTTCTCGACCAACCCTTGGGAGACACCCAAGTCAATGATTTCGCCGTTACGGTAGATACCCTTACCGTAAAGAATCTGGAACTCAGCCTGACGGAACGGCGGCGAGACCTTGTTCTTGACGATCTTGACGCGGGTTTCGCTGCCGACGACTTCGTCGCCTTCCTTGACTGCACCAGTACGACGGATATCCAGGCGCACCGAGGCGTAGAACTTCAGGGCGTTACCACCGGTGGTGGTTTCCGGGCTACCGAACATCACACCGATCTTCATACGGATCTGGTTGATGAAGATGACCAGGCAGTTGGCGTTCTTGATGTTACCGGTGATCTTGCGCAGCGCCTGGGACATCAGACGGGCCTGGAGGCCAACGTGCATGTCACCCATCTCGCCTTCGATTTCTGCCTTGGGCACCAGGGCGGCCACGGAGTCGACGATGATTACGTCAACGGCATTGGAACGCACCAGCATGTCGGTGATTTCCAGTGCCTGCTCGCCGGTATCCGGCTGCGAAACCAGCAGGTCGTCGACGTTGACGCCCAGTTTGCCGGCGTACTCAGGGTCGAGAGCGTGCTCGGCGTCGACGAAGGCGCAGGTGGCGCCGCTTTTCTGGGCTTCGGCGATGACCGACAGGGTCAGCGTGGTTTTACCCGAAGACTCCGGGCCATAGATCTCGACGATACGGCCTTTTGGCAGGCCGCCGATGCCCAGAGCGATGTCCAGGCCCAGGGAGCCGGTAGAAATGGCCGGAATGCCGGTACGCTCGTGATCGCCCATGCGCATGACCGCGCCTTTGCCGAATTGGCGTTCGATCTGACCCAGGGCCGCAGCCAAGGCGCGCTTCTTGTTGTCGTCCATTGAAATCCTCACGTGTTCGACTTGGCCCTGATGGCCGGAATACCTGTATAAGTAGCCAGTATTATTCCACAGGGAAGCGTTTGAGCAAACCCCTGTCGTCGATTTACTCGGCACCAAGCTGTAACAAGCCGTCTAACGCAGCGATTACCGTCTGTCGGCGCACTGCTTCGCGGTCGCCGTCGAAGTGGCGACGCTCACTGCTCACGTGACTACCATCGGCCCATGCCAGCCACACGGTGCCAACCGGTTTGGCCGGCGAGCCACCATCGGGCCCGGCCACGCCACTGACTGCCACGGCGAAACGCGCACCGCTGGCCGCCTGGGCGCCGCGAACCATGGCTTCGACCACTTCCTGGCTGACTGCACCGACTTGGGCGAACAAAGGTTCGGGGACCCCAAGCTGGCGAGTCTTCTGAGCGTTGGAGTAGGTGACATAGCCGGCCTCGAACCAGGCGGAGCTGCCAGGTACGCGGGTAATGGCTTCGGCGATGCCGCCGCCGGTGCAGGATTCGGCGGTGGTGACCTGGGCGCTGAAGCGGCGCAGGTGTTCGCCCAGCCGGGCGGAGAGAACGGTAATCGGGTCCATGGGCAACTCCTGGAAGAGGCTGAGCGACACCCTAGCATTTGAGGTGGTTGATCGGGATAGTCGTTGCTACTTCATGCCTCCGCTCAGCGCAGCAATCCCCGCACATAATCCTGGCAAGCCCGCAACGCCATCAATCCTCGGTCGCCTTCATCGGTGATGGCGATAATTCGTGCAGCATGCGCCGGCTCAAGGCGGGCGCGTACGGATGCATGATCCACGCCGCCGGCGCCGGCGGCGGTAGGCACTGCGGCACAAGCGGCGTCGCGCTCGACCAAGGCTGACAACCGCACATCGGCAGTAGCCAGGCGATCACGCAGGCGAGCCTGGGACTGTTGCGCATTGCTCAACTCCTGGTAATGACGGGTTTCACTCTCATGCAACTGCCGCTCCAGGCGCTGGTTTTGCTCGCGCACCTCAAGCACCCTGGTCGCCATCGCCACGGCTTGGGCTTGCGCCTGCTGCGCCAACAGCCGGCCATAGCGCCAGTTCTGGGTCTGCCATACCAACGCTGTGTACAACAGAATCAAAAGTACACTTAGCCCCAAGCGCAGTCGACTCAACACAGCACCTCACGCGCCCGCGCCCAGAGCTTCAAGCGATCCTCCAGCCCGTTCAACCCACCATTTATATGGCGCGTGATACGGTTGAACTCGCCCAGGTCCGCCAACCCATTCAACCCCCGGGAATGCCAGAACCACGCCGCTGACTCACACGCCCAGCGCGGCTGCTCCAGCAGTTGCGGCTGGGCTAGCAGACGCTCGTCGTTGAACAATGCCCGACTACAGGCCTGGTAGTTGCTGCGACCGGTCACCTGGATCAGGCCCCGTCCACAATAAAACTGGCCGTCGCCGTCCTCCTGCGGTGTATTGCCCAGGCGCCGGGCCACGCTTCCAGTGTCGTAACGGGCCAGGTAGCTATTGCTGCCCAGTTCCTTCACATAACGTAACTGGCTGGACTCATGGCCGACCTGGGCGATGAACGCAGCCAACCGCTTGGGGTTATCGATCTCCCACCGTGGCAGGGTGATGTTCAGCGCAGGAAGAAAAACACCTGCGACATAACGGGCGTTGGGCAAAATCTGTAGCAATTGCGCTTCTGTAAGCATATCTGACCTCCTTGCGTGGTTCATTCCTCAGGCCTTGGTCACTGCCTCACGACGCGGGGCGGGGCCTCTGGCCTTCAACTTGCCTGCCTTGCCACCATTCCCCTGTACGGTTGTACGCCAGCCCGACAGGGTGAATACCTGCTCCACCGAGTCGATCTGATACTGCCCGTTCATACCCTCGACAAAGCCATGCAAATCGATGCTGCGCTCGGCAAACAGGTCGGTGCGCCCAGGCAGATCCAGGCGCACACTGGCGCTTTCGCGATTGAAACTGGCTAGCCGCGCCCTGGCCGCCTGTTCGGCTGCAGCACGGTTGGGGTAAAGGTGTCGGTCCGTATGCACCGGCCGCTGGGCGCCTCCAGCCTCGGCATTGACCAGTTCGAGGGTCTTCGATTCACCACTGGCAGTATCCTGATGGCGAGTACGCACAGCCTGGCGCCCCGCCTTGTCGTCCAGCCGCAAATGCCACTGGCTGACCTGGTGATGGGCGATGCCGACCACGTCCAGGGGCTTGCCACTGGCGCTGCGCCCCGCCTGGCGTGGCAGCACCAGCAACTGGCTGTTGGCCAGTTTGGCGGTGCAGTCATACTGGCGGGCCAGGCGGGTGATGAAGTTGAAATCCGATTCGTTGTACTGGTCGACGCGCGGTACCTGAATAAGCACCGGGCAGATCGCCTGCCAGCCATTACGCACTCCAATCTCGGCGACTATGCGTTGCAGCGTCACTACCTCCCAACTGCCACTGCGCACGGTTCTGCCGCTGCCGCTCAAGTCACTTGCCTTACCGCGAATCAACAGGGTGTCCGGTGGACCGAACAGCTCCACCTCATCGACGGTGTAACGCCCCAACCGGGTCAGCGGTTGACCGGCGTAGCCCATATGCACCTCAATCACCGCGCCACGGGCAAGCAACGCCACGGTGCCGTCTCGCGCATCGATGCGTAACTCGAAGTCGTCCGACTCCAACCCAGGCTTGTCAGTGGTGCGCAATAGCAACAGACGATCATTGATCAACGAAGTAATGTCCTGGCCATCGGCCTGGATGCGAAATTGCGGTTGCATGGCCTCAGTCCCAGAGCTGTACGACGTTGGCCGGCGCCAGCGTCAACGTTGGCAAGCGAATCATCACCCCGCTGCGAAACGGCTGGGCCTCGTCTGCCAACCCCTGATTGGCTTGCAGCACCGCCTCCACGCTGCCATTGAGGTGCCCGTAATAGTGGTGGCAGAGGGTGTCGAGCACATCTCCTTCAGATGTTTTGCAAGTCTTGTCCATAACTCACGAACTCCAGTGAAAAGCCTTGTTTGCGAGGAATGCCACCGGCCAGAAAGGCGCCCTGCTCTTCTTCGATGCTGGTCATGCACCAAGTGCCGAGCACTTCGCCGTAGCCTGTGGTCAACGACAATGGCAAAAGCTGACGGCCGATGCTTCGCAGCGCCTGCAACTGCCCCACGCCCCCCTTGAAACCGGGGAAGATGGCGCCACGGATGCTGATGGTTTCTTCGCCCAGGCTGACCGCTTGCTGCGCGGTGGCACGGGCCAGGCGCTCCTGGGCAGCCCAGCGGAAACGGGTTTGCCGGCGCAACTGGTCGAAGGCGGCGGTATCGAGGTTGAAATAGTACGGTGGCGCGTTTGCCTTCAATGGCTGCAGCACCAGCAGATGCGCAAACGGTGTGATCGCCTCTGCCGCAGGAGTGGCCTGAGGTACCAAGCCAAAAGTCGACAGCACGCCGCTGGCCAGCGCCCGCACATCGCCAATCACGCGGCGGATTGCCGTACCCGCCTTGCCCAGATGCTCGGCGAAGGCATTGACGCGATCACGCACCTTGCGCACCACCTCGAAGGACTGGTTGTACTTGGCGATCACCATGTCAACACGCTGCTTGGCAGAGTCGATGGCGCGCATCGTACGTTGCAGGCGTTTGCCTATCTCCGGGCCGATCCATGGCAGAGCTTCGAGTTCAGCGGCTGCCTCCTTGGCATGGTCGACCGCCTGGGCCATCGGTTCGAGCATGGCGTCGGCACGTCGACGCCCCTCCTCGCCTGCCTTGACCAGCGCATGCAAGGCGCCTTGGAGCTGTTCCAGATAGGTCATGAAATATCCTCACGCGTAGATGGGATCAGAAAGCTGCGTAGCCGCCTTGCGGCTGATCAGCTCCTGTAGCGTGCGTTGCACCATCGCCTCCAACCGTTGCAGGACGGCCGGATCGTCGAGGCAGCCGTTGATCGTTACCGGCAGGTTGGCGTTGAAGGTGTAATGTTGAGCGATCGGCGGAGACTGTTTGGCCTGAGGGGGCAAGGGACCGTCAGGGTCTGGAAGTGCGGGTGCCGCCGGGGGTACGCGCAAGGGGAATAGACGATCGCCTGCTGCTTCATTCAACGCCTCGGGTGAGGCAGGCCGGAGCAGCGACACTGGCGCCGGCCGCTGCGGCTGGACTGCCCTGGGCTGAGCCGCAGCGGGGTGTGCCAGCAGGTGCCTGGTGATCCGGGTACCGACCTGGTCTTCAAGAAACGCCGTCTGAGGCAGGGGGGTGAGCGAATGCTTGGGCGTGTCCAGCAGTGACACCTGCGGCAAAGAGCGCTTAGCCACCCACTTTTGTCGCGCCAGTTCCGGCGTCGACAACAGGCGTTTGACAGTTACCGTACCTAGCTGAAGGCCAAACAACTCGTTGGTCGGAATTGGCGTGACGAGCGGCTTGGGCGAAGCCAGAAGAGAAACGGCTGGCAAGGGAGTACTTGCAGGTGGATGGGGCTCGTCCTTGGACAGTTTCCGCGCGAGCCAACCGCCAAGCGCGGTACCGGCCTTGTCACCGACCTCCCCCCCAAGCGTGGTACCCACTGACGGGCTTACAAAAGGCAAGATCCTTTTGAGCACCACTGCCCCTGCAACTGAACCGCCCAGTCCTCCAATAGCACCGCCGTAGCCGGCCCAAGCCTCCTCTGCTGTCTTGGCAGTCGCGTAGGTGTGTCCTGCCTTCAGGGCCGCTTCCAGCAAAACACTCTTGCCTTCCTCCTTGAAGACTTCGCCAACCGTCCTCCAAGGCGGCGCACGTTTACCGATCTCTGTAGGAGAAGGGCCTGCATCTGCCCCGAGAGGATAAGGATCATTGGCTGCGGGGCTGCCTTTGCCCAACCAGCCCTTCAGCCTATTCCAGTTCATCGCTGAAGACTGTTTACCGGACTGATGAGCGCGCGCAATGGAGCCAATGCTCACACCAGTCAGCATGCCTTGCCCGAGTGAACTCTGCGAGGTTTCAGCTTCCGTCGATGGGGCGGTCGTGGTAGGCGCAGCAACCTCTCCTAGTACCCCCGGTTCGGAGTGAGGAGCAACACGCTTACCAAGCGCCGCCCCCACTTTTTCGCCAAAGAAGCCCCCCACCACCTTGCCATATTCGGCATTTCTGCCGGCGTACTTGCTCAAGGCTGCACCTAGCACACTTCCTGCAAAGCCTCCAGTCGCACCTCCCAGCCCTTCACCCCATTCTTGAGCAGTCGAAGCAGTAGCTGCGGTGGAACCTACCTTCAGTAGCGCACCCAGCCTCACGTCCCGAGCCGCCGCCTTTGCGGCGACCAATGTTTGTGAACCGCGTTGCCGAGAGCCATGGCCTGGCTCGGTCGAAGGTGTAGCATCGGCGCCCAGGGGGTAATCATCATGTTCGACAAGTGGTGGTCGCCTCCTGGAGGCTTCACCTATCGAGAAAGGCCCGGCAACAGGGCTCGCCCGGCCTTTACTGTTCTGCTCCAAGGTATCTGCGCCCGCACCATCTACAACCTCGACCATGGGCACGATAGACGATTCGGCGTCCTCGCTCACTGGTGCCCCTTGCCTCAGCGACCGCACAACGCGCCCAAGTATTCGGTTTTGATGACTGAATACCTGCGCAAGGTTGATCCGGTCGTGCTCAGGGTCAGAGAGTGGCTGTTGCGACGCATCTGTTGCCGCTGAGTTGTTCGCCATGCTTTTCTCCTTTCACTCCGTGAGCCACCAGACCATGTCGCTGTACGACATGGTCATGATTTCGCTCGCTGGAAAGTTCAGCTCCTTGGCCAGCCGCCGGGCGGCGACCTTCTGCCGGGCCGGGTCAAAATTCGTCGTCCTGCACCAGGCGAAAGTACCCCGCCTGCAGGCGGCTGTAGTCCTTGAGCGCAAGCCCCTCAAGGTCATTGATGCCTACCTCTGCCAGCGATGCGAACAGGTTCAGTTCGCGCTGCTCCTCGTCAGCGGTCCCCCCGGTCTGGGCATTGCGGATATCACGTACGGTCGGTGCCCGGAGTGACAGGCTGTCGACCTGCACGCCATTGACCTCGCTGGCGCGGGAGAGGCGGACGGTGACGCGCTCGGCGCTCAGAGTCAGCCATTGCGGAGTTTTTTTTGCTAGAGCCATGATCACCTCCCTACAGGCCCAACGCAGCGCGCTGAGCGGCCAGTTGGTCGACGCCGTCGATCACACGCTTCATGCCCAGCGCGTCGATCTCATAAACCAGGCGGCCATCGACTTCGAGCTTGTAGTAGGTCAGGCCGACACTGTGCTTGATCTCGGCCTTGTCGCCGGACTTCCAGTCGCCCATGTCGATCTCCTTGAGCGAGCCACGCAGTGTGACCACCACTGGGGTAATCTTGCCCTTGAGGCCCTTGAAGGCGCCGCGGAACGTGCCATTGAAGCCGCTGCCATCGGCAAGGCCAAAGAACCTCAACGCCTCACGGCGCACGCCGGTCGTGGTGAAGGCGGCTTCCTGCTTCTCCATGCCAAGGTCCATCTCGACGGGCATGTCCATGCCACCAGGACGGTACTCTTCCATCTTCAGCGTGAGTTTGGGCAGGGTCAGGCTGGGAACATCGCCCTGGAAGCTGACACCGTCGACAAACAGGTTCAGGTTGGCCAGGGTTTCGGGGATCATTGCCATGAAAGTGCGCTCCTTAAGCGGCGGAATCGAGGACTTCGGTCAGCCACTGGTTAGTGACTTCAACGCGGAAATTGGGGTTTTCAGCAGGCGGCACGTCGGTGAAGCGGATGTTCCAGTACACCTTGCCCTGCTCCAGCTGGCTGGAGGTGTTCAGCTCCGGGTCAGCGAAAACCTCGAAGTTGATGATCGCGCCTTGGTTCTTCAGATCGCGCATGAAAGCCTGTAGACCTTCGGTGACGTCCTTGACGTAGGTCGCAGTAATGGAGCGGTCGACCGCCCACTTATGCCCGTAAAGGATTGCGTCCATGACGATATCCATGGTTCGTACACGGGTGACGAAGGCCCATTTCGGGTCGCTCGACAGGGTGCGATTGCCCCACAGGCGGAAGCCGTCGTCCCGGATGATGGTGACGATGTTGGCGTTGTTCAGCAGGTTGGCTCGGCAGCTGTCATCGCCGTCGAGGAACTCCACCGGGCGCGTTGTACCGCTGATACCGACGAACTCCTTGTTCGATGGGGACGCCCAAAAGCCGTATTCACTGTCGGTCCAGGCAAACAAGCCGGCGCCCCAGGCCGACCCCGGCCCATTGACAGTGGCTTGCTCGACGTTGTCCCAGTACTGCACACCTGGGTCGACCAAAAAGGCACGCTTGGCGCCGAAGTTCTTGGCGTAGTCGATGGCCGCCTCATCGGTGGTATTAGGGCCGTCGATGATGGCAATACCGCGCAGCTTGTCGGCCAGGGCTACCAGTGCGGTGCCCACGGCCAGGGTCGCACTGTGGCGTGGCGCCACCAGCAACCGTGGTTGAGCGTTGTAACGGCTCTTGCCGTCGAGCAGCGCCTGCAGGCCAGTGCGTTTCCCGTCAGCCTGCACGGTCCCGATGATCGCCGAAGTCTGCTCGGCGGGATCTTCGAGCTTGAGCACACCACAGGCGACGATGACCGCCTTCGCTCGGGAATATACGGCGCGGCAGGCCTGGGTAATGGCCGCGTTTTCACCGAAGGCGGCGACAGCTTCGCGTTCGCTGGTGATCAGTACGAGATCGTTGGCCTTCGCCGTGGCATCAGCACTCTCGGTGAAGGTATCGACAAGGCCGATGATCGAGGAGGACGGCAAGGCGATAGTGCGCGCGCCTGTGTCGATGTTAGTTACGGTAACGCCATGAAAGAATCCAGCCATGTTTACTCCAGATGTGAAAAGGCCCCGCAGTGCAGGGCCATGTGGTACAGCGGAAAAGAAAACGCCCCTTCAGGCGGGGGCGTCATTGGTCAACTGAGCAATCCACTCAGGCGCCGGCGGTCGGCCTCGCATGCAGAGAGGAAACGCATCAGCCTGAGGCCAGTTGCGCAGGTCTTGCCGGTACTCCAGAAGTTCCGAAAACTGGGCAGTGTTCAGGGTAGTGGGTCCGCCGATATCACGTTCATCACGATGACGCGCCACAATCCCGTCAGTAGCCAGCAATTGCATATCGCGCCAGCGGCGCTCAACCACCGCCAGCTCCTCCCCGGTTGGAGGCGGTGGGTCCTCCAGGAAAGGCTCGCTGTCCCCCCAGACAATCACCCTCCCTGCTCGCTCACCTTCGAGCAATTGATTTCGGTATGCTTCTGTGATTTCCACGGCATCGACTGGAATGCTGCTGGCTGAATCAGAGCTGTAAAACCCTCTGGTGCTTTTAGAGGCGAAGAATTGAACAGTCATAGATCAGTACCCGATGAAGATTGAGGTGTATCCAACAATGCCGGAGGGAACAATGATGCTTCCCCCGCTCACTGTCCGGGCGATGACGTCTATACCGCTAGTACTTGCGTTCTGCCCGGTAACCCAGTGGCCTGCATTAGCGGTACCCAAGGAGTAGGCGACAAGGCTTGTCGTGTACGTTTCGGGGAGGGTGATGCGGGCCGAGCCCTGAGCGGCAGCGATCTGGCCGTTACACCACTGCAAAATCAGTCCGCTAGGCAGCTTTTGATAGCCATTGCTGCCTTTAAGTACGCCGAATAAGCTCGTGTCATGAGTCAGCGAGGCGTTGCCAGCTATGAACCATATGGCACCTGCAGAAATCAGGGTGATATTGCTGTTGCGACCAACTTCCACCCACGACTCAGTGGTCTTTGCGGTATTGACATAAATCACGTCTGTGCCTTGGGCTTTGATAGTGGCGGTATTACTTGCACGGATATAAACCTTCGAACCAATAGGCACACTGGAAAGTAGTGGGAGCGTGATGTTGGACGCCGCCGTATTCAAGTTGATTAGACAATTCACACGCGAAGCAGTAATTGTTTGGCCAGCCGTCGTATAGGCGTAGCCATTTTGGTAACCGCCTATAGCTCGCTGCACGAACTCAGTAGTAGCGATTTTGGTCGTGCTATCGAATTGATCTGAAGTAGGTGCAGCTGCAACGCCCGTGAACACAGGGCTGACCACCGGCGCGGCGCCAATAGCGGCAAGTGCTGCTGCTGAAGTGGTAGCAGCCATTAGGCTCTTGATGACCGATGCAACGTTCGTATTGGTATACGGAGTAACCCAGTCATTCCATGTGCCTTGGTAGCGGCTACGAGTTTTGATTCCACCGTTGAGGGTTCCCGCCCCGTAGGGAAATGCTACCTGGGTGATGCTGCCCCCGCCGTAGGACAGTACTAGGCAGTACCAGTACGACACTTCCTGGCCTGGGGAGTTGGCGTTGTTACGGCCTAGAATTTTCGGATTCCATCCGGAGGCGATAACCGCATTCCAGTCGGTGACATCATCAGAATTATTGAACACCGGCCCGGCCGCTGTAATGGCTGCGTGCACGAAAGAGGTGTTAGCCAATTGCGTAGTATCGGTTCCGGTCGCAGCAGTAGGTGCCGCTGGCACGCCAGTGAACGTCGGACTAGCCAGCGGCGCCTTAACCGCCACAGCTGTGTCAACCTGGGTCTTTGTGTACACGTCTGTCAGGCCATAACCCACCACCGTGCTCGGGCTGGTCGCTGCGGTTACCCGGCCGTAGGCATCTACCGACACACTGCGATAGGTGCCAGCGGCTACACCACTACGTCCAAATGCCATTTCATAGGCCAAGGCGGTGACGCCCAAGGTAATCGGCGCATCGGTCAGCAGCTGCCAAGCGCTGTTGCCGTTCAGCGCGCCGCGCTCGACCAGCACCAGCATGCCCGGTGTCACCTTGGCGCTGGTATCCGCGTCGCTGCAGCGTGCCCAGGGCCCGCCCGCCACCACAAGGTACAGACCATTATCCTTACCAATTGTCTGGTTCTTCACCAAGACCCGTGCGCCGGCGGTCAGCGCCACCCCGTCGACCGTCTGCAACCCGTTCAGCGGGATATTGGCGGTAGTCGCCGCCAGCACCGAATGCTTGAAATCCTGCCTGGCCAACTCCTCGGTCACCCACTCTCGGGTAGCCAGCACTACGGCCGGGTCAATTTTCAGCTGCACATTACTAGCACTGCTGACCACCAAGTTCATTCGCACCACCTGGGTACGTCCTGAGCCTTGGCTTAGCAACGGTTTATAGGTCGGCGCGCAGTTGGCCACAGCAACCATGTCGCCATCGGCATCATAAAGCGCGATCTCACGAATCCACTTACCGCCGACGTCAGCAGGGATGACCTGCTCGGCAATGATGATCGCGTTGTTATTGTCATCCACCTTAAGCTGATTCAACGGCGCACGGCGCCATTCGTTGATGAGGCTGGTCTGAGTGGCATTGGGAGTCGGGTCTGTGCCGTTGGCGTCACCTACGCCCATTTGAGTGATTTTCCACGCGATGCCCAAAGCATCCGCGTTTGCTTGTTTCGCCGCGCCCACGTTAGTAAGGATGGCGTAGAACTGAGAAGTCTGGTCAACCATGTGCAATGTCCAAGGTATCGATTGTATGTTCGCGGCCGCCGCGGCCGATGGTGCCCACAACCTCAATGTCACGAGGCGCCGGCGGATAGATGTCCAGTTCGTCGCCATCCTGGATGGCGCAGCCGACATGAAGCGCGCCACGGCTTTCAAGACTGATGACCAGGCCGGTGAGGTGGCGGCTGACCGGCCGGGCGTCGTCGATCAGCGACGACAACTCCTGGTAGGTGCTTTCGCTGATGCCGGCATCGGTAACGCCGATCTTCAAAGCGAAAGTGCCTGCCGGCGCCGGCGGTGTAACCTGCCACCACTCCTTCACCTCGATCAGGTAGCCAAACGGCTCAACCACCCGCCTGAGCGCACCCAAGGTGCCTTTATGGGCATGGACGAAGAACGCCGAGCGGATTACCGAGCGCTTGATCACCTCGCTCCAGCTATCTTCCCAGCGGTCCACCGACCAGGCCCAGGCCAACTGGTAGAGCAAGTGGGATGGGCAGGTGTCGGGGTTATAGAGCAGGCGCAGGCTGGCCCTAAGGTCTTCGTCGGCAGCGGTTTCGATGGCCCGCTCCAGTGGTGTGCGGTTCAACGGCAACAGGCTCTGCATGTCAACCACCCCGCTTGAGCGTAAAGCCAGTGCACCAAGCGGCCTGCGCCTTGGTAGGGCGGATGTCGGTCCAATCGGTCAGCTCGACCCGGCTCACGCCGTCGATATGCAATTGTGCGTCGATGCCCGACCGGGATACGTCCAACCCCAGGCGCCGTCGTGGGTTCACCCAGGCTTGGAGCCTGCGCTGGCACTGGGCAAGGATCGCTTCATACTCAGGGCCGCTATCAGCCATGTAGAGCACGGCATCAATGCGGTACGGCAGCACCATGGCGCTGCGCACATTGAGGCGATCGGCCACCGGACGGATATCGTCGTCATTGAGATAGGCCGCCACTTGCGCGAGCAGTTCGGCGCTGGCTGTACCGTTACCCTCCAGGCTCAGTACGGTCACATCCACCACGGCCGGCGACGGGCTTTCGGCGGTGGCGTCAGCCACCTGCCCCGAAGAGTTGCGGGCATGCAAGATGTAGCTGTTGCGAGGGCCGGCGGTGGTCAGGCCTTCATAGACCAGCTGCACCCTCTCGCGCAGCGCATCGTCCGATTCGAGCAGCGCAGCAGCGGGCGGCACGCTAGTGAGGTCCTCGGCCTGAATAACCAGACGCTGCAGGCCGACATTCGCTGCCAACTGGTCCAGGTCAGTGCCTTGGGCATAGGCCAGAAGCAGCGCTTTGGCCGCATCGTTGACACGGGCCCGATTGAGCAGTTTCCGGTAGGCGCCAACCTCCAGCAGCTTGGTTACCGGGTCGCTCTCCAGGCTGGCAGTCCAGCCCTCGCCAAGGTATTCGCGGAAGGTTTGCAGATCAGCCTGGTAAAGGCTTTCGTAATCGAGGTCCTCAAGCAGTTGAGGCACAGGCAGTTTCGACAGGTCTACCAGGCTCATAAGCGTACCTCCAGTACTGCTTCATCCCCCAGATAACGTCCACTTAGGACCAGGCTGACCTGCCCCTCAAGCACCGCCACAACTTTTACCCGGTCTAGCTGCAAGCGCGGCTCCCAACGGCCCAATGCACGGGCGACTTCCGCTTGCACCGCGCTTTTCCAACCATCGTTGACCGGCAGGTCGACAAAACGGCGCAACTGGCTGCCGTACTCAGGACGCATGCGACGGCTGCCCAGCGGTGTGGCAAGGATGTCTTCGATGGACTGGCGCAGGTGGGCAACGCCGGCCAGTGGCAGGCCGGTGCGGCGGTCCATGCCGATCATGGCGCACCTCCTGCTGGGCGTGCGTCCGGTGAATGGGTATGCATGGCATTCTCCAGGGATGAAAAAGCCCGCTGCGGCGGGCTTGGTTCAGTGCTTGTGATTGGCGGTGTTGCCGGCGGTATCAATGACCCGCCCACCGCTATTGATGTCCCCACTAACGCTCAGCGGACCGTCGATGACGACGTTGCCGATAAGGCGGATCGCAGCAGCCTTGAGCGTGATGGCATCATCGCTAATCTCCACGGAGCTGGCGCCAACCTTGATACTGACGGTGCCGCTGGGTAGTTGGATGTCGTAACGCCTGGCCTGCCAGTCATAAGTCAGCGAGCCGCCATCCTCGAACTGCCAGACTTCCGTATGGTCGAGCTGTGCTGGCGGGAGGCCTGCGTTGCCGTAAAGGCCAGGGATGAAGGTGCCTTGGGCCAGCTCGCCACTAGGGCTGAGCAACACCCCCTGCTCACCGAGGGTGGGAGCCCGCCAATGACGGGCCTTGCCTGCGGCCTGTGCATGCCAGCGCAGCCAGGCGCTGGTCCACCCGCTGCCATCGGAGACCCGCAACCGGGCGGCTGCAAGATCTACGGCGACCACCCGACAGGGAATGATCATGCACGCCAGCATGCGATCATGCATTGCACTCACGTAACTCATGCCAGATCCTCGGGCGCGATGTAGCGGTCTTGGTTGCCCTGCCCGACCTCGGGTGCAAGGCCCAGCATCAGGCTCCCGGGCGGCTGGTCCGGCCAATGCCAACGAGGATCACCGAGGAGCACCGGTTGGTCCCAGCGCACCGTCCATGCACTGCCCTCGAATTGCGCGTGGGCATTACGACTGGCCTCGACGAAATCCAGGGCCCAGTGCTGCTGGCGCAGCAGGTCCATCAGTTGCGCGGCCAGCATGCTCCCTTGCAGGCGAGACTCGGGGTTGGTGCTATCGGCGGTGATATCTGCCTCGAAGGTAGCAATCAGCACCGAGCGGCCATCACGCGGAGCGGCATCTGCCATCATCCGCACGATGCCGTGTCGCAATGCCGGCTGCTCGGGAGTATTTCCTACGACTGTATAAGCATCGACGTATGCCAGCTCTGGTATGAGTTCACGAATGGTTGCGGTAACCGCTGCATGTAATGTGGCTAATTCGCTCATGCATATCTCCTTGTCACTCATCGCTCGACGCGGTGTCACGTAAGCCCAGCCGCCTGATGGCCCAGCGCTCGTAAAGGCGCATGGCGACGTCGGCCCCGCCCACTGCGGTCAGGCAACCAAATGCACTGGCCGTCCAGATAGAAAAGCCGCTGGCGTACAGCAACATCACTGTCGAAACCCCGCATACCATGCAGGCCCCGGAGCGCAATACCAGCCGTCGTAGCAGTGACCAGCCGGTGACTCCCGCCTTGTCGGCCCGCCACATTTCGCCGCTGAGGCCGCCCAGCAATGCCAGGACGATTACCAGCCAGAGCGGCATCTCCAGTAACGCTTGCTGCTCGTTCGTCACTGTCCTGTCTCCTGTGTAATGCCCACCGGCAGTGGCCGGTAGGTTGGTGGTGGGTACTCTGCGCCTGGGAAACCGGCATTCCAAAAAGCCCGGTGCCCAGGCTTTTCAGTAATGCGTTGTCTAACCGCCGGCCACGACTGGTGACGCCGGACGGTTACGCTTCAAATTGGTGACTCCGACCACGGCTGCCTGCCCGCCGGATAACTGTTCGTGGTGCTTTACGCTGCACACCCGGGCCAGTTGCCAACCCTCTGAACAGTTGAGGCCTGTTCATCGCTGCCTGTGTAACAACCGGTTTACGTCCGGCTTGAGACACAGACTATGCATTAATGCATATCCAGTCAATGCATTTATTCATTAATTTTTGTGACTGCATTTGCTGAAATGCATGAAAGCCTTTTAAGCTCAGACCTGTAGGACTTTTCACCAAGCAAAAAAAACCCGCTAAAGCGGGTCTTTTTGAAAAACGCCTGGTCAGCGTGCGTACATGCCCCACCAGAACACATGCCCGAGCAAGCTGATCTGCTCCTCCTGCAACAGCTGAAAGCTGTAGTCTTCATCAGGGTGTTCGTCGCGATTGAAGCTGCGCAGGCGGATACCGGTGGGCAGCCGATACACCTGCTTCACGCGCAATTGGCCATTGTGGTTGATGGCGTAGAGGTCGCCATCAATGATGTCACCGATCGAACACTTGCCGGTATTGACCCCGACCGTCGCCCCATCGCGCAGTACCGGCAGCATGCTGTTGCCGCGAACGGTCACGCACTTGGCCTGATCGAACTGCACACCATTATGGCGCAGGCTGCGCTTACCAAAGCGCAGGCGGGCGCGCTCGCTTTCCTCGATGACGAATCTTCCAGATCCTGCTGCCAATTCGACCTCACGAAGAAAGGGTACTGACACCTCGTCGTCCTCGACGGGCGTTTCATCGTCCCACAGGCTGATGTCGCTGAGGTCGGCATGGCCGTGTGCGGGCAAGGCGGCTTCGCGTGAGGCGCCAAGTTCGGCGCGGCCGCGCAGCTGTTCAGTGCTGACGCCGAAATAATCGGCAATTTTCGACACGTGCCTATCCGAGGGATCGGCGATCTTCTCGCTGAGGATCCGCGACAGGGTGGATTGAGGCACGCCCGTGCGCCGGTGCAGCTCTGTGGGGGACAGGCCGTGGCGGGCGAGCAACTCTCTGAGTACGGTGGCTACATTGCGTTTTTGCATAGCTTGCATAATGCAGCGCCGCTGCAGGAAATGCAATCCATGCAGCCGGGGCGCGAAGGCGCGCGCCCGGCGCCTGCATCTCGGCCAAAAAGCCTGTACCATTGCCGGTTTCAAAATCGCCAACCAGATACCCGCTGTAAGGCCCTGAATGTCTGATCTTTCCGCACACACACCGATGATGCAGCAGTACTGGAAGCTGAAAAACCAGCACCCGGACCAGCTGATGTTCTACCGCATGGGCGACTTTTACGAAATCTTCTATGAAGATGCGAAAAAAGCCGCAAAACTGCTGGATATCACCCTGACAGCCCGTGGCCAGTCAGCCGGCCAGTCGATCCCCATGTGCGGAATTCCTTTCCACTCGCTGGAAGGCTACCTGGCCAAGCTGGTCAAGCTCGGCGAGTCGGTGGTGATCTGCGAGCAGATCGGCGACCCCGCCACCAGCAAGGGCCCGGTAGAACGTCAGGTGGTGCGCATCATCACCCCCGGCACAGTCAGCGACGAAGCGTTACTCGACGAGCGCCGCGACAACCTGATTGCCGCACTGCTGGGGGACGAGCGCCTGTTTGGCCTGGCGGTGCTGGATATCACCAGCGGCAACTTCAGCGTGCAGGAGATCAAGGGCTGGGAAAACCTGCTGGCCGAGCTTGAACGCATCAACCCTGTCGAACTGCTGATCCCCGACGACTGGCCCCGCGACCTGCCGGCCGAGAAACGTCCGGGCGCACGCCGACGAGCCCCTTGGGACTTCGACCGCGACTCGGCACGCAAGGCTCTGTGTCAGCAGTTCGCAACCAAAGACCTCAAGGGCTTTGGTTGCGACAAGCTGACCCTGGCCATCGGCGCCGCCGGCTGCCTGCTGACCTACGCCAAGGAAACCCAACGCACCGCCCTGCCCCACCTGCGCAGCTTGCGCCATGAGCGCCTGGACGACACCGTGATCCTCGACGGGGCCAGCCGCCGCAACCTGGAGCTGGACATCAACCTGGCAGGTGGTCGCGACAATACCTTGCAGTCGGTGATCGACCGCTGCCAGACCGCAATGGCCAGCCGCCTGCTGACCCGTTGGCTGAACCGCCCGCTGCGCGACCTCAAGGTCTTGCAGGCGCGCCAGGATTCGATTCGCTGCCTGCTCGATGGCTACCGCTTCGAAAAACTGCAGCCGCAACTCAAGGAAATTGGCGATATCGAGCGGATCCTCGCCCGTATCGGCCTGCGTAATGCCCGCCCGCGCGATCTGGCGCGCCTGCGTGATGCCCTCGGCGCCCTGCCCGAACTGCAGAACGCCATGGCTGAGCTGGAAGCCCCACACCTGGCGCGCTTGGCGGCCATCACCGGCACCTACCCGGAGCTGGCCAGCCTGCTGGAGCGGGCAATCATAGACAACCCGCCAGCAGTGATCCGCGACGGCGGCGTACTCAAGGCCGGCTATGACAACGAGCTGGACGATCTGCTGGCGATCAGTGAGAACGCCGGCCAGTTCCTGATCGACCTGGAAGCCCGCGAGAAGGCCCGCACCGGTCTTGCCAACCTGAAAGTCGGCTACAACCGCGTGCATGGCTACTTCATCGAGCTGCCGACCAAGCAGGCCGAACAGGCCCCGGGCGACTACATTCGTCGCCAGACCCTCAAAGGCGCCGAGCGCTTCATCACGCCGGAGCTCAAGGCTTTCGAGGACAAGGCGCTGTCGGCCAAGAGCCGCGCCCTGGCCCGCGAGAAGATGCTGTACGACGCGTTGCTCGAAACACTCATCAGTCACCTTGCACCGCTGCAGGACAGCGCCGCGGCGCTGGCCGAGCTGGACGTGCTGAGCAACCTTGCCGAGCGGGCGCTCAACCTGGACCTGAACTGCCCCCGTTTCGTCGACGAACCGTGCCTGCGCATCGACCAGGGGCGTCACCCGGTGGTCGAACAGGTACTGACCACGCCGTTCGTAGCCAACGACCTGGGCCTGGACAACAGCACCCGGATGCTGATCATCACCGGTCCGAACATGGGTGGTAAATCTACCTACATGCGCCAGACCGCACTGATAGTGCTGATGGCGCACATCGGCAGTTTCGTTCCGGCGGCCAGCTGCGAACTATCGCTGGTCGATCGCATCTTCACCCGTATCGGCTCCAGTGACGACCTGGCAGGAGGCCGCTCGACGTTCATGGTCGAGATGAGCGAAACCGCCAACATTCTGCACAACGCCACTGACCGCAGCTTGGTACTGATGGACGAAGTCGGCCGTGGCACCAGCACCTTCGACGGTTTGTCGCTGGCCTGGGCGGCTGCCGAGCGCCTGGCACAGCTGCGTGCGTACACGCTGTTCGCCACGCACTACTTCGAGCTGACCGTACTGCCTGAAAGCGAACCGCTGGTGGCCAACGTCCACCTGAACGCTACCGAACACAACGAGCGCATCGTGTTCCTGCACCATGTGCTGCCTGGCCCCGCCAGCCAGAGCTACGGCCTGGCCGTGGCGCAACTGGCAGGCGTACCGTCGCCGGTCATCCAGCGTGCGCGCGAGCACCTCGGCCGGCTGGAGACCAGCAGCCTGCCCCACGAACAAGCTGTCTCGAAAAAAACCAAGGGCGAGCCACAAGCACCGCACCAGAGCGACCTGTTCGCCAGCCTGCCACACCCGGCAATCGAAAAGCTGGGCAAGCTGGACCTGGACGACATGACTCCGCGTCAAGCTATCGAAATGCTATATCAACTAAAGAACCTGTTATAACGGCGTGCACCACAAGCTGGTAGAATCCGCCGCGGTTTGCTGGTGCTGCAGGTTATTAGCCTGGCCTGCAGCCACATGCCCGTAAACCGCGCGGCCCTGAGAGGAAGGGCCGCCGCCGTTGCCTGAGGAGAGAACTAGAAATGACCTTCGTCGTCACCGACAACTGCATCAAATGCAAATACACCGACTGCGTGGAAGTCTGTCCGGTGGACTGCTTCTACGAAGGCCCGAACTTCCTGGTCATTCACCCGGACGAGTGCATCGACTGTGCACTGTGCGAGCCAGAATGCCCGGCCCAGGCCATCTTCTCGGAAGACGAAGTGCCTGCGGGCATGGAGAACTTCCTTGAGCTCAATGCCGAGCTGGCGGAAATCTGGCCGAACATCACTGAGCGGAAGGATGCCCTGCCTGACGCCGAAGAGTGGGATGGCAAGCCCGGCAAGATCGCCGATCTGGAACGTTAATCGCCCAGATACGAAAAAGGCCCGCAACGGGCCTTTTTTCATTTTTTACGGGCGAAAAAAGGGGCGGTTTGACCCGCCCACATTTTTTCCGTAGTCCCTGCTTGTCCTAAACATCGTCCTGATGAATCGCGTCTTGCGATGTCCTTGGCCTTCTTCCTGAACGCCTCTGCATGTCCGTGTGCACAGTTCGAATACTAGCGACTTCTGCAGAGCAGGCAACCGCGAACCCTCACAAGACATTACCGTGGACACATTTCCACAAATCTAAAAAGTTCAATTATTTCAGGCGGTTGAGAAAAAAACGAATCAGGAAACGACAATGATTTACTGGCCTTTACGTGTTTGGCTTACACCACAAGTAAGCAAAGGCTTACACTCAGTGCATCTGGGGTAGCAAGTTACATATTGGTTCGTGCTCAGATAATTGCCGGCCGCTATAGCCTGCACACCAAACAAAAACGCCCCGAGGTCATCGGGGCGTTTTGCATACTGGCATGGAGTGCTTACTGGAACAGCGACTCACTGGACAGACCATTCTTCTCCAGGATCTCACGCAGGCGCTTGAGCCCCTCAACCTGAATCTGCCGCACCCGCTCGCGGGTAAGGCCGATTTCCAGACCTACATCCTCCAAGGTGCTGCTTTCATGCCCGCGCAGACCAAAACGGCGTACCACCACTTCGCGCTGCTTGTCGGTGAGCTCGCCCAGCCACTGGTCGATGCTCTGTGACAGGTCGTCATCCTGCAGCAGCTCGCACGGGTCGGTAGGACGATCGTCGGTGAGTGTATCGAGCAGGGTCTTGTCCGAATCTGGCCCGAGCGAAACATCCACCGACGATACCCGCTCGTTAAGACCAAGCATGCGCTTGACCTCGGCAACGGGTTTTTCCAGCAGGGTGGCGATCTCTTCAGGGGAAGGTTCGTGGTCGAGCTTTTGGGTCAACTCCCGCGCGGCACGCAGGTAGACGTTGAGCTCCTTGACCACGTGGATCGGCAGGCGAATGGTGCGGGTCTGGTTCATGATCGCCCGCTCGATGGTCTGGCGGATCCACCACGTCGCATAGGTCGAGAAACGGAAACCGCGCTCCGGGTCGAACTTCTCGACTGCACGAATCAGCCCCAGGTTGCCCTCCTCGATCAGGTCGAGCAAGGACAGGCCGCGGTTCACATAACGACGGGCGATTTTCACAACCAGGCGCAGGTTGCTTTCGATCATGCGCTTGCGCCCGGCTGGATCACCCTTCTGCGACAGGCGCGCGAAGTGCACTTCCTCTTCCGGCGAAAGCAGAGGCGAGAAACCGATCTCGTTGAGGTACAACTGGGTGGCATCAAGCGCCCGGCTGTAATCGATGTATTTATGCTGCTTGAGCGTAGAGCCTGATTTGGCCCTGGTCCGAACCGACGGTACAGCAGGTTCGTCTGACACCACATCCGTTTCCAAAACGATGCCCGTCTCCATCAGGAGCACGTCATCGTCGATGTCAAACTCCGGCGCTTCTTTATTGAGAGCCATTGTTATAGTCCTTTGCTGAGTTCGAACTCAGACTCGAGCGGCGCCTGCATCCCTGGCATCGCTGGAGCCTCTCCCCTCTACTTCAGAGGAACAGGCCGGGTACAACAATCAACGACGTGGCAGGAACTGGAGTGGATCGACGGGTTTGCCCTGGCGGCGAATCTCGAAATGCAGCTTCACCCGATCAGTGCCCGTGGACCCCATTTCAGCAATCGACTGCCCTGCCTTGACCTGCTGCCCCTCCCGAACCAACAGCCTGCGGTTGTGACCGTAGGCACTGACGTAGGTATCGCTGTGCTTGATGATGATCAGTTCGCCGTAGCCCCGCAAGCCACTCCCGGCGTAGACCACCGCACCATCAGACGCAGCAAAAACAGGCTGTCCCAAATCACCGGCGATATCAATGCCTTTATTCAAACTACCGTTTGAAGCGAATTTTCCAATCAGCACGCCATTTGCAGGCCAGGTCCAACCGCCCACCGCGCGCTCTGCGGCGGGCACCGTGGTAACGACCGTAGTAGGCGTGGTGCGCGTTGCTGGCGTCGTTTTTCCGCCGTTGGCAGGCGCCGTGATAAGTTTTTCAACAGGGCGACGAATGACCGTCGTCTTGCTCGAAGAAGAGGGGCTGGACACCACTGTGGTGCTGCCGGTAGCGCCGCTGCTGAAGCGGATCGCCTGGCCAGGCCGGATGGTGTACGGGGCAGCAATGCCATTGCGGGCTGCGAGCTCCTTGTAGTCCCAGCCGTAGCGAAACGCAATGGAGAACAGCGTATCGCCAGGTTTGACCACATACTGCCCGGAGGTCACGGTCGGCCGCTTGGGCGCCGCATTGCTGCGGTCGACCACGCGTGCGCCGCCCGATCCGGTGCTGGAGCAACCAGTCAGCAGTGCGCCCATGGCCAGTGCAATCACCAGAAGCTTGAAACCCAACCAATCCTTGCGCTGCCGAATGACTGTATGCCCCACCCGCGCTCCCCTCATGGTGCCGAAAATCGAAAATACGGAAAGAAATGCAATAATGTTGCAATTATAACCGAGCGCAACTGCATTGGCAGGCTCGGTGCACAGGCTCAGTAAAGAGCCGGGATGCCCCGCCAGATAGACAGGGCGATGCGGCAAGAATTCGTCGCCACCACAAATATTCCCTGCAGCTCAAGCCACCGGGCCATTGAGCAGCGGTACAAAGCGCACGGCGCCCAGAACACGGCGAGAGAAGCCCTGCTCCTCACGCACGATTAGCATCAACTGCTGGACTTCGCCAGCAGGGCCTACCGGGATGACCATACGCCCCCCAGGAGCCAGCTGGTCGAGCAGTGCCTGCGGCACTTCCGGCGCCACGGCGGTAACGATGATGCCGTTGTAGGGGGCCAGCGCCTGCCAGCCGTCGCACCCATCCCCCCAGCGGAACACCACGTTGCGCAGGTTCAGTTCGACCAGGCGCTCCTTGGCGCGGTCCTGCAGGACCTTGATGCGCTCCACCGAAAACACCCGCTCCACCAGTTGGGCAAGGATGGCCGTCTGGTAACCGGAACCGGTACCGATCTCCAGCACCTTGTCCAGCGGACCGGCCTCCAGTAGCAGCTCACTCATGTGTGCGACCATGAATGGCTGGGAGATGGTCTGGTTGTGCCCGATCGGCAGCGCGGTGTCTTCATAGGCGCGATGGGCCAGGGCCTCATCGACGAACAGATGGCGCGGCGTACGGCGGATGGCATCGAGCACCTTGGGGTTCGATACGCCCTCTTCGCACAGGCGCTGGATCAGCCGCTCGCGGGTACGCTGGGAGGTCATGCCGATACCTCGGCGCTGCAGATCGTCCTGTTCGCGCATCAGAGCACGCCCTCCAGCCAACCGTGGAGCTGCTCGAAGGCATCGTTGAAGGTGCGGTCCAGTTGCAGCGGGGTGATCGACACGTAACCTTGCATCACCGCGTGGAAGTCAGTACCCGGCCCACCGTCCTCGGCATCACCGGCCACGGCGATCCAGTAGCCTTCCTTGCCACGCGGGTTGACCACCTTGGTCGGTGCCGCCGCCCGAGCCCGGTGACCGAGACGGGTCACCTGGATGCCACGGATGTGTTCCAGCGGCAGGTTGGGAATATTGACATTGAGAACCGTACGCGGCGGCAATTCCAGGCGTGACTGCGCCTCGACCAGGCGGCGGGCGATGAACGCGGCGCTCGGCAGATTGTCGGGCAGACGCGACAGTAACGAGAATGCCAAAGACGTACCGCCGAGGAAACGCCCCTCCAGCGCGGCAGCAACCGTGCCGGAATAGATCACGTCATCACCCAGGTTGGCGCCGAGGTTGATCCCCGAGACAACCATGTCCGGTGTTTCCGGCAACAGGCCATTGAGCCCCAGGTGCACGCAATCGGTGGGCGTACCATTGAGGCTGATGAAACCGTTGGCCAGGGTTTGCGGGTGCAACGGCCGGTCCAGCGTCAGCGAACTGCCGGCGCCGCTCTTGTCTTGATCCGGGGCGATCACCACGCACTCGGCATAATCCACCAGCGCACCGTGTAGCGCGGCGAGGCCAGGTGCCGTAACACCGTCGTCATTCGAAATCAGAATACGCATGGGCTGTCCGTCTGCCCTGCCGGCACCAGATCGACGAGTTCGCGCACCACCACGGTGGCGAAGCATCCGGCCGGAAGGACGAATTCCAGTTGCAGGATATCAGGCTCGGGATAATGCCACGTCAGGCCGCCAATAGGGAGCCGCAGGATGCGCCGTTCGTGACTCATGCCTGCATTGGCCAGCCATTGGCACAGCAATGCATGCTGCTGACCTATCGCCGTCTCCAGCGTCAAGGCCGCGCCGGCCGCTGGAGACGGGCCCTCGCCCCACATCGGGCCGGTGGGATGCAAATCCAGAATGGCCAGGCGAGGATCTGAACATTCCTGTTCACCCGCCGAAAAAAAACTGCGGCTATCGGTGAATGCCAACAGGTCACCAACTTGGGCCCGCTGCCAACTGCCGTCGGCAACGCGAGCGGCCAGGACCTGGTTGAACAGGTAGCTGCGGGCAGCCGAGAGCAGCCGCGAACGCACGTTGCGCTGCTCGGGCAGGGCCTTGCGGGCAGCCCAGTGCTGGGCATCCTGGACATTGCCGCCGCCATGCCCGAAACGCTGGCCGCCGAAGTAGTTCGGCACACCCTGCTGTTTGAGCGTCTGCAGGCGGGCATCGAGGGCAGCATGATCAGCCGCCAGCGCCGTAAGGCGCAGGGTGAAGCCATTGGCCGAATGGGCGCCGCGCTGCAGTTTGCGCTGGTGACGCACCTGCTTGAGCACACGCAGAGTGGCATCTTCGGCACGCGACAGGTCGGGGTCTGCCTTACCGGGCAGATGCAGGCTGAACCACTGGCGCGTCAGGGCCTGGCGGTCCTTGAGGCCGGCATAGCTGATCGAACGCACCGGCACGCCCGCGGCTCGCGCCAGGCGGCGGGCAGCTTCCTCAGTATTGAGGTCGCGCTTCTCCACCCACAACCACAGGTGCTCGCCCTGGCCCGATAGCGGAATGTCCAGCACCTCATCGACCTGGAAGTCTTCGGCAACAGCCTTGAGTATCGCAGTGCCCAGGGGTTGGCCCGATGCGCGCGGGCCCAGCAGTTCCAGTTCGGTCATGCTGGCAGCAGCAGGGCGACCGCATGCACGGCGATACCCTCCTCGCGGCCGGTGAAGCCCAGTTTCTCGGTGGTGGTGGCCTTGACGTTGACCTGGTCGAGTTCGACCTGCAGGTCCTCGGCGATCCGTTGGCGCATGGTTTCGATATGCGGAGACATTTTCGGCGCCTGGGCAACGATGGTGGCGTCGACATTACCGACTTTCCAGCCTTTGGCCTGGACGATGCCGACCACATGGCGTAGCAGTACGCGACTGTCGGCGCCCTTGAATTGCGGGTCCGTATCGGGGAAGTGCTTGCCGATGTCACCCAGACCCGCCGCGCCAAGCAAGGCATCGCTCAGGGCATGCAGCAGCACGTCACCGTCGGAGTGGGCCAGGAGGCCGTATTTGTGGGGGATACGCACCCCACCCAGGGTAATGAAATCACCGTCGCAAAAACGGTGCACATCGTAGCCGTGGCCAATACGCATAGAAAAACGCCCTGATTGAGTCAGGGCGTGATTCTACCTGCATTTCGAGCTGCAAGCTGCAAGCTGCAAGCCACAAGCAAAAAGCACGCGTTGCGCTGGTCGCACTTTCTTGCGGCTTGAAGCTTGCTGCTTGTAGCTGCAGCCCTACCCCCGACCAAGTGCCACTGCGTGATGACGCAGATGCTCATCGATGAAGCTGGCGATGAAGTAATAGCTATGGTCATAGCCAGGTTGCAGGCGCAGGCTCAGCGCATGCCCCCCTTTGCGGGCCGCCTGCTCCAACGCTTCAGGCTTGAGCTGCTTGGCAAGGAAGTCGTCACGATCGCCCTGATCGACCAGCAACGGCGGGCACTCGCCCGCTGGTGTCTCGGCAAGCAGCACACTGGCATCCCACTCGCGCCAGCGCGCCCGGTCATCACCCAGGTAACGGCTGAATGCCTTCTCCCCCCAAGGGCAATCCATCGGATTGCTGATCGGCGAAAACGCCGATACAGAGCTGTAGCGACCCGGGTTGCGCAGGGCGCAGACAAGCGCGCCATGCCCACCCATGGAATGGCCACTGATGCTGCGTTGGTCCGAGGCTGGGAAGTGCGCTTCGATCAGCTCTGGCAGCTCCTTGACCACATAGTCGTGCATGCGGTAGTGCTGCGCCCAGGGCTGCTGGGTGGCGTTGAGGTAGAAGCCGGCACCCAGGCCGAAGTCCCAGGCACCGTCAGGGTCGCCCGGCACCTGCTCGCCACGCGGGCTGGTATCTGGCGCTACGATGATCAGGCCAAGCTCGGCGGCCAGGCGCTGGGCGCCGGCCTTCTGCATGAAGTTCTCGTCGGTACAGGTCAGGCCGCTGAGCCAGTACAGCACTGGCAGCTTTTCGCCCTGTTCGGCCTGCGGTGGTAGGTAAACGGCGAACACCATGTCGCAACCCAGCACCTTGGAGTGATGCCGGTAACGCTTGTGCCAGCCGCCAAAGCTTTTCTGGCAGGAGATGTTATCCAGGCTCATGGCTCACCTCAGAAGTGGATCACGCTGCGGATGCTCTTGCCTTCATGCATCAGGTCGAAAGCCTTGTTGATATCTTCAAGGCCCATGGTATGGGTGATGAAGGTGTCCAGCGGAATCTCGCCCTTCTCGGACATTTCCACGTAGCTTGGCAGTTCGGTACGGCCGCGCACGCCACCGAAGGCAGAACCACGCCAGACGCGCCCGGTCACCAGCTGAAACGGGCGAGTGGCGATTTCCTGGCCGGCACCGGCGACACCGATGATCACCGATTCCCCCCAACCCTTGTGGCAGCACTCCAGAGCCGCGCGCATCAGTTGTACGTTGCCGATACATTCGAACGAAAAGTCTACGCCGCCATCGGTAAGGTCGACGATCACTTCCTGGATCGGGCGATCGTATTCCTTCGGGTTGATGCAGTCGGTGGCGCCCAGTTGACGGGCGATCTCGAACTTGGCCGGGTTGATGTCGATGGCGATGATGCGCGATGCCTTGGCTTTGACTGCGCCTATGACCGCCGACAGGCCGATGCCGCCCAGGCCGAAGATGGCCACTGTGTCACCCGGCTTGACCTTGGCAGTGTTCAGCACCGCACCGATACCGGTGGTCACGCCGCAACCAAGCAGGCAGACCTTTTCCAGCGGCGCTTCCTTCTGGATCTTGGCGACGGAGATTTCCGGCAGCACGGTGTACTCGGAGAAGGTCGAGGTGCCCATGTAGTGGAACAGCTGTTGGCCCTTGTACGAGAAACGAGTGGTGCCGTCCGGCATCAACCCCTTGCCCTGGGTGGCACGTATGGCCTGGCACAGGTTGGTCTTGCCCGAGCGGCAGAATTTGCATTGACCACACTCAGGGGTATACAGCGGGATCACGTGATCGCCGACCGCCACCGAGGTGACACCCTCACCGATCGCCTCGACGATCGCGCCACCTTCATGGCCCAGAATCGACGGGAAGATACCTTCCGGGTCGGCACCCGAGAGGGTATAGGCGTCAGTGTGGCAAACACCGCTGGCCACCACACGCAGCAGGACTTCGCCAGCCTTGGGCATGGCCACGTCCACTTCGACGATTTCCAGAGGTTTCTTGGCCTCGAAGGCTACAGCGGCACGGGACTTGATCATCAAAGGTCTCCAGACAAAGGGTCAGTTCAGACATGCAGTGTAATTCAGCTTGTTTTGATGAATAATCGTGGCAAAGACAAAACATTATTGCTGTGCAGGGATAATCAATGATCAGTCGGTGGGAAGGCATCGATGAATTCGTAGCCGTGGCCGAATCGGGCCAGTTCACGGCCGCAGCCGAGCGCATGGGCGTATCGTCGTCGCATATAAGCCGGCAGATCGCCCGCCTTGAGGAGCGCTTGCAAACCCGCCTGCTGTATCGCAGTACGCGCCGCGTGACCCTGAGTGAAGCCGGGCAGACATTCCTGCAACATTGCCAACGCCTGCAGGATGGCCGTGAAGAAGCACTGCGCGCCATGGGTGACCTGGCCAGCGAACCCAAGGGGCTATTGCGCATGACCTGTGCTGTGGCTTATGGCGAGCGCTTCATCGTGCCGCTGGTGACGCGCTTCATGGCGCTGTATCCACAGTTGCGGGTCGAAGTGGAGTTGAGCAACCGCACGCTGGACCTGCTGCACGAAGGCATGGACCTGGCCATTCGCCTGGGCCGGCTTGCCGATTCGAGGTTGGTGGCGACGCGCCTGGCGCCACGGCGCATGTACCTGTGCGCTTCACCCGCCTACCTTGAGCGCTACGGCCGTCCGCACAGCCTGTCGGAACTGGCCCGGCACAACTGCCTGGTGGGCAGCTCGGACCTGTGGGCATTGCAACAGGACGGGCGCGAGATCAGCCAACGGGTGCAGGGCAACTGGCGGTGCAATAGTGGCCAGGCAGTGCTGGATGCCGCTTTACTGGGAATGGGGCTATGCCAGTTGCCGGATTACTACGTACTGGAACACCTAAACAGCGGCGCACTGGTGTCGTTGCTGGAAGCGCATCAGCCGCCCAATACGGCGGTGTGGGCGCTGTATCCGCAGCAGCGGCACCTGTCGCCCAAGGTTCGGCGGCTGGTGGATTATCTGAAGGAAGGGTTAGCGGGGATGCCGGAGTACCGAATGGCCTGACAGTTTAGCGGGTCCGCTTTGCGGCCCAATCGCCGGCAAGCCGGCTCCCACTGGGTTTGCGCTGAACTTGAGAGCAGCGGGGTAACCTGTGGGAGCCGGCTTGCCGGCGATTGGGCCGCGAAGCGGACCCGGAAATCTCAGCGGCGCCCTGCCCAACGCTGGCGCAGCCACTCCAGGTCTTCCGGGCGGGTCACCTTGATGTTGTCGCTGCGCCCTTCGATCAGCCGCGGCGCCTGGCCGGACCATTCGATGGCCGAAGCTTCATCGGTGACTACCACGTCGGACACCAGGCACTCGGCCAAGGCCCGATGCAAAGCCCCAAGGCGGAACATCTGCGGCGTGTAAGCCTGCCAGATGGTGCTGCGATCCACAGTAGCACTGACCCGCCCATTGGCATCGGCGCGCTTCAGCGTGTCTCGCGCAGGGACCGCCAGCAGCCCACCTACCGGGTCATCAGCCAATTCCGACAACAAACGGTCAAGATCCGTACGAGCCAGGTTCGGCCGCGCCGCATCGTGCACCAACACCCAGTCAGTGTCCGCCGCATCTTGGGCATGCAACAGCAACAGGGCATTGAGCACCGAGTCGGCGCGTTCACGCCCACCCGACGCACGCTGGATGCGGGGATCGCTGGCGCAGCGCAAGCCCGGCCAGTAAGGATCATCCGCAGCAATGCTGACCACAACACCCTTGAGCGTCGGATGGCCGAGAAAACAGTCGAGGCTATGCTCGAGAAGGGTCTGCCCACCCAATTGCAAATACTGCTTCGGGCGGTCGGCAGCCATGCGGGCACCTACGCCCGCAGCAGGAATCACGGCCCAGAAGGCCGGCAGGGTTTTGATCATTTTTGCGGCAGCTGGAAGAGGGTTTCACCCTCTTTGACCATCCCCAATTCGTGACGAGCCCGTTCTTCAACGGTCTCCATACCTTTTTTCAATTCCAGGACCTCGGCATAGAGCACGCGGTTACGCTCCAGCAGCCGCTCGTTCTCGGCATGCTGCTCGTCGATCTGCTGCTTGAGCTCAGCCACTTGCGCCAGGCTGCCGTTACCCACCCACAGGCGGTACTGCAGGCCACCAAGCAGCAGGAGCAGGACAAGGAACAACCAATAGGGACTGCGCATCAAGGTATCCAGGTTAAAAAGACCGCCGCGAATAGGCAGACCTCAAATAGCACGAAGCCTGGCCGAGGCCAGGCTTCGTCGACAGAAACCCGCATCATGTGTCAGAAATTTCAGTAAGAAAGTTCCGACAGCTTCGGCTGCTGTCTTTTTACCATCTCTTGCTTAGCCGCGAAACTCGGCACGACCGCGGTAAACCGCTTTGGCGCCCAGTTGTTCTTCGATGCGCAGCAACTGGTTGTACTTGGAGACGCGGTCGGAACGGCACAGCGAGCCGGTCTTGATCTGGCCAGCGGCAGTACCCACAGCCAGGTCGGCAATGGTCGAGTCTTCGGTTTCACCGGAGCGGTGCGAGATCACTGCGGTGTAGCCTGCGGCCTTGGCCATCTGGATGGCTTCCAGGGTTTCGGTCAGCGAGCCGATCTGGTTGAACTTGATCAGGATCGAGTTACCGATGCCTTTCTCGATGCCTTCCTTGAGGATCTTGGTGTTGGTCACGAACAGGTCGTCACCGACCAGTTGCACCTTCTCGCCGATCTTGTCGGTGAGAATCTTCCAGCCAGCCCAGTCGGATTCATCCAGACCGTCTTCGATCGAGATGATCGGGAAGCGCTCGGTGAGGCCTTTCAGATAGTCGGCAAAGCCTTCGGCGTCAAACGACTTGCCTTCACCGGACAGGTTGTACTTGCCGTCTTCGTAGAATTCGGAGGCCGCGCAATCGAGGGCCAGGGTCACGTCTGTACCCAGTTTGTAGCCAGCTTTTTCGACGGCTTCAGCGATAGCGCCCAGGGCATCTTCGTTGGAAGCCAGGTTCGGCGCGAAGCCACCTTCGTCACCCACGGCAGTGTTCAGGCCACGGGCCTTGAGCACAGCCTTGAGGTGATGGAAGATCTCGGTGCCCATGCGCAGGCCATCGGAGAAGGTCTTGGCGCCAACCGGCTGCACCATGAACTCCTGGATGTCGACGTTGTTATCGGCGTGCTCGCCACCGTTGATGATGTTCATCATCGGAACCGGCATCGAGTACTGACCTGGGGTGCCGTTCAGGTTGGCGATGTGCGCGTACAGCGGCAGGTCCTGGTCCTGGGCAGCAGCCTTGGCAGCAGCCAGGGAAACAGCCAGGATGGCGTTGGCGCCCAGCTTGGCCTTGTTCTCGGTACCGTCCAGTTCGATCATGGCGCGGTCCAGGGCCTTCTGGTCGGAAGGGTCCTTGCCCAGCAGCAGGTCACGGATCGGGCCGTTGATGTTGCCAACAGCTTTCAGCACGCCCTTGCCCATGTAACGGCTCTTGTCGCCATCACGCAGCTCCAGCGCTTCGCGCGAGCCGGTGGAAGCACCGGACGGCGCGCAAGCGCTGCCGATGATGCCGTTGTCGAGCAGTACATCGGCTTCCACGGTGGGGTTGCCACGCGAATCGAGAACTTCACGACCTTTGATGTCGACGATTTTTGCCATTGTTGTAAGCACTCCAGAATTGACGAAAACAACGCAGCTTTAGGAAATTCTTGCCTTGCACCAGGCGTAGATGCAGCAGGCAGGCCTGGCAGAAGCAGCCCCTGACCGGCGGGTCAGGGGCAGAACGGACGGTACTTTACCCGAGAAATGAGCTTTGCGCGGTTTATACCGTCGGAAAACTCACAAAGCCTGAGCTCAGGCCTTGTTCTTCTGCGCCAGAGCAGCCTTGACGAAGCCACTGAACAGCGGGTGACCATCACGCGGGGTCGAGGTGAACTCGGGGTGGAACTGGCAGGCGACGAACCACGGGTGGTCCTTGGACTCGACCACTTCAACCAGGGCACCGTCTTCGGAACGACCGGATACCACCAGGCCGGCATCGACCAGTTGCGGCAGCAGGTTGTTGTTCACTTCGTAGCGATGGCGATGACGCTCGGTGATCACGTCCTTGCCATAGCAGTCATGCACCTTGGAGCCGGCAGCCAGTTGGCAATCCTGCGCGCCCAGACGCATGGTGCCCCCCAGGTCGGAGGCTTCGGTACGGGTCTCGACAGCGCCAGTGGCATCGGCCCACTCGGTGATCAGGCCAACGACCGGGTGGCCGCTGTTGCGATCGAACTCGGTGGAGTTGGCGTCTTTCCAGCCCATCACATTGCGGGCGAATTCGATCACGGCAACTTGCATGCCCAGGCAGATACCCAGGTATGGCACCTTGTTCTCACGGGCATACTGCACCGCAGTGATCTTGCCTTCCACGCCACGCAGGCCGAAACCGCCCGGTACCAGAATGGCGTCTGCGCCTTCGAGCAGGCTGGTGCCCTGGTTTTCGATATCTTCAGAATCGATGTAACGCAGGTTGACCTTGGTGCGGTTGGTGATGCCGGCATGGCTCATCGCTTCGATCAGCGACTTGTATGCATCCAGCAGCTCCATGTATTTGCCGACCATGGCGATGGTCACTTCGTGCTCAGGATTGAGCTTGGCGTCGACTACCTTGTCCCATTCGGACAGGTCGGCGCTGTTGCACTGCAGGCCGAAGCGCTCGACGACGAAATCGTCCAGGCCTTGGGCATGCAGAATGCCTGGGATCTTGTAGATGGTGTCGGCGTCTTCAAGGGCAATCACCGCACGCTCTTCAACGTTGGTGAATTGAGCGATCTTGCGGCGCGACGAGCTATCGATCGGGTGGTCGGAGCGGCAGACCAGCACGTCAGGCTGCAGGCCGATGGAGCGCAGTTCCTTGACCGAGTGCTGAGTCGGCTTGGTCTTGGTCTCGCCAGCGGTGGCGATGTACGGCACCAGCGTCAGGTGCATCAGCATCGCGCGCTTGGCGCCGACTTCGAAACGCAACTGGCGGATCGCCTCGAGGAACGGCTGCGACTCGATGTCGCCCACGGTACCACCGATTTCCACCAGGGCCACATCGGCATCGCCGGCGCCCTTGATGATGCGACGCTTGATCTCGTCGGTGATGTGCGGGATGACCTGAATGGTCGCGCCCAGGTAATCACCACGACGCTCTTTGCGCAGTACGTGCTCGTAGATGCGGCCGGTGGTGAAGTTGTTGTTCTGGGTCATGGTCGTGCGGATGAACCGCTCGTAGTGGCCCAGGTCGAGGTCGGTCTCGGCGCCGTCGTGGGTGACGAATACTTCACCGTGCTGGAACGGACTCATGGTGCCAGGATCGACGTTGATGTACGGATCCAGCTTGAGCATGGTGACCTTTAGCCCCCGCGCTTCCAGGATGGCCGCCAGGGAAGCCGAGGCAATGCCTTTCCCCAATGAAGAAACAACACCGCCCGTGACGAATATGTAGCGCGTCATGAAAAACCCTAGAAGTCTGCGTTAAGGCGGCCAGCGCCGCCGGAGAAAGCGAAGGAAGGCCGAAGCCCCCGATCACCTGCGTCAATCACAGTGCATCTCGAAAAACTGCCGCGTCTGTACAGACCAGGGTTATCCCCGGCATGGAGCTCGCTCGTCATTTCCAGAATCAGCCCAGCAAAAAACTGCGTGGTAATCGGCAACTGCCGTGTTTCCGAGGAACGCACAGAAGTTGTATCAAGAAGGGAGGGTAGTCTACCGGAATGTACCCTTCAGCTCAAACCTTGCGCGTTCGTCGGAGGCTGCCAGTGGAGCTGGCAATCGGCCTGCGCCAATCGCGGCAGATTGGCCACTGCCAGCAAGCGCTCGCCACGATACAGCAGCGGTAGGCGCGGTCGCACGAAGTGCGGGACTTGCAACTCGTTGAGCAGGCGTTTGAGGTCGCGCTTGCCACGGCCTGGTATGTCCAGCACTTCCCCGCCCTTGCGGTAGGCGATGCGCAAATCGCCTACCGGGGCGCCCTGCTGGCTGACGCTGCCGTTCCCGGGCAATGGCAACGGGCTACCGGGCGTCTCCCAGCGCAACGTCCCGCCGACAGGCTGCAGCCAGTCACCACACAACCACCAGATCCGCCCGTGGCTGCGCTCAAGCTTGCCGTCGGTCAGCTGCCAGGCAGGTTGGGAATCGACTGCCGCATCTCGCAATGCCGCCCAACCGGCCCAATGCCGGGTATCGGGCAGACGGGTGCGCAGGCTCAACCAATATTGCAGGGCATTGCGCTGGCGGGCTGGCGACAGCGCCGCCAGGCTCGCGAGGTCAAGGGAGTCCAACCCCGACCAAATCGCAGGCGCCCCCTTCCGGGCCACGGCCAGGTCAGCCTGAGCCAGCTCATCGAGCAGACCGAGCGCCTCCCCCAGATGATCGGCACCACGAGCCAGGGCCTGGCTGGCCTTCGGCCAACGCTTCTGCAATAGCGGGAACACTTCTGCGCGCAAAAAATTGCGGGCGAAGGCCGTATCTGCGTTGGACGGGTCTTCGGCCCAGATCAGCCCATGGGTTTGAGCATATTCATGCAACTGCGCGCGAGACACGTTAAGCAGCGGCCTGACCACGTGGCCGCGACCCAACGGACGCTGCTGCGGCATCGCGGCCAGGCCACGCAGGCCGGCACCGCGCAGAAGCCGGAACAGCAAGGTTTCGGCCTGGTCATCACAGTGCTGCCCCGTGAAAAGGACGTCGCCCGCGCCAAGAACGGTCTCGAATGCCGCATACCGAGCATCGCGCGCAGCCTGCTCCAGGCTCGCCCCGGCAGGGACCTGAACGTGGATGACGGTGAGTTCGATGCCCAGCCGCTCACACACCGCGGTGCAATGGCCTGGCCAGGCATCGGCGGCAGGTTGCAGGCCGTGGTGGATGTGGATGGCATGGAGCGGCGGCGTTGCGTGGATGCGGGCGTAGTCGGCCAGCCAGTGCAGGAGGACGGTGGAGTCGAGGCCACCGGAAAAGGCGATGTACCAGGCAGGGGCATTGAGCCAAGGAGTGAGGTTGATCATTTGAGCCCCACGCGACTTGAAAGCGTTGGGGGCGCTTTGCGCCCCCAGTGGTGCATCAGAGACCGTAGCTCATCAAGCGCTCATAACGACGGGCCAGCAGCGTGTCATTATCGAGCTTGCCGAGCATGTCCAGCTGCTGAACCAGGTCAGCGCGAATGCTTTCGGACATCTGCGCCGGGTCACGGTGGGCGCCGCCCAGCGGTTCCTGGATGACCTTGTCGACGATGTTCAGGCTTTTCAGGCGCTCTGCGGTGATACCCATGGCTTCGGCAGCGTCCGCGGCCTTGTCTGCGGTCTTCCACAGGATCGAGGCGCAACCTTCCGGCGAGATCACCGAGTAAGTGGAGTATTGCAGCATGTTCAGCTGGTCACACACACCGATAGCCAGTGCACCACCGGAACCACCTTCACCGATGACGGTGGCGATGATCGGGGTCTTAAGGCGTGCCATGACACGCAGGTTCCAGGCGATCGCCTCGCTCTGGTTGCGTTCTTCTGCGTCGATGCCTGGGTATGCGCCCGGGGTATCGATGAAGGTCAGGATAGGCATCTTGAAGCGCTCGGCCATTTCCATCAGGCGGCAAGCCTTGCGGTAGCCTTCAGGACGCGGCATGCCGAAGTTGCGGCGAACCTTTTCGCGCACTTCGCGACCCTTCTGGTGGCCGATGACCATGACCGGCTTGCCATCCAGGCGCGCGGTACCACCGACGATGGCAGCATCGTCAGAGAAGTGACGGTCGCCGTGCAGCTCTTCGAACTCGGTGAAGATGTGCTCCAGGTAGTCCAGGGTGTACGGACGCCGCGGGTGACGGGCCAGGCGGGCGATCTGCCAGCTGGTCAGGTTGCCGAAGATGCTTTCGGTCAAGGTGTTGCTCTTGTCCTGCAGACGGGCAATTTCATCGCTGATGTTCAGCGAGTTGTCGTTACCCACCAAACGCAGCCCTTCGATCTTGGCTTGCAGGTCGGCAATCGGCTGTTCGAAATCGAGAAAATTCGGGTTCATAGTCATCCGTCTTGGGTCTACGGCCAGGCGGCCGGCCGGTTGATCCGTTTGGCGCCCTACCTTAAGGGATCAGGCGCATTCAGGTCGAGATTAAATTTCGTCGGTTCAACGATATTGCAGGAAGACGTTCTCACGCCCGAACTGGTCACGCAGCGCCTGAATCAAGCCATCGGCCGGGTCGATCGACCACTGGTCGCCGAACTGCAGCATCGCCTTGGCGTCGCTGCCGGTGTATTCGAGGGTGATCGGGCAACCACCGCGATGGCGGGTGATCAGCTCGCCCAGCCAGTTCAGGCGGTCGCCCTTGAGGGCATCGTGGGTGATCTTCAGGCGCAGGCTCTCGGCCAGCTTGGTACGGGCATCTTCCATGGTCATCACCTGCTTGACGCGCAGGCGCAGGCCACCGGAGAAGTCGTCATTGCTGACCTCACCCTCAACCACGACCATGGCATCGTTCTGCAACAACGCCTGAGCCCCCATGAAGGCATCGGCGAACAGCGACGCTTCGATGCGCCCGGAGCGGTCATCGAGGGTGACAAAGCCCATCTTGTCGCCCTTCTTGTTCTTCATCACCCGCATCGCAATGATCATGCCGGCGATAGTCTGCGTCTCGCGGGAGGGTTTCAGATCGATGATGCGCTGGCGGGCGAAACGACGGATTTCCCCTTCATATTCATCGATCGGGTGGCCGGTGAGATATACGCCAAGGGTATCCTTTTCGCCCTTCAGACGCTCCTTGAGCGTCAGTTCACGCACCTTGCGGTGGTTGGCGTAGACATCGGAGTCCTCCTCGACGAACAGCCCGCCGAACAGGTCGACGTGACCGCTGTCTGCAGTGCGCGCGGTCTGCTCAGCGGCCTTGATCGCTTCTTCGAGGGCAGACAGCAAGGTCGCGCGATTAATGTCGATACTGGCGTGGTAGGCCTTGATCTCATCATGAAAGTGCGGGCCCAGCCGGTCCAGTGCGCCACTGCGGATCAGCGCATCAAGTGTGCGTTTGTTCACCCGCTTGAGGTCGACCCGCTCACAGAAGTCGAAAAGATCCTTGAATGGGCCACCCTGGTCGCGTGCCTCGACAATGGCCTCCACCGGGCCTTCACCCACGCCTTTGATGGCGCCTAGGCCATAGATGATGCGGCCGTCGTCATTGACCGTGAACTTGAACTCCGAGGCATTCACGTCGGGCGCATCGAGGCGCAGCTTCATGCTGCGCACTTCTTCGATCAGCACCACCACCTTGTCGGTGTTGTGCATGTCCGCCGAGAGGACCGCGGCCATGAACGGCGCCGGATAATGAGTCTTGAGCCAGGCGGTCTGGTAAGACACCAGACCGTAGGCCGCCGAGTGGGACTTGTTGAAGCCGTAACCGGCAAACTTTTCCACCAGGTCGAAGATGTTGCCGGCGAGGTCTGCATCAATGTTGTTGGCGACGCAACCCTCGATGAAACCGCCGCGCTGCTTGGCCATTTCCTCAGGCTTTTTCTTACCCATGGCGCGACGCAGCATGTCGGCGCCGCCGAGGGTGTACCCCGCCATGACCTGTGCAATCTGCATCACCTGCTCCTGATACAGGATGATGCCGTAGGTCGGCGCAAGAACAGGCTTGAGGCCTTCGTACTGGTAGTCCGAGTGCGGGTAGGCAAGTTCGGCGCGGCCGTGCTTGCGGTTGATGAAGTCGTCCACCATGCCCGATTGCAGGGGGCCTGGGCGGAACAATGCCACCAGTGCGATAAGGTCTTCCAGGCAGTCGGGCTTGAGCTTTTTGATCAGCTCCTTCATGCCGCGCGATTCGAGCTGGAATACCGCCGTGGTTTCGGCCTTCTGCAGCAACTCGTAGGTCTTGCGATCGTCCAGCGGGATGAAGTCGATGTTGACGTCGGGCAGGTTGTTCTTGGCCTGCTCGCGGTTGATCGTCTCCATCGCCCACTTGATGATGGTCAGGGTCCGCAGGCCAAGGAAGTCGAACTTGACCAGGCCGGCGGCCTCGACATCGTCCTTGTCGAACTGGGTCACCAGGCCGCCGCCCTCTTCATCACAGGCGATCGGCGAGAAATCGGTGAGCTTGGTCGGGGCGATTACCACACCACCGGCGTGCTTGCCGGTACCACGGGTGACACCTTCTAGCTTGAGCGCCATGTCCCAGATTTCGCGGGCGTCTTCGTCGCCCTTGAGGAAGTCGCGCAGGATCTCTTCCTGCTCATACGCCTTCTCCAGGGTCATGCCCACTTCGAACGGGATCATCTTCGACAAACGATCAGCCAGGCCGTAGGACTTGCCCTGCACCCGCGCCACGTCGCGTACCACCGCCTTGGCGGCCATGGTACCGAAGGTGATGATCTGGCTGACCGCATTGCGCCCGTAGGCGTCGGCCACGTAGTCGATCACCCGGTCGCGGCCATCCATGCAGAAGTCGACGTCGAAGTCGGGCATGGAAACACGTTCAGGGTTGAGGAAACGTTCGAACAGCAGGTCGTAGGCCAGAGGATCGAGGTCGGTGATCTTAAGTACGTAGGCCACCAGCGAGCCGGCACCCGAACCACGGCCCGGGCCTACCGGCACGCCGTTGTTCTTGGCCCACTTGATGAAGTCCATAACGATCAGGAAGTAACCCGGGAAACCCATCTGGATGATGATGTCCAGCTCGAACTTCAAGCGGTCCAGGTAGACCTGGCGCTTCTCTTCGTAATTGGGCGTGGTCTCCTTGGGCCAGAGCACCGCCAGGCGCTCCTCCAGGCCTTCGTGCGAGACATGGCGCAAGTAATCGTCGATGCCCATGCCATTGGGCGTCGGGAAATCGGGCAGGAAGTACTTGCCCAGCTGCACCTGGATGTTGCAGCGTTTGGCGATTTCGACGGTGTTGGCAATGGCGTCGGGCAGATCGCTGAACAGCTCGGCCATTTCATCCGCGCTTTTGAGGTACTGCTGGTCGCTGTACATGCGCGGGCGACGTGGGTCGTCCAGGGTCCAGCCTTCACCGATGCACACGCGGCTTTCGTGGGCGTCGAAGTCCGACTGCTTGATAAAACGCACATCATTGGTGGCCACCAGCGGCGCGCCGACCTTGTCGGCCAGCGCCACGGCAGCGTGCACGTATTCTTCATCACCGACACGATTGGTACGCTGCACCTCGACGTAAAAACGCTCGGGGAACATGCCCATCCAGTCGTGCAGCAGCGCCTCGGCCTCAGTCGTCCGGCCGGCCATCAGGGCCATGCCGATATCGCCCTCTTTGCCTGCGGACAGGGCAATCAGACCTTCGCTAGCCGGGGCGATCCACTCACGCTGCAGAATGACCAGACCATTGCGTTGGCCGTCAGTCCAGCCCCGGGAGATCAGCTCGGTAAGGTTACGGTAACCCTTGGGGTTCATCGCCAGGAAGCAGATGCGCGACAGCGGCGCTTCAGGGTCGGCACCGGCCAGCCACAGGTCAGCACCGCAGATCGGCTTGATACCCGCCCCCATGGCGGCCTTGTAGAACTTCACCAACGCGCACATGTTGCTCTGGTCGGTGATCGCCACCGCAGGCATGTTCATCCCGGCCAGCGCCTTGGCCAGCGGTTTGATCCGCACCAGACCGTCGACCAGCGAGAATTCGGAGTGGACGCGCAGGTGAACGAAGGGAACCGACATGGAAGATCCTGTAGCAGTGCTGAACGACAAGGGCGGGATTGTAGCGTAAAAGCGAGGGGGTTTTGGGGCCGCAAGGCGACCCCGACATGCTAGATCAGAGAATCGGTAATGCCTTCGCGGGCTTCCCAGGCGGCACGTACCGGCGCAAAGGAGCGCCGATGAATGGGCGTGGGCCCGAGCCGGGCCAAAGCTTCAAGGTGTACCGGTGTCGGATACCCCTTGTGCCCGCCCATCCCATAACCCGGGTAGATCAGCTCGAATGCGCTCATCTCGCGATCACGGGTCACTTTGGCCAGGATCGACGCTGCAGCGATGGCTGGCACCTGACTATCCCCCTTGATAACCGGAGCAGCCGGCACCGACAGTTTGGGGCAGCGGTTACCGTCGATCAGTGCAAGCTTGGGTGTGACACTCAAGCCCTCCACTGCACGCTGCATGGCCAGCATGGTGGCCTGAAGAATGTTCAGCCGATCGATTTCCTCGACCTCGGCGCGCGCGATGCAAAAGCTCAGGGCTTTGGCACAGATCTCGTCGAACAGCGCTTCGCGCTTGGCTTCGGTGAGTTTCTTCGAGTCGTTGAGGCCGAGGATAGGCCGCGCCGGGTCAAGAATCACCGCCGCTGTCACGACCGCCCCGCACAGCGGGCCTCGCCCGACTTCGTCGACACCGGCAACCAGGTCCTCGACCAGGTTGAAATCCAGTCCTATCTGCATGTCAGCGGTCCTTGAGCAAAGCCAGCACCGCGTCGGCTGCCTGGTTGGAGGCGTCGCGGCGCAGGGTACGGTGAATCTCATCGAAGCGTTCGGTCTGCTGCCTGCCATCGGCCACCAGGGGGGCAAGGGTTTGCGCCAGGGCTTCGCTGGTGGCGGCATCCTGCAGCAACTCTGGCACCAACTCGCGCTGGGCGAGCAAGTTGGGCAACGACACGTAGGGGCTTTTCACCAGACGCTTGAGAATCCAGTAGGTCAGTGGCGCGAGGCGATAGGCAACGACCATGGGGCGCTTGTACAGCATGGCCTCCAGGGTGGCGGTACCCGACGCGATCAGCACCGCATCACAGGCAGCCAGCGCCTGATGCGACTGGCCATCAAGCAGCGTCAGAGGCAATTCACGACCTTCAAGCATCTGTTCGAGCTGTGCCCGCCGCGCTCCATTGGCGCATGGCAATACAAAGTGCACACCGGGTATCAGTTCGACCAAGCGCTGCGCCGCATCCAGGAACAACGCACCCAGGCGCCCGACTTCCCCGCCACGGCTGCCAGGCATCAGGGCAACCACCGGCCCTGCATCAAGCCCCAGCGCCATGCGCGCAGCCTGCCGATCCGCAGCCAACGGTATGGTATCGGCCAACGGATGGCCGACGAACCTTACCGGCACACCCTGCTCTTCATAGAAGCGTGCTTCGAATGGCAGCAGCGTCAGCATCAGATCGCAGCCTTCACGAATCTTTAGTACCCGCTTCTGCCGCCATGCCCAGACTGACGGGCTGACGTAATGCACGGTCTTGATACCGGCTTGGCGCAGCTTCAATTCGATATTGAGGGTGAAGTCAGGTGCGTCGATGCCAATGAACACATCGGGCTTCTCGGCGATCAAGGTCTGGATCAGTGCCTTGCGCCGCTTGAGCAGCTCGCGCAGGCGCCCAAGGACTTCGACCAGGCCCATTACCGCCAGACGTTCCATCGGGAAATACGACTGCATGCCCTCGGCTTCCATCAGTGGGCCGCCGACGCCGATGAAACGCACCTGTGGATGACGCGCCTTCAAGGCGCGCATCAGACCGGAACCGAGAATATCGCCGCTGGCCTCACCCGCGACCAGGGCTACGCAAAGTTGCGCCATGTCAGCGGGTAATGCCGCGAGCAGAATTCACGATCGACTGACGGAACAAGTCGACCTCTGGATGTTTGCCTGCCAACTCATCCAGCTCTTTGACCGCTTCTTCAACGGTCAGGCCCTGGCGGTAGACGATCTTGTAGGAACGACGCAGGGCATGGATAACCTCGTCGCTGAAACCGCGACGGCGCATGCCTTCGAAGTTCATGCTGCGGGCTTCGGCGGGGCTGCCAAATACCGTGACGAATGCCGGAACATCCTTGCCGATCGCCGTGCCCATGCCGGAGAAGGCATGCGCGCCGATGTGGCAGTACTGGTGCACCAGGGTGAAACCGGACAGGATCGCCCAGTCACCCACATGCACATGCCCGGCCAGCGCAGTGTTGTTCACCAGGATGCAATGGTTACCGATGACACTGTCATGGCCGATGTGGGCGTAGGCCATGATCAGGTTGTGGTCACCCAGCGTGGTTTCAGCGCGATCCTGAACCGTGCCACGGTGAATGGTCACACCCTCGCGAATCACGTTGTGGTCACCGATCACCAGCCGCGTTGGTTCACCTTTGTACTTCAGGTCCGGGGTGTCTTCGCCGATCGAGGAAAACTGGTAGATGCGATTGTGCTTGCCGATCCGGGTTGGGCCCTTGAGCACCACGTGAGGACCAATGACGGTACCCTCCCCGATTTCAACATCAGGACCAACGATCGACCACGGGCCCACCTCGACGCCATCGGCCAGTTTGGCCGACGGATCGATGATCGCCCGCGGATCAATCGAATTCATAGCTCGCGTTCCGCACAGGTGATCTCAGCCGAGCACACTGGCTTACCATCGACCAGTGCCCGGCACTCGAACTTCCAGATGGTCTTCTTACGGCCGATGAACTTGGCCTCCAGCACCAGCTGGTCGCCGGGCAGGACGGGCTGACGGAAACGCAGCTTGTCGGAACCTACGAAGTAATAGAGCGTGCCGTCGGCCGGCTTGGCATCGAGCATCTTGAAACCGAGAATGCCTGCAGCCTGTGCCATGGCCTCGATGATCAGCACGCCTGGCATCACCGGGTGTTCCGGGAAATGCCCGTTGAAGAACGGCTCGTTGATGCTGACATTCTTGTAGGCACGAATGCTCTGGGCCTCGAAGTCCAGATCCGTTACACGATCCACCAACAGGAAAGGGTAACGGTGAGGCAGGTATTCGCGAATCTCGTTGATGTCCATCATTTCGGGGGGAAGCCTGTAATAAGAATAGGGAGCGCAGGTGCTGACCACACGCTCCTTTTGCAATCCAAAGAGGAGCCAGCTAGCGACTGTTCACTCTTGCTCAGGAAATGGTATCAGCCTTCTGATGTCGGCTGGCCACCTGAGGTCACGGTATCGACACGTTTTTCCAGCTGCTGGAGACGTTTGGACATGTCATCCAGCTGGCGGATACGCGCAGCGCTCTTGCGCCAGTCAGCCAGTGGCTGCATGGCAGTGCCGGAAGAATACGCACCCGGTTCGGTGATCGAACGGGTGACCATGGTCATCCCGGAAACGAATACGTTGTCGCAGACATCAATGTGCCCCACCATGCCGACGCCACCGGCAATGGTGCAGTGTTTGCCAATGCGCGTGCTGCCGGAAATCCCGACGCAGGCAGCCATGGCCGTGTGCTCACCGATCTGCACGTTGTGAGCGATCTGGATCTGGTTGTCGAGCTTGACGCCGTCGGCGATCCGCGTGTCGGACAACGCGCCCCGGTCGACAGCGGTGTTCACACCGATTTCGACGTCATCACCTATGGTGACACCGCCGATCTGGGCGATCTTGCGCCATACGCCCTTCTCGTTGGCAAAGCCGAAGCCCTCACCACCGATCACCGCGCCAGACTGGATGACCACGCGCTTGCCTATGGTCACGTCGTGATACAGCGTGACCCGCGGTGCCAGCCAGCCACCCTCACCAACCACACAACGGGCGCCGATCACGCAATGCGCACCGATGCTGACGTTGGCGCCAATGCGTGCGCCACTCTCGATGACCACGAACGGCCCAATGCTGGCACTGGCATCCACCTGCGCATCCTCGGCAACCACGGCGCTGGGATGAATTCCCGCTACAGCCTTGGGCTTGGGATCGAACAGGTGGGAAATGCGCGCGTAGGCCAGGTACGGGTCCGCCACGATCAGCGCATTGCCGGCAAAGCCTTCGGCATCTGCAGCCTGCAGCAGCACCGCTGCTGCCTGGCAGTTATCCAGGTATTTGCGGTACTGCTTGTTGGCGAGAAAGCTCAACTGACCGGGGCCGGCCTCCTGCAAGGTGGCCAGACCGGTGATCTGCAGCGCCTCGGAGCCTTTGAGAGTGGCCCCGAGGGCCTCGGCCAACTGGCCGAGCGTCATGGTCACGGTCATATCAACGGGCTTGGTTCATGCGCTCGATGACTTGGCGGGTGATGTCGTACTGAGGCTTGACATCAATGACCGCGCCACGCTCGAGGACCAGGTCGTAACCGCCTTTCTTGATCACTTCCTCGACAGCGCCGTCGAGCTTGGGCTTGAGCTGCTTGAGCATGTCGCGGTCAGCAACCGCCTTGGCTTCATTCAGTTCCTTGGACTGGAACTGGAAGTCACGGGCCTTTTGCTTGAATTCAAGCTCCAGGCGCTCACGCTCCGGCTGGGCCATCTTGTCGCCGCCTTTGATCAAGCGGTCCTGAATGCCTTTGGCGCTGCTTTCCAGGGTCTTGAGCTTGGTCAGCTGCGGGCCGAACTTCTTCTCGGCATCCACCGCGTATTTCTTGGCGGCATCAGATTCGAGCAACGCCATCTGATAGTTCAGCACGGCAACCTTCATTTCGGCGAAAGCCGGGGTGGCGACCAGCGCCGCGGCCAGTAAGGCCAGTTGAGTCAACTTACGCACGATGCACTCCTGGATAAACCGTTGTCGTTAAGCAAGGGCCGACCTTAGAAGGTCTGGCCCAGAGAGAATTGGAACACCTGGGTATCGGCATCGTCCGGCTTCTTGACCGGCATTGCCAGGCTGAAGCTCAACGGGCCCAGCGCGGTGATCCAGGTCACACCCAGGCCCACGGAGCTGGCCATGTCCGAGAAACCGACCTTGGCGCAGTCAGGCTTGGAACCGCAATTGGTGTCGAACACGTTACCCACATCCCAGAACACGGAGGTGCGCAGCGAACGCTGGTCCTTCACGAACGGCAGCGGGAACAACAGCTCTACGCCACCTTGCACCAGGACGTTGCCACCGAACGGCAGTGGGTCTTGGTCCGGGTCCAACTCAGTGCCGGGCCTGTTAGCTGCACCTGTGCTGGGCGTACTACGTGGGCCCAGGCTGCTGTCCTTGAAGCCGCGAACGGAGTTGAAGCCACCCGCATAGTAGTTCTCGTAGAACGGCAGGCCCGAAGTACCACCGTAACCATCACCATAGCCCAGTTCGGTATGCAGACGCAGGGTGTACTCGTTGTTGATCGGCTTGAACAGCTGGCCGCGGTAATCAAGCTTGTAGAACGACAGATCGCTACCCGGAATCGTCGATTCCAGGGTCAGGCTCTGGGAGTGACCACGGGTTGCCAGCACGCCCTTGTTCAAGGTCGACTCGGACCAACCGATCGACGCCTTGAAGTTCAGGAAGTTATCACCCTCTTGATCGAGGAAGTCGAAGATCTCGTCAACGGTATAACGACCGGTCTTGATTTTGTCCTGCTGCACGCTGAGGCCGTAAGTCAGACGCGAGGTTTCACTGATCGGGTAGCCAAGGCTGACGCCTGCACCCAGGCTGTCGACCGCATAGCTGGCCACGTCAACGTCAAGGTCGTCGTAGTCGGTGCTGCGGTAGAACGCGTTGTAACCCAGGCTGACGCCGTCGGCAGTGAAGTAGGGGTCAACGAAACCGAAGTTGTAGCGGGTCTGGTATTCCGAACGGGTCAGACCGATGGAAACCTTGTTACCGGTACCGAGGAAGTTGGTCTGGCTGATCGAACCGCCCAGGATCAGGCCGGCGCTCTGGGCGAAGCCCACGCTGGCGGTGATCGAGCCGGATGCCTGCTCTTCGACACTGTAGTTGACGTCGACCTGGTCGTCGGTGCCCGGCACTGGCGGGGTCTCGACGTTGACTTCCTTGAAGAAGCCGAGGCGCTCCAGGCGGGTCTTGGACTGGTCGATCAGGTAGGTCGAAGCCCAGCCGCCTTCCATCTGGCGCATTTCGCGGCGCAGCACTTCGTCTTCGGTCTTGGTGTTGCCGCGGTAGTTGATGCGGTTGACGTAGGCACGCTTGCCCGGGTCGACCACGAACATGATGTCGACGGTGTGGTCTTCGTCATTGGGCTGTGGCACGCCGTTGACGTTGGCGAAGGTATAACCTTCGTTACCCAAACGGCGGGTGATCAGCTCGGAAGTGGTGGTCATCACCTTGCGCGAGAACACCTGGCCCGGCTGCACCAGCAGCAGCGACTTGACCTGGTCTTCCGGCACCTTCAGGTCACCCGACAGCTTCACGTCACGAACGGTGTACTTTTCGCCTTCGTTGACGTTGACGGTGATGTAGACGTGCTTCTTGTCCGGGGTGATCGACACCTGGGTGGAAGCGATGTCCATGTTGATGTAGCCGCGGTCCAGGTAGTAGGAACGCAGGCGCTCCAGGTCACCGGAGAGTTTCTCGCGGGCGTACTTGTCGTCATTCTTGAAGAACGACAGCCAGTTGGTGGTCTTGAGCTCGAACAGCTGCGCCAGCTCTTCATCGTCGAACACGGTGTTGCCGACGACGTTGATGTGCTGGATGGCAGCGACGGTGCCTTCGTTGATCTTGATCTTCAGGGCAACCCGGTTGCGCGGTTGCGGCACCACCTCGGCATCGACCTCGGCCGAGTAGCGGCCCTGGGCCACGTACTGGCGCTGCAGTTCGTTACGCACGCCTTCGAGGGTGGCACGCTGGAAGATCTCGCCTTCGGCCAGGCCCGACTGTTTCAGGCCCTTCATCAGGTCTTCGGTGCTGATCGCCTTGTTGCCTTCGATCTCGATGCTCGACACCGACGGGCGCTCGACCACGTTGATGATCAGGACATCGCCGTCGCGGTTCAGCTGGATATCCTGGAAGAAGCCGGTCTTGAACAGCGAGCGGGTCGACTCCACCAGGCGCCGATCATCGGCCTGATCGCCCACGTTCAGGGGCAAGGCACCGAAAACGCTGCCGGCGGATACCCGCTGCAGGCCGTTGACACGAATATCGGAGATGGTGAAGGACTCGGCGTGAACTTCAGCGATCATCAATGCGGAGAGGACCGCAGTTAGCAGCAGACGTTTCATGAAGTCCTTTTATTCCAACTGGCAATAAACAACCTGCCGCAAATGGCGGCAGGTTTGCAATGCGAAGCTTTTATAGTCGACCCAGATCGTTGATCAGGGCGAGCAACATCACCCCTATGACCAAACTGATACCGATCTGGACCCCCCAACCTTGAACCCGATCCGACAATGGACGACCGCGCGCCCACTCGACCAGGTAAAACAGCAAATGCCCCCCATCCAACACTGGAATGGGCAGCAGGTTAAGAACCCCCAGGCTAATGCTCAGGTAGGCAAGGAAATTCAGGAAATCCCCCACGCCGGACTGGGCTGAAGCGCCCGCCACTTTAGCAATGGTTATCGGTCCGCTCAAGTTTTTTACCGAGAGCTCACCGAACAGCATTTTCTTCAGGGATTCGAGGGTCAGAACGCTCATGTTCCACGTCCGGGAAAGGCCCTCGCCTACCGCGTCCAGCGGACCATAGCTGACCTCACGAAGCATGCCGGCAGGCCACTCGCCGCTTTTCACCCCGGCCCCCAGGTAACCACCGGCAGCCTCGCCCTCACCTTTTCGAGCCAGTGTTACCGGTACATCCAGCGCCGTACCGTCGCGCTCGATACGCACCACGACCCTGGCTTCAGGGCGGGCGCGCACGCTATCGACAACCTGCTGCCAGTCACTCAAGGCCAACCCATCGATACTCAACAGCCTGTCACCGGTTTTCAGACCGGCAGCCGCCGCTGGCCCTTTGGGATCGATCTCGGCCAGCACGGGCGCCACTACCGGGCGCCATGGCCGCAGCCCAAGCGACTGAATCGGATCAGGCTCGTCTGCACCTTTGAGCCAGCTGTCGAGCTTGACCTGCAACTGACGTTCAGCGCTTGAGCCCTCATCGCGCACGCCAACCTGCAATGTTCCGCTTTCGCCCAGGCGACGAACCAATTGCAGATTGACGGCCGACCAGCCACTGGTCGCCTTGCCATCGATGGAAACAATTTCCTGGCCGGCAACCAGGCCAGCCGATGCTGCCAGGCTGCCAGGCTCTACCGCACCGATGACCGGACGGATCTGTTGGGTACCGAGCATCGCCAGCAACCAGAAGAAAACGATGGCCAGCAGGAAGTTGGCTATCGGACCGGCGGCGACGATGGCGATGCGCTGGCGAACCGATTTGCGATTGAAGGACTGGTCGGCCAGCGCTAGCGGTACTTCGCCTTCACGCTCGTCGAGCATCTTGACGTAACCACCCAAAGGAATAGCCGCCACCACGAACTCGGTACCGTGGCGGTCATGCCAGCGCAACAGCCCGGGGCCGAAGCCCACGGAAAAGCGCAGCACCTTGACACCGCAACGCCGGGCCACCCAGAAGTGACCGAATTCGTGGAAAGTGACCAGTACACCCAAGGCCACCAGGGTGCCGATAATCATGTACAGCGCAGTCATGTCTTTCTCCGAATGACGTTCAGCGGAACGACTTCTCGCACATCTTCTGGGCCGGGCAGCATCAGCGGCCGTGGCGCCTCAACCACTCGCGGGACAACTCTCGGGCGCGCTGATCGGCAGCAAATACCGCATCCAGCGAAGGCACAGGCACCACGGGTTCCTGAGCCAGTACCTGTTCGATCATACCCGCGATCTCCGGGAAGCGGATACGCCGCTCAAGAAATGCCTCGACCGCAACTTCGTTGGCCGCATTGAGTACCGCTGGCGCGCTGTTGCCCGCCTCGGCCGCCTGCCGTGCCAGGCGCAGGCAGGGAAAGCGCAGTTCGTCGGGGGCCTGGAAATCCAGGCGAGCAATCGCGAACAGATCCAGCGGGGCCACACCGGAATCGATCCGCTCCGGCCAGGCAAGGGCGTTGGCAATGGGTGTGCGCATATCCGGGTTACCCAACTGGGCCAGCACCGAACCGTCAACGTAGTCCACCAGGGAATGGATAACGCTCTGCGGGTGCACCACCACTTCGACCTTGTCCGGCGCCGCATCGAACAACCAGCAAGCCTCGATCAGTTCCAGGCCCTTGTTCATCATGCTCGCCGAGTCTACCGAGATCTTGCGCCCCATGGACCAGTTCGGGTGGGCACAAGCCTGCTCCGGCGTGACATCGGCCAAGTCAGCCTGAGGCGTCTCGCGAAACGGCCCGCCCGAGGCAGTCAGCAGAATGCGACGGACACCCACCTGGCTCAGACCACGGTCATAGTCACCCGGCAGGCACTGGAAGATGGCATTGTGCTCGCTGTCGATCGGCAGCAGCACCGCACCACTGCGGCGCACAGCCTCCATGAACAGCGCGCCGGACATCACCAGCGCCTCCTTGTTGGCCAGCAGCACCTTCTTGCCCGCCTCGACGGCGGCCAGTGTCGGGCGCAAGCCAGCAGCGCCGACAATGGCAGCCATCACCGCATCCACTTCAGGGGCGGCCGCAACCTCACACAGACCCGCCTCCCCTTCAAGCACCTCGGTGGCGCAGCCCGCAGCCGCCAGGCCCTCACGCAAGCGCACGGCGGCTTCGCCGTTGGGCACCACGGCATAGGCAGGGCAATGCAGCACGCACAGGGCCAGCAGCTGATCGATGCGCGTATAGCCGCTCAATGCATATACCTGGTAGCGCTCGGGATGGCGGGCGATCACATCCAAGGTACTGAGGCCGATGGAGCCGGTGGCGCCCAGGACTGTAATGCGCTGTACCGCTGTCACATCACACCCCATTCGGCAGCCCACAGCAATACCGCGAAAACCGGGATGGCCGCGGTCAGGCTGTCGATGCGGTCGAGCACCCCGCCATGGCCGGGCAGCAGGTTGCTACTGTCCTTGATACCGGAGCGGCGCTTGAACATGCTCTCGGTCAGGTCACCAATCACCGATGACATGACCACCAGCGCAGCCCCCACGAGCCCCAGCAGAATCTGGCCGACGCCCCAATCGCGAGTGATGCCGACCGCAAGCGTAATCACCAGGCTGACCGCCAGGCCGCCATAGACACCTTCCCAGCTTTTACCCGGGCTGACTTGCGGAGCCAGCTTGCGCTTGCCGAAAGCACGGCCCGAGAAGTACGCGCCGATATCGGCCGCCCACACCAGCACCATCACAGAGAGGATAAGCCAATTACCCAGCGGCCAATGCTTGAGCAGCACCAGCCCTTGCCAGGCAGGTAGCAGGATCAGCAGACCGATCAGCAGACGGCAGGCAGCACTGACCCACAGCTCACTGCTGCGCGGATAGGTCAGCACCAACCAGGTAGCCATGCCCCACCAGATGACCGACGCACCAAGCACCCACGGCGCCAGGTCCGGCATCAGGTAGAGCAGCATCAGCGCACCGGCGACGACAGCGGCATAGGCAATGCGCAGCGGCTGAGCCATCAGCCCGGCCAGGCGCGCCCACTCCCAGGCCGCCAAGGTCACCACGAAGCCGATGAACAGAGCGAAATCCCCGCCGTTGAGCAGGAAGAAACCACCCAGCGCGACCGGCAGCAGGATCAGCGCGGTAATGATGCGTTGTTTAAGCATTAAGCACGAGCTCCAGCCTCGACCTGCTCGCTGGTCTTACCGAAGCGGCGCTGGCGCGAAGCGAAATCGGCCAGGGCATTGCGCATGGCCTCGTGTTTGAAGTCCGGCCAGTACAGGTCGGAGAAATAGAGTTCGGCGTAAGCCAGCTGCCACAGCAGGAAGTTACTGATGCGGTGCTCGCCACCGGTGCGGATGCACAGGTCCGGCAACGGCAATTCGCCTGTCGCCAGGCAGGCCTGCAAAAGCCCGGGAGTAATGTCATCCGGACGCAGGTGGCCGGCCTGAACCTCACGGGCCAGCCGCTGCGCGGCCTGGGCAATATCCCACTGGCCACCATAGTTGGCGGCGATCTGCAGGATGAAGCGATTACTGCCGGCGGTCTGCGCCTCGGCCTCGCGCATGGCGGCCTGCAGCTCTGGATGGAAACGCGAACGATCGCCAATGATGCGCAGGCTGATATTGTTCTCGTTCAGGCGTTTGGCCTCACGGCGCAGCGCCGAGAAGAACAGCTCCATCAACGCCCCCACTTCTTCGGCAGGGCGCTGCCAGTTCTCACTGGAGAAGGCGAACAGGGTGAGCACCTCGACGCCGGACTTGGCGCAGACCTCGATAACCGCACGTACGGCATCGACGCCGGCCTTGTGCCCGGCTACGCCGGGCAACAGGCGCTTCTTCGCCCAGCGATTATTGCCATCCATGATGATCGCGACGTGTCGCGGCACCGAAGACGGTGCCGCCAGCTTGGTCTTTTCCATTAAAAAACCTCGGCCTTAGACGGCCAACAGGTCCTTTTCCTTGGCTTTGAACGCAGCGTCGATTTCGGCGACGAACTTGTCGGTCAGCTTCTGGATCTCGTCAGCAGCACGACGCTCTTCGTCTTCACTGATTTCCTTGTCCTTGGTGAGCTTCTTCAGGTCGGCCAGGGCATCACGACGCACGTTGCGCACGGCAACCTTGGCATCTTCGGCAACGGCGCTGGCCTGCTTGGTGTAACCCTTGCGGGTTTCCTCGGTCAGGGCCGGCATCGGTACACGGATGGTGGTGCCGGCGCTGGACGGGTTAAGGCCCAGATCGGAAGTCAGGATGGCCTTCTCGATGGCAGCGCTGAGGTTCTTGTCGTGGGCGACGATCTTCAGGGTGCGCGCATCTTCAACAGAGACTGCAGCGACCTGGTTCAGCGGCATTTCGCTGCCCCACGCCGGAACCTTGACGCTGTCCAGGATGCTTGGGTGGGCGCGACCGGTGCGGATTGACGCCAGGTTGCGGCCCAAAGCCTCGATGGACTTGCCCATGCGATCCTGAGCGTCTTTCTTGATGTCGTTGATCATTTTTGAACTTCCTCGATCAGAGTTCCTTCCGCGCCGCCATGCACGATGTTGAGCAAGGCGCCGGGTTTGTTCATGTTGAAGACGCGCAGCGGCATCTTGTGGTCGCGGCAAAGGCAGATTGCCGTGAGGTCCATTACACCCAGCTTGCGATCCAGCACTTCATCGTAGGTCAGATGATCGAACTTCTCGGCATGCGGGTCCTTGAATGGATCTGCAGTGTATACACCATCGACCTTGGTTGCCTTCAATACCACGTCGGCATCGATTTCGATGGCACGCAGGCAGGCGGCGGAGTCGGTGGTGAAGAACGGGTTGCCAGTACCGGCAGCGAAGATTACGACTTCTTTGGCGTTCAGGTGGCGCATGGCTTTGCGACGGTCGTAGTGATCGGTCACACCCACCATGGAAATGGCCGACATGACGATGGCGGTAATGTTCGCCCGCTCCAGCGCATCGCGCATGGCCAGGCCATTCATTACGGTCGCCAGCATGCCCATGTGGTCGCCGGTAACACGGTCCATGCCGGCTGCACTGAGCGCCGCGCCACGGAACAGGTTGCCACCGCCGATCACCAGACCGACCTGGACACCGATGCCGACCAGCTGGCCAACTTCCAGGGCCATGCGATCCAGGACCTTGGGGTCGATCCCGAACTCTTCCGAGCCCATCAGGGCCTCGCCGCTAAGTTTGAGTAGAATGCGTTTATAGCGAGCCTGATAACCACTGCCCTGCTGAGCCATTGCGAATCTCTCCTGCGGCGTTTGTAAAATTCTGGCGGGCTGCTTGAGCCTGCGTGTAACTCTAACGTGACGCAGCGACTGCGTCAGCGAGCACGGCCTTGAAAACCGCTCCCGCTTTGACAAAGAGGCTGCGCGCGTGAGCGGGCAGCCTCTTTGGGGCGACAGACGAGTCTGTCTTACTGCTTGGCGGCAGCTACCTGAGCGGCAACTTCAGCAGCGAAGTCGTCGACCGGCTTCTCGATGCCTTCGCCTACTTTGAAGTAGGTGAAGGAAACGATTTCAGCACCGGCCTTCTTGGCCAGCTCGCCGACTTTGACTTCCGGGTTCATGACGAAGGCTTGCTCTTTCAGCGAGGCTTCGGCCTTGAACTTGGTGATACGGCCGTTGATCATGTTTTCAACGATGTTTCCCGGCTTGCCGGCGATCTTGTCGGCGTTCAGCTGCAGGAAGACGTTCTTCTCGCGCTCGATGGCCTCGGCGGAGATTTCCGACGCATCCAGGAACTCTGGGTTCGAAGCTGCAACGTGCATGGCAATGTTCTTGGCCAGCTCGACGTCGCCGCCCTTGAGGACGACAACAGCACCGATCTTGTTACCGTGCAGGTAAGCACCGACAACGTCACCCTCAACGCGCACCAGGCGACGGATGTTGACGTTCTCGCCGCACTTGGCGACCAGGGCTTCACGAGCAGCTTCGCGCGAGGCGATCAGCGGAGCGGCATCGGTCAGCTTCTGGGCGAAAGCTTCTTCGAGGCTTTCAGCGACGAAGTTCTTGAAGTCGTCTTGCAGAGCCAGGAAGTCGGTCTGCGAGTTGACTTCCAGCAGGACGGCGGATTTACCGTCGGTCTTGACGGCGATCGCGCCTTCGGCAGCGACGTTGCCAGCCTTTTTGGCGGCCTTGATGGCGCCCGAGGCACGCATGTCGTCAATGGCTTTTTCGATGTCGCCGCCGGCCTTTTCCAGGGCCTTTTTGCAATCCATCATGCCTTCGCCGGTACGCTCGCGCAGTTCTTTGACCAGCGCTGCAGTAATTGCTGCCATTTCAAAATCCTCTTGGAAAGTTTTTCAACCATTCCACCCGCTCATCACGGGCGTTCAATTCTGCAAATCCGCTGTTTCAACCTCAGCCGGCCCATAATGCGGGGCGCTTGCTGACAGCAGGATTTCAAGGTGGCAAAAAGGGGGCGAAGCCCCCTTTTTGCGTGCCAAGCAGACGCTAGCGTCTATTACTCGGCAGCAGGTGCAGCCGCTTCTTCAGCGTAGACTTCGGTGCCGCCAGCAACGTTGTTGCGGCCGCGGATGACGGCGTCAGCCATCGAAGTCATGTACAGCTCGATAGCGCGAATGGCGTCATCGTTACCTGGGATGATGTAGTCAACACCTTCTGGGCTGCTGTTGGTATCGACAACGCCGATAACCGGGATGCCCAGCTTGTTGGCTTCGGTGATGGCAATGCGCTCGTGGTCAACGTCGATCACGAACAGGGCATCAGGCAGGCCGCCCATGTCCTTGATACCACCCAGGCTGCGGTCCAGCTTTTCCAGATCGCGCGAACGCATCAGGGCTTCTTTCTTGGTCAGCTTGGCAAAAGTGCCGTCTTCGGCCTGGGTTTCCAGGTCGCGCAGACGCTTGATCGAAGCGCGGATGGTTTTGTAGTTGGTCAGCATGCCGCCCAACCAGCGGTGGTCAACGTATGGCGAACCGCAACGAGCAGCTTGCTCGGCGACGATCTTGCCGGCGGAACGCTTGGTGCCGACGAACATGATCTTATTCTTGCCCTGGGCCAGGCGTTCTACGAACGACAGAGCGTCGTTGAACATTGGCAGGGTTTTTTCCAGGTTGATGATGTGGATCTTGTTACGCGCGCCGAAAATGTACTTGCCCATTTTCGGGTTCCAGTAACGGGTCTGGTGGCCGAAGTGCACACCGGCCTTCAGCATATCGCGCATGTTGACTTGGGACATGATAGTTCCTTGATAAGTCGGGTTGGGCCTCCACGTATCCCAATGACCAACCCACGCACCTGAACAAGAACTTCGAGAATGCGGGGCACCCAGGTCATCGTGTCGACACGTGTGTGGGTTTGAGCAGACGGGGTCGTCCCCGAAAGCGGCGCATGTTATACCACAGACCGCCAACGAACGGAACCCGCAGAAGCGAACTGCGAATCCAGCCTCAAGCTTGATGCTGGGTTCGCAGCCGCCCTCTGATAGAATAAGGGCCTTTTCCGTTTGTTCGCGCCGCCTGCGGCGCCGTAGAGAGCCTGTAATGACCGTTACCATCAAGACCGCAGAAGACATCGAGAAGATGCGCATCGCCGGCCGCCTGGCCGCCGAAGTGCTGGAAATGATCGAAGAACACGTCAAGCCCGGTGTCACCACCGAAGAGCTCGACCGCCTGTGCCACGACTACATCGTCAACGTGCAGCAGGCCATTCCGGCACCGCTCAACTACAAGGGCTACCCCAAGTCGATCTGCACCTCGATCAACCACGTGGTGTGCCACGGCATCCCCAACGACAAGCCGCTCAAGGACGGGGACACGCTGAACATCGATGTCACCGTGATCAAGGACGGCTACCACGGCGACACCAGCCGCATGTTCCACGTCGGTACCGTGCCGGTATGGGCAGAGCGCCTGTCCAAAGTCACCCAGGAGTGCATGTACAAGGCCATCGAGCTGGTCAAGCCTGGCTGCCGCCTGGGCGATATCGGTGAAGTGATCCAGAAGCACGCCGAAAAGAACGGCTTTTCGGTGGTGCGTGAATTCTGCGGCCACGGCATCGGCAAGGTGTTCCACGAAGAACCGCAGATCCTCCACTACGGCCGTGCCGGCACCGGCATGGAGCTCAAAGAGGGCATGACCTTCACCATCGAACCGATGATCAACCAGGGCAAGGCCGACACCAAGGTGCTGGGCGACGGCTGGACCGCCATCACCAAGGACCGCAAGCTCTCGGCGCAGTGGGAGCACACCCTGGTGGTGACCGCCACCGGCTACGAGATCTTCACCCTGCGCAAGGACGACACCATCCCGCGCACTTCGGCCTGAGTTCACGCCAAAGCCTCTACGACAGGAACGCGATGCATGCCCCAGGTGGATCCCGAGCTGTTCGACCGCGGCCAGTTCCAGGCGGAACTGGCCCTCAAGGCGAGCCCCATCGCCGCTTTCAAGAAGGCCATCCGCCAGGCCGGCGAGGTGCTCGACAGGCGTTTCCGTGACGGCCGCGACATCCGTCGGCTGATCGAGGACCGCGCCTGGCTAGTCGACAACATCCTGCAACAGGCCTGGAAACAGTTCGACTGGGGCGACGCTGACGGCATAGCCCTGGTAGCGGTCGGGGGCTATGGGCGCGGTGAACTGCACCCGCACTCGGACATCGACCTGCTGATCCTGCTGCGCGACGCCGAACACGAGCAGTACCGCGACGCCATCGAGCGCTTCCTGACACTGCTGTGGGACATTGGCCTTGAAGTGGGCCAGAGCGTGCGTACCGTCGACGAGTGCGCCGAACAGGCCCGCGCCGACCTTACGGTCATCACCAACATGATGGAAAGCCGCACCATCGCCGGCCGCGAAGCCCTGCGCCAGCGCATGCTCGAAGTCACCAGCACCGCGCACATGTGGCCGAGCAAGGAGTTCTTCCTGGCCAAGCGCGCAGAGCTCAAGGCCCGCCACCACAAGTACAACGACACCGAGTACAACCTCGAGCCCAATGTAAAAGGCTCGCCCGGTGGCCTTCGCGACATCCAGACAGTCCTTTGGGTAGCCCGTCGCCAGTACGGCACCCTGAACCTGCACGCCCTCGCTGGCGAAGGCTTCCTGCTGGAAAGCGAAAACGAACTGCTGGCCTCCTCCCAGGACTTTTTGTGGAAGGTGCGCTACGCCCTGCACATGCTCGCCGGCCGCGCCGAAGATCGCCTGCTGTTCGACCACCAGCGCAGCATCGCCGCACTGCTGGGCTACAGCGACGAAAACCCCAAACGCGCCATCGAACAGTTCATGCAGCAGTACTACCGGGTGGTGATGAGCATCAGCCAGTTGTGCGACCTGATCATCCAGCACTTCGAGGAAGTCATCCTAGCCGACGATGACAGTGGTACCACCCAGCCGCTGAATGCGCGCTTCCGGCTGCACGACGGCTATATCGAGGCCGTCAACGCGAACGTTTTCAAGCGCACGCCGTTCGCCATGCTGGAGATCTTCGTGCTGATGGCGCAGCACCCGGAAATCAAGGGCGTGCGCGCGGACACCGTGCGCCTGCTGCGCGAGCACCGGCACCTGATCGACGACACCTTCCGCAACGATATTCGCAACACCAGCCTGTTCATCGAGCTGTTCAAGTGCGAAATCGGCATCCATCGCAACCTGCGGCGGATGAACCGTTACGGCATCCTCGGCCGCTACCTGCCAGAGTTCGGCCTGATCGTCGGGCAGATGCAGCACGACCTGTTCCACATTTATACGGTCGATGCGCACACCCTCAACCTCATCAAGCACCTGCGCAAGCTGCAGTACACGCCGGTGTCCGAAAAATTCCCGCTGGCCAGCAAGCTTATGGGCCGCCTGCCCAAGCCTGAGCTCATCTACCTGGCCGGGCTGTACCACGACATCGGCAAAGGCCGTCAGGGCGACCACTCCGAGCTGGGCGCTGTGGACGCGAAGAAGTTCTGCGAGCGCCATCAATTGCCCGCCTGGGACAGCCGCCTGATCGTCTGGCTGGTGCAAAACCACCTGGTGATGTCCACCACCGCCCAGCGCAAGGACCTGTCCGACCCGCAGGTGATCAACGACTTCGCCCTGCATGTCGGCGACGAGACGCGCCTGGACTACCTCTACGTGCTGACCGTGGCCGACATCAACGCCACCAATCCCAGCCTGTGGAACTCCTGGCGAGCCAGCCTGCTGCGCCAGCTGTACAGCGAGACCAAACGCGCCTTGCGTCGCGGCCTGGAAAACCCGCTGGACCGCGAGGAGCAGATCCGCCAGACACAGAGTGCTGCGCTGGATATCCTCGTACGCGAGGGCACCGACCCGGACGACGTCGAGCAACTCTGGTCGCAACTGGGTGACGACTACTTCCTCAAGCACAACGCCGCCGATGTGGCCTGGCACAGTGACGCGATCCTGCAGCAGCCCGCCGACGGCGGGCCGCTGGTACTGATCAAGGAAACCACACAGCGGGAGTTCGAGGGCGGCACGCAGATCTTCATCTACGCCCCCGACCAGCACGATTTCTTCGCTGTGACCGTGGCGGCCATGTCGCAGCTCAACCTGAACATCCATGACGCGCGCATCATCACCTCGAGCAGCCAGTTCACACTCGACACCTACATCGTGCTCGACAATGACGGCGGCTCCATCGGCGACAACCCGCAACGGGTCAAGCAGATCCGCGACGGCCTGACCGAGGCGCTGCGCAACCCCGAGGACTACCCGACCATCATCCAGCGACGGGTACCCCGCCAACTCAAGCATTTCAACTTCCCGCCGCAGGTGACCATCCTCAACGATGCACAGCGGGCGGTAACCATCCTTGAGATCACCGCGCCGGACCGCCCCGGGCTGCTGGCGCGGATCGGGCGGATCTTCCTGGAGTTCGACCTGTCACTGCAGAACGCCAAGATCGCCACCCTCGGCGAACGCGTGGAAGACGTATTCTTCATTACCGATGCCGACAACCAGCCGCTGTCCGACCCGCAGCTGTGCAGCCGCCTGCAGGAAGCGATCGTGCAGCAACTGCAGGCCGGCCAGGCTAGCGATGCCAGCCCGACTCGCGTGACCTTTTAACGATTAGACGATTGACGAGACCTTGCGCCGATGAACCATGCCCTGACCCAGCTTCAGCCCTACCCCTTCGAGAAACTCCGCGCCCTGCTGGGCAGCGTGAAGCCCGCGGCGGACAAGCGCGCCATCGCCCTGTCGATCGGTGAGCCGAAGCACGCATCCCCGGCGTTCGTCGCCCAGGCCATGGCCGACAACCTCGACAAGCTGGCGGTCTACCCCAGCACCATCGGCCTGCCAGAGCTGCGCCAGGCCATCGGCCAATGGTGCGAACGCCGCTTCGGCGTGCCGACCGGCTGGCTGGACGCGGACCGCCATGTGCTGCCGGTCAACGGCACCCGTGAAGCGCTGTTCGCCTTCACCCAGGCTGTGGTCAACCGCGCCGATGATGGCCTGGTGGTCAGCCCCAACCCGTTCTACCAGATCTACGAAGGCGCGGCCCTGCTCGCCGGCGCCACCCCGCATTATCTGCCGTGCCTGGAAAACAACGGTTTCAACCCGGACTTCGATGCCGTACCCGCCGAGGTCTGGAAACGCTGCCAGATCCTGTTCCTGTGCTCACCGGGCAACCCCACCGGCGCACTGGTACCGATGGACACCCTGAAGAAGCTGATCGCACTGGCCGACGAGCATGATTTCGTGATCGCCGCCGATGAGTGCTACAGCGAACTGTACTTCGACGAAGACGCCCCACCACCGGGCCTGCTCAGTGCCTGTGCCGAACTGGGCCGCAGTGACTTCAAGCGTTGCGTGGTATTCCACAGCCTGTCCAAGCGCTCCAACCTGCCGGGCCTGCGTTCGGGCTTCGTTGCCGGCGACGCGGCCATCATCAAGCCGTTCCTGCTGTACCGCACCTACCATGGCTGCGCCATGCCGGTGCAGACCCAGCTGGCCAGCATCGCCGCCTGGCAGGATGAAGCACATGTGCGCGAAAACCGCGACCTATACCGCGCCAAATACGATGCCGTGCTGGATATCCTGCAGCCCGTGCTGGACGTACAGCGGCCTGATGGCAGTTTCTACCTGTGGGCCAAGGTACCGGGGTGCGATGCCGACTTCACGCGTGACCTGTTCGAAGCCCAGCATGTGACGGTGGTACCTGGTTCGTACCTGTCGCGCGAAGTGGATGGCGTGAATCCGGGGGCCGGGCGGGTACGCATGGCACTGGTCGCACCATTGGCCGAGTGCATAGAGGCGGCTGAGCGGATTCGTGCGTTTGTGCAAAACCGTTGATTGACCGAGCGCCGCGCTGTAGCGCAAACGCCGGCTCGCCGGCGCTTGAGCTACAGCGGCTTATTTGACTGCCCCCAGGTTCGCCTCGCTCAAGTCCAGCTCACCCAACACCTGCCGCACTACCTCATCGCCTACCAGGTGCTGGCGATGCAGGTTATACAATTCCAACCGCTGCGCCCGAAGCGCCCGCAGGCGCAGACGTCGCTCCAGCAAGTCCATCTGCTCCGCCAAGGCCCTCGCCTCGGCCGTGTCGTTGTAACTGTCCAGCTCATCGCGGTACTCGGCCATCAACCTTGCCTTGAGCTCCGTCGCCAGGGTCGCCTGCGCCGCATCCTGAGGTGCGCTGGCATCAACCACGTCCTCGGCCTCCAGGGCATGAATCGCAGCCTCGGCCGTGCGCCGCCAGGCTTCCTGCACCTCCTGATGCAGCCGCTCGTCCGGGCTTCGGGTGACACCTCTCAAGAGAAAGGGCAAAGCCACGCAGGCGCTGACCAGCGACAGCAAGATGACGCCGGCAGCGATGAAAATCAGCAGGTCGCGCTCCGGGAAAGCCTGGTCCGCCCCAATCAGCAGCGGTATCGACATCACACCCGCCAGCGTCACTGCACCACGCACCCCGCCAAGGGTCAGCAGCCAGCATGAGCGCGCCGTGGGCATCAGTACCAGGGCAGGCTTGCCGCGCCAGCGACGCACTACCCCGACCGCCCGCCAGATGCTTTGCACCCAGACGAACCGCAGCAGGATCAGCGCCGCAAAGATCGCCAGCACATCCAGGCAGCGCCATGCCAGTGTCGGCCAGAGGGTAGGCTCGTGGCTGACCACCGCCTTGATGATGTCCGGCAATTGCAGGCCCAATAGCAGGAAGATCAGGCCATTGAAGGCGAATTCCAGTAGCGACCAGACGCTACGGTTGAGCAGGCGGGTGCTGGTCTGGCGCGGAAGCAGGTCCAGCCAGCTCTGCATCATGCCGGCGGCGACCGCCGAGAGGATGCCCGACACCCCAAGGCGCTCGGCCAGCACATAGGCGGCAAACGGCAGCAGCAGCATGAATACCACGTGGGTGGCCGGGTCATCCCAGCCACGTGCGATCATCCAGGCGCGCAGCCTGCCAATCAGCCAGCTCAGGGCAACTCCAACCGCCAGCCCGCCGATGGCAACCAGGACAAAGCTGAAGCTGGCATCGGCCAAAGAAAATACGCCGGTGATCGCCGCTGCCAGCGCGAACTTGAAGGTCACCAGGCCAGAAGCGTCGTTCATCAACGCCTCACCCTGAAGCATGTGCATCAGCGGAGTGGGAAGGCGGTCCTGGGTTATGGCCGAGACTGCCACGGCGTCGGTAGGCGACAACACAGCCGCCAGGGCAAAGGCCACCGCCAGCGGGATGCTCGGCAGCAGCCAATGAATGAAGTAGCCGGCGCCGACCACCGTGAACAGCACCAGCCCCACGGCAAGTGCCACCACCGGCCCGCGGATGCGCCACAGTTCGCGTTTGGGGATGCGCCAGCCGTCGGCAAACAGCAATGGCGGCAGGAACAGGAAAAGGAACAGCTCAGGGTCCAGGGCCACATGCAGCCCCAGGGTAGGCCAGGCCAACAGCGCACCGGCACCGATCTGCACCAGCGGCAGCGGCAAGGGGATCACCCGACCGACCAGTTTCGACACGCTGACCAGCGTCAGCAGGATGAGGACGGTATAAGCTGACTGCATCCGTTAAAGCTTCCTTTGTGAACCGATATCAATCCCGGGCGAAAAATCGCCACAGAAGCAATATGTTAGCGGGGTGGGGTAATCATGGGCCGCTGCACGAAAGTCGCAGGAGGCGGATGAATATGTAACATGATGATACACACCTGCCGAAGTGATGCTGATGCTGATGCTTGCCCCCACGGCACGGTCAACGTTCAAATAGTCGATTACCATTGAGGTGCACCATGCTCAAGAACGGTATGCGTCCAATCCATCCCGGTGAAGTCCTGCGTGAGGACTATCAGAAAGAAATGGGCTTGAGTGCTGCCGCGTTGGCAAGGGCACTGGGCGTCGCCACCCCAACTGTCAATAACATCCTGCGTGAACGGGGCGGTGTTTCCGCCGACATGGCACTGCGTCTGGCCATCTGCCTGGACACCAGCCCCGAGTTCTGGCTCAACCTGCAGAGCGCCTTCGATCTGCGCACTGCCGAGCAGCAACATGGCGATGAAATCATCGGGTCGGTTCAACGCCTGGTCGCTTGAGACACATCCTGAGCAGTTAACAGGGCGCCTCGGGCGTGGCGTACCGAGGATGGTTCCCGCATAATCGCGCGACTGACATTCGGAAATGGAGAGATTGGGGCAGCCTGTGGCCCCAATGCACACAATGACCTACACGCTCTACGGCATCAAAGCCTGCGACACCATGAAAAAAGCGCGCACCTGGCTCGAAGACCAAGCCATCGCCTACGAATTCCACGACTACAAGACTCAAGGCATCGACCGTGACAGCCTGAACCGCTGGTGCGACGAGCACGGCTGGGAAGTCATCCTCAACCGTGCCGGCACCACGTTCCGCAAACTCGACGATGCCAGCAAGGCCGACCTCGACCAGGCCAAGGCCGTCGAGCTGATGCTGGCGCAGCCGTCGATGATCAAGCGCCCGGTGCTCGACCTTGGCGCACGCACCCTGGTCGGTTTCAAACCTGACCTGTACGCCGCTGCGCTGGCCTGAGTCCATTTACGCATCGCACCCTATTTCGCACGAGGTAATCACATGTCCAATACCCTGTTCAGCCTGGCCTTTGGTGTCGGCTCCCAGAACCGCCAGGGCACCTGGCTGGAAGTGTTCTACGCACAGCCACTGCTCAAGCCGAGCGCCGAGCTGGTCGCCGCCGTCGCGCCGATCCTCGGTTATGAAGGTGGCAACCAGGCCATCACCTTCAGCAATGCCCAGGCCGCGCAACTGGCCGAAGCCGTCAAAGGCATCGATGCCGCCCAGGCTGCCCTGCTGACCCGCCTTGCCGAAAGCCACAAGCCGCTGGTCGCCACCCTGCTGGCCGAAGACGCTGCCCTGGCTTCGACCCCAGAGGCCTACCTCAAGCTGCACCTGCTGTCGCACCGCCTGGTCAAGCCACACGGCGTGAGCCTGGCAGGCATCTTCCCGCTGCTGCCGAACGTTGCCTGGACCAACCAGGGCGCCGTCGACCTGGCCGAGCTGGCCGAGCTGCAACTTGAGGCGCGCCTCAAAGGCGAGCTGCTAGAAGTGTTCTCGGTGGACAAGTTCCCGAAGATGACCGACTACGTGGTCCCGGCCGGCGTGCGTATCGCCGACACCGCCCGTGTGCGCCTGGGCGCCTACATCGGCGAAGGCACCACCATCATGCACGAGGGCTTCGTCAACTTTAATGCCGGCACTGAAGGCCCGGGCATGATCGAAGGCCGTGTCTCGGCCGGCGTATTCGTTGGCAAGGGCTCGGACCTGGGCGGCGGCTGCTCGACCATGGGCACCCTGTCCGGTGGCGGCAATATCGTCATCAAGGTCGGTGAAGGCTGCCTGATCGGCGCCAACGCCGGCATCGGCATCCCGCTGGGCGACCGCAACACCGTCGAAGCCGGCCTGTACATCACTGCCGGCACCAAGGTCAACCTGCTCGACGAGAACAATGAGCTGGTCAAAGTGGTCAAGGCGCGCGACCTGGCTGGCCAGACCGACCTGCTGTTCCGCCGCAACTCGCTCAACGGCGCCGTAGAGTGCAAGACGCACAAATCGGCGATCGAGCTGAACGAGGCGCTGCACGCCCACAACTGAGAACTCCCGAAGGGTTCGAAGTGTTAAGATCGGGTCTGGCGCACTCACGCCAGACCCGATTTTCATTCCAGGCCCCGTGATCATGTTCCAGCCCTCCCCCTGGCGTGCCGATTTCCCCGCCATCGCCGCACTGCAACGGCAGCACCAGACCTACCTGGACAGCGCCGCCACCACCCAGAAGCCCCAGGCCCTGCTCGATGCCCTGAGCCACTATTACGGCCACGGCGCAGCCAACGTGCACCGTGCCCAGCACCTGCCCGGCGCACTGGCGACACAAGCGTTCGAAACCAGCCGTGACAAGATCGCCGCCTGGCTCAACGCCGCCGAATCGCGGCAGGTCATCTTCACCCACGGCGCCACCTCGGCCCTGAACCTGTTGGCCTATGGCCTGGAACACCGCTTCGAGGCAGGCGACGAAATCGCTGTGAGCGCGCTGGAGCACCACGCCAACCTGCTGCCCTGGCAACAACTGGCGCGGCGGCGCAACCTGCGCCTGGTGGTACTGCCACTGGATGAGCATGGCCGCATCGACCTTGACCAGGCGCTACAGTTGGTTGGCCCACGTACTCGCGTGCTTGCGGTCAGCCAGTTGTCCAATGTGCTCGGCACCTGGCAGCCGCTGCCAGCGTTACTCTCCCATGCCCGCGCCCAAGGGGCGCTGACTGTGGTCGATGGCGCCCAGGGCGTGGTGCATGGCCGCCACGATGTGCAGCAGTTGGGTTGTGATTTTTATGTGTTCTCCAGCCATAAGCTCTATGGCCCGGAAGGCGTCGGCGTACTTTATGGCCGTGCGCAGGCGCTGGAACTGCTGCGCCACTGGCAGTTCGGCGGTGAAATGGTACAACTGGCTGACTACCAAAGTGCCAGCTTCCGCCCGGCACCGCTGGGCTTCGAGGCAGGCACACCACCGATCGCCGGGGTGATCGGCCTGGGGGCGACGCTCGATTACCTGGCCAGCCTCGATGGCCAAGCCGTCGAGAACCACGAGACCCACCTTCACCATCACCTGCTGCGCGGGCTTGCCGACCGTGATGGGGTGCAGGTGCTGGGCACACCACAGGCTGCCTTGGCCAGTTTTGTCATCGAAGGCGTGCACAATGCCGACATCGCCCACCTGCTGACAGAGCAGGGCATTGCCGTACGTGCCGGCCATCACTGCGCCATGCCACTGCTCAAGGGGCTGGGGCTCGAAGGCGCGATTCGGGTATCGCTGGGCCTGTATAACGACAGCGATGACCTGCAACGCTTCTTCGATGCCCTCGATCAAGGCCTGGAGCTGTTGCGGTGAGCCTGCCAGCACACGCCCAGGAAGCACTGGAGCGCTTCGAGCAAGCCTGTGGATGGGAGCAGCGTGCACGGCTTCTGATGCAGATGGGTGAGCAACTGGAACCGCTGAGCGATACCCAGAAGTGCGAGAACAACCGCGTTCATGGCTGTGAAAGCCTGGTATGGCTGGTAGCTGAACAGCACGAGGGCCAATGGCAGTTCAAGGCAAGCAGTGATGCGCGTTTGTTGCGTGGCCTGCTGGCATTGCTACTGGTGCGGGTGCAGGGGCTCGACAGTCGTGAGCTGGCGGCGCTTGACCTGCGCGAGTGGTTTACCCGGTTGGGGTTGGAGCGGCAATTGTCGCCATCGCGCAGCAATGGCTTGCATGCGGTGCTACTGCGGATGGCCGAGCTGGTTTCAGGCTACTGAACCCAGCACCGACCGCGTGCCTTACTCGGTCTTGACCCGTTCTGAAGGCCGCCGGGCGCCAGCCACCAGCTTTTCCACTGCCTTGCTCGCCGCCACCATACCAAAGGTCGCGGTCACCATCATTACCGCGCCAAAGCCCCCGGCGCAGTCCAGGCGCACACCCTCACCGACAAAGCTCTTCTGCAGGCACACGCTGCCATCGCCCTTGGGGTAGCGCAGCTGTTCGCTGGAGAACACGCACGGCACGCCATAATTGCGGCTGACGTTGCGCGAGAAGTTGTAATCGCGCCGCAGGGTTGAACGCACCCGCGATGCCAACGGGTCGTTGAAGGTCTTGTTGAGGTCGCCGATCTGAATCTGTGTGGGGTCGATCTGCCCACCTGCTCCGCCGGTGGTAACGATCGCGATCTTGCGCCGCCGGCACCAGGCAATGAGCGCCGCCTTGGCCATCACGCTGTCAATGCAGTCGACAACGCAATCGAGCTGCTCGGTGATGTACTCAGCCATGGTGTCGCGGGTGACGAAGTCAGCCACCGCATGCACCGTGCAGGCCGGGTTGATCGCCCGCAGGCGCTCGGCCATCACCTCGACCTTGGGGCGCCCCACCTGCCCTTCCAGGGCATGGGCCTGGCGGTTGGTGTTGCTGACACAGACATCATCCAGGTCGAACAAGGTGATCTCACCCACACCACTGCGCGCCAGCGCCTCGGCCACCCAGGAGCCCACCCCACCGATACCGACGACCGCCACATGGGCCTGGTTCAGGCGTTGCAGCCCTTCGTCGCCGTACAGCCGGGCAACGCCTGCAAAGCGTGGATCTTCTGTGCTCATGTTCGTACCCCGAGGCTCATACCGCTAAAACGGCGCGCATTATAGGCCAGCAGCGCCAATGACCTCCATCGTTAGGAAAACACCTACTGATCCTGCTTTAATGTCCTACTACTTCGACAGATATGGACGACAATGTCATCTCGCAAATTCGGCTTGAACCTGGTGATTGTCTTGGCCATCGCCGCACTGTTCACCGGGTTCTGGGCGCTGGTCAATCGGCCGGTTTCCGCACCGGCCTGGCCTGAGCAGATATCAGGTTTCTCGTACTCGCCATTCCGTCTGGGGGAAAGCCCGCAAAAAGGCCAATATCCCAGCGACGCCGAGATGCGCCAAGACCTGGAGCAGATGAACAAGCTGACCGACAGCATCCGTATCTACACCGTCGAAGGCACCCAGGCCGATATCCCGCGGCTGGCAGAGGAGCTTGGGCTTCGCGTCACCCTGGGCATCTGGATCAGCCCGGACCTGGAGCGCAACGAGCGGGAGATCGCCACGGCCATCGAACTGGCCAACACATCGCGCAGTGTGGTTCGCGTGGTGGTCGGCAACGAAGCGCTGTTCCGCGAAGAGGTCACGCCCGAAGCACTCATCCAGTACCTTGACCGGGTGCGAGCCGCAGTCAAGGTGCCGGTAACCACCAGTGAACAGTGGCACATCTGGAAGGAACACCCGGAACTGGCCAAGCATGTCGACCTGATTGCCGCGCACATCCTGCCCTACTGGGAGTTCGTGCCCATGAAGGACTCCGTGGAGTTCGTCCTTGATCGGGCCCGTGAGCTTAAACAGCAGTTCCCGCGCAAGCCATTGCTGCTCTCGGAAGTCGGCTGGCCGAGCAACGGCCGCATGCGCGGCGGCGCCGACGCCACCCAGGCCGACCAGGCCATTTACCTGCGCACGCTGGTCAACACCCTCAACCGCCGTGGCTACAACTATTTCGTCATCGAAGCCTACGACCAACCCTGGAAAGCCAGTGACGAGGGCTCGGTGGGCGCCTACTGGGGCGTATTCAATGCCGAACGTCAGCAGAAATTCAATTTTGAAGGGCCGGTGGTGGCGATACCGCAATGGCGTGCACTAGCGGTCGCCTCGGTGGTATTGGCAATGATCGCCCTGACCGTACTGCTGATCGACGGCTCGGCCTTGCGCCAACGCGGCCGGACGTTCCTCACCTTCATTACCTTCCTCTGTGGGTCAGTGCTGGTGTGGATCGGTTACGACTACAGCCAGCAGTACAGCACCTGGTTCAGCCTGACTGTCGGCGTACTGCTGGCGCTGGGCGCACTCGGCGTGTTCATCGTGCTATTGACCGAGGCGCACGAGTTGGCCGAGGCGGCCTGGACTCACAAACGCCGCCGGGAGTTTCTGCCGGTGCAGGCCGACAGCGCCTACCGGCCCAAAGTCTCGGTGCATGTACCGTGCTACAACGAACCGCCAGAGATGGTCAAACAGACGCTCGACGCCTTGGCCGCGCTGGACTATCCGGACTACGAAGTGCTGGTGATCGATAACAACACCAAGGACCCAGCCGTGTGGGAGCCGCTCAAGGCCCACTGCGAAAAGCTCGGTGAGCGCTTCAAGTTCTTCCACGTCGCCCCTTTGGCCGGGTTCAAGGGCGGTGCGCTTAACTACCTGCTGCCGCACACCGCCAAGGATGCCGAAGTGATCGCAGTGATCGACTCGGACTACTGCGTGGACCGCAACTGGCTCAAGCACATGGTGCCGCACTTCGCCGACCCGAAGATCGCCGTGGTGCAGTCGCCGCAGGACTACCGCGACCAGCACGAGAGCGCCTTCAAGAAGCTCTGCTACAGCGAGTACAAGGGCTTCTTCCACATCGGCATGGTCACCCGCAACGACCGTGACGCAATCATTCAGCACGGCACCATGACCATGACCCGGCGCACCGTGCTCGAAGAACTGGGCTGGGCCGAATGGTGCATCTGCGAAGACGCCGAACTGGGCCTGCGGGTGTTCGAAAAAGGCCTGTCGGCCGCCTACGCCCACAACAGCTATGGCAAGGGCCTGATGCCCGATACCTTCATCGACTTCAAGAAGCAGCGTTTCCGCTGGGCCTATGGCGCCATCCAGATCATCAAGCACCACGCTGCGGCCCTGCTACGTGGTAAGGGCAGTGAGCTGACCCGTGGCCAGCGCTATCATTTCCTGGCCGGCTGGCTGCCATGGGTCGCCGATGGCATGAACATCTTTTTCACCGTCGGTGCCCTGCTCTGGTCGGCGGCGATGATCATCGTGCCGCACCGGGTCGATCCACCTCTGATGATCTTCGCCATCCCGCCTCTGGCACTGTTTTTCTTCAAGGTAGCCAAGATCATCTTCCTTTATCGCCGAGCAGTCGGGGTCAACCTCAAGGACGCATTCGCAGCGGCGCTGGCGGGGCTTGCGCTGTCGCATACCATCGCCAAGGCGGTGCTGTACGGGTTCTTCACCAGCAGCATGCCGTTCTTCCGCACACCGAAAAATGCCGATAGCCATGGATTACTGGTAGCGATTTCAGAAGCGCGCGAAGAACTGTTCATCATGTTGCTGCTGTGGGGGGCGGCAGCCGGGATCTACCTGGTGCAAGGTTTGCCGAGCTCGGACATGCGGTTCTGGGTCGCGATGCTGCTGGTGCAGTCACTGCCATACCTGGCGGCGCTGGTCATGGCTCTGTTGTCGTCATTGCCCAAGCCCGAGCACAAGATGGCCGAGCCCCAGGAGGCTTGAGGATGCCGGGGCGGGCCAGCGGCCCAATGCCCCGTGCCGACAACCCTTGTTTGATATAAGATAACGCCCCTCGTTTTTCCGCCTTGCCTTGCCCCGGAGTTCCCCATGACGGCCCCAGCCGAGCTCTCGCCTACCCTTCAACTGGCCTGCGACCTGATCCGTCGCCCCTCGGTCACCCCTGTCGACGCCGACTGCCAGGCGCAGATGATGAAGCGCCTGGGTGCCGTGGGCTTCCAGCTCGAACCGATGCGCATCGAGGACGTCGACAACTTCTGGGCCACCCATGGTAACCAGGACGGCCCGGTGCTGTGCTTCGCCGGCCACACCGATGTGGTCCCCACCGGCCCGGTGCAGCAGTGGCAGCATGAGCCGTTCGAGGCACTGATCGATGCCGACGGCATGCTCTGCGGTCGCGGCGCCGCCGACATGAAGGGCAGCCTGGCCTCCATGGTGGTCGCCAGTGAGCGTTTCGTGCAGGACTACCCGAACCACCGCGGCAGGGTCGCCTTCCTGATCACCAGCGATGAAGAAGGCCCGGCCCATCACGGTACCAAGGCCGTGGTCGAGCGCCTGATCGCGCGCAACGAGCGCCTGGACTGGTGCATCGTCGGCGAGCCGTCGAGCACTACCCTGCTCGGTGACGTGGTCAAGAACGGCCGCCGGGGCTCGCTCGGCGCCAAACTGACCGTGCGCGGCAAACAAGGCCACGTGGCCTACCCGCACCTGGCGCGCAACCCGATCCACCTGGCCGCGCCAGCGCTGGCGGAGCTGGCCGCCGAACACTGGGATGAAGGCAACGCGTTCTTCCCACCGACCAGCTTCCAGATCTCCAACCTCAACTCCGGTACCGGCGCCACCAATGTGGTACCGGGTGATCTGATCGCGGTGTTCAATTTCCGCTTCTCCACCGAGTCGACGGTCGAAGGCCTGCAGGCGCGGGTATCGGCAATCCTCGACAAGCATGAACTGGACTGGTCGATCGACTGGGCGCTTTCGGGCCTGCCATTCCTGACCGAGCCCGGTGAACTGCTCGATGCCGTGTCGGCCAGCATCAAGGGCGTCACCGGCCGTGATACCCAGCCGTCCACCAGCGGTGGTACGTCCGATGGCCGGTTCATCGCCACCATGGGCACCCAGGTCGTCGAACTGGGCCCGGTCAATGCAACGATCCACCAGGTCGACGAGCGCATTCTGGCCAGCGACCTCGACCTGCTGACCGAGATCTACTACCAGACCCTGGTGCGGTTGCTCGCCTGATGCTCGCCTGCCCTATTTGCCATGCGGCCCTGACGCGGCTCGACAACGGCGTGGTGTGCCCGGCCGGCCACCGCTTCGATCGTGCCCGCCAGGGTTACCTGAACCTGCTGCCTGTGCAGCACAAGAACAGCCGTGACCCTGGCGACAACCAGGCCATGGTCGAAGCACGCCGGGACTTCCTCGATGCCGGCCATTACGCGCCCGTGGCCCGCCGCCTGGCCGAACTGGCCACCGAGCGCCAGCCCGGCGCCTGGCTCGACATCGGCTGCGGCGAAGGCTACTACACAGCGCAGCTCGCCCAGGCCCTGCCACAGGCTGACGGCTACGCCCTGGACATCTCGCGCGAAGCCGTCAAACGCGCCTGCCGCCGCGAGCCTTCAGTCACCTGGATGGTCGCCAGCATGGCCCGCGTACCCTTGGCCGATGCCAGTTGCCAGTTCATCGCCAGCGTCTTCAGCCCGCTGGACTGGGCCGAGGCCCAGCGCCTGCTGAGTCCGGGTGGCGGCCTGATGCGGGTGGGCCCGACCAGCGGCCACCTGATGGAGTTGCGCGAAGTGCTCTACGATGAAGTTCGCCCTTACGCCGACGACAAACACTTGGCCCTGGTACCGCAGGGCATGGCCCATGCCCACAGCGAGACCCTGGAGTTCCGGCTGAGCCTGGCTGCACCCAAAGCCCGCGCCGACCTGCTGGCCATGACCCCGCACGGCTGGCGCGCCAGTGCCGAGAAACGCGCGCGGGTGATAGACCAGCCCGAGCCCTTCGACGTCACGGTTTCCATGCGTTATGACTATTTCGTGCGCCAAGACTGAGCACACCCGGAGCCCTTATGCGCCAACCTGATATCGAGATCTACCTGAAGGACGCTGACGTCGACCACAAGCAGATTGCCCAATGGCTCGGCGAAGCGATCGGCCCCTGCAGCGAATGGCAGCAGAAAGGCCAGACCTTCAAATGCAAGGCCGGTAACATTCCGGTCACCTGGTTACCCAAGGCTGTAGGGAAATGGAACAGCCTTTACCTGGAAAGCGACCAGACCCCATGGGATGATGACGTCGCCTGCGCCCGCGCCGCATTCACCGCACTGGGCGTGGAAGTGCGCTGCGCGCCGGGTGGCTGGGTCGAAGAAGATGGCGAGGAAGATGCCGATCGCTGGATCCGCATCAGTGCTGACGGTGAAGAGGAAATCACCTGGCGTACCTCGTGAGCGGCAAGCTTTAAGCGGCAAGCTACAAGAGGGTTCGCATCAGGCTGCAAGTTACACGGTCAACTTGCAGCTTGAGGCTTGAGGCTTGTGGTTTGGGACTCAGAGCCCTACCACGTCCTCGGCTTGCAGGCCTTTCTGGCCCTGCACGCAGGAGTACTCGACCCGCTGCCCTTCGACCAGGGTACGATGCCCCTCACCGCGGATCGCCCGATAATGGACGAACACATCCGCACCACCTTCGCGCTGAATGAAGCCAAAGCCCTTGGCATCGTTGAACCACTTTACATTCCCAGTCTCACGAGACGACATCTGAACTACTCCGGATTTTTATTGTGAAGATCGCCTTGTAGACACAGGGTTTCCTCCCCGTGCCGACGCCGCTTGCCGAAATATCCTGCAAGTGGCAGGCCGAGTATATGACACAGAACAAATAATTTTCATGACCGCCGCGCCCTTTGCAGGATTTTGCTGAACTTACGCAGATACGGCAGACTAACTGATTGCACACTCACTAAAAATCACACCCAGGGCACACACCCCATGACCCGTTCTCCCCTGCGCCGCCTGATCTTCGGCGCTCTGCGTCGCCTGTTGTACCTGTGGGTGCGCTCCGAGACCATCAACCAGTCCGCCATGAGCCTGCAGCTCGACCGCAGCCGCCCGGTGTTCTATGCACTGCCCTCGCCATCGCTCACCGACCTGGCCGTACTCGACCACGAGTGCACCAAGGCGGGGCTGCCGCGTCCGGTACTGCCGGTAGCTGTGGGCACGCTGCACGAGCCGGCCGGCTTCTTCTACCTCACCCCCGACCCGGACTGGCTCGGCCGCCACGACAAGCGCGGCGCGCCTCCTACCCTTGAGCGTGTGATTGCAGCGGTCAGCCAGCATGCCGAGGAAGACGCACAGATCATCCCGGTCAGTGTGTTCTGGGGCCAGACGCCTGCAAGCGAATCGAGCCCGTGGAAATTGCTGTTCGCCGACAGCTGGGCGGTAACCGGGCGCCTGCGCCGGCTACTGACCATCCTGATACTGGGGCGCAAGACCCGCGTGCAATTCTCGGCGCCGATCCAGGTGCGTGACCTGGTGCAGCACAACAAAGGCCATGAGCGCACCGTGCGCATGGCCCAACGCCTGATGCGCGTGCACTTTCGCAACCTCAAGACTGCGGTGATCGGGCCGGACATCTCGCACCGGCGCAACCTGGTGAAAGGCCTGGTGCACGCACCACTGGTTCGCCAGGCCATCAACGAACAAGCCCAGCGGGAAAATATTCCCGTGGCCAAGGCTGAAGCACAGGCCCTGCGCTACGGCAACGAAATCGCCTCGGACTATACCTACACCGCGATCCGTTTCCTGGAAGTGGTGCTCAGCTGGTTCTGGAACAAGATCTACGACGGTATCAAGGTCAACCACATCGAGCAGGTGCAAGGCATCGCACCGGGCCACGAAGTCATCTATGTACCCTGCCACCGTAGCCACATCGACTATCTGCTACTGTCGTACCTGCTGTTTCGCAACGGCCTGACGCCACCGCACATCGCTGCCGGCATCAACCTCAACATGCCAGTGATCGGCGGCCTGCTGCGCCGCGGCGGCGCCTTCTTCATGCGCCGCACGTTCAAGGGCAACCCGCTGTACACCGCAGTGTTCAACGAATACCTGCACACCCTGTTCACCAAAGGGTTCCCGGTCGAATACTTCGTCGAGGGCGGGCGCTCGCGCACCGGGCGCATGCTGCAACCGCGCACCGGGATGCTGGCGATCACCCTGCGCAGCTTCCTGCGCTCATCGCGCACACCGATCGTCTTCGTGCCGGTATACATCGGCTACGAACGGGTACTGGAAGGCCGCACCTACCTGGGTGAGCTGCGTGGCGCCAGCAAGAAGAAGGAGTCGATCTTCGACATTTTCAAGGTCATCGGCGCGCTGAAGCAGCGTTTCGGTCAGGTCTACGTCAACTTCGGCGAACCGATCCGCCTGGCAGGCTTTCTCGACCAACAGCAACCCGGCTGGCGCGAGCAGGCACTTGGGCCGCAGTTCCGTCCGGCCTGGCTGAACGAGACCACCACCCGCCTGGGTGAAACCGTAGCCCGCCACCTCAACGAAGCCGCAGCGGTCAACCCGGTCAACCTGGTGGCCCTGGCACTGCTCTCCACCAGCCGCCTGGCCCTGGACGAAAGTGCCCTGACCCGTGTGCTGGATCTGTACCTGACCTTATTGCGCAAGGTCCCCTATTCGCAGCACACCACCCTGCCCGAAGGTGACGGCCAGGCGCTGATCGAACATGTCAGGGGTATGAATCTGCTGGCGGAACAGAAAGACGCCCTTGGCCGCATCCTCTACCTGGATGAAGCCAATGCGGTGCTGATGACCTATTACCGCAACAACGTCCTGCACATCTTTGCCTTGCCGGCGTTACTGGCAAGCTTCTTCCACAGCAGCTCACGGATGAGCCGTGATCTGCTCGGGCAGTATGTACACGCGTTGTATCCGTATTTGCAGGCCGAGCTATTCCTGCGCTGGGCACCCGAGCAACTGGACGAGGTTATCGATCAGTGGCTGGCGGCACTGGTCGAACAGGGCCTGCTGCGCCGCGAAAACGACTTGTACGTGCGCCCGGCCCCCAGTTCGCGTCAGTTCGTTTTGCTAACGCTGCTGGCCCGCACCATCACCCAGACCCTGCAGCGCTTCTACATGGCCACCTCGCTGCTGCTCAACAGCGGCCAGAACACCCTGAGCGCCGAAGCACTGGAAGACCTCTGCGTGATGATGGCCCAGCGCCTGTCGATACTGCATGGCCTCAACGCCCCCGAGTTCTTTGACAAGACACTGTTCCGCCACTTCATCCAGACCTTGGTCGAGCAAGGGGTGCTGCGCCCGGATGGCAACGGCAAACTGGGCTACCACGACAAACTCGGCGAACTCGCCGAAGGGGTAGCCAAGCGCGTGCTGTCGGCAGAACTGCGACTTTCGATCCGGCAGGTGGCCCTGCACCGTGAACATGCGCTGGAAGCATCGATCCTCTAAGGCATCATCAGCCGGAAAAATCCGTTAAAGTCCTTGGGCTTGGCCACAAGCCAGCCCAAGGACAACGGAGATTCCATGAAAAAGCTCGTTATGCTGTGTTGCGCATCCCTGCTTGCAGCCTGTTCCAGCCACACCCCATCGCCACAGGCCAGCCTGGACGGTGAAGTCTTCTACCTGCAGCGCATTGCCCTGCCGCCCAGCGCTACCTTGAGTGTTGAACTGCAAGACGTGTCGCTGATGGACGCCCCTGCCGTGACACTGGCCCGCCAGGCCGGCCCGGTCAAAGGCAACGTGCCGCTGCCTTTCCACCTCACTTATGACCCAGCCCAGGTCAAGCCAGGCCACCGCTATGCGGTTAGCGCCCGCATCGAGCTGGACGGCAAGCTGCTGTTCATCAACACAGAGCATCATGGCGTCAAACTCGACGGCAGCGACGAGCAGCCAATACGGATCAAAGTCGATCCGGTGCGCTGATACCCGCCTACTTCAGTTCAAAAGGAAAGCTTCATGATTCGCTCCTCCCTGCGCTTCACCACCCTGTGCGCCGGCCTGCTGCTGTCGGCCAGCGCACTGGCCTTGTCACTTGGCGATCTGAGCCAGAAAGACGCCGCCGGCGGCCTGAAGGATGCCCTTACCCAAGGGGCGCAGCTCGCCGTCAAGCAACTGAGCACCCCAGGCGGGTTCAGCAATAACCCCGACGTACGCATCGAGTTGCCAGGCAACCTCGGCAAAGCCGCCAAAGCCATGAAAATGTTTGGCAAAGGTGATCAGGTTACCGCCCTGGAAGACAGCATGAACAAGGCCGCTGAAGCTGCGGTGCCGCAGGCACAGGCGATCCTGGTGGACGCGGTGAAGAACATGAGTGTGACCGACGCCAAGGGCATTTTGAGCGGCGGTGACGATTCGGCCACCCAGTATCTGAACAAGAGCAGCCGTGAGCAGATCCGCGCCAAGTTCTTGCCCATCGTCAAGGCGGCGACCGACAAGGTTGGCGTGGTTCAACAATACAACAGCTTTGCTGGCCAGGCGTCAGCCCTGGGCCTGGGCGATGCCAAGAGTGCCAATGTCGAGAGCTATGTAACCGAAAAAGCCCTCGACGGCCTGTTTGAAATGATCGCCAAACAAGAACAGAGCATTCGTCAGAACCCTGCACAGGCGGCTACCAGCCTGGCCAAAAAGGTATTTGGCGCCCTGTGACCCGCGAAGGGAGGGCTAAGCCCTCCCCCGCAGCCTTCAGCCCTTCTTCACCCTGAACCACGCCGCATACAATGCCGGCAGGAACAAAAGGGTGAGCACCGTGGCAACGATCAACCCGCCCATGATCGCCACCGCCATCGGCCCATAGAACACGCTTCTGGACAACGGAATCATCGCCAGCACCGCCGCCAGTGCGGTCAGCACGATCGGCCTGAAGCGTCGCACGGTAGCCTCGATGATCGCCTGCCAACGGTCCAGCCCCGAGGCGATATCCTGCTCGATCTGGTCCACCAGGATCACCGAGTTGCGCATGATCATCCCCGCCAGGGCAATGGTGCCAAGCATGGCGACGAAGCCGAACGGCTGGCGGAACACCAACAGGAACAAGGTCACGCCGATCAGCCCCAGTGGCGCCGTGAGGAACACCATCACCGTGCGCGAGAAGCTGCGCAGCTGGATCATCAGCAAGCTGAGCACCACTACGATGAACAACGGCATACCGGCGTTCACCGACTTCTGCCCACGCTCGGAGTCCTCGACTGTGCCGCCCACTTCCAGCAGGTAGCCATCAGGCAGCTTGCCCTTGATCTCCTGCAAGGTCGGGGCAATCTGCCTGACCAGGGTCGCCGGCTGCTCCTTGTCATAGATGTCGGCGCGTACAGTCACCGTCGGCAAGCGGTTACGGTGCCAGATGATGCCTTCCTCGAAGCCGTAGTCCAGGGTCGCTACCTGCGATAGCGCCACGCTCTGGCCGTTGTCGGTGGGCAACGCGAGGCTGCCAAGGTTGCCCAGCTCGCCACGTTCCTTCTGCGTGCCGCGCAGAAGAATCTCGATCAGCTCGTTGTCCTCCCGGTACTGGCTTACCGTGGTGCCGGTAAGCGAGCTTCGAAGGAAGCTCGACAGGTGCGCGGTACTTACGCCAAGTGCGCGTGCACGGTCCTGGTCGATCGCCAGGAACACCGCCTTACTCGGCTCTTCCCAGTCAAGGTGCACGTTCACCACATGCGAGTTTTCACGCACCTTGTCCGCGACTTCGCGGGCCAAGGCGCGCACCTTCTCGATATGCTCGCCCGTCACCCGAAACTGCACCGGGTAGCCCACGGGCGGGCCGTTTTCCAGGCGGGTGACGCGGGCACGCAGGTCAGGAAATTGCTGGTCCACAGTGTTGATCAGCCAACTGCGCAAGCGCTCGCGCTCCTCCATGGACGTGGCCAGCACGACGAACTGGGCAAAGCTGGCGGCGGGCAGTTGCTGGTCCAATGGCAGATAGAAACGTGGCGACCCCGTGCCCACGTAGGCCACATAGTTGTCGATGCCATCCTGCTGCTTGAGCAGGGCCTCCAGTTGCTTGACCCGCTCGGTGGTATTGCCCAGCGACGCACCCTCGGCAAGTTTCAGGTCGACCATCAGCTCTGGGCGGCCTGACGCCGGGAAGAACTGCTGCGGCACGAAGCGGAACAACGCAATGCTGCCGACAAAGGCTGCGATAGTCAGCAGGATGACCGTCTTGCGCCGTCGCACGCACCACTCCACCACACGTCGCACACGCTGGTAGAAAGGTGTGGCATAGGGGTCAGGCGCATGCCCATTACCGTCATGTCGGGCAGCATGCAGTTTGGCCAGGTCCGGCAGCAACCGTTCACCCAGGTAAGGGACGAACACCACGGCCACCACCCATGAGGTGAGCAACGCGATGGTCACCACCTGGAAGATCGAGCGGGTGTACTCACCCGTACTCGACGCTGCCGTAGCGATCGGCAGGAACCCGGCAGCGGTAATCAGCGTACCGGTCAGCATCGGGAAGGCCGTGCTGGTCCAGGCGTAACTGGCAGCCTTGAACCGGTCGAAGCCCTGCTCCATCTTGATCGCCATCATCTCCACGGCAATGATCGCGTCGTCCACCAGCAGGCCCAGGGCCAATACCAGCGCACCCAGCGAGATCTTGTGCAGGCCGATGCCGAAATAGTGCATGGCGGCAAACGTCATTGCCAGCACCAGGGGTATCGCCAAGGCCACCACCAGACCGGTACGCAGGCCAAGTGAGAAGAAACTCACCAACAGCACGATGACCAGCGCCTCGACCAGCACCCGGACGAACTCACCCACGCCCGCCTTGACCGCCGCCGGCTGGTCGGAGACTTTGCGCAGCTGCATGCCGGCCGGCAGGTTGCGCGCCAAGCGTTCGAACTCACCTTCCAGTGCCTTGCCCAGTACCAGGATGTCGCCGCCATCCTTCATCGACACGGCCAGGCCGATCGCGTCATCACCCATGAAGCGCATGCGCGGCGCAGGCGGGTCGTTGAAGCCACGGTACACCTCGGCGACATCGCCGATACGGAAGGTACGATCCCCTACCCGAATGGGAAACTGACGAATCTGCTCGACACTGTCGAACTGCCCACTGACGCGCAGTTGCAAACGCTCGCTGGGGGTTTCGAAAAAGCCGGCGGTACTCACCGCGTTCTGCTCTCGCAACGCTTGCTGCACAGCATCCAGCGGCACGCCCAGGGTGGCAAGCTTGAGGTTGGACAGCTCGATCCAGATTTTCTCGTCCTGCAGGCCGATCAGTTCGACCTTGCCCACGTCCTTGACCCGTTGCAGCTGGATCTGGATGCGATCGGCATAGTCCTTCAGCACCGCGTAGTCGAAACCGGTGCCGGTGAGCGCATAAATGTTGCCGAAGGTGGTACCGAACTCGTCGTTGAAGAACGGCCCCTGGATTTCCGGGGGCAGGGTGTGGCGGATATCCGCGACCTTCTTGCGGATCTGGTACCACAGCTCGGGGATGTCCTTGGAATGCAGCGAGTCCCGGGCCATGAAGGTCACCTGCGATTCGCCGGGACGGGAGAACGAGACGATCTTCTCGTACTCGCCTGTTTCCATCAGCTTCTTCTCAATGCGCTCGGTGACCTGGCGCGACACTTCCTCGGCCGTGGCCCCCGGCCACAGGGTACGGATGACCATGGCCTTGAAGGTAAAAGGTGGATCCTCGCTCTGCCCCAGCTTTGTGTAGGACATGGCGCCAATGGCAGCCAGCAAGATCATCAGGAACAGTACGATCTGGCGATTGCGCAGCGCCCAGGCGGAAAGGTTGAAACCCATCGGGACTTACTCCTTGGCCGTCAGGTTCACCACACGGTTGGTACGGTCCACCGGCCGCACCTCCTGCCCTTCGCGCAGCACGTGGCCGCCGGCGGCAACCACCCAGTCGCCAGGGTTCAGGCCCTCAAGTACGGGGACAGTGTCACTGCCATAAGGCCCCAGGCGCACGGCGGCACGCTCCAGTCGACGGTCCTGGTTGACTCGCCAGACGTACGCCTGGCCGTTTTCAGCGGTAATCGCCGAGAGAGGTACAGCCAGCGGGATCAGCCCGTCATGGGCGATGAATACCCGCGCGCTCTGCCCAAGATCGGCGGGCACCTTGGCCGAGTTGAAGGCGATGCGTGCGGCGAAGGTACGTGAACGAGGGTCGGCTGCGGGCGACAGCTCACGGATACGGCCCTGGAAGCGCTCATTGCGCCGCGACCACAGCTCGACACTGACCTGCTGGCCAACGGCGAAGCGGGCGAACTGCTGCTCCGGCAGGCCGATGACGACTTCGCGCTCACCGTCGGCCGCCAGCGTGAATACCGTCTGCCCGGCAGCCACCACCTGGCCGACCTCGACCTGACGCTTGGCGATCACGCCGGCCTGGGGCGCACGCAACACCGCGTATCCGGCCTGATTGCCAGCCACGTCGAACTCCGCTTTGGCCTGCTTGAGCCGCGCGAGCCCGGCCCGGTAGAGATTCTCGGCGTTGTCGTACAGGGAATGGCTGACCATCTGCCGATCCAGCAGCTTGCGGTAGCGGTCACGCTCGGCGCGCACCAGCGCCAGGTTGGCTTCGGCGGCCGCCAACTGGGCACGATTGGCCTCAAGTTGCAGGCGCACGTCCTGGGGGTCGAGCTCTGCCAGTGGCTGATCGGCCTGGACCCGCTGCCCCTCCTCGACCAGGCGTTTGCTGACCTTGCCAGCGATGCGGAACGCCAGCTCCGGCTCGAAACGCGCTCGCACCTCGCCAGGGTAGCTGTCGGCTGAGGCTTGGGCCGGTTGCGGCTGGACCACCAGCGCTGGGCGCGGAGCAGTGGGCGGGGCGGCTTCCTGCCCACAGGCCGCCAGCAACAAGGCGGCAGCGGCAGGCAGAGCGAGGCACAAGGCATGACGCAACATGATGAATCCTTTCGCGACGAGCGCATCGAATATTTATACTGTCGAGTATATTAAATCAGGGAACCGAAGCCGGGAAGCCAGCGTCGGAAAGAAAATCAACGTTAACGATGGGCCATTCCCTGAAGCCGGAAGGCAACCGAGCCGGTAAGATGGGGGCCCCTTAAACCAGACACGGATTCCAATGCCCAACGACGCACCCATCGGCCCAGGTCGCCCCAAGGACCTGGCCAAGCGCGAGGCGATCCTCGAAGCGGCCAAGACGCTGTTCCTCAGCCTCGGCTATGCCAACACCAGCATGGATGCAGTCGCTGCGGCGGCGGGTGTTTCAAAACTGACGGTCTATAGCCACTTCAACGACAAGCAGACGCTGTTTGGCTCTGCGGTCATGGCTACCTGCCAGAATCAGCTACCCGACCTGATGTTCGAGTACCCCGAGGGCGCGGCCGTCGAACAGGTGTTGCTGAACATTGCCCGTGGGTTCCAGGCGCTGATCAGCAGTGATGAGGCGGTCAAGTTGAGCCGCCTGATCATGGCGCAGGGCAGTCAGGACCCAAGCTTTGGCGAGTTCTTTTACGAAGCCGGGCCAAAACGGGTGCTGGCGGGCATGGAAGGGCTGTTTGGCCTGCGCGGGGTCGCCGAGCGCGGCCTGTTGCGCATCGACAACCCGTTGCACGCGGCCGAGCACTTCTTCTGCCTAGTCAAAGGAGCGCCCGATTACCGATTGCTGCTGGGGTGTGCAGGGCCATTGGAGGGAGATGAGGCCGAGGCGCATGTGCGCGAGGTGGTGGGTGTATTCATTCGGGCGTTTCGACCCTGAGGGCTTGGCTGACAGTGCCGAGGATAGAGCCGGTAGAGTCAGCACAAGATCCTGATCAGGCCTTCAACGCCTTCTTGGGATAAATGTCATACCGGCTCGACTTGCCTTCCAGGCTATGACTCGGCTTTGGCCCGTCGATGATCGGTGCCTTGCGTGGCCGCTTCACCACCACTCGATGACTGGCCAGCGCCAGCGCGGCTTCGAGCAAAGCCGGGGCATCCAGGTCATCGCCCACCAATGGCCGAAACACGCGCATTTCCTTTTTCACCAGGGCGCTTTTGTCCCGGTGCGGGAACATGGGATCAAGGTAGATCACCTGCGGCGCCTCCCCTTCCCAGTTGCGCATACGCTCGATGGCGTTGCCTGTCAGCAGGCGCATGCGGCCGACGATAGGCCCGACCTCGTCATCCGACCGGGCTCGCGTCAGGCCGTCCTCCAGCAAGGCGGCAATCAGCGGCTGGCGCTCGATCAGGGTCATCTGGCAACCCAGGCTGGCCAGCACGAACGCGTCCTTGCCCAAACCTGCCGTGGCATCGAGCACTTGCGGCCGCACGCCTTGGGCGATGCCCACGGCCTTGGCGATCATCTGCCCGTTGCCACCGCCAAACTGGCGCCGATGCGCTGCCTGGCCATCGACGAAGTCGACCCGCACCGGCCCTGGAGCCTGCGGCCCCAACTGCTGGATCTGCAAGCCATCGGCGCCCACCTGCACAGCGAAACCGGCGGCATCGTCCTGCAGCGGCAGACCCAGGCGCTCGGCCCATGCCGTAGCCTGGTGCGCATACTCAGGCGACATCGCTTCGACTCTGATACCCATGCCTTGCTCTTCCATCATCCACACCTGAAAAATCGAACCAAGCCCTTAATGAATCGGCACCATCGGCCGATACAGGCAATATCCCGCTATTCTGCCAGAGCACAACGCGCGCGACTGCCATGACAGATACTCTTCCCATCGGCTTGACCTACCTGTCGCCCGTCGGCAACTACGGTCGGCAGAATACCCAGGCACTGGGGGGCGTCAGCCACCTGTGGCAGGATTTCTTTGCCCGCGCCATGGCCGAGCAGCAAGGGAATGAGGCAGACAGCACCCATCAGGCGCTGGTGCAATACGACAAAATCAGCGGCGAGCCAATTGGCGGAGCCAGGGCCCTGGCCCTGATCGATGCCCAACGCGCCTGCCCCGTGCTCGACACCATCGTTGCACCACCCGAGCCCCTGTTCCTGCCCAAAGCCGAACTGGAAGCCAATCTGCTGGAGCCAGCGCCGGAGCCATTCAGCGCCGCCGAGATGATTCAGCAGCAGCGCCAACTGGACATCAGCAACAGTTGGCTGCGCCCGGTAGTCATGAGCCAGGGTCAGCCGCTCGCCGAGCCAGGCCCTGCACCCTCCCCGCGCCCGCTGCACCTGCCTATCGCCGAGTTCGAGACAGATCTGCTCGACCCCGCGCCGGAGCCGTTCGACGCAGCGACAATGGCCAAGCAGCAGAACGATCTGGAATTCGACATCCACTGGGCGCGCCCGGTAGTGCTGAACAACGTTCGCATCCACGCCTGAGCTTAACGGCAGATCTGCCACAGCCCCATGTCCAGGTGAAAGTGATTGCGGTGGGCAGCATTGTAATCCGGTCCCAGCACCGTACTGAAGCTCTTACAGGCCGCTTGCTGCACTTGCCGCAGGAAGGCCGCCTTTTGCCCGCCTGCCTGCCAGTCCCGCGCCAGCACGATCCGCTGCCCGTCCTGCAGGCGAAAGCCGCTGATATCCAGCGCATTGGCCGTGGCATGCTGACTGAGCCGGCCCTGCTTGCGGTTATAGACGTTGCGGCAGGCAAAGCTGCCCAGATGATCGACCTGCGCCACCGGCTGGCCAAACACCTGCTGCGCTGCAGGTTGCAAGCCATGCTTTTCGAACAGCGCATAGGCCACCGCCAACGGGCAACTGGCCAGGAAGCTGCTACTCAACCGCGCCTCGCCTTGCTCTATACGCCAGACGTTTCGCAACGGGCAATTGGCCGATGCAGGGCTATCAGCCTGCGCCCGATAGCGCAGGCTGGTGGTCGCCAACGCTTGGCGGCACAACTGCGGATCATCGCGCAGACGCGAAAGCTTATAGGGCGTCAGCAGGTTCGGCGGCTGACGAACGTCCAGTGCTGCCCACGGATCCCAGGCCTGCGGCAGGCGCCAACCCGACTGCCACAAAAAGCCTGCTACCAACAGCAGCCCGCACAGGAGCACCAATGCGCGCACCGCGCTTCAGCGCCGGAACAGGTCGTTGAGCTGGGCGAACGGCAGCGCCTGCTCACCATAGCTGAACGTACCCTGGTCACGAATCTCCAATGCCGCGCGCTGAAACGCACCGAGCGCCGCGCGGGCCAGTGAAGAGCCCACGCTGATGCGGCGTACGCCCAAGTCCTGCAACTGATTGACGCTCAATGGCACACCCGCCAGCCCCATCAGCACATTGACAGGTTTCGGCGCCACGGCCTGTACCACCGCGCGAATCTCTTCGACAGTGCGCAAACCCGGCGCATAGAGCACGTCGGCGCCCGCTTCGGCATAAGCCTGCAGACGCAGGATGGTGTCATCCAGGTCCATACGCCCATGCAGCAGGTTTTCCGCTCGGGCGCAGAGCATGAAGGGAAATGGCAGGCTGCGCGCCGCCTGCACTGCAGCCCTCACCCGCTCCACAGCCAGGCTCAGGTCATAGATCGGCGCGTCGCTGCGCCCACTGGCATCTTCGATCGAGCCGCCGACCAACCCTGCTTCGGCGGCACGCAGGATGGCGTGGGCACAGTCATCCGGCAGGTCACCAAAACCATTTTCCAGGTCGGCGGCAACGGGCAAGGCAGTGGCATCGACGATCATCCCGGCGTTGTCGAGTGTCTCGTCCAGGCTCAGCGCCGCTTCGGCATCCGCTCGCCCAAGGCTGAAGGCAAGGCCTGCACTGGTGGTAGCCAGCGCCTCGAAGCCGAGGCTTGCCAGGAGCTTGGCGGAGCCGGCATCCCACGGGTTGGGGATGACGAACGCGCCTTCTCGCTCATGCAGAGCTTTGAAGGCTTCGGCACGCAGGGTTTGTACATCCATGATCACAACCTCCGGCTGGTCGGTAAGGGTCAAAGTAGCCCCAGTTGTTCGACCTCAGGGGCCCGTGGCAATTCCGGCAAAGCTGCCAACCCCGGCAAGCGCGCCATCAGCCGCTGATGAAAACGCTGAGCCAACGCGGCTGCCAGGCGGTTGTCCGAGGTGTGCAGGAAGATGTACGGGCTACGGCCTTCCTCGATCCAGCTGGCGACCTTTTCAACCCAGGGCGAAAGAAACGCTTCGTTGGCATCGAGCACGGGGTGGCCGATAAAACGGACCTGTGGATGCTGGCTGAAAGCTGCGGGGCGCGGGGGAACCTTGGGCTTCTTGGCTTGCGCATCGAGCACGGCGGCCTCACGCGAGGTACAGCTGAACAATGCACGCGGGTCCAGGCAAATACGTTCAACACCGCGATCGTGCAGCAAACGGTTGAGCAGCCGCTCCTCCTCACCCTTGGTGAAAAAAGCCTGGTTACGCACTTCCACCGCCACAGGCACGCCGAGTTCATCGAGAAAATGCCCCAGCTCAGCCAGGCGAGCCGGGCCGAACTGAGCCGGTAATTGCAACCAGTACGGTGACACCCGCTGGCCGAGGGGCGCCATCAGCCGGGTGAAGTCCAATGCTGCTTCCAGTCGATCGCGCAGGTCGCCTTCATGGCTGACATCACGGGGAAACTTGGCAGTAAAACGAAAGTGCGCAGGCATGACCTGCGCCCAACGGTCGACAGTGCTCGACGCTGGGCGGGCATAGAAGGTGGTGTTGCCCTCAACTGCATTCAGCACCTGGCTGTAAAGGCCAAGAAATTCGCCGGTGCGGGCGTCAGCGGGATACAGGTAGTCGCGCCAGGCGCTTTCGCTCCATGACGGGCAACCCAGGAAATAAGGCAGATGGGATGAACTCATCCCTCAAATGTACAGGTCCAGCCCCAGCACTTCCATGTCCCAATCGGTAAAACCGGCAGTACTGAGGTAGCTGGCCAGCGCAGTGGCCGTGCGGCGGTCACGGGCACGTGGGAAAACCATGTCCTGCTGACGTGCAGGCAGGCCACCGGGGCGACGGCGCGGCGCCGCTTCCTGACCAGCATCGACCTCTTCGACGAGCTCGGCATCGTCGATGCTGTCATCGCGCACCGCCGCTTTGCGCGGCGCGCGCTTTACCGGATAGGACTGCGATGAGAAACCGTCGATACGCATGATGAGCACTCAGGACCAATGATGGCAATTTAGCAGCATCAGGGCTCCATCGCTAATGCTCTAGTGATAACTGGACCACAGTTTGCACCAAAGGTTTTATCGACAAGCGCGATAACCGACGGACAGCCGTCAGCGGGCTTTGGGCGTAGCTACATTATCGCGCAGGTAAACCGGTTGCGCCTGATCGGCAACAATTGCCTCGCCGCGTGCCCAGGCGAAGCTGGCCAGGCTGAGGATGTCCAGCGCATTGGGCAACGCCGAAGGGTTGCTGGCACTGGCCTGTACGGCCAGACGCTCGGCATAGCCCCAGCCGGTACCGGCACCGTACCAATCGCCGCTGCTGCCATCAGGCAACGCCACGCGCTCCGGTGGTAGCACCGCTTCCAGGCCTTGAAGGCGCATTTCGCCATGCACCGCCTTGTAGCAACCCCAGTACACCTCATCCATGCGCGCATCGATGGCAGCCGCTACCTGCTGCGCGCCATGTTCGCGCAACGCCCCCTGAGCCAGCGCGGCCAGGTTGGACACCGGCAGTACCGGGCGCTCCAGGGCGAAAGCCAAGCCTTGCACCACGCCGATGGCAATGCGCACGCCGGTGAAGGCGCCGGGGCCACGGCCGAAGGCAATGGCATCAAGGGCATTGAGCGCCACGCCGGAATCACCCAGCAGCTGCTTGATCATCGGCAGCAGCTTCTGCGCGTGCATGCGCGGGATCACCTCGTAATGGCTGGTTACCTTGCCATCATGCAGCAGCGCGACGGAACAGGCTTCGGTGGCGGTATCCAGGGCCAGCAGGGTGGTCATCGAACGGGTATCCAGGAGCAAGTGAAAAGAGCGGCAGTATAAACGACAACGGCCCGCAAGCGGGCCGTCGTGACGCACGGTGATGGATCAGCTCAGGGCTGCCAGCACTTTGGCGGTGATTGCATCGACCGAACCCACGCCTTCAATGTGGCTGTACTTCGGCTTGCCAGCGTTGGCGGCCGACAGCTTCTGGTAGAAGTCCACCAGCGGCTTGGTCTGGGTGTGGTAGACCGACAGGCGATGACGCACGGTTTCTTCCTTGTCGTCGTCGCGCTGAATCAAGTCTTCGCCGGTAACGTCGTCCTTGCCTTCCACTTTCGGCGGGTTGTACTGAATGTGGTAGGTACGGCCCGAGGCCAGGTGCACGCGGCGGCCCGCCATGCGGCCGACGATCTCTTCGTCGTCGACGGCGATCTCGACCACTGCATCAATGTCGACACCGGCAGCGACCATTGCTTCAGCCTGTGGAATGGTGCGTGGGAAACCGTCGAACAGGCAGCCGTTGGCGCAGTCTGGCTGGGCGATGCGCTCCTTCACCAGGCTGATGATCAGCTCGTCGGAAACCAGCTGGCCTGCATCCATGACTTTCTTGAGCTCCAGGCCCAGCGGGGTACCTGCCTTGACGGCAGCACGCAACATGTCACCGGTGGAGATCTGTGGGATACCGAACTTCTCGGTGATGAATTTTGCCTGAGTACCTTTACCGGCCCCGGGAGCTCCCAGCAGAATTACGCGCATCTCGTGCTCCTCAAATTTTTTTATGAAATTCAATGGATTCGGCAACCAGGGCCAAGTCCGGAAAATCGGGTATGACCATAAATCGGTCAGAAGGCTGCTCAAGATACACAGCGCCCGTCAGCCAGACAAGCGTCCCAAAGTTGCAGGAATGGGCCATCTGTAGCCAAGGCTGCAGGCGGTTGCGCCCGGCGCAACCACCTTCCCTGCCCTGGCTTGGCCCCCATGAAGGCCTTGCGCGTGGGCACCCAGGCATTGTCTCAGCCTGTGTTGCGCAGGCCTGCGGCGATCCCTGCCACTGTCACCAGCAGGGCCTGCTCCAACGGGCTGTCCAGAGCGGCTTCACGGCTGCGTGAGCGCGCCAGCAGCTCGGCCTGGAGCCGATGCAGCGGGTCCAGGTAGGTGTTGCGCAGGCTGATGAATTCCAGCGTTTCCGGGCTGTGCGCCAGTAGCACCTGCTGCCCGGTCAAGCCCAGTACCACCTGACAGGACTGCGACAATAGGTCGCGCAGATGTGCACCTAAAGGAAGCAACTCCGGTTGCACCAGACGTTCGTCGTAGGCCTCGGCAATCTGCGCATCCGCTTTGGCCAGGACCATCTCCAGCATGTCGATGCGGGTACGGAAGAACGGCCACTGCTCACGCATCTGCGCCAGCAACTCACCCTGCCCCCGTGCCAGCGCATTGCTCAATGCGGTCTCCCATCCCAACCAGGCCGGCAGCATCAGGCGGGTCTGGGTCCAGCCGAAGATCCATGGAATGGCCCGCAGGCTTTCGATTCCACCGGCACGGCGCTTGGCCGGGCGGCTGCCCAGCGGCAGGCGACCCAGCTCCTGCTCGGGTGTGGACTGGCGGAAATACTCGACGAAATCCGGGTTCTCCCGTACCACGCTGCGGTAAGCCTTGACGCCATCGGCGGCCAGTTGGTCCATCAAGGCGCGCCAGGCCGGTTCAGGTGGCGGCGGCGGCAGCAAGGTGGCTTCCAGCACCGCAGCCAGGTACAGATTGAGGTTTTGCTCGGCGATACTTGGCAAACCAAACTTGAAGCGGATCATCTCGCCTTGCTCGGTGGTGCGGAACCGCCCCGCCACTGACCCCGGTGGTTGCGAGAGGATCGCCGCGTGGGCCGGGCCACCGCCGCGGCCGACAGTGCCGCCACGGCCATGGAACAGCAGCAGTTCGACCTGATGGTCACGGCAGATGCGTACCAGATTTTCCTGCGCCCGATATTGGGCCCAGGCCGCGGCGGTGGTCCCGGCGTCCTTGGCCGAATCGGAGTAGCCGATCATCACTTCCTGCGGCCCGCGCAAGCCCGCGCGATAGCCAGGCAGGCCGAGCAGCCGCTCCATCACTGGCCCCGCGTTGTCCAGATCGGCCAGGGTTTCGAACAGCGGCACCACGCGCATCGGCCTGGTCAGGCCGGCTTCCTTGAGCAGCAACTGCACCGCCAATACGTCCGATGCAGCGCCCGCCATGGAGATGACATACGAACCGAGGGATGCGCCCGGCGCCGCAGCGATCTCGCGACAGGTGGCGAGCACTTCGGCGGTATCCGCCTGGGGCGTGAAGTGGGCCGGCAGCAATGGCCGGCGGTTTTTCAATTCGGCCTGCAGGAACGCGATACGCTTGTCTTCATCCCAGTCCGCATAACTGCCCATGCCCAGATAATCGGTGATCTCCGACAGTGCGTCGCGGTGTCGGGCGGCGTCCTGGCGCACGTCCAGCCGCCCCAGAAACAGGCCAAAAGTCACCGCACGCCGCAGACTGTCTAGCAATGGCCCATCGGCAATCACGCCCATGCCGCATTCGTGCAGGGACTGGTAGCACAGCTCCAGCGGCGCGATCAGGTCACGGTTGTCCACCAGCACATCGGCACTGGCCGGCTGGGTAGCGGTGAGCGACGCATGGGCCCAGGCGCGCGTCGCCCGCAAGCGGTCACGCAATTGTTTGAGGACAGCGCGGTAGGGCTCGGGGGTGTCCCCTACCCGCTCGCGCACAGCGCTGCTGGCCTGCTGCATGGACAACTCTGCCGCCAGCGCGTCGACATCGCGCAAAAACAGGTCGGCCGCCATCCAGCGTGCCAGCAGCAACACTTCGCGGGTCACGGCGGCGGTCACGTTGGGGTTGCCATCACGATCACCGCCCATCCACGAGGCAAAGCGCACAGGTGCCGCTTCCAGTGGCAGGCGCAGGCCAGTGGCGTCGAACAGCGCCTTGTCCACCTTGCGCAGATGGCTGGGGATGGCATGCCACAGGGAATGCTCGATCACCGCGAAGCCCCATTTGGCTTCGTCTACCGGCGTTGGTCGGGTACGGCGGATTTCTTCTGTGTGCCAGGCCTCAGCGATCAAACGGCGCAGGCGCTCGCGTACTTGCTGGCGCTCGCCCGGGGTCAGGTCGCGATGGTCCTGCGCGGCCAACTGACCGGCAATGGCATCGTACTTCTGGATCAATGTGCGGCGCGCCACTTCGGTGGGATGCGCAGTGAGCACCAACTGGATATCGAGCTTGGCCAACTGCCTGGCCAAGGCATCGTCCTTGTGCCCGGCCCGCTTGAGACGCGCCAGCAACTCAGGCAGCACCCGCGCCTCGAAAGGCTCTGGCTGCTCGGCATCGCGGCGACGGATCAGCTGGTACTGCTCAGCCATGTTGGCCAGGTTGAGGAACTGGTTGAAGGCACGTGCCACCGGCAGCAAGTCTTCTTCAGCCAGGTTCGCCAAGGTAGAGCTCAGCTGTTCGCCGGCGCTGCGCCGGTCCGCCTTGGCGCTATGGCGAATGTCCTCGATTTTCTGCAGGAACGCGTCACCGTGCTGCTGGCGTATGGTTTCGCCGAGCAGCTCCCCCAAAACATGGACATCTTCACGCAAGCGCACATCGATATCAGTCATTGGCCCTCTCTTCGGCGCGGCTCGCCCGCGCTCTGCTCAGGAAACAGCACTGGCCCAAGAGTGCCCACAGCGGGGCCGCCATGGCAAGCCACAACCGGTAAAGCAAACTAAAGTAAAACCACAGCAGTCCGATGCAGTGCAGCCTTTCCGAGGCGTTTACAGAGGTCATCATGAAAATCCGCGAACTCGCCCAGCACTGGGAACAAAACGCCGCAGGCACCCTGAGCCCGACCGGCCATACCTTGCACCTTGACCTTGAGTCGGAGGCGCGCCTGGCAGCGCTCATCGACATGTACCCCAAGCGCACCGCCGAGGAACTGCTCGGTGAGCTGGTCGCAGCCGCGCTCGAGGAGCTTGAAGCCAGCTTCCCCTACGTGCAGGGCCACAAGGTCATTTCCACCGATGAAGAAGGCGATCCGCTGTACGAAGATATAGGCTCTACACCGCGTTTTCTGGCGCTTTCAAGGCGCCATCTGCACACGCTCAGCAACCCCGGCGAGAACAGCGGAAACTGACGCGCCTGCCTCCTGTTCCGGGCTGCACTCCAGCCCGGAATACCGCTTCTGACAGTGGAAGTTCCGCACCCACACCACTGACCGATCAGTCAGAAATAGTTGGCATTTTTTTCTGAACTATTCAAAAAACGACCCAGTCACAGCCAATAGCCATCACGCTAAAACCCTGCACACTGTCGTCGTGCACTGTTGAGCTGACGCACACGGCGATGCCAGGGATTGAGCGATGGGATGGACTGCTACGGACATCGTCGTTATCAGGAGTGATCCAATGGAGCTGACCACCATGAAGACCCGCACTTCGAAACTTTCCTCCACTCATGTGCGCGGGTTCAAGCTGGCCGCGCTGGCCCTGGGCAGTAGCCTGGTCCTGGCCGGCTGTGCGGGCAACCCGCCCACTGAGCAGTATGCCGTCACCCAGTCCGCCGTGAACTCCGCCGTCAGCGCTGGCGGTACCGAGTTCGCCGCCGTTGAAATGAAAGCGGCGCAGGACAAGTTCAAGCAGGCCGAAATCGCCATGCACGACAAGAACTACGAGGACGCCAAGCGTCTGGCCGAGCAGGCCGAATGGGACGCTCGCCTCGCTGAACGCAAGGCCCAGGCGGCCAAGGCCCAGAAGGCCGTGCAGGACGCCCGCCAGGGCGTTCAGGACGTACGTCAGGAAGGCCTGCGTAGCGCTCAGTGAGCGCCGCCAAGCCTGCCTTAGCCTTCGCACTCGATCAAAGGATGAACACTATGCGCAAACACGTCATGATTCCCGCCCTGCTGGCCCTGAGCGTCGGTCTCGCTGCCTGCTCGCACGACCCGAACGCCAACCTGGAGTCGGCCCGTACCAACTTCTCGTCGCTGCAGAGCGACCCGCAGGCGAGCAAAATCGCAGCCCTTGAAACCAAGGACGCACAGGACTGGCTGAACAAGGCCGACAAAGCCTACATGGAGCGTGAGGACAGCAAGAAAGTCGACCAGCTGGCCTACCTGACCAACCAGCGCGTTGAAGTGGCCAAGCAGACCATTGCTCTGCGCTCGGCCGAAAACGAGCTGAAAAACGCCTCGGCCCAACGTGCCCAGGCCAAGCTCGATGCCCGTGACGCGCAGATCGCCAAGCTTCAGGACAGCCTGAACGCCAAGCAGACCGACCGCGGTACGTTGGTGACCTTCGGCGATGTACTGTTCGACTTCAACAAGGCTGAACTCAAGAGCAGCGCCTTGCCCAACGTCACCAAGCTGGCCCAGTTCCTTCAGGAAAACCCTGAGCGCAAGGTAATCGTAGAGGGCTACACCGACAGCGTCGGCTCGGCTAACTACAACCAGTCCTTGTCCGAGCGTCGCGCCGGTGCCGTGCGCATGGCACTGGTACGCGCAGGCGTGGACCCTGCGCGCATCGTCGCTCAGGGCTACGGCAAGGAATACCCGGTTGCTGACAACAGCAGCAACTCGGGCCGTGCGCAGAACCGCCGGGTGGAGGTGACCATCTCCAACGACAACCAGCCGGTAGCGCCGCGTTCGGTGAGCCAGGTGCAGTAAGGCTCACAGGTCGACAAAAGAACCCCGCCTTCATGGCGGGGTTCTTCATTTTTCATCGTTGGTTCGAGCTGGTCATTGCACTTGTTGCGGGGTCTGCTCACCCATGCAACGCACCGCACGCTTGCGGTTGTCGACCAGTACCCCGGTAAGGCCCTTTTGCGCTGTGTCGAACAGCACCAGCACACCGTCCACACACTGCGCCACCTGCGGCGCTGGGTCGAGGGAAACCTTGTAGTCCTCACCAGGCACGGTCTTGAGCATGGTGAAATCCTGCAGCAACAACGCATCCTCCGGCTTGGCGAAATGCAGGTAGCCGTAATACCACAGAGCCCCCACCGTCACGATGATGCTGCCGACACCGGTCAGGATCAGCGGGATGGCGTTGCGTTCTTCACTCATTGCTTGCTCTTCTCGTCAGGGTAGTTGGGCACTTCTGCCAGCCGTCGCAGGCCGTTGAAATGGCTGGGGTCATCAAGAAAACGCAGCATCACTTGGCGCCAGACCGGGTCGGCAAAGGTCTGCACATGGCCGCCTCGAGTCAGCTGCAGCACCCTTGGGGGCGGTGCGTGCTGGTACAAGCGGATGCCGTTGTTCATTGGTACCAGGTTGTCGTCGATGCTATGGAAGAACAGTTTGGGTGGGCTGCTCAAGCGCTCGACCGAACGGATCGCGCTGTCACCATCGGGTACTAGCCAGGACAATGGCACCTGCAAGGGCCAGGTCAACCACGATGTACTCAACGCAAAGCGCCCGACATCACGGTAACTGGCCGGCACACCATCGAACACCAGTGCGCTGAAGCGCTGGCGCTGCTCGGGGTGGGCTGCCAGGTAGTGGATGGCCATTGCCCCGCCCAGGCTCTGCCCCAGCAATACCAAGGGTTTGCCCTTGACCTCGGGGGCCTGGTCGAGCCATGCCATGGCCGCTGCGATGTCATTGTAGACCTGTGGCAAGCCGGGCTTGCCCTGGGACAGGCCATAGCCCCGGTAATCGATCATCAGCACCTGATAGCCCTGCTCCGGCAGCCAATAGCTACCGCCCAGGTGCCCGGCCAGATTGCCGCCATTGCCGTGCAAGTGCAGCACCGTGCCCTTGACCTCGACACCCGCCTTGGCCGGCAGCCACCAGCCATGCAGGCGGACGCCGTCGGCGGTGGTCAGGGTGACATCGCGGTACTGCAGCTTGGCACGCTCGGGCGTGAACGGCTGGCCCGGTTCCGGGTAGAACAACAGGCTGCTGCACCCGCCCAGGCCCAACAGCGCCAAACCCAGTGCCAGGCAGCGGCAGCGCTCAAAGAATGTTCGCGTAGTCGGCTTCAATGCGATCCAGGCTCAGGTGGTTAAGGAAGTTGGAGAAGCACATCCAGGCCGACAGCGCATTGAGGTCGCGGAACTGCTCCGGCAGGTACTTGGGCGGTTCCACCAAGCCTTCTTCGACCAGCTGACGCAAGGTGCGCATGTCTTCGAGGGTAGTCTTGCCGCAGAACAGCAGCGGAATCTGCTCGAGCTTGCCCTTTCTCACGGCCAACTGAATGTAGTTGTAAACCATGATGAAACCCTTGAGGTAGGACAGATCCTTGGTAAATGGCAGTCCATCAGGTACCGAGCCGCGGAATACCCGGCTTGCATTGCTGTAGCTCTGCGCCATTTCAAAGCCCTGGGCACGGAAGAACTCGAATACCTGAAGGAAATCGGCGCCCTCCTCGACCATATGGATGGCGCGCGTGCGGTTGGTGAGCTTGCGCAGACGGCTGGGGTAAGAGGCGAAGGCGATCACCTCCATGAGAATCGCCAAGCCCTCCTGAGTCACCGTCGATGAAGGCGGGCCCTTGGCCAGGAAGGTGCAGATCGGCTGGTTCAGGCCATTAAGCGTGGTGCCCACATGCACCAGCCCCTCATGCACTTCCAGCGCGCGCACATCACGGCTGTTGAACATGGCGTCGGCGCGCACCTTGATATAGTCGGCCCCCGCCGCCGCGTCGGCGACGATCCCGTCGGACTCGAACACCCGGATGGTTTCCTCGGCCTCGCCGAACACCTTGTTCAGGCGACGCTGGAGGATGTCCACGGCCTCCTTGGCAGTGAGGTTTTTCGGCTCGTCCTTGAGGTCACCACGGCCGTCGATGTTGTTCAGGTAATCGGAAAGCATCAGACCGAGGTCGGCCAGCGTCGGGTCGCCAGCGTGGAAAGCATCGGACGCCGCGCCATAGAGTTCCTGGGAGATCAGGCCGAAATCCTCGGTGCCGCGTGCCTCGAGCATGCGCACCACCATGCGGTACTCCTTGCACATGCGCCGCATGATCTGCCCCACCGGGTTGAACTGCCCCAATTGACGGGTGATATCGCGCTCGATGCTCTGGAACTCGGCCTTGACCGCACTAGAGTCGAACGATAGCGGCCGCGACTGGTAATAGGCGCGGTCCACTGCAGGCGGCTCTTTGCCCTTGGCCTTCAGAAAGCCCTGGCGGATGTTGTCGTCCCACTTGACCGCATCAAGCACACGGATCGGGGTTTGCGCGGTGACGATGCGATCGGACAGTGCGCGTATGGTCTGCTGGTACTCGTCCACCGGGGAACTCCTTTCTAGAACAAGGCACCTGTACTGGCCCCATCGCCGGCACGGTCATTTGCCGCTGCGCTGGAAGCGCGCCACCTCGACGAACAGGTCGGAGTTGGCCGGGTCATCCAGATAGGCCAGCACCCGCGCCGACGGGCTGTCGATCAACACGCCCTCGCCATTGTCCTCCGGCACCTCGGTACTACGCCCGCTCAGCTCTTTTTTCTCGACCGCCTGCTGCACCTGTTCCACATCAAGGTTGTAGATCACCAGTTCCTTGCCATCGACGATATCGAAACCGCCAATCAGGAAATGGCCGCCCAGGCGCTTGGGTACACCGGCGGAGAGGTACCAGCGGTTGCCATGGCGTGACACGGTGAATACGTACTCTTCGGGTTTCTTGCCCTTGGCCGTGGCCACGGCCTTGTAGGCATCGGCGCCACTGCGGCTGATGGCCAGCTTCAGTGGCTCGCCCCAGGCGTCCTTGCTGCTCCACTTGCCGAGCAGGGCCTTGGGCGCCGCCTGATTGCTCGGCAGCGGCTCATGGAAGGTCACCAGACAACCGCCCAGCAGGAGGAATGACAACGTCAACAACACCACACGCCAGGCTTTCATCAAGTTCTCCTTGAAAGTTCGTTCTAGGCTCAGGCCGATGCCAGCACCAGGTGCAGGTAACGGGTAAGCATAGCGAGCATCTGCCCATCGGCTTGCGCATCGGCATCCTTGAGCAGGCCCTGATATTCCATCTGCTCGATAATCGCCGTCAACATCTGGGCGTCCTGTTCCGGTTGCTGCGAACCGACCACATGCAACAGCTGGCGCGTGCCATGCAGCAGAATCTGCTCGTGGGCGCACACCAACTCGGCCAGGCGCGGGCACAGCAGAGCCTCCTGGCGGAAGGCCTGCTCGGCCATCAGGAAGTCGCGGCGGTTGGCCAACTGACGGGAAACGTAGTCGGCAGTCATCTGCGCCACTTCGTCAGCCAGACGCGCCCTTGATTGCGCACTGCCATCACCCTGGGCAAGTAGCTGGCGCAGCACCACTTCGGTATTGGCCCACAGCTTGGCCATGTAGGCGGCACTGCGTTCGACGTACTGGGCGAAGGTATCGGTGAGCAGGTCCTCGATATCCTTGAAGTAGTAGGTCGTGGCCGACAGCGGCACACCGGCCTCGGCGGCGACCGCACGGTGGCGCACACCACGCACACCATCACGCACGACAATGCGCATGGCGGCGTCGAGGATCAGCTGGCGGCGCTGTTCGCTGCCTTGGCGAGCGGTCTTGCGACCCTGGTATTGCACGCTTTCGGCGACGGCGGTGGCAATGCCGGCGGCGCCTTGCTGGGCCATTGCGGGGGTCACGGGTGTACCTCATTGATCTTGGGGTGACTGCACCGGCCTTATCGCCGGCATGCCGGCGATAAGGCCCTGACAAACAACATAAGGCTTCAGGCAAGAAAAAGCCGCCCCGAAAGGCGGCTTGTTCAATTCACTCAAGCCTGTGGGCGCATGTGCGGGAACAGGATCACGTCGCGAATCGACGGCGAGTTGGTCAGCAGCATCACCAGGCGGTCGATGCCGATGCCTTCACCAGCAGTCGGTGGCATGCCGTACTCCAGGGCGCGAACGAAGTCGGCATCGTAGTGCATGGCTTCGTCGTCACCGGCGTCCTTCTCGGCCACCTGGGCCAGGAAGCGCTCTGCCTGGTCTTCGGCGTCGTTGAGCTCGGAGTAGGCGTTGGCGATCTCGCGGCCACCGATGAACAGCTCGAAGCGGTCGGTCACGGCCGGGTTGTCGTCGTTACGGCGGGCCAACGGCGAAACTTCGAACGGGTATTCGGTAATGAAGTGCGGCTGCTCCAGCTTGTGCTCGACCAGCTCTTCGAAAATCATCACCTGCAGTTTGCCCAGGCCTTCATGGCCCAACACCTTGGCACCGGCTTTCTTGGCGATGTCGCGGGCGCGGTCAACGTCCTGCAGGTCGGCTGCGGTCAGCTCCGGGTTGTACTTGAGGATCGAGTCGAACACCGACAAGCGCACGAACGGCTCACCGAAGTGGAACACCTTGTCGCCATACGGTACATCGGTGCTGCCCAGGACCAGCTGGGCAAGCTCACGGAACAGTTCCTCGGTGAGGTCCATGTTGTCGCGGTAGTCAGCGTAGGCCTGGTAGAACTCGAGCATGGTGAACTCGGGGTTGTGCCGGGTCGAAACGCCTTCGTTACGGAAGTTGCGGTTGATCTCGAACACTTTCTCGAAACCACCGACCACCAGGCGCTTGAGGTACAGCTCCGGCGCGATACGCAGGAACATGGCCATGTCCAAGGCGTTGTGGTGGGTCTCGAACGGTTTGGCCGCGGCACCGCCAGGAATGGTCTGCAGCATCGGCGTTTCGACTTCGAGGAAGTCGCGGTCGATGAGGAACTTGCGGATATGCGAGATCACCTGCGAACGCACGCGGAAGGTGTGGCGGGTTTCTTCGTTGACCATCAGGTCGACATAACGCTGGCGGTAGCGCTGCTCGGTATCGGTCAGGCCGTGGTGCTTGTCCGGCAGCGGGCGCAGCGACTTGGTCAGCAGGCGTACGTTGGTCATTTCGACGTACAGGTCGCCCTTGCCGGAACGGGCCAGGGTGCCTTCGGCGGCGATGATGTCGCCCAGGTCCCAGGTCTTGACCGCGGCCAGGGTTTCTTCCGGCAGGGTCTTGCGGTTGACGTAGACCTGGATGCGCCCGGTCATGTCCTGGATCACCATGAACGAGCCACGGTTGAGCATGATGCGACCGGCTACCTTGACCGGGATCGCTGCAGCTTCCAGCTCTTCCTTGGTCTTGTCGACGTATTGCTTCTGCAGGTCGTTGCAGTAGCTGTCGCGGCGGAAGTCGTTGGGGAAGGCCTGACCCTTCTCGCGCTCAGCGGCAAGCTTTTCCTTGCGCAGGGCGATCAGGGTGTTTTCTTCCTGTTGCAGGTCTTGCGATTCGGTCTTGAGGTCGCTCATGTCGTCATTCTTTCCATCAGGTATTCGTTGCCCTTTTCGGGCAGGGCACGCGATGCCGGCGTGCGGGCATCGCGGCGGTGGTGTGCGGCTTACAGCCCCTGCTTGAGGCTCGCTTCCAGATACTGGTCGATGTCGCCATCCAGCACCTTGTTGCAGTCGCTGCGCTCGACGCCGGTACGCAGGTCCTTGATACGCGAGTCATCCAGCACGTAGGAGCGGATCTGGTGGCCCCAGCCGATGTCCGACTTGCTGTCTTCCAGCGCCTGGGAGGCGGCGTTGCGTTTTTGCATCTCCAGCTCGTACAACTTGGCCCGCAGCATTTTCATGGCGGTGTCCTTGTTGGCATGCTGGGAGCGTTCGTTCTGGCACGCCACCACGGTGTTGGTCGGCACGTGGGTGATACGTACCGCCGAGTCGGTGGTGTTCACGTGCTGGCCACCGGCACCGGAGGAACGGTAAGTGTCGATGCGCAGGTCGGACGGGTTGATGTCGATCTCGACCTTGTCGTCGATCTCGGGCGACACGAACACCGCCGAGAACGAGGTGTGGCGACGGGCACCGGAGTCGAACGGGCTCTTGCGTACCAGGCGGTGCACACCGATTTCGGTGCGCAGCCAGCCGAAGGCGTATTCGCCCTTGATGTGCACGGTGGCGCCCTTGATGCCGGCGACTTCACCTTCGGAAAGCTCGATGATGGTAGCGTCGAAACCGCGCTTGTCGGCCCAGCGCAGGTACATGCGCAGCAGGATGTTGGCCCAGTCCTGCGCTTCGGTACCGCCGGAGCCGGCCTGGATGTCCAGGTAGGCATTGTTCATGTCCATCTCGCCGCTGAACATGCGACGGAACTCAAGCTGGGCCAGTTTTTCTTCCAGGCCTTGCAGCTCGGTCACGACGTCGCTCACGGCGCTTTCGTCATTTTCCTCGACGGCCATGTCGAGCAGATCCTGGCAATCGGCCAGGCCGCCGGACATCTTGTCCAGGGTCTCGACGACCTGCGCCAGCATGGCACGCTCGCGGCCCAGGGCCTGGGCGTACTCGGGCTTGTTCCAGACGGCCGGGTCTTCCAGCTCGCGGTTGACTTCGATCAGGCGATCAGCTTTTTGATCGTAGTCAAAGATACCCCCGAATGGACTGGGAACGCTCGGTGAGGTCCTTGATGGTGTTCAGGATCGGTTGGATTTCCATGGCGCGCGGCTCTCGTACGAATTCGGTGAAAAGCCCGCGAGTATAACCCATACAGACAAGCACGGTAGCCCGTTGAGCAGCCCGCACAGCGCCGGATCACGACCGCGCGTGATTTCCTGGTAATTCTGCCAGTAGCCCCCAGGCGTCGAGCAACGCAAGACTTGCCATCAGGCATGCGGATACTCCGCCGCCTCAATGGGAGCAATGAAAATGAGTGATCACTTTGACCGCGCATTGAAAATTCTGGAAGGTTTCGAAATTCTTCCTCCTGAATTCACGAACGCCGTGAACGACACGCTAGAGTTCGACCCAGCGCCCGCCCGAAACCCTGTAAAAGTGCATTACCCGGGGTTGAAGGAGGAGATTCCCGGACTCGAACGCGTCACCGTCGGGTGTTACGGCGATAATTGGGGAACGGGACGATCACCTGCAGACCCCCAACGCGAAGAAACCCTTGAAGGTTATGCACCCGGTGCCGTCCTGACAGAGGCCGCCAGCTACAGAATATGGGCGGTCGTCAGGTTCAAGATGGCAGGCGAAGAAACGGAGCTCATCGTCCGCTCTGCAGATCGCACTTACAAGCTCAAAAGAAAAGAAGCTAAGTAAACTTGACTGGCGGCTACCCCGCCCGTGCCAGCCAAGAGCCTCATGCGATACCCACTGTGTTCCGACCACTGTTCTTGGCCAGGTACAAGCCCTTGTCGGCAGCGGATATAAGCTGCCGGCAATGGCTGCCGATCGCCGGCGTCTGGGTCGCCAGGCCGATGCTCACGGTCAGTCGCGAATCGTCTTGCGGCGCGGTATGCGGGATATTCAGGCCATGTACGGTCTGGCGCAGCTTCTCTGCGACCAGCCGCGCACCGCCCGGGGAGGTGTTGGGCAATACCAGCGCGAATTCCTCGCCACCGTAGCGCGCCGGCAGGTCGGTAGGCCTCGAACAAGAGCCGCGAATGGCCTCTGCAACCTTGCGCAGCGCCTCATCACCCGCCAGGTGCCCGAAGCTGTCGTTGTAGACCTTGAAGTAGTCGACATCGATCATCAGCAGCGACAGTTGCTGCTGCTCACGCATGGCCCGGCGCCACTCCAGTTCAAGGTACTCATCGAAATGGCGGCGGTTGGACAGACCCGTGAGGCCATCGGAGTTCATCAGCCGCTGCAGCATCAGGTTGGTGTCGAGCAGTTGCTGCTGGCTCACGCGCAGCGCCCGGTAGGCCTCGTCACGCTGCAGCAGGGTCAAGTAAGAGCGGGAGTGGTAGCGGATGCGGGCCACCAGTTCGATGGTGTCCGGCAGCTTGACCAGGTAGTCGTTGGCTCCGGCAGCGAAGGCCGCACTCTTGACCAAAGGGTCTTCCTTGGTCGACAGAACGATGATCGGGATGTCCCGGGTAGCCGGATTGTTGCGGTATTCGCGCACCAGGGTAAGGCCGTCGAGGCCCGGCATGATCAGGTCCTGGAGGATCACCGTGGGTTTGATGCGCATGGCCTGGGCCACGGCCTGATGGGGGTCGGCGCAGAAATGGAAATCGATATTCTCCTCGTGGGCCAGGCCACGACGCACCGCTTCACCGATCATCGCCTGATCGTCGACCAGCAAGACCATCGCCGAATTTTCATTGGCGGTCGCAAACCCTTCGATCGGTAGATCAATCATCCCTATTCACCTGATCACGGCCGCAGAGGCGGTGTGATTCAATACATATCGTCATTGTGCAAAGATTTCCATCAGGCGCCCGGCGATTCGCTCCAGCGGACGGATTTCCACCGCTGCATCGATTGCCGCGGCGGCTTTGGGCATTCCGTAGACTGCGCTGCTGGACTGGTCCTGAGCAATGGTCAGGAAGCCTTGCTGGCGCATCAGTTTCAGACCTTGGGCACCATCGCGGCCCATGCCTGTAAGCAACACACCCACCGCCTGCCCGCGCCAATAGCGCGCCACACTCTCGAAGAACACATCGATCGAGGGGCGGTAGATTTCGTTGATAGGTTCGGCAGTGTAGGCCAACTGGCCGTTATGCAGCAGGCGTATATGGTGATTGGTGCCCGCCAACAGGACCTGCCCGGGCTGCGGCGGCTCCCCTTCACGGGCCAGGCGCACCGGCATGCCACAGGCACTGCCGAGCCACTCGGCCATGCCTGCAGCAAACACTTGGTCAACATGCTGGACCAGCACTATGGATGCCGGGAACGCCTTGGGCAGCCCCTTTAGGAGCACCTCGAGGGCCGCAGGCCCCCCGGCCGAAGAGCCGATCGCCACCAAGCCGCGGCGCTGGGCGGCATCGCGTAACGGCGCGGCGACCGTTTTGGTCGCGCTGGGCCGCTGTTGGCCGATCAACCAGCTGATGTTGAGGATCTTGCGTAGCAACGGAGCAGCCGCCTCCCGCGCATCACCCGCGCCGAGCGCCGGGGTGTCGACCACATCCAGGGCCCCATGGCCCATGGCCTCGAACACGCGATGCACGTTCTGCTTGCGGTCGACGGTAACGATGACGATGGCACACGGCGTCTCGGCCATGATCCGCCGGGTCGCCTCCACACCATCCATCACCGGCATGATGAGGTCCATGAGAATCAGGTCAGGCGTTGCCTGGGCACACTGGCGCACGGCCTCGGCGCCATTGCTGGCCACCCAGATCACCTCATGCGCAGGCTCCAGGGCCAGGGCCCGGCGCAACGCTTCTACCGCCATGGGCATATCGTTGACGATGGCGATCTTCATCCTTGAGCACCTCCGATCAGTTCAACCACAGCGTCGAGCAACGCATCGTCGTGGAAGCTGGCTTTTGCCAAATAGTAGTCGGCGCCAGCATCCAGGCCTCGCCGGCGATCTTCCTCGCGGTCCTTGTACGACACCACCATCACGGGCAACGACTGCAGGCGCTGGTCGCGGCGTACCAAGGTAACCAGCTCGATACCGTCCATGCGCGGCATGTCGATGTCGGTGATCAGCAGGTCGAAATCCTCGCTACGCAACGCATTCCAACCGTCCATGCCATCGACTGCCACCGCCACCTCGAACCCCCGATTGCTCAGCAGCTTGCGTTGCAGCTCGCGAACGGTGAGCGAGTCATCGACTACCAGGATGCGCTTGCTGCTGACGCCACGGCCGGCCTGCAGGCCGCGCTCGATGCGCTCCAGGCGGCCGGTACTGAGCAGCTTCTCGACCGAACGCAGCAAGTCTTCGACATCGACGATCAACACCACCGAGCCATCGTCCAGCAGCGCCCCCGCGGAAATGTCCTGGACCTTGCCCAACCGCGCATCAAGCGGCATCACTACCAGCACCCGCTCACCGATCAGCCGCTCCACGGCCACACCGTAAAGCTGTTCACGTTCGCGGATCACCACGACCCGCAAACCGCCTTCATCACCTTGCGCGGTGGGCCGGTTGAGCAACTGGCTGGCCGCCACCAGACCGATATGCCGGCCCTCATGCCAAAAATGCTGACGCCCCTCGATTTGTACGATCTGCTCGGCAGTCACTTCCAAGGTGCGCTCGATATGCGCCAGAGGGAACGCATAAGCCTCCCCCCCGACTTCCACCACAAGGCTGCGTACCACTGAAAGGGTCAACGGCACTTCCAGGTGAAAGCGGCAGCCCTGGCCGGCCTGCTGGGTCAGCTCGATCGAGCCGCGCAGGTCCCGGACCAGATGCTGCACAGCGTCCAGGCCAACACCGCGGCCGGAGACTTCGGTCACTTTGTCACGCATGCTGAAGCCCGGCAGGAACAGGAAGGTCAGCAGCTCCGCCTCGCTCATCTTCGCCACGGTATCCGCCGGGGACAAGCCGCGCTGAACGATACTGCGCTGCAGCCGTTGCAGATCGATGCCGGCGCCGTCATCGCTCAGTTCAAGGATCAACAGGCCGGCCTGATGGGAGGCTCGCAGGCGTATCGCACCTTCTTCCGGTTTGCCCGCCAGCAGTCGCTGCTCAGGCAGTTCAATACCATGGTCGACTGCATTGCGCAGCAGATGGGTCAACGGCGCTTCGAGCTTTTCCAGCACATCGCGGTCGACCTGGGTCTTTTCACCGTCTATCTGCAGACGCACCTGCTTGCCCAGCGAGCGACCCAGGTCTCGCACCATACGGCTCTGGCCGGTAAGCACATCGGCAAACGGGCGCATACGGCAGGCCAGAGCCGTGTCGTACAGCAACTGAGCCCGCTGGCTGGCCTGCCATCCGAATTCGTCGAGGTCGGCAGTCTGCTGTTGCAGGATCTGCTGGGTTTCCATCAGCAGCCGTTGCGTCTGGGCCAGTGCTTCCAACACCGGCAGGCTCTGGCCGCTGCCTTCCAATTGGGCTTTCAGGCCATCGAGGGCGCGCATGCCTTGGCCGTGCATGCGCTTGAGGCGCTGCAGGGTGGCCAGGTAGGGTTTGAGGCGCTGAGTCTCGACCAGCGACTTGCTCGACAAGTCGAGCAGGCTATTGAGTCGATCGGCAGTTACCCGCAACACCCGCTCGCTGCCTTGCGCGCCACGTTTACCTGCCTTGCGCGGCACAAGAGGCTCTGCTTCTGGCTCAACCTCGGGGGTAATCAGGTCGGCCGCAGGTAACGGTTGCGGGGCCGGCTCCCTGGAAGGCACAGGTGCAATGGGAGGATCCAGCAGGCCAGACATCTGGGCCAGAAAACCGGGTACCGCGCTCTCACCGGCCGGGTCCCCGGGCGTGGCGACATGCAGCAGCAGGTCGGTACCGCGCAGCAAGGCATCGATATGTTCAGCGCGCAGCAGCAGTCGGCCTTCCTGGGCCGCTACCAGGCAATCTTCCATCACATGGGCCACGCTGACCCCGTCGTCAATGCCAACGATGCGTGCAGCCCCCTTCAAAGAGTGCGCAGCACGCATGCAGGCTTCCAACTGATCGGCCTGGGTCGGGTTGCGCTCCAGCGCCATCAGCCCTGTGATGAGCACCTGGGTCTGAGCTTCCGCTTCCAGGCTGAACAGCTCGAGCAACGATGCGTCGCGCATTTGCTCAGGGGTCATGACAGGCTCCGCTGCACGGCAGACAGTAGTTGTTGATCGTCCAGCACACGCACGCTGCGCCCGCGCCACTGCAACACGGCTGCGGTGAACGGTGCAGTATCTTCAGTGGCGCCCGGTAGTGCGGGCTCCAGGCGATGAATACCGTCGATCTCGTCCACCGCCAGTACCACTGGCCCGCCTGCCGCCGCCAGAATCAACATGCGCGGCATCGCCCGGCTGCTGCGCGCAGGCTCCGTAAAGAGCGCCAGCCCCAGCAGTTCGCTCAGCGACAGGCACGGCACCAGTGCACCACGCACATTGGCCACCCCTTGCAGCACCCTGGAACGCTGATGCGGCAAGGAATGCACCGGCTGCACCGGGGCGATCTCGGCCAGGCAGGCAGTCGCCAGGGCCAGCCACTCCTCCCCTAGACGAAACAGTAGCAGCGAGCGCCCGACGCTGGACTCGACCTGCGCCGCCTCATGCGACTGATCGTCCTGGGCCAGTGCATAGCGGTCCAGCAGACGGGTGGCGGCCGCAGCATAGACTTCACAATTGCGACAATGGATATGCCTTTGCAGCAGCGGGCATTGCTTGTCACCGTGCACGCCGATCCGGTTCCAGCAATCGTCGATACGCTCATCGTCCTGGGCGAGCAGCGCAATTGCGTGTTCGACGCTCATCGTTCAGCCCCCATGCCAGCGCGTGCCGCGCGTTCGTGCAAGCGGCGAGCGCCGGCTTCGTCGCCCTGGGCCGCCAGCAACATGGCCAGGTGCAACAGCGCCTCAGGGTGCTGCGGCTCCAGATACAGGGCTTTGCGGTAGTGCATCTGGGCTTGCCGGGCATCGCCTTCGGTATCGCTGAGCAGTCCCAGCCAGTAATACACCTGAGCCTTGGGCTCGAACTGCTGCAGGTAGCGCTGGCAATTGGCACGCGCTTGCGCGCCCTCACCCGCGTTGGCCTGCCTCGCAATGAGGGCCAGCAGTTCACTTTCGCTCTCGCGCTGCACCACTGTGGGCGGGGCAACCGGAACCGAACGCAATGGCCGCGAAATGGGCGCAGGTGCAGGCACAGGGCGGCTCGGTGCGAGTGGCGCCGGTTGGCTGACCCGCGGCTGCGCTGGCGCTTCCAACGTCTGGCGGACGTAGGCGAACGACTGGGCAATGCCCAGCGGCCGCATACCCAGCCTTGCCAGAAGGCTGCCCTCGGCCGGCCCGATAAACAGTACGCCGTGCTCGTGGGTAAGACGCTTGAGCACCTCGAATACTCGCTGCTGGGTCGCCACGTCGAAGTAGATCAGCAAGTTGCGGCAGAACACGAAGTCGTAATAACCGTCACGGCTGCCCAGCGCCGGGTCGAGCACATTGCCCACGGCCAGGTTCACCTGTGCACGCACCCGCTCATTCAGTTCATGGCCTTCGGCGAGCGCGTGGAAGTGGCGCTCGCGAAAGGCCAGATCAACGCCGCGGAACGAGTTGCGACCGTAGACCGCCTGCACGCCCTTGACCACCGAATTGGGACTGATGTCGATACCGTCGATGCGAAACGCAGCCGGGTTCATGCCTGAATCGAGCAGTGCCATGGCCAGGGAATAAGGTTCTTCACCCGTGGAGCACGGCAAACTCAGCAAGCGTAGCGGCCGCTCGCCGGCGAGTTCGGCCAGGCGTTTGTGGGCCAGCCCGACCAGCGCGGTAAACGACTCTGGGTAGCGGAAGAACCAGGTTTCCGGGACGATCACCGCTTCGATAAGCGCCTGCTGCTCATCTAAGGATTGCTGCAAGCACAGCCAATAGTCTTGCAGGTCTTGGGCATTGACCGCGACACAGCGCTGCTGCAGGGCACGCTCGACCATGGGCACGCCGACAGATTCGACATCCAGGCCGATGCGCTCTTGCAGAAAGCGGAAAAACCGTTGCTCGCTCATACCGACACCTGCCCCGACTCTTGTGGGAACAGCAGTTCGCGCACAGTGTCTGACAGCAAGTCATCGACCTCGATACGCTGTAGCAGGCCATTGGCGTCCTGACGAACCGGGCCCAGGTAACGCGCTTCGGGGTTGTCCAGCCCATACGGCTGAAACTCATCAGCGAGGCAGCGCAAGGTTTCGGTAGCCTGTTCGAGGATCAGTCCCAACTGATGCTCGCCCCGATAGTGCACCAGCACCAGCCGTGTGCTGGTGCGCGCAGTGGCAGGCTGGCCAAAACTCAGGGCCGACAGGTCGACCACCGGCACCAGCACGCCACGATGGGCAACTATGCCAGCAACCCAGGCCGGCGCCTGGGCGATCGGCTTGAGTGGCCGGCGAGGTAGCACTTCGACCACCTCGCGCACATCAAGGGCGAAACGTTGGTCGTTGAGACGAAATAGCAGGTACAGATTGCCCTTGGCGCTGGCCGCTGCTGCCGCATGCGTGTACATGTCACTCATGGCGGTCAGACTTTAAAGCGCGATACACCACCGCGCAGGCCCGCGGCCACCTGGCTCAACTCGTCGATGGCGAAGCTGGCCTGGCGCAGCGATTCCACTGTCTGCGTGCTGGCATCGCTGAGCTGAGCCAGTGCCTGGTTGATCTGCTCGGCACCGGTAGCCTGGGCCTGCATGCCTTCGTTGACCATCAACACCCGTGGCGCCAGCGCCTGTACCTGATGGATGATCTGGCTCAGCTGCTCGCCCACTTGCTGCACTTCGAACATGCCTCGGCGTACTTCTTCGGAAAACTTGTCCATGCCCATGACCCCTGCCGATACCGCCGACTGGATTTCCCGAACCATTTGCTCGATGTCGTACGTGGCGACAGCCGTCTGGTCCGCAAGGCGCCGCACTTCGGTGGCCACGACGGCAAAACCGCGCCCGTACTCGCCGGCCTTTTCCGCTTCGATGGCGGCATTGAGCGACAGCAGGTTAGTCTGGTCGGCGACCTTGACGATGGTCACCACCATCTGAGTGATGTTGCTGGCCTTTTCGTTGAGGATCGCCAGCTTGGCATTGACCAGGTCGGCTGCGCCCATGACCTGGTGCATGGTGTCCTCCATGCGCGCCAGGCCTTGCTGACCGGAACCGGCAAGGCTCGATGCCTGATCGGCGGCGCTGGTGACTTCGGTCATGGTGCGCACCAGATCGCGCGAGGTAGCGGCAATTTCACGGGAAGTGGCACCAATTTCCGTGGTGGTCGCAGCGGTTTCGGTGGCGGTGGCCTGTTGTTGCTTGGAGGTGGCCGCAATTTCAGTGACCGATGTGGTCACCTGTACCGAAGAGCGCTGGGCCTGGGACACCAGCTTGGCCAGCGCCTCGGCCATCTCGTTGAAGCCGCTTTCGATGGCGCCGAACTCGTCCTTGCGGTCCAGGCTCAGGCGCATGCTCAAGTCGCCCGAGCGCAGCTTGTCGAGGGCATGCACCACGCGCTGTACAGGCGCGGTGATGGCGCGCATCAACAGCAGCCCGCAGATGCCCGCCGCGATGATCGCCAACAGCAGCGAAACGATCATGCTGCCTTTGGCAGTGCTTACGGCACCGACGATCTGGTGGTTAGCGGCATCGGCGGCTTCGCGGTTGTACTCGATCATCGTGTTGAGATGATTACGGCCCTCCGACCAGGCCGGTGTCAGAACGTCCTTGATCAACCGCTCTGCCTCGGCATAATCATGCCGACGGTAGGCTTCAATCACCTGGCCGATGATATGGGTGTAGTTTGCCTCCATCTGGATGAAGGTGTCGAAATGGTCCTGGTCGTCCTTGTCGTGAATGGTGCCTTGGTAACTGGCCAGGTGTTGCTTGAGGCGTTCATCGAAGCTTTTGAACAGCTCCATGTCGGCTGCTGTGATCTCACGGTGGTCGGACAACCCCACCAGCTGCTGGCTGGTGACGTAGCTGTCGACCCAGGCACTGCGGATCATCGAACTGTAGTAGACCCCGGGAATGCTGTCGGTACCAACTGCCTCCTCGGCACTTTCGATCGCCACCAGCCGCGAGTAAGCGGCTACGACCATCAGCAACATGATGGCGATGATCACGGCGAAACTTGCCAGGATCCGTTGGCGCAAGGTCCAGTTCTTCACATTCAGCCCTCAGGAATTCACAACGAGCGGGAAAAATCGCCGAAGTATAGCCCAGGCGTCCTACGCTTATGCGGCTGAATATAAGGTGTTAATCAGGCATCCCTGCCTGGTGGCCAGGCCATTTACCCATCATTGACCTGCGGCAAGTCGGACCTGACTCTCCAGTTCCTGGCGCAACGCCGGGTCCAGGCGAAGCTGACGGGCCAGTTCGTCCAGGTACGCACGCTCCATGAAGTTCTCCTGATCGACCATCATCAGGCTGGCCAGGTACATCTCGGCAGCCATCTCCGGCGTTTGTGCGGCGCGCGCGACTTCGGCAGGGTCCAGTGGCTTGTTCAGCTCGGCGTGCAACCAGTGCTGCAGTTCACGGTCGCTGTCCAGGCGGGTGAATTCCCCTTCGATCAGCGCCCGCTCGCGCTCGTCGATGTGGCCATCGGACTTGGCCGCTGCCACCAACGCCCGCAATACCGCCTGGCTATGCTGCTCGACCTGGGCCGGCGGCAGGCGATCAAGGGTTTGCGGTTCGGCCCCCTGCCCTGCGCCCTGGCGGGCCTGCCAGTTGCCATAGGCCTTGTAGGCCAGTACGCCGAGCGCGGCGAGGCCACCGTAGGTGATCACTTTGCCCCCGTACTTGCGCGCCTTCTTGCTGCCCAACAGCAAGCCCAGGGCGCCAGCCCCTAGCGCACCGCCCCCGGCGCCGGAAAGCAGGCTGCCCAAGCCTCCTGAGCCTGCAGCCGGCTTGCCTGCGCCGGCCTGTTTGTTCAACAGTTCCTGGCCGGATTTGAGCAGTTGATCGAGCAGACCCCGAGTATTCATTCACATGTCTCCACGCTGCGGAAAGTAACGTCCAGAGTAAGGCCTGCAGAGCCCATGGCCACCCGTGGATTTGCTTCCGGATGTTGCATCGGTAGGCAAAAAGCCAACTAGACTCGACTTCGCCCCAAGCGCATTACGCTTATAGCTATCGCTCCACTGCTTTCTTGATGACTGCCCCGACCAGGATCTAAAAGAGGGAACACCATGTCAGCGCACAAGACCGCATTGCTCGGCGCCGTGACCGGCGCACTGCTGGCCAGTGCAGGCCTGCAGGCCGCCGAGTTGCCCAAGGCCCTGGGCGCCGGTGAAGGCCGGCTGGATATCGTCGCCTGGCCCGGTTATATCGAGCGCGGTGAGAGCGACAAGGCCTATGACTGGGTCACAGGCTTCGAAAAGGAAACCGGGTGCAAGGTCAGCGTCAAGACCGCAGCCACCTCCGACGAAATGGTCAGCCTGATGAACAAGGGCGGTTACGACCTGGTAACCGCCTCCGGCGATGCCTCGCTGCGCCTGATCGCCGGCAAGAAGGTGCAGCCGATCAATACCGGGCTGATTCCCAACTGGAAAAACCTCGACCCGCGCCTGCAGGACGGTGGCTGGTACGTGGTCGACAAACAGGTCTACGGTACCCCGTATCAGTGGGGGCCGAACGTTCTGCTGTACAACACCAACACGTTCAAGCAGCCACCCACCAGCTGGAGCGTGGTGTTCGAGCCGCAAGACCTGCCCGACGGCAAACCGAACAAAGGCCGCGTGCAGGCCTATGACGGGCCCATCTACATTGCCGATGCTGCGTTGTACCTGAAATCGGCCAAGCCCGAACTGGGCATTCAGGACCCCTATGAACTGAACGAAGCCCAGTACAAGGCAGTGCTCGAACTGCTGCGCCAGCAGCAACCGCTGATCCATCGATACTGGCATGACGCCACGGTGCAGATGAGCGATGTGAAGAACGAAGGCGTGGTCGCCTCCAGTTCCTGGGGCTACATGGTCAATAGCCTCAAGGCGGAGAACCAGCCGGTGGCCTCCACCCTGCCGAAGGAAGGTGCCACGGGCTGGGCCGACACCACCATGCTGCACAGCGAAGCCAAGCACCCCAACTGTGCCTATAAATGGATGGACTGGTCGTTGCAGCCAAAGGTACAGGGCGATGTAGCGGCCTGGTTCGGCTCATTGCCAGCAGTACCTGCTGCCTGCAACGGCAATGTGCTGTTGGGGGCCGAGGGCTGCAAGACCAATGGCTTCGACAACTTCGACAAAATCGCCTTCTGGAAGACACCGCAGGCACAGGGCGGCAAGTTCGTGCCGTATAGCCGCTGGACCCAGGACTACATTGCGATCATGGGCGGGCGCTAGCGACCAAGAGCATCGTTGCATCAGCTGAAGGAACAGGGGCCGCCAGATTTCTGTAGGAGCGGCCTTGTGTCGCGAAAGGGGCGCAGAGCGCCCCGGCTTTAACCTGGAGCCCCCAATGCCCCTAGCCGTCCAGTTCACCCAGGTGTCACGCACCTTCGGCGAGGTCAAGGCCGTTGACCAGGTCAGCATCGACATCATCGATGGGGAGTTCTTTTCGATGCTCGGCCCTTCAGGCTCGGGCAAGACCACCTGCCTGCGCCTTATAGCCGGTTTCGAGCAGCCGGACAGCGGCTCGATCCGCATCCATGGCGTCGAAGCCGCTGGCGTGCCGCCTTACCAGCGCGACGTCAACACCGTTTTCCAGGACTACGCACTGTTCCCGCACATGAACGTGCGCGACAACATCGCCTACGGGCTGAAGGTCAAAGGCATAGCCAAGGCCGAACGCCATGCGCGCGCCGAAGAAGCCCTGGCTATGGTGGCCCTGGCAGGCTATGGGGAGCGCAAACCGGCACAACTTTCCGGAGGCCAGCGCCAGCGCGTGGCCCTGGCCCGCGCCTTGGTCAATCGGCCGCGGGTGCTGCTGCTCGACGAGCCGCTCGGCGCCCTCGACCTGAAACTGCGCGAACAGATGCAGGGCGAATTGAAAAAGCTGCAGCGCCAGTTGGGTATCACCTTCATTTTCGTCACCCATGACCAGACAGAAGCGCTGTCGATGTCAGACCGGGTGGCGGTGTTCAACCGCGGCCGCATCGAACAAGTCGATGCACCGCGCAATCTGTACATGAAACCGGCTACCACCTTCGTCGCCGAGTTTGTCGGCACCTCCAACGTAGTACGCGGCGATCTGGCCCAACACCTCAGCGGCAGCCGCACGCCCTTCTCCATTCGCCCCGAGCATATTCGCCTGCTCGGCCAGCCCGAGGCCAGCCACGATGTACAGGTCAGCGGCCTGCTGCGCGACATCCAGTACCAGGGCAGTGCCACCCGCTATGAAGTGCAGCTGGACAGCGGCCAATTGCTGGCGGTCAGCCAGGCCAACGACCGCTGGCACGAGCAGCCACAAGACTGGCGGCCCGGCCAACGGGTGCAGGCACACTGGCCGCGTGAAGCGATGACGGTACTGCAGGAAACTGTCCTGACCGAGGGCCAGTGACATGAGCCTGGCCCTGAGCCCGTTACGCAGGTTTTCCAACCTGCTCTACCGACGCCCCAACTTGTACCTGCTGTTACTGCTGACCCCACCGCTGACCTGGTTCGGCGCGATCTACCTAGGGTCGCTGCTCAACCTTTTGTGGCAAGGCTTTTACACCTTCGACGACTTCACCATGGCAGTCACCCCGCAACTGACCGTGGGCAACTTCGCCGCGCTGTTCAACCCGTCGAACTTCGACATCATCCTGCGCACCTTGACCATGGCCGTGGCAGTCTCGCTGGCCTGCGCCGTGCTGGCTTTCCCCATCGCCTATTACATGGCGCGCTACACCCGCGGCAAGACCCGGGCGTTCTTCTATATCGCCGTAATGCTGCCGATGTGGGCTAGCTACATCGTCAAGACCTACGCATGGACACTGCTGCTGGCCAAGGGTGGTGTGGCTCAGTGGTTCATTCAGCAACTGCACCTGGAGAGCCTGCTGCAGGCCCTCCTGACCTTGCCCGCGGTGGGCGGCAGCACGCTGTCGACCTCGCATCTTGGGCGCTTCCTGGTGTTCGTGTACATCTGGCTGCCGTTCATGATCCTGCCCGTGCAGGCGTCCCTGGAGCGCCTGCCGCCTTCACTGCTGCAGGCATCGGCAGACCTCGGCGCGCGGCCGGCGCAGACCTTCATACAGGTGATCCTGCCATTGTCGATCCCCGGCATCGCTGCCGGTTCGATCTTTACCTTCTCGCTGACCTTGGGCGACTTCATCGTGCCGCAGCTGATCGGCCCACCCGGCTACTTCATCGGTAGCATGGTCTACGCCCAGCAAGGCGCGATCGGCAACATGCCGATGGCCGCGGCGTTCACCCTGGTGCCGATCGTGCTGATCGCGGTGTACCTGTCCATCGTCAAGCGTCTGGGGGCCTTCGATGCACTCTGAAAAAGCCTCCACCGGCCTGCGCCTGGCGGCTTGGGGCGGGTTATTGTTCCTGCACTTTCCGATCCTCATCATCTTCCTGTACGCCTTCAACACCGAAGATGCGGCGTTCAGCTTCCCGCCCAAGGGCTTCACCCTCAAATGGATCGCCGTGGCATTCGCCCGGCCGGACGTGCTCGAGGCCATCAAGCTGTCGCTGCAGGTGGCCAGCCTGGCCACGCTCATCGCGCTTGTGCTCGGCACCCTGGCCGCGGCGGCACTGTACCGGCGCAGCTTCTTCGGCAAGGAGAGCATCTCGCTGATGCTGATCTTGCCGATCGCACTGCCTGGCATCATTACCGGCATAGCCCTGTTGTCGGCGTTCAAGGCCCTGGGTATCGAGCCTGGGCTGTTCACCATCGTGGTCGGCCACGCCACCTTCTGTGTGGTGATCGTCTACAACAATGTGATTGCCCGCCTGCGGCGCACCTCGCAAAGCCTGATCGAAGCCTCTATGGACTTGGGGGCCGATGGTTGGCAGACCTTCTGCTACATCATCCTGCCCAACCTAGGCTCGGCGCTGCTGGCCGGCGGCATGCTGGCCTTCGCCCTGTCGTTCGACGAGATCATCGTCACCACCTTCACTGCCGGTAACGAGCGTACCTTGCCCATCTGGCTGCTCAACCAACTCAGCCGCCCGCGCGAAGTGCCGGTGACCAACGTGGTTGCCATGCTGGTGATGCTGGTGACCATGCTGCCGATCCTCGGCGCCTACTACCTGACCCGCGGCGGTGAAAGCGTTGCGGGCAGCGGCAAATGACCCACAAGGAGCCCCCGATGCAAACCAACATGCTGATCAACGGTCGCCTGGTCGCTGGCGATGGCCCGGCCTGGACCGTGCTCAACCCCGCTGAAGGCAGTGCCTTGGCACAGATCAACGAAGCCACCGAGGCCCAGGTCGATACTGCAGTGCGCGCCGCCGACCTGGCCTTCGACAGCTGGTCGCAGACCAGCCCCAAGGAGCGCTCGCTGGCCCTGCTGGCGCTGGCTGACACGATTGAGGCGCATGCCGATGAGCTGGCCAGGCTGGAGTCGCAGAATTGCGGTAAACCGTTCGCAGCGGCCCTGAACGACGAGATGCCGGCCATCGCCGATGTGTTCCGCTATTTTGCCGGCGCCGCCCGCTGCCTTGGTGGCTTGGCGGCCGGTGAGTACCTGCCCGGGCACACTTCGATGATCCGCCGCGACCCGCTGGGCGTAGTGGCCTCGATCGCACCCTGGAACTACCCGCTGATGATGCTGGCGTGGAAGATCGCCCCCGCCTTGGCCGCTGGCAATACCGTGGTCATCAAACCGTCCGAGCTGACCCCGCTGACCGCCCTGCGCCTCGGCGAACTGGCCAAGGACGTACTGCCTGCCGGCGTGCTCAACATCCTCTTCGGCCGCGGCCAGACAGTCGGCAACCCACTGATTACCCATCCCAAGGTGCGTATGGTCTCGCTGACCGGATCGATCCCCACCGGCGCGCACATCATCGGCGCCACGGCCGACAGCGTAAAGCGCATGCACATGGAGCTGGGCGGCAAGGCGCCGGTGCTGGTATTCGATGATGCCGACATCGATGCCGCCATCGACGGTATCCGGACCTTCGGTTTCTACAACGCAGGACAGGACTGCACTGCGGCCTGCCGCCTGTATGTGCAGGCCGGCATCTACGAACGCTTCGTCGAACGCCTCGGCAAAGCCGTGGCCAGCCTAAAAACCGGCCTGCAGGATGCCGAAGACACCGAACTCGGCCCGCTGATCAGCGCCCAGCACCGTGACAAGGTAGCCGGCCTGGTCGGGCGCGCCATCGCCCAGCCGCACATTCGCCTGGTCACCGGAGGCAAGGCACTACCGGGGGATGGTTTCTTCTTCGAGCCAACAGTGCTGGCTGATGCGCTGCAGGATGACGAGATCGTGCGCCACGAGGTGTTTGGCCCGGTGGTGTCGGTGACACGCTTCACTGACGAAGCGCAGGCGCTGGAATGGGCCAACGACTCGGAGTACGGCCTGGCTTCATCGGTGTGGACCCGCGACACCGGCCGCGCCCACCGCCTGGCGGCCCGGTTGCAGTATGGCTGCACCTGGGTCAATACCCACTTCATGCTGGTCAGCGAAATGCCCCATGGCGGGCAGAAGCATTCGGGGTATGGGAAGGACATGTCGATGTATGGGCTGGAGGATTACACCTGTGTGCGGCACGTGATGATCAAGCATTGAGCGTGATGTGAAGCTACCGGCCTCTCCTGAGACAAGTCAGCAAGGAGGCCGGTACAAAGTGGCGATCGTCCTCGCATGAATACCTAGGACCTTTCCTTCAAGCACGGTCCCCTATCTCCTACAGTCCGGCTGTTGTGAAAAAAACGACTGGTATCATAGTCTGATACCATGAATAATCATCAAAGATCGGCCCTTGAAGCCATTTTCAGGAAACCAGTGCCCAAGACCTTGGAATGGGTCCGGCTGGAGTCACTGTTGAGATCAGCTGGCACAAATGTCATCGAAGGTCGAGGTTCGCGAGTTCGCTTTGAGCTCAATGGGGCCGTTGCCACCTTCCATCGGCCTCACCCGGACAAACATGCCAAAACCTATCAATTGCGCGACGCCCGCCAGTTCCTTGAGCAGGCCGGAGTAACACCATGAATGTCATGACCTACCGCGGCTATGCCGCAAGAATCGAATACAGTGACGAGGACCAGTTGCTGATTGGACACGTTGCGGGCATACGTGACGTGATTGGTTTTCACGGCGAATCGATCAGTGAATTGCGACAAGCATTCGAGGAGGCCGTTGATGACTATCTCGAAACCTGTAAACGCCTTGGCCGTGAGCCGCAAAAGACCTATTCAGGGAAGCTGAGTCTGCGCCTTGAGCCCACCCTTCACGCCAGCGTGGCCGCAAAGGCCGAGCTGGCGGAAAAAAGCATCAATCAGTGGGTCAGCGATATTCTGAGCAAGGCCGCTTACAGCTGAGGTGGTCAATCAGTCCCGCAGATCCGACTCATGTATCGGATTCGCCCGGCTGGTAGCCCGTTGATACTGCGCCGGCCACGTAGCCCTGTTACCGCCCAGGTCATCATCGGCATGCAACGGCCAGTAAGGGTCGCGCAGCAGCTCGCGGGCGAGGAAGATCAGGTCGGCCTGCCCGGTGCGCAGGATGTGTTCAGCCTGGGCCGGTTCGGTGATCATGCCCACCGTACCGGTGGCGATTTCCGATTCCTTGCGTACACGCTCGGCGAAGCGGGTCTGGTAGCCGGGGCCGGTGGGGATTTCGGCATTCATCGAAGTACCGCCGGAGGACACATCGATCAAGTCGACTCCGAGCGCTCGCAGGCGACGGGCCAGTTCTACTGTTTCGTCGGGGTTCCAGCCGTCTTCCACCCAGTCGGTCGCCGACACGCGAACGAACAGCGGCAGTTCCTTCGGCCAAACCTTACGCACCGCCTCGGTCACCTGCAGCGTAAGGCGGATGCGGTTTTCGAAACAGCTGCCATATTCGTCACGGCGCTGATTGCTTAGCGGCGAGAGGAACTGATGCAGCAGGTAGCCATGGGCGGCGTGGATCTCGACTACCTTGAAGCCCGCTTGCAATGCCCGTTCGGTGGCTTTGACAAACTCGGCTACAACATCCTGGATCTCGTCTTTGCTCAACTCACGCGGTGCCGTGTGTTCAGGGTCGAAGGCAATTTTCGACGGCCCCACCGGCTGCCAGCCTCCTTCCTCGATCTTGACGCTGCCATGCTTGCCCAGCCAGGGGCGATGGGTGCTGGCCTTGCGCCCGGCGTGGGCCAGCTGGATGCCCGGCACGGCGCCCTGCGCGGTGATGAAGCGGGTGATGCGTTGCAGTGGGGCGACCTGTTCATCGTTCCACAGACCAAGGTCCTCGGCAGTGATCCGGCCATCGGCGGTCACAGCGACCGCTTCGGTGATGACCAGCCCGGCACCACCGACGGCGCGGCTACCCAAATGGACAAGGTGCCAGTCGTTGGCCAGGCCATCGACAGCGGAATACTGGCACATCGGCGAGACAGCGATGCGGTTGGGCAACGTCAGCTGACGCAGGGTGTAAGGCTCGAGCAGCAGGCTCATGAGGGCACCTCCCAAGGACTCCAATGGTGATCCGGCCCGGGCATTCAAGTGCACATCCCTGGCCCGGTGCCGGTCATTAATCAGACTAGACCAGATTGGTGGGGGGGAAGGTTCCCTGAGATTGCTGACTGCTCCGACGCGCGCATCAGATGTTTCCTACACATATGAGCTAGCGATACCTAGATCAGGAAAATATCCTACGAATCTTGTCGACTCGCGGCTGATTGTCCCTGGAAACCCCACCCTTTAGGCTTTTCGTGTCGCTGATGTTTGGCGTCCGGGAGTGGAATCCTGTCAATTACTGAGTTGCTGTCGTCATGGCAGTTGTGCGCGGGAGGCCGCAAAGCCTACCGGGTTTACTCGTAGCCTGGATTCCACACCGCGTACAACTGCCACCCATCCGTGTGGAATCGGACAGGTCGGTCAATCAGTAACCTTACGAGTCGTTCACTATGAAAAAACTAGTCCCCGATCCGCCCCACCATTTCGACCTTCCCTCCGACAAGACCCTGACCAACGCCGTGAGCGATGGCATCGTGCCAATCGATCACGTGTTGATGAACGTCACCCACTACCTGATGCTCGCTTACAACCATTGCCATCGAGTCCTCGATGCCGTCGAAGATGACAGCTCCCGGGAATCGCTTGTGAATGGGCTGCGTGCCCTGCAGATTGCCTGGGGCCAAGCAGATGCGCTGTCATTGGCCTTGGAGCGTACTACTACCCTGCATTGAGGTTGGATTCACTGGCCTCTTCGCGGGTAAACCTGCGGCCACAGGCGCATCACAGACCTCAAAACTTGCAGATGACCTGTGGGAGCTGGCTTGCCCACAAAGAGGCCAGAACAGGCAATCGAGAAACTTCAGGAGGGAATTCGATGACCACAGACGGCACCCACTTTACTGTCGGGAAGACCACCTTCTTTCAGGGTGAACACCAGACTCACCCACTGTTCCGCATCGAGCCAGGGAAATCGAGCGCCGCCCCCCGCAAAGACCAAGTCAGGCAATTGTAGTGCTTTCAGCGCGGCTCCATATGCGCAATCATCAACTGCACACTTTCATTACCTCGAAACTCGTTAACATCCAGCTTGTAGGCAAGCTCCACCCAACGCACGGTCGGGTTCGGCCAAACCTCGCGGTCGATGCCGAAGGCAATGCCATCCAGGCGTACCGAACCACATTCGCTCTTGAGCACCACTTTAAGGTGGCGCTCGCCGACCACACGCTGCTCCACCAACTGGAACACACCATGGAACAACGGTTCGGGGAAGTGCTGCCCCCAGGGCCCGGCGTGGCGCAAGGCCTTGGCCAGGTCAAGGTGGAACTCCTCCACCGCCAGGCTTCCATCCGACAGCAGGCGCCCGGTGAGGTCTTCTTCACGCAGCTGGCGCCGCACTTCTTCGTCGAACGCCTCGGCAAACGCGGGGAAATTGCCTTCAGGTAGCGACAGGCCCGCGGCCATGGCATGGCCGCCAAACTTGCTGATCAACTGCGGATGGCGCGCTGCCACTGCATCCAGCGCATCACGGATGTGAAAGCCCGGTACCGACCGCGCCGAGCCCTTGAGCATGCCCTCACCGGCATCGGCGAAGGCGATGGTCGGGCGGTGGTAACGCTCCTTCAGGCGCGAGGCGAGAATACCGATCACGCCCTGGTGCCATTCGGCATCGAACAGGCATAGGCCGTAAGGCATGGACTCGACCGGCAAATCCTTGAGCTGGGCCAAGGCTTCGCGCTGCATGCCCTGCTCGATCGACTTGCGGTCCTGGTTCAGGCCGTCGAGCTGCTGTGCCATGTCCAGGGCCAGCGCCTCGTCCTCGCACAACAGGCACTCGATACCCAGGCTCATGTCGTCCAGGCGCCCGGCGGCATTGAGCCGCGGGCCTAGAATGAAACCCAGGTCAGTGGAGGTGATGCGCCGGTGATCGCGACGTGCCACCTCCAGAATCGCCTTCAGCCCCGGCCGCGCCCTGCCGGCACGGATGCGCTCCAGGCCCTGATGCACGAGGATGCGGTTATTGGCATCCAGCGGTACCACGTCGGCTACGCTGCCCAGCGCGACCAGGTCGAGCAGTTCGCCGATGTTCGGTTGTGCCTGGGTTTCATATCGCCCCAGGCTACGCAGGCGTGCGCGCAAGGCCATCAGCACGTAGAAGATCACCCCGACACCGGCCAACGACTTGCTCGGGAAGTCGCAACCTGGTTGGTTCGGGTTGACGATGGCGTCGGCAACCGGCAATTGCTGGCCCGGCAGGTGGTGGTCGGTGACCAGCACTTTGAGCCCGGCCGCTTTGGCTGCCGCCACACCCTCGACACTGGAAATGCCGTTGTCGACCGTGATCAGCAATTGCGGCTGGCGCTGCAGCGCCACCTCGACGATCTCCGGGGTCAGGCCATAGCCATATTCGAAACGGTTGGGCACCAGGTAGTCGACATGGGCCGCACCCAGCAGGCGCAGGCCGAGCACGCCGACAGTACTGGCGGTGGCGCCGTCGGCATCGAAGTCGCCGACGATGATGATGCGCTGGCGCTGGTCGAGCGCTTCGACCAGCAAGTCTACAGCGGCATCGATGCCCTTGAGCTGCTGGTACGGCAACAGCCGCGCCAGGCTCTTGTCCAGCTCGGCCTCGGACTGCACGCCGCGGGCGGCATACAAGCGGGTCAGCAAGGGTGGCAGGTTACCGAGAAACGGCAGGGTCGGCGGCAGCGGGCGGGGTTCGATACGCATGGGTCGGTTGGCTCAGCCACGCTCACCGAGCAGCCACTGCAGCTGCACTTCGTGCTGGCCACGGTCATCAGTGACGAACACTGTGCCTTCACTGATCATCACGTCCCACTTGATGCTGCGCGGCATGTCCGTGGCAAGCACCTCGAGCACCTCTTGCGGCACAGCGGCGATGTTCAGGTTCTTCAGGTTCTTGACCGCGCCAACCACCTTGGTCTCCCATACACGCAGGCTGCCATAGGCCAGCAGGCTGGTGCGCTCGGTACGGCGCGAACACCAAGTCAGGCGATCAGCGTCCGGCTGGCCCACTTCGATCCAGTGCAGTACGCGGTCGTCCAGGCTCTTTTCCCACAGGGCAGGCTCGTCGACATCCGACAGGCCGCGGCCGAACGACAGATTCTCGTTGTACCAGAGTGCGTAGGCCAACAGCCGCACGGCCATGCGCTCCTCGGTTTCCGAAGGATGACGGGCGATGGTCTGCTTGACGCTTTCGTACACGCCGCGATCGAGATCGGTCAGATTCAATTCGAATTTGTAGGTGGTGGACGGCTGGGCCATGGTCGAAGGGCTACTTGCGCAAAGAAAAGTCACACAGTCTACCCGATCCTGATCTTCGTTGCGCCGCAGCAGTATCTGCCGCTACCGACCTATGATAAAACCACGGCTCTGCCCAATTGCCACGGATGCCCCATGTCTACGCCCAGCAAACCCCTCGCCGGCCTGAAAGTCATCGAGCTTGGCACCCTGATCGCTGGCCCGTTCGCTTCGCGCATCTGCGCCGAGTTCGGTGCCGAGGTGATCAAGGTCGAGTCGCCCGACGGCGGTGACCCGCTGCGCAAATGGCGCAAGCTGTACGAGGGTACTTCGCTGTGGTGGTTCGTGCAGGCGCGCAACAAGCAGTCACTGACGCTGAACCTCAAGCATCCCGATGGTCGCGAGATCCTCAAGCGGCTGCTGGCCGAGGCCGACATTCTCATCGAGAACTTCCGCCCGGGCGTGCTGGAAAAGCTCGGCCTGGGCTGGGATGTGCTGCACGAGCTCAACCCGAAACTGGTGATGGTGCGCCTGTCAGGCTTCGGCCAGACCGGGCCGATGAAGGACCAGCCAGGCTTCGGCGCCGTGGGCGAGTCGATGGGTGGCCTGCGCTATATCACCGGCTTCGATGACCGCCCACCGGTACGCACCGGCATCTCCATCGGCGACTCGATCGCTGCATTGTGGGGCGTGATCGGTGCACTGATGGCGCTGCGTCACCGCGAGGTCAATGGTGGCCAGGGCCAGGTGGTGGACGTGGCGCTGTACGAGGCAATCTTCGCCATGATGGAAAGCATGGTCCCCGAGTTCGATGTGTTTGGCTTCATTCGCGAACGCACCGGCAACATCATGCCGGGCATCACGCCCTCCTCCATCCACACCAGCGCCGACGGCAAGCACGTGCAGATCGGTGCCAATGGCGATGCGATATTCAAACGCTTCATGCAGGCCATCGGCCGTAACGACCTGGCCGCCGACCCAACACTGGCCAGCAATGATGGCCGCGATGCGCGGCGTGACGAACTGTATGGGGTGATCGACCGCTGGGCCAACAGCCTGACCCTGGAGCAGGTCATGCAGATACTGACAGCCGCCGAAGTGCCGGCAAGCCGTATCTACTCGGCAGAAGACATGTTCAACGATCCACAGTACCTGGCCCGCGAGATGTTCCTGCAGGCCCGCCTGCCAGACGGTAAAGCGTTCAAGATGCCAGGCATTGTACCCAAGCTGTCCGAAACACCCGGCTCGGCCGAGTGGGTAGGCCCGGCGCTGGGCGAGCACACCGATGCACTGCTTGGCGCCCTGGGTTATGACGCCGCCGCCATCGCCAGCTTGCGCCAGGCAGGCACGGTCTGAGGTCGCCCCCGCCCGTGCGCGCGTTCCTGTCCCTGCTGTGCGGGCTGCTGCTCGCCATGGCCATCGCGCCAGTGCAGGCCAAGGAACGCCTGGTATGGCTGGTCCGCGACCTGCCGCCCTTCACCATCCTGGAGGGTGCGGCCAAGGGCCAAGGTGCGATCGACCGGATGCTGGCGCTGCTGATCGAACAGATGCCCGAGTACGACCACGACATCGTGCGGGTCACTCGGGCGCGCGGCATACAGATGCTGCAGGACCCTACCAGCTTCACCTGCGATCCGACCATGCTGTGGACACCCGAGCGCGCGAAGTTCGTGCATTTCTCCGAACCGGTGCTGGGGGCGATGAGCGGTGGCCTGGTCGTACGCAAGCAAGCCGGATCTCTGCTGGCACCGTTTCTGGATGGTGCGCAGGTTGACCTCAAACGCTTGTTGAGCGACACCCAACTGAAGCTTGGGATCGTCGCCGGACGCAGCTACAACACACAGATCGACGAGATCCTGCACCAGCTCCCCGACGCAGTCCTCAGCCGTCACTATGGTAACGATGCCACTGCCAATCTGCTGCAGATGCAGCGCCTCGGGCGCCTGCAACTGGTGCTCGGCTACTGGCCGGAAGTGCGCTACCTGATCCAGCAGCAAGGCGGCTCGCTCGATGAGTACCAGTTTCACCCGATACAAGGGGTGAACCGCTACCAGTTCCTGCATGTGGGCTGCTCCGATTCCCCCTTGGGGCAAGCGGCGGTCGCGCATATAGACCAACTGCTGCCCCCGCTACGCCGGGACACCCTGCCAGCGCTTTACGCCAAATGGCTGGATCCGGAGCTGCAAGAAGAATACCTGGAACAGAGCAAGCATTTTTTTGAAGGGCGATAAAAAAGAAACCCCGGGACGCTGGGGAGGACGCCCGGGGCCAATCGAAAGTCCTCATGGACTTCCCGTGACAACCCGCCATCACCGGAGCTGTGTGCTGGCTGGCTGCCCTACTGTCTCTGATGCACCACTCAGGCAAAGGTTCCCGGAGGATGCTGGCGTTGCTGCAACGCCGCGATGACACAGGGCTGCAGGCGCCCTTCGGCTATCTGCAAGTCACGGTGGAGGCCATCGACGAGGTCGATCAGCAGGCTTTGCTCCTGCAACTGGCGCTGGCTGACCGTTCGGCGCAAGGTAATGCCACCGAGGCTGTCGAAAACGGTGAGTTGCCGGTTACCACTGGCATCGGCGGTGCCAAGCTGGGTCTGATAGGGGCTCAGGGCGTCATTAAGCAGTCTGCAGATTCTTTCCATCCGGATCACTCGCTGCGTGGTGGTATATGAAGGAACTGACCAGCAAGCGCAGCGGAAAGTTCGTTACGCCTCAGCTGTTTCAATGAGCATGCGTGGGTGATGTGACCGTTTGAATACGCTGCAAGGCCTGTTGCCAGCGCCGCACCGGCAGCGGCCACGGCAGGTCGGCCAGCACCCAGAGGCCACGCTCGCGAGCTTGCTCGGCAAGGTTGGGCCGGTGCTTGCTGGCACAGCCGACGAAAAGCAAGGCGCGTGAACAGCGGTTGCGCTCCAGGCGTTCGAGCAGGGCCTGGCCGCCTTTCATCGCATGGTCGAGGATCAGCAGATCGGCACCGCGCTTGCGTGCCAGGCAGGCATTGAGGTCAACCAGATCATGGGTGATGCGCACATCGAAAACGCCCAGGGCATTGCACGCCTGATGCAGGAGAATCTGGTGGGAAGGCCGAGCCTGGTGAATCAACACGTAGGGCTGATGCATGAGCCGCTCCTGAGGGAAGGACGGGCCACTGTATGCAGCGCTTAACGCGTTTTACATAGGAAAAATCTGAATGAAACCAGGGAAAAGTCTAAAAAAGGGGCCGCGCAGCGGCCCCTTTCATCACGATTAAAGCGGCTTGCCGCGATTACCGTGCTGGCTGACGAAGGCCTGGACTGCCTTGAGGTCGTTGGCCAGAACCGTGCAGCGCTCCTCACGGCCGAACAGGTCGCTCAGGTGCGCAGGTAGTTCCAGCGCCTTGCCGACGCCCGCCTTCTCTACGGCCTCAGGGAACTTGACCGGGTGCGCAGTGCCCAGCACCACCATAGGGGTATCCAGGCTGCGACGGCATTCGCGCGCGGCCTTTACGCCGATCGCGGTATGCGGGTCGAGCACCTCACCTGTGCTGGCGAAGACCTCGGCGATGGTCTCGCAGGTCTGCTCGTCGCTCACTGCCAGCGAGTCGAACAGCTTGCGCGCCTCGGTCCAGCGGTCTTGGTCGACGCTGAAACCGCCGCCCTGCTTGAAGTTGGCCATCAGTTCGCCGATAGCCACACCGTTGCGACCATGGAGGTCGAACAACAAACGCTCGAAGTTGGACGAGACCATGATGTCCATCGACGGCGACAAGGTCGCGTGCAGGGTTTCCTTGACGTACTGGTTGCCGCTCATGAAGCGGTGCAAGATGTCGTTGCGGTTGGTGGCAACCACCAGCTGGCTGACCGGCAGGCCCATGTTCCGTGCCAGGTAGCCCGCGAAGATGTCGCCAAAGTTGCCGGTCGGCACCGAGAACGCCACCGAACGCGCCGGGCCACCGAGCTGCAGGGCAGCGTGGAAGTAGTAGACGATCTGGGCCATGATTCGCGCCCAGTTGATCGAGTTGACTGCGACCAGGCGGGTGCCTTTGAGGAACGACTGGTCGGCGAAGCTAGCCTTGACCATCTCCTGGCAGTCATCGAAGTTGCCCTCGATGGCGATGTTGTGAATGTTGTCGCCGAAGATGGTGGTCATCTGGCGGCGCTGAACTTCCGACACACGCTGGTGCGGATGAAGGATGAAGATGTCGACGTTGTCGCAGCGACGGCAGCCTTCGATGGCGGCAGAGCCGGTGTCGCCACTGGTGGCGCCAATGATCACCACGCGCTCGTTGCGCTTGGCCAGTACGTGATCAAGCAGACGACCAAGCAGCTGCAGGGCGAAGTCCTTGAAGGCCAGCGTCGGGCCGTGGAACAACTCAAGAACCCACTCGTTGCTGTTCAGTTGGCGCAGCGGAGCGACCGCGGCGTGGGCGAACTCGCCGTAGGTCTCTTCCAGGATCTTCTTGAAATCGGCATCGGCAATGCTGCCCTCGACGAACGGGCGCATCACACGGAAGGCCAGTTCGTGATACGGCAGGCCTGCCCAGGAAGCGATTTCTTCCTGGGTGAAGCGTGGGAGGTTCTCTGGCACGTACAGGCCGCCATCGCTGGCCAGGCCAGCCAGCAGGACGTCTTCGAAATTCAGGGCCGGTGCCTGGCCGCGGGTGCTGATATAGCGCATATGCAAACCTTCGGTTTGAGCGGCAAGTTGCAAGCTGAAAGCGCCAAGAAAAAGCTGTTCGGCATTTTTCTTACGCTCTGCACTGCCCTTGCCGCAAATTTAAACTGTTAGAAGCCTCAACACCGAACTGCTTTTTCTTGCAGCTTGCAGCTTGAAGCTTGCCGCTTAGTTGAGCTGTTCGACGCGGATGCGCACGACCTTGCCGACCACGTCCTGCAAGGCTTCAAGAGCAACGATGGCGTCGTTGATGCTCTGCTCGACCACACGGTGGGTCAGCAGGATCATCGGCACCAGGCCGTCCTGTTCCTCGACTTCTTTCTGCATGATCGACTCGATGTTGATGCCGCGCTCCGACAGGATGCTCGCCACCTGAGCCAGCACGCCTGGGTGATCCTTGGCATGGATACGCAGGTAGTAGGCGCTCTGGCAGGCTTCGATCGGCAGGATCGGGTGCGCCGACAGCGAATCCGGCTGGAAGGCCAGGTGCGGCACGCGGTTTTCAGGGTCGGAGGTCATGGCGCGGACCACGTCGACCAGGTCGGCGACCACCGAGGAAGCGGTGGGCTCCATGCCGGCGCCTGCGCCGTAGTAAAGGGTGGAGCCTGCCGCATCGCCATTGACCATCACGGCGTTCATCACGCCATTGACGTTGGCGATCAGGCGATCGCTCGGGATCAGCGTCGGGTGCACGCGCAGCTCGATGCCTTCTGCAGTGCGACGGGCCACACCCAGGTGCTTGATGCGGTAGCCCAGGGCTTCGGCGTAGTTCACGTCGGCAGTGGTCAGCTGGGTGATGCCTTCGGTGTAGGCCTTGTCGAACTGCAGCGGGATACCAAAGGCGATGGACGCCAGGATGGTCAGCTTGTGCGCAGCATCGATACCTTCGACGTCGAAAGTCGGGTCGGCTTCGGCATAACCCAGCGCCTGGGCTTCGGCCAGCACATCGGGGAAGGCCCGGCCTTTTTCACGCATTTCGGTGAGAATGAAGTTGCCTGTGCCGTTGATGATCCCGGCCAGCCAGTTGATACGGTTGGCCGACAGGCCTTCGCGGATCGCCTTGATCACCGGGATGCCACCTGCCACTGCGGCTTCGAACGCAACGATCACGCCCTTCTCACGGGCCTTGGCGAAGATTTCGTTGCCGTGTACGGCGATCAGCGCCTTGTTGGCAGTCACCACGTGCTTGCCGTTTTCGATGGCCTTGAGCACCAGGTCGCGAGCGATGGTGTATCCACCGATCAGCTCGATGACAATGTCGATCTCCGGGTTGCTCGCAACGTCGAACACATCAGCGGTAATGGGGGTACCGGTAATCTGGCAGTTCGGGTTAGGCGAGCGCATGGCGATCTGTGCCACTTCAATACCGCGCCCGGCACGGCGGGCAATCTCCTCGGCGTTGCGCTGAAGTACATTGAAGGTACCGCCACCGACGGTCCCCAACCCACAGATGCCTACTTTGACCGGTTTCACTGTGAACTCCCCATTGAACGGCCGGCACCTGCGCCGACCGTGAAACATGCCGTCACCCCATGACGACGGCGTACTGAATGATTTACTTGGCGGCCTGCTGCTGGCCGGCCAGGGCCAGTTTGGCCACTTGCGGTGCCGGTTGGTAACCTGGAATCACCTGGCCGTTTTCGAGCACGATCGCCGGCGTGCCGTTAACGCCGATCGACTGGCCCAGCTGGAACTGCTTACCGACCGGGTTGGCGCATTTGGCAGCCTTGATTTCCTTGCCGTCGATCATCTTGTCCAGCGCTGCGCGGCGGTCACTGGAGCACCACACGGCCTGCAACTGCTCGTCACCCGGCGAGCCGAGGCCCTGGCGCGGGAAGGCGACATAGCGCACTTCGATACCGCGACGGTTGAGCTCTGGCACTTCGGCGTGCAGCTTGTGGCAATACGGGCAGGTGGTGTCGGTGAACACGGTGATGTGCGACTTGGTCTGGCCCTTGGCAGGATAAACCACCATCTCGGCGGCTGGAATGCCATTGATGAGCTTGGCTACGCCTTGGCGCTCGGTCTTCTCGGTCAGGTTTACCGGCTTGCCGTCCTGGATCTGGTACAGGTAGCCCTGCATCACGAACTGGCCATCGGCGCTGGCGTACAGCACACGGCCGCCCTGCAGCTTGACTTCATACAGGCCGTTGAGCGGGCTGCTGGCCACGCTCTCGACCGGCACTTCCAGCTCAAGGTTCTGCAACGACTTGCGAATCGCCTGCTCGGCAGCGGCATTGCTGTCGGTCGCCGCAGCAACGGCAAAGGTACTGGCCAGCGCCAACGCGGCGGCGGCGAAAATCTGGGTCACGCGCATGGGAACTCCTGAGGGCGGACAGGGGCCGGAGGGTGTCACCTGCGCAAAAACGCGGCAACCGTGCGGCCCTTGGTGCAAACCGCCCAAGCCTACCACAACACGCTACCCGTGAAGGGGGCTGCGAGTACCGGCCGGCGGAACATGAAAAACATTCATCCACGCGGATGGTGCTGAGCGTGCAGTTGCTGCAGGCGGGCCTTGGCCACATGGGTATAGATCTGCGTGGTCGACAGGTCGCTGTGCCCCAGCAGCATCTGCACTACGCGCAGGTCCGCACCGTGGTTGAGCAGATGGGTGGCGAAAGCGTGGCGCAAGGTGTGCGGCGACAGCGGCTTGTCGATGCCGGCAATCCGGGCGTGATGCTTGATGCGGTGCCAGAAGGTCTGACGGGTCATCTGTTCACCCCGCAGGCTGGGGAACAGCACATCGCTCGGGCGCCCGTTGAGCAGCTCGACGCGCCCGTCACGCAGGTAGCGCTCCAGCCACAGCACCGCCTCTTCGCCCATCGGTACCAGGCGCTCCTTGCTGCCCTTGCCCATCACCCGCAGCACGCCCTGGCGCAGGTTCACCTGGTCCAGAGCAAGGCTGACCAGTTCGGTAACGCGCAGACCACAGGCGTACAGGACCTCAAGCATGGCACGGTCGCGCTGGCCAATGGCTTCGCCAAGGTCCGGAGCCTGCAGCAGGGCATCGACGTCGGCTTCCGACAAAGACTTGGGCAAGGGCTTGCCCAACTGCGGCATCTCTATTTGCAGGGTTGGATCGACGGCAATGAGCTTTTCCCGCAGCAAGTAGCGAAAGAAGCCACGCAGACCTGAGAGAAAACGCGCAGTGGAACGCGGCTTGTAACCCTGATCCAGACGCCAGGCCAGGTGATCGAGGATCAGCTCCCGACCGGCGGCAGGCAAGGCCAGGCCGTGATCCTGCAGCCAGCCGTTGAACAGCGCCAGGTCACTGCGATAAGAGACGCGAGTGTTGTCTGAAAGGCCTTTTTCCAGCCACAGGGCATCAAGGAACTGGTCGATCAAGGGGTGGTCAAGGGCTGGCATGAAAACTCGGTGGCAAACGACGAAATGACGCTTAGTCTTTCATAACAACGCCGGCATAGGGAGCCCGCATGAACGAACAGCAGATCCTACTCAGTGTGGGCGGTATCGGTGCCGCCGCCCTTGCCTGCCAGTGGCTGGCCTGGCGCCTGAAGCTGCCAGCAATTCTCTTCCTGCTGCTGGCCGGCATAACGGTCGGCCCATTGCTCGGCTGGCTCGACCCGCAAGCGCTGTTTGGCCCACTGTTGATGCCGCTGGTGTCACTGGCGGTGGCACTGATCCTGTTCGAAGGCAGCCTGACCCTGCACCTCTCGCAATGGCGAGACATCGGCAGCGTGGTGCACCGCCTGGTCACTGTCGGCGCCCTGTCGACCTGGCTGGTGATCGCCCTGGCGACACACTGGCTGCTGGGTTTCGACTGGCCGCTGGCGATCCTGTTCGGCACCTTGACCCTGGTGACAGGCCCTACGGTCATCGTGCCCATGCTGCGCGTGGTACGGCCGAAAGCGACCATTGCCAACATCCTGCGCTGGGAAGGCATCGTCATCGACCCGATCGGTGCCCTGCTCGCCGTCGTGGTGTACAGCTTTATCATCGCCAGCACCGATGGCAATGGCCTGAGCCAGAGCTTGGGCACCTTTGCCGGGGTCATCTTCTGCGGCAGCGCCCTGGGCGCCGCCGGTGGCTGGTTACTGGGGCAGATCATGCGCGAGCAGTGGCTGCCGGAATACCTGCACAACCTGGCGTCGCTGGCCGCCGTACTGGGTATTTTCATCGCCGCCAACCAGATCGTTCACGAGTCCGGGCTACTGGCGGTGACGGTAATGGGCATGTGGCTGGCCAACATGCGTGGCGTCGATGTACGGCAGATCCTGCATTTCAAGGAGAACCTCAGCGTACTGCTGATCTCCGGCCTGTTCATCCTGCTCGCCGCGCGGCTCGATTTGCATGCCCTGCTGGGGCTGGGCCCGGCCGTACTGGCACTGCTGCTGGTGATCCAGTTGGTGGCGCGGCCGCTGAATGTTTTGCTGTCGACGCTGGGGTCGTCCCTGAACTGGCGGGAACGGGCCCTGCTGGCCTGGATCGCACCACGCGGTATCGTCGCCGCCGCAGTGTCGGCGATATTCGCCATCCGCCTGCATGAGGCCGGGCATCAGGACGCGCTGCTGCTGGTGCCGCTCACCTTTGCCGTGATCATCGGCACTGTCGTGCTGCAGAGCGCTACGGCGCGCCCCCTGGCGCGCCTGCTCAAGGTGGCGGAGCCGGCGCCCAGCGGTTTTCTCATCGTCGGCGCCAACCAACCCGCACGCACCATCGGCAAAGCACTGCAGCAACTGGGTTGCCGTGTGTTGCTGACCGATTCGAGCTGGGAAAACATTCGTGCGGCGCGCATGGAGGGGCTGCCGACCTACTTTGGCAACCCGGCCTCGCAGCATGCCGACGCGCACCTGGACCTCGTAGGCCTCGGCCACTTGCTGGGGCTGTCGCCTGCCGGGGAGATCAACGCCTTGGCCTGTGCGCGCTTTCGTCATGACTTCGGCCACGGCCGCTTGTATGTGCTTGCCAGCGGCCTGGAGAAGCAGCGCAGCGACAAACACCGGGCCAGCGAAGAGCACCGTGGCCAACTGCTGGGCTCAAGCCCGATGACCTACCAGCAAATGGCCAATCGGCTGCATCATGGCGCGGAACTGTACAGCACCAACCTTACCGAGGGCTTCGACTGGGACAATTACCAGGCATTGCATGGCGAGCGCGCACATCTTTTGTTTGCCCGGGATGCCCAGGGCTGGGTGCATGTATCAAGCCCCGAGAACCCGCTTGCGCCGCAACCTGGCTGGACCCTGGTGGCGCTGGTGGAACCGGCCCCCGTCACCGAGACGACTGCCGCACCGGGTTGAGCCCTCAGGCTTGTGGCAACACCGGCACCGGGCGTTTGTCCTCGTCGATGGCGACAAAGCTGAACACACCATGGATTGCCCGCTCGCGCCCATCCAGGTACATGTTCTCGACGAATACGTCCACTTGAACCTGCAAGCTGGTGTTGCCGACCTTGATCACCGTCCCCACCAGCTCGACGATCGAGCCTGCCGGGATCGGGTGCTTGAAATCGATACGATCTGTGGACACGGTCACCAGTGGCAGCCGGCAGAAGCGCGTAGCGGCGATGAACGACACTTCGTCCATCCAGGCCAGCGCAGTCCCGCCGAACAAGGTGTTGTGGTGGTTGGTGGTGTTGGGGAACACCGCTTTGGTCACGCGGGTCACCGACAACTCGGTGCGGCGCTGAATTTCCTGATCTCGGCTAGTCATGTCCGTCACTTCTTTCGGGTTTCAAAACGCAAAAAAGCAGCCCGAAGGCTGCTTTTTTCTCGCTAGGCGGCCAAGGCCACCGGGCAAACTGTACTCAGGACAGTTTTTCCTTGATGCGAGCGGCTTTGCCGGACAGGTCGCGCAGGTAGTACAGCTTGGCTTTACGCACGTCACCACGACGTTTCACGGCCAGGCTGTCGATCTGCGGGCTGTAGGTCTGGAAGGTACGCTCAACGCCAACGCCGCTGGAGATTTTGCGCACGGTGAAGGCGCTGTTCAGGCCGCGGTTACGCTTGGCGATAACGACGCCTTCGAACGCCTGCAGACGGGAACGCTCACCTTCCTTCACTTTAACCTGAACGACGATGGTGTCGCCTGGTGCGAAGGTCGGGATTTCCTTGCTCATCTGCTCGGCTTCGAGCTGCTGGATGATCTTGTTGGTCATGCTGTGCTCCTAAGATGGATACGTGATCCACCATCGATACGTTTAACTATCGTCCCGCTCGCGGAGATATTCCTCGAGCAGCTTCTTCTCTTCTCCAGAAAGCGAGCGACTTTCCAGAAGATCGGCGCGTCGTTCGAAGGTCCTACCAAGGGACTGCTTCATTCTCCAACGCCGGATGTGTGCATGGTTGCCACTTAGCAACACGTCGGGAACACGCTGATCCGCATACACCTCAGGTCGGGTGTAGTGCGGGCAATCGAGCAGACCGTCGGTGAAGGAGTCTTCCTCCGCCGAGTCCACATGCCCTAAAGCTCCGGGCAGCAGCCGTGTAACCGCATCGATCAGTACCATGGCCGGCAGCTCGCCACCGGAAAGCACATAGTCGCCAATCGACCACTCCTCATCGACATGAGCCTCGATAAAACGCTCGTCGATGCCTTCATAACGACCGGCGATCAGGATCAGCGATTCCTGTTCGGCCAGGCCTTTGACCGCTTGCTGAGTCAGCTTGCGGCCTTGCGGCGAAAGGTAAATCACCTTTGCCGATGCTCCGGTCGCTTGCCTGGCGCTAACCAAGGCGTCTTCCAGAGGCTTGATTTTCATCACCATGCCCGGGCCACCGCCAAACGGCCGATCATCCACTGTATGGTGGCGATCTGTGGTGTAGTCCCGCGGGTTCCAGCAGGTCACCTGAAGCAACCCCTGTTTTACCGCGCGGCTGGTAATGCCGTACTCAGTGATGGCCGAGAACATCTCGGGGAACAACGTGATGACGTCTACGCGAAGGTTACCCATCGTTTAGAAGTCCGCGTCCCATTCAACCCGCATCACGCCTGCTTCCAGGTCGATTGCCAGCACACATTGCGCCGTATAGGGCAACAGACGCTCGCGATCATCCAGGCTGCCTGCGCAGGGTTTGACCACCATTACATCGTTCGCACCGGTCTCCAACAGGTGATCGACCTTGCCGAACAGCTGTTCGTCCTGGTTGATGACCTTCAGGCCCTGCAGCTGGTACCAGTAGTACTCGTCTGCGGCCAGGTTGGGCAAAAGGCTCCGCGGGATGCAGATTTCGAAGCCGCTCAGAAGACGCGCTTCATCACGATCATCGAGGCCTTTCAGTTTAACGACCAGACCCTTTTGGGAGCCACGACCGCTGACCAGCTCGACCTGCTTTACCTTGCCTTCGTGCCGAAGCGTCCAGCGTGGATAATCCAACAGGTTTTCAATCGGATCGGTAAAGGAATACACCTTCACCTCGCCGCGAACGCCGTGAACCGAAAAAATCTTGCCAACGACGATGAGGTCGTCAGCCTTTTCTGGCGTCGCGTTCATATTGCTCAGGCAGCGGCCTTGGCAGCGTCCTTCAGCAGCTGAGCAACACGCTCAGACGGCTGTGCGCCTTGGCTCAGCCAGTAGCTGACGCGCTCCTGGTTGACCGACAGCTTGACTTCAGCGCCAGCAGCGATCGGGTTGAAGAAACCTACGCGCTCAACGAAACGGCCGTCACGGGCGTTACGCGAGTTGGTCACGGTCAGGTGGTAGAAAGGGCGCTTTTTCGAGCCGCCACGGGCAAGACGGATGGTTACCATGTGAACATCGTTCCTATAGTCGGTGCTGCAAATCTGAATGCCAAATAGGCACACGGGTGCCCAAAAGGCCGCATATTCTCGGGGAATACACGGACATTTGCAAATGACTTTTTCGACAAGGCCTCGCCCTGCCGTCCAGATTTGCCGGTTGAGCCACGTATTGCGTGGCCGTTGCCCCGCCGCAGCGGGGGTTCTGAGCGCTCATCCTTCAAGAGACAAGCGCCCGGAATAAGGGTTACAGCTTCGGCATGCCGCCACCAGGCAGCATCCCGCCCAGGCCGCGCATCATCTTGGCCATGCCGCCCTTGGAGGAGAATTTCTTCATCATCTTCTGCATCTGCTTGTGCTGCTTGATCAGCCGCCCGATGTCCTGCACCTGGGTACCGGAACCCAGGGCGATCCGGCGCTTGCGCGAACCGCTGATCAGGTCAGGATCGCGACGCTCGGCCGGGGTCATGGAGTTGATGATCGCCTCCATCTGCTTGAACTGCTTCTCTGCCGCGCCCTGAGCATTGCCCATCTGCGACAGATTTACCCCGCCGATGCTGGGCAGTTTGTCCATCAGGCCGCCCAGGCCACCCATGTTCTTCATCTGCTGCAGCTGATCGCGGAAGTCTTCGAGATCGAAGCCCTTGCCCTTCTTGAGCTTCTTGGCCAGCTTGTCGGCCTTGGCCTTGTCGATGGTCTGCTCGGCCTGCTCGATCAGGCTGAGCACGTCGCCCATGCCGAGGATGCGCGACGCCACACGGTCCGGGTGGAAAGGCTCAAGGGCCTCGGTTTTCTCACCCATACCGATGAACTTGATCGGCTTGCCGGTGATGGCACGTACCGAAAGCGCGGCACCGCCACGGGCATCACCGTCGACCTTGGTCAGCACCACGCCGGTAAGCGGCAGGGCTTCACCGAAGGCCTTGGCGGTATTGGCGGCATCCTGGCCGGTCATGGCATCGACCACGAACAGGGTTTCGACCGGCTTGACCGCAGCATGCAGCGCTTTGATCTCGTCCATCATGTCGGCGTCGATGTGCAGACGGCCGGCGGTATCGACAATGACCACGTCGATGAACTTGAGCTTGGCTTCGCGGATCGCCGCTTCGGCAATGGCCACAGGCTTCTGGCTGATATCGGACGGGAAGAAGGTCACACCGATGTCGTTGGCCAGCGTTTCCAGCTGTTTGATCGCTGCCGGGCGGTAAACGTCGGCCGAAACCACCATCACGCTCTTCTTCTTGCGCTCCTTGAGGAAGCGCGCGAGCTTGCCGGCGGTGGTGGTCTTGCCCGCGCCCTGCAAACCGGCCATCAGCACCACGGCAGGCGGGGCGGCATTGAGCGCGAGGTCTTCGTTGGCCGCGCCCATCAGGCTTTCCAGCTCGGCCTGGACGATCTTCACGAACGCCTGGCCCGGGGTCAGGCTGCGCGACACCTCGGTGCCGACCGCACGCTCCTTGACGCTGTTGACGAAATCCTTGACCACCGGCAGGGCAACGTCGGCCTCGAGCAGGGCCATGCGCACTTCGCGCAACGTATCCTTGATGTTGTCTTCAGTCAGCTTGGCCTTGCCGGTGACATGGCGCAGCGTCTGTGACAGGCGGTCGGTCAGGTTTTCGAACATGGTGATCCTTTCAGGCCAAGTAAAAGCCGAGGTTTGTCAGGCGCCCAGGTGAATATGCACACGCGCTGGGCACAGCAAGGCGGCGATTATAGCGAAGAGCGGCGGCGGCGCACACCTCGGCTTCCCGGCGGCAACTTTCAAGCCGCAAGCCTCAAGCCGCAAACCATCAGAAAATCCCGCCCCCGCACGAATCTGCCTTCGCTTGCAGCTTGCAGCCGGAAGCTTGCAGCTCACTAGCCCCCCCAGCGCGATCTATGCCAAACTCCGTCTCTTTAAGGCTTGCCCACCAGGACTTATGGTCTCCTCACCCAGCCTCATCCCCAACCTGATCGCCGCCGGCCTATATATAGCAGCGACCGTTTATCAGGGTTCGCGCCTGGCCCAGTCGAGCAAAGCCGACAAACGGCTGCTCGGCCTGCTCGGCGCCCTCGCCGTGATCGCCCAGAGCGGCGCGCTTTTCTTTCAGCTGATCACTCCGCTGGGCCTGAGCCTGGACTTCTTCAGCGCCGCCAGCCTGATCGCCGTGGCGGTGATCACCCTGACCCTGCTGGCCTGCCTGCGCATACCGGTGGAAAACCTGCTGGTCCTGCTGTTCCCGCTCGGCGCCATCACGGCCCTGCTGGCCCAGTTCGCCCCACCCGGCACCGTTCCGCTGATCGATGAAGAGCCGGGGATCCTCGCTCATATCCTGCTATCGATCCTGGCCTATGGGCTGTTCACCATTGCGGTGTTCCAGTCACTGCTCCTGCTATTGCAGGACCACCAACTGAAAAACAAGCACCCTTCCGGCCTGATCCGCAACTTCCCACCGTTGCAGACCATGGAAAGCCTGCTGTTCGGCTTCCTTTGGGCGGGCTGGTGCCTGTTGTCGCTGTCGCTGATCTCTGGCTGGCTGTTCCTGGACAACCTGTTTGCCCAGCACCTGGTACACAAAACCCTGCTGGCCTGCGTGGCCTGGATCGTCTTCAGCGTACTGCTGTGGGGCCGCACCCGGCTGGGCTGGCGTGGCCACAAGGCGATCCGCTGGACACTGGCCGGTTTCTGCCTGCTGATGCTGGCCTATTTCGGCAGCAAGCTGGTCCGCGAATTCATCCTGCATATCTGACGGTCGCCCATGGACACCCTGCCGTACGCTCCGCTACTCGGCACTTTGGCACTGGCGCTGCTCTGGTCAGCGCTTTTCACCGCGGTGGATGCCGCCCGCCTGCAACTCAACGGCTCGTTGCGCCCCGGCGATGACGGGCAAGCGGTACTGCCAGCCCAGGCCCTGGTGCTGTGCGCCAGCCTGGGCAAGCTTCTGGTATTGGGCCTGGCCTGCCTGATCGGCCAACGCCTCAACGGCGAGCACGGTTTCTGGCTGGCCGGCCTGGCCGCAACCTCTGGCTTGCTGGTGTTCGCCGAATACCTGCCGCGGCGCCTGGCTCGGCGCAACCCGCTGGCCTTCATCAGCCTGGGCGCCAGCCTGCTGAAGCTCCCACTGGCGCTGGTGCAACCCTTGGCTTGCCTGCTGGACGGCTGCGCCAAGCTGATGTTGCGGCCGTTTCGCGTACCGCCCACCGCAGTGGCCCTGCACCCGCAGGCAGATGATGACTTTACCGAGGATGAAGACCAAGACATGCCGCGCCACGGCCTGCTCGATGGCCTGCACTCGCTGGACAAGGTCACCGTCAACGACATTCTGGTGCCGCGCAACGAGGTCGATGGCATCAACCTGGATGAGCCCATCGAGCGCATCATCGAGCAGCTGATCCTCAGCCGCCACACGCGCCTGCCGGTCTACCACAACGACATCAACCAGGTAGAAGCCATCCTCAACACCAAGCTGATCAGCCACCTGCTGCCCAAGGCCGAGCTGACGCTGGAGAAGCTCCACAGCGCCTGCTACGAGCCCTACTTCGTCCCCGAAAGCACCCCCCTGCAATTGCAGCTGCTGAACTTCCACAAGCAGCAGCGTCGGCTGGGCGTGGTGGTAGACGAATACGGTGAGGTACTGGGTATCGTCACGCTGGAGGACATACTCGAAGAGATCGTCGGCGAGTTCGAGGAAGAGCACAGCCTCGACAACCCCCATGTACACCCACAGCCCGACGGTACCTTCGTCATCGAGGGCGCCGCTTCCCTGCGGGAAATAAACCGCACCCTCGGCTGGCACCTGCCCAGCGACGGAGGGCCGAAGACCCTGAACGGGCTGGTCACCGAGGCTCTGGAAAGCATCCCGGAAAGCGCTGTTTGCCTGAAAATCGGCCGCTATCGCCTGGAAATCCTCGAAACAGAAGACAATTGCGCCAGCAAGGTGCTGGTGTGGACCGTGACCCGCTAGCTATACTCGGGTCACGCTTACCCAGCCCTGCCGTCCCGCCCGCTACCCGCACCCGGCGCCACACGGCCAGTGCGCTCCACTGACGCGCCCTGCGGTCCTGCTTCATCACCCCGAACAGTGCCCGCTCCCGCCCCTATCCCTCTTGGGCTATCGTCAGTCGGGCGAACAAAAGAACAATACGCTCCGGCGTCCGCGAACCGTACTTGCCCTTTGCTGGCCAGTGCATACCTTTGCGGGCCAAGCCCATGGAGCACGACCAGACTGTTAGGGACCTACTTAATGACAACCAGCAGCACTTATGCCCAAGCGCCTGCCGCGCCGGTCAACTCGCCCGCGCGGGTGGCCACCGCCAGCTTCATCGGCACGGCCATCGAGTTCTACGATTTCTACGTTTATGCCACTGCCGCCGCGCTGGTGATCGGCCCGGTGTTCTTCCCGTCCGGGTCGGGCACCGCGCAGATGCTGGCGGCCTTCCTTACCTTCGGCATCGCCTTCCTTGCCCGCCCGCTGGGCTCAGCGCTGTTCGGTCACTTCGGTGACCGCATCGGGCGCAAGTCGACGCTGGTTGCCTCGCTGCTGCTGATGGGGGTGTCGACCACGCTAATCGGTGTACTGCCAGGCTACGACAGCATCGGCGTGTGGGCACCGATCATTCTTTGCCTGCTGCGCTTCGGCCAAGGCCTTGGCCTGGGCGGTGAATGGGGTGGCGCAGCGTTGCTGGCCACCGAGAACGCGCCGGCGGGCAAGCGCGCCTGGTTCGGGATGTTCCCGCAGCTAGGCCCTTCGATCGGCTTCCTGGCGGCCAACGGCCTGTTCCTGACCCTGGCCCTGCTGCTCAGCGACGAGCAGTTCCGTGAGTGGGGCTGGCGCATTCCGTTCCTGCTCAGTGCCGCGCTGGTACTGGTAGGCCTCTACGTACGCCTGAAGCTTGAGGAAAGTCCGGTGTTCGCGAAGGCCGTGGCCCGCCACGAGCGGGTGAAAATGCCGGTGGTCGACCTGTTCAGCAAGTACTGGCTGCCGACCCTGCTGGGCGCCGCCGCCATGGTGGTGTGCTATGCGCTGTTCTACATCTCGACAGTGTTCTCGCTGAGCTACGGCGTCACAACGTTGGGCTATAGCCGCGAAATCTTCCTTGGCCTGCTGTGCTTCGCCGTGGTCTTCATGGCCCTGGCCACGCCGCTGTCGGCCTGGCTCAGCGACCGTTACGGGCGCAAGCCGGTGCTGATCGTCGGCGGCCTGCTGGCGGTGGCCTCGGGCTTCACCATGGAGCCTTTGCTGACCTCCGGCTCGACTACTGGCGTAGCGTTGTTCCTGGCCATCGAGCTGTTTTTGATGGGCGTGACCTTCGCACCGATGGGCGCGTTGCTGCCAGAGCTGTTCCCTACTCACGTGCGTTATACCGGCGCGTCTGCGGCGTATAACCTGGGCGGCATCGTGGGGGCTTCGGCGGCGCCGTTCTTTGCCCAGAAACTGGTGAGCATGGGCGGCTTGAGCTGGGTGGGTGGGTATGTGTCGGTGGCGGCGGTGATCAGCCTGATTGCTGTGCTGTGCCTGAAAGAGACCCGCAATACAGAGCTGTGATCTTTGAGCTGCAAGCTTCAAGCTGCAAGAAAAGGCATCCCCTAGCAGCTTGTAGCTTGCAGCTTGCAGCTTGCAGCTTAGAACTCGACCTTGACCGCCTGCGCTGCACGGGTCGCCTTGGCCCGCGCCGCTTCGATCGACTCATCACGTGCCAGGCACACGCCCATGCGGCGCTGGCCGTTGATTTCCGGCTTGCCGAACAAGCGGATCGCGGTATCCGGCTCGCTCAACGCTGCGCCGAGGTTGGCGAAGCTGGTCTGCTGCGACTGGCCTTCAGGCAGGATCACCGCCGAAGCGGACGGGCCGAACTGGCGCACAACCGGGATCGGCAGGCCCAGAATGGCACGGGCATGCAGCGCGAACTGCGAGAGGTCCTGGGAAATCAGCGTGACCAAGCCGGTATCGTGCGGGCGCGGCGAGACTTCGCTGAACCACACCTGATCGCCCTTGACGAACAACTCGACGCCGAACAAACCACGGCCGCCCAGTGCATCGGTGACCGCCTTCGCCACACGCTGCGACTCGGCCAAGGCTTTCGGGCTCATCGCCTGAGGCTGCCACGACTCTTGGTAGTCGCCCTTCTCCTGGCGGTGACCGACCGGCTCCAGATACGTGGTACCACCAACATGGCGCACGGTCAGCAAGGTGATCTCGTAGTCGAAATCGATGAAGCCTTCGATGATCACCCGGCCCTTACCGGCGCGGCCACCCTCCTGGGCGTAGTCCCACGACTTCTGCAGGTCGGCATCGCTGCGCAGCAGGCTCTGGCCCTTGCCGGACGAGCTCATCACCGGTTTGACCACGCACGGGTAACCGACATCGGCCACGGCCTTGGCATAGTCTTCAAAGGTATCGGCGAAGTGGTAAGGCGAGGTCGGCAGGTCCAGCTCTTCGGCCGCCAGGCGGCGAATGCCCTCGCGGTTCATGGTCAGCTGCGTGGCGCGGGCGGTCGGCACGACATTGAAGCCTTCGTTCTCCAGCTCGACCAGCGTAGCGGTGGCGATGGCTTCGATTTCGGGGACGATGTAATGCGGTTTTTCAGCCTCGATCACCGCGCGCAGGGCGACACCATCGAGCATGTTGACCACGTGGCTGCGGTGCGCGACCTGCATGGCCGGCGCATTGGCGTAGCGGTCCACGGCGATCACTTCGACGCCCAGGCGCTGCAGCTCGATCACCACTTCCTTGCCCAGCTCGCCACAGCCGCAGAGCAGTACACGGGTCGCGGTAGGCGACAATGGGGTTCCGATACGGGTCATTTCAGGTCCTCGAAGGCGTCCGGGGCCGCGCCAGTCTTAGCGCCGCCCGCTGAAAAAGGACCCGTATTCTACACCATCAGCCGGCGACGGCAGCCCGCCGCGCACGAAATGCCATGGCCAGCCACACCGCAGTCACGCCAGCGAACTTGGAGGCCATCGCGGTGCCGATCACGGCCGGTGTCAGGGCACCGATCATGCCGAAGAAAATGAAGGTGTCCACCGGAATGCTCAATGCCGAGCTCAACCACAAGCGGTCACGCAAGGGGCGCCGGGTGATGCTGAACACCAGCCAGTCGATCAGCTCGGAAACGAAGAACGCAGTGGCACTGGCCAGGGCAATGGCCGGCTCGGAAGTGACATACGACAGCACCAGGGCCATCAGCATGGCGATCAGCGCGCCATGGCCGTAGCGGGTCTGCACCATGTCACGCAGGATGAACACCAGCCCGCCCCAGGCAGACCAGATCACGTCCAGATGCGGGGCGCTGGAAAAGGCAAAGTTGATCAGTACAACGCTGCTGATGTATGCGATTAGAAAGAACATGGGCAGTGACCGTCCGGCAAGCGGCACAGATTACCTGATTTTCAAGTCAACCGCAGCGCTTACAAGATCAATCCGGCCGCCACTGCCCGCTCATGGCACAGCTTAAGCACCGCCCGGCGTTCGGTATTATCCATCCGCCCCCAACGACCGATCTCCGCTACAGTGCGCTGGCACCCGGTGCAGACATCCTGCTCGTCCAGCGCGCAGATGCTCACGCAGGGCGAAGCGACCGGGCGCTCGGTCGCGATCAACTCACTCATCGTCCACCACCAGGTCCCGCGCATAACGCTGGGCGTTGTGAACATAGTGCGCGGCGCTGGCCTCGAGCATGCGCTTCTGCTGCTCGGTCAGCTCTCGCACCACTTTGCCGGGCGAACCCATTACCAGCGAACCATCGGGGATTTCCTTGCCTTCGGGGATCAGTGCATTGGCGCCGATGATGCAGTGTTTGCCGATACGCGCACCGTTGAGGATCACCGCATTGATGCCGACCAGGCTGTAATCGCCAACCGTGCAACCGTGCAGCATGGCGTTGTGGCCAATGGTCACGCCCTTGCCCAAGGTCAGTGGCGAACCCATGTCGGTATGCATCACGGTACCGTCCTGGACGTTGCTGTCCTCGCCGATATCGATCAGCTCGTTGTCGCCGCGCAGCACCGCGCCGAACCACACACTGGCGCGCGCCTGCAGGCGCACTTTGCCAATCAGCATGGCATTGGGTGCGGCCCAACTGGTGGCATGGCTCTCGACCCGCAGGTCGCCCAGGCGGTATTTCATTCTCGCTCCTCAGGTATCAGCGGCGACGGGATGGGCCCCGTTCAGATCTCTATATAACGCTCGGGGGGCTGATGCAGGCTGATGCCTGCGTCGTACAGCAAATTGACCAGCTCGACGATCATGATCGCCGACAGCCCCCAGATCTTGTATTCGCCATAACGATAGCTGGGCACATACCAACTGCGGCCCTGGTAATCGATACGGTGGGTGTGATCGCGCGGGTCCTGGCGGAAAAATTCGAGCGGCACGCTGAATACTGCCGCGATCTCCGCATCATTGGCGCGGTATTCGACGAAATCAGGGATCACCCCGACGAATGGCGTCACTTTCAGCCCGTGCAGGGAAATCAGCGGGCTCAGGGGACCAAGTACTTCCACCAGGCCGGGCGGCAGGCCGATCTCTTCTTCTGCCTCGCGCAGCGCGGTGAATACCAGGTCGGGGTCTTCCGGGTCGCGCCGGCCACCGGGGAAGGCGACTTCGCCGCCGTGGGTGGAAAGGCCCTTGGCACGCAGGGTCAAGACCAGCTCGGGCGCTTCGCTGCGGGTAATGGGCAAAAGGACCGCCGCCTCGGGGAACCGTCGGTCGGTTTCCAGTGAAGCTGGTTGGTGGTTGCTCATTCGGCGAAGTAGCTCGTCCAGCATTGCGCACTCTCGTTTCCAAGGCCTGCCCTGCATGATGCACCAAAGCCGCGAAGCACCCAAGCCCTGTACGCTTGCGGCAGGCATGCCTGGCGCGCCAAGATAGCCTGGGCTCAAGGGAAGAACAGCATGAAATTCTGCAGCGCGTGCGGCCAGCCGGTCATTCAGCGGATCCCCGAAGGCGACAGCCGCCTGCGGTTTGTCTGCAATCATTGCCAGACCATTCACTACCAGAACCCGAACATAGTTGCCGGGGTGCTGCCGGTCTGGGGCAGCCAGGTGCTGCTGTGCCGGCGAGCCATCGAGCCCCGCCGCGGCTTCTGGACCTTACCCGCCGGCTTCATGGAGAACGGCGAAACACTGGACCAGGCCGCTCGCCGTGAAACTGTCGAAGAAGCCTGCGCCCGGGTCGGCCCGATGGCCCTGTACCAGTTGTTCGACCTGCCGCACATCAACCAGGTACATGTGTTCTTCCGCGCCGAACTGGCCGACCTGGACTTCGACATCGGCGTCGAAAGCCTGGAAGTGCGGCTGTTCGACGAACACGAGATTCCGTGGGGCGAGCTGGCTTTCCGGACCGTCACACGCACACTAGAATGCTATTATCGCGACCGCATCGGGCAGCATTACCCCATAGGCCATGAGTACCTGCCACCGATGAACGTTTCGCCCACCACTTAAGCTTGCAGGTACCGCTTCATGCGCTGGTTGTTCGCCCTTTTCTGCCTTTGCGTTACCTCGGTGTCCCAGGCGGCCTTTACCGAGACCATCATTCGCAAGCCACAGCCGCCTTTGCCGGCACAGTCGCAATCGCAGGCAGCCATGCAGCCACTGATCGACAAGGTGCTGGTGATCAAGTCTGAGCGCCGCCTGCAGTTGATCAGCCGTGGCGAACCGCTGAAAACCTACCGTATCTCGCTGGGCAAGCAACCCAAGGGCGCCAAGCAGCGCGAAGGCGACAAAAAAACTCCCGAGGGCCTGTACTGGCTGGACTGGCGCAAGCAAAGCGACCGTTTCAACCTGTCCATGCACATCACCTACCCGAATATCAGCGATGCCGCCCGAGCCACACGCGAGGGCTGGAGTGCCGGCAGTATGATCATGATCCACGGCACCCCGATCAACGACGAGTATCCCGAATGGTATTTCCATACGCTTGACTGGACCGACGGCTGTATCGCCATGCGCAACTCGGACATGCGCGAGGTCTGGGACCTGGTGCCAGACGGAACATTGATCGAGATTCGGCCCTGATAGTCCGGCATTCCAATTGAGGCTGTAGGAACCTTCTCACTTCAATTAAGCATTTGCCCTACTGCCATGTAGGCAGCAGACTGCATCCAATCGACTGGCAGAGTTTTTAGCATCCACGCAAACGAGTACGCAGGCCGTACGCCATTTGCGGGGTTATCCCATGCCAGCCCGATACCGCCACATCGCCAGCAGGCTGCTGGCCTGCTGTATGACGAGTTTGCTGGCTATGCCGCAGGCATTGGCGGACGACCCTGCCAGCCTGCAACTGCGTGATCAACAGCGAACATTGCGCCAGCTCGAGCTGCAACAGCGGCTGCAGCGCTGGCAGCGCCATCCAGCGGCGCAAAACAGCGACGCCCCCTCGCCGAACCCACCCAGCGACAGCCGCTGCTGGGAGATCACCGGCGTTCGCCTGGCCGGCAACCGACAGCTTTCGGCACAGGCGCTTGAACCAGCCATCCAGACGCTGATAAAGCCCTGCATGGGCATCGCCGACATCAACCGCGTGCTCAAGGCCATCACCCAGCGCTACGTGCACGCCGGTTATCCGGCCAGCCGCCCCTATCTGCGGCAAGCGCCAGAGCATGACGCGCCGCTGGACATCGTCATCATCGAAGGCTTCGTCGAGTCGATCGAGCTTGCTGCCGAGCTGCCGCTCTCCCTGAACAGCGCATTCCCCCACCTGCTGGGCAAACCCCTGTACCTGCCAGACCTTGAACAGGGGCTGGACCAGCTCAACCGCCTGCGGGCCTACGAGCTCAGTGTCGACCTGTTGCCAGGCGAACTGCAGGGCGGCACCCGGGTACTGCTGCAGCCTCGCCAAGTGGATTCCCGTTGGCACCTGGACAGCCGCTTCGATAACCGGGGCAGCCCGCTGACCGGGCGTAACCGCCTGAACCTCGGCATCGGTGTGGACAGCCCCTCGGGCCTGAACGACGACCTGCGCCTGTCACTTTCGACAACGGTCATCGATGCTCCGGGGCGCAGCCAGGGCGTCACCCTCTACTACAGCATCCCCTACGGCCCATGGACTTTCGCGCTCAATGTCGGCCTGCTGCGCTACAACGCGCCGATTCCGCAGGGGCGGCACGACAGCAACGGCAACAGCAGCTACCAGAGCGTCAGCGCCGAGCGCATGCTCTGGCGCAACCAGCACGGCATGCTCAGCGCCAGCGCCCGGCTGGACCGCAAACAACTGATCAACCGCGCCGGCTCTGCAGTCATTGGCCTGCAGAGCCCCACCCTGACTACCGTGGAGGCCGGGCTCAACCTGCTCTGGCTTGACCACGGCCTGTGGAACGCCTACATCGGCGTCGCCCAAGGCACTCACTGGCTGGGCGCCGAGCAACCCGCTCAGCACGCAGCTGCGCCGCAGCCCGACTTTCGAAAATACCGCGCCAGCCTGCTGCACCTACGCCAGGGGCCAGCGAACTGGCCGTGGCGCTGGCAAAGCGAACTCGGCCTGCAGTACAGCACCAATGTCTTGCCGGCCGTCGAGCAAATGTTGTTGAGCGACGATTCGGCGGTGCGTGGCTTTCGCCTGCGTACCTACAGTGGCGCCAGCGCCGCCGCCTGGCGCAATACCTTCAGCCAACCGCTGCCACTGCCCTGGACTACACCGGTTACGGTGCGCCCCTACCTGGGCCTGGACCTGGGCTGGGAACGGCTGGCGCAAGGCGCCTCGCCGCGCCGGCTGGCAGGAGCCACGGCGGGTATCGAAGTGAACCTGCCGCACAGCCGCCTGCGCCTGGACTATCAGCGCGCCCTCTATGCCAGCGACCTGCAGCGCCCGATGCTCGAACCCGGATTCTGGGTACTTGAGTGGGCCCTGAACATCTGATTCACCCACAACAAAGAGAACGAGAACATGCAGACACTCTCGCAGATACCCGCTATCCGCCCCGATACCTTGCGCTGGGCCATTTTCCTCGCCCTGCTCGCCTCCACCAGCGCGCTGGCCGAACACGGCCTGGAGGCGGCCACCGGCCCTGGGGGTACGCCGCTCATCAACAACAAGCATGGCGTACCTGTTATCGACATCGTCGCGCCCAACGCCAGCGGCCTATCGCACAACCAGTTCCTCGACTACAACGTCGCCCGCCCCGGCGTGGTACTGAACAACGCTCTCCAGGCCGGGCAGTCGCAACTGGCCGGCGCACTGGCGGCCAACCCCCAGTTCCAGGGCCACGCGGCCTCGACCATCCTCAACGAGGTGATCAGCCGCAACGCCTCGCTGATCGAAGGCCCACAGGAGATCTTCGGCCGCCCGGCCGACTACATCCTGGCCAACCCGAACGGCATCACCCTCAATGGCGGGAGCTTCATCAACACCACCCGTGCCGGTTTCCTGGTCGGTACACCGGAGCTGCAGGACGAACAGCTCAAACACCTCAACACCCTCAATGCCAGTGGCACCCTGCAAGTGCTCACAGGCGGCCAGCACAATGCCGAGGGCGCGCTGGACCTGATCGCGCCGAAGCTCGACAGCAAGGGCGTGCTGTCGGCCAGTGGCGATCTCACTGTGGCCGTTGGCCGCAACCGCATGCGTCACGACGACGGGCAGGTCATCGAGCATCTGCCGGGCACACCGTCCAGCATCGACGCCAACCTGTTCGGCGCCATGCGCGCAGGGCGCATTCGTGTGGTCAGCACTGCCGAGGGTGCGGGGGTGCGGGTGGGGCCGGTGCAGATCAAGGCCGACCAAGGCATCACCCTTCAATCTGCCGGCGCACTGCAGGTCAGCGGCCATGCAGACCTGCCTGGTGAACTGATCACCGACCACGGCGCATTGCAACTCACTGCTGCCGATGACCTGCGCCTTGGCGCCGTCGATGGCAAAGCCGAACGTATCGAAATAAAGGCCGGCAAGAAGCTCACCCTGGACGCTGAAAGCCGCCAGAACATCGCCCGCGAGCAGGAGAGCTGGAACAAAAAGTTCCTGTTCGTCACCCGCGAGACCTACCAGCGCGAACGTACCGCCACCGACCTCAACTTGCGCGGTACGCAGCTGCAAGCCAGTGACAGCGTGCTGTTGCAGTCCGGCGCCGACATGCACCTGTTAGCAGCCAATGTGGATGCGGGCGGCGACCTGACACTCAACAGCGCTGCCAACCTGGATATCAGTGCAGGCACCAACAGCCAACGTATCGAGGAGCAGGTACGCCACCGCAAAGACCTGTGGCGAGGCGACAGTGATACCAACCAGTACAAGGAATCGGCACAAGGCAGCACGCTCAATGCCGCGCGCATGACGGTCAAGGCCAATGACAGGCTCACCGTGCAAGGCAGCAAGCTGCACAGCCGCGCCGGCCTGGACATCAACGCCAGGAACGTCGAAATCGGCACAACGGCGCTGCAGGAACAGGGCACACGCCGCAACTACCGTGGCGACCTGGTATCGGGCACCTTCTTTGGTGACCGCAAAGGCAACGAAACCCAAGGACAACGCGTAGCCGGCAGCGCCGTCACAGCCGATGGCAAGCTGAACGTTGCGGCCGAACAGTTGAGCATCAAGGGCAGCACCGTCCACGGCGCCCAAGACGCGGTGTTGTACAGCGAAAAAGGCGCCCTGGCGATCGAGGCTGACCACGGCAACACTATTGCCACCGAGCGCGACAGCAGCAGCAAGCTGTTCGGCCTCTTCGGCAACGATCGCGAGGGCACGCAACGCAAGCAGCAAGTGCTGAGCAGTGACGTCAGCTCTGCCAGCAACCTGCGGCTGGCCAGTGCTGAAGAATTGCGTATCCAGGGTTCGAAGGTGACGGCCGGCGGGCATCTGCAGGTCGAGGCCAAGGGTGACTTGTTGATCGGTAGCACGCAGTCAAGCGATGAAAGCGAAACACGCAGCCAGCAGCGCGGTTTCACGGCCAGCGCCAAACAGACCCAAGAAGCCGAAGACGGCAAGCCCGAGTCGCGCCAGTACGCCGCCGGCGTTGCTTACGAGGTGGTCACCAGCACAGGCCAACAACGCGAAACGTCGCAGGTGGCCAGCGAATTGAAGGGCGCTACGGTTGGCCTGAACAGCGGCGCGCAGCTTCAAGTCAACGGCTCCAGCGTACAGGCCAGTGCAGGCGACCTGGACGTGCAGGGCAAACAGGTGAGCCTTGGCGACACACGCAACGAGCGCGTGTCATCCAGCAGCTCTACCCACAGCGGCGGTGGCCTGACGGTGACCGGCGGTATGGATCGGCTGGGCAGCCTGTTCGAAGGCCATCACAACAACGAAGTCATCACCGAACGCGACAGCAAAACGCAACGCACCGGGTTGCAGGCCAGCGGCGACCTGAAGATCAGCGCCGACGAGTTGATCACCGAAGCTGCACGCGTCAACGCAGGCAACACCCTTCAGGTCACTGCCAAGCGCATCGAGAACCGTGCCGTGCAGGACACCCATGAACGTGAAGTGCAGCGCAATGACTGGTCCGGCAGCATCGGCGCCAGCCTGGAGTACCGTGACGTGACCCGGCCGATCGAACGCTTGGTACAGGGCGAAGAAGCGGCCCGCTTCCAGCAAGCCTCGCCCGAAGACGCACTGGTGGCACCGAGCGTTGGCGGCGACATGACCCTCGACCACCTCAAGCGCTTGGAAAACCAGCGCCGCGGCTTTGCCCAGGTGAGCGAACTGGCAGGGGGGCTCGTGAAGGTCAAGGCCGATACCCTCGATGACCAAGGCACCGCCTGGCGTGCCAACGCCGGCGCCCTGCAGGTCAACGCGCAGCAGCACCACCTGCGCGCCGCCGAAAACACACGGGAAGATAGCCTGCAGCGCCTGGCCTACGGTGGTGACCTGCGCGTGGATACCAGTTCGGGGAGCGACCTGAACGTCCGCGCTTCCGGCAAGGGCGGCTCGCAAGACAAACAGGAGGCCGCCAGCATTGCAGTGCCAGGCAGCCTGTACGGGCAACAGGGTATCCAGGTCCAGTTGGGCAGCGATGGCCACTACGAAGGCACGCACATCGATGGCGGTGAAGGCGATGTGCTGATCCACAGTGCCGGTACGCTGTCACTGACCCAGGCCACCGACCACAACCAACAGCGCGCACGCCAGCTCGATGGCAACGCCTGGGCCAAGGTCGGCAACCGCCCGGGCAGCACTGGCGTCGACGCCCGAGGCTATCTCGACCATGCCCAGCAACAGGCTACGCAAACCAATGCCCAGGTGGCGCAGATCGACGCCAAAGGTGAAGTGCGCCTGACCAGCGGGGGCGACATGCTGCTCGAAGGCACGCGTATTGGCAGCCGCGAGGCCAAGGTTGGCGATACGCTCCTGCAAAGCGATGGCCGCCTGCAGGTCAAAGCTGCGAGCAATACCCGGCAGGACACTGGCGGGAACCAGGGTGGCGGCCTGGAGCTGGCCGTGAAGACCGGCACCACCCAAGGTGGCGCCATCGGGGGCCATTTCAACCATGGCAAGAAGAACGAGGATGCCCGCCAGGCCATCGATGCGCAGTTCCAAAGCGCGGGCAAATTGACCCTCGACAGCGGCACCCGCGAGGATATCGCCGTGCATCTGCAGGGCCTGCAGGCATCGGCCGAACACATCGGCATCAATGCCGCCAAGGGCGGCGTGCTGATCGAAGCGTCATCCAATGTCGAGCGGCGCGACAACTTGGGCATTACCGCCGGCGCCGGCTTCAACACATCCAAGGGCGGCACCGACACCCTGGGGCTGCACGGCCGTGCCCAGGTCAATCTCGACAAGCGCGACAACCTCATCTGGAACGCCGGCAACCTGCGCGCCGAAGGTATCGACCTGAAAAGCCGCGGCGACACCCGCATCGAAGGCGTGAGCCTGGAGGCCGGGCACATCAACGGCGCAATCGACGGCGATCTGCACATCACCAGCCGCAAGGACACCGTCGATACCCTGACCGTAAAAGGTGATGCACGGCTGAGCAAAGAGAAAAACCCGCAAGGCTATGTGAACGCTGCCACGGCCGTCGCGGGGCCGCTGGGAAGCAAGGTCAGCGAAAAAGCAGGTTCCGCCCTGGCCAAGGCCGACCCGGGCGTTTCGCCAACCTTCAGCCTCGATGTGTCGCATGTTCAGCGTGATGGCGTAGCCCGGCAGACGACGCTCAAGGGCAGCGATGGGGTAGACCTGACGGTTGGCGGTGACGCTCACCTGACGGGCGCCCGCCTGCAATCGGCCAAGGGTGAGGTAAAACTCACCGCCAACGCGGTGACCAAGGAAACGCTGAGCGGTAATGATTACCGCCGGGATGTGTCGATCGATGCGTCGAATTCGCCGGTAGACCTGGGTACCGCCATCGCCCAGATCAGCAAAGGCAAAGGTGCCGCAGACGGCGAGAATGCACTGGACCTTGGCTTACTACGCACCAGTGGGCATAGCCGAAGTGAGCAGTGGGCATCGGGGGTTGAAGGGAAAGTCAACTGATCCAGAGGCCCTGTCGTCGGCAAACCGGCGATAGGGCCATGAACCGCACGTTAACCGCTGCTTACCAACGCCACTCCCGCTGCCCCGTCAGCGCCTGCGGCCCCACCAGCCGAGCAGCGCGCAGCAGCGGTGTAAGCGCAGCGTCCGGCTGCATTTCGGCCGCCACCACTGCGTGGCGCCCCAGAAGGTCTGCATTCAGCGCCAAACGATGCTCACGCTGTTGTATCAGCTGCCCATGCAGGCGCAAGCCTGTGCGGCAATCCATTTCTACCCAGCCCTGCCCCAACCCCAGCGACCAAGGTTCGCTCAAGGCGAGGTCGGTGACCGTGATGCGCCCTTCGCTGGTACGGCACTGACGCCCCGCTCCTTGCAGGCGCAGCGTGCCCTGCCACTGCCCGGCCAGCCGATAGGCCGTTTGCACACTCGCCTGGTGATCCTGTGCGGTAACGTCCAACTGCCAGCGCCAAGGCCAGCCTTCAGCGTGCAACTGCCAGCCCTGGCCCTGAAACCCCAGCTGTGCGTTGGCCTGCAAGCGCCAAGGCTGCAAGGCCCAGCGCACGGGCCCGACAGGCCCGAACTGCTGCGCCTGCCCCTGCCACAGGCTGCCGCTGACCGCATGCATCGGCAGGCCCAAGCCCAGTGCAACCCAGGACGCCGGCAACTGCACCAGCAAAGTCAGGCTGAACACCAGCCCGGCCCACAGCAGCCCACGGCGGCTCATGGCTGCACCACCAGGTCGAAACGCAGGCCCTTGGCATCCTGCTCCAGGGCCCACTGCAGCGGTTGTGCACCCTCTGCGCGCAAGGCCTGCAGCCAACGCTGCAAAACCTGCTCATCGGCCACCTGGCCGCGCAGTTGCCACACCTTGCCTTGCGCCTCGACCTCGGCAACTTCGATCCGCCGCGCCTGGGCAGACTGACGCAGCCGCTCCAGGTTCACGCCTGGCCCACTGTGGAAGGCGGCGGCCTGCACTGCCAGCCCATGCCACTGGCTGAGCTCACGCCATTGCGACACGCCTTGGCGCAGTGCCAGAAACGCCAGCAGAAAGCCGACCAGGCACCATGCGAGCAACAATCGATGACGCTGAAACCACTCTCGGGTCATGTTGGCGCTCCCAGATCGAAAACCACGTGTGCCGATGGCGCAGCACTCAGTACCTGCACCGCCGCTCCGGCGGCGTTTGCCATTTCGTGCCAGGGTGGCTCGCCCCCCTCGCCCTGCAGGCGCAGGTGCCAGCGCTGGCCGTCGAAGCGCACTGCTTGCAGGCGCCAGCCTGGGTGCTCATGCAGCCAGACCTGCAGGCGTGCCTGCAGGTCTTGAAGCTGGCGTTGCCGCAGTTGCTGTTGCAGTTCGCTTTCGCGCAGGCGCTTGAGAGCCTGCGCCGCTTGCCGAGGGCTGGCCTGGGTGCCGGTCACGGCCAGCACCTGCGTGCGCCAGGTTTGCACCTGCCGCCATTGCTGGCCCGCCCATAGCCCGCACCACACCACGGCCAGCACCAAACAGACGACAACCAGCCGGCGCGGCAGGGCCGGCACATGGGGCGCAGAGCGGGCCTGACGGGTTCGCTCGAACAGGCTTGGCAGCGTGTCGAGCGGCGCCAGCGTACCCGGCCAGCGCCCGACCTGGGTGGTTTTGCGCAGGCTACCCCAGGGCTGTTGCGGTACCTCACCCAGCGCTTCAGGCCAGGCCAGCCAATGGGTATGCCCCTCTTCGCTGCGCCCTAGGTACAGGCACAAGCCAGGCGCACGTTGCCACTGCCAGCCCGTCCCGGGCTCAGGCGTGGGCAACAATTGGAACTCGGCCCAGCAGCGCTCGATCTGCAGCCCCCATGCGCTGCACTGCCCACGCCATTCGTCCAGCGCCTGGCGCGCTACCGCCAACAGGCGCAACTGCCCTGCCTGGCGAACGAGGCAAGCGCACTGCACCTGTTCAGCGTTCTGCAGCAAGTGGTCTTCCAGCAGGAGGGGCCACTCGTCACGCTTGAGACCTGGCGGAGCAGCCAGCTCAAACTGGCTGCACCGCTCGCCCGGAATGATCAGCGCTACCTGTGCATTCAGGTTCGCCGGAGGCTCGCCCTGGCCTTCCCGTTGGGCCACACCATCTGCGATCAGCAGCCAGTCCCAGACCACGCCCGGGCGCAGCAGCAACCAAGGTCGCGCCGGCGCACGTCGCCACCATTCAAGCTTCATGAACGCCCCCAAGGGAGCGTGAAGGTGCAGACATAGGGGGCTCCATTACGCTGCAGTTGCACGCGCACACCACGGCCGGGGTGCGCAGGTTGGTCGGAAGGCCAGGGCAGCCATCGGCCTCCCTGGTGATAAAGAACATTCAGCGCACTGACCTGCTCCAGCTGCTCGCGCATGACCCAACGGGGTTCGCTGGCGGCGTACAGGTCTGCCGAGGTTTCCAACGTCAGGCGTTGTTCGCGCGCGTCGAAACGCAGGCGCTGGCGCTGCAGCCGTGAGCCACCCTCGGCCTCTGGCACAGCCGTGGCTGCCACCCACAGCAACTGCTGGCGATCGGGCTGCCAGTCGAGCCAGCGGCTCGCCAGTGGCAGGCGTTGCTCATACACCCGGCGCAATACCGGGCTGTCGAAACGCCGCTCCAAGGCCAGGCAGAACTCCAGCACACTGTTCTCCTGGCGGGTCACCTGCAGCCGCTCGCGGACCTTGAGCCAGCCATTGACCAGCGCCGCGAGCATGACCCCAAGCAGCGCGGTCAAGGCCATGGCCACCATCAGTTCGATCAGGGTCAAGCCAGCCTGGCGCCGCTTCATGGACGCTCCAGAAAAACCGTGTACTGGCCCAACGGCAGGCGCTGATCGCGGTCGGCATACAGTTGCATCTCGCCGCGACGCAGGTCGCGCACTCCGGTACGGCGCAGCTGCATCTGCCAGTGGCACGCCTGCCCGCCCTGGTTCAGCACCCCACTGGGCTGGTTGCTTGCCGGCCAGTACCGTTCCACGGCGAAGCGTGCCTGCAACTCGCGAGCGCACAGCACGCCAAGCCGATGCTGTTGCACGCTGTCCTGCACTGCCAGGCGCTGGCGCAGCACCTGGCTGGTGATCACTGCCAGCACAGCAGCAATCGCCAGGGCCACGGTCACCTCCAGCAGGGTGAAGCCCTGTTGCTTGCGCTTCATGGTGACACCCCCACACGAAGCTGGCCGTCACGCCCCCACGCCCAGCGCTGGCTGCCACCTGCCCAGTGCCAGCGCACCGAACCCGGTTGCGCCCACCCTTGCGGCGTGAACTGCAGATGCGGCTGCAGGCTGGCGGGCCAGTCGGGGCGCAGCCCTTTGGGCCAATCCCCAAAGCTGACCGGTTCGGCAACCCAGCCCTCGCGCTCACGCCGCACGAACTCCGGGCGCTGGCCGGTCCAGCGCAGCCCGCGCAATTGCCCGGCATGCCGGGCCAGTGCCGCCTGGGTGTGGACGTGCGCCGCCAGCCGCTGCAACGCCTGATCGACGCTGGCCTTGCCGCTGTCCAGCCAAGCCACAGCAAGCCCGGTCATAAGGCCGGCGATGGCCAGCACCACCAGCAATTCGAGCAGGCTGAAACCGCGCTGCAGGCGCATCGCTCACAGCGCCCAGTTACCCAGGTCGGCGTCCTGGCCTTCGCCGCCCGGCACACCATCGGCACCCAACGAATACACATCGACCCGGCCATGCTCGCCAGGCATGCGGTACTGGTAAGGGGTGCCCCACGGGTCCTCCGGCAGGCGGCGTACATAACCATCGCTGCGCCAGGCACGCGGCAGCGGCTCCTGGGCCGGTTTTTTCACCAGCGCAGCCAGGCCTTGCTCATTACTGGGAAAGCGCAGGTTGTCCAGCCGGTACATGTCCAGTGCCTGCTCGAGCGTGCTCAGGTCGGCCATGACCTTCTGCCGCATGGCCTTGTCCTGGTTGCCGAGCACGCTGGGCGCGACCACGGCAATCAGCAGGCCGATGATGAAAATCACCACCATGATTTCCATCAGGGTGAAGCCGTGTTGGCGCTTGCGTCGATGCTGCATGGGGTTGCTCCTTGTCATCTACAGTTGCAGGCCCTGGTTGAGTTGCATGATCGGCAGCAGCACCGCCAGCACGATGAACAGCACTACGGCGCCCATCACCAGGATCATCAGGGGTTCGAAAAGCGCCATGGCCGTATCCACCTGGCGCGCAAAGCCACGCTCCTGGTCGTCGGCCACGCGCTCGAGCATGTCGGCCAGGGTGCCGCTGGCCTCGCCACTGCCGACCATGTTCACCAGCAACGGCGGGAACTGCTGGCAACCATCCAGCGCCCTGTGCAGGCTGGTGCCGCCCTGCACCTGCTGGCGCACCTGCTCCATGGCCAGGCGAATGCGCCGGTTGCCGACGGTTTCAGTGGCCACCTGCAAGGCTTCGAGCAAGGCAACACCGCTGCTGGTGAGGATCGCCAGGCTGCGCGCCAGGCGGGCACTCTCCAGCACCTGCAACAGGCCCCCCACGCGCGGCAGGCGCAACAGCAGGTCGTCGCGGCGCAGGCACCAGTGCGGCTTGCGCAGCAACCAGCTGGCCAGCAGCGACGTCAGGATCGCCAGCCCCAGCAACCAGGGACCGGCGTGCACCAAGCCTTGGCTCAGGCCGATAAGTAATGAGGTGATCAGCGGCAGGCTCTGCCCGGCATGGGCAAACTGTTCGGTGAGCTTGGGTACGACGAAGGTCATCAGGCCGATCACCACCGCCAGTGACACGCCCATCAGCACGCAGGGGTAGATCAGTGCCGTGCGCGCCTTGTGCTGCTGGCGCTGCACCTGTTCCAGGTGGTCTGCCAGCCGGGTAAGCACCTGGGCCAACCGCCCGGAGCGCTCACCGGCTTCGACCAGCGCGCAGTACAGGCCGGTGAAAGGCGCGCCCTGGCGGGCCAGGCTGCGGGCCAGGCCCAGGCCCTCGGCGAGCGAGCCACGCAGAGCCACCAGCACCCCGTGCAGGGCTGGCTGGCGCAACTGGCGCTCAAGCGTCGCCAAGGCATCGACCAGCGGGATGCCCGCGCCGGTCAAAGTCGCCAGCTGGCGTGTCAGCTCACACAGCTGGGCACGGCTCAAGCGTTGTCGGCGAGGCTGCCGGGCACCGCTTTCGAAGCGCTGCAACTGGCGAGGGAACAGCCCCTGCTCGCGCAGCAACTGACGTGCGTGGCGTTCGGTATCGGCTTGCAGGCTGGCTTTGTGGGTCTTGCCGGCCAGATCAACGGCCTGGTAGCGAAAGGTCGGCATGGGTCAGCCCTGCACCACACGCAATACTTCAGCCAGGCTGGTCTCGCCGCGGGCCAGGCAATCACTGGCCATCGCCACCAGGCTCTGGCGGCGCTCGGCCAGGTACTCCTGCATGGCCAGTTCACTGGCGCCGTCATACAGCAGGCCGATCAGGCCGGCGTCGAGTTCGACGAATTCGTACAGGCCCAAACGACCGATATAGCCAGTGCCCTGGCACTGCTCGCAGCCCACCGCGTGGTAGCTGCTGCCCAGCGCCGCCAGCTCAGGCCACAGCGCCCGTTCGGCCGGCTGCAGTGGCTGCGCCACCGCGCAATGGCACAGCCGTCGCACCAGGCGCTGGGCCAGCACGCCACGCAGGCATGAGGCGATCAGGAACGGCTCGATGCCCATGTCGCGCAAGCGGGTGACCGCGCCCACTGCGCTGTTGGTGTGCAACGTCGACAGTACCAAGTGGCCGGTGAGGCTGGCCTGCACGGCGATCTGCGCAGTTTCCTGGTCGCGGATTTCGCCGAGCATGATCACGTCCGGGTCCTGGCGCAGGATGGCGCGCAAGCCAGTGGCAAAGGTCAGCCCGGCGCGCGGATTGATGGCCGTCTGGCCAATGCCGGCGATGGCGTATTCCACCGGGTCCTCCACGGTGAGAATGTTGCGGCTGCCATCATTGAGGCTGTTGAGGCTGGCGTACAGGGTGGTGGTCTTGCCCGAGCCGGTCGGCCCGGTGGACAGCACGATGCCGTTGGGCCTTGTCAGGCAGCTGCGCAGGCCGTGCAGCACTGCCGGGGGCATGCCCAGGTTGCCCAGTGCCAGCAAGCTGGCCTGCTTGTCGAGCACGCGCATCACCACGCGCTCGCCATGGATACCGGGCAAGGTCGAGACGCGCACGTCCACCTCACGCCCGGCGGCGCGCAAGGTGATGCGACCGTCCTGGGGCTGGCGCTTCTCGGCGATGTCCAGGCGCGCCATGACCTTGATCCGCGACACCAGCATGGCCGACAACGCGCGCGGCGGGCGCAACACCTCACGCAGGTGGCCGTCGACACGCAGGCGCACCACCAGGCTCTGCTCAAAGGTCTCGATATGAATGTCCGAAGCGCGCAGGCGCAGGGCCTGGCCGAACAGGCCGTTGATCAGGCGGATCACCGGGGCTTCATCATCGCTTTCGAGCAGGTCCTCGATGCGCGGCATTTCGCTCATCAGGCTGTCCAGATCAACCTGTTCGCCAATGCCTTCGATCAGTGCTTCGGTGGCAGCATCCCCGGCCTGATACAACTGGCCGAGGCGTTCGTCGAACGCCGCAGCTTCCAGGTAGTGCAGTGCCACGGGCTGGCCATGCACACGCAGCAGTTCCTGCAGTTGGTTACTGTCGGCATCGCGGCGCAGCCACAACTGCCAGCCGGTATCCGCCGGGGCCATGGCCAGCCCGGCCTGACGCGCAAGGCGATAGGGCAGCATCACCAGTCACCCCCGTCCAGGCGCGCGCGGCTGGCCGGGAATACCCGCAGCAGCTGGCCGTCCTGCGCAAGGCCTGGCAGCTTGAGCGGCGTGGTCTGCTGCAAGGTGCGGTACTTGTCTTCGCTCAAACCCGCCAGGCTCGGCCCGTCACGCAGGATGCGCGGGCGGATGAAGACCATCAGGTTCTGCTTGGTGTTCTTGCTGGCCTCGGAACGGAACAGCCGGCCCAGCCCCGGAATATCCCCGAGAAACGGTACGCGTTGATCGCTGGTGCTCAGCTCATCGCTGATCAGGCCGCCAAGAATCACCAGGCCATTGTCTTCGACCATGACCTTGGTCTTGATCTCGCGCTTGTTGGTGATCACATCGCTGGCGGCGCTGGAGTCGGCGATCGACGAGACTTCCTGAACGATATCCAGGCGTACGCTGTTGTCGATGTTGATCTGCGGCTTGATGCGCAGCTTCACCCCGACTTCCTTGCGCTCGATGGTCTGGTAGGGGTTGGCGTTGTTCTGCGTCACGGAGCCGGTGACGAAGGGCACTTCCTGGCCGACCAGGATCGATGCCTCGGCGTTGTCCAGGGTCAGCAGGGTCGGCGTGGACAGCAGGTTGAAGCCGCTTTTGCCCTTCAGTGCGTTGATCAGCATGGCGAAGTTGAAGCCACCGCCGAAGTGGCCGATGCCGGCAGTCACGCCTGTCGTGGCCGACAGCAGGTCGCCCAGCGCTTCGTTGTCGCCGCTGGCCGCGGCGCCCGCGATGTTGGCGATGTTCACCCCGTTGCTGCCGAAGTTGACGATGCCGGCGCCGAACTTTTCGTCGGCGAACAGCCACTGCACGCCAAGCTCCTGGGCGCGGCTGTCGGACACTTCGGCGATGATGGCCTCGACCACTACCTGGGCGCGGCGGATGTCCAGCTGCTCGACGATGGAGCGGTAGGCGGCCAGCTCGCTGTCGGGGCCGACCATGACCACGGCGTTGGTGCCCTCCTCGTACTCCAGGCGTATGCCCGAATCGCTGGCGGCGGCCATCACCGGCTTGTCCTTGGCCTCGCCTTCGCCTGCGCCCTCGCTGGGCACACCGCCTTCCTGGCTCAGCCCGCGCAGCACCTTCACCACTTCGCCAGCATTGGCATGGCGCAGGTAGATCACCTGCGTGTTGCTGCTGTGCCGGTTCTCACTGGGCTGATCGAGCTGGCCCAACAGGGCTCGCACACGGTCGGTGCTGCCACGTACCAGCAAGGCATTGCTACGCGGGTCAGCCACCACCTGGGTGCTGTCGGCGCCCTGCTCTCGGGCCAACAGGCGGGTCAGCAGCTGCGCGGTATCGGCGGCGCTGGCATGGCGCAGGGGCATGACCTTCAAGGGTTCGTCACTGACCTGGTCAAGCTGGCGCAACAGGCTGTCGATGCGTTCGAGGTTGCTGCGCCAATCGGTGACCACCAGCAGGTTGGCCGCAGGATAAGGGGTGATCACACCGACACGGGGGTCGATCAGCGGCTTGAGAATACCGAGCATCTGCTCGCTGGCGGCGTTACGCACATTGAATACGCGGGTGGCCACACCATCACTGCCTTCGCCGTGCTTGCCGGCGGCTTCCACCGGCACCGGTTCAAGGCGCGCGGCCTGGTCGGGGACGATCTTCACACTGCCATTGGGCAGATCGACCGCGGCATAGCCTTGGGCACGCAGCTGGGCTAGAAAGATGTCGTAGATGGCATCGGCATCGTGGCGGTCGACGGTACGCACCGTGACCTTGCCTTTGACCCGCGGGTCGACGATGAAGGTGGTGCCGGTGATGCGCGACACGCTGTCGATGAATTCGCCCAGCTCGGTGTCGACGAAGTTCACCTCGTAAAGGGGGGTGCCGTTGTCATCGAAGGTTTCCGGCTCCTCTGCCCAGGCCGCAGCAAGGGCCAGGGTCAAGGCAGCCGCCACGCAATATTTCACCAGCATCGTTCATCCTTGCCGCTTGAAGCCGGTCACGGCGGGGCGTGGCGGCCAGGGCAAGCGTTCGCGCCGCCCCTGGTTGTCGAAAATCAGGCCATCGGCGTCGATGTCCTGCAATACGATCCCCGGTGCCAGGCGCTGGCCACGGCCCAAGGTACGCACCTGCTGGCCGTAGCGCAGCACCACGACGCTGGCAGACAACGGCTGAGCCTTGAGGCCGCCGAGGTACTGCAATGGCAAACGGGTGAGCGCAATCGAGCCATCGTCGCCCGGGGCCTGCCAATGGCCGACCAGCAACCCCGGCAGCGGGGCGTCGACGGCAACCGGGGCGCTGGCCGGTTGCGGCTGGCGCGCCAGTTGCAAAACGCATTGGGCGGCAAGCCACCCGGCCAGCGTCAGCAGGCCACCGGTCATCAGGCGAGCGGCGAGTGTCATGACATCAACTGCCGTGGGTGCCAGCCTGGGTGGCCTTGCACATAGCGCACCTCCGGTACTTGCAAGGCCGCCAGTTGCCAACCCGGCCGCTGTCGCCCGAGCCAGGCCTCGACCCGCTGCCACAACGGCTCACCGGCTTGGGGCTCGAATTGCAGACCAAAGGTGCGGCACAGGCCCTGAACCGGATCCAGGCCAGTGATGCGCTTGCCTTGCGGGCTGTAGCTCACCCGCCAGGCCTGGCCCTGCCAGCGTGGCAGGTCCTGGCTGTTGTCCAGCAGCAAGGGGTCACCGAACAGTTGCTCGGCCGCGTTTTCCAGCACCTGCTCGACCTGCCGGGCCGGCGCCTCGACCACCGGTGCCGGGTAGCCGCCGGTGAGGCTGATCAGGTGCTCGCGCGTGATGGCCTCGCCAGCGGCCAATGGGTAGTCATAGCGCAGGCCCGGCAACAGCACCGGCATGCTGCTGTCATCGGCCAGGGCCTGGTGCAGCAAACGGTCCCAACTACCGCCACGCGTGTCGCGACGCCACAGCGCCTGTGGCGCAACCGCCAGCGGCTGGTCGAGCCACGCTGCATGGCCTGCGCGCTGCTGGCGCAACTCGGCCTGCAACTGGTTGGCGCGCAACTGCGCTGCGGGTGAGAGTTGCTGGGCCAATGCCGGAAAGAAGCGCCCATCGAACTGCCATTGCCCGGCGACCTGTTGGCAACGCAGGCGAAACGCACCACTGCCCCGGCAACCGGCAAACAACACCGGTATGCGGCGGCCGCTGGCCTGGGTTGCCTGCACAGGTGTGGGCCACAGGTCCTGGCCACGCGCGCAGAGCAGCACGTCGATCTGCGCCACGCGCTCGGCCAGCCACAGGCCCGGGCCGGTGCCGACATCCGCCAGCGCCACCACCAGGTCCGCTTCGCGGCGGGCCTGCTCGAAGGTCGGCAGCAGCGATTGGTACCACTGTTTGAGAGAGGCTTTCTGGTCCTGGGCGTAAGGGTCGGTGACGCCCACCACGGCGATGCGTGCACCGCCGCGCTCGAACACGTGCAGAGGCTCCAGGCCCAAGGTTTTGCGTTGTTCGTCGGCAATACCCGCAGCAAGCGTCATCGCTGAAGACTGGTGGTAAAGGGCAGCACTGCGCTGTGGCCAAAGCACGCGTTCATCACTGCTCACACGGGCTTCGCTGCCCAACAGTTGGCTGCCCTGCACACCGCTCTCGCCCTGGGTCAAATAGGCCAGGCCACTGCCGTTCCAGCCCTGGCCGTTTTCGAGAGTCAGGCTATTGCCCGGCCCCACCTCGGCGCGCAGTTGTTCCAACAGGGCCGCGAGCACGGCATAACCACCCAGCTGCACGCCGGCCGCCTGGCTGGCATCGAGCAAGGGCGCGAGTTGAGGGTGCGCCACGCTGGCGCTGGCGCCGGTCATCCAGGGAGCCCGGCCCAAGTGGCTGACCGGGCCCAGGCGGGTTGACGGCACCACGGGCTGGCCGGGCTGGCGCGCATCGAGGGTGTCGGCGACGTACAACAGGTCCAGGCTGGCATTGCCGCCGCGCTGGCCCGGGAATGCAGAACAGGCACCGAGCAACGGTGCCAGGGCACCGACACCCATCCATCTGATCATTTCGCGCCTGTACACACTGCTTGCCATCGGGCCCGCCATCCTTATCCGAGTTCTCTTTGGGCCCCGGATGTTGCGGCGTTGGCATTACAGTTTGATGGCAGAAATCCGACAACCATTCCAGATTGTTCTGTCTGGCACAGCGATAAGAACTTAATGTTTTAAAGCGACGTTAATATTTCTGCCAAAGAATCATCATCTTTGCGCACTAAAGTCGCGGTTTCTTCCAACTCAGCCAATACAAGGACACCCTGATGAGTCGAGAAACCGGCGACAACCTGGACCGCAACCACAGTGGCAACCTGCCGATGGCCAGCGTCATGGACGCCTACCTAAGCCGTCGCAGCGTGATGCGCGGCAGCCTGGGTGCCGCTATCGCCATGATTGCCGGTACCGGCCTGACCGGCTGCTTCGACAGTGGTGGCGGTTCCGACAACGATGACCCGGCAACCGAGCCGCCGGTTACCGAACCTGAAGTACCGAAACTGGCGCTGGGCTTCCAGTCCATCGCGGGTTCGCGCACCGACGCCTGTGTCGTCGCCGCCGGCTACAGTGCCTACGTGCTGGCACCGTGGGGCACGCCGATCAACAGCAACGGCAACCCCTGGAAACCGGACGGCAGCAATACCTCCAGCGACCAGGCCAACGCCATGGGCATGCACCATGACGGCATGCACTTCTTCCCCATCAATGGCAGTTCCGAAGACGGCCTGCTGGCGATCAACTTCGAATACATCGATGCCGCCGCCCTGCACCCCAACGGCCCGACCACCGACGCCAGCGGCAATCGCCCGGCCGAAGAAGTGCGCAAGGAAATCAACGCCCACGGTGCCGGCGTGGTGCGCCTGCAGAAGCTCAACGGGCGCTGGCAGGTGGTCGACAACGACCCGCTCAACCGCCGTTTCACCACCGCCTCACGCATGGAAATCACTGGCCCGCTGCGTGGCACCGACCACGTCAAGACCAAGTATTCGGCTGACGGCACGCACTGCCGCGGCACCAACAACAACTGCGGCAACGGCTACACCCCGTGGGGCACTTACCTGACCTGCGAAGAGAACTGGCCTGGCATTTTCGTCAACAAGGACACCCGTCCGGAGGACCAGCGACGCATCGGCGTAGGCACCTCCAGCGGCCAGTACAAGTGGGAGACCGCTGCTGGTGACAACACCGAAGAAAACGATGAGTTCGCCCGCTTCGACGTGACCATCAAAGGTGCCAGCGCCACCGACGACTACCGCAACGAAGCCAGCACCTATGGCTACATCGTCGAAATCGACCCGTACAACAGCAGCACCCTGGCCACCAAGCGCACCGCACTCGGCCGCTTCCGCCACGAAGGTTGCTGCCCGGGCCTGCCGGTGGCCGGTAAACCGCTGGTCTGGTACATGGGCGACGACTCCAATAACGAGTACCTGTACAAGTTCGTCTCCACCGCCGTGTGGGATGCCGCCGACGCAAGCCCGGCCGACCGCCTGGCCACCGGCGCCAAGTACATGGACCAGGGCAAGCTCTACGTGGCCCGTTTCAATGCAGACGGCACGGGCGAGTGGATTCTGCTCGACGTGACCACCGCCACCACGGCAGGCAGCACCCTCGGGGCGCTGTACGGTGACCTGGCAGGCATCATCCTCAACACCCGTGGTGCAGGCGATGCAGTGGGTGCAACGCCGATGGACCGCCCGGAATGGACAGCGGTCAACCCGCTCAATGGCGACGTCTACCTGACCCTGACCAACAACAGCGCGCGCACCCCGGAAAAAGTCGATGCGGCCAACCCGCGTGGCCCGAACCGCCACGGCCACATCATCCGCTGGCACGACAGCGACGATCAGGTGAGCTTTACCTGGGATATCTTCGTGTTCGGTGCCAACGCCGCCGGCACCGCGGAGATCAACCGCTCGGGCCTGACCGAACTCAACCAGTTCGCCAGCCCCGACGGCATGAGCTTCGATAGCCGTGGCGTGTTGTGGTTCGAGACTGACAACGGTGAGAGCACGGTCACCGATTACACCAACGATCAGTTGCTGGCAGTGATCCCTACCGACCTGGTGGATGCCACTGGCAAGCAGGTACCGGTCAATGCACAGAACCAGGTGGACTTGCGTCGCTTCTTCGTCGGGCCGAACGGCTGCGAGGTGACCGGGATTGCCTTCAGCCCGGACAACAAGTCGATGTTCGTCAATATCCAGCACCCGGAGAACTGGCCGTACACCGACAAGGCCACCGATGTAACCCCAGCGGGGACCACGGTACGGCCGAGGGCTTCGACCGTGGTGATCCAGCGCGATGATGGCGGGGAGATCGGGACCGTCTGATCCGTTTTTGCATCAGGGCCGCTGCGCGGCCCAATCGCCGGCAAGCCGGCTCCTACAGGTGTGGGAGCCGGCTTGCCGGCGATTGGGCTGCACGGCAGCCTTGAACATGATCACCAGACCATTGGCGCCCGACTCTTCACCCGCACCTGCTGCGCCGGCACCCGCGCATGCCACTGCACCACCCCCAACGCCTCCAGCTCAAACGCGCTGCGTATCGTCCTGCCCTGTTCTTCGAACGAAAGCTGCAACTGAAAATGCCCACTGTTGAGCAGCAACCCTTCGCTCAACCGCTCAAAGGTTTCGTCATCCACCGCCCCCAGCGCCTGACGCAACGCCGCAGCATCTACATAGCCCGACGCCGGCCGACCACTGACGATGCGGCTGAGCAACGAACGGGGATACCGCCCTTCATAAAGCGCCTCCAGCAATGGCAGATGCTCCAGGCCTACAGCATTGGCATTCAGGCGCCAGCCGGTGGTCTGCGGCAAAGCACACAACATTGGATAACGGCGCTGGCGGGAGGCATCCGGTTCGAGCAGCAGGTTCAACTCACTGGTATCCAGCATCGGCTGATTGGCCGCCAGACGAGGCGGCTGCTGGCGCAGATACTGAGCACTTTCGGCGCCCTGCAGGCGCGCATCGCTGTCGCTGTCGAGCCAGTCTGCCAAGGCGTCGACCAGACGTTGCGCGGCCATGTTGTCACCCAGCAAACGCCGTAGCTGGCGCTCGGCACGTTCACCGTCATCCCCCAGCAGCGCGTTGACGTTGAAACAGGTGTGCTGGTCGTACACCCGCAGTTGTGCCTGGCCGGCGCCAAAGTCGTAGTTCAAAGGTTGCCCCCGCAGCGCCTGCCAGAACAGCGGGCTAAGCCGCCAGGCGGGGTCACGCAAGGCCTGCTCGGCATAGGCCAGGCCAGCCTGTTCCATGGCCCGCACCTGTACCCGCTGGCGCAGCAACTGCACGTCATCGACCTGGCGCCGCCCATCCTCCACCAGCCAGGCCATCCCCGCCGCGAGCATCGCCAGTACCACCAACACCATCAGCAGTGCGGCGCCCTGCTGTCGCTTGCCACCCATGGCGCAGCACTCCTCTTATCGAACAAGGCGCCAGTCAACAGGGGAGTTGTTGCAGGCAGATTGCAAATACCTTGCAGTCATGTTCGCGTCATCTACGCGAGGCAGGATTGGCCTTTCTTTTCATGGCCTTACAGGAGTGGTCGTAATGGGTGGCATCGGAATCTGGCAGCTGGTGATCGTACTGATAATCGTGTTTCTGCTGTTTGGCACTAAACGCCTCAAGGGTCTGGGCAGTGATGTTGGCGAAGCGATCCAGGGCTTTCGCAAGTCCATGGGGGGCGACAGCGATGCCAGCACCCAAACTGCACCGCAGCAGGTACAACAGGAGCCACTGACCCGTTCGCCTGTGCCACAGCAGCAAGCGGATCGGCAGGCCTGATGTTCGAGGTAGGCTTCAGCGAGATGCTGCTGGTGGGCATCGTCGCGCTGCTGGTGCTTGGCCCGGAACGCTTGCCGGTCGCTGCGCGCACTCTGGGCCGTGGCCTGGGCCAGGCGCGTCGGGCAATGCAGGGTTTGCGCGCGCAGATGGAACGCGAAATCGACATGCCCAACCTCGACAGCGCGCCATTGCAACGCCTCGAGCAGGAGCTGCGCCAGGGCATCAGCCTCAAGGCGGAACCGGCCACTGACGCTGCAACGGTCACGGTCATTCGGGAGACCACCTCATGAGTATCGCCCTGGACCCGGCGGCACACATGCCGCTCACCGGTCACCTGCGCGACCTGCGCAAGCGCCTGGTGCGCTGCCTGCTACTGGTCGCGCTGGTGTTCGCCGGCCTGTTCCCCTTCGCCCAGCAGCTCTACACACTGATTTCCGAACCGCTGCGCCGCTTCCTCCCGGAAGGCGCCAGCATGATCGCCACCAGTGTCACCTCGCCGTTTCTCACACCGTTCAAGCTGACTGCGATGTGCGCGCTGTTCGTGGCCATGCCGCTGCTGCTGCATCAGGCCTGGGGCTTTCTTGCGCCGGGTCTTTACCGCCGCGAGCGGCGCATCGCCCTGCCCTTGCTGGTGTCGAGCATCGTGCTGTTCTACGCCGGCATGGCGTTCGCCTTCTACCTGGTATTCCCGATGATGTTCGGCTTTTTTGCCAGCGTGACGCCGGACGGCGTAGCGATGATGACCGACATCAGCCAGTACCTGGACTTCATCATGGCGCTGTTCCTGGCGTTCGGCCTGGCCTTCGAGATCCCGGTAGCAACGTTCATCGTGGTGTGGGTGGGGCTGGCCGATGTGGTCACGTTGCGGCGCAGCAGGCCCTACGTGATCGTCGGCTGCTTTGTGGTGGGGATGATCCTGACGCCGCCGGATGTGTTTTCACAGACCATGCTGGCGGTGCCGATGTGGGTGCTGTTCGAGGTGGGGTTGCTGGCGTGTGCGGGGTTGCGGCGGGAGGGGCAAGCGCCGCAGAGCGTCGCTGAATGAAGCGGGTTCATCGCCGGCAAGCCGGCGATGAGCTCAGCTCGGTCTAGAAGTCGGCGAGGCGCCAGACTTCGTAGGCCGGTGTTTCGTAAGGATGGCTCTGCCTGAGCGCAGCGACGACCTGTGCAATCAGGTCGTCGGCCACTACCAGCTCCACTTTCCATTCCTCCACCACCTCGACCTGGCCGGTTTGCCCAAGGAACGGCTGGCTGCCGTCCAATGGGCGAAACTGGCCGTGGCCCAGGGTTTGCCAGGCGCAGTGGTCGTAGCCGCCGATACGGCCGCCACCGGCGGCGAACACGGCGGCCTTGACCACGTCGACGTGGCTGGCCGGGACGAAGAAGGCGAGCTTGTACACGCCTTAGTTCACCCAGACGCGCGCGTTGCGGAACATACGCATCAGAGCGGCGTCTTCCTGCCACTCATCCGGGCGCCAGGAGTTCTGCACGGCGCGGAACACGCGCTCCGGGTGCGGCATCATGATGGTCACGCGGCCGTCGCGGCTGGTCAGGCCGGTGATACCACGCGGCGAGCCGTTCGGGTTAGCCGGGTAGGCTTCGGTGACCTTGCCGTGGTTGTCGACATAGCGCAGCGCCACGCAACCGGACAGGTCGGCTTCCAGCAGTGCCTCTTCGCTGGCGAATTCGGCATGGCCTTCGCCGTGAGCAATGGCGATCGGCATGCGCGAACCGGCCATGCCCTGCAGGAAGATCGAGTTGGACTTCTGCACCTCGACCATGGCCACACGGGCTTCGAACTGCTCCGAACGGTTGCGCACGAAGTGCGGCCAGTACTCGGTGCCCGGAATCAGCTCGTGAAGGTTGGACATCATCTGGCAACCATTGCACACGCCAAGGGCGAAGCTGTCGGTACGCTCGAAGAAGGCCTGGAATGCATCACGGGCACGGGCGTTGAACAAGGCCGACTTGGCCCAGCCTTCACCGGCACCCAGCACGTCACCGTAGGAGAAGCCACCGCAGGCAACCAGGCCCTTGAAGGCTTCGAAGTCGACGCGGCCAGCGAGGATGTCGCTCATGTGCACATCGATGGCGGCGAAGCCGGCGCGGTCGAAGGCGGCAGCCATCTCGACCTGGCCGTTGACGCCCTGCTCACGCAGGATCGCCACTTGCGGGCGCACACCCTTCTTGATGTACGGCGCAGCGATGTCCTCGTTGACGTCGTAACCAACCTTGACCGACAGGCCAGGGTTGTCTTCTTCGAGAAGCGCGTCGAACTCCTGGTCGGCGCAGTCGGCGTTGTCACGCAGGCGCTGGACCTGGTAGCTGGTCTCAGCCCACTGGCGCTGCAGCATGCGACGGTCGTCGTCGAACAGCACTTGGCCGTTCAGGCTGATGGACACCTCGGCGTTGTTGACCGGTTTGCCAATCACCGCCACGCAACCTTCACCCAGGCCTGCGGCGCTGAACTGCGCCAGCACGTCCGGGGTTGCATCCTGGCGAACCTGGATGACTGCGCCCAGCTCTTCGTTGAAGAGGATGGCCGGCACGTCATTGCTGTTGTCGGTCAGCGGGTCCAGTTGCAGATCGAGACCGCAGTGGCCGGCGAAGGCCATTTCCAGCACGGTAGTCAGCAGACCGCCGTCGGAACGGTCGTGGTAGGCCAGCAGGTGGCCGTCGGCGTTCAGGCCCTGGATCACGGCGAAGAACGCCTTGAGGTCTTCGGCGTCGTCGACGTCCGGAGCCTGGGCGGCGATCTTGCCAAAGGTCTGGGCCAGGATCGAAGCGCCCATGCGGTTCTTGCCGCGGCCCAGGTCGATCAGGATCAGGTCAGTCTCACCCTTGTCCATGCGCAGTTGCGGGGTCAGGGTCTTGCGGATGTCGGTGACCGGGGCGAAGCCGGTGATGATCAGCGACATTGGCGAAGTGACGCTCTTCTCGACGCCGTCTTCACTCCACTTGGTCTTCATCGACATGGAGTCCTTGCCTACCGGAATGGTCAGGCCCAGCTCCGGGCACAACTCCATACCGACAGCCTTGACGGTGTCGTACAGACGGGCGTCTTCACCTGGGTGGCCGGCAGCGGACATCCAGTTGGCCGACAGTTTGATGTCGGACAGCTTTTCAATCTGCGCTGCAGCCAGGTTGGTCAGGGTTTCACCGATCGCCATACGGCCGGACGCTGGCGCGTCGAGCACTGCCAGCGGCGTGCGCTCACCCATGGCCATGGCTTCACCGGTGTACACGTCGAAGCTGGTGGCCGTGACGGCGCAGTCGGCCACCGGTACCTGCCACGGGCCGACCATCTGGTCGCGGGCCACCAGGCCGGTGATGGTGCGGTCGCCGATGGTGATCAGGAAGCTTTTGCTCGCAACCGCCGGGTGGTTCAGGACACGCTGCACGGCGCTGTCCAGGTCTACCTTGCTCGGGTCGAAATCATCGCCCAGTTCAGCTTCGCGGGTCACCGAACGGTGCATGCGCGGCGGCTTGCCCAGCAGCACGTCAAGCGGCATGTCCACCGGCGTATTGCCGAAGTGGCTGTCGGTCACGGTCAGGTGCGGCTCTTCGGTCGCCTCGCCAACGACGGCGAACGGGCAGCGCTCGCGCTCACAGATAGCCTGGAAGCGCTCGAAGTCAACAGCGCTGACGGCCAGCACATAACGCTCCTGCGATTCGTTGCTCCAGATTTCGTGCGGGGCCATGCCCGGCTCGTCATTGGGCACGTTGCGCAGTTCGAAGCGGCCACCGCGGCCACCGTCGTTCACCAGTTCAGGGAAGGCGTTGGAAATACCGCCGGCGCCGACGTCATGGATGAAGGCGATCGGGTTCTTGTCGCCCAGCTGCCAGCAACGGTCGATGACCTCCTGGCAACGGCGCTCCATTTCCGGGTTTTCGCGCTGCACCGAGGCGAAGTCCAGGTCCGCCGAGCTGGCACCGGTGGCGACCGACGAAGCGGCGCCGCCGCCCAGGCCGATCAGCATGGCCGGGCCACCGAGCACGATCAGCTTGGCGCCGACGGTGATTTCGGCCTTCTGTACGTGGTCTTCACGGATGTTGCCCATACCGCCGGCCAGCATGATCGGCTTGTGGTAGCCGCGCACTTCTTCACCGTGCGGGGTGTTGATGGCCTGCTCGAAGGTACGGAAGTAGCCGGTCAGAGCCGGGCGACCGAATTCGTTGTTGAACGCTGCGCCACCCAGCGGGCCTTCGATCATGATGTCGAGGGCGTCAACGATACGCTCAGGTTTACCGTACGCCTGCTCCCATGGCTGTTCGAAGCCCGGGATGCGCAGGTTGGACACGGTGAAGCCGGTCAGGCCGGCTTTTGGCTTGGCGCCACGGCCGGTTGCACCTTCGTCACGGATTTCGCCACCAGAGCCGGTGGAGGCGCCGGAGAACGGAGCGATGGCGGTCGGGTGGTTGTGCGTCTCGACCTTCATCAGGATGTGCACCGGCTCCTGCACCGCGCCGTACTGGCGGGTCTCAGGGTTCGGGAAGAAACGACCGGCAACGTTGCCGACGATCACCGAGGCGTTGTCCTTGTACGCAGACAGCACGCCTTCGCTGTGCATCTGGTAGGTGTTCTTGATCATGCCGAACAGGCTCTTTTCCTGAGCCTGGCCGTCGATGTCCCAACTGGCGTTGAAGATCTTGTGGCGGCAGTGTTCGGAGTTGGCCTGGGCGAACATCATCAGTTCGATGTCGTTCGGGTTGCGTTTGAGGCCCTGGAAGGCGTTGACCAGGTAGTCGATCTCGTCTTCGGCCAGGGCCAGGCCCAGCTCGATGTTGGCCTTGGCCAGCGCGTCGCGGCCACCGGCCAGGATATCGACCGACGTCATCGGCTTGGGCTGGGCGTGGCTGAACAGGTCGCTCGCCTGCTCCAGCTGTGCGAGCACACGCTGGGTCATGCGGTCGTGCAGTTCGGCGGCGACAACGGCGGCGTCGGCGTCGCTCAGGTCACCGGCAACGTAGTAGGCGATGCCGCGCTCCAGGCGCTGGATCGACTGCAGGCCGCAGTTGTGGGCGATGTCGCTGGCCTTGCTGGCCCAAGGCGAGATGGTGCCCAGGCGCGGCACGACCAGGAACAGGCGGCCAGTCGGCTCCTGCACCGGCACGCTCGGGCCGTACTTGAGCAGACGGCCCAGCACCTGCTGCTGGTCGGCGGTCAGCTCGCCGTCGACATCGGCGAAGTGGGCAAATTCGGCATACAAACCAGTAACAGCGGGGACTTTCTGGCTCAGTTGCTCGAGTAATTTACCGTGGCGAAAGGCAGAAAGGGCAGGAGCGCCGCGCAGGATCAACATCGTCGGGACAGCCTCAGGAAGGGGTGTGCTTAGAGGCCGTGCATTCTAGCCTAATTCCGCGGCTTGCGGCACCCGCCAGAGGGCAATGCTGCCGGGCGGCGGAACCGGACTTCGGGGTCAAAAAAAAACGACAAGCCGCAAGCTGCATCACAGAACGCGCTACCAGACAACCTGGCAGTTGTCGAGATATGGCGCCCCCCGTCCTTTGCGTATACTGCAAGCTATGTTCGCCCATACTGCTTTGCGCCAGCGTTGCGCCAAATGGCTTTTCGCAACCGGTCTCTTTCTGTTGCTCGGTGCCTGCGTTGAAAAACCCAGCACCCTCGAGCGCGTGAAGGAGGACGGCGTGCTGCGCGTGATCACCCGCAACAGCCCGGCCACCTATTTCCAGGACCGCAATGGTGAAACCGGCTTCGAGTACGAGCTGGTCAAGCGTTTCGCCGACGATCTTGGCGTCAAGCTGGAGATCGAGACCGCCGACAACCTCGACGAACTGTTCGACGACCTGGGTAAACCCTCCGGTCCGGTGCTGGCAGCAGCCGGCCTGGTCAACAGCGAGCGGCGCAAGACCCAGGCCAGGTTCTCCCATCCTTACCTGGAAGTGACCCCTCAGGTCATTTATCGCAACGGCCGCTCGCGCCCAACAGACCCCAAGGGCCTGGTCGGCAAGAAAATCATGGTGCTCAAAGGCAGCAGCCACGCCGACCAGCTGGCCGAACTGAAAAGGCGGTATCCGGGCCTGGAATACGAAGAGTCCGACGCGGTCGAGGTGGTCGACCTGTTGCGCATGGTCGATGAAGGGCAGATCGACCTGACGCTGGTCGACTCCAACGAACTGGCGATGAACCAGGTGTACTTCCCCAACGTGCGGGTGGCTTTCGACCTTGGCGAAACCCGTAACCAACGCTGGGCGGTCGCCCCGGGCGAAGACAACAGCCTGCTGAACGAAGTCAACGAATTCCTCGACAAATCGCAGAAAAACGGCACGCTCCAGCGTTTGAAAGACCGCTATTACGGCCACGTCGACGTGCTCGGTTACGTGGGCGCCTACACATTTGCGCAGCATTTGCAGCAGCGCCTGCCCAAATACGAAAAATACTTCAAGAGCTACGCCAAGGTCGAGCAGGTGGACTGGCGCCTGTTGGCCGCGATCGGTTATCAGGAATCCTTGTGGCAACCGGAAGTCACTTCCAAGACCGGCGTACGCGGCCTGATGATGCTGACCCAGCGCACCGCCCAGGCAATGGGCGTGTCCAATCGCCTGGACCCGAGACAGAGCATCAAAGGTGGTGCCAAATACTTCATGCTGGTCAAGCAGCAGCTTGACGACAGCATCAAGGAGCCAGACCGTACCTGGTTCGCCCTGGCGGCCTACAACGTCGGCAGCGGCCACCTTGAAGACGCGCGCACGCTGGCCAAACGAGAAAAGCTCAACCCGAACAAGTGGCTGGACGTGAAGAAGATGCTACCGCGCCTGTCGCAGAAACAGTGGTACCGCCAGACCAAGTACGGTTACGCCCGTGGTGGCGAGCCGGTGCATTTCGTGGCGAACATCCGTCGCTACTACGACATCCTCACCTGGGTGACCCAGCCGCAGCTCGAGGGCCAGGTGGCCGAGGGCAACCTGCACGTGCCGGGGGTCAACAAGGACAAACCGGCGGAACAGTCACCGCCGATGTAGGCGCTGCCTTGTGTTGCGAAAGGGGCGCACAGCTGTCCCGGGTTCAATATTGAGGCATGAAAGGCGGGGCTGCCTTGCAGCCCTTTCGCGACACAAGGCCGCTCCTACGACTTGGCGCGCCGCGCCTTGAAGAATTCGCTCAATATTGCGCCACATTCCTCGGCCAGCACCCCTCCTTCGAACATTACCCGATGGTTCAGGAAGCCCTGGCTGAAAAATTGCCCCTGGCTCTGCACGATGCCGGCCTTGGGCTCCAGCGCGCCATACACCACCCGGGCCACCCGCGAATGCACGATCAGCCCTGCACACATGCTGCAAGGCTCCAGGGTCACATAAAGGGTGCTGCCCGGTAGACGGTAATTGCTCGCAGACTTTGCCGCCGCGCGGATGGCGACCATCTCGGCATGGGCACTGGGGTCGCTGTCGATGATCGGCCGGTTGAAGCCCTGCCCGATCACCTGGCCGTGCTGCACCAGCACCGCACCCACCGGCACCTCGCCCAGCGCGGCACCTTGTGCCGCCAGGTCCAGGGCCATGCGCATGAATTCCTGATCACGGCTGCGATCGATGATCTGTGGGCGCATCAGACCACCGCAATCGCGGCCATCAGGCCGGTTTCCATGTGGTCGATGACATGGCAGTGGAACATCCAGGTGCCTGGATTATCGGCCACCAGCGCCACCTGGGCCCGCTCGTTCTTGCCCAGCAGGTAGGTATCGGTGAACCACGGCTCGACGATCTTGTGCCTGTTGGAGGCAATGACCTTGAAGCTCATGCCATGCAGGTGGATCGGGTGCTGGTACTGGGTCATGTTCTTCAACTCGAAGATGTAGCTCTTGCCTTGTTGCAGCGTGGCGATCGGCCGGTCGGCGCAGGTCTTGTCGGTGATGTCCCAGGCTTGACCATTGATCTGCCAAAGGCTCGGCGGCCTGCCATTTTCGGTGTTGACCGAAACCTTGCCCACCCATTCGAAATTGAAGTTCAGCTTCTCGGCATTCTCCAGGTCCGGCTCGGCCACCGGGTTTGGCGGCAAGGCAGGCGGCCAGTCGCCGGGCGCATCGTTGCTGGGTACCGAGCGCAAAGTGCCCAAGCGCACGAAGCCGTCGCGCAGGGAAATCTCTTCACCTGCCTCGGGGATGCGGATCGCCAGGCAGATACGCATGCCTGGCCCCAGCCAGTACTCGTCATCGAGCACACGCGGGGTGACCGGGTTACCATCGAGGGCGTAGATTCTGGCCTCGTGATTGCCGCCCTTGAGGTTCAGGCGGTAGGTCCAGGTGTTGTCCAGGTTGAGCAGACGCAGGCGCACCACCTGCCCGGCCGGTAATTCGGTTACCGAGTCAGCCTGGCCATTTATGGTGATCAGCCGGCCGGCGGTACCATTGCGCGCCGCTTCGCGGGGGATGCTGAACGGCAGCCAGGCACCCTGCTCGTCCACGTGCCAGTTCTTCAGGCTCAGCGTGCGCTCATGCAAAAAACCGGTGGGCTCACGCTCCTCGACGATCAGCGGGCCGACCAGGCCGCGGCCGAGTTCTTCAGAGCTGCTGACGTGCGGGTGGTACCAGTAGCTACCGGCGTCAGGCACGCGGAACTTGTAGTCGAAATACTCGCCCGGCTTGACCGGCAACTGCGACACATACGGCACACCGTCCATTTCCAGCGGCAGACGGATGCCATGCCAGTGAATGGTGGTTTCCACCGGCAGGTGGTTGATGAAGCGTACCCGCAACCAGGTGCCTTGGCGAACCCGCAACTCGGTGCCTGGCGCAGACGGGCCGAACGCCCAGGCCTCGGTCTTGAAGCCGGGCACAAGCTCGACCTCCAGTGGCGCCGCGATCAGCTCGTAGTCGTGCCCGGCATTCTCGTCCTCTACCTTGCCCAGCCAGTACCGCGCTGCGCCTCCGGCGCCCAGGCCTACTACAACCAGGCCGGTGAGGCCCTTGAGCATTTGTCGACGGGTGAAGGACATCGGTGCGGGTACCTCGTTTAAGCGCAATCAAGCTGCCAGCACGGCTGGCGATGAAGGGCGAATACGATACACCTGCAAATGCGAAAGATTAAGTGAAGTCTTGTCGCAGGAAGCTCATCGCCATCCCCAGATACAACAAGGGCGCCTTGCGGCGCCCTCGTGGCTCAACTCACTCCCACTCGATAGTGGCCGGCGGCTTGCTCGACACGTCGTAAGTCACGCGCGAGATACCGTCGATTTCGTTGATGATACGGCCGCTGACGGTTTCCAGCAGGTCGTAAGGCAGGTGCGCCCAGCGCGCGGTCATGAAGTCCACGGTCTCGACAGCACGCAGGGCCACGACCCAGGCGTAGCGACGGCCGTCGCCCACGACGCCAACCGATTTCACCGGCTGGAACACCACGAACGCCTGGCTGGTCTTGTGGTACCAGTCGGCCTTGCGCAGCTCTTCGATGAAGATGTGGTCGGCGCGACGCAGGATGTCGGCGTACTCCTTCTTCACTTCACCGAGGATACGCACACCCAGGCCCGGGCCCGGGAACGGGTGGCGGTAGACCATGTCGTACGGCAGGCCGAGTTCCAGGCCGATCTTGCGCACTTCGTCCTTGAACAGCTCACGCAGCGGTTCGACCAGCTTGAGGTTCATTTCCTCCGGCAGACCACCCACGTTGTGGTGCGACTTGATCACGTGGGCCTTGCCGCTCTTGGCGCCGGCCGACTCGATCACGTCCGGGTAGATGGTGCCCTGGGCGAGGAACTGGATGTTGTCCAGTTTGCTGGCTTCGGCATCGAACACGTCGATGAAGGTACGGCCGATGATCTTGCGCTTCTTCTCCGGGTCGGCTTCGCCTTCCAGGTTGTCGAGGAACTGCTTCTCGGCATCGGCGCGGATCACTTTGACGCCCATGTTCTCCTTGAACATGGCCATCACCTGGTCGCCTTCGTGCAGGCGCAGCAGGCCGTTGTCGACAAAGACGCAAGTCAGCTGGTCGCCGATGGCGCGGTGCAGCAGCGCGGCTACCACGGAGGAGTCGACACCGCCAGACAGGCCCAGCAGGACGTTGGCCGAGCCGACTTGCTGACGCACCTGGGCGATGGCGTCTTCGACGATGTTCGAAGGCGTCCACAGGGCTTCACAGCCACAGATATCCTGCACGAAGCGGGACAGGATGCGACCGCCTTGCTTGGTGTGGGTCACTTCCGGGTGGAACTGCACGCCGTAGTAGCCGCGCGCGTCGTCGAACATGCCGGCGATCGGGCAGCTCGGGGTGCTGGCCAGGATGTTGAAGTTGCCCGGCATCTGGGTGACCTTGTCGCCGTGGCTCATCCACACGTCCAGGCCCAGTACGCCGTCGCCATCAACGTGGTCTTCGATGCCGTCGAGCAGGCGGCTCTTGCCGACCACGTCAACGCGGGCATAACCGAACTCGCGCAGGTCCGAACCTTCGACCTTGCCACCCAACTGCTCGGCCATGGTCTGCATGCCGTAGCAGATGCCCAGCAAAGGTACATTCAGGTCGAACACGGCCTGCGGTGCACGCGGGCTGTTGGCTTCGTGGACCGACTCGGGGCCGCCGGCGAGGATGATGCCGCGCGGGTTGAATTCGCGGATCGCTTCATCGTCCATGTCGAACGGGTGCAGTTCGCAGTAGACACCGATCTCACGCACGCGGCGGGCGATCAGTTGGGTGTACTGGGAACCGAAATCGAGGATCAGGATGCGGTGAGCGTGAATGTCGAGGGCCATGACTCAATCTCTGGTGCAGCTGCAAGCGTCTAGCTGCGAGCTGCAAGTTGATCGGGGAAAACGCGGTAGCTGCTGCAACGCAACTACCGCTTGGAGCTTGAAGCTTGCTACTTACCGCTGGAGGCTTCAGCCGACCCGGTAGTTGGGAGCTTCTTTGGTGATCTGCACGTCATGCACGTGGGACTCGGCCATGCCGGCACCGGTGATGCGCACGAATTCCGGCTTGGTGCGCATCTCTTCGATGGTTGCGCTGCCGGTGTAACCCATGGACGAACGCAGGCCGCCCATCAGCTGGTGGATGATCGCGGCCAGGGCGCCCTTGTACGGTACGCGGCCTTCGATACCTTCCGGTACCAGCTTCTCGGCGCCGGCCGAGGAGTCCTGGAAATAACGGTCGGAGGAGCCTTGCGCCTGTGCCATGGCACCCAGCGAGCCCATGCCGCGGTAGGCCTTGTAGGAACGGCCCTGGAACAGCTCGACTTCACCCGGGGCTTCTTCGGTACCGGCGAACATCGAACCCATCATCACGCAGGAAGCACCGGCGACGATGGCCTTGGACAGGTCACCCGAGAAACGGATGCCGCCGTCGGCGATCAGTGGCACGCCAGTGCCTTCCAGTGCGGCGGCAACGTTGGCGATCGCACTGATTTGCGGTACGCCGACACCGGCGACGATACGGGTGGTGCAGATCGAACCTGGGCCGATACCGACCTTCACGGCGTCAGCGCCGGCTTCTGCCAGGGCCTTGGCCGCAGCGCCGGTAGCGATGTTGCCGCCGATCACCTGAACTTGCGGGTAGGTTTCCTTGACCCAGCGAACGCGGTCGATCACACCTTTGGAGTGGCCGTGGGCAGTGTCGACGACAACCACGTCAACGCCAGCAGCTACCAGGGCGGCGACGCGCTCGCCGGTGTCCTTGCCGGTGCCGACGGCAGCGCCGACGCGCAGGCGACCCTGGTCGTCCTTGCTGGCCAGCGGGTAGGCCTTGGCTTTTTCGATGTCCTTGACGGTCATCATGCCCTTGAGGCTGAACTTGTCGTCGACGATCAGGACTTTTTCCAGGCGGTGCTTGTGCAGCAGCTCGCGGACTTCGTTCTTGTCGGCGCCTTCGCGCACGGTGACCAGGCGCTCTTTGGGCGTCATCACGTCGCGCACCTTGGCATCCAGGCGGGTTTCGAAGCGTACGTCACGGGAAGTGACGATACCGACCAGGTCGCCGTTCTCCAGTACCGGAACACCCGAGATGTTGTTCAGGCGGGTCAGGTCGAACAGGTCGCGCACGGTGGCGTCGGCTTCGATGGTGATCGGGTCCTTGACCACGCCAGCCTCGAACTTCTTGACCTTGCGTACTTCGCCGGCCTGCTGTTCGATGGTCATGTTCTTGTGGATGATGCCGATGCCGCCTTCCTGAGCCATGGCAATGGCCAGGCGCGCTTCGGTCACGGTATCCATGGCGGCGGAAACCAGAGGGATGTTCAGCTCGATGCCACGAGTCAAACGGGTCTTGAGACTGACTTCATTGGGCAGTACCTCGGAGTAGCCAGGTACAAGGAGGATATCGTCGAAAGTCAGGGCTTCTTGGCTGATACGCAGCATCGCGGGGGCTCCCGGGCGGGAAAAATGGAAGCGCGCCATTATACTCATCCACGGCGCGCCGCTCAATGCAAAATAAGGGCCTTCGGTCAGCGTTCTGGCAGTTTTACCTGCACCACCGCCACCGGCTGGTCCAGCCAGTCGGCGAAGCTGTCGAGAAAGGCCTGGGTAAACCCGGCCTCGCCCCAGTTGTTGAAGATGAACCCCAGGTTGGAAAAGGCACATGACTGCAGGTAAATGAAGCCATTGATGTCGTCCTCGAAGCCGCACAACGGGCAGGTGAAGTTGTCACTCACCCCCGGCATCCACTCTTCCAGGCTTTCGAACAAGGGTTCGCCCACCTCGCGCCGGCACTCGGGGCAGCCGGCTTCTTCGAGGAAACCCTCGGTGGGGGTATAGATGCAGCGCTTGAGCATCACTTCCAGGCCGTTGACCGGCACGCCGAACGGCAGCTTTTGCGGGTGCAGGGCGATTTTGCGCGCACCTTCGGCCAGGGCATGGCCCATGCGGTTGCCGGTGCGACCACAGGTGGTCAGTTGCTCCTCGACCACTTTTTCCCGCACCAGCCAGCGCAGGATGGCCCGGGCGCGGGCCTCGTGCACAGGTACGGTGGAAAGTTTAGGGACGATGATGCTCTGGGTGTTCATGGATCAAACAGGCCTGCCAACTGCGGTAATCGGGTAATTCTACCGCTCACGCGCTCAGGTAGCGACCAATCAGCGCCAGGCCGCTGGCCAGTACCAGCCAGGTGACCAGGCGCACGAATGCTTCGCGCGACAGTTTGAGGGTCAGCCGACGGCCCACCCAGAGCCCGATGAACATCACCGGCAGCAGGCAGGCGGCGAGCAGCAGCAGGCTGGTATCGGCATAGACGCCGGCGATCAGGAACAACGACAGGCGCACCACCGTGCTGCAGCTGATCAGCGCGCTCTGGGTCGCGCGCACCTGCTCCTTTGCCTCCAGCCGCGCACTCAGGTAAATGGCATAGAGGAAACCGCCGCTGCCGAACAATGCACCGAACAAGCCGCCGATCGTGCCCATCGGTACTGCCCAGAAACCAGAAAGCCTGGCTGGCCGTACTTTTACCGCTAGGCCATAAATTGCGTAGGCGGTGACGAACAGGCCCATCAGCAAAAGCAACAAGTCGGATTTCAGGTGTAGCAGGAACACTACACCCAGGGTGCAGCCAACGGCCATGCACGGGAGCAGGCGCAACAATTCGCCGCGCACCACGTCGCGGCGCGACGGCAGCAGGTTGCCGAAGGCAGCGACGAAATCGAGCAGGACCAGTAGCGGGATGATGCGTGACAGCGGCATGAAATGGATGAGGACCGGGCCGGCGACCAGCGCGGTGCCGAAGCCGGCGATGCCGAAGACGATGTAGGCTGCGGCGACGGCGAGCAGGATGGGGAGCCAGTCGATGACAGACAAGGAAAGCTGGGCGAGCATTGTGCGATTTCCGGTGATAGACCGGCACAGGGTAGCCTGTTCTGGCCTCAGCGCCGGCTTGCCAGCGATGAGGCCAGAACAGACAACCAGGCATCGAGTCATTTATGATGCCCGGCATGATCAGAGACCCCTTCGAACGACTCGGCCTGGACCGCGAGGTCCTCACCGTCAGCCAGCTCAACGGCCGCGCCCGTGTGCTGCTGGAAGACGTGTTCCGCAGCGTCTGGGTGGAAGGCGAGATATCCAACCTCGCCCGCCCGGCCTCCGGCCACATGTACTTCACCCTCAAGGACAGTGGCGCTCAGGTGCGCTGCGCGCTGTTCCGGCAGAACGCCACACGTGTCCGCCAGGCTCTGCGTGATGGCCTGGCAGTGCGTGTGCGCGGCAAGGTCTCGCTGTTCGAAGGCCGCGGCGACTACCAACTGATTCTCGACACCGTTGAACCAGCCGGTGACGGCGCCCTGCGCCTGGCATTCGAGGCGCTGAAGGAAAAGCTCGGCGCCGAGGGCCTGTTCAGCGCCGAACGCAAGAGGCCGCTGCCCGCCCACCCGCAGCGCATCGGTATCATCAGTTCGCCCACCGGCGCGGTCATCCGCGACATCATCAGCGTGTTCGGCCGCCGCGCCCCGCAGGTCGAACTGAACCTGGTCCCCACAGCGGTACAGGGCCGCGAAGCCATTGCGCAGATCGTGCGCGCCATCCGCCTGGCCGACAGCCTCGGTTTCGATGCCCTGATCCTGGCCCGTGGCGGCGGGTCGCTGGAAGACCTGTGGTGCTTCAACGAAGAAGCCGTAGCGCGTGCAATAGCGGCCTGCGTCACGCCGATCGTCAGCGCTGTGGGCCATGAGACCGACGTATCGATCAGCGATTTTGTCGCCGATGTCCGCGCCCCTACGCCCTCTGCCGCCGCCGAGCTACTGGCCCCCGACAGCAGCGGGCTGCAGCAGCGCCTTGAAGGATTGCAGCGGCGCCTGCTGCTACGCATGCAGAACCGCCTGGCCCACGATCGCCTGCGCCTGGAATCGCTGACCCGGCGCCTGCGCCACCCCGGCGAGCGCTTGCGCCAGCAGGCCCAGCGCCTGGACGACCTGGACATGCGCCTGCGCCGCGCCTTCCTGCAGAGCCTCAACCAGCGCCGCGAACGCCTGGCGCGCCTCGACACACGCCTGGCCGCGCAGCATCCGGGGCGTACGCTGAAACTGCTCAGCCAACGCCTGGACAGCCTCGCCGAGCGGCTGCCGCGGGCCATGCGCGAGGTGCTCAAAGACCGCCGCCAGCGCTTTCAGGCCCAGTTGCAGACGCTGCAGGTGGTTAGCCCGCTGGCGACCCTGGCACGCGGCTACAGCATCCTTCTCGATGAGCGTGGCCAGGCCATACGCAGTGCCGAGCAAACCCGCAATGGCCAGCGCCTGACTGCCCGCCTGAATGAAGGCGAATTGCAGGTGCGGGTCGAGGACAACCACCTGACTCCGGTCACCCTTTCCCTACTGGACTGACACATGCCCCGCCTGTTCGCCCCTCTGCTTGCCCTATCCCTGTTGTTGCTGGCCGGCGGTGCCCAGGCCAGCTACATCACCCGCACTCTGAACAAGCCCGTCCCGGGCGGCGTTGCCGTGGTCGATCTGGGCCCGGCGGCCACGGCGCCGAGCGCGCGCTTCGACGGCAAGCCGGTGCTGGTGGTGAAAGAGCAGGACACCTGGCTGGCCATCGTCGGCATTCCGCTGACGCACAAGCCCGGCCCGGCCGTGCTGTCCCAGGGCGGGCGCAGCCTGCCCTTCAGCGTGGGCAACAAGAAGTACCCCGAGCAGCACATCACCCTGAAAAACAAGCGCCAGGTCAACCCCGACCCAGCCGACCTCAAGCGCATCGACCGTGAACTGGCAGAGCAGATCAAGGCCTACCGCAGCTTCAGCCCTAACCTGCCAAGCAACCTGGTCCTCGACAAGCCGGTCAGCGGCCCGCTGTCGAGCAAGTTCGGCGTACGGCGCTTCTTCAACGGTGAAGAGCGCAACCCGCATGCGGGGCTGGATTTCGCGGTGCCTGCGGGCACGCCGATCAAGACACCGGCCAATGGCAAGGTGATTCTGGTGGGCGATTATTTCTTCAACGGCCGCACGGTGTTCGTCGACCATGGGCAGGGCTTCATCAGTATGTTCTGCCATATGTCGAAGATTGATGTGAACGTGGGGCAGCAACTGCGTCGCGGCGATGTGGTGGGCAGGGTCGGCTCGACCGGGCGGGCGACCGGGCCGCACATGCACTGGAATGTCAGCCTGAATGATGCGCGGGTGGATCCGGCGATCTTCATTGGTGCGTTCCAGCCCTGATGCCGTAGCGCCTTCATCGCCGGCAAGCCGGCTCCCTCGCCCTTCTGGGAGCTGGCTTGCCGGCGATGAAGGCCAACACACTCGCCCCCGTTAACTCGATTTGCGCAATCAAAAAATACAGCGCAACAAGCTGAAAGCCTCGAATGAATATCAGCCATAAAATCTCGCAATTTGGTTTTTTTTAAGCATTTATCTCAATTTTTCGCGAGCGCTTGCCATCCCTCACCCCACTGGTTAGGGTTGAAGGCATGAAAACCTTCAGCACCCTCATCCTGCTCCGACAACATCGCAGCCTCTGCCTGGTCAGCGCCCGACTACCAGGCTGATCGCGTCGCCTCGCCTCTTCATCTCGTTATCGCTCGGCAGGCCCGATCTCGGCCGCACACAAAAGGATTGCTTCCATGACCATGCTCAAAGACCCTTCGAAGAAGTACCGCGCCTTCCCGACCATCGAGCTGCCAGACCGTACCTGGCCGTCGAAGACCATCACCGAAGCGCCGATCTGGTGCAGCTCGGACCTGCGTGATGGCAACCAGTCGCTGATCGAGCCGATGGACTCGGAGAAGAAGCTGCGGTTCTGGAAGACTTTGGTGCAGGTTGGCGTGAAGGAAATCGAAGCCTCGTTCCCGTCCGCCTCCCAGACCGATTTCGACTTCGTGCGCACCTTGATCGAAGATGGCCACATCCCGGACGACACCACCATTCAGGTGCTCACCCAGGCCCGTGAAGACCTGATCGCGCGCACCTTCGAATCGCTGCGCGGGGCCAAGAAGGCCATCGTCCACCTGTACAACGCCACCAGCCCGTCGTTCCGCCGCATCGTCTTCAACCAGGACAAGCAAGGCGTGAAAGACATCGCGGTGAACGCGGCCAAACTGTTCGTCAAATACGCCGCCCAGCAGCCGGAAACCCAGTGGACGTTCCAGTACTCGCCGGAAACCTTCAGCGCCACTGAGCTTGAGTTCGCCAAGGAAGTCTGCGACGCGGTCATCGAAGTGTGGAACCCGACGCCTGAGCACAAGGTCATCCTCAACCTGCCGGCCACCGTGGAAGTTGCCACGCCGAACATCTACGCCGACCAGATCGAGTGGTTCTGCCGCAACATCAGCCGCCGCGACAGCGTGATCATCAGCCTGCACTGCCACAACGACCGTGGCACCGGCATCGCTGCCACCGAGCTGGGCCTGATGGCCGGCGCCGACCGTGCCGAAGGTTGCCTGTTCGGCAACGGCGAGCGCACCGGCAACGTCGACCTGGTGACCTTGGCGCTGAACCTCTACACCCAGGGCATCGACCCGCAACTGGACTTCTCCGACATCGACGGCGTGCGCAAAGTGGTCGAAGAATGCAACCAGTTGCCGGTGCATCCGCGTCACCCGTATGTCGGCGACCTGGTCCACACCGCATTCTCCGGCTCGCACCAGGACGCCATCCGCAAGGGCTTCGCCAAGCAGCAGGACGGTGAGCTGTGGGAAGTGCCGTACCTGCCGATCGACCCGGCCGACATCGGCCGCAGCTACGAGGCGGTTATCCGCGTCAACAGCCAGTCAGGCAAAGGCGGCATCACCTATCTGCTCGAGCAGGAGTACGGCATCAGCCTGCCGCGCCGCATGCAGATCGAATTCAGCCAGGTGGTACAGGGTGAAACCGACCGCCTTGGCCTGGAAATGACCGCGCAGCAGATCTACAGCCTGCTGCACAAGGAATACCTCCAGGCCAACAGCCCGTATGCGCTGGTCAGCCACCGCCTGCAGGAAGAAAACGGCCACAGCGCCGTGGAAGTAGAAGTCGCCGGTGAAGGCGAGACTACCCTGCACTGGCGCGGCAAGGGCAATGGTGCCCTCGAAGCCCTGGTAGCCGGCCTGCCGATTGCCGTGGAGATCATGGACTACAACGAGCACGCCATTGGTGCCGGCACCAATGCCAAGGCCGCTGCCTACATCGAGCTGCGCGTGGCCGGTGGCCGCCCGGTACACGGCGTAGGCATCGACGAGAACATCACCACTGCCAGCTTCAAGGCGCTGTTCAGTGCACTGAACCGCTCCCTGAGCCAGCAAGAGGCCAAGGCTGCGTAAGCTGAGGTTTATGACCAAGAGCCCGCATCCCTGATGCGGGCTTTTTTTCGCCTGTGCGGCCACTATCGCCGGCAAGCCGCCCCCTACAAAGATCTGAGCTGCCCATGACTTCGTGGGAGCCGGCTTGCCGGCGATAGGGGCCGCATAAGCAGCACAAAATCTGCAGGCAAAAAAAAGGGCGCCGACCAAGCGCCCCATAAGCCGTAAAGCACACAACAAATTCAGTTTCAGTCCAGCAAAGCCATCGCCTCGGCGCTGCATGCTTCGATCCGCGCCCAGTCACCGTTCTTGATCCAGCTGCTGTCGAGCATCCAGGTCCCACCCACGCACATCACGTTAGGCAGCGCCATGTAGTTGCGCACGTTGGCCGGGTTGACGCCACCGGTAGGGCAGAATCGAATATCACCGAACGGGCCACCAAAGGCCTTGATCGCTGCCACGCCGCCACTGATTTCCGCCGGGAACAGCTTGAAGCGGCGATAACCCAGCGCATAACCCATCATGATTTCCGAAGGCGTGCTGATGCCCGGCAGCAATGGGATATCGCTGTCCACCCCAGCCTCGAGGATGTCCTGGGTGATCCCCGGGGTAACGACAAACTGCGCGCCAGCGGCTTCAACCGCTGCAAACATGCTGCGATCGAGCACGGTGCCGGCGCCGACACACAGTTCCGGACGCTGCTCACGCAGCACCTGGATAGCCTTCAGGCCATACTGCGAGCGCAGGGTTACTTCCAAGGTGCGGATACCACCAGCGGCCAGGGCATCGGCCAGCGGCAGGATGTCTTCCTCACGGGCGATGGTGATCACCGGCAGGATGCGCGCCGCCCCACAGATCGCATCGATCCGGGCGGCTTTCTCGGCCATCGAGAGCAGAGGCTGGGGGCGTTCAAGGGTGGTCATGACAGTGGATCCTTTGCTCATGGGCACCAGTAGATGTCCAAGGGGTCGTGAAGAAAGGCGCGAATCGGCATTTCATTGAGGTCGTTGCCCGCCAGCGCGGCGCGCAGGGTAGCGAGTTTGCCCGGGCCCTGCACGGACAGCGCGATGAACGCGGCGCTGGCCAGCAGGGAACGGGTTAGCGAAAGGCGCTGGTGCGGCACGCTCGGCGCCAGCAACGGCAGGCAGCGGCGCGTGCTGTTCAGGTCCAGGCCTTCGGCCAGATTCGGGCTGCCGGGGAACAGCGAAGCGGTATGACCATCGTCGCCCATGCCCAGTACCAGCACGTCGATGGCCGGCAGATCGGCCAATGCCTGGTCGGCTTGGGCGGCCGCCGCGTCGAGGTTCTCGGCCTGCTGATACAGCCCGACAAAACGAGCCTTGGCAGCGCCCCCCTGGAACAGATGGCGGGCCAGCAAACCGGCATTGCTGTCGGCGTGCTCCACCGGCACCCAACGCTCGTCGGCCAGGCTGACGGTGACCTTGGACCAGTCCAGGGCCTCGGTCGCCAGCTTCTCCAGGAACGGCACCGGGCTGCGGCCACCGGACAACACCAGGCAAGCCCGCCCTTTCGCGGCGATGGCTGCGCGCAAGCGCTCGGCCACATCAGCCGCCAATGTTGCCGAAAGTACGCGGGCATCATTCAGCTGATGCGCCTTGACCGATGTCGGCAAATTCAATTCAGATATCCCCATACCACGCCCTCCCATCCCGTGTAATCAGTGCGATCGAGCTCATCGGCCCCCAGGACCCAGCCGCATACGGCTTGGGCGCATCGCCGGCGCTTTGCCAGCCCGCGATCAACTGGTCGCACCACTTCCAGGCATATTCGATTTCATCCTTGCGCACGAACAGGTTCTGGTTGCCGCGCATCACCTCGAGCAGCAGGCGTTCGTAGGCATCCGGAATCCGCGCGGTGCGCCAGGTGTCGGAAAAATTCAATTGCAAGGGGCCGCTGCGCAGTTGCATGCCTTTGTCCAGGCCCTGCTCCTTGGTCATCACCCGCAAAGAAATGCCTTCACTCGGTTGCAGGCGGATGATCAGTTTGTTGCCGACCTGCAAACGTTGCTCCGGGGCGAAGATATAGTGCGGCGTCTCCTTGAAGTGGATGACGATCTGCGACAGCTTCTGCGGCATGCGCTTACCGGTACGCAGGTAGAACGGTACGCCCGACCAGCGCCAGTTACGAATGTCGGCACGCAGGGCGACGAAAGTTTCCGTGTCGCTCTGGGCGTTGGCGTTGTCTTCTTCCAGGTAACCCGGCACCGGCTTGCCGTCGCTGTAGCCGGCAATGTACTGGCCGCGCACCACGCGGGTACTCAAGCCCTCGCCGGTGATCGGCGCAAGGGCTTTGAGCACCTTGACCTTCTCATCGCGGATGCTGTCGGCCGACAGCTCGCTGGGCGGATCCATAGCGATCAGGCACAACAGCTGCAGCAGGTGATTCTGAATCATGTCGCGCAGCTGCCCGGCCTTGTCGAAATAGCCCCAGCGGCCTTCGATGCCGACCTTCTCGGCCACGGTGATTTCCACGTGGGAGATGGAGTTCTGGTTCCACTGGGTTTCGAACAGGCTGTTGGCGAAGCGCAGGGCGATCAGGTTCTGCACCGTCTCCTTGCCCAGGTAATGGTCGATGCGGTAAACACGGCTTTCCGGGAAGAACCGCGCCACGGCGTCGTTCACCCGGCGCGATGACTCAAGATCGTGCCCGATGGGCTTTTCCAGCACCACCCGGGTGCGCGCAGCGAGGCCCGCCTTGTCGAGGTTTTCGCATATCGCGCCATACACGGCCGCCGCGGTGGCGAAATAGGCAATCAACGGCAGCTCGGCAGGTGCCTGCTCGGCCAGGGCCTGGTAGCCCTCAGGCTGCAGGAAGTCCAGGTGCTGGTAACTCAGACGCGCCAGAAAACGCCCCAGCGCCGCAGGCTCCAGATCGGCCTCCGCCACGTGTTTGCGCAGATGAGCCTCGATGGTATTCAGGTGCTCCTGCACGCTGCCAGGCTCGCGGGCCAGCGCCAGCAAGCGAGTATCGGCATGCAGCAAATTGGCGCGGTCGAGCTGGTAGAGCGCAGGAAACAGCTTGCGCAATGCCAGGTCGCCCAAGGCGCCGAACAGGGCAAAGGTGCAAGGTTCAACACTGATCGCAGCCATGATGTTGGTTCTTTCCTAAAGTTGGCCTAGGAATACCGCTTTCACATACGGTTTTCAAGAGAAAATGTAGTAAAAACCACAACATTACACACAAACGTTACAGATAAGTGGTGCGCCACCCGTACCGACAGTACGATAGACGACCGTGCAAAAAGCCTGCTGCTTCGCCAGCCGGCTGTCTTCCCGACCCAAGGACACACCCATGGACCGCGTGCGAAACCTCCTGGAGCAGATCCAGGGACGCCTCGACGAGCTGAACAAGGCCGAACGCAAAGTCGCCGAAGTCATCCTGCTCAACCCGCAACAAGCCACCCGTTTCAGCATTGCCGCACTGGCCCAGGCGGCCAAGGTCAGCGAACCGACCGTGAACCGTTTCTGCCGCTCGTTCGGTGTCAGCGGTTACCCCGAGCTCAAGCTGCAACTGGCGCAGAGTTTGGCCAGTGGCGCTGCCTATGTGAGCCGCGCCGTCGAGGCCGATGACGATCCTGCAGCCTACACCCAGAAAATCTTTGCCAGTGCCATCGCCTCGCTCGACAGCGCCTGCCAGCAGCTTGACCCGCAGCAGGTGAGCCGCGCCGTGGACATGATGATCCAGGCCCGGCAGATCCACTTCTTCGGCCTTGGCGCTTCTGCCCCGGTAGCCCTGGACGCCCAACACAAGTTTTTCCGTTTCAACCTCGCCGTCTCGGCCCACGCCGACGTGCTGATGCAGCGCATGCTGGCTTCGGTGGCTCACACGGGCGATTTGTTCGTGATCATCTCCTACACCGGGCGCACCCGCGAACTGGTGGAGGTGGCGCGCCTGGCCCGTGAGAACGGCGCCTCGGTGCTCGGCCTGACCGCCGCCGGCTCACCCTTGGCCCAGGCGTGCAGCCTGAGCCTGCACATCCCGCTGCCGGAAGACACCGACATCTACATGCCGATGACGTCGCGGATCATCCAGCTTACCGTGCTCGACGTGCTGGCCACGGGGATGACCCTGCGCCGTGGTGTGGACTTCCAGCCCCACCTGCGCAAGATCAAGGAAAGCCTCAACGCCAGCCGCTACCCGATCGAGGATGACGAACTCAGCTGAGCCGGTGTGCCTGCAGCCGTAAATGAGCGCGCTGCCCCGGCGCCAGGCTCAAGCCTTCGCCACTGCCGCTGGCCGCCTCGACGCAAACGAAGCCCTGGCTCTCGCGCCCGCTCACACCCATCAAGGGGCGGTTGCCTGGGTGCCACACCACGGTATCGTCACTGTCACCCGTATCGATGCACAGTTCACGCTGCCAGGCCGGGTCCTGCAACTGCACGCGCGGCGTGCCGGGGTAGACTTTCTGGCAGCCGCCCTTGAGCTTCAATGCACCCTCCTCGCGGCAGGCTTGCCGGCTCAGACGGTCATAGCCCTCAATATCTTCAAGCCCGGACAGCGCTATCTCGGAAACGTCACTGATACGCCAGTAGGCCAGCAGTGCATGGCTCAACTGGCATGGTTCGCTGTCCTGGTGCTCGGTACTCAGGCTCAGCTCCATGCGGCTGCCCAGACGGGCATGCAGATCGACCTGCCAGTCGCACAAGTCCAGGCGCCACTTCAGGCTCACGCCCTCCTCGTCCTCCCGGCTGTCCACCAGCTTCCAATCCAGCAGCCGCGCCCAGCCGTGGGCAGGCCACAGGTCCTCGCTGGGGTGGCGGCCATACCACGGCCAGCACACCGGCACGCCGCCACGGATTGCCCCCACCTGCGGCCACTGCTCGGCGCACCACAACCAGGGACGCTCACCGGCCGGCTGGAAGTGCAGCAACTGTGCGCCCTGGCGGCTGAACACCGCCTGGCAACGGGGGTGGTCAATGATCAGCACATCGCGCTGCTGGTAACGCTCCCACTCGAATGTCGGCCTGGGCCTCTGTGCGGAAAAGAAGCGATGTAGCGGATGTTCAGGCATGGTTCCAGGCTCTTGTTGTTTGAGATAGCGCTGTCTCGGCCTATCCCCGACAACCACTGCAAGCCAGTGGATGCCGGGAGCCGTTTTTGGATTGGCGTAAATTTACAACAAATGTGCTCAGAATGACGACTGAATCTTCAACCCTGCGACCAGCGCGTTGTCCACCTCATCCACGCCACCCGGGCTCTTGATGTACTGAAGGTTCGGGCGCACGGTCAGCCAGTTGGTCACATGGAAGCCGTAATAGAGCTCGGCGTTGTACTCGGTGCGCTGCAAAGGCACGAAGCCCGGGTTGTCGTAGTCATTGATGCCGCTCTGGGCGTTAAGCTGTTCGGCGCGCTTCTTCACATCATCGTTGACGTGAATGCGGGCGACACCAAAGCCGATATCATCCTTGGGCCGGGCATCGAAGGCACCTTTGTAGACCAACCCCACCTGCTGGTAGTTGTCGACCACGTTGGTGGCCTTGTCGTGCACGGTGAAGTTGGCGAACAAGCTGAGACCGCGGCTGACGTCGCCGCCGTGGGCGGTGACTTGCTGCTGCGCAACCACCCACCAGCCGTGCTTGCTGGAGTGTGATTTGAAGCCGGCGCCGCTGATCCCTTGCGGGTTGCCATTGACGTCCTCGTAGACGTCTTCGGCATCAGCCGTGCTGTAGTAATAGCCCAGGCGGTACTCGCCCGGCAGGCCGTTGACTTTGGGCGACCAGACTGCCTCCACCGGCAGGATCGCACCCTTGGTGCCGCTGCCGCTGAGCTTGAAGCCGTTGCCGGTTTCCAGGTTGGAGGGGTTCTGCTCGAACGCGCCGACCTGCACGAAGAACTCTGGCGTGATGTTGTACTTGACCCGCAGCGCCCACTGGCTGACCGGCCAGTTGTACCAGATGCCGCCGACCCAGTTGCCCACCTGCGATCCGCAGAAGGCCAGGTTCTGGAAGTCGCAAGGGAAGCTGTTGAAGTCCTCGCCCTCGCCGAAACGGCCGAATTTCACATCCAGGGCACCGTCAAAGTACTTCTGCTTGACCCACATCTGGGTAAGACGCCAAGTCTGGCCGCGCCCCCATACCTCCTGCACCGAACTGAACTGCCCGGCACGGGGGTCGCTGATGCGGTCATTGGAGAGGTTGCGGCCACTGCGCTCGGTGATTGCCAGCTTGAATTCGGCATCGTGCCAGCCAAAGATCTTCTGCAGGTCCAGGTGCGCGCCGAGGGCGAACTGGTCACTGTAGCGTGCGGTCTTGTCGTCGTTGTAGCCACCATTGAGGTTACCGGCGACCTCGCCCACATAGTCGAGGGTGAAGTCATAGCCTTTTTCCAGCAGTTCGGTGCGAGTACCGCCCCAGTCGCCGGTCATCCATTTCGACTCGCTGGAGAAGGCCTCGGCGGCCTGCACCCCGCTACTCCCAACCATGGCCAGCAGGGCCAGCGAGCCCAAGGTCCTTATGCGATTGCGCTGTTCCATCCCTTTGCGTCCTCTTTTTCTTATTGATGGTATCGACGTTTCAACGGCTCTTGAGGTGAGTCACGTTGTCCTTCACTGAAGCGTTGGCAGTATTCAAGTCCAGGCGTTCGCCGCTGGCGGCGTCAAACAGCAGCACCCGTGCCGGGTCGAACTGCAGGTTCAGGCTGTCACCGACCCGGCACGCCACATCCGGCGCCAGGCGGCAGCACACTTTGGTCTGGTTCAGGGTGACGAACACCAGCAGGTCCGGCCCGGTGGGCTCGGTTACCTGGACCTCGGCGCGAATGCCCGGCAGGCCGTTGCCCTCCCCCGTACCCAGGCTGATCTGCTCCGGGCGGATACCAAGGATGATCTCGCGCCCGTCCAGCTCGTCACCGGCCACGCCCAACGGCAGCTCGCAACGCGCCTGGCCGCTGTCGAGCAGGGCCAGCAGGCGCCCATCCTGCCTGGCCAGGCGTACCGGTATGAAGTTCATTGGCGGCGAGCCGATGAAGCTGGCAACGAACTGATTGGCCGGGTCGTTGTAGATCTGCTGCGGGGTACCGAACTGCTGAATGATGCCGTCCTTCATCACCGCAACCTTGTCGCCCAGGGTCATGGCCTCGATCTGGTCGTGGGTGACATACACCGTGGTGGTCTTGAGTCGCTGGTGCATCAGTTTCATTTCCGTGCGCATCTCGACGCGCAGCTTGGCGTCGAGGTTGGACAGCGGCTCGTCGAACAGATAGATCTTCGGCCGCCGCGCCAACGCGCGGCCCATCGCCACCCGCTGCTGCTGGCCACCGGACAATTGCGCCGGCTTGCGTGAAAGCAGGTGTTCGATCTGCAACAGCTTGGCCACACGCGCCACTTCCTCGTCGATGGCAGCCTGGGGCATCTTGCGGATCTTCAGGCCAAATTCGATGTTCTCGCGCACGCTCATGGTCGGGTACAGCGCGTAGGACTGGAACACCATGGCGATATCACGATCCTTGGGGCTCATGCCGCTGACATCCTGGTCATCGATGAGAATCGCGCCACCGGTGATGTTCTCAAGGCCTGCGATGCAGTTCATCAAAGTCGATTTACCGCAACCCGAAGGGCCGACCAATATCAGGAATTCGCCGTCTTTGATCGACAGCTGGATGTCCTTTAGGGTGTCCGGCAGGCCGCTGCCGTAGGTCTTGTTCACATTACGAAGTTCAAGCGTTGCCATGACTTACCCCTTGACGGCGCCGGCTGTGAGCCCGCGAACGAAATACTTGCCTGCCACCACATAGACCAGCAGGGTTGGCAGGCCGGCGATCATCGCCGCCGCCATGTCGACGTTGTATTCCTTGGCCCCGGTACTGGTGTTGACCAGGTTGTTCAGGGCCACGGTGATCGGTTGCGAGTCGCCGCTGGAGAACACCACGCCGAACAGGAAGTCGTTCCAGATCTGGGTGAACTGCCAGATCAGGCAGACCATGATGATCGGTGTCGACATCGGCAGGATGATGCGGCGAAAAATGGTGAAGAACCCGGCACCGTCAAGGCGTGCGGCCTTGACCAGCGCATCGGGAATACTCACGTAGAAGTTGCGGAAGAACAGCGTGGTGAAGGCCAGGCCGTAGACTACATGCACCAGCACAAGGCCACTGGTGGTGCTGGCCAGGCCCAACTTGCCAAGGGTGAACGATGCTGGCAGCAGCACGGTCTGGAACGGCAGGAAGCAACCGAACAGCAGCAGGCCAAAAAACAGCTGCGACCCGCGGAAACGCCACATCGACAGCACATAGCCGTTGAGCGCACCGATGGCGGTCGAAATCAGCACCGCCGGTACGGTGATCATGATCGAGTTCCAGAAGTACCCGCTGACCGTGCCCCAGGCCTTGACCCAGCCGATGCCGCTGACTACGGTCGGCCAGCTCAGCAGGTTACCCGTACTGATGTCCTCCGGGGTCTTGAAGCTGGTCAGCAGCATCACCACCAAGGGCACCAGGTAAAGCAGCACGGCCATCAGCAACACAGTGTGAATGGCGATGCGGCTGATGCTCGGCACCGGTTTGTCGACAGGGCTATGCATGGCGTTTGCTCCGCAGCTCCGAGTACAGGTAAGGCACGAGGATCGCCAGGATCGCCCCGAGCATGAGGATGGCGCTGGCCGAGCCCATGCCCATCTGGCCGCGGCTGAAGGTGAACGAATACATGAACATCGCCGGCAGGTCGGACGAGTAGCCCGGGCCACCAGCGGTCATTGCGGCCACCAGGTCGAAGCTCTTGATCGCAATGTGCGAGAGGATCATCAGCGAACTGAAGAACACCGGGCGCAGGCTTGGCAGCACGACAGTCCAGTAGATGCGTGGCAGGCTTGCGCCATCCATCTGCGCAGCACGGATAATCGACTGGTCGACCCCGCGCAGGCCGGCCAGAAACATCGCCATGATGAAGCCCGAGGCTTGCCAAACGGCGGCGATCACCAGGCAGTACACCACTCGGTCGGGGTCGATCAGCCAGTCCAGGCGAAACCCCTCCCAGCCCCAGTCACGCAACAGCTTGTCCAGCCCCATGCCAGGGTTGAGCAGCCACTTCCAGGCGGTACCGGTGACGATCATGGACAAGGCCATCGGGTACAGGTAGACCGTGCGGATGAAACCTTCGCGGCGGATGCGCTGGTCGAGCAGCACCGCCAGTAGTACGCCGATGGCGAGGCTGATACCGATGAACAGCCCGCCGAACACCAGCAGGTTCTTGCTGGCTACCCACCAGCGGTCGTTGTCGAACAGCCTGGCGTATTGCGCAAGGCCCGCCCACTTGTAAGTTGGCAGGAAGGTCGAGGTGGTGAATGACAGGACGAACGTCCACAGGATGTAGCCGTAAAAGCCCACCAGGACGATGAACATGCTTGGTGCCAGCACCAGCTTGGGTAGCCAGCGCTGCAGCGCGTCCAGGGGAGAGGCCCGCAGTCGGGCGGTTGCTGTAGTCATGATTCACCTTGAAGGCACTGCCCATCTGCTGTAGGAGCGGCCTTGCGTCGCGAAAGGGCTGCGCAGCAGCCCCAGGGGCTCGAGAATAAAGACAGACCGTCGAACCTGGCTTGCAGGCCTGGGGACCGCTTCGCGGTCCTTTCGCGACACAAGGCCGCTCCTACAAGAGCAATCGTGCCTGCCTTGAGCTTGGTTACTTGGCCGATCTGATCGCCGCCGCCAGCTTTTTCGCTGCATCGGCAGGGTCGGCCTTGGGATCGTTGATGTAGTTGGTGACCACATCGAAGAAAGCGCCCTGCACGGCCAGCGTGGTGGCCATGTTGTGCGCCATGCTCGGCTGCAGGCCGCCGGTTTTGGCGTCGGCCATGAAGTCCTTGGCAGAAGTCTGGGCGCAAGCGTCGAAGCCATAGGTGCCCATGTCCGCGAGCATGTCGTTACGCACGGGAATGGAGCCTTTGTTGATGCTGAAGACCTTCTGGAAGTCCTGGCCAAGCACCTTTTTGGCGATGTCCTGCTGGCCAGCGGCCGTGCCCTCGTCGTTCTGCTTGAACACCACCAGCGAGTCGATGTTGTACAGGAAGGCCTTGTCGGTGCCTGGGAACGCGACGCACTGGTAGTCCTTGCCGGCGGTCTTCTTGGCCAAGGTCCACTCGCTCTTGGCCCAGTCGCCCATGATCTGCATGCCGGCCTTGCCATTGATGACTTTGGCCGCTTCCAGGTTCCAGTCCTGGCCTTTGCCGTCAGGGTCCATGTAGGTGGCGACCTTCTTCAGCTCGGTCAGCGACTTGACCATCTGCGGCCCGGTCAGCGTGGCTTCATCGAGGTCGACCAGCGCTTTCTTGTAACCGTCTGCCCCCATCACCGACAGCACCACACTCTCGAACACCGTGCTGTCCTGCCATGGCTGGCCGCCGTGGGCGAGCGGGATGAAGCCGGCGGCCTTGAGTTTGTCGGCGGCGGCGTAGAATTCGTCGAGGGTGGTCGGCGCCTTGTCGATGCCAGCCTTTTTGAACACTTCGGGGTTGATCCACAGCCAGTTGATGCGGTGGATGTTCACCGGCACGGCCACGTAGTCACCTTCGTACTTGACGGTGTCGGCGACTTTCTTGTCGAGCAACGAATCCCACTTCTCTTGCTTGGCCACATCCTTGAGCACATCCGGGTCCAGCAGGCCGGTGGCAGCCCAGTCCTGAATGTCCGGCCCCTTGATCTGGGCAACGCCAGGCGGGTTACCGGCCACGGCGCGACTCTTGAGCACGGTCATGGCCGTGGCGCCACCACCGCCGGCAACCGCACCATCCTTCCAGGTGAAGCCATCCTTCTCGACCTGGGCCTTGAGCACATCGACTGCCGCTTTTTCACCACCGGATGTCCACCAGTGAACCACTTCGACACTGCCTTTGGAGTCGGCGGCGAAGGCACTGAGCGGGAACAGGGAGGCGAAGGAGATCGCGGCAGCGAGGCGGAGAGTCGAATTCATCGGAATACCTTTCTTGTTGTTATGCCGGGCAAGTCGAGCGCTTGCATTGCATGGAGTCTAATCAGAGTGCCCGCTGCGTCAGGTAACGAAGCGATGCGTGAATGTCATCGTTTGGTTACATTGCGCGCCAGTGCGCTCGCCAGGCTGGGCGCCAGGGGCAGCGTTGGCAGCAGTACAGCCTGGAAGGCGTGATAGAGGTCTGGCTTGCCTGCCCAGATCGTCGCCGCGGGCTGATTGTCCGGGTCGAGTTCGTGGTGCCAGCTTCCGGCTGCGCGGTCGATGAAATGAGTGCCGATGAACGTCCAGAAGCGCCGGTACCATTGCTCGTACTGCTGCTCGCCGGTTCGCCGCAGCAGCGCTGCGGCGCTGGCGCAGGCTTCGGCATGCACCCAGTGCAGGCGCTCGCGCACTCTGGGCTGATTGTCCCAGCCCAAGGTGTAGACGATGCCCTCGGCACCATCGATGCTCCAGGCATGCTTGCAGGCGTTGGCGAACAGGCCCCGCGCGCAGGCCAGCAGCCATGCCGGGGCAGGAAGCCCTGACTGACGTCGCGCAGCCTCAAGGTGCAGGACCAGTCGGGACCACTCGAACGCATGGCCAGGCGTTGTGCCGTATGGGCGGAAGTGATCTGCGGGATTGTCCTGGTTGTAGTCGGGCAGTGGTTGCCAGTGCACATCGAAATGTTCGACCACCTGGTAACCACTGGCGCCAGCATGGCCGTGAATGATGCGCTCGACGATACGCAGGGCGCGCTCCAGCCAAAGTACATCGCCCGTCACATCTGCCAGGGCGAGGAAGGCCTCAGTGGCGTGCATGTTGCTATTGGCGCCGCGATAGGCTTCAGGCTGCTGCCAGTCGCTGGAGAAGGACTCGCGCATCGCACCCTCTTCCTCACTCCAGAAACGCTCCTCGATGACCCGTATCGCCTGCGCCAGCAACCCCTGTGCTCCCGAAGCGCCCGCCACTACGGCAGAGCTGGCGGCAAGCGCGACGAAGGCATGCAGGTAAGCCGCCTTGCCGCTGTCGCCCAGGCCGTATGGGCGGGCGAACCAACCGCCGTACCTGGCGTCGCGCAAAGGCCCGCACAAGGCCTGCACACCATGCTCCACCAATCCCAGGCAGCCTGGCTCCCCATTAAGGTGGGCCAGGGCGAAGCTGTGGGTCATGCGCGCGGTGTTCATGGTTTCAGCGACAGCCGTGGGGGGCAGCTTGCCACGGGCGTCGAGATTGCTGAAACCTTCGGCGACTTGCGAGGCTTTGGCGAAGGAGAGCAGCCGCTGGCCCTCGCTTGTGAGCCAGGCGTTATGTTCCGGGGAATCGATGTAGTCCATGCTCCTGCTTCTTCCCTGTGTGAGGTTTGCAGATTCTAGCCAGCCGTCCTGGCTGGGATGTCACGAAGGCTTGGGGTTATGTCACCGATCAGTGACACACGTTCACTCAGTGCCGCGCGGCAGATGAAGAGTCACGCGTAACCCACCCTCGCGCAAATTGAGCAGGCTCACCTCACCACCGTGACTATGGGCAATGTTGCGTGCAATCCCCAAGCCCAAGCCATACCCCTGCTGCTGCCCGGCCAGCCTGAAATGCGGCTCGAACACCTGCTCAAGCCGCTGCTGTGGCACACCCGGCCCGTGGTCGTCCACCTGCAGGACAAAGCCCTCCGCGCTGTCGATGATGCGCAGACGAGCCCGCTTGCCGTACTTGATGGCATTGTCTATCAGGTTGCCGATGCAGCGGCGCAAGGCCAGTGGTTTGCCGGGGTACGGCGCCAGGGCCTGGCCTTCGACGGTGATGCGGCCATCCCCCAGATACGGCTCGGCGAGAATCTCCAATACCTGGTTGAGATCGACCGGCTCGATATTCTCGTGGATGTCAGTGTCTTTCACGCATTGCAAAGCGCCTTTGACCAACAGCTCCAGCTCATCCAGATCCTGGCTGAACTTGGCCTGCATGCGCTCATCTTCCAGCAGTTCAACACGTAGCCGCAGCCGGGTAATGGGCGTGCGAAGGTCATGGGAAATGGCGCTGAACAACTGGCTGCGCTCGGTGAGGTAGCGGCTGATACGTTCACGCATACTGTTGAACGCACGCCCGACCTCGACCACCTCGCTGCCACCGCCCTCGGGCACTGGAGCCACATCGGCGCCCAGCGACAGATCCCGCGCGGCCCGCGCCAAGCGCTTGAGTGGCCAGCTCTGCCAGTGCACCAGCAGGCCGATGAACAGCAGCAGCAAAGCGGTGGTCAGGACGATGAAGCCGATCTGCTGGCGTGGCAGGCGCTCGGCTTCAAGGCTGGTGTAAGGCTCAGGCAGCAACGAAGCGATGTACAGCCACTCGCCCTCGCCCAGGCGAAGCTGCGTGACCAGTACAGGCGGGTTGAGTGGCTCCAGGGTCAGCGAGTAATGCGCCCAGGAACGCGGCAGCTCATCGAGCTTCAGGCCGCTGTTGAAGATGCGCAGGTCATCGGGGGCGACGAACTCGACGGAAATATCCATCTGCGCGCCCAGCCGCTCATGCAGTACCTGCTGGAACACATCAATCACTGCCTGCTTGCGCGGCGTGATTGGCAATACCGGCATGTCCAGCGGCTTGTCGTTGAGCGACACGAAAAAACGCGTACCGCCCATGCTGCGCAACTGGTCCAGTACCATCGGCCGATAGGCCACCGGCAAAGAACGGAAATAACTGACGCTGGCACTCATCGAATGGGCCAGGCTGCCGGCACTGGCACGCAAGCCTTGCAGCTGGCTGGCACGTAACTGCGTGACCCAGATGACGCTGGACAAGCCCTGCGCCAGCAGCACCACCAGCAAGGTCAGCAGCAGCATACGCCCCAGCAGCGAGCGCGGCAGCAGGCGCCAGCGCCGCTCAGGAAGCACAGCAGACATGCGCAGCCAGCAGGTAGCCACTGCCACGCACAGTGCGGATCAGCCGTGGCGGTTTGTCGGTGTCGCGCAGACGCTGACGCAGGCGGCTGACCGCCATGTCAACGATACGGTCCAGCGGCATTGGCTCACGGCCACGGGTAGCGTTGCCGATGGTATCGCGGTCGAGGATCTGCTGAGGGTGATCGAGAAACAGCTTGAGCAAGGCAAAATCGGCACCGGAGAGGATCACCTCTTCGCCATCGCGGTGGAACAGGCGGTGGCTGACCGTGTCCAGGCGCCAGTCGTCGAAGGCCAGTACCGCGCTGGCTGGGGCGGCTTGGCCGAATTCCGCTCGACGCAGCAGCGCCTTGATTCGCGCCTGCAGTTCCCGCGGGCTGAACGGCTTGCCCAGATAATCGTCCGCACCGAGCTCAAGACCGATGACCCGGTCGGCCTCGTCGGAGCTGGCGGTCAGCATGATGATCGGCACCCGCGATTGGCGCGGGTGCTGGCGCACCCAGCGACACAGGCTGAAGCCGTCCTCGTCGGGCAGCATCACATCGAGAATGACCAGATCGCAGTGAGTGTTTTCCAGAGCGTGGCGAAAACCCTGGCCATCGGCTTCGGCGTGCACCTGGAAACCGGCGCGACTCAGGTAGGTTTGCAACAGCTCGCGGATTTCCTGATCGTCGTCGGCCATCAGGATCGATTTTCCGGCAGTGCTCAAGGTATCCCGCCCTCTTGTTGTCACAGGTCTTTTGCCTGCTGTGAGGGCCGCAAAGCGGCCCCCTATCAATGATCCAGAGCCTGCTGTAATGCCACGCCGGCGCCCAGCAGTCCAGAAAACTCTGCCGTCACCAGCCACACCGGCACATCCGCGAAGTACCCGCTCATGCAGCCCTTGTCGGCAAAACTTGCAGCGAACCCGCTACGCATGAACAGTTCGGTAAACCGCGGAATCACGCCGCCAACAATATAAACCCCACCGCGTGCACCCAGGGTCAGTACATTGTTACCTGCCACGCGCCCCAGGAAGCGGCAGAACTGTTCGATCACTGCCAATGCCCGTGGCTCACCACTCAGGGCGGCATCGGTAATTTCTGCTGGTGTCTTGTGCCGTACGGTATCACCGTCCAACGCACAGATAGCCTGGTACAAACGCACGAGGCCACCACCGCTGAGCACGGTTTCAGCGCTGACATGGCCAATCTGCCCATGAATCTGCTGATGGATCGCCGCTTCACGGGCATTGCCCACCGGCAAGTCGACATGCCCTCCCTCACCGGGCAGCGCCAGCCAATGCTGCTCACCCAGGCGCAGCAGGCTGCCGACGCCAAGGCCGGTACCCGGGCCGATCACCAGTGCAGGTCGCGCCGGGTCGGCCTTGCCGGGGCAGACCTGGCGCACCTCGTCCTCTTGCAGGCGGGTCATGCCCAAGGCCATCGCCGTGAAGTCATTGATCAGCAGCAACTGTTCAACCTGCAACGTCTTGCAGAATGCGCTGCGGCTCAGCCGCCAATGATTGTTGGTAAAGCGAAACTCATCACCGTCGACCGGCCCGGCCACCGCCAGGCACACCGCCGACAGCCCGCCACGGGCGATGCCTTGGCCGTGCAGGTAAGCTTCGATGGCCTGCTCCGGGCTGGTGTAGTCAGCAGTGGCGAAGACCTTCACCTGGTGCAGCTGGTTGTCACGCCACAACGCAAAACGGGCATTGGTGCCACCGATGTCGCCAACCAGCAGGTCCGTCATTTGAGGTTCTCCAGGGCCGAGGTAAAGGCGCTGGCGCCCTGCTCGGCCGAGCTGAACGCCATGCGCATGAAGCCGAACAGCTCGCGCCCACAGCCCAGGTCGTTGCCCTGTGGCGCAGGCGGCAGGTCGCGGCTGGCCAATTCCTCGGCCGACACCTTGAGCTGCAGCGTGCCTTCGACACCATCGACCCGCACGATATCACCATCGCGCACCCGCGCCAGCGGTCCACCATCAAAGGCTTCAGGGCACACGTGGATGGCGGCCGGGATCTTGCCCGATGCGCCTGACATGCGCCCATCGGTGACCAGTGCGACTTTGTAGCCGCGGTCCTGCAGCACACCGAGGAACGGCGTCAGCTTGTGCAGCTCCGGCATGCCGTTGCAACGCGGCCCCTGGAAGCGCACCACTGCCACGAAGTCGCACTCCAGTTCGCCGGCCTTGAACGCATCGGCCAGCGACTGCTGGTCCTGGAACACCCGGGCCGGGGCCTCGACGACCTGATGCTCAGGGGCCACTGCGGACACTTTCATCACGCCACGCCCAAGGTTGCCTTCCATCACCCGCAGGCCGCCTTCGGCCGAGAACGGCCGTGCCACCGGGCGCAGGATGGTCTCGTCCAGACTCTGCTGCGGGCCTTCGCGCCAGACCAGCTTGCCGTTGTCCAGGAACGGTTCCTGGGTATAACGGCGCAATCCGTGGCCGGCGACGGTGTTGACGTCTTCGTGCAGCAAGCCGGCATCGAGCAGCTCACGGATCAGGAAGGACATGCCACCGGCGGCCTGGAAGTGGTTGATGTCGGCCTTGCCATTGGGGTAGACGTGGGACAGCGTCGGCACCACTTCGGACAGGTCGGCCATGTCCTGCCAGGTGAGCTGGATGCCTGCCGCCTGGGCGATCGCCGGCATGTGCAGGGTGTGGTTGGTCGAGCCCCCGGTGGCATGCAGGGCGACGATGGAGTTTACCAGCGATTTTTCGTCAACGATCTCGCCCAGCGGCATGAAGCTGCCACTGGCCTTGGTCATGCGCGTCACTTGCTGCGCGGCCTCGGCGGTAAGCGCGTCGCGAAGCGGCGTATAGGGGTTGACGAACGAAGCTCCCGGCAAGTGCAGGCCCATCACTTCCATCACCAGCTGGTTGGTGTTGGCGGTGCCGTAGAAGGTGCAAGTGCCTGGGCTGTGGTAGGACTTCATCTCCGACTCCAGCAGCTCCTCACGGCTGGCCTTGCCCTCGGCATAGCGCTGGCGCACATCGGCCTTCTGCTTGTTGGAGATGCCGGAAACCATTGGCCCGCCCGGCACGAAAATGGTGGGCAGGTGACCGAAGCGCAGCGCGCCCATCATCAAGCCGGGGACGATCTTGTCGCAGATACCCAGCATCAGCGCAGCGTCGAACATGTTGTGCGACAGCGCCACCGCAGTGGACATGGCGATCACTTCACGGCTGGCGATGGCCAGTTCCATGCCTGGCTCCCCCTGGGTCACACCATCGCACATGGCCGGCACACCGCCAGCGAACTGGCCGACGGAGCCAACTTCGCGCAGGGCCTTCTTGATCTGCTCAGGGAAATGCACATACGGCTGGTGCGCCGAGAGCATGTCGTTGTAGGCCGAGACGATGGCCACGTTGGCGGCATTCATCAGGCGCAGGCTCTGCTTGTCGTCGGCGCCACACCCGGCCACGCCATGGGCGAAGTTGGCGCACTGCAGGCTGGCCCGCATGGGTCCGTCACTGGCCGCGCCGCGAATCAGCTGCAGGTAGCGTTCACGGGTGGCACGGCTGCGTTCGATCAGCCGTTGGGTGACCTCAAGGATGCGCGGGTGCATGTACTGGACTCCAGGCTAGCGGTAAGGGCGGTTTACCAGGCATTTCCCCTCCAAACGATTGCGGCCTAGGCTCCTGTGTAAGAGACCCTGCGCATCGAGGCGGCGGCTTGCCCGACCACTCGTTGTATATTTAAACAAAATACTGCCAGTAAAAAGGCTTGTTTTCTATCGCTCAGTGAATAATCTTGTAATTCCAACAACAAAACCGTTTCAGTGAAGCTTCATTTGTGCCACCGGTTTCACTCGAACTGCCAGAGGTACTGCCATGACACTACGTATCGCCATCAACGGATTCGGCCGCATTGGTCGCAATGTCCTGCGCGCACTGTATACCCAAGGCTACCGCCACGACCTGCAGGTCGTCGCCATCAACGACCTGGGCGACAGCGCCATGAATGCCCACCTGCTCAAATACGACAGCGTACACGGTGCTTTCGATGCATCGGTGGAAGCCGACCACGAGAGCCTGACGGTCAACGGTGACCGTATCGCGGTGAGCGCCATCCGCAATCCGGCCGAGCTGCCCTGGAAGGCCGAGGCGATCGACGTGGTGTTCGAGTGCACCGGGCTGTTCACCGACCGCACCAAGGCTGCGGCGCACCTGGCAGCCGGGGCTGGCAAGGTGATCGTCTCGGCACCGGCCAAGGGCGCCGACGCCACCGTGGTGTACGGCGTCAATCATGACATTCTGCGTGCGTCGCACCAGGTCATTTCCAACGCCTCCTGCACCACCAACTGCCTGGCGCCGATCGCCCAGGTGCTGGACCGCGAGTTCGGCATCGAGCAGGGGCTGATGACCACCATCCATGCCTACACCAACGACCAGGTGCTGACCGACGTCTACCACAGCGACCCGTACCGTGCGCGCTCGGCGACCCAGTCGATGATCCCGAGCAAGACCGGCGCCGCCGAAGCCGTGGGCCTGGTGTTGCCGGAACTGGCCGGCAAGCTGACCGGCATGGCGGTACGGGTACCGGTGATCAACGTGTCGCTGGTCGACCTCACCGTCAACCTCAAGCGTGAGGCCACTGCCGAGCAGGTGAACCAGTTGTTCCTCGAAGCCAGCCGGCATTCCAAGGTGCTCGGCTACAACGCCCTGCCGCTGGTCTCATGCGACTTCAATCACAACCCGTTGTCATCGATATTCGATGCCAACCATACCCGCGCCAACGGCAGGATGCTCAAGGTGCTGGCCTGGTATGACAATGAGTGGGGGTTCTCCAACCGCATGCTGGATAACTGCCTGGCATTGTGCAGCGCCCGCTGAGCGCAGGCGCTTGCTGGGGTAGGAGCGGCCTTGCGTCGCGAAAGGGCTGCAGAGCAGCCCCAGGGTATTCTGAGCGCTACAGTTGGGGCCGCTGCGCGGCCCTTTCGCGACGCAAGGCCGCTCCTACCGACAATCTTTACCTTTTCCTAACACTTCCAGGCTTGACCTTCAGGCAAGATGATAAGCATTATCATTAACCTTTCGTCGGCCAGGTCCCCCTGTGAGTCAGTCCCGGTTCAACTCTGTCTTCCTCGTTCAGCGCCTCCCCCTATTGCGAACCTTGCAACGCATGGTGGGCAACCCCAGCACCGCCGAGGACCTGCTTCAGGAAACCTACCTGCGGGTGTCCCGCGCTCTGGGGGAGCGGCCCATCGAACACCTCGAGCCCTTCGTCTTCCAGACCGCGCGAAACCTGGCCCTGGACCATCTGCGCACGCGCCGGGTGCAATCGCGCATGCTGGTCGACGATGTGCCCGAAGAAATCCTGCACAACGTCGCCGCGCCGCTGAGCAGTAGCGAAGATGCCGCACACGCCGAGCAACTACTCAAGCACCTGAGCGTCAGCCTCAACCAGTTGAGTGAGCGTCAGCAGCGCATTTTCATCCTCAGCCGCCTGCACGGTGCCAGCTACCTGGAAATTGCCGAGCAACTCAATGTCTCGGCCAGCACGGTCCAGAAGGAGCTGAAACTGATCATGGCAATCTGCATGGGTGTGGCCGAACGCCTGAAGTAAGACGACCGCTGGCCACCCGAGCTCGGCGAAGCGCTTGCCACGCCCCGTCTTAGCCTTGATCATTCGGGAAAATCATTTCAAGGATTCACCGTGACCGACAGCCCCGCCCCTCGCCCGCCGACCGCAGGGCCCGACGCCCGCGCCCGTGCGATGGACGAGGCGCTGGACTGGCTGGTCCGCCTGCAATGCGCCACCGAAGCGGACACGCTGGCCTTCGAGCAGTGGCTGAGCGCCGCGCCGGAAAACGCCGTGGCCTACGTCGAAGCCGAAGCCCTGTGGAACGGCACGCCGGTGCGCCAGGCCGCCACGCAAATGCATCAGGAGCGGCGCCGCTCTGTACGCGGGCGTCTGCGGGCTCACTGGAAACCCCTGGCGACCGCCGCAGTACTGCTGGTCGGGCTGTTCACCGTGGGCAACTTGCCGATGCGCCTGCAGGCCGACCACCTGACCGTGGTGGGCGAACGCCAGCGCCTGCAGCTCGATGACGGGGCCAAGGTGCTGCTCAACACCAACTCGGCTTTCGCCAGCGACGTGCGTGAAGGCCGCCAGGTGGCGCGCCTGCTGCAAGGCGAGGCGTTTTTCCAGGTACCAGGTGGTGCACAGCTGCCCTTGGAAGTGCAGGCCGGCCCGCTGCGGGCGCAGGTGCGCGACACCGATTTTGCCGTGCGCTACCTCGATGGCGAGGCGCAGGTTCGTGTGCAGCGCGGCGACGTCGATCTGCAGGCCGCCAGCGACCAGCGTATCCGCCTGAGCGCGGGTGACAGCATCAGCGTCGGCCCGCAAGGCTTCGGCCAGCGCCAGCGCCCGGACATGCACAAGGACCTGGCCTGGGTCGATGGGCGCCTGGTGTTCGAGAACTGCCCGCTTAGCCAGGTGCTGGCCGAAGTGCGGCGCTATTACCCGGGCTGGATCATCAACCGCAACGCCCACCTGGACGATATGGCGGTAACCGGCAACTACCGCCTCGATCAGCCGCTGGAGACCTTGCGCGCGCTGGCCCATATCACCTCTGCGCAACTGCACGAATACCCCGCCGTGGTCATCCTCAACTGACCTGAAAACTATTTTTACGCGATCGCCCCACCCCGCCCGTCTCGTTATAGCCAATGCAACTGATTCTTGTTTGATAACAGGAACGGTAATCATCTATAACAGTTCGCGCGTCAGGGAGCGCTTTCGATGTCCACAGGTCCAACTAGCCCGTCCCCTCTTCCCCGCCGTACCGGCCAGCTGTCCCTGCTGACCCTGGCCCTGCTCGCCAGTGGCGCCTGCGGCTTGCCGGCGCTGGCCGCAGAACCTGCGCAGGCGACAAGCCCGCGCATGGGCGACTACCGCTTCAGCATCACCCAGCAGCCCCTGGTCGAGGCAATCAACGCCTTCAGCCAGGTGACCGGCTGGCAGGTGGGTTTCAGCGCCGAACTGGCCGACGGTGTGGCTTCGCCAGGTGTCCACGGCTCGCTGCCTCCGGAAGCGGCACTGAAACAACTGCTGCAAGGTACCGGCCTGGGCTATCGCAAGATCAGCAACGGCAATGTGGTGCTGGAGCGCCAGACGGCGGGCAATGCCATTGCCCTGCAGCAATTGACCGTCAGCGCCACCCGTAGCGCCCAGGACGTCAGCCAGGTACCCAGCACCGTGAGCGTACAGACCCGCGAACAGCTGGACCGGCAGAACGTCAACAGCATCAAGGAACTGGTGCGCTACGAGCCTGGCGTGTCGGTCGGCGGCGTTGGCCAGCGCAGCGGCCTGAACGGTTACAACATCCGCGGTATCGACGGCGAACGCATCCTCACCCAGATCGACGGTGTGTCGATCCCCGACAGCTTCTTCTACGGCCCCTACGCCCAGACACAGCGCAACTACGTCGATCCCGAGATCGTCAAGCGCGTGGAAATCCTGCGCGGCCCGGCCTCGGTGCTGTACGGCAGTAATGCCATCGGCGGTGCGGTGAGCTACTTCACCCTCGACCCGGACGACATCATCAAGCCCGGCAAGGATGTCGGCGCGCGGCTGAAGACCGGCTACAGCTCGGCCGACGACAGCTGGCTGACCTCCGCCACCGTGGCCGGCCGCCAGGGCGATTTCGATGGCTTGCTGCACGTGAGCCAGCGCAACGGCCACGAAACCGAATCCTACGGTGAAGACGGCGGCACCGGCCTGTCGCGTACCGAAGCCAACCCGGAAGACGTGCGCACCACCAACGTGCTGGCCAAGCTTGGCTGGAACTACGCCGACGACGCGCGCCTGGGCTTCACCTATGAACGCTACAAGGATGACCGTGACCAGAACATCCTAAGCGCCGTGGGCGGTCCGTTCATTCCAGGCTTTGGTGCCATGAACTCCTACCGCATGCGCCAGGGCAACGACACCGTCACCCGCGAGCGCTTCGGCATAAACCACGAGTTCGGCCTCGACAGCCTGGTCGCCGACCACGTGAAATGGAGCCTGAACTACCAGATCGCCAAGACCGACCAGCGCACCGATGAGCTGTATGTCGCGTCGGGGCGGCAAGTGCTGCGCGACCGCCAGACCACCTACAAGGACCGCCAATGGGTGTTCGATGCCCAGCTGGACAAAGCCTTCAGCATCGGCCAGACCGATCACCTGCTGACCTACGGCACCACCATAAAGCATGAAGAAGTGACCGGCTCACGCAGCGGCTCCGGCACCTGTGTGGCCATTGGCGGTAGCTGCACCGCCATCGGCCAGGACAGCTCGCGCGACGGCCAGGCCCTGGTCAGCGATTTCCCGGACCCGACCATCAACACCTACAGCCTGTTCGTGCAGGATGAAATCCGCTGGAACAACTGGACCTTCCTGCCAGGTGCCCGCTACGACTACACGCGCATGGAGCCCAAGTTCACCGACGCGTTCCTGCGTGGCATTCAGGGCTCGGGCGCAGCGCCAGGCGCCCTCGACGACTCGGACAAGAAGTGGCACCGCGTGTCGCCCAAGTTCGGCCTGACCTACGCCTTCAACGACAACTACACCTGGTACGGCCAGTACGCCGAAGGCTTCCGCACGCCGACAGCCAAGTCGATGTACGGCCGCTTCGAGAACCCGACACTGGGCTACAGCGTGCAGGGCAACCCCGGGCTTGAGCCGGAGAAGAGCAAGAGCTACGAGACCGGCCTGCGTGGCAACTTCGATGCCGGTAACTTCAGCGCTGCGGTCTTCTACAACAAGTACCGCGACTTCATCGACGAAGACGCCGTGCAGTCGGCCAACCTGGAAACCACTTTCCAGGCCCACAACATCAAGCACGCCACCATCAAGGGCGCCGAGGTCAAGGGCCGCCTCAACCTCGACCACTTCGGTGCGCCAGAAGGCCTGTACACCCAGGGTTCGATCGCTTACGCCAACGGCCGCAACGACGACAACGGCCAGCCGCTGAACAGCGTCAACCCACTGACCGGCGTGTTCGGCCTGGGTTATGAGCAGCCAAACTACGGTGGCCTGTTGAGCTGGACCCTGGTCAAGCGCAAGACCCGCGTCGACGACACCACCTTCTTTGCCCCCGACGGCGCAAGCTCGCAGTTCCGCACGCCCGGCTACGGTGTGCTGGACCTGAGCGGCTTCTACAAGGTGACCGACGATGTCACGGTCAATGCCGGGCTATACAACCTCACCGACAAGAAGTACTGGCAATGGGATGACGTGCGCGGCTACGACGGCCAGGGTGAAGCGGGTGTGACCCAGCCTGCCAACCTCGACCGCCTGACCATGCCAGGGCGCAACTTCGCCATCAATGTGGTTTGGGATATCTGACTGAGCTGATCGGTACTGGCCCTATCGCCGGCAAGCCGGCGACAGGGCCGGAACCGACAACACAAAGGCCCGGTTTTTTTACTCTCCCCACCCCACTGTTTCGTCTTGTCACTAGACGCCCCCAATCCCCAAGGACACCCCATGACCGACCGCCCAGCCCTGCGCTCGCAACGCCTCAACCAGGTCACCCACGCCCCGCACACCGAGCTCGACGCCCTGGTCAAATCCCACGCACCGTTCGACAGTCGCGAGAGTTTCGCCCGTTTCGTCGTCGCCCAGTACCTGTTCCAGTCCGAACTTCAGGCCCTGTACAACGACCCGAAATTGATCGCCATCGTGCCTGACCTGGCCCAGCGCTGCCGCGCCGATCAAGCCCGCCTGGACCTCGCCGACCTCAATACCGAAGTTCCAGCTGCAGTATCCGGCGCCTTGCACGACCCAAGCCTGGCAGAGGCGTTGGGCTGGATCTTCGTCTCCGAAGGCTCCAAACTGGGCGCCGCGTTTCTGATCAAGCGGGCCGTGGCCCTGGAACTGTCCGACAGCTTTGGCGCCCGCCACCTGGGCGAACCAGCCGGTGGCCGCGCCGAGGGTTGGAAGCAGTTCACCCGAATCCTCGATGGCCTGGCGCTGTCCGCCGAAGAAGACGCTGCTGCCGAACGCGGCGCAGTTGCCGCGTTCGAGCGCTTCACCGAACTGCTCAAACATGCCTACGCCGCCGACAGCGCGCTGGCCTGATACGCTTAACCCGGCCGCCCTTCCGGTGGCCGGACCGTTTTTCGCAGTGAGACCATGACCCGACCTGCCCGCTCGAAACTGTCGCGCCTGCTGTATGGCATCCTGGCTTACGTAAGCCTGGGTATCGGCCTGGTCGCCATAGTCATTCCTGGCCTGCCGACCACCGAGTTCATCCTTCTGGCCGCCTGGGCAGCGACACGCAGCTCGCCGCGCCTGTCGGCATGGCTGGAGAACCACCGGCTGTTCGGGCCTATCCTGTTCAACTGGCGCAATGGCAAGGTGATCCAGCGCCGGGCAAAGGTCAGCGCAACCCTCAGCATGCTGGTGTGCGCAGGCCTGATGCTGGCCTTCCTTGACCATCACTGGCCGGTATTTCTGGCCATCGCCGGCATGACCCTGGGCAACCTGTGGATCTGGTCACGGCCAGAGCAGGCATGCCCGCCCGCGTCACAGGCTCAGTAGCCCTGAATACAGCGCATAAGCTGCCAGAGCCGCGCCAATCAGCACCGCCGCAAAGATCAACTTCTCCCACGTGGTGAACAGCACCTGGCCTTGCTCATGCTTGGCCCGGGCGAACAGGATCACCCCTGGCGCATACAGCAATGCCGACAGCAGCAGGTACTTGAGCCCACCGGCATACAGCAGCCACAGCGCATACACCAGCGCCACCAACGCCACCAACAGGTCCTTGCGGCGCAGCGCCTCTTGCCCGGCATAACTCTCCCCGCGCAGTGCCAAAAGCACCGCGTAGGCGGCTGACCACAGGTACGGCACCAGGATCATCGACGACGCCAGGTAGATCAGGCTGGTGTAGGTACCCGCCGAAACCAGGGTGATCAGCAAGAACCCCTGGATCATGCAGTTGGTCAGCCACAGGGCATTGGCCGGCACATGGTTGGCATTTTCCTTGGCCAAAAAACGCGGCATGGTCTTGTCCCGTGCCGTGGCGAAGAGAATTTCGGCGCACAGCAGTGCCCACGAGAGCAAAGCGCCGAGTAGCGAAACCGCCAGGCCGATGCTGATCAGCAACGCGCCCCAGGGCCCGACGATGTGCTCAAGCACCGATGCCAGTGAGGGGTTCTGCAGCCCGGCCAGTTCCGGCTGGGTCATTACGCCCAGCGACAGCACGTTGACCAGCACCAGCAGCGCCAATACCCCGAGAAAGCCGATCACCGTGGCCTTGCCCACATCGGTACGGCGCAGAGCCCGTCCTGAATAGACACTGGCGCCTTCGATACCGATGAACACGAATACGGTGACCAGCATCATGTTGCGCACCTGGTCCAGCACGTTACCGAACTGCGGGTTGCTCACGCCCCAGATATCCCGGGTAAAGATGTCGGCGCGGAAGGCGAAGGCGGCGATGACGATGAATATCAGCAGCGGCACAACCTTGGCCACGGTGGTCACCTGGTTGATGAGGTTTTTACGCCGCTTCCTTGATGCCACGCAGCACCAGAAAGTGCACCGACCACAGCAGCAATGAGGCACAGCCGATGGCAATGGGCGTATTGCCCTCGCCGAACACCGGAAAATAGAAACCCAGGGTACTGAACAGCAGCACGAAGTACCCCACGTTGCCCAGCCAGGCGCTGATCCAGTACCCCCACGCCGAGGAGAAGCCCATGTAATCGCCAAAACCTGCCTTGGCATAGGCATACACCCCTGAATCCAGTTCAGGCTTGCGGTTGGCCAAGGTCTGGAACACGAAAGCCAGCGCCAGCATGCCCACTGCGGTGATACCCCAGCCGATCAGCACGGCACCGACATCCGCGCGCGCCGCCATGTTCTGCGGCAACGAGAAGATGCCGCCGCCAATCATCGAACCGACCACCAGTGCGATCAACGCGCCTAGGCGCAGTTTCTGTCCTGGTTCGCTCATGCGATTCCTCGTCTTTTGTGCGTGTTGTCACAACGCTGAAACAGCTTTATCTGCATATAAATAGGGCCACTTATAATAGACAAAGCCATTAAAGCTATAGCACTCATAACTCTTTTGTCTATACCGGCCGACCGAGATAAACGCTTGTCCGACGTGCAACTTTAACCACCTCGATGATCCGTGGAATTTATTGAGAAAAGTTTGCGAAAACGGCAAAAACGACTAGCTTCAGAGTTCGCAGGCTGAACAGGGCGTTTGTTCTGGTTGTACATGGAGGTGCCAGGGTACAGGGCCTGCAACAGGGCTGTCGGCACTCTCCAGGAGTCAAGTGAAGGAAATTTCCTACTTCACAACGCCATGAACTGATCCATGTCAGATCATGGCCCCGGCGACGGATTTATTCTGTCGTCAACGTTCTCCTGGTACGGAGTTGTTAAATGGCTGATTCTTCCGGAAAACTAAAACTCGGCGCACTCGTTGCACTCGTCGTCGGTTCGATGATTGGCGGCGGTATCTTCTCGCTGCCGCAAAACATGGCCGCCAGCGCAGGGGTTGGCGCCGTGCTGATCGGCTGGGCAATCACCGCAGTGGGCATGCTGACCCTGGCCTTCGTGTTCCAGACCCTGGCCAACCGCAAGCCTGACCTGGACGGCGGGGTATACGCCTACGCCAAGGCCGGCTTCGGCGACTACATGGGCTTCTCCTCGGCCTGGGGCTACTGGATCAGCGCCTGGCTGGGCAACGTCGGTTACTTCGTGCTGCTGTTCAGTACCCTCGGCTACTTCTTCCCCATCTTCGGTGAAGGCAACACCCCGGCCGCCATCATCGGCGCCTCGGTGCTGCTGTGGGCGGTGCACTTCCTGGTTCTGCGCGGCATCAAGGAAGCGGCGTTCATCAACCTGGTCACCACAGTGGCCAAGGTTGTGCCGCTGGTACTGTTTGCGCTGATCTGCGTATTCGCCTTCAGGCTCGACATCTTCACTGCCGACATCTGGGCCACCGGCACGCCGGAACTGGGCAGCGTGATGAACCAGGTGCGCAACATGATGCTGGTCACCGTCTGGGTGTTCATCGGCATCGAGGGTGCGAGCATCTTCTCCTCACGGGCGGAAAAACGCGCCGATGTGGGCAAGGCCACGGTCATTGGCTTCATCACCGTGTTGCTGTTCCTGGTGCTGGTCAACGTGTTGTCGCTGGGTGTGATGACTCAACCGGAACTGGCCAAACTGCAGAACCCGTCGATGGCTGCCGTGCTGGAGCATGTGGTTGGCCATTGGGGCGCGGTGCTGATCAGCGTCGGCCTGATCATCTCGCTGCTAGGCGCCCTGCTCTCATGGGTGCTGCTGTGCGCCGAGATCATGTTCGCCGCTGCGAAGGATCACACCATGCCGGAGTTCCTGCGCCGCGAGAATGCCAACCAGGTGCCGGCCAACGCCCTGTGGCTTACCAACGCCATGGTGCAGATCTTCCTGGTGATCACATTGTTCTCCGCCAGCACCTACCTGTCACTGATCTACCTCGCCACCTCGATGATCCTGGTGCCCTATCTGTGGTCGGCGGCCTATGGCTTCCTGCTGGCCATGCGCGGTGAAACCTACGAGCAGGCTGCCAGAGAACGCAGCAAAGACCTGCTCATCGGCGCCATTGCACTGATCTATGCCATCTGGCTGCTGTATGCCGGCGGCATGAAGTATCTGCTGCTCTCCGCCCTGCTATATGCCCCCGGGGTGATCCTGTTTGCCAAGGCCAAGCGTGAAATTGGCCAACCGATCTTCACCAACGTGGAAAAACTGATCTTTGCGGCTGTGGTCATCGGCGCCCTGGTGGCGGCCTATGGCCTGTATGACGGCTTCCTGACCCTGTGACCCACGTCTTCGCTCAATTGGAGGAAAGAACCATGTCCGCTGAAAAACAGAAGTACGGTGTGCACTCCGAAGCCGGCAAGCTGCGCAAGGTAATGGTTTGCGCTCCTGGGCTTGCGCACAAGCGCCTGACCCCGAGCAACTGCGACGAACTGCTGTTCGATGATGTGATCTGGGTCGATCAGGCCAAACGCGACCATTTCGACTTCGTCACCAAGATGCGCGAGCGCGGCGTGGATGTGCTTGAGATGCACAACCTGCTGACCGACATCGTCCAGAACAAAGACGCGCTGAAGTGGATTCTTGACCGCAAGATCACCCCTGACACCGTAGGTGTCGGCCTGACCAACGAGGTGCGCAGCTGGCTCGAAGGCCTCGAGCCGCGCCACCTGGCCGAGTTCCTGATCGGCGGTGTGGCCGGCCAGGACCTGCCGCAGAGCGAAGGCGCCGACGTGGTCAAGATGTACAACGATTACCTGGGCCACTCCAGCTTCATTCTGCCCCCGCTGCCGAACACCCAGTTCACCCGCGACACCACCTGCTGGATCTATGGCGGCGTCACGCTGAACCCGATGTACTGGCCGGCGCGACGCCAGGAAACGCTGCTGACCACTGCCATCTACAAATTCCACCCGCAATTCACCGGTGCCGACTTCCAGGTCTGGTACGGCGACCCGGACAAAGACCACGGCAACGCCACCCTTGAAGGCGGTGACGTGATGCCGATCGGCAAAGGCATCGTGCTCATCGGCATGGGCGAGCGCACTTCACGCCAGGCCATCGGGCAACTGGCGCAGAACCTGTTCGCCAAGGGCGCAGTGGAAAAGGTCATCGTCGCCGGCCTGCCGAAGTCCCGCGCGGCGATGCACCTGGACACGGTATTCAGCTTCTGCGACCGCGACCTGGTCACAGTCTTCCCCGAAGTGGTGAAAGAAATCGTGCCGTTCATCATCCGCCCGGACGAAAGCAAGCCCTACGGCATGGACGTGCGCCGCGAGAACAAGTCGTTCATCGAAGTGGTGGGCGAGCAACTGGGCGTCAAGCTGCGCGTGGTCGAGACCGGCGGCAACAGCTTCGCCGCCGAGCGCGAACAGTGGGATGACGGCAACAACGTGGTGGCGGTGGAACCTGGCGTGGTCATCGGCTACGACCGCAACACCTACACCAACACCCTGCTGCGCAAGGCCGGCATCGAGGTCATCACCATCAGCGCCGGCGAGCTGGGCCGGGGCCGTGGCGGCGGCCACTGCATGACCTGCCCGATCGTGCGTGACCCCATCGATTACTAACGACCATTTTCCCGGCTGCCCCCACAAGGCGGTGGCCGGGCCGATTACCGAACTCAAGGAGAATCACCATGGCGTTCAACATCCATAACCGCAACCTGCTCAGCCTCGAACACCACAGCACCCGCGAGCTGAAGTACCTGCTGGACCTGTCCCGCGACCTCAAGCGTGCCAAGTACACAGGTACCGAGCAGCAGCACCTGAAAGGCAACAACATCGCCCTGATCTTCGAGAAAACCTCAACGCGCACCCGCTGCGCCTTCGAAGTGGCCGCTTATGACCAAGGGGCAAACGTTACCTACATCGATCCCAACTCTTCGCAAATTGGCCACAAGGAAAGCATGAAGGACACCGCCCGCGTACTCGGGCGCATGTACGATGCCATCGAGTATCGCGGCTTCAAGCAGGAAATCGTCGAAGAGCTGGCCAAGTTCGCCGGGGTGCCGGTGTTCAACGGCCTGACCGACGAGTACCACCCGACCCAGATGATCGCCGACGTACTGACCATGCGTGAGCACAGCGACAAGCCGCTGCACGACATCAGCTATGCCTACCTGGGCGACGCCCGCAACAACATGGGCAACTCGCTGCTGCTGATCGGCGCCAAGCTCGGTATGGACGTGCGTATCGCTGCGCCCAAGGCGCTGTGGCCGCATGACGACCTGGTCGAGCGCTGCAAGCAGTACGCTGAGGAAAGCGGTGCACGCATCACCCTTACCGAAGACCCGAAAGCTGCGGTCAAAGGTGTGGACTTCGTGCACACCGACGTCTGGGTGTCGATGGGTGAGCCGATCGAAGCCTGGGGCGAGCGCATCAAGCAGCTCAAACCCTATCAGGTGAACACGGAGCTGATGAAGTCCACCGGCAATCCGCGGACCAAATTCATGCACTGCCTGCCGGCTTTCCATAACTCCGAGACCAAGGTCGGCAAGCAGATCGCCGAACAGTATCCGGACCTGGCCAATGGCATCGAAGTGACCGACGACGTGTTCGAGTCGCCCGCCTGCATCGCCTTCGAACAGGCGGAAAACCGCATGCACACGATCAAGGCGATCCTGGTGTCGACCCTGGCTGATCTCTGATAAGCACCTCGGTAGTGTGGGAGCCGGCTTGCCGGCGATGCAGGCAACACGGTGCATGGCACCGGCTGCGCCGGTGATCGCCGGCAAGCCGGCTCCCACACAGAAACGAGGCGCTCCCCCCATCTTCGCAAAGGACATTCCCATGCGAATCGTTGTTGCATTGGGCGGCAACGCCCTGCTGCGCCGCGGCGAGCCCATGACCGCTGACAACCAGCGCGCCAATATCCGCACCGCCACCGAGCAGATCGCCAAGATTCACCCCGGCAACGAGCTGGTCATCGCCCACGGTAACGGCCCCCAGGTTGGCTTGCTGTCATTGCAGGCGCTGTCGTACAAACCCGACGAAGCCTACCCGCTGGACGTGCTCGGTGCCGAAACCGAAGGCATGATCGGTTACATGATCGAACAGGAGCTGGGTAACCTGCTGGCGTTCGAAGTGCCGTTCGCCACCCTGCTGACCCAGGTCGAAGTCGATGCCGACGATCCGGCCTTCAAGGACCCGACCAAGTTCATCGGCCCGGTCTACAGCAAGGAAGAAGCCGAACGCCTGGCCAAGGAGAAAGGCTGGGTGGTCAAGGCCGACGGCGACAAATACCGCCGCGTGGTGGCCAGCCCCAAACCCAAGCGCATCTTCGAGATCCGCCCGATCAAGTGGCTGCTGGAAAAAAACAGCATCGTGATCTGCGCAGGCGGTGGCGGTATCCCCACCATGTACGATGAAAACCGCAAGCTCAAAGGCATCGAAGCGGTCATCGACAAGGACTTGTGCTCGGCACTGCTGGCCGAACAACTGGAAGCCGACCTTCTGATAATCGCCACTGACGTCGATGCGGCTTACATTGACTGGGGCAAACCCACGCAAAAAGCCATTGCCCAGGCCCACCCCGACGAACTCGAACGCCTGGGCTTCGCCGCCGGCTCCATGGGGCCGAAGGTGCAGGCCGCAAGCGATTTCGCCCGCGCCACCGGCAAGGTCGCCGTGATCAGCTCGCTGGAGAATATCGAGGACATCGTCAAAGGCACCGCCGGCACCCGTGTTTCAACGGCCAAGCCAGGCATCAGCTACCGTTGAATGCAGTAGGCGGGCGCAGGCCGCCCGCCATTTTCGACCCTCCGGAGGATTCCGCCATGGCCCAGTACCAACCTGGTCACGTGCATATCGAGCGCACTGCGCTGAACGCCAATGACCACAGCTACGACCTCAACATCGAGTACGAAGCGACTCAGGATCCCAGGGAAGGTCGGGGTATCCAGTTCCGCTTGCATGGCAGCATCGAAGGCAAGCCGGTAGATGAAAAGTTTTACCTGCCCAAAGATCAGGTGTTGCCGAGCTTTTTGATGGTGCTAAGCCGCAAGGCCCAGTCACACCTGCCACCGCACAAGAAATTCGAAACGCTCGGTTCACCGCACAAGATTTACGACCAGATGTTCGAGGACATCCGCGCCAAACTGGATGTGAAGTCCGGCGATTCGATCAAGCCTGAACATTTAGAGTAAACCCAATCGCCGGCAAGCCGGCTCCCACAGGTACCCCGCTGTCTCAGGTTCTGCGGAGTACCTGTGGGCAGGCTTGCCGGCAATTGGGTTTACCACTGCTCCCAAGGCATACTACTGCCCTCCCCGGCCATAACCCCCCGCCTCCCCATGCGCATCCATGTCAGCTTCATCGACCGCGTCGGCATCACCCAGGAAGTCCTCGCCCTGCTCGGTGCCCGCAACCTCAACCTGGACGCCGTAGAGATGGTGCCGCCGAACGTCTACATCGACGCTCCGACCCTCAGCCCCGCCGTACTCGAAGAACTGCACGACGCGCTGTTCGAAGTACATGGGGTACAGTCGGTAGACGTGGTCGATATCCTCCCTGGCCAGCGCCGCCACCTGCAGCTCGATGCCCTGCTCGCCGCCATGAGCGACCCGGTGCTGGCCGTCGACAGCGCAGGCCTGGTGCTGCTGGCCAACCCCGCGCTGATCGCCCTGTGCGGGCGTGAGTCAGCGGGGCGGTCTGTTGGCGAACTGTTCGGCGACCCCGGCCTGCTGCAGGCGCTGCTGGACAACAACTTCCACCTGCCGATGCGCGAGATGCAGCTCAACGGCCAGAGCCTGCTGCTCGATGCCACGCCCATCACCAACGCCGGCGGCCTGTTGACCCTGTACCCGCCCAACCGCATGGGCGAGCGCCTGTCGGCCCTGCACCACGACCACGCCGAAGGCTTCGATGCGCTGCTCGGCGAGTCCCCTGCGATCCGCACCCTCAAGGCCCGCGCCCTGCGCGTAGCGGCCCTGGATGCGCCCCTGCTGGTACATGGCGAGACCGGCACCGGCAAGGAACTGGTGGCCCGTGCCTGCCATGCCATCAGCAGCCGGCAAGCGGCGCCTTTCCTGGCCCTCAACTGCGCCGCGCTGCCCGAGAGCCTGGCCGAGAGCGAACTGTTCGGCTACGCCCCAGGCGCTTTCACCGGCGCCCAGCGCGGTGGCAAACCCGGGCTGATGGAGCTGGCCAACCAGGGCACGGTATTTCTCGACGAGATCGGCGAAATGTCGCCGTACTTGCAAGCCAAGCTGTTGCGTTTTCTCAGTGACGGCAGCTTCCGCCGGGTGGGCGGCGACCGCGAGGTGAAGGTGGATGTGCGCATCATCAGCGCCACCCACCGCGACCTGGAACGCATGGTCGCCGAAGGCACCTTCCGGGAAGACCTGTTCTACCGCCTCAACGTGCTCAACCTGCAGGTGCCGCCCTTGCGCGACCGTGGCCAGGACATTCTGATGCTCGCGCACTACTTCATGCAGCAGGCCTGCACGCAGATCCAGCGCCCGGCCTGCCGACTGACCCCGGCTACGCACTCGGCATTGCTGGCCAACCCTTGGCCGGGCAACGTGCGCCAGCTGCAAAACGTGATCTTCCGTGCCGCCGCCATCTGTGAAAGCAACCTGGTCGACATCGGCGATCTGGACATCGCCGGGACATCGGTGGCGCGTGGCCAGGATGGCGAGGTCGCGAGCCTGGAACAGGCGGTGGGGGATTTCGAACGTGAACTGCTGCAACGGTTATATGCCAGCTACCCATCGACCCGGCAACTGGCGGGGCGCTTGCAGACTTCGCATACCGCGATAGCCCAGCGGTTGCGTAAGTATGGAATTCCCAAAGCGAAAATTTAATGATGCAACCATCACCCCTTCTCGGATTACTCCGAGAAGGGGCTTTAAATCTAATGATCGGCCCGCTCCCACTCTCCATCCCGCATTTCATGGTATTCCGGGCAAGGATTAGAACTTTACGTTATCAGGTTTCAGACTAGTCCTACGGGCGCAGCCAATACTTCAACAAGCACTGCTGCGAAAATGACGCTCTTCTTTGTTATGGAGAGAGCGCCTCTCATGCTTGAACTCGACTTCTATGGCACATTGGTCGCCGCCTCCCTGGTGCTGTTACTGGGCCATGGCCTGGTGACTCGTGTCGTTGTCCTGCGAACCTACAATATTCCCGAACCTGTTGCAGGCGGCCTGGTCGTTGCCCTGATCCTGCTCGTGTTACGCAGCTTCGACCTGCAAGTGCAATTCGATACTTCATTGCAAGCACCGTTGATGCTGGCGTTCTTCGCCACCATCGGACTGAACGCAGACTTCGCCAGTTTGAAAAAAGGCGGGCGCGTGGTCGGCATCTTCCTGGTCGTGGTGACCGGCTTGCTGCTGGTGCAGAATGCCATGGGCATCGGTCTGGCCACGGCATTGGGGCTGGACCCGTTGATGGGCCTGCTGACCGGCTCCATCACCCTGTCGGGCGGCCACGGCACGGGCGCGGCCTGGAGCAGTACCTTCAGCGAAAAATATGGCCTGGCCTCCGCCTCGGAGCTGGCCTTGGCCTCCGCCACCTTTGGCTTGGTGCTGGGCGGCCTGATCGGCGGCCCGGTCGCCCGCCTGCTGATCAAGCGTGTGAAGATCCCTGGCGTGGACCAAGCAACGCCTCACTTGCCCAAGGGATTTGAAGAGCCCGAAAAAGAACGCCTGATCACACCCTTCTCGTTCATCGAGACTTTAGCGCTGATTTCAGTCAGCCTGCTCGGCGGCACCCTGTTGAATGGCCAACTACTGGGCACGGCGTTCGAACTGCCAACATTCGTTTGCGTCTTGTTTGTCGGGGTGTTGTTACGCAACGTGCTTTCAGCGCTGGGTCTGTATCAGGTATTCGAGCGTGAAATCTCAGTGCTGGGCAACGTCAGCCTATCGCTGTTCCTGGCCATTGCACTGATGTCGCTCAAGTTGTGGGACCTGGCGGCACTCGCCCTGCCCTTCCTGATTATCCTGGCCGCACAGACGTTGCTCATGGCGCTGTTCGCGATCTTCATCACCTTCCGGGTCATGGGCAGCAATTACGACGCAGCGGTATTGGCAGCCGGGCATTGCGGATTCGGCCTGGGTGCCACGCCAACCGCCATCGCCAACATGCAAGCCGTAACCCACCGCTTCGGGCCTTCGCATTTGGCGTTTCTGGTGGTGCCGATGGTGGGAGCATTCTTCATCGACATCATCAATGTCATCGTCATCAAGCTGTACCTGGCATTGCCGTTTTTCGTTGCGGGCTAAGCCCAAACGCCTCATTGTATTGATTTCAATACACCGTATTGAAATCAATACAAACCCCTTCAGATCCGTCTGTGCAAGGGTTTGATCCCCAAACTCTTTTTCCTTTCTCGCCAACTGTATCGTTTTCATTCCAAAAAAATTGCAAAATGATGACGAACAATATTTAACTTATTGTTTTATAAGATTTTTTTACGAGTGGCCGCATTATTGCTAAGGGAATCCCAACCCAAGAGCGCGAACCCACCGCGCCCAACGCCCTGCTTCCCGAGGATTCCCCATGAGCGAGTTGCGTTTCACTGAAGATCACGAATGGCTGCGCGTCGAAGCTGACGGTAGCGTCACCGTAGGCATCACCGCCTACGCCCAGAACGCCCTCGGCGATGTGGTCTTCGTGCAACTGCCGGAGCTGCAGCAATACGACAAAGGTGCCGAAGCCTCCACCGTCGAGTCGGTCAAAGCCGCCAGCGGCGTGTACATGCCCCTGAGCGGGGAAGTGGTCGCCATCAACGACGGCCTGAACGACAGCCCTGAGCTGGTCAACGAAGACCCCCTGGGCGAAGGCTGGTTCTTCCGTTTCATTCCGGCCGACATGAACGAAGTGGCTGCCCTGCTCGACCAGGACGCCTACGACCGCCTGATCAAAGCCAACGACGACGCCTGAGGAACCCGACCATGACCATCAACCTCGGCACCGCCAACGAATTCATCGCCCGCCACATCGGCCCACGCGCCGCGGACGAGCAGGCCATGCTGGCCACCCTGGGCTTCGACTCGCTGGAGGCCATGACCGCCGCAGTCATCCCCGACACCATCAAGGGCACCAGCGTACTGGGCGCCGAAGACGGCCAGAGCGAGGCCGATGCCCTCGCTGCGCTGAAAGCTATCGCCGGTAAAAACCAGCTGTTCAAGAGCTATATCGGGCAGGGTTATTACAACACCCACACCCCGGCGCCGATCCTGCGCAACCTGCTGGAAAACCCGGCCTGGTACACCGCCTACACCCCTTATCAGCCCGAAATCTCCCAAGGCCGCCTGGAAGCCTTGCTCAATTTCCAGACCCTGATCAGCGACCTGACCGGCCTGCCGATCGCCAACGCCTCCCTGCTCGACGAAGCCACCGCGGCAGCCGAGGCCATGACCTTCTGCAAGCGCCTGTCGAAGAACAAGGCCAGCCATGCCTTCTTCGCCTCGGTGCATTGCCACCCGCAGACCCTCGACGTCCTGCGTACCCGTGCCGAACCACTGGGTATCGAGATCGTGGTGGGCGACGAGCGTGAACTCGATGACGTCAGCGCCTTCTTCGGTGCACTGCTGCAATACCCGGCCAGCAATGGCGAGGTGTTCGACTACCGCGAGCTGGTGCAGCGCCTGCACGGCGCCAACGCCCTTGTCGCCGTGGCCGCCGACCTGCTGGCCCTGACGCTGCTGACCCCACCGGGCGAGTTCGAAGCAGACGTTGCCATCGGCAGCGCCCAGCGCTTTGGCGTACCGCTGGGCTTTGGCGGCCCGCACGCGGCCTACTTCGCCACCCGCGACGCATTCAAGCGCGACATGCCGGGCCGCCTGGTCGGTGTATCGATCGACCGGTTCGGCAAGACTGCCCTACGCCTGGCCATGCAAACCCGCGAGCAGCATATCCGCCGCGAGAAGGCCACCAGCAACATCTGCACCGCCCAGGTGCTGCTGGCCAACATTGCCAGCATGTTCGCCGTATACCACGGCCCTGCGGGCCTCAAGCGCATCGCCGAACGCACCCACGCACTGACCTCGATCCTCGCTGCCGGTCTGAAAACCCTTGGCGTGCAAGTGGTCGGAGAAACCGCGTTCGACACCCTGACCCTGGCCACCGGCAACGCTACCGCAGGCCTGCACGACAAGGCACGCGCCCAGCGCATCAACCTGCGCCAGATCGACGCCGCCCACCTGGGCCTGTCGCTCGACGAAACCAGCACCCAGGCTGACGTCGAGGCGCTGTGGCAGCTGTTCGGTGGCCAACAGGCACAACCGGACTTCGCCGCCCTGGCCGCCAGCACCGGTTCGCGCCTGCCTGCCGCCCTGCTGCGTCAGTCGGCCATCCTCGAACACCCGGTGTTCAACCGCTACCACAGCGAAACCGAGCTGATGCGCTACCTGCGCCGCCTGGCCGACAAGGACCTGGCGCTGGACCGCAGCATGATCCCGCTGGGCTCGTGCACCATGAAGCTCAACGCCGCCAGTGAAATGATCCCGGTGACCTGGGCCGAGTTCGGCAACCTGCACCCGTTCGCGCCGGCCGAGCAAAGCCAGGGCTACCTGCAGATGACCACCGAGCTGGAAGCCATGCTCTGCGCCGCCACCGGGTATGACGCCGTGTCGCTGCAACCTAACGCCGGCTCCCAGGGCGAATACGCGGGCCTCCTGGCCATCCGCGCCTACCACCGCAGCCGCGGCGAAAGCCATCGCGACATCTGCCTGATCCCCTCCTCGGCTCATGGCACCAACCCGGCAACCGCACACATGGCCGGCATGCGCGTCGTGGTCACCGCGTGTGACGCGCGTGGCAACGTCGATGTCGAGGACCTGCGCGCCAAGGCCATCGAGCACCGTGAGCGCCTGGCCGCGATCATGATCACATACCCGTCGACCCACGGCGTGTTCGAAGAAGCGATCGGCGAGATCTGCGCGATCATTCACGACAACGGCGGCCAGGTGTACATCGACGGCGCCAACATGAATGCCATGGTCGGCCTGTGCGCACCGGGCAAGTTCGGCGGCGACGTCTCGCACCTGAATCTGCACAAGACCTTCTGCATTCCGCACGGCGGTGGCGGCCCAGGCGTCGGCCCGATCGGCGTCAAGTCGCACCTCGCGCCGTTCATGCCCGGCCACGCTCAGTTGCAGAACCGTGACGGGGCGGTATGCGCCGCACCGTTCGGCAGCGCCAGCATTCTGCCGATCACCTGGATGTACATCCGCATGATGGGCGGTGCCGGCCTCAAGCGTGCCTCGCAGATGGCGATCCTCAATGCCAACTACATCGCCCGCCGCCTGGAAGAGCACTATCCTGTTCTGTACACCGGCGGCAATGGCCTGGTCGCCCACGAGTGCATCCTCGACCTGCGCCCGCTCAAGGATACCAGCGGCATCAGCGTCGACGACGTGGCCAAGCGCCTGATCGACTTCGGCTTCCACGCCCCGACCATGTCCTTCCCGGTGGCCGGTACGCTGATGATCGAGCCGACCGAAAGCGAGGCCAAGGAAGAACTGGACCGTTTCTGCGACGCGATGATCCAGATCCGCGAAGAGATTCGCGCCGTGGAGAACGGTAGCCTGGACAAGGATGACAACCCGCTGAAGAACGCTCCGCACACCGCTGCCGAGCTGGCTGGCGAGTGGGGCCACGGCTACAGCCGCGAACAGGCGGTGTACCCGCTGCCAAGCCTGGTGGAAGGCAAGTACTGGCCACCTGTGGGCCGGGTCGACAACGTGTTCGGCGACCGCAATCTGGTGTGCGCCTGCCCGTCGATCGAGAGCTATCAGGACGCCTGACCGCCTGGGGCCGCTTCGCGGCCCATCGCCGGCAAGCCGGCTCCCACCGGTACTGCAACCCGTCGTGGAAGCAGCGCTGAACCTGTGGGAGCTGGCTTGCCGGCGATGGGCTGCGCAGCAGCCCCAAAGGGTTAACCGGATATGTCAGGAGGAAGCACCATGTCACTGAGCGTCTTCGACCTGTTCAAGATCGGCATCGGCCCCTCCAGCTCCCACACGGTCGGCCCGATGCGCGCTGCCGCGCGTTTCGCCGAAGGTTTGCGCCGTGACGGCCTGCTGGCCAGCACCGCCAGCGTCAAGGCCGAGCTGTACGGCTCGCTGGGTGCTACGGGCAAAGGCCATGGCAGCGACAAGGCGGTGCTGCTTGGCCTGGAAGGCGAGCACCCCGATACCGTCGACACCGAAGCCATTCCCGCCCGTCTGCAGGCAATCCGTGAAAGCGGCCATCTGCACCTGCTCGGTGAACACACCATCGCCTTCATCGAGAAGCAGCACCTGGCGATGATCCGCAAGCCACTGGCGTACCACCCCAACGGCATGATCTTCCGCGCCTTCGACGCCGCCGGCCTGCAAATCCGCAGCCGGGAGTACTACTCGGTGGGCGGCGGTTTCGTGGTCGACGAAGAGGCCGCCGGGCAAGACCGCATCGTCGAGGACAGCACCGTACTCGTCTACCCGTTCAAGACCGCCAAGCAACTGCTCGGGCATTGCACCGCCCATCACCTCTCGGTAAGCCAGGTGATGCTGGCCAACGAGGCGGCCTGGCGCCCCGAGGCCGAAACCCGTGCGGGTCTGCTGCGGATCTGGCAGGTAATGCAGGATTGCGTCGCAGCCGGCTACCGGCACGAGGGCATCCTGCCGGGTGGGCTGAAGGTTAAACGCCGGGCACCGGCACTGTACCGTCAACTCAGCCAGCACCCGGAGGCCAACCTGCGCGATGCGTTGTCGGTACTTGACTGGGTCAACCTCTATGCCTTGGCGGTCAACGAGGAAAATGCCTACGGCGGGCGCGTGGTCACTGCACCGACCAACGGTGCCGCGGGCATCGTCCCGGCAGTACTGCACTACTACATGCGCTTCGTCCCCGGTGCCAGTGAAGACGGCGTCGTGCGTTTTCTATTGACGGCCGCGGCCATCGGCATCCTGTACAAGGAAAACGCCTCGATCTCCGGGGCCGAGGTCGGCTGCCAGGGCGAAGTCGGCGTGGCCTGCTCAATGGCAGCCGGCGCCTTGTGCGAAGTGATGGGCGGCAGCGTGCAACAGGTGGAAAACGCTGCCGAAATCGGTATGGAACACAACCTGGGCCTGACCTGCGACCCGATCGGAGGGTTGGTACAGGTGCCCTGCATCGAGCGCAACGCGATGGGCTCGGTCAAGGCCATCAATGCGGTGCGTATGGCCCTGCGTGGCGACGGGCAGCACTACGTGTCGCTCGACAAGGTCATCCGCACCATGCGCCAGACCGGCGCCGACATGAAAAGCAAATACAAGGAGACCGCCCGCGGCGGTCTGGCCGTCAACATCATTGAATGTTGACCCGACAACAAAACCAAGGAGTCACCGATGTCCGAAACACTGCACAAGACCCCGCTACACGCCCTGCACCTGGAACTGGGCGCGCGCATGGTGCCATTCGCCGGCTTCGACATGCCGGTGCAGTACCCGCTGGGCGTGCTCAAGGAGCACCTGCACACCCGTGAGCAGGCCGGCCTGTTCGATGTCTCGCACATGGGCCAGATCATCCTGCGTGGCAAGAATGCCGCCCAGGCACTGGAAAGCCTGGTGCCAGTGGATATCATCGACCTGCCAGTGGGCATGCAGCGCTATGCCATGTTCACCAACGAGCAAGGTGGCATCCTCGACGACCTGATGGTTGCCAACCTGGGCGACGACACGCTGTTCCTGGTGGTCAATGCCGCCTGCAAGGAGCAGGATCTGGCCCACCTGCAGCAGCATATCGGGGACCGTTGCCAGATTCAGCCACTGTTCGAGGAACGTGCCCTGCTCGCCCTGCAAGGCCCGGCCGCAGTCACCGTGCTCGCGCGCCTGGCCCCGGAAGTAGCCGGCATGACCTTCATGCAGTTGCGCCCAGTCAGCCTGCTGGGCGAAGACTGCTTCGTCAGCCGCTCGGGCTACACCGGCGAAGACGGTTATGAAATCTCGGTTCCGGCCAAGGCCGCCGAAGCACTGGCCCGCCGCCTGCTGGCCGAGCCTGAAGTGCAGCCGATCGGCTTGGGCGCGCGCGACTCTCTGCGCCTGGAAGCGGGCCTGTGCCTGTATGGCCACGATATGGACACCGCCACCACGCCGGTCGAGGCCAGCCTGCTCTGGGCCGTGTCCAAGGTCCGCCGCGCCGACGGGGCGCGCGCTGGCGGCTTCCCTGGTGCCGATGTGGTCTTTGCCCAGCAGCAAGCCGGCGTGGCCCGCAAGCGTGTTGGCCTGCTGCCACAGGAACGTACGCCCGTGCGCGAAGGCGCAGAGATTGTCGATGCATCTGACAAGCCCGTAGGTAAAGTCAGCAGTGGCGGCTTCGGCCCGACACTTGGCGCACCGGTTGCAATGGGTTATGTCGAGATCGAACATGGCGCGCTGGACACTTCACTGTTTGCCCTGGTGCGCGGCAAGAAGGTTGCCCTGAAAGTCAGCAAAACGCCTTTTGTGGCGCAACGTTACTATCGCGGTTGAACGCGGTACATGAGGTTTGCGAGCAGGTCGACTTATTCGTTTCCGAACCTGCCCCATAACTTATGAACATGGCGCCAGGCCAGGCGCCATGCCGTTTGCGATGAAATGTACAGTTATCGAAAAAAGCCCGATTTTCCAGCTGACCAAGGGCTTGTTTTTTTCTTGGGAGTTGGCGTAGAGTCATTGCACTGTGTTTGCATGGGTCGCAACAGTTCGTGACCTGGGCCAGTAGCCGCAATCTGCTACAACCCGTTCGACGTGACTTACTTTCCTGCAACCCAGCCCAGTACTCTTTCACTTTTGATAACGTGAAAGTAACTGTCATTAAAATTTAAGCTTCATAGGAAATAAGACAATGGCTGAGCGTCAGAACGGTACCGTCAAGTGGTTCAATGACGAGAAAGGTTACGGCTTCATCACCCCAGAAAGCGGTGCTGATCTGTTCGTGCACTTCCGTGCCATCGAGGGCAACGGCTTCAAGAGCCTGAAAGAAGGCCAGAAGGTCACCTTCGAAGCAGTTCAGGGCCAAAAAGGCCTGCAGGCTGACAAGGTTCAAGTCCTCGGCTAAGCCGGTCGCGACTTAGAAGAAAGCCCCTGCCCAGTGCAGGGGTTTTTTTTTGCCCGTAGAATAGCGGCTTCGCCATTCGGAGCTGTCCTGCATGCCCAAGCCTCTGCTTTCACCCCAAGGTGATTTCCCGCCGGTCGGCCTGGGCCGGCGCCTGGCGGCGATGTTCTACGACTTCCTGTTGTGTACGGCCTTGCTGATCGTCACCGCAGGGGCCTACAAGATGATCCAGATGGCGATCATCGGCGAGGCACGCATGCGCGAACTGACCGAGGCTGGTGCGCTGGACGGCGACCCGCTGCTGTCGACAATCCTGCTGTTTGCGCTGTTCGGTTTTTTTGCCAAGTTCTGGACCCACGGCGGGCAGACCCTGGGCATGCAGGTATGGGGCGTGCGCGTGCAAAACCTTGATGGCAGCGCAATCAGCCTGTGGCAGGCGCTGCTGCGCTTTATCGTGTCGATCGCCTCATGGCTGTGCCTGGGGCTGGGGTTCTTCTGGTCACTGATCGACAAGCGCAAGCGCGGCTGGCATGACATTTACTCGCAGACACAGTTGGTGCGGGTACCGAAACAGAAGAAATAAGCCAGTCAGTTGGCGTTGTTAGGGCCGCTTTGCGGCCCCAAAACGATTACCTGACTGGCATTAACCCTGAGGTCGGCTTTCTCGCATCATCAGGCCATCATCCCGCCCGGCGCAGCAACCATAAGCCGGCCAGTGCACACACACCAGCCGGGATCACTACCGCCAACAGCGGCGGGAAGCCGAACACCTGGCTCGAAGGGCCAAGCAGGTCGCCGGCAATACGGAATACAAACCCCACCAGCACGCCAGTGAACACACGCTGGCCGAGGGTTACCGAACGCAGCGGCCCGAAGATGAACGAAATCGCCATCAGCACCAAGGCCGCAGTCACCGCCGGCTGCAGCACCTTGGTCCAGAACGCCAGCCAGTAACGGGCATTGTTCAGGCCCTGGTCGGACAGGTAGTGGATGTAGTCCCACAGCCCGGTGATCGACAGCGACTCCGGGGCCAGCACCACGGTATTGAGCAATTGTGGGGTCACCGAGACATCCCAGCGTTCTTCCGAGCTCTTCACCACTTCGGTGTGATCGCCACGGAAGTAGGTGGTGCTGACATCGCTGAGTACCCAATGATCGTTCTCATAACGCGCCCGGCGCGCGAAACTCGACGTGACGATCTTACGCTCGTCATCGAAGCGGTAGCGGGTCACACCCAGCAACAGGCCATTGGGCTGCACCGAGTTGATATGCACGAACTCATCACCCTGACGGTGCCACATGCCGCGCTTGGAGCTCTGCGCCTCACCGCCGCCCTGGGCCAGGGAACGGTCGGCCTGGGCCTTGTTCTCGCTGATCGGCGCCACGTACTCACCAATCAGCAGGCCGACCAGCATCAGCACCAGCATCGGTTTCATCACCGCCCAGACGATACGCCCGATGGAAACCCCGGCGGCACGCATGATGGTCAGTTCGCTGCTGCTGGCCAGGCTGCCCAGGCCGATCAGGCAGCCGATCAGTGCCGCCATCGGCAACATGTCGTAGAGCCGGCGGGGCGCCGTGAGCAATGTGAACCAGCCAGCATCCATGACGGTATAGGTATCGCTCAGATCGCTCATCTCATCGATGAATGCGAACAACGAAGCCAGGCCCAGAATGATGCCCAGCACGGCCAGGATGGCCATCAGCACGCTCTGGCCGATGTAGCGGTCGAGCTTAACCATGGGCCACCTCCGCACGACGGGCGGCACGCTTGAGGCGCAACGGCTCCCAGTACATCAGGCCCAGGCCGATGAGCAGGAACAGCCCATGCACCCACCACATGCCCAGGGCGATCGGCAGCTTGCCTTTCTCCAGAGCGCCACGTACGGAAATCAGCATCGTCAGGTAGGCCATGTACAGAAGAATCGCCGGCAGCAGCTTGAGGAAGCGGCCCTGGCGCGGATTGACCCGGGACAGCGGCACTGCCAGCAGGGTCACGATGAATACCAGGATCGGCAAGGAGATACGCCATTGCAGCTCGGCACGTTCGCGTAGCCCGGCATTGCCGATCAGTTGGGAGGTAGGAATGGCTTCACGCTCGGTCACTTCCTCGCTGACTTCAGGCTTGGGCAACAGCACCCCGTAGGTGTCGTACTTGATCGCCCGGTAATCGGCCTGGCCAGGGTTGCCGTCATAGCGGTAGCCATTCTGCAACACCAGGTAACGGTTGCCGTCGGCCTGCACTTCCTGGTGGCCCTTTTCGGCTACCAGCACGGACGGTGCGCGGTCCTTGGTCTTGTCCTGGTTGAAGCGCTTCTCGGAGATGAATACACCGGTGAGGTTGCTGCGATCATCGGTCAACTCCTCGGTGTAGGTCACCCGCGAACCGTCGCGCAGGGTCTGGAAGCGGCCCGGCACCAAGGTATCGAACTCGGTCAGGGCATCCTGCTGGCCAATGATCTGCTGCACCTGGGCAACGCCCAGCGGCGCCAGACTCAGGCTCAGCCAGGCCACCAGCAAGGCGACCAGTGCCGCAGGTGCCATGGTCAGGCCGAGCAGGCGTTGCTGGCTCATGCCGGTGGCCGACAGCACGGTCATCTCGCTTTCCAGATACAGCCGGCCATAGGCCAGAAGGATGCCGAGGAACAGCCCCAATGGCAGGATCAGTTGCAAGAAACCGGGCAGGCGGAAGCCCATGATCAGGAACAGCACGCTCGGGTCGAGCACGCCCTGGGCCGCCTGGGCCAGGTACTTGATGAAACGCCCGCTCATGATGATCACCAGCAGCACTGCGCTGACGGCGCTCAAGGTCACCAGGACCTCGCGGGAGAGATAACGAAAGACGATCAAACCAGACACTCCTGGGTTGTCAGGGGCGGACTGCCAAACAAAGGCTTACGACAGCCAAGACCAATGCCGGTTCGCCGGGGGCGAACCTCCTTGTAAAGTGCGCGCATTATCCTGTGAATGGCCGCGCCTGTCACTTGGCCGCGCATCAAGGCTGACAACGGGGTTGTCAGCACGCTTGCCGCAGGCTCAAACTGGCAGCTTTTCCACTGGCGCGCGACCACGCGGCCAGGCCCGCCCAGAGCGCAAGAACTCAAAGCGCCAACTGCACAGATCATTCGGGGACCCTGACATGGAACTGGTTGTAAAAAGCGTAGCTGCTGCATCCGTAAAAACCGCCACCCTGGTCGTACCGGTCGGCGAAGGGCGCAAGCTCGGCGCCGTTGCCAAAGCTGTCGACCTGGCCACCGACGGCGCCATCAGTGCCGTGCTCAAGCGTGGCGACCTGGCCGGCAAGCCAGGCCAGACGCTGCTGCTGCAAAACCTGCCTGGCCTTAAGGCCGAGCGCGTACTGCTGGTGGGCAGCGGCAAGGACGAAGCCCTCGGTGACCGCGCCTGGCGCAAACTGGTCGCCAGCGTTGCCGGCGTGCTGAAAGGCCTCAACGGCAGCGACGCAGTACTGGCACTGGACGACATCGCCGTCAGCAACCGTGATGCCCACTACGGCAAATATCGCCTGCTGGCCGAAACCCTGCTTGATGGCGAATACGTGTTCGACCGTTTCAAGAGCCAGAAAGCCGAGCCACGCGCCCTGAAAAAGATCACCCTGCTGGCCGACAAGGCCGGCCTGACCGAAGTGGAGCGCGCGGCACGGCACGCCACCGCCATCGCCACCGGCATGGCCTTCACCCGCGACCTGGGCAACCTGCCGCCGAACCTCTGCCACCCAAGCTACCTGGCCGAGCAGGCCAAGGAGCTGGGCAAGGCTCACAAAGGCCTCAAGGTCGAAGTGTTCGACGAGAAGAAGATCAAGGACCTGGGCATGGGCGCGTTCTACGCAGTCGGCCAGGGCAGCGAACAGCCGCCACGCCTGATCGTCCTGCAATACCAGGGCGCCAAGAAGAGCGACAAACCGTTCGTGCTGGTCGGTAAAGGCATCACCTTCGACACCGGCGGCATCAGCCTCAAGCCCGGTGCCGGCATGGACGAGATGAAGTACGACATGTGCGGCGCCGCCAGCGTGTTCGGCACCCTGCGCGCCGTGCTTGAACTGAAGCTGCCGATCAACCTGGTGTGTATCCTGGCCTGCGCCGAGAACATGCCGAGCGGCAACGCCACCCGGCCGGGCGACATCGTCACCACCATGAGCGGGCAGACCGTTGAAATCCTCAACACCGACGCCGAAGGCCGCCTGGTGCTGTGCGATGCACTGACCTACGCCGAACGTTTCAAGCCACAGGCGGTGATCGACATCGCGACCCTGACCGGCGCTTGCATCGTTGCCCTCGGCAGCCACACCGCAGGGCTGCTGGGCAACAACGACGAGCTGATCGGCCAGTTGCTCGACGCCGGCAAGCGCGCCGACGACCGCGCCTGGCAGCTGCCGCTGTTCGATGAGTATCAGGAGCAGCTGGACAGCCCGTTCGCCGACATCGCCAACATCGGTGGGCCGAAGGCCGGCACCATCACCGCCGCCTGCTTCCTGTCGCGGTTCGCCAAAGCCTACAACTGGGCGCACCTGGACATCGCCGGCACCGCCTGGGTCAGCGGGGGCAAGGACAAGGGAGCCACTGGCCGCCCGGTGCCGCTGCTCACCCAATACCTGCTCGACCGCGCCAGCGCCTGATGCCGTGAGGCCGGTGACGCCCCAAGGCGTCACCGGCCGGCAGAGCGAACCATGAGTAAAGTCGATTTCTACATCCTGCCCACCGACTCGCTGTCGGCACGGCTGGATTTCGCCTGCAAGCTGTGCGAAAAGGCCTGGCGCCTCGGCCACCGGGTCTACCTGCATTGCCAGGACGCCGAGCAGCGCAGCGAGCTGGACCAACGCCTGTGGCGCTTCAAGGGCGAAGCGTTCGTACCCCACGACCTGGCGGAGGCACATGCCGACGCCACAGTGGCCCTGGGTCTGGCCGACAACGCCGGCGAGCATCGGGACCTTCTGATAAACCTGGGCGCTGATGTGCCCGGCTTTGTCGGGCAATTCGAGCGGGTTGCCGAAATCGTTGTCGAGCAAGCGGATATCCGCCAATCGGCCCGCGAACGATTCCGTTTCTACCGCGAACAGGGCTATGCTCTGCAAGACCACCGCTTACAGCGACTTTGACGACGATGGACAAGCCTTCCGCCCTACCCGATTCCGCCCATCTGCTTGACGACCTTGAGTCGATCCGCCAGCTGCTGGGCGACGCCGACCTGCAACCACCACTGCTCACCGAGACGGTGGAACAGATTCCGCTGCTGCTCGACACCCCGGCCGGCAACACCCTGCCAGCACCTGAACCGGCTGCAGCACCAGCCGAAGCAGAACCCGAAGAAGACCCGCAGACCCGCCGCCAGGACACACTGCTGCACCTGGAAGCCGAGCTCCGCGCCGCCGCCCAGCTGATCATGCAGGACGTGATCAACGACTTCACCCCGCATATCGAAACCGAGATCAAGCGCCGGCTCGATGCACGCATCGAGCGGCTGATCAAGCGTTCTGAATAAGCCTTGACAATCGCGGCGCACTCTTTGCGGGTTTACCCCGCCAAGAGTGTCCATAGGTCTTGCAGCTTGTCGCTTGAAGCTCGCAGCTCCGTTATACTTCCCGGCTTTCCCGAATAAATGCACAGGGTCCCGCCGCGCATGGATAAGACCTACCAGCCGCACGCCATCGAAACTTCCTGGTACAACACCTGGGAGTCCGAAAACTATTTCGCTCCACAAGGTGCAGGTGAGTCCTACACCATCATGATCCCGCCACCGAACGTGACGGGTAGCCTGCACATGGGCCACGGTTTCAACAACGCGATCATGGACGCCCTGATCCGTTTCCGTCGCATGCAGGGCCGCGACACCCTGTGGCAGCCGGGTACCGACCACGCCGGTATCGCCACCCAGATGCTGGTCGAGCGCCAGCTCGAAGCCAAGGGCCAGAACCGTCACGACCTCGGCCGTGACGCCTTCCTGGACAAGGTCTGGGAATGGAAAGAGCAGTCTGGCGGCAACATCAGCCGGCAGATCCGTCGCCTGGGCTCGTCGGTAGACTGGAGCCGCGAACGCTTCACCATGGATGACGGCTTGTCCGAAGCGGTCAAGGAAGCCTTCGTGCGCCTGCACGAAGACGGCCTGATCTACCGTGGCAAGCGCCTGGTCAACTGGGACACCAAGCTGCACACGGCCATCTCCGACCTCGAAGTGGAAAACCATGACGAGAAGGGCCACCTGTGGAACCTACGCTACCCGCTGGCCGACGGTGCCAGAACTGCCGACGGCCAGGATTACCTGGTGGTTGCCACCACCCGCCCGGAAACCCTGCTGGGTGACGCTGCGGTAGCGGTCAACCCGAACGATGAGCGCTACCAGGCACTGATCGGCAAGTTCGTCGAGTTGCCACTGGTCGGCCGTCGCATCCCGATCATCGCCGATGACTACTGCGACCCCGAGTTCGGTACCGGCTGCGTGAAGATCACCCCGGCACATGACTTCAATGACTATGAAGTGGGCAAGCGCCACAACCTGCCGCTGCTCAACATCTTCGACAAGAACGCCTTGGTGCTGCCCGCCGCCCAGGCATTCAACCTCGATGGCAGCGTCAATGAGCAAGCCGACACCCGCCTGCCCGCCCAGTACGCCGGCCTCGACCGGTTCGTCGCGCGCAAGCAGATCGTCGCCGACCTGGACGCTCAGGGGCTGCTGGTCAGCATCGACGACCACGCTTTGAAAGTACCGAAGGGCGACCGCTCCGGCACCATCATCGAGCCATGGCTGACCGACCAGTGGTACGTCTCCACCAAACCGCTGGCCGAGCCTGCGATTGCTGCCGTTGAAGATGGCCGCATCCAGTTCGTGCCCAAGCAGTACGAAAACATGTACTTCTCCTGGATGCGCGACATCCAGGATTGGTGCATCAGCCGTCAGCTGTGGTGGGGCCACCGGATCCCGGCCTGGTACGACGAGGCCGGCCAGGTCTATGTCGGCCGCAACGAAGCCGAAGTGCGCGCCAAGCACAACCTGGGCGCCGACGTGGTCTTGCGCCAGGACGACGACGTGCTCGACACCTGGTTCAGCTCGGGGCTGTGGACCTTCTCCACCCTCGGCTGGCCGGAGCAGACCGAATTCCTCAAGAAATTCCACTCCACCGACGTGCTGGTCACAGGCTTTGACATCATCTTCTTCTGGGTTGCCCGGATGATCATGCTGACCATGCACCTGATCAAGAACGAGGATGGCACCCCGCAGGTTCCGTTCAAGACCGTGTATGTGCACGGCCTGGTACGTGACGGCCAGGGCCAGAAGATGTCCAAGTCCAAGGGCAACGTGCTTGACCCGCTGGACATCGTTGACGGCATCACCCTGGACGCCCTGCTGGAAAAACGCACCAGCGGCATGATGCAGCCCAAGCTGGCCGAGAAGATCGCCAAGCAGACCAAGGCCGAGTTCCCGGAAGGCATTGCCAGCTACGGCACCGACGCCCTGCGCTTCACCTTCTGCTCGCTGGCCTCCACTGGCCGCGACATCAAGTTCGACATGGGCCGCGTCGAAGGCTATCGCAACTTCTGCAACAAGATCTGGAACGCCGCCCGCTATGTGCTGGACAAAGGCGAGGACTGCGGCCAGAACGGCGAAGCCTACGAGCTGTCGCTGGCCGACCGCTGGATCATCTCGCAGCTACAACGCACCGAAGCCGAAGTAACCCGCCAGCTCGAGCAGTTCCGTTTCGACCTAGCCAGCCAGGCCCTGTACGAGTTCATCTGGAACCAGTACTGCGACTGGTACCTGGAGCTGTCCAAGCCGGTACTGTGGGACGAAAACGCTCCGGTAGAGCGCGCCCGCGGCACCCGCCGCACCTTGGTGCGCGTGCTGGAAGTGGCGCTGCGCCTGGCTCATCCGTTCATGCCGTTCATCACCGAAGAAATCTGGCAGCGCATCGCGCCGCTGGCAGGCATCGACGGCAAGACCATCATGCTCCAGCCGTGGCCAGTGGCCAACGAAAGCCGCATCGATGCCGCCGCCGAAGGCGATATCGAATGGCTCAAGGAACTGATGGTAGGCCTGCGTAACATCCGCGCCGAAATGAACATCGGCCCGGGCAAGCCCCTGCCACTGTTCCTGAAGAACGCCAACGCCGACGACCAGCGCCGCCTGCAGGAAAACGAAGCCCTGCTCAAGAAGCTGGCCAAGGTCGAGTCGTTCACCGTGCTCGGCGAGGCCGACGAAGCGCCGCTTTCGGCCACCGCACTGGTGGGCGATCTGCAGGTGCTGGTGCCGATGGCCGGCCTGATCGACAAGGACGCCGAGCTGGCTCGCCTGAACAAGGAAATCCAGCGCCTGCAAGGTGAAGTGCAACGCGTCGGCGGCAAGCTGTCGAACGCCGCCTTCGTCGACAAGGCACCGCCTGCGGTGATCGAGAAGGAACGCGCCAAGCTGGCCGAGTCCGAGCAGGCCCTGGCCAACTTCACCGAGCAGCATGCGCGGATCGCTGCGCTGTAACAGTTACATCGCTGACTGACCGGCGGGGGCTAAGCCCCCGATCGCGACACAAGGCCGCTCCTACAGATTTGATGCCGGATTCAACGGCACCGCTATCCTGTAGGAGCGGCCTTGTGTCGCGAAAGGGCCGCGCAGCGGCCCCAGGCCAGCGATGCCCATTTGGATTCAAGCATGACCCAGAAACCCACCCTGCACCCGCGCAACCGCCATCAGGGGCGCTACGACTTCCCCAGCCTGATCAAGGCCCACCCGGACCTGGCTCGCTTCACCATCACTAACCCCCACGGTAAACCCAGCATCGATTTCGCCAACCCCGAAGCCGTGCGGGTGTTCAACCGCGCCTTGCTCAAGGCCCAGTACGGCATCCAGCACTGGGACATTCCCGCAGATTACCTGTGCCCGCCGATACCCGGCCGCGCCGACTACATCCACGTAGCCGCCGACCTGTTGGCCGAGGATAACGCTGGCGAAGTGCCCAAAGGCGCTCAGGTGCGCGCCCTGGACATTGGCGTGGGCGCCAACTGCATCTACCCGCTGCTCGGCCACTGCGATTACCGCTGGCGCTTCCTCGGCTCGGACATCGACCCGGTGGCACTAGCCTCGGCCAAGGCAATCGTTCAGGCCAATGGCCTGAGCAAAGCCATCGCACTACGCCAGCAGAACAACGCCAAACTCATTCTCGGCGGCCTGCTCGAGGAAGACGAACGCTTCGACCTGACCTTGTGCAACCCGCCCTTCCACGCCTCACGCGAGGAAGCCACCCGTGGCAGCCAGCGCAAGTGGAAGAACCTCGGCAAACAGGACCCCAAGCGCAAGCTGCCCGTGCTCAACTTCGGCGGGCAGAACAACGAGCTGTGGTGTGAAGGTGGCGAGATCCGCTTCGTCAGCCAGCTGGTTGGCGAAAGCCTACAGTACGCTGTACAGGTGTTGTGGTTCACCAGCCTGGTGTCCAAGGCCAGCAACCTGCCCGGCATCGAAGCGGCGCTGAAAAAAGCCGGCGTCAAGGCCGTACGTATCGTTGAGATGGGCCAGGGGCAGAAACAGAGCCGTATGGTCGCGTGGAGCTTCCACGACCATAGCCAACGGCAGGCCTGGAACGAGCGACGCAAATCACAGGCATGAAAAAACCGCGCCCGGGCAAGCCGGGCGCGGTTTGGTCAATGCATCAACGAATTACTTGTTGATAGCGTCGGTCAGCGACTTGGCCGGCACGAATTTGACGACTTTCTTGGCAGCGATTTCGATGGCAGCGCCAGTCGAAGGGTTGCGGCCGGTACGGGCAGGACGCTCGGAGACTTTCAGCTTGCCGATGCCTGGCAGGGTGATTTCAGCGCCGTTTTCCAGCTGGTCGGCAACGATCTGGCCCAGTTGCTCCAGAGCGTTTTTGGCGGTGGCTTTCGGCTGAGCGATCGACTCGGCGATATCGGCAATCAGTTGGTCTTTGGTCAATGCCATGGTGGTGTTCCTTCCCTATCAAATTCAGTGGTTATGCAGCGCTCTACGACGTTATCGGGCCAGCCCCTGAAGTCTGGAGGGCCGCGCCAATCGGGCATGTAGATGCGTAAATCGGCGTTTGGTTCGACACGGAGCAAGCGCGCTGCCAGCAATGCGCCACCCGAGGTGCGCAAGACCGCGCAAAGCTACCACAGGAATGGATAAATATCCGCTGCCCGCTTCAATTTAGTGCAGGTTTTTCGGGGGTTTTAGCCAAATTCGCAAAAAATTGAACAAAAAAACAACAACCGGCATTTCTGCCAACATCCGGCCACTGCATCACCTGTCGTCTGGGGTAAACTTCACAACTTTTGCAGCGCGGCGCCTGGCCGCCCACGACTGACCGAGAATTCCATGCCAATCCGTCATTGCATCGTTCACCTGATCGACAAGAAGCCCGATGGCAGCCCCGCCGTGCTGCATGCACGGGATACCGAGCTGGGCGCATCGGACGCTATCGAAAACCTGCTGGCCGACCTTAACGACAGCTACAACGCCAAGCAGGGCAAAGCCTGGGGCTTCTTCCACGGCGAATCCGGCGCCTACCCGCTGAGCGGCTGGCTAAAGCAGTACCTGGAACAGGAAAAGGACTTTGCCGCCTTCAGCCGCGTTGCCGTCGAGCATCTGCAAAAGCTGATGGAAGAATCCAACCTTTCCACCGGCGGCCACATCCTTTTCGCCCACTACCAGCAAGGCATGACCGACTACCTGGCCATCGCTCTGCTGCACCACAGCGAAGGCGTGGCGGTGAACGCCGAACTGGATGTGACGCCCTCGCGTCACCTGGACCTCGGCCAGTTGCACCTGGCGGCACGTATCAACCTGTCGGAGTGGAAGAACAACCAGAACTCCAAGCAGTACATCTCGTTCATCAAGGGCAAGAATGGCAAGAAGGTTTCGGATTACTTCCGCGACTTCATCGGCTGCCAGGAAGGCGTCGACGGCCCAGGCGAAACCCGCACCCTGCTCAAAGCCTTCAGCGACTTCGTTGAAAGCGAGGACCTGCCAGAAGAAGCCGCACGCGAAAAGACCCAGACCCTGGTCGACTACGCTACCACCCAGACCAAACTGGGCGAGCCGGTAACCTTGGAAGAGCTGTCCAGCCTGATCGACGAAGACCGGCCTAAAGCCTTCTACGACCACATCCGCAACAAGGATTACGGCCTGTCGCCCGAGATACCGGCGGACAAACGTACCCTGAACCAGTTCCGCCGCTTCACCGGGCGCGCCGAAGGCCTGTCGATCAGCTTCGAAGCGCACCTGCTGGGGGACAAGGTGGAGTATGACGAGGTGGCGGGCACACTGATCATCAAAGGCCTGCCGACGCAACTGGTAGACCAGCTAAAGCGTCGCAAGGACTGATCAACCGCTGGTATAGGAGGCGACCAAAGCCTCCTTCGCAGCCTTGCGCAACTTCTTCACCAGGCGCTCCTGGCGCAATGCCTCGCCCTTGTCCGGCCATTGCTCGACGTAGACCAGCGCCTGCGCCGGGCTGGTCTTGAAATACCGCGCCCCCTGCCCTTTCTGATGCGCTACGAAACGCCGCTGCGGATCATCACTGATGCCGCAGTACAGCGAACCATTGGCAGCCCTCACCAGGTAGACATACCAAGGTTTGCAGATGGGGTTCTCGGATACGTCGCTCACGATGCTTGTGCCTGGCTGCAAAGCCGACAGCTTAACCGCTCAGTTCGCCTGCTGGAACGCACGCAGCCCTTTGAACGCCTGCTGGCGCACCTTGTTCTGCAGCATGGGCGACCACCCCAGCAACACACCGGGTGCACCCAACGCCTGACGCGACCAACGCCACAGGTCGAAGCTGTCGTCATGCTGGCAGATCAACCCGTCGCGGATGACGAAGCGCGCCTGGATATCGTTGACCACGGTACGGCCGGTCTGGCTGAACAGGTAGGTCGCCACCCAATGTGCACAGGCGCTGCGCTCGTCTGCATGGACCTGGTCGAACGTCAGGGAGAAATCCTTGGCCCGGGTGGTGAGCATACGCCACATGTCACCGGCATCACGGCCGCGCAGGGTACCGAAAACCGGGTCACTGAAGACGATGTCTTCGCTGTAGCAAGCCACCATCGCTTCGGCGTCCAGACGCTGGAAAGCCTGATAGAAGCGGGTGATCAGGTCACGGTTGGCGTCGCTCATGGGCAGGCCCGTCCTGGGAATGGAAAGCTGCACGATAATCTGTGGGCACCGGCAATGCCATGCCCATTTGCAACATGAATGCCGGCTGGATCAGTGCAGACTTCAGAGCCTTTCGCTACTCACTTTGACATGCCGCGCCCGCCCTGCCCCAAGGCCGAACACGATGGCCCCCACACCCAATACGGCAAAGATCCAGCCCACTGCGGCCCAGCCGCCCGTCATGTCATGTACCAAGCCCACCGCAAAGGGGCCCATGGAGGCAAGGGTGTAACCCACGCCCTGGGCCATGCTCGACAGGTTGGCCGCCACGTGGGCGTCTTTGGAACGCAGCACGATCAACGTCAGCGCCAAGGCAAAAGTACCGCCTTGCCCCAGGCCTAACAGCACCGCCCAGCCCCACAGGCCAGACAGCGGCGCATACAGGCAGCCGAACAGGCCGGCCAGGGTAATGAGCATGACCAGCACGATTGCCAGCCGCTGGTCTTTGCCCCGCGTGGCCAGCCAGGGTGCACTCAGCGAGCTGACCAGTTGCACGATCACCGAGCCGGAGAGCACCAGGCCCGCTTCGGTCGGGCTCAGACCACGGCCGATGAGGATCGACGGCAACCAGCCGAACACGATATAGGCCAGCGATGACTGCAACCCCATGTACAAGGTCACCTGCCAGGCCAGCGGATCGCGCCACAGCCCTCTCACTCGGTAAGCCACCTTGTGCAGGCCATGCCCCTGGCGCGCCTGGGGCAACCAGACCAGCATGGCCAGCAGTGCAGGGATCATCCAGAAACCCAGGCCCAAGGCCCAGCTGCCGTGCAAATGCTCGGTCAACGGTACCGTGGCGCCTGCCGCCATGGCTGCGCCTAGGCAAAGGGCCATGGTGTAGACACCCGTCAAGGTGCCGGCATGCTTGGGAAAATCACGCTTGACGATGCCAGGCAACAGCACACCGATGATGCCAATGCTGGCACCGGCCATGATGCTGCCAAGAAATACCCCGGTTGTACCCATCGCACTGCGTAGAACGATGCCTAGCGCCAGCGTCAGCAAGATGCCGAGGATCACCCTCTCGCTACCCCAGCGCCGCGCAAGCAGCGGCGCAAGCGGCGCAAACAGCCCAAGACAGAGCACTGGCAAGGTCGTCAGCAGCCCAGCCTGAGAGGCACTAAGGCCCAGGCTTTCACTGACCAGGCCAAGTACCGGGGCCATGCTCGACAGCGCCGGGCGCAGGTTCAGGGCGACCAGTACCAGGCCCAGCAACAGCAACCAAGGCCGCTGCAGCATCACAGGCTGGTCCTGCACTTGCGCATCATCGGCTTCGGCATCAATCAGCAGTTCATCCAGCTCGCGCTCGCGGGCAGGTGTGTCACGGGTCATTGGTTCAGCCATGGCCTTCTCGTGGTCAGGATTCGATGAGGGTGCGGCTCAGGCACTTGGCCCGCTCCGCATCGCGTTGTTCGATGGCGTCGAGGATCTGACCATGCAGATCGAAGGTGGCCTGGCAGCGCGGAACAGTGGCCATGTTGTGCTGCAGCGCGGCAGCCACGACACCCGAGAAATAGCGGTACAACTCGCTAAGCGCCGGGTTGTGTGCAGCGTCGATCAGGCGTTGGTGAAACGCCAGGTCGCAACTGACATAAGCATCCACATCACCATGAAAATGCTCGGCGCTGCCCTTTAGCGCGATGCGCAGGGCACGCAAGTCGTCATCGGTACGCCGCAGTGCTGCCAAGCCTATCGCCTCGGTTTCGAGGATGTGCCGCGTTTCCCTCGCCTGTTCCAGCGTGCAGCGGGACATTGCCAGTACAGCCTGCAGCGGGTCCTGGCAAGTACGCAGGTAACTGCCGTCGCCCTGGCGGATTTCCACCAGGCCGCTGAAGGCCAGCACGCGCATGGCCTCACGCACGGTATTGCGGCTGATGCCCAACTCCAGGGCCAGCTCCGGCTCGGTGGGCAGGCGCTGCCCTACCCGCCAGTCACCCTGGAGGATGCGCTCGCGCATGCGCTCCACAGCGAGCTCTACCAAAGATCGCTTGGCCAATTCACTGCCCATGCCTAATCAACCAATCATCCGACGAATTTGCGTATGTTAAGTCAGCGTGGATGGCAGATCAAATCAGCGCGCCAACCAAATCAGTGGGGCCGCTATGCGGCCCCACTGATTATCAGCTCAGCGCATCAATCAGCGCCTGGTTCATTTCTGGTGTACCGATGGTGATACGCAGGAACTGGGCAATCCGCTGTTGCTTGAAGTGGCGCACAATTACACCTTGCTCACGCAAACGCGCCGCCAGCTGCGCCGCATCCTCCTGCGGGTGGCGGGCGAAGATGAAGTTGGCCGCCGATGGCAGCACCTCGAAACCCTTGGCAGTCAACTGCTCCACCAGTGCTTCACGGCTGTCGATCACCTTGCGGCAGGTGGCTTCGAAGTACGCCTGGTCCTCGAACGCCGCAGCGGCGCCGACGATCGCCATACGGTCCAGCGGATACGAGTTGAAGCTGTTCTTGATCCGCTCCAGCGCCTCGATGAGGTCCGGGTGCCCTACCGCCAGGCCAACCCGCAAGCCCGCCAGCGAGCGCGACTTCGATAGGGTCTGGGTCACCAGCAGGTTGTCGTAGCGGTCCACCAGGCTGATAGCCGTCTGGCCACCAAAGTCGATATAGGCTTCATCGACCACTACCACCGAGTCGCGGTTGGCCTGCAACAACTGCTCGATTGCCTGCAGCGGCAACAGGCAACCGGTCGGCGCATTCGGGTTGGGGAAGATGATCCCGGCGTTAGGCTTCTGGTAGTCCTCGACACGGATCTGGAACTGTTCATCCAGCGCCACAGGCTCGAACGGGATGCCATAGAGGCCACAGTACACCGGGTAAAAGCTGTAGCTGATGTCCGGGAACAACAGCGGGCCGCCGTGCTGGAACAGGCCGTGGAAAATGTGCGCCAGCACCTCGTCCGAGCCGTTGCCTACGAACACCTGCCCAGTGGTTACGCCGTAATACTCGGCTACCGCCTGCTTGAGCCGGTCACCATTGGGGTCCGGGTACAGCCGCAGGTTGTCGTTCAGCTCGCCGCGCATGGCCTCCAGCGCCTTGGGCGACGGGCCATAGGGGTTTTCGTTGGTATTGAGCTTGACCAACCGGGCCAGCTTGGGCTGCTCGCCGGGGACGTAAGGCACCAGGTCCTTGACGAAGGGGCTCCAGAATCGACTCATGCTCAGTTCCCCTTGTCTTGGGTCAGGATACGGTATTCGGCGCTACGGGCGTGGGCGGTCAGCGATTCGCCACGGGCCAGGACCGAGGCGGTGTGGCCCAGCTCGGATGCGCCCTGCTCGGAGCAGAAGATGATCGACGAACGCTTCTGGAAGTCATAAACACCCAGTGGCGACGAGAAGCGCGCGGTACCGGAAGTCGGCAGTACATGGTTGGGACCGGCGCAGTAGTCGCCGAGCGCTTCGCTGGTGTGACGGCCCATGAAGATCGCGCCGGCGTGACGGATCTGTCCCAGCCAGGCCTGCGGATCGGCGACCGACAGCTCCAGGTGTTCGGGGGCAATGCGATTGGCCACTTCGATGGCTTGCTGCATGTCGCGCACCTGTATCAATGCGCCACGGCCATTGATCGACTTCTCGATGATCTCGGCGCGCTCCATGGTTGGCATCAGCTTGTCGATGCTGGCAGCCACACGGTCGAGGAATTCGGCATCCGGGCTGACCAGGATGGCCTGGGCATCTTCATCGTGCTCGGCCTGCGAGAACAGGTCCATGGCGATCCAGTCGGGGTCCGTCTGGCCGTCGCACACCACGAGGATTTCCGAAGGGCCGGCAATCATGTCGATACCGACCTGGCCAAACACATGGCGCTTGGCGGTGGCCACGTAGATGTTGCCTGGGCCGACGATCTTGTCTACCTGCGGCACGCTCTCGGTGCCATATGCCAGGGCCGCGACCGCCTGGGCACCACCCACGGTGAACACACGGTCGACGCCTGCAATGCAGGCTGCAGCCAAGACCAGCTCGTTGACTTCACCGCGCGGCGTAGGCACCACCATGACCACTTCAGCCACGCCCGCTACCTTGGCCGGGATGGCGTTCATCAGTACCGACGACGGATAAGACGCTTTACCGCCAGGTACATACAAGCCGGCGCGATCGAGCGGCGTAACCTTCTGGCCCAATACGGTACCGTCGGCCTCGGTGTACTGCCAGGAGTCCTGCTTCTGCCGTTCGTGGTAGATACGCACGCGCTCGGCGGCCTTCTCCAGGGCTGTGCGCTGGGCGTCGGTGATGCGGGTCAGGGCCAGTTCCAGGCGTTCACGCCCAAGGATCAGGTCGTTGATGGACGTGGCACCTACACCATCGAAACGCTGGGTGAATTCCACCAGCGCCGCATCGCCGCGCTCGCGCACGGCCTTGATGATGTCGAGCACGCGCTGGTTGACCGCGTCATCGGACACACTTTCCCAGCTCAGCAGATGATCCAGATGTCGGGCGAAATCCGGATCAGCGGCGTTGAGACGGGCGATTGCAGTGGACACGGTCATGGCGAGGGCCTCGATTATTAGCGAATGCTCAGGCGCCCTAGGCTACCAGTCCATCCGCGCGGGCACCCGAGAAAAGTGGCTATGACGCGGATAGACGGGCGCGACAGCAGAGGTCGCGCGTTCGAGTCAGCCGCGGTGTCGCGATTCGACAGCTTGACGCAGGGTGTCGATCAGGCTCTGGATGCGGGCATGCTGCATCTTCATGGACGCCTTGTTGACCACCAGGCGCGAGCTGATCGTGGCGATCAGGTCCTGGGGCTCCAGGCCATTGGCGCGCAGGGTGTTGCCGGTGTCGACCACGTCGATGATCTTGTCGGCGAGGTTGATCAGCGGTGCCAGCTCCATCGAACCGTACAGTTTGATGATGTCGACCTGACGGCCTTGCTCGGCATAGTAGCGCTTGGCTACGTTGACGAACTTGGTTGCAACGCGCAGGCGACCCTTGGGCTCGGGAGCACCGACCACGCCTGCGGTCATAAGCTTGCAGCGGGCGATCTGCAGGTCCAGCGGCTCATACAAGCCCTGGCCGCCGTACTCCATCAGCACGTCCTTGCCCGCCACACCGAGGTCGGCGGCACCATGCTCGACATAAGTCGGCACGTCGGTGGCTCGCACGATCAGCAGACGCACGTCGTCCTGGGTGGTTGGAATGATCAGCTTGCGGCTCTTGTCCGGATTCTCGGTCGGCACGATACCGGCCTCGGCCAGCAATGGCAGGGTATCGTCGAGGATGCGGCCTTTGGAAAGCGCGATGGTCAACATTGGAACGTCGGTCCTTAAGCGGCTACAACCGACCCGGTCATCGACCCGGCCGTGTTCAATTCAATGGGCGCATCCTTGCGCCGACGAGCATTAGCCCGGTACGCGACGGATCTTCGCACCCAGCATCTGCAGTTTCTCTTCGATGCACTCGTAACCACGGTCGATGTGGTAGATGCGGTCGATCAAGGTATCGCCTTCAGCGACCAGCGCCGACAGCACCAGGCTGGCGGAAGCACGCAGATCAGTGGCCATGACCGGTGCACCCTTGAGTGCCGGCACGCCCGTGACGATGGCGGTGTTGCCCTCGACCTGGATATGCGCGCCCATGCGGTGCATTTCGTACACGTGCATGAAGCGGTTCTCGAAGATCGTCTCGATGACCGCGCCGGTGCCTTCGGCAATGGCGTTGAGCGAGATGAACTGTGCCTGCATGTCGGTCGGGAACGCCGGGTACGGAGCGGTACGAAGGTTGACGGCTTTTGGCCGTTTGCCATGCATGTTCAGCTCGATCCAGTCCTCGCCGGTGGTCAGGTCGGCACCCGCTTCCTTGAGCTTTTCCAGCACGGCTTCAAGGATGGTCGGGTCGGTGTCCTTGACCTTGACGCGGCCACCAGTCACGGCAGCGGCAACCAGGTAAGTACCGGTCTCGATACGGTCGGGCATGACTCGGTAGCTGGCCGAGTGCAAACGCTCGACGCCATCGATGGTGATGGTGTCGGTACCAGCACCTTGCACGTTGCCGCCCATGGCATTGATGAAGTTGGCCAGGTCGACCACTTCTGGCTCGCGTGCGGCGTTTTGCAGCACGCTGCGGCCCTTGGCCAGGGCAGCAGCCATCATGATGTTTTCGGTACCGGTCACGCTGACGGTATCGAAGAAGAAGTGCGCACCGCGCAGGCCGCCCTCAGGAGCCTTGGCCTTGATATAGCCGCCTTCGACTTCAATCTTTGCACCCATGGCCTCAAGGCCGCGGATGTGCAGGTCGACCGGTCGCGAACCAATGGCGCAACCGCCTGGCAGGGCCACTTCGGCCTCGCCGAAACGAGCAACCATCGGACCAAGCACCAGGATCGAGGCGCGCATGGTCTTGACCAGCTCGTAAGGCGCGACCAGGGTCTTGATGGTACGGGGGTCGATTTCCACCGCCAGCTTTTCGTCGATCACAGGCTCAATGCCCATGCGGCCGAACAGCTCGATCATGGTGGTGATGTCGTGCAAGTGTGGCAGGTTGCCCACGGTGACCGGGCCGTCAGCCAGCAGGGTCGCCGCCAGAATCGGCAGGGCCGCGTTCTTCGCGCCCGAAATGCGGATCTCGCCGTCAAGGCGAGCGCCGCCAGTAATAATCAGTTTGTCCATTGGAGTCTCGCCGCCAAGTTGGCTCAGGTGCGCTCAGCCCAGGCTGCGCTGCTGAAAAATTTCATGGTTACCGCATGGATGCTACCGTTGGCGATCCAGGGATTAAGGTGAGCATAGATCGCCTGCTGACGCTTGACCGGGCTCAGGCCAGCCAACTCGTCGCTGATCACGTTCAACTGGAAGTTGCAGCCTTCGCCTTCAACTTCGACCCGGGATCCCGGCAATTTTTCTTCAAGGAAGCTCTTAACTTCTACAGCCTGCATGCTCAACCTCAATCGGCGCCCGATGCGCACGGGTCGGCCATCATACAAAAAAGCCCCCCGCCTGCGAAGCCCACCGAGGGCGTGCGCTGACCGAGGGGCCTCCATAAGTGGCAAGCCATCAGCTCGCCAGCACTTCATCGAGGTCATAGACCTCGGCAATTTCCCGCATGTCGTCGGGCATCCCGCGGACCTCGCAGGTCTTGCCGCCGGCCTGGCCATCGCGGATGAACGCCAGCAGCAGCGACAGGCCGACACTGGAAGACTTTTCTACCGCCGTGCAATCGATTATCAGGCGTGGCTCGCGGGAAGCCTCGACCAGAGCCTTGCCTTGCTTGCGCAAGGCCGGGCCACTGCGGTAGTCCAGCACACCGACCAGGCGCAACACGCCCGGCTCGGCCATGTTCACGCCGCCCTCGCTCATTTCACAGCCTTGTCTGACGAAGTGTCGGCAGTCTGCTTGGCCTTGGCCACCTCGCCGGCCCAGCCATCGATGGTCTTGTCCAGGTTGTTGCCGTTACGCTGCATGGCGTCGGCGAACTGGTCACGGAACAGCTTGCCGATGTTGATGCCGTTGACGATGACGTTGCGCACCTTCCACTCGCCACCCAGGTTTTCCATGGTGTACTGCACTGGATAGACGGCGCCGTTATTGCCAGTCACCTTCATGCCGACGCTGGCGCGCTTGCCGTCATCGACCTTGGCCGGATCGACGGTAATACCCTGGTTGTTGTATTCCAGCAGGGCGTTGCCATAGAACTGCATCAGGCTGCGCTTGAAGTTTTCCTGGAAGCGCTGCATCTGCTCGGGCGTGGCCTTGCGCGAGTACTTCACGGTCATGATGCTTTTCGAGATACCGTCAGCATCGACCACCGGGCCAAGGATGCGGTTGAGGGCATCGTAGAAGGCCTGCGGGTTGGTCTTGTACTGCTCCTTGTTGGACTTGAGGTCACCCAGCAATTCATTGGTCGTGCCCTGCACGACATCGTGCGGAGACTGCCCGGGCGCCGCTACTGTCAGCAGGGGAAAGGCCGCCAGCAGGACCAGCAGGCCACGTCGCAGGATCGAAATCATGGAAACTCCTTAATTAGCCGGTTGTGCTTCTTTCGGTTCCTTGCCCACGGTATTGAGCAGGAACTTGCCAATCAAATCTTCCAGTACCAACGCCGACTGGGTGTCATGGATGGTTGCGCCCTCCTTGAGCACCTCTTCCTCACCGCCGACACTGATGCCGATGTACTTCTCGCCAAGCAGACCGGCGGTCAGGATCGAAGCAGTGGAGTCCGTCGGCAGATTGTCGACTTTTCCGTCCAGCTGCAGGGTCACCCGGCCGGTGTAGGAATCACGGTCCAGATCGATGGCGGTGACCTTGCCGATCGTCACACCGGCCATGGTCACTTTAGCTCTGACCGTCAAACCGGCGATATTGTCGAAGTAGGCATAAACTTTATAGGTATCGCTGCTCGGGCTGGCCGATAGCCCGCTGACACGCAGAGCCAGCAGCAGCAACGCCAGGATCCCGGCCAACAGAAACAGGCCGACACCGATTTCCAGGGTGCGGTTTTGCATCAGAAATCTCCAAACATCAAGGCGGTCAGAATAAAGTCCAGACCCAGTACAGCCAACGAGGCATAAACCACGGTCTTGGTGGTGGCACGGCTGATCCCTTCTGAGGTGGGCTCGCAGTCATACCCTTGGAATACGGCGATCCAGGTCGTGACGAAGGCGAACACCAGGCTCTTGACCAGCCCGTTGAGCACGTCGTCGGTAAAGGAAACACTGTTCTGCATGTTGGCCCAGAACGAGCCTTCGTAGACGCCCAGCCAGTCCACAGCGACCCACGAGCCACCCCAGATGCCGACCACGCTGAAGATCAGCGCCAGCAGCGGCAACGAAATGAAACCGGCCCACAGGCGTGGCGCAACGATGTACTTGAGCGGGTCGACACCGATCATCTCGAGGCTCGACAGTTGCTCGGTGGACTTCATGTTGCCGATTTCGGCGGTCAGCGCCGAGCCTGCCCGGCCGGCGAACAGCAGTGCAGTGACCACTGGGCCCAGCTCGCGCAGCAGGGTCAGGGCGACCATCTGCCCCACCGCCTGCTCCGAACCATACTTGGTCAGAATGCTGTAACCCTGCAGCGCCAGCACCATACCGATGAACACACCGGACACCGCGACGATCGCCAGCGACAGCACGCCCACCGAATACAGCTGCTTGGTCAGCAGCTGGAAGCCGCCGCCGATGCCGCCGCGGCCGACCAGTGCATGGAACAGGAACAGGCAGGAACGCCCGAGCACGGCCAACACGTCGATTGCCGAGCGGCCGAACAAGCGGATACGTTCAAGCAAGGATTTTCTGCGCATCAACGCGTCCCCAACAAATCGGCGCGGTAGTCAGGCGCAGGGAAGTGGAATGGCACAGGGCCGTCCGGATCGCCCTTCATGAACTGGCGAATGCGCGGATTGTCCGAGCCCATCAGCTCATCGGGCGTACCCTGGCCCAGCACCTGGCCGTCACCAACCACGTAGATATAGTCGGCGATGCTGGCGGTTTCGGCGAGATCGTGGGATACCACGATGCTGGTAATACCCAGTGCGTCATTGAGCAACCGGATAAGGCGTACCAGTACACCCATGGCGATCGGGTCCTGGCCGACGAACGGCTCGTCATACATGAGGATCTGCGGATCCAGCGCAATCGCCCGGGCCAGCGCCACGCGCCGCTTCATGCCACCGGACAGTTCGTCGGGCATCAGGTCGATGGCACCGCGCAGGCCCACGGCCTGCAGCTTCATCAACACGATGTCGCGGATCATCTCGTCCGACAGCTGGGTGTGCACGCGCAGCGGGAAGGCAACGTTCTCGAACACATCGAGGTCGGTGAACAGGGCACCGCTCTGGAACAGTACTCCCATCTGCTTGCGCGCATCGAACAGGTCGCTGCGCGACAAGCTCGGCAGGTTCTGCCCGGCAACCCACACTTCACCAATGGACGGGCGCAACTGCGCGCCCATCAGGCGCAACAGCGTGGTCTTGCCGCAACCCGACGGCCCCATGATGCCGGTGACCTTGCCACGCGGTATGCGTATGTCGACATTGCTGAAAATGCTGCGCGAACCGCGCTTGAAGGTTACGCCCTTCAACTCGACCGCGTAGGCGCTATCCACACTCATCTAGACTCCTTGCTAGTACAGCCATGTCCTAATGGACGCCGGCCCTCATCTTGAAGACACACGCGCCCCTGGCGGGCCGAATAGCGGCGAACTATAGCACCGCTGACAGGGCTGCCCCAAGGCCATGGAGTGAGTCGTTCAGGCCAGCGACAGGCTCCGATGTCTTTTCATTGCTCAATCGAAAGGGTGAGGCTTTCTTCCATTGCGGCTATAATCGCCGCCTTTTCATCAGGCATTGCTTTTCGACATGAGCCAATCCAGTGAGCTGATCCAGTCCGCCCAGCGCACCCTGCGCCTGGAAATCGAGGCCGTACAAGGCTTGACGGCCAGCATCGATGCCAACTTCGTCAAGGCCTGCGAGCTGATCCTGGCGAGCAAGGGCCGCGTCGTGGTGGTCGGTATGGGCAAGTCAGGGCACATCGGCAACAAGATCGCCGCAACCCTGGCCAGCACCGGCACGCCGGCGTTTTTCGTGCATCCAGCCGAAGCCAGCCATGGCGACATGGGCATGATCACCCGTGGCGATATCATCCTGGCCCTGTCCAATTCCGGCAGCACTGCCGAAATCGTCACCTTGCTGCCGCTGATCAAGCGCCTTGGCATCGAGCTCATCAGCATGACCGGCAACCCCGACTCCCCGCTGGCCCAGGCCGCCGAGGTCAACCTCGATGCCCGTGTCGCCCATGAGGCTTGCCCGCTGAACCTGGCGCCCACCTCCTCGACCACGGCAGCACTGGTGCTGGGCGACGCCCTGGCCATTGCCCTGCTCGAAGCGCGCGGCTTTACCGCAGAAGACTTCGCCTTTTCGCACCCCGGTGGCGCACTGGGCCGTCGCCTGCTGCTCAAGGTCGAGAACGTCATGCACGCTGGCACCGAGCTGCCCCAGGTACAACGTGGCACACTGCTCAAGGACGCCCTCCTTGAAATGTCCCGCAAAGGCCTGGGCATGACCGTGGTCGCCGAAGCGGACGGCAAGCTGGCCGGGATCTTCACCGACGGTGACCTGCGCCGCAGCCTGGACCGCAACATCGACGTGCACACCACCCTGATCGACCAAGTCATGACCGTGCACGGCAAGACAGCCCGCGCCGAGATGCTCGCCGCCGAAGCACTGAAGATCATGGAAGACCACAAGATCAGCGCCCTGGTGGTGGTGGACAAGGACGACCGCCCGGTCGGTGCCCTGAACATGCACGACCTGCTGCGCGCAGGCGTGATGTAAATGAGAACGACGCAAATGACCCAGAACCTGATGCAGCGCGGCAAGGCCATCAAGCTTGCCGTGTTCGATGTGGACGGTGTGCTCACCGATGGCCGCCTTTACTTCCTCGAAGATGGGAGCGAATTCAAGACGTTCAACACACTTGACGGCCAAGGCATCAAGATGCTGATGGCTTCGGGCGTGACCACGGCAATTATCAGCGGGCGCAAAACCCCGGTGGTCGAGCGTCGAGCGAAAAACCTCGGCATTCCACATCTGTTTCAGGGCCGCGAAGACAAACTGGTGGTGCTCGACGGCCTGCTCGCCGAACTGGGCCTAAGCTATGAGCAGGTCGCCTATCTGGGCGACGACCTGCCCGACCTGCCGGTCATTCGCAAGGTCGGCCTGGGTATGGCCGTGGCCAATGCCGCGCACTTCATTCGCCAGCATGCCGACGGCGTGACCCAGGCACGCGGCGGCGAGGGTGCCGCTCGCGAATTCTGTGAGCTTATCATGCAGGCCCAGGGCACCCTGGACGCTGCCAACGCCAACTACCTGTAGGTTGCCCATGCTCAGCAAGAAAGCCCGCAATATTGCGCTGCTCGCGGTAATCGCCGCCATGCTGGCGGCAATAGGCTACTGGAATGTCAGCCCCGAGAGCTTCCTCGACAAGCCGGTAGCACCGGTGGACGAAAGCGCTATCGACTATTATGCGATCAACGCCCACAGCGTACAGTTCTTGCCCGATGGCAAGTTGCAGTATGAAATGACCGCCGACAAGGTCGAACACCTCAAGGCCACCGAGGTCACATTGGTGACCACGCCCGACCTGCATATGTACCGGGGCACCGAATACCCCTGGCACATACAGAGCGTGCGCGCCGAGGTCAACCCGGACGGCACCGAAGTCGAGCTGATCGACAAGGTGCGCGTGGCCCGCACCGATGAAAAGCAGCGTGAGACCATCATTACCAGCTCACGCATGACCGTGTTCCCGCAGAAGCAATATGCGCAGACCGAGCAAGCCGTTAGAATCGACGGCGCCGGTGGCACAACTACGGGCAAAGGAATGAAAGCGTATTTGAAAGAAGGCAGGATGGACCTGCTCTCTAACGTAAGAGGACAGTATGAGGCTCGTTAAAACCCTCCCCCTTTTGCTCAGCCTGAGCGCAGCACTGGGAAGCGCGAGCGCCTTCGCCCTGCCGACCGACCGTGACCAGCCTATCCGCATCCAGGCCGACAACGCGCACCTGGACGACAAGCAAGGCGTAGCCACCTACACCGGTGACGTGATCATCACTCAGGGCTCGATGATGATCAAAGGCAATACCGTGACCATGACCCGCGCCGCCAACGGTGACATCGACGTGGTCACTTCGGTGGGCAACCTGGCCTATTTCGAGCAGCAGCAAAGCGCTGCAAAGCCTGACAAGATGAAAGGCTGGGCCGTGACCATCCAGTATCAGGCACAAAAGGACACAGTGATTCTCACCGACCGCGCCAAGGTCGAAAACGAAGGCAACACCACCGAAGGCGAAAAGATCGTCTACAACACCAAGTCCCAGGTTGCGACCGCCGGTCGCGGCGGCAACGTGACTCAGCCACGTCAGCGCATCGACATGGTGATCCAGCCGAAGAAGAAGGCCGAGTAAATGGCAACCCTCAAAGCCCAACACCTGGCCAAGAGCTACAAAGGGCGCCAAGTCGTGCGTGACGTCAGCCTGTCGATCGACAGCGGCCAGATCGTCGGCCTGCTAGGCCCCAACGGCGCCGGCAAGACCACCTGCTTCTATATGATCGTCGGCCTGGTACAGGCCGACCAGGGGCGCGTACTCATCGACAGCCTCGATGTCAGCCACCAGCCCATGCATGGGCGCGCACGCGCCGGCATCGGCTACCTGCCACAGGAAGCCTCGATCTTCCGCAAGCTGTCGGTGGCCGACAACATCATGGCCATCCTCGAGACCCGCAAGGAGCTCGACCGTGAGGGCCGCCGCAAGGAGCTGGAAAGCCTGCTGCAGGAGTTCCACATCAGCCACATCCGCGACAACCTCGGCATGAGCCTTTCCGGCGGCGAGCGTCGCCGTGTCGAGATCGCACGCGCCCTGGCAACCGCCCCCAAGTTCATCCTGCTGGACGAACCCTTCGCTGGCGTCGACCCCATTTCGGTCGGTGACATCAAGCAGATCATCCACCACCTCAAGGCCAAGGGCATCGGCGTACTGATCACCGACCACAACGTCCGCGAGACCCTGGACATCTGCGAAACCGCCTATATCGTCAATGACGGGCAACTGATCGCCGAGGGCGATGCGCAGACCATCCTGGCCAACGAACTGGTCAAGGAAGTTTACCTGGGCCACGAGTTCCGACTCTGATTCAGGGACGCGCCTGGAGCACTGGTTTTACAGCCTTGAATGGGCTTAAGTTGTTACAGTGCTCTAGGCAAACGCTACAATTTAAGGCATAAAACTTGCTTGAAATTGGCGCTCCGGCGCCCTCGTGTAGTGGATGGCGCATGCGCGCCGGCGAACAAGGTATTAGCCCCTGCCATGAAACCATCGCTCGTCCTAAAAATGGGCCAGCAACTGACGATGACCCCGCAGTTGCAACAGGCCATCCGCCTACTCCAGCTCTCTACCCTGGACCTTCAGCAGGAAATCCAGGAAGCGCTGGAGTCCAATCCGATGCTCGAACGTCAGGAAGACGGCGAAGACTTCGACAACAGCGACCCGATGGCGGACAACGCCGAGAGCAAGCCGGCCGCCGAAGTCCAGGACAACAGCTTTCAGGAAAGCACCACCAGTGCCGAGACCCTGGAAGACGGTGAGTGGAACGAGCGCATCCCCAATGAGCTTCCGGTCGACACGGCCTGGGAAGACATCTACCAGACCAGCGCCAGCAGCCTGCCGAGCAACGATGACGACGAGTGGGACTTCACCACCCGCACATCAGCCGGCGAAAGCCTGCAAAGCCACCTGCTGTGGCAGTTGAACCTGGCACCGATGTCCGATACCGACCGTCTGATCGCAGTCACCCTTATCGACAGCATCAACGGCCAAGGTTATCTGGAAGACACGATCGAAGAGATCTGCGCCGGTTTCGATCCGGAGCTGGATATCGAGCTGGACGAAGTCGAAGCGGTGCTGCACCGTATCCAGCAGTTCGAGCCTGCAGGTGTCGGTGCACGCAACCTGGGTGAGTGCCTGTTGCTGCAACTGCGCCAACTACCGGCAAGCACTCCATGGATGGCCGAGGCCAAGCGCCTGGTCACCGAGTTCATCGACCTGTTGGGTGGGCGCGACTACAGCCAGCTGATGCGCCGCATGAAGCTCAAGGAGGACGAGCTGCGCCAGGTCATCGAACTGGTTCAGAGCCTCAACCCGCGCCCGGGATCGCAAATCGAGTCCAGTGAGCCGGAATACGTGGTGCCCGATGTCATCGTGCGCAAGGACAGCGATCGCTGGCTGGTCGAACTGAACCAGGAAGCGATCCCGCGTCTGCGGGTCAACCCGCAATATGCCGGTTTCGTCCGCCGGGCCGACACCAGCGCCGACAACACCTTCATGCGCAACCAGTTGCAGGAAGCACGCTGGTTCATCAAGAGCCTGCAAAGCCGCAACGAAACGCTGATGAAAGTCGCCACACAGATCGTCGAGCATCAGCGCGGCTTCCTGGACCACGGCGACGAGGCAATGAAACCATTGGTACTGCATGACATCGCCGAAGCCGTGGGCATGCACGAGTCGACCATCTCGCGGGTGACCACGCAGAAATTCATGCACACGCCACGCGGCATCTACGAACTGAAATACTTTTTCTCGAGCCATGTCAGCACCTCCGAGGGCGGAGAATGCTCGTCCACGGCAATCCGCGCGATCATCAAGAAACTGGTTGCGGCGGAAAATCAGAAAAAGCCATTGAGTGACAGCAAGATCGCTGGTTTACTGGAGGCACAAGGCATCCAGGTAGCCCGTCGCACCGTCGCCAAGTACCGCGAGTCTCTCGGCATCGCACCGTCGAGCGAACGCAAGCGACTGATGTAGCCCCTCGGATCTGCCACAGCGTTTGTGGGGCAGGTGCAAGACCTGCCTCTTTATGCACGGGCAACAAAGGAGAAGCTGTATGCAAGTCAATATCAGTGGACAGCATGTAGAAGTCACCGAGCCGCTGCGCGATTACGTGCTTGAAAAACTCGCCAGGGTGGAAAGTCACTTCGACAAGATCACCAACGTGCAGGTCATCATGAAAGTCGAGAAGCTGCAGCAGAAGGTCGAAGCGATCCTGCAGATTCCAGGCGGTGAAGTGGTTGCCAACGCCGAACACGAAGACATGTATGCAGCGATCGATGCCTTGGCCGACAAGCTCGACCGCCAACTGAAAAAACACAAGGAAAAACAGCAAAGTCTGCTGCAAGGTGCAGCCGCCCGCTGATCCCCTCATCCATGATCCGACTTGAAACCATCCTGACCCCCGGCCGTTCCTTGGTGAACGTGCCGGGCGGCAGTAAGAAGCGCGCCCTGGAAACGGTCGCCAAACTTATTCACGATCAAGTACCCGAGCTGGAGATGCAAGACGTCTTCGAAAAGCTGATCGGTCGCGAAAAGCTCGGTTCCACAGGCTTCGGCAATGGCATCGCCATACCCCACTGCCGACTCGAAGGCTGCACTTCTCCCGTCAGTGCCCTGCTGCACCTGGATGCTCCGATCGACTATGACGCCATCGATGGCGCGCCAGTCGACCTGCTGTTCATCCTTCTGGTGCCGGAGGCTGCCACCGACGCCCATCTGGAACTGCTGCGCCAGATCGCCAGCATGCTGGATCGCAAGGAAGTTCGCGAGCGCCTGCGTGCCGCCAACAGCAGCGAGGCCCTGTACCAGGTAGTCCTGGACGCACAGAACGAGCACTGAACATGCGCCTGATCATCGTCAGCGGCCGGTCCGGCTCCGGCAAGAGTACCGCCCTCGATGTGCTGGAAGACAACGGCTTTTACTGTATCGATAACCTGCCTGCCGGTTTACTGCCGCAGTTGGCGGAAAACGCGTTGATCCATACAGAGTTGCTGCAGCCGAAAGTGGCAGTGTCCATTGATGCCCGCAACCTTCCCAGCCACCTGTCACGCTTCCCTGAACTGCTCGCTGAAGCGCGTGGCCGACATATCCAGTGCGATGTGCTGTTTCTCGACGCCGACGAGGACACGCTGCTCAAGCGCTTCTCCGAAACGCGCCGGCGTCATCCGCTGACAAATGCGGATCGCTCACTGGCCGAAGCGATTCGCGTGGAAAGCGAACTGTTGGGGCCAATCTCCGACCTCGCCGACCTGAAGATCGACACCACCAGCCTCAACCTTTATCAACTGCGCGACTCGATCAAGTTGCGCCTGCTCAATCAGCCCGAGCCCGGCACTGCATTCCTGGTCGAATCGTTCGGCTTCAAGCGTGGCATGCCGGTCGATGCAGACCTGGTTTTCGATGTGCGCTGCCTGCCCAACCCGTACTGGAAGCCCGAACTGCGTGAGCATTCAGGCCTGGATCAGCCGGTTATCGACTACCTTGCCGCACAGCCGGATGTCGAAGAGATGTTCACCGACATCTCGACCTACCTGCTCAAATGGCTGCCCCGCTTCGCCGCCAGCAACCGCGCCTACGTCACCATCGCCATTGGCTGCACAGGTGGCCACCACCGCTCGGTGTACATCACCGAGCGCCTCGGCCAACTGCTGCAACAGTCCCTGAAAAACGTCCAGGTCCGCCACCGCGACCTCTAGCCCACAGGATCCGCACCACGATGCCCGCCCGCGAAATCACCATCATCAACAAGCTGGGCCTGCATGCCCGGGCGGCCGCCAAGTTCGTCGGAGTAGCCGGGCGGTTCCCCTGCCAGGTGCGGGTGGGCCGCGCGCCCGATAAGCTGGTGGACGGCAAGAGCATCATGGCCGTGATGATGTTGGCGGCTGGCAAAGGCACCCAGGTGCACCTGCACACCGAGGGTGAGCAGGACAGCGATGCGCTGGACGCACTGGTGGCGTTGATCAACAACTACTTCGACGAAGGCGAATAAGCCACCTCAAATTCAGGCTGGCCTCATCGCCGGCAAGCCGGCGATAGGGCCGTCAATACCAATTCAAGACATCGCCGTATCCATCACCATCATCAGGCAAAAACCCACGCACAGCCCGAGGCTGGCCAAACGGTGATGCCCATTGCTGCGCGACTCGGGGATGATTTCCTGGGTCACCACCAACAACATCGCCCCTGCCGCACAGGCCAGGCCCAGCGGTAGCAGCAATTCGGCGACATTCACCAGCCAGGCACAGATCACCGCTGCCAGTGGCTCCACCAACCCCGACGCTGCACCAATCAGAAACGCCTTGAACCGCGGCATCCCCGCCCCTGCCAGCACCAGCGCAATGACCAATCCTTCGGGTACATCCTGCAAGGCAATACCCATGGCCAGGCTGTCAGCGTCGGCCATGCCACCGCCCGCCGACACACCGATAGCCATGCCTTCGGGAATGTTGTGGCCGATGATGGCGATCACGAACAGCCAGATTCGCGCCGCGATCACCGGCTGCCTCTCGTTGCCGACCAAGGCCTCGGGCGAAGCACCTGAGACTTTAAGATCGACCACGAACAGGCACATCGCACCGAACAGTAAACCGGCACTGATCAGGCCACCCGCGCCCCAAGGGCTGAAACCTATGGACTGAGCGGCATCCAGCCCAGGGATTATCAGCGAGAAAGCGGTGGCCGCCAGCATCACACCGGCACCGAAACCCAATAAGGTATCGGCCAGGGCCACCGGCATGTTTCGAATCACCAGCACCGGTACCGCGCCCAGTGCAGTTCCCAGCGCGCACAATGCGCCGCCCTCCAGTGCGCGCAGCATGCGCGGGTCCAGGTCCAACCAGGCGATACCCCGGGCCACCAGCAAGGCTGTGCCAACCAAGAGCAGCAAAGTACCCAGCGCCAGCCGGAACAGACGCACACTACTGACCGACATCACCTCTGAGCGCATACCGGTCCGACTCACTGGCTGGCTTCGAGATAACGACGTTCCACTTCGGCCCAGTCAATTACGTTGTAGAAAGCCCCAATGTATTCCGGGCGACGGTTCTGGTACTTCAAGTAGTAGGCGTGCTCCCACACATCCAGGCCGAGGATCGGTGTGTTGCCATGCATCAGTGGGCTGTCCTGGTTGCCGCTGCTTTCCACCACGAGTTTCTGCTCAGGGGTCATGCTGAGCCAGGCCCAGCCGCTGCCGAAGCGGGTCAGCGCAGCTTTGGTGAAAGCTTCCTTGAACGCCTCGAAACCACCCAGTTCAGACTCGATGGCCTTGGCCACCAGGCCCTGTGGCTGGCCACCGCCTATGGGCGACATGACCTTCCAGAACAGCGAATGGTTGGCGTGACCACCCCCATGGTTGGTCACCGCGCCTCGCAGGTTCTCCGGCAACTGTTTGACCGCAGCAACCAGCTTTTCAACCGGCCATTCAGCCCACTCGGTACCTTCGAGCGCGGCATTGAGGCCGCTGACGTAAGTCTGGTGGTGCTTGGTGTGGTGGATCTCCATAGTCTGGGTATCGATGTGCGGTTCCAGCGCATCGTAGGCATAAGGCAGCGCAGGCAAGGTATGAGGCATATCAATGGATTCCGTAAGCTGGGGTTGGGGGCGGCAGGCCCGGCTGGGCAGCCAGTTCACTGGCCAAAGGCGCCTGGCGATCGAGCAGGCGCTCGGTGCGCGGATACTGGCCGTACTCGGCAATGAAGCTCAGCAATTGGGTGTAAGTGCGCCCGCTGTGACGCAGCGCAGCATCACGCAGCGCCTGCGGCAAGCGCGCTTCGTGGCTGGCCTGGAGCAGGCGCTGGTGAGCGGCGCACAGGTAGTCGGCGCTCTCCTGCGGCTGGTTCAGGCGCAGGTGCAGGTCGGCCAGGTTGTGATGCGCGATGACGAACGCCGCCACCGCTTCATCGACGTCATGCCAGCGCTCGAACAGCACCTGGGCCAGAGCCAGGGCTTGCAGGTAGAGCTCCCGGGCATCAACCAGCTCGCCCTGTTCGAACAGGCAGTTAGCGGCCTCGGTGGTGCGTTTCCAGTGCTGCATGACATGTCTCCTGGGCGCTGACGGGGGTCAGATGCCCCCAGCGGTGAGTTTTTCCGGGTCCAGCAGCGCCTCGAGCTGATCGCGCGACAGGTCGGTATGCTCCAGCGCCACGTCGATGATCGGCCGGCCCTGTTTGTAGGCGGTCTTGGCGATCTCAGCGGCCTTGAGGTAGCCGATGATCGGGTTCAGCGCGGTGACCAGGATCGGGTTGCGCGCCAGGGCTTCCTTGAGCTTGCCCTCATTGACCTTGAAGCTGGAGATGGCCTTGTCGGCCAGCAGGCGGCTGGCATTGGCCATCAGCTCGATGCTCTCCAGCAGGTTGCGGGCAATCACCGGCAGCATCACGTTGAGCTCGAAGTTGCCCGACTGGCCGGCAATGGCGATGGTCGCGTCGTTGCCGATCACCTGGGCGGCCACCATGGCTGTGGCTTCCGGGATCACCGGGTTGACCTTGCCCGGCATGATCGAGGAGCCAGGCTGCAGGCCTTGCAGTTCGATTTCACCGAGGCCGGCGAGCGGGCCGGAGTTCATCCAGCGCAGGTCGTTGGCGATTTTCATCAGTGCCACGGCAGTGGTCTTGAGCTGGCCGGACAGCGCCACGGCGGTGTCCTGGGAGCCGATCAGGGCGAACAGGTTCTGTCCCCGGGTGAACTCGACCTGGGTGAGGCCGCTCAGCTGACGGGCAAAGCTTGCGGCGAACTGCGGATGGGCGTTGATCCCGGTGCCAACGGCAGTGCCACCCTGGGCCAGGGCCTGAAGGCTCGGCAGGGTCGCTTCGATGTGCGCGTTGGCGCCTTTGATCTGTGCTGCCCAGCCATCGAGCACCTGGCTCATGCGCACCGGCATGGCATCCATCAGATGGGTACGGCCAGTCTTCACGTACTGATGCACTTGCACCGATTTGGCCTCGATCACCTCAACCAGGTGAGCCAGGGCGGGCAGCAACTGCTCATGCAGCGCCAGTGCGGCACTGACATGGATGGTGGTCGGGATGATGTCGTTGCTGCTCTGGCCGCAGTTGACGTGGTCGATGGCACTGACCTGCTCACCGAGCAGGCGGCTGGCCAGGGTGGCGATCACCTCGTTGGCATTCATGTTCGAGCTGGTGCCGGAGCCAGTCTGGTACACGTCCACCGGGAAGTGCTGGATGAAGTCCTCGGCGAGCAGGTGCTCGACCGCCTTGACGATGGCTTGGCCCTGGGCGGCGGAAATCTGCTCCAGCTCGATGTTGGCCTTGGCTGCCGCAGCCTTGGCCAGCAGCAGAGCACGAATGAACTGGGCCGGCATACGTTGGCCGCTGATCGGGAAGTTGTCGACCGCGCGCTGGGTCTGAGCGCCATACAGGGCCAGGGCCGGCACCTGCAGTTCACCCATGCTGTCACGCTCGATACGGGTATCACTCATCATCAAATCCTTGCATCAGTTCATCGGGAGGAATGGACGGCAGCAACCGGCAATTGGCCAGTTGCAGGGCGTAGGGTTGCCAGCGCTGGTTCTGATCCAGGCGGTCCAGGTTGCGCAGTTCAAGCAGGGGGCGCCAGGCCTGATCCAGGCACTGGCAACGCCAATGCCATGGCAGCATGCGATCGCAGGCGGTATCCAGCAGCAGGCGGAAAGAGGTCAGCGCCACCGTCCATGGCGAGGTATCCGTGCAGCAGACCAGGTAGCGGCCTTCGGCAAGGTAGTGCTCGATCAGGCGCGGCTCGTCAGGTTCGAGCGCGCAGCGGATGCGCCGGCTGAGCCAGCGCCAGTTTTCCAGGTAGGGCAGTTCGCGCAGGGCAGGTTTCATGAACATCATCACCAAAGCACTTGGGTAATGATTTTCATTATTAAATGATAACCTTAATCACTTCAAGCGCAGGTTGAGCAAAAAAAACCCGGCACAGTGGCCGGGTTCCGAGGTTTTTGCTTACCGCGTTGACAATTCAGCTACCTGCAACGGTCATCCGCTCGATCAACACCGAGCCCGTGTGTATATTGCTACGGGTTTCAAGATCACTGCCAATCGCCACAATCTGCTGGAACATGTCTTTCATGTTGCCGGCAATCGTCACTTCCTGCACCGCATGCTGGATCTCGCCATTCTCAACCCAGAAACCTGCAGCACCGCGCGAGTAGTCGCCCGTGACCATGTTCAGGCCATGGCCCATCAGCTCAGTCACCAGCAAACCGCGCCCCATGCGCCGGATCAGTGCCGCCTGATCTTCGATGCCATGGGTGACATACAGGTTATGCACGCCGCCGGAATTGGCCGTGCTTGGCAAGCCGAGCTTGCGACCGGAATAGGTACCCAGCAGGTAAGACACCAGCTCCCCTTTATCGACAAACGGCTTGGCATAAGTCGCCAGGCCATCACCGTCGAATGCCGCGCTGCCAAGGGCACGCGGAATATGTGGGCGCTCATCCAGCGTCAGCCAGCTGGGGAACAGACGCTGGCCAATGGCACCATCGAGGAACGACGACTTGCGGTACAGGTTGCCACCAGAAATGGCCGACAAGAAGCTGCCGAACAGACCACCCGCCAGTTCGGCGGAGAACAGCACCGGCACTTCGCAGGTCTTGACCGGACGCGCACCGAGTCGGCTGGCTGCTCGCAGTGCCGCGCGCTGGCCAATGCTGCGCGGGTCGGCCAACAGCTGGCCCTGGCGGTTGACGTCATACCAGTAATCACGCTGCATCTGGCCTTCACCTTCAGCGATCATCACGCAGCTCAGGCTGTGCCGGGTCGATGCGTAGCCGCCGATGAAGCCATGGCTGTTGCCATAGACACGGCAACCCTGATGGGTATTGAGGGTGGTGCCATCGGCGTTGAGAATGCGTGGGTCAGCGTCGAATGCCGCAGCCTCACAGGCCAGCGCCATCTCGATGGCTTTCTCGGGCTCCAGATCCCAGTCATGGTAAAGATCCAGGTCAGGGATCTCGCGCGCCATCAGCGCCGCATCAGCCAGCCCCGAGCACTCGTCTTCGGAGGTGTGCCTGGCAATGGCCAAGGCGGCGGCAACGGTTTCGCGAATTGCCTCCGGCCCACTGGCCGAGGTGCTGGCCGAGCCCTTGCGCTGGCCAACATAGAGGGTGATGCCAAAGCCTTGGTCACGGTTGAACTCTACCGTCTCGACCTCACGCTGGCGCACCGTGGTGGACAAGCCCTGCTCCAGCGATACCGCCACTTCGCAGGCGCTGGCACCCTGCCGGCTCGCCTCGGCGATGATCGCTTCGACCTGCTCCTGCAACGCTGGCAGGTCCTTGGGGCCTACGCTCTGGACTGCACTCATGGTTTTCTCCACTCAAATTCTGCGTTCGGCGAGGGTCATTCTACGACCGGGCCGGACAAGCGGCCCCCGGGTGGTTATCATGGCGGCAATTTCTATGCCTTGTACGAAAAGTGCCTGCGCGGCGACTTTTCATAAAACTTAAACGGACTGCCACCATGGTTGATTCATACGACGACGCCTTCGACGGCGAAAAAAGCAAAACCCAGATCAAGCGCGAGTTGCATGCGCTGGTCGAACTCGGCGAACGCTTGACCACGGTCAAGGCCGATACCCTGGCGCGCCTGCCGTTGACCGACGAGCTGCGCAAAGCCTTGGCCGAAGCCTGCAAGCACACCGCCCATGGCGCACGCAAACGGCATATGTCGTTCGTCGGCAAGCTGATGCGCGACCAGGACCTGGACGCCATCCACGCGGTACTCGAGCAGATCGACAGCTCCAGCCGCCAGTACAACGAGCGCTTCCACAACCTGGAGCGCTGGCGGGACCGCCTGATCGACGGTAACGACGAGGACCTTGAACGCTTCGTCAACGAATACCCCGACACCGACCGTCAGCAACTGCGTTCGCTGATCCGTCACGCCCAGCACGAGAAGGCGCGGAATAAGCCGCCTGCCGCTGCGCGCAAGGTATTCAAGTACATCCGCGACCTCGACGAGCTTCAGCGCGGCCTGCGCTGAACCCCGCCACCTGGGGCTGCCCTGCAGCCCCGGGGCATGCATCACGCGCCGGTACCACCGACGGTGATCGCGTCCAGCTTCAATGTCGGCTGGCCAACCCCTACCGGCACCGATTGCCCATCCTTGCCGCACGTGCCCACACCGCTGTCCAACGCAAGATCGTTACCCACCATCGACACTCGGCTCATGGCCTCGGGCCCGTTGCCGATCAGCGTCGCGCCCTTGACCGGCGCGGTGATTTTCCCGTCTTCGATCAGATAGGCTTCGCTGGTCGAGAACACGAACTTGCCGCTGGTGATGTCCACCTGGCCACCGCCAAGGTTGGCGCAATAGATGCCTTTCTTCACTGAAGCGATGATTTCCTGGGGGTCGCTTTCCCCGGCACGCATGTAGGTGTTGGTCATGCGTGGCATCGGCAGGTGGGCGTAGGATTCGCGGCGGCCGTTACCGGTCACCGCCATCCCCATCAGGCGTGCATTGAGTTTGTCCTGCATGTAGCCCTTGAGCACGCCGTTCTCGATCAGCGTGGTGCATTCGGTCGGCGTGCCCTCGTCGTCGACACTCAGCGAGCCGCGGCGGCCCTCCAGGGTGCCGTCGTCTACGATAGTGCACAGGCTCGAAGCCACCTTCTCGCCGATCCGGCCACTGAACGCCGAGCTGCCCTTACGGTTGAAATCGCCTTCCAGACCGTGGCCGACCGCTTCATGCAACAGCACACCCGACCAGCCGGAACCCAGCACCACCGGCAAGGTACCAGCTGGCGCAGGAATGGCCTCCAGGTTCACCAAGGCCTGGCGCAGCGCCTCACGGGCATAACCCATGACCCGTTCCTCGGTGAAGAAGCGGTAGTCGGTACGCCCGCCGCCGCCCTGCCCGCCCCGTTCGCGCCGACCATTTTGCTCGACGATGACACTGACGTTGAAGCGCACCAGCGGCCGCACGTCAGCGGCCAGGCTGCCGTCGGCCGCAGCGATCAGAATGCGCTCCCAAACCCCGGCCATGCTCACGCTGACCTGCTGGATACGCGGGTCGAGCGCCCGCGTGGCGGCATCGACACGTTTGAGCAGCTCGACCTTTTCAGCACGGCTGAGCACGTCCAGCGGGTTGTCCGGTGCATACAGGGCCGTCACGTCCTGGCTGCGGAACGCCTGAACAGTGCCATTCTGGCCGGCGCGGGAAATCGAACGCGCCGCACGGGCTGCCGAAGTCAGAGCCTCGAGGTTGATCGCGTTGCTGTAGGCGAAACCGGTTTTCTCACCCGACTGGGCACGCACGCCCACGCCCTGGTCAAGGTTGAAGCTGCCCTCTTTGACAATGCCGTCCTCCAGCGCCCAGGTTTCCGAGATCTGGCCCTGGAAGTACAGGTCGGCGGCGTCGATGCCCGGCCCGGCCAACTCGCCCAGTACAGCCTGCAGGCTGTCCAGGGTCAGTCCGCCTGGGGCCAGGAGCTGCTCGCTGACGGTGGATAACATCTGGCTCATAGTCACTCCGAGGTGTGCGCAGGCCGCAAGGCGTCCTGCGAAAAAAAGCGCCGGTGCGAGGCAACCGGCATGCGCGCCCGAATGGACGCTTGTTCATCACTGTCGCGCTCGGCGAGCAATACCGCTTCGCCTTGCGCCTGTTCGGCGACGATCCGCCCCCAGGGGTCGACGATCGCCGCGTGCCCATAGGTCTCCCGCGGGCCTGGATGGGTACCGCCCTGTGCTGCGGCCAGCACATAGCACTGGGTTTCAATGGCCCGGGCACGAATCAGCACTTCCCAATGCGCCGCGCCTGTGACCGCAGTGAACGCCGCTGGTGCCGTGATCAGTTGCGCGCCGGCACTGCGCAGCGCGCTGTACAGTTCCGGGAAACGCAGGTCGTAGCAGACGGTCAAGCCCAAGCGACCTGCCGGCGTGTCGGCTACCACCACTTGCGCGCCGTGGGCATAGTCGTCGGATTCACGGTAACGGCCGCGGTTATCGGCCACGTCCACGTCGAACAAGTGCAGCTTGTCGTAGCGCGCCACCACCTCACCGTGCTCGTCGATCAAAAGCGAGCAGGCATGCGCCTTGGCATCAGGCTGATCGGCAGGTGGCAGCGGCAAGGTGCCGGCAACAATCCATAATCTGAGGTCGCGGGCCGTGCGTTTCAACCAGGGCAGTATCGGACCCTCACCCAGGGCCTCGGCTCGGCCGATCGCAGCGGCGTCCTTGCGCCCCATGGCGGCAAAATTTTCTGGCAGCACCGCCAGCCTGGCGCCACCGAATGCCGCCTGTTCCAGCAAGGCACCCGCACGCTGCAAGTTGGCCAGCACATCGTCCTGGCTGACCATCTGGATCACCGCTACTTTCATGGGCACTCCTGGCACTACTTGTTGAACGGTTTCACAAAGGTGATTCTAGGCTCTTTCCACGGCCCTTCGATGCGATAGTGCACGCTGGCGAAGCGCGATACCCGGTCACCGATCAGCCTATCGACCAGGAACAGCGCGCCACCGACCGCCGGTGCGCCGACGATCAGCGCGGCCAGCGGCAGGTTGTTGGTCACAGGCAGGGAGACCTGCAGGTTGGCGTCCACCCGGTCGCGAACGAGGTCCAGCGTACCGTCGAGCTCGAAGTTGCTCGAAGGCCCGGTCACGCTGATCGGCTCGCGGGTCACGTAGACGCCGTCACTGGCTACCAGTAAGCCTTTTACCCGGTCATAGGCCAGGCCCTTGTCAAACAGGTCGGAGAAGTCCAGGCGCAGGCGCCGACCGATGGAGTTGAAGTTGAGCAGGCCGAACACCCGCAAGGCTTGCGCGCCGCCCTCCACCTCGACGAACTGGCCCGTGCGCAACGCCGCATCCATGCTGCCCGAGAAGCGGTTTAGGCCAACCCAGGCAGGCGAACCGGGCCAGCGGCCATCCACATCCAGACGAAAGTCGCGACTGGTCACCGTAGGCGCGAAGCCCCAGGCCGTAAGCACGTCGGCCAGGTTCTTGCCATCCAGGCGCCCCTTGTACCAACTACTGGTCGCACCGCTTTCACCTTCCCAGCCGCCCCGGCCGTCGATGTGCAGGCCTTTGAAGACGAGGTCGATATCCTGAGCTGCCACGCCTCGAGCGGTCGGGCGCAGCTTCAGCGCCAGGTTGCCGTACAGGTCGTCGCCGCGGTACAGCTTGTCGATGGTCAGGTCCAGTGCCGGTACCTTGCGTGGGTCGAAAGAGGCCAGCGGGTCAGGGCCTTCCTCGGCCTGTGCTTGCGCCGGGTCCGCTGGTGGCAGGCGCAAGGTCTGCAGGCGCACGGTCATCGGTGCGCCCTTGGCATCGGGTAAACGCGCATTGCCGATGACTTCCTTGCTGTCCAGGCGCAGATCCCATGCAGGGCCTCCCCGGGCCAGACGCACGACCGCCTGGTTCAGGTCCATGCCGAGGGCCTTCAACTGGCCGATGCTCAGGTCTACGCTCTGCAGAGTCTGCCGGGCACTTGCGCCAGGATCGTCGCCACTCATCTGCGTCATCTGGGCCTGCCAGGGCGCCAGGTCCAGGCTCTCGAGGCGCCCCCGTACACGCAGGCCCTGCCCAGCTGGCACCTGCGCCTGCCCTGCCCCCAGCAGCAGTTCGCCGCGACCTTGCTCCAGGTTTTGGCTGGGCGCTGCATAGGCAAAGCGGGCAAGGTCGGCGTAGGCAGCATCCAGACGCCGCTCAGGCCCTTGCAGGGTCATGCTGAATCGGCTCTCACGGGTATCTGCTGCGGCCTTGCCGAACGGCGCAGGCAAATCGATTACAAGGCCTTTGAGCGACGAATTCACGCTCAGACTGTTGTCGCGGCTGCCAAGGTTGAGTTGCAACTGATAGGGCAGGTCGCCAGACGCCGGCAAGGGCTGCTTGACCTGCAGCCAGTCGGTCAAGGCCCGCAGCGACACCTGGCCATTTGCGTTGATACGCGTCTGCATCTGCCCAGGCTGACCCTCGGCAGTGATCTGCGCGGTCACCGGTTTGCCAAATGCCTGCAGGGCGATGTTCTTCCCGCTCAGCCCCTTGTCGAGATCAAAACTGAAATCGCCCTTGAGTCGGCTCAGCTCCAGGCTTGGCGGCGCAACCTTGAGGCGTGCATCGGAGGTGGCAAAGTCGACCTGTACCTTCGGGCGTTGTCCTCGGGCCAGGGGGATGTCGAGCTTGAGCTTGCCCTTGAGCGGCCCCTCGCCCTCCCATCCTGCGAAAATTTCCCCCGTGCCGATAGGCGCTTCCTTGAGAATCCTCAGGCCATCGCCAAGGCTGCCGTCGAAATTGCCATCAAGGTACAGGCGGCTTTGCTCGGCACCGTCCACATGGGGAATGTTGACACTGACGTCAGTCACCTGGGTGTCCAGCAACAGGCCTTTATTGGCCATGATGCGCACGCCACTGTCCTCGATCAGCACATCGCCATCGACGTTTTGCACCTGTGGCCAGCCAGGCTGGAAGTCCAGGGCGGCGTCGTGCACCTTGAAGAACAGGCTGATGCTGCGCGATTCGGGGCTGGCCCCGTGGTTCAGCGAACCTTGGTACTGGAAGTAGCCTTCATCGACGTTGCCCTTGACGATGGCACTGCGCAGCCATTCGTCGAGCGCCGGGCTAAGCACCTCAGGCAGGTATTTGGCGGTGTAGCGCCCATCCCCTTCGGTCAGGCCGACGCGCAGGTCCATGTAGCTCTCGCTGCCTTCATTGAACAGCAGGCGAATCAGGAAGTCCCCGGCGATCTTGCCCTCTTCGCCCAGCACTTTCAGGTAGGGGGCAGCCAGGGTGAAACCCTCTTTGTCGAGGGTATAGGTCAAACGGGCGTTGGCTTTCTGATAATGCCAAGGTTTGGCGAAGATCGGATACAGATGCAACATGAAAGCGTCGGTATCCAGGCGTAGCTCGCCATGGCCCAGGTCTCCGCTGATACTGCCGCTGACATTGCCGGCAGCCGGTGCGCCGTGGTAGGCGTCAAAGCCCACTTTTTCCAGATTGGCAGCGAACTGCAGCCGTTGATCACCCTCGGCCTTGGGCCGCAAGTCGAGGCGCAAGTTACGCACGGCACCGGTCACATTCAGCGCATCGACCGCAGTCATGAATTTTTCAGGCAGTGGCGCCAGTGCATCTATCAAAGGCGTCAGCGGCGCAAGGTCAAGGCGGTCGGCTTGCACCTGCCAGCTTTCCCCTGCGGGTTCCTCACCTGCGCTCTGACGCACCTGCAGCTTCGACTCCCAGCGAGTCTTGCCGATGTTGGCAGCCAGTGAATCGACAACCACATCGAACCCTTGCTCGCGACGCTGGAACCAGGCCGACAAAGCCAGGTTATCCAGTGTTACCGCCTGGCGCTGGGCATAGGCGCCGCGCAACTGAGGGGCATTGAGGCGGACCACCGCCTGCTGCAACCGGCCCTCACCCCAGTCAACCCAGAATTCACCACCGGCGCGCAGGGCTTGGGCCTGCCACTGGCCGAGCAGGCGTGGCGGCAGCCAACGCGCCCAGTCGCTCTGCGGCAGGCTCAGGTAAGCCTCTGCCTTACCGTCGCGCCAGGCCTGGGGCGTTACCCGGCTGCGCAGGTTCAGTGCCAACGGCTGACCGTCAGGCAGGGTCGCACGCAGGTCCAGCGCCTGGCGTGAAGCGCCGGCCTGCAGGCCAAAGCTGACATAGGTAAGAGTCAACGGATCACGCTGCCAGGGCTGCAGGGTGACCTGGCTGTCGAATGCGTCGATACGGCCCAACTGTTGCAGACGCTGCAGCACCTCGGCCGGGTCCAGCGGCGCGTCGTCCTTTTTCGGTAAGCCTTCAAGCGCCCAACCGCCCTGCTCGTTCTCACGCAGGATAAGTTGCAGGCCCGCCAACTGGATACGCGCCAGGCGTACTTCGCGTGCAGTGAGGCTGGCCCACAAGTCGGGCACCAGCTTGACGTCATCCAGGCGCAACGCCGAAGCACCCTCGCCCAACTGCAGGTCACGAACCCGCAGCACCGGCGCCAGGCCACTCCAGCGCCCTTCAAGCGCCCCCACATGCACCGGCAGGCCCAACGCCTGCTCTGCCTTGCTTTCAAGGTCGGCGCGATATTCGGCCACCAGTGGCACCAGCTCCCGGCCGAGGCTGACATAGAGCGCCACCAACACAGCCAGCAGGGCGCAGATGCCCAGCCCCCAACGAGTCAAGGCGACAAGAACGCGGGTCAGACGTCCCATGGCCATGGCCCTCCAGGTCGTTTATCCATGATGGCTCGAAGCAGCGGTTTTGCCAGCCCGAGCACCTTGGACTGGGTATCAGAAAGCCTCAGAGCAGCACCACATCGTACTGCTCCTGCGAGTACATCGACTCGACCTGGAAGCGAATGGTTCGACCGATGAACGTTTCTAGCTCGGCCACGTTGCCGGATTCTTCATCGAGCAGGCGGTCGACCACCTTCTGGTTGGCCAGTACACGATAGCCTTCTGCCTGATAGGCGCGGGCTTCACGAAGGATCTCGCGGAAAATTTCATAACAGATCGTTTCCGGGGTTTTCAGCTTGCCACGCCCCTGGCAGGCGGTGCACGGTTCGCACAGTACCTGCTCCAGGCTCTCACGCGTGCGCTTGCGGGTCATCTGTACCAGGCCCAGCTCGGTGATGCCGATGATGTTGGTCTTGGCATGGTCACGTTCAAGCTGCTTCTCCAGCGTACGCAGCACCTGGCGTTGATGGTCCTCATCCTCCATGTCGATGAAGTCGATGATGATGATCCCGCCAATGTTGCGCAGGCGCAGCTGCCGGGCGATTGCCGTGGCCGCTTCGAGGTTGGTCTTGAAGATGGTCTCTTCGAGGTTGCGGTGGCCGACGAAGGCGCCGGTGTTGACGTCGATGGTAGTCATTGCCTCGGCGGGGTCGACCACCAGATAGCCACCGGACTTGAGCGGCACCTTGCGATCCAGTGCGCGCTGGATTTCGTCCTCGACGCCATACAGGTCGAAGATCGGCCGTTCGCCCGGGTAGTGCTCCAGGCGGTCGGCGATCTCCGGCATCAGTTCGGCAACGAACTGCGTGGTTTTCTGGAAGGTTTCCCGGGAGTCGATGCGGATCTTCTCGATCTTGGGGTTGACCAGGTCGCGCAGTGTGCGCAAGGCCAGGCCAAGATCCTCGTAGATGACCGTCGGGGCACCGCAGGTCTGGATCTGGCTGCCAATCTGCTCCCACAGACGGCGCAGGTAGCGGATGTCCTGCAGGATCTCTTCGGCCCGTGCGCCCTCGGCAGCAGTGCGCAGGATGAAACCGCCAGCGTTCTTGATGTCTTCGCTGTCCATGCAGTCACTGACCACCTGCTTGAGGCGATCACGTTCGGCTTCGTCTTCGATCTTCAGGGAAATACCGACGTGGCTGCTGCGCGGCATGTACACCAGGTAACGCGACGGTATGGACAGCTGGGTGGTCAGCCGTGCGCCCTTGCTACCGATGGGGTCTTTGGTCACCTGCACCACCAGGGCCTGGCCCTCGTGTACCAGTGCAGTGATGGTCTCCACGGCAGAACCTTCGCGCTGGGAAATCTCCGAGGCATGAATGAACGCGGCGCGCTCCAGGCCGATATCGACGAACGCCGCCTGCATGCCTGGTAGCACCCGCACCACTTTGCCCTTGTAGATATTGCCGACGATGCCGCGACGCTGGGTGCGCTCGACGTGCACTTCCTGCAGCACCCCGTTTTCCACCACCGCCACACGCGACTCCATCGGGGTGATGTTGATCAGGATCTCTTCACTCATGGCAGGCTCTCGTCAAAGGTCTTCGGTAATCATGGATCGCGGGCGCCGGGCTGGCTACTGCTGCTTTGTTACCTCTGGAGAAAGCGCCGGCACCTGCCAGCAGGCGATACCGAATTGGGCGAGCAGCTCGGCCGTCTCGCTCAGGGGCAGGCCGACTACCGCCGAATAGCTGCCCTGAAGGCCGGTCACGAATACCGCCCCCAAGCCCTGGATGGCATAACCGCCGGCTTTGTCCACCGGCTCGCCACTGGCCCAATAGCGCTGTGCTTCGTCCGGCTCGATGGCGCGAAAACGTACGTTGCTGGTGACGCAGACACTGAGGCAGCACTGGCCATCGCTCAGCGCCACCGCCGTCAACACCTGATGTTCGCGCCCTGCGAGGTCGGCCAGCATGGCCAAGGCATCTTCACGGTTTTCCGGCTTGCCGAGAATACGACCATCGAGCACCACCGCAGTGTCTGCGCCGAGCACTACGGCCGGGCCGGCAAGGCTGGCAAGGCCAGCCTCAGCCTTGCTCCGGGCCAGGCGTTCGACGTACGCCACGGCGCTTTCATCTGGCAGCGGGGTTTCATCGATGGGGGCGCTGGTGACGGTGAACGGCACGCCGATCTGGGCCAGCAATTCACGACGACGGGGCGAGCCGGAGGCCAGGTAAAGTGGTTTCATGCAGACATCTCCCTGTCGGTGGCGGCTGTGCCGTCAGTTGATATGCAAACGCCGGCGCAGATCACGCAGGGCGAAGCTGATCCACGGCCAGAGCAAGGCGCTGATGACTGCCGACCAGACCAGTGCCAGCGTCGGCAAACGGTTGCCGGTGAGCGCACTGAGCCACAACTGGATCAGCTGGGCGATACCGAAGATCACCAGGATTACCAGGCTCTGCTGCCACATCGGGAACATGCGCAGACGCTGCTGCAGCGACAGCACCAGGAAGGTGATCAGGGTCAGGACCAGGGCATTCTGCCCGAGCAGCGTGCCGTACAGCACGTCCTCGGCCAGGCCCAGCACGAATGCAGTTGTCATGCCGACCTTGTTCGGGACCATGAGGGTCCAGAACGACACCAGCATCGCCAGCCACATGGGCCGGAACACCTCGAGAAACGGTGGCATGGGCGAGACGCTGAGTAGCAGGCCAATGGCAAAGGTCAGCCAGATGACCCACCCGTGGTTACGGCGCGTTTTGGCCATCATTGCCTCCGGGGCTGGGCAGGTGCCGCAGGCGCTGCGGCAGGGCTGGCGGGTGCCGCCGCCGGTGCTGCAGCGGGCGGGGCCGGTACCGCTGTGGCAGGGACCGCGGGCGTGGCCGGGGCAGGCGTTGCAGGTGCAGGCGTAACGGGGGCAGCGGGCTCGCCATTGGCACCAGGCTGAGCAGGGCTCGCTGCGTCTTTGCGGTCTGCCTCTTCCTGGGCGAGCGCCGCGTCGGTGGCACGCTGCTCCGGAGAGCGCCGGTCGCTGAACACCAGCAACATGTAGCGGCTGCGATTGAGCGCGGCGGTCGGAATGGCGCGCACTATCGCGAACGGCTGGCCGGAGTCATGGATCACTTCGTTGACCGTGGCCACCGGGTAGCCGGCCGGGAAGCGCTGGCCCATGCCGGAGCTCACCAACAAGTCGCCTTCCTTGATATCAGCCGTGTCGGCAACATGGCGCAGCTCCAGACGCTCCGGGTTGCCAGTACCGCTGGCAATCGCGCGCAGGCCGTTACGGTTGACCTGTACCGGGATGCTGTGGGTGGTGTCGGTCAGCAGCAACACTCGTGCGGTGTAGGGCATCAGCTCGACCACCTGACCCATCAGGCCGCGGGCATCGAGCACCGGCTGGCCAAGGAACACACCGTCGCGCTCGCCTTTGTTGATCAGGATACGATGGGTGAACGGGTTAGGGTCGACGCCGATCAGCTCGGCCACCTCGACCTTCTCGTTGACCAGTGCGGAGGAGTTGAGCAACTCGCGCAGGCGCACGTTCTGCTCGGTCAGGGCCGCCAGCTTCTGCAAGCGCCCCTGCAGCAGCAGGGCTTCGGTCTTGAGTTTCTCGTTTTCCGCGATCAGTTCGTTACGGCTGCCGAACTGGCCCGCCACGCCTTGCCACATCCGCTGAGGCAAGTCGGTGATCCAGTACGATTCCATCAGTACCAGGCCCATCTGGCTGCGCACGGGCTTGAGCAGGTCAAAGCGCGCATCGACCACCATCAGCGCGACCGAAAGCACCACCAATACGAGCAGGCGAACGCCCAGCGAAGGGCCCTTGGAGAAAAGCGGTTTAATGGGCCGTTCCTCGTGGACGACTCAGGAAGTCATTGGACATGGGACAACGCACCAGCCTGGTTGCGGGTTGACGGAAGCGGCGCCCCAACGGACGCCAGCCCAACGCATACAGGTAGCACTGCGCGTGCCACCTGTAAACCGGGCGCTCGATCACTCGCTGGAGAGCAGGTCCATCGCGTGCTTGTCCATCATCTCCAGGGCGCGACCGCCACCACGGGCCACGCAGGTCAGCGGGTCCTCGGCAACGATAACCGGCAAGCCGGTTTCCTGGGCCAGCAGTTTGTCGAGGTCACGCAGCAGCGCGCCACCACCGGTCAGCACCAGGCCACGCTCGGCGATGTCGGAGGCCAGCTCCGGCGGAGACTGCTCCAGGGCGCTCTTGACGGCCTGAACGATGGTCGCCAGCGACTCCTGCAGGGCTTCGAGCACTTCGTTGGAGTTCAGGGTGAAGGCACGTGGCACGCCTTCGGCCAGGTTGCGACCGCGCACGTCGACTTCACGCACTTCGCCGCCCGGGTAGGCGGTACCGATTTCCTGCTTGATGCGTTCGGCAGTGGATTCGCCGATCAGGCTGCCGTAGTTGCGGCGCACATAGGTGACGATGGCCTCGTCGAAGCGGTCGCCGCCAACGCGGACAGACTCGGCGTAGACCACGCCATTGAGCGAGATCAGGGCGATTTCAGTAGTACCACCACCGATATCGACGACCATCGAGCCACGGGCTTCTTCGACTGGCAGGCCCGCACCGATGGCAGCGGCCATTGGTTCTTCGATCAGGAACACTTCACGGGCACCGGCACCCAGAGCCGATTCGCGAATGGCGCGGCGCTCTACCTGGGTCGACTTGCACGGCACGCAGATCAGCACGCGAGGGCTGGGCTGCAGGAAGCTGTTCTCGTGAACCTTGTTGATGAAGTACTGCAACATTTTTTCACAAACGCTGAAGTCGGCGATGACGCCGTCCTTCATCGGACGAATGGCAGCAATGTTGCCGGGCGTACGGCCCAGCATGCGTTTGGCTTCGGTACCGACGGCGACGACGCTTTTCTGGTTGCCGTGGGTACGGATGGCAACTACCGAGGGCTCATTCAGGACGATACCGCGCTCACGCACGTAGATAAGGGTGTTGGCAGTACCCAGGTCGATGGAGAGATCGCTGGAAAACATGCCACGCAGTTTCTTGAACATGGGAAAGTGACCCTGGGGAAAGCGTGGGTAAAAAAGTGCGGCAAACTCTAACAATGGCAGGGATTTTGGGCAAGGAGCCAATATGTTAAATTGGTCGTTTTTCCGAGCACGCCAGCAGATGATCGCGGCCGTATGACCGCCAAAATGCCGACATGTTCCTCATCACGGACCTTATTCCGTTCTTTGTTTCCCCTGGAGATACCCATGGCGCTTGAACGCTGCGACGTGGAAAAGATCGCCCATCTGGCCCGCCTGGGCCTGAATGAAGGCGAACTGCCACGCATTACCGATGCACTGAACAGCATTCTCGGGCTGGTCGACCAGATGCAAGCGGTCGACACTACCGGCATCGAGCCCCTGGCCCACCCCCTGGAGGCCAGCCAGCGCCTGCGTCCCGACCAGGTCACCGAAAGCAACCAGCGTGATGCCTACCAAGCTATCGCACCGAAGACCGAAAGCGGTCTGTACCTGGTTCCCAAAGTCATCGAGTAAGGGATAGTGCCTGCCATGCATCAATTGACCCTGGCCGAGATCGCCCGCGGGCTCGCCGACAAGTCGTTTTCCTCCGAAGAGCTGACCGGCGCCCTGCTGGCGCGTATCCAGCAGCTCGACCCGCAACTCAACAGCTTCATCAGCGTCACCGAGGAGCTGGCCCTGGGCCAGGCCCGTGCCGCCGACGCCCGTCGCGCCGCCGGCGAAACCGGCGCACTGCTGGGCGCCCCAATCGCCCACAAGGACCTGTTCTGCACCAACGGCGTACGCACCAGCTGCGGCTCGAAGATGCTCGACAACTTCAAGGCGCCGTATGACGCCACCGTGGTCGCCAAGCTGGCCGAGGCCGGCATGGTCACCCTGGGCAAGACCAACATGGACGAATTCGCCATGGGGTCTGCCAACGAATCCAGCCACTATGGCGCGGTGAAGAACCCCTGGAACCTCGAGCACGTGCCAGGCGGCTCGTCCGGCGGTTCCGCTGCGGCCGTGGCTGCCCGCCTGCTGCCCGCGACCACCGGCACCGATACCGGCGGCTCGATCCGACAGCCGGCGGCACTGACCAACCTCACGGGCCTCAAACCGACGTACGGTCGTGTTTCGCGCTGGGGCATGATCGCCTATGCATCCAGCCTCGACCAGGGTGGCCCGCTGGCCCGCACCGCCGAAGACTGCGCGCTGCTGCTGCAAGGCATGGCCGGTTTCGACGCCAAGGACTCCACCAGCATTGACGAACCGGTGCCGGACTACAGCGCCAACCTGAATGCCTCGCTGCAAGGCCTGCGCATCGGCCTGCCAAAAGAGTACTTCGGCGCCGGCCTCGACCCGCGCATCGCCGAACTGGTACAGGCCAGCGTCAAGGAGCTGGAAAAGCTCGGTGCAGTGGTCAAGGAAATCAGCCTGCCGAACATGCAGCACGCAATCCCTGCGTATTACGTGATCGCGCCGGCCGAAGCCTCTTCCAACCTGTCGCGATTCGACGGCGTGCGCTTCGGCTACCGCTGCGACGAGCCCAAAGACCTGACCGACCTGTACAAGCGCTCCCGTGGCGAAGGCTTCGGTGCCGAAGTCCAGCGCCGCATCATGGTTGGGACCTACGCCCTGTCGGCTGGCTACTACGACGCCTACTACGTCAAGGCGCAGCAGATCCGCCGCCTGATCAAAAACGACTTCATGGCCGCCTTCGAAGGCGTCGACCTGATCCTTGGCCCGACCACGCCGAACCCGGCCTGGAAGCTCGGCGCCAAGAGCAGCGACCCGGTCGCGGCGTACCTTGAAGACGTCTACACCATCACCGCCAACCTGGCGGGCCTGCCGGGCCTGTCGATGCCAGCCGGCTTCGTCGATGGCCTGCCGGTCGGCGTGCAGCTGCTGGCCCCGTACTTCCAGGAAGGCCGCCTGCTCAATGTCGCGCACCGCTACCAGCAGGTCACCGACTGGCACACCCGCGCCCCCAACGGCTTCTGAGGAATTCACACATGCAATGGGAAGTTGTGATCGGGCTGGAAATCCATACCCAGCTGGCCACCCAGTCGAAGATCTTTTCCGGCAGCGCCACCACCTTCGGCTCCGAGCCGAACACCCAGGCGAGCCTGGTTGACCTTGGCATGCCCGGCGTACTGCCGGTGCTGAACCAGGAAGCGGTACGCATGGCCTGCATGTTCGGCCTGGCGATCGATGCCCAGATCGGCAAGCGCAACGTGTTCGCGCGCAAGAACTACTTCTACCCCGACCTGCCCAAGGGCTATCAGATCAGCCAGATGGACTTGCCGATCGTCGGCAAGGGCCACCTGGACATCGCCCTGGAAGACGGCACCATAAAGCGCATCGGCGTAACCCGCGCGCACCTGGAAGAAGACGCCGGCAAGAGCCTGCACGAAGACTTCAGCGGCTCGACCGGTATCGACCTGAACCGTGCCGGCACCCCGCTGCTGGAAATCGTCTCCGAGCCGGACATGCGCAGCGCCAAGGAGGCCGTGGCCTACGTCAAGGCGATCCACGCGCTGGTGCGCTACCTGGGCATCTGCGACGGCAACATGGCTGAAGGCTCGCTGCGCTGCGACTGCAACGTCTCGATACGGCCCAAAGGCCAGGCCGAGTTCGGCACCCGCTGCGAGATCAAAAACGTCAACTCGTTCCGCTTCATCGAGCGCGCGATCAACAGCGAGATCCAGCGCCAGATCGACCTGATCGAAGATGGCGGCAAGGTCGTGCAGGAAACCCGCCTGTACGACCCGAACAAGGACGAGACCCGCTCCATGCGCAGCAAGGAGGAAGCCAACGACTACCGTTACTTCCCCGACCCGGACCTGCTGCCGGTGGTGATCGAGGACAGTTTCCTCGAAACCATCCGTACCGGCTTGCCGGAGCTGCCACCACAGAAGGTCGAGCGCTTCCAGAGCCAGTATGGCCTGTCGGCCTACGACGCCAACGTACTGGCCTCCAGCCGTGAGCAGGCGGACTACTTCGAGCAAGTGGTGAAGATTGGCGGCGACGCCAAACTGGCAGCCAACTGGGTCATGGTCGAACTGGGCAGCCTGCTGAACAAGCTGGGTATCGAGATCGACCAGGCACCGGTCAGTGCCGAGCAACTCGGGGGCATGCTGCTGCGTATCCGCGACAACACCATCAGCGGCAAGATCGCCAAGACCGTGTTCGAGGCCATGGCCGCCGGTGAAGGCGATGCCGACAGCATCATCGAGAGCAAAGGCCTGAAACAGGTCACCGATACCGGCGCGATCGACAAGATGCTCGATGAAGTGCTTGCCGCCAACGCCGAGCAGGTCGAACAGTACCGCGCCGCCGATGAAGCCAAGCGCGGCAAGATGTTCGGCTTCTTCGTCGGCCAGGCGATGAAGGCCTCCAAGGGCAAGGCCAACCCGGGGCAAGTGAACCAATTGCTCAAGGCCAAGCTCGAAGGGTGAGCTTTGTAGGAGCGGCCTCGTGTCGCGAAAGGGCTGCAACGCAGCCCCAAAGGCTTATGCAGTGACCTGGCCATGGGGCCGCGCTGCGGCCCTTTCGCGACACAAGGCCGCTCCTACAGCCACCGCGCCGCCAAGCGCGCCCAATGGCAGCACCGGAGCATCACCTTGCTAAAACGATCCCTCGGCACCCTGGCCCTGTTTTCCCTGTTGGCCGGCTGCGCCAGCCACGACATCGACCCCCGCGGCTATAACCAGACCGGCACCGCCTCCTATTACGGCGCCCGCCACCACGGCAAGCGCACTGCCAGCGGCGAAGCCTTCAACCAGCACGGCCTGACCGCAGCACACCGCAGCCTGCCCTTCGGCACCCGGGTGCTGGTCACCAACCTCGCCAACCAACGCAGCGTGGTGGTCCGCATCAACGACCGCGGCCCGCACACTCGCGGCCGGCTGATCGACCTGTCACGCGCTGCAGCAGAAAAAATCGGCATGATCCGTAGCGGAACGGCGCGCGTGCGGGTACAAGGTCTAAGCGACTGACGCAACGGAGTTCCAACCATTTTCGACCTCGCCACCCTCCCCACCTTTAGCCTCCTGCAACTGGGCATAGCCTTGCTGTTGCTGGTGGCCGGCGCCGAACTGCTGGTGCGTGCCGCCCTTCGCCTGGCCCAGCGTGTACACGTGCGGCCGCTGATCATAGGCCTGAGCCTGGTGGCATTTGGCAGTACGGCACCACAGCTGACCGTCAGCCTGCAGGCCGCCTATCAGGGCGCGCCCGATGTCGCCGTGGGCAGCGTGATCGGCAGTAATATCTTCAATGTTCTGGTGATTCTTGGCCTGGCTGCATTGATCATCCCGCTACGCGTCTCGCGCCAACTTGTGCGCCTGGACATTCCACTGATGATCCTCGCCAGTGCACTGGTCTACGCGCTGGCCGCCAACGGCCACCTGGGTCGGGTGGAAGGGTTGGTGCTGCTATCAGGCCTCGTGGGCTACCTGGTCATGCTCTGGCACCAGTCGCGCCACTATGCCCGCACCTACCCTGCGCCGCGTGCGCTGGCCAGCAGCGCCGGGCGCTTCTGGACTGGCACACTGCTGCAAGTGGCGTTCGGCTTCGGCCTGCTCAGCCTGGCAGGCCACTTGCTGCTGGAAGCGGCGGTCGAAGTCGCGACCGACCTGGGCTTGTCTGAACGCATCATCGGCCTGACCGTCGTCGCGGTGTGCACGTCATTGCCCGAACTGGCTGCGGCGCTGATTGCCGCCCTGCGAGGGGAACGGGAGATCGCCGTGGGCACGGTGATCGGCAGCAACCTGTTCAATCTGCTGGCGGTGCTAGGCCTGACCGCACTGACTACCCCCGAGCCGCTGACCATATCGCCAAACGCACTGGGCTTCGACCTACCGGTGATGCTCGGCGTCGCGGCGCTTAGCCTGCCTGTGTTCTACTCCGGCTACCGGATTACCCGGGCCGAGGGGCTGGTGTTCCTCTGCCTTTATCTGGTGTACGGGCTGCACGTGGTAGCGTTCACCACGGGCATGCCGCTGGCCGGCCGCCTGGAACGGCTGATGCTGTTCTATGTATTGCCAGTGCTCGGCCTGGTGCTGCTGTACACCACTGTGAGGGCCTGGCGGCGACAGCACTAACGCCGGGAAAGTCGTGCCGCGGTGGAGTGCATGCCTTGGGTGGCGCGCTGCGCCATTCAAGACATGCCCCACCAACTCAAGCCTGCCTAGCTTTTTTCAACCGGAACGCCACCCAAAGCAGCGCAATCCACCCAGGTATCAGCATCACCGAAATACGAATCGGCGGGGTCAGGTACATCACCACCAGAATCAGTACGATAAATGCCAGGCACAGGTAGTTGGTGAACGGGTGCCCCCAGCTCTGGTAGAACGGCTTGATACCTGCCGCCAGCTTGGCCTTGCGGAACTTCAGGTGGGTAATGCTGATGCTCGCCCAGTTGATCACCAGCGCCGACACCGCCAGCGCCATCAGCAGGCCGAATGCCTCACCTGGCATCAGGTAGTTGATCACCACGCACATGCCCGTAGCGAAAGCCGACACGCCCAACGCAGTCAGTGGCACACCGCTGCGGCTGACCTTGAGCAGCTGGCGTGGTGCGTCGCCCTGGCTGGCCAGGCCGAACAACATGCGGCTGTTGGCGTACACGCAACTGTTGTAGACCGACAGCGCAGCTGTCAGCACCACGATATTGAGGATGGTCGCCACCAGGTCGCTGTCCAGTTCGTGGAAGATCATCACGAACGGGCTGCCACCCTGAACGACCTTCTGCCATGGGTACAGCGACAACAGCACCGCCAGCGCACCGATGTAGAAAATCAGGATGCGGTAAACCACCTGGTTGGTTGCCTTCGGAATGCTCTGGCGCGGGTTGTCCGCTTCGGCAGCCGTGATGCCCACCAGCTCCAGGCCACCAAAGGAGAACATGATCACCGCCAGCGCCATCACCAGCCCGGTGACGCCATTGGGGAAGAACCCGCCGTATTGCCACAGGTTGGCCACACTGGCGTCCGGGCCGCCGTGGCCACTGCTCAGCAGCCAGGCACCGAACCCGATCATGCTGACGATGGCCACCACCTTGACCAGGGCGAACCAGAACTCCATCTCGCCATAGACCTTCACCTGGGTCAGGTTGATGAGGTTGATCACCACGAAGAAGATCGCCGCCGTGGCCCAGGTGGGAAACTCCGGCCACCAGTACTGCACGTAGATGCCCACGGCGGTGAGCTCGGCCATGCCCACGAGCACATAGACCACCCAGTAGTTCCAGCCCGAGACGAAGCCTGCGAACTCACTCCAGTACTGATGTGCGAAGTGGCTGAAACTGCCGGCTACCGGCTCTTCGACCACCATTTCGCCCAACTGGCGCATGATGAAGAAAGCCATCAGGCCAGCGATGGCATAGCCCAGCAAAACGGAGGGGCCCGCCAGCTGGATGGTCTGGGCGATACCCAGGAACAACCCGGTACCGATGGCACCGCCCAGCGCGATCAACTGGATATGGCGATTCTTCAGCCCGCGCTGCAACCGCTCGGGCGTGCTCTGGTCTTGCATGAAGTGTCCTTAAGCTCAGTGAGGCAGTGTTTTTATGATGTATGCAGTCAAGGATCTAGATCCATCCGCCCCACTGCAAGATGAAAATACCAATATTGGTGGTGATCGCCGCCATTAGCGTAGTGATCACGATGATCGAGGCCGCCAGTTCGTGGTTGCCGTTGGCTGCCCGTGCCATGACGTAACTGGCCGCCGCAGTGGGGCTGCCGATGTACAGGAACAGAATGCCCAGCTCGGCCCCGCGAAAACCGCAGAGCCAGGCACCGAGCGTGCCGAACAGCGGCAACCAGAGCATCTTCACCAGGCTGGCATCGATGGCCAACTTGCCGCTGTCGCGCAGGGCGTTAAGCGACAAGGTGCCGCCAATACAGATTAGCGCCAGCGGCAGGGTCATCTGCGCGAGGTAGTCGCCCGAGGTGAGCAACCAGTTGGGCAGGGGTACCTGGCCGTAGGCCATGGGCGTGGCCAGCAGCACGCTGATGATCAGCGGGTTGCTGAAAATGCTCTTGCAGATGCTCCACGGGTCGGATTTCAGGTCCGGGCTGTATACCGCCAGCACTATGGCTGAAAGCGAGTTGTACAGGAGGATCACCAGGCCTGCGAGCACTGCCCCCAGCGAGATACCGTAGTCCCCGTAAAGGCTGGCGGCCAGGGCCAGGCCGATCACGCCGTTGTTGCCGCGAAACGCACCCTGGGTGTAGATGCCGCGGTCGGCCAGCGGGCTGCGCCAGATGGCCAGCCCCCAGGCCACGGCGAAGCCGACCAGGGTGGCAGCGACGAAATAGAGGATGACACCCGGTTTGATCGCCGCTGCAAGGTCGGCATGGTAGATGCCAAGGAACAGCAGCGCAGGCATGCAGACGTTGAACACCAGTTGCGAGGCAACACGGTTGAAATTGTCGTCGATCAGATGAATGCGTTTGAGCAGCACGCCCAGGAACAGCATGGCGAAGACTGGCGCCGTGATGTTCAGCGTCTGGATAAGAAGGGCGAGCATGCGCTAGCGATCCTGAAGAGGTTGCCGTTAGGGGGCTAATGATACGCCAACAGGCCAGGAGTTGCGGGGATCAGCTGCAATATAAAGAAATTTCTGTCAGGCCCTATCGCCGGCAAGCCGGCTTCCACAGGTCCCCACCAAGCCTGAATACTGTGGAGCACCTGTGGGAGCCGGCTTGCCGGCGATAGGGCCGGTAACGCCAGGATAAGTTCAGCGCCGCACAGGCCGTTTCTGCAGCTTGCGCTGCAACGTGCGCCGGTGCATACCCAGCGCCCGCGCGGTAGCGGAGATATTACCCTCGTGCTCGCTGAGCACGCGCTGGATGTGCTCCCACTGCAAGCGATCCACCGACATGGGGTTTTCCGGCACCAGCGTGTCCAGGTCCGTATGCTCCGAGAGCAGTGCGGCCAACACATCATCGGCGTCGGCCGGTTTGCACAGGTAGTTGCACGCCCCGCGCTTGACCGCCTCGACCGCCGTGGCAATGCTTGAGTAGCCGGTGAGGATCACCACGCGCATTTCCGGGTCCAGTTCCAGCAGCTTGGGCAGCAGCACCAGGCCGGAGTCGCCCTCCATCTTCAAGTCCAGCGTGGCGTAGTCCGGCAGATCGTTCTGCGCCAGGACCAGGCCTTCCTCTGCGGAGCTGGCAGTGCTCACGCGGAAACCGCGACGGCTCATGGCACGGGCCATGACCCGCGTAAAGGTGGAATCGTCATCCACCAGCAGCAGGTGCGGCAGCTCTTCGCTTTCGACCTGGTTTTCTTCGCTCATCATTCATCTCCTCGCTTGCCATGGGGCAGGCGCAGTTCGGTCAGGGTGCCACCCTGCTCATGACTATAGAGTTTCACCGAACCGCCCGCACGGGTCACGCTGGCTTTGCTCAAGAACAGGCCCAGGCCGAAGCCTTTGCCTTTGGTGGTAATGAAGGGTTTGCCGATTGCTTCGGCAATGGCCGGCGGCACGCCGGGGCCATGGTCGCGGATGCTGATGACGATGTCCTGGGCGTCCCAGTCCAGGCGCACCTCCAGGTCGTCAGGGCATGCATCGGCGGCATTGTTCAGCAGGTTCAGCAGCGCCTGGGTCAGGTCCGGTGGCGGGGTCAGGCGGGGCACCTGGCCGTCGCGCAGACGCTGAAAGCGGTAGCTGGCTTCCGGACGCATCAGGTGCCAACGGTTCAGCGCCTCATCTAGCCACTCGGTCACGTCCTGCTCCACCACCGCCAAGCGGCGATTGGCTTCGGCGGCACGCACCAGTTGCTGCAGGGTTTCCTTGCACAATTTGACCTGGTCCTGAAGGATCTGCAGATCCTCCTGCAACAGCGGGTCGGCGTGGTCCTGGCGCATTTCGTTGAGCAACACGCTCATGGTCGCCAGCGGCGTACCCAGTTCATGGGCGGCACCCGCGGCCTGGGTGGCCACGGCCAACAATTGTTCGTCGCGCAGGCTTTCTTCGCGCCGTTCAGAGCGCAGTTTTTCCTGCCGGCGCAGCTCTTCGGCCATGCGGGCAGCGAAGAAAGTGATCACCGCAGCCGCCAGCGCGATGCTCAACCACATGCCGTAGACCTGCATCTTGTCCCGCGCCATCGGCAGCCCCTCCAGCGGGTAGAACTGCACCAGCAAAAGGCTGTAGGCGGTCAGGGCGATACCCGAAAGGATCAGCGAGTAGAGCCAGGGCAAGGTAACGGCGGCAATGGCCAGCGGCACCAGGTAGTAGGAGACGAACGGGTTGGTCGAGCCGCCCGAGTAATAAAGCAGCGCGCTGTGGATCAGCAGGTCGCAGGCCAGCTGCAGCGCGTATTCCAGTTCGGTGACCGGCAGCGACAGGCGCAAGCGCAACGCGGTGAAGGCGCACAGCAGGGACGACAGGGCCAGGGTCGCGGCCAGGGAAAACCAGGGCAGCGGCAGCAGTTCGGTCCAGTAGGCAACACCCACCGAGCCTGCCTGAGCGGCCAGGACCAGAACGCGAATGACAGTCAGGCGCCAGAGGTTCTGGCGGGTAGCGGACAGCGGTTGTGCAGCGGCGAGCATGAGCTCTCCTGATGAGTGCTCCAGGACAATCGGTTGGAGTATACCGAAGCCGCACGCCAAGCAGCAGCGATGCGGCAAAGCGCCACAGTTTGTCACAGGTTCATGATGGCACTTTTGAACCCACTACACTGATCCCGGTCTGATGGGCCATGCGTGGGATGGATGGCCAGAACCCACGCCTTTCATTGCCAAGGAGTATCACATGCCTAACCCTCGTCGCAGCGCTGCCCTGATCCTGTCCTGCGGCCTGCTCGCCAGCCTGCCGGCTCTGGCGGCTGATGAGCCGCGCTACAACCAGGTATCGCTGCGTGCCGAAGTCAGCAAGGAAGTGCCCCGCGACCTGATGGTCGTGACCCTTTATAGCGAAGCGCAGAACAGCGACCCGGGCAAGCTTGCCAAACAAATCACCGAAACCATGAACAAGGCCGTGCAGCAGGCCCGCCAGGTCAAGGACGTGAAAATCACCCAGGGCAGCCGCAACAGCTACCCGGTCTACGACAGCAAGGGGCAGAAGATCACCGGCTGGCGCGAGCGTGCCGAAGTGCGCCTGGAAAGCGCCGACTTCCCGGCCCTCTCTCAACTCAGTGCCGACCTGCTGCAGGACCTTAAGATGGGCGGCATGGACTTCTCCATCGCCCCGGCCACGCGCAAGGCCAGCGAAGACGCCTTGCTCAAGGATGCGGTCAATGCCTTCAAGGCCCGCGCGCAACTGGCAACCGAAGCCCTGGGTGGCAAGGGCTATAAAGTGGTCAGCCTGAACCTCAACAGCAGTGGCTACCCACGCCCCTATCTGCGCAGTGCGCCAATGGCCATGAAAGCCATGGGTGCCGACGAAGCAGCACCGGCGCCAGATATCGAGGCAGGCACCAGCGAAGTCAGCATGAACGCTGACGGCCTGATCGAAGTGCAGATGCCCTGATCAACGCTGGCGATTCAAGGGGCGCTTTGCGCCCCAGCAGCACAGTTATAGACATTTCCTACGCACTCAAATAGTGCTTCCTACAAATCCCCTCCCGCGAAACATCCTGCAAAAAGCCATCATTTTGCCCTCGCAAACGTTCAACTTCCTCGAAAGTTATACATATGCGACATCCATGTACGGCCGTACTACTTTTCTGACGCCAACTATCCTTCGCAGTGTTGCATTGGGAACGCACCCTGCATAAGTATCCGCAGGTCGGCTCACGAGGCCACCTCGAATCAGAAAAATGACAACAATGAGGCCACCATGCTCAAACACGCAGTCATTCCGTTCCTGCTCGGCGCAGGCTTGCTGACCGGCGCTCCGCTTGCCCACGCCGCGTCCAACCTGGTGTTCTGCTCCGAAGGCAGCCCCGCCGGCTTCGACCCGGGGCAATACACCACCGGAACCGACTTCGACGCCTCGGCCGAGACCGTATTCAACCGCCTGACCCAGTTCGAACGTGGCGGCACCGCGGTCATCCCGGGCCTGGCGACCAAATGGGACGTGTCCGACGACGGCAAGACCTACACCTTCCACCTGCGCGAAGGGGTCAAGTTCCACACCACCGATTACTTCAAGCCAAGCCGCGAATTCAACGCAGACGACGTGCTGTTCACCTTCAACCGCATGCTCGACAAGAATCACCCCTTCCGTAAGGCCTACCCCACTGAGTTCCCCTACTTCACCGACATGGGCATGGACAACAACATCGCCAAGGTGGAGAAGCTCGACGACCACACCGTCAAGTTCACACTCAACCAGGTGGACGCCGCGTTCATCCAGAACCTGGCGATGAGCTTTGCCTCCGTACAGTCGGCCGAGTACGCCGACCAGTTGCTCAAAGAGGGCAAGGCTGCAGACATCAACCAGAAACCGATCGGCACCGGCCCGTTCGTGTTCAGCAAGTACCAGAAGGACGCCCAGATCCGTTTCAAGGGCAACAAGGATTACTGGAAACCCGAGGACGTGAAGATCGACAACCTGATCTTCGCGATCACCACCGATGCCTCGGTGCGCATGCAGAAGCTGAAGAAAAATGAGTGCCAGGTGACCTTGTTCCCGCGCCCTGCCGATATCGAGCCGCTCAAGGCCAACGACAAGCTGCAGATGCCGCACCAGGCCGGTTTCAACCTGGGCTACATCGCCTACAACGTGATGGACAAGCTCAAGGGCAGTGACCAACCCAACCCGCTGGCTCAGCTGAAGGTGCGCCAGGCACTGGACATGGCCGTCGACAAGCAGAAGATCATCGAATCGGTCTACCAGGGCGCCGGCCAGCTCGCCGTCAATGCCATGCCGCCGACCCAGTGGTCCTACGACGAAAGCATCAAGGACGTGCCGTACGACCCGGAAAAAGCCAAGCAACTGCTCAAGGAAGCCGGGATCAAGGAAGGCACCGAAATCACCCTGTGGGCCATGCCGGTGCAACGCCCGTATAACCCCAACGCCAAGCTGATGGCCGAGATGCTGCAGGCTGACTGGAGCAAGGTCGGCATCAAGGCGAAAATCGTCAGTTACGAGTGGGGCGAGTACATCAAGCGTTCCAAAGGCGGTGAGCAAGGCGCCATGCTGATCGGCTGGAGCGGCGACAACGGTGACCCGGACAACTGGCTAGGCACCCTGTATGGCTGCGATGCCATCGAAGGCAACAACTTCTCCAAGTGGTGCTACAAGCCCTACGACGACCTGATCAAGCAGGCCAAGGCCACTTCCGACCAGGCCAAGCGCACCGAGCTGTATAAACAGGCGCAGCATATCCTCAAAGATCAGGTACCGATCACGCCAATCGCCCACTCCACGGTCTACCAGCCGATGAGTGCCAAGGTGAAGGACTTCAAGATCAGCCCGTTCGCACTGAACGCCTTCTACGGCGTCAGTGTGGAGAAATAGCGCCGGGCACACGCACCACCCTCGCCCACTTCCACCCTTCGAACTCCCCCCGACGCTACCCGCGCCGGGGTTGGGGGCCCTGTTGCCGCATTTCGTATCCCGAAGCGGCAAAAACGGACGGAAAAAGGATTTGCCATGCGCCACACCACACTGTTTTCCACACTGCTCGCCGTTGGCCTGCTGAGCCAGGCATCGGCCCTTCAGGCCGGTAACCTGGTGTTCTGCTCCGAGGGTAGCCCGGCTGGGTTCGACACAGCCCAATACACAACTGCCACCGACAACGATGCGGCAGAACCGATCTACAACCGCCTGGTGGAATTCCAACGCGGCGGTACGGCAGTACATCCCGCCCTGGCAACGAAGTGGGAAGTATCCGACGATGGCCTGCGCTACACCTTCCACCTGCGCGAAGGCGTGAAATTCCACGCCAACAAAGCATTCACCCCTAGCCGCGACTTCAACGCCGATGACGTGCTGTTCACCTTCAACCGCATGCTCGACCGCGAGCACCCGTTCCGCCAGGCTTACCCCACCGAGTTCCCCTACTTCGTCAGCATGGGCCTGGACAAGAACATCGCAGGCATCGAAAAGACCGGCCCGATGACCGTTGTCTTTACCCTGAACGAGGTCGATGCCGCCTTCGTACAGAACCTGGCGATGAGCTTCGCTTCGGTGCTTTCGGCTGAATATGCCGAGTATCTGATGGCGAGCGGGCGCCCCAGCGACATCAACCAGCAGCCTATCGGTACCGGCCCGTTCGTGTTTCAGCGCTACCAGAAGGATTCGCAGATCCGCTTCAAAGGCAACAAGGACTACTGGGCGCCGGACGAGGTGAAACTCGACAACCTGGTGTTTTCGATCAACACCGACCCATCGGTGCGCATCCAGAAGCTGCGCCGCGGCGAATGCCAGGTCACCCTGCACCCACGCCCGGCCGACCTGCCAGCCCTCAAGCAAGACAGCAAGCTGCAGGTGCTGCAACAACCAGGCTTCAACCTCGGCTATATCGCTTACAACACCCAGCACCCACCGTTCGACCGCCTGGAGGTACGCCAGGCCATGGACATGGCAGTGAACAAGCAGGCGATCCTGCAGGCGGTGTATCAGGACTCCGGACAACGCGCAGTCAACGCCATGCCACCAACCCAATGGTCCTATGACGACAGCCTCAAGGACGCACCCTACGACCCTGAGAAGGCCCGCCAGCTGCTCAAGCAGGCCGGGGTCAAGGAAGGCACCGAAGTCACCCTGTGGGCCATGCCCGTGCAGCGCCCGTACAACCCCAACGCCAAGCTCATGGCCGAGATACTTCAGGCCGACTGGAACAAGCTCGGCTTCAATGTGCGCATCGTCAGTTATGAATGGGGCGAGTACATCAAGCGCATGAAAAACGGCGAGCACGACATCGCCCTGATCGGCTGGACCGGTGACAACGGCGACCCGGATAACTGGCTGGGCACCCTCTACAGCTGCGATGCCATCGGCAGCAACAACTACTCGCTGTGGTGCGACCGGCAGTACGACAGCCTGGTCAAGCAGGCCAAGCAGGTAACCGACCGTGAGCAGCGCACGGTGCTTTACCAGCAGGCCCAGCAACGCCTCAAACAGCAGGTGCCGATCACGCCGGTGGCTCACTCCACTGTGAACCAGCCGCTCAGCGTCAAGGTGGCCGGCTTCAAGGTGAGCCCCTTTGGCCGAAATGATTTTTCCGGAGTGAGCGTTGATTGAGCGTTAGCCGGTAGCGGCCCTCTCGCCGGCAAGCCGGCTCCTACAGAAATGGCACAAGCCTGGGGATCTTTATTGATTCCTGTGGGCGCCGGCTTGCCGGCGAAAGGGCCAGCACTGGCCCCCTGATTGGCCCGGTAACCCCGGGCAACCCTGGCAACACCGCAACAACCCGGCCCACAAGGCCAGGCAATAACTAAAAGAACAGAAAGGGAGCTTTCACTTTGAGACTATTCACGTTCACCACACTGGCGTTATCCATCGCCTCCTTCGCCGCCGTGGCCCAGGCCGACACCCAGAGCCAGGACTACGTCCCGTTCAGCCTCAAAGGCACCAGCGAGCAGGATGAGGCCAAAGGTTTCATCGACGGCCAGAGCCTGTCCGGCAGTACCCGCAACTGGTACGCCCGCGAACGCGCCACCCGCGCGCCGTTGTTCAAGTACTACAAAAGCGACGGCACACGCCACGACAGCCACAGCCGCGACAACTGGCTGCAGGGCACCATCCTCAATTACAGCTCGGGCTTCACCCAGGGGACCGTGGGTTTTGCCGTGGAGGCAGCCGGCTACAACGCCATCGCCCTTGAGCAAGGCCGCGCCGCAGTCGCAGGGCCGAACAACCGTACCCTGACCCATAGCGATGGCGACCCCGTCGGCCAGTGGAGCAAGATGGGCCTGGCCAACGTCAAGGCACGGGTGTCCAACACCACCCTCACCGTCGGCCGCCAGTCCGTGGACACGCCGATGATCGCGTACATCGGCAACCGTGCCTTGCCCTCCAGCTTCCAGGGCGCGTTCCTGCACAGTGCCGAGTTCGACAACCTGTCATTCGACCTGGGCACCTTCGACCGCGTCTCGCCGCGCACCGAACAGAGCCTGAGCAAGTTTCGCAGCGAGTACGGCGCCGCTGGCGTGGAAACCGACCGCGCCAGTACCGCCGGGGTCAACTACCAGCCGCTCAAGAGCCTGACCACCAGCCTGTACGCCACCAAGGTCGACGACTTCTGGAACCAGTACTACTTCGGCGCCAGCCACGTGCTGGGCGACAGCACGGTGCTGAGCCTGACCACCGGCCTGAACTACTACAAGACCGTGGACGCAGGCAGCCAGAAGATGGGCGAGATCGACAACGACACCTACAGCCTGTCGTTCGGCCTGACCCACCAGGCCCATACCCTCAGCGCTTCGTGGCAGCAGGTCAACGGTAACGAGTACTTCGACTACCTGCACGAAACCAACGGCATCTACCTGGCCAACTCCCTGCTCTCGGACTTCAACGGCCCGAACGAGAAATCCCTGCAGATTTCCTACGTGCTGAACATGGCGCCGTATGGCGTGCCGGGCCTGAAGTTCAACCTGTACAACGCCCGCGGCTGGGGCATCGACGGCACCCATTACCGCGGTACGGCCTATGACGTGAACGGCCTGGATGGCGAAACCCACTATGAGTGGGGTATCGGCACCAGCTACGCGGTGCAGAGCGGGCCGCTGAAAGACACCAGCATCCGCGCTACCTATACCGCGCATCGCGCCAGCAAGGCACAGGCCGATGGCAGCCTGGATGAGTTCCGCGTGGTGACCACCATTCCGTTCAACATTCTCTGACCGCTTACGCCCAGGTCCGCTTCAGCGCGGGCCCGGGCGGCTACGCTGGAATCATTGCAAGCAAGGAGGACACATGACATCGCTACCGCTACGCGCTGCCCTGGCAGCGGTCATCCTCGGCGCCGCCGGCAACCTGGCGGCCAAGCCGCTGGTGGTGTGCACCGAAGCCAGCCCGGAAGGCTTCGACATCGTTCAATACACCACGGCGGTCACCGCCGATGCCTCGGCTGAGACGGTGTTCAACCGCCTGGTCGACTTCAAGCCCGGCACCACCGACATCCAGCCAGCCCTGGCCGAACGCTGGGACATCTCGGCCGATGGCCTGACCTACACCTTCCACCTGCGCCAAGGGGTGAAGTTCCACACCACCGGTTACTTCAAACCGACCCGCGATTTCAATGCCGACGACGTGCTGTGGAGCCTGCGTCGCCAGCTCGACCCTAACCACCCGTGGCACGACAAGACCAGCGTCGGCTACCCGTATTTCGAGAGCATGGCCTTCAAGGACCTGCTCAAATCGGTGGACAAGACCGACGACCACACCGTGGTCATCACCCTGACCCGCCCGCAAGCACCGTTCCTGCGTGACATGGCCATGGGCTTCACCTCGATCTACTCCGCCGAATACGGCGACCAGTTGCTCAAGGCAGGCAAGACCGGCGACCTCAACAGCAAACCGGTGGGCACTGGCGCGTTCATCTTCCAGCGCTACAACAAGGACGCCCAGGTGCGCTTCAAGGCCAACCCGGACTACTTCCGCGGCAAGCCGCCGGCCGACTCGCTGATTTTCGCCATCGCCACCGACAGCAACGTGCGCCTGCAGAAGCTGCGCGCCAATGAATGCCAGGTGGCGCTTTACCCGAAACCGGACGACGTGGCGTCGATCAAGGCTGATCCCAAGCTGAAGGTCGCCGAGATCGAGGCCCTGGTCACCGGCTATATCGCCATGAACACCGAGCACAAATACCTCAGCGATGTGCGCGTGCGCAAAGCCATCAACATGGCCTTCGACCGCCAGACCCACGTCGACCAGCTGTTCGGCAAGGGCAATGCGCTGGTGGGGGTAAACCCTTATCCGCCGACCATGATCGGCTACAACAGTGCCAACCAGAACCCACCCCGTGACCTGGCCAAGGCCCGTGAACTGCTCCAGCAGGCCGGCGTGCCGCAAGGCACGGTCATCACGCTGTTCACCCGCAATGGCGGCGGCGCGACCAACCCCAACCCACGGCTGTCGGCGGAAATGCTCCAGTCCGACCTCGCCAAAATCGGCCTGAAGCTGGACATCCGTGTGATGGAGTGGGCCGAGATGCTGCGCCGGGCGAAAAACGGCGAGGCCGACCTGGTCTCCACCGGCTGGGCCGGCGACAACGGCGACCCGGACAATTTCCTCAGCCCCCTGCTCAGCTGCGATGCAGTCAAAAGTGGCGAGAACTACGCGCGCTGGTGCAACTCGAAGTTTCAGGACCTGATCACCCGCGCCCGTGAGGTGATCGACAACGACGAGCGTGCCAGGCTCTATGCCGAGGCATTGAAGGTGTACGATGACGACCAGCCCTGGATCAGCATGGCGCATCCGAAGATGTTCACTGCCATGCGTGACAACGTGGAGGGTTATGTGATCAACCCTCTGACCAACAACAACTTCGCCACCACCCAGGTGAAGTAGAACAACAACGACCGCCGGCAACCCACACGGGCACCGGCGGCACCGCCGTACAACGGCTGATGAGGTAACCCTGACAATGTTGAGTTTTATTGCCCGGCGCCTGGGCCTGCTGATACCGACGTTTTTCGGCATCACCTTGCTGACCTTCGCGCTCATACGCCTGATCCCCGGCGACCCGGTGGAAGTGATGATGGGCGAGCGCAGGGTCGACCCCGAGATGCACGCCCAGGCCATGGAGCGCCTGGGCCTGAACAAGCCACTGCCGGTCCAGTACCTGGATTACGTGGGCAAGCTCGCCCAGGGTGACCTGGGCGAGTCGCTGCGCACCCGCGAAAGCGTATGGAGCGAGTTCCTCACCCTGTTCCCCGCCACACTGGAACTGGCCTTTGCCGCGCTGCTGTTCGCCGGCATCGTCGGCCTGCTGGCCGGCGTGATCGCTGCGCTCAAGCGTGGCTCGCTGTTCGATCACGGGGTCATGGGTATCTCCCTGGCTGGCTATTCGATGCCGATTTTCTGGTGGGGCCTGATCCTGATCATGTTCTTCTCGGTGAGCCTGGGCTGGACTCCGGTCTCCGGGCGCATCGACCTGCTGTACGACATCGAGCCGAAAACCGGCTTCATGCTCATCGATACCCTGCTCAGTGACGAAGAAGGCGCGTTCAAGGATGCGGTGATGCACCTGATCCTGCCGGCCATCGTGCTCGGCACCATCCCGTTGGCGGTGATCGCCCGCATGACCCGCTCGTCCATGCTCGAAGTGCTGCGCGAAGACTACATTCGCACTGCGCGCGCCAAAGGCCTGTCACCGGCCCGCGTGGTGTTCGTGCACGGCCTGCGTAATGCGCTGATCCCGGTGCTGACCGTCTTCGGCCTGCAGGTCGGCACGCTGCTGGCCGGTGCGGTGCTGACCGAAACCATCTTCTCCTGGCCGGGCATCGGCAAATGGCTGATCGAAGCCATCGGTGCCCGTGACTACCCCGTGGTCCAGAACGGCATCCTGTTGATCGCCTGCCTGGTGATCCTGGTCAACTTCGTCGTGGACATCCTCTACGGCCTGGCCAACCCACGCATCCGTCATCAGCGCTGAGGCCTTCGCCATGACTAGCCCGATTCCGAAATCCGTGACGCCGGCCAGCCCGGTGGACCAAAGCCTGCTCTATCCCTCGCCCTACAAAGAATTCTGGCATGCCTTCTCGCGCAACAAGGGCGCGGTGATGGGCCTGGCCTTCATGTGCGTGGTGGTGTTCTGTGCGCTGTTCGCGCCCTGGGTGGCGCCGCATGACCCAAGCGAACAGTACCGTGACTTCCTTCTGACCCCGCCGGTATGGCTCGAAGGCGGTACCTGGCAATTCATCCTCGGCACCGACGAACTGGGCCGCGACCTGCTCTCGCGGCTGATCCAGGGCGCCCGGCTGTCGCTGCTGATCGGCCTGTCGTCGGTGGTGATGTCGCTGATCCCAGGCATCCTGCTGGGCCTGCTGGCCGGTTTCTTCCCGCACTTCCTCGGCCCGTCGATCATGCGCCTGATGGACGTGATGCTGGCCCTGCCATCGCTGCTGCTGGCCGTGGCGATCGTCGCCATTCTCGGCCCAGGCCTGATCAACACTGTGATCGCCATCGCCATCGTGTCGCTACCGTCCTACGTGCGCCTGACCCGCGCTGCGGTGATGGGTGAACTGAACCGCGACTACGTGACCGCCGCGCGCTTGGCTGGCGCCGGGTTGCCACGGCTGATGTTCGTCACCGTGCTGCCCAACTGCATGGCGCCACTGATCGTGCAGGCCACCTTGAGCTTCTCCTCGGCCATCCTCGACGCCGCTGCGCTGGGCTTCCTGGGCCTGGGTGTACAACCGCCGACCCCGGAGTGGGGCACCATGCTCGCCTCGGCCCGGGACTACATCGAGCGCGCCTGGTGGGTGGTGAGCCTGCCCGGCCTGACCATCCTGCTCAGTGTGCTGGCAATCAACCTGATGGGCGACGGCTTGCGCGATGCGCTGGACCCGAAACTCAAGAACGCCGCCTGAGGAGAGCGCCATGTCACTGTTGCAGATCAACAACCTGAGCGTGCGCTTCGGCGACGCCAATGCAATCCCTGTGGTGGACGGCCTGGACCTGGCGGTGGACGCCGGTGAAATCCTGGCCATTGTGGGTGAGTCCGGGTCGGGCAAATCGGTCACCATGATGGCCCTGATGGGCCTGATCGATGCCCCCGGGCGCATCACCGCCGATACGCTCACATTCGACGGCACCAACATGCTCAAACTCAGCCCCCGCCAGCGGCGCAAGGTGGTGGGCAAGGACATCGCCATGGTCTTCCAGGACCCGATGACCGCGCTCAACCCCAGCTACACCGTGGGCTACCAGATCGAAGAAGTGCTGCGCCAGCACCTGGGTCTCAAAGGCAAGGCCGCGCGCCAGCGTGCCCTGGAGCTGCTGAAAAAGGTCGAGATCCCGGCTGCCGAAAGCCGCCTGGACGCCTACCCGCACCAGCTATCCGGTGGCATGAGCCAGCGCGTAGCGATTGCCATGGCGATTGCCGGGGAGCCCAAGCTGCTGATAGCCGACGAGCCGACCACGGCGCTGGACGTGACCATCCAGGCGCAGATCATGGAACTGCTGATCAACCTGCAGAAGGAGCGCAACATGGCGCTCATCCTGATTACCCACGACCTGGCCGTGGTCGCCGAAACCGCCAAACGCGTCTGTGTGATGTATGCCGGCCAAGCCGTGGAAGTGGGCCAGGTGCCAGAGCTGTTCGACGTGCCCGCGCACCCCTACAGCGAAGCACTGCTGGCGGCGATCCCCGAACACAGCATCGGCGCCGAACGCCTGGCCACGCTACCGGGCATCGTCCCTGGCCGTTACGACCGCCCGGACGGCTGCCTGCTGTCGCCACGCTGCCCGTACGTGCAGGACAACTGCCGGCGCCAACGCCCGCCCCTTGATCCTCAGGCCCATAGCCTAGTGCGTTGCTTCTACCCGCTGAACCAGGAGGTGGCGTGATGAGCGTCGTTCTAACCGCACGGGAGCTGACCCGGCATTACGAAGTGTCCCGCGGGCTGTTCAAGGGCCATGCCTTGGTGCGCGCACTCAATGGCGTGTCATTCGAGCTGGAAGCTGGCAAGACCCTGGCCGTGGTGGGTGAGTCGGGTTGCGGCAAGTCCACGCTGGCGCGCGCACTGACATTGATCGAAGAGCCCTCTTCCGGCTCGTTGCAGATCGACGGCACCGAGGTCAAAGGCGCCAGCAAAAGCGAGCGCAAGCAGCTGCGCCGCGACGTCCAGATGGTGTTCCAGAGCCCCTATGCCTCGCTCAACCCACGGCAGAAGATCGGCGATCAGTTGGCCGAACCGCTGCTGATCAACACCTCCTTGAGCAAGGCCGAGCGGCGCGAAAAAGTGCAGAAGATGATGGAGCAAGTGGGGTTGCGGCCTGAGCATTACCAGCGCTACCCGCACATGTTCTCGGGCGGCCAGCGCCAGCGCATCGCCCTGGCACGGGCGATGATGCTGCAACCCAAAGTGCTGGTGGCCGACGAACCGACCTCGGCGCTGGATGTGTCGATCCAGGCACAGGTGCTGAACCTGTTCATGGACCTGCAGAAGGAGTTCAACACCGCCTACGTGTTCATATCCCACAACCTGGCAGTGGTACGCCACGTAGCGGATCAGGTGCTGGTGATGTACCTGGGCCGGCCGGCGGAAATGGGGCCGAAGGAAGATATCTACGAAAAGCCGCTGCACCCGTACACCCAGGCCCTGCTTTCAGCGACACCGGCCATACACCCGGACCCGTTGAAGCCGAAGATCCGCATTGCCGGCGAGCTGCCCAACCCGCTCAACCCGCCGGATGGGTGCGCATTTCACAAACGCTGCCCGTATGCGACGGAGCGGTGTGGTGTTGAAGTGCCGGCGTTTCGGCAGGTCGGGACCAGGCAAGTCGCCTGTCACTATGCCGAGCAGTTTCTTTAGGTCGGCATAGCCTCAATCGCCGGCAAGCCGGCCCCCACAGGTAGTTCACTGCTCCTGAGAACGGTGATGTACCTGTAGGAGCCGGCTTGCCGGCGATGGGCCGCACAGCGGCCCCAACCACTCAATGCATGAATATCGCGATCAGAATGATCACCGGAATCGGCACCCCAAGCATCCACAGCAGTAATGAGCGCATGATGTTTCTCCTTACTCAACGTTGAACAGTACGACGCGCGGTGTAATCAACCCCTTCCCCTTCCAGCCACATCACGCGATCACGCTGGCGACCACCGTACAGGGCTGCCAGGCTGGCGAAGAACGCCCCACACAACAGCGCAACGAAGGTCCACAGCGCGGTCCATGCCGCCACTTTGGCTGCGGTGTCGGCAGCTTTTTTTGCCTCGACCTTGGCTTGCTCGACCTGGGCGAACACCTGGTCTACGCGTGCTTCGGCTTCAGGCTGGCTCAGGCGGGTACGTTGGGCCACCAGTTGCGCCAGGTAAGCGCGGTCATCTTCGGCGAGCGTCCCTTGCGCAATGGACCTGGCGATAATCCGTGCGGCCACGCCATTGGCGGCGTCATCACTCACAGGCGCCGGGCCATCACTGCGGAACAGGCTGTCAACGAAATAGCCATTGGCGTCAGGCTTGGGCGCCATGCTGGCTGCGGCTCCCACGGCATTCGCGCCGGCCTGCACACCGGCACTGGCCAGCCCCCCGGCGGTACTCACGATCAGCATCGCCGCTACCAGGGTGGCGATTGCCCAGGCGAGAAAACCATGCGCCGTGTCGCGGAAGTACACCTCGTCACCGTGCAGGTTCGCCCACTTCACCCGCAGGCGCCCGGCAATATAGCCACCCAGCCCGGAAGCAAGAATCTGGGTCAGCAACAGCCAGATGATGGTCGAGATGCCCAGTGCCTTGGCGCTGGCGCCTTCATCGGCCCAAGGCGAGGTAGCGGCAAAGCCGAGCCCCGCACCCAGTACCATCAGGATCAGTGAAAGGGACGCAGCGGCAGCTGCCCCGGCGAAGATGGCCGCCCAGGACACGCCTGAGCGGCTCTGGGAATCGACATGCGGGTAGTCGGCAGAGGGAATCATGAGGTTTTCGCCTTTATTGTTGATAACAGGTCCATTGCCCTGTAATCGGTGCAGAGGCTGTGCCAGTTGTGTCAAAAAATGACATGCCTCCAAATCAATGACTTAGCTCAAGCGTACGTCCTAGGACCGTGCAAAACACCCGAAACGCGGCTCGCGGCTCAGGGTTTATGCAACGCCCGCCAAGATCCGACCCACGCATCCCAGGGCCCACAGACTTGCCTGCTTCCGCCCTCCCCGGCACTATCAAGCCATGACCCCGACCATCCTCGCCGACGGCCCTGAACAAACGCCGATCACCGCCGAAACCGTGCTGCGCTACCACCTGTGCTGGAAGCACCGCGACCTCGACGGGGTGATTGCGCTGTATCACCCGGACGTGCAGTACCACGACTTTTTCCAGAACCGCGTGCTCGGTTACGACGCGTTGCGTGACTACGTCCGCGCCTGCCTGCCGCACCAGGCGGGGGAGGACATCGTCCATGGTGACCGCATCCGCGTAGACGGCAGTACGGCATTCATCCAGTACCAGGTCACGGTGCAGGGCGGCGAAGGTCTGGTGGCGTTTCAGTCCAGCGAAGCGATCACGGTCAAGGACGGGCTGATCTGGCGGGTCAATGAGTACGCCACGCTGGTCCGCCAGACCATCCAGGGTCTTGCCAGCAGCGGCACGCGCCCAGCCGTCAGCCGCCTGGGCCTTTCGCCGCGACAGCTGTCGACCATGGCCCAGGACCTGGAACACTACTTCCAGCGCCAGCGCCCCTACCTTGACCCGGAACTGGACCTGCAGCAGGTGGCCGATGCCAGTGGCTACAGCCGCAACCAGATCTCCTACCTGCTCAACCAGGTGCTGGGGCAAAGCTTCTACCGCTACGTCAACCAGGCCCGCCTGCAGCACCTGATGGCCAGCCTGGATGACGACAGGGTCGGGGCGCCGATCGACGACCTGGCGTTCAGCGCGGGCTTCAACTCCCTGTCGGCGTTCTACAAGTGCTTCCGCGAGCACACCGGGCTTACGCCCAAGGCCTATCTGAAGCAAATTTCCCTGCGTGCACGCACGTAAGACAGCCAGCGCTGAACGCCACTAGGATCGCCCACAGACCTTGACGGATGTGGAGCCGAACCCGATGCAACCTTTGCGCACGCTCAGCCTGTGGATGGACCAGCTAGAAGAACCACTGTGCGCCCGCCCCGCCCTGCGAGAAGACATCGACGTCGACGTGTGCATCATCGGCGCTGGCTACACCGGGCTTTGGACCGCCTACTACCTCAAGCGCCAGGCACCACAGCTGAACATCGCCGTGATCGAGGCCAACATTGCCGGCTTTGGCGCCTCAGGGCGCAATGGCGGCTGGCTGATGGGCAACATGCTCGGTGAAGACCGCCTGCTCGCCACCCTGTCGCCGCAACAACGCCGCGCCAGCATCGACCTGCTGCATGGCATCCCCGACGAGGTCCACCGCGTGCTGCAACGCGAAGGCATCGATTGCGACTACCGCAAAGGCGGCGTGCTGTATTGCGCTGCGCGCTACCCGGAACAGGAGCGCAGCCTGCGTGCCTACCTCGATGACCTCTACCGCCAGGGCATGACCGAGGATGACTACCGCTGGCTGCGCCCTGAGCAACTGGACGCCCAGCTTCGCGTGAGCAACGCCTACGGCGCGATCTACAGCCCGCATACCGCGACCATCCAACCGGCCAAGCTGGTGCGTGGCCTGGCCCGGGCGGTTGAAGCGCTGGGCGTGCCGATCTACGAAAACACCCCCGCCGTCGACTGGCAGCCCGGTGAAGTACGGGCACCACTGGCGCGCATCCGCTGCCAGTGGATGGTCCCTGCTGTGGAGGGCTACGCCGCCAGCCTGCCACCGCTGGGCAAACATCAACTGCCGGTGCAGAGCCTGCTGGTGGCCACCGAGCCCCTGCCCGAATCGACCTGGGAGCAGATCGGCCTGTCACAAGGTCAGGCCTTCAGCGAGAGCAGCCGCCAGGTCACCTATGGCCAGCGTACCGCCGACAACCGCCTGGTATTCGGCGCCCGCGGCGGCTACCGCTTCGGCGGCAGGTTGCGCGAAGACTTCACCCTGACAGATGCCGAAGTCGAACTGCGCCGCTACCTGTTCAGCGAGCTGTTCCCACAACTCAAGCATGTGCGCATCACCCATTCGTGGGGTGGCAACCTGGGCATGGCCCGGCGCTTCCGCCCGCACATGCTGTGTGACCGCCAGCGCGGTATTGCCCTGTCCGGCGGTTATGGCGGCGAAGGTGTCGGCGCCACCAACCTCGGTGGGCGCACCTTGGCCGCGCTGATTCTCAACCAGCACAACGAACTGACCGCGCAACCCTGGGTGCTCGACAACCGTCCGCTGTCGAGCCTGGCCAGCTGGCCGCCCGAGCCCTGCCGCTGGCTGGGCTACAACGCGATCATCCAGAGCTTCGTGCACGAGGACCGAACCCTCGCCAACCCCGCCACCGTGCCATGGCGGCGGCGCCTGGCCGGCTCGCTGGCGGACTTCATGGAAGGCTTCATGCACTGACTTCCCTTTCACCCACACAGGATCCAACGGTAATGAGCATCACCCAGTTCAAACACACCGAAAGCGCCGTGCTGGACAGCTCCAACCCGGTCGCGGTGCCGCTTGCCGAACCCGTGGCAGTGACCTCGGTCACCTGCGTGGAACGCAGCGATGGCGTCGAAACCGGCATCTGGGAATGCACGCCCGGGCGCTGGCGGCGGCAGATCGCGCAACAAGAGTTCTGCCACTTCATCAAGGGCCGCTGCACCTTCACACCCGACGGTGGCCAGCCCCTTCACATAGAAGCCGGAGACGCACTGATGCTACCGGCCAACAGCATGGGCATCTGGGATATCCAGGAAACCGTGCGCAAGACCTACGTTCTGATCTTCTGATCCGCTGATCGCCTGCCTTCGAAAACAACAGACAAAGCAAGGTAAACCCGACATGCGTACCCTCCTTCTCGCACCCCTGATGCTGGCCGCCAGCGTGGCCAATGCCGCCGACTCGGTAAAGATCTACAACTGGTCCAGCTACGTGGCCCCCGACACGTTGAAGAACTTCCAGCAGGCCACCGGCATCAACCCGACCTACGACGTGTACGACAGCAACGAGACCCTCGACGGTAAGCTGATGACCGGCAACTCAGGCTACGACGTGGTGTTCCCCTCCAACCACTTCATGGCCCGACAGATTCAGGGCAAGGCCCTGAAGAAGCTGGACAAGTCGCAGCTACCCGGCTGGAACAACCTCAACCCGGTGCTGCTCAAGGCGCTGGAGGTCAACGACCCCGGCAACCAGTACGGTTTCCCGTACCTGTGGGGCAGTACCGGCATCGGCTACAACATCGACAAGGTAAAGGCAGTGCTCGGTGACAACGCCCCGGTGGATTCATGGGACCTGATCTTCAAGCCCGAGTACATGAGCAAGCTCAAGAGCTGTGGGATCGCCGTGCTCGACAACGGCCCTGAACTGTTACCCATCGCCCTGCACTACCTGGGTTTGCCGCACCACAGCAAAGACCCGAAGGACTACGAGAAGGCCAAGGAACTGCTGATGCAGGTGCGCCCGTACATCAGCTACTTCCATTCATCCAAGTACACAGGTGACCTGGCCAATGGCGATATCTGCGTGGTGGTAGGGTTCTCGGGTGACGTGCTGCAGGCGAAAAACCGCGCCGATGAGGCGAAGAACGGGGTGAAGGTCGGCTATTCGATCCCCAAGGAAGGCGCACCGATGTGGTTCGACATGGTTGCCATGCCGGCCGATGCACCGGATGAGAAGGCGGGTTATGCCTACATGAATTACCTGTTGCAGCCGCAGGTGATGGCCAATATCAGTAACCATGTGCAGTACGCCAACGGCAACCTCAAGGCCGACGCCCTGGTGGACCCGGCACTCAAGGGCAACACCATGATTTATCCGAGCGAAGAGATGATGGGCAAGCTGTATGCGCTGGAGGCGATGCCGGCCAAGATCGACCGCATTCGTACACGCATCTGGACCAGTATCAAGGCGGGGAACTGAAATGGGGCCGCTTTGCGGCCCTTTCGCGACACAAGGCCGCTCCTGCAGGAGTAGGTGAGCTTCTGTAGGAGCGGCCTTGTGTCGCGAAAGGAGGGCATAGCCCTCCCAGGATCAGTGATGCTCGCGAGTAGCGCGGAACTTGACGTCCGGCCAGCGCTCTTCCATCAGCGACAGGTTGACCCGGGTCGGGGCCAGGTAGGTCAGGTGACCGCCACCGTCGATGGCCAGGTTTTCCATGGCCTTGACCTGGAAGTCTTCGAGCTTCTTCTTGTCGTCGCAGCTGATCCAGCGTGCCGACCACACGGTGATCGGCTCGTAGGCGCACTCGACCTTGTACTCTTCCTTCAGGCGGCTGGCGACCACGTCGAACTGCAGCACACCGACCGCACCAAGGATGATGTCGTTGCTGCGTTCTGGGAAGAACACCTGGGTCGCGCCCTCTTCGGCCAGCTGCTGCAGGCCCTGGCGCAGCTGCTTGGACTTGAGCGGGTCCTTCAGGCGCACGCGGCGGAACAGTTCCGGGGCGAAGTGCGGGATGCCGGTGAAGCCGAGCGCCTCGCCTTCGGTGAAGGTGTCGCCGATCTGGATGGTGCCATGGTTGTGCAAGCCGATGATGTCGCCAGCGTAGGCTTCTTCGAGCTGCTCGCGCTCGGACGAGAAGAAGGTCAGCGCGTCACCGATGCGCAGATCCTTGCCGGTACGCACGTGGCGCATCTTCATGCCCTTCTCGTACTTGCCCGAGCAAATGCGCATGAAGGCGATACGGTCGCGGTGTTTCGGGTCCATGTTCGCCTGGATCTTGAACACGAAGCCGGTGAACTTCTCTTCAACCGGCTCCACGGTACGCTCGTGGGCTACACGGGCCAGCGGGCGCGGCGCCCAGTCGACAACGGCGTCAAGCACATGGTCGACACCGAAGTTGCCAAGTGCGGTACCGAAGAATACCGGCGTCAGCTGGCCATTGATGAACTCGTCCTGATCGAACTCATGGCAGGCGCCCTGCACCAACTCGAGCTGCTCGAGGAAGCGGTCATACTCGTCACCCAGGTGGGCACGGGCTTCATCAGAGTCGAGTTTCTCGATGATCTTCGCCTCGGTACGCTCATGGCCGTGGCCCGGGGTGTAGACAATGATGTAGTCGCCGGCAAGGTGGTACACACCCTTGAAGTCGCGATAGCAACCGATCGGCCAGGTGATCGGCGCGGCCTTGATCTTCAGTACCGCTTCGATCTCGTCGAGCAGTTCGATCGGGTCGCGGATGTCACGGTCGAGTTTGTTGATGAAGCTGACGATGGGCGTGTCGCGCAGGCGGCAGACGTCCATCAGGGCAATGGTCCGCGGCTCTACACCTTTACCGCCGTCGAGCACCATCAGCGCCGAGTCCACTGCAGTCAGGGTGCGATAGGTATCTTCCGAGAAGTCTTCGTGGCCGGGGGTGTCGAGCAGGTTGATCATGTGCTCGCGGTACGGGAACTGCATCACCGAGGTGGTGATGGAAATACCGCGCTGCTTCTCCATTTCCATCCAGTCGGAGGTGGCGTGGCGGTCGGACTTGCGCGACTTCACGGTACCGGCGACGGCAATGGCCTTGCCCATCAGCAGGAGTTTCTCGGTGATGGTGGTCTTACCGGCGTCGGGGTGGGAAATGATTGCGAAAGTGCGGCGCTTCGCGACTTCGGCGGCCTGGTTGGTCATGGGAAATCGCCTGACTGGGGGATTCAAAAAGGGGCGATATCATACCTGAAGTTGGGCATTCGACCAAAGCCCAAGTCATCAGCTACCTCACGGGCGTGCCCACGAAGCGGCCTGAACTAACAAATGGCCACAGGCCAGTTATTTCAACGCCTTCAACGCATTAAGCCACTGTTTTCTCTGGCCAATTTTCCCTCAAACCAGTGATTAACACTGGCCAAATGCCGCTGCAGATGGGAACCTTTACGCCCTCGGAGACGTCCACTCCCCTGCAACCCGCTTCGCTTGGGGACTGGTTTCATCAGCATTTTCGGGCCCGACGGGGTTCGGCTCATGGCCTGATCGCAGCCTTCGGTTGCTTCACGCTGCTAATCGCGAACACACCACTCGCCGCCAGCCATGGCCGGCCATAAAAAGAGTGTGCTCGCCGACAACACAAGGAGTCCGCCTGTGGCTACACGCTACGGAAAAGGGCTGTTGGGATGGGCCGCCGTGCTCGTCATCCTGGCCCTGCTGGTTCACTGGATCGGCATCGACACGATCGCGCGTTACCGCGACGATCTTGGGTTCTACCTGCAAGCGCACCTGGTACTGGTGCTGGCTTCGATGGCGGCGGCGTTGGCCGTGGGCATCCCCGCCGGCATTGCGTTGAGTCGACCGCACCGGGTCGACAAAGCCGAGCGCTTCATGCAGTTCTTCAACGTTGGCAACACCATTCCCCCCCTGGCCGTTCTGGCCATCGCCCTCAGTATCCTGGGCATCGGCGCCGGGCCCGCGATCTTCGCGCTGTTCCTCGCCTCCCTTCTGCCCATCGTGCGCAACACCTACGAAGGCCTGAAAAACGTCCCCGCCTCGCTCAAGGAAGCCGCCACCGGCATCGGCATGACCCCGCGCCAGCAACTGTGGCAGGTGGAACTGCCCAATGCCGTGCCGATCATAGTCGGCGGTGTGCGCGTGGCCCTGGCGCTGAACGTGGGCACTGCGCCCCTGGCGTTCCTGATCGGTGCCAACAGCCTGGGCAGCCTGATCTTCCCCGGCATTGCCCTGAACAACCAGCCACAGCTGCTGCTTGGCGCGGCCTGCACGGCGTTGCTGGCACTGGCGCTGGATGCCGCGGTGAGTTTCTCCAGCAAGCGCTGGCTGGAACGTGGCCTGGCCCAATAAAAAGAGGGAACGTATGAAGAAGAGAATCGCCTTGCTGCTGGGCGCGGCCCTGCTGTTCGCAGGCTTTGCCCAGGCGGCGGAAAAACCCCTGGTGCGCATCGGCGCACGGGTGTTCACCGAACAGACCGTACTCGCCGAAATCACCGCCCAATACCTGCGCGCCAATGGCTTCGATGTGCGCGTCACCTCCGGCCTTGGCAGCAGTCTCGCCCGCCAGGCCCAGGAGACCGGCCAGTTGGACTTGATGTGGGAATACACCGGCGTGTCGCTGGTGTCGTACAACCACATCGAAGAGCGCATGCCCAGCGCCGAAGCCACCTACGCCAAGGTCAAGGCGCTGGACGCCAAGAAGGACCTGATCTGGCTGACCCCGACCAAGTTCAGCAACACCTACGCCCTGGGCCTGCCCAAACAGGTCGCCGAGGCCTACCCACAGATCAACACGATCAGTGACCTCAACCAAGTGCTGCGCGACGAGCGCCAGCGCAACCACCTGGTAGCCCTGGACACCGAGTTCGCCAACCGCCCGGACGGCCTGGTAGGCCTGAAGGAGATGTACGACCTGCAAGTCGGCCGAGCCAACATCAGGCAGATGGACGCCGGCCTGGTCTACACCGCCATGCACAACAACCAGGTGTTCGCCGGCCTGGTGTACACCACTGACGGCCGCCTGAGTGCGTTCAACCTCAAGCTGCTGGAAGACGACAAGCACTACTTCCCCGACTACACCGCGGCCCCAGTGGTGCGCAAGGCCGTGCTCGACGCCAACCCGCAACTGGTCGCCCTGCTCAAGCCACTGGCCGAGCAGCTCGATGACGAGACCATGCGCCAGCTCAATGCCAAGGTCGACGTCGAGCACCAGAGCCCGACTGCCGTGGCCGCAGCATTCCTGCGTGAGCATCCACTCAAGGAGGTGCAGCCATGAGCCTGCTCGATACCTTCGCCCACCTCGACTGGGCCTTGGTGCTGCAACTGACCTGGCAGCACATCATGCTGGTCGGCATTGCCGTCGGCCTGGCAATCCTGGTCGGCGTGCCGCTGGGCATCCTGATGACCCGCTTCCCGGTGGTGGCCGGGCCGCTGCAAGCCAGCGCCACAGTGCTGCTGACCATCCCGTCGATTGCCCTGTTCGGCCTGCTGCTGCCGTTCTACTCCAAGTTCGGCCAGGGCCTGGGGCCATTGCCTGCGATCACTGCGGTGTTTCTTTATTCACTGCTGCCCATCCTGCGCAACACCTACCTCGCCCTGACCAACGTCGAGCCTGGCATCCGTGAAGCCGCGCGCGGTATCGGCATGACCTTCGGCCAGCGCCTGCGCATGGTCGAGCTACCCATTGCCGTCCCCGTCATCCTCGCCGGCGTGCGCACTGCCGTGGTGATGAACATCGGCGTGATGACCATCGCCGCGACCATCGGTGCCGGTGGCCTGGGCGTGCTCATCCTCACCTCCATCAGCCGCAGCGACATGTCGATGCTGCTGGTCGGCGCCGTACTGGTCAGCCTGCTGGCAATCATCGCCGACCTGCTCCTGCAAACCCTGCAACGTGCCCTGACTCCAGAAGGACTGCGCTCATGATCGAACTCAAGAACCTCAGCAAAACCTTCAACGTCAACGGCAAGGACGTCAAAGCCGTCGATTCGGTCAGCCTGACCGTCAACGAAGGCGAAATCTGCGTGTTTCTCGGCCCATCGGGCTGTGGCAAGAGCACCACGCTGAAGATGATCAACCGCCTGATCACGCCAACCTCCGGCCAGGTGTTCATCAATGGCGAAGACACCAGCGGCCTGGACGAAGTGACCTTGCGCCGCCATATCGGCTATGTGATCCAGCAGATCGGCCTGTTCCCCAACATGACCATCGAGGAGAACATCACCGTGGTCCCGCGCCTGCTCGGCTGGGACAAGCAAAAGTGCCACGACCGCGCCCGTGAGCTGATGCACATGATCAAGCTCGAGCCCAAGCAGTACCTGCAACGCTACCCGCGTGAACTGTCCGGTGGCCAGCAACAGCGCATCGGGGTGATCCGTGCGCTGGCTGCAGACGCGCCGGTGCTGTTGATGGACGAGCCGTTCGGCGCAGTCGACCCGATCAACCGCGAGATGATCCAGAACGAGTTTTTCGAAATGCAGCGGGCGCTGAACAAGACCGTGATCATGGTCAGCCACGACATCGACGAAGCGATCAAGCTGGCCGACAAGATTGCCATTTTCCGCGCCGGCAAGTTGCTGCAACTGGACCACCCGGACACCTTGCTGGCGCACCCGGTGGATGACTTCGTCAGCAACTTCGTGGGCCAGGACAGCACCTTGAAACGCCTGTTGCTGGTGCGCGCCGAAGATGCGGCGGACAACGCCCCGTCGGTAAGCCCAGAAACGCCCGTGAGCGATGCGCTGGAGCTGCTGGACGAGCACGACCGCCGCTATGTGGTGGTCACCGATGCACAGAACAAGGCGCTGGGGTATGTACGCCGGCGCGACATGCACCGCCAGCAAGGCACTTGCGCGGATTTCCTGCGCCAGTTCAATGCAACGGCTTCCCACGATGAGCATCTGCGCATCCTGCTGTCGCGGATGTACGAGTTCAACCGCGCCTGGTTGCCGGTGCTCGATGCCGAACAGGTGTTCCTGGGCGAGGTGACGCAGGAGTCGATCGCGGCTTACCTGAGCTCGGGGAGATCGCGCGGGGCCAAGACCAGCATCGTCTCACCGGCTGAGGCGGTGGTTTCCTGATCAAAGGGAGCGCTTCGCGCTCCCATCGCCGGCAAGCCGGCTCCCACAGGGTTCGGCAGCGCTGCTGTCAATGTGGAAGCCGGCTTGCCTGCGATTGAGGCACTGCTGCTATCAGAACCCCACGCTGGCCTGCACATAGAAGGTCCGCGGCTCACCCACATAAATGCCGGCATTGTTGTCGCTGGAGCGGGTGAAATACTGCTTGTCGAAGAGGTTCTTCACCCCCGCCGCCAGCTTCAAATTGGCCATCTTCGGTCCGAACTCATAGCCACCACGCGCATGCCAGGTCACATACCCCGGAATGTCGCCATACTGCCCGTCAGCGCTCGGCTCGGTGATGTAGTCGCCATTGAAGCTCCCGTCGGCATTGATCCCCGTACCCGGCGCGCGCTGCTTGGATTGGGCGTAGGCGTCCAGGTTCCAGGTCCAGTGGTTGACCGCGTAGCGCAGGCCGGCGGTGGCCACTTGGCGTGAGTAGAACGGTAGATCGCGCCCCTTGAAGCCGGGAATCTCCCCTTCATAAGTCGCGCGGGTGTAGGTGTAGCCACCATTCACCGACAGCCCTTCCAGACGCCGGTCCAACCCGGCCAGGTCGTAGCGTACCGACGCCTCGATACCCTGGTGCTTGGTTGCACCCAGGTTGGTCCAGCCCACGTCGTTGCTGATGTATTGCAGCTCGTCGTCGAAGTCGATGTAGAAGGCCGTCAGCTCCCCGGCGAAAGCACCATTGTCATAGCGCGTACCCAGCTCGTAGGTCTTGGCCTTTTCCGGCTCCAGGCCGTTAGCCGTGCTGTTACCGGTACCGCCTTGGCCCAGCTGGAAGTACTGCAGGCTGCCGAACGACGTTTCGTAGTTGGCAAACACCTTCCAGGCATCGGAGATGTGATACATGACGCTCAGCGCAGGTAGCGGTTCATTGCTGGTGATGCTGCGTTTCTTCTCAGCCACCGGGCGGTTGTTGGCACCCAGCACCGGGCGGTCGCGCCAGTCAGTATTGATGTGCTCGAAGCGCACACCCGGGGTGATGGTCCAGTTGCCGACGTCGATCTTGTCATCGATGTAGTAGGCACTGGCCTCAGTGCCGCCGCTGCGGTCCTGGAATACATGGCCGTCGGACGTCGGGGTAGGCGTCGGAACGTTGTCGATCAGCGCCAGGCGGGTCGACTGTTCGCGCATGGCTTCTTTGAGGTAGCGGTAACCGACACTGACTTCCTGGGTGGTGGGGCCGGCGAAGAAGATCCGCGAAACGCGCGGCTCGATGGCGAAGGTGTGGTAATTGCGCGGGTAGGACGACAGGGTCTTCATGTCACGCGAGGCAATGGTGCTGCCGCGGAAGCTGTCGGTGTAGTACGTCAGCACTTCGAACTGGGTGGCCTCGTCGAGTTGGCGCTGCCATTTGAACGACACGTCCTTGCGACGCCCGGCGAAGTAATCGTAATCACGCAGTGACTGGTACGGATTGCTGTCGTACTGGGCCTGGGTCAGGCCACCGGGCATGTCGGCACGGCCATCGTAGTAATGGAAGTTGAGCCAGAACTCGTCAACGTCGGTCGGTGCCCAGTGGGTCTTGAGGATGACGTCGTCGATGTCATTGCCGTTGTTGCTCTGCCGGTAGCCGTTGCCGTTCACCCCGGTGTACAGCAGCGCCACACCCATGCCGTTGTCGGCAGTGCCGCCGACGAAGGCCGACTCGGTGTGCTTCCAACCGCCGTACTGCGAGGTCTCCAGGGTGGTGGAAAGCTCCGCCGAAGCCTGCTGCGGGATCGCCCGGGTGACGAAGTTGATCACCCCACCGACGTTCTGCGGGCCATAGCGCACCGAACCGGCACCACGCACCACATCGATGCTGTCGAGGTTGCCCGAGGAGATCGGCGCCATGGACAGCTGCGGCTGACCGTAAGGAGCGAAAGCGGCCGGGATGCCATCGATCAGCACCGTAGAGCGAGGCGACAGGCGCGACGTCAGGCCGCGTACACCTACGTTGAGCGACAGGTCGCTGCCACCTGTGCCGTTGGAGTCCTGCACTTGCACGCCCGGGATGCCACGCAGTGCGTCGCGCACGTTCATCGTGCCCTTTTCCACCATGGCCTCACGGCGCACCACGGTGCGCGCACCGGGGTGATTCTGCACAACGGCCTGATCGGCATCACCCAGCCAGTCACCAACCACGTTGATATCGGTGGGCGCCAGTTCCAGGCTACCGCTGCCCAGGTCGAGGGTGGTCGGCAGCGGCTTTACCACCACGGTATCCTGGGACATTTCGAAGGTCAGCCCGCTGCCCTGCAACAACTGTTGCAGGGCCTGCACCGGCGCCAGCTTACCGGACACCGCCGGGGCCTGCTTGCCGGCCACAAGCTCAGGGCTGTAGAACAGCTGCAGGTGGGTTTGCTGGCCCAATTGGCTGAGCGCCGAAGCCAAAGGTTGAGCCTGGATCTGGATGGTGGTGTCGCCCTGTTCGGCGTGGCTGTTGACGGCCACGGCACTGACCGCCAGGGCCAGCGCCATAACGCGCAAGCGCGGCAAAGGTTTATTGTTGTTCACGTCGTCAAGACATCCTGAAGTTCGGGATAAACGCCAACTGCATGCAAATGGAAATGCTTGGCAGTTGCAGCTGGCGAGGAAGACGAACGAGCCGAAAAAAACCTGAATCTATTTCGCGATTATTTCGCGAGAGCCGTCTTCACGGGTTTTGATCGCCACCGGCAGGATGCTCGGCAAGGCGCGCAGCAGTGCATCGGTATCATCGATGCTGAAGGTGCTGGACAGGCGCATCTGCGCCACCTTGCCGGGGGCAACGCGCAATGGCTCTGTGCGATAGCGCGAGGCTTCGGCAACCACTTCAGCCAGGGTGGCGTTGTCAAAGACCAGCTTGCCCTGGCGCCACGCCGTCAGCGCAGCGGCGTTGACCGCATAGGGCGCAGCAAGCTTGCCTTGTGCATCTATCTGTATGCCCAGGCCCGCCGTCAGTTGCGCCAGCGAAGCATCCTTGCCCCGCACGCTTACCGAGCCCTGCTCCACTGCCACACGGGTGGCGCCAGGGTCGAGCCGCACATCGAAGCGGGTACCGGTGACGGTCACACTGCCCTGTGCGGTATCGACCACGAACGGCCGGTTGCTGTCGTGGGCGACAATGAACATCGCTTCGCCGGCATCAAGCCGAATTTGCCGCCGCCCCGGGCTGTAGTCGACCTGCAACTGCGTAGCGCCGTTGAGTTCCAGCTGTGATCCGTCCGGCAGTAAGATCTGACGGCGCTCGGCAAAGGCGGTCTGCAATTGCGCCTGATGATTGAGGCGTTGGTAATGCCAGCCACTGAAGCCCAGCCCCAGGGCAACTACCGCCACACCGGCCGCCAGTGCCTGGCGCAGGAAACGCCGCCGTGGCAACTGCTGCACCGGCTCAGGTTGGCACAGCGCATCGAGGCGCTGGCGCGGTATGCAGTCGGCGGCCCGCCACAGGCTGACAAGATGCTCATACTCCTCGCGGTGTTGCGGATCAGCCTCCAGCCAGGCACGCAGCTGTGCCTGGAGCACGGCATCGTCCGGTGCATCCTGCACGCGTGCGAACCACTCGGCAGCCTGCTGGCGGACGGTATCGGTGCCGTGCTGTTTCATAGACAAGGTCTCCTGACTCATCTTGCCGACACATCCAGGTGCTCACGCAAATGCCGGAGCGTGCGGATCATATACTTTTCGACCATATTCTTGGTCAAACCCATGCGCTCGGCGATCTCGGCCTGGGTCAGCCCCTCGAGCTTCTGCCAGATGAACACACGTCGGCAATTGAGCGGCAGCTCGGCCAGCGCCCGCTCGACGCTGGCGGCCAGTTCCAGGGCATGTACATACGCCTCGGGGTCGTCCGTGCCGCCGGCCCCTTCATCAAAGGCTTCAAGCTCGAGCGCCTGGCGCCGGTCTTCGCGGCGAAAACCGTCCACCGCAATGTTGCGGGCGGTCTGGTGAAGGTAGGCACGTGGCTGCTCGACCTGCTCGCGCGGGTTTTCCAGAACCCGTATGAAGGCGTCATGGGTGAGGTCCTCGGCCTGCTGACGACTGCGCAGCTTGCGCGTCCAGGTGCCGATCAGCTCTTGGTAATGGTCGAGGAAGCCTTTGTGTCCGGACACGGTCGGGGTCGTCAGCAAGGGGCCAGATAATGGCGCGAATAGTAATATTTCTCATAAAGCACAGCAAATCCGCCAGTCGGTAACAAAAAATTTATGAGTGATTTCAGGCACTGCACTGCCAATGAACGTGGCCATAAATATGAACACCTTCGCCTTTCTCGCGGGTAAGAACGCCTCTATAGAAACCGCACTATCCCTGTGGGAGCGGGCTTGCCCGTGACGGGCCCGAAACGGTCTATTCCACAATTTTTTACGCCTGCCAACGCGCGGGGAACATCTGCCGGTCACACGAGTCGGTTATTCAAGTGACAACGCGCCGTTCCTGGGCCGACACGCCCGGATTACCTGTTGATCTTGCATTCTTCACGCCCTAAAGTGCGCGCCGAACGTCCATGCTGGAAACGATCCATCCGGCTCAAGTACTGAGTAGGCGAACCAAAGTGGGGATACGGAGGACGTTCAGTTTGCAGCCACTTATCTTTTCAGTTTGCCCATGGAGTCCCTGAGCATGTCGATCCAGGTCGAAGACTATTTCGCGCGTGACACCTTCCAGAAAATGAAGGCGTTCGCCGACAAGCAGGAAACCCCGTTCGTACTCATCGATACCCAGATGATCAGCCAGGCCTACGACGACCTGCGCGCCGGTTTCGAGTTCGCCAAGGTCTACTACGCGGTCAAGGCCAACCCGGCGGTCGAGATCATCGACCTGCTCAAAGAGAAAGGCTCGAGCTTCGACATCGCCTCGATCTATGAGCTGGACAAGGTGATGGGCCGTGGCGTCAGCGCCGACCGTATCAGCTACGGCAACACCATCAAGAAGTCCAAGGACATCCGTTACTTCTTTGAAAAAGGTGTGCGCCTGTACGCCACCGACTCGGAAGCCGACCTGCGCAACATCGCCAAGGCCGCGCCGGGCTCCAAGGTCTACGTACGCATCCTCACCGAAGGCTCCACCACTGCCGACTGGCCACTGTCGCGCAAGTTCGGCTGCCAGACCGACATGGCCATGGACCTGCTGATCCTGGCCCGCGATCTGGGCCTGGTGCCATACGGCATTTCCTTCCACGTGGGTTCGCAACAGCGCGACATCAGCGTGTGGGACGCCGCCATCGCCAAGGTCAAGGTGATCTTCGAGCGTCTTAAGGAAGAAGACGGCATCGAGCTGAAGCTGATCAACATGGGTGGCGGTTTCCCGGCCAACTACATCACCCGCACCAACAGCCTGGAAACCTACGCTGAAGAGATCATCCGCTTCCTGAAGGAAGACTTCGGCGACGACCTGCCGGAAATCATCCTTGAGCCAGGCCGTTCGCTGATCGCCAACGCCGGTATCCTGGTCAGCGAAGTAGTGCTGGTTGCGCGCAAGTCGCGCACCGCCGTCGAGCGCTGGGTATACACCGACGTGGGCAAATTCTCCGGCCTGATCGAAACCATGGACGAGTCCATCAAGTTCCCGATCTGGACCGAAAAGAAAGGCGAGATGGAAGAAGTGGTCATCGCCGGCCCGACCTGCGACAGCGCCGACATCATGTACGAGCACTACAAGTACGGCCTGCCGCTGAACCTGGCGATCGGTGACCGCCTCTACTGGCTGTCGACCGGTGCCTACACCACCAGCTACAGCGCGGTGGAATTCAACGGCTTCCCGCCGCTGAAGGCCTACTACCTGTAATGCAGAACGGGGCCGAAAGGCCCCGTTTTCATTTGTGCCTGGGTTGGCCCCATAGCCGGCAACCCGGCCCACATAGAGCTCCACAGGCCTCAAGCCTTGTGCAATACCTATAGGAGCCGGCTTGCCGACGATAAGGCCAGTACCGACACCATCACGCTTCGCGCTGTTCTATCTCTGCGGCATACCGCGCCGCAAAGGCCATCAACCCTGGCCCCGCTCCCTGCAAGGTCGCCAAAGCACTGCGCAGGAAATTCATGTTCCCCTCAACCCGCGCCTGCTCCAGCCACTGCCCGGCCTCGGCCATCTGCCCACGCTCTACCAGCACCAGCGCCAGGCTGAACATCCCACGAAAATCCCCCGCTTCGGCGGCACGCCTGTACCAGCGCACTGCCCGCGCCGGGCTGGGCGCCGTAGCGATACCCTGCTCCAGGTAACGCCCATACAGGTTCATCGACTTGGCATGCCCCAGCTGCGCAGCCTTCTCGTAGCACATCAATGCCTGCGCCTGATTGGCCGGTACCCCACGCCCGGTAGCCAGCAGGTTGCCCAGGTTATACAGGCCCCAATCCAACCCGGCGTCGGCCGCACGGGCATAGTGAACCGCAGCCTGCGCCACACTCACCTCACCGCCCCAACCATGCTCCAGGCAACGCCCGAGCATGTTGTGCGCCATGGCGCTGCCACCCTGGGCGGCAATGCCGAACCAGCGCCGGGCCAATCCGGCATCCGCTTCGATGCCACGGCCGTCTAGCAGGATCTGCCCGAGCAGCAACTGCGCCTCGATCACGCCCTGCCCTGCCGCCGCGAGAATCGCCTGGGCGGCCTTGCCCGGACTGCCTTCGAGCATGGCCTTGAGGCCTGCGACATCCACCACTTCTTCACGGCGCAACTGATAGGACACGGCTCAGACCTCTGCCCAGCGGCGCAGCAGGTTATGGTAGGTGCCGGTCAATTGCAGCAACGAGGGATGCTCGGGCACATCGGCGGTGAGTTGCTGGATGGCATTGTCCATCTCGAACAGCAACGCCCGCTGGCTGTCCTCACGTACCAGGCTCTGGGTCCAGAAGAACGCCGCATAACGCACGCCGCGCGTCACCGGATTGACCTTGTGCAGGCTGGTGCCCGGGTACAGCACCAGGTCACCGGCAGCCAGCTTGACCTGCTGCTCGCCATAAGTGTCCTGGATCACCAGTTCGCCCCCGTCATAGCTGTCCGGATCACTCAGGAAAAGCGTCGAGGACAGGTCGGTGCGCACTCGCTCCGGGCTGCCTTTTGGCTGGCGCAAGGCATTGTCGATGTGGAAGCCGAAGTTGCCACCCTCGCGGTAGCAGTTGATCAGTGGCGGAAAGACTTTGTGCGGCAGGGCCGCCGACATGAACCGTGGGTTTTTCCACAGGCGGTCGATCAGCGCGCTACCGATTTCCTTCGCCAGCGCGTGACCTTCTGGCAGCTGCAAGTTGTGCTTGGCCTTGGCCGACTGATAGCCGGCCGTGGCCTTGCCATCGGCCCAATCGGCCTGCTCCAGTGCCTCGCGAATGCGGGCAAGCTCGTCGGCGTCGAACAGGCCGGGGATATGAAGCAGCATGGCGGCGGCACCGTTGAGAGTGTAAAGGCGGCAATGATATTGATTCCCTTTTACGCCGTACAAGTCCTTTCTTCACCCGAGACGTTTCAGCTTGATTAAACCGTAAAGAGAATTTGTAAAGATTGTAAGTTCGCAGTGAATGGTAACGAATCTCAATTGTGACCTGCAATCACTTGCATTATGATCCGCGGCCTTCACACCTTGGGGAAGGTCCATAACAATGCGTCAATACGTGCCATCTGCAGTGAGCTCTCCACGCCTGATCGTGTCTGCCATCGGCGTCGCTCTGAGCGCTTCGTCCGTCTACGCCGCCGATCCGGCTACCAGCAGCGCCATCACCCTGGATGCCACCAGCGTCAATGGCAAGGCTGAACAGGCCAGCACCGATTACAAGGTCGAAAAGGCCTCCTCGCAGAAGTACACCGCGCCGTTGGTGGACACCCCACGCTCGGTTACCGTAATACCCCAGCAAGTCATCAAGGACACCAACGCCCTGAGCCTGCAGGATGCCCTGCGCACTGTGCCAGGCATCACCTTTGGCGCAGGCGAAGGCGGCAACCCGCAAGGCGACCGCCCGTTCATTCGTGGTTTTGACGCCCAGGGTGACACCTACCTGGACGGTGTACGTGATACCGGTGCGCAGACCCGTGAAATCTTCGCCATCGAATCGGTGGAAGTGGCCAAAGGCCCCAACTCGGCCATCGGTGGCCGCGGCGCGGCAGGCGGCACCATCAACCTGGTGAGCAAGCGTGCACACCTGGGCAACTCGCTGGACGGTGCCTGGACCTGGGGCAGCGACCAGACCCAGCGCTACACCTTTGACGGCAACTACCAGTTCAGCGACACCGCTGCCGGCCGTCTCAACCTGATGACCCATGAGAGCAACGTTGCCGGCCGGGACAAGGTCAACTATGACCGCTGGGGTATCGCCCCATCCCTGGCCTTCGGCCTGGGCACGCCAACCCGCGTCAACCTTGACTACTACCACCTGGAAAGCGACGACCTGCCGGATTCGGGCATCCCGTACAGCATCCCTACCGGTGGCAGCAGCGCGCGCACCTCGGCGCACCCAAGCAAGCCGATCGACGGCGGCGACAGCGACAACTTCTACGGCCTGACCGGTCGCGACTTCCGCAAGACCCGTGTGGACATCGCTACTATCGCCGTGGAACACGACCTGAGCGACTCGTTGACCATCAAGAACACCCTGCGTCATGGCAACAGCATGCAGGACTACATCCTGACCCAGCCGGACGACAGCGCGGGCAACGTGAACAACAACGGCGTATGGCGTCGTGCCAATACCCGTGTGGGCAACACTGCCACCACCACCAACCAGACCGACCTGTTCGGTGAGTTCTTCGTGGGCGGTTTCAAGAACAGCTTCTCCACCGGGGTCGAGTTCAGCAAGGAAGACTCGGACCGCCAGAGCTACACGGTGTCGCCAAACAGCAAGCTCACCTGCACCGGCCCGGGCAATGGTGGCAGCTGTACTTCGCTGAGCGACCCGAACCCCGACGATGCCTGGGATGGCACGATCTCGCGCAACTACGCTGGCACAAAGACCAGCAGCAAGACCCGCGCAATCTACGCCTTCGACACTCTGGAGCTGACGCCTGAGTGGCTGCTGAACATGGGCCTGCGTTATGACCACTTCGATACCAAGTTCCGCACTTACGATGCCTCGGGCGCGACCGTGGTGAACAAGAACGGCGTCCCGACCAAAGGCCGCGACACCAGCGAGTTCTTCACCGGCCAATTGGGCCTGGTCTGGAAACCGGCCGAGAACGGTAGCATCTACGTGTCCTATGCCACTTCCGCCACCCCGCCCGGGGCGATGCTCGGCGAAGGTACCGAAGGCAACCCGCTGTCGGGCACCACCGACCGTGGTGGCAACATCCTGGCCAGCGACATGGAGCCGGAAGAAACCACCAACTACGAAATCGGCACCAAGTGGGACCTGCTCGACGAGCGCCTGTCCCTGGCCGCCGCGCTGTTCCGCACCGAAAAGGAAAACGCCCGTGTGCAGGTGGACACCACCACCTACGAAAACGTCGGCGAAACCCGCGTGCAAGGCATCGAGCTGTCGGCCAGCGGCAAGCTCACCGACAAGTGGCAGGTGTTCGCCGGCTACACCTACCTGCAAGCCCGCCAGATCGACGGCGGCCCGTTGGGCAAGGCCAACGACGGCAACCAGTTGCCGAACACGCCGAACAACAGCGCCAGCCTGTGGACCACGTACTCGATCACCCCGAAGCTGACGGTCGGCGGTGGCGCCTTCTATGTGGATGACGTCTACGGCAACGTGGCCAACACCACCATGGTCGACAGCTATGTACGTTACGACGCCATGGCCGCCTACAAGCTGACCAAGAACGTCGACCTGCAACTGAATGTGCAGAACCTCACCAACGAGGTGTATTACGACAAGGCGTTTTCCACCCACTTCGCCAACCAGGCGGCGGGCAGGACTGCATTGCTGACCACCAGCGTCCACTTCTAAAGCAGCAACCCGGAGCCCCGTTCATTCCAGTGAGCGGGGCTTTTGCGTATCAAGGCATAATGCACCCCGCGCAGGGCGCGGCAGCAACACAAGGTGAACGATGTGGTGAAGAAGACGCTGTTCCAATTACACTGGTTCTTTGGCATCACCGCCGGCCTGGTGCTGGCCTTGATGGGCATTACCGGAGCGCTCTATTCGTTCCAGGAAGAATTGCTGCGTGCCTTCAACGCCGATGTCTTGAAAGTCGAGGTACGCGCCCAGGGCGTACTGCCTCCGGCTGAACTGGTGCGCCGGGTCGAGGCCGCCCAAGGCGACAAAGTGTCGATGCTGTGGGTCGATGTGCGCGAAGGCAACGCCGCACGGGTCTTCTTCACACCCCCGCCGGGCGAGCGTCGCGGTGAGCTGCGTTACGCCGACCCCTATACCGGTGAGCTCAAGGGCCAGGCCGCCGGGCAAGACTTCTTCAAACTGATGCTCACCCTGCACCGGTTCTTGGCCATGGGTGACACTGGCCGGCAGATCACGGGCGCCTGCACCCTCATGCTGGTATTTTTCTGCCTCTCCGGTCTGTACCTGCGCTGGCCGCGCAAAGCCCTGAACTGGCGCACCTGGCTGACCTTCGACTGGGCAAAAAAAGGCCGCGCCTTCAATTGGGACCTGCATGCCGTTGCCGGCACCTGGTGCCTGCTGTTCTACCTTCTGTTCGCGCTGACCGGCCTGTTCTGGTCCTACGAGTGGTACCGCGAAGGCCTGAACAAGTTACTGGCCGACGCGCCTGCCGCAGGACAGCAGCACAAGCGCGGCGAAGGCCGTGGCCGCCATGGGCCGCAGAAAATGGACAAGAACGCGCCGCCGCTGGTGGTCGACTACGACGCCATCTGGGCCAACCTCAAGAACGCCGCCGGGCCAGGCCTTGCCATGTACAACCTGCGTCTGCCGCCTGCTGGCGGCCAGCCCGCCAGCCTGTTCTACCTGCTCGACAGCGCCGCGCACCCACGCGCCTTCAATACCCTGACCCTGGATCCGGCCACCGGCCAGGTGAAAAACCATGACCGCTACACCGACAAGTCCTTCAAGGCACAGCTGCTGCAAAGTGTTTATGCGTTGCACGTGGGTGAATACTTCGGCCTGCCGGGGCGGATCATCGTCACCCTCGCGAGCCTGACCATGCCGCTGTTCTTCGTCACCGGCTGGCTGCTGTACCTCGACCGCCGGCGCAAAAAGCGTCAGATCCGCGCCGCGCGTGGCAGCGTCGACAGCGCCACCAGCAACGGCGACAGCTGGCTGATCGGCTTTGCCAGCCAGAGCGGTTTTGCCGAACAACTGGCCTGGCAAAGCGCCAGGCAGCTGCAGGCCGCAGGCTTGCCGGTGCAAGTACGTGCGCTTGCCGATCTTGGCGAAGAGGACCTGCACCAGACGCGCCGTGCGCTGTTCGTGGTCAGCACGTTCGGTGACGGCGAGGCGCCTGACAGCGCCCGCGCTTTCGAGCGCAAGGTGCTGGGCCAGCCGTGGGCCCTGAACGGCCTCAGCTATGCCGTGCTGGCGCTCGGTGATCGCCAGTATCCGCATTTCTGCGGCTTTGCCCGGCGCCTGCAGGCATGGCTCGGCGAGCGCGGCGCCAGCATGGCATTCAGCCCGGTGGAAGTGGACAACGCCGACCCGGCGGCCCTGCAGCAATGGCAACAGGAGCTGGCGCAGCTGACCGGCGCTCAACCCGTGGCTGCCTGGCAACCGCCAAGTTTTGGCAACTGGAACCTGGTAAGCCGCGATCTGCTCAATCCAGGTAGTCAAGGACAACCGGTATACCTGATCGGCCTGCGCTCTGAAGAGCCCGCTAGCTGGGAGGCCGGTGACCTGGTAGAAGTTCTGCCGCTCAATGGCCAGCCACGCGTGGATGCATTCCTCAGCGGCATGGCCGTCGACGCCAACGCCACTGTGCAGCTTCAGGGCCTGAACGAGACCCTCGGCCAGGCTCTGGCAGGCCGCCAGCTACCAACCCGCCGGGACCACTTGATAGGCTTGCAGCCACAAGCGCTGGTCGATGCGCTGGTACCGATCGGCAGCCGTGAATACTCCATCGCCTCAATCGCCAGCGATGGCGTGCTGGAGCTGATCGTGCGCCAGGAGCGTCACCCCGACGGCAACCTTGGCCTGGGTTCTGGCTGGCTGACCGAGTACCTGCCAGTCGATGGCACCCTTAACCTGCGTCTGCGGCGCAACAGTGGCTTCCATCTGCCCGAAAGCGCCGCGCCGATGATCCTGATCGGCAACGGCACTGGCCTTGCTGGCCTGCGCAGCCTGCTGCGGGCGCGGATCAATGCCGGCGAGCAGCGCAACTGGTTGCTGTTCGGCGAGCGTAACCGCGCGCATGACATGCTGTGTGGCGATGAGCTGCAAGGCTGGCTGGAGCGCGGCGACCTGGCACGCCTGGACCTCGCGTTTTCGAGGGATCAGGCAGAGAAGGTGTATGTGCAGGATGTGTTGCTGCAGCAGGCTGAAGAGTTCAAGCGCTGGGTTGCCGATGGCGCTTATGTGTATGTCTGCGGCAGCCTGCAAGGGATGGCGGCCGGTGTTGATGTGGCACTCAAGGGCATGCTGGGTGAAGAAATGGTCGAGCAGTTGATCGAAGACGGGCGTTATCGGCGGGATGTTTACTGATCAGGGATTGAACTGACACAACTGGCCGCTGTAGGAGCGGCCTTGTGTCGCGAACGGGCCGCGAAGCGGCCCTCGATGTTTCGGCATTGATGCAACAATTGCTGGGGCCGCTCTGCGACCCTTTCGCGACACAAGGCCGCTCCTACCGGGGGCCGGTGCTGGCTCAGTGCAGCTCGAAGGTATCGGCATCCAGGTTGGCCGGGAAGCGGGTGCGGTAGTTGGCAAGCTCCACCGCCCTCAGCACGACCGTAAACACCCCGTCTGCCTCGCCCGCGCTGAGCAGGCTTTCACCCTGGAAATCCAGCACCTGGCTGTCGCCCGAATACGCGAAACCCTTGCCATCGGTGCCCACCCGGTTCACCGCCGCCACGAAACACAGGTTTTCGATGCCCCGCGCCGGCAGCAGCCGGTTCCAGTGCTGGCGGCGCGCAGCCGGCCAGTTCGCGGTGTACAGCAGCAGGTCGGTATCCTGCGCATCGCGGCTCCACACCGGGAAACGCAGGTCATAGCAGATCAGCGGGCGTACCCGCCAGCCCTTGATCTCGAACTGCACCTGACGCTCACCCGGGGTGTAATGCTTGTGCTCACCGGCCATGCGGAACAGGTGCCGTTTGTCGTAGTGCAGAATCTCACCGTCCGGGCGCGCCCACAGCAAGCGGTTGCGGTGGCTGCCATCGGCGGCCTGGATGATCACGCTGCCGGTAACCACTGCGTTGATGCGCTTGGCCTGAGCCTTGAGCCACTTGTAGGTCGGGCCGTTCTCGGGCTCGGCCAAGCTTTCCGATTCCATGGAAAAACCAGTGGTGAACATCTCGGGGAGTATCACCAGGTCGGCATCTCCAGCCTGGTCGAGCAACACCTCGAAATGCGCGTAATTGGCCTCGCGGTCGTGCCAGGCCAGGGTCGTTTGCACAAGGGCGATTTTCAGGTTGGGCAGTGCACTCAGATCGCGCATAGTTTCTCCGCTGCCTGACGCAGCGTCTCCTCACGTTTGGCAAAGCACAGGCGTACCAGGCGTTGCTCGGGGATGGGTTGCTGGTAGAACACCGACACCGGAATTGTCGCCACGCCGTGCTCACGGGTGAGCCAAAGGGCCATTTCGACGTCGTTCAGGTCTGGCCGGATCTGCGAATAGTCCACCAGTTGGAAATAGGTGCCGGCCGTGCGGGTAAAGCTCAAGCGCGAACCTTTGAGCAGGTCGCAGAACAGGTCGCGCTTGGCCTGATAGAAACCTGGCAGTTCGTCGACATGCTGAGGGTGTTCGGCCATGAAGTCAGCGAGTGCACACTGCAGCGGTGTGACTCCGCAGAAATTGACGTACTGATGCACTTTGCGCAGCTCCGCGCTCAAGGCAGGTGGCGCGATCACGTAACCGGTCTTCCAGCCGGTCACGTGGTAGGTCTTGCCGAACGAACTGACCACGAACGCCCGGCGGTACAGCTCTGAATGGGCCAGAACGCTGGCATGACGTACGCCATCGTAGACCAGGTGTTCATACACTTCGTCGCTGACCAGGTAGATATCGCGATCAGCGATCAGGCGTGCCAGCTGGTCCAGGTCTTCAGCCGTGATCAGCGCGCCACTGGGGTTGTGCGGCGAATTGAGGATGACCATGCGCGTGCGCGGGCTCAGGGCATCGCTGAACTTCTGCCAGTCGATACGGAAGTCGCCATCACTGAGTTGAACGTGCACGCAGCGACCGCCGGCAAGCGCCACGGAGGGCTCATAACTGTCGTAACAGGGGTCGAAGACTATCACCTCGTCGCCCGCGTGGATCACCGCCTGGATGGCACAGAAGATCGCCTCGGTGGCGCCCGGGGTGATAGTCACTTCCTGATCGGCATCGACCTTGGTCCCATACAGGCGCTCGACCTTGGCCGCCACCTGCTGGCGCAAGGCCGGCAAGCCGGTCATCGGCGCATACTGGTTATGCCCGGCGGACACATGGCGGCCAACCGCATCGAGCAAAGCCTGCGGGCCATTGAAGTCGGGGAAACCCTGGGAAAGGTTGAGCGCGCCGGTCTGCACGGCGAGCTGGGACATGGTGGTGAAGATGGTCGTGCCGACGTTCGGCAGTTTGCTGCGGATCATGGAGCCCTCTTTCCTGGGGGACGGAGAGCTATAAGCTACAAGCTCCAAGCCACAAGAAAAAGCGACATGTATCAGCGTCCGCTCATTCTTGCAGCTTGCGACTTGAAGTTTGCCGCTTGTCAGCGCTTGTCGCGGCGCTTCTTCTCGGCCTTCTTGTGGTGCGACATCAAGCGGCGCTTCTTGTTGACCTGGCGGTCTGTGAGGGTGTTCTTCTTGCCCTCGTACGGGTTCTCACCGCCTTTGTACTCGATACGGATCGGCGTACCGACCAGTTTGAGCACCCGGCGGTAAGTGTTTTCCAGGTAACGCGAGTACGACTTGGGAATCTTCTCGGTCTGGTTGCCGTGGATCACGATAAGCGGCGGGTTGGCACCACCGAGGTGGGCATAGCGCAGCTTGATGCGGCGGCCGTTGACCAGCGGTGGCTGGTGCTCACTGACGGCGTCTTCGAGGATCTGTGTCAGGCGGCTGGTTGGCCAGCGGGTGACCGCCGATTTGAACGCGGCCTGCACCGACTTGTACAGGTGACCCACGCCGGTGCCGTGCAACGCCGAGATAAAGTGGATGTCGGCAAAGTCGACGAAGAACAGCCGGCGCTCCAGCTCGGTCTTGACGTAGTCGCGCTCACCCGACTCCATGCCGTCCCACTTGTTCAGGGCGATGACGATGGCGCGGCCCGCTTCGAGGGCGAAGCCCAGCAGGTTGAGGTCGTGGTCGACCACACCTTCACGGGCGTCCATGACGAAGATCACCACGTTGGCGTCCTTGATCGCCTGCAGCGTCTTCACCACCGAGAACTTTTCGACTTCCTCGTGGATCTTGCCGCGCTTGCGCACGCCAGCGGTGTCGATGAAGGTGTACTTCTCGTTATCGCGTTCGAACGGGATATAGATACTGTCACGGGTGGTACCCGGCTGGTCGTAGACCACCACGCGCTCTTCGCCGAGCATGCGGTTGACCAGGGTCGACTTGCCCACGTTGGGGCGGCCGATGATGGCGATCTTGATGCCATCCTTTTCGCTAGGGCCGGGGATGCGTACCGCTTCCTCGCCTTCGGCAACCTCCTGGTCGAGGGCTTCTTCCTCAGCGTCGCGAGGAATGTGGCCCAGCACCGACTCCATCAACTGATTGATGCCTCGGCCCTGCGAGCCGGCCACCGGAATGGCATTGCCCATACCCAGCGGCGAAAACTCGGCGCGGGCGACGTCGGCGTCGATGTTGTCGATCTTGTTGGCCACCAGGATGGCCGACTTGTTCCGCTTGCGCAGGTGCTCGGCGATCATCTGGTCGGCGGCAGTCATGCCGGCGCGGGCGTCGACCAGGAACAGCACATAGTCGGCTTCTTCGATGGCCATCAGCGACTGCTCGGCCATCTTCTCGTCCATGCCCACTTCGTCACCGGTGATACCACCGGTGTCGATCAGGATGAAGGAGCGACCCTGCCAGCTGGCATCACCATACTGGCGGTCACGGGTCAGACCCGACAGGTCACCCACGATGGCATCGCGGGTTTTGGTCAGGCGGTTGAACATGGTGGATTTGCCGACGTTCGGCCGTCCCACCAGGGCGATTACGGGAACCATGCGGCTCTCCACTCTTGAATTCTTGAAAATGCAAAGGCCGCTGCAAGGCAGCGGCCGGAGTTCGGGCGGCGTGTCCTACGCCGCAACTCAAGACCTGTCGTGGCCTTGAGCATAGCTTCAGCGGATGGTCAGTGCCTCGAGCTTGCCGCTGTTGCCAAAGACATAGATGGTGTCGCCGACCACCAGGGGCCGGGCGCGCAAGCCATCGCTGTCGATACGCTCACGGCCGACGAAACGGCCGTCGACCTGGCTGAGCAGGTGCAGGTAACCTTCGAAGTCACCTACAGCCACGTAGCTGGAGAACACTTCCGGCGCCGACAATTGACGGCGCGCCATCGAGTCGTTGGTCCACAGTGCGCTGGAAGAGCGCTCGTCGACGCCCTCGACACTGCCCGAAGCTTCGCTGACATAGACGTTGCCAAAACCTTGGGCGACACCCACGTAGCTCGAGGCATCACGCTGCCACAGCACACGGCCGCTTTCCAGGTCCAGGCCCGCTACACGGCCCTGGTAGGTGCTGACGTACAGCGTACCACCGGACAGCAGCAGGCCGCCGTCGATGTCGACCACACGGTCCAGCTCGGAACGGCCCTGCGGGATCGCCACACGGCTCTCCCACACCGGCACGCCGTTGTTGATGTCGACCGCGACCACTTTGCCGGTGGACAGGCCGGCAACGGCCAGACGGTTGGTGGCGATCGGTGCACCGGTGCCCCGCAGGGTCAGTACAGCCGGGGTGCTCTCGTAGATCCAGCGGCGGTCGCCGGTAGCGGCATCGAGGCCGATCAGACGGTCGTCCTGAGTCTGCACCACCACAACGTCACCGTTGTTGGCAGGCGGCGCCAGCACTTCGCTGGTTACGCGGGAGCGCCAGCGCTCTTCACCGGTGCTGGAGTCCAGGGCAATCACTTCACCCTTGAGGGTGCCGAGCATGACCAGGCCATAGCCAACGCCGACGGCGCCGGAAACGGGCAGCTCCAGATCCTGCTTCCACACTACGTCGCCAGTAATGCGGTCGAGGGCGAAGACTTCGCCATTGACGTCGCTGGCGTAGATGCGGTCGTTCTCGATGGCCGGCACCAGGGTATTGTAAGTCTCGCCCTGGCCGTCACCGATCGAACGGCTCCACTGCTTTTTCAGTACCACTTCTTCGGTGAACTTGGTCAGCTCGGCCGGAGGCAGTTCCTTCTTGCTGTTGCTGCTGCAACCTGCGGCCAGTACGGCCAGGGTCAGCACTGCTGCTTGTTTCCAACCGATCACGTCACGCGTCCCCTTTGGCCAAGTCATCCAGCTTCAGTTGCAGGCCACCGACCGCCGCCTCATCGGACAGCGCGGCCTTGGCTTTTTCATAAGCGCTGTGGGCATCGTCGGCACGACCCAACTGCACCAGCAGGTCGCCCTTCAATTCTTCACGGCTGGCCAAAAATGCCTTGTCGGCGTCGCCGTCGAGCAGCTTGAGCGCATCTTCAGCCTTGTCCTGGGCCGCGAGCACGCGTGCCAGGCGCTGGCGCGAAATTTCGCCCAGGGTGTCGTCAGCAGGCTTGTCGAGCACATTCTTGAGCTCAGCCGCGGCGTCGTCGAGCTTGCCGCTCTCTACCGCGACCTTGGCCACGAACAGGCTGCCGTACTGGGCGTAGGCGGTACCACCGAACTCGCTCTTGAGCTTGCCGGACAGCTCCGCGACCTTGGTCGCATCCGGCTGCCCGCTCGGCGTCAGGCTGGTTTCAAGCAGGGCCTGATAAAGCTGCGATGCGCCTTGCGACTGGTTGTCCTGGTACTTGTTCCAAGTGTTCCAGCCCAACACCACCACGCCAGCCAGCAGCGCACCGGTCAGCAGTGGCTTGCCATTACGGTTCCACCAGTCCTTGACCCCTGCCAGGTCATCATCATCAGTACTCGACACCCCAATACTCCTTTTCGCCTATTCGCTTGTTGAACCGCGTTACGCCTGTGCGATCGCGGTTTCCAGGTGCTCAGCCAGAGCATCCCAGGCAATGTTCTGTTGTTCGCCCTGACCACGCAGGGGCTTGAGGCCAATCTCTTGCTTGGCCAGCTCATCGTCGCCCAGGATCAGGGCGAACAACGCGCCGCTCTTGTCGGCTTTCTTGAACTGGCTCTTGAAGCTGCCGCCACCGGCGTTGACCGCCAGGCGCAAGCCCGGCAGCCGGTCGCGCAGGCTTTCGGACAAGCGCAGGCCAGCCAGCTCCGCCTGTTCGCCGAAGGCGCACAGGTAGACATCGATCTGACGGTTGATGGACGCCGGTACCTTGCCCAGGGTCTCCAGCAGCAGGATCAGGCGCTCGATACCCATGGCGAAACCAACGCCGGTGGTCGGTTTGCCACCCATCTGCTCGACCAGGCCATCGTAGCGGCCGCCTGCGCAGACGGTGCCCTGGGCGCCAAGCTTGTCGGTGACCCACTCGAACACGGTCTTGCTGTAGTAGTCCAGGCCGCGCACCAGCTTGGTGTTGATCACGAACGGGATACCAGCGGCATCCAGACGGGCCTTGAGGCCCTCGAAGTGCACGCGGGAGTCTTCGTCCAGGTAGTCTTCCAGCTTCGGCGCGCCAACCAGCACCGCCTGGGTGTTCGGGTCCTTGCTGTCGAGGATGCGCAGCGGATTGCTCTTGAGGCGGCGCTGGCTGTCTTCGTCGAGTTGCTCCAGGCGCGCCGAGAGGAACTCGACCAGCGCGTCACGGTAGCGGGCACGGGCCTCGCTGGTGCCCAGGCTGTTCAGCTCGAGCTTGACCGCATCCTGGATGCCCAGCAGGCCCCACAAACGCCAGGTCAGCATGATCAGTTCGGCATCGATGTCCGGGCCGTCCAGGTTGAACACCTCGACGCCAATCTGGTGGAACTGACGGTAGCGGCCCTTTTGCGGACGCTCGTGGCGGAACATCTGGCCGATATACCACAGCTTCTGCACCTGGCCGTTGCCGGTGATGCCGTGCTCGAGCACTGCACGTACGCAGGCAGCGGTGCCTTCAGGGCGCAGGGTCAGCGAATCGCCGTTGCGGTCCTCGAAGGTGTACATCTCTTTTTCGACGATGTCGGTGACTTCACCGATGGAGCGCTTGAACAGCTCGGTGAACTCGACGATCGGCGTGCGGATCTGGCTGTACCCATAGGTGTCCAGCAGCCCGGCGACGGTACCTTCGAAGTAGCGCCACAGCGGCGACTGCTCTGGCAGGATGTCGTTCATGCCACGGATGGCTTGCAGCGATTTGCTCACGAAAAGTCCTTACGAATCTGTGTGTCAGCCGCGGGCGATCAGCGCCGCGTCGGCCTCGACCTTTTCGGCCGCTTTCTGGCGGATGAGCTTTTCCAGCTCATCGACCAGGTTGTCATTGGTCAGTTTCTGCGCCGGCTTGCCGTCGATGTAGATCAGGTTCGGCGTGCCGCCGGTCAGGCCAACGTGGGCTTCCTTCGCTTCGCCAGGGCCGTTGACCACACAACCGATCACCGCCACGTCCAGCGGTACCAGCAGGTCTTCCAGGCGCCCTTCCAGTTCGTTCATGGTCTTGACCACATCGAAGTTCTGCCGCGAGCAGCTCGGGCAGGCGATGAAGTTGATGCCACGCGAACGCAGGTGCAGCGACTTGAGGATGTCGTAGCCGACCTTCACTTCCTCGACCGGGTCGGCCGCCAGCGAAATGCGGATGGTATCGCCGATGCCTTCGGCCAGCAGCATACCGAGGCCGACGGCGGATTTCACCGTGCCGGAGCGCAGCCCACCGGCCTCGGTGATGCCCAGGTGCAGCGGCTGGATGATCTGCTTGGCCAGCAAGCGGTAGGCTTCGACGGCCATGAACACGTCGGAGGCCTTGACGCTGACCTTGAAGTCCTGGAAATCCAGGCGGTCGAGGTGCTCGACATGGCGCAGGGCCGATTCGACCAGCGCCGCCGGGGTCGGCTCGCCATATTTCTTTTGCAGGTCCTTTTCCAGGGAGCCTGCGTTGACACCGATACGGATCGGAATGCCACGGTCACGAGCGGCGTCGACCACAGCACGAACACGGTCCTCGCGGCCGATGTTGCCCGGGTTGATACGCAGGCAGTCGACACCCAGTTCGGCCACGCGCAATGCGATCTTGTAGTCGAAGTGGATATCGGCGACCAGCGGTACGCTGACCAGTTGCTTGATTTTGCCGAACGCCTCGGCGGCGTCCATGTCCGGCACCGAAACACGGACGATGTCGACACCGGCATCGACCAGACGCTGGATCTGGCCCACGGTGGCGGCGACATCATTGGTGTCGGTGTTGGTCATGCTCTGCACCGCAATGGGGGCATCACCACCCACCGGCACATTGCCGACCCAGATTTTGCGGGATTCGCGACGTTTGATCGGAGATTCGCCGTGCATGACTTACTGTCCCAACTTCAGGCGAGCGGTTTCGCCACTGGTGAACGGGGCAACATCGACGGCCTGGCCGTTGTAGCTGACCTGGGCGCCGCGGGCAAAGCCCAGGCGCACCGCGAACGGCGGCTTGCCGGTCAGCTCGAGGTTGTCGCCCTTGCGCTTGATGGCGCTGAACAGCACCTTGCCGTTGCCATCGGACACCTGGGTCCAGCAATCGGCGGTGAACTGGATTGCAACCTTGGCGCTGCCAGCCGGTACGGCGGCAGGCTCGGAGGCAATGGCCGGCACGCTGGCGGCAGGCGCAACAGGAGCGGCCTGGGCTACGGGGGCGGCTGGCGTGGCTGGTGCAGCAGGTGCTGCCGTTGTCGGCGCAGCCGCTTCAGCCTGTGCAGGCGCCTGCTGGACCGGCGCGCCTGCTGCGGCAGCCGGGGCGGCCTCGCTGATGGCCTCGGCAACCGGCTCGGCAGGTGCCTGCTCCAGCGGCAGCGGCGCACTTTCGCCCTGCTGGCTTAAGGTAACCGCCTGGTCTTCAGGCTCGTCCAGCGGGTGGATCTGGGTGGTACCGTCGGCGCTTTCGACCTCGACATGCTCCAGGGCGATATTGGCCAGGTCCTTGCCGCGCAGGCTGCCCTGGTCCTGCCACCACAGGAAGCTGCCACCGACCACCGCAACCAGCAGCAAGAGGCTGACACCGCGCAGGATGTTGTGCGAAAGGCGCACCGGCTCTTCGATGCGGCCCAGTGAATGTACGTCGCTGCCCTTGGCGTGGGTACCGGTGAACTGGTCGAAGGCCTCGACCAGCGGCGCTTGGTCCATGTCCATCAGCTTGGCATAGGCACGGATGTAGCCACGGGCGAAGGTATGCCCTGGCAGCTTGTCGAAGGCACCGGTTTCCACGTGGTTCAGCGAACTTACGGTGAGGTTGAGCTTGCGGGCCACCTCGGCTTGCGACCACTCCCGTCTTTCGCGGGCCTGGCGCAACAATTCACCGGGGTTCTGGCCAGTCGCTGCTGCTACTTCGGGATGCGCGGCTTTCATCGTTGCTCCGACAGGTATTGCTGATATTCCGGCGTACCGGGATAAAGTCGTTGTAATTGCTGGCCCAGTTCGGCCTGTGTGCCCTGCTCGTCGAACACCCGGGCAAGGCGGCTGCCCAGCAGGAGGCTACGGGCATTGTGATCGCTCAACTGGCTGAAACGATCGTAGAAACCCCGTGCCGGCACATAATGCCTGTTTTCGTAGGACAACTCAGCCATTTCCAGCAACGCCCTGGGTTGCCGCTGGTTGAGTTGCAGGGCCTTGCTCAGATACGCCTGCGCCTGGTCACGGTTGCCGAGTTCCAGGGCTGTCAGGCCAAGGTTCTCGTAGACGCGCGAACGTTCAGGATACAGGGTATCGGCGCTGGCCAGGCGAAACATCTGCTCGGCTTCGGCGAAACGCTGCTGAGCATATAGGAAACTGCCGTAATTGTTGCGAATTCGCGTGTCACCGGGGCTTGCCGACAACGCTTTCTTGAAGTGTTCCTCAGCCAGCGCAGCTTCACCTTCGGCCTGAAACACCAGGGCCAAGGCTGCGTGGGCATCGGCATCCTTGGCATCGAGTACCAGTGCCTTGCCCAACGGAGCCTTGGCCTGCTCGGTCAAACCTTGTTGCAAATAGCCAAGCCCAAGCTGCACGTAAGCACGCCCCGCCTCCACGCGCCCCTGATGAGTGGCAAGAGGGTCGCTCGCGCCACCCGACACGCAGCCGGCCAGCAGCGAAAGCGCAAGGATCGACAGCGCGGCGCGCAGGCTCATGGCGGGCCCGGACTCAGTGGCGCACGGCGCTGTCTTGCAGCTCGGCGTCGGCAGACAGCTGACGTACGGCGATATAGCGCTCGCTGCGGCGGGTACGGTCATTGACCTGGCCGACCAGCTGGCCACAGGCGGCATCGATGTCATCGCCACGGGTGGTACGGGTGGTGACGTTGAAACCACCGTGATGCAGCAAGTCCTGGAAGCGGCGAATAGCGTTGTTGCTAGGGCGCTCGTAACCGGAATGCGGGAACGGGTTGAACGGGATCAGGTTGATCTTGCACGGTACATCGCGCAGCAGTTCGATCATCTGCGCGGCATGCTCGGGCTGGTCGTTGACGTCCTTGAGCAGGGTGTACTCGACCGTCAGCACGCGCTTGCCACCCAAGGTGGCCATGTAGCCCATGCACGACTCCAGCAACATCTTCAGCGGGTACTTCTTGTTGATCGGCACCAGCTGGTTGCGCAGTTCGTCATTCGGCGCATGCAGCGACAGGGCCAGGGACACGTCGATGTGCTTGGCCAGTTCGTCGATCATCGGTACCACACCGGAGGTGGACAAGGTGACGCGACGTTTGGAAATGCCATAGCCCAGATCATCCATCATGATCTTCATGGCAGCGATGACATTGTCGAAATTCAGCAGAGGCTCGCCCATGCCCATCATGACCACGTTGGTAATCGCGCGGTCGATCTTGGCCGGGACGGTCCCGAAGGATTTGTTGGCAAGCCACACCTGGCCGATCACTTCGGCGGCGGTGAGGTTGCTGTTGAAGCCTTGCTTGCCGGTGGAGCAGAAACTGCAGTCCAGGGCGCAGCCGGCTTGCGACGAAACGCACAGAGTACCGCGATCGTCGGTTGGGATGTAGACGGTCTCGACGCAGCTGCCGGAGGCAACGCGGATCACCCATTTGCGGGTGCCGTCTGCGGAAATGTCCTCACTGACCACTTCCGGTGGGCGAATTTCGGCAACAGCCTCGAGCTTTTCGCGCAAGGCCTTGCCGACGTTCGTCATGGCGGCGAAATCATCGACGCCAAAATGGTGAATCCATTTCATCACCTGGCCGGCACGGAAGCGCTTCTCCCCAATAGAGTCGAAGAATTGTTCCATTTCCGGCTGGGTCAGGCCCAACAGGTTGATTTTGCCAGTAGATGTCGTCATGGATTCACCCTCACCCGTAAGCTTTCGCTTAGCGAGTGGTTACCTCGGTAGCAGCGAAGAAGTAAGCGATTTCGCGAGCAGCAGCAGCTTCGGAGTCCGAACCGTGAACGGCGTTGGCGTCGATCGACTCGGCGAAGTCAGCACGGATGGTGCCGGCAGCAGCTTCTTTAGGGTTGGTGGCGCCCATCAGCTCACGGTTCAGAGCGATGGCGTTTTCGCCTTCCAGAACCTGAACGACAACCGGACCGGAAGTCATGAAGGCAACCAGGTCACCGAAGAAGCCGCGCTCGCTGTGCTCAGCGTAGAAACCTTCGGCTTCGGCTTTGGACAGTTGCTTGATTTTCGAAGCAACGATTTTCAGGCCGGCTTCTTCGAAGCGAGTGGTGATCTTGCCGATGACGTTTTTGGCAACTGCGTCAGGCTTGATGATCGAGAAAGTACGTTGAACAGCCATGGAAAACTCCAGAATATGAGTGTTGCGAAAAATTAAACCCGCGAATTATACGCGGGTTCCAGGGGATTGCCTAACCTGCAGCGTCACGCTTAGTCGGCTTCGTCTATCCAGGCCGCCTGGATGGCCTCGAGCACTTTCTCACCGCCGCGTGACGGATCGTCGCTGAATTCCGGCAAGGCCAGCACCCAGCGATGCAGATCGACGAAATTCACATAACGAGGATCGACTTCCGGCTTGCTTTCTGCAAGCTGGATAGCGATCTCAAGTACATCAACCCATTTCAGACTCATTGAAAAATCCTCAGTGGGGCGCTTCGGCAGCGTGGTTGAGCGAGTATTTGGGGATCTCGATGGTCAGGTCCTGATCACCGACGATCACCTGGCAGCCGAGACGCGATTGCGCCTCCAGGCCCCAGGCCTTATCCAGCATGTCCTCTTCGAGTTCGTCCGCTTCTTCAAGCGAGTCGAAACCCTTGCGCACGATGCAGTGGCAGGTGGTGCAGGCCTTCACGCCACCGCAGGCGCTTTCCATCTCGATGTGATGGTCGTGGGCAAGCTCCAGGATATTGGTCCCGGGCTCGACCTCCACGCTCAGCCCCTCTGGGCAGAACTTCTCATGCGGCAGGAATGTCACCAGCGGCATCGGTTACTCCTCGATCTCATTCAGGTTGCGCCCGGCCAGTGCGGCTTTGACCGTCGAATCAAGGCGACGGGCGGCAAATGCATCGGTCACCTGCGACAGACGCTTGGTCTGTTGCTCGATGGCAGGGCCATCGGTGCCGGCCAGCAAATCACGTAGTTCTTGCATCTGGAATTCGATGGCTTCGCGCTCTTCAGTGCTGAGCAGTCGCTCGCCATCAGCATCCAGGGCACCCTGGACAGCTTCAAGCAGGCGCTCGCCGTCGACCTGGTGCTCACGAAGCTGACGCGCCTGCTTGTCGGAGCCTGCGTGCTCGAAGGAGTCCTTGAGCATGCGTGCGATCTCGCCGTCAGTCAGACCGTAGGACGGCTTGACCTGGATACTGGCTTCTACACCGGAACCCAGCTCACGGGCCGCGACGCTGAGCAAACCGTCGGCATCGACCTGGAAGGTCACGCGGATTTTCGCGGCGCCGGCAACCATGGCCGGAATACCACGCAGCTCGAAACGCGCCAGCGAACGGCAGTCGCTGATCAGCTCGCGCTCACCCTGCAGAACGTGAATCATCATGGCCGACTGGCCATCTTTATACGTGGTGAACTCCTGCGCGCGGGCCACCGGAATGGTGGTGTTGCGCGGGATCACCTTTTCCATCAACCCTCCCATGGTCTCAAGACCAAGGGACAGCGGAATGACGTCGAGCAGGAGCAGCTCACCGCCTTCGCGGCGGTTGCCGGCCAGGGTGTCAGCCTGAATGGCGGCGCCGATGGCCACCACCTGGTCGGGGTCGATCGAGGTCAGCGGGGTACGGCCGAACAGCGTACCTACTGCTTCACGCACACGCGGTACGCGGGTCGAACCACCCACCATGACCACCGCCCCCACTTCATCCAGCTCGACGCCACTGTCGCGCACGGCACGACGGCAGGCCTTGAGGCTACGGGCAATCAGAGGCTCGATCATGGCTTCGAAAGCGGCGCGGCTGAGCTCGCCCTGCCAGGCGCCATGGCTGACACTGACCACGTCGGTGTCGGTCAGGGCTTCCTTGGCGGCGCAGGCGGCCTGGAGCAGCTGGCGCTGGGTAGCAGGATCGAGGTCGGCGGACAGGCCGGCCTGCTCTATGATCCAGCTGGCAATGGCGTGATCGAAGTCATCGCCCCCCAGGGCGGTGTCACCACCAGTGGCGAGTACCTCGAACACGCCTGCAGTCAGGCGCAGGATAGAAATATCGAACGTACCGCCGCCCAGGTCATAGATGGCCACCAGGCCTTCGGCATTCTGATCCAGGCCATAGGCCACTGCAGCAGCGGTCGGCTCATTGAGCAGGCGCAGTACATTCAGGCCAGCCAGTTTGGCTGCGTCCTTGGTCGCCTGACGCTGGGCATCGTCGAAATAAGCCGGCACGGTGATCACCGCACCCACCAGCTCGCCACCCAAGGTCGCTTCGGCGCGCTCGCGCAGCACCTTGAGGATATCAGCGGACACTTCCACCGGGCTCTTCGGCCCTTGGACAGTGTCGATGAACGGCATGTGCGACTCGCCGCCAATGAAGCGATACGGCAGCTGTTCACCCAGTTGCTTGACGTCGGCCAGGCCACGTCCCATCAGGCGCTTGACCGACAGCACGGTGTTCAGCGGGTCGCTGGCGGCAGCTTCACGCGCTGCCAGGCCGACCTCATTGTGGCCAGCCAGATAGCGCACCGCGGAGGGCAGAATGACGTTGCCCTGCGCATCGGGCAGGGGTTCACTGCGACCGCTGCGCAGGGCAGCGACCAGAGAATTGGTAGTACCCAGGTCAATGCCCACCGCCAGGCGACGCTGGTGCGGCTGGGGGGTTTGACCGGGTTCGGCGATCTGCAGTAGGGCCATGCTTATCTGAATACCTTAGGCGTCATCACGGGCAACGCCGGGTTAATCGTCGAGGCGCTCTTCTAGTTGGCGCACTTCCTGGGCGAGCTTGTCGAGGAACTGCATGCGGCGCATCAGGCGCTCGGCCTTGTCGCGCTCGGCAGGCACATCCCAGCAGGCGGCAAAATCCTCGTTGAGCTGTTCCTGAGCAGCCTTCAGGCGCTTCTTGAACACGGCGACACCGTCGAGGTCGGCTTCGTCCTGCAGCTCTTCGAGTTCCTCGCGCCACTGCATCTGCTGCAGCAGGAAGTCAGGGTCGTGGACCGTGACTTCCTGAGGCACCTCGTGGCCACCGATGGCCAGCAAATAGCGGGCACGGCGCGGGGCACTGCGCAGGGTCTGATAGGCGTCATTGAGGGCGGCGGATTTTTCCAGCGCTACCCGCTGCTCACGCTCGGAAGCGTCGGCGAAGCGGTCAGGATGAACCTCGCGGGCCAGCTCGCGATAGCGAGTGGCCAGCTTGTCGAGGTCCAACCGGAAGCACGGCTGGAGGTCGAACAGAGCGAAATGACAAGGAGTACCCACAGCAAGCCTCAGACGTTGAAGCTTTCGCCGCAGCCACACTCACCGCGTACGTTGGGGTTGTTGAACTTGAAGCCTTCGTTCAACCCTTCCTTGACGAAGTCCAGCTCAGTGCCGTCAAGGTAAACCAGGCTCTTGGGATCGATGATCACCTTGACGCCATGGTTCTCGAACACGGTGTCCTCGTCCGCCAGCTCATCGACGAACTCCAGCACGTAGGCCAGGCCCGAGCAACCGGTGGTGCGCACGCCCAGGCGGATGCCCTCGCCCTTGCCGCGCCCTTCGAGGGAACGCCGCACGTGGTTGGCGGCGGCTTCTGTCATGCTGATAGCCATCGGTACTTTTTCCTCAACGTCGGATACTTCGCAACAGGCGACTTAGATCAAGCCTTTCTTCTGCTTGTAATCGCGAACGGCTGCCTTGATGGCATCCTCGGCGAGTACCGAGCAGTGGATCTTGACCGGCGGCAACGCCAGTTCTTCCGCCAGCTGGGTGTTCTTGATGGTTTCAGCTTCGTCCAGGGTCTTGCCCTTCATCCACTCGGTGGCGAGGGAGCTGGAAGCGATGGCCGAACCGCAGCCGTAAGTCTTGAACTTGGCATCTTCGATGATGCCTTGCTCATTGACCTTGATCTGCAGACGCATCACGTCACCGCACGCTGGGGCGCCGACCATGCCGGTACCGACATCCGGGTCCTCGGCATTCATCTTGCCGACGTTACGTGGGTTTTCGTAGTGGTCGATGACCTTTTCACTGTATGCCATGGTGCAATTCCTTCCTCATCAGGGAGCCGCTCTTGCCGGCGACTGCTTAGTGGGCGGCCCACTCGATCTTGGAGATGTCAACGCCGTCTTTGTACATGTCCCACAGCGGCGACAGCTCACGCAGTTTGTTTACAGCCTCGCAGACTTTCTGCGCGGCGTAGTCGACTTCTTCTTCGGTGGTGAAGCGGCCGAAGGAGAAGCGGATCGAGCTGTGCGCCAGCTCGTCGTTACGGCCCAGAGCGCGCAGTACATACGACGGCTCGAGCGAAGCGGAGGTGCAGGCCGAACCGGACGATACCGCGATGTCCTTGAGCGACATCAGCAGCGACTCGCCTTCGACATAGTTGAAGCTCAGGTTCAGGTTGTGCGGTACGCGGGCAGTCTGGCTACCGTTGACATAAAGCTCTTCGAGGTCCGAGACCTGCTTGAAGAAGCGGTCGCTCAGGGCCTTGATGCGCTGGTTTTCAGCAGCCATTTCCTGCTTGGCAATGGCGAACGCTTCGCCCATGCCGACGATCTGGTGGGTCGGCAAGGTGCCCGACCGCATGCCGCGCTCATGGCCACCGCCGTGGATGATCGCCTCCAGACGCACGCGAGGCTTGCGGCTGACATACAGCGCGCCAATACCTTTCGGGCCGTAGGCCTTGTGCGCAGAGAACGACATCAGGTCGACTTTCAGCTTCTGCAGGTCGATTTCCACCTTGCCGGCCGACTGGGCGGCGTCAACGTGGAACAACACGCCGCGCGAACGGGTCAGTTCACCGATGGCGGCAATGTCGTTGATCGAGCCGACTTCGTTGTTGACGTGCATCAGCGAGACCAGAATGGTGTCGTCACGCAGCACCGCCTCGACCTGCGCCGGGGTGACGATGCCGTCTTCGCCTGGCTCAAGGTAAGTGACTTCGAAGCCTTCGCGCTCGAGCTGGCGAGCGGTATCCAGGACCGCCTTGTGCTCGATCTTGGAGGTGATGATGTGCTTGCCTTTGGACTGATAGAAGTGCGCCACGCCTTTGATGGCGAGGTTGTCGGACTCGGTAGCACCGCTGGTCCAGACGATCTCGCGCGGGTCGGCGTTGATCAGCTCGGCAACCTGGCGACGGCCGTTTTCGACCGCTTCCTCTGCTTTCCAGCCAAACACGTGGGAGCGCGAAGCCGGGTTACCGAAGTTACCGTCGACCAGCAGGCAGTCGGCCATCTTCTGGGCGACACGGGGATCGACCGGCGTGGTCGCGGAGTAATCGAGGTAGATCGGCAACTTCATTGAGTATCTCCTATCAGGCGGTGGCGTCGCTCGTCGTCACTGTTAATAAAGGTCAGTCGACGGCGGACGTCTCAATCTTGTCCAGCTGGGCAGAACGGCCTGCGACACGACGCAGGTCCTGGCGCTGGGCGACTTCCTGCACCTCACGGCGCATGACGAGGTCGGCCAGGCTGATGCCGCTGAGGAATTCGTGGATCTGCTGGCTGAGGTCGCACCACAAGTGGTGGGTCAGGCAGGTGTCACCGGCATGGCAATCCCCAAGGCCCTGGCAACGGGTGGCATCGACCGATTCGTTGACCGCGTCGATGACTTGGGCCACCTGGATGGTTTCCATGCCACGGGACAGCTGGTAACCACCGCCCGGGCCGCGCACGCTGGATACCAGGCTGCTGCGGCGCAGCTTGGCGAACAGCTGCTCCAGATAAGAGAGGGAAATGCCCTGGCGCTCGGAAATGTCGGCCAAAGACACAGGCCCATGCTGCGCGTGCAACGCCAGATCAAGCATGGCTGTCACGGCGTATCGGCCTTTGGTAGTCAGTCGCATGGCTAATGGATACCACGGGAGTTACAGGATGTGAGCGAGTATGCGATTCCCGAGCATTTAAGTCAACTATTAGACCTACTGCTTTAGTCGGGTTTGCATCTGGGAATGGGGCGCGATTGTAGCAGTAAAGGGGCGCGAGCACACGCCCCATATGTCAGTATGACTTCACTGGGGCGCGATCAATGCGACCGAGCGTCGCGCGGGACCGCTGCCGCAGTCTCGCTGAAGTCATCTTCGGGCAGGGCCGGCAGCTCCTTGGCGCAGTAGTCACTGCCCATTTTGGTCAATGCGCCGCACATGCCCTCCAGGCGCTCGTCGACAGCCTGCAGGTGGTCGAGCATCTGGCCGATGGCACGCGCCACCGGGTCAGGCATGTCGCCACTGACGCCGTAGGCATCGAAGCCGATCTTTTCGGCCATGGCCTTGCGCCTAGCCTCGACTTCGCTGTCTTCGCTCTTGACGATGATCCGCCCCGGAATGCCGACCGCCGTGGCACCTGCCGGCACCGCCTTGGTCACCACTGCATTGGAACCGATCTTGGCCCCGGCGCCTACGGTGAACGGGCCGAGCACTTTGGCCCCCGCCCCCACCACTACGCCGTTTTCCAGGGTCGGGTGGCGCTTGCCTTTGTTCCAGCTGGTGCCACCCAGGGTCACGCCCTGGTAAAGAGTGACGTCGTCGCCGATCTCTGCGGTTTCGCCGATCACGATACCCATGCCGTGATCGATGAAAAAGCGCCGCCCGATGGTTGCGCCGGGATGGATCTCGATGCCAGTCATCCAGCGGCCAAAGTTCGACACCAGGCGAGCCAGCCATTTGAAATCGCGCTTCCACAAGGCATTGCCCAGGCGATGCAACCAGATGGCATGCATGCCCGGGTAGCAGGTCAGCACCTCGAAGGCATTGCGTGCCGCCGGATCCCGATGGAAAACGCTCTGGATATCTTCACGCAGACGTTCGAACATCTGTCAGTCCTTCCTTTTATGCGGCTCGCCCCGTGCGACCTTCTGGGTCTCGGTGAGGATACCGCGCAAAATGCTCATTTCCGGACGTTCCACCGAGCTGCGCCCGTACAGCCGGCGCAGGCGCGCCATCAGGTGCTTGGGCTTTTCGGGGTCAAGGAAGCCGATGTCCACCAGGGTTTTTTCCAGGTGCTCATAGAACAGCTCCATTTCGTCCATGGTCGCCAGCTCGCTGGCGTCGGCCTTTTCGACTTTCTGCGCCGTGCCTTCAGCCGCCAGCCAGGCCATGCGCACCTCATAGGCGAGCACCTGGACCGCAGCGGCCAGGTTCAGCGAGCTGAAGTCGGGGTTCGAGGGAATGTGCACGTGGAAGTGACATCGCTGCAGTTCTTCGTTGGTCAGGCCGGCGTGCTCACGCCCGAACACCAAGGCGATCTCCTCACCGCCGACGGCATGCTCCACGGCCTTGGCCCCGCATTCACGGGGGTCGATCAACGGCCAGGGAATACTGCGCTCACGGGCGCTGGTGCCCATGACCAGGCTGCAGCCGACCAGCGCCTGCTCAAGGCTGTCGACCACCTGGGCACCGGCCAGTACATCGTCGGCACCGGAGGCACGCGCACTGGCGTCTGCGGCGGGAAATTCTTTTGGCTGCACCAGCACCAGACGCGTCAAGCCCATGTTTTTCATGGCACGCGCAGCGCCGCCGATGTTGCCGGGGTGGCTGGTATTGACCAGAACAACACGAATATTTTGCAGCAAGGTGTTGTGCTCACAGATGCGGGTTTTAGGGGTTCGATCTTACAGAACCGACCAGCGTAACGCCATGAAAGCAAATGTGACACTTCTGCCGCCAAACTTTTCTGCTAGAATGTTCGGCTTTCTTCTTTAACATCTCCAGGTGACCCGCCCATGCAGCCTATGCTGAATATCGCCCTGCGCGCCGCTCGCAGCGCCAGTGAACTGATTTTCCGCTCCATCGAACGCCTGGATAGCATCAAGGTGGACGAGAAAGAGGCTAAGGACTACGTTTCCGAGGTTGATCGCGCCGCCGAGCAGAAGATCGTCGACGCACTGCGCAAGGCCTACCCGAACCACTCCATTCAGGGTGAAGAGACGGGCATGCACGCGGGCACCGGCGAAGAAGGCAAGGACTACCTGTGGATCATCGACCCACTGGACGGTACCACCAACTTCCTGCGTGGCATCCCGCACTTCGCCGTCAGCATTGCCTGCAAATACCGTGGCCGCATTGAACACGCCGTCGTTCTCGACCCGGTACGCCAGGAAGAATTCACCGCCAGCCGTGGCCGTGGCGCCCAGCTCAATGGCCGTCGCCTGCGCGTCAGCTCGCGCACCAGCCTGGACGGCGCCCTGCTGGGCACCGGCTTCCCGTTCCGTGACAGCCAGATGGCCGACCTGGACAACTACCTGGGCATGTTCCGCGCTCTGACTGGCCAGACTGCCGGCATCCGCCGCGCTGGTTCCGCCAGCCTGGACCTGGCCTACGTGGCCGCCGGCCGCTTCGACGCCTTCTGGGAGTCGGGCCTGTCCGAATGGGACATGGCAGCGGGCGTGCTGCTGATCCAGGAAGCGGGCGGCCTGGTGAGCGACTTCAACGGTGGCCACGATTTCCTCGACAAAGGTCACATCGTTGCCGGCAACATCAAGTGCTTCAAGGCCGTGCTGACCGCTATCCAGCCGCACCTGCCAGAGCACATGAAGCGCTAAGCGCAGTTTGCAGGCACAAAAAAAGCACCTCGCGGTGCTTTTTTTGTGCCTGCAATATTATTGCTGCCCGGCGTCGCTCAGGATCAGCTTGCCATTCTTGTCCAGTGGGATGGTCGAGCCAGGCTCGCGATCCATCTTCACCTTGCCGACCTGGTCACCGATTGAGTAGGTCACGTTGTAACCAACGACCTTCTCACTGACATCGTTGACCGTGCTGCAACGGGTCTGCGTGGTGGTATAGGTATCACGCTCCTGCATGCCCTCCTGCACCTTGTTGCCTGCATAGCCACCACCGACCGCACCGGCCACGGTGGCGATTTTCTTGCCGGTGCCACCACCGATCTGGTTACCCAGCAAGCCGCCCGCCAGGGCGCCTACAACGGTACCGGCAATCTGATGCTGATCCTTGACCGGCGCCTGACGCGTCACGGCCACGTCCTTGCACACTTCGCGAGGGGTTTTCACCTGCTGCTTGATCGGCTGCACGTCGGTGACCTGGGCGTATTCGGGGCCTTTGTTCACCAAGCTGTAGGTCGCCACAGCACCTCCGGCAGTAACACCGACAGCACCCAGTACCGCACCCACCAGCATTGATTTATTCACTTGAACCTCCTGATTCATACCCGCGGGGTAAACCCGCCTGCTCCCAGCCTTGGAGCAAAAAAAAAGGCGCGAGTTCAACACTCGCGCCTTTTCGATCGCCGAACGGCGTAGGGCTATGCCTTAAGGACGATCATCCACACCGTCGGTCTTGGCCGGCGGAATCAGGTCTTCGCTGTTCAGGTTCAGCCAGATCAGCACCACGTTGGCGATGTAGATCGAGGAGTAGGTACCCGCCATGACACCGATGAACAGGGCCAGGGAGAAGCCGAACAGGTTGTCACCGCCGAAGAACAGCAGCGCAGCGATTGCCAGCAGGGTCGAAACGGAAGTGGCTACGGTGCGCAGCAAGGTCTGTGTGGTCGAGATATTGATGTTCTCGATCAGCGAAGCCTTGCGCATCACGCGGAAGTTCTCACGTACCCGGTCGAACACAACGATGGTGTCGTTGAGCGAGTAACCGATGATCGCCAGCACCGCCGCCAGCACCGTCAGGTCGAAGGTGATCTGGAAGAACGACAGGATACCCAGCGTCACCACCACGTCGTGGATCAGCGAGATGATCGCGCCCACGGCGAACTTCCACTGGAAGCGGAAGGCCAGGTAGATGAGGATGCCGCCCAGCGCCAGGAGCATGCCGAGGCCCCCCTGGTCACGCAGTTCTTCACCCACCTGCGGGCCGACGAACTCGACGCGCTTGACCGTCGCCGGGTTGTCACCGCCAATCTTCTGCAGGGCTTCGGCCACCTTGTTACCCAGCATCGGGTCATCGCCAGGCATGCGCACCAGCAGGTCGGTGGTAGCGCCGAAGCTCTGCACCACGGCATCTTGGAAGCCGGATTCGACCAGCTCGGCACGTACCGCCTTGAGGTCGGCCGGGCGTTCGTAGGTCAGCTCGATCAGCGTACCGCCGGTGAAGTCCAGGCCGAAGTTCAGGCCCTTCTGCCACCAGCTGAACAGTGCCAGCACGGTAAGGAGCACGGTTATGGCGAACGCAACATTGCGCACGCCCATGAAGTTGATGGTTTTCATCGTTGCTCCCTCAAACCCACAGCTTCTTGATGTCACGCCCGCCACAGGTCAGGTTGACCAGTGCACGGGTCACCATGACGGCGGTGAACATCGAGGTGAAAATCCCGAGGGACATGGTGACGGCAAAGCCCTTGACCGGGCCGGTACCCATGGCAAAGAGGATGCCGCCGACCAGCAAGGTGGTCAGGTTGGCATCGACGATCGCCGAATACGCCCGGTTGAAGCCTTCATGAATCGCGCGCTGCACCGACATACCGGCAGCGATCTCTTCGCGGATACGCGAGAAGATCAGTACGTTGGCGTCGACCGCCATACCCATGGTCAGCACGATACCGGCGATACCCGGCAAGGTAAGGGTGGCACCCAACAGCGACATCAATGCCAGCAGCAAGACCATGTTGCCCGCCAGGGCGATGGTTGCCAGCACACCGAACGCGCGGTAGATGGCGATGATGAACAGCGAGACGAACAGCATGCCCCACAGCGACGCATCGATACCCTTGGTGATGTTGTCGGCACCCAGGCTTGGGCCGATGGTACGTTCCTCAGCGAAGTACATCGGCGCGGCCAGGCCACCGGCACGCAGCAGCAGGGCCAGTTCGGACGATTCACCCTGACCGTCAAGGCCGGTGATGCGGAACTGGCTGCCCAGCGGCGACTGGATGGTCGCCAGGCTGATGATCTTCTTCTCTTCCAGGAAGCTCTGCACCGGCACGTCCTTCTCGACGCCGTTGACAGTCTGCTTGACGTAGCGGGTAACCGGCTTCTGCTCGATGAAGATCACCGCCATGCTGCGCCCGACATTGCTGCGGGTCGCGCGGCTCATCAGCTCGCCACCGTGGCCGTCGAGGCGAATGTTCACCTGCGGGCGTCCATGCTCGTCGAAGCTGGCCTGGGCGTCGGTGACCTGGTCACCGGTGATGATCAGGCCACGCTCGACCTGGGCGGAACGGCCGCCCTCACGGAACTCGAAGACCTCGGTAGTGGCCCTGGATGCACCCGGCTCGGCACCGAAGCGGAACTCCAGGTTGGCCGTCTTGCCGAGGATACGCTTGGCTTCGGCAGTGTCCTGCACACCTGGCAGTTCGACCACGATGCGGTTGGCGCCCTGGCGCTGAACCAGCGGCTCGGCGACGCCCAGCTCGTTGACGCGGTTGCGCACGGTGGTGAGGTTCTGCTTGATCGAGTATTCGCGGATCTCGGCGACTTTCGCCTGAGTCAGCGCCAGACGCAGCACGGCGGTTTCATTACGCTCGCTGGTGGTCAGGTCGAAATCACTGAAATTCTTGCGGATCAGGGCACGTGCCTGTTCGCGGGTGGCATCGTCGGCGAAGCCCAGCATGATGCCGCCATCCTGCTGAGGCAGGCTGCGGTAGCGGACGCGCTCTTTGCGCAGCAAGGTCTTGACCTCGCCTTCGTAGACTTTCATGCGGGCGCTCATGGCCTTGTCCATGTCCACTTCCAGCAGGAAGTGCACACCACCGGACAGGTCCAGGCCCAGCTTCATCGGGCTTGCACCCAGGTTACGCAGCCATTGTGGAGTGGTCTGGGCCAGGTTCAGGGCCACGACATAATCATCGCCCAGTGCCTTGCGCACTACATCCTTGGCTGGCAGCTGGTCTTCCTGGTTGCTCAGGCGCACCAGCGCGCTGCCCTTCTCACCCAGGCTTGCACCCTTGACGGTGATACCGGCTTCGGTCAGCGCCTTGCTGACGCGGTCGAGGTCGGACTGGTTCACCTGCAGCGCCGAGCTGGCACCGCTGATCTGCACCGCCGGGTCATCCGGGTAGAGGTTGGGAGCGGAATAAATAAAACCGATCGCCAGTACCAACACGATCAGTGCGTATTTCCACAGAGGGTATTTGTTCAGCATCACGCCGCCCGTTCAAGACGCGGGGCGCGTTGCGCGCCCCGACTGGAAAAAAAACCGGTAACTCAGATAGCCTTGAGCGTACCTTTTGGCAGGGTCGCGGCAATGGCGCCCTTCTGGAACTTCAGCTCGACGGTGTCGGACACTTCGAGAACCACGAAATCATCGGAAACCTTGACGATCTTGCCAGCGATGCCGCCGTTGGTGACAACTTCATCACCTTTTTGCAAGTTGCTCAGCAGGTTCTTCTGCTCTTTGGCACGCTTGGCCTGGGGGCGCCAGATCATCAGGTAGAAGATGACCAGGAAACCGACCAGGAAAATCCACTCGAAGCCGGTGCCGGCTGGGCCAGCGGCGGGTGCAGCAGCGTCCGCATAGGCGGCGGGGATCAAGAAGCTCATTGGGCACTCCAGTTGCTTAAGTTTTAATTAGATGGTGCGAACAATCAGTCCAAAGGCGGCACAGGCAGCCCGCGTTTGGCATAGAAGGCGTCGACAAAGGCGGCCAATTTACCCTGTTGAATAGCCTCGCGTAAACCGGCCATCAAGCGCTGGTAATGGCGCAAGTTGTGGATGGTATTCAGCATGCTGCTCAACATTTCGCCGCACTTGTCCAGGTGATGGAGATAAGCGCGGGAGAAGTTTGTGCAGGTGTAGCAATCACAGGTCGGATCCAGCGGCGAATCATCGTGGCGATGGAACGCGTTGCGGATCTTGATCACCCCTGTATCGACGAACAGATGGCCGTTGCGCGCGTTACGCGTCGGCATCACGCAGTCGAACATGTCGACGCCGCGGCGCACACCCTCAACGAGATCTTCAGGTTTGCCTACCCCCATAAGGTAACGAGGTTTGTCAGCAGGCATCTGGGCCGGCAGGTAATCCAGCACCTTGATCATTTCGTGCTTGGGCTCGCCCACCGACAGGCCGCCGATGGCCAGGCCGTCGAAGTCGATATTGACCAGCGCTTCCAGCGAGCGCATGCGCAAGTCCTGGTACATGCCGCCCTGGACGATGCCGAACAGCGCCGCAGTGTTGTCCCCGTGGGCGTTCTTCGAACGTTGCGCCCAACGCAGCGACAGTTCCATGGAGGTGCGCGCCACATCGTGCTCTGCCGGGTACGGTGTGCACTCGTCGAAGATCATCACGATGTCTGAACCCAGGTCACGCTGCACCTGCATGGACTCTTCCGGGCCCATGAACACCTTGGAGCCATCCACTGGGGAGGCGAAGGTCACGCCCTCCTCCTTGATCTTGCGCATGGCACCCAGGCTGAACACCTGGAAACCACCCGAATCAGTCAGGATCGGGCCTTTCCACTGCATGAAATCGTGCAGGCCGTTGTGCTTCTTGATCACCTCGGTGCCTGGGCGCAGCCACAGGTGGAAGGTGTTGCCGAGGATGATCTCGGCGCCGATGGCCTCGATGTCACGCGGCAGCATGCCCTTGACCGTGCCATAGGTACCCACCGGCATGAACGCCGGGGTTTCGACGGTGCCACGGGGGAAGGTCAGGCGGCCACGACGGGCCTTGCCGTCGGTGGCCAGCAGTTCGAAGGACATTCGACAGGTGCGACTCATGCTTGATCCTCTGGGCCGCGTGGCGCCGGATTGCGGGTGATGAACATGGCATCACCGTAACTGAAGAAGCGGTACCCCTGCTCGACCGCCGCCGCGTAGGCAGCCATGGTCTCGGGGTAACCGGCGAATGCCGAGACCAGCATCAGCAGCGTGGACTCCGGCAGGTGGAAGTTGGTGACCAGGGCGTCGACCACATGGAACGGCCGGCCTGGGTAGATGAAGATGTCGGTATCGCCGCTGAAGGCCTTGAGCACCCCATCGCGTGCCGCGCTTTCCAGCGACCGTACGCTGGTGGTGCCAACCGCGACCACACGGCCACCCCGGGCCCGGCAGGCCTCGATGGCATCGACCACATCCTGGCTCACTTCGAGCCACTCTTTGTGCATGTGGTGGTCTTCGATCTTGTCGACCCGCACCGGCTGGAAGGTGCCAGCACCCACATGCAGGGTGACGAAGGCGCGCTCCACGCCCTTGGCGGCGATCTTGTCCAGCAGCGCCTGGTCGAAGTGCAGGCCAGCGGTTGGCGCGGCTACGGCACCTGCACGTTCGGCGTACACGGTCTGGTAGCGCTCACGGTCGGCGCCATCGTCCGGGCGGTCGATGTAGGGCGGCAGCGGCATGTGCCCGACACGCTCGAGCAATGGCAGCACCTCTTCGGTGAAGCGCAGTTCGAACAGCGTGTCGTGGCGCGCAACCATTTCGGCCTCGCCACCGCCGTCGATGAGGATCACCGCGCCTTCTTTAGGCGCCTTGCTGGCACGCACATGGGCGAGCACGCGGTGGCTGTCGAGCACACGCTCGACCAACACTTCCAGCTTGCCGCCGGAGGCTTTCTGGCCGAACAAACGCGCCGGGATGACCCGGGTGTTGTTGAACACCATCAGGTCGCCGGGGCGCAGGTAGTCGAGCAGATCGGTGAATTGCTTGTGCGCCAGCGCCCCGCTCGGCCCATCGAGGACCAGCAGTCGGCTGCCATGGCGCTCGGCCAGAGGGTGGCGGGCGATCAGGGAATCGGGGAGTTCGAAGGAAAAATCGGCGACGCGCATGATGATGTTCGGGTTCGGCAGGGCCGGGAAGTTTAGCCCAATGCGTGAAAATTGACCATGAAAGCCGATTGACCGACCTGAATCACCTCTCTATACTGCGCGCCACACGCCCTGATGGCGGAATTGGTAGACGCGGCGGATTCAAAATCCGTTTTCGAAAGGAGTGGGAGTTCGAGTCTCCCTCGGGGCACCATCACATAGTTCCAAGCGGTCCCTACCAGACCCGGAACACCAGAGAAACCGGCCACTTGGCCGGTTTTTTTGTGCCCAGCATTCCCGACGATTCCCTTGTAAGCCCAATTTTATGTGAGTAGATTTGTGAGTAGGCCGAGTTCGGTCTGAAATCCTACTCACATACCGACCGCAATGCTCTGCGGTTGGGCTACTGCAAGGGAATAGCCGTGGCGCTCACCGATACCGCCATTCGCACCGCAAGACCCCGCGACAAGCTATACCGAATCGCTGACGCGCAGGGTCTCTGCCTTGAGGTGACAACAGCTGGCGGGAAGCTTTGGCGCCTTCGCTATCGCTTTGAAGGCAAAGCCAAAATGCTTGGCTTGGGCACCTACCCCTCCGTTACCCTCGCCCACGCCCGCGAACGCCGGGATGCTGCTCGAAAACTCTTGTCGCAGGGCATCGACCCAAGCGCATATAAACAGCAGGAAAAAGCAGCCGCTGAGGCCCAGGCCCTGACGCTCGAAACGCTGGCTCGGGAGTGGTACGACTACAACCAGCCGCGATGGGCACCGGCCACCGCGTCCAAGGCCCTGCAATATCTGGAGTCCGACATTTTCCCGCTGATTGGCAAGCGGCCCGCCGCCGAAGTCCAGCGCCCTGAACTTGTTGACCTAGTCCGCAAGATCGAGCAGCGAGAGGCGTTTAATGTCGCCCGCAAGGTTCGCCAGTGGCTAAGCCAGATATTCCGCTTCGGTCTGGCCAAGGGCGTAGTGGCCGGCAATCCCGCCACCGATCTGGACGTGGTAGCGGCCCACGCCCCGCGCACTCGCCACCATCCGCACGTATCGGAAGCCGAATTACCGGAGCTACTGGAGAAACTTGAGGCAGCCCAATGCGACTTCACCAGCAAGATCGCCATTCGCCTGCTGCTGCTGACGGCAGTGCGACCTGGGGAGCTGCGGCTGGCACCATGGGATGAGTTCGACCTGGAGTCAGCGACCTGGACGATCCCTGCAGCCCGGATGAAAGCGCGGCGCCCACACATAGTCCCGCTCCCGCGTCAGGCCGTGAACCTGCTGCGTGCCCTGCATGAGCTAACCGGCACCTACCCCCTCGCCTTCCCTGGGCGTAATGATCGATCCAGACCAATGAGCGAGAACACAGTGAACAAGGCGTTGTCCACGATGGGCTATGAGGGTCGCCAGACTGGCCACGGCTTCCGTCATCTGCTGAGCACCAGTCTAAATACTCGAGGCTACAACCGCGACTGGATCGAACGGCAACTGGCCCACGGCGATCAAGACTCGATTCGCGACACGTACAACCATGCACATTACCTGGAGCAGCGACGGGAAATGATGCAGACCTGGGCAGACCATGTTGACGCCCTAGCCGAACAAACCAGTGTCGTAAAATTCAAAGCAAGAGCCTAAAAATCAACCGGCCGCGAAAGAATGAAAAAAATAACTAGCATCTGTCAGCTACCCGAATGGTTTGACCTCGAAAACTACCAAAGCGCTCACGAGCTTCAACCGCACGAATGGTATCTGCAAATAGTGCAAAGAAAGCATTTTTGCACACTGCTTGAGTATCGTACGGAAACACATAGGCCTGACTTAATGAGGCTCGCCGAAGATGCGCTTTCCAACTTGACCCAGCAAACCAGAGGTCGGGACATCAAAGAAACCAACTACATACTCCCTCATATATCTAACGAAACAGAGCTTCTTGAGCACTTTGCACATTTTGGCGCTGTAACTTCGTTAACACTCAGGCACTTTACAAACTCCAAATTCAGCTTGAGCGAGGTTCACAGCTGGATTGATGAGGCTGGAGAAAACTGGGACCAACTACCCAACGGTTCCTTCAACGCCGCAGATGAAGGGATTAAGCTCGCAGATTTTCCTCATGAGAACGAGACCAAATACGCAACCACTCGTATCAACATGAAACTTCCTGACGAAGTGCTTATCGAGAGCTTCAAAGTCTGGCTAGCCACCACTAGAAGAAAAGAAAACTCAAAAGTCCGAAAACAGTACCGTCAGCTGCCCTTTGATCGCTGGGCGAGATTTGGAATTCTTCCTCTGCTCGATTTAGAGATATGGTGCCACCAAACAGGTGCAAAGCTACCAGACCATATAATCTCTGCAGCGCTGTTTCCGAATGCCGACTCTGGGCCGGACAACATCCGTAAGACCATCAGGCCTACCGCTCACGGACTCATAAAAAACACATCAGAGCTTATGGCTGTGGCCGCACTCGATATCAGCAACCGGGTACTTAAGAAGAAAGTCGGAAATCTTCAAGGCCTGTAATCTTCCGGAAAGGATCGCTCTCAGAACATTACATCGAAATCGCTCGAATGAGCGTATTTAATCCCTAGCCATCCCCACAACGCCCAGGAGGCGCCAAGAATGGCTAGCGTATCCCCACTTCCATCCATCACCCGGAAATTCATCAAGCGTCAGGATGTAGAGGCCATCACCGGCCTCTCTCGCTCAGAAATCTATCGCCGCATGGCTGCTCAGACCTTTCCTCAGCAAATTGCGCTCAGTCCGAAATGTGTTGTGTGGGTAGAAGCAGAAATTCTCACCTGGTGCGACGAACGTATCGCCGAGAGCAGAGGCGAGGTAGCCTGATGCTTATTGTTCTATCCAGTCGTGCCCTTCAACGGCAGTCATGCCCATGCCATAGGACGGGCACCACTGAGGGCACGACTCTAGAAAAGCCGCGTACCCCTGTTGCTATACACGGACAAACCGGATATCTTTTCGTCGTCGCTGCAAATTCAGCGACCGGGCGTAGGAACCCGAATTCAAGAAGGCGCATAGGCGCCCCATTTCAATCGCAGGCGCTTTTTTTGTGCCCGCGATATTTAGTTATGGCGGCCGTGCGTGGGCAGACTTCGGTCTGGCCGGGGCCCTTCTTGCCCGGTATTCCTACCCCACGCATAGCTGCCACCCAATCCCGTAGGAAGGATTCTGGCAGCTCCTCAAATCAAGAAGGAGCTACCTCCATGTTTGCTCGACTATTCAGCCTCACTACGCCTGAAATCCAGTCAAAAATTGAGCTTCACCGCGCTCGCGCAGTCGCCCAGCTCAAAAGCAAATCCAGCCTCAAAGTACGCCATGAGCGCTACAACTCCGAAATGGCGCGTGCTCGCTTCTTTGAGTCTTTGCTGGTTGGGGGTGCCCAATGAAGCTCCTTACTACTGACCACACGTCTTTCTTCGCTCCACCACACGCATTCCGGAAAAATGACCTCTTTTCGGTGAATCCCGGCGTCAGTGCCCAGGCGGCACTATATGCAGCCGTTGATCTGCTCAATAGCGTAAGAGACGTAATTACAGAAGCAGCCGTTGGAGATACCGCGCTGGCGGGTAACACCGCATTCATGGTTTCTCATACCCTTGAGAGTGCCCTGGCAACAATAAACTCCGTTGTTGGCCAGCTGGAAATAGCTGAAAGAAGCCACCAAGGGGAATAATCATGAATATTCCATCACAGCGCCTATCTGCGCTGACGGGGTCCGCTTGCCTCGAAAAAGTTATCAGTCGTCTGGACAAAGTTAAAAGCGCAGGGGCAAGCAAGTGGATCGCTTGCTGCCCCGCCCATTTGGACAAGTCCCCAAGCCTCAAGATTTCTGAAACTAGCGACGGTGTCGTTCTGATTAAGTGCTGGGCGGGCTGCAGCGCTAATGAGGTTGTTCAGGCTATTGGTTTACAACTTCGCGACCTTTTCCCAGGGAATACAAAAAGGCGTCGCGGCCCGAGTAAAGCCGCCATTGAGCATGAGCGGATGATTCTTCAAATCGGCCAATCCCTCCACCTACAAGGAATTCTGGAAGGTGACGATCTCGTGCGCTTCAACCTTGCTAAGCAGCGCCTGGGGGTCAAATGACTACTGATCGGTTTGCCGAAGAATGGGCCGAACCACTTAGCCCGATCAACCGAGAGGCGGCGCCAGCACTTTGGAAGGTGAAGGTGGCCAGCGCTGCGTCAATCAAGCCGGTAGCCATCCGCTGGCTTTGGCCTGGTTGGCTTGCAAAAGGGAAACTGCACATCCTCGCGGGCGCTGGCGGCACTGGGAAAACCACACTGCTCTTAGGTCTGATCGCTACCATTACCACAGGCGGGCGCTGGCCTGATGGAAGCCACTGCAACGAGCCTGGCAATGCCTTGATCTGGTCAAGTGAGGATGATCCAGCCGATACGTTGATCCCACGCCTGACCGCTGCTGGAGCTGATATGAGCCGGGTGTACATCATCCAGGGTCGCACCAACGCTCAGGGCGATGCTGACCCGTTCGACCCGGCCAATGACATTGCGCTGCTTCGAGCGACTGCGGATGACATAGGCGGCGTGTCCCTTCTGATGCTTGACCCCATTGTCAGCGCGGTAAAAGGGGACATGCACAAAGCCAATGACGTGAGGCGAGCATTGCAGGGGGTCGTAGACTTTGCCGAGCAGAACAACTGCGCTGTGGTCGGTATTTCCCACTTTGCAAAGGGCGGCTTGGGCTCGTCACCTGCGGATCGAGTGATTGGTTCACAGGCTTTCTCCGCTCTGGCCCGAACCGTGTTGGTTGCGGCCAAACAGGAGGGATCAGATGCCCGTGTCTTAGCTCGCGCTAAGTCCAACATCGGTACCGATGAAGGCGGCGTGTCCTACACGATTGAGCCTTGTGATATCAGCGATGGAATTGAAACGACACGGGTCGTCTGGGGCTCTGCGATTGAGGGAACTGCGCGCGAGATTCTGGGCGATGTTGAAGCATCCGATGACGAAAGATTGGAAGACGGCGATGACCCTGCAGAGGCGTTAAGACGGATTCTGAGCGCTGGCCCTATAACTGGCCGCGAAGCAAAAAAATTGATGACCGACAACGGCTACACCCAGAAGCAGATTCGCAGGGCTCGTGAGCGGCTTTCTGTGGTAACCGCGCGATCTGGATTCGGAGGGGAGACATTGGTCACCTGGTCGCTACCCCAAGCCCATGGAGACTATGCGTTATTCCCAGCGCCCGCAGACTCACGACCAATAAGCGCGAGCCATGCCTTGATGCCAAACGAGTCATTTGCATGATGTTAAGCAATCCCGTTACGCGTAACGACGCTTTCTCAAAAGTCCGCCGGCAATGGCCGGGACGGAGGTAATGTGAATACGATTGAAGAAGAAATTCGGGCACGCCTAGAGGCGATGGATGTGATTCCCCTGCTTGGCGGACTAGTTCCTGAATTCGCTGCTGCTGCACTTGTCGGCTATGCCCACTCCTATCTACGACGTTTGGCGGCGGCAGGACAATCACCGCTCCCCTTCATGCGTCGCGGTAACCGTAGATTCTACAAAGTCGCCGATATCCAGAGCTATCTGGATAAAACCGTCCAAGGTTGACTAAGTACCGCGTTGAGCGGCAAGCGTGGATTCTCCAATGTGTGCTTTCTCACATTGCTGACATTTATCAGCAGTTCAGAAAGTACACGGAGAAACCCCATGACAGAAAAACGTATGACCATTCACCTGGACGAAGGCTGCATCCGCGACCTCGAACAACTCAAACGCCGCATTGATGCCCAGGCCGGGGAACACGCCCCCGTATTCTCGCTCCCCGCCCTGGCCCGTCACGCGATCCGCAAGTGGTGTGACCATGTCGCCGCGCCCATGCCTCGCCCTTGGGAACAACCCGCTAGCGATGAAGCCACTCGCGCCGAGGGCTGAGCATGGACCTGCAAATCTATGACGTAATCGATGCCGCCACCGCGCAGAGGGTCAAGGCTATCGTAGTGGGCCAGATGCCGATCACGGTACAAATCAACAGCCCAGGCGGCAGCGTCACCGATGCCTTGGCGATCTACACCGTCCTGCGAAAACATACGGGACGCGTCACCGCCATCGTCGACGGTCTATGCGCCAGTGCGGCAACTCTCGTGGCGCTTGCCGCCGATGAGATCGTGATGGCTGAGCACAGCTTGATGATGGTCCATAACCCCTGGACGGTCGCATCAGGAGATGCGGACGAAATGCGCAAAACCGCCGATACGCTCGACGTTGCCAGCCGGGAAATGACCGCGCTTTACACCGAACGCACGGGCCTGAGCGCAGAAAAAATCACCGCCATCATGGGCGCTGAAACCTGGTTCAACAGCTATGAGGCTGTCGATGCCGGCTTCGCCCACCGAGTCGACAATTCCGAGCGCAGCAAACCGCGCATGGCCGCCACAGCCATGGCGTTCATCGAGCGCGTTATCCAAACCCCTGAAGCCGCTACGCGCTGCCGACAACGACTCGACAACAGCCGCGAAGCACACCACACACACCGGCTGAAAATGCTCAATTTCCTCACAGCAGGTTTTGAGAGTCACGAAGGTGTCCAGCGCATTAAAGCGAGTAAAGAATTCATGAGCTACAGCACAAAGCAAGCAGGCGAAGCAATCCTGGCCGCCCTGGGTGCGGACACAACGCCATGCAACGTTCAATCGGCCTACTCGACCCCCGGTTACGTGAGTAACGGCAACATCGTGCGAGACGGCATGGTCGATGCTCTGACCACTCGCCTTGGCCTTGCCCAAGCTCAAGATAACCGCAACCCCTTCCGCACCATGACCTTAGCCGAGATGGCCCGCGCCTCGCTCATCGAGCGCGGTGTAGGCGTGTCCGGCTACGGCTCGAAAATGCAGCTGGTCGGCGCGGCCTTCACCCACATGAGTAGCGATTTTGGCAACGTGCTGATGGACGTTTCTGGAAAAGCCATGCTGCGCGGCTGGGAGGCCAGTGGTGAGACGTTCCAGCGCTGGACCAAGAAAGGCTCGCTGAGCAATTTCCACCCTGCCCGCCGCGTGGGCATTTCTGGTTTCCCGACGCTGCCAAAAGTTCCAGAGGGTGCAGAGTACAAGTACGTCACCTGCAACGACCGGGGCGCCCCCATCGCTCTGGCTACCTATGGCGGCCTGTTCAGCATCACGCGCCAAGCGATCATCAACGACGACCTGAGCGCCTTCAGCACTTTGCCAGCTCACCTAGGCCGCTCGGCTAGTCGCACCATCGGCGACTTGGTCTATTCAGTGCTGACCACCAATGCGGCCTTCGTGGACGGCAAACCACTGTTTGGTGCTGATCACGGCAACACCGATGAATCGGCTGCCGCAATGTCTCCGGTAATCCTGGGTGAACTGCGCCGCAAGATGCGCTTGCAGAAGGATGACTTCGATACAGCTCTGAATATTTCGCCCGCTTTCGTCATCGTCCCGGCCGGCCTGGAGTCAGCTGCCATGCAGGTACTCAATAGCTCCTCGGTTCCAGGCGCAGACTACAACAGCGGGATAGCCAACCCCGTCAACAAAATGGGCGAACTGATCGTTGAGAGTCGCCTGGATCGGGTGGCGACACCGTACTGGTACGTGGCGGCAGAACAGGGCGCGGATACCATCGAAGTGGCCTACCTGGATGGCGTTGATACGCCCTACTTGGAGGAGCAGGAAGGCTGGACCGTAGATGGGGTTAGCCTCAAGGTACGGATCGATGCCGGCGTGGCGCCGTTAGACTATCGCGGCTTGGCGCGCGCCAAAGTCAAAACCGGGTCCTGAGTGCCCGTGCGCAATGTCCCTTCCTAAGGCTAAAACCCTTACCGTCACTATTAGTGACGCCGAGATTCGCCGCCATGCTGGCGGCGAAGTTCGTCAACTGCGCGACTCCCGTCATCGAGAAATTCGCTTCCGCTATTCCACAACTGATCGCACTCGCGGAGCGTGGCACGTCGTTGTAGATCAGGTATGGCGTAAAGCCGGTAGTTACCCCGGTATCAACACAAAGACCCTGCTAGCCACACTCCCCGAAATTTTGGCTCGGAGGGCGCTGGATGTTTCGGCGACATCGACCACCACCAACTGGCGCACGGTCGGTGAACTGCTGGTGTGGTGGTTGGACCGGATGGCGCGTGATCGTGGTTTGTCGGTGAAGCGCAAGGCCAGCGCCAAATCTGCATTGAATTGCCATCTAATCCCGTGCCTGGGTGACCTTCCGCTTAACAACGTGACCAAGTCCGAATTGGACCGCCGCATAATGTGGCCTATGCAGGAGCGCTATGCGCTCTCGTTTGTGCGCTCAGTGTATGGAGTACTCGCAGTGGCATTTCGCCAAGCGATGCGGCTGGACATGCTCCGTGTTAATCCAATGGAAAGTCTCAAGTACACCGATTTTGTCCGAACTCGGATCAAGCCCAAGCCTGCTCGCCTGCGTGGCGACGATCTGCCAGCGTTGCTGAGTGATCTGGCGGATGGCTTTGAGGGCGAGCCGGCAGGAGTGATGCTGGCATTAATGATGCTGTGCCACGGCACCCGATTGGGCGAAACCCGGTTGGCGCGCTGGCGCAACATCAACCTCGAAAGTGGCCAATGGTTCATCCCGGCATGCGACACCAAGACTAAGGCTGAGCACAAGTTGCCGCTATCGGCCCAGGCCTGCGCACTGCTGCATCGGTATCGAGTTCGGCAGCAGACGGATGGCTACAATGGGCCGCTGCTGTTTCCAGGCAATGCAGGCTCGGCTATTAGCGCGAGCAAGGCCAGCAACCTGTTCACCGACTTAGCCAAAGCAGAATGGTCCAGCCATGATCTGCGTAAGGTGGCTCGCACTGCGTGGACTGACCTAGGTGTGGATTACATGGTGGGAGAAATGCTGCTGAATCACGCGATGAAAGATCTTGATGCCACTTACATCCACACCACTGCCGAGGGCTTGAAAAGGCGTGCGTTGGAGGGTTGGCACGAGCATTTAGACGCACTGGGCTTCAATCTGATTCATTCCCCACCTTCCTGCATCCTCCCTTGGGATGGACACACGGAATCGCTGGAAGCCGCGCCCTTGCTGGCCTTGGACGATAACCCCACCTCTCTCTGTCTCGGCGATGTACCGGGCGATACCGGGCTTTGGCGCTGATCTGCGAGGCATTTAGCGCAGTTACACAGGCGCCCTGTCCGGGCTCACGATGGGGCTTTACGTCGGTTTTGCACTCGTGCCCCAGTCGTGCCCACACTTATACATGGGCACGACTGCATGAAATGGGCACAACTGGACAATTCATGGCATCACTGACGGCCGCTCAACACGCCCCACCACGGGCAAACCGATATCGCCCCTCGGGCGCCCCTCCCCACCCAAAGGTACTCCCGGCAATACCGCCCATAGGGGGTAATTCGGGCCCCGCTTCTTCGCTATGTATGACCCAAGTTGAGGGGTTGGTTGTTGTTTCCTCAAAGCAGGCAAAGCCCCATAAATAGGGGGTTTGGCCGGAAAAATACCTAACCAACTCGTCTCCCGTACCTACCGGTAGGACAACCCCTCAAACAAACCGACGTTGGTGCAACGCGCAGTGGATATCTACGGTAGGATCGGGTGCCCGCATCGTTGTAGTCCGAGGGCGATCTTTTCAAGCAGGGAAGGTGAACGTGGAATTGGATTGGGTGGAATTTCAAGGGAACAAAGGGGTGCCCTGGTGGATGTTGACCGTGGCTATCTCCAACACCGGGACAATCTTTGTTCCGGCGGCCTTCGCTGGTGATGAACAGGTGGTGCTGATTTGCACGCAGATCGATGACACCCCCTATGCCATGTCTGATGGCCATGTGTTCGTTCCCTCCACCTGGCTTGCGGCAAAATTCCCAACTACCCGCGAACTATGCGAAATGATGGAGCAATGGGTTAAAGACTTGGACACGGACGAAGCCCAGGAACAACCCACTCGGTGAAATGTGAGTAGGATTGTGAGTAGGAGAAATTTCAACCTGCAGAAAATCCCAATAAACACTGGACAAAACCAATAGACTCCCAGTCTCCCTCGGGCACCAAGATCCGGAAAAAACCGACCTTATGGTCGGTTTTTTTATGCCTGCGGTTTGACCAGAGGGCTCTCCCTACCATCTTGCAAAAACGGGGCAAGGGTTCAATAACCAGGCACGTGAAATCATGAGGGTCGCCCTGCCTTGATCCACTCCGTTACTTGTCTCATGGTCAGCCGATACCTGGCGCAGTTGTGCAGCGCCAGGATATCCAGTTCAGCCTGCAATAAAGGCTGAAACTGCCTTTTCTCGTCCTCTGAAAGAGGCAGCCCGGCTACCACTGAACCGGCTGTCAGCCTGTCACGTACGACGGCACCAATCGCCTCGTTCAACACCTCTCGATACTGCAGGCGAACAGGGTCCGGAACCCCCATTGCTTCAAGCATCACGCCATACTTGCTGATCGACCTGCGATAGACCCAGACAAACAGATCCGCCGCCATCGCCATGTCACGCTGCTCGTACACCCCCATCATCGCCAGAGCATAGCCCTGCGGGTTTACGTCAAGGAACGACAAAGGCGAGCAGTTGTAGAGCATCAGCGGTATGTTCGCCGCCAATCGACTTGTGCGTTTGTTGCCATCTTCGAACGGTTGCAGGTAGGCCAGGTTTATCCACAAGAAGAATGCCGCCTCGATGGGATTCTTGATCTGACGCGCCTTGTCGAGTATCAACTCGAACATCTCTTCCAACAGTGAGGGCACCTGGGTTGGGAAATAGGTCGTACCGCTGATGTTCACTACTGTCTGGCGAATACTGCCCAGGGCATTGCTGTCTGCCAGCAGATCCTGCATCAGCAAGCCATGCAAGTTGCGGATCACGGCTGAGTTGAGCCCGTATTCCGGCACTGCCTCGACCATGAATTCGATGGCCGCCTTGTGATTGAGCAACATGACCGCATCCAGATCCCCCTGCGTCACACCACTTTCGAACAGCCTCTGGGTGTCGAGCAGCGTATAGCGGTTGCCTTCCAAGCGTGACGAGGACCATGACAGGTCAATCAACAAAGGTTCGAGTACTTTGCGCGCGTAGGTGCCGGCTGGCTGCTGCCCCCTCATCCGCCCTTCAGCCTCGAGTACAACCGTCAAGCTGGGTGACAGCCAGGCAGTCTGGTTCGGCTGGTAGCTGTCTACAAGGTCGCGGTGATAGGTGACGACTTCGCGCATTGCCAATGGACGAGTCAAAGACTTGCGCAGGGCGAGACTCGCAGGCGACCAAGGCAGCTCAGCAGAAAGAGGCTGCGCAGGCGCACTATCTGGTAATTGGGCAACTGCTGTGACCAGGCGATAACGCGTGATGCGTCCGTCCTTCTCCCGCTGAACCTGACCTGCCTCCAACAACGCATCGAGGTGACGCTTGACTGTGGACCAACTCGCATCGAGACGCTCGGCGATCTCGCGCGATCTTAGGCTCTGATCGTTCTGAAGCACTCTCAGAATCTTGTTTGGCACTGTCATGGCGTCTCCGGATATAGCTCAATGCAGCTCAATATAGCTCAATGCAGCTCAACGCAGCTCAACGCAGCTCAACGAGCTGACACCAGCTCACCCATCACCGAAAGCCCTTTTCAACCCTGCCGATTTTGACGCCACCCCAATGACCACGGCATCTCCAGCCATGCCTGGATTCTATTGGCCAGCACCGTCACCCCCACCTAAGATGTCATTCGTCGGATATACACAGAAAGTATTGATAGCGTAATAGCACTTAGCCATAGTCGCGCTCCCATTTCTCAATACTCGTGCAAATCATGAAATCAACTGTGCCCTGCCTGGCAGCAATGATGCTGCTCAGTGGGTGCAATGGAGTGCCAACGTCCTACGTGTCAGACCCCGTCTACGATCAGGCTTTCGTGGTCACCTCCGGTGCACCGCTGCCGATGTTGCTGATGGCCACTGCCATCCAGTGGAACGAAGACTATGCGGTAACCGCCAAGCACACCCCCTTCCTGCGCAACGTGGTTCATGAAGGCCTGGGTGATGTGGTGTTCTTCAAGCACAAGGCTGCCCGGGTGCCGCTCTGGCGCCAGTATGTGCCGGGCGAGTCCGTGACAGCGGTCGGCTTCAACAGCCTGATGATGCCGGTGCAGGGCAAAGGCCAAACCCTGGCTTCACTGGTACGCCTGGAAGGCACGCCAGGCAGCGTGTTCTATTCGGTGCACGATGGCCCGATGGTCAAAGGCATGTCCGGTGGCCCGGTGTTCGCCGATGACGGCAAGGTCGTTGGGATCAATGTCGCGTTCATCGCCAAAGATGAAATCGATGCGCGCAACCGGCCCGACCTTGCCGACAAAGAACGTATCAGCGTGTTCATGTCGTTTAGCGAAATCGACAAGGAATGGCGCAGGTTCCAGTATCTGGCCAATAAAACGAAGCCCAAGGCCGCGCCTGCCGCAGTCAAGGGGTATGTCGTGGTCGCCGCCAAGCCTTGAATTGAACCTGAGCTCAGGCACATTGCTCAGCCTGGCATATGATGAGGCCAGCACGACTCATGCAAAGGGACCTGCCATGGCAGGCGCCGGATGGCAAAAGGGTCGCGTTGGCGGAATCAAAACTTCTTGCAACATCCACCACCGAACCTTATTCGACCCTCGACGTCCGATCCTGCATCCCCCTGTCGAGGTTCCCCGCGTGAAAGAAATCATCGCCCGCAAGTATCGCCTGGTGGTGAAAACCTTCGGCTACATCGGCTGGTCGCTGTTCTGGCTGCTGATCTGGGACGTGCTGGTCACCATCGATTTCATGCTGTTCTTGAACAGCAAATTTACTCTACCGCTGATCCCGCTGACATTGCTGGGTTCGGCGCTGGTGGTGCTGGTGAGTTTTCGCAACAGCAGTGCCTACAACCGCTGGTGGGAGGCGCGCACCTTGTGGGGCGCGCTGGTGAACAGTTCACGCAGCTTCGCCCGGCAGACGCTGACGCTGATCGACGACCCGGATGACGGCTTGAACCCAATCAAGGCCACCTTGTTGCGCCGGCATATTGCTTATGTGAATTGCCTGGCGGCGCACCTCAAAGGCCAAGCCTGCCCCGACGAACTGATGGCGTTCATCCCGCCCGGGGAGTTCGAGCGGCGCAACCGTTCGAACAATTTCGCCAACGATATCCTCAGCGGTTCGGCAGCCCTGCTCGCCCGCGAATACAAGGCCGGGCGGCTGGACAGCATTCGCCTGGCGCGGCTCGAATCGACGCTGGTGGACCTGTCCAACGCCCAAGGCGGCATGGAGCGTATCGCCAACACGCCACTGCCCTACCCTTACGTGTACTTTCCGCGGCTGTTCATCTCGTTGTTCTGCCTGATCGTGCCCGTGGGTCTGGTCGAATCGCTGGGCTGGTTCACGCCACTGGCGTCTACCGTGGTCGGGTTCATGCTGCTAGCCATCGAGCGGATCGGCACCGACCTGCAGAGCCCGTTCCGCTTCAGTGAACACCAGATCCAGATGGATACCATCTGCGAGACCATCGAGCGCAACCTGGAGTCGATGCAACGTGAAGCGCAGTGCGGGGAATTAGGGGCTGATGCGTTCAGGCCCGCACATAACGCTGGCGCATGACATCACTGAACACGTCCACCAACAGCACCAGGACCAGCATGGCCAAGATCACCGTGCTGGCCTGGGCCTCCTGGAACAGGCTCAGGGTGGTATAGAGCATCTGCCCCAGCCCCCCTGCGCCAACGAGCCCAAGCACACTGGCCATACGGATGTTGTTTTCCCAGCGGTACAAGCTGTAGGCCAGCAACTGCGGCCACAGGTTGGGCAAGGTGCCGAAGCAGAACGCCGCCAGTTGCCCGCCACCTTGCAGGCGGATCGCCGCCGCTGGCTCGACCGGGGTATTTTCCAGCGCCTCGGCGTACAACCGGCCAAGCACACCTGCCGTATGCAGTGCCAACGCGAGCGTCCCGGCGTTGGGGCCAAGCCCTGCCGCCAGTACCATCAGTGCTGCCCACACCAGCTCGGGAACGGCACGCAGGGCATTGAGCAGCAGGCGCGCCGCAGCTTGCAGCGGCCAACCGAAGCGGCCCGCTGCGGGTAATGCCAACAGCATGCCCAGCACCATTGCCAGCAGCGTACCCAGCCCGGACATGGCCAGGGTTTCCAGGGCACCGCGCCCCACCGCTTGCAGGTGTTCGCCTGTAACGTCCGGATGCAGAAAACGCCCGGCATACTCGGCCATCTGCCCCAGCCCGCCGTTACCCACCAGCGCCTGCAGGTCGAGGTCCAGATAACTGAACGAGGCGATTACAGCGGCAACCAAGGCAGCCATCACCAGCAGATTGATCACCCGGTTCATGCCAACCGTCCCCGCAGGAAGCGGCTGAGCAGGTCCGCCAGCAGCACCAGGCCGAAGAAGGCGAGCAGCATGCTTGCCACCTCACCGCCTGCGAACATCCGCATCGACAGGTCGATCTGCTGCCCCAAGCCCCCGGCACCAACGAAACCCATCACCACCGAGGCGCGCACCGCGCACTCCCAGCGGTAGACGGTGTACGACACAAGCTCCGTCCCGGCACTGGGCAGGATGCCATAGAAGAAGGCTGTCAGCCGGCCACTGCCCGCTTGCAGCAGGGCATGCGCCGGGCGCTGGTCGACCGATTCGAAGATTTCGGCATAGACCTTGCCGAGCATGCCGCTGTAAGTGATGGCGATCGCCAGCACCCCCGCCGTAGGCCCCAGCCCCACCGCACGCACGAACAGCAACGCCCAGACGATCTCGGGAACACTGCGCAGGAAAATCAACAGCCCGCGCACCGGCATCCTTAGCAGGCGGGACCAGGCGCCGGAACGGCCACCACGAGAGGCCGCGCGCAACGACAAGGCACGGCTGGCCAGCAGGCTCGCCGGGACCGCCAGCAGCAGCGCCAGTACCATGCCGGCAGTGGCTACAGCCAATGTCTGCAGGGTCGCCTCGTACAGCAGTTCGAGAAATTCGCCATCATGCGCCGGCGGCCAGAAGGCGCTGGTGAAGCTGGCAATCTGCTGGCGGTTTTCCGCTTGCAGCAGCACGCCTGGGTTCAGCTCGCTCAACTGCGCCCCTGGCCACAGCAGGGCCAGCGCAACCAGGGCGACCAACAGGCGCGGCACAAACGCCGGATCGCGGGCGCTGGCCTTCAGCATCGCGGGATCTGCACAGCCAGGGCCGGGGCCGGGGGCAATGGCGACCCCAGCTGCTCGTTGGCGTAGAGCGCATCGAGCATCTGCTCGGTCACTGCCCCGGCAGAGCAGTCGAACGCCACCCTGCCCTCACGAATGCCGATAACCCGCGGGAAATGTGCCAAGGCCAGGTCCACTGCATGCAGGCTGGCTACCAGCGTCACGCCGTAGGCTTGAGCATGGCGGTTGAGCAGGGCCAGACTGTGTTCGGCCAGCACGGGGTCCATTGCTGAAACCGGTTCATCGGTCAGCAGCACCTCGGGCCGCTGATACAACGCGCGGGCGATGCCGACGCGCTGCAACTGGCCACCGGAAAGCTGCCCGCACTGGACGAACAGCTTTTCCGCCAGGCCCAGTTCGGCCAGCACCTGGCGTGCACCCTGCACATCGGTGGGGTACACCAGGTTGAGCAACGACCGCAGCGTACCCCACTGGCCCAGACGACCGGCCAGTACAGCAGTCACCACCCGCTGACGAGGCGGCAGGGGCGGCGCCTGATGTACCAGGCCGACCCTGGCGCGCAGACGCTGGCGAGCCTTTGCCGATAACGCCCAAGGCTGCTCACCCAACAAATCCAGGCGCCCTGCACTGGGCTGTACGGCAGTGGCCATCAGGTGCAGGAGGCTGGATTTACCAGCCCCTGAAGGGCCGATGATCGCGACCCGCTCACCTTGGGTGATACGCACAGAGACTGAGTCAAGCGCGCGAACCTGGCCGTGGCGCAGGCCCGCGTCGAGCAGCGTGATAGTCACTTGAGCAGGCCGGCCTCACGTGCCGCCTGCTCGGTGCCCTGATAGTTCTCGGGCTTGGTTTCGATGAAACGGCTGGCGGCCTGCAGGTCGAGGATCTTCTTATGCTCCGGGTTCGAAGGGTCCAGGGCGAGGAAGGCTTGCTTGATCTTGTCTTTGAGCGCCGGGTCCATGTTGCCGCGCACGGTCCAGTTGTAGTCGTAGTAGGTCGGGGTGGTGGCAAACACCTTGACCTTGCTGGTATCGACCTTGCCGGCATCGACCAGCTTCTGCCAGACGCTGGCGTTGAGCACGCCACCATCGACCTTACCGGCCTGGACCCAGGCCACGGTTGCATCGTGGGCGCCGGAATAGGCCACGCGGCTGAAGTAGCCCTCAGGCTTGATGTTGTCTTCCTTGAGCATGAAGTAGCGCGGCATCAGGCTGCCAGAGGTGGACGAAATCGAACCGAAGGCGAAGGACTTGCCCTTGAGGTCGGCCAGGCTCTTTACATCCGGGTTGGCAGTGATGAACTTGGAGGTGAACTGGGCGTCCTGCTCACGCTGCACCAAAGGTGTGGCGGTCGGGTCTTTGAGGTGTACCTGAACGAAGGTGAATCCCCCCAGCCAGGCCAGATCCAGACGGTCGCTGGCCAGCGATTCAACCACTGCCGGGTAGTCGGCCACCGGCACGAACTTCACCTGCATGCCCAACTGCTGGGACAGGTATTTGCCCAGCGGCTCGAACTTGCGCAGCAGTTCGGTTGGCGCTTCGTCGGGAATGGCACTGACCCGCAAGGTATCAGCGGCCTGCGCTACAACGGCACAGCAGGACAGCACGAGGCCGGCGGCGAGCGCCAGAGGGCGTTTGAGCATGGGATTCTCCGGTTCAATAGCGGGGAAAGTGTCGGCGATAGGCAGACGGAGAAGGATTATAAGTGGCGCAGACGCAAAGGCCAGCTTTGCTACAATCGCGCATCACGAAAAATGAGGTGCGTAATGAGCGAGCCGATTCGCCTGACCCAGTACAGCCATGGTGCTGGCTGTGGCTGCAAGATCTCCCCCAAGGTGCTGGATGTGATCCTTGCCGAAAGTGGCGCCCAGGCCCTGGACCCGAACCTGTGGGTCGGCAACGCCTCGCGCGATGACGCCGCCGTATACGCCCTGGATGATGAACGCGGCGTGGTGTCCACCACCGACTTTTTCATGCCCATTGTCGATGACCCCTACGATTTCGGCCGCATCGCCGCCACCAACGCCATCAGCGACATCTACGCCATGGGCGGCGACCCGCTGATGGCCATCGCCATCCTCGGCTGGCCGGTCAACGTACTGCCACCAGAAGTGGCCCGTGAAGTGATCCGCGGTGGCCGCGCCGTGTGCGCCGAAGCCGGCATCCCCCTGGCCGGCGGGCACTCGATCGATGCACCCGAGCCGATCTTCGGCCTGGCCGTCACCGGCGTGGTCAGCAAGCGCCACCTCAAGCGCAATGACACCGCGACGGTCGGTTGCCGCCTGTACCTGACCAAGCCCCTGGGCATCGGCATCCTCACCACCGCCGAGAAAAAGGCCAAGCTGCGTGAGCAGGACCAAGGCCTGGCCCGCGACTGGATGTGCACCCTCAACACCCCCGGCAGCCGCTTTGGCAAGCTCGACGGTGTCAAGGCGATGACCGACGTGACCGGTTTCGGCCTGCTCGGCCACCTGGTCGAGCTGGCCGAGGGCAGCGGGCTGACCGCGCACCTGGACTACGCGGCCGTCCCGCGGCTGCCGAGCATCGAGCACTACATGGCCGAGGGCTGCATCCCCGGCGGCACCCTGCGCAACTTCGACAGCTACGGGCACAAGATCGGCGCGCTGACCGACGATCAGAAGCACCTGCTGTGCGACCCGCAGACCAGCGGCGGCCTGCTGGTGGCGGTCACCCCCGAAGGTGAGCAGGCGTTCCTTGCCGTTGCCGCCGAACTGGGCCTGGACCTTGCGCCGATCGGCCTGCTGGCCGAGCGACAGAGCCACGCAGTCGAGGTGAACTGATGCGCCACGACTGCACCGACTTTCGCCAGTTGTTCCTCGACGACGTGCCGATGATGGACATGCGTGCGCCTGTCGAATTTGCCAAGGGCGCCTTCCCCGGCGTCGTCAACCTGCCACTGATGACCGACCAGGAGCGGCAAAAGGTCGGTACCTGCTACAAGCAGCAGGGCCAGGCCGCAGCCATCACCCTTGGCCATCAACTGGTCAGCGGCACCCTCAAGCGCGAGCGCCTGCATGCCTGGGCCAGCTTTGCCAAGGCCCACCCCGATGGGTACCTGTACTGCGCCCGCGGCGGCCTGCGCTCGCTGATCGTCCAGCAGTGGCTGCGCGACGAAGCGGGCATCGCCTACCCGCGCATCAAGGGTGGCTATAAAGCTCTGCGCACTTTCCTGCTGGATACAACCCAGCAGGCCGTGGAGCAATGCGATTTCGTTTTGGTCGGCGGCCTCACCGGCACCGGCAAGACCGATGTGCTGCACCAGCTGAACAACGTGATCGATCTTGAAGGCCATGCCAACCACCGCGGTTCGAGCTTCGGCAAACGCGCCACCGCACAGCCGGCGCAGATCGACTTCGAGAACAAGCTGGCCATCGACGTGCTGAAGAAACGCGCACGTGGTATCGAGCAGTTCGTGCTGGAGGACGAGGGCCGTATTGTCGGGAGCTGCACGGTGCCGCTGGAGCTGTACCAGGGCATGCAGCAATACCCGCTGGTGTGGCTGGAGGACAGCTTCGAAAACCGTGTCGAACGCATTCTGCGTGACTACGTGATCAACCTGTGCGCCGAGTTCGTCGCGCTACATGGCGAAGAACTCGGGCGCCGACTGTTCGCCGAGCGCCTGCTGCAGAGCATGAGCAACATTCACAAGCGCCTGGGTGGCGAGCGCTACCAGCGCCTGTCCGAGATTATGCGCCTGGCGCTGGATGAGCAGCAGCGCAGCGGTGGCATCGATCTGCACCGGGGGTGGATCGAGGGCTTGCTGAAGGAATACTACGATCCGATGTATGCCTACCAGCGTGATGCGAAGGCGGACCGGGTGGAGTTTGCAGGGGATGCTGTGGAGGTGCGCGAGTACCTCAAGGCTCGCAATCGCTAGGGGCCGCTTCGCGGCCCATCGCCGGCAAGCCAGCTCCCACACCGGCAAGGGCTAGCACCTGACTTGTGGGAGCTGGCTTGCCAGCGATGGGGCCCGCACAGGCAACATCACTGCCCAGGGCTGAGCACCCGCTCCAGTTCAGCCGCCCGCTCGCGGGTCATGTCCAGCACACACATCCCGCCTTCCAACTGGGCCATCGTCCCGCCGCTGGCTTGAACATGGAACTTGCAGTTGCCATCCCGGTAAGCGATCCACTGGCGCTGAACATCGCGCAAGCTCTTCTTCGGCTCCGCTTCGAGCTTGCCCATCAGTTGCTTGTAGGCCCGGTTCAACCGCGCATCCTGCAGCTGGGTCTCGGCCTGGATGCAACTGCTCATGGCCACCGTACTGGAAGCCTTGTCCATGCACTGGGTATAGCTCGGCGAGTTGTCCTCGGCCATTGCCACGGGTATGCAGCATGCCAAGGCCAACCCCATCAGATACTGCTTGTTCATCACCATCTCCTGGTCAATATCAAAACGCCTGCGGCTGCTCAGGAGGCATCAGTACCTTGCCCGGCACAAAGCGCAGCGATGGCATTTGCGTGGCGGCATACAACGCCAGCGCCAGTGCCGCGATCAGCGCCACGTCGAGCCAGCGCCAACCCGGCATGTCCTCTGCACTGCGCGCCTTCCACACATGCCATGCCTGCCCTGCGCAAAACACCACGATAGACGCCAGCCAAAGGTAAAACCCGGCACCAAAGCCGGTACGGTCCTGAAACGCGTAGCTGATGTTATCCGGCAGCCGTTCGATGCCAAAGCTGCTGGCCGCCAGGTACAACGCAGCCAACCCGGCTACCAGCGCCAGGCGGCGAAAACGCCGGTGGGCAAGAACTGCTACGGCCAGCAGCGGGTTGGCAAACCACTGAAACAGCCCGAACGGAACGCCCCACGGCCCGTACAGCAACATCTGCAAGGCCGGCATGTGCCTGCCGGCGCTCATCAGGGCGCCATCGAAACACAGGCCGAGCAAAAACAGGGCAAGGCTGAAGGTGAGGTAGAAAGCAGTCATGCAACGGGGGGCTCGAGCAACAACCCGTAAATGCCCGAGTCGGACAACTCACCCGCCACACACCAGCGTGCGCGCAAAGTGCCTTCAAGGACGAAGCCCTGGCGCTCCAGCGTACGTGCCGAGCCATTGTTGCGCGGGTCGATCTCGGCCTCCAGGCGGCGCATGTGCAGGGTATGGGCGAGGTAGTCGATGAAGCAGGTCAGTGCCTCGTCCATGTAGCCCCTGCCCTGCACTGCGCTGGCCAGGCAATAGCCGATCTCGCCACGGCGGGAGGTGTCGTCGATGTTGAACAGCTGGACCATGCCGATCAGTTCGCCAGTGTCACGGCGGTACATGCCCAGCTTGAGCTGGTCACCATTGGCATAGGCCTCGCGGTCGGCAGCCAGCGCGCTTTGTGCCTCGGCCAGGTCTTGCCAAGGGGCATGGTGCCAATAGCGCATGACCTCGGGGTCGGCCATGATCGTCAGCCATTGCTGGGCATCGGCGTGGCGCATCGGGCGCAACTGCAGACGCGGGCTGTCGAGGCAGAGGTCGGTGGGGAAACTTCGGGGTGGGGTCACGCCGCATCTCCTGTCCATTGCTGGGGAAATGACAGTTTAACGTCATGTGGGGGGCTGGGGCATGCCTGGTGTTTCAAGGGGTATTGAAGACTGAGCGCCGCGCGGGCGGCGCTCGATCTCAAGTGCGCTGGGCGAACACGCTTCAGGCCCCGCGGTTCAAGCCCATTTCCATGTCATTGATCAGCGCCTTGGCCATGGCACTTAGAATGCGCGCGGCGCTCCCGGCAACGAGGTTGCCCTCCATCTCGGCTTCCTCACTCAAGTGCCGAATGCACCCAAGCAGAACGGAAAGTTCGTCAAACGCGTGATCGAGCGGCACTCCCGGCTGGATGGCATACAGATCGAGAAACGTCTCTTGGCCAACCGTGGTTCGCGCTTTCAGGTCATCACTCATGCACCCTCTCCAACGTGCTCATATGGCCGAAAAGGGCCCGCAGGAGCTCGGTGAGGATGCCCATGTTATCCAGCAACACATTGCGTTGGTCTTCGGCCCCGGTGCTGAGGTAGAGCTCGATGGTGCCCGAAAGGCTGTCCATAAGCGCGGCGGCATGGGCCTTGGCATCTTCAAGGGAAAGGTCGGCGATTATCGAGATGTAGGGAATGGGGAAGCTGTCGGGTGGATCGGGTACGATTTTTTTCATGGTGAACTCCAATGACATTTCTAGGAGCAACCACCCTGGTCCTTCTCACAGATTGGGGTGGCAGCCGTGCGCGAGGTGAGAAGCCCGTGTTGGAGTCACCACGGTCAGGCCTAAGCCTGCACGCGCACAGCTGCCATAAAAACGGCCGACTACCAACAACGAGTTCTCACACTCGCTCGCCATATGGGCGAACCGTGAAGTTATCGCTGTAGTCCTTCCCCGCCTATCAGGCGGCATCCGACACGCATCGTAGGATAATTCGCCAAGCCCGTCTTTCTGAAGCATTTGGTTTCAGGTTCAGAAACTTCTTACACATGACGGGCGATGCGATTGTTGTAGGAGCGGCCTTGTGTCGCGAAAGGGCCGCAAAGCGGCCCCAACGATACCTGTGGCGACCCTAAAATCCTGAGGGCGCTTCGCACCCTTTCGCGACACAAGGCCGCTCCTACGATGACCGTGTCGGCGGTGGTCAAGCCACTTCAGCCCCGTCATCCGGCCAATGCGGCTCGTTGGCCCCCGGTGGCGTCAGCGGCGGCAAACCATAAGCAGCACGTGCATCGTCGCAACTGGGGTTGTGTACGCCACCCTCCCACGACGCTTCGAACTCACGGCAAGGGCTGGAACGGTTGGCGTAAATGGTGCACGCCACCTCGGTGCCGATCTCGCCCTTGAGGCTGACGCAGCGGCAAGGCTTGGCATCGGTGCCGATCATGGCTACCCGGGTCGGGTTGATCTGCACCACCAGGTCATCGGGCACAACGCCACCGGCTGACTGGCATTCGCCCCAGAAGAAGGACACACGGAAGTACCCGCAGCAGGCGCCGCAGTCAAGGCAAGGGTTGTATTCGGACATGATGGCACGGAAGGGGAAGGTTATTGTTATCGGGGCTGGCCCGCGGCGCCATTTGTAATCGAAGCCAGGTCGGCTGAGAAGAGGGGCAACGAAAAATAGTTTGCCGTCGATCCGGCAAACATCAGGGGCCGCATGGCGGCCCCTGATACAGCACTATTTGCGGCTCAGGCCATCAGCCCGGAACATCTGCCGGATGCCCCGTATCGCCTGGCGAATCCGGTCCTGGTTTTCGATCAGGGCGAAGCGCACGTGGTCATCACCGTAATCGCCAAAACCGATGCCCGGCGAGACACACACCTTGGCTTCAGCCAGCAGCTTCTTGGCAAATTCCAACGACCCCAGGTGGGCGTACTGCTCGGGTATCTTGGCCCATACATACATCGACGCCTTGGGGTTTTCGACCATCCAGCCCAGCTCATGCAGGCCTTTGACCAACAGGTTGCGGCGCTGGCGGTACTGCTCGGCGATGTCGCGCACACACTGCTGGTCACCTTCGAGCGCCGCGATTGCCGCGACCTGCAAGGGCGTGAACGTGCCGTAGTCGTGGTAGCTCTTGATTCGCGCCAGGGCGCTGACCAGCTCAGGGTTGCCGACCATGAAGCCGATCCGCCAGCCGGCCATGTTGTAGCTCTTGGACAGCGTGAAAAACTCCACGGCAATGTCCTTGGCACCCGGCACCTGCATGATCGACGGTGCCTTCCAGCCGTCGTAGACGATATCGGCGTAGGCCAGGTCGTGCACCACCAGCACGTCATACTGCTTGGCCAAGGCCACCACGCGCTCGAAGAAGTCCAGCTCCACGCATTGGGCAGTGGGGTTGGACGGAAAGCCGAGGATCATCATCTTAGGCTTGGGGATGGACTCGCGGATCGCGCGCTCGAGCTCGTTGAAGAAGTCCACACCGGGCACCAGCGGCACCGAACGCACCTGGGCACCGGCGATCACTGCGCCGTAGATGTGGATCGGGTAGCTCGGGTTGGGCACCAGCACGGTGTCGCCCTGGTCGAGCGTGGCCAGCATCAAGTGGGCCAGGCCTTCCTTCGAGCCAATGGTTACGATGGCTTCGCTTTCCGGGTCGATGTCGACCTCGTAGCGCTGCTTGTACCAGTTGGAAATGGCCCGGCGCAGGCGCGGGATGCCGCGAGAGGTGGAATAGCCGTGGGTGTCTTCACGCTGGGCAACCTGCACCAGCTTCTCGACGATGTGCGGCGGGGTAGCGCCATCGGGGTTACCCATGCTCAGGTCGATGATGTCCTCGCCACGGCGGCGGGCGGCCATCTTGAGCTCGGCAGTGATGTTGAAGACGTATGGGGGGAGACGATCGATGCGCGCAAAGCGGCGCGGCGAACCAGGGTTGGCCATGGTTTCCTCTGAGTACGTAAGCGCCCGGAACCGTCCGAGCGACGCTGGCCGATGTGGCGGCCTGAATCAGAAGATAATGCCGAAACAGCATGACTGTAAAGGACATAACCCTGTTTTGTTAGAACTTTTCAGATGTATTTTTTGAAAATCAGAGATTTATGTTTCCAAGCCGATGATAGGGCCAGAATCGAAAAAAAAACCCGGCACATGGCCGGGGTTTTCGTGTAACAGGCGAATGTATCAGCGTGCGTAGGTCATCAGCACGTCCGCAGCGGTCTGGCTGTCCACACCCATCATCACGCTCAGGGCGGTAACGGTGAGGATGGAGAAGCCGAATACCTTGCGGGCCCACTTGCTGTCGTCCTCGGCCTTGTAACCACCCCAGGCCATGTACAGCCAGTACAGGCCCATGGCAGCTGCCACGGCCAGGTAGCCGAGGCCGGCATAACCGCCGAGGGTGAGCATCAGGGTAGCGAGCACGAAGGCCAGCACGTACAGCACGATCTGCTTCTTGGCCGCAAGAATACCGCGTGCCACCGGCAGGACCGGAATGTTGGCGGCGCTGTAATCCTTGAAGCGGAAGATTGCGATCGCGAAGCTGTGCGGCATCTGCCACAGGCTGAACATCACCAGCAGGGTCACTGCCGCCAGGTCGAAGCTGTTGCTAACGGCGCAGTAACCGATCACCGGAGGCATGGCACCGGACAGGCTGCCAACCAAGGTGCCGTGCACCGATTTGCGCTTCAGCCAGAGGCTGTAGAAACCGACGTAGACGATGAACCCGATCAGCGCACAGAACGCCGACAGCGGGTTGGCCTGGACATACAGCAGGCTGAAGCCCGCCACCCCGAGGAGGGTGGCGTAGACCAGCGCGAGGGTCAGCGACATGCCGCCCTGGACCATGACGCGGTTCTTGGTACGTTCCATCTTGATATCGATGTCGCGGTCGATGCAGTTGTTGAACACACAACCGGACGCAACCACCAGGGACGTACCTATGACCACCGCCAGGAACAGGGCGAAGTCTACATGGCCCTTCGAGGCAAGGAAGAAACCGCCTGCCACGGAAAGCACGTTACCGAAAATGATCCCCGGTTTGGTGATTTGGATAAAGTGCTTAACGGACATGCAGTCTTACCTCACTTGGCCATCATTTCGTAGTGGATGCTGAACATGATCCACAGCGACAGGCCGACCAGCAGTGCAATCACCATGGTGGTGAACAGGAACGTCGACACGTTGGAACGCTGCTCTTTCGAGCGGTCCATGTGCAGGAAGTACACGAGGTGCACTACCACCTGGATGACGGCCATGGCCACCACGATCAGGACGGTCAGGTTCTTCGGCAGGCTCGGGTACATCACCAGGCCGAACGGGATCGCGGTCAGGATGATCGACAGTACAAAGCCGATCATGTAGGACTTCACGCTGCCGTGGTTACCTTCGTGATGAGTGTCGTGTGCGTTAGCCATTACAGAACCCCCAGCAGGTAAACGACGGTGAATACGCAGATCCAGACCACGTCCAGGAAGTGCCAGAACAGGCTCAGGCAGCTCATGCGGGTCTTGGCGGTCGGCGTGATGCCGTGCTTGTTGATCTGGTACATCATGATTGCCATCCAGATCAGGCCGGCGGTCACGTGCAGGCCGTGGGTACCTACCAGGGCGAAGAAGCCCGACAGGAAGCCACTGCGCTGCGGGCCGTAGCCCTCAGCGATCAGGTGATGGAACTCGTAGATTTCCATCGCGATGAACGCAGCACCGAACAGGAAGGTCACTGCCAACCAGCCCAGCACGCCTGCTTTCTTGCCGTCGAACATCTTCAGCATGGCGAAGCCGAAGGTGATCGAGGACAGCAGCAGGAACAGCGTTTCTACAGCTACGAAATCAAGCTGGAAGATGTCATGACCCGACGGGCCGCCGGCAAAACTGCCGGACAGCACCGCGTAGGTGGCGAAGAGCGACGCAAACAGGATGCAGTCGGTCATCAGGTACAGCCAGAAACCGAGTACGGTCATCTGGCCCGAGTCGTGGTGGTGATCGTCGTGCCCATGGTCGTGACCATGAGCAGCGCCGTGGATTACTTGACTGGACATTGATTACACCCGCTCAAACGATTCGACACGTGCGCCGGCAGGCAGAGCACCTGCTTTGGCCAGCGCTTTCATGCGCTCGCCTTCGATGCGCGCCACTTCTTCGGCCGGAACCATGTAGCCCTGGTCGTCACGCGCAGCGTGGCGAACGAAGACAGCGATGGTCGCAACCAGGCTCGCGCCCACCAGCCACCAGATGTGCCAGATGAAGGCGAAGCCGAAGACGGTCAGGAACAGGCCCATGAACAAGCCGGTAGCAGTGTTGCTCGGCATGTGGATCGGCTCGTACTTGCTCGGTGCCTTGTAGGCAACACCGGCTTCCTTGGCTTCGTGCCAGCAGTCCAGGCCAACTTTCTCAGGCATGTGGGCAAAGTTGTAGAACGGAGGTGGCGACGAAGTCGACCATTCCAGGGTACGGCCGCCCCATGGGTCGCCGGTCACGTCCAGGTTCTGGTTGCGGTCGCGGACCGAAACGTAGATCTGGATCAGCTGGCAAGCGATACCGAACAGGATCAGCACGGCGCCGACGACGGCAACGTACAGGTAGGGTTCCCACAGCGGGTTGTCGGAGTGGTTCAGACGACGGGTCATGCCCATGAAGCCCAGGGCATACAGCGGCATGAATGCAACGTAGAAGCCCGAGATCCAGAACCAGAAGGCAGCTTTGCCCCACTTCTCGTTCAGGGTGAAGCCGAAGGCTTTCGGGAACCAGAAGGCGAAGCCGGCAATGTAGCCGAATACCGCACCACCGATGATCACGTTGTGGAAGTGAGCGATAACGAACAGGCTGTTGTGCAGCACGAAGTCAGCACCTGGAACAGCCAGCAGAACGCCGGTCATGCCACCAATGGAGAAGGTGATCATGAAGCCCAGGGTCCACATCATCGGTGCGGTGAAGCGCACACGGCCCTGGTACATGGTGAACAGCCAGTTGAACAGCTTCACACCCGTCGGAATGGAGATCAGCATCGTCGCCAGGCCGAAGAAGGTGTTGACGCTGGCGCCGGCACCCATGGTGAAGAAGTGGTGCAGCCATACGGCAAAGCCCAGGATGGCGATCGCGCCCGATGCGTAGATCATCGAGTGGTGGCCGAACAGACGCTTGCCGGAGAAGGTCGAAGTCACTTCCGAGAACACGCCGAAGGCCGGCAGGATCAGGATGTAAACCTCAGGGTGACCCCACGCCCAGAACAGGTTGACGTACATCATCGGGTTCCCACCAAGCTCGTTGGTGAAAATATGGAAGTCCAGATAACGGTCAACAGTCAGCAGTGCGAGTGCAGCGGTCAGGATCGGGAAGGAAGCGACGATCAGCACGTTGGCCCAGGTGCAGGTCCAGGTGAAGATCGGCATGTCCATCAGTTTCATGCCAGGTGCGCGCATCTTCATCACGGTGACGAGGAAGTTCACACCGGTTAGTGTCGTACCCAATCCGGATAGCTGTAGCGCCCAGATGTAGTAGTCGACACCCACCCCAGGGCTGTACTGAATGCCCGCGAGCGGCGGATAGGCAACCCAGCCGGTCTTGGCGAATTCACCAACGCCCAGCGAGATGTTGACCAGCAGCACGCCTGCCAGCAGCAGGTAGAAGCTCAGGGAGTTCAGGAACGGGAAGGCAACGTCACGTGCACCGATCTGCAGAGGAACCGCAAGGTTCATCAGGCCGGTGAAGAACGGCATCGCCATGAAGATGATCATGATCACACCGTGAGCGGTGAAGATCTGGTCATAGTGTTCAGGCGGCAGGTAGCCTTCGGAGCCGCCGGTAGCAGCAGCCAGCTGGGTACGCATCATGATGGCGTCGGCAAAGCCGCGCAGCAGCATGACCATCGCGACGATGATGTACATCACCCCGATTTTCTTGTGGTCGACCGTGGTCAGCCACTCGGTCCACAAGTAGGTCCACTTGCGGAAATAGGTGATAAGGCCGACGACAGCGATACCGCCGAGCGCGATCATGGCAAGCGTCACCATGACTATCGGCTCGTGATAGGGTATCGCCTCCAGGCTTAATTTACCGAACATCTCTTACTCCTCTGCACCGGCAGCTGGTTGCGTACTCGATTCCACACCCGTGGTGGTGGCCAGATCTTTGCTGCCTGCTTCTTCGTGGACCGGCTTGCCGCGGTTCATGCCTTCGTACTTGTCGACGATGGTCTGGAACAGCTCCGCTGGCGCCTCGCTGTACAGCGCGACTGGGTTGTATTCGCTAGGCTTGGCCAGTGCTTCGTACTCGGCCTTGCCCAGTTTCAGAGGCGACTGCTTCACTTCGGCGACCCACTTGTCGAAGTCTTCCTGGGAAGTGGCAGTAGCCTTGAATTTCATGCCGGTGAAGCCAGCACCGCTGTAGTTGGCGCTGATACCGTCAAACACGCCGTTTTCGTTGGCGATCAGGTGCAACTTGGTGGTCATGCCGGCCATGGCGTAGATCTGGCCGCCCAGGCCCGGGATGAAGAACGAGTTCATCACGGCGTCGGAGGTGACGCGGAAGTTGACCGGGGTGTTAGCCGGGAAGTTGATCTTGTTGACCGTCGCGATGCCCTGCTCCGGGTAGATGAACAGCCACTTCCAGTCCAGTGCGACCACGTCGATCTGGATCGGCTTCACGTCCGAATCCAGCGGACGGTATGGGTCCAGCTTGTGGGTGGACTTGTAGGTGACATAACCCAGGGCAATGATGATCAGGATCGGGATGATCCACACAGCAGCCTCGATCTTGGTCGAGTGCGACCAGTCCGGGGTGTAGGTGGCCGCCTTGTTGGAAGCACGGTACTTCCAGGCGAAGGCCACGGTCATGATGATGACCGGGATCACCACCAGCAGCATCAGGCCGGTAGCGATGAGGATGAGGTTCTTTTGCTCAATGCCGACCTGACCTTTCGGGTCGAGCAGGGTCCAGTTGCACCCGCTGAGTAAAAGCATGCCTAAAAAGGGCAATATGCCAAACAGTCTGGGGTAACGCTTTTTACTCATCTCACGACCTCTAGATCAGCTTGCTTCAATGCAATTTGTGTTTTGGTAGCCAACACTTCGTCCTGCCAAGTGAGGCATTTCGCGCCCGAATACGCTCCTGCCTGGGGTCCGACTGCAGGACCTTGGCTCAAGCGTGTTAGCGGTGCTTATGGTTTCGTAGGCAACAGGCCTGTACTTCAGACCAAGTCCATTTGGTGCGGGAAAACGCGGAGGGGTATCCGCCCGGTATCGCCGCTGGGCGAAACTTGACGAAGTCAGCAAAAGAAAGCGCTGGGGCTTCCTTCAATCCTGCGACTCGCAAGCAGTGCCGAACGGAAATTGGGGGCGATTGTAGTGAGGTCGCCAACCCTTGACTATGACTTATTGAGCAACAGTCTTTTACAGAATGCGTAACAATACTGGTCAAAAATTCAACTTCGCGACAGTTTGTCGCACCCCGCTTGATAGGCCTCAAACCCGCATTGCGCAAGGCTTTGTGGTTGATCTGGATCAAGCGGGAGGCGACTTTTCCCTCTTCTCTGTGGGTGCAAAAGACCACAGCAAATTCGGGACTTATGTCTAAGGCTGGCGCCGATTGCGGTAGATGCCCAGCGGAACCAGGATGGCCGTCAGCACGAACGCCATCAGTGCCCATTGCGCCAGGGACAAACCGAGGATCGGCGGGTATGGCGTGCTGCAGAAACCGTCGACCTGGAATGCGAGCGGCCAGAGCTTGGCCAGCGGCAGGTCGTCGACGATCGGCTGCAGGGTATCGATACCGCAACTGACCATGGGGTTGGCGAGTATATACACATGGTTGCCGGCCGCAACGATTCCGCCAATTGCGCTCAGCACCACCAGCCCTTCGAACAACGTCAGGCTGCGCCGCCCGGGCATCGCTGCGCCGATGAAGGCAAACACGGCGATGAACAGCAGGGCATAGCGTTGCAGGATGCACAACGGGCAGGGGGCTTCGCCGAGCACCACCTGCATGTACAGAGCGCCACCGATCAGGGCGAGACAGATCCCCCCCAGCAGCACCAGAAAGCGCCGTTCCCGATTCAGGCGCGATGTTTGTTCGTTCATTGCCGGTTCCTTCGATGGATAGGGGCAGCGTGGTCCACCTGCCTGGCGCAAGTCTACACGCAGGTCTGACCGTTAGCGTGTCGAGGAAGCGGCAAGACAGCACTGCGAGGGCTATCCGGAGTGGGCTTGAGACCGGCAGGTGTGACGTCGGTTCAACGTTGGCCGGTAAAAAAGCGGCTGCCCGGGCGCCGCGCAGGGGCAAGCCCCTCGACACCCGGGAGTGAAGGATACAGTGATTAAAGGACGATTAACGATGAAAGATGGCTGGCACGATTCATCTTTCCTTTATATGCAAAGCAGCCCAGAAACCACAGGTACGGCAGCGTACCTGTGGGAGCCGGCCTGGCGGCAATGGGGTCAGAACAGTCAGTAGATCACTCCAGAGCTGCCGCCGGCCCGAAGAACTCATAGCGGCTCTGCTGCTGGGGCACACCCAGCTCTTTAAGGTAACGCTTGATCACCGCCATGAAACCCTTGGGCCCGAGGAAGTACGCATCCACGTCACGCTCACCCGGCATCCATTCACCCAAAAGCTCCTGGCTCAACAGCCCCACCGCATTCGCATCGCGCGAACCATCATCCTCGGCATAGCAATAGAAGCGTTTGAGTTGAGGATGTTGCTGGGCCAGCCCATCGACCCAGTCACGGAACGCATGGACCCCTGCATTGCGCGCACAGTGGATGAAATGCACCGGTCGCTTGGTTTCAAGGGCCGCCTCGAGCATGGCCAGGGTCGGTGTGATGCCGACGCCGCCACTGATCAGCACCAGCGGCCTGTCACTGGCGGCAAGGGTGAAGTCGCCAGACGGCGGGAACAGTTGCACGGTACTGCCGACCATCATTTCATGATGCAGGTAGTTGGACACCTTGCCGCCCGCCTCACGCTTGACGCTGATGCGGTATTGCTTGCCATCGCACAAGGCCGACAGCGAATAGTTGCGACGGTGCTCGGCGCCGTCGATGAACAGCTGCAAGCCGATGTACTGGCCCGGTTCAGCCTTGAGCACCGGTTTGCCGTCGACGGGAGCGAAGTAGAACGAAACGATCTCGCTGCTTTCCTGCTCGCGGCGTACCAAGCGGAATTCGCGGGTGCCGCGCCAGCCACCGGCGGCCTCTTCCTTCTGTTTGTAGAGGCCTTCCTCGGCGCCGATGAGGATCTCGGCCAGCTGTCCATAAGCCGCACCCCAGGCAGCGATCACCTCTGCAGTGGCGATCTCCTTGCCGAGCACTTCCTCGATGGCACGCAGCAGGCAGCTACCGACGATCGGATAATGCTCCGGCAGGATCTGCAAGGCGACATGCTTGTTGATGATCTGGCCGACCAGGCCGCCGAGCTGTTCCAGCTGGTCGATGTGCCGGGCGTACATCAGCACGCCGTTGGCCAAGGCGCGCGGCTGGTCGCCACTGGCCTGATGCGCCTGGTTGAACAGTGGGCGCACTTGCGGATACTCGCTGAGCATCAACTTGTAGAAGTGGGTGGTAAGCGCCTCTCCACCGGTTTCCAGCAGCGGGACGGTGGCTTTGATGATTGCACGTTGTTCGGCATTGAGCATTTGCAACGACTCCTGAGCCAGAGGCTTCGAATGGTTGCATGTGCGGTATCAGTATTCGTGCCAACATTAAATATCAATAAAATCAGTATTTTGGCTAATGACATGTCAAAATGACCAGGCATGACGTATAGTCATTTGGACCAACAGGAGTCCTTATGACTGCAAAGCCGCTGCTTACCGCCCTGCTTCCCTTGGTCAGCGACCTGTCCCGTGACCTGCCCGAAGAGGAACGCTACCGCCGCCTGCTGCAAGCCATGCGCGGCTTGCTGCCCTGCGATGCCGCTGCATTGCTGCGGCTCGATGGCGAATGGCTGGTGCCACTGGCTGTCGACGGTTTGTCTGCCGATACCCTGGGCCGGCGTTTCAAAGTAAGCGAGCATCCGCGCTTCCAGGTTTTGCTCAGCCGCGCCGAGCCCACCCGCTTTCCCAGCGACTCCCAGTTGCCCGACCCCTATGACGGCCTGGTCAATGCCCACGACGTCGACCTTCACGTGCATGACTGCATGGGCTGCCCGCTGATGGTCGACGAGCGCCCATGGGGCCTGGTAACCCTCGATGCCCTCACCCCGGGCCAGTTCCAGAGCCTGGAGCTCGATGCCCTGCAAGCCTTCGCCAGCCTGGCAGCTGCCACCGTCACGGTGGCCGAACGCATAGAGCACCTGGCACTGCGCGCCGAGGATGAGCATCAGCGCGCCGAAATCTATCGCCAGGCCAGCGGCCAGGACAAAGAGCTGATTGGCCAAAGCCCGGCGCACAAGCGCCTGCTGGATGAAATACGCCTGGTTGGCGGTAGCGACCTGACCGTGCTGATCACCGGCGAAACCGGCGTGGGCAAGGAACTGGTGGCCCAGGCCCTGCACCAGGCCAGCCACCGCGCCAACAAGCCCCTGATCAGCCTCAACTGCGCCGCGCTGCCCGACACGCTGGTGGAAAGCGAACTGTTCGGCCATGTGCGCGGGGCCTTTACCGGCGCCCACGGTGAGCGTCGCGGCAAGTTCGAACTGGCCAACGGCGGCACGCTGTTTCTCGACGAAGTGGGCGAACTGCCGCTGGCGGTGCAAGCAAAGCTGCTGCGGGTATTGCAAAGCGGGCAACTGCAGCGCCTGGGCTCAGACCGCGAACACACGGTAGATGTGCGCCTGATCGCAGCAACCAACCGCGACCTTGCCGCCGAGGTGCGCAACGGCAACTACCGCGCCGACTTCTACCACCGCCTGAGCGTGTACCCGCTGCAGGTTCCGCCGCTACGCGAGCGTGGGCGCGATGTGCTGCTATTGGCGGGCTACTTCCTCGAACAGAATCGATCACGTCTGGGCCTGAACAGCCTGCGCCTGAGCAACGAAGCGCAATCGGCGCTTCTGGCTTACGACTGGCCCGGCAACGTGCGCGAACTGGAACACCTGATCGGTCGCTCAGCCCTCAAGGCGCTGGGCCAGCACCCGGACCGGCCACGCATCCTTACCCTGCAAGCCAGTGACCTGGACCTGCGTACCGTGGCGGGCGGGGTACAGGCACCCTCCCCTGCGCCCCTGCCGGCGCCGTCGCTGGCCGAAGGTGGCTTGCGCGAAGCTGTCGACGGCTACCAACGCCAGATCATCGATGCCTGCCTGCAGCGCCATCAGGACAACTGGGCCGCCGCCGCCCGCGAACTGGGCCTGGACCGCGCCAACTTAAACCGCTTGGCTCGGCGCCTGGGCCTGCGCTAGACGCGTTTCCTACCAAAGGATTAACCCAGAAAGCCTCTGGTTGCTTTCCGTTGGGCTGCTATATCTCCCTTACCATCGGTAACAGGGCCGTTATACGACCGGGCTGCGTGCTACTGCACAAGCGGTTGCGCCAGCAGGATCGCCAACGGTGCCCCTGTGTACCGCACACCAGCAGGGAGCATCCATGGACAACATCGTCGTCGCCGACAAGCAAACCACCGTCGCCACCCAGAATGCCTGGGGCAATATCACGCTCAACAGCCCAGGCGTGGTGCAAATGCCCGTTGCGCCTGACCAGGTGGCAACCGTGACCCGGCGGGGTCAGGACCTGATCGTCACACTCAAGTCAGGGGAAAAGGTTACCGTCGGCAACTTCTTTGCCGTGGACCAGGCGGGTGTCGGCAGTGACATGGTCTTCGTCGGCGAAGATGGCACCCTGTGGCACGCCAACTACGATGCCGAAGCCTTCAGCGGTTTCACCTTCGAGGAAGTCGCCTCGCTCGATGAACTGGTCGCAGGCATCGGCGGCGCTGGCAGCGAAACCCCGACCTGGGCGATTGCCGGGCTGAGCCTGCTGGGCGTTGGCGGCGCAGCCGCCGCCGCAGGCAGCGGTGGTGGAGGCGGTAGCAGCGGCGACGGCTCTGCGCCAGGCGACACCACGCCACCCGCCACGCCCATAGACCTGCTGGTTTCGCCCGATGGCCTGCGCCTGACTGGCCGCGGCGAGGTCGGTGCCACGGTGAATGTACGCGACGGCGCCGGCAACCTGATCGGCAGCGGCACTGTGGGCACCGACGGCACCTTCACCGTGACCTTGAACCCACCCCAGGTCAATGGCGAAAGCCTGGATGTCAGTTTGACCGATGCTGCTGGCAACGTCTCGCAGCCGGGCAACGTGGCCGCACCGGATGCAACCGCCCCCCTGGCCCCCAGCGACCTGGCCGTCAACGAGCAAGGAACCACACTAACCGGCCGCGCTGAACCCGGGTCCACCGTGCAAGTGCGTGCCGCCGACGGTACCGTGCTGGGTACCGCCGTGGCAGGTGCCGACGGCCTGTTCAGCATCACCCTGCAACCCCCGCAAACCGAGGGTCAGCCGCTGCAAGTCACAGCCAGTGACGCCGCTGGCAACACCTCACCCGCAACAGCCGTCAACGCACCCGATGACGGGGTCGGCAACCCGCCCGACACCACGCCGCCCGCACAACCGACCGACTTGGCCGTCAGCGCTGACGGCAGAGTAGTAAGCGGGCGTGCCGAACCAGGTAGTACTGTGCGCGTGCTCGCAGCGGACGGCACCACGGTACTGGGTAGCGTGGTCGTGGGCGCCAACGGTGCGTTCAGCATCACCCTCGACCCACCGCTGGTCGACGGCGAGCAGTTACAGGTAACGGCCACCGATGCCGCCGGCAACACCTCCACTGCCGGCACCGTCACCGCGCCGGACATCGACACGGGCGGTGGTGACACCACTGCGCCAGCGCCCGCCAGTGGCCTGATCATCAGCGCCGATGGCCGTACAGTCTCGGGGCGCGGTGAAGCAGGAGCAACGGTAACCGTATCGAACGACCAGGGCCAGGTCGTGGGGACCGGGACGGTGCAGCCTGATGGCACCTTTACCCTGCAACTGACCCCGCCCGTGACCGATGGCTCGTCGCTGCAAGTGACCTTGACCGATGCCGCTGGCAACGTATCAACGACAAGCCCGCTGACGGCACCGGACCTGGTAGCCCCCGGGCAACCGACCGGGCTGACGCTGAGCGATGGTCAAACGCTGACCGGCAATGCCGAACCCGGTGCACGGGTGCAAGTGCGCGACGCCTCCGGAGCCCTGATCGGCAGCGCTATCGTCGGGCCGGACGGCAGCTTCAGCCTCACCCTCGACCCTGCCCAGGCCGACGGTGAAGCCTTGGCCATCACAGTCACCGATGCCGCCGGCAACAGCTCCGCACCACTGGCTTATACCGCCCCGGACATTACTGCCCCGGCCCTCATCACCGGCGTGGTGGTGGGCGCCGGCAGCGTCGTGATATCGGGCCGCGGTGAAGCGGGTGCCACAGTGCAAGTGCTGGATGCCGACGGCAATGTCATCGGCAGTGGCACCGTGGCAGCCAATGGCACCTTCCTGGTCGAACTGGATGCTCCGGTGGCTGCGGGCGAAAGCATCGTGCTGGTGCAAACCGATGCTGCCGGCAATCCGTCGCCTGAGCTCAGCATCATCGTGCCACAGACCCCCGTCCCGGAAGGCCCTGCCGGGGTGGTGGTAGCCCCCGATGGCTCGTCCGTCAGCGGCACCGCTCCGGCGGGCAGCCTGGTAGAGGTGCGCGATGCCCAAGGCAATGTGCTGGGCAGCGTGCAAGTGGGCAATGACGGCAACTTCACCGTCGCCCTTGATCCCGCTCAGGCTAATGGTGAGCTGCTCGATGTGGTGGCCTTGGACGCCGACGGCAACAGCTCACTGCCGACCCAGGTCGGCGCACCGGACATCACCCCGCCCAACCCGGCCAGTGATCTGCAACTGAGCGCCGATGGCGCTACCCTCACTGGCCGCGGTGAACCCGGGGCCAGCGTGCAGGTGAGCGATGCCCAGGGCACGGTGCTGGGCACTACAGTGGTCGGCGCGAACGGCGTCTTCACCCTCACACTGACACCGGCCCAGTCCGATGGCCAGATGCTCGACGTGGTACTGCGTGACGCTGCGGGCAACACCTCGACCGCAACCCTGACCGCGCCGGACCTGGACGGGCCTCTGCAGCCTTCCGGGCTGGCCGTCGACAGCGCTGGCCTGCACCTGACCGGCCAGGGCCAGAGCGGCTCGATAGTCACTGTACGTGCGGCGGACGGTACCGTGCTGGGCACCGCGACAGTCGGCGCCGACGGGCGCTTCGATGTCACCCTCGACCCGCCACAGCGCAATGGCGAAATCCTCACCGTGGAGGCTACCGACAATCTCGGCAACAGTGCCGGCCCGGTCGACTTCACCGCACCAGACAGCACCCCGCCGCAACTCATCGGCAACCCGAGCATCGACGCCAGCGGTACCACCGTTACCGGCACCGGCGAACCGGGTGCCACCGTGATCGTGCGCAGCCCCGACGGCGCTATGCTGGGCAGCGTCGAGGTGGCTGGCGACGGCACCTTCGAACTTACCCTGGACCCTCCACAGACCAATGGCCAGGCCTTGACCGTGGAACAACGCGACCCGACCGGTAACGTGTCAGCAGCGGTCGACCTGCCTGCTCCGGACAACGAGGCGCCCGACACCCCTACCGGCCTGGCCCTTTCCGCCGATGGCACCGTGGTTACCGGTAGCGGCGAACCCGGCGCGCAAGTGCGCGTCACCGGCACTGGCGGCGCAGTATTGGGCACCGCCGTGGTGGAGGCCGACGGTAGCTTCCGGGTGAACATCGACCCACCTCAGCTCAACGGTCAGACGCTGTCCGTCAGCCAGGCGGACGCTGCGGGCAACACCTCCGCTGCCGACACCATAACCGCCAACGACCTCGAAGCACCGCAACCTGCACAAGGCCTGGGGCTGAGCGCAGACGGTAGTGTGCTGAGCGGGCAGGGTGAGCCAGGCGCCACCGTAGAAGTGCGCGATGCCGGCGGGCAACTGCTGGGCGATGCCCAAGTGCAGCCCGACGGCAGCTTCACCGTGACCCTCGCACCTCCCCAGACCAACGGCGAAGTCCTGTCGGTAGTGCTTGTCGACGGCGGGGGCAATACCTCGCCATCGGCCACCTTCACCGCTGACGATTCAACCGGCCCCGCCACGCCGACCGGCCTGCAAGTCAGTGCCGATGGCACAGCGCTGCAAGGCAACGGCGAGGTGGGCTCCACCGTAGAAGTGCGCAATGCCAACGGCGATCTGCTGGGCACGGTCGTGGTGCCGGTGGGCGGCAACTTCAGCGTGCCGCTGTCGCCGGCCCAACTGGATGGCCAGAACCTCGACGTCACCCTCACCGATGCTGCCGGCAACACCTCGACCGCAGCCCAGGCAACTGCGCCGGACCTCACACCGCCTGCACTGCCGACCGATGTAAGCGTCAGCCCGGACGGCACCACTGTGACCGGCAACGCACCCGGGGCCAGCTCGGTCACGGTGACCGACCCCAATGGCACTGTCGTCACCGTTGCAGTGAACGGCGATGGCAGTTTCAGCGTACCGCTGGATACCCCGCTTTTTCACCAATGGCGAGAGCCTGACCGTGGTGGTCAGCGACGCAGCCGGCAACGACTCTGGCGCATCGACCGTCACCGCGCCGGATACCACCCCGCCCGCTGCGGCGACCGACATCACGGTCAGCCCGGATGGCGGCTTTATCGGTGGTACGGCCGAACCCGGCACCACCATCATCGTTCGCGACGGCACCACTGACCTGGGCACCGCAACCGCCGGGCCGGACGGCACCTTCGTTGTCGAAGTCGACCCACCCCTGGTTTCCGGCGACACCGTGCAGGTAGTGGTCCGAGACGACGGTGGCAACGAGACCACGGTCGACGTGGCCGGGCCAGACGGCACCGAAGTCGCTACACCAACCGCCCTGACCATCAGTGCCGACGGCTTCCTCCTGACTGGCGAAGGCACCGTGGGCTCGCTTATCACCGTGACCTCCGGCGGCACCACACTGGGCACCGCGACGGTCGGCAGCGACGGCATTTTCCGAGTGTTCTTCAGCGACGCCCAGCTCAATGCCCAGACCCTGCAGGTCAGCGCACGCCTTACAGCCGGGGGTAAACCCTCGGTACCAGCCACCATCGTTGCAGAGGACAGCACCGCGCCGGATGCTCCCACCCAGCTTGCCCTCGACCGCAGTGGCAGCACCCTTATCGGCAAGGGCGAGGTGGGCGCGACCGTACGCGTGGTGGATGCCCAAGGTACCGAGCTGGGCACTGCCACCGTTGGCAGTAACGGGTTGTTCAGCGTCAGCCTGACCCCCCCGCAAGCCAATGGCCAGAACCTTACCGTTACCCAGAGCGACGCCGCGGGCAATACCTCGCTCGCCGCAACCTTGCAGGCGCCTGATCTGCAAGCGCCTGATGCTGTCACCGGCCTGAGCCTGAACAGCGCGGCAACCGTAGTCAGCGGCCAGGGTGAGGCGGGCGCGACGGTGACCGTACGCGATGCCAGTGGCGCGATACTGGCCACAGGTACCGTCAACCAGAGCGGCCAGTTCCAGGTCACCCTGCCAAATGCACAGACCACCGGCAGCGCCTTGCAGGTCACCCTTAGCGATGCCGCTGGCAATGTGTCTGGCCCGGCGAGCCTGGCAACACCGGACCGCACGCCCCCGGCTGCGGTCGACAACCCGGTGCTCAGCGCCGACGGCAAACAGCTGTCTGGCAGCGGTGAAGCCGGCGCCACCGTGCAGGTGCGCAACGCTGCCGGCACCGTGGTCGGCACCGCGACCGTGGGCGCCGATGGCCGGTTTACGGTCACCTTCGATACCCCACAGGCAACCGGCCAGGCCATCGGCGTGAGCCAGGTGGATGCAGCGGGTAACACTTCCCCTGCTGTCACCCTCAGTACACCCGACCTCACCCCACCAGCCCCACTGAGCAATGTGGTGCTCAACAACAATGGCCTGACCCTCACCGGCCTGGGTGAAGCGGGTGCCAGCGTGACCGTGCGCGGCCCCGATGGCACCATCATTGGCACAGGCGTGGTGGCCGCCAACGGCAGCTTCACCCTCACCCTGACCAGTGCGCAACTTAACGCTCAGAACTTGAGCGTGACCCAGACCGACGCGGGCAACAACACATCACCTCCTGTTGCAGTAACAGCGCCGGACTTCACCCCACCGGCGGCGCCGGCCGCCCTCGCCCTGGCCGGTACCGGCCTGCAGCTGAGCGGCAGCGCCGAAGCAGGCAGTACCGTGACCGTGCGTGATGCCGCAGGCAATATCCTGGGCACCGCCGTGGCCAGCAGCAATGGCACCTTCCAGGTCACCCTGAGCAGCGCCCAGACCAACGGCCAGATCTTGCAGGTTACCGCCACAGATGCCGCAGGCAACGTGTCGCCTGCTGCACCTTACACCGCTGCCGATACCACACCGCCCACCGCCGTCGCCAACCTGGCCGTCGCTGCCGACGGCGCCAGCCTTACAGGTACTGGCGAAGCCGGCGCCACGGTCACCGTGCGTGCGCCCGACGGCACCTCGCTGGGGACCGCCACGGTCGGCAGCGATGGCCGCTTCACCGTAGCGCTCAGCCCTGCGGCAACCGCCGGCGACAGCCTCAGCGTGACCCAGGCCGATGCCGCGCAGAATGCCTCGCCGGCACAGACCGTGACCGCGCCGGGCAACCTGGCACCGGACATTCCGGACAACCTGACGCTCTCAGCCGATGGCCTGGTGGTTACCGGCAATGCATCCCCTGGTAGCACCGTCAATGTGTATGGCCCTGACGGCGTGCTGTTGGGCACTGCGCCAGTGGGCAATGACGGCAGTTTCACGGTCAACCTCGACAGCGCCCAGGCCAACGGCGAAGTCTTGCAGGTCAATGCCGTGGGCACCGATGGCAGTGCTTCGCTGCCTGCGACCTTGCAGGCACCGGACACCACCGCCCCGCAACCGCTGACCAACCTGGTGCTGAGCAGCGACGGCCTGACGCTCACTGGCCGAGGTGAGCCGGGCGCCACAGTCACCGTGATCGGCGAAGGCGGTGTCGACCTGGGCACCGCCGTGGTCGATGCCAGTGGTAACTTCAGCATTGGCCTGAGCACCGCACAGATCAATGGCGAACAGCTCAGTGCACAGCAGACCGACGCAGCGGGCAACGAGTCCGACAGTGTCAGCCTGACTGCGCCCGACCGTGTGGCACCTGATGCTGCCGGCAACCTGGCATTTGCCGGCGGCGGCAGCTTGCTCAACGGTACCGGCGAGGCCGGCAGCACCGTCAAAGTGCTGGCTGCCGATGGCAGCACACTGGGCAGCGCTGTGGTCCGCGCCGACGGTACCTTCCAGGTCACCCTCAGCGCGCCGCAGGCCAACGGCCAGCAGGTGCAAGTGATACTGACCGATGCCGCCGGCAACCAGTCCGACCCCAGCGCCATCATTGCAGCCGATACCACTCCACCGGCCGCCCCCACTGAGCTTGCGATTTCCAGCGACGGGGTTACCCTGACCGGCCGCGGCGAGCCCGGCGCGCAGGTCAGCGTCAGCAACGCGCAGGGCGACGAAATCGGTACGGCAGTGGTCGATGCCAGCGGTAACTTCACCGTCACCCTCAACCCGGCGCTGGGCAACGCCGAACTGCTCAGCCTCAGCCAGGCCGACGCAGCCGGTAACGTGTCGGCAGTCGCCACGTTGCAAACGCCTGACTTCACGCCGCCGGCCATCCTCACCGAGGTTGACATCAATGCCGATGGCAGTGTGGTCACCGGCCTTGGCGAACCGGGCGCTACCGTCACGGTGACCAATGCCGCAGGCGTAGTGCTCGGTTCGGCCACTGTGCTCGCCGATGGCAGCTTCTCTGTGGAACTGGCGCCAGCCCAGATCAACCAGCAAGTGCTGTCGGTACAACAGGCCGACCCACCCGGCAACATCAGCGCGCCGGTCACGATCGATGCACCCGACCTCACGCCACCTGCACCGGCAACCGAACTGCGCCTCAATGCTGCCGGCGATCAGCTAAGCGGCGTCGGCGAAGCAGGCACCACGGTACGGGTGTACCTGGGCACCACTGAAATCGGCACCGCCACGGTGGATGCCGACGGTACCTTCGTGGTTGACCTCAGCTCGCCGCAGCTCAATGGCCAAACCCTTCAGGTAACCCTGACAGACGAGAGCGAAAACATATCGCCCATCAGCTCGGTCACCGCGGTCGATACCACGCCCCCGGCCACCGTTGTCGCGTCGCTCAACGACAGCGGCACCCAGCTGATCGGTAGCGGCGAAGCGGGGGCACGCATTACGGTGATGAACGACCGTGGCGACATGGTCGGCCAAGGCGTGATCGATCCTGACGGCACCTTCGTGCTTGACCTGACAACCCCACAGATCGACGGCCAGGTACTGACCGTCGTCGCTCAGGACGTCACCGGCAACCCCTCCGCGCCATTCGAAGTGACCGCACCGGACTTGGTGCCACCAGCGCAACCTGCCGACTTGGCGCTGGACCCGACGGGCACGCTGCTGATCGGTAGTGCCGAACCCGGCAGTACCATCACCGTGCGTGGCCCGGACAACATCATTGTCGGCACCGTCCAGGCCACCGAAGACGGCACCTTCAGCGTCACGTTGAGCCCGGCGCAGAACAACGGCCAATTGCTGACCGTGGTCGCCACCGATGAGGCGGGCAACGCCTCGCTGCCTGCCACCTACCAGGCTGCCGACACGTCACCACCTGCTCTGGTCACCAACCTGGCAATCAATACCGACTACGACGTGCTGACCGGGCGCGGTGAGCCTAACGCCACAGTGACTGTCAGCCTTGCAGGCAATGTGATTGGCACCGGCGTGGTCGATGCCAACGGTAACTTCTCCATCGAACTCGAACCCGCACCTGGCTCGGTCGCGACATTGGCTGTGACCCAAAGCGACGGTACCAATACCTCGGCAGTGCAGACCTACATCACCCCGCTTATCCCACCACCAGCGCCCCCCACCAATGTGGTGCTGGACGCCGATGGCCTGACCCTCACGGGTAACGCCACCAGCGGGGCGTCCATCCGTGTCTATGACGATGAGGGCAATTTGATCGGCACGGGTGCAGCGGACCTCAACGGCGACTTCAGTCTCCAGCTCGACAGCGCCCAGTTGAATGGGCAATCGCTCTCGGTCACTGCCGTGGCTCTGGTGGGCGGTGAATCGCAGCCGGTATTCGTGCAGGCAACCGACACCACGCCGCCGGCCAACCCGGTGGTCACGGCGCTGTCCGCCAATGGCCTGGTGCTTACCGGGACCGGTGAAGCCAATGCCACGGTCACCGTGCGTGATGCCAGTGGCAATGTGCTCGGCACCGGCGTAGTCAACGCTGGCGGCGTGTTCAGCATCAACCTGGCCAGCGCGCAGCTCAACGGCCAGGTACTCGGTGTGACGCAGGTCGACGTTGCACAGAATACCTCGGGCAGTACCAGCTATACCGCACCGGACACACAGGCGCCGACTGCACCGACCAGCCTTGCCGTGACCGGCGCAGGCACCGTACTGACCGGCGTCGGCGAGCCCGGCGCGACAGTCACCGTTACCGGCCCGGGCGGTCCGTTGGGCAGCGCCGTGGTACAACCCGACGGCAGCTTTACCGTCACCCTCACCAGCACGCAGAACGACGGGCAGTTGCTTACCGTGCGTCAGTCCGATGCCGCCGGCAACCAGTCCGGCAGCGCCAGCATCACAGCACCGGACACCACGCCACCCGCCGCGCCAGTGGCCGCCATCAACGCCAACGGCACCACGGTAAGCGGCTCTGGCCAGATCGGCAGCACCGTCACCGTGCGCAACACTGCAGGCACCGTGCTGGGCACCGCCATAGTGGGCAGCAACGGCCTGTTCGTGGTCAGCCTGGCGGCGGCGCAAATCGACAACCAGGCCCTGACTGTCACCTTGACCGATGCCACCGGCAACACCTCGACCGGCACCGCACTGACCGCTCCAGACCTCACCCCGCCAGCGCTCGCCAGCAACCTGGTGATCAGCGCCGACGGCAGCACCCTGACCGGCAGCGGCGAGCCTGGCGCCACGGTCACGGTGCGCAGCTCCACCGGCACGGTCCTGCAAACCGGCACGGTGCAGCCCGACGGCACCTTCTCCGTAACCCTGACCCCTGCCCAGGACAACGGCCAGACACTGTCGGTATCGCTCACCGACCCACGCAACAACGTCTCCGGCAACGTCAACATCACTGCGCCGGACGTCGACGCCAACGCACCGGTGATCGCCAGCGACAACCTGGCCACCGCCACCGTCAACCTGGCACCGGTTGTCGCCACGCAGACCTACACCGACAGTTTCACCACACTGCTGGCGGGCTTCAGCAAGACCTACACCTGGACCGTCGACGCCGGCACCACGGCGGACCCGACCCTGACGCTGACCACCAGCAGTGCCCTGGCCCTGCTCGACAACGCCACCTTCACCCTGCAGGTAAAAGACGCGTCCGGGGCCTGGGTGACTTTGGCTACCGGTAACAGCCTGGGCCTGCTAGACCTGATTCTGCTTCCCCTGGGCCAGGGGGTGCAGGTCGACATCGGCGAACTGCAGGCCGGTGAATGGGGGACCGCCTGACCGTAGGCAGCGGCGGCATCGGCCTGGTGACCAACGTCACCACCACGCTGGACATCGAAACCTCCAGCCTGACCGAGTTCACCGGCACCGGTACCCCCACTACCGGCAACGTCATCACCGACCCCGGTGTCGACGGCACCACCGATGCCCGTGGCCCGGACAGCAGCGCCGTGCTGCAGGTGCTCAAGAACGGCAGCTACGTCACCGCTGGCAGCGCCACCGAAGTGCAAGGCCTGTATGGCACCCTGGTGATCCGCGCCGATGGCAGCTACACCTACACGCCGAACGGCACCCCATCCAGCGTCGGCAAAGTAGACGTGTTCAGCTATCAACTGGTGCACGGCAACGGCCTGACCGATGTCGCCAACCTCTATGTGCGGATCGACAGCCCGCAAGCCACGGAGGTCTGGAGCGACAGCAACCTCAGCGCGCCCGCCACGGTGGTCGATGCCGTCAACGACATCGACAGCACCAACATCAGCCTGGCAAACCGGGTGGACACCGGCAGCGCCACACTGGGGACGCTGTCCCTGCCGCTGATCGGCTCGCGGCAGGCGGTCTATGACACCAGCGTTGCCGCCGATACCACCGCCAACCTGCAAGTGGTGCTCAACTCCGCCAACCTGCTAGGCCTGCTCAACGGCACCACCATCGCCCTTTACAAACTCAACACGGCTACCGGCCAGTACGTGCTTGTGCAGTCTGTGCCCGGCAGTTCGCTGATCAGCCTGCTCGGCGGCGGCTCGGCCTACACCTTCCAGAACCAGGGCCCAGGTGCCTACGAGATCCGTGTCAGCGCAGGCGGCATCGGCCTGGCCAGCTCGATCACCACCAGCCTCAACACCACCACCACGTATACCAACGAGTTCGTGGTCAGCGGCTACACCCCAGTGACCGGCAACCTGTTGACCGACACCGCCGGCGGCGGTGCCGACAACCTCGGTTCGACGCTGACCGTGCTCAGCGTGCTGGTAGCGGCCAACACCTACGCCATCCCCGGTTACAACGGCGTCAGCGTGACCGGCACCTACGGCACCCTTTTGGTGAATGCTGACGGCAGCTACACCTACACCCTCAAGGCAGGCCTGACTTCGGCAGTTGTCGGCCAACAGGACACTTTCACCTACGAACTGACGCACCCCAACGGCACCACCGATACCGCAACGCTGACCATCAACCTGGACAACGCTGCCGGGCTCACCGCGACCACTTCGCTGCTGGCTGACAGTGGCGACGAGGGGGCGGCCCTGGCCAGTGTCGCCGCGGCTGCATCCACCGAGGTGATTGCCGGCACCGATGGCAATGACCAACTCGATGGCAGCCAGGGCGGGCAGATCAGCCTGCAAGGCGGCTCCGGCGACGACACCCTCGTGGTGGTGGATCAGGCCTTTGCCAGCGTCGATGGCGGCAGTGGTACCGACACCCTGCTGTGGGGCGGCGGCGATGCCAGCATCGACTTGGGCTCCCTGGCCGGGCGTGTCCACGATATCGAAATCATCGACCTCAACGACACCAGCGGGGTGACCCTGACGCTGAACCTGGCGGATGTGGTGGCCGTCACCGAAAGCGGCAGCAGCACGCTGCTGATCAAAGGCGACGACAAGGATTCGGTGCACATGACCGATAACTGGAGCCTGACCGGCAGCCAGAGCGCCGACGGCATCGACTATAACCAATACACGGCCCAGGAGGATCCGAGCCACCACCTGTGGGTGCAAAACGGCATTCATGTCGTCTGAGGCCGCAGTAACCCGCCGGGCGCCATGCCCGGCGGCAAGGACGATCAGCAGTAAGGGAATTATGTGAAGCGAAGCAGTCCGCTGTCACCGCTGTTGCCGGGAGCCGTCGCGCTCCTGGTACTGATTTCAAACCCGGTTGCCCAGGCAGCCGATGACATAGACCCCTCGCTGCGCTCCATCGGGCCGTCACTGCTACGCGATGCCCCCGATGCCATCCCTGCCCGCCCACCGGCAGGCCAGGCCGCCAACAATGGCGATCGCCTCGGCCTGGCCGAGGCGGTGCTGGCCGCTGCGCAGTGGCACCCCAGCATCGCTGAAGCCATCGGCAACCTGTACAAGCAAGGCGAAGGCATCAACGTGGCCCGCGCCGGTTACTACCCACAGGTTTCCGGCGGTATCCGCACCGGCTATGACAGCGGGTATGGCGGCGACCGCAGCAGCCAGGCGCTGAACCTGTCGCTCAAGCAGATGCTCTACGATTTCGGCAAGGTCGACAGTGCTGTCGACGCGGCTCACGCTGCCGCCGCCCGCGCCCAGGCCAACATCCTGCTGGTGGTAGACGACCTGGCCCGCGATACCGCCTACGCCTGGATCGAAACCCGCCGTTACGAGCAGCTCATGGTGATTGCTCGCGAGCAGATCAAAGGCGTTGGCGATATTGCCGGCATGGCGCGCCAGCGCAGCGACATGGGCGCCAGCACGCGCTCCGACGTGGTCCAGGCCGAGTCCCGGGTGGAAGGCGCCCGTGCCACCCTCGAGGAGTATCAGGCCCAGTACGAGCGGTGGCGCTCGACCCTCGCCGCCCTGCTCGGCCGCGTCGCACCGCCGGCCCTGGCCGAAGAAACGCCCCCCGAACTCAACCAGGCCTGCAAGCGCCCACCGCAAGCCGACGACCGCCTGCCTGCAGTGCTCATGGCCCTGGCCCTGCGCGCGCAATCCAAAGCCGAACTGGCACAGGCCAAGGCCGAGGCCTACCCGACACTGTCGCTGCAGCCGCAGGTCAACCACTACCTGGACAACGACTACGACCGCGACAACAACCGCCTCGACCGTACCCAGGCGGGCATTTACCTGAACCTCGAAGTGCCGATCTACCAAGGCGGCGCCATCAGCGCCCGCAGCCGCGCGGCCGGACATGCCCTGACCGCCGCCGATTCCGCCGAAGACGCCGCACGCCTGCAGGCCCGCCGAGGGCTGGCCGAAGCCATGGCGCAAACCTCGGGGCTGGGCCGCCGGCTGAGTTCGCTGGAGGCGCGCCAGGCCAGCATCAAGGAAGCACGCATGCTCTACGGCCGGCAATACCTGGACCTGGGCACGCGCCCGCTGCTCGACCTGCTCAATGCCGAGCAGGAAATCTACCAGTCGCGCTTCGAACTTGCCGGCACCCGTTCCGACCTGCTGCGCCTGGATGTCGACTGCCTGTACAACACCGGCGCCCTGCGCATGGCCTTAGGCCTTGAAGGGCGCAACCTGCAAGGGGTGGAGATCGAGCCATGAACGATACCGTCAACCTGAGCCAAGCCACGCAGCAGCAAAACCCGGAGCAGGCTATCGTCCATCGGCCGGACCTTGGCCCGTGGCTTGAAGTCATGCTGCAGGTCGCCCACCACTACCGGTTGGATGTATCCCCACAGCGCATTCGCCTGGCGGCCGTGGAAGATGCCCGGCCGCTGGATGAAATCCTGCGCCACATGGCGCGCCAGGCAGGCCTGTCGCTGCGCTTCGTGCGCTTCGATGCCAAAGCCCTGCGGCAATGGCGTACACCACTGGTGCTGGAACTCGACGATGGCCAGTTGGCTGTGGTCGAAGCCGTGACCGAGGACAACGAGCTGGCCGTGGTGTTCGCCGGCGATCAGAGCCTCACCTCGCGCCTGCCCCGCGAAGCGCTCGAAGGGCGCATCAACCGCGTGGCACTGATGCGCCCGGCTCGGCCGTTGCGCGATGTGCGTACCGACGACTACACCGCCCCGTACGACCGCCACTGGTTCGCCCGCATCGTCCTGCGAGACCTGCGCCCGTATGGGCAGGTGATGGTCGCCTCGCTGGTGGCCAACGTGCTTGCCCTGGCCGGCGTGCTGTTCTCGATGCAGGTGTATGACCGGGTGATCCCCGCCGAGTCCCTGCCCACCCTGTACGTGCTGTTCGGCGGTGTGGTGCTGGCGCTGGTGTTCGACTTCAGCATGCGCCTGCTGCGCCTGAAGGTTACCGACCTGCTCGGCAAGCGCGCCGACCTGCGCGTGTCAGATCTGGTCTACGGCCATGCCCTGCGCCTGCGCAACTCGGCGCGGCCGAAGTCCACCGGCTCGTTCATTTCGCAGTTGCGCGAGCTGGAGTCGATCCGCGACCTGATCACCTCCAGCACCGCCACCGCGCTGGCAGACCTACCGTTCTTCCTGTTGTTCCTGTTCGTGTTCTGGCTGATCGGCGGCGTGCTGGTGTTTATCCCCCTGGTGGCACTGCTGGCCATGCTCCTGCCTGGCTTGCTGGCGCAGCGCCGGCTGGCACGCCTGGCCAATGCCTCGATGCGCGAATCGTCACTGCGCAACGCCATGCTGGTGGAAAGCGTCCAGGGCCTGGACGAAATCAAGGCACTGCAGGCCGAAGCGCGCTTCGAGCGCCAATGGAACCAGTACAACGCAGCCTGCGCACACACCAACCTGCGTCTACGCACCCTGACCAACGGCCTGGTGACCTGGACCCAGAACGTGCAAGGCGCGGTGTTTGCCGTGGTCATCGTCATAGGCGCGCCAATGGTGATTGCCGGCGACCTCACCACCGGTAGCCTGGTAGCCGCCTCGATGCTTTCCTCGCGGATGATGGCGCCGCTGGCGCAGCTCACCCATGTGCTGACCCGCTGGCAGCAAGCCAAGGTGGCACTACAGGGCCTGGACAAACTGATGCAGTCACCGGTCGATCACCCCGAAGGAGAAGCCCGTGTGCACCTGCCGGCCATCCGCGGGGAGTACCGGCTGCGTCAGGCCAATTTCCGCTACGACCCCGAGGCACCACCGGTGCTGAACATCGGCCAGCTGGACATCCGGCCGGGCGAACGCATCGCAGTGCTGGGGCGCAACGGCGCCGGTAAGTCGACCCTGCTGCAGGCGCTGGGCGGTGCCATGGACCTGGTACAAGGCGAGGTCACGCTCGACGGCATTGCCCTGGCCCACCTGGACCCGGCCGACCTGCGCCGTGACGTCGGCTTGCTGGCGCAGTATGCGCGGCTGTTCCACGGCACCCTGCGCGAAAACCTCACCCTCGGTGCCGGCCAGGCCAGTGACCAGGAACTGGTTGCCGCGCTGGCCGCCACGGGCGCACTGGACTTCGTGCGCCGGCTACCCAAAGGCATGGACCACCTGATTCTGGAAGGTGGCCTGGGCCTGTCCGGCGGGCAACGCCAGGCACTGGTGCTGGCACGTTTGCTGGTGCGCCAGCCGCAGGTACTGCTGCTGGATGAACCCACCGCCTCGCTGGACGACACGACCGAACGCAAACTGCTCGATAACCTCGACCGCTTCTGCCAAGGCCGCACCCTGGTGATCGCCACTCACCGTTTGAGCGTGCTGCAACGGGTCGAGCGGATCATCGTGCTCGACGGCGGGCGCATCGTCATCGACGACAGCCGTGAAGCCGCCCTGGCCAAATTGCAAGGAGCGCAGGCATGAGCAACCATGAACTCCCCGCGTCCTACCTGGATGGCCAGGACGATCAGGCCGTGCTGCGCGCAGGCCGCGTCATCACCGTGTGTGCGCTGATGCTGGCCGCGTTCCTGGCCTGGGCCGCCTGGTTCGAGGTCACCGAAGTCTCTACCGGCACCGGCAAAGTGATCCCCAGCTCACGCGAGCAGGTGATCCAGTCGTTCGAAGGCGGCATCGTCGCCGAGATGAATGTGGCCGAAGGCGACCTGGTCGAGCGCGGCCAGGTGCTGGCCCAGCTCGACCCGACCAAGACCGCCTCCAGCGTCGGTGAAAGCGAGGCCAAGTACCGTGCTGCCACGGCCAGCGTTGCGCGCTTGCGCGCCGAGGTCACCGGCAAGCCGCTGGCCTTCCCCGACAGCTTGCGCGATTCGCCGGACCTGATCGACGCCGAAACCGCGCTGTACCAGACCCGCCGCCGCGGCCTGGAACAGACCCTGGCGGGCATCGAGGACTCGCTGCGGCTGGTGCGCAGCGAACTGCAGATCACCGAAAACCTGGCCAAGATGGGCGCCTCCAGCCGGGTCGAAGTGATCCGCCTCAACCGCCAACGCTCGGAACTCGAGCTCAAGGCCAACGAAGCACGGTCCGATTACCTGGTACGCGCCCGCGAAGAACTGGCCAAGGCCAGCGCCGAAGCCGACAGCCTCTCGGAAGTGATCCGCGGACGCAGTGATTCGCTGTCACGCCTGACCTTGCGCTCGCCGGTGCGCGGCATCGTCAAGGACATCGAGGTCAACACCCTGGGCGGGGTGGTACAGCCCGGCGGGCAGGTGATGAAGATCGTGCCGATGGACGAACGCTTGCTGATCGAGACGCGCATCGCCCCCCGGGACATCGCCTTCATCCACCCCGACCAGGCGGCCAAGGTGAAGATCAGTGCCTATGACTATTCGGTGTATGGCGGGCTGGAGGGCAAAGTGGTGGGCATCTCGCCCGATACCCTGCAGGATGAGGTGAAACCGGAGATCTATTATTACCGGGTGTTCATCCGTACCGAGCAGGACAGCCTGCAGAACAAGGCCGGCAAGCGCTTTGCGATCGTGCCGGGGATGATTGCCACGGTGGATATCCGCACGGGCGAAAAAACCATTCTCGATTACCTGATCAAGCCGCTGAACCGCGCCAAGGAGGCCTTGCGCGAGCGCTAAGGGCCGCTGCGCGGCCATCGCCGGCAAGCCGGCTCCCACAGGAACTGCACAAGCCGTTGGCGCACTGGTGACCTTGCAGGAGCCGGCTTGCCGGCGATAGGGCCAGCAAAGGCTGCCGCCAAGTTAAAGCCCAGCCCGAACAGGCCGATAACCGGTTATCCCCTGTCTTCCATGAAGGTCACCATGGCCACGCAAAATGCCCGCGCGGACGCGTTGTCCCTGCTGCTGTTCACCCTGCGCAGCGGCAAGCTGATGGCAATCAACCTGCTCAAGGTCAGCGAGATCATCCCTTGCCCGTCGCTGACCAGGTTGCCCGAATCGCACCCCCACGTGAAAGGCGTGGCGACGCTGCGCGGCAACCCGCTGTCGGTGATCGACCTGTCGCGGGCCATCGGTGAACGCCCGCTGGCCGACCCGGACGGTGGCTGCCTGATCGTCACCGAGATCAGCCGCTCGCGCCAGGGCCTGCATGTGCAGGCAGTGAGCCGCATCATCCACTGCCTGAGCACCGACATCAAGCCGCCGCCCTTTGGCTCGGGCAACCGCTCGTTCATCACCGGCGTGACCCGTGTCGACAATACCTTGGTGCAGGTGCTGGACATCGAAAAGGTGATCCATGCCATCGCCCCGCCGGAGCCGGAGCCCGCTCCGGGCAAGCTGAACGAAGAAGACGCCAGCCTGTTGGCCGCCGCCAACATCCTGGTGGTGGACGACAGCCAGGTGGCGCTGCAACAGTCGGTGCACACCCTGCGTAACCTGGGCATCGACTGCCACACCGCACGCAGCGCCAAGGATGCAATCAACGTGCTGCTGGAGCTGCAGGGCACCGCGCAGGAGATCAACATCATCGTGTCCGACATCGAGATGTCGGAGATGGACGGCTATGCCTTCACCCGCACCCTGCGCGAAACACCGGACTTCCAGCACCTCTACGTGCTGCTGCACACCTCGCTGGACAGCGCGATGAGTGCCGAGAAGGCCAGGTTGGCGGGGGCCAATGCCATCCTGACCAAGTTCTCCTCACCGGAGCTGACCGATTGCCTGGTGGTGGCGGCACGCACGGTAGTGTTTGCCGAGCGATGATGGCCGTGCTGTCATATTCAGCGACAAACTCCCTGGCCTGTTGCCAGGGATGACTCGGTCATACTTCCCCCCCTCGAACGTTTCACGGTACAGCGTATGAAGTTTTTCAGCTCTCTCCTGATCGCCTGCGCCCTTTTCAGCGGTGTTGCCCAGGCCTCCAGCAGCCAGGCCTGGAACGAACAACGCCAGCAGATGCTCAAGGCCTGCCTGGCCGCCAGCCAGTTCAAGGATGCCCACGCCCGCGGCAAGCCCGCAGAGTTCGATGACCAGGTCGGCTTCAGCGCCCTGGTCATCGAAGGGGTGTATCCACAAACGCACATGCAGCAACGCACCGGCTCCGAGCTGTGCTTGTACGACCGCCAGCACCAGCGGGCCTTCGTCAGCGAATGGAACCCAGACGCCAAGTGAACGACTCTCTGCGTTTTGCCTGTACCGGCTGTGGCAAGTGCTGCACCGGCCACCATGTACCACTGACCCTGGCCGAGTCGCGCCAGTGGGCGGCATCCGGCGGCCAGGTGGTGGTGCTGATCGAAGCCTTTGTGGAGGATGGCCCGGGGATGCCGGCAGACCAGCGTGAGCATGTGCTGCGCCGCTCGCACCCGGTGCCTTGCGGTGACAGCGAGGTACGGGTTTCGGTGACCTTTGCCGCGTTCAACCCTGGGCGCTGCCGCAACCTGGACGAAAACGACCTGTGCACCATCTACGAGAGCCGGCCGCTGGTCTGTCGCATCTACCCGGTGGAAATCAACCCGCACATTCCGCTAAGGCCAGAGAACAAGGACTGCCCGCCCGAGGCTTGGGAGCAAGGGCCTGAGCTGATTCATGGTTCGTTGCCGGTGGACCCGGCGCTGCTGGCACTCGTGCAAGCGTCCCGGCAGGCAGATCGTGATGACATCGCGGCCAAGGTTGCCGTGTGCCAGGCCTTGGGCATGACCATCAGCGCGCTCAAGGGCAATGGCTTCACGGCCTACCTTCCGGACATGGGCGCCTTGGCTGCGGCGCTGGCGGATGTACCGCCACCGCACGATGCGCCGTGGGCGCTGCACGTGCAGGACACCGCCCTGCTGGCCAAACTGCAGGCGCAGGGCTTGCAGGCTGGCGACACGCCTTCGCAGTACTACGCCTTCATCGGTTTCTAGCAAAGCCAGCACCAAATCCCGGCGATCTCCCTGTGGGAGCCCGGCTTGCTGGCGATCCCCATGTGGGAGCCGGGCTTGCCGGCGATGGGCCGCAAAGCGGCCCCACAACCGCTTAAGCGCTGCGGTTCATGCCCATTTCCATGTCGTTGATCAGTGCTTTGGCCATGGCACTGAGAATGCGTGCCGCACTGCCTGCGATCATGTTGCCTTCCATCTCGGCTTCCTCGCTCAAATGCCGGATACAACCGAGCAAGACCGACAGCTCGTCGAAAGCATGATCGAGCGGTATGCCCGGCTGGATGGCGTACAACTCGAGGAATGTTTCCTTGCCGGCTGTGCTGCGCGATTTCAGTTCATCACTCATGGATGATCTCCTTGCATCGCCATATGGGCGACAAGGACACGCAGCAGTTCAGTGAGAATGCCGAGGTTTTCCAGCAGCGCGTAGCGATGGTCTTCGGCTTCGGTGTCGAGGTAGAGCTGGCTGGTTTTACAGAGGCAGTCCATCAGCGCGGCAGCGTGAGACCTGGCGTCTTCCGGGGAGAGGTCGGCGATGATTGTGATGTAAGGGATCGGGAATGAGTCCGGTGGATCGGGAACGATTTTTTTCATGATGACTTTCCTGAAGATGCTATTGGAAAGCGACCACCTTGTTCTTCTCACGGATTGGGTGGCAGCCGTACGCGAGGTGAGAAGACCGCGTCCAGGAACCGCGGCCCGGACCGAAGCCCGCACACGCACGGCTGCCATGAAAAATGGCATCCTGGATACAGCTGCGGCTTCTCACGGCCGCTCGCCGTTGTGGCGAACCGTGAAGTTATCGCTGAAACAGTTCCCCGCCTATCAGACGCCATCCGACAGAGCGCGTAGGATAATTCGTCATGGCTGCGCTCTTGAAGCATCTGGTTTCAGATTCAGAATCTTCTTACGGATCAAGGGGAGCAGAGGTATGAATCAGTCAGGATCGCGTTAGGGCTGCCAACTGCCCCCAACCTGTCAGCGCTGTCAGCCAGCTGTCACGCTGCCGACCCGGTCACAGCGCTATAAGCTTCAATAACCGCCCCCTCCTCTTGGCCAAGGTGCCCGCGCCGATGCGACGTCCTACCCGCCCTCTCCTGCTGGCCGCCACCGCCCTGCTCGCCCTCGCAGCACTTGGCATCTGGTATGGCCAGCGCCAGGAGGCGCCGGTTGCGCGCGCCCAAAGCGCCATTCCGGTGCGCGTGGTCAGCGTCGCCCAGCAGGACGTGCCGCGCTACGCCAGCGCCATCGGCTCCGTGCTGTCGCTGCACAGCGTCGAAATAAAACCGCAGGTCGAAGGGGTGCTGACCCGGGTACTGGTCAAAGAGGGCCAGTGGGTCAAGCAAGGCGACCTGCTGGCCACCCTGGACGATCGCAGCATCCGCGCCAGCCTCGACCAGGCCCGCGCCCAGCTCGGCCAGAGCCAGGCTCAAATCCAGGTGGCCGGCGTCGACCTCAAGCGCTACCGCCTGCTCAGCAGCGATGACGGCGTGTCCAAGCAGACCCTCGACCAGCAACAGGCGCTGGTCAATCAGCTGCAAGCCACCGTAAAAGGCAACCAGGCCGCCATCGCCAATGCCGAAGTCCAGCTCTCCTACACGCAGATTCGCTCCCCTGTCACCGGGCGTGTCGGCATCCGCAACATCGACCCCGGCAACCTGGTGCGCGCCAGCGATACCCAGGGCCTGTTCAGCGTGACCCAGATCGACCCCATCGCGGTCGAGTTCTCCCTGCCGCAACAGATGCTGCCAACCCTGCAGGGCCTGCTGAAGGCGCCCACGCCCGCATTGGTGCAGGCCTACATGGACGCCGATGGCGAAAGCAACCTGCTGGGTGAAGGCCACCTGGCCCTGATCGACAACCAGATTTCGGCCAACACCGGCACGGTGCGGGTCAAGGCCGAGTTCGACAACAAGGACGGCCGGCTGTGGCCGGGGCAACTGGTGACCATCCGTTTGCGCACTGCCGTGGAAGAAAACGCCCTGGTGGTGCCGCCGCCAGTGGTGCAGCGCGGCGTCGACGGCCACTTCGTCTACCGCCTGGACGGCGACAAGGTCACCAGTGTGCCGGTCAAGGTGCTGTACCAGGACAGTGGCCTGAACATCATTGCCGGGGTCAAGCCGGGCGAGCGTGTGGTGCTCGATGGTCAGTCGCGGCTCAAGCCGGGCTCTCGCGTGGAGGTCACCCCGGACGCACCGCCGCCGTCGGAAATGGCCGACCGCCGGAGCCAGCCATGAATAGCCGCAACAGCGTGTCGGCCTGGTGCATCGACCACCCCGTCGCCACCCTGCTGCTGACCTTCGCCCTAGTACTGCTGGGCGCCATCGCCTTTCCCCGGCTCCCCGTGGCGCCCTTGCCAGAAGCCGACTTCCCGACCATACAGGTCACCGCCCAGTTGCCTGGGGCCAGCCCGGAAACCATGGCCTCTTCGGTGGCCACGCCGATGGAGGTGCAGTTCAGCGCCATCCCCGGCATGACCCAGATGACCAGCAGCAGCGCACTGGGCTCGACCACCCTGATCCTGCAGTTCACCCTCGACAAGAACATTGACACTGCCGCCCAGGAAGTCCAGGCGGCCATCAACACGGCTACCGCCCGCCTGCCCCAGGACCTGCCCAACCCGCCGACCTGGCGCAAGGTCAACCCGGCCGACAGCCCGGTGCTGGTACTCACCGTCAGCTCCGCACAGATGCCCGGCAACGACCTGAGCGACTATGCCGAAACCTTGCTGGCACGCCAGCTGAGCCAGATCGAAGGGGTCGGCCTGATCAACATCACCGGCCAGTTGCGCCCGGCCATCCGTGTGCAGGCCCAGCCGGAAAAGCTCGCCGCCATGGGCCTTACGCTCGCCGACCTGCGCCTGGCCATCCAGCAGACCAGCCTGAACCTGGCAAAGGGCGCCCTGTATGGAGAGCACAGCGTGTCGACCATCGCCGCCAACGACCAGCTGTTCCACCCCGAGGACTATGCCAGGCTCATTGTCTCTTACCGCGACGGCGCCCCGGTGCACCTGCAGGACGTGGCCAAGGTGATCAACGGCGCCGAGAACGCCTACGTCAAAGCCTGGTCTGGCAACCAGCCGGGCCTGAACCTTGTGGTGTTCCGCCAGCCTGGCGCCAACATCGTCGACACCGTGGACCGCGTGCTCGGCGCCTTGCCCAAGCTGCAGGAGATGCTGCCGGCCTCGGTCGAGGTATCGGTGCTGCAGGACCGTACCCAGACCATCCGCGCGTCGCTGCATGAGGTGGAACTGACCCTGATGATCGCCGTAGCCCTGGTGATCGGGGTGATGGCGCTGTTCCTGCGCCAATGGTCAGCCACCCTGGTGGTGTCCAGTGTGCTGGGCGTATCGCTGATCGCCACTTGCGCACTGATGTACGTGTTCGGTTTCAGCCTCAACAACCTGACCCTGGTGGCCATCGTCATTGCTGTCGGTTTTGTGGTGGACGACGCCATCGTGGTGGTGGAGAACATCCACCGCCATCTGGAAGCCGGCGAAGACAGCCGCACTGCTGCGCTCAAAGGGGCAGGCGAAATCGGCTTCACCGTGGTGTCGATCAGCTTCTCGCTGGTTGCCGCGTTCATTCCGCTGCTGTTCATGGGCGGCGTGGTGGGCCGGCTGTTCAAGGAGTTCGCCCTTACCGCCACAGCCACCATTCTGATTTCGGTGGTGGTGTCGCTGACCCTGGCACCGACCCTGTGCGCGCTGTTCATGCGTCGCCCGCCCACGGAGCACCATGGCGGCTTCGGTGAACGGCTGCTGAAGTGGTACGAAAAGGGCCTGGACCGGGCGCTGGCCCATCAGCGCCTGACTCTCGGCGTGTTCGGCCTGACCCTGGCCCTGGCGGTGATCGGCTACGTGGCCATCCCCAAGGGCTTCTTCCCCCTGCAGGACACCGGTTTCATTCTCGGCACCACTGAAGCGGCAGCGGATGTGTCATACCCGTCGATGATCGACAAGCACTTGGCACTGGCGAAAATCATCGAAGCCGACCCCGCCGTGAGGGCCTTCTCCCATTCGGTAGGGGTTACCGGCAGCAACCAGACCATCGCCAACGGCCGTTTCTGGATCGCCCTCAAGCCCCGCGGCGAGCGCGATGTTTCGGCCAGCGAGCTGATCGACCGGCTGCGCCCGCAACTCGCGCAAGTGCCTGGCGTGGTGCTGTACATGCGCGCCGGCCAGGACATCAACCTGAGCTCCGGCCCGTCACGTACCCAGTACCAGTACGTGCTCAAAAGTAACGACGGCGTCGCCCTCAACCTGTGGACCCAACGCCTGACCGAGCGCCTGCGCGAAAACCCGGCGTTGCGCGACCTGTCAAACGACCTGCAACTGGGCGCCAGCGTTACCCGCATCGACATCGACCGCCAGGCTGCGGCCCGCTTCGGCCTGACCACCACCGACGTCGACCAGGCGCTGTACGACGTCTTTGGCCAGCGGCAGATCAGCGAATTCCAGACCGAGACCAACCAGTACAAGGTGATCCTGGAACTGGACGCCCAACAGCGCGGCAAGGCCGAAAGCCTGAATTTCTTCTACCTGCGCTCGCCCCTGACCAACGAAATGGTGCCGCTGTCGGCATTGGCGCATGTCGCCGCGCCCAGCACCGGGCCGCTGTCGATCAGCCATGACGGTCTGTTCCCGGCCGCCAACCTCTCGTTCAACCTGGCCCCCGGCGTGGCCCTGGGCGATGCAGTGGCGATCCTGGAACGCACCCAGCGCGAACTGGGCATGCCCGACTCGATCAGCGGCAACTTCCAGGGCGCGGCGCAGGCCTTCCAGAGTTCGCTGTCGAGCCAGCCGTGGCTGATCCTCGCCGCACTGGTGGCGGTTTACATCATCCTTGGGGTGCTCTACGAGAGCCTGGTGCACCCGCTGACCATCATCTCGACCCTGCCTTCGGCGGGCCTGGGCGCGTTGCTACTGCTGTGGGCCATGGGCCAGGACTTCAGCATCATGGGCCTGATCGGCGTGGTGCTGCTGATCGGCATCGTCAAGAAGAACGGCATCCTGCTCATCGATTTCGCCCTGGAAGCCCAGCGCCGCCATGGTCTGACGCCCGAGCAGGCGATTCACCAGGCCTGCCTGACGCGCTTTCGGCCGATCATCATGACTACCATGGCCGCCCTGCTCGGCGCGGTGCCGCTGATGTTCGGCTTTGGCGCTGGCGCCGAGCTGCGCCAGCCGCTGGGTATCGCGGTGGTCGGCGGCCTGCTGGTCAGCCAGGCCCTGACGCTGTTCACCACCCCGGTCATATACTTGGCCCTGGAGCGCCTGTTCCATCGCCGCAAGGCCGCCAGCGCGGTCGCGCCAAGGACCTACTGAGACAAGACCATGCGTGTGCTGATCATCGAAGACGAAGAGAAAACCGCTGACTACCTGCATCGCGGCCTGAGCGAGCAAGGCTTCACTGTCGACCTGGCACGGGACGGCATCGACGGCCTGCACCTGGCGCTTGAAGGTGACTATGCGGTGATCGTGCTCGATGTGATGCTGCCGGGTCTGGATGGCTATGGCGTGCTGCGTGCCTTGCGTGCCCGTAAGCAGACACCGGTGATCATGCTCACCGCCCGCGAGCGCGTCGAGGACCGCATCCACGGGCTGCGCGAAGGTGCCGACGATTACCTTGGCAAGCCGTTCTCCTTCCTTGAACTGGTCGCCCGCCTGCAGGCCCTGACTCGCCGCAGCGGCAGCCACGAGCCACTGCAGGTGCAGGTCGGCGACCTGTGGATCGACCTGATGGCGCGCAAGGCCAGCCGCGGCGGCCAACGCCTGGACCTGACTGCAAAGGAGTTCTCGCTGCTCAGCGTGCTGGCCAGGCGCCAAGGCGAAATACTCTCCAAGACAGCCATCGCCGAGCTGGTCTGGGACATCAACTTCGACAGCGATGCCAATGTCGTCGAAGTGGCCATAAAGCGCCTGCGCGCCAAGCTCGACGGGCCATTTGACAACAAGCTGCTGCATACCATCCGAGGCATGGGCTATGTCCTGGAAAACCGTGCCGGTTAACTCCATCGCACTGCGCCTGTCGGCGCTGTTCATTCTGGTGGCGATGGGCGTGTTTCTGTTTATCGGCTCGGCACTTTACCGCCAGGTCGACCATAGCCTGGACATGCTGCCGGCGGCCGAGCTGGACGCCCGCTTCAGCGTGCTCGAATCCACCCTCAATCGCTACGGCAGCCCCGAGCACTGGGCCAAGATCCGCAACAAGCTCAACCTGCTCAGCGAGGAAGACAAACGTATCCGCTTCTGGGTGGTCGGCAGCGACCCGGCGTTCGAATATGGCCACCCCAGCGAACGGGTCCGCGCATTTGCCGAAGGCCCTGAAGGGATGCGCGACCTGCGCCTGCCTGACCGGCCCTACCCTTACAAGGTGCTGGTCAGCGAGTTGCCGGCCCTGGGCGCTCGCCCGCCACTGCGCTTTCTGATCGCTATTGATACCGAGACCTTCTGGCAGGCTCAGCACAGCCTGCTGGTGGCCATCGTCGGGCTGGCGGTGCTCGGTGTGCTGCTGGCCTCGGTGCTCGGCTACTGGGTGGCGCGCATTGGCCTGCGCCCGCTGCTGGCGCTGTCCAACGAGGCACAGGCCTTGGCCCCCCCACGCCTGGATGGCCGCCTGCAAACCGTCAACCTGGCCCCGGAACTGGCGCAATTCGCCGGCGCTTTCAACGCGGCGCTCGACCGGGTCAGCCAGGCCTATTCGCAGCTGGAAGCGTTCAACGCCGACGTTGCCCACGAACTGCGCTCGCCGCTGACCAACCTGATAGGCCAGACCCAGGTCGCCCTCACCCGGGGGCGCAGCGCCGAACACTACTTCGAAGTGCTGCAATCAAACCTGGAAGAGCTCGAACGCCTGCGCAGCATCATCAACGACATGCTGTTCCTGGCCAGCGCCGACCAGGGCAGCAAGGCCACTGCCCTGACCCAGGTATCGCTGGCCGAGGAAGTGGCCACCACCCTCGATTACCTCGACTACATCCTCGAAGACGCCCAGGTCAGCGTCACTGTCAGCGGCGATGCCCAGGCCCCCATCGAAAAAGCCCAGTTGCGCCGGGCGTTGATCAACCTGCTGAACAATGCCGTGCAGCATACCGCACCGCACCAAGTGATCCGCGTGCATATCGATGCCGGGCCGGAGCAGGTCAGCATTGCCGTGAGCAACCCAGGGCCGGCTATCGACGATGATCACCTGCCTCTGCTGTTCGAGCGGTTCTACCGGGTGGATGCGGCGCGCAGCAACAGTGGCGGGGGCAATCACGGGTTGGGGTTGGCCATCGTCAAGGCGATTGCGCTGATGCATGGGGGTGAGGTTTTTGTGCGCAGCGAGGCGGGTGCCAACACCTTCGGCATTCGCCTGCCAAACGCTCAACTGCAGGGGTTTGCGGCAAAGATCTAATGTTTTTCGCAGGGATAGTTACCTTTTGCGCAACAGTGCTTATCGCGCCCGGTGCTGTTTCCAAGGCAATGAAGAGACTAACTTTAGCCCTGTCTCCATTAGCACTTGCACCGCAAGAAGGTAGTTTCAACATGTCCAACAGTATGGGTATTGCCAGCGTTTTCGTTCTGTCTTCCCTGTTGTTGTCGCCCCTGGCCATGGCCGAAGAATCCCCGGCTTTCGTCGCCCGTAATGCAGAGCTTGCTGCTGTTCACCAGGAAGCCCGCGAGGCCGTAGCGCACAAGGCCGACGCAGGCAAAGATGCAAAACAGACAGCTTCCAAGGTTTCCATCGACGCCAATGCCGAGAGCTGATCGCGCAACGATGCCGCTCCCGTTTCCCCCCGGCTACACCATGGGCACCGCCGGTGCCGATATGTTAGCCTTTTAAAGCCGCTGCCGATCAGCGGCTTTTTTTATGTGCTTTGACGATCAGCCCGGCCGTTATTTCTCTAACAAGAAAGTTGCACATTCAAAAATAAAAACTGCCCCACCGTCAGACCAAAGGAGCTAGTACCGGTGCCTTCCGCGTTTCGTGTTACCCCGCTGTTCATTGCATTGACCGCAACGATGCCTTTCGCCGCCCAGGCAGATGAAGACAAGGCTGATGGCTTCATCGAAGGCTCGTCCTTCAACCTGCATTTTCGTAACGCCTACTTCAACCGCGACAACCACAACAGCGGCGTGCGCGACACCCGCGAGTGGGGCCAAGGCGCGGTTGCCCGCTTCGAGTCGGGCTACACGCCAGGCGTAATCGGCTTTGGCCTCGATGCGCACGCCATGCTGGGCTTGAAGCTCGATGGCGGTGGCGGCCATGCCGGCACCAGCATCCTGCCCGAACACGTGAAGGACAACGGCGAACTGGGCGCCGCCCCGCACTCGTTCTCCACCGCAGGCGCGGCGGTCAAGCTCAAGGCCTTCGACACCGAACTCAAGGCCGGTGACCTGTTCCTTACCAACCCGGTGATCGCCGGCGGCGAAACCCGCATGCTGCCGCAGACCTTCCGTGGCGTCAGCCTGACCAATACCAGCATCGACGGCCTGCTGCTCGAAGGTGGCCAGGTCAGCTTCACCAAGCCGTACAACCAGAGCGGCCACCGCCGTATCGACACCTACTACGGCTCGCTGGATGAGCACGACAAAAGCAAGCATCTGAACTGGGCTGGTGCGTCGTGGAGCGGCACCGAGAACATCACTGCCAACCTTTACGCCGCCGAGCTGAAGGATATCTGGAACCAGTACTACGCTGATTTCGACTACACCTACGTGGTCAACGACCTGGTCAGCCTCAACCCGGGCGTGCACTTCTACCACACCCAAGACACCGGCCAGGCGCTGCTGGGCAAGATCGACAACAATACCTACAGCGTGCACTTCACCGTCAATGCCGGCTATCACAGCGTTACTGCCGCCTACCAGCGGGTCAATGGCGACACGCCGTTCGACTACATCAACCTGGGCGACAGCGTGTACCTGGACAACTCGCGCATGTACTCGGACTTCAACGCGCCCAACGAGCGTTCGTGGAAGCTGCAGTACGGCTATGACTTCGCCGGGCTCGGCATGCCAGGGCTGACCACCACCGTGTCGTACTCGCGTGGCGAGGCGGACCTGACCAAGGCTGACCAGGGCAACACCCACTACGACTACTACCGCGCCGACGGCAAGAACGCTCAGCACTGGGAACGTGACCTGGACGTGAAATACGTGTTCCAGCAAGGCGACTTCAAAGACCTGTCGGTGCTGGTGCGTTATGCCGTACACCGCGGCGGCCAGGGCTATGCGTCGATCGACAGCAACAGCGATAACGACGAACTGCGGGTGATCGTCGATTATCCGTTGAACGTGTTCTGACCTGAGACCGCAAGTCAGCCCCACACGGTGTGTGCAGACCGGTAGGAGGGGGCCGCTTTGCGGCCCATCGCCGGCAAGCCGGCTCCCACAGGGAAAGCGCAGACCTCAAGAATTGCGCGGTCTCGGTAGGAGCTGGCTTGCCGGCGATGGGCTGCGTAGCAGCCCAATGCACGATTCCGTCGGACAAATCTTGTCCGACAATCACCACTTCCCTAGAATGTCGCCCGCCGCAACCGGCCCTGCCTCAGCAGTAGCGCGCATGCCCACTCGATTACCGCGTCTCGCACTCTACAGGTCGCACCCCGAGCTGATCCTCAATCTGGGCAGTTGCATCGCCGTGCTCGCTATCGTGGGCATCGTCAGTTACCTGTTGGGGCGCGAGCGCGAGAGTGTCGAGCAATCGGCCATCCGCTCCTCCAGCAATATCGTCCAGCTGATAGAAAGCGACATCCTGCGCAATGTCGAACTTTACGACCAATCATTGCGCGGGCTGATCTGGGCGGTGCAGCATCCCGAACTGCTGCAGGTCGCGCCCAACCTGCGCCAACAGATCCTCTTCAACCAGACGTTCGCGGCCCCGGTGCGCGGCGATATTCTCTGGCTCAATGCCAATGGCGACGTCGTGGGCGACTCCACCAGCGTCACCCCGCGCCAGGCCAATTTCGCCGACACCTTCGACTTCCGGGCCCATCGCCGCGACCCTGGCCTGGGCTTGTTGATCAGCCCGCCTTTCAAGGCACGGCTCGGCGACCTTGACTGGTGCATCAGTTTCAGCCGGCGCATCTCCGCAGCCGATGGCAGCTTTGCCGGGCTGGCCGCCGGTGCCCTGCGCCTCTCCTATTTCAGCGAACTGTTCCAGCGCCTTGATATCGGCCATGAAAGCAGCATCAACCTGCTCAACGTCGACGGCCAGTTGCTCGCCCGCCAGCCGCGCCGCGACCAGGACCCGTTGATCGGCACCAGCTTTGCCGACCGCCCCAACTTCAAACGCATCCTGGGCGAGCGCAGCGGCAGCTTTACAGCCCGCTCCAGCATCTATGGCACCCAGCGCATGTACACCTTCGCCCGGGTCGCCGAGCTGCCGTTGATCATACTGGTGGTGCACTCAAGCGATGAGGTGTTCCAGTCATGGCGCCGCACGGCGTTGGTGGTCAGTATCGCCACAGGCGTGCTGTGCATTGGCATTCTCTGGCTCACCCTGCTGCTGGGCCGCGAATTGCGCCGCAGGCATGAGGCCGAGCAGGGTCTGGCCACGCTGGCAGCAACGGATAGCCTGACGGGCCTGGCCAACCGTCGCCGGCTGGATCAGGTGTTACGCCAGGAATGGGCGCGCGCCCAGCGCAACCGTAAACCGTTGGCCGTGCTGATGGTGGATGTGGATCACTTCAAGGCCTTCAACCAGCGCCATGGGCACGCTGGAGGCGATCACGCCTTACGTGAAGTGGCCAAGACGATCGAACAGTGCATACGACGCCCGGCGGACCTGGCGGCGCGTTATGGGGGTGAGGAATTTCAGGTGGTTTTGCCGGAAACCGAACTGGCCGGCGCCCGCTTGTTGGCAGAGAGGATCCGCACCCGAGTCGAGGCATTGGCACCTTTTGCCGATGATGCACACGCGGTGACGGTGAGTATCGGCATCAGCGTCCACACCCCCGGCACCCAACAAGACCTGACGACCATGCTGGGTGCCGCGGACGAGGCGCTCTACCGGGCCAAGGCCAAGGGCCGAAACCGGGTAGAGGGCCCTGCGGATTAGGAGCGGGCGCGTGCGGCGTTGCGCAGTGCCTTCACCTGGTCGTGGTTACGCTGTACGCCCTGCAGCTGCTTTTCCACGAGCATATAGCTCGAATCGCTGACGGAGCGACCCAGCTTGACCAGCTTCTCACGCGCTTCCTTGTAGGCTTTGAGGGCATGGTCTTCGCCGCGTTCTACTTCGTTGAGCACGGCCTCTTCATCCTTACCGGTAACCATCGACTTGAGGTTTACCCAGCCGCGGTGCAGGTCGCCGCTGATGCTGGTGGATGTTTCCGGGTCGCCGCCCAGGCGACGCACTTCACTCTGCAGTTCGCCTGCTGCATTGGCGCATTCGCCAGCGCGCTGGACGAAGAACGCTTTGAGCTCCGGATTTTTCACATCATCGGCCGACTCCTTGAACCCTTTCTCGCCGTCCTTGCTGTACTCGATCAGGTTGTTGAGCACGTCGATTACGTCTTTGTTGAGGTCGCTCATGGCTGAAACTCCTTGGCAGGTAATAGTCATGTAAACAGGAGCAGCCTTCGTGCCAAGCCGCGCAATAAGTAAAAACACTTAAAAAACAAGAAGTTATAGGCAAGTACAAAACACTGAAAAACGGCGTTATGCATGATTGCCGCTTGGGCGCTCGTGCAGATTGCAGTATGGTCGGCGCACTTCCACTGCCAGGCACTGCCGATGAAACCGGAAACCCTTGAACTGCTGGTAATCCGCACCATGCCCTTCGGCAAATACCAAGGCCGGATAATTGCCGACCTGCCGGGTGACTACCTGGCATGGTTTGCGCGCAAGGGGTTTCCGGCGGGTGAGCTGGGTGGGTTGCTGGCGTTGATGCACGAGGTCGATCACAACGGCCTGGGGGATCTGCTGGTGCCGTTGCGGCAAAAGCATCGGCGCTGAGCCGGTTGCGGACTATCACCGGCTCCACAGGTACACCCTTGGCCTTGAGAGCAGTGGCGTACCTGGGGAAGCCGACTTGCCAGCGACCAGAGCAGGATGATCGAACGCCCTAGCCCTTGGCCGGCGCCACGACCATTTCCACCCGCTCGCTCTTCTTGATCAGCGCATACACCACCGCTGTCAGCAGGCTACCCGCGACAATGGCCAGCAGGTACAGCAGCGCATGGTTGATCGCATTGGGAATCAGCAGCACGAACAGCCCGCCATGGGGCGCCATCAGCTTGCAACCGAAGTACATCGACAGCGCGCCGGTCAAGGCGCCGCCAGCGATACTTGCCGGGATGACCCGCAGCGGGTCTTTGGCGGCGAACGGGATGGCGCCTTCGGAAATGAAGCACAAACCCAGCACCAGAGCGGCCTTGCCAGCCTCGCGCTCGCTCTGGGCGAACTTGCGACGGGCCAGGAACGTGGCGATACCAAGGCCGATCGGCGGCACCATGCCCGCTGCCATGGTCGCCGCCATCGGCGCGTAGCTCGAGGATGCCAGCAGCCCTACCGAAAAGGCATAGGCCGCCTTGTTGATCGGGCCGCCCAGGTCGATGCACATCATGCCGCCGAGCAGCAGCCCGAGGAGGATGGCGTTGGTGGTACCCATGCTGTCGAGAAACTGCGTCAGGCCCGCGAGCATGGCAGCCACCGGCTGGCCGACCACGTAGATCATCACCAGGCCTGTGAAAAGGCTCGCCAGCAGCGGAATGATCAGGATCGGTTTGAGCGCATCGAGGCTGCTCGGCAGGCGTGCCCAGCGCGCGATGGCTTTGGCGCTGTAACCGGCGAGGAAGCCGGCAACGATACCGCCGATGAATCCGGCGCCCAGAGTGCTGGCCAGCAGGCCGCCGATCATGCCGGGCGCCAGGCCCGGGCGGTCGGCGATGGACCAGGCAATGTACCCCGCCAGCAACGGCACCATCAGCTTGAATGCGGCCTCGCCGCCGATCTGCATCAATGCAGCCGGCAGGGTGCCCGGTTCCTTGTAGGCTTCGATGCCGAAGACGAACGACAGGGCGATCAGCAAGCCGCCTGCCACCACCATCGGCAGCATGAAGGAAACACCTGTCAGCAAGTGTTTATAAACACCGGTTTTCTCGGCCTTGCCGGCACTTGAAGCGGCTGCAGCGTCACCAGCGCTTTCCACCTTGGCCTCGGCAAGGGCCTTGTCCAGCGTGGCGCGGGCCTGCTTGAGGGCAATGCCGGTACCACAGCGGTAGATACGCTTGCCGGCAAAACGGGCGGTGGGCACTTCGATATCGGCAGCCAGCAGCACCACGTCGGCGTCGGCAATGGCCTGGGCCGACAACGGGTTACGGGCGCCGACCGAGCCTTGGGTTTCTACCGTAAGTTGATAGCCAAGCTGTTGCGCTGCCTGCTGCAGGGCCTCGGCGGCCATGAACGTGTGCGCCACGCCAGTCGGGCAGGCGGTTACCGCGACAAGCTTGGCCCCAGCAGTGGCCAGGGGCTGTTCGGCTTGATGAGCATCGGCCTGTACCTGGGCATTTGCGGCCGCCTCGTCGAGGAAACCTTCACGGTCGGCCAGCGCTTGCGCCGGTGTGCTCTGGAACAAACGCTTGCCCGCGAAGCGGGCCAGGTCAACCGGCCCGGTGCTGACAACCAGCACCCAGTCGGCATCAGCGATCTGCGCGGTGCTCAGCTGGCGGTCGGGGTGTTCGGCATCCTGCACTTCCACGCAGGTTTTCCAGCCGCGGCGCTGGGCGGCAGCGGCCAGCAGGCGCGCACTCAGCACGCTGGATACCTGGCCGTTGGGGCAGGCGGTGACAATGGCAATGTTCATCGGCGAGCCTCTTGTTGTTCTGTCAGTTGCACGGCGGCCTCCAGGCGCGCCAGTTGCTCGCGGTCACGGATACCGAAGCCGACCTGGGTCACGGCCTGTGCAGCGATGGCCGTGGCGCGGCGCAGGGTTTGCGCAGGCGCTTCAGCCAGCAGTAAGCCGTGAACCATGCCGGCCACCAGCGAGTCGCCCGCCCCCACCGTACTGGCAACCGGCACCTGCGGCGGCTGGGCGTGCAGCGTGTGGCCACCAGTGAACCAGCTGACGCCTTGCTCCCCCGCCGACACCACCACGTGCTCGATACCCGTGGCCAGCAGTCGTTGGGCGGCAGCCTGCTGTTCGGCGGCGCTGTTCACGTCAAGGCCAAGCACTTCGCCCAGCTCTTCGGTGTTCGGCTTGACCAGCCAGGGGGCGCTCTGCAGGCCTGCGCGCAGGGCCGCACCGCTGCTGTCGAGGGCAACCCTCAGGCCTTGGCCTTTGAGCTGTTCGAGCAACCGGGCGAACCAGTCCGGGCTGATACCGCGTGGCAGGCTCCCAGCCACCACCACGGCGTCATGCCCGGGGGCGGCCTGTTCAAGCAGGCGCATCAGGGCCTCACACGCAGCCTCATCGACCTGCGGGCCTTGCCCATTGATGTCGGTCACCCGGCCATCAGCCTCGACCAGTTTGAGGTTGCTGCGCGTCTCACCCGGCACACGGACGAAGCAATCGGCAAAGCCGCGCCATTCGATCAACGCCTCGAACGGTTGCAGGTTGTCCTGGCCAAGGAAACCACCGACGGTCACGCTGTGCCCCAGGTCGGCCAGTACCTGGGCCACGTTCAGCCCTTTGCCGGCGGCATGGCTGTGCTGGTCCTGGGCGCGGTTGACGTGGCCGAGGCGCAGGGCGTCGAGGCTTACGGTGATGTCCAGCGCCGGGTTCAGGGTCAGGGTAAGGATCTTGGCCATTCAGTAACGCTCCACCAGCGCGCGAACCGCTGCGGCGCTGTCTTGTTGCAGGGCCTCGCGCGCCAGGGCGCGGGCCGTCTGATGATCGGCCTGGCGAACCAGGGCCTTGACTTCGGCAACGCTGCGGGCGGCCACGCTCAGCTCGTCCACGTCCAGGCCCAGCAGCACCGCCACCGCCTGCGGGTCCGCGGCCAGTTCACCGCACACCCCTACCCACTTGCCCTCGGCATGGGCAGCGCGCACGGTCATGTCGATCAGGCTCAACACTGCCGGGTGCAGGCCGTCGGCCTGGGCCGACAGGCTGGGGTGGCCACGGTCGATGGCCAAGGTGTACTGGGTGAGGTCATTGGTGCCGATACTGAAAAAGTCCACTTCGCGGGCCAGTTGTGGCGCCAGCAAGGCGGCGGACGGCACTTCGACCATGATGCCCAGTTGCAGGTCGGCTACCGGAATTTCTTCACGCAGGCGCTCGACCATCGCCCTCGCTTCCCGCCACTCATGCACCTGGCCGACCATCGGGAACATGATGCGCAACGGGCGCTGATCAGCGGCGCGCAGCAGGGCTCGGAGCTGGTCTTCCATGATCTGCGGGCGCTGCAAGGTCAGGCGCACGCCACGCACACCGAGGAACGGGTTTTCCTCGGCTGCGATCGGCCAGTAGGGCAACGGTTTGTCCCCACCCACATCGAGGGTGCGCACGACCAGTGGCCGCCCGCCCAGCCCATCGAGCACACGGCGGTATTCGGCTTCCTGGGTGGCGACATCCGGCGCCTGCGAGTGGCCCATGAAGATCAGCTCGGTGCGCAGCAGGCCGACACCTTCGGCGCCCTGCTCCACCACCTTGTCGATGCCGCCGCTCTGGCCGATGTTGGCGAATACTTCGACGGCATGGCCATCGCGGGTTACCGCTGGCTCATGACGGTTGGCCCAGGCTGCTTGCAGACGCTGCTCGCGCAGGTCACGCTCGGCCAGCGCACGTTGCAACTCATCAGCTGGCGGGGCGACGCTGACTACGCCTCGCTGGCCATCGAGCAACAGCGGCGTACCAGGTTCAAGGAGCAGAATCGCCGCCCCCGCGCCGACCACGGCCGGGATGCCCAAGGCCCGCGCAACGATCGCGCTGTGCGCGGTTGCGCCGCCATGGGCAGTGACGATACCGGCGACCCGCGCCGGGTCCAGGCGGGCAACATCAGAGGGGCCGACCTCGCCCATCACCAGCACGTAAGGTTGCTCAGGCTCGGCCTGCGTCTGCACACCGCACAGCTGCGCCAACACCCGGCGGCCGATGTCGCGCAGGTCGGCAGCACGCTCGGCGAGCAGCGCATCATGCAATGCCTCCTGTTGGCGGGCCGCCGCTTCGATCACGGCCATCCACGCGGCGGCGGCGCTTTCACCCTGGGCCAGACGCAGTTCTACATCGTCGGCCAGTGCAGGGTCGGCGAGCATTTCCTGATGGGTGACGAAGATCTCGCCGACGGCCTTGTCGCTGCGCTGCACCAAGGCCTGCAACTCGGCGTTCACTGTATCCAGTGCCCGGCCCAGCTTGACCCGCTCCTGCGCTGGCGATTCGCCACGCAGCGGATAATCGATGTCACGCTCGACGCAGACATGGGCGGGCCCACTGGCAATGCCGGGGGCCGCAGCCACGGCCTGGATACGGCTACCGGCAGCCGGCGCCTGCAACACCTCGACGGGCGCTGGGCTCACCGCGGCCGCAGTTTTCGGCAATGGCTCAACGTCCTCACCCAAGCCCTGCTCGATTGCCGCCAGCAGTACCGGCAAGGCATCACCGGCAATAGACGGCTCGGCCAGCAGCTCCAGTTCCTGGCCACGGCGCGCGCCAAGGCTGAGCAGCTTGCTCAAACTCTTGACCGAAACCGCAGGTTGCGCGCTGTCCAGCACACGCAGGCGGATTTCGCCCTCGAAACCCTTGGCCAGCTGCGCCAGGATTTTTGCCGGACGGGCGTGCAGGCCATGTGGGTTGGCCAGCACGATACGAGCGCTGGGCCAGTCGGGAGCGGTCTCACCACCCAGCACCTCAAGTACCGCGCGGCTGCTGGTGGCCTGGTAAAGCGTTTGCCCGCGCCCCTCGATCAGTACCTCGCACAGGCGCTCGAGCAGCGCCTGGTGGGCAGCGCCGAGGCTGGCCAGACAAAACAGGCCATTGAGTGGCTGGTCGCGGTAGCGCAGCGGCTGCTGCGGGGTGACGAAGGCCAAGCCTGGCTGACGTACCTGCCGCTCGCTGTGCAGCCACCAGAGCCCCTCGCCCAAGGGCAAGGGCTCGGCCTGCTGCAGCACCGCGGCAAAACCTTTGTCGACACACCCGGCACGCTGCAACAGGCGGGCACCGCGCCAGGCCAACTCGTCAAAGTCTTCGGCGGGCAGGTTCAGGCTGACCAGTTGCGCATCCAGCGCCAGCGCCTGGGGTGCGCCCTGTAGCAACTTGAGCAGCGCTTCTGCGGAACTGGCACGGCGCAGGGCTTCGGCCAGGTCGGTCTCTCCCAGGGCACGGGTCAGCAACTGCAGCAGACGCAGGTGCTCGTCGGAGCGTGCGGCAATGCCGATGGCCAGGTAGACGATCTGGCCGTCACCCCAGTCCACGCCTTCAGGGAACTGCAGCAAACGCACGCCGGTGGCATACACCAGGTCGCGGGTCTGCGGCGTGCCGTGGGGGATGGCGATGCCTTGGCCAAGGAATGTGGAACCTTGCGCTTCGCGCGCCTGCAGGCCCTGCAGATACCCTTCGGCGACCAGGCCGTCAGCGACCAGTCGATCCGCCAGCAGGCGCAGGGCCTGGCCTTTGTCGGCGGCCGTCTGGCCCATGGCTATCTGCTCTTTGGCGAGCTCGAGCATGACCTTCTCCTTTTGCAGCCCCTGCGCGCACTTTTGCACCGGGTACTGAGGTATTGTTGTGAAATTCACGTATTCAGCCAGTCAACGGCCTTGCACGAGCGGCAGGGAAGGCAGAAAAATTAATAGCTGAAACGTTTAATCTGACCAAGCGGCCACGTTACTCGATAATCTTCCAGGGAAAAAGCCCCATCCTGTCGGACAATTGCGACAATGGTCGTCTGCGCGTGGCGACCAGCCCGGGTCAAACTGCCCGGTCTGGTTGTATAGCCCGCCCCGGTAATAACAAGGAAAATTCGGTGAAACTCAGCGATATCGCCCGTCTGGCTGGTGTGTCCGTGACCACTGCCAGCTACGTCATCAATGGCAAGGCCGAACAGCAGCGCATCAGCAACAGCACCGTCGAGCGGGTGCGTGCGGTGGTCGAGGCCCACGGCTTCACGCCCAACCCCCAGGCTGCGGGCCTGCGCAGCCGGCATACCCGCACCTTGGGCTTCATTCTGCCGGACCTGGAAAACCCCAGCTACGCGCGCATTGCCAAGCAACTGGAGCAAGGCGCCCGCGCCCGTGGCTATCAACTGCTGATCGCCAGCAGCGATGACAGGCCCGACAGTGAGCGCCAACTGCAGCAGCTGTTCCGGGCCCGGCGTTGCGATGCCCTGTTCGTCGCCAGTTGCCTGCCCCCCGAAGATGACAGCTACCGTGAACTGCAGGACAAGGGCCTGCCGGTGATCGCCATCGACCGGCGCCTGAACCCGGCACATTTTTGTTCGGTCATCAGCGATGATCGCGATGCCAGCCGCCAGTTGGCCGATAGCCTGCTGGCCACGGCACCGCGCAGCATCGCGCTGATCGGCGCGCGCCCGGAGCTGTCGGTCAGCCAGGCCCGCGCAGGCGGCTTCGACGAAGCCATGCAGGGTTTTGCCGGGGACGTGCGCCGTTATCAAGGCGAGGCATTCAGCCGCGAATGCGGCCAGCGCTTGATGCAGCAGTTGATCGACGAGCTGGGCGGCCTGCCGGATGCCTTGGTCACGACGTCCTACGTGCTGCTGCAAGGCGTGTTCGACACCCTGCAGGCGCGCCCGGCCGATTCGCGCCTGCTGCACCTGGGCACCTTCGGTGACAACCAGTTGCTCGATTTCCTGCCCCTGCCGGTCAACGCCATGGCCCAGCAACATGGCCTGATTGCCGCCACCGCCCTGGAACTGGCCCTGGCGGCCATCGAGGACAAGCGTTACGAACCTGGCGTGCATGCCATCGGCCGAACCTTCAAGCAACGTATTACTGTGGCCTGAACATGCGCCTGATCGACACTCACACCCACCTTGACTTCCCCGACTTCGATGCCGACCGCACGCGCCTGATGGCTAATGCGGCAGGGCGTGGGGTGGAGCGCATGGTAGTGCTGGGGGTTTATCAGGCCAATTTCCAGCGGGTGTGGGACTTGGCCTGCAGCGATGAGCGCGTGCGCGCAGCGCTTGGGCTGCATCCGATCTACCTGGAGCAGCATCGCCCCGAGCACCTGGTGCAGTTGCGCCAATGGCTTGAACGCCTGCATGGCGATCCGCGGCTGTGCGCCGTGGGCGAGTTCGGCCTGGACTACTACGTCGAAACGCTGGACAAGGCGCGCCAGCAATCGCTGTTCGAAGGGCAATTGCAGCTGGCCTGTGACTTCGAACTGCCCGCCCTGCTCCACGTGCGCCGCAGCCATGCCCAGGTGATTGCCACACTCAAGCGCTACAAGCCGGCGCGGGCCGGGATCATCCACGCGTTCGCGGGCAGCTATGAAGAGGCGCGCGAATACATCAAGCTCGGTTTCCGGCTTGGGCTGGGTGGTGCCGGTACCTGGCCTCAAGCAGTGCGTTTGCGCAAGACCCTGCCGCGCCTACCGCTGGAAAGCATCGTGCTGGAAACTGACGCCCCGGACATGGCCCCGGCGATGTTTGCCGGTGAGCGAAACAGCCCGGAGCATCTACCGGAGATTGCCGGGGCATTGGCTGAGGTGATGGGCATTGATGTGCAAGTGTTGGCCGAGACCAGCAGCAAGAATGCCTGTGAGCTGTTTGGCTGGTAGTACTGGCTAAACCCTGAACGCCCCGATCAACCGTTTCAATTCCACCACCTGCTCCGACAATGCCCGGCTGGCATCTTCGGTCTGGCAAGCCCCCAACGAGGTGTCCTGTGCCGCCTGGTTGATCGCCACGATGTTCTGGTCGATGTCATGGGCCACCGCCGTCTGCTGCTCTACCGCCGCCGCTATCTGCTGGTTCTGCTCGACAATGCCGCCAACCGCGCCAAGGATGTTGCCCAGCGCCTGCTGCACCTGGCGAGCCTCCTCGACCGTGCCCGCAGCCATCAGATGGCTACTGCCCATGGCGCGAACCGCTGCCCCGACACCGTCCTGCAAACGCTGGATCATCTGCGCTATCTGCGCAGTGGAGTCCTGGGTACGCTTGGCCAAGGTGCGCACTTCATCAGCGACCACGGCAAACCCCCGCCCTTGCTCACCGGCCCGGGCTGCCTCGATTGCAGCGTTGAGTGCCAACAGGTTGGTCTGCTCGGCGATACTGCGGATCACCTCAAGGACCTGACTGATCGCCTGACTGTCGTCAGCGAGCTGGTTGATCGCCAACACAGTATGGTCGATTTCGGCCGCCAACCGGCCAATGCTGCCCTGCTGCTCTTGCACCAACGTGCGCCCATTGGCACTTTCGTGGTTGACCTGCTGCGCACCATCGGCAGCCAATGCAGCGCTGCGCGCCACTTCCTGCGCAGTGGCGCTCATCTGGTTCATCGCGGTGGCTACCTGCTCGATCTGTTCACGCTGGCCGCTGACTGACTGGCTGCTGCGTGCCGATACCGCCAGTACCTGCCCCGCCTGCACTTCGACCGCCACAACGGTGTGGCCGACCTGCTCGATCAGGCAACGGATACGGCGCACGGTTTCGCTGAAACCCTGCGCCAGTTCGCCCAGTTCGTCGCGGCTGTGGGCCTTGAAACTGACCGTCATGTCACCGGCCGCCACCTTGTCCATCGCGCCCCCCAGCTTGCGCAGCGTCGTGCGGGTCGAGACATAGAAGCCGCCGTAAAGGTAAAGGATCAGCGCGAAAACGCCCGCCAGCACGGCCACCAAGGCGACCATGCGCAGGCGCTGCTGACCAAGGCGCTCCTGCAACTGCAGGTGCAGATGCCCAAGGACTTCCTCGTTCAGTTGGTAAGTGTGAGCCATCAGCTCACTCACCTGTTGATAGAAGGCGGGCCAAGGCGCATCCAGGGTTTCAGCAACCACCACACGTTCCTCGAACAATGCGGCGGCTTGTTTGACGGAAGCTTTGCTGGCCTGCGCCGCGGCTATCATGTCCGTGGCGACGCCAAGGTCACTGGCCAAGGCTTCATCCACCCGCATGCCATAGTCTGCCGCCAAACGCTCCAGGCGCTGCAGCAGGTCTTCGAAGCGGACGCTGCCGGCCGAGTCGATGAACCCTCGGCCAAGCGCGATGGCACCCATCGTCCTGCCCTCGCCCAAGGCCAGGGTCACCTGGGCGGTGGCAGTGCCAAGCAGTTCGCTCAACTGACGCACCGAAACCTGGCTGTCCTGGCTCAGGCCGGACTGGCTGGCCACCAGTTTGCTCAGCACCTGTGCTTGAGCCAGCAGCTTGTCGAACAGGGCGACCTTGGCCTGCAAAGACGTTTCGGCCTGGGCGCTGGCAAAAGCGTCAGCCAGCTCGTCGAGCTTGGCCTGGGGAACCGCCTCATGGCCCTGCAGGGCCTGCATCTGAGCCCGGATATTGTCCTGCAACGCAGCGATGCGCGACTCCAGGTCGCCGGCCTGGCCCGACTGCCCGAGCACGGCATTGATCTGCATGAGGTTGCCGAGGGCTTCCAGGTCGGTGCGCAATGCCAAGCTGCCGCTAAGCGGGGTAATACCCTGCATTTGGGCACGGGTTGCCTGAAATTGCTGATAGGCGTCGCGCACCAGGTAGCTGCTGGTGGCGAGCATGGGCAGGAAGAACAGGGCGCTGATGAGGCTGAACTTCTGGCCGAAGCTCAGCCGGTTCATCAGTGCGATTGCCGGGTAGAGCAGACGCTTCACGGGGCACCTCCTTGAATTCTTGTTGTTCTGCGAGGGGTAGCACTAGGCCACCTGTATAGCGCAGATCGAACCGGAGGTTTGTAACTTAAGGTTAACCGGCGCTCAGACCAGCACCGTCCACAACGCAAAGCCCGCATACCACAGCACCGCACAGCGCAGCAGCAGCTCCCACAGGCTATCGAGCCTAGCCAGACCGCGCTGGCTGTCCTCTTGGTCGGGAATGTCATCGGCAACCCGCCCGACCCTGGCCACCAGGTGACCGGCGCTGATGTGCCAGTTGAGCAGTTCGTGCAGCATCACGCGGGTCACTGCGACGAAATTGCCGACGAGGGCGAAACTCAGGGCCAACACGCGCACCGGAAGCCAGTCCATGATGTGCCGCAGCTGCTCGGCCCGGGCCTTGAGTGCAGGTTGGCAACTGTTATCGCCTGTCAGCGCCAGCAGGCGATAGGCCAGCGCCGCCCCGGGGCCGAGCACGAAGTACCAGAAGATCACGGCGAAGAAACTCTGATAGGCCTGCCACAACAGGTAGCCTTGCACGCGCACCAGCAAAGCCTGGGGTTCATCAGCTACCAGGCCCAGGTCGCGCTCGGCCACATGCAGCGCGGCCTGGTCGTCGCCGCGCCGCCAGGCATCGCGAAACGGCCCAAGGGCGGCCTTGGCATCGCCACGGCCGAGGCTGTAGATCAGCACCAGCAGGTGCACCGGCAGGGCCAGCAAACCATAGGCCACCGGGTCGAGCACGTGCAGCAGCAACACCAGCACTGCCACGGGTGCAAGCACCAGGATGGCCAGGCTCCACCAGGGATGCACCCTCCCGCTGCGCTCCAGGCGCACCAGCTCGCCCAGGAAGAAGCCATCGCGCTGTACCTGATGGCGCAGGGCGGAGAACTTCTCGACCCACAACGCCAGTATCAACACCAGAAAACTCATGCCTTGTCCTCGTTGTCCTGCATGGCTGTGCGGTAACGCTGCCAGTCGAATGCCGGGCCGGGGTCGGTCTTGCGCTGCGGGGCAATGTCGCTATGGCCCTGGATCCGGCCCAGGCCGATCGCGGGCCAGGCCGCCTGAATCTGCCGGGTGAGTTGCGTCAGCACACTGTACTGGGCGTCGCTGTAGGGTAGATCGTCGGTACCTTCCAGCTCGATACCGATGGAAAAGTCGTTACAGCCTTCTCGCCCGTCAAAACAGGACACTCCAGCATGCCAGGCACGGTCGAGCAACGACACGAACTGGGTCACTGCACCGTCGCGTTCCACAAACAGGTGTGCTGATACCGTCAGGTGGCTGATGCTGGCAAAGTAGGGATGTTCGCTGGGGTCCAGGCGGTTCTGGAAGAATTGCTGGACTTTGCCGCTGCCGAAGCAGGCCGGCGGCAGGCTGATGTTATGGATCACCAGCAGGGAAATCGATTCGCCCTCCGGTCGCGCGTTGAAGTTCGGCGAAGGGCAGTGGGTGATTCCGTTTCCGTGGAACCAGCCGGTGGCACGGTCCAATTGCATGGGGCAGTTCCTGAAGAACGCTGGGTACAGAGGCGCAGTATGCCCTGCCAGTATCGCGCTTTGCATGTGAATCTGCAGCAGCAGGTCAATGAACCTGCTGCTGGCGCAAGGTTTCCAGCACGGTCTCCAGCGCCCGCTCGAACAGCAGGCCATCATCCAGCAGCCGCACCTCACCAAGGCGCAGTGCTTGGGCGAGGCCCAGCATGTTCCACTCGCGGACCTTCATCCCGGTGCGGTTGGCGAATACCAGGCGGTCACTGCTGTCGATACGCGCCACCAGTTTGCAGCGCAACGGCTCGTCATCGTCGAGCACTTCTATCCAGGTGCCGATGCGCAGGCGCTGTACCGCACGTAGCTGTGCGGCTTGCTCGTCGTGCTGGTGCAGCGGCGCACAAGCGGGCTCTTCGGCCATGGCCAGCACGATGTCCTCCGCCACCAGCACTTCGGCCAGAGCCTGATCGCCTGGAGTAGGAGGTAGCTCGCCCCCTGCGCAGGCACGCAGGTGCAGTTGCTCGAGTTGCTGGAAAAAGTCGCGGGTCGCCTGCGAGTCCAGCGCCACGCCGGCCAAACCCTCGCGCAATGCCTTGAGCAGGCCGGGCACTTGCTGCAGCAGGGCCTGCGGATCCCGCCGGGGGATGATGCTGGCTAGCAGCGTGTCCATGGTCGCAAGGGCGTTGATCCACGCCGAAGAGCCCTCACCCTGTTTGAGCCATGCCAGCAGCAGCACCTGGCTCCAGGCTTGCACCAGCATCTGCACGACCGCTTGAGGCAGCACCCGACCGCGCAAGCGCTGGTTGAGTACCTGTTGCACCTGCTGGCGCGCCTGCGCGGCCCGCGCACGCCCTTCTTCGGCATCGCGGGTGCGTTGCTCGAGCAGTTCGTTGCGCCGCCGTTCATCCTGGCTGAAGGCCATAAAGTCCTCCAGCAGTTCGGCGAACAGGGCCGAGTCCTCGGTGAAGTCGTTGAGCAAACGCTGGACGATGCGCCCTACCCGCAGGTGCAGGCTGTCACGCAGGCCTTCGCTACCAGTCTCCCAGCCGATTGAGGCGGCAGCGATCTCATTGAGCAAGCGCCGGGCAGGATGGCTGGCGCGGCTGAACAGCCCTTTGTCGAGCAATGCCACCTTAAGCAACGGGATGTGCAGGCGGGCAATCAGCGCCCGCAGGCTGTGCGGCAGGTTGTCATCGGCCTGGATGTAGTCGAACAGCAGGCCGATCAGGTTGATCATGTCTATGTCGGCCGTGGCAATACGTCGGCGGGTGCCACTACGCACGCTGACCCGCAACAGCAACTGTTCGAGCTGCTGGCCAAGGTCGAAATCGTCTTCATCGAAGGTGGCCGGCACATAGTGCTGCAAATGCGTGAGCAGGCGCAGCAGGTCGGCGGTGCTTATCGGCTGGGCTGTGGCAATAGATTGCAAGCGTGGCGCGATCCTGCCGCGGGCCGGTGCCAGCAGCCCTTGCACCGAGGTGAAGAAAGCCTGGCCGGCACTGTCCGCGCCGGCGGCCTCGTCAGGCCCCAGGCTGGCCGGCATCCGCCGCGAGCTCAGGCGACAGTCCTCGGCACGCCGGCGCGGCGCAGGCGGTAGCTCTGCCAGCACGCCGGCAGCGGCCAGCAACTGGTTGGCTTCGCCATAGAGCACGTCGGTATCACGCAGCACGTAACGTTCGAACAACTTCAGCAGGACCAGTTTGACCCGCAGGCCAACACCCAGGTTACGCCCGGCATCAAGGAAGTAGCCACACAATGCGCCAGGCGCTAGGGGGCTTTTTTGCAGGTCCAGTGCACATTCGAGCAGCGCCTGCAAACGCAGGTTCAACTGCTCCAGGGCAATTCCGTCGCGCGACAGAACGCGCGCAACCATACCCTCTACGGTCGCTGCCCGCTCCTGTTGCGCCTTGTTTTTCGGGTGATCGGTAATCGCCACGAAGCCCAGTGGCTCGGCCTCGCCTATGCGGGCGAACCTCTCGTAGAACGTGTCGAGAAAGCCGCGCTCGATGCTCTTGCGCTTGAGGCGCAAGTCGCGCATGGCCTCGAAATACAGGTTCTGATCGAAACGGTCAGCAGCCTTCTCGGCCATTTCAAAGAGCGTATCGTCAGCGTTGTCGAACAAGGCCTGCAAGCCTTGGCGCAATTGCAGGGCCGCCTTGTCGCGCACCTGCAGCAACAGCATCGGCAGGCAAGGCAAGGGCGTGCGCGCACCTCGATCGATGGCGGCCGCCAGGGGCACCACCTTGCCTTCTTTATGCATCCCGAACTCCTTGCTGGGCGACGTGTTCGATAAAAATGGATAATCGTCAAAGCTATGACGCCAAATACTGGGCGCCATTATCGGTAAAAATGCCGATGCCTGCCAGCACCTCTTCACCCGCCGGTAAATGACTGTATTTTTTGCCAAATGCTCACTCGGCCTGACCAAAGGTCAGGTGCAAGGCGGCTGTAAACAGAGCCCCCCTGCCCTATAATCGCCGGCAACTAGCTTGTGGAGCCGACCATGCCGAACCTACGCCTTGCCGACCTGACCGCCGAGATCGAAGCCAACGTGCGCCGCGCGCTGCTGGAGGACATCGGCAGCGGCGACATCACCGCGCAGCTGATTCCGGCCGAGCGCCTGGCCAAGGCCACCATCATCACCCGCGAAGATTGCGTGATTGCCGGCACCGCCTGGGTCGATGCCGTGTTCCGTCAACTCGACCCGCGTGTGGCGGTGCACTGGCAGGTGGCCGATGGTGACCGCGCCACGGCCAACCAGGTGCTGTTCCACCTCGAAGGCCCGGCACGTTCACTGCTCAGCGGCGAGCGCAGTGCGCTGAACTTCCTGCAGATGCTGTCGGGCGTGGCTACACGTGCGCGCGCGCTCGCCGACCTGGTCGAAGGCACCCAGGTGCAACTGCTCGACACCCGCAAGACCCTGCCCGGCCTGCGCTTGGCGCAAAAATATGCGGTGACCTGCGGCGGCTGCCACAACCACCGCATCGGCCTGTTCGATGCCTTCCTGATCAAGGAAAACCATATTGCCGCCAGCGGCGGTGTGCCCGAAGCAGTAGCGGCAGCCCACCGCATTGCTCCGGGCAAGCCGGTGGAAATCGAGGTGGAGAGCCTGGATGAACTACGCCAAGCGTTGAGCGCCGGTGCCGACATCATCATGCTCGACGAGCTGAGCCTGGACGAAATGGGCGAAGCAGTGCGCATTACCGCTGGCAAAGCCAAGCTCGAGGCCAGTGGCGGGGTGACCGAAACCACCCTGCGGGTGATTGCCGAGACTGGCGTGGACTACATCTCCATTGGTGCGATGACCAAGGATGTGAAGGCCGTCGACCTGTCGATGCGCCTGAGCCTCTGAAGGGGGCGAAACCTGCACAAAACCCAAGACACAAAAAAACCGGCCAGATGGCCGGTTTTTTGTGCGCTGCGGATCAGAACGAGGCGTTGGCCAGGCCGTCCAGGTAGCGCTCGACATCCAGTGCCGCCATGCAGCCGGCACCGGCAGAGGTGATCGCCTGGCGGTAAACGTGGTCAGCCACGTCACCTGCGGCAAACACACCTTCAACATTGGTAGCGGTAGCGTTGCCTTCACGGCCGCCGTTGACTACCAGGTAGCCGTCCTTCAGGGTGAGCTGGCCTTCGAACAGCGAGGTGTTCGGCGTGTGGCCGATGGCGATGAACACACCGTCGACCTTGATTTCGTCGCTGCTACCATCGTTGTTCTTCAGGCGCGCACCGGTCACGCCCATGTTGTCACCCAGCACTTCGTCCAGCGTAGCGTTGAGCTTGAGCTCGATCTTGCCTTCGGCGACACGGGCGTTGAGCTTGTCGACCAGGATTTTCTCGGCGCGGAAGGTTTCGCGGCGGTGCACCAAGGTTACCTTGCTGGCGATGTTGGCCAGGTACAGCGCCTCTTCGACGGCAGTGTTGCCGCCGCCGACCACAGCCACCGGCTTGTTGCGATAGAAGAAGCCATCGCAGGTAGCGCAGGCCGACACACCCTTGCCCATGAAGGTTTCTTCCGACGGCAGGCCCAGGTAACGCGCGCTGGCGCCTGTGGCGATGATCAGCGCGTCGCAGGTGTACTTGCCGCTGTCACCCTGCAGAGTGAAGGGCTTGTTGGCCAGATCGACGGCGTTGATGTGGTCGAAGACGATCTCGGTCTCGAAACGCTCGGCGTGTTCCTGCATGCGTTGCATCAGCGCCGGGCCAGTCAGGCCATGGGGGTCGCCCGGCCAGTTGTCGACTTCGGTGGTGGTGGTCAGTTGGCCACCGGCCTGCATGCCGGTGATCAAAAGCGGCTTGAGGTTGGCGCGGGCGGCGTACACCGCGGCGCTGTAACCGGCAGGGCCGGAACCGAGGATGATGACGCGCGAATGACGTACTTCAGACATGTCGAACTCCTGTCGAGCGGGCCTCAGGGGCCGGCATCGGTATACCGGCTGCGCCAGCTGGAAATTAAAAAGGACCCACGCAGCACTTGGGGAAGGCTACAACGCGCAGGTCCAAAACCTGAAAGTTGAGCGCACTGTAGCGAGGTGGCAGAGATTAAGGAAATATCCTTCGACAATCCACCTCATAGGCATCCTCTATACGTCAATTTCTCCTGTGGAAAAGGCCATGGTGCTTTTGTTACAGGCAGTTTCCCATACGCTGCCCGCCTTTCGTCGGCGCGGCAAAGCCGGTAAGGTCAGCGCGTTTTCCCTTCTCTGCGGAGCGTATCGATGCAAGCCCCTGTCCTCTCTGGCCCCCAGTACCTGCGCGAAGGCCTGAAACTGGTGCTCAGCCCCAATCTGCGGTTGTTCGTGCTGCTGCCGTTGGCGATCAACCTGCTGCTGTTCGGCGGCATGATCTACTTCGCCGGCCACCAGTTCGGCCTTTGGCTCGATGCCCTGATGCCAACCCTGCCGGACTGGCTGAGCTTCCTCAGCTACATACTCTGGCCGCTTTTCGTCGCCTTGCTGGTGTTGATGGTGTTCTTCACCTTTACCCTGGTGGCCAACATCATCGCCGCGCCTTTCAATGGTTTTCTGGCCGAAAAGGTCGAGGTGGTGGTACGTGGCGAGGACAACTTCCCGGCGTTCAGCTGGGGCGAGCTGGTGGCGATGGTGCCACGCACCTTCGGCCGCGAAATGCGCAAGCTCGGCTACTTCCTGCCACGGGCCATCGCGCTGTTCATCCTCTCGTTCATCCCGGTGGTGAACGTGATCGCAGCACCGCTGTGGCTGATCTTCGGTGTGTGGATGATGGCCATCCAGTACATCGACTACCCGGCGGACAACAACAAGATGAGCTGGCAGGACATGCTCGCCTGGCTGCGCCAGAAGCGCTGGCAGAGCCTGGGCTTTGGCGGCATCACCTACCTGGCGCTGATGGTGCCGGTGGTGAACGTGCTGATGATGCCGGCTGCGGTGGCAGGGGCCACGCTGTTCTGGGTACGCGAGCGCAACTGATCCGGGGCCGGCATGCACGGCCCGCCGTAGGAGCGGCCTTGTGTCGCGAAAGGGCCGCAACGCGGCCCCAGCAACATGCGCATCACCGCTGAAATCCAGGGCCTTACTGCCCCAACCGGCTGGAAAACTGCCCGACCGCATCCACAACTTTCTTCGCCCCTTCCTGAATCTCGACGATCACCCCACCGGTATCAGCCGCCAGCGCCAGCCCCTGTTCGGCCTGGCGCTTGCTGGTATCGATGATGTCCACGGCCGCCTGGGCCAGCTGCTCGTTCTGCTGCACCACCTTGGCGATCTCTTCGGTGGCGGTACTGGTACGTGAAGCCAGCTGGCGCACTTCGTCGGCAACCACGGCAAAGCCACGGCCCTGCTCACCCGCCCGGGCGGCCTCGATGGCCGCGTTGAGCGCCAGCAGGTTGGTCTGGCCGGCAATGTCGCTGATGGTCTTGATGATCGCGCCGATCACCTTCGATTGTTTGTCCAGCGCCTGGATGCCTTCGGCGGCTTCCTGCATCGACCCTTCCAACCCCCGCATCACTTCGACGGTCTGGGTGACCACATCGGTGGCCTTGTGCGCACTGTTGTCGGTTTCCAGCGAGGTGTTGTAAGCGATGTCTGCCGCCTGCGCCACGGCCTGCTCCTGATTGACCTGGTCGGTGATCACGGTGGCGAACTTCACCACCTTGTACAGCACATCATGGGCATCGATGATCGGGTTGTAGGACGCCTCCAGCCACACCGTACGGCCATGGGCATCGATCCGTTTGAACCGGTCGGCCACGTACTCACCGCGGCGCAGCTTGTCCCAGAACGCCTGATATCCCGCCGAGTTGGCTTCTTCCGGTTCGCAGAACATGCGGTGATGCTTGCCGCGAATCTGCTCCAGGCTGTAACCCACCGTTTGCAGAAAGCGGTCATTGGCAGTCAGCACCTGGCCGTCGAGGTTGAATTCGATCACCGCGGTTGAACGCATCAATGCCTTGATCAGGCTTTCATGTTCGCGCGAGGTCTCGATGGTGCGGGTCAGGTCGCTGGAGTGCATGGAGAAATGCCTGATGCGCCCGTCACTGCCCTTGACCGGCTGCAGGATCGAACGCAACCAGGCTTCTTCGCCGTTGCCACGCAACAACCGGAAAGCACCGTTGAGGTGTTCGCCGCGGCTGATGGCGCTTTTCATGCGCCGGTAGAAATCGAGCGTCTTCACGTGTTCCGGCACGATGTCTTCGATACTGCGCCCGATCAGTTGCTCGCTACGGTACAGCATCTCTTTCTCGAAGTTGCCGTTGACCAGCTCGATACGCCCTTGGGGGTCGAGCTGGAGCACCAGCATTTCGCTGTCCAGGCTGTTCTTGATCTGCTCGATGGAATGAAGCTCCTCGCGCAGTTGCTGGATTTCTTTTTTGAGCTTGCTGTTGAACATCACCGCTCCCGGAGCGCGTCACCTGATCGAATGCATCTTCATCGGCTGCCTGGAGGGGCTCTTGAGTACTACCCAAGGAAATATTCATCCCGCTGAAGCTGCCGGCAATCAGGCGTCATCGGCGCGTCACAATGCTGTCACATGAGCGCAACGCAGCAAGCGGACACTTTTTTCATGAACACACCTGCCCTGCGCATCACCCTAGTCAGCGAAACCTTCCCACCCGAAATCAACGGCGTGGCCAATACGCTCGGCCGACTTGGCGATGGCTTGCGACAGCGTGGCCACCAGGTGGAGATCGTACGGCCACGCCAGGCCGGCGAATTGCCTGCAGGTGACGATCAGAACCTGTTGCTGTGCCGCGGTTGGGGCCTGCCGGGCTACCCAGGGCTGCAATGGGGCGAAGTGTCGATGCACAAGCTGTTGAGGCGCTGGCGCCGGCAGCGCCCGGATGTGCTGTACATTGCCACAGAAGGCCCATTGGGGCTCAGCGCATTACGCGCTGCCAGGCGCCTGGGCGTGGCAGTGGTCAGTGGTTTCCATACCAATTTCCCGCAGTACTGCGGCCGGTATGGCCTTGGCCTGCTGGCGCGGCTGCTTACCCATTACCTGCGCTGGTTCCACCGACGCACCGCCGCCACCTTGGTACCCAGCGCTAGCCAGAAGCTTGAACTGGAACGGCGTGGCTTCGAACGCCTTGCGTTGATGGCCCGTGGCGTCGACGCCTGCCTGTTCAACCCGGCCAGGCGCAGGCAGGCGTTGCGTGATACTTGGGGGTTGGGTCCTGAAGACATCGCCGTACTGCACGTCGGGCGCCTGGCAGCGGAAAAGAATCTGGGGCTGCTAGGCCCATCTCTGGACGCCCTGAAGAAGACTTATCCACACAAGCGGCTGCGCTTGATCGTGGTTGGTGACGGCCCGCAGCGTGCCGCGCTCGAACAGCAATTGCCCGATGCCATGTTCTGTGGTGCCCAGCGGGGTGAATCACTGGCCGAGCACTATGCCAGCGGTGACCTGTTCCTGTTCCCCAGTATGACCGAGACCTTTGGCAATGTAGTGCTCGAAGCCATGGCCTCGGGGCTGGCGGTAGTTGCGTATGATGAAGCCGCTGCCGCCCAGCATATCCGCCACGGGCACAGCGGCGCCCTGGCCATGCCCGGTGATCAGGTGGCGTTCATCGATGCGGCCTGCTGGCTGCTCGAAGAAAGCGAAACCCTGCGCCGGGTGCGTCTCAATGCCCGCCAGCATGCCAGCCGCCAAGGCTGGCCGGCGATCATCGAGCAATTCGAGACGCACCTTTACAGCGCTTGCCTGGCGGAGCCTGCGGGTACCGAGCCTGCACGCACCGCCCTGGCGGTCAAGCCAAGGTCGACAGCGCCTCGCGGCTGAACGGCAGCACCTGCGCTTCTCGGCCTTCGCGAACCTTCTGCGCCCATTCGGCATCCACCAGCAGTGCCCGGCCTACGGCCACCAGGTCAAATTCCTCATCACCCAAGCGACGCAGCAAACCTTCGAGGCTGGCGGGCTTGGCCACCTTGTCGGTATCGACCATGAACTGCAGGAACTCGCCATCGAGCCCGACGCTGCCCACGGTAATGGTCGGTTTGCCAGTCAGCTTGCGTGTCCAACCGGCCAGGTTGAGCTCGGAACCATCGAACTCCGGCTCCCAGAACCGTCGCGTCGAGCAGTGAAAAATATCCACCCCAGCATCGGACAGAGGTCTGAGGAAAGCGGCCAGCGCCTCGGGTGTTTCAACCAGGCGAGCGTTGTAATCCTGCTGTTTCCATTGGGAAAAGCGGAAGATGATCGGGAAGTCAGGACCCACAGCTGCCCGCACGGCCTGGATCAGCTCGATGGCAAAGCGCGAGCGGCCCGCCAGGTCGCCGCCGTACTCATCTTCGCGACGGTTGCTGGCTGCCCAGAAGAACTGGTCGATCAGATAGCCGTGGGCGCCATGTATCTCCACACCGTCCATGCCGATGGCCTGGGCATCGCGTGCTGCTGCGGCAAACGCGGCGATCACCTCACGGATATCGCCGTGTGTCATGCCGTGCACCAGCACCTGGCCATCTTTGACCTTTTCGCTTGGCCCATAGCCCGGCACTCCGGCGTCCGGCTCGGTGCCCAGGCGGCGTACCGCACCCACATGCCACAGCTGCGGGACGATACGCCCACCTTCTGCATGGACAGCATCGACTACACGCTTCCAACCGGCCAAGGCATCTTCCCCATGGAAACGCGGAACATTGGCATAGCCGTTGGCGGCCGTATGCGCAACCGTGGTGCCTTCGGTGATGATCAGGCCGACACCTGCGGCGGCGCGGCGGCGGTAGTACTCGACCACCCCCTCGTGCGGTACACCGCCAGGGCAGAAGGTACGGGTCATCGGCGCCATCACGACACGAGTCGGCAGCTCGAGCGCGCCGAGAGTGAAAGGCTTGAACAGAGGGTTGGTGGACATGGGGCGCTTCCGTCTGGGGTGAGGAAATGCGCCTGAGATTAGGGCCAGTGGAAGGCGTGGCCCAGCATTATTGATCGGGGTGATTCTGCGGTATCGCTGGGGGCGCGAAGCGGCCCCAGGGATATTCAGCCCAACGCTTTCTCGATGGCTTGCACCACGGCTGGATCATCCGGCGCTGTACGCGGCGCGAAGCGCGCCAGCACCCGCCCGTCCTTGCCCACCAGAAACTTCTCGAAGTTCCAGCTGATATCGCCGGGAAACTCCGCGCCCTCACCCGCCAGCAGGCGGTACAGCGAATGGCGTTGCGGCCCGTTGACCTCGAGCTTCGCCCCCAGCGGGAAGCTCACCCCATAGTTGAGGCTGCAGAACTCCTGGATTTCCTTCTCGCTGCCGGGCTCTTGGCCTGCGAACTGGTTGCAGGGCAGGCCAAGCACGTTGAAGCCTTTACCCTTGAACTGCTGTTGCAGCTTTTCCAGCGAAGCGTATTGCGGCGTCAGGCCACACTTGGAGGCGACATTGACCACCAGCACTACCTGGCCCTTGAACGGTGCCAAAGGCAGGTCCTGGCCGTTCAGCGCCTTCAACGTCAGGTCGTGAAATGCACTCATGATGAATCCCCTCTCAGGTTCCCGGTTGCCGCTGGGGCGAACAGCGCCCACTAAAAAGGCGCTCATTCAAGCCGTGCACCTCCCCGGGAGGTATGTCGGCTTGTCCGAGCGCCTGGCGACTTTCTGAGCTTAGCGCAGAAAATCAGTGGTGATGGCCACCTTCACCGTGGACGTGACGGTGAGCGATTTCTTCTTCGCTGGCATCACGCACGTTGACGACCTTGACCTGGAAGGTCAGACGCTGGCCAGCCAGCGGGTGGTTGCCGTCGACAGTCACGTCGTCGCCGTCCAGGTCACGGATGGTGACGATCTGCATCTGGCCGTCCGGTGCCGAAGCGTGGAACTGCATGCCTACTTCCAGCTCGTCGACACCCTCGAACATGCTGCGGTTCAGGGTGCTGACCAGCTCGGCCAGGTACTCGCCGTAGGCCTCTTCAGGCTCGATGCTGACGTTCAGTTCGTCGCCAGCCTGTTTGCCTTCCAGGGCTTTTTCCAGGCCCGGGATGATGTTGGCGTGACCGTGCAGGTAGACCAGCGGCGCGCCACCGGCGGAGCTGTCGATGGTCTCCCCGGCGTCGTTGGTCAGGGTATAGTCGATGGAGACTGCCTTGTTGGCGGCGATCAGCATGGGGCAAGACCTTTTGCAAAAGTATGTAGAGCGCACAAGTGTAACCAACGCATCGCCCGATTGCGAACGCAGCGCGGCTGCGGGGAGACCCATCAGTCGGATCATCGGCTTTCACCAGGACATCGAAGGCCACTGGGTGGTCGACCTGTCCTGCGGCCACACCCAGCACCTGCGCCACCAGCCACCGTGGCAGGCGCGCCCGTGGGTGCTTGATCCCCAGCAGCGTGCGCAGCACATTGGCCAGGCTTTCGCCTGTGGTTGGTGTGCACAAGAGGCCGATAGCGATACCCTTGGTCGTTGATTCCTTGCAACGCTTATTCCGAGAAGCACGCATGCAGACATTTTTCATTGCGCCGACCGACTTTGGTGTCGGCCTGACATCCATTAGCCTCGGCCTGGTGCGTACCCTGGAACGCGCCGGGCTCAAGGTCGGTTTTTTCAAGCCGATCGCCCAGCCTCACCCCGGGGACACCGGCCCGGAGCGCTCCAGCGAACTGGTCGCACGCACCCACGGTATCAAACCGCCAATGCCGCTGAGCCTTGCCCAGGTCGAGCGTATGCTCGGCGATGGCCAACTGGATGAGCTGCTCGAAGAAATCATCCGCCTCTACCAGCAGGCTTGCGTAGGCAATGACGTGGTGGTGGTCGAAGGCATGGTGCCAACCCGCCACGCCAGCTACGCAGCGCGGGTCAATCTGCACCTGGCCAAAAGCCTGGATGCCGAGGTGATCCTGGTGTCGGCACCGGAAAACGAAGTGCTCAGCGAACTGTCCGGGCGGGTCGAGCTGCAGGCTCAACTGTTCGGCGGCCCGCGCGACCCGAAAGTGCTCGGGGTGATCCTCAACAAGGTCCGCACCGATGAAAGCATGGCCGAGTTCGCCGCGCGCCTGCGCGAGCACTCGCCGCTGCTGCGCGGCAACGACTTCAGGCTGCTCGGCTGCATCCCCTACCAATCCGAACTCAACGCCCCGCGCACCCGCGATGTGGCTGACCTGCTTGGCGCCCAAGTGATCAATGCCGGTGACTACGAGCAACGGCGCATGAACAAGATCATCATCTGTGCGCGCACCGTGGCCAATACCGTGCCACTGCTTACCCCCGGCACTTTGGTGGTAACCCCGGGCGACCGCGACGACATCATCCTGGCCGTGAGCCTGGCCGCGATCAATGGCGTGCCCCTGGCCGGCCTGCTACTGACCAGCGACAGCAAGCCCGATGCACGCATCCTCGGTTTGTGCCGCGGCGCCCTGCAGGCTGGCCTGCCGATCCTCTCGGTCAGCACCGGTTCGTACGACACGGCCAACCAGCTCAACTCGCTCAACCGCGAGATTCCGGTGGACGACCGTGAGCGCGCCGAATTCATCACCGATTTTGTCGCCAGCCACCTCGACGCTGCATGGCTGCACCAGCGCTGCGGTACCCCCCGTGAGTTGCGCCTGTCGCCGGCGGTGTTCCGCTACCAGCTGATACAGCGGGCGCAGCAGGCCAACAAACGTATTGTCCTGCCCGAAGGCGCCGAGCCGTTGCTGGTGCAGGCGGCTGCGATCTGCCAGGCGCGCGGCATCGCACGGTGCGTGCTGCTGGCCAAGCCCGAGGAAGTCGAAGCGGTGGCCCGTGCGCAGGGGATCACTCTGCCAGCGGACCTGGAAATCCTTGACCCTGAGCTGATTCGCGGGCGCTATGTCGAGCCGATGGTCGACCTGCGCAAAAGCAAGAACCTCAATGCGCCGATGGCTGAGCAGCAGCTGGAAGATCCGGTTGTGATCGGCACCATGATGCTTGCGCTGGACGAGGTCGACGGCCTGGTCTCCGGCCTGGTGCACTCAACCGCCAATACCATCCGCCCTGCCCTGCAGCTGATCAAGACCGCGCCAGGCGCCAGCTTGGTATCTTCGGTCTTTTTCATGCTGTTCCCCGAGCAGGTGCTGGTGTATGGCGACTGCGTGATGAACCCGCACCCCAGCGCCAGCGAGCTGGCTGAAATCGCGCGGCAGAGCGCCGAATCGGCGCAAGCCTTCGGCATCGCGCCACGGGTGGCGATGATCAGCTATTCAAGTGACTCAGCGAGCGACGAGGAAGTCGAGAAAGTGCGCGAAGCAACGCGCCTGGCGCAGGAAGCCGAGCGGGGCCTTGTGATTGACGGCCCGCTGCAGTACGACGCTGCCGCCAACCCGGCAATCGCCCGCCAGTTGGCGCCGAACAGCCAAGTGGCCGGGCGCGCCACGGTGTTCGTGTTCCCAGACCTGAACACCGGCAACACCACCCACAAGGCTGTGCAGCGCAGTACCGATGGCGTCAGCCTGGGGCCGATGCTGCAAGGGCTACGCAAACCGGTGAACGACTTGCCGCGCGGCGCACAGGTGGACGATATCGTGCACACGATCGCGCTTACAGCCATACAGGCCAGCGTGGTGCGTTAAAACCTGGGCTGCTTTGCAGCCCAATCGCCGGCAAGCCGGCTCCCACCGGGATGTGTGGCGCTTGCGATCCCGGTGGGAGCCGGCTTGCCGGCGATTGGGCCGCACAGCGGCCCTCATGGTTTACGGATACTGCTGCACCTGCCCCTGCTGATCATACTGCTGACCGGGAATAGGCTTGAGGTTGACCTCGACGCGACGGTTCTGCGCCCGGCCATTGGCATCGGCGTTGCTGGCAATCGGCTGGTCCGGGCCCATGCCACGCACCGACACGCGCGAGGCGTCCACGCCTTGCGAGGTCAGGTAGGCGCTCACTGCCTGGGCACGGCGCTGCGACAGGTCCATGTTGTGCTGGCGGCTGCCGGTGCTGTCGGTGAAACCAACCACTTCGATGGTGTTCTGGTTGAACTGTTTGAACGAGGTCGCCAGGTTGTTCAGCGGCGAGTAGAAGCTTGGCGCGATGTTCGCCGAATCGGTGGCGAACGTGATGTTGCCTGGCATGATCAGCTTGATCTGGTCACCCTGGCGCTGCACTTCGACGCCGGTGTTGGCCATCTGGGCACGCAGTTCGGCTTCCTGCTTGTCGGCGTAGTAACCGTAACCGGCAGCGGCAGCACCTACCGCAGCGGCGCCGATCAGCGCGCCCTTGCCCCGGTTGTCGTGGTCGATGGCGGCACCGGCGATGGCGCCGGCCAGCGCGCCCAGGCCGCCGTACTTGGCGGTCTTGCTCATCCCGGTCGACCCACCCTGCGCCTGACCTTGGCTGTCGTAGGGGTTCTGGCCGGCACAGCCGGTCATCAGGGCTGCAGCGGTTGCGACGATAATCAGGCGACGCATGGTGAACATGGACAAGCTCCTACAAGAATTCGTGTATGCGGCAAATCATGAATGCATTTATGCCAGCCTTGGATCGCGCTTGAGCGAAAAAATTCCATGACAGGCTGTTTATGCCGGCTCAGGCCCGCACGAAGGGGTTCTCGCGCATTTCGTCACCCAGCCGCGTATCGGGGCCGTGGCCGGTGACCACGATTGCATCCTCATCCAGACGATACAGCCGCTCCTTGATCGAGCGAACGATAGCCCGCTGATCGCCGCCCCACAAATCGGTGCGGCCAATGCCACGGCGGAACAGGGTGTCACCGGCAACCAACAGCTTGGCGTCAGCGAACCAGAAACTCATCGAACCCGGCGTATGCCCGGGCGTGTGCAACGCCACGCCACAGCCGCAGGCCAGCGCTTCATCGTCACCCAGCCAGCGATCTGGCGAGGGCACCGGGGTATAAGGGACGCCGAACATCTGGCACTGCATCTCAAGGTTGTCCCACAGCACTTGGTCGTCCTTGTGCAGGTGCAAGGTCGCACCAGTGAGCTCCTTGAGCTTGCCCGAGGCGAGGAAATGATCGAAGTGCGCATGGGTATGGATGATGCTCACCAAGGTCAGGCCGTGGGCCTGCAGGCGGGCGAGGATCTTGTCCGGGTCACCACCCGGGTCGACGACGATGGCCTTTTTGGTAAGCGGGTCGCCGATCAGGGTGCAGTTGCACTGCAAAGGCCCGACGGGGAAGGTTTCGCGGATGAGAGCTAGCGACGCTTTTTCCATGAATGACCACAGCAATCAATTGAATAAAGTTTGAACACGAGCCAGCGCATCGAGGATCACGACCTCGGGTACCGACTCGACCCGTTTGGCGCCTCTGGCTTCAAGGTCGACCGTGCGAATCTGGTTGCAGAGCACTACGCCTTGGGTCTGGGTGCCCGCACCACTGAGGGTAACCGCAAAACCCGCATGCCTTGCGAAATCCCCACCTTGGGATATGGGAACGATCACGGCCAGCCCGCAAGCATTGAATGCTGCTGGCGTGACAACCAGGGCTGGGCGCCCGGCCCCTTGCTGCTCGCGACCGATGGTAGGGTCGAGATTGACCCGAACAATATCGCCTCGGCCGAATTTAGCCCGCTTCACACTTCACGCCCCACTGGACGCATGGCGTTCCAGTCAGCCATGTCCTCGGGCTCCGGTGCATTCAGGTCACATTGTGCCATCAGCTCTTCAAGTGTGTATCTGGGATTGGCCCTGACAGGTTTGAGGACCATGGTCTCGCCTTGCGTGTCCAGGCTAAGTGTGGAGCCGACGCCAAGATGCATCTGTTTAAGCACTGTTGCCGGCAAACGAATCGCCGCACTGTTGCCCCACTGCTGAATCTTTATCTGCATGAGTATCTCCCAAGGTAGATACATAGTAGAAACCCTCCAAGTGAATGCAAGTAAAATGTAGAAACTTCGTATCTACATTGTCACTTGTCAGGCCCCGATAAAAGCCCGCATTCCACGAGTAGGAGATGCCTCACAATGCCTTGGGAATCGACTTACAACCGGCCATGGCGGCACTACGGACCATGCGATCCGCCACCAGGCTTTACGGCAAATACAACCTGAACAATCCCCCGCCAAGCGCCCCACCATTAGCGATCTCGATTCGCCCGCGCACGCCATCGCGCTCATGCAGCGCAGCGATGCGTGCCGCGAAATAAAGGCCAAGTCCGGTGCTGCCGCTCTGCGCATCGATGCCCTGTACATAATCCTGCTGCCGCTCGAGCATGCGTGCCGGGTAGCCAGGGCCGTCATCATTGACGCTGATCACCAATTGCTCGTTTTCTTCGGCGATGCTGATCAACAGCGCATGCCCGGCATAGCGGGTGGCGTTGGTGATCACATTGGCGATCACCGAAGCGACCAGTTCCCGATCGAAGAAACCCAGCGGATTTTCGCTGTCGATGCGCCAGGTGGCGAGGATATCGTTGTGCTCAAGCACTTGCTGATGAGCCGCCAGTTGCGCTTCGATGAAGTCGTCCAGCTCGTGATAGTCCGGGCACACCGGCAACTGGTTGACGCCCAGTTTGTACAGCCCCAGCATTTGCACCAGCATGCCATTGAGGTGGCGGAATTCGTGTTCGATCACGCCCAGCTCGGTGCCCCCGCGCAACTCCTCGGGCAGGCGCGCCAGCCACTGGTCGTGGGACTGGATCAGCGCTGACAACGAGTTTTTCAGGTCGTGCACGGTGGAGGCGATCACCGTGGAAAAATCCAGCCCCTGGTTGTCCTGGCTCATGCGCCGAACACCTTGATGTGCAGTTTGCGGTAGCGATCATACCGGCTGTCGCTGGCAGGAATACCCGCGACGCTGGTCAGGCAGTTGCGACACTCCTGCAGGATTGCTGGCGGTGCGGCCTCGCCACCGATGCGCAACAGCGCCTGGGCAGTGTTGAGGGCAATGCTGATGTTCTTAGGTTGCAGTGAAAGGGCCTTGCGGAACATCTGCAAGGCTTCACTGAGCTGCCCGGCCTGATAGCTGCGCACACCCTGACGGTTGAGGTCGACCGCTTCGGTGACGGCCCCGAGCACAGCGGGGTCATCCGTCAGCTTGGCCACACTCTGCATGACCTTGGGGTCATCGCCGTAGGTTTCAACACAGCCTTTGAGGATGGTACCACCGGCGCCTTCCTGGCCCAGCGACTGAAGCTGTTTGGCCACGGTCAGCGCGGCTTCGACCGAGAAGAACTGGTCCATCTTGTCCAGCCGCTGCAGGGACTGCTCGGTCAGCTTGGCTGCGGTCTCTGAATCACCGGCCTGCTGAAGGCTGGCCGCTTTCATCAAGCGCGCACGCACTTGCAGGCCCTGATCCTCGACGTTGTCCTTGGCCACTTCGCTGAGCACGGTGTTGATCTCGACCCGGGTACGTGCATCCAGGCCGAAGCCGGCGTTCTTGTTCATCAAAGCCTGGACCAGCCCAAGGTTGCTCTCAGCATCCTTGTAGCGCGAGCTCTGGCCTTGGTTCACCGCGTGGCGAAATGCCTTCGAGGCGCCTTCGAAGTCTTCGTTGTCCAACGCCAGTTTGCCCAGCGCGGCCTGTCGCCTTACCGCCAGAGGTGAAAGGCGCACGGCTTCTTCGAGCATGTTTTGCGCGCGCTTGGTCTCACCCTGGGCCACCAGCACGTCGGCCATGCCGTCGTACAGGCTCGGCATGATTGGAAAAGCCTTGAGCGCCTGCTCATAAACGCCCTGGGCCTGGGCATGCTGGCCACGCTTGTGCATCAGGCTGCCCAACGCCGCATACACCCACGGCTGCGGACGGCTGGCGAGAATGCCCTTGAGGAACTTTTCCAGCTCGTCGAAGCGGTTGAGATCTCGCAGAGCATCAGCCCGGTAACGCAGGCACAGGGGCGCGAAACGCGGGTCCTTTTTGCACAACTCGGCGCACGCTGCCAGCACTTCGGCCGGGCGGCCACGGTCCAGGGCCTGAAGGATCGGCTTGAGCAAGGCCTTGCGTTGCGTCAGCTTGTCGAGGCGCTGGGCCAGACCTACCCGGTTGAACGGTTTGGTCAGGTAGGCATCGGGCTCGTGCTCCAGGGCGCTGAGCACGATGGCCTGGCTGCTCTCGGCGGTCACCATGATGAACACGCACTCATGGCTGATCAGCTTGTCGAGGATCATGTCCTCCAGCACTTGCTGGCCGTTCTTTTTGCCATCCCCAAGGTGGAAATCCTGAAGAATGTAGTCATAGCGCTTTTGCCCGCACATGCGCAGGGCCTGCTCACCGCTGTCGGCAGTGTCGACGTCACGCACGCCCAGCTCGCGCAGCATGGAGCGCGTCGACGTGCGAAAGTCGGTGAAGTCATCGACGATCAGAAAGCTCTTTTGCCCGTACTGCAGCATCAACACGACCTGTATTGGATGATGGGAGGATGGCGTGCGGCGATGCATGCCGCCGAAACGTGTATCGGCAGCCAGGCGCAAAAGATGAGGGCAGGCAGTGCTGCAGCGTGAGGCTGGCCGGGGCCGTTATTTATCCGGCCAGGCCGCCAACGGCCGGCATCAGGCCAGCAGGCCCAGCGACTTGGCCCGTGCCACCGCCTGGGTACGCCGCTCCACCCCGAGTTTGCTGTTGATATGGCTGGCGTGGGTTTTGACCGTGTGCAGCGAGATGAACAGGCGCTCGCTGATCTGCTGGTTCGAGCAGCCTTGGGCGATCAATTCCAGCACTGCCAGCTCACGACCACTCAGCGACTCGCACGTGCCGCTGCCCGGCGCCGCCAGCTCGGGCAGACGAGCCAGCAGCTCGACCTGAACCTTGCAGGCAGGGCGTGCGAGCAACTGCTCGCGAAGCCACAGCGGGTGCAGCTCGATCAACCGCTGAAACGGCTGCATCACCCCGCCTTGGGCCGCTGCCAGGGCCATGGGCAAGCGCTCTGCAGCCTGCGCCTCGCCCCCCTGCTCCAGCAACAAGGCGATCCATTGGCACAGCGCGCTCAGGGTCAGCATCATGCCGCCGCCGACCTGCCCGCGCTCGACCAGGCCGCGCAAGCGCGCTGCGGCATCCTCGCTGCGGCCCTGGATGCGTTCGAGCAAGGCCTGCTGCAATTCGATGTGCAGCGGTAACAACGGGTGGAACTCCGGCGCCGCCGCAGGCTGCTCGCCACCGTAGGTCTGGCCCAGACGCAGCAACCAGGACTCGGCCAGGTCGGTACGCCCCTGCGCCAGCCACAACTCGCACTTCACCAGCGTGATCATGGCCAGGTAGAAGATCGGCGGCACATCCCAGATGTGCATCAGCCTCTCGGCTTCGGCCAACTCGGCGAAGGCGTCGGCGTAGTGCCCTTCGCGGCCGTCGAGGGTAGCGATCACACAGTGGCCTATCAGCACGCTGATATCGCGACAGGCGCGCGCCTCACCCAGCCCCGCACGCAAGCGCGCACGCCCTTGCGCAGGCTGCAGGCGCGTCACTAGCAGGTAACCCTCGTACAAGGTCAGCCGCGCGCGCACGGCATACAGCCGCTGGGCCGAAAGACCCTGGAGGCGTTGCAGACCCTGGCGCACCTCATCCAGCGCGCGCAATGCCTCGCCCCTGGCATGTAGCACCCGGGCACGGTCGTAGTGCGCCAAAGCTTCGAACAAAGGGTTGCCAACCCGCTGGGCCAACTCCAGCGCCTCGCGGTTCCAACCACGCGCTCGCCAGAAGTCGCCATCGGCAATGGCCAGGTTGGACAGCGTCGACAGGCACACCAGACGCTGCCCATAACGTTTGCACGGAAGGCTTTGCAGCGCCTCACCACAATAAGCCAGGGTGCGTTCGCGATCACCGCGGCCACGCGCAATTACCCCGCTCAAGGCCAGCCACTGGGCCAGCATGGACCTTTGCGCGGTGGCTGAAGGTGCCGGCAAAAAGCGGCTTAGGTAGCTTGCCAGCTCTTCGGCTGCGTCCAACTGGCAGGCCAGGCCCAGCGCCCAGCTGTACAGCACGATGAGCCGGGGCGTACTGATCAGCAGGCTGTCGGGCAAGTCCATCTTCCAGCGCAGCAACATGCCGACGTTCTGCTCGGCCAGCAACTGCTCCTCCGACAGGCTCTGCACCAGGTCGGCGGCGACGTCCAGATGGCCGGCCCGCAGGGCTTGCTCCACCGCTTCGTCAAGCAGCCCTTGAGCCTGAAACCAACGGCAGGCACGCAGGTGCAGACGCGCCTGCGGTTCATTGGACTGGCGGCTGCGCAACAGGTCGGAGAACAGGTGATGGTATCGATACCAGTGGCCATGCTCGTCCAGCGGCACCAGAAACACCTGGTGAGCCTGCAGGTAACGAAGGATGGCCGCGCTGTCGTCGCGCTGACGCAGGGCATCGCATAACGCCGCGCAGAAGCGCTCCTGGCACGCAGTGTCGAACAGAAACGCCTGCACGTCCTCAGGCAGGATTTCGATGACTTCTTCCAGCAGATAATCGCGAATCAACCCTTCCCCGCCATGCAGAGCCTGGGGCAGCGCATGCTCGTCGCCTGACTCACTCGCTGCCAGTTGCCAGAACCGCAACCCGGCAACCCAGCCGTCGCTGCGCTGGATCAGGTTGTCCAAGGCCTGCCCGCGCAGGCCTGTAGGCTGGCGACCAAGAACGGCCAGGGCCTCGTCGGGCGTCAGGCGCAGTTCCTGCTCGTTGATTTCGACCAGTTGCCGTGAGAGCCGCAGCCGCGCCAGGTGCCAGTCTGGCCGCTGGCGGCTGGTGACCAGCAACACCAAGCCGCCCGGCAAGTGGTTGAGAAAAAACTGCAGGCAGCGATCGAGCACCGGCCCCTGGGCCAGGTGATAGTCGTCCAGTACCAGCAGCAAGGGTGTATCGGCTTGCAGGTACAACGCCAACTCGTCGAGCAGGCCGTCGATCCATTCCTCGAACGCGAAGGGTTGGTGGCGCTGGCGCATTTTCAACAGGCCCATGGCTTGGCCGCCCAACGCCGGGCAGTACTGCTGCAGACCCTCAAGCAAGCGTTCGAGAAAACGGCCCGGGTCAGCATCGCGCTGGCTGAGCCCAAGCCAGAGGCTGCGCCAATGGTCGGGCAGCGCCTCGCAGAATTCGATGGCCAGGGAGCTCTTGCCGAAGCCTGCCGGGGCATTGACCAGCAACAAACGGCCGCTGAGGCCAGCCTGCAAACGCTGGCACAGGCGCGCACGCGGCACGTGGCCGTGCGGCAGCGGCGGCCGGAAGAAACGCCCGTCCAGCAGGCCCACGGCCTGGCTGGCGACTCCATGCGTACGGGACAAATCAGTCATGGCCGGCTCGTTCTGGTTGGAAGACTACGGCGGTACGGATTGTTCCGAGACTAGCGGGTAACGCGGCGTATTTGAAGATGATGGGCGCAAATGGCCTGTAAAAGACTACGACAAAAAACGACAAGCCTGATGGACAGAGGGCTGGCGCGGGGTTTGGCGAGGTATTCACCCGTTTTATAACTGCGCCGGCCAGTACAACAAGAGGCTGGAACAGAAACGCCCCGGCAAGCCGGGGCGTTCTGGGAGTATCACAAGGTGTGCAGCACTAGCGGTTCATCGAATACCCGACTGGCGCAGCGCAGCAGGCTGGAACTCTGACTTGCTGGCACTGAAGCCGAAGTCGTAGGCGCGCTTCTCTTCGTTCTTCATGCCCAAGGCCAGGTAGCGGCCCGATTGCAGATCGTAGATGGCCTCCAGGGTGTACCACGGTACCTGCACATTGTAGTAGTCCTGGGCATGCGCCTCGGAAACCCGCCATAGCTGGCCGCGGCCGTCATACTGGTCGATCACCGCTGCCTGCCAGGTGTCCTCGTCGATATAGAAGTCGCGCTTGGCATAGATGTGGCGCTGGCCCGGCTTGAGCGTCGCGACCACATGCCAGACCCGGCGCAGCTCATAGCGGGTCAGATCCTGATTGATGTGACCGGCCTTGAGAATGTCGGCGTACTTGAGCTTCGGATCGTCGAGTTTGTAAGCGTTGGAGGCGATGTACATCTCCTTCTTGCCTTCAAGTTTCCAGTCGTAGCGGTCTGGTGCACCGTTGTACATGTCCAGGTTGTCCGAAGTACGCAGGCCGTCGGCTGCGGTACCCGGCCCGTCATAAGACACCTGTGGCGCCTGGCGCACGCGACGCTGGCCGGCGTTGTAGATCCACGCCTTGCGCGGTTCTTTCACCTGGTCGAGGGTTTCATGCACCAGCAGCACGGTACCGGCCAGACGCGCTGGCGCGGTCACTTCCTGTTTGAAGTAGAAGAGGACGTTGCCCGGGTTGTTCGGATCGAAGTCCTTCATCTTGTCGCGGAAGACGAACTGATCAGCGAAGTACACCAGGCTGTAGGAGCCGTTCTGCTGCGGCGTGGCCTGGGTTACCAAGCGGCTAACGCTGCCACCACGGTAGCGGGTGATGTGGTTCCAGATAACCTCAATGCCACTCTTGGGGATCGGAAATGGCACTGCGGTCTGGAAGTTGTTCAGCCCGTTGCCGCCTTCGACCAGCGTGGTCGCGGTGGCATTCTTCTTGATTGCGGCAAACACCTCGTCAGGCACCGTGGAGCCACGATGGGTCTTGTACACCGGGATCTTGAAGGTTTCCGGGTAGCGTTTGAACATCGCCACCTGGCCTGGCGACAGCTTGTCCTTGTACTGGTCAACGTTCTGCGCGGTGATGGTGAACAGTGGCTTGTCGCTGCCATACGGGTCGGAAAGGAAGCCCTTGGCATCGACGCTGCCTGCGGTCTTTGACAACGGTTGCCACGGGCCGATGGAACCGTCGGCGTTACCGGCCTTTTCCGCGCCCATCGGGGTCAGGGTGCTGCCAAGCTTTGCCGCTTCATCGGCGGAAACCGCAGCCATGACGCCGGTTGCCAGCAGGGACAGGCCCAGTACACCGGCTTGCAGCAGACTTCTGGTCTTGTTCATGTCGTGTCGTCCTGGATCTGTGTGCTTAGAAGTTCACGCCGAAGCTGAGGGCGAGGAAGTCGCGATCATCCACGGTGCTGTACTTGCCGTCGAAGAAGTTGGTGTACGAAAGGCTCGCGGTGTAGGTCTGCTGGTACTCGGCGTCCAGCCCAAGGCTGACTGCCTTGCGGCCTTCCTCGAAGTTGCCGCCAGGGCCCGGCGAGTAACCATCGACGTCATGCGACCAGGCTACGCTGGGGCGCAGGTTCACACCGGCAATGACGTTGTTGTAGTCCCAGATAGCGCGAACGCGATAGCCCCAGGAATCAGACGTGGTATAGCCATCGTTCTCGCAGTAGCGCGATACGTTGTTGGCATCGGCGGTGCCCAGGGTACTGCTGTTGAGCGCCTCGCACTGGCCATTGGGCAGAGGCCCCGGGCCGAACACCGGGTCACGCCCGTAGCGCATCTTGGATGTGCTTTCCAGGCCGCCGACGTGGGTCCAGCCGATTTCGCCGACCATGGTCAGCCGCTCCGCCCCCATCACCTGATCGAAGAAGTGGGTGAATGTTGTCTGCAGCTGGGTGATTTCCTTGCGACGATAGCCAGGCTGGTCCGCACCAGGTGTTCCAGGCAACACAGAGACATCCGGATTGAGCGGCGTCAGGCCCGAATAGAGGATATCGGTGGTATTCAACTGCACTGGAGCGTTCGGCCGGTAGCTGACTTCACCACTCCAGGCGGTACCGGTAGGCAGTGTGGTCGAGAAGCTCAGACCATACAGACGGATGTCTTCCGGATACTCCACGTAGTAGCTGGAGTTGCCTGCAACCTGTAACGGCATAAGGCTTGGCAACAGGCTTGCCAGCGCAGCAGACGGCACACCCGCACTGACCAGCGCGCCCGCCAGGCCGCTTGTGCTGTAGTACTGGGCATCGGCACCGCGACCGCTGAAGATTGGCGCACGGCTGTGGTAGTTCATGAAGTAGCCACCGAACTCGGTATTGAGCGGCTCGTACATGTAGCGCAAAGCAACGCCGAACTGACCACTGTCCCGGGCATCGCGGTCCGCGCCACGACGGACGATCACGCCCTCATCGGGGGAGCCGTAACTCACGCCTCGCGCGGCCAGAGTGGCCGCGACCGGCGCAGCCAGCGGCCCAAGCCTGCTGGCCAAGGTGTTCTGCGTGGCCAGCACGGCCAGGTTGTTGTCGCAGCCGTCGGCGATCACGTCGGGCTGGGAGAAGAATGTGCCGCAGTTGTCGACAACGGTCTGGTCCCACTCGATCTGGTAGAAAGCTTCGGTCGACAGGTTGTCGGTGAGGCTTTGCGAGACGTAGAACATGTTGACGGGGATCAGGCCTTCCTTGATTTCAGCCCCTGGCCGACGGAACGCTGAGACGTCGATCGGGTTGACTGCGTTGATGCCGCCACCAATGAACGTACTCTCCCCCCAGCTCACTACCTGCTTGCCCAGACGCACCGAACCTGGTTGATCGCCGATGGCGTAGTTGTGGTAGACGAACGCGTCGAGCAGTTCGGCGCCAGACGATTTGGCGCCCTCCTTGCGGTTTGAATCGCTGATGTCCTTGAACTCGCGGTTCTCGTCCTTGAGTTCGAAGTCGTACCAGTACTTGCCCCGCACGAAGATGCCGGTGTCGCCGTACTTCAGTTCAAGGTCATGGATGCCTTTGAAGATCTTCGAGAAGGTTTCACCTTTCTTGAAGTTGAGGTGACCATCGTCCGAGGTTTGCGAAAGACCCTTGCCGCCGTTGTTGGCGCCGATCAGGTTGCTGTTGGGGTTGGCGGTCGACCAGCTGGCCCCGACGGAGAGCGACGAGTCGAACTGGCCTTCGATTTCCCCGATGTTGAAACTGACCGCGAAAGCAGGGCTTGCGAGCGTGGAAGCAAGGCTGACGGCCAAAGGCAGCTTGGCCCGACGCCAGAACGGGTTTGCAGATGTCATCGACGCTACTCCATGTACTTTTTTGTTATGGCAGTGAGTCCTTTCAAGAACGGCCCGTGCGACCGGTATGCAGGCTTGCGCCCGTGGCGACACGTGTTGCGCGTGTCGCCCTCCCCCATTCCTGAAAATCCCCTGGCCCCGACTATAGCCAGCAGACCAAGGTGCTTGATCCCTCTAAAGTGTGATTTGCACACCCTTGGCCAATTCGCCCTGGCGTGTTCCCAGGTTGCGCACCGGCAGTGCTCAAGCATGGCCGATTTTTACCGATTGGCAAGGTGCCGGCCGCTCTGGTCTGCGGGTCGTGCCCCGGGGTACACGACCCGCAACGCGACTACAGCGTGGAAAGGAAGGCGCTGTTACTGGCCTGCCACTGGACGATGTCCTGGCGGATGCGCTTCTTGTCGAGTTTTCCGACACTGGTCTTGGGAATTTCTGTAACAACGGCGATCTGGCAGGGAATCGCCCACTTGTTGATGTGCCCTTGCTCTACAAACGGTTTGAGGTGCTCCTTCAACGCCTTGGCATCGACGACCTGGCCGTCGCTCACCACCAGCAGGGCAAACGGCCGCTCGCCCCACTGCGGGTCGGCAACCCCAACCACCGCAACCTCGCGCACAGCAGGGTGTCGGCTGATCAGGTCCTCAAGGTCCAGAGAGGAGATCCACTCCCCCCCCGTCTTGATCACGTCCTTGATACGGTCACGGATGTCGATGTAACCCATGCCATCCAGGGTGGCGACGTCACCGGTATGCAGCCAGCCGCCCTGCCACAGCTCCTCGCTTTTCTCCGGCTCCTTGAAGTACCCCATGGTCAACCACGGGGCACGCAGTACCAGTTCGCCTTGGGTCTCGCCGTCGGCCGGAAGGAAATTGCCATCGCCATCGACGATCGCTGCCTCCACCAGCGGCACCGGGACACCTGCCTTGATGCGGTAGGTCACGCGTTCGTCTTCGCTGCCGGCCTGCAGCTCATCGTTCAGGTGCGCGGCAGAAATCAGCGGGCACGTCTCGGACATGCCATAGGCCGCGGTCAGCTGAATGCCCCGGGCCAGCGCCGCTTGATAAAGCGAGCGGTTGAGCGCACTGCCACCGATGATGATCTTCCAGCCGCCGAAGTCCTGGCCTTGGGAGCTGGGACAATTGAGCAACATCTGCAGGATGGTGGGTACGCAGTGCGAGAAGGTGACCTTCTCGTCCCGCCAGAGCTTGATCAGCATGTCGGGCTCGTAGCGGCCCGGGTACACCTGCTTCAGACCGAGCATGGTGGCCGCGTACGGGATGCCCCAGGCATGCACGTGAAACATGGGCGTGATGGGCATGTACACGTCATTGCTGCCAAGCAGGCGGACGCTGTCGATACTGCCGGTCACCGAGGCCTCGGCCAAGGTATGCAGCACCAACTGGCGATGCGTGAAGTAGACGCCCTTAGGGTTTCCTGTGGTGCCGGTGGTGTAAAACGTGGTGGCGACCGAGTTCTCGTCGAAGTCAGGGAAGTCGTAATGCGGGCTGGCCGCCGCGAGCAACTGCTCGTACTCGCCCACCATGTTCGGCAGCTCGGCGGTCTTGTCCGGGGCATCAGTCAGCAGCAGGGTCTTGTCGACCGTGGTCAACTGCCCGGCAATGGCCTGGTAAAGGCCGACAAAATCGCTGTTGACCAGTACGAAGCGGTCCTCGGCGTGGTTCATGGTATAGAGGATTTGCTCAGGCGACAGGCGCACGTTGATGGTGTGCACCACCGCGCCGATCATCGGGATGGCGAACATGCATTCCAGGTAACGGTGGCTGTCCCAATCCATCACCGCCACGGTGTCACCGGCCTTCACCCCGGCTTCGGTCAGCACGTTGGCCAGGCGGGCAATACGCTCGTTGAGCTGTGGATAAGTCAGCCGCAACCGATCGCGGTAGACGATCTCGCGGGTCTTTTCATAGCGGCTGCCGGACATCAGCAGGCGTTTGATCAGCAGAGGAAAGCTGTAGGCGCCCTCGGCGGGCTTGATGATGCGGGTCTGCAGCATGGTTATCCCTTCTTGAAAAGCGAGCCGGACAAGTCTGTGGCCTACTGTAGTTCGCCAATGTGACGGTCAAATCAGCCGAAGGAATGATTTGGCTAGGCGAGGTATGAGTGGCATTGTTCGGTCGATGGATCAACCCTTGCCCTGCCACTGGAGCCGTATCTATGCCCAGCACGCGTCGCGCCGTGTTTCTCGATCATCAATCCCTGGACCTTGGTGACCTCGACCTTTCACCTTTGCAGAGCCAGTTCGACGCGTTCGAACTGTACGACGCCACCCGCCCGGATCAGGTAGCCGAGCGCCTGCAGGGCGCCGTTGCGGTGATCAGCAACAAGGTCATGCTCGACGCCGACGCCCTGTCTGCCAACCCACAGCTCAAGCTGATCCTGGTCGCCGCCACCGGCACCAACAACGTCGACCTCGCTGCCGCCCGCGCCCAGGGCATCACCGTCTGCAATTGCCAAGGCTACGGCACGCCCTCGGTGGCACAGCACACCTTGGCCCTGCTGCTGGCACTGGCCACGCGCCTGTGCGACTACAACCAGGCGGTGGCCGAGGGCCAATGGGCCAAGGCCAGCCAGTTCTGCCTGCTGGACTTCCCGATCGTGGAACTGGAAGGCAAGACCCTTGGCCTGCTCGGCCATGGCGAACTCGGTGGCGCCGTCGCGCGGCTTGCAGAAGCCTTTGGCATGCGCGTGCTGAGCGGGCAGATCCCCGGGCGCCCTGCGCGCAACGATCGCCTGCCGCTGGATGAACTGCTGCCGCAAGTCGATGCCCTGACCCTGCACTGCCCACTCAACGAACACACACGGCACATGATAGGCGCACGTGAGCTGGCATTGCTCAAGCCCGGCGCGCTGGTGGTCAATACTGCACGTGGCGGCCTGATCGACGAGCAGGCCCTGGCCGACACCCTGCGTCGCGGCCATCTGGGCGGCGCCGCCACCGACGTGCTGAGCGTCGAGCCGCCGGTCAACGGCAACCCGCTGCTGGCCGGCGACATCCCGCGCCTGCTGATCACGCCGCACAGCGCCTGGGGCGCGGTGGAGTCGCGCCAGCGCATCGTCGGCCAGCTCAGCGAGAACACCCAGGCATTCTTTGCCGGCCAGCCACGCCGCGTGGTCAGCTGAGCGCAAGGGCAGGCTCTGCTACACTGCGCCACTTTTTTCAGGAGGCGTCGTCCATGGACCCGCGCAGTGAAGTTTTGCTCCGCCAGGCGGACCTGTTCCAGGGTCCACTGCTGATCGCCGGCGCCCCCGCCGATGACCTGCTCGGCCAGTTGCCAAAGGCCAATGCCTGGACCTGGCACGCGGGCGATCAGGCCATGCTTGACGCCCGCTTTGCCGGGCGCAGCCATTACGGCGTCGACGTGCCGCCGGTCGCCTTCGAGGCGGCTGTGCTGTTCCTGCCCAAGTCGCGCGAGCTGGCGGCCTACCTGCTAAACGCACTGGCGTCACGCCTGGGCGGCGGCGAACTCTACCTGGTGGGCGAAAAACGCGGCGGTATCGAAGGCGCAGCCAAGCATTTGCAGGCCCTGGGCAAGCCACGCAAGCTCGACAGTGCCCGGCATTGCCAGCTGTGGCAGGTCACCGTGGACAACGCGCCCGAAGCCAAGCCACTGGAAAGCCTGGCCGAACGCTTCGCGCTTGAACTGGAAGACGGCCCGCTGCAGGTGGTCAGCCTGCCTGGCGTGTTCAGCCACGGCCGTCTGGACCGCGGCACGGCGTTGCTGCTCAAACACCTGGATAACCTGCCAGTGGGCCATGTACTGGACTTCGGCTGTGGTGCCGGCGTACTCGGCGCCACAGTCAAACGCCGTTACCCACAAAGCCGGGTAACGATGCTGGACGTGGACGCCTTCGCCGTGGCCGCCAGCCGCCTGACGCTGGCGGCCAACAAGCTGGAAGGTGAAGTCATCAGTGGCGACGGTATCGATGCTGCGCCAGGCGACTTGAGCCTGATCCTGAGTAACCCGCCGTTTCATACCGGTGTGCACACCAACTACCAGGCATCGGAAAACTTGCTGAAAAAATCAGGACAACATCTGCGAAAAGGTGGCGAAATGCGCTTGGTCGCAAATAGTTTCCTGCGTTATCAGCCACTGATCGAAGGCGCCCTGGGCAACTGCCGGACCTGCGCCGAGGCAGACGGTTTTCGCATCTATCAGGCAACACGTTGATAAAACAGGGCTTGCCCAAAGCGTTTGGGCTAGGCAGAATCCGCACCGTCCTAGGGGAGTAGTCTCCCGCAAGCAACCTGCTTGCCCGGCACGCGTCAACACACTTGGCCCACAGGCCATGGCGCGTGCGACCCACGATCTGCGCAGACGGATCCAGGGTTTGACAAGACCTATGACACGCACACCTTACCCGGGGCGGGGAGGCTGTACGTGTCATAGCCGTGTCGACCCGCCCCCACAGGAATCCTGATGCTGGAATCTCTCCTCGTACCTACCGCGATCGTCGCCCTGGCCGAAATCGGCGACAAGACGCAACTGCTCGCACTCATTCTGGCTGCCCGCTTCCGCAAGCCCTGGCCGATCATCGCCGGCATCATCGCCGCCACCTTGGCCAACCATGCCGCCGCAGGTGCCGTAGGCGCCTGGGTCAGCGGGTTCTTCAGCGAGTCGACGCTGCACTGGATTCTCGCCGCGAGCTTTACCGCCACGGCCCTGTGGACCCTGGTGCCAGACAAGATGGATGATGATGAAAACCCTGCGCGGCGCTTCGGCCCGTTCCTTACTACGCTGATCGCGTTCTTCCTGGCCGAGATCGGTGACAAGACCCAGGTTGCCACGGTGATGCTGGCAGCCCAGTACCCGCACCTGATCATGGTCATCATCGGTACCACGTTAGGCATGCTGATTGCGAACGTACCGGTAGTCCTGGCGGGCAATTTCGCCGCAGAAAAACTGCCGCTTACGCTGATTCGTCGCCTGGCCGCGACGGCCTTCATCGTGCTGGCGATCGTCGCCGTCTACTCGGCAATGAAAACCAGTGGGTGGGTGGGGTAAAGCTGCAAGCTGCAAGAAAGAGCAGATGTACGCGTACTGCTCTTGCTTGTAGCTTGTAGCTTGTAGCTGCTCTTACTTCTTGGCAGCCTGATACAGCGGCATGACCTTGGGAATCGCCGCCTGCAACGAGGCGATCCGGCTGTCAGAGGCCGGGTGAGTGCTCATGAACTCAGGTGGCGCGCCCTCGGACGCCTTGCTCATCTTGTTCCACAAGGTGATCGCGGCATTCGGGTCATAGCCGGCACGCGCCGACAGTTCCAGGCCGATCAGGTCGGCTTCGTTTTCGTTGGCGCGGCTGTTGGGCAGGGTCATGGCGTAGTTCACTACCTGGTCTGCCAGCGCAATGCTGTTCTGGCCAAGGCCAAACAGCGCACCTGCGCCCTGGCGGGCCATTTCCACGCCATAAGCCTTGGACATCGCTTCGCGGCTGTGTTCACGCAAGGCGTGAGCGATTTCATGGCCCACCACGGCGGCAATCTCGGCATCGGTGAGCTTGAGCTGGTCGATCAGGCCGGTGTAGACAATGATCTTGCCGCCAGGGCCGCAGTTGGCGTTGAGCTCATCGCTCTTGATCACATTGACCTCCCACTGCCACTGGGCGGCATCCGGGCGGAATTTCGGCGCCTGGGCGATCAGCCGGTCGGCAATCACCTGCACGCGCCTGGCATCGGCGCTGGACTTGTCCAGCACGCCCTTGTTCGACGCCTCGCCGAGGGTCTGCTGGTACGACTGGGCGTACATCTGGTTGACCTCATCGGTCGAGAGCATGCTGAACATGTACTGCTTGCGCTCGACGCCGACAGCACCGCCGCTGGTGGTATTGACCGCCTGGCAGCCAGCCAGCAGGATGCCAGCACTCAAGAGGCTGACGACAAAAGACTTACGCATGAAAACACTCCCTTTTTACATGCGGGATATCCTAGGCCGAGTCGCCCATGGGCTACCAGAGCCGTAGGGAAGATTTTCTTCGCCCGTATCGGCCCCATCAGGCCGGCGTCAAGCACTCGGGCGCATCCAGCTTCGGGTCATTGACGAAATTCGCCAGCGCCCGCTCACGTAGCGTAGCCGGTGGGCTGGCGAGCAGCTCATGCAAACGCGGCAGCGGTGTTTCAGGGTCCAGCCATGCGGCCTGCCCCGCCTCATCGAGAATCAACGGCCGGCGTTGGTTCATCGCCGCCTGGGTCACCACCGCACAGCTCAGCCACACCTGGTCCTGGACCGGGTAAGCTTCCCATATGGCTGCGAAATACAACGACGAGCCCTCCCCCGGCGTCAACCAGTAAGGGCGTTTGCGCACCGTGCCACGCCATTCGTAAAAGCCGTTGGCTGGCATCAGGCAACGCCGCAGACGTAACGCTTCACGGAACATCGGCTGCTCGGCCAAGGTTTCGGCCCGGGCATGCGCGGGGGTGCGTGAGAGGTCAGTGAGCCAGGCCGGGGTCAGGCCCCAGCGCGCCTTGGCCAATTGCATCTGGCCGTCGACATGGCGCTGGATCAGCACCGAAGCGCCGGGCGAGATATTCCATTGCGCCGGCTGGCCGGCAGGAAAGCCTGGCAGGCTTGCCAGCACCTGGGGCCAGCGAAACAGGGCATAGCGTCCACACATGGGCGATTTCAGAACCTAGCAGATCAAGGTACCGGGATAGCTCTCCGGTTCGTCGCCGACAAGCGGCTGGGCGCCATTGTACGCATCGATCAGCTGCCGTGCGTAACCTGCCTGCTCATCGGCCACTGCGAGCCCGAGCAAGCCTTGCATCGGCAACTCGCCAACACCACCCATCAGGTCACGGCCGACCAGGTGCACCTCGATACCCTCGCTGGCCAGCATGCCAGCGAGCATTTCTGCCTCCAGCAATGTTTCCGGTTCGTAGATCCGCTGCATCAGGCATCGTCCTCGCGTCTGACTTCGAGCATCCATTCGTCGCCGTGCACCTGCAGGATGAACACCACCGGCTGACAACATACCTGGCAGTCTTCGGTATACATCTGGTCGCCACCGGAGATGTCCACGGTGGTTTCCACGCGCTCGCCGCAATAAGGGCAATCGTAGAAGTCGGTTTCCAGCATCGCGGCCTCCGCAGTGACTTATGCGTATAATTGCCGGTCTGTTTACAGGGCCTGCGTGTGTCCGAGCCGTTTTTCGGGCCCCACCCCTACTTTATTACCCTAGCCGTTTCCAACAAGAGAGCATGATGGGCGAATTCGATGCCATCCGACCGTACGACGATGCTGAGGTCCCTGCCGTGCTGGCACGCCTGCTCAGCGACCCGGCATTCCTCGATATCCTCACCCACTTCCGCTTCCCGCGCGCAGCCGGGGCATTCGGCTGGTTGCTCAAGCCGCTGATCGCACGGCGCCTGCGCAAGGAGTTCGCCGGGGTTACCTGCGTGTCCACATTGCAGGACAAGGTCGAATACTACGTCGACCACACCATCGAGCGCGCTACCGACGGGGTCACGTACACAGGCGTCGAGCAACTCAAATCCGGTACCGCCTATCTGTTCCTGGCCAACCACCGTGACATCGTCATGGATCCGGCCTTCGTCAACTACGCGGTGTACCACGCTGGCCTGCCGACGCCACGCATCGCCATTGGCGACAACCTGCTGCAAAAGCCGTTCGTCAGCGACATGATGCGCCTGAACAAGAGCTTCATCGTCCACCGCTCGCTCACTGGCCGGCGCGAAAAGCTCGCGGCTTACCAGCTGCTTTCGGCCTACATCAACCATTCGATCCGCACCGACGGCGCCTCGATCTGGATAGCCCAGGCCGAAGGCCGTGCCAAGGATGGTGATGACCGCACCGACTCGGCCATCCTCAAGATGTTCCACATGAGCCGCAAGGACGAGCCTTTCGGTGCGGTGATCCAGGGCCTTAACCTCACTCCGGTGTCGATCAGCTACGAGTACGACCCCTGCGACCAGGCCAAGGCGCGCGAACTGTATATCCGTGCAACCACCGGCACCTATCAGAAAGCGCCAGGTGAAGACGACAACAGCATCGCCAAGGGCATCACCGGCTACAAGGGCCGTGTACACATCAACTTCGCCCCGCCGGTAACCGCGTTCTACGAGGACACCAAGCAGCTGGCGCAGGAGATCGACCGGCAGATCCTGGGTGGCTACCGACTGTTCCCGGTGCACTACCTGGCCTATGCAATGTGGGGCGAAAAGGATGAGGCACTGCAGGTGCCGAGCGCCGAGAAGCTGTTCCCGGCAGAGGAGCTGGCAAAAGCCAAGGAAGAATGGCAACGCCGCCTGGACGCCTGCCCGCAGGAGCAGCGGCCATACCTGGTGTTGCAATACGCCACGCCGGTGCGCAACCAGTATCAGGTCAGACAACAGGCGCCGGTAGCCTGATCACAGGGGCCGCTTGGCGGCCCCGCATGTTTCAGATCCAGGTACTGAACCAGGACAGCAGCAAGGCCATCGCCAGGCAGGAAAAGCCGAGAATGTAGTAATAGCGCGGCACCCGCTGGTCGAATGCATCCACCAGCCCGTCATCCACTGCCAGGCTCTCGCGGGTGATAGCCTGGCGACGCCGTGCACTGTGCAGCAGCAACCCGCCCGGGCAGGTCATCAACAGTGCCAGCAGATTGATCAGCTTGGTCGGATGGGCGGCCAGAACCCCCCAGAGCACTTGCAAGGACATCACGCAACCTCGGTCAGAACGTCAGCGAAGGCCGGCATTCTACCGAAGGCCGGCCCCAACGCCTGAACTTGGCGACAAAGTGTCACTAAATTTCATCTGTCACACGCTCGTCATCAGGGCAGGCCACCCTGTCGGCCTTTTCCCGAACCGGAGCGAGTTCATGCTGCACGCCGAAAATCAGGATCGCCTCTATCTCGTTGCCCAGAGCGATGAACAGCAGGCGTTGATCGATGGTTTTGCCATCAATGTCCAGGACCGCCAGTGGCTGGTGTATTGCGCCCTGGGCGGACATGCGCATGAGCATTTGCCAGAGGTGGACCTGCTGACGGGCGTGAGCGTGCTGGATTTTCATATCGAAGCGGCCTGAGGCCTTCGAAAAACCAAAAAAAACCCGCTGCCTGGCACGCAGGCAGCGGGTTTGTTCTCGGTACAGCGAAAAGCTTATTCGCCCAGTACCTGGCCGATGGTCGGGTCCTTGAACAAGCGAGTCAACGCATCGCTCAACACATCCCCCACCAGCTTGGTGTTGGTTTCCTGGTTGGGCGCCATGCCGAAGCGCTGGTCCAACGAGGCGCCGTAGCGGCCGCTGTAACGGCGGTTAGCGTTCGACACATCAGCACGGAAGGTGGCGCCGATGGTGGCCTCTGTCACGTACAGGTTTTCCTTGGGCGACTGGTACTTCAGCTCGGCCAGGGTCACGGTCAGCTGCGGCGCGTTGGAGGCGCTGGCCGAAGGGGTGAAGCCCAACAGGCGTACGGCCGCCTCGGCCTGAGCCTGCAGTTTGGGCACGATGTCATTGCCATTGACGCTGATGGTGCTGGTCTCGGGGTACATGCCACCACGAGTGCCCAGGGACTGCGAAGCCCGGCCGTCCACCACCTTGACCACCACCGGCTGGCCATGGCCGACCGGGGCGAGCTGGGCGTTGAGCTTGGGTTGCGGGCTGAGTTGTTGCGGGCTGTGGGCACAACCGACCAGGCTCAGGCTGGCCACGGCAAGCAAACCGAACAACAGACGTTGCAACATGCGTGTTTCTCCAGAAAATGCGGCAAAGGCTCACAGTATACCTAGCGGCAAGCTACAAGCGGCAAGCTACAAGTAAAAGCAGACCGCACGGGGCGCAGGCGTCTTCTCGAGGCTTGCCGGTTGAAGCCAGGCCCTTGTGTCACACTTGGTTCATGGTCCTGCTGTTATCCTCGCCGCAAGCCCTAACACACAGGACTCGACACCATGGCCTCGCTCTGGACCCTGCTCTTCCAACGCCCGCGCCACAATACCTATGCCCGCCTCGATGGCGACGGCAACTGCCTGGGATTCAAGCAATGCAGCCAGCCGCCAGGCAGCAGCGGCTGGGTGCAGGTCAAAGAAATTCAGCTTGCCTGGCTGGGCCGCCCACTGCCCGCCAGCGCCCGGGTTTGCGCCCATGCAAGCCACCATTGGCAGCGGCGCACCCTGCCGGCCTGACAAACGCTGCAATAAAAAGCACGAATAACGACCTTTCTGCCCGCGACATCGTTATAATCTCCCCCCGATTATAAGGACGTCTCCTGATCGGGCCCCGCATTTGCCGTTTGACCCCGGCACCTTCACCGCTTCGCCCACAGAGAGCCTTCCACTCAGGTCTTGCATCGGCTGTCGTGCCTGCTTTTCCGGCCCTTCGCACTGCATGAACCTGCGGGTTGCCATCGCGCAGTCCCCTTTTGAGGTTCACGTCTCCAAAAGAGCGTGAAAAAAACGGTTTTCACAACTTCACGAGAGTGTGGCGAGCAAATGAACAGTCTGGCATGTGCAATAGCGACAGATGTGTCCCGAACAGCCCTGAACAGGCGGCTGATACGCTCATTTCACATGGGCGTCTGAATCCGTTCCATAACGCACGCACGACACCTTGACCATAAGTCGAATTGCCGCACCTGTGGCAAACGGCGTTCAATATACGAACCCGAAGACTGATTTGGCGGTGTCCGCGGAAGTTGCAAGAACTGCGAAGAGTCGGACATGGCGATCCTGGCACACCTGGGGTCCTATGCTGTCAATTAGGTAGCTGTAGATTGTGGAGACGCGTTAATGGCGCAGAACGAATCGGTTGATGTAGTACTGGTAGGCGCGGGCATCATGAGTGCCACCCTGGCCGTACTGCTCAAGGAGCTCGACCCGACCCTGAAGCTTGAGGTCGTCGAGGCGATGGACTCCGGGGCCGCGGAAAGCTCCAACCCCTGGAACAATGCAGGCACCGGCCATGCCGGCCTGTGCGAGCTGAACTACACGCCCCAGGCCGCCGATGGCAGCATCGACATCAAGAAGGCCGTGCACATCAATACCCAGTTCGAGGTGTCGCGCCAGTTCTGGGCTTACCTGAGCAAAAAAGGCAATTTCGGCCCGGCCCGTGCCTTCATCAACCCTGTCCCGCACCTGAGCTACGTCGAAGGTGACAAGGGGGTTTCCTTCCTCAAGAAGCGTTTCGAGCTGCTCAAGCAGCACCACGCCTTCGCCGAGATGGAATACACCGAAGACAAGGCGGTGATGAATGAGTGGATGCCGCTGATGATGCCCGGCCGCCCGGCCGACCAGCACATCGCCGCCACCCGCGTGACCAAAGGTACCGACGTCAACTTCGGCGCACTGACCAACAAGCTGCTCAAGCTGCTGGGCGACTCGCAGAATGCGCAGGTCAAGTACAGCAAGAAGGTCGTCGGCCTGCGCCGTAACGGCGCTGGCTGGACCGTCAGCATCAAGGACGTCAACAGCGGCGGCAGCCGTGAAGTGGACGCCCGCTTCGTGTTCCTCGGCGCCGGCGGTGCGGCACTGCCGCTACTGCAACTGTCCGGCATCCCGGAGAGCAAAGGCTTCGGCGGCTTCCCGGTAAGCGGCCAGTGGCTGCGCTGCGACAACCCGGAAATCGTCAAGCAGCACCAGGCCAAGGTCTACAGCCAGGCAGCCGTTGGCGCGCCGCCAATGTCGGTGCCGCACCTGGACACCCGCGTGGTGGACGGCAAGACATCGCTGCTGTTCGGCCCCTACGCCGGCTTCACCACCAAGTTCCTCAAGCACGGCTCGTTGATGGACCTGCCGCTGTCGGTGCGCATGGGCAACATCGGCCCGATGCTGGCCGTGGCCCGCGACAACATGGACCTGACCAAGTACCTGGTCAGCGAAGTGATGCAGTCGATGGAGCAGCGCCTCGAGTCGCTGCGCCGCTTCTACCCGCAGGCCAAGGCTGAAGACTGGCGCCTGGAAGTGGCTGGCCAGCGCGTGCAGATCATCAAGAAGGACCCGAAAAAAGGCGGCATCCTGCAGTTCGGTACCGAGTTGGTGTCGGCACAGGACGGCAGTATCGCGGCACTGCTCGGCGCATCCCCTGGCGCTTCGGTGACCGTGTCGATCATGCTTGAACTGATCGAGCGCTGCTTCCCCGAGCAGGCCAAGGGTGCCTGGGCTGCCAAGCTCAAGGAAATCTTCCCGGCTCGCGAGAAGACCTTGGCCACCGATGCAGCCCTGTACCACAAGATCAGTGCCGAAAACGATGAGGCGCTGGACCTGGTAGAGAACAGTCCGGCCAAGCACTACGCCTAACGCCCCTCGGGGTAATGCCAGTCAGGTAAGCGATCCAGGGCCGCTTTGCGGCCCATCGCCGGCAAGCCAGCTCCTACAGATACGGCGCAGAACTCAAGAACTGCGCCGCAGTGATAACGCTAACTGACTGGCAATACCCCTAGGGCGTTTCTTTGTGGCTGGGATCTATCAGCCCCGGGCTTTTTCGATGATCTCGATGTATTCAGCCGCGTTGCGCTGGTCGGCGATCACTTCGACGAAGGTCTTGCCCTGTTCGTCTTTGCCATCCAGGTCCAGCCCGGCTTCGACGAAGAACCCTACGAAGCGCTCGAAATCGTCGACACGCAGGCCGCGGTAAGCCTTGATCAGCTTGTGCTGAGAAGGCGAGGTCACACCATCTGCAGGCTCAAACTGGAGGAACGACTTGACGTAGTCGTCGCTGATTTCGTCACCAATCACCTGCTTCTTGTCTTTGCGCATTGCCGGCTCCAACTGGACCATCACGAATTTCGAAGGACGGCAGTTTACCCCCCACCCGCGCAACGTCTCAACGCGTACGTACGGTACCCGTGTGCAAGTCGGCCCAGACGTGGCCGTTGGAGTAGGTCAGAAATTGTACGTACACCGTCTCGTTGCGCAGCAGGTCCATGATCACGCGGTAGTCGCTGACCGGATAGTTCAGGCTCAAAGTGCGGGTCTTGTCGTCATACAGCGGTTTTTTCAGGCTCTTGCCCGCCTCGCCATCGAATGTGAGCAACACCTGGCTGATGGTCGCACCTTTACTCAGCGGCTTGCCTTTGAGGCGCATCTGCAGGGAGGCTGTGATCGGAATTGGCTGTTGATCAGACTGGCGCTGCGCCCCAACCACTACCGAGTAATCGGTTACCTGCAACAGTTGCTGGCCTGTCGGCGCTTCCTGGCGCAGGGACTGGTCATCGGGCGGGAGAAACTGGCTGTGCAGCGGTGCGGCGGCAAGGGGCAGGCTGACTGCCAGCAGCAGGGGTAGAATCGCACGCATGTGAGGCTCCTTGGCATGAAGGAGCACTCTAGCATGCTGAACAACGGGGGCTGTCAATCGAACTGCGCGAGCATCCAGGCGTGATACCGGGCGACACCTTCTTCGCCTTCACGCGGCGCCCAAGGGGCCTGCTCGTCGTCGGCCAACTGCCGGTACGGGCCGGCCTTGCACTCGAACAGAATGCTGTCTGCCTCGAGCACCACCAGGGAATGGAAGATGCCCGGGCGCAGGTCCACGCCAAGGCACTCGCCACCGGCTTCAAGGACGCGCTTGTCGACCACTGCACCGTGCTCATCGAACATCAGCAGCCCCAAGCGGCCTTTGAGCGCCAACAAAGTCTCGGCCTTGTCCTCGCTCAGGTGCCGGTGAGGCGCAATGTAGGTGGACGGCTGCAAGCCCACCGCCAAGCGGTGACAGGGGTCTTGCATTTCATGGAAGTTGTGATGGTAGCGACCACGCGGTGCGTCGGCGGCTTTCTGCGCCAGCCCGGCAAACAACGCTTGGTCGATGAAAGCAGGCTGGCTCATGATCACAGTCCCTTGACGGCAAAGATGCCGTTCGCGTTACGCCAGTAACCTTTATAGTCCATGCCATAACCAAAGATATAGCGATCGATGCACGGCAGGCCCACATAGCTGGCCTTCAGATCCGGGCTGGCCTTGCGGTCATGGTCTTTGTCGATCAGCACTGCAGTGTGCACCGAGCGGGCGCCGGCATGTTTGCAGAACTCGATGATGGCGCTGAGGGTGTGACCCTCGTCGAGGATATCGTCGACGATCAGCACGTCACGGTCGATGAACGACACTTCAGGCTTGGCCTTCCAGAACAGCTCACCGCCACTGGTCTGGTTGCGGTAGCGGGTGGCATGCAGGTACGAGGCCTCCAGCGGGAACTGCAGGTGGGTCAACAGTTTGCCAGCGAAGATCAGGCCGCCGTTCATTACACAGAACACCACCGGGTTCTTGTCGTGCAGGTCTTTGCAGATCTGCTCGCCAACCTTGGCAATGGCCGCTTCGACTTCGGCTTCGTTGTACAGGCAGTCTGCCTCGCGCATGACTTGACGGATGTGCTCGAGATCAGCGGACATTGCGCTCTCCAGGGGGATTTTGGAAAAGCGGGCAAAGGTACGCATCCGCTCGTCACAGATCAAGCATTTATGGACTAACGTGCAAAAGGACTGCACGACAGCAAAGGCTGAATAGATTAATCTAGCGCGGTTTTTTTGCCCGCCTTTCGGAGCCCCCCCTATGCCCACTCGTGAGATCCGCCACCCGCTGATCCGCCACAAGCTCGGCCTGATGCGCCGTGCCGACATCAGCACCAAGAACTTTCGCGAACTCGCCCAGGAAGTCGGCGCGCTACTGACCTACGAAGCCACCCAGGACCTGCCACTGGAAACCTACGAGATCGATGGCTGGTGTGGCAAGGTGCAAGTTGAAAAAATCGCTGGCAAGAAGATCACCGTGGTACCGATCCTGCGCGCCGGCATCGGCATGCTTGACGGCGTGCTCAGCCTGATCCCGGGCGCCAAGGTCAGTGCCGTGGGTGTCGCCCGCAACGAGGAGACCCTCGAAGCACACACCTACCTGGAAAAGCTTGCGCCGGACATCAACCAGCGCCTGGCGCTGATCATCGACCCGATGCTTGCCACCGGCGGCTCGATGGTCGCCACCATCGACCTGCTGAAGAAGGCAGGCTGCAAGGAAATCCGCGCCATGGTGCTGGTTGCAGCGCCAGAAGGCATCGACGTGGTGGAGAAAGCCCACCCGGACGTCCAGATCTACACCGCCTCGATCGACCAGCGCCTCAACGAACACGGCTATATCGTTCCGGGCCTGGGCGACGCCGGCGACAAGATCTTCGGCACCAAGCAGAAGGACGCCTGACCATGCAGGACGGCTTCAACGACCCGCTATGGCGCCAGGTCGTTTCGGGCGCGCAGATGCTCTTCGTGGCATTTGGCGCGCTGGTGCTGATGCCGCTGATCACCGGCCTTGACCCTAACGTCGCGCTGTTCACCGCTGGCATCGGCACCCTGCTGTTCCAGCTGGTCACGGGCCGTCAGGTCCCGGTATTCCTGGCCTCGAGCTTTGCCTTCATTACTCCGATCATCCTCGCCAAAGGCCAGTTCGGCCTGGCCGAGACCATGGGCGGCGTAATGGCCGCAGGTTTCGTATACACCTTCATGGGCCTGATGGTTAAGATCAAGGGCACCGGCTTCATTGACCGCATGCTGCCACCCGTGGTGATCGGCCCGGTGATCATTTCCATCGGCCTGGCCATGGCACCGATCGCGGCCAACATGGCAATGGGCAAGGGCGGTGACGGCGCGGTCCTTATGCCGTACAAGACCGCCATGCTGATTTCCATGCCAGCGTTGCTCACCACCCTGATCGTCGCGGTATTCGGCAAAGGCATCTTCCGCCTGGTGCCGATCATCTCCGGGGTGCTGGTTGGGTTTGCACTGGCGTTCGCCTTTGGCGTGGTCGATACCGCCAAGATCGCCGCCGCGCCTTGGCTTGAGATCCCCAACTTCACCGCACCAGCGTTCAACTGGCAGGCCATCCTGTTCATCGTGCCGGTAGCCCTGGCCCCGGCGATCGAGCATATCGGCGGCGTGATCGCAGTCGGCAGCGTGACCGGGCGCGACTACCTGAAGAAGCCTGGCCTGCATCGCACCCTGCTGGGTGACGGCCTAGCCACCACGGCAGCCGGCCTGTTCGGCGGCCCACCCAATACCACGTATGCCGAAGTGACCGGCGCCGTGATGCTGACCAAGAACTACAACCCGAAAATCATGACCTGGGCGGCGATCTTTGCCATTACCCTGGCCTTCATCGGCAAGTTCGGCGCATTGTTGCAAAGCATCCCGGTGCCGGTGATGGGCGGCATCCTCTGCCTGCTGTTCGGTTCGATCGCGGCGGTGGGCATGAACACCATGATCCGCCACAAGATCGACCTGGGCGAAGCTCGCAACCTGGTGATCGTGTCGGTGACCCTGGTGTTCGGTATCGGCGGCGTGCTGATCGGCAGCGGCGACGGCCCTGATGATTGGGGCCTGAAGGGCATCGCCCTGTGCGCTATCGTGGCCATTGCCCTGAACCTGATCCTGCCGGGCAACGATGGCTGGAAAAAAGAGAAGCTGGACCTGTAGGAGCGGCCTTGCGTCGCGAAAGGGCCGCAAAGCGGCCCCTTCAATTCAAGCCTTTTCACACATCCGCGCCAGCACCCTCACCCACTCCGGGTGATCATTCAGGCACGGCACAAGCACCAACTCTTCGCCCCCTGCCTCGATGAACTGCTCCTTGCCGCGATCGCCAATTTCCTCCAGCGTTTCGATGCAATCGGCCACGAATGCCGGGCACATCACCAGCAGCTTCTTCGCACCGGCCTTGGCCAGTTCATCCAGACGCGTCTCGGTATAGGGTTCGATCCACTTGTCTCGGCCTAACCGCGACTGGAACGAGACAGACCACTTGCCATCCGGGATGCCCATCCTGGTGGCGAACGCCTTGGCCGACGCCAGGCACTGCCCCCGGTAGCACACCGCACGCACTTCGGCACTGGCATCCTTGCAGCAGTCCGCTGCCCGCAAATCATGCTTGCTGCCAGGCATGAGCTTCTTCAGGTGCCGCTCGGGCAAGCCATGGAAGCTCAACAACAGATGGTCGTAGTCCTGTTCAAGATAAGGCCGGGCGCTGGCCACCAGGGCATCGATGTACTCAGGGTGGTCATAGAACGGTTGCAGCACACGCAACTGCAAAGGCAAGGCGCGTTCGGCAACAGTCTGGTTGGCCAACGCCACTACCGTAGTCACCGTACTGTCAGCGAATTGTGGATAAAGCGGCGCCAGTGTCACCTTGCGCACACCTTGAGCGGCGAGGCGCTCAAGCACCTGCGGCAGTGCCGGCTCGCCATAGCGCATGGCGATTTCCACCGGACCATGAGGCCAGTGCTCCACCATTGCGGCCTGCAGGCGACGCGTCAAAACCACCAACGGCGAGCCCTCGTCCCACCAGATCGAGGCATAGGCATGGGCAGACTGTTCTGGGCGCTTGATCAGGATCAGCGACACCAGCAAGCGCCGCACCGGCCATGGCAGGTCGACCACGTAAGGGTCCATCAGGAACTGGTTGAGGTAGCGGCGCACATCGGCTACCGAGGTGGAAGCCGGAGAACCCAGGTTGACCAGCAACAGAGCGTGATCGGTCATGCAGCGTCCTATGTCAGAGGCGCCTGGACAGGTTGTCCAGGGCCGATTGCAGATCGTTGTAACGGAACGTGAAGCCTGCGGCCAGCAAACGCACAGGACGTGCCCGCTGGCCACCAAGCAACAGCGTCGACAGCTCTCCAAGGCCCGCCTTCAGCAGCAGGCCAGGTACCGGCAGTAGCGCAGGCCGGTGCAGGGCCCGGCCCAGGCGCCGGGCGAATTCGCGGTTACGCACAGGCTCTGGCGCGCAGGCATTATAAGGACCACTGGCGTCCTTATGCCGCAAGAGAAAATCTATCAGGGCAACCTGGTCGTCTATATGCACCCAAGGCATCCACTGCCGCCCATTGCCCAACGGGCCGCCCAGCCCAAGCTTGAACGGCAGGCGCAGGCGCGACAGGAAACCGCCATCGCTGGCCAGCACCAACCCCGTGCGCACCAACACTACGCGCAGCCCAAGGGCCTGCGCGCGCTGCGCGGTTTCCTCCCAGGCAATGCACAGTTGGCTGGCGAAATCCTCGCGCACCGGCGGCGATGCCTCGGTCAATTCACGCTCACCGCCATCGCCATACCAGCCCACCGCAGACCCCGAAATAAGCACTTCGGGACGTTGCTCGCGGGTACCGAGCCAGCCCAGCAATTGCTCAGTAAGGCTGATACGGCTGGCCCACAGCACATTGCGCCGGGCTGCGGTCCAGGGCCGGTCGGCAATCGGCGCGCCAGCCAGGTTGATCACTGCGTCCACCGGCTCGTCTGCGGCAAGTTCCTCCAGCTGGGCAATCCCGCGCACCCCGCTGCCACATAGGCGCGCAACTTGATCAGGGCGCCGGCTCCACACGGTCAGGCGATGCCCCTGAGCGAGCCAGAACGGGCAAAGATGCTGGCCGATTAAGCCAGTGCCGCCTGTCAGCAATATATGCATGGCTGTGTCCTCACAGAGTGCGGCGATGGTCTATTTTTACAACAAGGCACTTTTTTAACCCAACGCTCTCAGATAAACATAGGCCAACCTGCCCTATGAAGCGGAATAACCTTATACAGATTTTAAGTATTGTACAGGTTTGCCTGACAGCGTAGTCTGCTTACAGCAAGGTTCGAAGAGGCCATCATGACAGTACCTATTGCCATCATCGGTGCCGGTATCGCCGGCCTTTCCGCTGCCCAGGCCCTGCAAAAGGCCGGACAATCCGTTCACTTGTTCGACAAAGGCCACGGCAGTGGCGGGCGCATGGCCAGCAAACGCAGCGAGGCCGGGGCGCTCGATCTGGGCGCCCAATACTTCACTGCGCGCGACCGGCGCTTCGTCGAGCAGGTGCAGCAATGGGTAGCCGCCGGCTGGGCCGAACAGTGGAAACCGCAGCTGTACAACTACCGTGACGGCGAACTGACTCCCTCGCCCGACGAGCAGACCCGCTGGGTAGGCGTGCCCCGCATGAGCGCGATCACCCGCGGCATGCTCAAGGACGTCACGGTGAACTTTGGCTGCCGCATTGCCGAAGTGTTTCGCGGCAAGCAGTACTGGCACCTTCAGGATACCGAAGGCTGCAGCCATGGCCCGTTCAGCCGCGTTGTGATCGCCGTGCCCGCGCCCCAGGCCACGCCGCTGCTTGCGGCGACCCCCAAACTGGCCGCCGTGGCAGCAGGCGTGGTGATGGAACCCACATGGGCCGTTGCCTTGGCCTTTCAGACACCGCTGGACACACCGATGCAGGGCTGCTTCGTGCAGGACAACCCGCTCGACTGGTTGGCACGCAACCGTAGCAAGCCAGGCCGCGATGAGCAGCTCGATACCTGGGTACTGCATGCCACATCCACGTGGAGCAAGCAGCATATCGACCTGGCCAAGGAAGAAGTAATCGAGCAGCTATGGGGAGAATTCGCCGAACTGGTCGGCTGCGTGGTGCCCGCACCGTCCTTCTCCGTGGCACACCGCTGGTTGTATGCGCGGCCGGCCGGTAGTCACGAATGGGGCGCACTGGCCGATGCCGACCAAGGGCTCTATGCCTGCGGCGACTGGTGTCTGTCTGGCCGCGTGGAAGGCGCCTGGCTCAGCGGTCAGGAGGCGGCCCGACGGCTGTTGGAGCATCTTGAATAAACAAAACTGCAAAACTATACAAAAATACTAGTTTGCATAAGTTTGCGGCTGTGCTGGAATACCCTTGTACACGCGCGATTCCATGTACAAGTTTTCGGAGGCAGCCATGCACGATCCATCCGCCCAGAGTAAGCCCCGCATTGCCATCAGCTCATGCCTGACAGGCCACAGTGTGCGCTACAACGGCGGGCACAAGTCGTCCGATCTGTGCCGCACCCAACTGGAAGAACACTTCGATTGGCTACCGGTCTGCCCCGAAGTCGCCATCGGCCTGGGGATACCCCGAGACCCGATCCGCCTGGTCGGTGACCCCGAACATCCCGCCGTGGTTGGGACACGCGACCCTGGCATGGACGTCACTGGCCCGCTCGCCAGTTACGGCGAACAAATGGCCGCTGAGCTGGACGATATCTGTGGCTACATTTTCATGCAGAAGTCGCCGTCCTGCGGGCTGGAGCGGGTCAAGGTCTACCAGGATAACGGTCACCCGGCAGCACAGGGCGGCAGAGGCGCCTATGCAGCGGCCTTCTGCGCCCGTCGTCCGGACCTGCCGGTCGAAGAAGAGGGTCGCTTGCACGACCCGGTCCTGCGCGAGAACTTCATCAGCCGCGTCTACGCCTATGCGGACTGGCAGCGCCTGCTGACCGAGGGTTTGAGCCGTGGCGCACTGGTGCGCTTCCATTCGCGCTACAAATACCTGCTAATGGCCAACAACCCGCAGGCTTACCGACAGCTTGGGCGCCTGCTTGGCAGCATGAGCCGGGACGATGACCCTCAAGTCATCGGGCCCCGCTATTTCAGCCAGTTGATGCAGGCGCTGCGTCGCTGCGCTAGTCGCGGTACCCATGGCAACGTACTGCAGCACCTCAGTGGCTATTTCAAAGACGCACTGACGCAGCAGGACAAGGCCGAGCTGCAACACATCATCGACCAGTACCAGCAAGGGGTCGTACCGCTCGTGGTACCGCTGACCTTACTCAAACACTATCTGCGCAAGCACCCTGACCCGTACCTGCAGCAACAGGCCTACTTGCAGCCACACCCTGACAGCCTGGGGCTACGTAATGCTGTCTGAAGCGCCCATGCCCATCGGTGAACTGGCACGCCGCACCGGTGTGAATCCGGTAACCTTGCGCGCTTGGGAGCGGCGCTATGGGCTGCTGAAGCCGCAACGTACCGCCAAGGGCCACCGCCTGTATGGCCGCGATCAGGTCGAACGTGTCGAAGCGATCCTGGCTTGGCTGGAACGGGGCGCATCGGTCGGCCAAGTGCGCGAGCTGCTCGACAAGCCACCCGGCGCTGCCCCGCAAGGCGACTGGCAAACCCGCCAGCAACAGTTGATAGAGGCCATCGCCAACCTGTCCCAGCGCAGCCTCGACCAGCAACTGAATCAAGCCATGGCGCTGTATCCGGCCATCACCCTGTGCGAAAAATTGCTGCTGCCATTGCTAGATAGCCTGGCTCAACGTTGGTGCAATTATTTCAATGCCAGGCTCGAACAGGTGTTCTTCCACACTTGGCTGCGCAGCAAGCTGGGGGCGCGGGTCTATCACGACAATCAGTCACTGCACGGCCCGGCCGTGCTGCTGGCCGAAGACAGTGAACACGCCTTCGACCCCAGCCTCTGGCTTTATGCCTGGCTGCTGAGCAGCAGTGGCATCCCTGTCGAAGTGCTTGAAAACCCCGTGAGCGGAGTGGAGTTGCAACGCGCCGTCACCGCCCTGCAACCTCGCGCTGTGCTGCTGCACCTGGGCCCGCGCATCGAAAGCAGGGCCCTGCTCCGTACCCTTCAGGGGATAGCGGGGACGAAGCTGCTGGGCGGTGCCACGATCTCCCTTCACCAAGCCCAAGTGCAAGCCTTCGGCCTGCCCGAGCTTTTCCTGTTCGATACCCCGCAGGCGGCATTGCGCACGCTGCAAGGTAATGACCGCCCGCCTGTAGAGTAGATACCCCATGCAACTGATCTGGCTGCGCAGCGACCTGCGCGTCAACGACAACACCGCCCTGAGCGCCGCCTGCGAACGCGGCCCTGCCGTGGCCTTGTGGCTAGCCAGCCCAGGCCAGTGGCAGGCGCACGACGACGCTGCCTGCAAGGTCGACTTCTGGCTGCGTAACCTGCGCGACCTGCGACAGTCACTGGAGGGCCTTAATATTCCGTTGTTGGTGCGCAGGATCGACACCTGGGACCAGGCGGCCCAAACGCTGCTCGACGTATGCCGCCAGCACAAGATCGAAGCGGTGCACTGGAACGATGAGTACGGCATCAACGAAAACAGCCGCGACCAGGCGACCCGCGCGCTATTGGAAGCCTCCGGCGTTCAGGCTCACAACTACCTCGATCAGCTGTTGTTCCGCCCCGGTAGCGTGCTGACCCGCAGTGGTGATTACTTCCAGGTCTTCAGTCAGTTCAAGAAAGTCTGCCTGGAACACCTGCACCGAAGCCTGCCGTCGCAAGCGCCTCGGGTAAAGCGCCAGGCCCCCGTAGGCATCGCCAGCGACCCCATTCCACAGCACATCGAAGGCTTCGACAAACCATCGCGCGCCCTGAGCGAACACTGGCCTGCGGGCGAGGACGAAGCGCAAGCCCGACTGTCACGCTTCGTGGACGAAACCATCGAGGATTACCACCACCTGCGCGACCTGCCGGCAAAACCTGGCACCAGCCAACTCTCGGCCTACCTGGCGGCCGGGGTAATCTCGCCCCGCCAGTGCCTGCACGCCGCACTGGCGAGCAACCGCGGCGAGTTCGACAGTGGTAGTACCGGCACCCAGACCTGGATCAACGAATTACTCTGGCGCGAGTTCTACAAGCATATCCTGACCGGTTATCCACAGGTGTCACGCCACCGAGCATTCCGCACACACACCGAATTACTGCCTTGGCGCGACGCCCCTGCCGACCTTGAGGCTTGGGAACAGGGACGCACCGGGTTCCCTATCATTGACGCGGCCATGCGTCAGTTGCTGCACACCGGATGGATGCACAATCGTCTGCGCATGATCGTCGCCATGTTCCTCAGCAAGAACCTGCTGATCGACTGGCGCCTGGGCGAACGGCACTTCATGCGTCACCTGATCGACGGAGATCTGGCTGCAAACAATGGCGGCTGGCAGTGGAGCGCCTCCACGGGCACAGACGCGGTACCTTACTTCCGTATTTTCAATCCCGTTTCGCAGTCGCAACGCTTCGACCCACAGGGGCACTTCATTCGCCACTGGGTACCCGAGTTGCGCGGGCTGGATGAAAAAAGTATCCATCAGCCTACGCAAAACAAGGATCTTTTCGCTGATAATTCGTACCATCGTCCTATAGTTGACCTTAGTAGTAGCCGCCAGCGTGCACTGGAGGCCTTCAAGGGGTTATCGCGCAGCCAGGGTGAGGGGACCGCGTATTGAATCATCCGCGAATTTTCTGGGTTACGGGGGCTAGTAGCGGTCTGGGCTTGGCCTTGGTGGAGCAGTTGCTCGGGCTAGGGCACCGGGTAGCGACTAGTGGCAAGGATTGCCAAGCGCTCGACGCCTTGGCAGCGCACCACGGCAGCCGTCTGTTGCGCCTGCCATGGCAGTTGCATGACGAGGACCAGGCGGCCAGCGCATGCCTTCAGCTTTGTCATGCCTGGGGGTCGCTGGACAGCCTGATCATCAATGCAGGGGCCAGCGATTATCTGCCGGATACGGTAGCGGTCACAGACGTGTTCGAGACGATCGTAAGCAGTAACCAACTGGCGGCCGAGCACTGCCTGGGCCAGGTTTTACCGTTGCTGGTGAAAGGCGACAAGCCGCAGGTAATGGCAATTTTCAACCGTTATTCAGCCTTGCAGTTGTATGCGCCCACGCAAGTGACAGCAGGCTGGAACAACACACCGCAGTGGTTTCGCGAGGCGCGTCAATCGCTGAAAAATCAGGGCATTGACCTGACAGTGGTGGCGCCGCACTCATTGAAGACGCCAGTCACGTCAGCGATGGCCTATCCTGAAGAGTGGACGCCACAGAGCGCAGCCCAGGAGCTGCTGCAACGCTTGCCACTGCGCGAGCCGGAGCTTGTGCTGGAGGTCACCAACCTGAGTAGCTTGTGGCCATTGTCACGCTAAGTGATGAGGGGGGAATTGCCATCCATATCGCGGCCCCGCGATCTGGATGGCAATGACAAACTTACAGTGCCATGCGGTAATGCAGGCTGTAACTCTCGACTCCATCATTGGGCTGTTTGATGCCGGCATTGGAATAGTGGATTGCCCGCACTCCAATCTCATGCCCACCTGCAAAACGCAGCCCGAAACCGATTCGGTCTTCGAACTGGAACGACGAACCCAACTCGTTGCTTTCAAGCTCAGTGCTGGCAAATGCAGCCACACCGATGCCCGCCTCGATGTAAGGCTTCACCGACTCACCGGCAAACTCGTAGACGAATACAGGTGCGAAAGACAGGCTATGGTTGCTCGCCGTCTCGTCGCCATCCCAATAGGTGTAAGCCCCATCCCAATAACCGGTCAGCCGACCGACGCTCGTCTGCCACCAGCTAGCATCCCAGTTGGACTGAAGGCCCAGACGATAAACCTGGGTGGAATCACCCGTTTGCCCTACCGATAACGAAACATCGGCAGCTTGTACTACCGCGATTTGTCCCAAAGTGACGGCGGCAGCCGCCGCCAAGCCGAGCAGTTTCCTCATGAGAAACATCCTTCTTTCCAATGCTGTTGTAAGTGTTCGCCTCATGGCAGGCAAAGGATAGAAATCAGGAGTGGGACGATAGTTCAGCTGTTTTTCACGTTTTTTTTACAACTGAAGCCTTTGCACACTGCCAGAGGTGTTCCACAGCACTGGTAGGATGTTTTCCAATGATCGCGGATCGGCGCTGGACCAGAATGCAGCATCGCGCGCCGGCCCATCTGCCAGCAGTTCGCGTGCGGCCAACAGCCGTTTCAGTTGCCGGGCCACCGCAGCCCCGGTATCGATGATAGCCACATCGGCGGGCACCATACCGGCCAGCAGCGGGCGCAGGAACGGGTAATGGGTACACCCGAGAATCAACGTATCGCAACCTGCCGCAAGCAAGGGCTGCACATAGCCAAGCAAAAGCTGGCGCAATTGCAGGCTACCAAGGTCACCCGTCTCGATCAGCTCGACCAGCCCAGGGCAAGGCTGGGTGACCACACGTACATCGTTGGCGAAGCGGTCGAGCAAGGCGGCGAACTTGGCGCTCTGCAAAGTGCCGGTAGTGGCCAGCACACCGACCACGCCAGAACGGGTGGCAGCAGCGGCAGGCTTCACTGCCGGCTCCATCCCTACCAGCGGCCAGTCGGGGTAACGCTCACGCAGGTCGGCAACTGCTGCCACCGTTGCGGTGTTGCAGGCCAGGACCATCGCCTTGGCACCTTGCGCCTGGAAAAACTCGGCAATGCGCCGGCAGCGCTGCCGGATGTAGTCGGGGGTTTTCTCGCCATACGGCACATGCCCGCAATCGGCCACATAGAGCAGCGACTCGCTGGGCAGCAAGCGTTGGATCTCAGCCAGGACCGACAAACCGCCGACCCCGGAGTCCATCACGCCGACCGGTGCCGAGCGCTCAGCCATCGCGTTTGCCACATACCGCACAAGCCGGGTCACGCTTGACCCGCAGTTCACGCAGGCGCGTGCCCAGTGCGTCGATCAGCAGCAAACGGCCCACCAGCGGCTCACCAAAACAAGCCAGCAGTTTCATGGCTTCCAGCGCCTGCAGGCTGCCGACCAGCCCCACCAGCGGGCCGATCACTCCGGCTTCGCTGCAGGTCAGCTCGTCTTCGCTGCCATGGCCGTACAGGCAATGGTAGCAAGGGCTGTAATCGCGCCGAGGGTCGAACACCGACAGCTGCCCTTCGAGGCGGATGGCTGCACCACTGACCAGCGGCTTGCCATGGGCGAAGCAAGCTGCGTTGACCGCCTCCCGGGTACCAAAGTTGTCGGAACAGTCCAGCACCAGGTCGACGGCTGCTACCGCAGCAGCCAGTGAATCTTCGTCCAGCGCCTGACGATGGGCGACCAAGGTAATTTCAGGATTGATGGCCTCAAGCCGCTGCAGCGCCGAGTCCACCTTGCTCATGCCAACGCTGCCACTGTCGTGGATGACCTGGCGCTGCAGGTTGGTCAGGTCGACGGTATCGAAGTCTGCCAGGTGCAGCTCACCTACACCCGCTGCTGCCAGGTAGAGCGCCACCGGCGAGCCAAGACCACCCAGCCCGATGATCAGCGCCTTGCTTTGCTTGAGGCGCAACTGGCCTTCGATATCCACCTGTGCCAGTAGAATTTGCCGGCTGTAACGCAACAACTCCTGATCGGTCAGCATGGCAGGCGCCCCAGGGAAATACGTTCGTGGCCGCCCAGGTCCTTGCGGCTGGCCACCTCGATGAAGCCTTGCCCGGTCAGCAGCGCACGCACGGCAGGTGCCTGGTCGTAGCCGTGTTCGAGCAGCAGCCAGCCACCGGGCAGCAGATGCGCCGGCGCCTGGCCAACAATCAGCCGCAGGTCGTCCAGGCCATCGGCCCCGGCCACCAGTGCACTGCTGGGTTCGAAGCGCACATCACCGGCAGCCAGGTGCGGGTCTTCGGCAGCGATGTACGGCGGGTTGCTGAGGATCAGGTCGAAACGCTCCCCGTCCAAGGCACTGAACCAGTGGCTGGCGAGCACCTTGACGTTGCCCAGGCCCAAGCGCTGACGATTACGCTCAGCCAGCGCTACCGCTTCCTCGACCCGGTCCAGTGCCGTGACCTGCCAAGCCGGGCATTCGCTGGCCAAGGCCAACGCTATCGCGCCGGTTCCAGTGCCCAGGTCGAGCACCTTGGCGGGCGTTGCAGGCTGCAACTCAAGCGCCGTCTCGACCAGAAGCTCGGTATCAGGGCGCGGAATCAACGTGTGGGGTGCCACTTCCAGGTCGAGTTTCCAGAAACCCTGTTGGCCCAGAATGTAGGCAACAGGCTCGCCGCTGCGGCGACGATGCAGGTAGCCCGCGTAGGTCTGCGCATCCTCGCTGCTGACGATACGCTCAGGCCATGTGTGCAGGTAGCTGCGTGATTTGCCGATGGCCGCCGCCAGCAGCAGTTCGGCGTCCAGGCGTGCGGTGGGCGAATCCGGAAGTTGCGCGTTGCGCAGCAGGCTGGCAATGATGGTCATCAGTCCCCCAATGCCGCCAGCTGATCAGCCTGGTACTCGGCCAGCAACGGTTCGATCACAGCGTCCACACCCCCGGCCAGGATATCGTCGAGGGAATACAGGGTCAGGTTGATACGGTGATCGGTCACCCGCCCCTGTGGATAATTGTAGGTACGGATTCGTTCTGAGCGGTCGCCCGAACCTACCAACAGTTTACGCTCACTGGCGATGGCGTTCTGCGCGGCGCTGGTCTGCATGTCATTGAGCTTGGCCGACAGCCAGGACATGGCTCGGGCCCGGTTCTTGTGCTGCGAACGCTCCTCCTGGCACTCCACCACGATGCCGGTAGGCAAGTGCGTGATACGGATGGCCGAGTCGGTCTTGTTGACGTGCTGACCACCGGCGCCGGATGCGCGGTAGGTGTCCACGCGCAAATCAGCCGGATTGATCTCGATAGCCACTTGTTCATCCGGCTCCGGCAGTACCGCGACGGTGCACGCCGAGGTGTGGATACGGCCCTGCGATTCGGTTTCAGGCACCCGCTGCACGCGGTGCGCGCCAGACTCGAACTTGAGCTTGCCATAAACGCTGTCGCCTTCGACGCGGGCGATGATCTCTTTATAGCCGCCGTGCTCGCCTTCGTTCTCGGAGAGAATCTCGAGGCGCCAGCCGCGCCGTTCGGCATAGCGCGAATACATGCGGAACAGATCGCCCGAGAAGATGGCCGCCTCGTCGCCGCCGGTGCCGGCGCGAATTTCGAGGAATACGTTGCGCCCGTCATTAGGGTCTTTGGGCAACAGCATGCGCTGCAGCTGCGACTCCAGCCCCACCAGCTGCTCCTTGGCTTCGCGCACTTCCTCCACGGCCATTTCGCGCATATCGGGGTCGGCGTCCTTGAGCAGCGCCTGGGCACCTTCGAGGTCGTCCTGCACCTTGCGCCACTCTTTATAGGCGCCGATCACCGGCTCCACTTCGGAGTATTCGCGAGAATAGGCGCGAAAGCGCGCCTGGTCGGAAATGACTTCGGCATCACCGAGCAAGGCGGTGAGTTCCTCGAAGCGGTCCTGGAGCGTGTCCAGTTTGTTCAGCAGCGACGCTTTCATTGCAAGGATTTGTCCGTCGAGCCCTCGTTGAGGGCAAAGAGTTCCTGGGCCATGGCCAGCGCATCGAGGCGGCCCTCGGCCGAGAGCTTTTTCAGCTGCACGCTGGGCGCATGCAGGAGTTTGTTGGTCAGCCCCCGGGCCAGTTGCGCCAGTACGTCCTCGGGGTTGCCACCGTTGGCCAGCAGACGCTGGGCCTTTTGCAGTTCTTCGTCGCGCAGGCGCTCGCTTTGCTGGCGATAGGCGCGCAACACGTCGACCGCGGCCAGTTCGCGCAGACGCACCATGAAGTCTTCTGCGCCCACCGAGACCAGCTCTTCGGCCGCCTGGGCTGCGCCCTGGCGGCTCTTGAGGTTTTCCGCGACCACTTCGTGCAGGTCATCGACGGTATACAGGTACACGTCGTCAAGTTCACCTACCTCTGGCTCGATGTCGCGCGGCACGGCGATGTCGACCATGAAGATCGGCTTGTGCCGGCGCTGCTTCAGCGCACTTTCCACCGCGCCCTTGCCCAGGATGGGCAACTGGCTGGCGGTTGAGCTGATGACGATGTCGCTGTGCGCCAGCTCTTGTGGGATATCGGCCAGCAGCACCGCGTGAGCACCGAACTGCTCGGCCAGCAGGCTGGCCCGCTCCAGTGTCCGGTTGGCCACGACGATACGGCGCACGCCCTGCTCATGCAGGTGGCGGGCAACCAGGGTGATGGTTTCACCGGCGCCGATCAGCAGCGCCTGGCTACGGCCCAGGTCGCTGAAGATCTGCCGCGCCAGGCTGACCGCAGCAAACGCCACCGACACCGGGTTCTCGCCGATCGCGGTGTCGGTACGCACCTGTTTGGCCGCACTGAAGGTGGCCTGGAACAGGCGCCCAAGCAGCGGGCCGACGGTGCCAGCCTCGCGCGCCACGGCATAGGCCGACTTCATCTGGCCCAGGATCTGCGGTTCGCCAAGCACCAGCGAGTCGAGGCCCGAGGCCACCCGCATCATGTGCCTGACGGCATCATGCTCTTCATGGATATAGGCGCTGGCCCGCAGTTCATCCAGGCTCAGGCGGTGATAATCGGCCAGCCACTGCAGGACCGCCTCGGCGGACAACTGATCCTGCTCTATATAGAGCTCGCTGCGGTTGCAGGTCGACAGGATCGCCGCTTCACGGCTGGCAGTCAGCCGGCAGAGCTGCTGCAGGGCGTCGACCAGCTGCTCTGGGGTAAACGCCACGCGCTCGCGTACGTCTACCGAGGCAGTCTTATGGTTGATACCAAGTGCAAGAAAGGCCATGCAAGGTCGCTGGTTGTGACGAGAAGCCGATAATTGTCCTCTTTCGCAGGTTTTAGAACAACCACCGTTCGCTATTGTCCCTATATACCAAGAGCATCACTGTAAACCGCGACCTTCGCGTGTGGGTTTGCCCCCGCGCTTGTGTCATCATGCTCCGACCGCCGGTAAGTCCTTCTAAGCCTCTTTATATGAACAGACCCTACGCACTGCTGCTTGCCTTCGCCCTGCTCCAGGGCTGCCAGAGCCTGGCCCCGCAAAAGGCCGAGCCTCCCGTTGCCGAAGCCGGCAAGGCCGAGGCCGAGAAGCCCGTGGTGTATGGGTCGTTCAAGCAGGACACGCTCTACAGCCTGCTGGTGGCCGAACTGGCCGGCCAGCGCAACCGGTTTGATATCGCCTTGGCAAACTACACCGACCAGGCCGAAAAAACCCAGGACCCGGGCGTGTCCGAGCGTGCCTACCGCATAGCCGAATACCTCGGCGCCGACGAGCCGGCCCTGGACAGCGCTTTGATCTGGGCCCGCAACGACCCGCAGAACCTCGACGCCCAGCGCGCCGCTGCCATCCAGCTGGCGCGGGCAGGCCGCTATGACGACTCCATGACTTATATGGAGAAGGTGCTGCAGGGCCAGGGCGATACGCACTTCGACTTCCTCGCCCTGTCGGCCGCAGAGACCGACCAGAGCACCCGCGACGGCCTGATGCAGAGTTTCGACCGCCTACTGGTCAAGTACCCCGACAACAGCCAGCTGGTGTTCGGCAAGGCCCTGCTGCTGAACCAGGACGGCAAAGCCGAAGAAGCCCTCGAACTGCTTGAAGCCCACCCGGCGCAGAATGGCGAGATAGCCCCGACCCTGCTTCGTGCCCGCCTGCTCCAGGCCCTGGACCGCGGCCCGGAAGCCCTGCCGCTGCTGCGCGGGGCGATCCGCGACAACCCGGAAGACAAGCGCCTGCGCCTGACCTATGCGCGCACCCTGGTCGAACAGGACCGCATCGCCGACGCCAAGGGCGAGTTCGTCAGCCTGGTCCAGCAATACCCCGATGACGACGAGCTGCGTTACTCGCTGGCGCTGGTGTGCCTGGAGAACAAGGACTGGGACGAAGCCGAGAGCTACCTGCGTGAGCTGATCGAGCGTGACAGCAACGTCGACGCCGCCCACTTGAACCTGGGCCGCATCGCCGAAGAACGCCACGACCCGGCCGGCGCCCTGCGCGAATACGCACTGGTCGGCCCGGGCCCGGATTACCTGCCGGCACAATTGCGTCAGGCCGATATCCTTATCGCCAACGGCCGTGGCACCGAGGCGTCCCGCCAGCTCGCCGAGGCGCGCGAGGCGCAGCCGGAGCTCGCCACCCAGCTGTACCTGATCGAGTCGGAAAGCTACAGCAACAACAACAAGGACGCCCAAGCCAACCAGGTGCTGCAACAGGCCATTCAGCGCTACCCGGACGACCTCAACCTGCTTTACACCCGCGCCATGCTGGCCGAAAAGCGTGACGACCTGCCGCAAATGGAAAAAGACCTGCGCGCCATCATCGCCCGCGAACCGGAAAACGCCATGGCGCTGAACGCCCTGGGCTATACCTTGGCTGACCGCACGACCCGTTACGGTGAAGCCAAGGCCCTGATCGAAAAGGCCTATCAGCTGACCCCGGACGACCCGGCAATCCTCGACAGCATGGGCTGGGTCGCCTATCGCCTGGGCAACCTCGAAGAGGCCGAGCGTTACCTGCGCCAGGCCCTGGAGCGCTTCCCCGACCATGAAGTGGCTGCTCACCTGGGTGAGGTTCTGTGGGCCAACGGCAAGCGCCGTGAAGCTCGCCAGGTATGGGCCAAGGCCTTCGAGGCCCAGCCCGACAGCCCTATCCTGCGCAAGACCGTCTTGCGCCTGACCGGATCCGAGACCCTTTAACGCCATGTTTTTGCGCCATTGCATCACCTTCACCCTGATCGCCCTGCTGGCCGGCTGTGCCGGCTTCGGTAGCCGCGAGGCCCTGCAGGGCCACGGCGACCCACAGCAGTGGCGCGCCCATAAAGAGCAACTGAGCAGCCTTGACGGCTGGCAGATCAACGGCAAGGTCGGCATCCGCGCCCCGCGCGACTCCGGCAGTGGCACGCTGTTCTGGTTGCAGCGCCAGGACTATTACGACATCCGCCTGGCCGGCCCGCTGGGCCGAGGCGCTGCACGCCTGACCGGCCGCCCCGGCGGTGTGGTACTGGAAGTGGCCAATCAGGGCCGCTACGAAGCGGCCAGCCCAGAAGCGTTGCTGGAAGAACAGCTGGGCTGGCAATTGCCGGTGTCGCACCTGGTCTGGTGGGTGCGCGGCCTGCCTGCCCCCGACAGCAAGAGCAAGCTGACCCTCGATGGCGACAGCCGCCTGGCCAGCCTCGACCAGGACGGCTGGCAGGTGCAGTACCTGAGCTACACCGAACAGAACGGCTACTGGCTGCCCGAGCGCCTGAAGCTGCACGGCAAGGACCTCGACGTGACCCTGGTGGTCAAGGACTGGCAGCCGCGCCAGCTGGGGCACTGACCGATGCACAGGCTCACCCTGCCCGCCCCGGCCAAGCTCAACCTGTGGCTGCACATCATCGGCCGCCGCCCGGATGGTTACCATGAGCTGGAGACCGTCTTCCAGTTCCTCGATCACGGCGACGAGCTGACCTTCGCATTGCGTGAAGACGGCGCTATCCGCCTGCACACCGAAATCGAAGCGGTGCCCCACGACAGCAACCTGATCGTGCGCGCCGCACGTAGGTTGCAGGAACAGTCCGGCACCGGCCTTGGCGCCGACATCTGGCTGACCAAGGTGCTGCCCATGGGCGGCGGCATCGGTGGCGGAAGCTCGGATGCAGCGACCACACTGCTGGCGCTGGCGCACTTGTGGCAACTGGATTGGGATGAGGATCGCCTGGCTGCCCTGGGCCTGACACTGGGTGCCGACGTGCCGGTGTTCGTGCGTGGCCATGCAGCATTCGCCCAAGGAGTGGGTGAGCAACTGACGCCGGTCGACCCGGCCGAACCCTGGTACGTCGTGCTGGTGCCGCAAGTGTCTGTCAGCACAGTAGAAATTTTTTCACATCCACAGTTGACACGTGATTCCCTCCCCCTTAAGATGCGCCCCGTTCCCGAGGGAAACAGTCGAAATGACTGCCAACCGGTGGTAGAGCAGAGTTACCCGGAAGTTCGCAACGCGTTGAATTCACTGGGTAAATTCACTGAAGCTCGATTAACCGGCACTGGAAGTTGTGTGTTTGGGGCCTTCCCAAGCAAAGCCGAAGCTGATAAAGTTCTGGCCCTTCTTTCAGCGACCCAAACAGGGTTTGTGGCGAAAGGAAGCAATGTTTCGATGTTGCATCGCAAGCTGCAAAGTCTGGTCAAGAAGTCGAGTGCCTAGCGCTCGCAGCAAGAGATACAGGGGCGTCGCCAAGCGGTAAGGCAGCAGGTTTTGATCCTGCCATGCGTTGGTTCGAATCCAGCCGCCCCTGCCATTTTCCTTATACTCATCCAGGTATACCCTCAGCCTCCAGGTACTGCGCGTGTCCAAGATGATGGTCTTTACGGGGAACGCTAACCCCGATCTGGCTCGGCGTGTCGTACGTCAGCTGCATATCCCTCTCGGTGACGTCTCTGTCGGTAAATTCTCCGACGGTGAGATCAGCACTGAGATCAATGAAAATGTCCGCGGTAAAGACGTCTTCATTATTCAGCCGACATGTGCCCCGACCAACGATAACCTGATGGAACTGGTAGTGATGGCCGACGCCTTCCGCCGCTCCTCAGCATCCCGAATCACCGCCGTGATTCCTTACTTCGGATACGCCCGCCAGGACCGCCGTCCGCGTTCGGCACGTGTAGCCATCAGCGCCAAAGTCGTCGCTGACATGCTCACTGTCGTGGGTATCGACCGTGTTCTCACCGTCGACCTGCACGCTGACCAGATCCAGGGTTTCTTCGATATCCCAGTCGACAACATCTACGGCTCGCCCGTACTGGTCGACGATATCGAAGACCAGCGTTTCGAGAACCTGATGATCGTCTCCCCGGACATCGGTGGTGTCGTGCGCGCACGTGCCGTCGCCAAGTCCCTGGGTGTCGACCTGGGTATCATCGACAAACGCCGTGAAAAGGCCAACCACTCCGAAGTCATGCACATCATCGGCGACGTCGAAGGGCGCACTTGCATCCTGGTAGACGACATGGTCGATACCGCCGGCACCCTGTGCCATGCGGCCAAGGCACTGAAAGAACACGGCGCTGCCAAGGTTTATGCCTACTGCACGCACCCTGTCCTCTCGGGCCGTGCGATCGAGAACATCGAGAAGTCGGTACTGGACGAGCTGGTGGTGACCAACACCGTTCCGCTGTCCGCCGCTGCTCAAGCCTGTGACCGTATCCGCCAGCTGGATATCGCACCGGTAGTCGCTGAGGCGGTGCGCCGCATCAGCAATGAAGAATCGATCAGTGCGATGTTCCGCTAAGCGGAATACGTGTTGATATGAAGCGCCCCGCCCCAGCATGTGTTGGGGCGGGGCTTTTTTGCCATCCCCGTTGGCGCTGGTCGCAAACGCCCTCGGGGGGCTATTTTGGAGAAACAAAATGACTGATTTCACTCTGAACGCCCAAGTGCGTAGTGACCTGGGGAAAGGTGCGAGCCGCCGCCTGCGTCACTCGCTGAACATCCCGGCCGTTGTATACGGTGGCGATAAAGAAGCTCAATCCCTGACCATCGTGGCCAAGGAAATCGCCAAGCTGTTCGAAAACGAAGCTGCCTTCAGCCACGTTATCGAGCTGAACGTCGACGGCGCCAAGCAGAACGTCGTAGTCAAGGCCATGCAGCGCCACCCGGCCAAAGGCTTCATCATGCACGCCGACTTCGTTCGCGTCGTTGCTGGCCAGAAGCTGACCGCTGTTGTTCCAGTGCACTTCATCAACGAAGAAGCCCCGGTCAAGAAAGGCGGCGAGATCTCGCACGTTGAATCGCAGATCGAAGTTTCCTGCGAAGCCAAAGACCTGCCTGAGTTCATCGAAGTCGACCTGGGCAATGCTGAAATCGGCACCATCATCCACCTGTCGGACCTGAAAGCTCCGAAAGGCGTAGAGTTCGTCGCTCTGGCCCACGGTGATGACAAAGCTGTTGCCAACGTTCACGCTCCACGCGTTGCTCCAGAAGCTGAAGAAGGCGCCGCTGAGTAATCCACTCGCGCGCCGGTGTTGATCGGGTTACAGTGCCGCGCACCGTAACCCACCAACTCCAAGGAAGAGCCCCTACGTGACCGCCATCCAGTTGATCGTCGGCCTGGGTAACCCCGGCCCCGAATACGAACAGACCCGGCATAACGCAGGGGCTCTTTTCGTTGAACGCATTGCCAGCGCCCAGCGCGTCTCCTTGACCGCTGACCGCAAGTATTTCGGCCTGACGGCTAAATTCAGCCATCAGGGCAACGATGTTCGTCTGCTCATCCCCACCACCTACATGAACCGTAGCGGCCAGTCCGTGGCGGCATTGGCCAATTTCTTCCGCATCAAGCCGGAAGCGATCCTGGTGGCGCATGACGAACTCGACCTGCCTCCAGGCGTCGCCAAGCTCAAGCGCGGCGGTGGCCATGGTGGGCACAACGGCCTGCGCGACATCATCGCGCAGCTCGGCAACCAGAACGACTTCCACCGCCTGCGGCTTGGCATCGGCCACCCGGGTGACGCCAAACTGGTTTCCAACTTCGTCCTGGGCCGCGCGCCGCGCGCCGAGCAGGAGAAGCTCGACGCCAGCATCGATTTTGCCCTCGGCGTGCTGCCGGACGTGCTTGCCGGCGATTTCGCCAAGGCAATGCGCGAGCTGCACAGCCAGAAGGCCTGATTTCCTAGAGAGGGGAATACCCATGGGTTTCAATTGCGGCATCGTCGGCCTGCCCAACGTCGGCAAGTCCACCCTGTTCAACGCCCTGACCAAGTCTGGCATCGCGGCGGAGAACTTCCCTTTCTGCACCATCGAGCCGAACAGCGGCATCGTGCCGATGCCCGACGCGCGCCTGGCTGCGCTGGCGGAAATCGTCAAGCCTAATCGCATCCTGCCGACCACCATGGAGTTCGTCGACATCGCCGGCCTGGTGGCCGGCGCCTCGAAAGGTGAAGGCCTGGGCAACAAGTTCCTCGCCAACATCCGCGAGACCGACGCCATCGCCCACGTGGTGCGCTGCTTCGAAGACGAAAACGTGATCCACGTTTCCAACAGCGTCGACCCCAAGCGCGACATCGAGATCATCGACCTGGAGCTTATCTTCGCTGACCTGGACAGCTGCGAGAAGCAACTGCAGAAGGTCACCCGCAACGCCAAGGGCGGCGACAAGGAAGCCCTGGCGCAAAAGGCAATCCTGGAAAAGCTGATCCCGCACTTCACCGAAGGCAAGCCGGCACGCAGCCTGATGAAGAACATGGCCGACGACGAGAAAGCCGTCATCCGTGGCTTCCACCTGCTGACCAGCAAGCCGGTGATGTACATCGCCAACGTGGCTGAAGACGGCTTCGACAACAACCCGCACCTGGACGTGGTCAAAGCCATTGCCGAAGAAGAAGGCGCGGTCGTGGTGCCGGTGTGCAACAAGATCGAAGCCGAGATCGCCGAACTGGACGACGGTGAAGAGAAGGACATGTTCCTCGAGGCCCTGGGCCTGGAAGAGCCTGGCCTGAATCGCGTGATCCGCGCCGGTTACGAGCTGCTCAACCTGCAGACCTACTTCACTGCCGGCGTGCAGGAAGTGCGTGCCTGGACCGTACGCGTCGGTGCCACCGCACCTCAGGCAGCAGGTGTGATCCACACCGACTTCGAAAAAGGCTTCATCCGCGCTGAAGTGGTGGCCTATGACGACTTCATCCAGTTCAAGGGTGAAGGCGGTGCCAAGGAAGCCGGTAAGTGGCGTCTGGAAGGCAAGGACTACATTGTCAAAGACGGCGATGTCATGCACTTCCGCTTCAACGTCTGAGTTGTAAGCACGGGCCTGAAACGGGCCGAGTGAAAAACCCTTGAAGCCTCGCGGCTCAAGGGTTTTTTTGTTGTTCACAGGGCGTTGGTGATACGCCTGGGCGGATGCGTGGATTGCTGTGGCCTGCACGGGACAATTCCCAAGCTATCTTGAATTGAAGCATTTGGTTTCAAGTTGGTAATTGGCTTACGTCTGGGGGGCTGCCGCAGTAGCGCCCATTCGGGCCAGCCCGCTAAAAAGCACGTTCATGCGTCCTCCGCCCTGGAGCCCCCACCATGCATGAAACACCTCCCCGCCCCGGCTTCGACTGGCAACGCTGGCTTCCTGGGCTGGCTACCCTGATGCACTACCAGCTCGCCTGGCTACCCAAGGACATCGCTGCCGGGCTGGTGCTCACCACCATGCTGGTGCCCGTGGGCATCGCCTACGCCGAAGCCTCCGGTGTACCCGGCATCTACGGCTTGTACGCGACCATCGTTCCGTTGCTGGCCTACGCCTTGTTCGGCCCCAGCCGAATCCTGGTGCTCGGCCCGGATTCAGCGCTGGCCGCGCCGATCCTGGCCGTGGTGGTGCAGTACGCTGCCAGCGACCCCCAGCGAGCCATCGCCATCGCCAGCCTGATGGCCCTGGTGGCCGGCGCCTTCTGCGTGATCGCTGGGCTGCTGCGGCTAGGCTTCATCACCGAGTTGTTGTCCAAGCCTATCCGCTACGGCTACATGAACGGTATCGCGCTCACCGTGCTGATCAGCCAGTTGCCCAAGCTGTTCGGCCTCTCGATCGACAGCCAGGGGCCCCTGCGCGATCTGTGGCAGCTGGCACAGACCTTGATCGCCGGCCAGGGGCACTGGCCCAGCTTTGCAGTAGGCGGCGCCAGCCTGGCGCTGATTCTGCTGCTCAAGCCCTACAAGCGCCTACCGGGCATCCTCATCGCCGTGGTACTCGCCACCCTGGCGGTAAGCCTGTTCGACCTCGACCAGATGGGCGTGAAAGTACTCGGTGAGCTACCCCAGGGCTTGCCCAGCTTCACCTTCCCATGGGTAACCGGCATCGACTTGGTCGAGGTCCTGCTGGGCGGCATAGCCGTGGCACTGGTGTCGTTCGCCGATACCAGCGTGCTGTCACGCACTTACGCGGCGCGCCTGAAAACACCGGTCAACCCGAACCAGGAAATGTTCGGCCTGGGCGTGGCCAACCTGGCCTCCGGGCTGTTCCAGGGCATCCCGATCAGCAGCAGCTCATCGCGCACTCCGGTAGCTGAGGCGGCCGGCTCAAAGACCCAGCTTACCGGCATCATCGGCGCGATGGCTGTGACAATCCTGTTGTTGGTCGCGCCCAACCTCCTGCAATACCTGCCCACCAGTGCACTGGCCGCAGTGGTGATCGCGGCGGCAATGGGGCTTTTCGAGTTCGCCGACCTCAAGCGCATCTTTCGCATGCAGCAATGGGAGTTCTGGCTGTCGTTCACCTGCTTCGTGGGGGTTGCGGTGTTCGGCGCCATCCCCGGCATCTGCATTGCCGTGGCGATTTCGGTGATCGAGTTCCTGTGGGATGGCTGGCGGCCGCATCATGCGGTGCTCGGGCGGGTCGACGGCACCCGCGGCTACCATGACGTGCAGCGTTATCCACAGGCTCGCCGGATACCGGGCCTGGTGCTGCTGCGCTGGGATGCGCCGCTGTTCTTCGCCAATGCCGAGCAGTTTCAGGCCACGGTGCTGGCGGCGGTGGATGAGTCGCCTACCCCCGTGCAGCGGTTGGTGATTGCAGCGGAACCGGTGACCAGCATCGATATCACTTCGGCGGACATGCTGGCCGAACTCGACCGGGCGCTGGAGGCCCGGGGAGTCGAGTTGCAGTTCGCCGAGATGAAGGACCCGGTGAAAGACAAGATGAAACGGTTCGAATTGCTCCAGCACATGGGCGAGACGGCGTTTCACCCCACTGTCGGCGCTGCGGTGGATGCTTATCTGCAGGACACCGGAGTGGACTGGAAGCCTTGAGTCGCTAAACGGCCCTGAGCCGACGCCGGTCGAGCCATATCAGCAAGGCACTGGCGTACAGCGACACGGCCAGAAACAACGCCATGCGAACCGCAAACGCCCGATAGACGTCCTGGCCGGCTGCACTGTCCTGCACTGACTGCCCCAGCAGGATAAGCAGGGTGGTCAGGCAACTCACCCAGTACGCAGGGCTGTGCCGCGTGCTTGCCACGCCATAGAGCCTGCGCCCCTGCCAAAGCGTGAACAGCAGCACCCACAGGAAGAACATCCACAGGTGCACGAACACGCTCAATGCTGCCCACATGAGCATCGCCAACACCCCTGCCAGCACCGTCGAGCCGATGAGCTCACGACTGGCATGCCGGGCCCGGGTCTCGCCAGCCTGCTGCCCAAGGCTCACCGCCTTCATGATAAGGGGCATGAACGCGTCGGGCGCGATCAGCGCCAGCAGGAACGCCGGCATGACGATCAGCGTGGCACGCAAGGCTATCCAGCCGACATCGGCGCGATCGGGCAATGGCGGCGCAGGTTGCGCAGGCGCATTCGCAGGTTCTGGAACCAGCACATGGGCCAACGCCGTCCCCAGCACCGCCAGGAGCATGCCCTTGGCCATCGCCTCGACCACCATCAGCGCCAGGGTGAAATCGCTGGTACCGGCAGCCGCTATCATGGTCAGGCCAACCACCAACAGGTTGGCAAGCAAGCCGTTGCCCCCCTTGAGCGCATAGCGCAACACCAGAAATACCCCCACGCCGACCAGCAACACGCCACTCACCGGCGCATGGCGCAAAATGGGTATCAGCAAAAGGCCGCTGCCACAGCTCAGCAACACCAGTATTGCCAACATCGGTGCCGCCTTGATCGGCAACGGCTCACTGCGCATGGCCAACAACAGCACCGCGAATACCGGCGCAAGTATGGGCACCGGCAGGCCAAGGCCAAAACTCGCTACCAGGCATAGCGCCACGCCTAAGGCCAGGCGCAGCGCACGCAGGCGTCGCAGCTCAATAGGCATACGACAGCCAGCTCATCAGCCACATGAACACGCGCCCTAGAAGGCTCAGAGGGTTACCTTCGCCGGGCAGGGCCATGACCTCGGCCTGACCGCCCACACGCAGCCCGGACCTGTCTGCAAGTTGGTCTCGGTCGAGCTCGACGATCACCGGAAAACGCTGCGCCGAGCGTAGCCATTCGCGGCTGTTCTGTACGGTCGGCAAGGCACCCGGCGGCGTGCCCTGCCCCACGCTCACGCCATAGCCGATGCTGCGGATATGCCCTTGCAATACCCTACCGGGGATGGCGTCCAGCACCACCAGCACCGGTGTACCAGGGCGCAGACGGCCGAGATTGTTCTCGGTCATGTCGGCGCTTATCCACACGTCGTGGATGGCGATCAGGGTCATCATCGCGCTGCCGGCGGGAACGTAGTGGCCCACGTCAGTGCGCAGGTCAGTGATCAGCCCATTGGCATCGGCGCGCACCACGGTGCGGGCCAAGTCCAGCCGGGCCTTTTCCACATTGGCCGCCGCACTGCGCAGTTGCGCGTTGTCCGCCTCCACCCCGCCTTGCTGCTCCCGCGCCCGTTCGACTTCCGCGCGCGCTGCCGCCACCTGGCTGATGGCCTGGTCACGGGTTGCCTGCGCCCCTTCAAGGCGACGTACCGACACGGTACCTGGGTCTTCTTCGATCAGCCGTTTGAGCCGCTCGGCATCCTGGCGGGCCTTGCGCTCGTTGGCCTGAGCCGCTACCAAGGCGGCCTGGGCCGAGTCAATGCCAGCGGTATTGGCGCCAATCTGCCGGCGTACCGTATCCAGATCTGCCTGGGCGCGGGTCAGGGCAATGCGGTACTGCTCCTGATCCAGCTCGAACAGCACATCACCCTGGCGCACTTGCTGGTTGTTGCCCACCGCCACGCGCTTGACCTGCCCGGCAACTTCAGCGGCCACAGGCACCACATAGGCTTGCAGACGAGCCTGTTGGGTGTAAGGCGTGAATCGGTCGGCAAGCAGGTACCAGACCAGGCTCACTATGATCAGCACCAACACCCAGTGCATGGCGCGGTCAGGGGGCGTGTCCACGGCGTCGCTCATCAGGGCTCACCTTGTTCAGGGTCGGCGGGGGCCGGCTCGTCCAGCAGGTCACCCCAATCGGTACGGTTTTCCATCTGCTGGCGGGTGGCCGGGTCAACGGGCTTGCGCTGGTTGTCCCAACCACCGCCCAGCGCTTTATACAGCGTCACCAGGCTGCTCACTGCGTTCCCCCGGCTGACCAGGTAGCCGTCCTGCTGCTGCAACAGCAGTTGCTGGGCATCGAGCACGCGCTGGAAATCGGCGAAGCCTTCCTGGTATTGGGCGCTGGCCAGGTTCAGCGAGCGCTGAGCGGCCTGCGAGGCGTCCTGGCGAATGCTGGCGCTCTGCAGCGAACGCACCAGACCACTGGCGGCGTCATCGGCCTCACGCGCAGCTTCACGCACCCCTTGCTGGTACAGCTCAATCAACTGCTGCAGGCGCGCATCCTCGACACGCACGGCATTCTTGCGGCGGCCGTAGTCGAAGGGGCTCCATATCAGGCTTGGCCCGGCAGCCAGGTCGAAGGTGTTGGGCAGTTGATTGGCCGATACGAAAGTCCAGCCGATGCTGCCCAGCAGGCTCAGCTGTGGATAAAGATCCGCGGTGGCCACCCCGACGAGTGCCGACTGCGCCGCCACGGCTTGCTCGGCGGCACGAATGTCGGGGCGCCGCTGCAGCAGGCTGGCGGGCACGTCCTGCAACACAGCCCGGTCCGGCAGCGGTAACTGGCCGTACCGCGCAGCCAGCTGCGGCAGTGGCCCGGGCGGTCTGTCAAGCAACGCGCAGAGCACATTGCGCAAGGCATTGAGCTGGTTTTCGAACTCGGGAATCGTGGCCTGAGTTGCCAGGTACTGGGTACGCGCCTGCTGCCAGTCGAGCTCGTCGTTCTCGCCGTGGCGGAACAGCCGCTCGGTAATTTCCAGGCTACGCGCCTGGCGCCTGGCGTTTTCCGTTGCGATCTGCAGCCGCGCCTCGGCGGTGCGCAGGGCAAAGTAGGTGTCGGCCACCTGCGCACGCATCAGCAGCATGGCGTCGGCGTAATTGGCCTGGGACGCGAAATAAGCGGCATCGGCGCTTTCGATGGCGCGGCTGAAACGCCCCCAGAAATCGATTTCCCACCCGATATCGAAACCCGCGCTGGACTGCCAGAACACCGAATCGCGGGCGCTGGCGGTGCCGGACTGGTCCTGTTTGAGGTACAGACTCTGCCCGCGCAGTTGCTGCAACTGTGGATAACGCCCGGTCTGGACGATGGCCAACTGCGCCCTGGCCTCGGCGACGCGCAGGCCGGCTACGCGCAGGCTGGTGTTATTGGCGTCGGCCTCGGCGATCAGTGCGTCCAAGGCCGGGTCGGCAAACACTGCCCACCACTGGCGCAGCTCCGGCTGCGCAGCCCTGCGCTGGGCCTGCTCGAGCAATGGCGTACTCCAGCTGCCCAGCCACGCGTGCCGGGGCGTCTCATAGTCCGGGCCGACCTGGGTGCAACCGGCCAGCACCATCAGCAGGCTCAACCCACAGCAGCGCCTGGGCATGGCAGGCCTTGGCTCAGGCTGCCGGCGGCGCAGGTTGCTCCGGCACCTGCAAGGCCACCCATTGCCAGAACAGCACGTAGGTCACAGCGAGGATCACCGGGCCGAGAAACAGCCCGATAATGCCCTTGACCACCATGCCGCCCAGCGCACCGATCAACACAACCGGCATTGGCACATCCACCCCGCGGCCCAGCAGCAAGGGTTTGAGAACGTTGTCGGCAAGCCCGGCGACGAAGGTGTAGACAGCGAACACGATAGTGGCCACGGTGAAGCCCTCGACGTTCAGTACGTAGATGATCACCGGCAAGGTGATCAACGTCGCCGGGGCCTGGGCGATCCCCAGCATGAGGATGAGAATGGCGAGCATGCCGGCACCTGGTACGCCTTTGATCACGAAGCCCACACCGATCAGCAGCATCTGGATGAAGGCGATGCCGATCACCCCTTGCGCCACCGCACGAATGGTAGCGGTACACAACGTGGCAAGCGGCTTGCCTCGCTCTTCTCCAGAAATCCGCATGGCGATGCGCTGTGCTGCGATCTCGCCACGATCACCAAAAGCCATGATCACGCCGGAAATGATAATCGCACCGACGAACAGCAGGAAGGCCCCGCCGGCACTGGCCGCCGCACCCAATGCCGTACGCCCGGCGCTCTTGAGCTGGGGCATCCATTGCGCAATCACATCGGCCAGGTTCTCGGAGGCTGACAGCCACAGCGCATGGACTTTCGGCCCGATCAGTGGCCAGTTGGCCACAGAGTCGGGCGGCACCGGCACGCTCCAGCTGTCGCTCCTGATCAGCGACACCAGGTGGTCTACCGATTCACCGATGGACATCACCACCAGGTAGATCGGTACCAGCAATACCACCAGCACCAGTAGCACCACCAGTGTCGCCGCATAGCCGTCCTTGAAACCTGAACCACGCTTGATGCGCTGGTACAGCGGATACAACGTCACCGCCAGGATCACCGACCACAGCATCAGCTCCAGGAATGGCTGGAAAACCTGAAAGGCAAATAGCACCAGGGCAGCCACCAGGCCTGCCTTGATGAGCACATCGAGCAGGCCCCGTGACCGGGCGCTGTCCAGTTTGATACTCGGCTGCATGACTCATCTCCTCGTGCTCAGTGCGCCAGGAGGCGCGATTCAGTGGTCCGTTCTGGGTGCAGGGTGCGAGATATCGCGCTCAGGCAGCTGCCGCGCCAGGGCCATCATCACCAGCGGCACTACCGCCATCGACAGGGTGATCGCGAGCACCAGCAGGTCGTGCACCTGTTGAGTCAGTACGTGATGTTCGTGCGCCATTTTGAATACGACGAACGCAAACTCTCCGCCCGATGCCAGTACCACCCCCAGGCACAGCGCCTGCGGGTGAGTCAGCCCACCCGCCAGCCGGCCCAACCCCCAGAGCAGCGGCAACTTGATGCCCACCAACAACAACGTCAGCCCCAGCACGGCCAGAGGCATGCCGAACAGCAGACGCAAATCGGCGCTCATTCCCACCCCGACGAAAAACAACCCCAGCAACAGGCCCTTGAGCGGCTCGATCTGGGTTTCCAGTTCGTGGCGAAACGGTGACTCGGCCATCAGTACACCGGCAAGAAAAGCGCCCAAGGCCATGGATACGCCCACATGCTCCATCACCCAGGCCGTGCCCAGCACCACCAGCAAGGCGGTGGCGGTCGACAGCTCAGGAAGGCCTGACCCGACTGTCCATCTGAACACCGGCGTCATCAGGTAACGGCCGCTGACGATCACCAGGCCAATGCCAAGTGACACCGCCAGCAGCGGCCAAGCGCGCTCATCGGTAGTGCTGACATCACCGCCGAGCAACGGCACGACGGCAATAAGCGGTATGGCGGCGATGTCCTGAAACAGCAGGATGGCCACGGCCAGGCGGCCGTGCGGTTTGCCCAGGTCCTTGCGTTCGGCCAGCACCTGCAGGCCGAACGCGGTGGACGACAGGGCAAGACCCAGCCCCAGAACGATGGACGCCGGTTTCGACTGGCCAAACACAGCGTACGCCAGCAAGCCAAGCACCAAGGCAGTCAGCCCGACCTGCAGCGTCCCGACACCAAAAAGCGCCCGCCGCATGGTCCACAAGCGCTGTGGTGATAGCTCCAGGCCAATCACGAACAGCAACATGACCACACCGATCTCCGAAATCCGTGCCACGTTGCCTGGGTTATCAAGCAGGCCAAATACCGAAGGGCCGATCAGAATGCCGGCAAGAAGATAGCCAGGCACCGCCCCCATCTTCAGACGCTGCGCCAGTGGCACCAGAAGTACCACGGCCAGCAGGAAGACCACTGTAGCCTGCAGCAGGCTGCCATCATGTGGCATAGGTTCGTACCCTTGCGACCATGCGCAGTGAGGGAATCAGAAACGCTCTTGGACCACTTTGAAGGGATAGGCTACAGCTTTGTACTTGCCGATCTTGCCCCGTTTGGGCAGCTTCACTACCTTGTCACCGGTAACGTCCTTGTAGGGAATGCGCGAAAGCAGATGGCTGATGATGTTCAGGCGAGCACGGCGTTTGTCGTCGGAGTGGGCCAGGAACCACGGTGCCCACGATGAGTCGGAGGCAGCGAACATCTCATCGCGGGCAAGGGTGTATTCGTCCCAGCGGGTGTAGGACTTAAGGTCCATGGGAGAGAGTTTCCATACCTTGCGGCCGTCATTGATGCGGTCCTGCAGGCGGCGGGTCTGCTCCTGGGCACTGACTTCGAGCCAGTACTTGATGAGGATGATCCCCGACTCGACCATCAGTTTCTCCAGCAAGGGCACCACCGCGAGGAACTTGCCGGCCTGCTCGTCGGTGCAAAAGCCCATCACCCGCTCAACGCCGGCGCGGTTGTACCAGCTGCGATCGAAGATCACCACCTCCCCCGCTGCCGGCAGGTGGTTGAGGTAACGCTGGGCATACATCTGGGACTTTTCCCGTTCAGTCGGCGCCGGTAGCGCCACCACACGGAACACTCGTGGGCTGACCCGCTCGGTGATGGCCTTGATGGTACCGCCCTTGCCAGCACCATCACGGCCCTCGAACACGATGCACACCTTCAGGCCCTTGGCCACGACCCATTCCTGCAGCTTCACCAATTCCACATGCAGGTTTTTCAGCTGTTTGTCATAGGCCTTGCCACCCAGCTTCTCGACAGGCGCCTGCAAGTCTTTCTTCCTGGACGGCTTGGCCATGACACGCTCCTTGGGGCGAATGAACAGTGAGTATGGTCGATCCCTGCCGTTTTACTTGGCCAACTTGCTGTAACTGGTCATCAGGTTGCGGTAGTCGGGAATGTGGTTGGAGAACAACGTGCCCAACCCTTCAACATCATTGCGCCAGTCGCGATGCAGCTCGCAGGCCACCCCGAACCAGGTCATCAGTTGCGCCCCGGCTGCCTCCATCCGCCGCCAGGCCGAATCACGGGTCAGCTCATTGAAGGTGCCGGAGGCATCGGTGACCACGAACACCTCGAAGCCCTCCTCCAGCGCCGACAACGCCGGGAAGGCCACACAGACTTCCGTGACCACCCCGGCGATCAGCAACTGCTTCTTGCCGGTGGCCTTCACCGCCTTGACGAAATCTTCGTTGTCCCAGGCGTTGATGTTGCCCGGCCGGGCGATGTAGGGGGCGTCGGGGAATTGCTCCTTGAGTTCGGGCACCAGCGGCCCGTTGGGGCCGGTTTCGAAACTGGTGGTGAGGATGGTGGGCAGCTTGAAGTACTCGGCCAGGTCAGCGAGCGCCAACACGTTGTTCTTGAAACGGTCGGGGTCGATGTCCCGAACCAGCGACAGCAGGCCGGTCTGGTGATCGACCAGCAAAACCGCAGTGTTGCTCTTGTCCAGACGCTTGTATTGGAAGGCCATGACCGATCTCCTTGCTAACGTTGGGGTGGGAGTTTCAGCGTAGGCAAGGATGGGGGGTGGGTAAGACCGTCAGTCGGTTCGCTTCTGGGTATGACACCTCCTCCTGAGATCAAACGTCTGCCAAGCGTGTACCTGCAATCACTTCACAAATTCCTGAACTAATTATTTCCCCCCAGCGATTTGTTCCCCCGCCAACCCCCACCAGAATCGCTTCACCACAATCACAATAACCGTGAGGCCACTCCCGTGGACCAGACACTTCAGGTACGGCAGGCCGCCGCCGACCTCGTAGCCGCCTTCGCCAGCAACGACACCGCCCGCTACTTCGCCTGTTTCAGCGAAGACGCCACCTTTCTTTTCCACACCTTGGCGCAACCGCTGCTGTCGCGCGGCGCCTACGAAGACCTCTGGGCCCAATGGCAGGCCGAGGGTTTTGCCGTGCTCGGCTGCCTTTCGAGCAATGCGCAGGTAAGCCTGCAGGGTGATGTGGCGATCTTCATGCACGATGTTGCCACGCACATCCGCATCGCCGGCGAGCAGCACCGACTGGCCGAGCGCGAAACCATCGTGTTCCGCCGCCACGGTGAACGCTGGCTGGCCTGCCATGAGCATCTGTCGGTCGTCACCGTAGCCTGATTCACCTTTACGCGGCCCTGCCGCCCTGCCATCGCACCCACAAGAGGGCCCGCGCACCGCGCCGGCCTACAACAACCGCGCTGGAGCATCACCATGAGCCACTCGACCGGTATCGAGACCAATGGCGTCGAACAGATCCCTGACGATCAACGCGACGCCTCCCCCCTGGACCTGTTCCGCCTGATCTTCGGCGGTGCCAACACCTTTGCCACCGCCGTGCTGGGTAGCTTCCCGGTACTGTTCGGGCTGTCGTTCCAGGCCGGGGTCTGGGCGATCCTGCTCGGCGTCGGCGTGGGTGCGCTGATCCTTGCGCCCATGGGCTTGTTCGGCGCGCTCAACGGCACCAACAACGCGGTGTCTTCGGGCGCCCACTTCGGCGTGCATGGGCGCATCGTCGGCTCGTTCCTGTCGCTGCTCACCGCCGTGGCGTTCTTCTCGCTGTCGGTATGGAGTTCCGGCGATGCCCTGGTCGGCGGCGCCAAGCGCCTGGCCGGGCTGCCCGAAACCGACCTGACTCTGGGCCTGGCCTACGGCCTGTTCGCCATCCTGGTGCTGGTGGTGTGCATCTTCGGCTTCCGCTTCATGCTGTGGGTCAACAAGGTTGCCGTGTGGGCCTCTAGCCTGCTGTTCCTGCTGGGTATCTTCGCCTTCGCCGGCCCGTTCGATGCGGGCTACGCCGGGAGCGTGAACCTTGGTCAGGCCGGATTCTGGGCGGCCTTCGTCGGCGCGGCGATTCTGGCCATGAGCAACCCGGTATCGTTTGGCGCCTTCCTCGGCGACTGGTCGCGCTATATACCACGGCAAACGCCGAAGGCGCGCATCATGCTGGCAGTGATCGCCGCCCAGGCCGCCACGCTGATCCCGTTCCTGTTCGGCCTGTGCACCGCCACCCTGGTGGCCACCCAGGCCGCGGACTACATCGCCGCCAACAATTACGTGGGTGGCCTGCTGGCGATTTCGCCTAGCTGGTTCTTCCTGCCGGTGTGCCTGATCGCGGTGATCGGTGGCATGTCTACCGGCACAACTGCGCTGTATGGCACCGGGCTGGACATGTCGAGCGTGTTCCCGCGCTTGCTCAGCCGCGCGGGCGCCACCGTACTGATCGGGGTAATGGCCATTGCCTTCATCTTCATCGGCCGCTTCACCTTCAACCTGGTGCAGAGCGTTTCGACCTTCGCCGTGCTGATCATTACCTGCACCAGCCCGTGGATGGTGATCATGATTCTCGGCCTGATCACCCGCCGCGGCTTCTACCACGCCGACGACCTGCAAGTGTTCACCCGCGGCCAACGCGGCGGCCACTACTGGTTCCTGCATGGCTGGAACTGGCGCGGCATGGGGGCGTGGATCCCCAGCGCGGTGGTAGGCCTGTGCTTCGTCAACCTGCCTGGGCAGTTCGTCGGCCCGCTGGGCGACCTGGCTGGCGGCATCGACGTGAGCCTGCCGGTAACCCTGGGCATGGCCGGTGTGCTTTACCTGCTGCTGCTCAACCTTTTCCCTGAACCTGCTGGTGTGTATGGCCCCAACGGCCCGCGCTGGGTGCGCTGCAAAAGCACCGCGCACATGCCGGTGCTGAACCCGGCCGAAATGGCCTGACTGGATAACGATCATGACCACTTCCCACTACATTGCCGGCCGCTGGGTCGAAGGCCAGGGCAGCGACTGCATCAGCGTCAATGACCCTGCATTGGGCCAACCTTTCGCCGAACTGATGGCCGCCAGCGTTGCCCAGGTCGACCTGGCCGTTGCGGCGGCGCGCGAAGCCCTGCCCACCTGGAAGCAGGTCAGCGCCAACGAGCGTGCGGCCTACCTGCGCGGTTTTGCCGAGCAGCTCGGGCAACGCCGTGAAGCATTGATCAACCTGCAAATGCGCAACAACGGCAAGCCTCGCCATGAGGCCGAAATCGACTTGGACGATGCCATAGCCACCTTCGCTTATTACGCCGACCTGGCCGAGCAACTGCCGGAAAGGAATCGCGAAGTGGCGCTGGCCGCACCGGGCTTCACTGCCCGCACCCGGCTGGAGCCGGTGGGTGTGGTTGGCCTGATCGTGCCGTGGAACTTCCCGCTGGTGACCAGCGCATGGAAGCTGGCACCGGCCTTGGCTGCAGGCTGCACCGTGGTGCTCAAGCCTTCGGAAGTCACCCCGCTGATCGAGCAGGCCTACGGCCAGATCGCAGATACCCTGGGCCTGCCTGCCGGCGTGCTGAACATTGTCAACGGCAAGGCCGAGACTGGCGCCGCACTAAGCAGCCACAGCGGCCTGGACAAGCTGTCGTTCACCGGCAGCAACAGCGTCGGCAGCCAGGTGATGCGCAGCGCATCGGCACAGTGCCGACCCGTGACCCTGGAGTTGGGCGGCAAATCGGCAATCGTGGTGTTCGATGATTGCGATGTGGACCAGGCGGTAGAGTGGATCGTCGCCGGCATCACCTGGAACGCTGGGCAAATGTGCTCGGCCACCTCGCGCTTGCTGGTACACGATGGCATTGCCGATGCGCTGCTGCCACGCCTGCAGCAGGCACTGGAAACGCTGCGCGTCGGTAACCCACTGACGGAAGAAGTGGACATGGGCCCGCTGACCAGCCAGGCGCAATGGTTGAAGGTCGCCAGCTACTTTGCCACAGCCCGTGAAGAAGGCCTGCAGTGCCTGGCCGGTGGCAAAGCACTGGACCGCGACGGCTGGTTTGTCAGCCCGACGCTGTATGCCGACGTCCCGGTGGACAGCCGCCTGTGGAATGAAGAAATCTTCGGGCCGGTGCTGTGCGCACGTCGATTCTCGACCGAAGCAGACGCAATTACCGAGGCCAACGACAGCCGTTTCGGCCTTGTCGCCACCGTTTGCTCAGCGGACCTGGAGCGCGCCGAGCGGGTGGCCGATGCGCTGGAAGTCGGGCATGTGTGGATCAACTCGGTGCAAGCGGTGTTCGTCGAGACGTCTTGGGGCGGCACCAAGGGTAGCGGCATCGGGCGGGAGCTCGGGCCTTGGGGGTTGTCGGGCTACCTGTCGGTCAAACATGTGACGCGGTGCCTGGGCTGATTGCCCTAGAGGCCGCCAGGCGGCCCAAGCGCCGGCAAGCCGACATCCACTCTGGGGCCTGACGTAGCACCTGAGGGGCCGGCTTGCGCGCTGGGGTGTTACGCCGGCTCGTCAGCCGGGCGCGCGCCCTCCTGCACCAGCACCATGCTCTGCGGTGAAGACAGGGGAATGCCCTCATCCCGCAAACGCCCCAGGATGGTGAACAGCAGGTCGCTGCGCGCCCCCGACACCTGCCGCGGCCCCGCCACATAGCCGCTGACACTGATCACCATGCCGCTGGTAGTCAGGTCCTTGAAGGTTACCGACGCAGCCGGCGCATCCAGGATCGCCTCATGCTCGTGAAAGGCAGTCAGCAGCAGGTCGCGAACCTGGTTGGCATCGGTCTCCAGCGGCAAGGTCAGGGTGATGCCCACCACACCCAAGGCATTGCCCATGGTTACGTTGCGCACGTTCTGCGAGATGAACTGCGAGTTGGGCACGATCACCGTGGAGCGGTCGGACATCTGGATCTCTGTGGCGCGCACGTTGATCCGGCGAATGTCACCCTCGACGCCGGCCAGGCTCACCCAATCGCCCACCTTGACCGGGCGCTCGGTTAGCAGGATCAGACCGGAAATGAAGTTCTGCACGATCTGCTGCAAGCCGAAACCGATACCCACCGACAGGGCGCTGACTACCCAGGTCAGGCTGGTGAGGTTGATCCGCAGGGTCGACATCACCAGCATGGCCAGGAACAGGAAGCCCAGGTAACCGACCAGGGTTACCAGCGAAGCACGCATGCCGGCGTCCATGTCGGTTTCCGGCAGCAGGCGCTCGCTCAGCCAGCGCTTGAGTACACGGATACCGAGCATGCCGCCTAACAGCATCGCCACGGCCAGCAGGATGTCCTGCGGCACGATGTTCAGGTTGCCGAGCAATTTGCCACCGGTGCCGTCCCAGTCGCCCAGGCTCATCAGCAACTCGCCGGGGCTGGTGCCCGACGGCATCAACGCCAGCATCACCGCCAGGAACAGCAGGACCGTGCGGCTGACACCGGTCAGGATGGTGCTGGCCTGGGCCTGGTGGCGTGGTGCCAGGCCCAGCGACGACGCCAGTGCCAGGCCGCCGGGTTGACGCGGCGACAGCAGGGTTTCGCACAGATCAGCCAGGAAGGTGGTCAAAAGGTAGGCGCAGGTGGCGACCATGCTGATCCACAGCAGCTTGGCCGTGAGGAAGTAGGCCAGGGTGAGGTAGCCGGCCAGCAGCGTCAGCACGATAAGCCCGACCCACACCACGATCACGAACGGGATCAGCCCTGCCAGGCCGGTCGGGCGCGCCAGCTCATGTTTGCGCAAGGTCCGGCGGTAACGTATGAGCGCCGCGGAGAAGATGGCGGCTACCACCAGCGCGGTCAGGCCGTTGGTGGCGACAGTCAGCGCCAGGCTGGTGCCGATCACACTGTTGATGCGCTCGAAGGTCAGCATCACCATCAGTGCCAGGGCCAGCAACTTGGGGAACCAACCCAGAGCACTGGCCACTTCGTCGGGGATCGGCGGCAGGCGCCAGGAAGGCCGTTGCAGCATCAACATGGCCCGGCCAAGGCCGGTGATGAAGGCACTGAACACCACGAGCATGAGGAAGTGGTTGGTCAGGCTGGCTATGTCCGAGCCCAGCATGGCACTGCTTTGAAGGCCCCAACGCAGCAGCGACACGGCGCCGGCGATAGTGCCCAAGGTGGCCAGACTCACGCTCAAGGCCAGCGCGCTTCGGCGTAGGCGGCCTTCGGGCAGCCAGCGGATCATGGCTGCAGCGAGCAGGCGCTCAAGAACCAGGCGGACCAGTGTCCAGACCAGGATCGCAGCCACCAGGCTAGTGATGAAGAACCCGCGGTGTTCAGCGCTGAAGGCGCTGGCGACGGCGTCGGCGGCCTCGCCGCGCAGATCACGCAGGCGCATCACATCGTCCTCGGTAGGACGGATCAGCGACTGCCAAAAGGCCGGGCTCAGCGGACTGGCCGCCCGGCTGGTAACTTGCGAGTTGAACTGGCTACGGCGCAGGTTGACGATTTGCGTGGACAGGTCGCGCGCCGACTGGGTCAGCTTGGTGGCCTGATCCTGCTCGGCGAGCACCGACTTTTTCTGCGCCTCCAGCTCCTTGCGTTGCAAGGCCAGGGTTGGGGCTTCATCTTTCTGTACCGGGCCGATGACCTTGAGCTTGTCGTCGAGCTTCTGCGCGTCGGCTGCGCGCAAGGTACTCAGCGCATCGGCCTGTCGCTGGACCTGCACGGTAGCCATGCGCAGTTGCGAGAGCAGATCGTCATTGGCGTTGCTGGTTACGCCCTGACGAATCTGGTCGAGCCTATCGCTCAACTGCTCGATGCTTGCGTTTTCATCCAGCACCGGCAGCTCGCTGGCAACCAGGTTGGCAACCGGCACGGAAGCCGACCAGGCCGGCGACGCAAGCGCCAGCATCAGGGCCATTACCACCAGGTAAAATCGGGCAAGGCTGACACGCCTCATCGAACATTCCTCTTCACAATTCGATTTGGCGGTGGATTCTACGCGGCTTGGGGCGTTCAGGAGAGTGCCGTTTCTCGGTCCAGCAGTTGCCGCTTGCGTTCCACCCCCCAGCGGTAGCCGCTGATGTCGCCGTCAAGGCGCACCACCCGGTGACAAGGAATCGCCACGGCGATACGGTTGGCCGCGCAAGCCATGGCCACTGCGCGCACGGCTTTGGGCGCGCCAATGCGCTCGGCGATCTCGGTATAGCTGACCCGGCCGCCCACCGGAACCTCACACAGTGCTTGCCAGACCCGCTCCTGAAACGCGGTGCCCTGCACATCCAGAGGCAAGTCCAGGCCCAGGGCAGGCGCCTCGACGAAGCCCACCACCTGCGCCACCAGTCGTTCGTACTCGGCATTGCCGCCGATCAGGCGAGCTTTGGGGAATTGATCCTGCAATTGCTCGAGCAGCGCTTCAGGAGCATCACCCAACAGGATCGCACAGATGCCTTTTTCGCTCTGTGCCACCAGGATCGCCCCCAGTGAACACTGCCCCACAGCGAAATGAATGGCCGTACCCGCGCCACCGGCGCGGTACTGACGCGGGCGCATGCCCAAGCGTTGATCGGCGCTTTCGTAGAAACGGCTATTGGAATTGTACCCGGCATCAAAGATGGCATCGGTCACCGATGTTTTCCCCTCACCCAGCCGCTCGCGCAGGCGCCGAGCGCGGAAGGCTGCGGCATAGGCCTTTGGCGTAAGCCCGGTTTCGGCCTTGAACAGGCGGTGCAGGTGGTACGGGCTGACACCCAGTTGTGTACCGAGCTGGCCGAGGCTGGGCGGGTTGTCGGGGGTTTCGAGCAGGCGGCAGGCGCGGGCTACCAGTTCGCAGCGGCGAATGCTCGACGGCTTGGCCTGGCAGCGCCGGCAGGGGCGATAGCCTGCGGCCTGCGCGGCGGCGGCATCGGTGAAAAATTCGACGTTCTCGCGTTTGGCCATGCGCGATTTGCAGCCGGGTTGGCAATAAATGCCGGTGGTGCCCACGGCGTAGACGAAATGGCCTGCTGCTGCCGCGTCGCGAGTATAGACGGCTTGCCAGCGTTGGTCGTCAGTGGTGTAGGGGGTCATTGCGGTATGCCTCAACCAAGCTGATTCGTCTCAGGCCCGCCACAGATACCAGGCTGCCACCGTGCGGTGCGGACGCCACCCGGCGCCCAGCGATCGCATCTGCGCCGGCGTCGGTGCCTTGCCCAGCCCCTTGAGGCGACGATACCCCTCCCGTACCGCAAAATCGTCCACCGGCAAAACATCCGAGCGCTCCAGGCTGTAGATCAGCAGCATCTCGACAGTCCAGCGGCCCACGCCGCGCAAGGCAACCAGGCGCTCGATCAAGGCCTCGTCGCTCATGCCCAATGCCTCTTCCCGGCACGGCACCGCCCCGTCCAGCGCGGCCTGGGCAATACCGTGGATTGTCGCCAGCTTGCTCGCGGAAAACCCACAGGTACGCATCGTTTCCGGCGCCACCTCAAGCAACTGCCTCGGCGCGGGAAACCCATCGTCAGGAAACAGCGCCAGCAATCGCCCCAGTATCGCTTCGGCCGCACGGGCATGCAGCTGCTGGTAGGCAATCGCCCGTACCAGCGCCTCATACGGCTCACGCCCCGGTGTCGCCTGGTGCAGGCACGGCCCGGTCGCAGTAATGTGCCGCGCCCAGTCAGGGTCCAGCGCGGCCAGGTAATCGGTGGCTTCGCGGTAGGCTTCAGGCGAGAGGTCGGCCAGGATCATCCGTAGCTCCAGTGGGTTCTAGGCAGGACCAGCTTAGCCCAGTCACTCATCGGGGAAACGCCGAATCTTGCGCAGCTAATTCCTGGCAACCATTGCCCCATGCCATCATCCACGCATAGAATTGAGAACTATTCACAGTAACGTGTGCTTCATGGGATCAGCCGCTACGATGCAGCTCAACGACACGCTCAAACCGGCCGAAGTCGCCCTGCTCTATCAGTCCCATCACGCTTGGCTACGTGGCTGGCTGCGCAGCCGGGTCGGCTGCCAGGAACACGCCGCAGACCTTGCGCAGGACACCTTCGTGCGCCTGCTGCGCGCGCGCCAGGTTTCGCCGATCAAAGAACCGCGGGCTTACCTGAGCAGCATCGCACGCGGCCTGATGATCGACCAGTTCCGCCGTCGCGCCCTGGAGCGCGCCTACCAGGAAAGCCTCGCCCATGTACCCGCAGGCGAAGTACCCAGCGAAGAGCATCGCCTGGTGATTCTGGATGCCCTCGAGCGCCTTGACCGCGCCCTGCACCAGCTCAGGCCCCGCGCCCGTCAGGCCTTTTTGCTGGCCCAGCTCGATGGCCTGAGCATCGCGCAGATCGCCCTTCGCCTTGGCGTTTCGCGTGCCACCGTCGAACGCGACCTGGCCAAGGCTCTGGGCGTCTGCTACCGGTTGCGCTATGCCGAGCTCTGATCAAGTACCTGCGCAGGCCCAGGTCGACCAGGCCATCGAATGGCTGGTGAAGCTGCGCTTCGACAACCCCAACCCGGCTACCGAACAGCAGTTCCAGCAATGGTTGGCCCACCACCCGCACAACGCCCAGGCCTGGCAGCGGGTGAGCACCCTCAGCGACGAGCTGGCGGGGCTCCCCAGCGACCTTAGCCGGCGCACCCTCGATGGCCGCCAGCGTCAGCGCATCAACCGCCGTGACCACCTCAAGCTGCTGGCGGTGCTGGCGATCGGCGGCAGCGCCGGTTGGGCCGCGCGCGAGCCGCTCGGCCTGCCCGCGCTGATGGCCGACAACAGCACCGGCACAGGCGAGCGTCGCCGGTTGCAGGGTAGTGATGGCAGCCAGATCCAGCTCAACACGGCCAGCGCCATCGACCTGCACTACAGCGCCGAGCTGCGCGAACTGACCCTGCTGCGCGGCGAAGTCAGCCTGGCCAGCAACCCTGGCGACAACCGCCCGTTCCGCATCACCACCCGGGTCGGCGCCCTGGCTACCCGTGACGGCCAACTGCTGCTGCGCGAAAATGATCAGGGCCTGTTGCTGGCCGTGCGCCGCGGCAAAGTCACCTTGTTCCCCACCTCCCCTTCACCACGCGTGGTGCAGGCGGGCGAGGTGTTGCAAGTATCGCCGCACGGGGCTCACGCGCTTGCCTCGTTGCATGCCGACCCATGGGGCTGGACCGACGGTGTGCTCAGCGTGCAACAGATGCCACTGGGCGAGTTCTGCGCCGAACTGGCCCGCTACCGCCCGGGGCTGCTGCGCTGCGCTGGCGATGTGGCCGCGCTGAAGGTATCCGGCACTTACCAGCTGAACGATACCGAACAGATTCTGCAACTGCTTACCCGCAGCCTGCCGGTACGTGTCGATTACCGCACACGCTATTGGGTCAGCGTCGGGGCTGCCTGATCTTTTTTTGAAAAAGAATGAGGTGGAATCTCATTCTCGTCCGGCCTGAAGGAACAAAACCCGAAAAGTGGTCTACGAAACCTTCAGGAGCGGTCCATGATCCACCCGTGTTCCCCCCGCAACGACAGGCTGCGCCATGCCGTGCGCGCCGCCGTGTTCGGCCTCGGCCTAGGCAGCGCCTTGGCATTGCCCGCACAGGTCGCGGCTGCACCCGCCAGCCAGCACCGGCAAATCGACTGGAGCATCCCCGCAGGCCCTCTGGCCCCTGCACTGGACCAGTTGGCGCGGCAAGGCGGCCTGAGCCTGTCGTTCGATGCGAACAGCCTGCAGGGCAAGACCACCCAGGGCGTGCAGGGCCGCCATGAGCCGGCCCAAGCATTGACCCTCGTGCTGATGGGCAGCGATGTGCAAGCGCAACAGGAAGGCGATAACAGCTTTCTACTGATACCAGCACTGGACGCCGGTGGCGCACTGCAACTGGGTACCACCAGTATTTCCAGCGATCGCCTGGGCGAAACCACCGAGCACAGTGGCTCTTACACGACAGGTGCGGTCACCATCGGCAAGACCGCGCAAAGCATTCGCAACACCCCGCAGTCGGTGACCGTGGTCACCCGCCAGCGCATCGACGACCAGAACATCACCAACCTGACCAACCTGCTGGAGCAGACGCCTGGTGTGGTGGTGAACCTCACCGACAGCGAACGCGTGCAGTACTACTCGCGCGGCTATGCGATCGATGCCATCCAGTACGACGGCGCCACCGTGGTGCAGGGCAGCGGCGGTGGCTCATTCATCCAGAGCGATTCGGCCATCATCGACCGCGCCGAGATCTTGCGCGGGGCCACCGGCATGATCCGCGGCGCGGGTAACCCGTCAGGCACCGTCAACCTGGTGCGCAAACGCCCGACGCACGAATTCCAGGGCGAAGGCAGCGTCACCCTCGGCTCCTGGGATACCCAGCGTTATGTCGCCGATATCTCCGGCCCGCTGACAGAAACCGGGAACGTGCGAGGCCGGGTGATCGCCGTACACGATGACAAAGACCATTTCCAGGACTCGCGCCAAGAGCGCAAAGAGGTGTTCTACGGTGTGCTGGCCTTCGATCTGAATGACAGCACCACCCTGACCACAGGCCTTGAGTGGACCAAGCTCGATGCCACCGGCGCTTGGGGCAACCTGCCCGCCGACTATGATGGGTCGCCCCTGCCGTTTGGCCGCAGCACTTACCTGGGTGCTGACTGGAACCGCTGGGACCGCAGCAACCTGCAGACCTTTGCCGAGCTCGAACACCGTTTCGACAACGACTGGTCGCTCAAGCTGATGGCCCAGCGCACGCACTTCGAGCTGGATGACCACGGTTTCAAGCAGACTTACTTCACCCGCGCCAGCGGCGCTGCCAACCCAAGCAACAACCCCTATCTGATGAACTATCAGGTTACCGAGGGCGACGGCGGCGAGAGCCTGCAGAACAACCTGAGCGCCACCCTCAACGGGCCGTTCGAGCTGCTCGGTCGCACCCATGACCTGATGCTTGGTGTCGAGCGCATTCGCAACGATTCCTACGCCTCGGCCACCAACTTCGTCTCCTCAGGGGTCTTCGACATCCGCGAGTGGGACCCAAAGACCAGCCTGGCCGAACCGGACATCAACATCACCGCACATCCGGTACGCACACGCACCACCCAGGAAGCGGCCTACGCCACTTGGCGCATTTCCCTGGCCGACCCGCTCACGGCAATCATCGGGGCGCGAGCCAACTGGTATGACTACGAGCAGGAAAACAACGTCAAGTCGAACGGCAAGTTCAGCGTCGACAACAAGATCGTGCCGTATGCAGCGCTGATCTACGACCTCAATGACAACTTCAGTAGCTACGCCAGCTACACCGAAATCTTCAACCCGCAGACCGCCACCGACGTCAGCGGCTCGGTGCTGGAGCCAACCACAGGCGAAGCTTACGAGACCGGAATCAAAGGCGAGTTCTACGAGGGGCGGCTGAACACCTCGCTGGCGTTCTTCCGCATCTACCAGGTCGGCAACGCCCTGGATGACCTGAGCGGCCCCAACCCCTGCCCGCCCAACTACACCTCGGGTTATTGCAAGGTGGCTGCAGGCAAGAACCGCAGCCAAGGCTTCGAGCTGGAGATTTCCGGCGAAGTATTGCCAGGCTGGAACGTGACCGGTGGCTACACCTACAACACCACCAAGCAACTCAAGGACACCATCAGCAACACCGGCAACGCCATCCGCACCACAGACCCCAAGCGCATGCTGCGCCTGTTCACCAGCTATCGCCTGCCGGGCGAGCTGCAAGCGTGGACCGTTGGCGGCGGCGTGCAGGCGCAGAGCGACATCTACAACCGCAGCGGCAGCGCCGAGGCCTCGCAGGCCGGGTATGCGGTGTATAACGCGATGGTCAACTACCGGTTCAACGAGCATTACTCGTTGCAGCTCAATGCCAACAATATCTTCGACAAGAAGTACTACCGCCAGGTGGCGCCGACGCCGACCGGGTATTACTGGGGTGACCCGCGCAATGTGTCAGTGACCTTGCGCGGCAGCTTCTGACTCAGGCTGCCAGCACCGCCCCCACTACAATCAAGGACTCAGGTGCAACTGTGGGAGCGGGCTTGCCGGCGATAGGGCCAGCACTGGCAACAACAACCCTCAGTCCGCCACTGCCCGCAGCTTACCGGCCCGCCGGTACGACTGCCGGGCAAAGCACACGAACAGCCCCGCCATGATCGCCAGTGCCATCGGTAGCCCATGCGGCGCCACATCCATCGCCGCGCCGCTGACCAGCGGCCCGACCAGGCTGCCGACGCCCCACAAAAGGCCAACGCTGGCATTGGCGGTGACCAGGTCCTGGCCCTTGAAACGCTGCCCGATCAGCACCAACGCCAAGGTGTAGATACCCCCTGCCACGGCGCCAAGCACCACCAGCAGCGGCCATAGCAGCCAGGTCATCTGCAGCAGCCAAGGCAAGGCGATACCGATCGCCATCGCCACCAGTCCGCACACCAGGTGCAGGCCGGTGCGCTCGACCCGGTCGGCCAGCCAGCCCAGCGGCAACTGGAAAACCATGTCACCGGCGAACACCACCGTCACCATCAGCGCCGCCACGCCTACGGCAAAACCATGGCTGGTGGCATACACCGGCAGCAACGACAGCACGACCGCATCGAAGAAGGAGAAGAACAGCACAGCCACGCACAATGCCGGGGCTACGCGAAAGAAGCCCGCCAGGCCGAAGCTTTTCTCGCCCTCTTCACCATGCTCCACATGATCGTTGGGCACGGTCAGCACAATGCACAGCAGCGCCAGGCCATAGCAGAAGGTCACCACACCGGTGATCCAGGGGCTGTTGGCGCCAATCACTGCGAGCATCGCCGGGCCGAGCACCTGGAAGCCGGTGAAGCTGGTGGCGTAAAGCGCCATGATCTTGCCGCGGTTGTGATCCGGGCACAGTTCGTTGACCCATGACTCGCCCAGGATGATCGCGATGCCCATGCCGACACCCAGGCCCAGGCGTAGCAGGGCCAGCATCCAGACCGAATCGAATGCCGACTCCAGCAAGGCGATGCTCACGGTGCACAGGCTGAAGCACAGCAGGTAGATGGTGCGCCGGGTCAGGTACCGGCAACAGGCGTCTACCATGAACGCCGAAAGCATCATCCCCGCAGCGGGGATGGCCGAGATGATGCCGATCTGCAAGGTGCCGGCACCGGCCTCATGCAAACGCAACGACACCAGCGGCAGGCTGGCCCCCAGACTGAAGCCAACCACAGACACGGCGAACAGAAGGCCCACCAGCAAACGCATGTTCATGTATCACTCCCAGCAAACTGAAAAGACGCGCAAATACAGGCGCCCAGGCGCACGCCGGGACGGCGGACGACGCAGGGGCGCAGGTCAGTTCAGGGCGAGGTGTGGCGAGAAGGTAAAGGCAAACAGCACACTGCGGCGACGCTTGAGCACCGTATCGCTCGGCCACGCGCGACGCATGGCCTGGAGGGCAGGCTGGCGGGCGTGTGGGAGGGACTGGGTACGGCGCATTGCTTTGGCTACTACGCAGGTTGGGGAAAAGAGGCGGCACTCTAGGCCAAGCCAGGTTGAGCCGTCAATTGCCGGCGCCCACAGCGAACATCAGCACTGCCCCGATAGTGGGAGCAACTGTCTTGCCAATTTCCAAGAGTTAACACAATTACCTGTGGGAGCCGGCTTGCCGGCGATTGGGCTGCAAAGCAGCCCCTACGCTGTCAGCGCTTACCTGTATTGGGCAGAAACACGGCCAACAGACCGAACAACGGCAGGAACGAACACACGCCATACACGTACTCGATACCGCGTAAATCCGCAACGTACCCCAGCAGCGCCGCGCCAATCCCGCCAAAGCCGAACATCAGCCCGAAGAAGACCCCGGCAATCATGCCCACACTGCCCGGTACCAGCTCCTGGGCGTACACCACGATCGCCGAGAACGCCGACGCCAGGATAAAGCCGATGACCACGCTCAGCACGGTGGTCCAGAACAGATCGGCGTACGGCAGCGCCAGGGTGAACGGCGCCACACCGAGGATCGAGAACCAGATGACCGCCTTGCGCCCGATACGGTCACCGATCGGCCCACCAAAGAAGGTGCCAGCCGCGACCGCGCCAAGGAACAGGAACAGGTGCAACTGCGAACTGGCCACCGACAGGTCGAACTTCTCGATCAGATAGAAGGTGAAGTAGCTGGTGAAACTGGCCATGTAGAAGTACTTGGAGAACACCAGCAGGCCCAGCACGATCAACGCCGCGATCACACGCTTGCGCGAGATGCCATGGATGGCCTGCACCACCTTGCGCGCCTTGGCCTGGTTGAGATGCTCGGTGTACCAGCGGCGCAGCATCAGGGTCACGGCAAAGAACAACAGCCCGGCCACCCCGAACCAGGCCACATGGGTCTGGCCGAACGGGATGACGATTGCGGCCGCCAGCAGCGGGCCGAAGGCCGAGCCTGCGTTGCCACCGACCTGAAAGGTCGACTGCGCCAGGCCGAAACGCCCACCTGAGGCCAGCCGCGCAATCCGCGAGGTCTCCGGGTGGAAGGTCGACGAGCCGATACCCACCAGCGCAGAAGCCAGCAAGATCATCGGGAAGCTGCCGACGAAGGCCAGCATGATGATACCTACCAACGTGCACAGGGTGCCGAGCGGCAACAGGTTCGGTGTTGGCCGGCGGTCGGTGAAAAAGCCGACCCAGGGCTGCAGCAACGATGCCGTTATCTGGAAGGTCAGTGTGATCAGGCCGATCTGGGTGAAGCTCAGGTCGTAATTGGCCTTGAGCATCGGGTAGATCGCCGGCAGCACCGACTGGATGAGGTCATTGATCAGGTGCGCCAGCGCGCAGAAGGCGATGATGCGCATCACCAGTGGGTTGGCTTGGCTTGCCGAACCGGTGCTGGCGGTGGAGGTGCTGCTGATGGCCATGAGCTTGATTTCCGTCCGCAGGTTTGGGATCCGATTATCAGGAAACAAATGGATACATAGCTACCTTTTTATCCTCTACAACCGCGCACTTGCAAATGGTTCTCAATATAATTAGCATCCTCGCACCTGATTCCCGCAATCGTTGGGCGAAAAATGCCCTTTAGCGAGCACATTCCAGCATGAGCCCGATGCCCGCCACGCAGATCCAGGCCGACGCCCAACAGGAAGCACTGGCGTGGTTCGCCCGCCTACGCCAACCTGACTGCGATGACCATGAACGCCAGGCATTCGCCCGCTGGTGCCAGGCCCCGCTCAATGCCCATGCCTACGCCGAGCTCGAAGCCTGCTGGCAGCAATTGCAAGCGCCACCGGCAGGGCCTCGACCGCGCCAGGTCACCGTGCGACGCAGCTACCTCGGCAAAGGGCTGGCATTGCTGTTCCTACTGGCGCTGGCCGTGCTGACGTACCTGTACTGGCCACTGATGCAGCGCCTGGGCAGCGAACTGCACACTGGCGCTGGGGAGCGGCGCAGCGTGCGCCTGGCCGACGGCTCAACCCTGCACCTGGACAGCGCGAGTGCACTGAATGCCGACCTGCGCGGGCGCACCCGTCTGCTGCAGGTTGTGCAGGGCCAGGTCGAGCTGCACGTGATGCTCGACGGCCGCGCCCTTGAACTGCAGGTGGACGATGCGCGTATCCAGGTGTTCGGCACTCGCCTGATGGTGGCGCGCCATGCCGGGCATGACGAACTGGTGGTGCTCAATGGCAAGGCCATGATCACCCAAGGTAACGACCAGCGCATGGTGTCGGCGAGTGAGCGGGTGACCTTCACCGATGCCCGGATCAACCCCGTGCAGAAGGTCGATGTCAAAAATGCGAACGCCTGGCGCAGCGGCCACCTGCGCGCCCTCGACGTGCCATTGGGTCAAGTCATCGAGCGCCTGGCCAGCTACCAGGGCCGCCGCGTATGGATGATGGACGAACAGGCAGCCAACCGGCGTGTAAGCGGCGACTTCAACCTCGACCGCTCCGGCGCAACCCTCGACGCACTGGCTGCCGAGCAGCGCTTGCAGGTGTACGGTATTCTCGGGCAATGGTTGATCGTGCGCTGAAAACAGCGTTGGTCGGCTAAGTTTTTGAAAGCGTGCAAATTTTTTTTGAAATGAGTGTTGACACAGGGGCATCACAAGGGAATAATGCGCGCCATCGGCTACATAGCTCAGTTGGTTAGAGCATAGCATTCATAATGCTGGGGTCCGGGGTTCAAGTCCCTGTGTAGCCACCAAACTTGAAAAGGGCTTACCGCAAGGTAAGCCCTTTTCTTTTGCCCGCAGAAAAGTTCAGCCCCTCTCTTTCGCTTTCAGCGCACCCCCGATACAGCCACTGCCAGGCCGAGCCCTATCAGCGCTACACCAATCAGCCGGTCGACCAGCCGCTGGCGCTCGATCATCACCTTGCGCAACCCGGTACTGGAAAAAAATACCGCCACCACACTGAACCACGCCCAGTGGGCAAACGACATGAACGCACCATAGGCGAAATCCAGCGCCAGCGGGCTACCTGGCTGTACGACCTGGGTGTAGGCACTGATCACGAACAGCATGGTTTTGGGGTTGAGGGCGTTGGTCAGGAAGCCCGTGCGCAAGGCAGCCAGCAGCCCCACTGCCGGTTCCTGGTCATCAAGACTGATGCGGGTGGTGCTGGTCAGCGACTGATAACCCAGATAGATCAGGTACCCCGCGCCCAGCACTTTCATGGCCAGGAACAGCGCAGGGCTCTGACTGATGACCACGGCGATACCCAACACCGTGTACAGCACATGCACCTGAACGCCGAGGGCTATACCCACAGCCGCCGCCAGGCCGGCCTTGCGGCCCTGTGCATAACTGCTGCGGGTGACCATGGCGAAATCCGCGCCGGGGCTGACGACGGCCAGAAGGGTGAAAAGGGCTACAGCGAAAAGCTCAGTCACGAAGGAAGTCCTCGATAGGCGATGAAAATGCACAGGTGTCGCCATTATCGAAATAGCAGTGAGCTGGGAAAATCGATTTATAGTTACGCAAATTCGCTAGTTTTTCTCACACAGGTGCCGTGCCGCCGCTGGCAACTTCAAGCCCATGAAACTTCCCCCACTCACTGCGTTGCGTTACTTCGACATCGCCGCCGAAACCGAAAGCTTCGTGCGGGCCGCCGAACGCCTGCACGTCACCCATGGCGCCGTCAGCCGCCAGGTCCGCCTGCTTGAGGAAAGCCTCGGTGTCGAACTGTTCGAGCGCCGGAACCGGGCAATCTTCCTGACCCCGGCCGGTCGCGCACTGCACGGCACCACCCAGGCCATCTTCGAGCAACTCGAAAGCGCAGTGCAGCGCCTGCAGCAGCAGGAACCGGACAATGTGCTGGTGCTTTCTTGCGAGCCGACCATCGCCATGCGCTGGCTGATCCCCCGCCTGCCCCGCTTTCATGCCGCCCACCCAGACCTGCGACTGCACCTGGTGGCCGCCGGTGGGCCGCTGGACTTTGCCCGCAGCGGCGTTGACCTGGCACTACGACGTGATGATTTCCATTGGCCGCCCACCCTGCACGCGCTGAAGGTCTGCGACGAATGGATCGGCCCGGTCAACCGCGATGGCGGCACCGCACTCGATGGCCAACGCCAATTGCACAGCAACACTCGCCCCAGTGCCTGGCCCGCGTGGCTGCGCCTGAGTGGCCAGCAGGCGCGACACTGCCAACGCAGCGACTACGAACACTTCTACCTGTCACTGCAGGCCGCCAGTGCCGGCCTGGGCCTGGCGATCGCCTCGGCGCTGATGGTGCGCGATGAACTCGACAGCGGGCAGTTGCAGGCGCCATTCGGCTTTCTGCGCGATGGGTCCGCCTATCACCTGCTAAGCCCGCAACCGCTGGATGACGGCGGCAAGCGCCAACGCTTTGCCGATTGGGTAATGGGAGAAAGCCAGGCCTGCCTCGCTCACCTGGGTTTGCTGCAGAACGACGACGCGGCACTGCCATCACCGCCCCAGGTGCGATAACCCGCGGTGTCGATATGGATGCGGCCTGTCGGGTAGCGCCCCAGCCCCATGCCCCAGGCCTGGCCATGCTGCTGCCAGAAGCGGCACAACGGGTTGGGGTCGGCCCAGCCTGGCAGCAGGATATCGACTGCAAAGGCACGGGTGTGGGCGCTGCCCACGGCACCTCCTGCGCACCTGTTCAAGCCCGAGTCACGGTAGGCGGAGACCACTTCGAACTGGCGCAGGATGCCTTGCTTTTCCAGCGTATTGATCAGCGCCAGCGTGGAGCGCACTGCCAGCCAGTTGCCAGGCGGCGGCACGGCAAACGGTGAAGCCTTGCACAGCCGCCAGTCCGACGCTGAGCGCAGCAATTGGTGAATCGGCACCACGCCATACAGGCGGGCGTCCACCAGCATCTCCCGAAAAGGGCGGGTCTGATGATCCCCCGCCCATTGCGCGAACATCCACAGGTCACGTTCATCGGCCTGAGCCACGCCCCCCAGCATCACGCCTGTGGCCATCAGCAGCCATTTCGTCCTTCTCATCCCCGCTCCCTCTGCCCCAGTATGAGCACGGCCGCCAATCGGGGCGGCCATTACAAGGAGTTAAGCATGCACAAATTACTGGTAACAGAGCAGGAAGGATTGAAAGTCAGTCTTCGAGCAACGTACAAGCCATCACCAGCGCATCCTCGCGCCCGCCCGCCACCGGGTAGTAATCACGCCGACGGCCAATCTCGTTGAAGCCGTACCGCTCATACAAGCGATAGGCCGACTGGTTGCTGGCTCGCACTTCCAGAAAACACTCGCGCCCATTGAGCTGATAGGCCCGCGCCATCAGGTGCTCGAGCAAGCGCAGGCCCAGGCCACGCCCCTGGTTCTCGGGCTTGACGGTAATGTTCAGCAGGTGCGCTTCGTCGATGATCACGTTGATCACACCATGGCCGACCTGCTGTTGACCATCGAACATCAACCACACTTCGTAGGACTTGAGCGCATCCTGGAAAATCCCGCGGGTCCAGGGATGGCTGAACGCGGCATATTCGATCTTCAGCACGGCATCCAGATCCGCCTCGGTCATGGGGCGGAAACTGATCGATTCACTCATTCAACGCTCTTCCAGCGCGCCATCAGCTGGCGCATCGCTTTCCAGACGTCCGCCTTGCGCTGCGGCTCGTCCATCAACAGTTCAAGGCCCGGCAACGCCCAGGCGTCGCCCAGGCCGTCGAGCTTGAGTACTTGGTAATAGGCTTGGGCGTCGGTATTGGCGGCAAAGCGCAAGGCCGGCATGCCGATCAGCCAAAGGCAGGTGCAAGGGGCTTCTTCAAGGCGCGCCTGAATGAAGCCCTGGACGAAATCACGCGCGGCGTCCGGCCCCTGGTCCATGTTGCCACGCACCAGCAGCGGCCAGCGCACCGGCTCGCCGATGATCTGCGGGGCATCTGGCAGGCCTGCGGCGCGCAGCATGTCCTTGAGCAGCAGGTAGGATGGGTCGCGGCTCTGGAACGGCTGGCCGGTGGCCAATTCCACCAGCAGCAGGCAGTTGCCGGCGCGCAGCAGTTGCAGCGAGAAACGCGGTGGCGGCACGGGGGCCGGACGTGGCGCGGGGGCTTGTTCCTCGGCCTCGACCGGTTTGGCGGTGGGCTTAGGCGCGTTGCCCGGGCGCGGAATTTCGATTTTCGGACGTTCGCCGGAGCGCGCCTGTGGTGCGACCGGCGCTTCGTTGGCAGGGGCTGGCGAAGGCCTGACCTCGAACGCGGCTTGCTCGACCGGAACCTGCGGCAACAGCAGCTCTGGCCGCGACGGCGCAGCGAACGGCAGTTCGGCGCGCGGCAGCCAATGCACCACTTGCATGGCGGAAAGGTAGGCGCGGCGGCGGGACTCGGTCAGCAAGGCACGGGTATCCGGGGGGCTGGAACAATCGGGCATTCTAACGCTGTTGGCTGCCGAGCGCCGCAACTGGTCGGCAGAAAATTGCTGCCTGTACCGCCGAGGGGGCCAGGGAAACCCCCAGCCAATCCGAGGTTATCCCTCATTACAGACCAAGGGGTGAAATCCTCCCCCCCGGATGCAGTACAATCGCCCCCTTTTTACTTGGCAACGAGTAGACGCCAATGATCGAACCCAAGCGCGTCCTGCGCGCCCTAGCCGAACACTGGGCCCTGATCGAGCCGCTGTGCGAGCGTTTCGACCAAGGCACCCTGAGCCTGGTCGAACTGCGCCAGCAGTTGGGCCGCCAGCAAGTGGAAAGCACGCCGCAGGACATTACCCAGCTGCTCGACGTGTGGATCCGCCTGGATATCCTGGTCCCGGTGGCCAAGAGCCCGAACCGTTTCGAGCTCAACGCCCAGATCCACGACTTCCTCGCCTACCTGCGCCGCGAGCACCGCCTGGGCCTGTGCCTGGAGATCGAGGCCTACCTGCGCCACCTGGAGCGCCTTGCCGGGCATATTCAGGATGCCTTCGACAACCGCGACAGCGATGACCTGGCGCGCCAACTGCGCCTGCTCGACATGCGCGTGCGCGACGTACTGAAAAAGCTCGACAACGACGAACAGGCGCTGGTCGCCGTGGCCGAACGGGCCAAGACCAGCAACCGCCAGATCCCGCTGCGCCAGCGTTATGCCGAAGTACTGGCGACCTGGGACGAATACGTCGAGCCGATGATCCAGCTGGTCAACGCCGACGGAGCCTTCGAACAGGGCGTACGCAAGGTCGAGACCGTGCTGCTGAAACTGCTCGGCGAACAGGCGCGCCTGGGCCACCTGGTCGACGACGACATGCTGCTGCGCACCCATGCGCGCATCCTCGAGATGCAGACCAGCGCCCAGCTGACGCTGCGCCACGCCCGTGAACTGCTGCTGCCGTTGCGCGAAGAAGCGCGTCGGCATAATGCCGTGACCCGCGGCGCTGCCTTGGCCCTGTCGGTGATCCGGCGCAAGGGTATCGACGCCGTGCCGCAGGCGGCCATGCCATTGTTCACCCGGCCGCAGAGCACCTTCCTGGGCAGCGCCAGCCAGGTCGAGGCGTACGTCTATGCCCTCGCCCGCTTCGAGCCGAAACCGGCCAAGTTCCCCAAGGCGCACAAGACCCAGACTGGCCCGCTGCCGCGCGCGCCACGCACGGTCAAGGAAATGCTCGAACGCTGCGAGGATGCCCTGCCGCTGCCTGACCTGATGGTCTGGCTGCTGGACCAGGAGCCCGAAGGCGCCACCGACGAACTGCTGTACTGGTTCTCGCGCCTGTCGCGTGAAAAGCGTTTCAAGCGCGAACGCCTCGAACGCCGCGAGTACACCACCCACGAACACCTGGTCAGCCTGCGCTCGTTCGCCCTGACATCCAGCCGCGAAGCGCAACCTGAAACCAACGCGAGCCCAGCCAATGCATCTTGATCTTTCCGAACTGTCCCAGCTCGCGCCGATCTTCCGCGAGCTGTTCAAAGGGTTCCACGTCAGCCGCCGCGACCCGGAGCTGTACGCCCAGCTGTCGAACTTCCAGGACCAGTACCGCACCCTGTTCAAGGCCTTGGGCTTCGAGCTGGTGTGCGATACCCGCGGCTTCTATTACTTCGTCCCCGAGCAGGCCGCCGCGCAGGTCAACAAGACCGCCCAGCGCCTGTCGCTGTTCACTTTCATCCTGGTCGAGCACCTGGCCGACCAGGGCCGCGACCCGATGGCGGTGCTCGACGGCGGCAGCATCGGGCGCGATGAGCTGCCCTCGCTGCTGGACAAATACCGTGACCTGTTCCTGCAGGCTGAAGTGCAAACTGTCGACGAGCTGGAAGAAAAGATCATGCGCCGCATGACCCAGCTCGGCTTCGCCCACGAGGAAGGCGGCATCTACCGCTTCCTGCCACCGATGCACCGCTTCCTCGATGTGTGCCTGTCGGTGCAGCAGGACCGCGACCTGGCCGCCAGCCTGCACAGCGACCTGCCGCTGCCAACGCCAGTGCTGGTCGAGGAAGAAAGCCCCGAGGCGCTGGCCCACACCGACGACCCGCTCGACCTCACCCCGTTCGAGGGCGAAGAAAGCGAAGAAGAGGCCCTGGCCCGGGCCATCCGCGAAGAGCAACAGGAGATTGACGCATGAGCCAGGAACGCTACGGCATCCGCCGCTTCGCGCTGCTCAACACCGCCGGCTACAGCCTGGGCCTGTTCCCGCTGGAGCACCCGCTGTCGGTCTACGGCGCCAACAACCTGGGCAAATCCGCCTCGATCAACGCCCTGCAGTTCCCGATCCTGGCGCGCATGTCCGACATGAGCTTCGGCAAGTACAGCCTGGAGCAGTCGCGCCGCTTCTACTTCGCCAGCGACACCTCGTACATCCTCTGCGAACTGAACCTGCCCCACGGTCCCCACGTGATCGGCGTGGTCGGTCGCGGGCCAGGCGGCGGTTTCGGCCACCAGTTCTTTGCCTACAAGGGTGAACTGGACCTGGATCACTACCAGAAGAACGACACCTGCCTGCGCCAGAAAGAGCTGTTCACCAACCTCGAGCGCCTGGGCCTCAAAGCCTACGAGCTCAAGCCGGACGAGCTGCGCCGGCTGCTGGTCGGCGGCCACACCTCGGTGCCGCTGGACCTGACCATGATCCCGCTGCGCTCGACCAGCGAGCAGAGCCTGAAAACCTTCCGCGCACTGTTCATCAACCTGCTGCACATGCGCGAAATCACCGCCGCCAAGCTCAAACAGCTGTTCCTCGACGCGTTCGAGCACAGCCTGCGCTCTGGCAGCGTCGACTACATCGCCGCCTGCGAAGAAGCCTTCCGCGACGTACGCCGCATGGAGCAGGACTACAACGCCCTGGTTGCCGCCGGCCCTCTGGTCGAAGCCCTGGCCGGCGGCGTGGCCCAGCGCGACATCCTGCGCGGCAAGCTGCACCGCCTCTCGCCGCTGCTCGACAACCTGCTGGGCACCTGGCAGGAATACGCCATGGCGCGCAAGGAAGAGCTGGTGATCCAGGCCGAGCACTACCGCGGCGAGCAGGACCGCCTGCAGAACGATCAGCGTGGCGGCACCCAGGAGCTGATGCGCCTGGAGCGTGAAATCACCGGTATCCAGCGCTGGCTCGGCGAGCTGTCGGTACTCAAGCACCGCTTCGCCCTGGTTGATGACGTCAAAGTGCTGGAGCAGCAGTTGCTGGCCGCCAAGGATGCCCACGACGAACTGGCTGGCGCCCTGGCCCAGTCGCGGCAGTTCTCTGCCGAGGACCTCGACGAGCGTGTGCGCGACCTGGAAAAGCGCCTCAAGCAGGTCAAGCAGCAGCTCGATCACGCCGACAACAACAGCTACGCCCGCCTGCGCGAAGAGTTCTCGCAGGCAGACGTCGACCGCCTGATGCGCCTGTTCAACGGCGCACTGTTCAGCCTGCCACTGGGCGAGCGCGGTATCGAACTGGACGACAGCGATCTGTGGGTGAAATCGCTGGAAGCGGTGCTCGATGGCTTCAAGGGCGAGCGCTTCGAAGCCCCGGGCATTTCCATCGACCTTTCGCACATCGACCCACCGGCCCTGCAGGCCCTGGCCGACCGCGCCGCCCTGCGCGACCAGAAGGACCGCCTGGAGCGCGAGCTCAAGCAGCTCAAGACCCAGCAATCGGTGGCCGCCGACCGTACCGCTTCCAAAGCCCAGACAGAAGCCCTGTACCAGCAGGTGCTGGATGCGCAGAAGGCCCTGGAAGACTACCGTCGCAGCGAAACCCTGGCAGCTGAAGAGCCGGAGAAGATGGAGCAGCTGGCGCAACTGGAAGCGGCCCAGGACGAACTCAAGCGCTCCAGCGATGCGTTCACCGAGCGCGTCCAGCAACTGTCGGCCAAGCTGCAGCTGGTCGGCCGCCAGATCGCCGACCTGGAAGCCAAGCAGCGCACCCTGGAAGACGCCTTGCGCCGTCGTCAGCTGCTGCCCGCCGACCTGCCATTCGGCACGCCGTTCATGGAAGCGGTCGACGACTCCATGGACAACCTGTTGCCGCTACTCAACGATTACCAGGACAGCTGGCAGGCCCTGCAGCGCGTCGACAACCAGATCGAGGCGCTGTACGCCCAGGTACGCCTCAAGGGCGTGGCCAAGTTCGACAGCGAAGATGACATGGAGCGGCGCCTGCAACTGCTGGTCAATGCCTATGCGCACCGCACCGACGAGGCCCTGACCCTGGCCAAGGCGCGCCGCGCCGCAGTCACCGACATCGCCCGCACCCTGCGCAACATCCGCAGCGACTACGACAGCCTCGAACACCAGCTGGCCCTGTTCAACCGCGAGATCAACAAGCGCCAGGTTTCCAACCTGCAGAGCTTCCGCGTGGTACTGGCGCCGAACAAGGAAGCGCTCAAGCACATCGACCAGATCATCCACAGCGCCGGCCAGTACGAGGAAGGCGAGACCCTGTCGGTGTTCGACCTGACTCAGAATTCGGAGCAGGATCACAAGAACGAAGAAGCCAAGGAATACCTGGCGCGGCTGGTGGCGGCCAACCACAACCAGCTGGGCCTCAAAGACCTGTTCGAACTGGCTTTCGAGATCACCAAGATCAACAGCCAGCCGGTGATCCACGCCGACATCGACGGCGCCGCCTCCAACGGCACCACCATGACCATCAAGGCGCTGACCAACATGTACCTGTTGCTGCACTTGATGGACCGCGACCTGGCCGGGCGCATTCGCCTGCCTTACTACCTCGACGAGGCGGCGGACATCGACGAGCGCAACCAGGCCGCACTGCTGGAGACCAGCCTGCAGTTAGGCTTCGTACCGATTCTGGCGAGTGTGAAGCCACAGGTATCGGCGCATGTGGCGATCGACCTGGAAGGCGGTAGCGGGCCGAATGGCATCTATATCGACGAGGCGGACTGGAAGTACATCAGCCGACGTGATGTGGAGAAAGCGATCGTGCGCGAGGATCAGGCTGAGGAGCTGGCCTGAGGAACTGGGGCCGCTTTGCGGCCCTTTCGCGACACGAGGCCGCTCCTACAGGCATATACGTTCGCCTGTAGGAGCGGCCTCGTGTCGCGAAAGGAGGCCAAAGGCCTCCCCTAAAGTATCAGTGAGCCCAAGGCAGAATCGGAATCGCCGTCACCGCATTCTGCGGGCTGCCTTCGATCATGCGGTCGCTGTAAACCAGGTACACCAGTGTATTGCGCTTCTTGTCCAGGAAGCGCACCACCTGCATGGTCTTGAACACCAGCGAGGTGCGCTCCTTGAACACCTCCTCACCGTCTTTCAACTCACCCTTGAAGTTGATCGGCCCGACCTGGCGGCAAGCAATCGACGCTTCCGCACGGTCCTCGGCCAGGCCCAGGCCACCCTTCACTCCGCCCGTCTTGGCGCGCGACAGGTAGCAGGTCACACCTTCGACCTTGGGGTCGTCGAACGCCTCGACCACGATGCGATCGTTGGGCCCGACGAACTTGAACACAGTAGATACCTGGCCGATTTCCTCGGCCCCTGCCAGCATCGGCAGCGCCAGGGCTGCCACGGCAATCGCGCGCTTGAGCATGTTCATACCAGCACCAGGTTGTCGCGGTGGACCAGCTCCGGCTCGGCACTGTAGCCAAGCAGGGACTCGATGGCATCGGACGATTGGCCAATGATTTTCTGTGCTTCCAGCGCGCTGTAGTTGGCAAGGCCGCGCGCCACTTCAAGGCCGTCGGGGCCTACGCACACCACCATTTCGCCACGGCGGAAGCTGCCTTGTACGGTCTTCACGCCTACCGGCAGCAGGCTCTTGTTGGCCTGGCGCAGGGCCTGAACCGCACCGGCGTCCAGTACCAGCGTGCCGCGGGTTTGCAAGTGGCCAGCCAGCCACTGCTTGCGCGCCGCCAACATGCCGCGCTCAGGCGACAGCAGGGTACCCAGGCGCTCGCCAGCCTTGAGGCGGTCGAGTACGCGTTCGATACGGCCACCGATGATGATGGTATGGGCGCCGGAACGGGCTGCCAGGCGCGCGGCGCGCAACTTGGTCTGCATGCCGCCACGGCCCAGGGCACCGCCGGTACCGCCGGCTACGGCGTCGAGCGACGGGTCATCGGCACGGGCCTCGTAGATCAGCTGTGCCTCTGGATTGTTACGTGGGTCGGCGTCGAACATGCCGTCACGGTCGGTGAGGATCACCAGCAGGTCGGCCTCGACCAGGTTCGCCACCAACGCGGCCAGGGTATCGTTGTCGCCGAAGCGGATCTCGTCGGTAACCACGGTGTCGTTTTCGTTGATCACCGGCACCACGCCCAGGTCGACCAACGTCCGCAGAGTGCTGCGGGCGTTGAGATAACGCTTGCGGTCGGACAGATCGTCGTGGGTCAGAAGGATCTGCGCGGTGTGCTTGCCGTGCTCGCCAAAGCTCGACTCCCACGCCTGCACCAGGCGCATCTGGCCGATCGAAGCGGCAGCCTGCAGCTCGTTCATCGCGCTCGGTCGTGCGGTCCAGCCAAGCTGGCTCATGCCGGCAGCCACGGCCCCGGAGGACACCAGCACCAACTCAACACCCGCCTCACGCAGGGCAACCATCTGCTCGACCCATACGGCCATGGCACCGCGGTCGAGGCCCTTGCCATCGGCCGTGAGCAGCGCACTACCGATCTTCACGACCCAGCGCTTGGCGCCAGTCACCTTGCTTCGCATCTTCTCTTCCAACCTATGTCGAATCTGTAGATACCGTGGATACAAAAACGCCGCTCCAGAGAGCGGCGTTTAGTGTACTGCAACCGGTCAGTCGCGCACGTAAATGATTTCCGGGCCGTCTTCGTCGTCCTCGAAATCATCGTCCCACGCGTCATCGTCGCCGATGTCATGCACGCTCTTGACGCCAGTGCGGCGCAAGGTACGGGCGTCGTCCAGGGCCTGCAGCTGGGCGCGGGCTTCGTCTTCGATGCGCTGGTCGAGGTCGGCCAGCTCTTCAGCGTAGGCCGGGTCATTGGCCAGGCGATCGGCGCGGTCTTCGATGTAGCGCATCAGGTCATGAGTGAGCTGCTCGGTGCCCTGCTTGGCGATAGCCGAGATCACGTAGACCGGGCCTTCCCACTGCAGACGCTCGACCACTTCCTTGACGCGCTCGTCACGCTCATCGTCCATGAGCATGTCCGCCTTGTTCAGCACCAGCCAACGCTCACGGTCGGTCAGCGACGGGCTGAAGCGGGTCAGCTCGTTGATGATCACTTCGGCGGCGTCGGCCGGGCTGCTGCCGTCCAGCGGCGCCAGGTCGACCAGGTGCAGCAGCACGCGGGTACGGGCCAGGTGCTTGAGGAAGCGGATACCCAGGCCGGCACCGTCGGATGCGCCTTCGATCAGGCCAGGGATGTCGGCGATGACGAAGCTCTTCCAGCGGTCGACGCTGACCACACCCAGGTTCGGCACCAGGGTGGTGAACGGGTAGTCGGCGACCTTCGGCTTGGCGGCCGACACCGAACGGATGAAGGTGCTCTTGCCGGCATTCGGCAGGCCCAGCAGGCCCACGTCGGCCAGGACCTTCAGCTCCATCTTCAGGTCGCGCTGGTCACCCGGCTTGCCTGGGGTGGTCTGGCGCGGCGCACGGTTGGTGCTGGATTTGAAACGGGTGTTACCCAGACCGTGCCAGCCGCCTTGGGCGACCATCAGCTTCTGGCCAGGGGTGACCAGGTCACCGATCACTTCCTGGGTGGAGGCGTCGATCACCGTGGTACCGACCGGCACACGCAGGAACAGGTCCTCACCCTTCTTGCCGGTGCAATCGGTGCTGCCACCGTTGGCGCCGCGCTGGGCTTCGTGGTGACGGGTATAGCGGTAGTCAACCAGGGTGTTGAGGTTTTCGTCGGCCACCATGTAAACCGAGCCGCCATCGCCACCGTCACCCCCGTTGGGGCCACCGTTCTCGATGAACTTCTCACGGCGGAAGCTCATGCAACCGTTACCGCCATCACCGGCCTTGACCCGGATGGATACTTCGTCAACAAACTTCATTCAAAAACCGCCTCTCGCCTTCCGACGAGCTGAATACTTAAAAAACCTGAGGCTCTTGCAAAAATGAGCGCGGCGGCCCCGTACGACCGAAGAAACCCACGCCGGCAGCCCATACAAACAGCTTTGCAAGAGGCTCACCACAAACGAAAAAGCCCCGTCGCATGACGGGGCTTCTGGAGCGACGTCGCGATTAAGCGGCGACGATGCTCACGTAACGGCGGTTGAACTCGCCTTTCTTCTCGAACTTGATCACGCCTTCGATCTTGGCGAACAGGGTGTGATCCTTGCCCATGCCAACGCCGTAGCCGGCGTGGAACTGGGTGCCGCGCTGACGGACGATGATGTTGCCGGCCTTGACGACCTGGCTGCCATACATCTTCACGCCAAGGCGTTTCGATTCTGAGTCGCGACCGTTACGAGTACTACCACCAGCCTTCTTGTGAGCCATGGTTCAATTCTCCAAATAAATTCAGGGGATCTGAGCGATTAAGCCTGGATACCGGTGATTTTGATCTCGGTGAACCACTGGCGGTGGCCCATACGCTTCATGTGGTGCTTACGACGACGGAACTTGATGATGCGTACTTTATCGTGACGGCCTTGCGAAACGACTTCGGCAACAACTTTAGCGCCAGCGACGACTGGAGCGCCGATGGTGACTTCTTCACCGTTGGCAACCAGCAGAACGCGATCGAAAGTCACGGATTCGCCAGTGGCGATTTCCAGCTTTTCGATTTTGAGGAATTCACCTTCAGCGACTTTGTACTGCTTGCCGCCGGTAACGATTACTGCGTAAGACATGGGTATTTCTCCGATAATCCTGCTCACCCAGCGCTTTATATGATGAGTATTGGCTGGCATGGCTGCACAGGGCTGGAACGGCCCGGCGCAATTGCGTAAGGCAGGTGCTGCCCAGGAAGTTAGGGTGCGCGATTGTACGCAACCCGGGTTTTGCTTGCAAGTACCGGCCCCGCTCACCGGGCGGCGCGCCTTGACACACCGGGACCCGCGACCTAGCATGCCGCGCAACCTCACTGGAGCAGCCGATGCAACCCCAAACCTTCTACCGCGCGGTAGCTGACGATTTCAGCGCCGTCGACGAGATCATCAAGAAGCAGCTGACCTCGCGCGTGCCGCTGGTATCGAAGATCGGCGACTATATCACGTCGGCCGGCGGCAAACGCCTGCGCCCCCTGCTGGTGCTGCTGTGTGGCAAGGCCCTGGGCCGCGAGGGTGACGACCTGCGCCTGCTCGCCGCAACCATCGAGTTCCTGCACACCGCCACCCTGCTGCACGACGATGTGGTCGACATGTCCGGCATGCGCCGCGGCCGCTCCACCGCCAATGCCCTGTGGGGCAACGCACCGAGCGTGCTGGTGGGCGACTTCCTTTATTCGCGCTCGTTCGAAATGATGGTCGAGCTGGGCTCCATGCCGGTCATGCAGATCCTCTCCAAGGCCACCCGGGTGATCGCCGAAGGCGAAGTGCTGCAGCTGTCGCGCGTGCGCGATGCCAGCACCAGCGAAGAGGTGTACATGGAGGTCATCCGCGGCAAGACCGCGATGCTGTTCGAGGCCTCGACCCACAGCGCCGCAGCGCTGGCCGGTGCCACCGACGAGCAGCGCGAGGCGCTGCGCACCTTCGGCGACCACCTGGGCGTGGCTTTCCAACTGGTCGACGACCTGCTGGACTACAAAGGCGATTCGCAGACCCTGGGCAAGAACGTCGGCGACGACCTGGCCGAAGGCAAGCCAACCCTGCCGCTGATCTACACCATGCGCGAAGGCACGCCAGAGCAGGCTGCACTGGTGCGCAAGGCGATCCAGAAGGGTGGCCTGGAAGACCTGGAGCAGATCCGCGTGGCGGTCGAAGCTTCGGGTGCGCTGGACTACACCGCGCAGCTGGCCCGTGATTACGTGAAGCGGGCCATTGAGTGCCTGGAAGTGCTGCCGGCCAGCCAATACCGGGATGCACTGGTCGAGCTGAGTGAGTTTGCGGTAGCGCGCACGCACTAAAATCGCGTCCCCCTCTTCGCGGGCAAGCCCGCTCCACAGGATCCGCATGGTTCCGCAGGAGCAGGCTTGCCCGCGATGCATTTGTACGGACAAAAACACTTCCCCGTTAAAACCTTATACAATATGGGCCTTTAACCGTCTGTCTGTTTAAGGAACCGAAGTGAGCACTTTGCCGCCCTGCCCCAAATGCAATTCTGAATACACCTACGAGGATGGCACCCAGCTGATCTGCCCTGAATGCGCCCACGAGTGGTCGGCCAACGGCGAAGCCGATGCCGGCAGCGATGACGTGGTGAAAAAGGATTCGGTGGGCAACGTGCTGCAGGACGGCGACACCGTCACCGTGATCAAGGACCTCAAGGTCAAGGGCTCCTCCCTGGTGGTAAAGGTCGGCACCAAGGTCAAGAACATCCGTCTGTGCGACGGCGACCACGACATCGACTGCAAGATCGACGGCATTGGCGCCATGAAGCTGAAGTCGGAATTCGTGCGCAAGGTCTGATTACATAAAAACAGCCAATAGTCTCTTGCTATTTTGATAATAAGAATTATTCTCATTGGACTGCTATCCAAGGAGAATAGCCATGACTTATCTGATCGACGCTTGGCTGGACCGTCCCCATCCTTACCTGCGCATCCTGCATCGCGAAACCGGCGAAGTGTGCGCTGTGCTCGAAGAAGAAGCGCTCGACGAACTGCGTGACCAAGGCGACCTGGACATGAGCGGGCTGAACTCGAGTGAGCCGGTGGTGCTCAAGGAGCTGGTGCGTAATCTGTTCCTGTTTTGCTATGCGCGGGCATTGCGCCCGGTGGGAACAGACTGGAATTGATCGGCATTGCGAGGGCTTTGCCCTCGTTCGCGACACAAGGCCGCTCCTACAAGAGCATCATGGGCCTGTAGGAGCGGCCTTGTGTCGCGAATGGGCCGCAAAGCGGCCCCAGAGGCATTACAGAACGTCGAGCAGTTCGACGTCGAATACCAGCACGCTATGCGGCGGGATGCTGCCAACGCCTTGGGCGCCGTAGGCCAGCTCGCTCGGCACATACAGGCGCCATTTGCTGCCAGCATTCATCAGCTGCAGGGCTTCGGTCCAGCCAGCGATCACACCACCGACCGGGAATTCAGCAGGCTGGCCACGCTCGTAGGAGCTGTCGAACACGGTGCCGTCGATCAGCGTGCCGTGGTAGTGGGTACGCACGTTGCTTTCGCGGGTCGGCTTGGCGCCTTCGCCAGCGGTCAGCACTTCGAACTGCAGGCCCGAAGCGAGGGTGGTGATGCCTTCGCGCTTGGCGTTCTCGGCCAGGAATTCCTTGCCGGTGGCAGCCGCGGCTTCAGCCTTGGCAGCGGCTTCGGCTTGCATCACGTCACGGATGACCTTGAAGCTGGCCGACAGGTCGGCTTCGCTGACGCGGCTGTCGGCACCGTTGAAGGCGTCGGTCAGGCCGGCCACGATCGCTTCCAGGTTGACGCCCGGTGGCGGGTTGTCGCGCAGCTGGCCGCCCAGCTGACGGCCGATGCCGTAGCTTACGCGGGTTTCGTCGGTGGACAGGTTGAGTTCGGACATTGTCGTGCTCCACTGCAGGGCGCAGTGCAGCCGCGCCCTTGATGAAAAGGGCGAGCAGCCTAGCACACTGGGAAGCTGCGAGCAGCTACCAGGCCGAACGCTGGGAGATGGGTACCTTGAGGTCTTCTTCGGGATGCGAACCCATGCCGCACATTTCGTCCTGCACGGACCAATGCACCAGGTTCATCGAGACCATCGGGATGGTTTGCAGCAACTTGCGGGCGTCTTCCACCGAGTGCACACGCAGGCGTTCACCACGGGTATCAGCCAAGGGGTGGGCGTGGCCCTTGATGCGGGCCTCGAGCAGATAATCACCACCTTCGATGGCGATCAGGTTCAATTCGTCGACATGGCCGGCCCTGGCCTCGGTATTGAGCTGATGCAGGTTCATGAGAGCACCTCGCTGCTGGAACCAGGCATGAGTGCTCATTTTTTGTACAGGACTTGGGAATACACAAGGCATAACTGACGCCGCTCGTCAGTTGAGCCGCGCTGGCCCCAGCACCGGCAAGCCGGCGATGGGGCCCCAAAGGACTCAGTGCTTGGTGACTTTGTCCAGGTAGCCCATGCAGAACGCCGACACCACGAAGGTCATGTGGATGATCACGTACCACATCAGGTAATCGGTAGAAATGTTCTGCGCGTCCATGAACACCCGCAGCAGGTGGATGGAGGAAATGGCCACGATCGAGGCAGCGACCTTCATCTTCAGCGACGAAGAGTCCATCTTGCCCAGCCAGTTGAGCTTCTCCTTGCTATCGTCGATGTCCAGTTGCGAGACGAAGTTCTCGTAGCCGGAGATCATCACCATGACCAGCAGGCCGCCTACCAGCGACATGTCGATCAGCGACAGGATCACCAGGATCAGGTCGGCTTCGCTCAGGGCAAAGACGTTGGGCAGGACGTGGATGACTTCCTGGAAAAACTTCAGCGCCAAGGCCAACAGGCCGAGGGACAGGCCGAAATAGATGGGGGCGAGCAGCCAGCGCGACGCATACATCGCGTTTTCGAGAATACGTTCCATGGAGGGTTGGGACTCGTCAGGTGACTAAAAAAGCGACGCCGAGTATAGCCAGCCACCTGTTACAGCAAAAGCCCGGCCTGAAGGGGGCTTCTGTACAGCGCAACCGCCGGCAAGCCGGCTACCTCAGGTACACCACTGCCCTGGTAAGCAGTGAGGCCCCAGTGGGAGCCGGCTTGCCGGCGATTGGGCCAGAAGAGGCACTCAGGTTTCAGGGTGGAACTGGTAATCCCCCAGGTTGCGACAACGTTCACCGTTGATCCGGCGCAACTGCGCTTGCAGGTGCAGGCACCAGATCTGCGGATCCTCGGCCACCTGGTACCCATGCAGGGTCAGGCTGTCGACAATGGCGTTGAGCACCGACTCGGCCACCAACGGCCCATGGAACGGCCCTTGGGCCTTGATGGCTGAGGGTTGCTCGCCGGCCATGCCGGCAGCGAACAGCAAGGTCCACATGCCGTTATCACCGGCCAGCGGGCGAATACTGCATTCGATACGCGTCACCAGGCCCAGGCACTGGCGAGTAAGGCAGAGGTTGCGCATGGCCGCGTCCCCCTCCAATAAGCCGTGTTCAGCTCGAAACGTTCGGGCTGTTTCCATCCTGAACCCTGATGCCGTCCTAAGTTCCAGCATAGAATAGCGGCGTAAAAAGATGGAAAACCGGCGCTGAACGGTAGCACATGGCCGCCAGCGCCGATTTATTGACTCAGGCTGGCTTGGCCTGGGCAATCACCTCTTCCAGGCGTTCCTTCTCCGCCTTCTCGATGTCTTCCTCGCTAATCATCTCGGCGATCTCGCGCAAGCGCTCGACAACCCGGGCGTTGACGCTGCCTTCGGTGAACTGACCCTGCTCGTCCAATTCCCCGGCGTCTTCACCCACCAGCAGGCTCAGCGCCTCGTCAGCCTGGCTGACCGCATAGACGTGGAACACGCCGTTCTCGACCGCCTGCAGCACACGCTCATCGAGCATCAATGTCGCCACGTTGGCACGCGGGATGATTACCCCCTGCTCGCCCGTCAGGCCGCGGGCCTCACACAGGCGGAAGAAGCCTTCGATCTTTTCGTTGACCCCACCCACCGCCTGCACTTCACCGAACTGGTTGATCGAGCCGGTGATCGCGAAGCACTGCTTGAGCGGGGTGCGCGACAATGCCGAGATCAGCGTGCACGCCTCACCCAGCGAGGCACTGTCACCGTCCACATAGCCGTAGGACTGCTCCAGGGCAATGCTCGCGGAAATCGCCAAGGGGAATTCCTGGGCATAGCGGCTGCCCAGGTAACCGGTGAGGATCATCACCCCCTTGGAGTGTATCGGCTGGCCGAGGTTGACCTCGCGCTCGATGTCGACGATGCCGCTGCCGCCCGGGTAGACAGTGGCGGAAATGCGCGCTGGCATGCCGAACGCCGAGTCGCCGACCTCTAGCACGGTCAGGCCGTTGCACTTGCCGATAGCCGCGCCTTCGGTGTCGATCAGGATGATGCCGGCGAGCATGTCATCGAGCACGCGCTGCGAAACGCGCCCGGTGCGTGTGGCCTTGGCCTTGAGCGCACGCTCGATGTGCCCGGCGTCGGTCATTTCGTCACTGGCCAGCTGGCGGATGAAATCGGCCTCGCTGACCAACTGGAACAGGTCACCGATACGCGCCGACAGGCGCGACTGGTTTTCCGCCAGCCGCGCGCTGTAGGTGGCCAGGCGCGCCACCGCATCGCTGGTCAACGGCGCCATGCCCTCCTCGTTGGTGCGGGTGCGCAACAGCTGGGCGAACTGCTCGAGGTTCTCGTCGACCATCGGCATGTCTTCGTCGAAATCCACCAGCACCCGGAACATCTCCTGAAAGTCCGGATCATGGTCCTGCAATGCGTAGTACAGCTGACGCGAGCCGATGATCACCAGCTTGACGTTGAGCGGGATCATCTGCGGCTGCAGGCTGACGCTGGCGACGCGGCCCAGCTCACCGATCGGCGACTCCATCTTCAACTTGCGCGACTGCAGGGCGCGCTTGAGCGCATCCCAGACGAACGGCTCGCCGAGCATCTTCTCCGCTTCAAGGATCAGGAAGCCACCATTGGCACGGTGCAGGGCGCCCGGGCGCAGCTGGCGATAGGAGGTGTACAGCGCCCCTTGGTCGGTGCTGTATTCGATCCGCCCGAACAGGTTGTCGTAAGTCGGGTGCGGTTCGAACACCACAGGTGCGCCACCGACGGCGTGGTGACCGACCACCAGGCTTGGGGCGTACTGCTCTTCGAGCAGCTTGCGCGCCACGGCGTCGGTCTTGCTGTCATCGACCAGTTGCTCGACCACGGTACGCAGCAGGTTCAACTGCACCGATTGCAGGTAGGCGCACACCGCTGCGTTCTCGGCATACTTTTCCGACAGCGGCGCCAGCAAAGGCTGCAGGGCCAGGGTAATGGTTTCTTCGTTGAGCTGGCGCAGGTGGTTGTTCGACTCGCGCTTCCACTGTGGCAGGCTGGCCAGTTCTTCATTGAGGCGCTCCTCAAGGAAGGCGATGTCCTCGTGGAACTGCTCGCGGACCTCTTCCGGCAGCTGGGCGAATTCGGCTTCGTCCAGGGCCTTGCCGTCGGCCATCGGGGTAAAGGCGACATTGCTGGCGTCGCGATACAGGGCCACGTCCTTTTCCAGCGAGGCGCGCTCGATGACATCCAGGGCGCGGTCGTAACGCTGGTTGAAGGCGCGGTCGATGGCGCCCTTCTTCTGCTGATAGGACGGGTGCTCGAACACCGCCGGGAACGTCGCCAGCAGGTTGTCGATCAGGCCGCCCATGTCGCTGATGAACTCTGCAGCGCTACCCGACGGCAGCTCCAGTGCCCGTGGCTCGCGGGTGTCATCGAAGTGGTTGACGTAGACCCAGTCGGCCGGGGTCTGCTGGCGCTTGCCCTCGGCCTTGAGGTAGCGTTTGACGAACGAGAAGCGCCCGGTGCCGGGCTCGCCCATCACATACACGTTGTAACCGGGGCGTGGCATGGCCACCCCAAACTGCAGGGCCTCAACTGCACGTTCCTGGCCCAGGACTCCGCGAAACGGCTCCAGATCGTCGGTATTGGCAAAGGCAAACTGCTCGGGGGAAAAACGCCTGGTCAAAGCTTCAGGCGCGAGACGCAGGCGCGCAGCGACGGGATCGGGCATTGGGTTTCCTTACTTCGGCGGGGCAGATACGCAGCATTCTGGCGCTGCCCGCGCGCGCCTTGCAAGGCTCAGCGGGACTTTATGTCGCAGTATCGATTAACGACCCAAGCAAATTTTTCGCAATCAACGACGCAACCTTTAGATCGTGCCTAAACTCCAAGCTGCGCGGGTGGGTGAAAAGCTTTCCCGACCTGGCAACCGAGTTGCCAGCAACCCTGACCCTTGGTTAAGACAAATAGAGAACAAATGCTATGAAACGGATTCTTCTGGGTACTCTGTTCACCGTGGTCTCCCTCAATGCCATGGCCGAAGCGCCAGGCGGCCCGAACTGCGGCTGGGGCAACATGCTGTTCGAAGGCCAGCGCGGCACGCCGGCTCACTTCCTGGCATCCACCACCAACGGTACTTCCGGTAACGCCACCTTCGGCATGACCTCCGGCACCAACGGCTGCTCCACCAAGGCCTCGCTGACCTATGGCGGCAAGTCCTGGTTTGCCATGAATGGCATGATGAACGAACTGTCCGAAGACATGGCCATGGGCCAGGGCGAAGCACTCACCACCTACGCGGTGGTACTGGGTGTGGCGCCGGAAGACCGCGGCTACTTCAACTCGGTCACCCACCAGCACTTCAACCAGATCTTCAGCAGCGCCGACGTAAATGCCGAAACTGTCCACAGCAACACCCTGGCCGTTCTGAAGAACGACCCACGCCTGGCCAAGTACGCTACCGAGGCCTAAGCGCAGCTGCTCCCGCCCCTCTCGGGGCGGGTTTTCGCCTTTTTATCGGCATCGTTAAGAAGTAGTTGCCCGACATGCTCAAACGCCTCGCTTACCTGGCGCTGTGTGCCTGCGCCCCTGTTCATGCCGCGCCTGCGCTGGATGAAGGCCGTCTCCAGCAACTGGCCAATACCCCCTACTGGATTGCCCTGGGCCACTACGAAACCGCCAAGCTCGGCGGCTGGCGCAGCTATGTAGACGACCGCAAATTCTTCCTCGCCGAGGACGGTGCGCACCACCCGGACCAGGAACTGCGGGCTACGGTGCAAGCGCTGTATGCCCCGGCCAGCCTGGGCGACAAGCATGCCCAATGCGTGTTCCCCGCACGCACCCGCTGGCTGACCGAGCAACTGGGCCTGCAAGGTTTGCCGCAGCCGGACTGCCAGGAGTTCAAGACCTGGTACAAATCGGTCGACCCCCACAGCGCGGCACTGATCTTCCCGGCGGCTTACCTGAACAGCCCGTCGTCGATGTTCGGCCATACCCTGCTGCGTATCGACCAGTCCAACACCCGCAGCGACGACACCACGCTGCTGAGTTATGCCATCAACTTCGGCGCCTATATCGAAGGCAGCGACAACAGCATCCTGTATGCCTGGAAGGGTCTGATGGGCGGCTATCCCGGGCTGTTTGCCCTGATGCCCTACCAGGAAAAACTGTCGGAATACCGCAGCCTGGAAAACCGCGACCTGTGGGAGTACCAGCTAGACCTGACGCCGGAGGAAACCGGGCGCATGGTCGAGCATGTGTGGGAACTCAAGCAGGTCCAGTTCGATTACTTCTTCTTCGACGAAAACTGCTCCTACCGCCTGCTGGAATTGCTGCAAGTGGCGCGACCGAGCCTGGACCTGACCTCGCAGTTTCCGCTGACCGCGATCCCCACCGACACGGTCAAGGCCGTGAAACAGTCGGGTATGGTCGCCAGCGAAACCTACCGGCCCTCGCGAGAACGGGAATTGTTGGCCCGGGCCGAACCGCTGGACCTCGATGAGAAACGCCAGGTGCTGGCCGTCAGTTCCGACACTGCGCAGTTGCAGAGCCCGGCATTCACCGCCCTGCCCCGCGAGCGCCAGGCCTTGGTGCAGGATGCCGCGTACCGCCTGGAACGTTACCGAGCCAACGGCCAGGAGCGCGACCCCGGCCAGGCACGGCGCAGCTTCGAGCTGCTGCGGGCGATAAACCGCAACCCGCCACCGCCCCTGCAGATCGAACGCCCAGGCCTGCCCGAGGAGGGGCACGACTCACGCACCTGGCAGCTTGGCGTCGGCACCCGGGAAGACCGCGCCTATGCCGAATACGGGCTGCGCATGGCGTATCACGACCTGAACGACAATGCCTACGGCTTCCCGCTGGGCGCGCAGATCGAAATCCTGCAGCTCAAGGTGCGCCAGTACGAAGGCAACGACTGGCAGGTGCAACGCCTGGACCTGGCCACCATTCGTTCGCTGACACCTCGCAACGAACTGCTCAAGCCTTGGTCGTGGCAGGTCGCCGGTGGCCTGGAGCGGGTGCCGGGCAAGCATGACGACGAAGTGCTGGTAAGCCATGTCAACGGCGGTGCCGGCGGCACCTGGCAGTTGGCCGATGGGCTGCTGGGCTTTGCCTTGGGCACTGTGCGGGTCGAGCACCATAACGACTTCGCCCAGTTCATCGCCCCGGCGGCGGGGTTCAATGGCGGGCTGCTGTGGCGCAACGGGCTGGGCAACATGACACTGGAAGCCAAAGGCGATTACTTCACCAATGGCGAAGTGCGGCGCAGTGTGAGCCTGAACCAGCAGTGGGAGATCAGCCAGAACCTGGGGCTGAGGCTGAGTGCTTCGCGGGAGTTCAGCCACCTGGCTACTGCACAGAATGAGGTGATGCTGGAGCTGAAGTGGTATCACTACTGACGCGCCCTGCTCTTCGTAGGAGCGGCCTTGTGTCGCGAAGGGGGCGCGCAGCGGCCCCAAGGCCTATGGCGTGGCAAGTAATGCCGGGGCCGCTGCGCAGCCCTTTCGCGACACAAGGCCGCTCCTACGACGGCCGCATCAAGGCCGGCGAGTGTGAACCCACCGGCTCTTTCACGCTGTTTTGAGCAAAAGGAGGCCCCTATGAGCCGCGCATTCGTCAACGAGGACCAAGCCGCCGCCCAGGCCGACCAGCCGGTGGAGCGGCACGTCAGCGACCAGCCCAACTACGTCACCACCAATGGCCTGCGCCAGCTGCAGCAGCGCGTGGCCGACCTCAATGCCTTGCGTGCCGAGCTGCAGGCCCAGGGCGAACAGGGCGACAAGCAACGGCTGGCCGATGCCGAGCGTGACTTGCGCTATTTCAGCGCCAGGGTGCAGAGCGCGCAGGTGGTGCCCGCCGCTACTTCGAACAGCAAGGTGCAGATTGGCAGCCGCGTGCGGTTTGCCGATGAGCAGGGGCAGGAACAGACCGTGCAACTGGTTGGGGAAGATGAAGCCGATGCCAGCCGGGGGCTGATCAATTGGGGGTCGCCATTGGGGCGGGCATTGCTGGGCGCAGGGCCTGGGGATGAAGTGACGTGGCGGCGCCCGGCGGGGGATCAGGTGATCGAGGTGATGGATATCGTGGGTGAGGCCTGAAACAAAGGGGCCGCTGCGCGGCCCATTCGCCGGCAAGCCGGCTCCCACAGGTACCGCGTTGTTCTCAAGAACAATGCATTAGGTGTGGGAGTCGGCTTGCCGGCGAATGGGCTGCAATGCAGCCCCAATCTTTCGAATCAGACCACGCCCTGGGCCAGCATCGCGTCCGCGACTTTGACGAAGCCGGCGATGTTGGCGCCTTTTACGTAGTTGATCTTGCCATCGGCCTCTTCACCGTAGTGCACGCAAGCATGGTGGATCGACTGCATGATGTGGTGCAGCTTGCTGTCCACTTCACCGGCGGTCCACAGCAGGCGCATGGCGTTCTGTGACATCTCCAGGCCCGAAACGGCCACGCCGCCGGCGTTGGATGCCTTGCCCGGTGCGTACAGGATGCCAGCCTCCAGGAAGATATCCACAGCCTCCAGCGTGGTCGGCATGTTGGCGCCTTCCGCTACGCAGATGCAGCCGTTACGCAGCAGGGTGCGGGCGTCTTCGCTGCCCAGTTCGTTCTGCGTGGCACACGGCAGGGCGATGTCGCACGGCAGGCTCCATGGCGTCTGGCCCTTGCGGAACTCCAGCCCGAACTGATCGGCCAGTTCGCTGATGCGGCCACGCTTGACGTTCTTCAGCGCCATCACGGCGTCCCACTGGGCGTCGGTCAGGCCGGCTTCGGCGTACAGAGTGCCTTCGGAGTCGGACAGCGAGATCACCTTACCGCCCAGGTCCATGACCTTGCGCGCAGCGTACTGGGCAACGTTGCCGGAACCGGAAATTGCTACGCGACGACCGTCGATGCGCAGGTCCTGACGCTTGAGCATTTCTTCGGCGAAGTACACACAGCCGTAGCCGGTGGCTTCAGGGCGGATCAGGCTGCCGCCGTAGGTCATGCCCTTGCCGGTCAGCACCGAGGTGAACTGGTTGGCCAGGCGCTTGTATTGGCCGAACATGAAGCCGATCTCGCGGGCGCCCACTCCGATATCACCGGCAGGCACGTCCAGGTCGGCGCCGATGTGGCGGTACAGCTCGCTCATGAAGGCCTGGCAGAAGCGCATCACTTCGGCGTCGCTCTTGCCCTTGGGGTCGAAGTCCGAGCCGCCCTTGCCGCCGCCCATGGGCAACGAGGTGAGGGAGTTCTTGAATACCTGCTCGAAGGCCAGGAACTTGAGCACACCCAGGTTTACCGAGGGGTGGAAACGCAGGCCGCCCTTGTAGGGGCCGATGGCGCTGCTCATCTGGATGCGGTAGCCGCGGTTGACCTGAACCTTGCCCTGGTCATCGACCCACGACACGCGGAACAGCACCGCGCGCTCGGGTTCGACCATGCGCTCGAGAATGCCGGCCTGCAGGTAGTGTGGGTTGGCTTCAAGGAACGGCCAGAGGCTGCGCAGCACCTCCTCCACCGCCTGGTGGAATTCGGGCTGGGCCGGGTCGCGCTGCTTCAGGCGCTCGAGGAAATGGTCGACAGATTCGATCATGGGTAGACATCTCACCAAGAGGGATTGGACTTATTGGTTTTTTCTGGAATGTACCAAGAAGCAATCGCACTGGAATAGGGCGAAATGTCGTTTTTATGAAATTATTTGGTGCGTTTTATGTAAGTGTATACAAAACAAGGTGCCTTCCGATGGCAGATCAGCCCTATTGTCGGGCCAGGTCACTTCATGCCAGGCACAAAAATGGGGCCCCTGAGGGCCCCATTCTTGTGCATCAGAAACCGGCTTACTGCGCCAGCTTCTTGTGCCGTACCCGGTGCGGCTGGGCAGCGGCGTCACCCAGGCGCTTCTTGCGGTCGGCTTCGTACTCGGTGTAGTTACCTTCGAAGAACACCACGTTCGAGTCGTCTTCGTACGCCAGGATGTGCGTAGCCACACGGTCCAGGAACCAACGGTCGTGGGAAATCACGATCGCAGCGCCCGGGAAGTCCAGCAGGGCTTCCTCCAGCGAACGCAGGGTTTCGACGTCCAGGTCGTTGGACGGTTCGTCGAGCAGCAGCACGTTGCCGCCCTCTTTCAGGGTCAGGGCCAGGTGCAGGCGGCCACGTTCACCACCGGAAAGGTCCTTGACGAACTTCTGCTGGTCGCCGCCCTTGAAGTTGAACCGGCCAACGTAGGTGCGCGACGGGATCTCGTAGTTGCCGATGCGGATCATGTCGGAACCATCGGAGATCTGCTGGAACACGGTCTTGGCACCGTCCAGGTCTTCGCGGCTCTGGTCCACACAGGCCAATTGCACGGTTTCGCCGATCTCGATGCTGCCCGAGTCCGGCTGTTCCTTGCCCATCAGCATGCGGAACAGGGTCGACTTACCGGCACCGTTACCACCGATCACGCCGACGATGGCGCCTTTAGGCATGGCGAACGACAGGTTGTCGATCAGCACGCGGTCGCCATAGCCTTTGGAGACGTTCTTGAACTCGATGACCTTGTCGCCCAGGCGCGGGCCAGCCGGGATGTAGATCTCGTTGGTTTCGCTGCGCTTCTGGAATTCCTGCGACTGCATCTCTTCAAAGCGCTGCAGACGAGCCTTGGATTTGGACTGGCGGGCCTTGGCGCCTTTGCGCACCCACTCCAGTTCCTCTTTCATGGCCTTCTCGTGGGCGCTCTGCTGCTTGGATTCCTGCGCCAGACGGTCCGACTTGGCCTCCAGCCAGCCCGAGTAGTTGCCTTCGTACGGGATGCCGGCGCCGCGGTCCAGTTCGAGGATCCAGCCTGCGACGTTATCGAGGAAGTAACGGTCGTGGGTAATCGCTACCACGGTACCCGGGAAGTCGTGCAGGAAGCGCTCCAGCCAGGCCACCGAGTCGGCGTCCAGGTGGTTGGTGGGTTCGTCGAGCAGCAGCATGTCGGGTGCCGACAGCAGCAGACGGCACAGGGCCACACGGCGCTTCTCACCACCGGACAGGTGTTCGATGCGGGCATCCCAGGCCGGCAGGCGCAGGGCGTCAGCGGCGACGTCGAGCTGGCGCTCGAGGTTGTGGCCGTCGGCAGCCTGCAGGATGGATTCGAGCTTGGCCTGCTCGGCGGCCAGCTTGTCGAAGTCGGCGTCGGGTTCGGCGTAGGCAGCGTAGACCTCGTCCAGGCGGGCCTGGGCGTCCTTGATCACGCTGACCGCTTCTTCGACCACTTCGCGTACGGTCTTGCTGGGGTCCAGCTGCGGCTCCTGGGGCAGGTAGCCGACGTTGATGTCGGGCATCGGACGGGCTTCGCCGTCGAATTCCTTGTCGACGCCCGCCATGATCCGCAGCAGGGTCGATTTACCCGCGCCGTTCAGGCCGAGTACGCCGATCTTGGCGCCCGGGAAGAACGACAGGGAAATGTTCTTGAGAATTTCCCGCTTCGGCGGCACGACCTTGCTCAGCCGATGCATGGTGTAGACGTATTGAGCCAAAACCAAGCCCTCTAATCAGATAGGTAAAGACATCGACGATCGCCCCGGCCAGGTGGCCAGGCGGATGTGTTTACGGGGTGTCATTGAACAAAGTCGACCATTCTACGCCAACGCGCCGCGTTGCACAGGGTGGTCGGATGGTGGGGTCAACAGGGGCCGCTGTGCGGCCCATTGGCGGCGATGAGGCCGGTGCTGGCCCCACACCAATCAGACGTGACGCTGTTTGGCCTTGCCCCGCAGCAACCGGCAACGGTCGCCCTGCCCGGCCAGGCGCGCGGCCCAGGCGGATTTCACGCTGAAACCACCCTGGCGGGCAGGCTGCTCGGCAGCCTTGGCCGGCTTGGCGGCAGGCTTGTTCACGGCCTTGCTGGCCGGTTTCACTGCAGCCTGAGCCTCAACCGGAGCTACTGCCGCCTTGGCGGTCTTGCGCAGCTCGGCCAGCGACGGCGCCTTGGTTTTCGAAGCCGAAGCTTCAGGTTTGACCAGCGAACGCTGGCACGACTTGCAGGATACATCCTCGGTCACGGCAGTGCTGACAAGGGTCTGACTGCTGCGCCCACAGGCGGAATCGAGGCCATTGGTGGAAAAGTGAGTAACCAAAACCGAACATCTCCGATGCGTTGTCATTGAAGCGGGCGGCATTCTCGCACAGCAAGCAAGGCATTGCCGAACAGGCAGCCTTCACCGCGACCGTCGGCACCGACAGCGGGACTGGCACTTTGCCATAATGACAGGCATGCTAGCCCGTTTCGGGTATACGGCCTTATAGTGCGCCACCACGGTACGGCCGCCCAGGCACCGGTATACACCGTGCATATCAATCCCTGCCGTCGCCAGCCCAATAGCAGGACCAACGCTTGACCAATCTCAATCATCCGTCCTCGCCGCGCACCGTCACGCCGGCCCCAGCCGCTTCGGTGCGCGGCTCGGTCAAAGGTGCATTGGCCCTGCTGGCCTTGCTGCTGCTGGGTTTGCTGCTTTGGCAACTGTTCTCGCAGTTCCGCCACACCCAGGCCGAGCAGCGCCAGCAGCACCTGGACGCAAGCGTCGAACTGGCAGACCATCTGGCCCTGAACATGGCGCTCAAGGCCCAGCAGGCGCTGAATGTAGTGCAGCCGTATGTCAAAGCGCCGACGCCTGCCGCCCTGCCCAGCCTGCTCGACACGCTACGCGAGCGCCTGCCAAACCTGCGCGACCTGGCCTGGCTGGACCACAGCGGGCGGCTACAGAGCGACAGCCTGGCCGGCAGCCCCGACCGTGCGCTGATTGACGAGCTGTTCAGGCTGAACCAGGGCCGGCCTTATTTCTTCGCCAACGCGGCGGACAACCGCACCGTCTACCTGCTGTTGCGCCAGGCCACCGAGCAGGGTCGCGGCTACTGGCTGCTGCGCCTGTCCAACGATTTTTACCGCACCCTGACCCAGCACCTGGATGGCCCCGGACACCCCCTGTGGCTGCTGGAGAACAGCCGCAGCGGCGAGGTGCTGGAACGCCACGCTCCAGCGCAGACCAGCGACCAGCCGTTGCAAAGCGTGATGCTGGTCTTCATCGACAACAGTGTCTGGCAGCTGCGTGGTCTGTTCGATGCGGGCCTTGCCCAGCAGAAACTGTTGCCGGCACTGCTGGGCAAGTGCCTGCTGGCGCTGTTCTGTGCCCTGCTGCCGGTGCTGGCGCTGATCAACATGCGCCGCCGCCAGCGCGCCCTGCAGGAGGACCGTCGGCGCTACCAGGAAATCTTCGAGGGCACCGGCGTAGCACTGTGCGTGCTCGACCTCTCCAGCCTGCCCGGCCAGCTTGACCGATACCACCTGCGCAACCTCGCCGCGCTCAAGCAGAGCCTGGCGCTCGACTCCAGCCTGCGCCGCTCGCTGCTGCTGGAGCTGAAGATCACCGAAATCAACCAAGTGGCGCGCCAGCTGCTCAACGTCGACTGCCACGCAGGCGCCTGGCAACGGTTGATCGACGGCAGCGGCGACGGCCGTGACAGCGTCGGCATGCAACTGATCGATGCGCTGATCGAGCAGCGCCCGCTGCTGGAACTGGAAGTGCGCCTGCCCGCCCCCTTGGGGGGTGAGCTGCACCTATGGCTGATGGCGCGGCTGCCGGAACAACGCCGCGACTACCAGGCGGTGATCCTGAGCATCAGCGACATCACCAGCCGCAAGCAGGTGGAGCTATCGCTGCTGGAGCGCGAAAGCTTCTGGTCGGACGTGGTGCGTACCGTGCCCGACCAGTTGTACGTGCAGGACGTGCTCAGCCAGCGGATGATCTTCAGCAACCGCCACCTCGGCGAGACCTTGGGCTACGACCGCACCGAGCTTGCGCAGATGGGCGAGCGCTTCTGGGAGCTGCTGCTGCACCCCGAGGATGCGGCGCACTACCAGGCCCTGCGCCAGCAGCAACGCGCCAACGGCCACGGCCAGTCCCTGCATTGCCAGCTGCGCTTCCGCCACCGTGACGGCGGCTGGCGCTGCTACGACATCCGTGAACAAGTGCTGACCCGCGACAGCGATGGCCAGGTTACCCGCATCATCGGTGTGGGCAAGGACGTCACTGTGCAGATCGAGGCCAGCCAGTCGCTACGCGACAGCGAGCAGCGCTACCGCATGCTCGCCGAAAGCATCAGCGATGTGATCTTCTCCACCGACAGCAAGCTGCAGCTCAACTACGTCAGCCCCTCGGTGCAGGCAGTGCTGGGCTACAACACCGACTGGATCTTTGAGAACGGCTGGCAGTCGATCGTCGCCAACCCGTCCCAGCTCACCGGCATTTACAGCCTGATGGAACGGGTCAGCAAGGCCATGGGCGACCGGGAACAGCTGGCACAACTGCGCCAGCACCTGCCCAACCAGCTGTTTTTGTTCGACTGCCTGCGCGCCGATGGCCGCAAGATCCCTATCGAGCTGCGCCTGGTGCTGGTGTGGGACGACCGCGAGCGCTTCGAGGGTGTGCTGGGCGTGGGCCGCGACATCAGCCAGCAACGCCGTGCGGAAAAAGACCTGCGCATGGCCGCCACGGTCTTCGAACACTCAACCTCGGCCATCCTCATCACCGACCCGGCCGGGTATATCGTGCAGGCCAACGAAGCGTTCAGCCGGGTCAGCGGATATTCGGTCAGCGATGTGCTCGACCAGCTGCCAAGCATGCTGACTGTAGACGACCAGCAGGAGGGCCACCTACGCTACGTACTCAAACAGCTGCACCTGCGCGGCAGCTGGGAAGGCGAAGTGTGGCTCAAGCGCCGCAGTGGCGAGCACTACCCGGCCTGGGTCGGTATCACCGCGGTGCTCGATGACGAGGGCGACCTGGCCAGCTACGTGTGTTTCTTCACGGACATCAGCGAACGCAAGGCCAGCGAACAGCGCATTCATCGCCTGGCCTATTACGATGCCCTGACCCACCTGCCCAACCGCACGCTGTTCCAGGACCGCCTGCACACCGCCCTGCAACAAGCTGAGCGGCAGAAGTCGTGGGTGGTACTGATGTTCCTCGACCTGGACCGTTTCAAGCCGATCAACGACTCCCTGGGCCACGCTGCGGGCGATCGCATGCTCAAGGACATGGCCCTGCGCCTGCTGGCCTGTGTCGACGATGACGACACCGTGGCGCGCATGGGCGGTGACGAGTTCACCCTGCTGCTGCAATCGCGCGCTACCCGCGAAATGGCGCTCAACCGCGCCATCCATGTGGCCGAGAACATCCTCGCCAGCCTGGTGCGGCCATTCGTGCTCGAAGGCCGCGAGTTCTTCGTCACCGCCAGTATCGGCATCGCCCTCAGCCCGCAGGACGGCGGCGAACTGAGCCAACTGATGAAGAACGCCGACACCGCCATGTACCACGCCAAGGAGCGAGGCAAGAACAACTTCCAGTTCTACCAGGCCGAGATGAATGCCAGCGCCCTGGAGCGCCTGGAGCTGGAAAGCGACCTGCGCCATGCCCTGGAGCAGAACGAATTCATCCTCTACTACCAGCCGCAGTTCAGCGGCGACGGCAAGCGCCTGACCGGTGCCGAGGCGCTGCTGCGCTGGCGCCACCCCACGCGCGGCCTGGTGCCGCCGGGCGACTTCATCCCGGTGATCGAGGAGCTGGGGCTGGTGGTGGATGTCGGCGACTGGGTGCTGCGCGAGGCCAGCCGCCAGCTCAAGGCCTGGCACAAGGCCAAGGTGCGTGTGCCGAAGGTGTCAGTGAACATCTCGGCCCGGCAGTTCTCCGACGGCCAGCTGGGCAAGCGCATCGCCACCGTCCTCGAAGAAACCGGCCTGCCGCCTGCGTGCCTGGAACTGGAGCTGACCGAAAGCATCCTGATGCGCGATGTGAACGAAGCGATGCAGATACTCGACAGCCTGAAGGTGCTGGGCCTGAGCATTGCGGTGGACGACTTCGGCACCGGCTACTCGTCGCTCAACTACCTCAAGCAGTTCCCCATCGACGTGCTGAAGATCGACCGCACCTTCGTCGACGGGCTGCCCGAGGGCGAGCAGGACGCGCAGATCGCCCGGGCGATCATCGCCATGGCGCACAGCCTGAACCTGGCGGTGATCGCCGAGGGCGTCGAAACCCACGAGCAGCTGGAGTTCCTGCGTGAGCATGGCTGTGACGAGGTGCAAGGCTACCTGTTCGGGCGGCCGATGCCGGCCAGCCAGTTCGAGGCGCAGTTCAGCAACGAGACGCTGTTCATGTTCCAGTGATCCGGTGCCCGCCGGCGCGGCCCTGACCTGTTCAAACCGGACTTCAAAGTCAACTCCCGCCCCCATCCAGCCCAGGCAGGGCGCGGGATGCAACATGAAAGCCATTGGTCCGCGACTTGATGCCACTTCATATGCCAGGCGCGAATCAATCGGTTAGAATGCCCCCCCAATTCAGCCCGATCCTTGAGGACCGTTATGTTCAGCCGTGATTTGACCATTGCCAAGTACGACGCCGAGCTCTTCGAAGCCATGCAGCAAGAAGCTCTGCGCCAGGAAGAGCATATCGAGCTGATCGCTTCGGAAAACTACACCAGCCCAGCCGTCATGGAAGCCCAGGGTTCGGTCCTGACCAACAAGTACGCCGAAGGCTACCCGGGCAAGCGTTACTACGGTGGTTGCGAGTACGTCGACGTGGTCGAGCAACTGGCCATCGACCGCGCCAAGGAGCTGTTCGGCGCCGACTACGCCAACGTTCAGCCGCACGCCGGCTCCCAGGCCAACGCCGCTGTCTACCTGGCCCTGCTGTCGGCCGGTGACACCATCCTGGGCATGAGCCTGGCCCACGGTGGCCACCTGACCCACGGTGCTTCGGTAAGCTCCTCGGGCAAGCTGTACAACGCCATCCAGTACGGCATCGATGCCAACGGCCTGATCGACTACGACGAAGTCGAGCGCCTGGCCGTCGAGCACAAGCCGAAAATGATCGTTGCCGGCTTCTCGGCCTACTCGCAGGTCCTGGACTTCCCGCGCTTCCGCGCCATCGCCGACAAAGTAGGTGCCTACCTGTTCGTCGACATGGCCCACGTTGCCGGCCTGGTTGCCGCTGGCGTGTACCCGAACCCGGTGCCGTTCGCCGACGTGGTCACCACCACCACCCACAAGACCCTGCGCGGCCCGCGTGGCGGCCTGATCCTGGCCCGTGCCAACGCCGACATCGAGAAGAAGCTGAACTCCGCCGTCTTCCCGGGCGCCCAGGGCGGCCCGCTGGAGCACGTCATCGCGGCCAAGGCCATCTGCTTCAAGGAAGCCCTGCAGCCTGAGTTCAAGGCTTACCAGCAGCAAGTGGTGAAGAACGCCCAGGCCATGGCCAGCGTGTTCATCGAGCGTGGTTTCGACGTCGTTTCCGGCGGCACCCAGAACCACCTGTTCCTGCTGTCGCTGATCAAGCAGGAAATCTCCGGTAAGGACGCTGACGCCGCCCTGGGCAAAGCCTTCATCACCGTCAACAAGAACTCGGTACCTAACGACCCACGTTCCCCGTTCGTGACCTCGGGCCTGCGTTTCGGCACCCCGGCCGTCACCACCCGCGGCTTCAAAGAAGCCGAGTGTAAAGAACTGGCCGGCTGGATCTGCGACATCCTCGCCGACCTGAACAACGACGCCGTCATCGACGCCGTACGTGAAAAGGTCAAGGCCATCTGCAAGAAGCTGCCGGTGTACGGCAACTGATTGGCGATAGCCTGATGTGAAAAGCCCGGCCCTTGTGCCGGGCTTTTTCATGCCTGCGGGCAAGCCTTGCCATTGCAAGCCACAACAAGCGGGCGACCACAATTGCGGCGCAGCGTATTACCCTGTGCACCCTCACGCCCACCGCGAACGCCAGGACGCCGCCTTGACCAGAGAGCAACTCGAAACCCATCAGATTGCGTTGTATTTCGCCGCCGTGCTCGCCGCCGCTGCCTTCGGCCTGCTGGCCACCGACACCGCGCGCCACCTGGAAGCACTGGTCACCCCCGCCATCGCCGTGCTGATGTACGCGATGTTCCTGCAAATCCCCTTCCTCGACCTGCGCCAAGGCCTGGGCAACCGCCGCTTCATGGCCGCGCTGCTGCTGGCCAACTTCATCTTCGTCCCGCTACTGGTGTGGGCCGCCACCCGAGGCTTGGTCGAGCATCCGGCCATCCTCATCGGCGCCCTGCTGGTGCTGCTGACGCCCTGCATCGACTACGTGGTGGTATTCACCCACATCGGCAAAGGCGACTCGCGCCTCACCCTCGCCGCCACCCCCGTGCTGTTGCTGGTGCAACTGGTGCTGTTGCCGGTGTACCTGGCGGTGATGCTGGGTGACAGCAGCGAAGTGGCGATTTCCATCACGCCATTCGTGGAGGCGTTCGTGCTGCTGATTGTGCTGCCGCTGATCCTGGCGGTGCTCACCTCGGCCGGAGCACGCCGGTCACGTAGCGTTTCTGTGTGGAATCAGGCCTGGGCGTGGATGCCGGTGCCGGCGATGGCACTGGTGTTGGTGGCAGTGATCGGCTCGCAGATTGCCGTGGTAGTGCGCGATTTCGACCGCCTGCTGCCGGTGATCCCGGTGTACATCGGCTTCATGCTGCTGGCGCCGGTGCTCGGGTTTGCCTCGGCGCGGCTGCTGCGTTTGCCGGTGGCCGAGGCCCGCTCGGTGACATTCAGCAGCGCGACGCGCAATTCGCTGGTGGTGTTGCCGCTGGCGCTCGCATTGCCCGAAGACATGCGTGCGCTGGCGGCAGCGGCGGTGATCACGCAGACGCTGATAGAGCTCATCAGTGAGTTGGTTTACGTACGAGCGCTCCCCGCGCTGATCCGCTGACAGCGCATGCCGGGGCGTTGCAGCGCCCCGCAAGCCAGCCCACCCGGCACTGCGTGGCCTCAGGCCACCGACGCCTGCCGCTGCATCCGCACGCTCAGCATGCCCGACAGGGAAACCAGCCACAGCATCAGGAACACGCCGGCGATAGCCAGGTTGGATGTCAACGGCAAGGCACTGACGATGCCTGAGGCAACGGCGCCGAACACCAGCATCAAGCACCCCTGCAGGCTTGCCGCTACCCCTGCCCGGTCCGGGAACAGGGACATGGAACGGGCCATGGCATTGGAGAAGATGAAACCTTGGCCAAAAGCGACCAGCATGATGCCACCCAGGATCGTCACCAGGTTCAAACCGCCCGGCATCGCGGCGATCACTGCCACACCGAGCAGGAATAGCGCCATCCCGGCCCACATCAAGGCATGCGCATTGACGTAACGGATCAGCACGCGGTTTACCAAGGTCCCCACCAGGTAGCAACTGCCTACCGCAAGCGCCGTGGTACCAAAGTACTGAGCGCTGTGCCCGAGGCGTTCCTGGACGATGTGCGGCCCGAACACGTTCCACAGCAAGAAGGCAGAGAAACTGGAACCGAGCACGACGACCGAGGAACGAAAGCGACTGTCGGCCAGGATGCAGCGATAGCCTGCGATGGTCTGCAGTGCACTGCGCCTGCCCGTCACCGCCAGCGATTCCTTGAGCCCCGCCAGCACGAAGGCAAGCACGATCACCGCGTATACCGCATAGAGCACGAAGTTGTAGCGCCACCCCAGATGTACTTCGATCAGCCCACCGACGTAGGGCGCGATCACCGGGCCCAGGCCAAATGCCAGGCTCAGGTAGATGATCGCCACATAGAAGCGAGGCCCCTTGACGACGTCCACCAGCAAAGCCCGCGCGACCACCTGGCAAGCGCCAATAGCGAACCCTTGCAGCGCTCGGGCCAGCAGCAGCATTTCTATCGAGGTGGCAACCGTTGCCAGCAGGCTGCCGCCGAGGAACACCGCAAGGCCCAGCTGAACCGCCGGCTTGCGCCCGCGGGCATCGGCCATGACCCCGAAGAACAGCTGGCCGATCGCGTAGAACAGCAGGGTGATGGTGATGGTGTTCTGCATCAATACAGGGCTGGCCGACAGTTCCCGGCCGATGGAAGGAATGCTGGGCGCATACAGGTCGATGGCGATGCCGCCAACGCTGTTGATCAGCGGCGCCAGGAACACAATGAAATTCTCGTAACGCTTGGTCGCGTTCATGCTTACCTCCAGCACACCGGGCACAGTGGTGCCCGGCATGGTGATCAGGTCAGGCAGATGCCTGATTGGCGAAATGGGGCTGGGCGAGGCCTGGCGCAGGTGCACTCATCCAGATGCTGGGCGATGACAAACGCGACACCACCACCCGCGGCCTGTGGTCGTAATAGGAACCCCAGTTGACGGCTGGGTCCCGGACCCGCCCTCTGTCCGCGCCGCCCAGGTCTTCGAGGTTGTCGACGATCGGCGCCAGCAACTGGCGCACCTGTTCGGTAGCGGTCAGCACCACCAGGCCGAAGTTGCGCAGCGCCAGGGTCTTGATGACATTGTTGAGCAGGTACTTGCCTGCACCGCTGCCGCTGCGAAATGAAGCGAAAGCGCCCACTTCGGCGATACGGGCGCGGTCCAGCCCAAAGCGCTCATCCAAGCCCTGATCCAGGTAATACTCACTGAAGAGCTTGCCGGAATCGCCGTAACTGATGCCGGCACAGGCATAGCCCGGGGCGCCACCGTTAGGGTCGGTCAGGCATACGAACAGATCGGGCTCAGGTTCTGGCGTTGCCTGGTAGTGCTTGAGGTAGTGCGCCCGCACCGCCTCTTGCAGGCATCGGTAGCCGGGCCGGCCTTTATAGAAATTACGCACGATGTACATGCTGGCTCCCTCGTACTCAGGCGTACATCTGATCGATGAAGCGGGCCTCGATTTCCGCGCGCCGCGGCCGCCCGGTGACGGTGTAGAACTGCTCGCGGAACAAAGCGATATCCTCGATGACGCGCACCTGGCGAACCCGGGCGAAATCGGCAAGGCGATGTTCCAGGCGCGCCATTTCGCTGCGTACGCGCTCCGCGCCCGCAGCACTGAGCACGATGGCGCACGGCTCGTCCCTGCCTTCCCCCATGACGATCATGTCGTCCACCAGCGGGCTCTCCTTGTAGACGTTCTCCACCCACTCCGGCGAGATGTTGCGCGCCGTGGAGAGGATGATCACGTGTTTCTTGCGCCCGGTGATGTAGAGGTAGCCGTCGCGAAATTCGGCGATATCACCGGTATGCAAGTAGCCGTCGGACAGGTCGCAGGCGGTATCGTCAGCGTTGTAGTACCCCGCGCACAGGGTCGGCGTGCGCACCAGCAGTTCGCCATCGACCAGCTTGGGTTCGATACCGTCGAGCAGCTTGCCCGCAGAGCCAATGCGCCGCTCGGCGGGCGAATTCAGCGAGATGATCGATGAGTTCTCGCTCAGGCCATACGCCTCGAACACCTGCACGCCGCGCGCTTCCAGCGCCTCCAGCACTGTGGCCGGAATCTTCGCGCCACCGGTGATGATGTGCGGCCGTTGCGGGCCGAACAGCTGCTCGACCGTGCAATGCTCAAGCAGCCCATTGGCCTCCTCAAGCAACTTGGGCGGCAGGTACAGGAAATTGGGCTGGTTGGGTGCAATCAGCTCCAGGTACTGCCGGGCATTGCCGCTCGCCGCGCCATATTCGGTCACGCCCTCGGGCATCAACGTCAGCGTACCGCCCGACAGGATCGGGATGAAAACGCCGAGCACCTGCTCGATCAACAAGCTCATCGGCACGATCGAGAAGTAGTGCAGCGGTTGTTGTGGCAGACGCTTCATGACGTTGTCCACCAACAGCCCCACCGCCTCGTCGCGAATCATCACCCCCTTGGGTTTGGAGGTGGTGCCTGAGGTATGGATGATCGAAACGATGCCCTCCGGGATCAACTCATCCTCGTTGCGCCACTCCTCGCCGATGGCCTGGTTCATCAGCTGGCCCGGAATGAAGCAGGCCTTGTCCGGCAGGATGCCGTGCAGGCGGTTGGCGGTTTTTTCATCGCTGACGAACACCGCTGCGGCCTTGCCCAGCAGGCTGCCGATCTGGTCGTCGGAAAACTCGATGGGCACCGGCAACAGCACCGCACCGACTTTCTGAATGGCCAGTAGCGTGTAGACCCACTCGTAGCATGAGCGCATGGCGATACCGAATACCTTGCGTTCACAGCGCCCCACACGCCCTTCAAGGGCACTGGCCAAGCGCATCACATCGCGACGCAGTTCGTGCAGCGTATGGGTGCGGCCATCCATCTCACGGATGACGATGCGGTCGGGCGTTGCCGCCAGGTAGTCCTGCATTTTCTTGCTGATCATTGGCCGTTACCTCCGATGCGGTAGCTCTGGGCGCCGAAAATGCGCCGCGAAGTGTCATCCAGCCGGCGGCGGCCGTGCATGACGCGGGTGTTGTCGATCACGACGATGTCGCCTTTCTGCCAGAAGTGGCTGTAGGTATTGCGCTCGGTCACTTCCTTGATTTCATCCCAGACTTCAAGGGCAATATCTTCGCCATCAGCCCAGGTAATACGCGGCGGCTCGTAATTGACGCTGGGGCCCAGCATCGAATTGCAGAAGGCCTTGCGACCACTGAAACAACTGGTTTCCACAGCGGAAATAATCAACTCCGAAGCAATCAGGTTTTGATCGATGCGCCGGTAAGTTTGCCCCGCTACTTGATCATTGACCTGCTGCAGGTGGTCATCCGTAATGGCGTCCAGCGGTAGCTGAAGTTCAATACTGAGGAAGCGTTTTACGTTCTGCCATGGAATACGCCGGGCATAACGTATATCGCGCTGCTCAAATAACTTTCGGGTTTTAGCCGACAAGTCGAACAACACCCGTTGGCCATCGCACAGGGTAGTTTGCGAACCGACCGAAGCCGCTTCCAGGCAATAGAACCACTGCAGGTCAGGGTTGAACGGCAGGTTGCCATTCTCGCGGTGCAGCCCCATCTCGTGCACCCCCGCCTCGATTTCCGCGGTGTTGGTGGTGGCCGCCTTGCGCGCCGGGTCAAAGGTGACGCGCGACGAGTGTGCGCTGACGAACTCATTGAAGTCTGCAAGGGTATCTGCGAAATCGCGGTAGATCACCGCACCGCTATGGGCCAGGTCTTCGTAAAGTGTTGCACCGCTGATAACCTCGCTGACGCGCATGTCACGGTCAACAGCAACTACACATTCAAAACCGTAGCAGGGTGTCGGTTGCCGATAATAAGGGAACACCCAGGGTTGAACTTGCGCCAACATGACTCATTCCTCCGTGAACTGTGGGTTCAGGTAGGCATCCGCTACCCGATGACCACACAGTAAGAGAAATGAGCACGCTGTTGGTTTTAAGAAATCTAAAGGCGTTGCGAAAATTTAAATATGCCGTGTCATCGTTCCGTCAACAGGGCTTCGGCCACTTGTTCGATCAACGAGCGCAAACTGGAAATATCCTTGCTGTCGCTGCGATCGCGTGCCCAGATCATGTCTAGAGTAAAACTGGGGAAGCCAAGCGGCGGTTGGCAGACTTTGACTTGCGGGGCGATGCGCAGGTGCGGCAACAAGCGCGCCGGCAATGCCAAGGTGGAAGGCACAGCGGCAACGATGTTCACGCAGGCCTGATAGCCGTTGGCGCGCACCAGCACATTGCGTGAACGGCCGACCTTGTCCAACCAGCTGTCGACCATGTTCTTTTCCGAGACCCATGGCGTAGGGAAGACATGGGGCGATGCACAGAATTCATCGAGGTTCATGGCACCTTCGTTGGCCAGCGTTTTCTGGCTGGTCAGGCACACGAAGTCGTCATTGAGCACAGGCTGCCACTGCAATTCGGGATGCATCTGGTGATAGCCCGGGCCAAAACCGATGGCGATGTCGATTTCGCCGGATATCAGCCGGTCCACTGGCAAGTCACGGCTCAGGCGATCCAGGTGCAGCGAGGTATTGCCGTGGGTGCGGGACAACACCGCCAGGGCCTGTGGCAGGAATGACAACTCGAAATATTCCGGGGCGCAGAGCCTCCAGATTTTGCGCACGGCCTGCGGCGAAACCGTGCTGTCGTCTTCCGCGCAGCGGTTGACCGATTCAACCACCACGCGCAGGTAGGGCGCGATTTTCTCGGCCTTGGTGGTGGGGAGCAGCACACCCTGGGAAGAAGCGAACAACGTGTCATCGAAGCAGCCACGCAGGCGCTTGAGGCAATAACTGACGGTGGGCTGGCTGACGCTCATCAACTCGGCGGTGCGCTTGGCGCTGCGCAACTCGAGCAGGTTGAGAAACACCACGATGTCCTGCAGATCCAACTGCTTGAGGTAGTTGCTGTGCAGCATGAAAATTCCTCCTGAATTTTCCAGTTCATTGGCTGGGCGCCCCTTCGCCAGGCAGACACGCGAGCATCTGCTTCAACAGCTGCGCAAACCCTGCGCGCTGCTTCGCACTCAAAGGGGCCAGTACCAGCTCCTGAATCTCAGTATGTGTAAGCAGAGCCTTCTCAATCAACACCTTACCTGCCGCGGTCAGTGCAACCTGGTAGCTGCGCTTGTCGTGGTCGTCGGCAATACGTTCGACCATGCCGGCGCTTTCCAGCCGGGCCAGCCGGTTGGTCATCGCCCCGGATGTGATCAGCAGCGAGCGGTAAAGCTCGGTTGGCGTCAGGCGGTACGGCGCCCCTGCCCTTCGCAGCGTCGCCAGCACATCGAACTCGCCTTCCTTGAAGCCGTACTGTGCCAGCGCTTCGGCACGCATGCGCTCCAGATGCTTCTGGATGCGCGCCATGCGCCCGAAAATCTCCATGGATGTGACGTCCACCGAGGGCATCGCCTGCGCCCACTGCGCGACGACGAAATCCACATGATCGTTCATAGCTCCCCTTCACCGGGCAATTGATCAATTGTTAACCCGCGCAAACTCCTGAACTCCGACGCCTTTAAACTATCTTAACGTTAAGTTATCTTGCTGACGATACGACTGAAGGATCAGGAGAACACATGGCATTTTTCATACACGGACCGCATCGGCACTACTACTACGACTCAGGCGCTGGCAGCCCAGTGCTGCTGCTGCACGGCCTGGGCAACAGCGGGCGCGCCTGGGCGCCCCAGGCCAGTGCGCTGCTCAGCCTGGGCCACCGCGTTATCGTATCCGACCTGCTGGGCCACGGCGCGTCCAGCGAAGCGCCCGAAGGTATCACGGCCCATGCCCAGGCACTGGAAATGCTGGCACTGCTCGACCACCTGGGGCTGGAAAGCACCCACCTGATCGGCCTCTCCCTGGGCGGCATGGTGGCGCTCGAAATGGCCTGCCATGCACCTGAGGCCGTACAGCAACTGGTGGTCGCCGGCACATTCGCCAGCATGAACAGCACGTACCGCCAGGGGTTGCTGAACGACTGGGCCGCAAACCTTGCGCAAGCGGACGGCTGCCTGAAGCGGTTCAAGGCCACCTGGCCGGCGTTGGTTGGCGCTGATTATGCCGCCTCGGCCGAAGGCCAATGCCTGTACCAGGCCTGGCACGCCCAGGCCGCTCAACTGTCAGCGCAAAGCCAGATCCGCTGGTGCAATGGCATGAAGCGCTACGACCTGAGCAATCAATTGCCAGCAATCCAAGCGGCAACCCTGGTGCTCGCCGCCGAAGGCGACCTCATCAGCCCACGCTCGGAAGCCGAAGACATCACCCAACGTATCGACCACGCCCGCCAGATCACCCTGCCGGGTGACGGCCACGTATTCAACATTCCGTACGCCCAGGCCTTCAACCAGGCGATATGCACCTTCCTGCAGGAGCCACTTCAACATGCGTGATCTGCCAAGCAAAGCGTGCATCGGCCTACTGGCCATGCTGATCGGCTTGAACCTACGCCCCATCATGGCGGCCATCGGCCCCTTGCTCGGCACCCTGCAACAAGACCTGGGCCTGAGCAACGCCCAAGGCGGCCTGCTGACCACCCTGCCAGTGATGATGATGGGGTTGTTCGCGCTGTCCGGCCCCTGGCTGCTGCGCCTGGTAGGTGAAGTGCGAGGTGTGGCGATGGGTATCACGCTGATCGTCATCAGCTGCGCCGCACGGGCCTATATCACGTCCGGCACGGCGCTGATCGCAACAGCCGCGTTGGGCGGGGTCGGCATTGCGGTCATCCAGGCTTTGATGCCCGCGTTCATCAAGCGCAGCCACCCGCAAAGCGCCGGCATGCTGATGGGGCTGTTCACCACCGGCATCATGGGCGGCGCCGCGCTGGCCGCTGCCTTTGCGGCGCCGGGTGCCAGCACCTTCGGCTGGCAACTGACGTTGGGAGTTGCAGCGTTGCCGGCGCTGGTCGGCTTGATCGCCTGGTTGCTTGCCGCCGGCAGCGACCCCGGTAGCCACAGCGATGCCACCTTGCCGTACCGCAGCGGGCGAGCCTGGTTGCTGTTGTTGTTCTTCGGCATTGGCACGGGTGCCTACACCCTGGTGCTGGCCTGGTTGCCGCCGTTTTATGTTGAATTGGGCTGGACGGCCACCCAGGCGGGTTACCTGCTTGGCGCCCTCACCGTCACCGAGGTCATCGCCGGCCTACTGGTTTCAGCCCTCATTCAGCGCTACCCAGGCCGCAGACAGCCGCTGACCGTGGTGATACTGCTGTTGCTTGCCGGCCTGGCCTGCCTGATGCTCGCCCCCGTGCAGCTCGCGGTGGTGGCCACCCTGTGCCTGGGGCTTGGCATCGGCGCATTGTTCCCGCTGTCGCTCATCGTCACCCTCGACCACACCCACTCGCCAACCGAAGCCGGCGCCTTGCTGGCGTTCGTACAGGGCGGTGGCTACCTGATCGCAGCGACCATGCCACTGATTGCCGGCATCGTGCGTGACCAGCTCAGTTCGTTGCACTGGGCCTGGGGGATAATGGCCATCGGTGCGGTGTTGTTGCTGGGGTTGAGCACGCTGTTGCGACCGAAGCCCGTGCAGTTGCCGGGTGCGGCGCACGAAGCGTGAGCGGGTGAGGTTTCAATCGAAGGGCACGCTGTGTGGGCGGGCCTCCGGTACGAACCGGAGGCCGCGTTCGCGGTTCAAGGCAGGGACGGTTTACAGGCTAAAACGCATGATCGGGAGGTACCTGAACGTGCCCTGTAACCGGATGAGCCCCTCCTTAGCAGGCTTCGCCCTTCAACAGGCTCACTTTCGCGCACTGCTCACTGGCCAGCTGGCTGATGATCCGTATGGCTTGGTGGATACCTGCGGTGTTCCGGAAGCTCAAGTGAGGGTTGTGTTCACACTCGAGCATCTCGTCATGCTGCACCAAGGCTTCGCCGAGCAGTTCGAGAGTCCAGGCGTAGCTCTGGATTGTGGACAAGCGTTCCTGGTCAGTCATGGGGCACCTGCTTGGGTGCGCTGTGCGGACGGGATGGGTCGTAGATGGGGTAGAAACGGTGGGGTTCAGGAGCCGGCGAAGGGCGACGGCGGCGGAGAACGGATGCGAGGATCCTGGATAGACTTACGGTAAGCATGCATGAGGTCCTTTTCGGTTGGAGCACCACGCTGACCGTCGCCAAACGATTAGGGTGGCAGCTGTACGCAGGTTGGCGAACCGAGGAAAAGGAACCCGGCAGACCCGAGGGTCTCCCACGCACAGCCGCCATTACACGAGACAGCGGACGCAAAAAAAGCGCCTGCAATCGTGATCGGGGCGCCGTTGCGCCTTTTCATACGGGTCGCCAAACCCGGTCGCACAATTGGTTGCGACCCGATGAATTTATCCCTCCAGGCCAGCTTCCGCAAGGTTCAGTGTGGTCCGAAAGTGCATCATGAGCCGTAGAAGTTGTCACGACAGCACGCCATAGCGCGCTAGGGCGCGACAATCATGCTGAACTGTCACGGTCGCCCGCAAGGATCAGGCTTGGGATGTTACTCAGCACCCTAATCGCTACTTCCGGCAGGATTGGGGGGTGGCAGCTTTGTATGGGGTAGGAATACCGGGGAACTTGGAAACCCGGCCAGGCCGAAGCCTGCCCACACACAGCCGCCATGACATGAAACGGCGCCTCCCCCAAAAAGCAAATGCAGTGGGTGAGTTCGGGTGGCGGCGGTACGCGGGTTGGCCGACTGGAGCGAAAGGAATCCAGCACACCATCAGGTGTCCCGCGCAGCACCGCCATAGACGAAAAGCAAGCCTGGCAAAATGCCGCCTGGATGCCGATGAGCTTTTCGGCTTCTACGAATCAGGATCGCGTCGCCAATGATTCGGCGACTGGAACAATCTATCCCCTTAGTGATCGCTTTCGCAAGGGTGCTAGCACGAGGACAAGTGCCACTTGTTCAGTAGGAATTAACTAACCCGAATTGGCAATCGCGTTCATGCTGTAGCTAGTTCGGAACGAGCTCCTCAAGTACTTTAAAAAGGTTCTTCACGGATTGCCGTGGAAGTGGCGAATTTGGGAGTGCGTGCCGAGGCCTTTTGCGGCGCCCCGTAGATCATGCGCCGTGCCGGGGATCGTGTCCCGGTAAGTCGCAAAGCGCGAGAATCCGCACCGCACGGTACTGTCAGACCCGGATTTCCTTCAGCCAACCATTTGTAAGCTCACAGTCAAAAGCCGCCGGGTCGAAGATATCCCCATGCCATTCCATCATGGCCTCATGCTCTGGGTGATTGGGGTCTGCCATGGCTTGAAGAAACTCGGCATAACCCGGCTCACCGCCCACATCTTCCGGCGGGCAGGCATTGGCACCATCGACGCAGTACGGCACCTGCGGACAGGCGATGGCGGGCAGCACTTTCACGACTTTGATCCGGTGATCCCAGCCGTCACCAAAGTCATACACATAGCGGAAACTCTTCTTCCCGCACAAAGCTTTGACCAAGGTCTTGCGCGCTTCCGGCTTTACCGGCGGCCCCCAGCCATCGGGGTCGGGTATGCCGTAATTCTCACCGGCAATTTCAAATTCATGCAGGTGCCCACCCTCCCATCCCATCACGACCTGGATCACTGAATGCAATCTGCCCAGGGTGATGTTTTCCGGTACCGCCACGCGGCGCCAGATGGCCGGCTCGATGCATTTCAATTCAATGTGCAGCAACAACAGGTCGGCCGCGGGTTTGGGCAAGCGAACAGTTTTGACCATGGGTAAGGCCACCTCGCAGAGTTCAGTAGGGCGAAAGAACCGTACCACGGGAGGCAGTTTATCGACCCGATTGATCGGGTGTTCGGCGATGCGCTGCAAGACGTGGATAAAAAAGATCCTTCACGGATTGCCGTGGGGAGTGCATGCCGAGGCCTTTGCGGCGCCCCGTAGATCAAGCGCCGCGCCGGCGGCGCTCGATATCAAAACGCCGGTACACTCAAGCCATCCACCTGCCGCATCATCTAAGGCCTGATAACGACCTAACAGAAACAGGTATAAAAAAACCGCACAAGGCGGGCTTCTCTGTGGTGCCAGCGAACGAGAAAGACCGTGTCCCGGGAAGTGGTGTAACTGAACCAGCCGAAGGCGCCCTGCGGGCGAAAGAGGATGGTCATCGTGGTTCTTGGCTAACGTTGAGTTTGCGGACTTAACCTTCACCAGGAGAACCACGATGACCAAGCCCACTATCGCATTGACCTAGCTGGTTGAGATTGACCGAGCTGGTTGAGAAAGGGGCATGAACGCCGAAATCAAGTGCCGCACCGATGTTGTGGGGATTTTCCCCAACGATCCGGCCATCACGCGGCTGGTTGGGGCGATGCTGTTGGAGCAGAACGACGAGTGGTGCCTGCAAAGGCGCTACATGCAATTGGAGGCTTTCGAGGCGGTCAGCGATAATCCTCAAGCCAAGCTGTCGGCCGTGATCAACTAAACGGCGAACTCAGTGGCCAGAGCCATGATGAGTTACACCACTTCCCGGGACACGATCCTCCGGAAGGCCAAGGCGGGCGTGCTTAGCGTTGGGGTCTACAGATGCTGGGGCCGCTTTGCGGCCCTTTCGCGACACAAGGCCGCTCCTACTGATGGCGTGGAGCATTCATACAATGTGCTTATTTTCTGGCCGCAGAAAATCATTATCTAGAGAAATTTTGGTTTTTTCCCGTAAACGTTGACCAAAACAGAATCTACAGATATCCACTATCTAGAAAACCGTGCGCCCTTACGTCAAAAACACGCAGGTCAGCAGGCTAAAAAACAGCCACAAAAAAACCCGCACAAGGCGGGCTTTGCTGGGGCCGCGAACAAGCTGGCCAACTGAATCTGGTGCCGGAGACAGGAACGATAGGAATCGAACCGGGGTGTGGCGACCAATGAATTCGGGTGCAATCGCGTGCAGGGCTGGCGAGGTTACCACAGGATTACCACAGCGCTATCACTAGCGGCCGCAGGGATCACGCTTGTTGGCGCAGAGGACAGCCCGTGCTCCTACGTCCCCTCTAGCAATTCTCGCCGCTTGCCGTCATGACTGAACTGGACCTGGAATATCCTCCTCAATCACGGCTCTAGCCACACGGAAGCCTTCCGCAGAAGCGGGTACACCGGCATAAACCGCGCAGTGAAGAATGACCTCCTGGATCTCCTCCGGAGTACAGCCATTGTTAAGAGCCCCGCGCACATGCCCAGAAAGTTCCTTTGGTGATTTCAAAGCAGTCAGCACGGCGATTGTCACCAAGCTTCGAAGCTTGAGGGAGATGCCTTCTCTAAGCCACACACTTCCCCAGGCATGATCATTGATGAACTCCTGGAGCGGTAGAGTGAACCCGTTGGCGCTGCGCATAGCCAGCTCTACAAACGGCTCCCCCATGACTGCTGCCCGCATGCCTCTTCCGTCAAGTACGTCGCTCATAATCACCTGCAGTCAAGAAAGTTGGTCATAAAAACTTAACTGGGTAATTTATAATCACCCTATTCTCATCAATATCGAAATTACTGAAATCTCTTCTTAGCGAAGAGTTTCGCCATTTGATAGACATGTCTTTCAGCGGTCCGCTCTGCACAACATACGCGAGCTCGGACTCGCGCCCCCACTCTTTTCCGTCAGTCACTGCATCGGCATGAATATTACTACCCGACAGGTAGCGGTTCATAATTGTCAGACCAGGTATTCCCAAGGCTACAAAATTGAAATCATGACGAATCTGCCAAGAGCGCTCTTTGGCAAAATCGTAGCTTGAAATGAAAGTATCGTTCGCGAGCGCACTGCCAGCGGCCCCGTTAACACGCATCCAACCTGTATCTCCATAGACGCCCTGTAATCCTACATAAAACGTATTCGCGCCGGTCTTTGCAGAAAGCATCAGTGTGGCAGTCTTGTTGTCCATTTCGCCTGCCTTGGCAGAACCGGACTCATCTCCCAAGAACAGGCCAAGATTCGCACCTAGCCGCCAGTCGCCTAACTGCTGACTATGTACCGCATTAAAATACTGCTGCTTGTAGATGTCTTGCAGTTCTGCATACCAAAGGCCAACTTGAGTAGCCTGGTTATTGAACGAGTACTCACCACCGAAAAAATTGAATCGATCAGATACCGCTCCAGGCCTACCAGACATGAACATTTTTTCCATGCTGCCATCGTTTCTCGGGCTATTGCCTCGAAACTGACCAGTATAAAGTGTAACGTTTTCGATTTCTTTAGATGTGATCTGTGCGCCCCTGAATGTCTGAGGTAAAGATCGACCATCATCTGAACGCAGTACCGGAAGCGATGAGACCCACTCACCAACCTTCAGTTCTGTCTTCGATACTCGGGCTTTCACTGCAACCCCTAAACGACCGAAGTCATCGGCGGCTCTGCCGTCATCATGGACTGGAAGGAGCTGAGTGCCTGCAGTTCCACGCCCACCGTCAAGTTTTAGGGAGTAGAGCCCGAGAATATCCACACCGAAGCCCACAGGCCCTTGTGTGAAGCCTGAGCGGACATCCAAGATGAAGCTCTGCGCCCATTCTTCTGCCATGCCCTGTGGATAAGTGGGATCTACAAAATTCCTATTGTGGTAAAAATTTCGCAGATTAAGCGAAGCGCTCGTATCCTCGATCATCCCCTCGGCGTTTGCCTGGGCTCCTAAACCTAATACCGAAAGCGTTACAACTGTGCCGCCGAGCAGGCTGGATTGAAGTTTTAATTTCTGGATCGAAAGGATCTTCATTATTTTTATTTTCCTTTTTACGGGCAGACGAGAACGAAGCTGACACTTAGCAGCATTCAAAAAGTCACAAGTGGAGCACACAGTAAAGCCGCCCCCCTAAAATCATTAAGGGATCGAGTTGCTTTAAGTAATTCAGCGAGCTTTCAAGACCCTCTTGCGTCTACCAGGACCGCCATCAACAGAGCATCAACATCACCCCGGTTTACCCATGAGTGATTGGTGCCGCGCTGAATAACTACATCAAACGGCTTCATTTCAACTTCGGCTTCATCGAGCACGAGCGTGATTGAACCTTGCAGGAGAATTATGTAGTCAGTAGTAGAACTCTTGTGCATGCCCGGATCACGAGTGGTATCAGGTTGAACGTGGGCCGCATTCATTCTTGCGAACAGGTCACCCCAAGCCTTCGCCTTCTCCTCAAGACTGAGGTGAGCTGTATCTGCTTCAGGAGGGATCTGAAAGAATCTGAAAACCGTGCCCGATGCGGGAGGCTCCAAGCTATTGGACAGCTCACCGTGATCAGTGGTTGAACTGTGATCATGCGGAGCTTTTCCGGTGGTCCACAGCTCGGTGAGACCGCCGATGCAGTGAGTGGCAGGACCGTCAGAGAGGACGGTAGATCGACCGTTTGAATTATCACACGTGATGATACGTCGCACAGGTATGAGCATGGTCAGGCACTCTTATTCTTTGATTGGGCCATTTGCCGAGTAGGCCCTCAATGAGGTCTACCTTCGCCGCATACTACGAATCCTGCCTGAAAAATGCGAGGTCATAACCGGATTCAAAACGGTCATAATCGGACATCCAGACGTAGGGCGCACTACTTCGATTCCTCCCTGACCTGCCGAGGTGTCTTCCCTGTCCACCGCTTGAACGCTCGTCGAAAATTTGTACTGTCGCTGAAGCCGATTTTGGCTGCGATGTCCTCAGTGCTCATCTTAGTGGTTTGCAGATACTCCAAGGCAAGGCTGCTTCTCACGTCATCAAGAATAGCTCCGAAGTCCGTCCCTTCCGCGTCCAGCTTTCTGCGTAGAGTCCTGGTGGTCAATCGCATTTGCTGAGCGACCTGTTCCATCGTCGGAAACTGATTCGGAGTCAGCATCATCAGTTGGTAAACCTCACCCGCGAAGCCTGACGAGGTCTTCGCTTTGCCTATCAGACGGTCACACGTTTCCTGCAGCACGGTACGGGTTAGGCGATTAGCAAGCTGAGGAGCTTGGGCCAAAATCTTATGAGGGTAGTGAAGCTCCGTCACTTGATGGCCAAACTCGCATTCACACCCTAGGAACCGCTCATACCTGGCCGAATCCGAAGGAGTGGGAAATGCGAACAGAGCCTTTATAGGCCGGCACTCAGGCCCTGCCGCATCGTTCAGATGAGTGACGTGTTGAGCCATCTGCTGGCGGAGCAGAAACTGCCTCGCCTTTGGGCTCATGAGATGACTGTAAACCTCCGTGAACTCCCAAATGGCGGCATCGGCTTCTTCGCGCCAACTGATCGTCAGTGTGGGTGTGGCGAGCACGTGGTATTTCACGCCGAAGTCGAAAAAATCTCGCAGCGTTGAACTGCACATCAACGCATACCCATACATCCCGTATGCAGAGAGATGCATACGAGATCCAACCTGAAAAGCAGTTGAGGAGTCTGCCGAGGCTCGGATGACATTTTCGCAGGCCTCAATGTACTGATGAATCGAGGTCAGCGTATTTGGATCGCTGATTTGGGAGACATCGAGCTGCGTTCCCTGGAGGACGACTTCCGCAGTGATCCCTTGCTCAGCCACTGCTTCAACGAGCGTGGCGATCTTGTATGGAGCAAATATTTTCTGATTGAGGAAGACCTGATTAGGTGCAGGCATGGCAACCCTCCGTTAGCGCGAGTGTCCGGATAGGACTGGTAACTGTCCTAAAGCAACCTTACCAGCTTATCTGCACGCTCGTAGTATGACTTCAACAAGAAAGCCCGAACGGGCTCGATAAAAACGGAGTCACCATGCACAAGATTCTACAGGCCTGTGTAATCGGGGCCGGGCTCATGGGCCATGGCATTGCACAGGTTTTTGCCCAAGCCGGACATAAAGTATCGCTCTACGATCCCGATGCGGCCACCTTGGACCTCGCTCCGCAGCGAGTGGCCCATAACCTCGATCAGATGGGTATAGCCTCAGCGCCGATTCTCGCGAACATTGCCCTCTTCACAGACTTGCGGGAGGCGGTGAGCAACGCCGATATCGTCATTGAGGCTGTGCCAGAGCGGCTGGAACTGAAGCAAAAGCTCTTCGCCGATATCGCTGGCTTCGCCCCACCACACACCGTGCTGGCAAGCAACACTTCTGTCATTCCCATCACTGAAATCGGCGAGATGCTGGGCTCCGAGGCCCGAGCGCGACTGGTCGGCACACACTGGTGGAACCCTCCTCATCTCGTTCCTCTGGTAGAGGTAGTGCGTACTGAGCACACCTCACTGAGCGTATTTGAATCGACCTTCGAACTCCTCCAGAGCCTGGGTAAGTCACCGGTTAAGGTGAATCGAGACGTCGCTGGTTTCATCGGTAACAGGCTTCAACATGCAATGTGGAGGGAGGCCATCTCTCTGGTCTCCCAAGGCGTGTGTGACGCCGAGACTATCGATACGGTGGTAAAGCAAAGCTTCGGCATGAGGTTGCCCTACCTGGGCCCGATGGAGAACGCAGACTTGGTGGGGCTCCAACTGACGAAGCTAGTCCACCAAGTCATTTTCCCGGATTTATGTAACGACCAAACTCCAAATCCGCTGCTCGAAACCCTGCTGGCAAATGGGCACGAAGGAATGCGATCCGGCGAAGGACTCCGGTCATGGACAAAAGAACAAGCCGATGGGGTTCGTCAGCAATTGGCTATGCGACTCATCGAGTCAGTGGCCGCCAAGTCCCCTGGAACGTCCCAAGCTGAGTAAAAGCGATGAACAATAAGAACCGCAAAATTATCATCACCTGTGCCGTTACCGGTGCAATGCACACCCCGACCATGTCGGAATATCTGCCGATCACACCTGAACAAATCGCCCAGCAGGCTATCGATGCTGTCGAGGCTGGTGCCTCCATCGTCCACTTGCATGCTCGTGACCCCATCGATGGTCGGCCATCACCAGATCCAGCGCTGTTTGATCAATTTGTCCCGGAAATTGCTCGCCAAACGGGTGCGGTGATCAACATCACTACAGGCGGAAGCACGCGTATGACACTTGAAGAGCGTCTCGCATATCCGCTGCGGGCACGCCCTGAAATGTGCTCACTAAACATGGGATCAATGAACTTTTCGATCCATCCTATTGCTCGTAAATTCGACAACTGGAAACACGAGTGGGAAAAACCATATGTCGAGGGCATGGAAGATCTGATCTTCAGAAACACCTTCAAAGACATCAAGCACATCATGCAAGATCTGGGTGAGTCGGGCACACGCTTTGAGTTAGAGTGCTACGATGTAGGGCACCTTTACAATCTCGCGTACTTTGTTGATGAAGGTTTGATTAAGCCACCATTCTTTATCCAGTCGATTTATGGAATTCTAGGTGGCCTGGGCGCTTGCCCTGAAAACCTCACAATGATGCGTAGCGTCGCGGATCGCCTATTCGGGCGCACCAACTATGAGTTTTCGATTTTGGGGGCTGGCCGCCATCAAATGCCTCTGCTCACCATCGGCGCAATCATGGGTGGACATGTGCGGGTAGGATTGGAAGACAGTATCTACTTGGGTAAAGGGGTGAAAGCAAAGTCCAGCGCAGAGCAGGTTCAGAAAATTCGTCGAATTCTCGAAGAGCTGTCGTATGAAATCGCCACGCCAGATGAGGCTCGCCAGATCCTGGGGCTCAAGGGCGCTGCGAACGTCGGATTTTAGTTTCCACTAAGCAACACCCTTGACAGTGGAGGTTACGAAGGCTTGGTATCTAGGGAGCCTTCGAACTCCACAGGCGAGAAAGAACAATAATAATCATCGCGAGGCAATGCTATGGCTAATGTCGAAACCACCGTGGACGCTTCTGGTGGCCCCGCTTCCTCACATAAATACCTGGTCACCGAGAACTCCGTATATCGGAGGATCACATGGCGCTTGGTCCCGCTGCTTTTCTTGGCGTACCTATTAGCCTTCCTCGATAGAATCAACGTTGGGTACGCGAAACTTCAGATGAGCGCCGACCTCGGATTTTCTGAGGCCGTATATGGATTAGGCGCAGGAATCTTCTTCATCAGTTATCTGTTATTCGAAGTTCCTAGCAATATGTGGCTCGAACGAGTAGGTGTTCGAATCACTCTGCTGCGAATAATGGTGCTGTGGGGACTGGTATCAGCCTCAACGATGTTGGTGAAAACCCCTGAGCAGTTTTACTTCGTTCGGCTACTGCTGGGAGTTTGTGAGGCAGGATTCTTCCCGGGGATCATTCTCTACCTCACCTACTGGTTCCCGAGCACGCGGCGCGGGAAAGTCACTGGCCAGTTCATGTTTGCTATTCCAGTGGCCGGGATCATCGGCGGCCCACTCTCTGGCTGGATCATGCAGTCTATGAATGGTGTCAGCGGCCTCAGCGGTTGGCAGTGGATGTTCCTAATTGAGGGACTTCCTACTGTTTTGCTGGGTTGCTTCTGCTATCTCCTGCTGGCCAATCGTCCATCAGAGGCGCGCTGGTTAAGTGATGCCGAGAAGCAAGTGGTTGCTGATGCCATGGCAAAAGATTCAGATGCCTCTGTTGAGAAGGGCCATGTGGGTGCCCTATCGAAGCTGCGCCTGGCGCTGGGGGATTCGAAGGTTTGGCTACTGGCGTTCATCTATTTCACCACTGCATGCGCGAACTACACCTTCACCTTCTGGTTGCCCACAATCATTAAAAACCTGGGGGTGAATGATGTTTCCCATATAGGGGCGCTTTCGGCTATTCCTTATGTCTTCGCTGCCCTTGGAGTGCTCTTCGTCTCGGCCAGCTCGGATCGACTGAAGGAACGCCGCTGGCACGTGGGCGGCTCGTTGATCCTGGGGGCAATCGGCCTCGCTACCACACCATTCCTTAACAACTCGTTGGTGGCCACAATTGCGGTGCTGAGCTTCGTTGGCTTTTTCCAATTTGGGGCAGGGATTGCCTACTGGGCCATACCTTCGACCTATCTCAATAAAGCCACTGCGGCTGTCGGGATTGGACTAGTGAGTTCGATTGGAGTTGTTGGTGGCTTCGTCAGCCCAGCGCTGCTCGGATTTATCAAGGAGCTGACAGGCAGTCTGGATAACGGGATTTTCACCATCTCGCTTCTGATGCTTGCAGGTGGATTGGCGATTTTACTGGCGCTACCTGCGAAGGCGGTGCGAGTGGGAAGCCATCGATAGACCCTCAGGACTCGTGCAAAGTGGACTCGGTTTACGATCAACCCAGTAGCCCAGCCTAAGCACTGGAAAGGTTTACGGCCTGGCTTATCCGGTTTACCGCCACGCACGGTAGAGCAGATAGGCTGGGCCGTAATTTCTTACATCTCATCTCACGCCAGTGCAATTGGCTGTGGTCAGATTATGGGGAATGCTTTACTCATACCCCGAACGGGCCGCGCAAAAACAGATAGCGGAACGCTCACGCTTCAGTATTTTGACGGGCCTTCACGAGCCTCAGCAGCGTGCTGCGGGAAGCGCCAGTGGCCGCACAGACCTCCGACCAACTGCTACCTCGATCTAGCATCGCCAGGATTGCGGTGTTGCGCTCATGGTTCGCCGGACGGCCTTTGTAGGCCCTCTCCGCCTGAGGTTTGAGCTTGTCGCGTTCCCTAGCTTGGGCAATACCCTGAGTGGTCCTGCGGCGTCTGTCCTCATAGTCCTTGCGGGCGATGGCAGCCAACATATCCAGCATCATCGAGTTTAGAGCGTCCATCATCCTCATGGTCATCTCATCCTCCGCCTTCACCATCCTGTGGGAGGTAGGTAGGTCGAGGGCGACCACACGAACTTTGCGGCCCAGCAGCTCAGCCTTGAGGCGGTCCCAATCCCCGGCATTAAGTCGCGAAAGGCGGTCCACTTGCTCAATCAAGAGCACGTCTCCGGGATGACTATCAGCCAGCAGCCGGAATAGCTCTGGACGCTTGAGGCTAGCTCCGGATTCGTTCTCTGCGTACCAGGCTGCGATTCGCAAACCGCGCTCATGGGCGAACGCTTCGAGGTCTGTTCGGGCTCGCTGAGCATCTTGGTCTTGAGTAGAGGCGCGGAGGTAGGCGCGGATGTACATGGAACGGCTCCGGTTCGCTTTGAATGGTTCGCATAATAGCGGTTCGTTTTGATTGGTCAACCACTCATTATCGAACCAGTTCCAGAACCGACTCAGGAATGCTGGGATGTATGCGTGGCACACTATTGCAATGGCATACCGCCTCGCACGTCACCAGTGGAGCTGCTCTCAGGCAAAAAATATACTCAAATGCCTTACCGAGCCCGTCTTGGGCGTGCCTGCCAGGCTTCCTCGACTATTTCCGGATGATTGTGTTCTTGGAGGATGCGCAGTGCGTTATCAGAGAAACGCGCGTGCCGCTGGCTTCCAAACTCGAAGATCATCATGTTTGCTTGATCCTGATCCACGCCCAGCAACTCTCGCAACGCCTTGCACTTGTTCACGGTCAACCCCAAACGGTCAGCCAGGGCCATGGGGCTCATGTGATACTTCTTCTGGAGGTCCACTTCCCGGATTGCACCAGCGGCTTCAGGATCATCACCAGATACGTACCTGACTGGCGCGCCATCCTTTTTACTGAAATGAACGCGAAGCGTGGGCCCCTCACCAGTGACATTGCTGGATAGCGCCACCAGCCTTGGGAAGACTTGATCGACCTGTGTGCCGGTCCTGATGGCTTTCTCGATACGGTCTATGTCGCGCTCGGATACCTCCACTGTTTCAGTGACGTGAGCCTCCATCGCCAACAGAGTGCGAATACGCCCGCGAGCCTCATCCCTTGCACGCTTGTTAGGGGCAAGAAGTTCAGCGATGTGCCGAAACTCACGGTCCACGAGCACATCAAAACTGGGGAGGGCCGTTGTGGAAAGAGGCATCACGCGAAGGGGAAGATTGTCTGCCAGCGTATCCGCGAAATGCTGCGCTAAGACCTCATCCAGTGTCGTTATCAGCGCACGAGCGGTCACGAAAAGCGCATCCTCTGGAACGACAATCATCCAGTGCTGGGCGGCGTCTCGCATCGTGTCTATCGCCCGAATGGAGCCTGCTTGAGCGGGTGTTATGTAGCCACTCGCGGTGGACCAGTAGTGCCTTGGTTAGCATTTCACTGCTGTGTTGGAGATGCAGCAAAACCGACTCTGTGCGTCCATGGTCATCGTGGCCATTGAACACTTCCAGTCCCCGTCGAAGGGAGGCGATTGCTTTGCTCTTGAGAGTCCTAACTTCGCGCTTGAGCTTCATACGATGCGCATCCAAATGTTTGTGCACGGATGTCAGAATGATAGCTACGATTTCACGCGCCAGTTGCGCTGAAGCAGTACTCCATGGCGTCAACCTGCAAGTAGACAAGGACTGCTGACGATGGCTGATAAACTCTCACGGCGATTGCTCCTCCTGAGCCCGGTGCTACTGCTGGCAGACAATGCTTCTGCACGTGGAGGGCGGGGTGGTCGAGGTGGAAGGGGCTCCTCAGGAGGCCGTAAGGGCTCACTATCTGGAAAAGGGCTGCTTTGGCTTCTTGGTATCGGAGCTGGAATATTCGCGCTCGTGAAGCTCAATGATCGGAAGAACGCCAAAGAAGAGGCCGTAAGGCGCGCCGCTGAAGCAGCTCGCCTCGAAGCAATCGAAATAGCAAAGCCGCCGAAAGATCAGTGGGAAGCTCTCTCCCTGTGCCTACTTTGCGGTAGCCCCATGGTGACTCGAACCGCTAAGACGGGAAGGAGCAGAGGTAAGCAGTTCCTCGGCTGCACTTCCTACCCTCGGTGCTTAGGAACACGAAAGATCGAAAAAGCAGCCGCCAAGCCGAAAAGCCCTGGTCCCCACGCTAGCTGAGCTCTGTTTTCAATAGCCACTCTCGCATCACATGAAGCGAGTATCCCTTCCCGTACCGGCTGGCTACATCAGCGCTAGCCCACCCGCCGATGCTCTTTCGTATGTCCTCAGGGCACTGAATCTCACGAAGCCGATCAGCCATCGTGTGACGAAGCTCATGAGCGGTATGAGCGACACCCTGCCCCCTCAGCCACTTGGCGATGGTGGCGGAGGCACTGTTGGCATTGCATCCCTTCGCAGACGTGTATTTAGGGAAGGCAAATACTGCGCCCGGAAGTGAGCCCGCCACTGCGCGCTGGGCTGCCCACAGGGACGCCCCAACGAGCGGCACAACACGCTTGCTGTCTTTGTTCTTGAGCGAACGCCATGGGTGCTCCTGGATGACGATATGAGGCACCTCAGCGTCCAGTCTGATGTCATCGAGGGGCAGACCTACCACCTCCGCCAAACGGGCTCCAGTGTCCGCTAGCATCGCAGTAATCCAGCGCGGTTCATCGTCCTTTTCCCTGCACCTCGCTACCGTCCTTTGAAGCTCTTCCGGGGTGAATGGTTGGCGCTCTTTCGAGTCGCTGCCCTCGCCCATAATCTTAAGCTCGGCAAACGGGTTCGGTCTCGAAAGCTCATGCTCCCGTGCGTAACGAGTGAACACCGCCACGATGGTGGATAGCCTGCGGCGAACGCTGGTGGTGGCAGAGCCGCGAGCCAACTCAGCATCAACGTAAGCCCTCGCATCCGCCCGAGTGACCGACTCAAAGGGCTTGTCACCAATCACATTCATCAGTCCATCGAACACTCGCCGAGCATCTGCGGAGAACTTGGCATCGTCACGCTTGGTGTGGTTATCCAGGTAGAAGTCCAGCGCATCGCTCAGCCTTACCTCAACCCGTCCTGCCAGCAGCTTGGCCGCTTCCCGCTCAGTGGGTGAGAGGTACTCCACGGGGTTGGGTTGCGCGCGTTGATCTTCATCCTCCACTGCGTGATTTGGCCGTTTGCCGTCCAGAAAGTCGAAGAACACCTCGACGATAGAGGGGTCATTCTTCGCAGGCTGATCGGCGAGCCCCCAATCACGGAGGAGAGACACGGCGTGGGCCCTGAGAGCTTGCGGGGAGGATGTCGGTTCCGCCCGCAGGCGTTCCCACTCAGCCTCAACCTGTCGGTTCAAGCGATCCACCTCACGGCTAGCCATGAGCACATCCGCGCTCTTGAGCTTCACCTTCACGAGTTTTTTGCCGTATCGAGGCTGGAGTTCTTTCGGGATGGGCCGCTGATAGTACAGCGTCCCTTTGCGGGAGTAGGTGTAACGGAGGTTCACTTGGAGGGGGCCAAAGCTAGCTTTCATCGAGTAGTTACCACAAAGGTTACCACGCGAGAGGGGCTTTAGAGGCCGCAAACCCTTGATTTCAAAGGGTTTCATGGAGATTTCATGGTGCCGGAGACAGGAATCGAACCTGCGACCTTCGCGTTACGAGTGCGCTGCTCTACCGACTGAGCTACACCGGCGTGTAGCGCAACGTACCACTGCCGCAGCCGTTACGCAAACGCCTGTTTCCGCTGACTTATTCCCCTGCCTTTAGGCCCCTTTGCAGCCACTGGGCGCCAGGTCTTCCTCGATGTTGGTGGTGCAGCGCCAGCCGGTAGCCGAGCGCGTCAGGGTGAGGGCCTTGCCCACCACATTGGCCGGCGCGTCCACCAGGGTGCAGACGATGCTCCCGTTGCCGTCGGCAGCCTTGCCGGCAGCGGTGATCGCGCAATGTGCAGTCGCGGGCTGGCCGCCCAGTGCAGCTACATCGGCCACATCCTTCCCTTCATTCAAGCGCAGGTCCATCGCTGTTTTCAGCGCGCTGATCTCCAGCAAACCGGCAGCCGCCTTGGTGCGTGACTGGTGGTTGGTGTACATCGGGATGGCGATGGTCGCCAGGATGCCGATGATCGCGACGACGATCATCAGTTCGATCAGGGTGATACCGCGTTGCCCTTTCATGAACGGTTTCCTTTTTGATACGCGTGTTCGTTGAGGTCAGGCTCGACCCCGGCTGGCAGCGGCGCAGTAGGCCTGAACAGACACCTTTTGTCACCCCTGCCGGCCGGGGCGTCACCTTCGCTGAACTACTCTAGTGAGCATCGCCAATGCGCGCCCCTTCATGGACACGACAAGCTGTTTCCAGGCTTGTCACACGGGCAGAAAAGGACATTTGCATGAACCATTCAACACAGCTCTACGCCTGGCAGGGCATCGATGCCAATGGCGCAGAAGTGCGCGGGCAGATGGCTGGGCGCAGCCCGGCCTATGTGCGGGCCGGGCTGCAGCGCCAGGGCATTCGCGTGGCTAGTTTGCGGCCCGCGGGCGGGCTGGTATGGCGCTGGCCTGCACGTCGGGCAAAGAGCGACCCGGCGGGTTTCAGCCGGCAGTTGGCAACGTTGCTGAGGGCGGGTGTACCGCTGCTGCAGGCCTTCCAGGTGATGGGCCGCAGTGGGTGCAGCGCGGCGCAGGCGGCGTTGCTGGAACGTTTGAAACAGGATGTGGCGGCGGGGTTGGGGCTGGCGGATGCGTTGCAGCGCCACCCGCAGTGGTTCGACGGGCTTTACTGCAACCTGGTACGCGTGGGCGAGCAATCCGGCACCCTCGACCGGCAGCTTGAGCAACTGGCGGGCATGCTGGAGCAGCGCCAGGCACTGCTCAAACGGGTGCGCAAGGCGATGCTGTATCCCCTGCTGCTGTTGCTCACCGGCCTGGGCGTGTCGGCGGTGCTGTTGCTGGAAGTGATTCCGCGCTTTGAAAGTCTGTTTGCCGGCTTTGATGCTGCGTTGCCGGCGTTCACGCAATGGGTCATCGACTTGTCCACAGGGCTGGGCCGCCATGGGCCGCTGCTGTTGATAACCCTGCTTGTGGTGGCATTGGGTATGCGCCAGCTGTATCGGCAGCATGCGCCAGCACGCCTGTGGATATCTTGCCAGGTACTGCGCCTGCCGGTGTTCGGTCGGCTGCTGGGGCAAGCGGCGCTGGCCCGTTTTGCACGCAGCCTGGCTACGGCGTATGCCGCTGGGGTACCGCTGCTGGACGGGCTGGGCACCGTGGCCAGGGCCTGTGGGGGCGAGCTGCACGAGCGGGCCATTTTGCGGCTGCGCCAGGGCATGGCCAATGGGCAAGGGCTGCATCAAGCGATGGCGGCTGAGCCGTTGTTCCCGCCGCTGCTGGTGCAGCTGACGGCCATCGGTGAATCAAGCGGCACCCTGGACCAGATGCTGGAAAAAGCCGCCAGCCTTTACGAGGAACAGGTCAGCCAGGCGCTGGACCAGTTGACCAGCCTGCTGGAGCCAGCCATCGTGCTGGTCCTGGGCCTGCTGGTCGGTGGCCTGGTGGTGGCGATGTACCTGCCGATCTTCCAGTTGGGTAGTTTGATCTGAACATGACTTTATGGACTTTACTGGCCGAACAGCCGGCGTATTTCTTCACCCTGGCGACCTTGCTTGGCCTGTTGGTGGGCAGCTTCATCAATGTGGTGGCGTATCGGCTGCCGATCATGCTGGAGCGCCAATGGCAGCGTGAAGCGCAGGAGGCGCTGGGGCTGCCGACCGATGAGCATGAGCGCTTCGACCTGTGCCTGCCCGCTTCACGTTGCCCGCACTGTGGGCATGCGATCCGTGCCTGGGAAAATATTCCGGTGCTCAGTTACCTGGCCTTGCGCGGGCGCTGCTCTGCCTGCAAACAGCCTATCGGCTCACGCTACCCGCTGGTGGAGCTGGCCTGCGCCTTGCTGTCGCTGACGGTGGCCTGGCATTCCGGTGCCGCGATGGAGGCACTGGCCTTGCTGGCCTTTACCTGGAGCCTGCTGGCGCTGAGCCTTGTCGACCACGACAAGCAGATATTGCCGGATGTGCTGGTGCTGCCCACGCTGTGGCTGGGGCTGATCGTCAATGTTTTCGATACCGTGGTGCCATTGTCCGACGCCATCTGGGGCGCGGTGGCCGGTTATCTCAGCCTGTGGACAGTGTATTGGCTGTTCAAGCTGATCACCGGCAAGGAAGGCATGGGTTACGGCGACTTCAAGCTGCTGGCGCTGATCGGGGCCTGGGGCGGCTGGCAGGTAGTGCCGCTGACCTTGATGCTGTCGTCGCTGGTCGGGGCGGTGGTGGGGTTGTGCATGTTGCGCCTGCGCAGCCATTCGATGGGTACGGCGATACCTTTTGGTCCTTATCTGGCCATTGCGGGGTGGATTGCCGTGCTCTGGGGTGATGAAATATACGCCTCATACCTGCAACTGCTTGGATTCTGATGACCACTGCGCCGTTCACCCCCTGGATTCTCGGCCTCACCGGCGGCATTGGCAGCGGCAAAAGCGCCGCCGCCGAGCGCTTCGTCGAGCTTGGTGTGCACCTGGTCGATGCCGACCAGGCAGCGCGTTGGGTCGTGGAGCCCGGCCGCCCGGCCTTGGCCAGCATTGTCGAGCGCTTTGGCCCGGGCGTGCTGCTGGAGGACGGCCAGCTCGATCGCACAGCATTGCGCCAGTTGATCTTCGCCGACCCGGCCCAGCGCAAATGGCTTGAACAGCTGCTGCACCCGCTGATCGGGCAGGAGATATTCAGCTACCTGGCCAAGGCTGAGTCGCCGTATGCGGTGTATGTGTCGCCGCTGCTGATCGAGTCTGGCCAGTACCAGAAAACCCAGCGAGTGCTGGTGATCGATGCACCGCAAGCGCTGCAGGTTGCGCGCACCTTGCAGCGGGACAACACCAGCCCCGAGCAGGTACAAGCCATCCTCAAGGCTCAGTTGGCCCGCGAAGAGCGCTTGCGCCATGCCGATGATGTGGTGGTCAACGACAGTGACCTTGCCGCGCTGCATGCGCAGATCGACCATCTGCACCACTTTTACCTGACTTTACGAGGAGGCCAGCCATGAGCCAGCCATTGACCGTCGATTGCCCTACCTGTGGCGCACCTGTGGAATGGGACGCGAAGAACGCGTTCCGGCCGTTCTGCTCTGACCGTTGCAAGTTGATCGACCTGGGCGCCTGGGCGGCTGAGGAGCATAAGATTGCGGGGTCGCAAGAGTCCGAGGATGAGTTGTATTCGGGGGACCTGGAGCCGCGCCACTAAGGCGCTGCATCGGGACCTGTAGGCGCGGCCTTGTGTCGCGAAAGGGCTGCGCAGCGGCCCTCGATGTTTCGGTATTGATGCAACAATTGCTGGGGCCGCTCTGCGGCCCTTTCGCGACACAAGGCCGCTGCTACTCGTCCTTCCACGGCGCCTGCAGGTACCGCGTGCGGTTAAATGTCTCCAGCCACTCCGGGCAGAACACCACCAGCGCACTGACCACCATGCCGTTGATGAACGCCTCCGGGAACATCATCAGCCACAGGTAGCCGACAAAGTCGCTGAGCCACTCCGGCATGGCGAAACGCCGGTCCAGCCACAGCAGCCCCAACCCGGCCAGCAGGCACACCAGCACGGTCAGTGCTGCGGGAAAGAACCCCGAGCAGAAGATGTAAACGAAGAGGTTACGCGGCTGCGCCCGCTCGACCAGGATGGCGCACACCTCGGTGATCAGCACCGGCAGGCCGATCAGCAGCAGGCCGTTGATACCAAGCGCTGCCAGGTCCTGGCGCCCCAGCGCCAACAAGCCGAGCTGGGCCAGAAACCCGCCAAGCACCGCCAGCGGCCAGTCCAGCAACAACGTCACGGCGGTCATGCCGATGAAGTGGTACGACACACCGGTGTCGAAGTCGCGCCTGACCAGCCAGAGTGCAAACAGGCAGAACACCGTACCGAACAGCAGGTGCTGCCGGCGGCTGTCGGCGAACAGTTCCAGCCAGCGGGTGCGGTTGGCCGCCCACAGCAGCAAAGGGACGAACCCTACCCAACCGAGCGTGAGGCTGGTGCTGGACAAGACTTGCGCGCTGATCACTTGACGAATGCCCCTGTCGAGACTGTGGACATACCTGAGTCTACACCCATTCAAAAACAGCATCTTATCGTCATGGTTTAGCGTCTAAGCTGTGAGCATGGATGACTCAGACTACCTGCGCCTGCTCACCATCCAGGCCGAACAAGCCAATGCATTCCTCTCCAATGCTCGCAAATGGGAGCGGGAGCGTTGGGTATGCCAGCGCCTGCTGCAGGGGCTGAACATCCCCTATCGCAGTGAAGATTTCACCCCGGCCGGCCAGGAGCCGCCCGACGTGCTGTTCCGCGATGCGTCGTTCGAGGTGTTTTTTGTGCTCGACGAAGGCCGCCGGCTCAATGATGAGTGGCGCGAAGAGCTGCAGCGAAGGCGCAGCGCCTTTTCACTGGCCCAGCTGGTGCGGCGCGAGGCGCGGCCCAGGCGTATCGCCGCCACCGAGCTGCTGGCGCGGCTGGCGCCCACCTTGCGCAAAAAGGCGCACAACTATCGTGAACGCGGCCTGGACCTGAGCGAGCTGGACATCATCGCCTTCGCCAGCCTCAAGCGTGAAGTGCTCGACCTCAACACCCACTTCCCGCCGCCCACCGAGTACCTGCGCCAGGGTTGGCGCTCGCTGTCGCTGGTGGGGCCGACCTTTGCCCGGGTGCTGTTCGCCCACCCCGATGCCCCGGACTTTCTGCGCGGCAACCTGGGGCGCAGCATCGTGTTCGACGTGGGCATCAGTCTTTGATCCAGTGCCGAGAGTCTTTGCGATGGCGTACACTCGGCGCCAGGGATAGAAAGCTTTATCATTTGTCTCAAGTACTTGCCGGAACGCTGTAGCGTTCAGGCAGTCACATACGTCTACCTGACGAGGCCCACCATGACCAGCCGACTGAATCCGGAAGATCAGCGTCGTGTCGATGAGTATCTGCGAGCCCCTCAGCACCAAGTCGAGCGCAAGCCATTCCGGCCGTGGCTGCTCCTTGTGCTGGTGGTTGCCGTGACCATCGGGCTGGGCCTCATCAGCCGCCTGTTGAGTGGACTGGTGCTATGAGCTGCCTCGCGCTCGCCCTCCCCTCATGCAGTTTGCGGCCGGCCCGTGGGGCCACGAATTCCGTAAACCTTATGAGATATCCCCATGACTCATCGCATCGTGATTGTCGGCGGCGGCGCCGGCGGCCTGGAACTGGCGACCCGCCTGGGTAAAACCCTCGGCAAGCGCAAGCAGGCCGAGATCACCCTGGTCGACGCCAACCTCACGCACATCTGGAAGCCGCTGCTGCACGAAGTGGCCGCCGGCTCGCTCAACTCCTCGGAAGACGAACTGAACTACGTGGCCCAGGCCAAGTGGAACCACTTCAACTTCCAGCTGGGGCGCATGAGCGGCCTGGACCGTGAAGGCAAACAGATCCAGCTGGCCGCCACCCTTGATGAAGAGGGCCGCGAGCTGGTGCCTGCGCGAACCTTGCGCTATGACACCCTGGTCATTGCCGTGGGCAGCAACACCAACGACTTCGGTACCCTTGGCGCCGCGCAGCACTGCCTGTTCCTAGATACCCGCAAGCAGGCCGAGCGTTTCCACCAGCAACTGCTCAACCACTACCTGCGTGCCCATGCGGGTGACCAGGCTAGCGAGAAAATCAGCGTGGCGATTGTCGGCGCCGGTGCCACCGGTGTGGAGCTGGCGGCCGAACTGCACCACGCAGCGCACGAACTGGCGGCTTATGGCCTGGACCGTATCCAGCCAAAGGACATGCACATCACCGTGATCGAGGCAGGCCCGCGCGTGCTGCCTGCGCTGCCAGAGCGCATCAGCGTCCCGGTGCACAAGACCCTGGAAAAGCTCGGCGTGACGGTGATGACCAACGCTGCCGTCAGCGAAGTGACCGCCGATGGCCTGAAGACCGCCAACGGCGAAGTGATCCAGGCCAGCCTCAAGGTGTGGGCGGCCGGTATTCGTGCGCCGGGCTTCCTCAAGGATATCGACGGCCTGGAAACCAACCGTATCAACCAGCTGGTGGTGCGCCCTACCCTGCAAACCACCCGCGACGATGACATCTTCGCCTTCGGTGACTGTGCAGCCTGCCCGCAACCGGGCAGCGACCGCAACGTGCCGCCACGCGCCCAGGCAGCGCACCAGCAGGCCGAGATGCTGGCCAAGAGCCTGAAAGCGCGCCTGGAGAACAAGCCGCTGCCGACCTATGCCTACAAGGATTACGGTTCGCTGGTGTCGCTGTCGCGCTTCTCGGCGGTGGGTAACCTGATGGGCAACCTGATGGGTAGCGTGAAGCTGGAAGGCTGGCTGGCGCGGATGTTTTATGTGTCGCTTTATCGCATGCACCAGATGGCGCTGTACGGGTTCTTCCGCACGGCGATGATGATGCTGGGTAGCAAGATTGGGCGGGGCACTGAGCCGCGACTGAAGCTGCACTGACCTGCGCGCTAGAGGCTTGGGGTGCAGCTTGTCTGCACTGGCCTCATCGCCGGCAAGCCGGCTCCCACAGGGGATGCACAGCTCTCAAGGCTTGTGAAACACCTGTGGCTTGCCGGCGATTGGGCCAAATGCCCACATACCAGGCATGGCCTGTGCGATGACGAATGAATAAAGAAGATTTGCACCGCTCGGTGCATTTTTTTTGCGCGAGATAAAATCGAGACAAAAGAAAAAGGGCATCTCAGTCGAGATGCCCTTTTTACATGGTGGGTCGTGTAGGATTCGAACCTACGACCAATTGGTTAAAAGCCAACTGCTCTACCAACTGAGCTAACGACCCTGAAAATGGTCGGGGTGAGGGGATTCGAACTCCTGACATCCTGCTCCCAAAGCAGGCGCGCTACCGGACTGCGCTACACCCCGAGATTGGCTCCGCGACCTGGACTCGAACCAGGGACCCAATGATTAACAGTCATTTGCTCTACCGACTGAGCTATCGCGGAACTGAACTTCGGTACATCTTCACAGCTTCGAAGTCTGTGTTAGCTTCGATCTCTTTGGCTATCCGCTTTCGCGTTGTCGCTGCTGAGGCCGGCTATTCTACATTCTTCGTTTTGCTTGTCAACCACTTTTTTTCATTCAACTTACTGATTTCTAAGTTGTTTTGCGGTCACCGATGTTGCTGGTGATTCGCTTAGTGCCTGACAACGCGGCGTATATTAGGGGCACTCTAATTTCTGTGCAAGCGTTTTTTTCAAAAATTTCAGCAAGTTATGGAAAAAACTGGCGAGCCCCCGATTTTGCTGGGTTTGGCCGGGGCTGTCCGCCGGCAAGCCGCCCCCCACAGGGTTCCACGTTGGCTGCCGAAACGCTGCGGCCAATAAAAAAGCCCCGCAGGTGCGGGGCTAGTTTTTGCAGCGAAGGGATCAGGCGAACACGATTTCTTCGCCTTGCACCTTGGCAGTGATCGCCGAACCCGGCATGAATTTGCCGGCCAGGATCATTTGCGCCAGCGGGTTCTCGATCCAGCGCTGGATCGCACGCTTCAGCGGACGGGCGCCATAGACCGGGTCGTAACCCACCGCGATCAGCTTGTCCAACGCCTCCGGGCTCAGGCTCAAGGCCAGCTCGCGCTCGCTCAGGCGGCTGCGCAGGCGACCAAGCTGGATCTCGGTGATGCCGGCGATCTGCTCGCGGCCCAAGGGCTCGAACACCACCACTTCGTCGATCCGGTTGACGAACTCCGGACGGAAGTGCGCACCCACCGCATCCATCACTGCCGCACGCTGCGCTTCGCGATCACCGGCCAGCTCCTGGATCTGCGCCGAGCCCAGGTTGGAGGTCATCACGATCACCGTGTTGCGGAAGTCCACCGTACGGCCATGGCTGTCGGTCAGGCGGCCATCCTCGAGCACCTGCAGCAGCACGTTGAACACATCCGGGTGGGCTTTCTCCACTTCATCCAGCAGCACCACCGAGTATGGCTTGCGCCGTACCGCTTCGGTCAGGTAACCGCCCTCTTCATAACCTACATAGCCTGGTGGGGCGCCGATCAAGCGAGCCACGGAGTGTTTCTCCATGAACTCGGACATGTCGATCCGCACCATGGCCTCTTCGGTGTCGAACAGGAATTCGGCCAGGGCCTTGCACAGCTCGGTCTTGCCCACACCGGTCGGGCCTAGGAACATGAACGAACCACTTGGCCGGTTCGGGTCGGAAAGGCCTGCACGCGAGCGGCGTACCGCGTTGGCTACGGCGGTCACCGCCTCGTGCTGGCCGATTACGCGCTGGTGCAGCAGGTCTTCCATTTTCAGCAGTTTTTCGCGCTCGCCTTCCAGCATCTTGGCCACCGGGATGCCGGTCCACTTGGACACTACTTCGGCAATCTCTTCCTCGGTCACCTTGTTGCGCAGCAGCTGGTTTTCGGTCTTGCCATGCTGGTCGACCATCTGCAGGCTGCGCTCTAGGTCCGGGATAACCCCGTACTGCAGTTCGGCCATGCGGTTCAGGTCGCCTTTGCGACGGGCCGCTTCCAGCTCCTGGCGGGCTTGCTCGATCTTTTGCTGGATCTGCGCCGAGCCCTGCACTTCTGCCTTCTCGGACGCCCAGATTTCTTCGAGGTCGGAATACTCACGCTCCAGGCGCTCGATTTCCTCGGTCAGCTTCTCCAGGCGCTTCTTGGCTGCTTCGTCTTCTTCTTTCTTCAGCGCCTGGGATTCCACCTTCAGCTGGATCAGGCGACGGTCGAGGCGGTCGAGCACTTCCGGTTTGGAGTCGATCTCCATGCGGATACGGCTGGCCGCTTCGTCGATCAGGTCGATGGCCTTGTCCGGCAGCTGGCGGTCGGTGATGTAGCGGTGGCTGAGCTTGGCCGCAGCAATGATCGCGCCGTCGGTGATGGCCACCTTGTGGTGCACTTCATAGCGCTCTTTGAGGCCACGCAGGATGGCGATGGTGTCTTCCTCGCTCGGCTCCTCCACCAGTACCTTCTGGAAGCGTCGCTCCAGGGCGGCGTCCTTCTCGATGAACTGGCGGTATTCGTTGAGCGTGGTGGCACCGACGCAATGCAGTTCGCCACGAGCCAGCGCCGGCTTGAGCATGTTGCCGGCGTCCATGGCGCCTTCGCCTTTACCGGCACCGACCATGGTATGCAGCTCGTCGATGAACAGGATGATCTGGCCTTCCTGCTTGGACAGCTCGTTGAGCAACGACTTGAGGCGCTCTTCGAACTCACCGCGGTACTTGGCACCGGCGATCAGCGCGCCCATGTCCAGCGCCAGCAGGCGCTTGCCCTTGAGGCCGTCCGGCACTTCACCGTTGATGATGCGCTGGGCCAGGCCTTCGGCGATGGCAGTCTTGCCCACGCCGGGTTCGCCGATCAGCACGGGGTTGTTCTTGGTACGGCGCTGCAGCACCTGCACGGTGCGGCGTATCTCGTCGTCACGGCCGATGACCGGGTCCAGCTTGCCCTCTTCGGCACGCTTGGTCAGGTCTACGGTGTACTTGTCCAGCGCCTGGCGCGACTCTTCGGCATTGGCGTCATTCACCGCCGCGCCGCCGCGCAGGTTGTTGATGGCGTTTTCCAGGGCCTTCTTGCTCACGCCCTGGCTGAGCAGCAGCTTGCCGAGCTTGCTGTTCTCATCCATGGCGGCGAGCAGCACCAGCTCGCTGGAAATGAACTGGTCGCCCTTCTGCTGGGCCAGGCGGTCGGCCTGGTTGAGCAGGCGCGCCAAGTCCTGCGACATGTTCACATCGCCGGTGGGGTTCTGGATTTTCGGCAGCTGGTCGAGTTCTTTTACCAGTGTCTGGCGCAGGTTGTTGATGTCGAAGCCGACCTGCATGAGCAGTGGCTTGATCGAACCACCTTGCTGCTCGATCAACGCCTGCAACAGGTGCAGGGGTTCGATGGCAGGGTGGTCCATGCCAACGGCCAGGGACTGGGCATCGGATATCGCTAATTGAAGCTTGCTGGTCAAACGGTCTATTCGCATGGGGATACCTTCCTGTAAGGGCAGGTCGGAGCGATGGACAGCGCCTTTGATGAAGAAACCTGCCTGAGATGACCTTATAGATAAGGGTGATTCTGGAGGTTTCAAGCGTAGCGGGGTTGACTAAAGTCAGCTTTATGGATTAGCGGTGCCCCAATCGCCGGCTTGCCGGCGATGAGGCCGGGACTGTCAGCGAGGATCCAGCCAGACCAAAGAAGCAAACCGCCCACCCTGTGGGGTGCGGCGATAGGAGAAAAACCGCTCATCGCTGACGGTGCAAAAGCCACCGCCATAAACAGCTGTCACACCGCGCGCCGCCAGGCGAATGCGCGCCAGCGCATAGATGTCGGCCATCAGCTTGCCCGGCCGCTCGCCCTCGACAAAGGCCTTGGCAGCCTCCGGGTGCACAGCGGTGAAGGCATCCCGCACTTCCAGGCCCACTTCGAATGCCTGCGGGCCGATGGCAGGCCCCAACCACACCAGCACCTCTTCAGGCGGCAATGCCAGGCGCTCCAGCGTGGTTTCCAGCACGCCACCGGCCAGCCCGCGCCAGCCCGCATGTGCGGCAGCCACACGGGTGCCCGCGCGGTCGCAGAACAGCACGGGCAGGCAGTCGGCAGTCATTACGGTACAGGCAATGCCTGGCTGGTCGGTCCAGCTGGCGTCGGCTTCGGCGACCACCGATGGGTCGGCATCCGCCACGATCAGGCCATGCACCTGCTTGAGCCAGGCGGGCTGAATGGCAAATTCGTCGCTCAGGCGGCGGCGGTTCTCGGCGACCGCAAGCGGGTCGTCGCCCACGTGGTCACCGAGGTTGAAGGATTCATAGGGCGGCAGGCTAATGCCACCCTGGCGGGTGGTGACACAGGCGCGAACCGAGGCCGGGGCCGGCCAGTCGGGGAACAGCAGCGCCTGCGTCAAGCCACTCATCCGATAAACGCCTCGCGGTCCTGGTTCAGCAGCGACAGCAACCAGACGAAGTCATCCGGCAGTTCCGACGCCCACTCCATGCGCTCACCGGTAGTGGGGTGGTCCAGCGCCAGGAAGCGTGCGTGCAGGGCCTGGCGCGGGAAGGTCTTGACCGCCTCGACCATGGTCGGGCTGGCTGCCGGCGGGATGCGGAAGCGGCCGCCGTAGGTCTGGTCGCCGACCAGCGGGAAACCGACATGGGCCATGTGCACACGGATCTGGTGAGTACGGCCGGTTTCCAGCTTGACCCGCACGTGGGTGTGCGAACGGAAGCGCTTGAGCACACGGTAGTGGCTGACCGCCGGCTTGCCGCCTTCGGTCACTGCCATGCGCTGGCGTGCGCCACCGTGACGGCCGATCGGGGCGTTGATCTTGCCGCCGGCAGTCACCACGCCGATCACGATGCACTCGTAGATCCGGCTGACCGTACGGCTCTGCAGCTGCTCGACCAGCTTGGTCTGCGCCTGCAGGGTCTTGGCCACGACCATCAGGCCGGTGGTGTCTTTGTCCAGGCGATGGACAATGCCAGCGCGCGGTACGTTGACGATATCCGGCACATGGTGCAGCAAGGCGTTGAGCAATGTGCCACTGGCGTGCCCGGCAGCCGGGTGCACGACCAGCCCGGCCGGCTTGTTGATCACCATGATCTGGTCGTCTTCGTAGACGATGTCCAGCTCGATGTCTTCGGCGATCCACTCGCCCTGGGCCTCTTGCTCGGCCTCAAGTGCAAGCATGGAGCCACCATGGACGGTGTCTCGAGGGCGCACGACGGCACCATCGACCGTCAGGCGGCCCTCTTTGATCCACGAAGTAAGCCGCGAACGCGAGTACTCGGCGAACAATTGGGCGGCGACCTGGTCGAGGCGTTGACCGCCCAGTTCGGACGGTACCTCTGCGCTAAGTTGAATGATCTCGGACATGCTCGATTCGGCGGGCGCACAGCCTTTGGTTTCGGCTGCGAGCTTGTGGTTAAATACGGCTTCTTTTGTCCCGGGGTTGGCCGGGGCGCTCATCATAACAGGACGGCACCGCCCAAGACAGCGGCCGTCAAAGGGACGCAAGCCGCTATGCAAGTGAAACACCTGCTGCTGATCGCCATCCTCGGGCTTACCGCGGCCTGTTCCTCTAATAAAGAGGTCATTGACGAGAACCTCAGCGAGGCCGAGCTGTATCAGCAGGCCCAGGCTGATCTGGACAACTCCAGCTACAACAGCGCCGTGAACAAGCTCAAGGCCCTGGAGTCGCGCTACCCGTTCGGCCGTTACGCCGACCAGGCGCAGCTCGAGCTGATCTACGCCAACTACAAGAATTCCGAGCCCGAGGCTGCCAAGTCGGCTGCCGAGCGCTTCATCCGCCTGCACCCGCAGCACCCGAACGTCGACTACGCCTACTACCTCAAGGGCCTGACCTCGTTTGACCAGGACCGCGGCCTGGTGGCGCGCTTCCTGCCGCTGGACATGACCAAGCGTGACCCGGGTGCCGCCCGCGACTCGTACAACGAATTCGCCCAGCTGACCAGCCGCTTCCCCAACAGCCGCTACGCCCCGGACGCCAAGCAGCGCATGATCTACCTGCGCAACCTGCTGGCGTCTTATGAAATCCACGTGGCCGACTACTACCTGAGCCGCCAGGCTTACGTGGCCGCCGCCAACCGTGGCCGCTACGTGGTGGAAAACTTCCAGGAAACCCCATCGGTCGGCGACGGTCTGGCCGTGATGGTCGAGGCGTACCAAAAGATGCACCTGGACGATCTGGCCGCCACCAGCCTGGAAACCCTCAAGCTCAACTACCCTGACCACCCGAGCCTGGTCGATGGCGAGTTCCAGCCCAAGCAGACCGAGTCTGACGGCCGCGGCTGGCTGTCCAAGGCCACCCTGGGCCTGATCGAAACCGACGCGCCACTGCCACCGGGTGAAACCCGCGCCAACCAGGACGTGGTCCGCCAGTTCCAGGATGCCCGCGCCGAGATGCCGCAGGACTTGCTGCCCAAAGATGAAAACGGCGACCCGATCCTGCCGGAAGGTCCGAAAGAAGCCGAGAAAGACCGCTCCTGGTTCAGCTACATGACCTTTGGTCTGTTCGACTGATTCAACGGGGTGCGAGAAAGGGAGACTGAGGTCTCCCTTTTTTATTGGCCTCGTCCTAGACTGTCGCCTCAATCAATAGACAAGCTGGACACCATGGTTCGCCTACTTTTCTGGATCGCCCTGATCGCCGCCGCGTTCTGGCTGTGGCGCAAATTCAAGATCAGCCAGCAGTCGCCGTCCGAGCCGAAACTCGACGACCCGCTGAAGATGGTGCGCTGCGCCCACTGCGGCGTGCACCTGCCCAATGATCGGGCGCTGCAGCAAGGCAGTCAGTGGTATTGCAGCCAGGCGCACCTTCAGCAAGGGCCTGGCCAGCAAGACTGAGCCAATACCTCACGGGCATCATCGCCGGCAAGCCGGCTCGCACGCTGTACCCTGTGGGAGCCGGCTTGCCGGCGATTGGGCCGCTAAGCGGCCCCAGCGATCTCAGCCCAGACGCCCGGCAGGGGCATAAGGCGCCGGGTCAATGATCGGCTCCACCCCCGTCAGCAAATCAGTAAACAACTGACACGAAGCCGGCGCCAGCACCAACCCATTGCGGTAATGCCCGCAATTCAACCACAACCCGTCATGCCCCGGCACTTGGCCGATGTACGGAATGCCTTCAGGCGAACCTGGCCGCAGCCCGGCCCAGTGCGCCACCACCGTGGCATCCGCAAGCTCCGGCAACAACTCTGCCGCTGAAGCCTTGAGGCTCGCCAGTGCATCCTGGGTCGGGGTCTTGTCGTACCCCGCATGCTCCAGCGTGCTGCCCACCAAAATGTGCCCGTCACGGCGCGGGATTGCATAACGCCCCTTGGCCAGCACCATGCTCGGCAAGAAATCTTCGGCGCACTTGAACAGGATCATCTGGCCTTTAACCGGTTCCACCGGCAGCTCAATGCCCAGCGTGCGCAGCAGGTCGCCGCTCCAGGCACCAGCGCTGAGCACGACATCATCAGCCTGCAGCACGCCGTCTGCGGTCTGCACGCCAGTCACGCGCTCACCGTCCTGAACAAAGCCGGTGATCTGGCAGTGCTCGCGCAAGGTCACGTTGGGCATTGCCAGCAGCGCAGCCTTCAGTGCCTTGACCAGCCGCGGGTTGCGCACATTGGCCACGCCTGCCATGTAGATGGCGCGCTTGAAGCCTGGGCCCAGTACGGGGACCGCATCATAGGCCGCCGAGATATCCACAGGGCTGAGCGGCCGCTGCTCGCGCTCAGCCCAGGCCAGCGCCTCGGCTTCGTCGTCCAGGTCGAGCCAGTACAAGCCGGTGGTGTGGACTTGCGGATCAATACCGGTGCTGGAGAACAGGTGCTCACCCAGCTGTGGATAAAAGTCCTGCGACCAGTGCGCCAGGGCGGTGACTGCCTGGCTGTAGCGCCAAGGGTAAAGCGGCGAGACGATACCGCCGCCCGCCCAGGACGACTCACGCCCGACCTCGGCCTGATCACATACCACTACCTGGCCGACCTTCGTCGCCAGGTTGAACGCCGTCAGCAGGCCGATCACCCCGCCGCCGACCACCACTACTTGCTTGTTCATCTGTCGATCCAACACCTGAAGTAAAACCGCGATGCACGGGCATCATTCAACCTTCAGCTCCCCCAGCAGCGCTCAATGGCCCCGGTGCCCTCCGGGTTGCTCTGTACACCGGCCTGGTCGAGCTGGAAATCACCGCAGCGATCGTCCGCCATCAAACCATGCGGCAGCCGCCGTGCACGCAGCGTGAAGGTATCGCTACCGCGTTCGGCATGCAGGCTGTAATGGCGGTTGCCAGCGGGCAATACCGGTTCGCCCTCGGCGTACTGGCCGGTGCGTACACGATGGTGTTCCAGGCGCAGGGCAGCGTCATGCAGCAGGCCAACCACTTCGCTGCGTGCGGCTCGCCTGAGCTGGTCGCTGTAACTGGGGTAGGCAATGGCTGCCAGAATGCCGGTGACAGCCACGACAATCAACAACTCGATCAGGCTCAGGCCTTGCTGCATGTCAGTCTTCCCTGAGTCTCTGCCGCCAAAAAATCCGCTGCGGCGCCTGTGTTTGAGCCGCTGGCATGGCATACACCGCCTCCAGCACTTGCCTGGCCGCGAGTTGCCGGCTGACAGCGGTCACCCGGTAAAGCATGACGGGCTCATCCCTCGGCCTATGCGCGGCCCGGGTCGTTTGCCCAAGGTTCTGCAGCTGGAAGTAACCGCTTTCGCTGGCTTGCCATTGCCCCAGCAACTCATGCGCGCGCGGGGGTGGCAGGCACGCTTGGCACAACCCAGGCGGCGCGCGCTGCAGTTCGGCCTCTGCGACCAGCAGCGTGGCTTCGGCCTGATCGAATGCCTGCAAACCCTCGCGCAGGTAGCCGGCCATGCGCGTTTCCACCAGAGCATCGCGCAACGCCGAAGCCGCCAGCAGGCCAAGCAAAAGGCTGAGGACCAGCGCCAGCAGCAGTACCATGCCACGCTGGCGCTTCATGGCCTGGCAACCGGGTTGCGGATCGCCACACTCATGTCGTAACGCTGTTCGATGTCCAAATCAGGGTCGAACAAGGTCAGTTGCACATCCACCCGCTGCCCTTCGGCGGTGTCGACACGTTCAACGCGCATTTCACGCACGTGGTCGACCAAGGGCTGAGAGCTGTTGCGCCGCATGAACCTCAGTGTGCTGCCGTGGAGTTGGTAGTGGTGACGGCTGATGGGAAATGCCAAGGGCAAGCTCGGGCTTTGAGCACGCGCCGCGTGCACCTGGGCCTCGCTAATACAATCGGTGAGCAAGGTCCAGTCCGGAGCTCCGGGGTACCCAGGCGGCTCTGCCACTATCAGGCTCAGGCTTGCCGGGCCAACCTGCAAAGGCCGCGCAAACGCATCTCGCGCAGACTGGTCCCTGAAGTCGTCAGGCTCCAGGCGCAGGCAACCGAACATGCCGGCCATACGGATATCCTGGGCCATGCGCAACAATGCCAGCCGGGCGTCCGCCTGCATGCGCAACGCAGCAGATTGAAGGCGCGAGCTCTGGTGGGCCGAGATGAAAAGCTGACTGGCTGCAGTCAGCAGCATCAGGCCGATGGCAAGCGCAAGCATCGCTTCGACCAGGCCGAAACCACCCTGCTCACGCTTCATGGCCGCGGCACCTTCAGCTTGCCAGCGGCCCTGCCCCGTTCAAGCAGCGTATGGGCGCCCAGCGCATTCTGCATATCGCGACGCGCACTGTCAGTGGCCTGCAATGCCTGCAGCTGCAACGCTGCGGCAGCGAACATGCCCAGTGCCACCACCGCTAAGGCCAACAGTACCTCCAGAAGCGTCATGCCCCGTTGTTTCGTGTGCATCCCTGCACCTCCTGCGATATTTCCCGCAATTGCCTTGCACCTGGCCGACTGGACCTCTTGCCCAACGACCGTGAAGCTACAGCCAAGCACTTCCAGGGAGGAATGCACGGTGAAGCAACAGGGCGTAACACTGATACAAATGATGTTCGGGCTGGCTATGGCGGCGCTGCTGACGCAGCTTGGCATGCCGGCCTACGCGAAATTGAGCGATGACCTGCACAGGGCAGCAGCAGCCCGCGACTTGGCCCAGGCGCTGCGTAGCGCACGCAGCCACGCGGCCCTGCAAGGTCAGGCGGTAGTGGTGCAGTCTTTGGATAATGATTGGGGCAAGGGGTGGCGCGTGCTGTTGGAGCATAACCAGCAGTTGCTTCGCGAGTACCGGCTGGCTCGGCCCCTGCGGGTGAAGGCCAATACCGGGAGCCAGGTAAAATTCAGCGCACTGGGTGTGCCATTGGGGAAAAACAACAGCTTTTCAGGGGGGCGGCTGGAGGTCTGTGAGCGCTCGTCTGCAACAAGCCGGCATCGTGTTGTGCTGGCGACCAGCGGTAGAGTCAGCCTGCGCACTGATGAACTGAAAAAGTCCCTGTGCGCAGGCCGCTGATCAGATCAGTGAACGAACCCGAAGCTCTTTGGGCATGGAGAACGTGATGTTCTCCGGGCGCCCATCGAGCTCTTCGGCGCCCGTGGCACCCCAGGCCTTGAGCTGGTCGATCACGCCACGCACCAGTACCTCGGGGGCCGAAGCGCCAGCAGTGATACCAATCCGCGCAGCCTGGTCGAACCAGCCGCGTTGCATGTCCTCGGCGCCATCGATCAGGTAGGCCGGGGTACCCATGCGCTCGGCCAGCTCACGCAAGCGGTTGGAGTTGGAACTGTTGGGGCTGCCCACCACCAGTACCACATCACACTCACCGGCCAGTTGCTTGACGGCGTCCTGGCGGTTCTGGGTGGCGTAGCAGATGTCGTCCTTGCGCGGGCCGCCGATGTTCGGGAAGCGCGTACGCAGGGCATCGATGACACGGCTGGTGTCGTCCATCGACAGCGTGGTCTGGGTGACGAACGCCAGGTTGTCCGGGTCGCGTACCTGCAGCCGGGCAACATCCTCCTCGTCTTCGACCAGGTAGATGGCACCGCCGTTGCTGGCGTCGTATTGCCCCATCGTGCCTTCGACCTCCGGGTGCCCTTCGTGGCCGATCAGGATGCACTCACGGCCGTCACGGCTGTACTTGGCGACCTCGATATGCACCTTGGTCACCAGCGGGCAGGTGGCGTCGAACACTTTCAGGCCGCGACCGGCGGCTTCCTGGCGCACGGCCTGGGAAACACCATGGGCGCTGAAAATGACGATGACGTCGTCCGGTACCTGGTCCAGTTCTTCGACGAAGATGGCGCCACGGCTGCGCAGGTCTTCTACCACGAACTTGTTGTGCACCACTTCATGGCGCACATAGATCGGCGGGCCGAAGACTTCCAGCGCACGGTTGACGATCTCGATCGCCCGGTCGACCCCTGCGCAGAAACCGCGAGGGTTGGCGAGTTTGATTTGCATGCTCGGCTCCAGGCTTACAGGGCCTTCACCTCGAGGATCTCCACCTCGAAGGTAAGGGTCTTGCCTGCCAGTGGGTGATTGAAGTCTATGGTCACCTGGTTGTCATCGAATGCTTTGACCACACCGGGCAATTCGGTGTTGGCGGCATCGTTGAAAATGATCAGCAGCCCTTCGGACAATTCCATGCCCTCGAACTGGGACCGTGGCATGACCTGTACGTTCTGCGGGTTAGGCTGGCCGAAAGCATTCTCCGGGGCAACCACGACCGTGCGCTTGTCACCGGCCTTGAAGCCGAACAGCGCGGCCTCGAAGCCCGGCAGCAGGTTGCCATCGCCTACCTTGAAGGTGGCTGGAGCCTTGTCGAACGTGCTGTCGACGGTATCGCCGTTTTCCAGGTGCAGCGCGAAGTGCAGGGTAACTTCGGTGTTCTGGCCGATACGGGTGTCAGTCATGGACCGGATCCTCGGACTTCTTGCTCTTGAACATATCCAGCGCCAGCATCACCGCACCAACGGTGATGGCGCTGTCGGCCACATTGAAGGCCGGGAAGTGATGAACGTTCTTCCAGTGCACCAGGATGAAATCCACCACATGGCCCAGCACGATTCGATCGTACAGGTTGCCCAGCGCTCCACCGAGCACCAGCGCCAGCGCCACGGCCAGCCAGGTCTCGTTGCGCCCCAGGCGCTTGAGCCAGACCACCAGCACGGCGCTGACCACCACGGCGATCAGGGCGAACAACCAGCGCTGCCAGCCGGAGCTGTCGGCAAGGAAGCTGAAAGCCGCGCCGGTGTTGTAGGCCAGGGTCCAGCTGAAGTAGTCAGGGATGACCACGATCTGCTGATACATGCTCAGGGCGTTGTTGAAATACAGCTTGGTGGCCTGGTCAACGACCAGGACCAGCAGGCTGAGCCAGAGCCATGCAAGGCGCCCGAAGCGCCCCGCTGCAGGGTTAGGCATAGTGGCGCACCTCACCGGAACCGCTCAGGTTGTCGACGCAACGGCTGCAGATTTCCGGGTGCTCCGGATGGCTACCGACGTCGGCGCGGAAGTGCCAGCAGCGGCCGCACTTGGCGTGGCCAGACTTGACCACTTTCAGCTTGAGGCCTTCGACTTCGGTGGCCACGGCATCGGCCGGCGCCTGGGCGAACGGCACCACGCTGGCAGCGGAGGTGATGAGTACGAAGCGCAGTTCATCGCCCAGCTTGCTCAGGTCGGCGCTAAGGCCTTCTTCGGCGAACAGGGTGACTTCGGCCTGCAGGTTGCCGCCGATGACCTTGGCGGTACGCTGGTTTTCCAGCTCCTTGTTGACTGCAGCCTTGACCGCCATCACGCGGTCCCAGTAAGCGCGATCCAGCTCGGTGCCTTCCGGCAGCTCGCTCAGGCCCTGGTACCAGCCGTTGAGCATGACCGACTCGTTGCGCTCGCCCGGCAGGTACTGCCAGATTTCATCGGCGGTGAAGGCCAGGATCGGCGCGATCCAACGCACCAGCGCTTCGCTGATGTGGTACAGCGCGGTCTGGCAGGAGCGGCGTGCAACACTGTTGGCGCCGGTGGTGTACTGGCGGTCCTTGATGATGTCGAGGTAGAAGCCGCCCAGCTCCTGCACGCAGAAGTTGTGGATCTTCGAGTAGACATTCCAGAAACGGTACTCGCTGTAGTGCTCTTCCAGCTCGCGTTGCAGCAACAGGGTACGGTCCACTGCCCAGCGGTCCAGGGCCAGCATGTCCTCTGGGGCCAGCAGATCGCGGGCCGGGTCGAAGCCGGACAGGTTGGAGAGCAGGAAGCGGGCGGTGTTGCGGATACGACGGTAAGCGTCGGCGCTGCGCTGCAGGATCTGCTCGGAAACGGCCATCTCACCCGAATAGTCGGTGGCCGATACCCACAGGCGCAGGATGTCGGCACCCAGGGTGTTGTTGACCTTTTCCGGCTCGATGGTGTTGCCCAGCGATTTGGACATCTTGCGGCCGCTTTCGTCCACGGTGAAGCCGTGGGTCAGAAGTTCGCGGTACGGCGCGTGGTTGTCGATGGCGCAACCGGTCAGCAACGAGGAATGGAACCAGCCACGGTGCTGGTCGGAGCCTTCCAGGTACAGGTCCGCACGCGGGCCGGTGGCGTGGCCGATGTCGTGCGAGCCGCGCAGTACGTGCCAGTGGGTGGTGCCGGAGTCGAACCACACGTCCAGGGTGTCGGTGATCTTGTCGTACTGGCCGGCTTCATCACCGAGCAGTTCGGCGGCGTCCAGCTTGAACCAGGCCTCGATGCCTTCCTGTTCGACGCGCTTGGCCACGGCTTCCATCAGCTCGACGGTGCGCGGGTGCAGTTCGCCGGTCTGCTTGTGCAGGAAGAACGGGATCGGCACACCCCAGTTGCGCTGACGCGAGATGCACCAGTCCGGGCGGTTGGCTATCATCGAGTGCAGGCGCGCCTGGCCCCAGGCCGGGACGAACTGGGTGTCTTCGATGGCTTTGAGCGCGCGCTCACGCAGCGGCTCGCCAGTGCTTGGCTGCTTGTCCATGCCGACGAACCACTGCGCGGTAGCGCGGTAGATCAGCGGGGTCTTGTGGCGCCAGCAGTGCATGTAGCTGTGGCTGATGGTCTCGGTGTGCATCAGCGCACCGACTTCGCTCAGCTTTTCGACGATGGCCGGGTTGGCCTTCCAGATGAACTGGCCGCCAAAGAACTCCAGCGACTCGACGTACACACCGTTGCTCTGCACCGGCGTGAGGATATCGTCGTTGACCATGCCGTAGCGCTTGCAGGTGACAAAGTCGTCTTCACCGTAGGCTGGCGCGGAGTGGACCACACCGGTACCTGCGCCCAGCTCGACGTAGTCGGCCAGGTAGACAGGCGACAGGCGGTCGTAGAAGGGGTGACGGAAATTGACCAGCTCCAGGGCCGAGCCCTGGGCGGTGGCGATGACCGAGCCTTCCAGGTTGTAGCGCTTGAGGCACGACTCGACCAGTTCTTCGGCCAGCACCAGCAGACGCTCGCCGGTATCGACCAGAGCGTACTTGAACTCCGGGTGGATGTTCAGCGCCTGGTTGGCGGGGATGGTCCACGGGGTGGTGGTCCAGATCACGATGGCAGCGGGCTTGGCCAGCGCCGGCAGGCCGAACGCGGCAGCCAGTTTGTCGGCGTCGGCGACCGGGAAGGCCACATCGATGGTCTGCGACTTCTTGTCGGCGTACTCGACCTCGGCTTCTGCGAGTGCGGAGCCGCAATCGAAGCACCAGTTCACAGGTTTGAGGCCCTTGAACACGAAGCCCTGCTTGACCATTTCGGCCAGGGCACGGATTTCACCGGCCTCGTTGGCGAAATTCATGGTCTTGTACGGGTTGTCCCAGTCACCCAGCACACCCAGGCGGATGAACTCGGTCTTCTGCCCTTCGATCTGCTCGGCAGCGTACTCGCGGCACAGCTCACGGGTGCGGTCGGCCGTCAGGTGCTTGCCATGGGTGACTTCGACCTTGTGCTCGATCGGCAGGCCGTGGCAGTCCCAACCCGGTACGTAAGGCGCGTCGAAGCCGGACAGGGTCTTGGAGCGGACGATCATGTCCTTGAGAATCTTGTTCAGCGCATGACCGATGTGAATCTTGCCGTTGGCATAGGGCGGGCCGTCGTGCAGGACGAACTTCGGACGATCCTTGCCAATTTCGCGCAGCTTCTGGTACAGGCCAATGCTGTCCCAGCGCTGCAGGATCTGCGGTTCGCGCTGAGGCAGGCCGGCCTTCATGGGGAAGGCGGTGTCCGGAAGGTTTAGCGTGGCTTTGTAGTCGGTCATTTCAGGCTCTTCGTTAGCGGTTGAGCGTGCCAATGTGCACGTGCGGCGGCGATATCCGCATCGATCGCCGACTTCAGCGCCTCCAGGGAGGCGAATCGCTGCTCTTCACGCAGCTTGTGGTGGAATTCCACCGTCAGGCGCCGGCCATACAGATCGCCGGCATAATCCAGTAGATGAATCTCGAGGTGCGGGCGGCCGTCACCGGCCACGGTGGGGCGTACCCCGATGTTGCCGACACCCGGCCAGGCCTTGCCGTCGATTTCGATGCTGGCCAGGTAGACCCCGGACAACGGTACGCGACGGCGCTTGAGCTGGATGTTGGCGGTGGGCGTGCCGAGCTGGCGGGCCAGCTTCTGCCCGTGCAATACGCGCCCGGTAATGCTGTAGGGGCGGCCCAGCAAATGCTCGGCGAGCTCGAAGTTGCCTTCGGACAACGCCTGGCGTACCTCGGTGCTGCTGACCCGCAAGCCGTCCTGGATCACCGTGTTGGCGGCCTCGACGGTGAAACCGTACTGCTTGCCGGCTTCGATCAGGAAGGTGAAATCGCCAGCGCGGTCGCAGCCAAAGCGGAAGTCGTCGCCCACTTCAAGGTGGCGCACGCCCAGGCCGTCGACCAGGATCGCCTCGACGAATTCATCGGCGCTGAGGTTGCTCAGGCGCTGGTTGAATGCCAGGCACAAGACCCTATCGATTCCTTCGCCCGCCAGCAGCTCGACCTTGTCGCGCAGGCGCGCCAGGCGGGCCGGCGCGGTGTCCGGAGCGAAGTACTCGCGCGGCTGCGGCTCGAAGATCACCACGCACGTAGGCAGACCAAGCGCCTGGCCGCGCTCGCGCAGACGCGCCAGGATTGCCTGGTGGCCGCGGTGAACCCCGTCGAAGTTGCCAATGGTGGCGACACAGCCCCGGTGCTCGGGGCGCAGGTTGTGAAGACCTCGAACCAGCTGCATAACGCGCTTCTTGCTCATAAAGTGGCCGATTATAACCACACCCGGGCGCTGGTGACAGGCAGCAGCGCCCGGGTGCGGCATGGAAAACGAAAAACCGACGCCTGACCCGCCTTCCAGCTCAGTGCAGGGCATTGCGGGCGAAATGCCGGGGCCTGAAGCCGCACAGGTAAAGGCAACCGAAATAGGTCACGATACCGGCCGCGATCAACGCCCCGAGGCGCACGAAACGCTCGAACATGTTGCCTTGCTCCCACGCCGGCAGGTAGTGCATGCCCACCAGCAGTACGGCCACCATCAGCGCTACTGCCAGCACCAGCTTGAGCAGGAACAGCGTCCAGCCCGGCTGCGGCTGGAACAGTTGCTGGCTGCGCAGCTTCCAGAACAGCAGGCCCGCATTCAGGCAGGCACCCAGGCTGATCGCCAAGGCCAGGCCGGCGTGCTGCAGTGGGCCGACAAGGGCCAGGTTGAAGAGCTGAGTGCAGATGAGGGTGAAGATCGCGATCCGCACGGGCGTACGAATATTCTGCTGCGCATAGAAGCCCGGTGCCAGTACCTTGACCAGAATGATCGCCAACAGGCCTACCGAATAGGCGATCAGTGCCTGCTGCGTCATCGCCGCATCGAAGGCGCTGAACTTGCCGTACTGGAACAATGCAACGGTCAGCGGCTCGGCGAGTATCGCCAGGGCCAGTGTGCAGGGCAGCACCAGCAGGAAACACAGGCGCAGGCCCCAGTCGAGGATCCGCGAATACTCCTCACGGTCCTTATTGGCGTAGGTCTTGGCCAGCGTCGGCAGCAGGATGGTCCCCAGGGCAACGCCAAGCACGCCCGAGGGCAACTCCATCAGACGGTCGGCGTAGTACATCCAGGACACCGAGCCGGCCACCAGGAAGGAGGCGAAGATGGTGTTGATGATCAGCGAAATCTGACTGACCGAAACGCCGAGAATGGCCGGCAGCATCTGTTTGAGCACGCGCCATACGCCGGTGTCACGCAGGTTCAGGCGCGGTAGCACAAGCATGCCGATTTTCTTCAGTGCCGGCAGCTGGTACAGCAACTGCGCCAGGCCACCGGCCAGCACGCCCCAGGCCAGCGCCATGATGGGCGGGTCGAAATACGGTGTGAGCAGCAGGGCGAAGATGATCATCGCCACGTTGAGCAGGGTCGGAGTGAAGGCCGGGACCGAGAAACGGTTCCAGGTATTGAGGATCGCGCCGGCCAGGGATGACAGTGAGATCAGCAATATATAAGGAAAGGTCACCCGCAGCAGGTCGGTGGTCAGCTGGTATTTCTCGGCATCGTCCGCAAAACCGGGCGCCGTGGCCCAGACCACCCAGGGTGCCGCAAGCACGCCAATCACCGTGACCAGGGCCAGGACCAGCGTCAGCAGGCCGCTGACATAGGCGATGAAAGTGCGCGTCGCCTCCTCGCCCTGCTGGGTCTTGTATTCGGCAAGGATCGGCACGAACGCCTGAGAAAAGGCCCCCTCGGCAAAAATCCGCCGCAGCAGGTTGGGCAGCTTGAAGGCGATGAAAAAGGCGTCGGTAGCGATGCCGGCGCCGAAAACACGGGCCAGGATGGTGTCACGCACGAACCCCAGCACCCGGGAAATCATGGTGATGGAGCTGACTGCAGCCAGGGATTTGAGCAGGTTCATCGAAAAGATTCACGCCAAGGGCAGAGGACGCTGCCAGACAGCGTCCGAATGTGCGATACTCCCGCGCCTTCGCAGGGGAGCCAAAAATTCCCGAGTTTACAGGTCGTGCAGCAGAAAGGAATATTTCCCTCCTGTTGGTACACCGCTCGGCGGAACCCTGCAGGTGGCCTTGACATCCGGTCAACTGATCGGCATGATTCGCGGCCTATTTTGTTTGCTATTTACCTAAAGTCTTTCGAGGAGCTCGACGGTGGCCAACACACCTTCCGCCAAGAAACGTGCAAAACAGGCTGAGAAGCGTCGCAGCCACAACGCCAGCCTGCGTTCCATGGTCCGCACCTACATCAAGAATGTAGTCAAAGCCATCGACGCAAAAGACGCCGAAAAAGCGCAAGCCGCTTACGTTCTGGCTGTACCTGTAATCGACCGTATGGCCGACAAGGGTATCATCCACAAGAACAAAGCTGCTCGCCACAAAGGCCGTCTGAATGGCCACATCAAGGCGCTGAAAGAAGCTGCAGCTGCCTAAGCGACGCTTGTCGAAAAACCGACCCTAGGGTCGGTTTTTTATTGCCTGCGATTTGATGATGCTCGTGTTGCCAGTTACGACCTCATCGCCGGCACGCCGGCTCCCACAGAAGCGAAAGGGCCGCATAGCGGCCCCCTCAACTACTTGGCGATCTGGATCTTCGGTGCCCACTGCAGCCAGGCGTCCTCAGGTTTATCGAACAAGGCAAAGGTCTGCTGCGGCCGCGCCGGGTTACCCATCTGCTCGCCATCAGGCGTGGCGAATGCAATACCACCGTCAATGAGGGTCTCCAGTGACTCGGTGCGCACGGTGGCGCCCTTGAACAAGCCCCAGTCGAAACCGAAGCCGCTGCTGTTCCAGAACCGGCTGCCACCGCGCACCAGCGCGGCATAGCGTGGCTCGATCAGGATGTGAATCAGCACGCGGTCTGCCGTCTGCCCCAACTCGAAGCCCGTTACCTTACCTACCGCGACCTCACGGTAGGTCACCGGCACGCCCGGCTTGATCGAGCCCCTGCGCGGGGCGCTGAGGGTCAATGGCAGGCCGACTTCCACCCCGGTTACCTCAGGCGCGTCAGCCAAGGCTATGAAGTCACGCTGCGGGCCTTTGTCCTTAACCGCCGGCTGCACCTCCAGGTACTGCCCGCCAATCAGGGTATCGAGGTTTTCGGTACGCACCAGGCCAAGGGCCGGTTTGACCACCCAGAACTGCGTCCCTGCACGGGCGATTCGGTCTGCCGCTTCGGTGATACGTGCGCGCAGCAACACAGCCTGCAGGTCTTTGGTCAGGTCGACACTCTCGATACTGCCAACATCCAGGCCACGGAAACGGATGGGCGTTCCCGGCTTGAGGCCATCAGCACGGTCTACACGGATGGTAATCAGGGTGCCGGCACGGTTTACCGCCTCCTGGCTGTCATGCAGTCGGAACCTTGGAATATGGCGCTTGAGGGCTACGTTCGGCGTTGGCGTGTCGAAGGCGATACCACCGGCCATCAGGGTCTGCAGCGACTCACTCTTTATCTTGATGCCCGACAGACCACCGGTGAGGGTAATGCCGCTAACGTTCCAGAAGCGGGAAGAGCCATTGACCAGGTTTTCGTATTCCTTTTCGATGTGCACACCGATCAGGATACGATTGCTGTTGCGGGCGAACTGGTAGCTCTGCACGCTACCAACCTTGACCTGGCGATACATCACCGGGCTACCAACCTCCAACGAGCCCAGCGTATCGGCGAATAGCACCATGTGCAGGCCAGGCGCCTTGAGGTCCAGCGGCGGTGCCTTGGCCCTTGCTTCGAACTCGCGCTGCGGCGTAGCCCCCTTCTCACCCGGGCGGATGGCAATGTAGTTACCCTTAACCAAGGCTTCCAGGCCTGTGATACCCGCCAGGGAAATGGAAGGCTTGACCACCCAGAACTGCGTGCCATCGACCAGATAGTCTTCGGTCAGGGGGTCCAGGGTCAGCTCAGCCATCGCGCTGCCGAGGTTGTTTTCCATCTTCAGGGCTTTGAGCGAACCGACTTGAATGCCTTTGTACATGACCGGGGTGCGCCCTGCCTGCAGGCCCTCATAGTCGCTCAGCTTGACCTTCACACGGATACCTGCCTGGGCGGCATCGAAGTCTTCGTACAAGCGAAATGGCAGGCTCGGGTCGGTGGGCGGGCTGTCCTTGCGGTATTCAGGTGTCGCAAAGGCTATGCCACCGGCAACGATGCTGGAGAGAGATTCGCTGCGCACTTTTACCCCGGACAGCCCGGCATCGATGCTGATGCCGCTGGCATTCCAGAAGCGCGTGTGTTTGCGCACCAGGCTGGCATAAGCCGGCTCGATGAACACTTTGACCTCAACCGTGCTCTGGTCCTCGGAAAGGCGATAGCTCTTTACCCGGCCAACCTGGATCTGCTTGTAGAACACAGGGCTATCGCGGTTGAGCGAGCCCAAGCGATCGGCTTTGAGCGTAAGGTGCAAGCCCGGTTCGCTGTCCGAAAGCGGCGGCGCCACCTTCAATGCCTTGAAGCGCTTGGTTCGCTCACCTTCGCCAGGGCTGACGGCAATGTAGTTACCTGACACCAATGTCTCGAGACCCGAGATACCCGCCAGCGTGACACTTGGCTTGACCAGCCAGAATCGTGTGCCCTTGGTCAGGTGAGGCTCTGCGTCTTTGTTCATCTCGATGGTAGCAATGACACCTTGGTTTTCGCCCTCGGCATCGAGCACCAGGCTTTTTACCTTGCCCACGGGCATGCCTTTGTAGATGACTTCGGTTTTGTTGGCGACGATACCCTCACCGCTCTCGAAGCGAACCTCGATTTCCACCCCCGCATCACGATAGGCCTGCCAGGCCAGCCACCCTCCAATCATCAAAGCGATCAGCGGCAGAATCCAGATGGCCGACCAGTTGGAGGCGGGCCGGGTTTTAGCCGTTGGCATGTCACTCATGGTCGTCATCCGACTCCGTGTTATCCCAAATCAGTCGGGGATCGAAAGTTAAAGCAGCGAGCATCGTGAGAATCACCACAGTAGCGAAGGCGACAGCGCCCAGGTTGGCTTCGACACTGGCGATACGGCCGAAATTCACCACCGCCACCAAGATGGCGATGACGAAGATGTCCAGCATGGACCAGCGTCCTATGAACTCGATGAACCGATACATCAAAATGCGTTGCCGCGCTGACAAGGGTTGGCGGCGCTGCACCGAATACAACAACAAACCGATGCCCACCAGCTTGAAGGTGGGCACCAGAATACTGGCAATGAACACCACTGCAGCAATGGGCACCATGCCATGCTTGAGCAGGGTAATGACGCCGGACATGATCGTGTCCGGACTGCCCTGCCCCAATGTACTGACCGTCATGATCGGCAGCACGTTGGCAGGTATGTAGAGGATCGAGGCAGCGATGAGCAGCGCCCAGGTGCGGACGATACTGTTGGGCCGACGCGCATGCACCACCGCGCCACAGCGCGTGCAGGTCTGCGACTTGCTCTCGGAATCCTGTCGATTCAGTTCATGACACTCATTGCAGACCACAATGCCCGCATCAATCGCCCGCATGCAGATCCTCCCCAGACAGCGCACTCCAGATCTGGTGTGGAGACATCACCACTTCAAGCCAAACCTGAATCAGCAACAGGCTTATGAAGCAAAACAACCCTAGCCCTACAGTCAGCTCGGCAAGGTCGACCAGTTTCACGATTGCGACCAGTACGCCCATGAAGTAGACCTCAAGCATGCCCCAGTCACGCAAATGGTGATAAATGCGATAGAACAGCAGCCCATAGCTACGCCCAACGTTCAGGCGGATGCTCAATAGCACCATGAGCTGGCACATCAGCTTGAGAAACGGAACCGCCATGCTGCACAGGAACACCACGACAGCGACACCGCGCATTTCAGAGTTGTACAAGCCCAGCACGCCACTCCACACCGTATCGTCTGAAGTCTGGCCAAGCAGGTGCAGCTGCATGATCGGCAGAAAGTTGGCAGGCACGAAGAGCAGCAGTGCGGTCAGCACCAGTGCCAGGCTGCGATTGACCACATTGTGCCGGTGAGCGTATAGCTCATAACCACAGCGGGGGCACTGGGCCTTTTCATCGTGTTGCAATTGAGGCTTGCGCATCAGCAGGTCGCATTCATGGCACGCGACCAGCTCGTCCAGCGGCAACTGCTCTAGCGCTTGGATTTCGACTGGGTTGGGCATCTCGAGGTTCTGAATAGGTACGTCGGCTCTATTCTAGTGATACAGCTCGAAATGTGGGAGCCGACTTTCGGGAAACGGAGCTGGAAAGACAAAACCCCTACCTGCTCGCGCAGATAGGGGTTTTGCGAAATGAATCTTGACGATGACCTACTCTCACATGGGGAAACCCCACACTACCATCGGCGATGCATCGTTTCACTACTGAGTTCGGGATGGGATCAGGTGGTTCCAATGCTCTATGGTCGTCAAGAAATTCTGTAGCCAGAATGTCCAGATGGACAGCCCAGCGAATTCGGATATGCGATATTTGTGATGCTGCGAACTTTCGGTTCTTTCGTCTTCACCACCACAATCTGCAGAAGCAAATTGCTTGGGTGTTATATGGTCAAGCCTCACGGGCAATTAGTATTGGTTAGCTCAACGCCTCACAGCGCTTACACACCCAACCTATCAACGTCGTAGTCTTCGACGGCCCTTTAGGGGATTCAAGATCCCAGTGAGATCTCATCTTGAGGCAAGTTTCCCGCTTAGATGCTTTCAGCGGTTATCTCTTCCGAACATAGCTACCCGGCAATGCCACTGGCGTGACAACCGGAACACCAGAGGTTCGTCCACTCCGGTCCTCTCGTACTAGGAGCAGCCCCTCTCAAATCTCAAACGTCCACGGCAGATAGGGACCGAACTGTCTCACGACGTTCTAAACCCAGCTCGCGTACCACTTTAAATGGCGAACAGCCATACCCTTGGGACCGGCTTCAGCCCCAGGATGTGATGAGCCGACATCGAGGTGCCAAACACCGCCGTCGATATGAACTCTTGGGCGGTATCAGCCTGTTATCCCCGGAGTACCTTTTATCCGTTGAGCGATGGCCCTTCCATACAGAACCACCGGATCACTAAGACCTACTTTCGTACCTGCTCGACGTGTTTGTCTCGCAGTCAAGCGCGCTTTTGCCTTTATACTCTACGACCGATTTCCGACCGGTCTGAGCGCACCTTCGTACTCCTCCGTTACTCTTTGGGAGGAGACCGCCCCAGTCAAACTACCCACCATACACTGTCCTCGATCCGGATAACGGACCTGAGTTAGAACCTCAAAGTTGCCAGGGTGGTATTTCAAGGATGGCTCCATGAGAACTGGCGTCCCCACTTCAAAGCCTCCCACCTATCCTACACAAGCAAATTCAAAGTCCAGTGCAAAGCTATAGTAAAGGTTCACGGGGTCTTTCCGTCTAGCCGCGGATACACTGCATCTTCACAGCGATTTCAATTTCACTGAGTCTCGGGTGGAGACAGCGCCGCCATCGTTACGCCATTCGTGCAGGTCGGAACTTACCCGACAAGGAATTTCGCTACCTTAGGACCGTTATAGTTACGGCCGCCGTTTACCGGGGCTTCGATCAAGAGCTTCGCTTGCGCTAACCCCATCAATTAACCTTCCGGCACCGGGCAGGCGTCACACCCTATACGTCCACTTTCGTGTTTGCAGAGTGCTGTGTTTTTAATAAACAGTCGCAGCGGCCTGGTATCTTCGACCGGCATGAGCTTACGGAGCAAGTCCTTCACCCTCACCGGCGCACCTTCTCCCGAAGTTACGGTGCCATTTTGCCTAGTTCCTTCACCCGAGTTCTCTCAAGCGCCTTGGTATTCTCTACCTAACCACCTGTGTCGGTTTGGGGTACGGTTCCCAGTTATCTGAAGCTTAGGAGCTTTTCTTGGAAGCATGGCATCAACCACTTCGTCGCCTAAAGGCAACTCGTCATCAGCTCTCGGCCTTGAAATCCCGGATTTGCCTAAGATCTCAGCCTACCACCTTAAACTTGGACAACCAACGCCAAGCTGGCCTAGCCTTCTCCGTCCCTCCATCGCAATAACTGGAAGTACAGGAATATTAACCTGTTTTCCATCGACTACGCTTTTCAGCCTCGCCTTAGGGACCGACTAACCCTGCGTCGATTAACGTTGCGCAGGAAACCTTGGTCTTTCGGCGTGCGAGTTTTTCACTCGCATTGTCGTTACTCATGTCAGCATTCGCACTTCTGATACCTCCAGCAAGCTTCTCAACTCACCTTCACAGGCTTACAGAACGCTCCTCTACCGCATCACCAAAGGTGATACCCGTAGCTTCGGTGCATGGTTTGAGCCCCGTTACATCTTCCGCGCAGGCCGACTCGACTAGTGAGCTATTACGCTTTCTTTAAAGGGTGGCTGCTTCTAAGCCAACCTCCTAGCTGTCTAAGCCTTCCCACATCGTTTCCCACTTAACCATGACTTTGGGACCTTAGCTGACGGTCTGGGTTGTTTCCCTTTTCACGACGGACGTTAGCACCCGCCGTGTGTCTCCCATGCTCGGCACTTGTAGGTATTCGGAGTTTGCATCGGTTTGGTAAGTCGGGATGACCCCCTAGCCGAAACAGTGCTCTACCCCCTACAGTGATACATGAGGCGCTACCTAAATAGCTTTCGAGGAGAACCAGCTATCTCCGAGCTTGATTAGCCTTTCACTCCGATCCACAGGTCATCCGCTAACTTTTCAACGGTAGTCGGTTCGGTCCTCCAGTCAGTGTTACCTAACCTTCAACCTGCCCATGGATAGATCGCCCGGTTTCGGGTCTATACCCAGCGACTAAACGCCCTATTAAGACTCGCTTTCGCTACGCCTCCCCTATTCGGTTAAGCTCGCCACTGAATATAAGTCGCTGACCCATTATACAAAAGGTACGCAGTCACCTAACAAAGTAGGCTCCCACTGCTTGTACGCATACGGTTTCAGGTTCTATTTCACTCCCCTCTCCGGGGTTCTTTTCGCCTTTCCCTCACGGTACTGGTTCACTATCGGTCAGTCAGTAGTATTTAGCCTTGGAGGATGGTCCCCCCATATTCAGACAAAGTTTCTCGTGCTCCGTCCTACTCGATTTCATTGATAAGAGATTTTCGTGTACGGGGCTATCACCCACTATGGCCGCACTTTCCAGAGCGTTCCACTAATCTCAAATCAACTTAAGGGCTGGTCCCCGTTCGCTCGCCACTACTAAGGGAATCTCGGTTGATTTCTTTTCCTCAGGGTACTTAGATGTTTCAGTTCCCCTGGTTCGCCTCTTGCACCTATGTATTCAGTACAAGATACTCAGCTTATGCTGAGTGGGTTCCCCCATTCAGAGATCTCTGGATCACAGTCTGTTTGCCGACTCCCCAAAGCTTATCGCAGGCTACCACGTCTTTCATCGCCTCTGACTGCCAAGGCATCCACCGTATGCGCTTCTTCACTTGACCATATAACCCCAAGCAATCTGGTTATACTGTGAAGACGACATTCGCCGAAAATTCGCATGTTGCTCTTTCGAGCAGAACTCACAAATTTTACCTTAGCCTGATCACACACCAGTGAAAGTGCATGTCAGTCTATTTCTATCACATATCCGAATTTTTAAAGAACGATCTGACAAAAGTCAGAAATCAACATTCAAGCCGAATGTTCATTTCTAAGTTCTGACAAGTTACTGCAAAAGTGGTGGAGCCAAGCGGGATCGAACCGCTGACCTCCTGCGTGCAAGGCAGGCGCTCTCCCAGCTGAGCTATGGCCCCGTATTCTACGGCTGAACCATGTAATGGTAGGTCTGGGCAGATTTGAACTGCCGACCTCACCCTTATCAGGGGTGCGCTCTAACCAACTGAGCTACAGACCTATAACAGGGTCGCGTTACAGCATCGTCTTTATACAAAGAATCAAGCAATTCGTGTGGGAGCTCATCAGCAGGCTGATGTCGTCGATTAAGGAGGTGATCCAGCCGCAGGTTCCCCTACGGCTACCTTGTTACGACTTCACCCCAGTCATGAATCACACCGTGGTAACCGTCCTCCCGAAGGTTAGACTAGCTACTTCTGGTGCAACCCACTCCCATGGTGTGACGGGCGGTGTGTACAAGGCCCGGGAACGTATTCACCGCGACATTCTGATTCGCGATTACTAGCGATTCCGACTTCACGCAGTCGAGTTGCAGACTGCGATCCGGACTACGATCGGTTTTGTGAGATTAGCTCCACCTCGCGGCTTGGCAACCCTCTGTACCGACCATTGTAGCACGTGTGTAGCCCAGGCCGTAAGGGCCATGATGACTTGACGTCATCCCCACCTTCCTCCGGTTTGTCACCGGCAGTCTCCTTAGAGTGCCCACCATAACGTGCTGGTAACTAAGGACAAGGGTTGCGCTCGTTACGGGACTTAACCCAACATCTCACGACACGAGCTGACGACAGCCATGCAGCACCTGTGTCAGAGTTCCCGAAGGCACCAATCCATCTCTGGAAAGTTCTCTGCATGTCAAGGCCTGGTAAGGTTCTTCGCGTTGCTTCGAATTAAACCACATGCTCCACCGCTTGTGCGGGCCCCCGTCAATTCATTTGAGTTTTAACCTTGCGGCCGTACTCCCCAGGCGGTCAACTTAATGCGTTAGCTGCGCCACTAAAATCTCAAGGATTCCAACGGCTAGTTGACATCGTTTACGGCGTGGACTACCAGGGTATCTAATCCTGTTTGCTCCCCACGCTTTCGCACCTCAGTGTCAGTATCAGTCCAGGTGGTCGCCTTCGCCACTGGTGTTCCTTCCTATATCTACGCATTTCACCGCTACACAGGAAATTCCACCACCCTCTACTGTACTCTAGCTTGCCAGTTTTGGATGCAGTTCCCAGGTTGAGCCCGGGGCTTTCACATCCAACTTAACAAACCACCTACGCGCGCTTTACGCCCAGTAATTCCGATTAACGCTTGCACCCTCTGTATTACCGCGGCTGCTGGCACAGAGTTAGCCGGTGCTTATTCTGTCGGTAACGTCAAAACACTAATGTATTAGGTTAATGCCCTTCCTCCCAACTTAAAGTGCTTTACAATCCGAAGACCTTCTTCACACACGCGGCATGGCTGGATCAGGCTTTCGCCCATTGTCCAATATTCCCCACTGCTGCCTCCCGTAGGAGTCTGGACCGTGTCTCAGTTCCAGTGTGACTGATCATCCTCTCAGACCAGTTACGGATCGTCGCCTTGGTGAGCCATTACCTCACCAACTAGCTAATCCGACCTAGGCTCATCTGATAGCGCAAGGCCCGAAGGTCCCCTGCTTTCTCCCGTAGGACGTATGCGGTATTAGCGTTCCTTTCGAAACGTTGTCCCCCACTACCAGGCAGATTCCTAGGCATTACTCACCCGTCCGCCGCTGAATCAAGGAGCAAGCTCCCGTCATCCGCTCGACTTGCATGTGTTAGGCCTGCCGCCAGCGTTCAATCTGAGCCATGATCAAACTCTTCAGTTCAATACTGCTTGGGTTTTTAAGAAACCCTAAACTTGGCTCAGCAATCTCAAATGACTATGTGATTTCTCGCATGGTCACTTGTGATGCTGATAATCTTTTTGACTATCAGTCCGTACTCACAAGCACCCACACGAATTGCTTGATTCGATTTGTTAAAGAGCGTTTGGTTAAGAGCTTTTCATCTCAACCGAGGCGCGCATTCTACGCTTTCCTCAGAGCCTGTCAAGCGTTTATTTTGAAGTTTTTTGCGAGAAACTCGTTTAGCTTCAAACACTTGGCTCGCTGCGATCTCTCGTAGCGGGAGGCGAATCATACAGCGTTTAGAAGCGCTGTCAACCACCATTTTAACCGCTATCGATCAGTCGACCGAAGCACCTCCAGTACTACCTGGATTAAGCAACTCGTTGAATTTCAAGGAGTTTCTCGTTCCGACTGCGCTGGAAGTGGGGCGCATTATAAGGGGATTCGAACGCCCGTCAAGGTTTAATTTCAATAAACCTTGATATTGCCTAAGACAAAGCGGGGAGGCCTGCCGGCCTCCCCGCTTCGCTTCTCATACCTTACAGGCTAGGGAAGGCAAATTGCGACGCCTCATGGCTCGCACGCTGCGGCCAACGCTGGGTAATCGCCTTGCGACGGGTATAGAACCGTACCCCATCCGGGCCATAAGCATGCAGGTCGCCAAACAGCGAGCGCTTCCAGCCACCAAAGCTGTGGTACGCCACCGGCACCGGTAGCGGCACGTTCACGCCAACCATGCCCACTTCGATCTCGTCACAGAACAGGCGTGCCGCTTCACCATCACGAGTAAAGATACAGGTCCCGTTGCCATACTCATGATCGTTGATCAGTTGCATGGCCTGCTCCAGGCTGTTCACACGCACCACGCACAGCACAGGGCCGAAGATCTCTTCTTTATAGATGCGCATCTCTGGCGTCACCTTGTCGAACAGGGTGCCACCCACGAAGTAGCCATCCTCATTACCCGCCACACGGAAACCACGGCCATCCACCACCAGCTTGGCGCCAGCAGCAACACCGTCATCGATGTAGCCCACTACCTTGTCACGGGCAGCAGCTGTCACCAGCGGTCCCATGTCCAGGCCGCACGAGGTGCCGGCCCCGATCTTCAGCGCCTTGATCTGCGGCTCCAGCTTGGCAATCAGCGCATCGGCAACCTGGTCGCCCACACACACCGCCACCGAAATAGCCATGCAACGCTCGCCGCACGAACCGTAGGCAGCGCCCATCAGTGCGCTGACCGCGTTGTCCAGGTCGGCATCGGGCATCAGCACTGCATGGTTCTTGGCTCCGCCCAGTGCCTGGACACGTTTGCCGCGCTTGGTACCTTCGGCATAAATGTACTCGGCGATCGGGGTCGAGCCCACAAAGCTCAGCGCTTTTACTTCCGGCGCCTCGATCAGCGCGTCCACAGCTTCCTTGTCACCGTGCACCACGTTGAGGATGCCCTTGGGCAGGCCGGCCTCCAGAAGCAACTGGGCAATGTACAGGGTCGAGCTCGGGTCACGCTCGGACGGCTTGAGGATAAAGGCGTTACCGCAAGCGATGGCCAACGGGTACATCCACAAGGGGACCATGGCAGGGAAGTTGAACGGCGTAATACCGGCGACCACACCCAGCGGCTGGAAGTCGGACCAGGCGTCGATGTTCGGGCCGACGTTACGGCTGTATTCACCCTTGAGCACCTCAGGCGCCGCACAGGCGAACTCGACGTTCTCGATACCGCGCTTCAGTTCGCCGGCAGCGTCCTCCAGTGTCTTGCCATGCTCTTCGCTGATCATCTGCGAGATGCGTGCCTCGTTCTGCTCCAGCAGCTGCTTGAAACGGAACATCACCTGGGCACGCTTGGCCGGCGGGGTGTTGCGCCAGGCAGGGAAAGCTGCTTTGGCAGAGTCGATCGCTTCCTGCACGGTCGCGCGGCTAGCCAGCTCGACCTTGCGCACGGCCTGGCCAGTGGACGGGTTGAAGACATCGGCGGTGCGCTCACCCTTGGAAACCAGCTCGCCGTGGATCAGGTGCTGAACAATGCTCATTCAATACTCCAGGTAAAGAAGGTAGAGACAGGCGCGCGATACGTGCACGCGCCTGGCGTCACAATCGGAAAGATCAGTCGATCAGGTTCAGGTTTTCGCCGACGGCGTCGAACAGGCGATCCAGTTGCTGCGGCGTTGTGTTGAACGTTGGGCCGAACTGCAGGGTGTCGCCACCAAAGCGTACATAGAAGCCTGCCTTCCACAACTTCATCGCCACTTCGTAAGGGCGGACGATGGCATCACCGTCACGGGCGGCGATCTGGATGGCGCCGGCCAGGCCGTAGTTACGGATATCGACGACGTTCTTGGTGCCCTTCACGCCGTGCAACAGCTTCTCGAAGTGCGGTGCCAGCTCGGCCGCCGACTGCACCAGATTTTCCCTTTGCAGCAAGTCGAGCGCAGCTATACCTGCGGCGCAGGCAACAGGGTGAGCCGAGTAGGTATAGCCGTGCGGGAATTCCACAGCATATTCCGGGGTCGGCTGGTTCATGAAGGTCTGGTAGATCTCGCTGCTGGCGATTACCGCGCCCATCGGAATGGCGCCGTTGGTGACCTGCTTGGCGATGCACATAAGGTCAGGGGTCACGCCAAAGGCCTCGGCCCCCGTCATCGCACCCATGCGGCCGAAGCCGGTGATCACTTCGTCGAAGATCAGCAGAATATTGTGCTGGGTGCAGATTTCACGCAGGCGCTTCAGATAGCCCTTCGGCGGCGGCAGTACACCAGCCGAACCCGCAAGCGGCTCGACAATAACAGCAGCGATGTTCGAAGCATCGTGCAGTTCGATCAGCTTGAGCATTTCATCAGCCAGGGCGATGCCGCCCTCTTCCGGCAGGCCTTTGGAGAAGGCATTGACCGGCAGCACAGTGTGCGGCAAATGGTCGACGTCCAGCAGCTGGCCAAACATCTTACGGTTGCCGTTTACGCCACCCAGGCTGGTACCAGCGATGTTCACACCGTGGTAACCACGGGCACGGCCAATGATTTTGGTCTTGGTGGCCTGGCCTTTCAGGCGCCAGTAGGCGCGGACCATCTTCAGCGCGGTATCGGCGCACTCGGAACCGGAGTTGGTATAGAAGACGTGATTCAGGTCGCCGGGGGTCAGCGCGGTGATCTTCTCGGCCAGCTGGAACGAAAGCGGGTGACCGAACTGGAAGGCAGGGGAGTAATCCAGGGTGCCGAGCTGACGTGCAACCGCCTCGGTGATTTCCTTGCGGGTATGCCCGGCACCGCACGTCCACAGGCCCGACAAGGCATCGAAGATCCTGCGCCCTTTGTCATCGACCAGGTAATTGCCTTCGGCCGCCACGATCAGCCGTGGGTCGCGATGGAAATTGCGGTTGGCGGTGTAAGGCATCCAGTGCGCATCCAGCTTGAGCTGGCTTGCGATACCGGCAGGAGCGGTTTCGGGCATGTTCATCGGCGGTTCCTCGAAAAACGAATAGGCAACGATGGATGTTGTTGCAGCTAAATTCGCACGTGGATAAAGTCTGAAAAAGACTACATTTCTAATCTTCAGGTAGCGCAAGACTAAACTTATGAGCCGACGCCCCGACCCCCTCGCCCAAGTCAGCGATTTCGACATCCGCCTGCTGAAGATCTACCGCAGCGTGGTCGAGTGCGGCGGCTTCTCGGCTGCCGAAAACGTGCTGGGCATTGGCCGCTCGGCCATCAGCCAGCAGATGAATGACCTGGAGCAACGCCTGGGCCTGCGCCTGTGCCAGCGTGGCCGCGCCGGTTTTTCGCTGACCGAGGAGGGCCGCGAGGTTTACCACTCGGCCCTGCAACTGCTCAGTGCGCTGGAAACCTTCCGTACCGAAGTCAACGGCCTGCACCAGCATCTGCGCGGAGAACTGAACATCGGTTTGACCGACAACCTGGTGACCCTGCCGCACATGCGCATCACTCATGCATTGGCCGAACTCAAGGATCGCGGCCCCGAGGTGCGCATCCAGATCCGCATGATCGCCCCAAGCCAGGTCGAGCAGGGTGTGCTCGATGGCAGCCTGCATGTCGGCGTGGTCCCGCAGACCAGCCCGCTATCCGGCCTCGAGTACCAACCGCTGTACAGCGAACGCTCGCTGCTCTATTGCGCGGTCGGCCACCCATTGTTTTATGCCGATGACCAGCAGATCGACGAAGCCCGACTCAACAGCCAGGAGGCAATCGCTCCGACCTTCCGCCTGCCCGCCGAAATCCAGGCCCATTATCAGGCACTGAACTGCACCGCCAGCGCCTCGGACCGTGAGGGCATGGCATTTCTGATCCTTACCGGCCGCTACATCGGCTACCTACCCGACCACTACGCCACGTTTTGGGTCCAGCAAGGCCGCCTGCGCGCTCTCAAGCCCTCGCAGCGCTTCTATGACCTGAGCCTGAGTTGGGTAACGCGCAAGGGTCGGCGGCCAAACCTGGTACTGGAAAGCTTCCTTGAAAGCCTGGCTGCGACACGCTGATGCCTGCTTGTGACGCTAATGCTTGTTACTTGAGCGCAGGAAGGTAATCTTGTCCGACATCCGTTGCCACAGACCTGTACGGAATCGTCCATGACCCTAGAAGTCCCTGCGCATCGCCTATCCGCCTCGGGCAAGCCCGCTGGCCGCATCCGCCAGAAGAACGAACAGGCCATCATCCAGGCCGCCGAAGACGAGTTCGCCCGCCATGGCTTCAAGGGCACCAGCATGAATACCATTGCGCTGAAGGCCGGCTTGCCCAAGGCAAACCTGCATTACTACTTCACCAACAAGCTCGGCCTGTACATTGCCGTGTTGAGCAACATCATCGAGCTCTGGGACAGCACCTTCAACGCCTTGAGCGTCGATGACGATCCCGGTACTGCGTTGAGCCATTACATCCGCACCAAGATGGAGTTCTCCCGGCGCAATCCGCAAGCCTCCCGGATCTTCGCCATGGAGGTGATCAGCGGCGGCACTTGTCTGACCGAGTACTTCAGCGCCGACTACCGCGAGTGGTTCCGTGGCCGGGCGGCGGTATTCGAGGCCTGGATCGCAGCAGGCAAGATGGACCCGGTAGACCCGGTTCACCTGATATTCCTGCTCTGGGGCAGCACCCAGCATTATGCCGACTTCGCCACCCAGATCTGCCAGGTTACCGGCCGCAGCCGCCTGACCAAGCAAGACATGGAAGATGCGAGCAATAACCTTATCCACATCATCCTCAAGGGGTGCGGCATCACGCCGAGTGCCTGACATCGACTTATGCCTTCTACCCTGCTCGACCTCTGCGAGTTTCGCGAGGAAATCCGCAAAAGCCGCTTCATTACCCTCGCCGGCCCGATATCCAGCGCCGCCGAGGCGATGAGTTTCATCGAACGCCATAGCGACTTGGCTGCCACGCACAATTGCTGGGCCTGGAAGCTGGGCGGGCAATACCGCAGCAGCGATGATGGCGAACCTGGCGGCACGGCCGGCAGGCCAATCCTGGCTGCCATAGAAGCCCAGGATTGTGACCAGGTCGTGGTGTTGGTGATCCGCTGGTACGGGGGCATCCAGCTAGGCACGGGCGGCCTGGCCCGGGCTTATGGTGGCGGTGCCAACAAGTGCCTGCAGCAGGCGCCGAAAAGGCTGCTGGTGCAACGCAGCGAGTACAGCTGCAGCTGCAGCTTCAGCGAACTGGCCCTGGTCAAACTGCGCCTGGCCGAAGTCGACGCTTTGGTGCTGGAAGAACGGTTCACCGCCAACGGGGTGGATCTGCACATTGCGGTAGGTGAAGAACACATCGGCGCGCTGCAACAGCAACTGGCCGACCTCAGCCGCGGGCGCATCCTCTTGGAAGCCCACTGACCTTTGCCCACAACAACTGTGGGCCTGCCTGTGGATAAGCTTGGGGCATTCTGATGCAGGCCACGCCCTTCAAGGCCTGCAGAGCATTGAGCATTTTTTGATCACAATATGATGGAAGGCTCAACCCGCTGAGCTGTGGGGAGTTTTCCCCAGTCGTCAAGCGTACATCACTCAGGCCGCCTGGCAGCTTGCGCACATTAACTGTGGAACAGCCTGTGGATAACCCGTTAGCCAACAAGCGAAGCGCCCGGGTACACACGGCCAAACGCCATTGATCATTTCTTGACCACTTGTGATGCGGCGCATGACGTCAGTCTGCAGTATGCTCAAATCCTTTTCTTCTACCGCGACAGGAATGTTCCTATGACGAATCCACGAACTGCCCTCATCATCGGCGCCTCCCGCGGGCTTGGCCTTGGCCTGGTGCAGCGCCTTCACGACGATGGCTGGAAAATTACGGCCACGGTGCGTGACCCGCAAAAACCCGGCGCTCTCGGCGAAGTGCCAGGGGTACGCGTCGAGCAGTTGGAAATGAACGACACCGCACAGCTCGATGGCCTGAAGCAGCGCCTGCAAGGCGAAGTGTTCGACTTGGTGTTCGTCAATGCCGGCGTCATGGGGCCGCTGCCGCAGGACCTGGAAACCGTACAGCGCAATGAAATCGGCGACCTGTTCATGACCAACGCCGTGGCGCCGATCCGCGTCGCCCGCCGCCTGGCCGGCCAAGTGCGTGAAGGCTCGGGCGTGTTGGCGTTCATGAGCTCGATCCTGGGTAGCGTGACCATACCCGACGGTGGAGAGGTCTGCCTGTACAAGGCGAGCAAGGCCGCCCTGAACTCGATGATCAACAGCTTCGTGGTCGACCTGCAGCGACCAGACCTTTGCGTATTGGCCATGCACCCGGGTTGGGTAAAGACCGACATGGGCGGCGAGAACGCCGAAATCGACGTACTCACCAGTACCCAGGGCATGCTCGAACAGATCAAAGCGCAAAGCGGCAACGGCGGGCTGCGCTTCATCAACTACAAGGGCGAATCGCTGGTCTGGTGAGTTGAACCTGATCAGTGGTTGAAACAATGCAGGGCCAGGCCGGGCGCAATGCCCGGCCTGGCCCTGTAGAATGGCGGCAACCGTACCTGATTTGAGAACACCCGCTATGTATGAATGGTTGAACGCCCTGCCCAAGGCTGAACTGCACCTGCACCTGGAAGGCTCACTCGAACCCGAGCTGCTGTTTGCCCTGGCCGAGCGCAACAAGATCGCCCTGCCCTGGAACGACGTCGAAGCCCTGCGTAGCGCTTACGCTTTCAACAATCTCCAGGAATTCCTCGACCTTTATTACCAAGGTGCGGACGTGCTGCGCAGCGAGCAGGACTTCTATGACCTGACTTGGGCCTACCTGCAGCGCTGCAAGTCACAGAATGTCATCCACACCGAACCGTTCTTCGACCCGCAGACCCACACCGACCGCGGCATCCCTTTCGAAGTAGTGCTCAACGGTATCAACCAGGCACTCAAGGATGGTCGCGAACAGTTGGGCATCAGCAGCGGCCTTATCCTGAGCTTCCTGCGCCACCTGAGCGAAGAAGAAGCACAGAAAACCTTGGACCAGGCCCTGCCCTTCCGCGACGCGTTCATCGCGGTAGGCCTGGACAGCTCCGAGAAAGGCCACCCGCCGAGCAAGTTCCAGCGCGTCTTCGACCGCGCCCGCAGCGAAGGCTTCGAGGCCGTGGCCCACGCTGGCGAGGAAGGCCCACCCGAATACATCTGGGAAGCCCTCGACCTGCTCAAGATCAAGCGCATCGACCATGGCGTGCGCGCCATAGAAGACGAACGCCTGATGCAACGCATCATCGACGAGCAAATCCCACTCACCGTGTGCCCCCTGTCCAATACCAAGCTCTGTGTGTTCGATCACATGAGCCAGCACAACATCCTCGACATGCTTGAGCGCGGCGTGAAGGTGACCGTGAACTCGGATGACCCCGCCTACTTCGGCGGATACGTCACCGAAAACTTCCATGCCTTGCACACTCACTTGGGCATGACCGAAGACCAGGCTCGCCGCCTCGCGCAGAACAGCCTGGACGCACGGTTGGTCTGACCAGCCACGGCGTTGCAGTTACCCCACCTGCAACGTCGGAACGCGGGCAATGCGATTGATCTGCTGAATCCCCAGGGCCGAGATCTGCAATGCCCGCGAATTCTCCGCCTCACGTATCCATCCTGATTGCAGGAACAACGTGAGCAAGGCCTGCCCCAGGCTGCCGCCAAGATGAGGCCCCTGGTCGCTCCACTCATTACAGTGGCAGATCACGCAACCGCGCTGCTGCTGAGGCGCCAGTGCATCGATATAGACGCCAATGCCTGCCAACTGGGCCCGGCCCTCCTCACTGACCATCATCTGATGCACGCTGCCCTCCAGCCAGCCTGCTACCACCAACCGATGATAGAGCTCACCGGCCAACTCGCCGCCCAGGTGATCACCGCAACGACGCGCCCGGCGCATCGACATTGGCATCGGCAGCGGCTTGGCCTGCGCGCCTCTGTCATTACCCAGTTGCACGCTGGCCAAAGCTTCTACGGCCGCACCCACCTGGGGCGTCGCCAGCCGGAAGTAACGCTTGCGACCGCGCGCCTCAAGCCTGAGCAGGCCTGCCGAAGACAGCAATGACAAATGGGCACAGGCCGAGGAGGAGGTCAACCCAGCCATCATCGCCAGCTCATCGGTCGGTCGCGGCGTGCCATCAATCAGCGCCCACAACATAGCGCTCCGCTTAGGGTCGGCCATCAGGCCGGCAATCTGACTGATACTGCTGACTGTATTCATGTCCCTTTAACTCCCTGCAAGATCACATCTGAATTCCAATGGCCAACATTGGCAACGCCGATTGCGCCCCCCCTAGCTGCTACCGGCCTGGCACGGGGGTCAGTATAAGCTGCATGAACGGCTCCTCCGGCAGCCGTGCAGACAGACCTGGGGGGGCAAAGGGGGATGGGTAGGGCAACCCTTGATCGATTGACATAGGCGAACGGTCCCCGCCTCAGTTTTAGGCGATAGGCATCAGACCGCGAAATGAAAGGGAAGAAACAACGCACGAGGAAGAACGGCCCCGTGCGGACAGAGACTCTGCCGACAGCGCCGTTCCATAAATAGCGCAAATAAAAGCGAAGGTTCTACACCCTCCAGAAATTGCATCTGGAAGCGTCTGACGCCCCTGCCGGAAAATGCCCTGACCGCCAGTCAGGACACCCATTAATGCCCTGGCACCACGTGACCGCAGCGCTACACTTGAGCCGCTCTCCCACCATTCGGAGGTATGCCGCGATGGAGATTGTCGTCAGTGCGTCAAACCGTAACCCCAACTGCCCCTGGGAGGTCAGGCTCGACCAGCATGTGGTGAGCTTCCGCAGCGAAGCAGAAGCACGTGCCTTCGTCGTCACGCTGGAAGCCCGTCTGCGCGCACCTCACCCGCTCAAGCCGGACGCGTGGCCTGCAAGCGCCGGGTCAACAGCGCAACACTGACCACCAGTGCTCCGCACAGGCTGATTACCAGCGCCATGGGCACTGCACTGCCGTCGTGCAGCAGGCTGACCAACGCTGCCGCGCCTGCGGCGACGCTGAATTGCAGGCAGCCCATCAAGGCCGAGGCGCTGCCGGCGCGTGCGCCCTGGCCGCTCATGGCGCACGCCGAAGCATTGGGGATGATGCAGCCCAGGCTGGCGATGCAGATGAACAGCGGCACCAGCAATGGCCATAGTTCAGCTGGGCGCAGCGCTGCCACACCGAGCAACGCCAGCCCCGCGGCCAGATACAGCCAGACTGCACGCACCAGCAGGAAGGCCGGGCCACGCTTTGCCAGCAGGCGCGCGTTGATCTGCGCCACCAAGATGAAACCTGCCGCATTGGTACCAAACAGCCAGCCGTAGTGTTCGGCCGGCACACCGTAGAGCTTGATGAACACGAAAGGTGAACCCGCGATGTAGGCAAACATACCTGCGATGGCGATCCCCCCTGTAAGGGCATGGCCAAAGAACGTGCGGTCAGCCAACAACCGCAAGTACTGGCGCAATGCGCCCGATAAAGGCTGGCGCGGCATGTGCGCGGGTAAGCTCTCTGGCAACCCCAGGCCGACCGCCACCAGGCAAGCAGCACTAAACAGGCTCAATGTCAGGAAAATCGACTGCCAGCCTGCCAGGTTCACCAGTACGCCGCCGAGCATCGGCGCAAGAATTGGCGCCAACCCCATCACCAGCATCAGTTGTGAGAACACTTTGGCCGACGCCACCGGGTCGCACTTGTCGCTGACGATGGCCCTTGACAACACCATGCCGGCGCAGCCGCCCAACGCCTGGACGAAGCGTGCCAGGATCAGCGTGTCGAGGTTAGGCGCGTAGGCACAGGCCAGCGACGCCAAGGTAAACAGCGCTACGCCGAACAGCAGCGGTTTGCGCCGGCCAAAGCGGTCGGCCACCGGCCCGTACGCCAGTTGCCCGAGCGACAAGCCGAGGAAGTAGGCGGCCAGAGTGGTCTGGACATGTTTTTCGTCGGTGGCGAACGCCTGCGCCATGGCCGGGAAGGCGGGCAGGTAAAAGTCGATCGCCAGCGGCCCAAACGCACTGAGTGCACCCAGGATAAGCACCATTCGCAGGTTCATGAGGAATCCATAGCAGGCTAAGCAAGTGCGTAAGTCTACCTGCAGTGGACACCATCAGCATGAAAACATTTGCAACAAAACAGGGCCGCCCAAGCGGCCCGTTCGACCTTAGGCCACGTCAGCCTGGTAGCCCTCTTCACGAATCGCAGCCAGCAACTGCTCAGCAGCCAGAGCACTCTGCACACGCACCTGCTTGCCGGCCAAGTCGACCTCGACCTTAGCATTTGCATCCTGATCCTGCACCGCGCGGGTCACCGCCTTAACGCAATGGCCACAGGTCATGCCTTGTACGTTGAACACTTGCATGGGTGTTGCCTCCTTCAGGGTTTTGCGCAGTTTCAAGCTTGCCATCGGGGCAAGGTCAAGTTCTGCATCCAACGGCCGGGCTGGAAATCCGCACGAACCTCGGCCAAGCTGCGCCTTTGACGATTCGGCAAGCAGGAGATTCTTCATGTTCAGGACAGCAGTGGGCGTTGTCGGGCTATTGGGCACGCTGGCCGCGGTGCCACCGGCAAGCGCCGAAGGCAACTCGGACTACAGCGTGCTGATCATTTCACGCGAACGCCTGGAAGTGGCCACCAGCTGCGAAATCGGTGTCTACCTCAACGACCAGCTTTCCGGGCGCGTGTTCCAGGAACAGTCGACCTCCTTCAACCTGCCGCCCGGCCCTGTTGACGTACGCTTGCGCCTGCTGCCGGGGCAGATGCCCGGCTGCGCGCCCGGCCTGGAAGACCAGCGCAGCACTCGACTGACCCTGCAAGCGGGTCAGATCAACAAGTACCGCATTGCCATGGGCCACAATGGGCTGGTATTGAGGCGAGCCAACCTGGACTATTGACCTTCCCCACATGGCAAGGTTGATGCTGGTGGCCTGTCCAAGGAGGAGTGCCATGCCCGCATCCACTTTATTTGACCTGCCGATCTCCGGCATGACCTGCGCCAGCTGTGCTGGCCGTGTCGAGCGCGCTTTGCGCAAGGTGAGCGGCGCTGAACAGGTCAGCGTCAACCTCGCCAACGAACAGGCCAGGGTCCAGGCCCCGGCCGGCAGCCTGCCCGCCCTGGTCGAGGCTGTGCGCGGCGCCGGATACGAGGTACCGACCCGCACCGTAGAGCTACAGATCGATGGCATGACCTGCGCCAGTTGCGTCGGCCGTGTCGAGCGCGCGCTCGGTAAACTACCGGGCGTTGAGCAGGTCAGTGTCAACCTTGCCAACGAACGTGCCCACCTTCAGGTGCTGCAAGGCCTTGATAACAACCTGCTGCTCGGCGCGGTCGAAAAGGCCGGCTACAGTGCCAGCCTGCCGCTGTCGGTCAACAATGACCAAGAAGGCGTCCAGCGCCGCCTGCGCAACGAACGTCTGGCCGTCGGCGCCGCCCTTTTGCTGGCCCTGCCCCTGGTGTTGCCGATGCTGCTTCAACCGTTTGGTGTGCACTGGATGTTGCCGGCTTGGGCCCAGTTCGCTCTGGCCACCCCCGTGCAGTTCATCCTTGGCGCGCGATTTTATGTGGCGGCCTACAAGGCTGTGCGCGCCGGCGCCGGCAACATGGACCTGCTGGTCGCGCTGGGCACCAGTGCCGGTTATGGTCTTAGCCTGTACCAATGGGCCAAGGCATCTGCCGGGATGACCCCGCACCTGTACTTCGAGGCGTCGGCGGTGGTGATCGCCCTGGTGTTGCTGGGCAAGTACCTGGAGAGCCGGGCCAAACGCCAGACCGCCAGCGCCATACGTGCCCTCGAAGCACTGCGCCCCGAGCGCGCAGTAAGGGTGGTCGATGGCCATGAAGAAGACGTTGCAATTGCCCAATTACGGCTCGGTGACCTGGTGCTGGTCAAGCCAGGGGAGCGCTTCCCGGTCGATGGTGAAGTGGAAGAAGGCAGCAGCCACGCCGACGAAGCCCTGATCAGCGGCGAAAGCCTGCCAGTGCGCAAGCAACCCGGCGATAGGGTTACAGGCGGCGCGATCAACGGCGAGGGCCGGCTGCTGGTGCGCACCAAGGCATTGGGTACAGAAACCGTGCTGGCCCGCATCATCCGCTTGGTCGAAGACGCCCAGGCAGCCAAGGCGCCCATCCAGAAACTGGTGGACCGGGTCAGCCAGATTTTCGTCCCGGCCGTGCTGGTAATCGCACTGCTAACCCTGATCGGTTGGTCGCTGGCCGGCGCCCCGCTGGAGACCGCGCTGATCAATGCCGTTGCCGTGCTGGTGATTGCCTGCCCTTGCGCCCTTGGCCTGGCCACACCTGCAGCAATCATGGCGGGTACAGGCGTTGCCGCGCGCCACGGCATCCTGATCAAGGACGCAGAGGCGCTGGAGCGCGCCCATGCGGTGAACCGCGTGGTGTTCGACAAAACCGGAACGCTCACCTCCGGCAGCCCGCGCGTTGTCCACAGCCAGGCACTGGTCGGTGATAGTGCCGGGTTGCATCGCCTGGCCGGCGCCCTGCAACGTGGCAGCGAACACCCCTTGGCCAAGGCGGTACTCGACGCCTGCACCGAGCAAGGCCTAGAGGTTTCCACGGTAGCCGACAGCCAGTCCCTTACCGGCCGTGGCATCGCTGGCCGGGTGGAAGGCCGCGAACTGGCGCTGGGCAACCGGCGCCTGCTCGACGAGTGCAACCTGCAACCCGGCGCCCTCGCCACAGAAGCACAGGCCTGGGAAGCCGAAGGCCGTACCCTGTCCTGGCTGATTGAACGAGGCGCACAGCCTCGCGTGCTGGGGCTGTTCGCCTTCGGCGACAGCATCAAGCCCGGTGCCGAACAGGCCATCGCAGCCCTGCGCAAGCGCCATATCAGCAGCCACCTGCTGACCGGCGACAATCGTGGCAGCGCCAAGGTGGTAGCCGATACTCTCGGCATCGATGACGTGTACGCCGAAGTGCTACCAGCCGACAAGGCCGCCACGGTAGCCGAACTGAAAAAGCACGGTGTGGTGGCGATGGTCGGTGACGGTATCAACGATGCCCCGGCCCTGGCCGCTGCCGATATCGGCATCGCCATGGGCGGGGGCACCGACGTGGCCATGCAGGCAGCAGGCATCACACTGATGCGTGGCGACCCACGCCTGGTGCCTGCCGCCCTGGAAATCAGCCGCAAGACCTATGCGAAAATTCGCCAGAACCTGTTCTGGGCATTCATCTACAACCTCATCGGCATCCCACTGGCCGCGCTGGGTTACCTGAACCCGGTACTGGCCGGCGCCGCCATGGCGTTGTCCAGCGTCAGCGTGGTGAGCAATGCCTTGTGGCTCAAGACCTGGAAACCCACCAGCACCTCGCAGGAGGCCCCATGAATATAGGCCAGGCCGCCCGCCGCAGCGGGCTCAGCACCAAGATGATCCGCTACTACGAAGCCATCGGCCTGCTCAAGCCGGCCACCCGCAGCGACAGCGGATATCGCCTGTACCAGCCAGAGGACCTGCACAGTCTGGCCTTCATCAAGCGCTCACGCGACCTAGGGTTTTCCCTGGAAGAGGTGGGCAAGCTGCTGACCTTGTGGCAGGACCGGCAGCGCGCCAGCGCCGACGTGAAGGCTCTGGCGCTGCAACACATCAATGAGCTGAACCGGCGCATTGAGGAACTGGCCAGCCTGCGCGACACCTTGAGCGAACTGGTAGCCCACTGCAAAGGTAATGACCGCCCTGACTGCCCGATACTCAAAGATCTCGCAAAAGGGGGCGAGTGCTGCCACTGACGCATTTGGCCACCACGCCCACGCACTTGGTATGCCATATTAGCCTGAAGCCGACCGAATAGTCGCCAAATGCGCCTAGGCCCAATAAATACGGGCATTTTCATTCAAAAAACCCCGGACGCCGCCGATACAGTTTCTACCTGCCTCGCGTGTCGAAAAAAATAAATTCCGGGAGCGTCGATGAACATCAAACAGAAACTGACCTGGGCATTCGCGGTCATCGCCGCACTGCCCATCGTCCTCGTAGCCACCTTGGTGGTCATCAACCTGCGCGGCGAAGCCCGCGAGGATTTTCTTGACGGCAGCAGCCGGGAAATCCGCCAGGTCAGTAACGCGATGAACCTGTTTTTCCAGGGCATCACCCAGAACGTCGACTACCTGGCCAGCCTCCCGCAGGTCACCGGTAGCAGCGACAACGTCAAGAAACACATCAGCGCCGACGCTGCGCAAATCACCCCGAGCGAACAGGACAAGACACTGTTCGAGCTGTTCACGCGTCTGGCCAAAAGCCATCCGGACTACGCCTACGTGTCCTATGGCCTGCAAGACGGCGGCTACGCCTTCTGGCCAGGCGACCCGAACATGAGCAACTACGACCCGCGCACCCGCCCTTGGTACCAAGCGGCCATGGCCAACCCTGGCAAGACCCTGCGCACCGCCCCTTACTACTGGGCCGGCGACGATGCCGTATTGGTCAGCACCGTGCGTACCGTTGCCAACCAGCTGGGCAGCCCCGGTGGCGTGGTCAACATCGACGTATCGCTCAAGGGCCTGACCGAGATCGTCCAGCAGATCAAGCTGGGCGAAAGCGGCTACCTGATCCTCATGGAAAACAACGGTAACGTGATGGTCGACCCGCGCGATGCCAGTCACAACTTCAAACAGCTGGCCAGCTTCGGCGACGGCTATGCCGAGCTGGCCAAGGCCGGCAAGGGCTTGGCTGAAGTCGACATCGGCGGCGTACGCTACATGGCCAACGTCTACCCCGACGAAAAACTCGGTTGGACTTTCATAGGCCTGATCCAACAAAGCGAAGTGATGCAAACCACCACCCGCCTCACCTGGCTCATCGGCGGCGTCGCGCTGGTGCTGGCCGCGCTGTTCGCCGTAGTCGGTGCCACATTCGCCAAACTCATCGTGCGCCCCATCAACAGTGTTTCCAGTGGCCTGGAAGACATCGCCCAGGGCGAAGGCGACCTGACCCGCAACCTGGAAGTCCGCGGGCGTGATGAAACCGCGCAACTGGCCGGTTGGTTCAACCAGTTCCTCGGTGCCATCCGCAGCCTGATCCAGCACATCGGCGCGGCGGCGAGCAAGATCCTCAGCACGTCCACCAGCTCCACTCAGGTCTCCAGCGACATGGCAGAGGCCGCCGGGCGCCAGCGCGAAGCGGTGGACATGGTGTCCACCGCATTCCACGAAATGGTCGCCACCGCCAACGAGGTTGCCCGCTCCTGCAGCCAGGCCGCGCAATCGGCCGACAGCGGCCAGCAACAGGCCCGCGAAGGCCAGCAGCAGATCGATGCGGCCGTCAGCAGTGTCGACCGGCTGAGCCAGGAGATCGAGCAGTCGGCGCAGTCGATTCAGCAGCTGGAGCGCGACAGCAATGCCATTCAGTCGATCCTCGGTACCATTCGCTCGATTGCCGAACAGACCAACCTGCTGGCGCTCAATGCCGCGATCGAAGCCGCCCGCGCCGGCGAACAGGGGCGTGGGTTTGCGGTAGTTGCCGACGAGGTCCGGGCGCTGGCCAAGCGCACCGCCGATTCGACCGCTGAAATCGACGGGCTGCTTGGCAACCTCGCCAGCCGTACCGCCGAAGTGGCCGAGCAGATGCATGCCAGCCTGGAAGTGTCGCAACAGTCGGTCAGCCGCATTGGCCTGGCCCGCGACAGCTTTGGCCAGATACGCGAGTCGGTGGACATCATCCGCGACATGAACACGCAGATCGCCACCGCGGCGGAAGAACAGCACCAGGTTGCCGAAGACATCAACCGCCATATCAGCCAGATTCACGGTGATGCGCAGCTGGTGGCCGACCTGGCTCAGGCGGCGCGGCAGGACTCGGAAAGCCTGGCCGGGTTGTCCAATGAGCTGGATTCGCTGGTACGACGCTTCCGTACCTGACCGGTCGTCTATAGCGGCTTCTTCGCGATTAACCCTCGAAGAGGCCGTTACAGCCCCTACTACAACTTCAGCTCGCCTGGCGTTGAGCCAAACAATTGCTTGAAAGCTGCGATATAGGCCGAAGTCGAATCATAACCACACCCCAGAGCCGCTTCGGTCACACTCTCTCCCGCCTCCAGCAACGCCAGCGACGACAATAACCGCATACGTTGGCGCCAATTGCGGAAACTCAAGCCCGTCTCGCGCTGGAACAGGCGCATCAGAGTCTTCTCCGAGCACTGCAATTGGCGGGCCCACTGCTGCAGGGTCTGCACCTGATCCGGTGTGGCAATCAGGCTATTGCACAGCGCCAGCAAGCCCGCATGCCGTGGCAGTGGCAGGGAAAAACCCACTTCAGGCAAGATACGAAGCTGGTCAAGGAGCACCGCAACCAAGCGCCCTTCGACGCTATCGCCTTCGGGATAGTGCGGCGGGAACACGCAGAACTGCTTTATCAACTCACGCGCCAGCGGGGTCACTTCCAGTACCCGACACTGCGCAGAAGCCCACGGGCAAGCGTCGCGGCGAATGTACAGACTGCGCATTTCCGCCCGCCCGGACGTCACCACTTCATGTTCGGCGTCGGCAGGAATCCATACGCCCCACTGCGGCGGTGCGAAATAGCTGCCATCACGCGTGTAGACACCCAGCACGCCGCTGATCGCATAGGAAAACTGCACCCAATCGTGACTGTGGCGGGTGGTCCAGGAGCCGGCCCCCAGGCTTTCAGCACGGGCATAGAGCGGCCTGGGCAAATGGACCAGGGCTGGGATGGCACGGGGGTGTCCGATACTCGGCATGGTGAATTCTTGTAGTTCTGACCAGACAAGCCTAACACCCGCCAGAGCGCCCCTACAGCCCTTCAGGCAGTTACCGCTCGACGATCACTGTCACCCCTTGCCCGCCCGCCGCGCAGATCGAAATCAAGCCTCTCCCCTTCCCAGCCGTCGCCAGCAGTTTGGCGAGGTTGGCCAGGATCCGCCCCCCGGTAGCCGCAAACGGGTGCCCTGCCGCCAATGAGCTGCCTTTGACGTTGAGCTTGCTCCGATCGATCGCACCCAGGGGGGCATCCAGCCCCAGCTGCTCGCGGCAGAACTCGGCACTTTCCCAGGCCTTGAGCGTGCACAGCACCTGCGCAGCAAATGCCTCGTGGATCTCGTAATAATCGAAGTCCTGCAGGGTAAGGCCATTGCGCGCCAGAAGCCGCGGCACCGCATAGGCCGGCGCCATCAGCAGCCCTTCCCGCCCCTTGACGAAGTCCACGGCAGCAGTCTCGCCATCGACCAGATAGGCCAGCACCGGCAGGCCCTGTGCCTGCGCCCACTCCTCTGTGCCCAGCAGCACCAGCGACGCACCATCGGTCAGCGGTGTGGAATTGCCTGCTGTGAGTGTGCCCAAACCACTGCGGTCGAACGCGGGCTTGAGCTTGCTCAACTGCTCAAGAGTCAGGTCCGACCGCAGGTTGTTGTCGCGCGTAAGGCCCAGAAACGGTGTCAGCAGGTCATCCTGCCAACCCTCGGCATAGGCCGCTGCCAGATGCTGATGGCTCAGCAGAGCCAGCTCGTCCTGCTCGGCGCGACCGATCTGCCAGGCCAGGGCCATGCGCTCGCAATGCTCGCCCATCGACAACCCGGTACGCGGCTCGCCATTGCGCGGCAGCTCGGGTTTCAGATGCCCCGGGCGCAACTGCAGGAAGGGCTTCAACCGCTCACCCAGAGTCCTGCCGCGGTTGGCCTGCAGCAAGATGCTCCGCAGCCCCTCATTGACCCCGATCGGGGCATCGGACGTGGTGTCGACGCCACCGGCAATACCGCTGTCGATCTGCCCGAGGGCAATCTTGTTGGCCACCAGCAGGGCAGCCTCCAGCCCGGTGCCGCAAGCCTGCTGAATGTCGTAGGCCGGTGTCTGCGGCGACAGCCGCGAACCGAGCACGCATTCACGGGTCAGGCTCATGTCGCGAGAATGCTTGAGCACCGCACCGGCCACTACTTCGCCCAGACGCAATCCGTGCAGGCGGTAGCGTTCTATCAGGCCCTCCAGCGTGACCGTGAGCATCGCCTGGTTGCTGGCAGTGGCGTAGGCGCCGTTGGAGCGGGCGAAAGGGATTCGGTTGCCGCCCAGAATCGCGACCCGGCGAAGTGAACGCATGTGTAGATTCCTCCTGAAACAAATCGATCCGAACAGCCTAGGTGTTTTTGCCGCATTCGAACGACCTCCCGACAAAGTTGGTCCACACTTCAATGCTTGCCTCAAGGGAGACCCGCACATGAGCGATCGCTATCTCGGCTTTGCCAACTCCAACCTCGGCGGCCGTCTCGTCGATGCCCTCGGCCTGCCGCGTCCTGCACCGCTGGAGCGCTGGCAGCTCGGCCGCCTGCGCCCGGTGGAAGGTGCGCTGGTCATCGGCGGAGGGCCTCTGGCAAGTCAGGTCGAAGCCATCGCTCCACGCCTGACTGACGAATGCTACAACTTCAATGGCGTAAGCCTGCAGGCCCCCGCCTGGGTGGCTGGCCTGGGGCCCAAGCTCAAGGCCGTGGTCTTCGATGCCAGTCATCTGTCGGACAGCGATGAGCTAAAGCAGTTGCGCGAATTCTTCCAGCCGTTGCTGCGCAGCCTGGCACCCTGCGCCCATGTGGTCATACTCGGGCGCGCACCGGAAGGCATCGACAACCCGCTGGCCAGTGTCGCCCAGCGTGCCCTGGAGGGTTTCAGCCGCTCGCTGGCCAAGGAGTTGCGTAACGGTGCGACGGCGCAGCTGTTGTACGTGGATGAAGGTGCCGATGGCCAGCTCGAAGGCGCCCTGCGCTTCTTTCTGTCACCCAAGAGTGCATTCATTTCCGGTCAAGTGCTGCGCTTGCAGGCCTGTGCCAGCCAGGTCGAGGACTGGACGCGGCCGCTCGCCGGGCGCCGGGCACTGATCACTGGTGCCGCACGAGGGATCGGCGCCGCCATTGCCGAAACCTTGGCGCGTGATGGTGCCGAGGTGATGCTGCTGGACGTGCCACAGGCCCAGCAAGACCTCGATGCCCTCGCCGCCCGCCTGGGCGGCAAGGCGCTGGGGCTGGACATCTGCGCCAGCGACGCCGCCGCGCAGCTGCTCCAGGCCTTGCCCGGCGGCATCGATATTGTCGTGCATAACGCAGGCATCACCCGAGACAAGACCCTCGCCAACATGACCCCTGATTACTGGGACGCCGTCATGGCGGTCAACCTCAAAGCACCACAGGTACTGACCCAGGCGCTGTACGAAGGCGGCGCACTGGGCGCAGACGCACGCATCACCCTGCTGGCCTCGGTCAGCGGCATCGCCGGCAACCGCGGCCAGGCCAACTATGCCGCAAGCAAGGCCGGGCTGATCGGCTTTGCCCAAGCTTGGGCGCCGAAGCTCGGCGCTCAAGGTGGCAGCATCAATGCCGTGGCCCCCGGTTTTATCGAGACGCACATGACCGCCGCCATGCCCATGGGCCTGCGTGAAGCCGGGCGGCGCCTGAGCTCGCTGGGCCAGGGCGGGCGCCCGCAGGATGTTGCCGAGGCCATCGCCTGGCTCAGCCAGCCCGGCTCCGGCGCGGTCAATGGCCAAGTGCTGCGGGTTTGTGGCCAGGCATTGATGGGAGCTTGAGCATGAACAGGCACTGGCATGACCTGAACAGCCCCGACTCACGGGCAAGCCTCTATCTGCGCGCCGCCAGCAAACGCAAGATCACCGGCGACACACTTCCAGCCGATGGCCTGCGCTGCTTCATCCGCGTTCATCCCGGCAATCTCACGGCATACCGCCATCTTTGCCACTTCACCGATGACGCCCGCTTGCCGGGCACCTACCCCCATATCATGGCGTTTACCCTGCAGATGCAATTGCTGACCGCCCAAGGCTTCCCTTTCCCGCTGCTGGGCCTGGTACACCTTTACAACCGCATCGAGGTACTGCGCCCCTTGGGTGGCATCGACGGGCTGCACTTTGCGGTGTATGCCGACAACCTGCAGCCACATGCCAAAGGTGGCACGTTCGACCTGATCACCGAAGCCGAAGATGGCCTTGGCCTTTTGTGGCGCGAAACCAGCCGCATGCTGGTGCGCGGCTTGAAACTTGAAGGGCAGCCCGAAGAGCGCGAGGAAAGCGAACCGCAGCCGTTGCCTGAAACGACCCGCTGGTACGCCGACAGCGATATTGGGCGGCGCTACGCCAAAGTCTGTGGCGACTACAACCCGATTCATCTGAGCGCCACAAGTGCCAGGTTGTTCGGCTTCCCCAAGGCAATCGCCCATGGCATGTGGAGCAAGGCCATGGCGCTGGCAGCGCTGCGTGGGCACCTGCCAGGCAGCGGGTATGCCTTTGAAGTGGATTTCCGCAAGCCAGTGCGGTTGCCCTCGGAGGTGGTGTTGAGTGCCAGCGCCGCCGGCCCTGCCGGTGAGCTGCGCCTGGATGGGCATGGTGAACTGCTGCACATGGTCGGTCGCTGGGGTTCGCTCTGAAGGCCGCAGGCACCTTTGGCCCCTGAATCCTCTTGCTTTGCATTGGGGCTGCAAGGAAGCTATGCGGCACTAGGAGACCCGCAATGAACCTGCAAGAACTCACTCAACGCCTGCACCAGATCCGCGACAACAACGACTGGCGCGGCTTCCACAGCCCGAAGAACCTGGCCATGGCCGCCAGCGTGGAAATGGCCGAGCTGGTGGAAATTTTCCAATGGCTCAGCGAGGACGAATCGCGCCAACTGCCTGCGGACAAACTCGCCCACGCCGGCCAAGAGGTAGGTGACGTCATCCTCTACCTGCTGCTGCTGTGCAGCGAACTGGGCCTGGACATGGAGCAGGTGGTACGGGCCAAGCTGGCCGACACCGAAAGGCGCTTCGCCCGATGAACGACCGTCACTTCGATGAGCTGGCCACTCGCTTCGCCGAGAAGATCTATGGCGGCGCCAAAGGCGCGATCCGCCTGGCCGTACTGCAGGCCGACCTGGCCGACGCCCTCCCCGACCGCCCACTGCGGGTACTCGACATCGGAGCCGGGCTCGGCCACATGGCTTTATGGCTGGCCGAGCGCGGTCACCAACTGACCCTGGCCGAACCGGCCGCACCCATGCTCGAAGGTGCCCGCACGCGCTTTGCCGATGCCGGCCAGACCGCCACGTTCATCCAGGCGCCATGGCAGGACCTGCTAGGTCAGCTCACCGAGCCCTACGATCTGGTGCTGTGCCACGCCGTGCTCGAATGGCTGGCCGAGCCAGAGAGCATCCTGCCGGTGCTGCACCAACTGACCGCACCTGGCGGGTGGTTGTCCCTGGCCTTCTACAACCGGGATGCGCTGGTTTATCGCAACCTGCTCAAGGGCCATTTCCGCAAGTTGCGCAGCAACCGCCTGGAAGGTGAAAAACAGAGCCTCACCCCGCAGAAACCGCTTGATCCGCGTGAGCTCAAGGTGCAACTTGATCCTCTGTGGCAGGTCGAAACCGAGAGTGGCGTGCGAGTTTTCCACGACTACATGCCCAGGGAATTCCAGGCCAAGGCCGAGATGCTCGACCTGCTGGAAATGGAACTGGCCCACCGCCGCCACCCGAGCTTTGCCGGGCTTGGCCGCTACCTGCACTGGATGTGCCGCCCTCGCTGACCCACCCTCCGGGAGGATTTCATGCCGTACCGCCTGCTGTGCCTGGCCTTGCTCCCGCTTGCCCTCAGCGCCTGTCAGGGCAGCAACCCGTACGTTGCCAGCAGCCGCCCCTTGCCTCCGGCCCCCGCGCAGGCGGCCAGCACCTTCGACGCCAGTGCCTACCCGGCCCCACCGCGTGACTATGGCCGTTACCGCAGCTGGAGCTGGCGCGACGGCCAGTTACCAAGCGGCACTGCCGATGCCGACCCGGGGCAACTGGCCGATGCCGTCAGTGGCGCCCTCGACCAGCATGGACTGCGCCCGGCCAGGGGCGCGACCGGCGACTTGCTGGTCAGTGCCGACATGCGCCTGGAGCGGCGTTTGCGCCAGGTACGCGACTATGACTACTACGACCCCTACTACGGCCCCGCCCCCTACGGCGGTGTCGGTTTCGGCGGTTACCGCAACGGTTACGGCGCCTATGGCAGCGTGCCGATCGTACGCACTTACGAAGTTGAAGTGATGGTGGTGCGCATCGACCTGTTCGACGCCCGCAACGGTCAGCCGGTGTGGAGCGCGAGTGCTGAAAGCGGCAGTGACAAAAGCTCGCCGCGAGACCGCGAAAGCGCATTGCGCGAATCGGTACACAAGGCGCTCAGCGGCTATCCTCCCAGTTAGTGCCTAACGGAGAACCATCATGTTGCGTCGCTTCGTTCTACTGTCATTCGTGCTGTTGCTTGCCGCCTGCTCCAGCAACAACGTCCAGCAGGATTTCGACGCCAGCCGAGACTTTGCCGCATACCGCAGCTGGGCCTGGCAAGAGCCGGCCCTGCACTACCGCCCGGATGACCCGCGTATCAAAAGCGACCTCACCGAACAGCGGATCCGCCAGGCCGTCGCCGACCAGCTCGACCAGCGCGGCCTGCGCCCGGCACAACGCGATGTACAACCTGACATCAGGGTGCGTGCTTACCTGATCGTCGAACAACGCCAGCAGCAGATCACCACCAACTACGGCGGTGGCTGGGGGGGCTATTGGGGTGGCTATTGGGGCGGGCCCATGTACAACGAAACCCGTAGCATCGATTACAAGGTGGCGACCATTCAGGTCGACATGTTCGATGGCCGTGACGGCAAGCTGGTCTGGCGCGGCAGTGCAGAGCAAATCATGAACAACTACCCGCCCAGCCCCGAAGAGCGCAACAGCGCCATTCAGAAGACGGTGGGCCAGGTACTGGGCAACTACCCGCCAGGCAGGGCCAAATGACCATGGCATAGCCCGTTCGTCAGATCGCGTCTACCCTATTGATAAACCTGCTGAACGGGTAGACGTGTTCAACGAATAAGGATCGACCTGCCAATGCAAAGCATTGTTCTGCTGATGTGGCTTGCCTTGTGCACTGAACAGGATATTCGCGAACGCCAGATCGCCGACGTCCTGACCTTGGGCGTGGCAGCGGGTGCACTGATCTGGCTGTTCTTCACCGGCCACACCTGGATTGGCGCCGACGCCAGCGATGCCGGCTGGGCGTTGGCCATCGTCATGTTATTGACCTTGCCCGGCTACATGCTCGGCCACTTCGGTGCTGACGACGTCAAGTTGATGGGCGCTCTGGCGTTGGCGACCAGTCATCAGTATGTGCTCGGGACCTTTATCGGTGCTGGCGTAAGCGTGTTGTTGTGGCTGCTGACTCGCCGCCGACTGTGGACCCTGTTCAACCCCAAGGTAAAGAAGCGGCTGCAGGCGCTCACCGAACAAATGGGCGACAAACAAGCCTTTGTGCCTTATGTGCTGGCCGGCTTTCTGCTCACAGCGGTATGGATCCAATAATCAGTCCCGTTGTCCGATAACTTGTACATGCGTTGTACAGGTTCGCAAGCAGCGTCTATGGTTAAGCTGCCAGAGCGTCTGGCCCGGGAGCAGGGCCGCTTAGGAACAGGGAGTTGATCGTGAACAAGTCATTCAGTGAGGTGAAGGTTCTGGTGGTTGATGACCAGCCCCTGATCGTCGAACAGTTGTGTGAGTATCTCGAAAATCAAGGCCATCATTGCGTGGCCGCGCATTCAACAGACGAGGCCATCGAGCGCTATGTGGCGGATGAAGCCATTGGCCTGGTGCTGTGTGACCTGCACATGCCCGAGCGCGATGGCATTGAACTGGTGAGGGCGCTAAAAGAAATTGCCGGGCGCCAGCGCATGTTCGAAGCGATCATGCTCACTGGCCGGGCCGACAAGCAGGACGTGATTCGTGCGCTGCGCGAAGGCTTTGCTGATTACTACCAAAAACCCGTCGACCTCGACGAACTGCTCGAAGGCGTGCGTCGCCTGGAGCAAGTTTTGCTGGAACGCAAATCCAACTTCCAGAACCTGGGCAATCTAAACAAACGGTTACAAGACCTGGCGGGCTGCATCGATGAGCTTTACCAGGACCTGGAGAAAGCTCGGGGCCAGGGAGTCCACCGCCGCGCCAGCGATGTCGAAGAGGGTGAGAGCGACTTGCCTGCCGCGTTCGAGAAGCTCTCACCACGCCAGCTGGAAGTGGCCCGGCTGGTGAGCAAAGGCAAGACCAACTACCAGATTGCCTGCGAGCTCGGGATCACCGAAAACACCGTGAAACTGTATGTTTCGCAGGTGTTGCGACTGACCCATATGCACAACCGCACGCAACTGGCGCTGGCGTTGACACCCAGTTCGTCGCCGGTGCACCAGCGGTTCACCACCCATTGAGTGAAACTGCCTTCACAGGCCCTGTCATTGGCAGCCACCGATAGGGCCTGAAGACCCGACGCTCAATCCAACTGATAGCTGATACTCAGCATCAGCCGAGGCCCACGGTTCAGGCTGTCCAGTGCCACATCCGCCAGCGGCTTGGCTACCTCCAGCGCGACATTGCCATATCGCCCGCCTGCCAGGCGCACGCCCAACGCTACCGAACTGAGATGCGCATCCTCGAAAGGCCCGCCGTTGTACCAGGCGTGCGCCGCGTCGAGCACCGCATAGGGCTGCACCCGTTGCAACCAGGCACTGCCAGGCATAATGCTGTAGCTGAGCTCGTAAGCCACACCCCAGCCCTTGTCACCCGCGGCCTGGTCGCTCGGGTAGCCGCGGCCGAAAAGCCGCCCGCCAAACACCGCTCGCTCACTGTCGGGCAGCCTGTCGTCACTCCAGTACGCTGCCGCCGACACGACGCCCTGCCAGTTTTCAGAAAGTTGGTCGCTCTGTAACCCGGCGATCCGAAAGCGCAAAAAGTCCATGTCGTAGTTTGCATCGCTACGCGCCCCCAGATAGTCCATACCCTGATAGACCCCGGCACTGGCGAAGCGCAGGCGAGCGGGATCTGCCTTTCGCCAGTCGCCTTCGAATGACAGCGCGCGAACATAGGTGTCGTACTCGGGTAAGCCGCCCGCCCGATACTCAATGTGCTCGCCGATTGAATAAAAACGCCCGGCCACGTTCACCCATTCGTTCGGTGCAATCATCAGCGGCTGGCCCAAACCGACCGAATAGCGCTCGCTCTCAAGGCGCTGATTGATGTGCTCACCGCCATCCAGCCGGACACGAGTACGCGGCTCACTGCGGTACCGTGCAGCGCCTAGCAGCAATTGGTTGCCGTGAGCGCCCAGAGGCTGGCGGTAATCCAGGCGCTGGTAATCAACATGTTCGTCACCGGCTGGCAGCAGAAAGCTCGCAGTCAGTTGCTCGGCAAAGCGTGTCTGGCCATTGCTGGAGATTTTGAACAGCGCCTGCAGGTCCCCGCGACTGCCATCATTCAGAGTCACGCCAGCATCAACTGGTCTGCGCCACGCACGTATTTTCAGACGGCTCGCGTCTTCAGGGGCGGGCCCCATCGCCACTTCAGCCTGCACATTGATACCCGGTAGCCGCTGCACCGCGCCGACATAGCGCTCGAGGGTTTCCTGGGTCAGTGGCCGCTCGGCCAGCAGGCGTCCTGTCACCTGCTTGAGGTAGAGCGCGGGCGGGCCGATATCACCGAGCAGTTCATAGTCTTGGATGTACCCTTCCACCAGCACCACATGCACACGGCCATCGGCAAAGTCCTGGGGTGGCAGGTAGGCATACGACAAGGGGTAGCCATCATGCTGGTAACGCTGGGTCAGCCGCTCAGTGAATTGCTGCAGATCACCCAAAGATATCTGGTGCCCAATCAATGCTTGATAGTGCTCACGTAATTCACTCAGCGGGTAAACCGTACCGCCCTCGAAGCGCACCTTGTGCAGCACGAATCGGGCATCTGACGGCAAGCTAGCGGGTGCCACGGGTAACACGACATGCAGCGCCGGGGTAACGGGGCGATAGGTATCTACCGGCAGGTTGGCGGTGGGCAGGCGGCGCTCGTATTCATGGGTATCGAGAAAAGCCGGCAACGGCTCGGCAAGGGCCAGGCTGGCCCAGGTCAGCAGTAACAGGGGCACGACCGCAAGACGCATAGGACGCTCCACAATCCCTTGGGCGCCGGGGCGTCGGCCGGCCACACCCATCACCAGCAAGCGTAGGTGCTGCCCCGGCAAACGTCGAACGGCTACTCGCTGACCTGGAAGGCCACCCGCGCGGTTTCACCGCTCTCATCCAGTGCGCTGAGCTCGATCTGCCCGGCCTGCTCAAAGCGCACCCGCATGCTGCCCTGGCCCTCAGTCTGGCCAAGGGGCTGGCCGTTGAGGAACCACCAGCGCCGCCCACCCCCACCCAGAGCCGAAACCTGCAGTTGCAACGGCTCGCTGCTGGTGGCCGGGCGGCGCAGGTTGTCGCCTGGGCGTACACCGACGATGGACAGGGGCGGTGCCGTGGCAGGTACCTGCGGCGGGCAGCTTGGGTCCACCGCCGGCAGCCGCGCCGCACGCCGCTCGACCCGCGCCAGCCAAGGCTCGAGCGGGGCCGGCCAAAGGGCGACATCACGCGCGTGGGCACCTGGGCACGAGCCATCCACCCGCAGCCCCTGCGCGTTGACCCAGACCTGCTCACGCAAACCCAGCCCAAGCGGTTGATCGGATGCCTGCAGGGTCGGCGGGGTGGTGCCGTCGAGTGTCCAGGCAAAGCGCTGGCGTCTGCAGTTGGGGTCTTGCCGGTTCATGGGCTGGCCCAGCGGCCAGCAGATCGCGGCCACGCCAATGCTGGCGGGCACCTGTTCGACCGGCACGCCAAGGCCCCGCTGGCTGTCACGGTTGGTCAGCAGGTCGTGAATCTGCAGCATCAGCGGCGCCGCCGAAGCCAGGCCGAACTGGCCGGGCACTGGGGTGCCGTCGGGCCGGCCAATCCACACGCCAATCAGATAACGCGGCCCGACGCCGATCGACCAGGCATCACGAAAGCCATAGCTGGTACCCGTTTTCCAGGCCAACTGCGGGCGTTGCACCAACTGCGCGTGCGGGTCACGGTCCGGCCGCGCCTGGCCGCTGAGAATACGCCGGATGATCCACGCCGCCCCCGGCGACAGCAGACGCCGCTCCAGCAGTGGATCCTGCGGTTGCAGACGCACCCGCGCACTGTTGCCGCCCCGGGCCAATGCCGCATAACCACCCACCAGCTCCTCCAGGCGGCTGCCTGCGCCACCGAGGATCAACGACAGATTAGGCTCGGCCAATGGCGGCAGCGCCAGCGGCATGCCGGCCATGCGCAGTTGCGCGGCAAAGCGTTTGGGCCCATACGCTTCGAGCAACTGTACCGCCGGCAGGTTCAGCGACAAGGCCAGCGCCGAACTGGCCGAGACCGGGCCGCTGAAACCCATCGAGAAGTTGCCAGGCCGGTAATCGCCATAGCGGCGCGGTACATCCTGCAGCAGCGATTCGGAATGGATCAGGCCGTCGTCCAGGGCCATGCCATAAAGGAACGGCTTGAGGGTCGAGCCTGGTGAACGCAGCGAGCGGACCATGTCGACGTGGCCGAAACGGCGCTCATCGGCAAGGTCGATCGAACCCAGGTAGGCACGTACGGCCATGCTCTGCGCATCCACCACCAGCACGGCCGCGGAGGTACGTTCCGGCAAGCGGGCACGCCAGCCCAGCAGCAGGTCCTCCAGGCGCCGCTGCAACGAGGCATCGAGCGTGGTGCGGATCAACGGCGGGCTGCCGGGAGTGTTCAGGCGGCGTGCCAGCAGCGGTGCCAAGGCTGGCTCCTGACGCGGGGCCAGCAGTAACGGTTCTTCAGCAGCTTCCTTGATCTGCCAGGCAGGCCACACCTGATACTCGTCCAGGCGCTGCAGGACCTTATCCCGCGCACGCTGGGCGCGTGCGGGATGACGGTCCGGGCGCAACCGGCTGGGTGCCTGGGGCAGCACCGCCAGCAGCGCCGCTTCGGCAGGCGTGAGGTGCATCGGCGATTTGCCGAGGTAAGCCCAACTGGCCGCCGCCACGCCCTGCAAGGTGCCACCGAAGGGTGCGCGATTGAGGTAGATCTGCAGAATCTCGTGCTTGGACAGGTGCCATTCCAACTGCGCCGTACGCCACAGTTGCCGCAGCTTGCCTGCCAGCGTGCGGTCGTGCGGGTCGAGTAAACGCGCCACCTGCATCGACAGCGTGCTGCCACCTGAAACAACCCGCCCGCCGCGCACGTTCAGCCATGCCGCGCGCACCAGCGCCAGCGGGTTGACCCCCGGGTGGTGGTAGAACCAGCGGTCCTCATAGGTCAGCAGCGCCTGCAGGTACAAAGGCGAAACCTCTTTGGGGCTGACCGGGTAGCGCCACACGCCCTCGGCATCGGCGAAGCGCCACAAGGGCGTGCCGTCTTCGGCCAGCACGACCCGCGCCAGATCATCTGCCGGCATGGGCAATGGCCAGATGCGGTCAGCCAGCCACAATAGGCCGGCGATGCCCACCAGCGCCATCACACAGGCGCGCAGGATCCTTGCCGCTCGGGTGCGCGGTCGCGCTAAGCTAGGCATCGGGAACCGACCGGGCCAGGTGATGGCCAAAGGCTTGGGGACGGCAACCTCGCCGATTCGTACATCAGGAAGCAACTATGCATGTAGAAGGTTTTTTCGAGTGGCTTGGCCAGGCACTGGGTTCGTTGATCCGCTTCATCGTCGACGCCTTGAGCGGCCTGTTCAACCTGCTGGCCAACGCCGGGGGCAACTTCATTGATGGCCTTGCGCGCACATTGGGCATGGACACCTCACTGGTCAGCATCCTTGCCCTGATCGTCGGCCTGCTGCTGCTGTACTCGGCAATCCGCGCCTTCATGCGCGCGTCCATCATCCTCGGGATCATCTGGCTGGTGCTGGGGTTGTGGGTGATGAGTTGGGTGATTCATTGAGCGTGCACCGTCAATTGTAGGAGCGGCCTTGCGTCGCGAGCGGGCGCGCAGCGGCTGCAAAAACGGCACACACGATACTTCTTGTTCACCACAGTTGCTGGTCTGGGGCCTCTATGAGGCCCTTTCGCGACGCAAGGCCGCTCCTACAAAAGAGCAACGTGCCCTACCTTGATTTGACCGTCATCTCACCCTGCCCATCGCCCACCGCCTGCAGATTCGGCCGGTACATCGACTCCACTTGCGGCGGCGGTATACGGTAGGTGCCAGGGGTCACCGCTCGCGCCAGATACAACAGGTGAGTGGTGCCATAGCCGTCGAGCTTGAGCGCCGCCACATACCGGTCATCACGGTATTCCTGATGCACCACGCTGGCGTTTTGCATCGACTCACGCCACTGCTTCACTGCGCTGCTGGCATTGTTCAGGCTGGCAGCGCTCTGCGCCAGGTTCTGGTTCTCCAGCTCCAGGCCCGCCGGCAACAGGTCGACCACCAGCGCATCCGGAACCCGGTCCGTGGCCTTGAGCGCCAGATGCACCAGCACCAGGTCGCCGCTGCGCACGTTGTGCAGGTCCAGTACCTGGCCGTTCATGCCCAGGTATTCGCGGCGGATCTCCATACCGTTGCCGCCCGCGGCAGGCGCCTGACGTGGATAGCCCGAGAGGGTCAGTTGCTGGTAGACAGTTTCACTACCTTCGTTCTGCACACTCAGCGGCGAGGCCAACAGTGGGCCTTCGAGCTTCATGCCAGCGTCGCCATTGCTGAACTCCCGCACCTCACCGGCACTGTCCAGGCGCGCCTTCCACGGGCTCTCAGGCTTATCGAGCAAGCCACGCCCGGCCAAGTACAGCGCATTGCGCTCCTGCGTCGACAGCCAACGGTTGGCTGCCAGCTCATCAGACAGCGCGAACAACCGCTGATCGACCTGATTACTGGCCAGATCACTCTCCTGCAGCAACGCCAGGATCAGTGCCTGGTCACGCAGGCTGCTGCCGTAATCGGCCATCCAGCCTTTGCTGCGGCTGATACCCAGGCCTGCTTGCAATGCCTCTTGCGAACGCGGCTTGTCGCCCATCTTGTCCAGCGCCACCGCCAGTTGCACCAGCGGCAGGCCGGAGCGCGCATCGGCGCGCCGTTCGAACAGGCTGCGCAAGGCACCCAGCGGAGCCTGCTGGCTGCGCGAAAGCACCAGCGCGGCATAGGCCTGCACGGCTAAGCGGGTGTGTTCGGCGTTCTCGCTGTAGTCGACCTCAATCAGGTTACGCTCCTGCAAGTAGCGCAACAGGCGTTCATTGGCTTTCTTCAGCGCGTCGGCCGGCACACCGTAGCCTTGGTCACGGGCCCTGAGCAGGAAGTCGGTGACATAGGCGGTCAGCCAGTACTCCTCCTCGCTGTCCGAACTCCACAGGCCGAAACTGCCGTTGTAGCGCTGCATCCCCAGCAAGTGTTCGATGCCCATTTCGATCTTGCGCTTGCGCACCTCGGCCGGCTCTCCCTTGATCCCCAGGCGCTTGAGGCTCTGCGCATCGGCGTACAGCGAAGGGTACAGGCCGCTGGTGGTCTGCTCCAGGCAACCGTAGGGGTAGGCTTCGAGGGCACGGATCTGCTCGGCCAGGTTCAGTGGCGGGCGGCTCGACAACGCCAGGCTGGCTTCCAGCCCGGCAGGTTCGAATGCTGCCAGGTCGGCTTCAGGCAGCGTCCAGGGCTGGTCCTTGAGGGCCACGCGGTAATGCTTGAGCACGGCCGGGTACGCCGGGCGTACGCCCAGCGTCCATTCACGTTCAAAGATGTTTTGCGGCTCGCCTGGCAACTGCAGGCCATTGACCCGCACATGCACCTTGCCCTGGCCCAAGCCACCCTGCGCCTGCACCGGGATCATCAGAGTGGTGCGCTGGCCCTCGGCCAGGGCAATACGTTGTTGAGTGCTCGTTGCCAGGCTCACCTGCCCTTCGGTGCTGATATCGACAGTCAGCTGCTGGGCCAGGCCGGAAAGGTTGGCCAGGTCCAGCGCCAGGCTGGTACGGTCGCCACCGGCGAGGAAGCGTGGCGCTGAGAGTTCGGCAATCAGCGGGGCCGCCACCACGGTCTTGCCCTCGGCCATGCCGAAGTGGTCCTCGGTCCAGGCCTGGGCCATCAGCCGCAGTTCGCCATTGAAGTCGGGAATATCGACGCTCGCCTCGCCTTCGCCCTGCTCGTTCAGGGTCACCGGCACACTCTGCCGGGCAACGATGGTGACCGTGGTGTTGGGGCGTTTGCCCCCCTTGGCCATGGCTGCGTCACCGCCGAAGGCCAGGCTGGCCAGGCGCCCCTGACCGGCTTCGATCAGTTGGCCATAGATGTCCAGCTGATCAACGCCATAGGCCTTGCGGCCGAACAGGCTGGCGTATGGGTCAGGGGTCTTGAAGTCGGTGATGTTGAGGATGCCCACATCCACAGCAGACAACAGCACATGGGCCTGTTTGGGAATACTGCCATCGGCATTGGTGGCCTTGATTCTGACCGTCAGGGGTTGCTTGGGGCGCATTTTTTCCGGTGCCTGCAGGCTGACCGCCAGTTTGCGCTCGGCGCGGCCGAGCGGCAGGTGTAGCACACCGACGGCACGCTTGGGCGTGGCATTGGCCTTGCGCTCACCCGGGCGGATCACCAAGGCACTGATGTACAGGTCGTGGCGAGCCCACTGCTTGTCCAGTTGCACATCGAAGGTCTTGCCTTCGGCGGGGACGTCGATTTCCTGCCACCACAGCGGGCCATCGCTGGATTCGATCATCAGGTAGCCATTGCCGGCAGCTGGCGGGGTTACCGTGACCTTGGCAGTAGCGCCATCAGCGTAAGCCGGCTGGTCCAGCGCCAGCTTGACCTGGTCGGGGCGCACTGCGCCGCCTTCGGCATTGTCCTGGGCGCGATACCCCGCCCAGAAGCGTTCGCTGGACACCAGGCCAGTCTGTGGGTCTTCCACCTCGACGCGGTAAGGGCCCCACTCGACCTGGAAGGTCAGCTTGGCAGTAGAGCCCGCTTTTACATTGACGCTTTCCTCGTTCTGAGTGAGGAATTTTTCGTTGTAGTTGTAGCTCCAGCCGTCGCTTTGCGAGTAGTTCCAGTAGTAATCGCGGCGTTCTCGGATCAGCCGTACCTTGAGGTCGCTGGCAGCGAGCTTATTGCCGTCACGGTCGGCCACCAGGAACTCGAATTCCACCGGGCCGTCGCTGTCGGTTTCTTCGCCCTCGAACATGCCACGCAGGCCAGGCAGGCGCTCAGCGGGCCAGATCGGTTGTTCGAGACGACGGGTGATCGGTCGACCACCGGACTCCTGCAAGCTGGCCTGCACGGTCAACTGCAGCGGCGAGCGCGCTTCGGCCCAGCGGCTTTCGATATCGACCACTGCCTTGCCCGCCTGATCGAGGGTCACTTCATCCAGCTCCAGGTCTTGGTTCAGCTCGGTCTCGGTGACCGAACCGAACTGGTAACCCGGTAAAGCTGGCACCGCTTCGCGCAGGGGGCGCACGTACGCCTGGCCGCTCAGGCGATTGCCCGCCGCCGGCGCGCCGTAGAGGTAACGGCCATTGACCTGGACCTGCGCCGTTTCTTCGGGCGAGAGCGGTGTGCTGCTGCCCTTGAGTTCCAGCGCCAGGCGCTCAGGAAGAAAGTCTTCAACGAGGAATTCATAGACCTGCTTGCGCCCCCCTCCAAGGTCGAGCAGCAGTTGCCAACGACCGGTCGGCGCTTCTGTAGCCAGTTGCAGCTGGTATTGATAAAGGCCGCTGCCATCGGCTTCCCAGACAAACTTGCGGCTGACCTGCTCATCCGGGCGACGCACCTCCACAGTGACCGGCTGGGCCTTTACCGGCTTGCCATCCTGGTCGCGCAACAGGCCGTTGAGCAGCACCGTCTCACCCGGGCGATACAGGTCGCGCGGGCCAAAGATGAAGAGCTGCAGCGGATTTGCCTGCGGGCCGGTGATATCGAATTCTGCCAGGTCCAGCGCTGCAGTGTTCAGGCGTAGCAGTGTGGTATGCACACCCTGGGTTGCGATCAGGGTATCGGCCTTGGCCGTGAGCGGCAGCTGAGCATGGCCTTGGCCATCGGTCTTGGCCTGGGCCAGCAGCTTGCCCTTGTCGTCATGCAGTTCGAGGTTTACCTCCTTGAGCGCCTTGCCACCCTCCAGGGCTTGGGAGAACACGTCAAGGCGGTCGCGATAGCGGTGGGCCGATACACCGATATCGCTGAGTGTGAACAGCGTCGCCGGCTGCGAATAATCGTAGGTCCCTGAAGCGCGCATCACTGCCAGGTATACGCCCGGCTCCTGCAGCGGCTTGATCCCGGCGATCGGCAGCAACACGGTCTCACGGGTATTGCGCGCCGGGTTGAGGTCGAAACGGCCGCTGTAGACCAGGTCGGCCAGGGCCAAGGTTTCCTTGGACTGGTAGTAGTAGAGGCTGCTGTTGCGGCCCCAGTTGACCAGGAAGGTCGAGAGCATGTCCGGCTTGACCCGGAAAAACTCGACATCGACCTTGTCGACGTTCAGGGCAATCACCGGCAGGCCCTCGGCCAGCCGCGTAGGCAGCAGTGAGCCCCGGCTGGCGAAGCCGATGGTCGGCTGCATGTCGCGGGTTTCCAGGCGGGTCACCGACTCGCTTTCCAGCTGCTTGCCGTTGACAGCCAGCAGACCCTTATCGACGGTCAGCACAAGTTTGCGCTGCGGCTCGAGGTGACGCAGGCGCAGTTCCATCTGGTTGTCGGCAAGCTCCCAGGCACCGTCGACCTTGCCTTTGACGGTATCGACCAGATGGAGCTTGGCAGCGAAGTCCTGCTTTGCGTCCAGCGGTGCGGAAAAACTGACCGAGAGGGCACTGGCGCCGTCGAGCTGCACTTCCGAGACATCCAGTACGCTGAGCTCACGGCCTTCGTAGCGTTTGGCGAGTTCGGCAGAGTCCTCGCGCTTGGGCGCCGCAGATTCGGCCGGGGTGCTTGCCGCCGTTTTTTCGGTGGCGGCAGGTGTGTCTGGCGTGGAGGAATCACAGGCACTGAGCAGGGCCAGCGCGCAGGCCAGCAACAATCCTTTGTTGAACATGGAGTGGGGACTCTAATAGGCAGCGTATGCGTGAAGGCAGCAACTATAGCGCAACGGCAGGTGGCTGGCCGTTACAATGCGGCCTATCGATCCAGAAGGGCCGCTATGCGCCCCAATCGCCGGCAAGCCGGCTCCCACAGGTTCCTCACCGCCTGCGAAGGCTGCGCATTCCCTGTGGGAGCTGGCTTGCCAGCGATTGGGGCGCATAGCGGCCCTGTTTTCCCAGGAACTCAAATGTCGCAAATTGCCACCGACTGGCAGCACCGCCTCACCCACCGCAAAGTCTGGGCCCTGGCCGCGCCGATGATTCTGTCCAACATCTCGGTGCCCTTGGTGGCCCTGGTAGATAGCACGGTTATCGGTCACCTGCCCCACGCCCATCAGCTTGGCGCGGTGGCGGTGGGTGCCACGCTGTTCACTTTCATGGTCGGGCTGATGGGCTTCCTGCGCATGGGCTCCACCGGTTTCGCCGCCCAAGCCGCAGGGCGTGCCGACGGTGCTGCGTTGCGCCAGGTTCTGGTGCAAGGCCTGCTGCTGGCGGTGGGCTTTGCCTTGTTCATCGGCCTGCTCGCTCTGCCCTTAAGCCAACTGGCGCTGCACGCGATGCAACCGAGCCAAGCCTTGCAGCAATCAGCCGAGGCCTTCTTCCATACCCGCCTGCTCGGACTGCCGGCGGCGCTGGCCAGCTACGCGCTGGTCGGCTGGTTCCTCGGCACCCAGAATGCCCGAGCACCGCTTGCCATATTGCTGACCACCAACCTGCTGAACATCGTCCTCAACCTATGGTTCGTTCTTGGCCTTGATTGGGGAGTGCTGGGGTCGGCGCGGGCGTCGGTGATCGCCGAGTGGTCGGCCGCACTGCTGGGCCTGGCCCTGACCCGCCCTGCCCTGCGCGCCTATCCCGGGCATATCGCCTGGGCGGCACTCAAGCGCTGGCAAGCCTGGCGGCCGTTGCTATCGGTCAACCGCGATATCTTCCTGCGCAGCCTGGCCTTGCAGCTGGTGTTCCTGCTTATCACCGTGCAAGGCGCGCGACTGGGCGAGGCCACGGTGGCGGCCAATGCACTGCTGTTCAACGGCCTGCTGCTCACCGCCTACGCCCTCGACGGGCTGGCGCATGCCGTGGAAGCCCTGTGCGGCCATGCTATCGGCGCCCGCGATCGCGACACCCTGCGCCGCTCGCTGGTGGTGGCCTGTGGATGGTCATTGATTACCAGTCTGGGTTTTGCCGGGCTGTTCCTGCTGGCCGGGCATGTGTTCATCGACCTGCAGACCGATATCGAGAGTGTGCGCGCGGCCGCCTATCCGTACCTGCCGTACCTGGCGGTACTGCCATTGGTAGCGGTGTGGAGTTACTTGCTGGACGGCCTGTTCATCGGTGCCACGCGGGCGCGGGAGATGCGCAATGCAATGCTGGTTTCGGTGCTGGTTGCATTGCCGCTGGCGTGGGCCATGAGTGGGTTTGGCAACCACGGCTTGTGGTTTGCGTTTCTCGGGTTCATGGCGTTGCGGGCGCTGACGTTGGGATGGGTGGGTTGGCGCCTGCAACGAAAAGGACTGTGGATTCACTAATGCTGGGGCTGCCTTGCAGCCCTTTCGCGACGCAAGGCCGCTCCTACAGGCGACGCGGTACCGCTGTAGGAGCGGCCTTGTGTCGCGAAATGAGGGCGCAGCCCTCATCTGCATACTCACAGCCACACACAATCCCAGTGAGAATACTCGCCAGCACGCTGTACCAGTCCGGCACGGATTGGAGTGGGTTTGGCAACCACGGCTTGTGGTTTGCGTTTCTCGGGTTCATGGCGTTGCGGGCGCTGACGTTGGGATGGGTGGGTTGGCGCCTGCAACGAAAAAGACTGTGGATTCACTGATGCTGGGGCTGCCTTGCAGCCCTTTCGCGACGCAAGGCCGCTCCTACAGGCGACGCGGTACCGCTGTAGGAGCGGCCTTGTGTCGCGAAATGAGGGCGCAGCCCTCATCTGCAGCCTCACAGCCACACACAATCCCAGTGAGAATACTCGCCAGCACGCTGTACCAGTCCGGCACGGATTGGGTTGGCTATGATGTATCGAGCAACGGCCCTGATGTCCTGCTCACGCCGTAACGCTCGGTCATGGAAGCCAGGTTGCCAGATACGACGCCTATCAGCTCCGGCTCGATAAAGCGCGCAACTGCTCCGAGATTTGAATGCGCACATCAATTCGCCAAGCGTTCCGTGGCCTAGCTCGATCAGCCAGTGCAGATGATCTGGCATCAAGACCCACGCTAGCGTTCGACAGCACGCTTCCTGATCGCTTAGCCGCAACTGTTGAATGGCGGCTCGGGCGAAAGGAAGATTCTTGAAGATTGGAGCGCGATTGCGGGTAACCGTTGTTAATAGATACAGCCTCCCCTGCTCCGAGTGGCGGCCTTTGCGCAAACGGTGATTGCCTTGACGGTCCATGTCGGTATCCCTTGAACATTGCGTTCAACGGTAGTCAGCCCCATGCAGCCGGGTACGTTTGTTCCTTTTCTTGATGTGACACCGGTGAGGGCTGCGCCCTCATTCGCGACGCAAGGCCGCTCCTACAGGGGTAGCAGGAGCGGCCGTGACAATCACGACGACAGGTAGGAAGACCGGGTCAGCCCCAGGCGCAATGCATCGAGGAACTGGGTACGCTCGCGGGCGCTGATCTTGGCGCTGGCCACCTTGTCGCGGTAGTGGGTCATCAACTCCTCCGGCGACAGGTGCACATAGCGCAACATGTCTTCGATGGTGTCGTGGGTCTCGATACCGGCGTGGAACACGCTGCCATCGGCGTTCTGGTAAATGTTCACCGAGTCGGTATCACCGAACAGGTTGTGCATGTCACCGAGGATTTCCTGGTAGGCACCGACCAGGAACACGCCTAGCAGGTAGTCCTCACCGTCCTTGAGCGAGTGCACCGGCATGCTGGTCTCGATGCTCTGCTCGTCGACGTACTGGTTGATCTTGCCGTCGGAGTCGCAGGTCAGGTCCTGCAGCACTGCACGGCGCAGCGGCTCTTCGTCCAGGCGGTGCAACGGGATGATCGGCAGCACCTGGCCGATGGCCCAGGTGTCCGGCAGGCTCTGGAACACCGAGAAGTTGCAGATGTACTTGTCGGCCAGCTTGTCGTTCAGTTCGTCCAGCACCTGGCGGTGCGAGCGCTGGCGGGCCTTGAGCGAGTTGTGCAGACGACGGCACACGGCGAAGTAGCACTGCTCGGCCAGGGCCTTTTCGGCCAGGCTGATCTTGCCATCGGCATATTGCGCTGCCACGTCACCCATGTAGTGCGTGGCGCGCCAGTAGGTCTCGGTGACCATCTCGATATCGGTCGGGCCGAGCAGGTCGGCCAGCCACTGCACGGTCTCGGGCAGGCTTTCCTTGTTCTCGATGGTCGGCACGTCGTCGTTGTGTTTCTCGACGTCGGTCACCTGTATCACCAGCATGGCGTGGTGCGCAGTCAGCGAACGGCCACTCTCGGAGAAAATGTGCGGATGCGGCAAGCCCTGCGCGTCGCAGAACTCCTTGAGCATGCCCACCACCACGCCGGCATAGTCGTCCATGTCGTAGTTGATCGAACTGGCGTTGCGCGAGTGGGTACCGTCGTAGTCCACACCCAGGCCACCGCCCACGTCGATATGGTCGACCGGCAGGCCCAGGGCACGCAGCTCGCCGTAGTAGCGGATCGCTTCCTTGAAACCGTGCTGGTAGTCGGCCAGGTTGGCGATCTGTGAACCCATGTGGAAGTGCAGCAGGCGGATGCCCTGGTCCAGCCCGGCATCGCGGAAGCGCTGCACAACCGAAATCAGCTGGGCAGCAGAAAGGCCGAACTTGGACTTCTCACCACCGGTGTCTGCCCATTTGCTCGAAGCCAGCGATGACAGGCGAACGCGCAGCCCCACCTGCGGCTTGACCTTGAGTTCGGCGGCCTCTTCGATAACCAGCGCCACTTCGGACTCTTTCTCGATGACGATGAACACATTGTGGCCGAGCTTCTGGCCCATCAGCGCCAGGCGAATGAACTCGCGGTCCTTGTAGCCGTTGCAGACGATGGTGCCGCCCTTAGGGGCCAGCGCCAGCACCGCCAGCAGCTCAGGCTTGGAGCCTGCTTCCAGGCCGATGGAAACGTTCTGCGTGGCGATGATGTTCTCTACCACCGCTTCCTGTTGGTTGACCTTGATCGGGTACAGCGCGGTGTACTGGCTCTGGTACTCAAGGCGCGCGATATTGGCATCGAAGGCACCGGTCAACTGGCGCACGCGGTCCTGCAGAATGTCGGGGAAGCGGACCAGCAGCGGCAGCGACAGGCCGCTCTGGCGCAGCTCATCGACCTGCTCGAACAAGTCGATCGGCGCGCTCTGAGGGCCGTTGGGGCGTACTTCGACGCGCCCGGCCTCATTGATGGCGAAATAACCAGCGCCCCAATGGCGGATACCATAAACACTGCGGCTGTCGGCCACGGTCCATTGGCTACCATCGTCTTTGCGTGTGCGTCGTACGGACATTCAAGTCCCCTATAAAGTCGAAAACACTGCCCCACATGGTGGCGGGCGCAGTGTAAAAGCTGGAAATGACGATTCATCCGTGCCCAGGAATAGACCCTGGTCACGGGAACGAGTTTAGAAAGCGCTGGGCAAAAAATCGCGTGATGGCCTCAGCCCCCGGACTTTTTCGCCTTGAAACCCTGTTTGGTCAGCTCGCCGATCAACAGCTCGACATGGTCGCCCTGGATCTCGATAACCCCGTCCTTCAGGGCACCACCGGTACCGCAGCGGCGCTTGAGGGTGGTGGCCAGCTCCTTGAGCTGGTCTGGCGGCAGCGGCACGCCGGTGACAGTGGTCACGGTCTTGCCGCCACGGCCTTTGCTCTCACGGCGAACACGGGCGATGCCGTCGCCTTCGGGGATGGTTTGCTGCTTGCAGATGCAGGCATCCACCGGCTGGCTACAGTCGGGGCAGTGCCGACCGGCGTCGGTGGAGAACACGAGACCGCCAAGGGCGGAAAAGGAAGAAGCTTTCTTGGCCACTTTTGTTCCTCTGTGCTGAGGACAAAAACTGGTCGGCATGAGCCGACCGCGAAGCCCCACTCTGGCAGGGGCGGCGCTACTGCCGCAAGATCCTGCAACAGCCCGAAAAGGGCGCGCAGTGTAACGATAAATCAGGTGATTGCTAAGTACCGGAATGCGCCATTTTGCGAAAGATTTGCGACCCATGGGACCCTGGGACCGCAAAGCGGCCCCAGCCTTAGCCAAGACTGACCTTGTACCGCTGCAGCGCCGCCAGCGAGTCCGGACAGTAGGGCTTGCTGAGGCTTTCTGCCTCAGCTTGGGCGAGGCTGATGAACCTCGCCTCGCTCACCTCTTCAGGCTGCAACCGCAGAGGCGCGTCCGACACAGCCGAATACACCGCGCACCACAACCGGTTGTCGGGCTGGTCGAAGTAGAACCGTTCGTGGAAACGCAACTCGGCGCCCTCGATGCCCAACTCCTCGGCCAGCTCACGGGCCGCCGAGTCGGCATACGCCTCCCCCGCCGCCACCATGCCGCCTGCGGCCACATCCCAATAGCCCGGATACAGCGCCTTGCTCAAAGTACGCCGGTGTACGCACAGCTCACCGGCGCCATTGAACAGCAGAATGAAGGTACAACGGCCAATCAGACCACGCCCGCGAAGCTCAGCCCTGGGCAGCGCTCCAAGCACCTGGTCGGCTTCGTCCACCCAGGCGACCAGTTCGCGGTCGGAAGCCGCCCGGTGGGCGGCCTCGTTAGGGCTTATTGCCATGTTCAACCCTGCGACAGCAGTTGACGCAGGTCGATGACCGCCGCATTGGCCCGCGAAATATAGTTGGCCATGACCAGCGAGTGGTTGGCCCACATGCCGAAGCCGCTGCCGTTGAGCACCATGGGGCTCCACAATGCCTCCTGCGAGGCCTCGAGCTCACGAATGATCTGGCGCACGCTGACGGTGGCATTCTTTTTCGCCAGCACGTCAGCAAAGTCCACTTCGATGGCACGCAGCAGGTGCGACAGCGCCCAGGCTTGGCCACGGGCTTCGTAGAATACGTTGTCGATCTGCAGCCAAGGCGTTTCCACCACCTCCTCGTCCACCTGCGGCGCCTGGCCAGCAACCACCGACTCGGTCTTCAGGGTGGTATTGAGCTTGACCCGGCCGACGCTTGCCGACAGGCGCTGCGACAGCGAGCCCAGACGGGTGGCGACATCGCCCAGCCAGTTGTTCAGGTTGTCGGCACGAGTGTAGAAGATCGCACCCTTGTCGCCTGCAGCCAGGCGGGTCTGGTAGCGGGCGAGCGATTTGATGCCCTCTTCGAACTCCGACTCACTGGATGGGAGAATCCAGCTCTTGTTGTCGAAGTTGAAACGCGGCTCGGCCTTGGCCAGGTCGGCGTCCTCGGTGGACTGCGACTGCGAGCGGGCGAAGTCTTTGCGCAAAGCGCGGGACAGGTCACGCACCTGGACCAGCACGCCGTATTCCCAGCTCGGCATGTTGTCCATCCACAGCCCCGGCGGGAAGCGGTCGTTGGAGATGTAGCCGCCCGGCTTGTTCAGCAGAGTACCGGCTACCGTCTTGAGCGTTTCGATGGTGGTGTAACCAATCACCATCTGCTGGCCATTGCGCTCGGCTGCTGCCTGGGCGTTCTGCTGCACCGGGAACAGCTCCGGTTCCTGGCTCCAGTACCAGCCCAGGCCGATGCAGACCAGCAGGTACAACCCGATCAGGGTTCCCAGGGCTCGGCTCCAGAGGCCACCCACATAGCTACGGGCGGCAGCACCGCGGCCATCGACACGCTCACGGGGCTCGGCCTTGGCCTCGCGGTTTTTCCAGTCCAGCATGGCTTTGTCCTTATCAGTCACGACGGTTCAGGGCTTTTGACCACAGGCCAATGCCAGGGTGCCACGGCAAGCCCATGTTGCTGCACTATAAAGCAGACACCACCGTACGCATAAGCGACCAATCAGTCAGCAACTGAATATTCGTCATCAACGCTTTGTTGATCCCGCGCACTCGCATGCCTGGAAAGAGCTGCTAGCATAGAGCCATCATCGCACCTGCATATCCCACTAATAAGTAGTCAGGACATGACCCAAGCCGCGGAGCCGAGCCAAGAGCGCCTCAAGCAGGAGCTCGATCACCTGCTGCAACGCCTGTCGCGCACTCGTTTGCGCAAGGGCGACCAACTTGATCAGCTGACGTTGCCACCTGCCCGCAGGCCGGTGTATCTGCTGCTGCGCGACCATGAGCGTGCCGAGCGTCTGGCCCAGCAGCTGGAATTCTTCGGCCTGAGCGTGCAACCGCTGTTCAGCGTCGACGCGTTGCTGGCGTCAGTGGCCGAGCAGGCACCATCCGCCATAGTCATGGATGTCGACTTCAGCGGGCCGGGATGCGGCATGCAACTGGCGGCACAGGCGCAGTCGGGTCTGGAGCAGCCGATCCCGCTGTTGTTCTTCAGCTTGCACGAAGCCGACACGCCAACGCGCCTGGCCGCAGTACGCGCAGGTGGTCAAGCATTTCTCACCGGCACACTGGAAGCCTCCAGCCTGCTTGAGAAGCTCGAGATCATGACCAGCACCGTGCCTCTTGAACCGCTGCGCGTGCTGATTATCGACGACTCGCGCACCCAGGCACTGCACACCGAACGCGTGCTGGGCAGCGCCGGCATGATCACCCGCAGCCTGACCGACCCGATCCGCGCCATGGCCGAGTTGGCCGACTTCCAGCCCGACCTGATCATTCTCGACCTGTACATGCCAGCCTGCTCGGGCCCGGAACTGGCCAAGGTGATCCGCCACAACGACCGCTACGTCAGCGTACCCATCATCTACCTGTCCGCGGAGGACGACCTGGACAAACAGCTCGATGCCATGAGCGAGGGCGGCGACGACTTTCTGACCAAACCTATCCGCTCGCGACACCTGATCACCACTGTGCGCAACCGCGCTGCCCGTGCGCGCCACCTCAGGTCGCGCATGGTCCGCGACAGCCTTACCGGCCTGTACAACCACACGCACATCCTGCAACTGCTGGAAGACTGTAGCTTTCGCGCCCGTCGCGAGGGCCAGCCGCTCAGCTTCGCCATGCTCGACATCGACCACTTCAAGAAGATCAACGACCGCCATGGCCACCCCATGGGCGACCGGGTCATCAAGAGCCTGGCACTGTTTCTCAAGCAACGGCTGCGCAAGACCGACTTCATCGGCCGCTATGGCGGCGAGGAATTCGCCATCGTCATGCCCAACACCGCACTGGATGCCGCGCACAAGGTGCTCGACGAGATTCGCCGGCGCTTCGCCGAAATCCTATACCCGGCACAACCCTGCGACCTGCAGTGCACTTTCAGTGCCGGGGTAGTGCAGCTGGACGATGAGCTCGATGCGTTGAGCATGGCCAGCACCGCAGATGAGGCGCTGTATCGGGCCAAGCATGCGGGACGCAACTGTGTGGTGCGGGTCGAGCCTTAGCTGGCCGGACCGCACCTGCAAGATAGCCTTAAGCCATCATCGTCATCACCCCGTCACAAAATAGCAATAACTTCAGGCACCTACCTCTCCATCCCCGCAGGAAGTTCGCGGCTATGCGCCTGAAGTGGCTGACCAATTTCAACACCCTGTTACTGGTGACCGTGTGTATCGCTCTGGGTGCGACCCTTTGGTGGTCCCAGCGTGCCCTGGAGCGCCCCTATCAATTGATGGAACGCTACCTGGGCCTGTCGCAGCAGTTCCAGAACCAGGCCGCGCGCAACATCCAGGCTTATCTTGGCAGCGGTGACGCCCTGCGCCATGCGGCGGCGCTGGAGGCCAACCAACAACTTGAGCAGGCACTGGCCGACTGGCCTGAAGAGCTGGCCGGCCAATTGCGCCCAAGCCTCGATACCCTGCAAGCCTTCACAGCCAACGAGCTGCTCGCGGCCGGCAAGCTGGCCGGCGACCCTCAAGCCCTGCTGTTGCAGGCCGAACGTGAGCTAGGCGCCAATTTCGAACAACTGTCCGGCTATGCCCGTGACAGCGCCAGCAGCGACGCGAGCCGTTATCTGCCGCCATTGCTCGACGCCAGCGTACACCTGGGCCGCCTGTCGCTGGCCCGTGACAAACTGGTCAGCAGCGGCCGCGCCGAGCTGGCCGACGAGGTGGAGCGCGAGCTGCAACTGATCCGCGCACAGGCTCAGGTCATCGACAACCTGCCGTTGCTGGGCGTGACCCGCGCCGCCGAATCCAACGCCGATGATTTCGCTGCCATGATGGGCCTGGAAACGCAGGCAGCCGGACAACAGGAAGACGTAGCCGTTGGCCTCAAGCGCGAACTGCAGAGCCTGCTCAGCCGCTACCCTGGCGAACTGCAACGCACCCGCGAACAGATCGAGCGGCGCACAACGCTGGCCGCCAGCACCAACGAACGGCTCGACGCCGTGCAAAAAGCCATCGCCAGCCTTGAGCCTGAAGTGCGGGGCCAGCACGCCCGTATCGCCAGCGAAGTGCGCCTTATCCAGGGCCTGATGATCGGCCTGATCCTGCTGATCGCCCTACTCATCGACACATTGCAGCGGCGGCTGACGCGTACCCTGACCGGTCTGGCCCCGGCCCTGTCGCAATGGGCCGAAGGTGATTTCGCCGCCCCCATCGCCCTGGGCAAGACCAACCGCGAGCTGCACGACATCCAGGAATCGCTCAACCGCCTGCGCCAGTACTTGGTGGAGCTGGTCGGCACCATCCGCCACAACGCCGAACTGGTGGCCGGCAGCAGCCACGCACTGGCCGGCATGAGCGCCGCCCTGCATGACGGCGCAGAGCGCCAGGCCGGTGACACCGGACAGATACGCGATGCGCTGGGCGAACTGGAAGCCACCATTTTGCAGGTGGCCGGTGATGCCAGCTCCGCGGCCGATGCCAGCCGCGATGCTGGCCGCGCCGTTGAGCAAGGCCAGACGGTGATCGGCCAGAGCCTCGGCGGGCTGCGTACGCTGGTCGATGAGGTGCAGGGCAATGCACGCATGATCGAACAGCTGGCCGAGGAGTCGGCCACCATCGGCGGTGTGCTCACCGTGATCAGATCGATCGCCGAGCAGACCAACCTTCTGGCATTGAACGCCGCCATCGAGGCCGCCCGCGCGGGGGAAATGGGCCGCGGCTTTGCCGTGGTTGCAGACGAAGTACGCTCGCTGGCACAACGCACCACAGGCGCCACTGGCGAGATCCAGGCCTTGATCGACCGGCTGCAGCAGGCGGCACGGGAGTCGGTGACAGGTATGCGGGCGCAACTGGAGCATGCGCAAGCCACAGCTGACCAGGCTCAGGCTGCAGATGGCGCGCTCGATGAGATCGTCAACGCGATCCGCACCATTGCCGATACCGCAGTGCGCATTGCCGACGTCACGGCGCAGCAGAGTGATGCGGTGAGTGAAATTCGAGGGCACAGTGAGCGGATTCATGAGCTGGGTGAAGACAACCTGCAGCGCATAGGTGAAGGGCGCGAGCAGGGCGAGCAATTGCTGACCCTTGGCGGCGAGCTGAACCGTGCGGTGCGGGCCTTCAGGCTGTGATCGTTTGCCTGCACTGCCCCCCAACCAAGGCCAACTCCGCTATCATGCCGGGCACGTTCCACCTCGCGAGTCCGCCATGCGCCGCCTGTTTTTCCTGCTGTTCCTGCTGCTGGCCAGCCCTGCCTTCGCCACGGGCCTGCTCGACAACCGCCCCAGCGCCACACTCGGCGCCGCCTCGCTGAGCAACAGCGCAGACTTTTTGCCCGTACACGAAGCCTTCAAGCTCAGTTTGGTCCAAGCCGATGCGCACACCATCAAGCTGCGCTTCCTCGCCACCGACGGCTATTACCTCTACCGCCATCGCTTCCAGTTCCGCAGCGAACCGGCAGACATCGCCCTGGGTTCGCCGAACATACCCAAGGGCGAGGCCAAGCACGATGAGTTCTTCGGCGACGTCGAGGTCTACCATGGCGTGCTCGACATCGAACTGCCGCGCACCGACACACGCGCATTCACCTTGCTAGTCGGCTACCAGGGCTGTGCCGACAAGGGCCTGTGCTACCCACCAGAGACCGCGCGCCTGAGCATCGACGGCGCAGGGGGTAGCACAGCCGACGCCCCCGCGACGGTCAGCGAACAAGGCTGGACTTGGAAATCATTGCTACTGTTCTTCCTCGCCGGGGTCGGCCTGACCTTCACTCCCTGCGTGTTGCCGATGCTGCCGATCCTCTCTGGCGTGGTCCTGCGTGGCCAGGTAGGCGGCCTGCGCGGCCTGGCCCTGTCGCTGGCCTATGTGCTGGCCATGGCCGCCAGTTTCGCCCTGTTGGGCGCGCTGATGGGCCTGTTCGGTGCAGGCCTGAACCTGCAGGCACGGCTGCAATCAGCTTGGGTGCTGGTGCCTTTCGCGCTGTTCTTCGTGCTGTTCGCACTGGCCATGTTCGGCCTGTTCGAACTTAAACTGCCACAGGCCTTGAGCACTCGCCTGGACACGCTCGCGCACCGCACCAAGGGCGGCTCGCTGCTGGGCGCAGCAGTGCTGGGCGTGCTGTCCAGCCTGCTGGTTTCGCCGTGCGTCTCGGCACCACTGGCGGGCGCCTTGCTGTATATCAGTGCCAGCGGTGACGCCTTGGGCGGTGCACTCAAGTTGTTTGTCCTTGGCCTGGGCATGGGCGCGCCGTTGTTGCTGGTTGCCACGGGGGGCGCGGCCTGGCTGCCGAAGAGCGGGCCTTGGCTGAACACCGTGAAAAACGCCATTGGTGTATTGCTGCTGGGCCTCGCCATCGGCCTGCTCAGCCGCGTGCTACCTGGGCCGGCGACTTTGTTGCTGGTCGGTTTCCTGAGCGTAGGCGTAGCCGTGTTCCTCGGGGCGCTGGAGTTCGTGGTCAAGGCGCCACGCCAACGTCTGGCGCAACTGCTGGGCCTGGCCCTGCTGGTCTACGGCCTGGCCTGCTGGTACGGCGCCCTCAATGGCCAGGGTGACCCGCTGCGACCATTGCCTGCGCCAGCGCCTACAACCAGCGGCAGCGGCCCGACAGCCTCGGTGGATGCCTGGCAAACCGTCACTGCGCCGGCTGCACTTGACGCGGCCCTGGCCGAGGCAAAAGCTGCAGGGCAGCCGGTCTTGCTCGACTGGTACGCCGACTGGTGCATCAGCTGCAAAGTCATCGAGCGTGAAGTACTCAACGCAGCGCAGGTCCAACCGCAACTGGGCGCATTCAAGTTGCTGCGTTTCGACATCACCGAAAGCAACGCCGAGCAACGTACCCTGCTCGACCGCTATCAGCTGTTCGGCCCGCCCGCGCTGTTGTTCTTTGCCGCGAACGGCAGCGAAATGACCACCGATCGGGTCATTGGCGAGATAAACGCCGCCGAATTTGCGGGTGTTCTGGCGCGCGTGCGCGGCAAACTCGGTCTATAACTTCCCGCGTGCCGGCATATTTCTGCGAACGAGTGACCAGATTTTAATATTTGGTCACATACTTCGCGCGAACCTCGGACATCGTGCTGGCTATTGCCGGGAACTGGACACTTGCCGTCGCTTTACGGCACACTCGCCGCGCTGTGTCGAATTGCCCTACAAATCCAAGGAATCTGCAGATGGCAACGCTACTGGTGCTTCACGGCCCCAACCTGAACATGCTCGGGCTCCGCGAACCGGGCCACTACGGCGCCGTGACCCTGGCCCAGATCAACCAGGACCTGGAGCAGCGCGCCCGCGCCGCAGGTCATCATCTGCAGTACCTGCAGAGCAATGCCGAGTACGAGCTGATCGACCGTATTCACGCCGCGCGCAACGAGGGTGTGGACTTCATCCTGATTAATCCGGCTGCTTTCACCCACACAAGCGTCGCATTACGTGACGCATTGCTTTCGGTGAGCATCCCATTCATCGAAGTGCACCTGTCCAACGTGCACAAACGCGAACCGTTCCGTCACCACTCCTACTTCTCCGATGTAGCCGTAGGGGTGATCTGCGGTCTGGGCGCCAGCGGGTATCGCCTGGCCCTGGAGGCCGCACTGGAACAACTGGCTGCCAACGCACAGCCCTGATGATAGAAGCCCTGGCCTGAGTGGGCCGGGGTTCGAGAAAAACGTTTCAGATACGTTTTTAACTTATGCCCCCTGACCGAACCTTTGGGAGTTGATGATTAATGGATATCCGTAAAGTCAAGAAACTGATCGAGCTGCTGGAAGAGTCTGGCATCGACGAACTGGAGATCAAGGAAGGCGAAGAGTCGGTCCGTATCAGCCGTCACAGCAAGACCCCAGCCGCTCAACAGTTCTACGCACCTGCGCCAATGGCCGCCGCGCCTGTAGCTGCTCCGGCCGCTGCTGCTGCCCCGGTTGCCGAAGCTGCCGCCGCTGCCCCGGCCCTGAAAGGCACCGTGATCCGTTCGCCAATGGTCGGTACCTTCTACCGCAAACCTTCGCCGACCTCGCCGAACTTCGCTGAAGTTGGCCAGAGCGTGAAGAAAGGCGACACCCTGTGCATCGTCGAAGCGATGAAGATGATGAACCACATCGAAGCCGATGTCGGCGGCGTTATCGACGCCATCCTGGTGGAAGACGGTCAGCCGGTTGAGTTCGACCAGCCGCTGTTCACCATCGTTTGATTCGCGGAGAGCCAACGATGTCTGGGAAGCTGGAAAAAGTCCTGATCGCCAACCGCGGGGAAATTGCCCTGCGGATCCTGCGTGCCTGCAAAGAACTGGGCATCAAGACCGTCGCCGTGCACTCCACGGCCGACCGCGAACTGATGCACCTGGGCCTGGCAGACGAGTCGGTCTGCATTGGTCCTGCTTCATCCAAAGATTCGTACCTGCACATCCCGGCGATCATCGCCGCAGCTGAAGTGACAGGCGCTACAGCCATCCACCCGGGTTACGGCTTCCTCGCGGAAAACGCCGACTTCGCCGAACAGGTGGAGAAGTCCGGTTTCGCCTTCATCGGCCCACGCGCCGACACCATTCGCCTGATGGGCGACAAGGTTTCGGCCAAGGACGCGATGATCAAGACCGGCGTACCGACCGTACCAGGCTCCGATGGCCCGCTGCCGGAAGACGAAGAGGTCGCCCTGGCGATCGCTCGTGACGTCGGCTACCCGGTTATCATCAAGGCCGCCGGTGGCGGCGGTGGTCGCGGTATGCGCGTGGTGCACAAGGAAGAGGACCTGATCGCCTCGGCCAAGCTCACCCGTACCGAAGCCGGTGCAGCCTTCGGCAACCCGATGGTCTACCTCGAGAAGTTCCTGACCAACCCACGCCACGTGGAGGTTCAGGTGCTGTCCGACGGCCAGGGCAACGCCATCCACCTGGGCGACCGCGACTGCTCGCTGCAGCGTCGTCACCAGAAGGTACTGGAAGAAGCGCCTGCCCCGGGCATCGACGAGAAGGCCCGCCAGGAAGTCTTCAAGCGTTGCGTCGATGCGTGCGTCGAGATCGGCTACCGTGGTGCCGGTACCTTCGAGTTCCTGTACGAAAACGGCCGTTTCTACTTCATCGAAATGAACACCCGTGTGCAGGTTGAGCACCCGGTCTCGGAAATGGTCACCGGTATCGACATCGTCAAGGAGATGCTCAGCATCGCCGCTGGCAACAAGCTGTCGATCCGTCAGGAAGACGTGGTGATCCGCGGCCACTCGCTGGAGTGCCGGATCAACGCCGAAGACCCGAAGAAGTTCATCCCGAGCCCAGGCAAGGTCAAGCACTTCCACGCCCCGGGTGGCAACGGCGTTCGCGTCGATTCGCACCTGTACAGCGGTTATTCGGTTCCGCCGAACTACGACTCGCTGATCGGCAAGCTGATTACCTATGGCAAGGACCGCGACGAAGCCATGGCGCGCATGCGCAATGCCCTGGACGAAATCGTCGTCGACGGCATCAAGACCAACATCCCGCTGCACCGCGACCTGGTGCGTGATGAAGGTTTCTGCAAAGGCGGCGTGAACATCCACTACCTCGAGCACAAACTGGCCAACCAGGAGTGATCGCGTTAGCGTGATGCTGCAAAGAACCCCGGCCCTGTGCCGGGGTTTTTTGTGGGGTTGTACTCAGGCCATCGGTTATGCGGTACCACGTCTACTGGCCCGATCGCCGGCAAAGCTGCGCCTACAGTCAGATCACTGCACTGAACAACAATGAAGGGCCTGCGGGAGCCGGCTTGCCGGCGATTGGGCTGCAAGGCAGCCCCTCAAGTCATCCACAAACACCCCGCACTCGCGTAAACTGCCAGCCTTCGTGCAGCCTCAGGCTGCCCCTCTCGATTTACCAAAGGTGCCCGCCATGCCTTGGCTGCAAGTACGCCTGGCCATCAGCCCGGAACAAGCCGAAACCTACGAAGACGCCCTACTCGAAGTCGGCGCCGTATCGGTCACGTTCATGGACGCCGAAGACCAGCCCATCTTCGAACCCGACCTCAACACCACGCCGCTGTGGTCGCATACGCACCTGCTGGCACTGTTCGAGGCGGACGCCGACCCTGAACAGGTATTCGCTCACCTGCGCCTGCTGACCGGCGCCGAGCTGCCGGAACACCAGGCCGAAGTGATCGAAGATCAGGATTGGGAACGCAGCTGGATGGACAATTTCCAGCCAATGCGCTTTGGCCGCCGCCTGTGGATCGTGCCAAGCTGGCACGAAGCGCCGGAAAAGGACGCAGTCAACCTGCTGCTTGACCCTGGCCTGGCCTTCGGCACCGGCACCCATCCGACCACCGCCCTGTGCCTGGAATGGCTCGACGGCCAACAGCTCGAAGGCACCCAGGTGCTGGACTTCGGCTGCGGCTCAGGCATCCTTGCCATCGCCGCATTGTTGTTGGGCGCACGCGAAGCGGTCGGTACCGACATCGACGTGCAGGCCATCGAAGCCTCGCGTGACAACGCCCAGCGCAACGGCGTCGCCGACGAGAAGCTGGCGCTGTACTTGCCCGAGCATATGCCGGCCATGCAGGCCGACGTGCTGGTCGCCAATATCCTGGCTGGCCCTTTGGTCTCGCTGGCGCCGCAGCTGTCCGGCCTGGTACGCCCAGGCGGCCTGCTCGCCCTGTCAGGCATCCTTGCCGAACAGGGTGAGGAAGTGGCCGCGGCCTATGCCGCCGACTTCGAGCTGGACCCGATCGTCGTGCGCGACGGCTGGGTGCGCATCAGTGGTCGCCGCCGCTAAGCGGGCCTAAAATACTTCTCTGCACAGCTCCCGGATCGCCGCATGACCGACAGTTTCGTCACCCAGTGCCCGCATTGCCAGACCAGCTTTCGCGTCACTCATCACCAATTGAGCGTGGCGCGCGGCGTAGTGCGCTGCGGCCATTGCCTGCAGGTGTTCAACGCGGCGAAGCAACTGCTGGAGCAGAACCGCGTCAGCGCCGCCCCGGCAGTGCCGCCGATACCGGCGGTCGCGCCCGTCACCGCGCCCGAGCCACCGGTCAGCGAACGCCTGGCCGCCGAGCCGCAAGACTGGGCAGCCACCGCGCAAGCCCTCGACGAACTCGACCTGGACCAGGAACTGGCCCGCCTCGAACGCCGTGGCAAACCAGACGAGCCGCGCCCTGCCGTCCCTGCCGATGCACTGCAGGCGCGGCGTGACGAGCCCGCCGCCGAGCCCCATGGCGACGAGCTGTTCGGTAATGCAACCGACGATCACCATGAACCGCTGGAAACCATCGATTCCACCCCGGTACTGCTGAAGCAGGAGCCAATGGACCCGGAGCCCGCCCCCGGCGATCGCACCGAGCCCACACTGGACGGCAACCTGGATCTGGACTTCGATGATGAACCTGCCACGCATCGGACTGCCGAGCGCGACAACGCGGACGACTTTCCCGAGCGGCTGGCGCCAGATGACGAACCCGTTCACGAAAAAGGCCTGAGCGCCCGTGATGATGACGATACGGATCTGCATCTGTCGGCGCACGATGACACCCCTGCCCCAACGCTGACCGGCGAGCGCCTTGAACCTGGCTTCGCTGCCAGGCCCCAGCGCCCGTCACGCAAGGAGCCGCTCATCGACGTGGTCGACGATCCTTTGCAACTGGGCTGGGAGAAGCCGCGCCCCCACTGGGGCAAACGCGTGGTCTGGGGCTTGCTCACCCTGCTGGCCGCCGGCCTGCTGGCATTCCAGTACGTGTGGTTCCATTTCGACGAAATGGCGCGCCAGGACCAGTACCGCCCGCTCTTCCAGCAGATGTGCCCGATGCTTGGCTGCGAGGTGCCCACACGCGTCGACATCGGCAGGATCAAGAGCAGCAACCTGGTGGTGCGCAGCCACCCCGACTTCAAGGGCGCGCTCATCGTCGACGCGATCATCTACAACCGCGCTCCCTTCGCCCAGCCGTTCCCCCTGCTGGAACTGCGTTTTGCCGACCTCAATGGCCAATTGATCGCCAGCCGGCGCTTCAAGCCGAGCGAGTATCTCTCGGGTGAACTGGCCGGCCGTGGCGAAATGCCCAGCCAGACGCCGATCCACATTGCCCTGGATATCCTCGACCCTGGCCCGAAGGCAGTGAACTACAGCCTCAGCTTCCGCTCCCCCGAATAAACGTCGAGCGGCAAGTTGCAAGCTACAAGAGAAGCGAGCCGACAACCGGTCTGCTTCTTCTTGCAGCTTGAAGCTTGGAGCTTGTAGCCCGAAGGCATAAGCCTACAACTGTTCAGAATTTATCCAAATCCATCTTTATCCGGTCACCGAGAGCGGGTATTATGCCAACCCTTTTTCGACTCCAATGATTCGGCCCCACAACAGGGAACACCTATGTCGGCGGTACGCATCGGCCCATACACACTACGCAACAACCTGATCCTCGCGCCCATGGCCGGGGTCACGGACCAGCCTTTCCGTACACTTTGCAAGCGCCTGGGCGCGGGCATGGTGGTGTCGGAGATGGTCAGCAGCGACATGAGCCTGTGGAACAGCCGCAAGTCGAGCCTGCGCCGCATTCACGAAGGCGATCCCGAGCCGCGCTCGGTACAGATCGCCGGTGGCGATGCGCAGATGATGGCGGCGGCGGCCAGGGCCAACGTCGAAGCTGGCGCCCAGATCATCGACATCAACATGGGTTGCCCGGCGAAAAAAGTCTGCAACAAAGCTGCAGGCTCTGCTTTATTGAGAGATGAAGCTTTGGTCAGCGAGATTCTCCACGCCGTCGTCGGCGCGGTGGACGTCCCGGTGACGCTGAAGATCCGCACCGGTTGGGACCGGGCGAACAAGAACGGCCTGAACGTGGCGAGGATCGCCGAGCAGGCTGGCATCCAGGCGCTGGCGGTGCATGGCCGCACACGCGCCGACCTGTACACCGGCGAAGCCGAATACGACACCATCGCTGCCATCAAGCAGGCGGTGTCCATCCCGGTTTTTGCCAACGGCGATATCACTTCGCCAGAAAAGGCCCGGGCGGTGCTGGACGCCACCGGCGTCGACGGTCTGCTGATTGGCAGGGCCGCCCAGGGGCGGCCCTGGATCTTTCGCGAGATCGAGCATTACCTGGGGACTGGCCAGCACTTGCCGGCCCCGCAGCTGGACGAAGTGGAACGTATCCTGCTGGAGCACCTTGCCGCGCTGCACGCCTTCTATGGCGATGTGATGGGTGTACGGATCGCCCGCAAGCACGTTGGCTGGTACCTGGCAACACGACCCGGCGGCAAGGAGTTTCGCTCCCGGTTCAACGCTTTGGAAGACACACAAGCGCAGTGCGCCAACGTTCGAGCGTATTTCAGCGAACGTCGACAGAGCCTTGAGACAGAGGACGGACAAGGGGTGGCCGCATGACGATGATGACCGAGACATTAGTGAGTGGAACAACGCCCGTGAGCGACAACGCCAACCTCAAACAGCACCTCAACACGCCGAGCGAAGAGGGCCAGACCCTTCGTGACAGCGTCGAGAAGGCGCTGCACAACTACTTCGCACACCTGGAAGGCGCTACCGTCACTGACGTGTACAACCTGGTGCTCTCCGAAGTCGAGGCGCCCCTGCTCGAAAGCGTGATGAATTACGTCAAGGGCAACCAGACCAAGGCCAGCGAGATGCTCGGGCTCAACCGAGGCACCCTGCGCAAGAAACTCAAGCAGTACGACTTGTTGTAAGCCAGAATCCCAATCAGAAAAGGCGGCTCCCTGAACAGAGGCGCCTTTTTTGCTGACTCCACCGCGTTATTGGAATCCGAAATGACCGACCAGACTACCCGCCTGCCAGTCCGCCGCGCCCTGATCAGCGTCTCCGACAAGACCGGTATCCTCGAATTCGCTCGTGAGCTGCAGCAGCTCGGTGTCGAGATCCTGTCCACCGGCGGCACCTACAAGCTGCTCAAGGACAACGGCGTGAACGCGGTGGAAGTGGCCGACTACACGGGCTTCGCCGAAATGATGGACGGCCGGGTCAAGACACTGCACCCGAAGATCCACGGCGGCATCCTCGGCCGTCGCGGTGTCGACGACGCCATCATGAACGAGCACGGCATCAAGCCGATCGATCTGGTCGCCGTCAACCTGTACCCATTCGAAGCCACCATCGCCAAGCCTGGCTGTGACCTGCCGACCGCCATCGAGAACATCGACATCGGCGGCCCGACCATGGTCCGTTCGGCTGCCAAGAACCACAAGGACGTCGCTATCGTGGTCAACGCCAGCGACTACGCCAGCGTCCTCGAAGGCCTCAAGGCCGGCGGCCTGACCTACGCCCAGCGTTTCGACCTGATGCTCAAGGCGTTCGAGCACACTGCCGCTTACGACGGCATGATCGCCAACTACATGGGCACCATCGACCAGGCCAAGGACACGCTGTCCACCGAAGCGCGCAGCGAGTTCCCGCGCACCTTCAACAGCCAGTTCGTCAAGGCTCAGGAAATGCGCTACGGCGAGAACCCGCACCAGAGCGCGGCGTTCTACGTTGAGGCCAAGAAAGGCGAAGCCAGCGTTTCCACCGCCATCCAGCTGCAGGGCAAGGAGCTGTCGTTCAACAACGTGGCCGACACCGACGCCGCGCTGGAGTGCGTGAAGAGCTTCGTCAAGCCGGCCTGCGTCATCGTCAAGCACGCCAACCCATGCGGCGTCGCCGTGGTGCCTGAAGACGAGGGCGGTATCCGCAAGGCCTACGACCTGGCCTACGCTACCGACACCGAATCGGCCTTCGGCGGGATCATCGCGTTCAACCGTGAACTGGACGGCGAAACCGCCAAGGCGATCGTCGAGCGCCAGTTCGTCGAAGTGATCATCGCCCCGAAAATCTCCCAAGCTGCCCGCGACGTAGTGGCTGCCAAGCAAAACGTACGTCTGCTGGAATGCGGCGAATGGCCGGCAGAGCGTGCGGCCGGTTGGGACTTCAAGCGCGTCAACGGTGGCCTGCTGGTGCAGAGCCGCGACAACGGCATGATCACCGCCGAAGACCTGAAGATCGTCACCAAGCGCGCACCGACCGAGCAGGAAATCCACGATCTGGTGTTCGCCTGGAAAGTGGCCAAGTTCGTCAAATCCAACGCCATCGTCTATGCCAAGCAGCGCCAGACCATCGGCGTCGGCGCTGGCCAGATGAGCCGCGTCAACTCCGCGCGCATCGCGGCCATCAAGGCAGAGCATGCCGGCCTGCAGGTGCAAGGTGCGGTCATGGCGTCGGACGCGTTCTTCCCGTTCCGTGATGGCATCGACAATGCGGCTAAAGTGGGTATCAGCGCCGTGATCCAGCCAGGTGGTTCGATGCGCGATGCTGAAGTCATCGCCGCTGCCGACGAAGCCGGCATCGCGATGGTGTTCACCGGTATGCGCCACTTCCGCCACTGATAGCAGCGGCAAGCTTTAAGCTGGAAGCTGCAAGCAAGAGCAGGCCAAGTTGCTCCTGCTTGCAGCCACAGCCCCTTGAATCCCTGAGTTGTGAGCATTTACAAGGATCAGCGCGAACCGCTTTTTCTTGACGCTTGCAGCTTGCAGCTTCTCCGAAGGAGCCTGTAATGAAAGTTTTGATCATCGGCAGCGGCGGCCGTGAGCACGCCCTGGCCTGGAAAGTCGCCCAGGACCCACGCGTCGAGAAAGTATTCGTCGCCCCCGGCAACGCCGGTACCGCCATTGAAGCCAAGTGCGAGAACGTTGCCATCGACGTCACTGCCCTTGAGCAACTGGCAGACTTCGCCGAGAAGAACGTCGACCTGACCATCGTGGGCCCCGAGGCGCCGCTGGTCATCGGTGTGGTCGACCTGTTCCGCAGCCGCGGCCTGGACTGCTTCGGCCCGACCAAGGGCGCGGCCCAGCTGGAAGGTTCCAAGGCATTCACCAAGGACTTCCTGGCTCGCCACAAGATCCCGACCGCCGACTACCAGAACTTCACCGAGATCGAGCCGGCCCTGGCCTACCTGCAGGAAAAAGGCGCGCCGATCGTGATCAAGGCCGACGGCCTGGCTGCGGGCAAAGGCGTGATCGTCGCCATGACCCTGGAAGAAGCCGAAGCCGCCGTGCGTGACATGCTCGCGGGCAACGCCTTTGGCGAAGCCGGTTCGCGCGTGGTGATCGAAGAGTTCCTGGACGGCGAGGAAGCCAGCTTCATCGTAATGGTCGACGGCCACAACGTGCTGCCAATGGCCACCAGCCAGGACCACAAGCGCGTGGGTGACCAGGACACCGGCCCGAACACTGGCGGCATGGGTGCCTACTCCCCAGCCCCGGTCGTTACCGCCGATGTACACCAGCGCGTGATGGACCAGGTGATCTGGCCGACCGTGCGCGGCATGGCCGAGGAAGGCAACGTGTACACCGGCTTCCTGTATGCCGGCCTGATGATCGACAAGGCAGGCAACCCCAAGGTCATCGAGTTCAACTGCCGCTTTGGCGACCCGGAAACCCAGCCGGTCATGCTGCGCCTGGAATCGAGCCTGGTGCTGTTGATCGAAGCCGCTTTCGCCAAGGCGCTGGACAAGGTCGAAGCGCAGTGGGACCCACGCCCAAGCCTGGGTGTGGTGCTGGCCGCCGGCGGTTACCCCGGCGACTACGCCAAGGGCGACGTGATCAGCGGCCTGGAGGCCGCAGCCAAGATCGAAGGCAAGGTGTTCCATGCCGGTACTTCGCTCAAGGACGGCCAGGTAGTGACCAACGGTGGCCGCGTGCTCTGCGCCACGGCCATGGGCAGCACAGTTGCCGATGCCCAGCAGCAGGCTTACCGCCTGGCCAAGGAAGTCACCTGGAACGGTAGCTTCTACCGTACCGACATCGGCTACCGGGCTATCGCCCGCGAGCGCGGTGAACATCAGCAATAACCTTACCGGATAGCCGCAGCGTCCTGCGCATGCGGCCTTCGGCTCGTCGACAGGGCCCCATCGGGGCCTTGCCTTCGACTTGGCGCGCCGCGCATAGTTACTACACGGCACATCAGCTAGGAAGGGATCTCGTAGTGCGTCGGCTTCGGATTGCCACAGCTCTGATCGTCAGCTTGCTGACCCTGCTCTGCCTGCTCCCGGCTTCGGCCGACCAAGGCGGAGGCTGGTCCGTTTTGCTCGACGTACAAGCCAACCTGCAATTGAGCGACGTCCGCTCGGATCGCTATCGCAACCAGTTCAGCCCTACTACCCTGAGCGACCTAGATGCCGCGCCGTCGCAACAGGCCCTGTGGCTACACTATCGCCTCGAACCAGGTGACCAGGAGCAACTGCTGCGGGTCTTTGCCCCGGACCTTTCGCGTCTGGACCTCTACGCCCTCGACGGAGACAGGCTGCTACGCCAGCTGCACCACGGGCGCCAGGCCGGCAACGCCAGCCCGACCCTGCGCGGCAGCGATCACGTTTTGCCCTTGCCAAACAGCCCGAAAGCGGTGGACATCTACCTGCGCCTGGTTTCCGAGCATCAACTGCGCCCGGCCATCAGCCTGGAGCCTGCGGCAGTCGCCGCTTCAAACCATGGCCAGCCGTTGCTGTTCGGCATGCTCTTCGGCGGCCTGGTCATGCTCATCCTGCACAACCTGATCCGCTTTCTGTACACCCGCTCCAGCACCACCCTGATCCTTGCGCTGTACCACGGGCTGATGCTGCTCAGCGGCCTGATCCTGCTCAACCTCAGCGGCCCCTGGTGGCACCTGTGGCACAGTGCGCAAACCCCGGCCGCCTATCTGACCCTGGTGCTGGCGGGCCTCGCGGGGCTCTATTTCACCCAGCACTTCTTCTCGCGCTGCAGTTCCCCGCAGCTCAATCGCTTGTTGCAAGGCGAAATGCTGGTGGCCGGAGTCAGCGGCCTGATCCTGCTGTTCGTGGATACCCTTCCACTCAACCTGATGACCTACGCCCTGCTGGCCCTGGGCAGTGTGAGCATGCTGCTGGTCAGCAGCTACCACTGGTACAAAGGTTATGCGCCGGCACGCCTGTTCAGCCTGGCCATGGTGGTGTTCAACCTGGGCGGGCTGGTGCTGCTGCCGGCCCTGCTCGGTCTGACCCGCACCTCGACGCCTTGGCTGCTGTGCATTCTGCTCGGTTTGACGGTGGCCAGCGGCCTGCTGCTCAACCTTGCGGTCAGCGAGCGCCTGCGGCGGATGAGCGAAGAGCGCTTCAGCGCCAGCCGCGCACTGGCGGCCAGTGATGCCGAAATCAATGCCAAGGCCGAGTTCCTGGCCAAGATCAGCCATGAAATTCGCACACCCATGAACGGCGTGCTGGGCATGACCGAACTGCTGCTGGGCACGCCGCTGTCGGTCAAGCAGCGTGACTACGTGCAGACCATCCACAGCGCCGGCAACGAACTGCTCACACTGATCAACGAGATTCTCGACATTTCCAAGCTCGAGTCGCGGCAGATCGAACTGGACGATGTGCAATTCGACCTCAATGCCCTGATCGAAGATTGCCTGAATATCTTCCGCGCCAAGGCCGAACAACAGAACATCGAGCTGATCAGCTTCACCCAGCCGCAAGTGCCACGGGTCATTAGCGGTGACCCTACGCGCCTGCGCCAGGCTCTCTCCAGCCTGCTGGAAAACGCCCTGAAAAACACCGACCAGGGCGAAATCCTCCTGGTCGTTGCACTGGACCAGCGCGGCGAGGTGCCGCGCCTGCGTATCGCCGTGCAGGACAGCGGCGAGCCGCTGCCTGCGGCCGAGCGCGAAGCCCTGCTGCAGGCAGAGCTGCACAGCCATCACTTCCTTTCCAGCAACAAGCTTGGCGGCCACCTTGGGCTGATCATCGCCAAGCAGCTGATCGGCCTTATGCAAGGCGAATTCGGCATCAAGAGCAGCACCAGCATGGGCAACACCCTGTGGCTGACCCTGCCGCTCGACCCCTCTCGCCTGGAGCAACCCTTGGCCGACCTCGACAGCCCATTGCGCGACGCCCGGGTGCTGGTGGTGGACGACAACGACACCTGTCGCAAGGTGCTGGTGCAGCAGTGCAGCGCCTGGGGCATGAACGTGAGTGCCGTACCCTCGGGCAAGGAGGCCCTGGCCCTGCTACGGACCAAGGCGCACCTGCGTGACTATTTCGATGCGGTCTTGCTGGACCAGAACATGCCGGGCATGACCGGCATGCAACTGGCGGCCAAGATCAAGGAAGACCCAAGCCTGAACCACGACATCCTCGTGGTGATGCTCACCGGTATCAGCAACGCACCGAGCAAGGTCATTGCCCGCAATGCCGGGGTCAAGCGCATCCTGGCCAAACCGGTGGCCGGCTACACGCTCAAGACCACCCTGGCCGAAGAGCTGGCCCAGCGCGGCCGCGAACAAACCGTGCCGATGCCCTTGCCAGGCACACCGCCCACCCACGAGCTGCCGGGCGACTTTCGCGTGCTGGTCGCCGAGGACAACAGCATCTCGACCAAGGTGATCCGCGGCATGCTGGGCAAACTCAACCTCGAACCGGACACCGCCAGCAATGGCGAGGAAGCCCTGCAAGCCATGAAGGCCCAGCGTTATGACCTGGTGCTGATGGATTGTGAAATGCCGGTGCTGGACGGCTTCTCTGCCACCCAGCAACTGCGTGCCTGGGAAGTCGCCAACCAGCGCCAGCGCACCCCGGTGGTGGCACTGACCGCGCACATCCTGGCCGAACACAAAGAGCGCGCGCGGCTGGCCGGCATGGATGGGCACATGGCCAAGCCGGTGGAGCTGTCGCAATTGCGCGAGTTGATCCAGTATTGGGCAAACCAGCGGGAAGCCAAGACCGATCCGCTGCATACTTCGTAGCCGATTAAGCGCTGTAGGAGCGGCCTTGTGTCGCGAAGGGCTGCGCAGCAGCCCCAGAATTTCAGCAGCACCACACGGAACGGGGGCTGCTGCGCAGCCCTTTCGCGACACAAGGCCGCTCCTACAAAGGACTCACCCTCATGCTTCATGAGTTGTTCAGTGTCTACCTGAAGATGCTGGTGCTCTACAGCCCGTTCTTCGTGCTGTCGTGCTTCATCAGCCTGACCCGTGGCCACTCCAGCAAGGAGCGCAAACAGCTGGCCTGGAAGGTTGCCTTCGCCGCATTGGTCGCCAGCGTGTTGCTGTACCTTTTCGGGCGGGCGATCTTCGGCATCTTCGGCATCACGGCCGATGCCTTCCGCATCGGCGCCGGCAGCGTGCTGTTCATCTCTGCCTTAGGCATGGCCCAGGGCAAACCGGCCGTGCAGGCCGACAACGTGCAGCAGGACGTGACCATCGTACCGCTGACCATCCCGCTCACCGTAGGCCCGGGCACCATCGGCGCCCTGCTGGTGATGGGCGTCAGCCAGCCGCACTGGGACGACAAGTTGCTGGCCATCGTCAGTATCGCGCTGGCCAGCTTCACCGTGGGCCTGGTGCTGTATCTGTCGCACGGGATCGAGCGCATTCTCGGCGATCAAGGCCTGCAGATCGTCAGCCGCCTGATGGGGCTGTTTGTCTGCGCCTTGGCGGCGCAGATCATCTTCACCGGCATCAGGGGCTACCTGGTCGGCTAGCCCTGCGACTCAGGGCGCAACAGGATACCAGCGCGGGGTATAGACCCACTGCCCACCCTCGGCACGGGCAAAGGTGCAGGTCGTGGAAGAACCGACCAGGACCATGGTACGCATGTCGACCATCTCTGGCGTCAGCTCGGCGAGGGTGACCACCCTGAGCGTCTGCCCCGGCCTGCCGATGTCACGCCCAAGCACCACGGGTGTATTACCATCCCGGTGCTGGCGCACGATCTCCAGCGCGCGCCCAAGCTGCCAGGGGCGCGAACGCGAGATCGGGTTGTAGAAGGCCAGCACCAGGTCGGCCTGGGCCGCCAGGTCCAGCCGATGCTCAATGGTCGACCACGGTTTGAGGTTGTCCGATAGCGACATCACGCAGAAGTCATGCCCCAGCGGCGCGCCCGCTTGAGCGGCAGTGGCCAGCGAGGCCGAAACCCCCGGCAGGATTTCCAGCTCGACACGATGCCAAGCGGGGTCAGTGGACCCGTGCAGCGCTTCCAGCACGGCTGCAGCCATGGCGAATACCCCCGGGTCACCCGAAGAAACCACCACCACCGAGCGTCCTTGTGCGGCGAGCTCGAAAGCATGACGCGCGCGCTGCATTTCTTCACGATTGTCGGTGCAATGTTGCACCTGGTCGTCGCGGAACGGCCCGGCCATGCGCACGTAGGTTTCGTAACCGAGAATATCCTCGGCGCGCGCCAGCTCGGCTTTGACCGCCGGCACCATCAACTCGGCGGCGCCAGGGCCAAGGCCGATGACGGCCAAGCGACCACGCCTGCGGCCCAGGTGGTTGACCTTGACAGGCACTGGTGACAGCGCAATGACCAGGCCCGTCTGCTCGATCAGACGCGCATCCGGCAGTGCTTCGGCGGCCATGCTGACAAGAGTGCTTTCTTTGGCAGCAAAACGCAGTGCGACACCCAGCACCTTGGCCGCTGCCTGCAAGGACGGTTCGGCCATGGCCTGTTCGGCAACCAGCAGGCACGCCAGTGACTGCTCGGCGATGCCCGCTTCACGCAGGGCATCGCTGACGCGTTCAACCAGATCAGGACCGCCCGCATCCACCACAACCACCACCGAACGAGGGTGGATCAGCAACTCGTCACGGCTGGCCGGGCGCGCAGTGCATCCCACATGAATGGTGCGCTGGGCGGCTTCACTGGCCGGCAATTGGGCCTGAGCCAGCCAAGGCGCATCGCCCTCGATACGTACGGCCTCCCCCGCCAACAGATCGGAGACGAAACGCTTGCCCTGTTCGATATCCGCCAGGGCGTAGCCCTCGGGTGGGTTCAACAGGCAGGTGCCGAAACGCAGCTCGCCGCTGGTGGTGATCGCCGCCGCCACGCCCAGCGCCTCACCGATCTCGCGAGCCATGACATTGACGCCGCTCAGCCCGCCAAGCAGCGGCACTACCGCACTGCCGTCCTCGGCAACCGCCAGCACCGGCGGCTCTGCGCCTTTCTCGCAAAGCAGGCTGGCCAGGCTACGGATGACGATACCCGCCGCACACAGGGCTATGATCGGCGTGTCTTGCAGATAAAGGGCGCGCAGCGTGTCGCCAAATGCCTCGTAATACTGGTCGGCCAGCTCGACCCGGCCGCTCAGGCCATGGATCGTCGCCTGTGGATAATGCTGCTGAATGCGCCGCGCGGTGGCCACGCTGCCAGCGCCGAGCACGATGATTGCCGGTGCCTTGTGCATGCTCATCCCTGCCATTTTTCACCCGGCACGATGATCAGCGAGAAGTACGGTGATGACTGTGGGTCCACCTGGTCCAGCGCGACGATTTTCTGATTTGCCATGGTCGCCCGCTCAACGTATAGCGCACGCCTGTCCAGGCCCAGTTCGCCCAGCACCTGGCGCACTTTGGGGAAGTTGCGGCCCAGCTTCATGATCACTGCCGCATCGGCATCGGCCAGGCGCCGCTTGAGTTCTTCGGCCGGCAGCACGCCCGACAGCACCGACAGGCTCTGGTTGCGGTAAACCAGGGGGGCACCCAGTACCGACGCGCCTCCCAGCATCGAGCAGACACCAGGGATCACTTGCGCGTCATAGCGCTGCGCCAGACGGTCATGCAGGTACATGTAGGAGCCGTAAAAGAACGGGTCGCCCTCACAGATCACCGCGACATCGCGGCCGGCATCGAGGTGCTCGGCCACCTGCACGCTGGCCTCGTCATAAAAATCGCTGATGACCTGCTCGTACGACAACGGCGCCGGCAACGCCTCGGTGGTCACCGGATAGACCAGCGGCAGCAGCGTTTGCGCTGGCTGCAGATGCGACTCGATGATGCCGAAGGCATTGCCACGCTTGCCCTTGGCCACGAAGTAGGCGACCACCGGGGCCTCGCGCAGCAAGCGCAGGGCCTTGAGCGTAATCAGCTCAGGGTCGCCAGGGCCTACGCCCAGGCCCAGCAGACGTCCACGCGGCGCCATCATTCCACCTCCGTGGCGAGGGCATTGACCGCGGCAGCAGCCATCGCACTACCGCCCAGGCGGCCCTGCATGATCACGAACGGGATGCCCCGGCTGTCTGCGGCAAGCATGGCCTTGGACTCCGCCGCACCGACGAAGCCAACCGGGAAACCGAGGATCAGCGCAGGCTTTGGTGCACCGGCATCGATCATTTCCAGCAAGTAGAACAGAGCGGTCGGCGCGTTGCCGATCACCACCACGCTACCCTCCAGATAGGGCCGCCACAGCTCCAGAGCCACAGCCGAGCGGGTATTGCCGGCATCTTTGGCCAGGGCCGGAACACTCGGGTCGCGCAGGGTGCAGATCACCTTGTTATCGGCGGGCAGGCGTGCACGGGTGATGCCTTCGGCGACCATGTGTGCATCGCAGAGGATCGGCGCGCCGTTGGCCAGGGCCTCGCGCCCCGCGCGGCCGGCACCTTCGGAGAACTGCAGGCCGTCGATGGCCTCGACCATGCCACAGGCATGGATCACACGTACGGCGAGCTTCTCGAGGTCTGCGGGGATCCGCTCGAGCCGGGCCTCCTCACGGATGATCCGGAAGGAATTGCGATAGATCTCCTGACCATCGCGGATGTAATCAATCATCAAGGTGCTCCGTCGGCAGGTCGAGCATGGCGCCTGCTTCGTTCAAGGTGAGGTTGGCGGCGCGCAGGGCACCAAAGCCCGGCAGGCGCGCGTCACGCAAATAGAGGTCATAGCGGCCCGGCGAGCGGGCCAGCAGTGTGGCCGGGGCGACATGGGCCACGGCGCAGGATCGGGGGCAACCAGACAGGTGCACACTGGCAGGGGCGCCAGCGGGCAACAGGGCTGCCAGAGCCACGGCATCGGCCTTGGTTTCGCCGTGCGCCTTGGCGCAGCCGCTGGCGCCGGTGCAGGCAACCATGCGGGCCAAGGGCTCGTGGCTGTGGCAGAGCAGGCCCAGGGCCGACAACTCACGTTGCGCCGGGGCGATGCTCACGCCAGCCACAGAGGTCAGCATCAGGCTCTGCCAGGGGCTCAGGCGCAGGCTGCCATCGCCGTGTTCACGTGCGATTCGCGCCGCACCGCGCAGCATGTCGGCGCTGAGCCTGCCAAGCGGCGGGGCAACGCCCAGGGCCATGCCCTGCAGCTGCTCAACGGCACCCAGCCATGGGCTGTTGCCCGCTTTGCGGCGCCAATCGAGGACGGCATCATCCCGGCGGATCGCCAGCCCTAGCCCCTCGATGAATCGCTCCACTGAGCAGTTTTCAAGCAACTGGCGCATGCGCGCCTGGTCCGGGCTGGCCAGGTCGAGGAAGCGCTCAAGCACTGCGCGCACCAGCGCCAGCCCCTGCTCCACCGGCACCGCGCCCAGCACCTGGCCGTCAGCCGGGCAACCGGCCAGGCCGAACGCCAGCCAGGTGCGTTGCTCGAGTCGTAATGCTGAAAGCCACAGATCGTGTGGGTGCTCGAGCATCGCCAGGCCTTCGCCGCCGTCCAGTTGCACCGCGAACTTGGCCGATAACTGGTGAAAGCGCGGTGTGCCTTGCAGCATGTCGAGGATGTGTTCGGCCAGGGGACGAACATCCAGCACCATCAAGGGGTCGTGCCCGGCCAAGGGGCTGAGCATCAGGTTGCGCACATCGTCACTGGCAGCGTCGCGTGGGCCCAGGCCTGCTGCCAGCAGGCTTTCGATCAGGCCGGCGTGATCGTCGCCAATGCCACGGATCTGCAGGTTGCCGCGGTTGGTCGCCTCGATCACGCCACCGGCGAAACGCTCGGCAGCCGCCGCCACGGCATCGGCCTGATCGGCCAGCAACAGCCCACCGGGCAGCTTGATTCGGCAGATACCGCCATCAAGGGCGCTGACGATGCGCCACAACCCCGGGCAAGCCGAGGGACGGGGCGATACGGGTGGGGTATGGACCTGCTTCAAAGGGACGTCCGGCAATCGCTGAAAATGCGCTTGAGTGTAGAAGGCGCGGTATTATGCCTGCTTTGTCCGGCGGCATGAAAAGCCGGTGGTCGAGCTTCGCTGGCGATTGAACAGAAATTCACCACCGCGTCGCCCCCTTTGCCGGCTGAGGCGGGGCGACGCGCCCCCAAAAATGGCGGATCAGAAACACATGACACCCTGGCTGACAGTAGTAGGCATCGGCGAAGACGGCTTCAGCGGCCTGGGCAAGCAGGCCCGACGCGCCCTGCTCGGCGCTTCGCGGATCATCGGCAGCCCACGTCAGCTGGCCCTGCTGCCGCGTTGCGTAAGCGCCGCCCGCGAACATTGGCCGAGCCCGTTCTCGCTCGCCCCGGTACTGGCTCGGCGCGGTGAGCAGGTGTGCGTGCTGGCCAGCGGCGACCCCATGTTCTACGGCGTCGGCGCCAGCCTGGCGCGGCAGGTGCCGGCCCAAGAGCTGCAGGTACTGTCGATGCCCTCCTCCTGCGCCTTGGCCGCCGCCCGCCTTGGCTGGCCGCTGCAGGACGTGCAGGTGGTGTCTTTGGTCGCACGCCCCCTGGCCTCTCTCAACGCCCACCTTTACAGCGGCATGCGCCTGCTGGTGCTGAGCAACGACGGTGATAGCCCGGCAGCCATTGCCGCCCTGCTGCGCGAGCGCGGTTTCGGGCAAAGCCGCCTGCAGGTGTTCGAGCACCTCGGCGGCCCTGCCGAACGCCACTTGGCGGGCATCGCCGATGACTGGGCCCAGCCTCAGGTCGCCGCGCTGAACCTGGTTGCCATCGAGTGCCAGGCCAATGCCGACGCTCCGCGACTGTCACGCGCAGCCGGCCTGCCGGACGATGCTTTCCGTCATGACGGCCAGCTGACCAAACGTGACGTACGGGCCATCACCCTGGCCCGTCTGGCCCCCCAACCAGGCGAGTTGCTGTGGGACGTGGGCGCAGGCTGTGGCTCGATCGGCATCGAGTGGATGCGCGCCCACCCCGCCTGCCGAACACTGGCAATCGAAGCCGACGAGGGCCGCCAGGGCTTCATCGAGTACAACCGTGATGCCCTTGGCGTTCCCGGCCTGCAACTGGTGCGCGGCAAAGCACCGCAGGCCTTGGCCGAGCTGGAGCGCCCGGATGCGATCTTCATCGGCGGTGGCGTCACCCGTGAAGGCGTGTTGCCGTTGTGTTGGGAGCGGCTCCGCCCCGGAGGGCGATTGGTGGCCAATGCCGTGACCCTGCAAAGCGAACTGGCACTGGCGCACTTTCGCCAACAGCATGGCGGTGAACTGACGCGTATCCATGTCGCCCAGGCCCAGCCATTGGGCGCCTTCGACACTTGGCGCCAGGCATTGCCGATCACCTTGCTCGACGTGGTGAAGCCTCACGATGCGTGAAGAAACCCGCGAACAGCCGGCGCCACTGCGCAGCGGCCTGACCACTGGCAGCTGCGCCACTGCCACCAGCCTGGCGGCAGCGCGCCTGCTGCTCACCGGTGTGAGCACTGACGCCGTGAGCATCACCTTGCCCAAGGGCAAGGTGGTGCAGATGCGCCTGGAATTCTGCCGCCGCGAGGACGAGCGCGCCGAAGCCGGCACACTCAAGGATGCTGGCGACGACCCCGATGTCACCCATGGCGCGCTGCTCTACAGCCAGGTGCGTTTGCAGGACGAGCCGGGCATACGCTTTGTCGCGGGCGTGGGTGTCGGCACGGTCACCCGCCCCGGGCTGGTACTCGCCGTGGGCGAGCCGGCGATCAACCCGGTACCGCGACGCATGATCAGTGAACACCTGCAACAACTGGCCGACGACTGCGCCTACCGCGGCGGCTTCGAGGTCACGGTCAACGTAAAGGGCGGCGAGCAACTGGCACTCAAGACCATGAACCCGCGCCTGGGCATCCTCGGCGGGCTGTCGATTCTTGGTACCAGCGGCATCGTGCGGCCTTTCTCCTGCGCGGCCTACATCGCCTCCATCCACCAGGGCATCGATGTCGCCCACACCAATGGCTATACCCATATTGCCGCCTGCACCGGCAATGCCAGCGAAGACACCATGCGCCGCGTCTACGGCCTCCCGGAAATTGCCCTGATCGAAATGGGCGACTTTGTCGGCGCGGTGCTCAAGCACCTGCGCAAGGTGCCGGTGCCACGCCTGTCACTGTGCGGTGGCTTTGGCAAGATCAGCAAGCTGGCCGCCGGGCACATGGACCTTCACAGCCGCCACTCGAGCATCGACCTGCCGCAACTGGCCGGCTGGGCAGCGGACATCGGCGCCGATGCCGACCTGCAGGCAGCGATCATGGCCGCCAACACCAGCCAGCAAGCCCTGGCCCTGGCACACGCGGCCGGCATCGCCCTGGGCGACGCGGTCTGCGCCCATGCCCTGGCGTTCGCCCGCAGCGTGGTGCCCGCACAGGTGCAGGTGGAAGTGTTCGCCATCGACCGCCAGGGCGGCATCGTCGGCAAGGCAGGTATGCAATGAACCGGCGCATCCTGCTGCTGGGCGGTGTCACCGAGGCACTGGCCATCGCCCGTCAGCTTGGCCCGGAGCATGTCTACAGCCTGGCTGGCATCGGCCGGGTGCCGCAGGGCCTGGCCTGCCAGGTGCGGGTCGGCGGCTATGGCGGGGCCGAAGGCCTGGCCGCCTACCTGCGCGAGGCGGGTATCACCCTGCTGATAGACGCCACCCACCCCTATGCCGCGCAGATCAGCCACAATGCTGCCGCCGCCGCACGGGCCGTGGGCATCCCGTGCTGGGCCTTGCGGCGCCCGGCATGGCAGGCCCAGGAGGGTGACGATTGGCGAGAAGTGCAAGACTGGGCCGGGCTGATCGAAGCGCTCAAGCCGTTCCGCAGGCCGCTGTTCACGTTGGGGCGCGAGCCGCTGCAGCATCTGGACGAGATTCCGCCAGAGCAGTTCTGGACCCTCAGGGCGTTGCAGGCCTGCCCTGGTAATGATCGCTGCGAAGTGATCGGTGCGCGGGGGCCGTTTCACCTTGACGATGAGCGGGTGCTGTTCGCACGGCGCGATATCGATGTGCTGGTCAGCAAGAACAGCGGCAGCGTGGCGACCGAGCCCAAGCTTGAGGTGGCGCGGGAGCTGGGGGTTCCAGTACTCATTCTGAAGCGCCCCACACTCCCACAGGTCGATGCTGAGTTCACCCGGTACTGCCTGTTGCTCAGCGCCCTGCATCTATGACTGGCAGCCTTTGGCAACGTATATCCCATTGACATATACCTTGCGGAATTTAAACTTCAGTCACAGTTTGCCGCTTCCAGGGAGACCCATCATGGAGCAAGGTGCTGTCTTCAAAAGCAATCGTAGCCAGGCCATCCGCTTGCCGAAATCTGTCGCATTTCCCGAAGAGGTGACCCGCGTGGACATTGTTGCAGTGGGTCGAACCCGCATCATCACTCCCGCTGGTGAATCATGGGATAGCTGGTTTGACGGCGAAGATGCGAGCCCGGACTTCATGGCCAGCCGCGACCAACCTGCCGACCAGGAACGTGAAGGGTTTTAATGCTCAAGTACATGCTCGATACGAATATCTGCATCTTCACGATCAAGAACAAACCCCAGGTAGTTCGTGAAGCGTTCAACCGCCACCATGGTCAGCTGGCAATCAGCACCGTCACACTGATGGAGCTTGTTTACGGTGCAGAGAAATCGGCCGCTCCTGCACGAAATCTCTCGATTGTGGAGGGTTTCGTAGCGCGTCTTGAAGTACTCGACTATGACAGCCATGCAGCAGAACACAGCGGGCAGCTTCGCTCAGAACTGGCAAAGGCCGGTACGCCCATCGGTCCTTTCGATCAGTTGATTGCCGGGCATGCCCGCGCGCGGGGGCTTACCTTGGTAACAAACAACCTGCGAGAGTTCATGCGCGTTCCGGGGTTGCGGGTTGAGGATTGGCTGGCCATGCCAGGGTAAAAGACGTAACCCTTTCCATATTCCGACAGTGGCTATCGACCATCGCTGCGCTGTGACCAGATACATTCATATGGCCGTTGGCCTGTCGTCAGTCTTAAACTCAACCCCCCTCCCCTCCGGAAAGCGTCAACCATATGGAAATGCAATGGTGGATCTGGCTGGTCTTCGGCATCGCGCTGATCCTGCTCGAACTGGTCCTGCCCACTTTCTTCATCATCTGGTTCGGCATCGGTGCCGTGCTGGTGTCGCTCATCTCCCTCGCCGCCCCCAGCCTGCAACTGGACATGCAGGTACTGTCGTGGGTGCTGTTCTCCTCGATCACCACGGCACTCTGGTTCAAGCTGTTCCGGCGCAAGCAGCCGGATGTGCGCTGGACCGCAGACAGTGTGATCGGCGAAGTCGGGCTGCTGATCAGCAGCGTTTCGCAATTTCAGAAAGGCCGTGTGCGCTTTCAGAAACCGATCTTGGGCAATGAGGAATGGATCTGCGTCGCTGACAGCGACATCCCGTCAGGCGAGCGTGTTCGTCTCGTCGCCATCGAAGGCAATACTGCCCGGGTCATCCGGGCCTGACCGCATTAAAAGGAAGTTCGCATCATGACCAGCCTCATCGTCGTCGGCACACTCGCCGTTTTCGTCCTGATCACTGTCTTCAAGGGTGTACGCATCGTACCCCAAGGGGAGGAGTGGATCGTCGAGCGCCTGGGCCGCTACCACAGCACGCTCAAGCCCGGCCTGAACATCGTCATCCCTTACATGGACGTGGTCGCCTACCGCCTGCCGACCAAGGACATTATCCTCGACGTGCAGGAGCAGGAAATCATCACTCGCGACAATGCGGTGATCGTCGCCAACGCCCTGTGCTTCGCCAAGGTGGTCGACCCACAGAAGGCCTCCTATGGCGTGCAGAATTTCTCGTTTGCCGTCACCAGCCTGACCATGACATCGTTGCGCGCAATCGTCGGCGCCATGGACCTGGACGAAGCGCTGTCCAGCCGCGAGCAGATCAAGGCACGCCTGCGAGAGGCGATGTCCGAACAGACCGAAGACTGGGGTGTGACCGTACGCTCGGTAGAAATCCAGGACATCAAGCCATCGGAAAACATGCAGCTGGCAATGGAGCGCCAGGCGGCAGCCGAACGTGAACGTAAAGCCGACGTGACCCGTGCAGAAGGTGCCAAGCAGGCCGCCATTCTCGAGGCCGAAGCCCGCCTGCAGTCGGCCAAGCTCGATGCCGAGGCGCAAATCAACCTTGCCGAGGCTTCGGCAAAGGCAATTTCGCTGGTCAAGGACGCGGTAGGCAACGAGACGGTGCCAGCCATGTACCTGCTGGGAGAGCGCTATGTCGGCGCCATGGAGAACCTGGCCAGCAGCAACAACGCCAAAGTGGTGGTGCTGCCGGCTGATTTGCAGGAAACCGTACGTGGCTTGATGGGCCGCAACAAGGCTTGATGGCTGTAGTAGCTTCATGGCCGGCAAGCCGGTTCCAGGCACCCCACCGTCTAACTGCGCGTGGGAGCCGGCTTGCCGGCGATGGGCTGCACAGCAGCCCCATCAACCCGCCTGCGTCACTTCACCGCACCCCATCATTTTTACCTATACTGCGCCGTACAATACCCGCCACGATTCCTGACCGGATCTCTCCATGCCCCCACGTCGGCACATCGCCTGGATAGCCTGCCTCGCAGTGCTGTTCAACCTGCTGGCCATGCCGCTGTCCTCCGCCGCGCCCAAGGGCCCGGCAGAGCAGCTGCTGTGGGGGGCTTTCTGTTCCAGCATGGCAGGCAAGGCCAAGGTCGACGTCCAGGCACTGGCCAAGATCGACCTCGGCACGCAGAACGACGATCACTCCAACATGCAGCACTGCTGGTGCTGTTCGGGTGCCACGCCGTTGCTGGCCCTGCCAGGTTATCCGCCACAGCTGCACAACCCGCCCACATTGCTGGCCGCGCATGTTCCACCGCCAGCCGATTACCAAATGACGCCGCGCCAGCTCTGGCCCGCGCTCAATCCCCGCGCCTCTCCCCTGGTCTGAGTTCATCACGCTGTCTGCCTGAACCTGAACAGAACGGAGACTTACACCATGCTCAAGCAAGCTCTCGTAGTGGCCGCACTGCTGCTGCCCGGCGCCTTCGCCAACGCCCATGAATACACTGCGGGCGACCTGCATATCGCCCACCCCTGGTCGCTGCAACTGCCGCCGAACGCGCCCAATGTGGCCGCCTATTTCATCGTGCACAACAACGGCAAGGTCGATGACCGCCTGCTCAGCGTAGACAGCCCCATCACTGCTGACGCACAACTGCACGAACACGTGATGAGTGCCAACGGCGCCATGAAGATGCAGCAGGTGCCCAATGTGGTAGTGCCAGCCGGCAAGGACGTGGTCTTCGCCCCCAGCGCCTATCATGTGATGCTGATGCAGCCCAAGGACCGCAGCCTGCTCAGCGACGGCAAGCGCTTCCCGCTGACCCTGCATTTCGAGAAGGCTGGTGACATCACGGTCGACGTGGCCGTGCAGAAGCAGGCGCCGGCGGACCAGCCGCACGAACACGCACACTGACCCTTCGCTGACTGGCGCTCGCCTTCATGAGCCTGCCACGCAACAGACGCAGCCGTACCACCCGCCCTGAACGCAGGCGCGTCGGTGGCGGCTGGCTGAGCCTGTTCGCCATGTGGATGATCTTTATCGGCCCGCTGATTTCCCAGTCGATGCCGATGGATCATCACGCGGGCATGAGCATGCCGATGGGCATGGCTCTGTCCTCGGAACACAGTCACGCCAGCGACTCGCATCACGGCCACGGCGACGATGGCCAACTGCATGTGATGTGGGAAAAATGCGGCTACTGCAGCCTGCTGTTCAACTGCCCTGCATTACCGCAGACCTTCAGCCCACTCGTTGCCGGGCACGCCTTGCCCGTCACCCCCATACCTGCTGCAACCCTGCAGGGCCATGCCCGACAGGCCATATTCCCCGGTGCACGCAGCCGCGCGCCACCGCCTTCGATCAGCGTCTGAACCCTTGCTGCCGCACGGAGCCTGGAGGCTCCGCGCCCACCCATGACTGATCGACTGGAATCACTATGTCCGGCTGCCCCCCTGTATTCGCCCCCTCTCTGCGAGGGACATTCGCCGTGTTGTGCGGGTCGCTGCTCGCCCCCATGGCCCTGGCCGCCGAAACTGGCCATGAAACGCACGAGCAAGCGCCGCCCGAACTGAGCCCAACGGTGATCACCGCCATCGCGCCCAGTTCGCCCCTGACGGTTGTCACCAACCCCAAAGACCCGCGCCAGCCCGTGCCGGCCAGCGATGGCGCCGATTACCTCAAGACCATCCCTGGCTTTTCAGCCATCCGCGCCGGTGGCACCAACGGTGACCCGGTGCTGCGCGGCATGTTCGGTTCGCGCCTGAACATCCTCACCAACGGCGGTGTGATGCTCGGTGCCTGCCCGAACCGCATGGACGCACCGACCTCTTACATCGCGCCGGAAACCTATGACCGCCTCACCGTTATCAAAGGCCCGCAAAGCGTGATCTGGGGCCCCGGAGGCTCGGCCGGGACCATCCTTTTCGAACGTGAACCGGAAAAATTCGGCACCCTCGGCAGCCGGATCAACGCCAGCCTGCTGGCCGGCTCCAACGGCCGCTTCGACCAGGTGCTCGACGCCGCCGCAGGCAATAGCCAGGCTTATGCGCGCTTCGTCGGCAACCAGTCGCGCTCGGACGACTACCACGACGGCAACGGCGACACCGTGCCTTCGCGCTGGGACAAATGGAACGGCGATGTGACCCTGGGCTGGACGCCCGACCAGGACACCCTGCTCGAACTCACTGCCGGTAAGGGTGACGGCGAGGCCCGCTATGCCGGCCGTGGCATGGACGGCTCGCAGTTCAAGCGCGAAAGCCTGGGCCTGCGCTTTGAAAAGTCCAACCTCGGCGAGGTGCTCGACAAGGTCGAGGCGCAGGTCTACTACAACTACACCGACCACGTGATGGACAACTACAGCCTGCGCACCCCATCGGGCAGCGGCATGATGGGCATGCCCATGGTCAGCAATGTCGACCGCCGCACAATGGGCGCACGCATCAAGGCCACCTGGCGCTGGGCCGACGTGCAACTGATCAGTGGCATCGACGCACAGACCAACGAACATCGCCAGCGTGGCGGCATGGGCGTTGATGCGCACAAGGGCCAGCCCTGGACCAAGGATGCCGACTTCCACAACTACGGGGCCTTTGGTGAACTGACCTGGTACGCCACAGGGGTTGACCGGCTGATCACCGGCGCCCGTCTCGATCGCGCCTCCGCCCGCGACTTCCGGGCTGGCAGCGCTACCGAAGGTGATACCCGCGCCGATACCCTACCCAGCGGTTTCGTGCGCTATGAGCACGACCTCGCGGCGGTGCCGGCCACCACTTACATCGGCCTTGGCCATGCCCAGCGCTTCCCCGACTACTGGGAGCTGTTCTCGCCCAAGCTGGCGCCCTCTGGCGCCGCCAACGCCTTCGACGGCATCAAGCCAGAAAAGACCACCCAGCTCGACTTCGGCATCCAATACCGCGACGAGCGTCTTGAAGCCTGGGCTTCGGGTTACGTCGGGCAGATCCGCGACTACATCCTGTTCGACTACCGTACCGGCATGATGGGCATGAGCACCTCCCAGGCGCAGAACATCGACGCCCGCATCATGGGTGGTGAACTCGGCGCCGCCTACAAGCTGACAGAAAACTGGAAGGCCGATGCGACCCTGGCCTACGCCTGGGGCAAGAACAGCAGTGACGGCAAGGCGCTGCCGCAGATGCCACCACTGGAAAGCCGCATGGGCCTGACCTACAGCCGCGACACCTGGAGCGCCGGGGCCTTGTGGCGGCTGGTAGCTGCACAGAACCGCATCGCCGAAAACCAGGGCAATGTGGTCGGCAAGGACTACGAAACAAGCGCCGGGTTCGGCGTGTTTTCGCTCAATGGCGCCTACAAGGTAAACAACAACCTCAAGCTCAGCGCAGGCGTCGACAACCTGTTCGACAAGGTTTACGCCGAGCACCTGAACCTGGCAGGGAACGCCGGGTTCGGCTACCCGGCTTCCGATCCACAGCCGGTCAACGAGCCGGGCAGGACGTTCTGGACCAAGGTCGATTTCAGCTTCTGACAACAACAACGGGCGCAGCCGCTGGTTGCGCCCCTCAGCTGGTCAAACAGGAGGTTCCCATGAGCGGAACACGCGTTTCCTTCTACAACCTGGCCTGGCGCTGGCATTTCTATGCGGGGCTGTTCGTCGCCCCGTTCATGATCCTGCTGGCGATTACCGGGATCATCTACCTGTTCAAACCGCAGCTGGACCCACTGCTGTACCGTGACCTGATGGTTGTCGAGGCCGGCCATCACCGCCAGGGCGCCGACGTGATGCTGGCCGAAGTGCGCCAGGCTTACCCCAAAGGCCATGTGGGCCAATATCTGCCACCCATCGATGCCGAGCGCAGCGCGCAATTTGTGGTGCATGACGGTGGGCGCGAACTGAATGTGTTCGTCAACCCGTATAGCGGCAAGATCCTGGGCGAGCAGGATGCCAAGCAGAACCTGCAGGCGGTCGCCCGAGCCCTGCATGGCGAGCTGATGGTCGGTACGCTCGGTGACCGACTGGTGGAACTGGCAGCCGGCTGGGGCATCGTGCTGGTGGTATCCGGCCTGTACCTGTGGTGGCCGCGCGGGCGCAGCGGCAGTGGCGTGCTGTGGCCACGGCTGTCGGCGCGTGGCCGTCTGCTCTGGCGCGACCTGCACGCGGTCAGCGGTTTCTGGGGCTCGGCCCTGCTGCTGCTGATGCTGCTCAGCGGCATGACCTGGACCGGCCTGTGGGGCAAACAGTACGCCGACCTGTGGAACCGCTTTCCGGCGGCCATGTGGAATGACGTGCCCAAGTCCGATCAACAGGCCGGTGAACTGAACAGCGCTCACCGCCAGACGGTGCCCTGGGCCATGGAAAACACGCCGATGCCGCAGTCCGGTGCGCATGCCGAACATGCCGGGCACCACATGATGTCGAACAGGCCAGCGGCACCTCAGGTGAGCCTGCAGCAGGTTCAGGACCTCGCCAACGCGCGCGAGGTGGAACCCGGCTACAGCATCACCGTGCCGACCACTGCCGATGGCGTATTCACCATCGCCGTGTTCGCCGACGACCCGCGCAACGACGCCACCCTGCATGTCGATCAGTACACCGGCAAGGTGCTGGCCGATGTGCGCTGGCAGGACTACAGCCCGGTGGCCCGGGCGACCGAGCTGGGCGTCATGCTGCACGAGGGCAAGATGTTCGGCGTGCTGAACCAGATCATCATTCTGCTGGTGTGCCTGATGATTTTGCTGGGCTCGGTGAGCGGGCTGGTGATGTGGTGGAAACGCCGGCCGGCCGGAGGCCTGGGGGTGCCAGCGCTGCGCCATGACCTACCGCGCTGGAAGGCAGCGGTGGGGGTGATGCTGGTGCTAGGGGTGATGTTCCCGCTGGTGGGGGTGTCGATGGTCGTGATGTGGGTGGTGGACAGCCTGGTGGTAAGGCGCAGGGTGCTGGCCAGCACTTGAGGCCATTGGGGCTGCTGTGCAGCCCTTTCGCGACACAAGGCCGCTCCTACAGACGACCGCGTTGGCCTTGTGTCGCGAAAGGGCCGCACAGCGGCCATCTGCTACTGAAAAGTCGAGTCGATCTGTCGCGCCCCGATTTGGGACGCGCGTGTTAGCCTACGCGGCTTTCACAAAAAGACTGACCCTCAATGGAATGCAGCCAATGACCCGGACCTCTTCCCCTCCTGCTCAAGCGCAGCACCTGCAGCGTAACCTGACCAACCGCCACATCCAGCTGATCGCCATCGGTGGCGCCATCGGCACCGGCCTGTTCATGGGCTCGGGCAAGACCATCAGCCTGGCGGGGCCGTCGATCATCTTCGTCTACATGATCATCGGCTTCATGCTGTTCTTCGTCATGCGCGCCATGGGCGAACTGCTGCTGTCGAACCTCAACTACAAGTCGTTCATCGATTTCTCGGCCGACCTGCTCGGCCCCTGGGCCGGCTACTTCACCGGCTGGACCTACTGGTTCTGCTGGGTTGTCACCGGTATTGCCGACGTGGTCGCCATCGCCGCTTACACGCAATTCTGGTTTCCGGACCTGCCACAGTGGATACCCGCGCTGACCTGCGTTGCAGTACTGCTGTCGCTTAACCTGGTTACCGTGAAGATGTTCGGCGAGATGGAGTTCTGGTTCGCCCTGATCAAGATAGTCGCCATCCTCGGCCTGGTCGCCACCGGCCTGTACATGGTCATCACCGGCTTCGAATCGCCGAGCGGGCGCACCGCGCAGCTGGCCAACCTGTGGAATGACGGCGGCATGTTCCCCAACGGCCTGATGGGCTTCTTCGCCGGCTTCCAGATTGCCGTGTTCGCCTTCGTCGGCATCGAGCTGGTCGGCACCACCGCCGCCGAAGCCAAGAACCCTGAACGCACCCTGCCAAGGGCGATCAACTCGATACCGATCCGTATCATCGTGTTCTACGTGCTGGCACTGATCGCGATCATGGCTGTCACTCCATGGCGCGACGTGGTGCCGGGCAAGAGCCCGTTCGTCGAACTGTTCGTGCTGGCCGGCCTGCCGGCGGCGGCGAGCATCATCAACTTCGTGGTGCTGACCTCGGCGGCCTCATCGGCCAACAGCGGCGTCTTTTCCACCAGCCGCATGCTCTTCGGCCTGGCCCAGGAAGGCGACGCACCGCGCGCATTCGAAAAACTGTCGAGCCGCGCCGTACCGGCCAACGGCCTGTACTTCTCGTGCACCTGCCTGCTGCTTGGCGCGGTGCTGATCTACATGGTGCCGAACGTGATCGAGGCATTCACCCTGGTCACCACGGTTTCCGCAGTGCTGTTCATGTTTGTCTGGACGCTGATCCTGCTGTCGTATCTGAAGTACCGCAAAACCCGTGCGGCGCTGCACCAGGCATCGACCTACAAGATGCCGGGCGGGCGCTTCATGTGCTACGTGTGCCTGGCGTTCTTCGCCTTCATCCTGGTGCTGCTGAGCCTGGAAGCGGACACCCGCTCTGCGCTGATCGTCACGCCGATCTGGTTCGTGTTGCTGGCCGTCACCTACCAGGGTGTGCGTAGCAAGCGCCATCCGCGGACAGCTGTGCGCAACAGCTGAGGCACTACGGGGCTGCTCTGCAGCCCCAATCCTGTGCACACAAATATCCCAGGCACCAACCTGGACCTTGCAAACGCCCCATCACCTCGCACGACCCTTCTATTACGCACCTTTTGCCGTTCGGCACACCCCTTGCAACGCCCCTCCCCGCTTGGCCAACACCAAAAAAAACTCAGCGGAGAGAGCACATGAAGCGTCGCAGTCTGATCAAGGCCTTTACCCTCAGCGCATCGATTGCGGCGATGGGCCTTAGCTGGAGCATCCAGGCCGCCGAGACCATCAAGGTCGGCATCCTGCATTCGCTGTCCGGGACCATGGCGATTTCCGAAACATCGCTCAAGGACATGGCGCTGATGACCATCGACGAGATCAACGCCAAGGGCGGGGTCAACGGCAAGATGCTCGAACCGGTGGTGGTCGACCCTGCATCCAACTGGCCGCTGTTCGCCGAAAAGAGCCGCCAGCTGCTGACCCAGGACAAGGTCGCGGTTGTGTTCGGCTGTTGGACCTCGGTGTCACGCAAGTCGGTGCTGCCAGTGTTCGAAGAGCTCAACGGCTTGCTGTTCTACCCGGTGCAGTACGAAGGTGAAGAGATGTCGCCGAACGTCTTCTACACCGGCGCCGCGCCCAACCAGCAAGCGATTCCGGCCGTGGAATACCTGATGAGCGAAGACGGCGGCAGCGCCAAGCGTTTCTTCCTGCTCGGCACCGACTACGTCTACCCGCGCACCACCAACAAAATTCTGCGCGCCTTCCTGCACAGCAAAGGCGTGGCCGACAAGGATATCGAAGAGGTCTACACGCCGTTCGGCCACGCCGATTACCAGACCATTGTCGCCAACATCAAGAAGTTCTCGGCAGGCGGCAAAACCGCCGTTATCTCCACCGTCAACGGCGACTCCAACGTACCGTTCTACAAAGAGCTGGCCAACCAGGGCCTGAAAGCCACCGACGTACCGGTGGTGGCGTTCTCGGTGGGTGAAGAGGAACTGCGCGGCATCGACACCAAGCCGCTGGTAGGCCACCTCGCCGCCTGGAACTACTTCGAATCGGTGGATAACCCGGTCAACCAGAAGTTTGTCGCCGACTGGAAGGCCTACGCCAAAGCCAAGAACCTGCCGGGTGCCGACAAGGCCGTGACCAACGACCCGATGGAAGCCACCTACGTGGGCATCCACATGTGGGCGCAAGCGGCGGAAAAAGCCAAGTCCACCGATGTCGACAAGGTACGCGAAGCCCTGGGTGGGCAAACCTTCAAGGCACCGTCCGGCTTCACCCTTACCATGGACAAGACCAACCACCACCTGCACAAGCCGGTAATGATCGGCGAAATCCAGGATGACGGGCAGTTCAGCGTGGTCTGGGAAACCGAACAACCGCTGCGCGCGCAGCCGTGGAGCCCGTTCATTCCGGGCAACGACAAGCGCCCTGACTATGCAGTGAAAGGCAACTGAGTGCACTGGGGCTGCGCTGCAGCCCATTCGCTGGCAAGCCAGCTTCCACAGGGTCCTGAGAACAGCACCACCCTGTAGGAGTCGGCTGCCGGCGATGAATCCACCGCCGATTTCCAGGATTGCCCGCATGCTCAGAATCCTCCTTACCCTGCTGCTCCTGCTGCCCCTGGCAACCCAGGCCAGCGAGGGCGAATTCTTCCTCACCGCCAAGCCCGCCGAGCAGGCTCGCCTGCTCGAAGGCTGGGCGGCGCAACCCGAAGCCGCGCGCCTGCCGCTGCTGGAAAACCTGCGCCAGGGCCGCATCGCAGCCGATGACACCCGCAAGGTGCGCCTTAACAACCGCCTGCGCGGCCTGATCGATAACGCCCTGGCCAGCCACCAGTTGCTCAGCGACAACAGCGACACTCGCTTGGCCGCCGCCCAGCAACTGCAAAAAAGTGCGCAACCGGCGCAAATGGCATTCCTCGACCGGCGCTTTGCCAGCGAACCCGACACTACCGTGCACGCCGCGCTTGGCCTGGCACTGGCCAACCTGCAACTGGGCGCCAGCGAGCCAGCCGTACGCCTGGCGGCGGTACGCCTGCTCGGCGAAACCGGCGACCCGCTGGCCCGCACCCGCCTGGAGACCTTGCTGCAACCCGACGTGGAAACCGACGCAGGCGTGCGCACTGCAGCTGAAACAAGCCTGGCCCAGGTCAAACGCAAGCTGCTGTTCGGTGAGCTGCTCGGCCAGGCTTTCAGCGGCCTGTCGCTGGGTTCGATCCTGCTGCTGGCGGCCCTTGGCCTGGCGATCACCTTCGGGCTGCTGGGCGTGATCAACATGGCCCACGGCGAGATGCTCATGCTCGGTGCTTACAGCACCTACATGGTCCAGGTGCTGCTGCAGCGCTACGCGCCAGGCGCAATCGAGTTCTACCCGCTGATTGCCCTGCCAGTGGCCTTCGCCGTCAGCGCCGGCGTGGGCATGGCCCTGGAGCGCACGGTGATCCGCCACCTCTACGGCCGCCCGCTGGAAACCCTGCTGGCGACCTGGGGCATCAGCCTGATGCTGATCCAGGCCATCCGCCTGCTGTTCGGCGCGCAGAACGTCGAGGTCAGCAACCCGGCCTGGCTGTCTGGTGGCATCCAGCTGCTACCCAACCTGGTGCTGCCCTACAACCGCCTGGTGATCATTGCCTTCGCCTTGGCGGTGGTACTGCTGACCTGGCTGCTGCTCAACCGCACGCGGCTGGGCCTGAACGTACGTGCGGTCACCCAGAATCGCAACATGGCTGCCTGCTGTGGCGTGTCCACCGGGCGCGTGGACATGCTCGCCTTCGGCCTGGGCTCGGGCATTGCCGGGCTTGGTGGTGTAGCGCTGAGCCAGGTCGGCAACGTCGGCCCGGACCTTGGCCAGAGCTACATCATCGACTCTTTCCTGGTGGTGGTGCTCGGCGGTGTCGGGCAACTGGCCGGTAGCCTCTGGGCCGCCTTCGGCCTAGGGATAGCCAACAAGCTGCTAGAACCGCAAATCGGCGCGGTGCTTGGCAAGATCCTCATCCTTGCGTTGATCATTCTGTTCATCCAGAAGCGCCCGCAAGGCCTGTTCGCCCTCAAGGGACGGGTTATCGACTGATGAACCAGCCACTGCTTGTCACCGCTTCGCAAAAAGCCGGGCCGCGCCTGTCGCTAGCCATCGGCACCGTCGTCGTCCTGCTGTTGCTGGCCATGGCGCTGCTGTCGTTGCTGCCGCCCGACCATGCCTTGCAGGTATCGGCCTACACCCTCACGCTGGTCGGCAAGATCCTCTGCTACGCCATCGTCGCCCTGGCCCTGGACCTGGTCTGGGGCTACGCAGGGCTGCTGTCGCTCGGTCACGGGCTGTTCTTTGCCCTCGGTGGCTACGCCATGGGCATGTACCTGATGCGCCAGGCCGCCGGTGACGGCCTGCCGGGGTTCATGACGTTCCTGTCGTGGAGCGAGCTGCCGTGGTACTGGGCCGGTACCCAGCACTTTGCCTGGGCCCTGTGCCTGGTGGTGCTGGCGCCGGGCCTGCTGGCACTGGTGTTTGGTTTCTTCGCCTTCCGCTCGCGGATCAAGGGCGTGTATTTCTCGATCATGACCCAGGCCCTGACCTTCGCCGGCATGCTGCTGTTCTTCCGCAACGAAACAGGGTTTGGCGGCAACAACGGTTTCACCAGCTTTCGCACGATTCTGGGCTTCGACATTGCCGCACAGGGCACCCGCGCCGTGCTGTTCCTGCTGACCGTAGGTTTGCTGCTGGCAAGCCTGTACCTGTGCTGGCGCCTGACCCAGAGCAAGTTCGGCCGCCTGCTCACCGCCGTACGCGATGCAGAAAACCGCATGATGTTCTGCGGCTATGACCCACGGGGTTTCAAGCTGCTGGTGTGGGTATTGAGCGCCGTGCTGTGCGGCCTGGCAGGTGCGCTGTATGTGCCACAGGTGGGCATCATCAACCCCAGCGAGATGTCGCCGACCAACTCCATCGAGGCTGCTGTCTGGGTAGCTTTGGGCGGGCGCGGCACACTGATCGGCCCGCTGCTGGGCGCTGGCCTGGTCAACGGCATGAAAAGCTGGTTCACCGTGGCCTTCCCCGAGTTCTGGCTGTTCTTCCTCGGCGCATTGTTCATCCTCGTCACCCTGTACCTGCCCAAGGGCGTGGTCGGCCTGCTGAAGAAAAGGAGCCAGCCATGAAAGGCGTGCCCCCAGTGCATCCGGAATTCATGCTCGAACCGGTATTCGACAACCTTGGCAGCGGCCGTGATGCCATCGGCCTGGGCAGCCGCCGTGAAGCGGGGCTGGATACCCGTCACGGTACGGTGCTGAGCCTGGAAGGCATCAGCGTCAGCTTCGATGGGTTCAAGGCACTCAATGCCCTGAACCTGTACATAGGTGTTGGGGAATTGCGCTGCATCATCGGCCCCAACGGTGCCGGCAAAACCACCATGATGGACGTGATTACCGGCAAGACGCGCCCCGACACCGGCACAGCCTTCTTCGGCGACACCCTGGACCTGACACGCATGAGCGAATACCAGATCGCCCAAGCCGGCATTGGCCGCAAGTTCCAGAAGCCCACGGTGTTCGAAGCACTGACTGTGTTCGAGAACCTCGAGCTGGCACTGAAAACCGAAAAATCGGTCTGGGCCTGCCTGGCAGCACGCTTGAGCGGTGAGCAACAGCAACGCATCGAGGAAGTGCTGACCACTTTGCGCCTGCTGCCCCTGGCCCAGCGCCAGGCGGGCCTGCTGTCACATGGGCAGAAACAGTTCCTCGAGATCGGCATGTTGCTGGTGCAGGAGCCGCAACTGCTGCTGCTCGACGAGCCGGTGGCCGGCATGACCGATGCCGAGACCGAGTTCACCGCTGAGCTGTTCAGAGGCCTGGCCGGCAAGCATTCGCTGATGGTGGTGGAGCACGACATGGGATTTGTCGGCAGCATCGCCGACCATGTGACCGTGTTGCATCAGGGCAGCGTGCTGGCAGAGGGGTCACTGGAGCAGGTACAGGCGGATGAGCGGGTGGTCGAGGTTTATCTAGGGCGCTGACGCGTCTCAAGTAGCAAGCCTCAAGCCGCAAGCACTAGCTGTGCGCTTTATCTTGCCCCTTGCGGCTTGAGGCTTGTAGCTGACAAGAACGAGGAATTGAAAGTGCTTGAAGTCAGTGAATTGCACCAGTACTACGGCGGCAGCCACATCCTGCGCGGCCTGTCCTTCGAAGCCAAGGTCGGTGAAGTCACCTGCCTGCTCGGGCGCAACGGCGTGGGCAAAACCACCCTGCTGCGTTGCCTGATGGGCCTGGTGCCGCCACGCGAAGGTCGCGTCGAGTGGGAAGGCCAGCCGATCACCACGCTCAAGCCACAGCAACGGGTACACGCAGGCATCGCCTATGTGCCCCAGGGGCGTGAAATATTCGCGCGGCTCAGCGTCGAGGAAAACCTGCTGATGGGCCTGTCGCGCTTCCCGGCGCGCGAGGCCCGTGAGGTGCCTGCGTTCATCTACGAACTGTTCCCGGTGCTGGAACAGATGAAGCAACGCCGCGGCGGTGACCTGTCCGGCGGCCAGCAGCAACAGCTGGCCATCGGTCGCGCCCTGGCCAGCCGGCCACGCCTGCTGATCCTCGACGAACCCACCGAAGGCATTCAGCCATCGGTCATCAAGGAGATCGGTGCGGTCATCCGCCGCCTGGCAGAGCGTGGCGACATGGCCATCCTGCTGGTGGAGCAGTTCTATGACTTTGCCGAGGAGCTGGCCGACCAGTATCTGGTCATGGCCCGTGGCGAAATCATCCAGCGCGGGCGCGGTGAAAACATGCAGGCCGAAGGTGTGCGTGGGCTGGTAACCATTTAATCTGCAGCCCTCGACCTTGTGAGACGCAGCAATGAGCCACGAAATTCGCGATGCCCTGCCCGCCGACGTGCCGGGCATCCTCGACATCTATAACGACGCGGTGCGCAACACCACGGCGATCTGGAACGATACGCCGGTGGACCTGGGCAACCGCCACGCCTGGTTCGAGGCCCGGGCACAGCAGGGCTATCCCATTCTGGTGGCCGTGGATCACAGCGGTGTGCTGGGCTATGCGTCTTTTGGCGATTGGCGGCCGTTCGAGGGTTTTCGCAATACCGTGGAGCACTCGGTGTATATCCGTGGCGATCAGCGCGGCAAGGGCTTGGGGCCGCAGTTGATGGCCGCACTGATCGAGCGCGCACGGGGGTGTGGCAAGCATGTGATGGTCGCGGCCATCGAGAGTGGCAATGCCGCGTCGGTGCGCCTGCATGAGCGTCTGGGCTTCGTAGTGACCGGGCAGATGCCGCAGGTGGGGGTGAAGTTCGGGCGGTGGCTGGATTTGACTTTCATGCAGCTGGTGCTCGACCCGGGAGCGGAGCCAGCCTGAGTTTTCTGCTGATTGCAGTGGCCCCATCGCCAGCAAGCCGGCGATGGGGCCACTGCAATCGACATCACATCTGGGTAAACCTGCCCAGCCGCTGTTTCAGCATGCTGTTCTCACTGCGCAACTGCTGCACTTCCTGCAACAGCTCCAGCGCCAGCGCCACGCCCTCCCACTCCAGTTCCAGCTCCTGGTGCAGCTTTGCCGCACGCCTGGCCAGCAGCGGCGCCTGATCATCGAACAACCATTCCTCCGGCGTTCGCCCCGAAGGTTCAACGATGCCGTGCTCGACGATCTCGACCACGTAGTCGGCCGTGATATCGGCCTCCTGGCAAAGCGTGCGCATGTCCAGTTGAACGATCAGGGTGCTGCTCATGATCACTTACTCCATTGTGTCCTCGGATTGAACGCCGCCTTCTCGGAAAGCTGGGTCCACAATTGACGGGTAGAGGCGTCGGATGCCGGCGGCATGACTACCTTGAGCTGGGCGTAGAGGTTGCCGCGCTCGCCCTGCTTGTTCGCCAGGCCTTTGCCAGGCACACGCAGGCGCTGGCCACTCTGGCTGTCGGGGCGGATGGTTAGGTTGATCTTGCCGTCCAGGGTCGGCACCGCCACCTTGGTGCCCAATGCCGCCTCCCACGGTGCCAGTGGCACAGTGATGATCAGGTCCTGGCCCTCGACATCGAACAGCGGGTGCGGTGCCATGCGGATGGTCAGGAACAGGTCGCCGTTGGCGCCGCCAGCGCTGCCCGGCGCTCCTTGGCCCTTGAGGCGGATGCGCTCACCGTCGCTCACGCCGGCCGGGATCTTCACATTCAGGGTCTTGGTCGTGAACCCGGTACGCTGGCCGGCGGCGTTGGTCTGCGGCACCTGGAAGCTGATCTGTTTGGACTCCTTGCTCAGGGTTTCCTCAAGGAAGATCGCCAGTTCCAGTTCCACATCCTGCCCTCGCCTGCCGGCACTGCGTTGTTGCCGAGCGCCGCCAAAGGGGTTGCCGCCCCGTGCGCCGAAGATCGAGCTGAAAAAGTCGGAGAAATCACCGCCCTCGAAACCACCGCCCGCACCGCCACGGTTCTCCCAGCCCGGAGGGGCCTGGAATGGCCGACCGTGCTGGCCGCCGTACTTGCGGATCTCGTCGAACTCGGCGCGTTTCTGGGCGTCGCCAAGCACCTCGTAGGCCTCATTGGCCTCCTTGAATTTCTCCTCGGCGTCGCGCTCCTTGCTGACGTCAGGGTGATACTTGCGCGCCAGCTTGCGGTACGCGGCCTTGATCGCCTTTTCGTCCGCCGTGGGCTCTACGCCGAGTATCTTGTAGTAGTCTTTGAAGTCCATCTATGGATCACCAATGTGAATTTTCATGTTGCATCTGAAGATAAGGGTCAAGCATAGCCTTTCAAGGTTCGCTTGGCTTTGCTTCAAGGCAGACGACCGGTCTTGATTCTCTGGCCAAGTGGCATAAACTGCGCGGCCGTTTTGCCTCCGGAAGCCCTTTTCCCATGTCTGACGTATCCCCGGCCCGTGCCCTTGGCATCGACTTCGGCACCTCCAACTCCACGGTCGGCTGGCACCGCCCCGGGGTCGAGTCGCTGATAGCCCTGGAAGACGGCAAGATCACGCTGCCATCGGTGGTTTTCTTCAATATCGAAGAGCGCCGCCCGGTGTATGGCCGGCTGGCACTGCACGAATACCTGGAAGGCTACGAAGGCCGCCTGATGCGCTCGCTCAAGAGCCTGCTGGGCTCCAAGTTGATCAAGCACGATACCAGCGTGCTAGGCAGCGCCTTGCCATTCAAGGACCTGCTGGGCATGTTCATCGGCGAACTGAAAAAGCGCGCCGAAACCGCCGCCGACCGCAGCTTCGATCAGGTGGTACTGGGCCGCCCGGTGTTCTTCGTCGACGAAGATCCGGCTGCCGACCAGGAGGCCGAGGACACCCTGGCCGACGTGGCACGCAAGATCGGCTTCAAGGACGTGTCGTTCCAGTACGAACCGATTGCCGCCGCGTTCGACTACGAGTCGGGCATCAGCCGTGAAGAGCTGGTACTGATCGTGGATATCGGCGGGGGTACCTCGGACTTTACCCTGATCCGTCTGTCACCCGAGCGTCACAAGGTGGCCGAGCGCCAGAGCGACATCCTCGCCACCGGCGGCGTGCACATCGGCGGTACCGATTTCGACAAGCAGTTGAGCCTGCAGGGCGTGATGCCGCTGTTCGGTTACGGCAGCCGGATGAAGAGCGGTGCGCTGATGCCTACCAGCTACCACCTCAACCTGGCCACCTGGCACACCATCAACGCCCTGTACTCGCAGAAGTCGCAACTGGCGCTGGGCAGCATGCGCTATGACATCGAGGACACCCTTGGCATTGACCGTCTGTTCAAGCTGATCGAGCAGCGGGCCGGGCACTGGCTGGCGATGGAAATCGAGGCCAGCAAGATTGAGCTGACCGACCACGAAAGCCGCCGTATCGACCTCGGCCGCGTCGAGCGCGAATTAGGCGTGGACCTGACCCGCACAGTGTTCGAAGGTGCGATCGAAGGGCTGCTGGAGCGAGTGCGTGGCAGCGTCACCGAACTGCTGGCCAAGGCCGGTGTAAGCGAAGGTCAGGTGGACACGGTGTTCTTCACCGGTGGTTCCAGCGGCATTCCGGCGCTGCGCAACAGTGTGGCGGCAATGCTGCCGAATGCGCGGCATGTGGAGGGCAATATCTTCGGCAGCATCGGCAGCGGGCTGGCGATCGAGGCGCGCAAGCGTTACGGGTGAGCTGCAAGCTACAAGCTACAAGCTACAAGCCGATTGGCGATGGAAGGCCCACCGCGTTCAGCTTTATCTTGCAGCTTGAAGCTTGTAGCTTGAAGCTCTCAAACCAGCTCAGCCCGCTTCAGCTCACTCTTCATGTACGCATAGTACACCGGCCCCGCTACAACCCCCGGCAACCCGAACGCCGCCTCGAACACCAGCATCGCCAGCAACAGCTCCCAGGCCTTGGCGCTGATCTGCCCCCCTACTATCCGCGCGTTGAGGAAGTACTCGACCTTGTGGATAACGATCAGATACCCCAGCGCGGCCGCAGCCACCCAGATCGAAAGCGACATGCCAACGATGGTGATCAGCGTGTTGGACATCAGGTTGCCGATCACCGGCAACAGCCCAAGCAGGAAGGTCAACACGATCAGCGTCTTGGTCAGCGGCAGGTGCACACCGAACAGTGGCAACACCACAGCAAGGAAAATGCCGGTGAACACGGTGTTGAGCAGCGAGATCTTGATCTGCGCGAAGACGATGTTGCGAAACGCCTGCACCAGCAGGCTCAGGCGCTCGAACAAGGCGGCAGCCAGCGGTTTGCGCCGCGAGATGTCGGGGATGCGCTGCAGGGCAATGATAGCGCCGAGAATCATGCCGATCAGCAGCGTCACGAACATGTGCGCCATGCCCTTGCCTACAAGCTGCAGGTCGCTGAGGTGGCTCTTGATCCACTCACCGATGGCCACTTTGAACTCCGCGGCACTGGCCGGCAGGTAGCCCTCGATGAACGGCGGCAACTGGCCACGGGCACGCTCGAACAGGGCCATGAACTTGTCCAGCGATGCGCCGGGGTTCTCTGCCTCGTGCAGCAGGAAGCTGAACGCGCCGGCGATCAGCAAGGTCAGGGTACTGACCACCAAGGTACCCAGCAGCGCCACCGCCAGCCAGCGTGCGCGTTGCCCGGCAATGATCGGCTGCAGCCGTGGCGTGAGCATGTTGACCAGCTCGAACACCAGCAGCCCGGCCAGCAGGCTGGGTAACAATTTCAGGGGGAGCGCCAGCAGCAGGCCGGCAAATACGATGATCCAGCTGGCCAGGGTGACCTGGCGGGGGGTGAAAGTCATACAGCCTCAACGGCAGACAACGGAAAAGAACCGCAGTCTGCCAGCCTTCGTCCTACAGGCATAGGCGCAGGTCATTTCTTCTTCAGGCAGTCACTCATGTAGGCCTTGCGCTCGTCGCCCTTGAGGGCCTGGGCGCTGGCGTCAGCGTTGCAGATCTTCATCTTTTCCTGCTGGGTAGGCGGTACGCTTTTCTTCAGGCAGTTGCTCATGAAGGCTTTGCGCTCATCGCCCTTGAGCGCCTTGGCAGAAGCGTCGGCATTGCACGAGGTCATCTTTTCCTGTTGCGCGGTGGCAGCGAATCCCTGCGCACTGAACATAACGGCCAACGCCAGCAATGGCATGTGCAGCATCTTCATGGAGTGGTCTCCTTGTCTCCCGCGCCCGATGCACGGTGTCGCAGGTGAGTGTAGACAACAAATTTTACACACCCGTCCGCGCTTGCCGCCGGTACTGCTCCGGCGTGCAATGGGCCTGACGCTGGAACATGGCGATGAATGCCGAGGCGCTGCTGTAGCCCAGGTCGAAGGCGATGGCCTGTATCGGCAAGCCGGCCTCCAGCGCCTCGATGGCCCGCAAGAACCTCAGGCGCAGGCGCCACTCACCAAAGCTGATGCCCAGTTCGCGCAGAAATTGCCGCGCCAGGGTGCGCTCGCTGACATGCACCTGCGCCGCCCAGTCCGCCAGCGGGCGGTTGTCACCAGGTTCAGCACCGAGGGCATCGAGCACCTGGCGCAGGCCCTCGCTCTGAGCGAAGGGCAGGTAGCAGGTCTGGGTGGGTGCCAGCAGCAACTGATCAAGCAGCACCTGCACCAGACGCTGGTCGCGTTCGTCCTGAGCCACCTTGACGTCACGGCGGGCGAAGTCGCCGAGGATGGCCTTGAGGATATCGCTGATCACCAGGCTGCACGGCTGCTGCGGTAGGCCGGCGCACAGCCTGCGGTCGAGATAGACCGAACGGTAAACGATGGCCTGAGGGTTGTAGCAACCATGTTCGGTATCCGGCGGCACCCAGACCGCGTAATGCGGGGGTGACAGAAAACGCTGGCCATTGACATCCAGGTGCATGACGCCGTGGGCGGTGTAGTTGAGCTGGCCCCAGGTGTGGCGATGGGGCGGGCTGTGAGTGTCGGCGCCAAATTCGTCGTGGCGCAGGTAAACGGGCGCGGGAAGCTGGTCGAACTGGGGGATATCGAGGTATTTGCGGCGCATGCTGTCTGCTTGAAGGGGCAGGTTGTCTGGATAGGAGTATAGGCTTGCTGACAGACAAACGATAATACGGGGCCATCATACAACCTCTGTGAAAGCGGGCACGCTCCCACGGAGGCTTATGAGCATCCAAGAGCCTTTGCGTCATGAATTATCTGTACCCCCTCACCGCTATCCTCATTTGGGCCGGCAACACTGTAGTCACCAAGCTGTCCGCAGGTGCCATTCACCCTGCCGAGATCGGCTTCTACCGCTGGCTGCTCGCAGGGCTGCTGTTCACCCCGTTCCTGCTGCCGGCCGTGTGGCGCAACCGCGCGGCCATCCGTCCGCACCTGCCCAGAATCTTCGTCCTTGGCGTGCTCGGCATGGCCCTGTACCAAAGCCTCGCCTACTTCGCGGCCAGCATCACCAGCGCTACCAACATGGGCATCATTCTCTCGCTGATGCCCTTGATGTCGCTGGCCCTGTCCATCGCATGGCTCGGCCAGCGGCTGAGCTACGGTGCGCTGACGGGCGCGGCGGTGTCCTTCATCGGTGTGCTGGAAGTCGTCTCCGCCGGCCATCCCGGCATCTTGCTGGAGCAAGGCCTGAACCGCGGTGACCTGCTGATGCTGGTGGCCACCCTGGCCTACGCGCTGTACAGCTTCCTGCTGAAGAAATGGCAGCTGCGCCTGCCGCCCTTGCAGCTGCTGTACCTGCAGGTGCTGGTGGCAATCATCGTCTTGCTGCCACTGTTCCTGTTTTCAGACAAAACCGGCCTGAACGTGCATAACGCGGGTCTGGTGCTGTACGCCTGTGTACTGGCCTCGATGGTCGCCCCGCTGGCATGGATGCAGGCCGTTCACCGCCTGGGGCCAAGCCGCACCACGCTGTTTTTCAACTTGCTGCCACTGGTGACCGCGCTGATCGCCGCCGCGGCACTCGACGAGCAACTGGCCAGCTACCACCTGGTCGGCGGACTGCTGACCCTGGCCGGGGTGGTCCTCGCCGAACGCTGGACCACCCCCGTGCGCCGCAGCCCTACAGCCCCGCAGCCTTGAGGCGGGCGGCGTGCTCGGTGAACAGCCGCACCGGCTCGGCGCCCTTGCCCACGGCGCCGAGCGACTGGTTGACGATGTCCAGGTGATCGAGCGGGTAGTCATCACCGATCACCTGCCCCAGGTGCGAACTGAAGCGCCCGACCATGCCGTCACATTGCCCCTTTTCCTTGACGAAGCTGCGGGCGAACAGGCGGCAGAAGCGGTTGCTGCCGTCAAAGCGGTTACGCCCCTGGTCAGTGACGCCTGGCTGCAAGGTGCCTGACCACGAATAGTAACGCACGCCGTTGACCTCTCCCGCCCCCTCACCGCCCCAGGTGTCGGGCAGGCCCTGTGGATAAACCTGGTTGAACAGCGCTACGCCGGCGCTAGTCAGCGATTGGTGCGAGGCGTGCACGTCGATAGGCAATGAGTCGCGGCGCCAGCCGGTTTCCAACCACCCCAGCAGCACCGCCAGGCCATGCAAAACAGCCCTGAGAATGCGCCCTTGAGGAGAATCGCCCGGAGCTGTGCGAGCCAGGTGATCGGCCAGTTCCGAACCATGGTTGGGCCCGGCCACCGAAGTCACCGATGCCACCCGGTCAGGCCGCTTGGCTGCGGCATAACGCGCGCTCAAGGCGCCTTGGCTATGGCCGATGAGGTTGACCTTGTCAGCGCCGGTACGCTGGCAGATGTCTTCGATGATTGCCAGCAACTGCTCACCGCGCACTTCGCTGGAGTGCAAGGGCGACACCTGCACGGGGAACACCTGCGCCCCGCCCTTGCGCAAGGCCGGCACGATGCCGAACCAATAGGGATAGAGCAACGCCCTGACAAAGCCGAGCATGCCCGGCACCAGCACCAATGGATATCGCGTAGCCAATTCCTGCTGCATGGGAACCAACCCTTTGCGTGGTCGACCGGCCAACACTACAGCGGCCTGAATGACCATCGCAATCGAACTCCTGACGCGCCGCGCGGTTCCAAACCAGAACAGACCCTTGAGCAAGGAGCGGGACCATGTACAAACAGACCCTGGCAATCCTTCTGGCAAGTGCGACCCTGGCCGCCTGTGGCAGCCGCCCGGAAAACCCGGTGGACTACGTCACCTACCGCGACGAGCCGCTGGTCAAGCAAGTCGAAAACGGCATGACCATGCAGAAAGTCATCGCCATCGGCGGCAGCCCATCGAATGCGAGCGACCTGCCGCACGGAGGCACTTGCAACGACTACATCCTCAACCGCGATGGCCATCAACAGCCTTACTACGTGCGCTTCGATGCCACCGGCCATGTCGATGCCAAGGGTTTCAAGACTTGCAAACAACGAGAAGAGGACAGCGAAGCCGTACACGGCGCCTGAGCCTGCGCAACATCCTGACCACCCGTCCTGATTTGTCTGGAGATAACCATGAGCAACGTTGAACTGACCGATGTGCAAACCCTGCGCAAGCGTGCCCGTGAGCACGTCGAGCAAGGTGCGGTGACCGAGGGTTACCACGCCGACCGCCAGGAAATCCTGCGCCTGCTCAATGAGTCGCTGGCCACCGAGCTTGTCTGCGTACTGCGCTACAAGCGTCATTACTTCATGGCCAGCGGGATCAAGGCGAGCGTGGCTGCCGAGGAGTTTCTCGAGCATGCCAACCAGGAAGCCGAGCACGCCGACAAACTGGCCGAGCGCATCGTGCAGCTGGGCGGCGAGCCGGACTTCAATCCGGACAACCTGACCAAGAATTCCCATGCCCAATACGTAGCAGGCAATTCGTTGAAGGAGATGGTGCTGGAGGACTTGGTGGCCGAACGCATCGCGATCGACAGCTACCGCGAGATCATTCAGTACATTGGTGACAAGGATCCGACTACGCGTCGCATCTTCGAGGACATCCTGGCTCAGGAAGAAGAACACGCAGACGATATGTCCGATCTGCTGCAAGGCTTGTAATCGCCAGGGGCCGCTTTGCGGCCCCGGTTCACTTAACCCTTGCCTTTCACCTCAGCCGGCGCCTTGCCGGCTTTCATCTGCTGCAACAACGGGGTGCACTGGTTGGGCTCATCGCCACTGCTCGGCGCCACCAGCGCCAGCAGCCCCGCCGCCGGCCCTGCAACCACACCCAAGGCCACCATGCCCGCGCCGCGCAAGGCTAGCGGCACCGCCTGCACGCCCGCACCGGGCTTGGCAAACGGCCCGCGTACATACAGTGGCGAGCGCAGTGAGAACAGCCGTAAGCCCTTCGACTCCGGAGTAATCTTCAAGTCCAGCTGCTCGCTGGCGAAGTTGGCGGTGCCGTTGATGTAGATGATCGCGTTTTCGGTATCGAATATGAACAGGCGCGTGCTCGCCAGCCCGTCCTTGATGCCCACATCGGCCGCTGCGCAGTTGATCTGCACATCCTCGTCGCCAAACAGCTTGCCGATCACATAGTTGCCCACGTTCAACCCGGCAATCTCCATCAGGCTGCGGCTGATCGCGCCATCGTTGATCAGCATGCGCAGGTCGCCATTGGCCGTGCCCAGCAAGGCTGCCACCGAGTTGCCGCGGCCGCTGATATCGGCATCGCCGTTGAGCTCACCGAAGCTGGTCTGCATCGGCGCAAAGGTGGGGAACAGCTGCTTGAGCTTGAAGCCACGTGCGGTCAGCCGCGCGCGCCCCTGCAGCGGTACGCTGCGGCCATCCAGGCGAATCCTGGATGCCAGGTTGCCACCGGCCACGCCAAAGCGCAGCGGTTCCAGGCGCAGCAGGCCGTCCTCGAGGATCACATGGGCGGAAAGATCGTTGAATGGCAACTGTTCACTGTGAACGATGCGCTTGCCGGCAAACTGGACGTCGGCGTCCATGGTGCGCCAACGGTCGGTGCGGAACTCCTCCACCGGCAGCACCTTGCCGGCAGGCTGCTTGCTGGCGCCCCCGCGGGCTTTCTGCTCGGCGTTGGAATCGGCACCGATCAGCGGTGCCAGGTCCTTGAACAACAGCTGGTTGGACACCAGCTTGCCGGAGAGTTTGGGCCGTGGCTGGCTCGCGGTAAACGCCAGGTCGCCGTGGATGTCACTGTCACCTATCTTGCCGTTGAACCCCTGGTAGTTGAACGTCGCGCCTTCGGCCGCATGCAGGTTGGCGGTCAAGTGGCCATCAGTCTCGTAGGCTGGGGTGTCTGGCAGAGTCACCCCCGTCAGCGGATAAAGGTTGCCCAGGCTGGCGCCGGACAAGCGCAAGCGAAGGTCCAGCGCACCCAGGTTGCGCGGGTCGGTCAGGGTGCCGGCGAGTACCACATGGGTATCGGCAATCCGCACGTCGGCCTGCAGCGGGAACGGCTGGCTGGCGTCCTGCAGCGCCAGCAGGCCACCGATCTTGCCCGTGCCGGAAACAGGCTGGCCTTTGTAGCGGCCCTGGGCCTTTAGCCCGAAGGCGTAATCCTGGGCTCCGCCGGCCTTTTCCGCGCTGGCTTTGCCAACGATATCGCTGAACGGGATCGGTTTGCCCAGAGGGTCGATCTGCACCTTCATACTGGTTTTCAGAGTCTGGTCGTCGAAGCTGACATTACCTTGGTCAAAACCGATGGCGCCGATGTCCAGCTGCCACTTGGAGGGCTGCGCATTCTCATCCTTGGGGCCGAAATCGAAGGTCCAGTTGGCGCGGCCATCGGCTAGGCGAGTAAGGCTGGCGGTGGGTTTGACCAGGTCGATGCGCGGGATGACGATCTGCTGGAATACCAGCGGCAGCGGCGCCAGTCGAAATTCCACACGCTCCAGGCCGACCATCTTCGGCTCCTTCAGCCACTCGGGATTGCCTAGGGTCAGGTCCTCCGCAATGAAGTGCGGCCACGGTACCCAGGCGCGCCACCCCCCTTCTTCCGGCTCAGTGCGCCAGTGCACCGCCAGGTTACCGTTGATCGCGAACGGCCTGTGCAACGCTTCGGATACTTTCTCATTGAGCAGCGGCTTGACGCGGTTCCAGTCGAAAGTGGCGATCACCACCACCAGTATCGCCAGCAGGGTCAGTAGGCTGGTAAGGGTCCAGGCGAGGATTCTGGCGGGACGCGTCATTGCGTTATTCTCCTGACGGCTTGGGGCAGAACGGGCACAACGATGGCACTCAGTATCTCGGACTGATGAAAGCCCTTAGGGTTTTATCCATGAAGCCCATGATAGCGAAGTTTTCTTGCCCACTTGCTCAGCTTTTAACCACAGGATGCCTTGAAACACCTGCGTTAGAGCCTTGACACTGCGCTATCAATACCATCGATTGTTACCATTATCCGTATGAACTTCTCTCTGGCGTTACCGAGCGTAGCATTGGCTTCGTACCCACTTTCCAGCCCCCGAGAGGAGCACCGAAATCATGAAACGCCAATTGCTGACCCTGACGCTGTCCATTCTTGCTGCCAACGCCTTCGCCGTCCCAGCTGCCGATCAGCACCTGACCGCCGAATCGCGCTCCAGCGCTGTTGAAATAGCCCAACCGCTGAAGACCATTGCCGAAGGTGGTGCCGAGCGTCTGATCGAACGCAGTGGCCGTGTTGCCGAAGGCGGTTCGGATCGCCTGATCGAGCGCACCGGCCGTGTTGCGGAAGGTGGCTCGGATCGTCTGATCGAACGCACCGGCCGTGTTGCGGAAGGTGGCTCGGATCGCCTGATCGAGCGCTCCGGCCGTGTTGCGGAAGGCGGTTCGGATCGCCTGATCGAACGCACCGGCCGTGTTGCGGAAGGCGGTTCGGATCGACTGATCGAAATCAGCCGTGTGAGCTGATCTCCATGGCCGAAAACAACAACCTGCATCAATGTGCCCACCCTCCTCCCAGCCCGGTCAATTGACCGGGCTTTGTTTTCAGGCAACACCGCCCCGCGCAACTGGTAATTCTGCTAGTTTCAAATCGCCCATCGCCATTGCTAGGTTACTGAAAGTATGGCTACGGAGCGTTCAAATGAGAAACCCGGCAACTGATCTGATAGCACTCAGGCCTGACTGGCTGGACGAAAGACTGCTGGCGCTCATTGCCCGGCCGATCGAGAACAGCGAAGAGGCCAAACGAACCTTTACTGAACTGTTGGCGCAGCCAAGCCTGCAGGGCGATGCATTGCTTGCCGATCTGCCTAAGTTGCTTCGGTTTCATACAACCTGTGCCATACATGACGGTGCCCTGGCATCGATGATCTCCATTCATTACAACTTGTGCATGGGCTCGATCAAATCGATGGGCAATGACAGTGACTATGTGCGCAGCCTGTACAAACAGTTGAACGAAGGCAATGCAATCGGTGTATACCTCGCCACGGAACTGGGGTATGGCAGCAATCTTTTTTCACTGGAAACAGAAGCACGCTATTGCCCCGAGCGGCAGGTATTCGTGCTTGATTCGCCCAGCCGCCAATCCTACAAGTTCATGCCAAACAGCACGCACAGTCCATTGCCCAAGATCGCGGTGGTAATGGCGCGCCTGATGGTCAACGACAAGTTCATCGGTATCTTGCCGTTTCTTGTGCCGCTGCACGCGGGCGACATGGCGTACCCCGGTGTTCGTATTACTGCACTGGGCCACAAACCGGGGATGCACCTGGACAATGCCATGACCTCGTTCGAAAACGTCGAACTCCCTTACGAGGCCCTTTTGCAGCGAGGCACCATCGAACTGGACCGCGATGGGCAACTGCGCACGCTGGACACTACACGCAGTCAACGCTTCATGCGCTCCATCGAACGTGTCCAATCCGGCAAGCTGTGCATGGCCAGTTGCGCCCTGGCAGTGGCGATGGCCGGCTTGCATATCAATTACACCTACGCACAGAAACGCCAGACCTTCAGCCCGGCCGGCCCGGTCAACTTGCTTGCCCATCCCACCTATCGCCACCCACTGGCCATTGATGTCGTGACCAACCTTGTTCATGCCGCGTGGCTTGAACAGATCGTCGCCGGGCACGGCAAGGATGCGCTCAAGCCTTTAGCGCCTGATGTACTCAACGAAGTGGCAATTCTCAAGGCAGTTTCGACCTGGGCCAGCCAGGACATTCTGGTGCGCTGCCGTGAACGTTGTGGCGCACAAGGTATGTTCGCGGCGAACAAGATCATCGGTTACCTGTTGAACAATAATGGCGCGATCACCGCCGAAGGCGAAAATCTGGTGATCATGCTCAAAGCCGCTGCCTACTACATGAAACACGCGGCCCCAGCCAGCGCGCACGCGGTGACCGGCAAAAAGCGCCAGCGTCTGCTCGAACACCTCGATACCTGTATCGACCTCCTCCGCTCAGGCATTGCCGACAAGCGTGACCGGTTCTTGAAAAGCGAGGACATGCTGCTGCTGGCCAAGCTGCTGGGGGTACGCATTGCCAGTGTGCGCTACCTGGCCCATGTCAATGAAAGCCCACTGGATGGCGTTATCCTCGATGTGTTTCTGCTCAGCCAGTTAGAGCAACACGCTGTGGCGCTGGTACGGACCCAGGCAGCATCCTCCAGGCAGATCAGGAGCTGGGCAAACCGCAAACAGGCACTGCTGGTGCAGCATGCACCCTTGATTCTGGAGCGGTTGAAACGCATGGACATGAGAATGTTAGAGGCGCCGATCAGCAGCGACAGCTACATCGAGCATTACGCTTCCCGCCACCACGACGGGCAGGCAGCGTGAAACCTTTTTTTGACTTTTGTCCATGAGCCAATAAAGTGCAGGTTTCCTTCGCGATCAATGACCTGACATGCTGCCGCGCGCCGAACAGAAGCTACAGACCCGCCAGGCCCTGCTCGATGCGGCCTGCCAGCTCATGGAAAGTGGCCGTGGTTTCGGCAGCATCAGCCTGCGCGAAGTGGCCAAGGCCGCCGGCATCGTGCCCACCGGGTTCTATCGGCACTTCCCCGACATGGATGCCCTTGGCCTGGCCCTGGTGGCCGAGGTCGATGACACCTTCCGCCAGACCATCCGCCTGGTGCGGCAGAACGAGTTCGAACTGGGGGGTATCACCGACGCCTCGGTACGCATCTTCCTCGACGTGGTAGCCGCCCACCGGGCACAGTTCCTATTCCTGGCCCGCGAGCAGTACGGCGGCTCGCAGGCGGTGCGCCAGGCCATCGGCCGCCTGCGCCAAGGTATCAGCAACGACCTGGCCACCGATCTTGCGCGAATGAAACGCTGGCAGCACCTGAACGATGCAGCGCTGGCGGTGATTGCCGACCTGGTGGTGAAGACCGTGTTTGCCACCCTGCCGGAACTGATCGACAACCCGGAGCAAGGTTATCCACAGGCCCTGAGCGCACGGGACAAGATAACCCAGCAGTTACGCTTCATCTTCGTCGGTGCACGGCATTGGCAGGGTCTGGGTAATCCGGGCTGAAGCGCACTTCTGCTACCATGGCGCACTGCCCGATTGTGACGAGCGCATTCATGTCCGACCCCCGCCCCACTCCAGCCGAACTTGCCCGCTTCAACCAGCACTTCGCCGAACGCATCGTGCCGCTGTGGCTGGGCCCGGGCTGGAATGCCGAAATGGCGCTGCCCTACGAGGCACTGGATGCCACTCACCACCCGCTGCCGGTGCAGCGGTACCGGGCGATGGCCTGCGCGCGTCAGTTGTACCTATTCAGCAGCCGCATCGAACAACCCGGCGCGGCCGAGCGTGCGGCAGCGCTGTTCCGCTCACTGCAGCGGCATTTCCACGACGCCGAACATGGCGGCTGGTTCTACAGCATCGATGCCCAAGGCAAGCCGCTGGACCGGCGCAAGGACCTCTACACCCATGCATTCATCGTGTTTGCCTGCGCTCATTACTGGGGCAAAGTCCGCGAAGGCCTGGTGGAGTCGGCACTCAATGCTGCCCTTGAGATCGTCAGCGAGCAGTTTGCCCGCGATGACGGCCTCTACGAAGCGAGCCTCGGTGAAGACTGGGCCGACCTCGGCAGCGGCCCGCTGCAGAACCCACAGATGCACTTGGCCGAAGCCTTCCTGCAAGTTCTTTCCGTGCGTGCAGACCAAGGTGTTCAACAGGCACTGCTGCAACTGTGCCAATCCCTGCAGGCGCACTTCATCGAGCCGCAACATGGCCTGATGCTGGAAAAACCCCGCAGTGCTGTGGATAACTGGTTCGAGCCGGGGCATCAGTTCGAGTGGTTCTACCTGCTGCATACCTCGGCACTGCTGCGCGGCACGCCGCTGCATGCGTCGATCGACCGCGCATTCGGTTACGCCGAGCAGTGCGGAGTGAAGGATGCTGCGGTGCTGGCAATGCTGGCCGTGGATGGCAAGGTGATCGATGCGACCCAGCGGATCTGGGCACAGGCTGAGTATCTGCGGGCGCTTGCACTGCGGCCAGGGAGTGGAGTGAAGCTGGCTGAGCAGTTGCAGGCAATGCACCAGCGCTTCCTGCACGATGGAGGCTGGTATGAGTGCCGCGATGGTGAAGGTGCGGTCAGCAGGCATGACATGCCTTCGACTACGCCCTATCACCTGGCGACTTGCCTGGAAGGCTTGCAGCGCCTGAACTGACGCAATTGCCGGCAAGCTGGTTTCCACAGGGCAAGCGGGGCCGCAACACCTGTGGCAGCCGGCTTGCCGGCGATTGGGCAGCGAAGCAACCCTATTGCATCAGCCCTTCACCGAACGATCAATCGATAACCCAGCCCAGTCCTGGCTCACCGGCATAAGTTCCAGGCTGTTGATGTTGATGTGGGCCGGCTGGTTGAGGATCCAGAAGATGGTCTCGGCGATATCCTGCGGCTGAATAGGCTCGGCACCGGCGTAGGTGGCATCATACTTGGCCTGGTCCCCACCGAACCGCACCAGCGAAAACTCACTTTCACACAGCCCTGGCTCAAGGTTGCTGACACGCACACCCGTGCCACGCAAGTCACAACGCAGGCTCAGCGAGAACTGGCCGACGAACGCCTTGGTACCACCATAAACATTGCTGCCCGGGTATGGGTAGTTGCCCGCCACCGACCCCACGTTGAGAATCGACGCCCCACGCCCGTGGGCGATCAGGCGTGGCAGCAGCAAACGGGTTGTGTACATCAGGCCCTTGATGTTGGTATCGACCATGGTTTCCCAGTCGTCCAGGCTGCAGTTCTGCGCCGCATCGACGCCCAGCGCAAGGCCTGCGTTGTTGACCAGCCCGCGCAGCTTGTCAAAGCCCTCCGGCAGGTTGCCAATGGCGTGCTCCATGGCCTTGCGGTCACGTACATCGAGCACCAGGCCATGCACTTCGGTCTTGGCCGACAGTTCGGCGCACAGGGCATCCAGGCGATCCTTGCGCCGGCCCGTAAGAATCAGCTTCCAGCCGGCATCGGCGAAGCGGCGAGCCGTGGCCTCGCCAAAACCGGAAGTCGCGCCAGTGATGAATACGGTGGACGTCATGCTCTGTTCCTCGCTGTGGATTATTTTCGGCAAGCTTTGCAGCATGCCCGCGACGGGTGTCGTCAGCAAGCCATAGAAGCACTTGGTCATTTTTTGTACATTACCCGCAAAGCCTCATGATAGAGGGTCCAGCGCGAGCTATGCGCATGTTATCCACAAGGCTTTCCCCATGGATTGGGGGCAACTTGATCATCAGGCGGAAACCTTTCAGCGAACTATGGTCACCCTCAACGTTGCGGGGATGGCGCAACGCTTTCAAACATGCCGCTTACAGCACTCTGTCCAAGGGTTTTGCACAGAGTTATCCACAGCGCATCGCGTATGGCTGCGCACTTCATTGCGCTAGTGGAAACACGCACCGAATCATCCACAAACGCCGACTGATCAAAATATGAACAGAACCGCGCAAGCCTTGATTTCAAAGGCTTGCAGCTAGATGCCACCATGTTTTCCACAGGCGGTTCCACATTATCCGTGGACAACAATGAGCCTGTGGAAACAATGGCTTGCGCAGGGATTGTGGCGTGGCTCAAGAAAGATATGCGACAAGTTGTCCACATCCGCCAAGTGATGACGATTGGGGCCGCAAAGCAGCCCCGGATTCAGCTTAGTGCCCGCCAAGATAGGCGCTGCGAACCTCTTCGTTGACCAACAACTCCTGCCCGGTGCCGGTCATGCGAATCTCGCCGTTGACCATCACATAGGCCCGGTCGGACAACTTCAAGGCATGGTTGGCGTTCTGCTCCACCAAAAAGATGGTCATCCCGGTCTTGGCCAGTTCGCGCAGGGTTGAAAAGATCTGCTTGACCACGATCGGCGCCAGCCCCAGCGACGGCTCGTCGAGCAGCAGCAATTTGGGCCGACTCATCAGCGCACGGGCGATAGCCAGCATCTGCTGCTCACCACCGGACATGGTCATCGCACGCTGGTTTCGCCGCTCCTTCAACCGTGGGAACAGCTCGAACATGCGCTGCATGTCCTCACTGGCATATTTGTCACCGATAGGGATGGTCCCCATCATCAGGTTTTCCTCGACGCTCATGTCGGGGAAAACCCGGCGCCCTTCAGGCGACTGGGCGATGCCATTGGATGCGATGTAGTGCGACGACTTGCGGGTAATGTCGGTGCCACGGTAGACAATCTGCCCGGAGGCTGCGCGCGGCTGGCCGAAGATGGACATCAGCAGGGTCGACTTGCCGGCACCGTTGGCGCCGATCAGGCTCACCGTCTCACCTTCATCGATGTGCATCGAGACCTTTTTCAATGCCTGGATCGGCCCGTAGAACACGTCCAGGTCTTTCAGTTCCAGAATGGGTGCACTCATACCAGCTCCTCTTCGTCGGCACCCAGGTAGGCGGCTATCACCGTCGGGTTATGGCGGATATCCTGCGGCGCGCCTTCGGCGATGACGTTGCCGTGGTCGAGCACGACGATATGGTCGGAAATGCTCATGACCATGCCCATATCGTGTTCGATCAGCACCACGGTGATGTCGTGCTCGTCACGCAGCACGCGGATCATACGGCTAAGTGCTTCGGTCTCCTGCGGGTTGAGGCCGGCCGCCGGTTCGTCGAGGCAGATGATCTTCGGCCGCGTGCACATGGCCCGGGCGATTTCCAGGCGGCGCTGCTGGCCATACGAAAGCTCCCCGGCCAAGCGGTTGGCACAGTCGACCAGATCGACCACCTCCAGCCAGTAGAATGCGTGGTCCAGGGCATCGCTCTCGGCCTTGCGGTACGCCTTGGTGTTGAGCACGCCGGCCAGCAGGTTGCGGTTGACCCACATGTGCTGGGCTACCAGCAGGTTTTCCACCACCGACATTTCCTTGAACAGGCGAATGTTCTGGAAGGTGCGCGCCAGCCCGGCGCGGTTGACCAGGTGGGTGCCACCGAACATCTTGTAGTACAGGCGCGAACCAAAACGTGCCGGCGAAACGAAGTCCGCCGCCTGGAAGCGCTCACCAAGCAACTGGATGACGTTGGTATGGCTACCGCGCACGTTCAGCTCGATGCGCCCGCCGCTGGCCTTGTAGAAACCGGTCAGGCAGTTGAACACCGTGGTCTTGCCAGCGCCGTTGGGGCCGATCAGGGCGAAGATCTGGTTACGCTTGACCTTGAGGCTGACGTCGCTGAGCGCCTTGATGCCACCGAACTGCATCATCAGGTTATCGACCGAGAGAATGATTTCGTCGCTCATGGCGCGACTCCTTTACGCGGGACCACACCGGTACGGCTGATGCGGATCAGCCCACGCGGTCGCCAGATCATCATCAGCACCATCAGCACACCGAACAGCAGCACCCGGTATTCGGAGAAGCTGCGCAGCAGCTCCGGCGCTACAGTCAGTACGAACGCAGCGATCACTACGCCCACGGTCGAACCCATGCCGCCAAGTACGACAATGGCCAGAATCAGCGCCGACTCGAAGAACGTGAACGAGGACGGGTTGACGAAGCCTTGGTAGGTGGCGAAGAACACCCCGGCAAGGCCCGCAGTGGAGGCCCCGAGGGTGAAGGCCGAAAGCTTGACCAGCACATGGTTCAGGCCCATCGAGCGGCAGGCGATTTCGTCTTCACGCAGCGCTTCCCAAGCGCGGCCAACCGGCATGCGGGTCAGCCGATGCTTGATGTACAGCACCGCCAGCACGACCAGGAACAGCACGGCATAGATGAACACGAACTTCAGATTGGCGTTGTAATCGAAGCCGAAGTACTCGTGGATCGGCACCCCGCCATCCTTGGCTCGACGGCCGAACTCCAGGCCAAAAAAGGTCGGCGCCGGGGCCGGCATGCCGTTCGGGCCACCGGTGAACGACAGCCAGTTGTTCAGTACCAGCCGGATGATCTCGCCAAAGCCCAGGGTCACGATCGCCAGGTAGTCACCGTGCATGCGCAACACCGGGAAGCCCAGTATGCACCCCGCCAGAGCTGCGGCGATGGCCGCCAGTGGCAGCACACTCCAGAACCCCAGCCCCAGGTACTGGTAGCCCAGCGCCAGGCCATAGGCGCCGATGGCGTAGAACGCCACGTAGCCCAGGTCGAGCAGGCCCGCCAGGCCCACCACGATGTTCAGGCCAAGGCCCAGCAGCACGTAGATCAGGCCGAGGATGACCACGGTCAGCAGGTACTTGTTGGCGAAGATGGGGAAGACGATTGCGATCACGATCAGCGCCGGAATGATGTAACGCAGACGCGACTTGTAGTTCGGTGCATTGACGTGCACCCCCGAGCCGCCGCTGTCGAAGCCTTGCAACATGCGTTTGCCTGCTGCGGTCTGCAGATACAGGCTGAGCAGGAAGCGCCCGGCCATCACGCCACCGACCAGCCAGGCCACGCGGCGGGGTTCGGCATTGAAGCTGTAGCCGTCGAGCACCACGCCGACGACCGGACCAAAGACAATGAGCGCGAGCAGGCCGGCGACGATGGTCTCCAGCAGGCTGCGTTTGAGATCGAAACCTTGGGTTTCGGAAACGGAGGCAGTTTTGGCAGTGGACATGTTCACACCTTAGCCACGAGCGGGCGACCCAACAGGCCTTGTGGGCGGAAGATAAGGATCAGCACCAGCAGCGAGAAGCTGAACACGTCCTTGTAGTCGGAGTTGATCAGGCCAGAGAACAACGACTCGGAAATACCCAGGATAATCCCGCCCAACATGGCGCCGGGCAGCGAGCCGATGCCGCCGAGCACCGCAGCGGTGAATGCCTTGATGCCGATGATGAAGCCGGCGTAGAAGTCGAAGGTGCCGTAGTTCATGGTGATCAGCACACCGGCAAGCGCAGCCATCACCGCGCCGATGACGAACACGTAGGAGATCACCCGGTCGGTGTTGATGCCAAGGATCGAGGCCATCTTGCGGTCTTGCTGGGTAGCGCGGCACATACGGCCGAGCTTGGTGTACTTGATCACATAGGTGAGCAGCCCCATGCCGACGAATGCGGCAATCAGGATGAAGATCTTGGTGTAGGTCAGTTGCACGAAGCCAGTGCCCACTTCGACGCGCCAGGCGCCTTCGAGCAGGGTCGGCACGCCTTGCTGGCGGGCGCCCTGGCTAATCTGCGCATAGTTTTGCAGGATCAGCGAGATGCCGATGGCACTGATCAGCGGTGCCAGGCGGGTGGAGTTGCGCAGGGGTTTGTAGGCGATGCGTTCAATGGTGAAGCCATACACACCCGTGACGACGATGGTGAACAACAAGGTGCCCAACATCAGCAGGGGGAACGACTCGATACCGAAATAAGCCAGCAATGCCAGGCTGATTGCCGCGAGGTACGCGGAAATCATATACACCTCGCCGTGCGCGAAGTTGATCATGCCGATGATGCCATAGACCATTGTGTAGCCGATGGCGATCAGGCCATAGACCGACCCGAGGGTCAGGCCGTTGACCAGTTGCTGCAGGAAAATACCATCCATAACGCAATCTCACCTGATTGAGACTGCACAAGCGCCGACCACGCCAGGCCACGGATAAAGCGGCCCTCGCAGCGCAGAACCGTGCAGATCTCCGAATAAAGACAGGTACCGCAGGGGCATCGGCCCGGGCGCAGGCCCGGGCTGGTTGCCGTTGTTATTTTTGTTTTTCCAGCTGGTGGTACTTGCCGTCCTTGTCCCACTGGTAGACCACGTAGTCGGAGACAGTCAGGTCGCCCTTGCTGTCCCACTTCTTCTCGCCCATGACGGTCTGCACCGGGTTGGCCTTGAGCCACTTGGCAGCGTCTTCGCCCTTGTTCGACTTGGCGCCGTTGAAGGCAGCGGCCAGGGCTTGCAGCGAAGCGTAGGCGTAGAGGGTGTAGCCTTCAGGCTCGGTACCGGCTTTGCGGAATTCTTCCACCACCGCCTTGCTGTCTGGCAGCATGCGCGGGTCGGCGCCGAAGGTCATGTACACGCCGTCTACGTACTGGGCGCCGCCCGCAGTTGCGACCAGTTCGTCGGTGACGATGCCGTCATCGGACATGAACTTGACGTCCTTCAGGCCTTGTTCGCGCAGTTGACGTACCAGCGGACCGGCTTCGGGGTGAAGGCCGCCAAAGTAGACCACGTCGGCACCGGTGGAGCGGATCTTGGTCACCACGGCGCTGAAGTCTTTCTCGCCACGGGTCAGGCCTTCATACAGCACCGGCTTGACGCCACGCTTCTCCAGCTGCGCCTTGGTTGCATCGGCCAGGCCCTGGCCGTAGGTATCCTTGTCGTGCAGCACCGCCACCTTCTTGCCCTTGAGCACATCGACGATGTAGTCACCGGCAACGATGCCCTGCTGGTCGTCACGGCCGCACATGCGGAACATGGCGCTCAGCCCGCGCTCGGTGACTTGTGGGTTGGTAGAGCCAGGGGTGATGGCGATCACGCCTGCTTCGTCATACACCTCGGAAGCTGGAATGGTGTTGGAGGAGCAGAAGTGGCCCACCACACCGATTACCTTGTCCTGATCGACCAAACGGTTGGCAACCGATACAGCCTGTTTCGGCTCGCAGGCGTCATCGCCTTTGACCAGGATGATTTTCTCGCCGTTGACGCCACCGGCAGCGTTGATCTTGTCAGCTGCCGCCTGGGCACCTTTCATGTATTGCTCGCCAAACGCTGCGTTAGCACCGGTCATCGGGCCCGCGACACCGATCTTGACGTCGGCCTGAACATACGAAGAAACACCCAGTGCCGTAGCTACGGCCAGTGCCAGGAAACCTTTCTTGTAAAACGTCTGCGACATGAGGTGGTGCTCCTAGAGTTTTTTTTGGTTGGCACTACAACTTCTCAGCCCTGTGCTCAGAGCAAGGGCCGTGCCATCGGTTTTGTCTTCCGGGAAATCACACTGTTGGGGCCGCGTCGAGGCGACCGACGGCCTTTTCTTTACTGAGTGTGCAACCGTCTGCCACGCGACCAGCGCCACCATGCGCGCAAACAAGGAGCAACCGCCCAGTGCCATCATTGCAACCCTGACAAGTGTTTACGTGCAACCACCCTGTAACAGCAGACGTCACCGAAGTGCACACCACTGGTGCGCAACTGCTACAGGCGGCACCGTTTCAAGGCTAGCTGGTGCACAGAAAAACACCTGTTTTGTCGGTTTCGGCCTCTTTGCGGGCGAACCCGCTCCCGCCGGTAACGCGTTGCCGGCAAGTTCGGCACAATTCCTGTGGCACAATGACCGCCATTCGCCGCTTTGGAGCCCACCCTGATGAGCGAGAGCGCATTCGCTGAGCGCATCGTGCACAACCTGCTCGACACCGACTTCTACAAGCTCACCATGATGCAGGGCGTTCTGCACAACTACCCGGATGCCGACGTGGAGTGGGAATTCCGCTGCCGCAATGGCGAAGACTTGCGCCCCTACTTGGGCGAGATCCGCAACCAGCTCGAACGGCTGAGCGAACTTACCCTCGATGATGGCCAGCTGGCCTTCCTCGAACGCATCAGCTTCCTCAAGCCCGATTTCCTGCGTTTCCTGCGCCTGTTCCGTTTCAACCTGCGCTATGTACGGGTGGGAATCGAGAGCGACCAGCTGTACCTGCGCCTCAAAGGCCCCTGGCTGCATGTGATCCTCTTCGAAGTCCCGCTGCTGGCCATCATCAGCGAAGTGCGCAACCGCCACCTGCACCCACGCATGCGCCTGGCCGAGGCCCGTGACCAGCTTTACCGCAAGTTCGACTGGCTGCAGGCGCATGCCAGCGTCGACGAACTGGCCGAGCTTCAAGTGGCCGACTTCGGCACCCGCCGGCGTTTTTCCAGCCGCGTGCAGGAGGAGGTGGTGCGGGTACTGCGCGATGACTTCCCGGCCCGCTTCGTCGGTACCAGCAACGTCGATTTGGCATGGAAACTGGATATCAAGCCGCTGGGCACCATGGCCCACGAATGGATCATGGCCCACCAGCAGCTCGGCCCGCGGCTGATCGACAGCCAGATCGCCGCCCTGGACTGCTGGGTCCGGGAGTACCGCGGCCTGCTCGGCATCGCCCTGACCGACTGCATCACCATGGATGCCTTCCTCAGCGATTTCGACTTGTACTTCGCCAAGCTGTTCGACGGCCTGCGCCATGACTCGGGTGAGCCGGTGGCCTGGGCGGAAAAGGCCATCGCCCATTACCAGAGGCTGGGAATCGACCCGATGACCAAGACCCTGGTGTTCTCCGACGGCCTCAACCTGACCCGCGCGTTGCAGATCTTCCGTGCCCTGCGCGGGCGCATAAACGTCAGTTTCGGAATCGGCACCAACCTGACCTGCGACATGCCCGGCGTGGCGCCGATGAATATCGTGCTTAAAATGACCGACTGCAACGGCTCGCCGGTGGCGAAGATCTCTGACGAGGCCGCCAAGACCCAGTGCCGCGACGAGAACTTCGTCGCCTACATGCGTCACGTGTTCAAAATCCCCAGCAAGGAGTAACCCATGCAAGCCGTTCAGCAAGAGATTGCCCAGGCGCTCAACGTGCAGCCGCCGTTCGCAGACGCCGCTGCGCTCGAGGCCGAAGTCGCCCGGCGCGTGGCGTTCATCAAGGATTGCCTGGCCAACGCCCGTCTCAAGACCCTGGTACTGGGCATCAGCGGGGGCGTCGATTCGCTGACTGCCGCCCTGCTCGCCCAACGCGCCATCAACGAGTTGCGCGCCGAAAGCAGCGACCCGGCCTACCGCTTCATTGCCGTGCGCCTGCCGTACCAGGTACAGCATGACGAGCACGACGCCCAGGCGTGCCTGGAAGTGATCAACGCCGATGAAGTGCACACCGTTGATATTGCACCTGCCGTGCGTGCACTGGCCGCTGAGGTGCAAGCATTGAAAGACGGCTCGCCATCACTGGTGGACTTCGTCGTGGGCAACGTCAAGGCGCGTACGCGCATGGTCGCGCAGTACACAATCGCTGGCGCTCGTGCGGGCCTGGTAATCGGCACCGACCACGCCGCCGAGGCGGTGATGGGCTTCTTTACCAAGTTTGGTGACGGTGCCTGCGACCTGGCCCCGTTGAGCGGCCTGGTGAAGAACCAGGTGCGGGCCATTGCGCGCAGCTTTGGGGCGCCGGAATCGCTGGTGGAGAAGGTGCCTACTGCGGACCTGGAAGACCTGGAACCAGGCAAGCCTGACGAGGCCTCGCATGGCGTGACCTACCAGCAGATCGATGCCTTCCTGCATGGGCTGCCGGTTGAGCAGGAAGCGTTCGACATCATCGTCGCCACCTATCGCAAGACCCAGCACAAGCGCGAACTGCCGTTCGCACCGTAAGACCTCTGGGGCCGCTTTGCGGCCCTTTCGCGACACGAGGCCGCTCCTACAGTCCTGTAGGAGCGGCCTTGTGTCGCGAAGGAGGGCAAAGCCCTCCCCTGCTTTCAAGCTGTCATTACTTGACTACAACCTTGCCCTTCATCATCGAGATGTGGCCGGGGAAGGTGCAGAAGAAGCTGTAATCGCCACCCGCTTCCAGCTTGGAAGTATCGAACTTCACTTCGGTTTCTTTCTCAGGTGCACCGATCATCGCGGTGTGGGCGATGATGTTGGCGTTGTCTTCTTTCAGATAGCCTTTGTCGATGCCTTGGCTCATGCCTTCAGTGGCAATGGCCTGCATGTCGGCAGTCTTGCTGATCACCAGATTGTGGCCCATGACGTTTTTCGGCAGGTTGCCGGAATGGGTCAGTTTCACGGTGAACTCTTTGCAGCTCTTGTCGACGGTGAATTCCTTGGTGGTGTAGGACATCTGGTCAGTCGAGTCGACAGTTACCGAGCACTCGGCGGCGAAGACGGAGGCGCTGGCGAGGGTCAGCAGGGATACCGCTACAGCTTTCGCAAACATCATGAATCTCCTTGGCAGGGTTTTATCAATTGCGAGACTGCCTGAAACCGTTCAGCCCCTTGCTGACATGCGTCAAGGGGGTGTCAAGCGGCCAGCCAGTTGAATTGTTCAATGGATTGTATACAACCAATCTAAGGGCACATCATGCCCTTTTAATAGACGATGGGACAACCTCTCATTTAGGAGCTGTGCCAATGTCCCTCTCAAGTTTCATGAACAGCCTGCTCGCCGCTTATGCCCACGGCGCAAGCGGTGCGATCTGCGAGTTCTCCCGCCCGGAGTGAAAGCTGCCTTGGAACATTAAGGCCAGATTTGTTTGATGTGAATGGATTCAACGAGAAGTGGTGTGGTTTTCTCGGCCTTGTCGGGAAAGTGGGTCGACAAGAAGCCTGATTGACCCAGAGGCTTTTGGGACCGCTTTGCGGTCCTTTCGCGACACAAGGCCGCTCCTACATCGACCGCGCCGCCGAATGAATTGTGCTTGCGCGGACATTGCAGGAGCGGCCTTGTGTCGCGATGGGCTGCAAAGCAGCCCCGAGAACCAATCAGCGCGGAATGACAGGCTGGCGCGGCTTCTTGTTGCCTTTGCCACCACCTTTTGCCGCTTCCTTGCGCTCCTTGGCCGCCTGCTGATTGCGGGCGAACGCTTCAGCCTTGGCCTTCTCACGCTTGTCCCACGGCTTGCTGCCGTCGCTGCCACGCGGCGGCAGACCGGTGTGCTGAGTGAGGATCTTCTGATCCTTGCCCACCTTGTGGCTGCCGGCCGGTGTCGAGTTTTTGCGCCGTGCACTCTGGTAGGTGTCGGTCTGCGGCTGGTGCAGCGGGATCAACTGGTGCTTGCCCGGGCCGATGAGGTCGGCCCGGCCCATACGCTCCAGCGCCTCACGCAGCATCGGCCAACCCTTCGGATCGTGGTAGCGCAGGAACGCCTTGTGCAAGCGCCGCTGCTCGTCGCTCTTGACGATCTCCACGCCTTCACTCTTGTAAGTGACCTTGCGCAGCGGGTTCTTGCCCGAGTGGTACATGGCCGTGGCCGAGGCCATGGGCGACGGGTAGAACGCCTGCACCTGGTCGGCGCGGAAGCCGTTGCCCTTGAGCCACAGGGCCAGGTTCATCATGTCTTCGTCGGTGGTGCCCGGGTGCGCAGCGATGAAGTACGGAATCAGGTACTGCTCCTTGCCCGCCTCTTTCGAGTACTTCTCGAACATGCGCTTGAAGCGGTCGTAGGAGCCGATGCCCGGCTTCATCATCTTGTCCAGCGGGCCACGCTCGGTGTGCTCCGGGGCAATCTTCAGGTAACCGCCCACGTGGTGGGTGACCAGCTCCTTGACGTACTCGGGCGATTCCACCGCCAAGTCATAGCGCAGGCCCGACGCGATAAGGATCTTCTTCACACCCGGCAGGGCGCGTGCCTTGCGATAAAGCTCAATCAGCGAGCTGTGGTCGGTGTTGAGGTTTTCGCAGATGCCCGGGAACACGCACGACGGCTTGCGGCAGTGCTTCTCGATCTCCGGGCTCTTGCAGGCGATGCGGTACATGTTGGCCGTCGGCCCGCCAAGGTCGGAGACCACGCCGGTGAAGCCAGGCACCTTGTCACGCATCTCCTCGATTTCGTGCAGGATCGACTCGTGGGAGCGGTTCTGGATGATCCGGCCTTCGTGCTCGGTGATCGAGCAGAAGGTACACCCGCCGAAGCAGCCACGCATGATGTTCACCGAGAAGCGGATCATCTCGTAGGCCGGGATGCGCTCCTTGCCGTAGGCCGGGTGCGGAATACGGGCATAGGGCATGCCGAACACGTAGTCCATTTCCTCGGTGGTCATGGGAATGGGTGGCGGGTTGAACCACACATCCACTTCGCCGTGCTTCTGCACCAGCGCACGAGCGTTGCCCGGGTTGGTCTCCAGGTGCAGCACACGGTTGGCGTGGGCGTAGAGCACCGGGTCGTTACGCACCTTCTCGAACGATGGCAGGCGGATCACCGACTTGTCGCGGGTCATGCGCGGGCTGTCGAGGATCTGCACGACCTTGGCTTCGTTCGGGTCTTCCTGGTCGCCCTTGGCCTGCTCGATGGCGCAGGCCTGGGTGTCCTGGGTATTGACGTACGGGTTGATGATCTTGTCGACGCGGCCAGGGCGGTCGATGCGGGTCGAGTCGATCTCGTACCAGCCCTCGGGCGTGTCACGACGCACGAATGCGGTACCGCGCACATCGGTGATGCTTTCGATGCTCTGGCCACTGGACAGGCGCTGAGCGACCTCGACGATCGCCCGCTCGGCGTTGCCGTACAGCAGGATATCGGCGCTGGCGTCGATCAGGATCGAATGGCGAACCTTGTCCTGCCAGTAGTCATAGTGGGCGATGCGGCGCAGCGATGCCTCGATGCCACCGAGCACGATCGGCACATGCTTGTAGGCTTCCTTGCAGCGCTGGCTGTACACCAGGCTGGCGCGGTCAGGGCGCTTGCCGGCCATGCCGCCCGGGGTGTAGGCATCGTCAGAGCGGATTTTCTTGTCTGCGGTGTAGCGGTTGATCATCGAGTCCATGTTGCCCGCCGCGACGCCGAAGAACAGGTTCGGCTCACCAAGCTTCATGAAGTCGTCTTTGGACTGCCAGTTCGGCTGGGCAATGATGCCCACGCGAAAGCCCTGGGCTTCCAGCAGGCGGCCGATGATGGCCATGCCGAATGACGGATGATCGACGTAGGCATCACCGGTCACGATGATGATATCGCAGGAATCCCAGCCGAGCAGATCCATCTCCTCCCTGCTCATCGGCAGGAAAGGTGCTGGCCCGAAGCATTCGGCCCAGTACTTGGGATAGTCGTAGAGTGGTTTGGCTGCTTGCATGTCAGTGACCGGTTCTGTTGTGCAGGGAAATCGCGGGCGCGGAATATAGCACAAAATTTGACCAAATCCGACGATAGCCGTCGGATTCATACGCTAGTGGGCTGTGATACCCGCGTAGCCTTTTATTCGTCGTCGTCGAAGTTGTACATGCCCGGTGCGAGGTTCTCGAAGCGGGTGTACTTGCCGATAAACGCCAGGCGGACGAAGCCGATGGGGCCGTTACGCTGTTTGCCGATGATGATTTCGGCAACGCCTTTGTGCTCGGTCTCCGGGTGGTACACCTCATCCCGGTACACGAACATGATCACGTCGGCGTCCTGCTCGATTGCACCCGATTCACGCAAGTCGGAGTTCACAGGGCGTTTGTTCGGGCGCTGTTCCAAGGAGCGGTTGAGCTGCGAAAGGGCGATGACCGGGCAGTTGAATTCCTTGGCCAGGGCCTTTAGCGAGCGGGAAATCTCGGAAATTTCGTTGGTCCGGTTGTCACCGGCCGAGCCCGGAATCTGCATCAGCTGCAGGTAGTCGACCATGATCATGGCGATTTCGCCGTGTTCACGCGCCAGGCGGCGGGTACGAGCCCGCATCTCCGAAGGGCTGATACCGGCGGTATCGTCGATGAACAGCTTGCGGTCGTTGAGCAAATTGACCGCCGACGTCAGGCGCGGCCAGTCGTCATCATCCAACTGACCGGAACGCACCTTGGTCTGGTCGATGCGGCCAAGGGACGAGAGCATACGCATGATCAGCGACTCACCTGGCATCTCGAGGGAGAACACCAACACCGCCTTGTCGGTACGCAACACGGCATTTTCCACGAGGTTCATGGCGAAGGTGGTCTTACCCATCGACGGACGGCCGGCCACGATGACCAGGTCGGCAGCCTGCAACCCGCTGGTTTTCTCGTCCAGGTCGGTGAAACCGGTGGAAACACCGGTGATGTCGCTGTCGGAGTTGAACAGCGTGTCGATACGGTCGATAGCCAGGGTCAACAGTTCGTTGACGCCCACTGGGCCGCCAGTCTTAGGCCGTGCCTCGGCGATCTGGAAGATCTGCCGTTCGGCATCATCGAGAATTTCGGCGGCATTGCGCCCTTGCGGGTTGAAGGCGTTGTCGGCGATGTCGGTACTGATGCTGATCAGCTGGCGCAACGTTGCCCGCTCGCGAATGATCGCGGCGTAGGCCTTGATGTTGGCAACCGACGGGGTGTTCTTGGCAAGTTCTGCCAGGTACGCCAGGCCGCCAACCTGGGTCGACAAGCCTTCCTTGTCCAGTTGCTCGTGCAGGGTGACGACGTCGAATGGCTGGTTGGCGTCGGCCAGCTTGTGCACGGCACGGAAGATCAGGCGGTGGTCATGCCGATAGAAATCGCCATCCGAAACCTGATCCAGCACCCGCTCCCAGGCGTTGTTGTCCAGCATCAGGCCACCGAGCACGGCCTGTTCGGCCTCGATGGAATGCGGCGGCACCTTGAGGGCAGCGGTTTGCAGGTCTAGCTGTTCGGGATTGGTGATCTCGTTCATGGCCACGAAAGAATTCTGGAGGATGAAAAAGACAAAGGGCACGGCCTGTTCAGAGACAGGACGTGCCCGATGTTAACCGGGCAGCCCGCGAGGAGCTACCCAGTCAGCGCAGCTTAGGCAGCTACGACGACCACACGTACGGTGGCTTCAACGTCGCTGTGCAGGTGCACGGCTACGTCGTATTCGCCAACCTGACGGATGGTGCCGTTCGGCAGACGAACTTCAGCCTTGGCCACTTCAACGCCGGAGGCGGTCAGGGCGTCAGCGATGTCGTGGGTGCCGATCGAACCGAACAGCTTGCCTTCGTCGCCAGCGGTGGCAGTGATGGTCACTTCCAGCTCGGCCAGTTGGGCAGCGCGGCTTTCAGCCGACGATTTACGGTCAGCAGCTGCTTTTTCCAGCTCGGCGCGACGCTCTTCGAACGCAGCCAGGTTGGCGGCGTTGGCAACGGTGGCCTTGCCGAATGGCAGCAGGAAGTTACGGCCGTAACCAGCCTTAACCTTAACTTTGTCGCCCAGGTTGCCCAGGTTAGCGACTTTTTCCAGCAGGATCAGTTCCATTTGGTAAAACCTCTTAACTTTTAACCTTCACCGTTCGCGGAGTCATTCCCCTCAGGGGACTTGCGACCGCGAAAATCAATCAGGCTGTCGACAATGGCCAGAACCACGAGCAACGGATAAATCAGCTGCATTATCAGCGGCAGCGTCACGTACATGCCGACCAGCCAGAAACCGGCCAGCCGACCCTGTGCCACCAGCCCATGCATCAAGGCGATGCCGGCCAGGACGAGCACCAGGCTGGACGCAGAAGCCAGGACGATGAACTGCGGGCCGATGAACGGACCCAACACCATCGCGGCAACCAGAGCCAGCATGACTGCCCGCGGCAACTTCAGGGCGCGAAACTCGCGACCGAAGCCTCCAGGGTTGTACAACGCTGCTTGCCAATAACGCGCAAGCATCAAAGCCAGCACGCTGAACAACTGCAGCATCACCGCTGTGGAAGCGACCAGCACAGGGCCGATCAGCTCACCGGGAATGACTGGCTTGCCTTCGACTTGCGGCAGCGCTTCGGAAAGCGCCTTGGCCAACACCTCGAAGGTTTCGCGCAGTACCGCGTCCAGGATGAGGCTGTAGACCAACCCCAACACAACACTGGACAACAACACCCGGTTCCAGGAATGCCCGGCACGCAACAAGGCGGCCAGCCCCAATGTTCCCAACAGCACCAGCAAGGTGCTTGGATCACCAAAGGCCCAAATGGCCACCGCCGGCAAAAGGCCGAAAGCGATGACCGTTGAAGCGTCCTTGAACCCGCGCCGCAGCAGCACAAGGCTCCCGGCAGCGGCACTCAACCAGAACAGCAGCGGTAATACTGCACTCACGACCACCACCAGGGTGGCCTGCACACGACCGCGCATGATGAAATCAGCCAACGCTCGCATGCTTATCCCTTACTACTTGTCGACGACCCGGTCTCAGCGGCCGTGGCTGTCGGTGTAGGGCAGCAGGGCCAGGAAGCGGGCGCGCTTGATAGCGGTAGCCAGCTGACGCTGATAACGAGCTTTGGTACCGGTGATACGGCTTGGAACGATTTTGCCGGTTTCGGATACGTAAGCTTTCAGGGTGTTGAGATCTTTGAAGTCGATCTCTTTCACGTCTTCAGCAGTGAAGCGGCAGAATTTACGACGACGGAAGAAACGTGCCATGTAATAGGCTCCTCAAAAGGTCCGTGGATTACTCGTCAGCGTTATCGCTGGAGTCGCTGTCATTGCTGTCGTCGCCTTCGGCGGAGTCAGCATGCTCAGGACGCTCACGACGCTCACGGCGCTCGCTGCGGTTCTCTTCGGCCTTCAGCATCTCGGACTGACCGGTTACGGCTTCGTCGCGACGGATGACGAGGTTACGGATCACGGCATCGTTGTAGCGGAAGTTGTCTTCCAGCTCGGCCAGGGCCTTGCCGGTGCACTCAACGTTCAGCATCACGTAGTGAGCCTTGTGAACATTGTTGATTGCGTAGGCCAGTTGACGACGGCCCCAGTCTTCCAGGCGGTGGATCTTGCCACCATCTTCTTCGATCAGCTTGGTGTAACGCTCAACCATGCCGCCGACTTGCTCGCTCTGGTCCGGGTGAACCAGGAAGATGATTTCGTAATGACGCATGAATGCTCCTTACGGGTTAGTAGTCTGCCAGCGTATCTGGTCAGACAAGGAGTGAATGACACTGTATGTCTTGCCATGGAGGGGAGGCACATGCGCGCCTGCCAGCTCGGCAAGGGGCGCAATTGTAGAGAAGGCGGTGCGCACAAGCAAGGTGATTGGCGATTATTTGAACAGCCGGAAACACTTTAGCCTGGGCGCCCCCTATCGCCGGCACGCCAGCTTCCAGCGAATCACCACAGCCATTGAACCTTGCGTGGTTCCTGCGGGAGCTGGCTTGCCGGCGACAGGGCCGTTACAGGCGACAGATCAGCGCTTGGCCTGACGCTGGCGCACTGCCTCGAACAGGCAAACGCCAGTAGCCACCGAAACGTTCAGACTGCTGACGCTGCCCGACATTGGCAACTTGACCAGGAAATCGCAATGCTCACGGGTCAGTCGGCGCATGCCCTTGCCTTCTGCGCCCATGATCATCACCAACGGGCCGGTCAGGTCCTGCTGATAGATCTCCTGCTCGGCCTCACCGGCCGTACCCACCACCCACAGACCACGCTGCTGAAGCTTCTCCAGGGTACGCGCCAGGTTGGTCACGGCCACCAGCGGAATCACCTCCGCAGCGCCGCAGGCCACCTTGCGCACGACTGGTGTCAGCGTCGCGGATTTATCCTTGGGCACGACCACTGCCGTAGCCCCGGCAGCATCGGCGGTGCGCAGGCAGGCACCGAGGTTGTGCGGGTCGGTGACACCGTCCAGCACCAGGATCAGCGGTGGCGTTTCGGTGCGCTCGAGCAACTCCTCGAGCATCAATTCGCCCCACACCTGGCTCGGGCTGACCTCGGCAACAACGCCCTGGTGCACGCCCTCGACCCAGGCATCGAGCTCACGGCGCTCGGCCTGCCCAACCTGCACACGGTTTTCTGCGGCCAGTGCCAGCAACGCCTGAATGCGTGGCTCGCTGCGCCCTTCCGACAGCCAGATCTGCTTGACCCGCTTCGGATGGTGCTGCAGAAGCGCCTGCACGGCATGCACACCGTAGATTTTTTCCAGCTGACTCATGACTTGTTCTTGCTCTTGCGTGGCGCGCCGGATTTCGACGGGCCTTTACGGTGCTTGGTGGGCTTGCCGGAGGGCTTGCCGCCTTTGTCCGACTTGCTGCCGGCGTTGCCGCCAGTGCGCGCGTCGGTCATCAGCGCCTTCTTCATTTCGCGGCTTTTGCGCACTTCGGCATTACGCTGCACAGCGTCTTTCGGGAAGTATGCCTCGGCGGTCTCGCTCTTGCGGCTGCGCGGTTTCGGTGTGGCCTTGGCCTCCACCGCTGGCTGCTGCTCGGCTTTTTCGGCGGCCGGTGCGGCGCCACGGCCCTTGCGGCCAATCGGCGCAGCGAGTTGCTGCTCGGACACTTCGAAGTCGATCTTGCGCTCGTCGAGATCGACGCGCATGACCTTGACCTCGATGGTGTCGCCCAGACGGAAGCTGCGCCCGGTACGTTCACCCGCCAAGCGGTGATGCACGGGGTCGAAGTGGTAGTAGTCACCCGGCAGCGCGCTGACGTGCACCAGGCCTTCGACGTAGATATCGGTCAGCTCGACAAACAGCCCGAAACCGGTGACCGCGGTGATCACACCCGGGAAGGTCTCGCCCACGCGGTCCTTCATGAACTCGCACTTGAGCCAGTTGACGACGTCACGGGTGGCTTCGTCGGCACGGCGCTCGGTCATGGAGCACTGCTCGCCGAGCTGATCGAGGGTATTCACGTCGTACGGATAGATACGCGCCTTGGGAATGCTCATGGCGCCGGCACGCTTGACGTGCGGAGTATCGACCTTGGAACGGATGATGCTGCGGATGGCGCGGTGCACCAGCAGGTCCGGGTAACGACGGATCGGCGAGGTAAAGTGCGTGTACGCCTCGTAGTTCAAACCGAAGTGGCCGTTGTTGTCGGTGCTGTACACCGCCTGGCTCAGCGACCGCAGCATCACCGTCTGGATCAGGTGGAAGTCCGGGCGCCCGGCAATGCTTGCAAGTAGTGCCTGGTAGTCCTTGGGCGACGGGTCCTTGCCTTTGTGCAGGCTAAGGCCCAGCTCGCCGAGGAAGGCACGCAGCTTTTCCAGGCGCTCCGGTGGCGGACCATCGTGAACGCGGTACAGCGCCGGCACGCCATGCTTGTTGAGGAACTCGGCCGTGGCGACGTTGGCCGCCAACATGCATTCCTCGATCAGCTTGTGGGCATCGTTGCGCACGGTCGGGCGGATTTCCGCGATCTTGCGCTCTTCACCGAAGATGATGCGGGTTTCCTGAGTTTCGAAATCGATGGCGCCGCGGGCGTGACGGGCATCGAGCAGCACCTTGTACAGGTTGTACAGGTTCTTCAGGTCCGGCAGGACCTCTTTGTACTCCTCGCGCAGCGCCTTGCCCTCACGGGTACGGGCGTGTTCGAGCATGCTGCTGACCTTGTTGTAGGTCAGGCGGGCATGGGAGTGGATCACCCCTTCGTAGAACTGGTAGTCGACCATCTGGCCGGCCTTGTTCATGGTCATTTCGCAGACCATGGCAAGGCGATCGACGTGCGGGTTCAGCGAGCACAGGCCGTTGGACAGTTCCTCGGGTAGCATCGGGACAACACGCTCGGGGAAGTACACCGAGTTGCCGCGCTGCTGCGCCTCGACATCCAGGGCAGAGCCCAGACGCACGTAGCTGGACACGTCAGCGATGGCCACATAGAGGCGCCAGCCACCGGAGAACAGCCGCAGCTTGCCAAGCGGCTCACAATAAACAGCGTCGTCAAAGTCGCGGGCATCTTCGCCGTCGATGGTGACGAAGGGCAAGTGGCGCAGGTCGATACGCTTTTCCTTGTCCTTCTCTTCGACATCGGAGCGGAACTTGCGCGCTTCCTTGATCACGTCCTGGGGCCAGACGTGCGGGATGTCATAGCTGCGCAGGGCAACATCGATTTCCATGCCCGGCGCCATGTAGTTGCCGATCACTTCGACCACATCGCCTTGTGGCTGGAACCGCGGGGTTGGCCAGTGGGTGATCTTGATCTCGACGAACTGGCCGATCTTGGCGCCACCGTTACGGCCCGCAGTCACCAGCACTTCCTGCTGGATCTTCGGGTTGTCCGGCGTCACGTAACCGATGCCGCCTTCTTCGAAGTAGCGGCCGACCACGCTTTCGTGGCCGCGGGAAATGACCTCTACCAGCACACCTTCACGGCGACCACGGCGGTCGAGCCCCGAGACACGCGCCAGGGCACGGTCGCCGTCGAATACCAGGCGCATTTGCGATGGGCTGAGGAACAGGTCGTCGCTGCCATCGTCAGGAATAAGAAAACCGAAACCATCGCGGTGGCCGGAGATACGGCCGCAGATCAGGTCCAGTTTGTCTACCGGGGCATAGGTGCCGCGCCGGGTATAGATAAGCTGGCCGTCACGCTCCATGGCGCGCAGGCGACGGCGCAGGGCTTCGATCTGGTCTTCTTCGTAAAGACCGAACTCGGCCGCCAGCTCCTCGCGCGCGGCCGGTTCGCCACGGTCGGCAAGGCGCTGCAGGATCAGCTCACGGCTGGGGATAGGGTTGTCGTATTTTTCCGCTTCGCGAGCGGCCTCGGGATCGAGGGATTGCCAATCGGCCATCAGAAGGGGTTCACCTTGGGGTATATAGATATGAATTCTGGCATAGGCCTATTGAAACCGGAAATGTCGGGCTTGGACAGCCCCAGCAGCATGTCCGCAGTGCGGCAATAGGCGTGTGGAATCAACAAGTTGAATTTTTTGAAATTTTTTTTGATCAAGGGCTTTACAGCCCCTGGGAGCGTCCGTATAGTGCGCACCACAACGACGGACAACCCCGAAGTTGTAGTAGAGATGAACGGCGCTGTAAAGCATCTTTTTATCTCGAATGTGTGCCCAGGTGGCGGAATTGGTAGACGCGCTGGTTTCAGGTATCAGTGACCGCAAGGTCGTGGAAGTTCGAGTCTTCTCCTGGGCACCAAGTATTTCAAGTAACAGATGACCAAGGATCTGTTACCACTGTGTGAAAGCGAACGATAGTCGCCTTCATCAGATGATGTAAAGCTTTGCCCAGGTGGCGGAATTGGTAGACGCGCTGGTTTCAGGTATCAGTGACTTAACGGTCGTGGAAGTTCGAGTCTTCTCCTGGGCACCATTCAAAAAACCCACTAGCTTGCTAGTGGGTTTTTTCTTGCCTGCGTTTTTTGTGTCACCCTCCCCTGCATGGCCAGCCATCCGACGATGGGCTAACCATGAATTTCTCGTCACACGGCCACTTGAGAAACGATTTCGTTTACCATTGTTTCCAAATATGTAGCCGTAAGCGAGGAAGTACCCGCATGACGATCCGTCCGCAACCGCTGATGCGCACCTTGGCCGCCGCTGTCCTTAGCCTGGTGATGGGCGCTCCGGCCGCCATGGCAGACGACCCGGTCACTCTGACCATGTACAACGGTCAGCACAAGGAAATCGGCGAAGCTATCGCCAAAGCCTACGAGGCCAAGACCGGCATCCATATCAATATCCGCAAAGGCAGCAGCAACCAGCTGGCCAGCCAGATCATCGAGGAAGGCGACCGCTCGCCGGCCGACATCATCTACACCGAAGAATCACCGCCCCTGAACAATCTGGGCGAACTGGGCTTGCTGGCGAAGATCGATGACGCCACGCTGAACATGCTGCCCAAGGAATACGTTGCCGCCAACGGCTCCTGGATGGGCGTGACCGCACGCACCCGTGTGGTGGTGTTCAATCCGAAGAAGATCGATGAGAAAGACTTGCCGCAATCGGTAATGGATTTCGCCAACCCCGAGTGGGACGGCAAGGTCGGCTTCGTACCAACCAGCGGTGCATTCCAGGAGCAGGCCGTGGCCATCCTCAAGATGCACGGGCGTGATGCTGCCGAAGAGTGGCTGACCGGCCTGAAAGCCTTCGGCAAGACCTACACCAACAACATGGTCGCCCTCAAGGCCGTGGAAAAAGGCGAAGTCGCTGCCGTGCTGGTGAACAACTACTACTGGTACGCCCTGGAGCGCGAGCGCGGCAAGCTCGATTCGAAGCTGTATTACCTGGCAGACGGCGATGCCGGTGGCCTGGTGACCATCTCCGGCGCCGCAGCGGTCAAGGCCAGCAAGCACCCGAAAGAAGCGCAGGCCCTGCTCAACTGGATGGCCAGCGAGGAAGGTCAGCGCGTGATCACCCAGACCACTGCTGAATACCCACTGCACAAAGGCATGGTCTCCGACCGTGGCCTGAAGCCGTTCGAAGACCTGCGCCCGCCGAAAATCTCGCCGGCCGACCTGGGCAATGCCGAGGAAGCGCTGGAGCTTGAACGTGAGGTCGGCCTGCTCTGATGACCGCCGCCCTGTCCGAACCGGTGCCGGTACGCTTCGTACCGCGCCGCAAGCGCCCCTCCATCTGGGTGGTGCTGCCCGTACTGTTTCTGGTGGCGATGAGCTTGCTGCCATTGCTGTACGTCGCGATGAAAGCCTGGGAAGCCGGCTGGCGAGAAGCCTTGCACCTGCTCTGGCGCCCGTTCGTCTGGGGCCTGATGCGCAACACCCTGATGCTGATGGTCGGGGTGACGGTGGCGTGCATGGTGGTTGGCCTGGCGCTGGCGTGGCTGCTCGAACGCAGCAACCTGCCGGGCCGTCGGCTGTGGGGCGTAGTACTATGCCTGCCCTTCGCCGTGCCCTCGTTCGTCAGCAGCTTTACCTGGGTGTCGCTGAGCTCGGACTTCGAGGGACTGGGCGGAGCTATCCTGGTAATGGCCCTGTCCAAATACCCGCTGATATTCCTGCCGGTGGCCGCCACCCTGCGCAACCTCGACACTTCGCTTGAAGAGTCGGCGCGCACCCTGGGCTGCAGCCGCTGGGGCGTTTTCACCAAGGTCACCCTGCCGCTGCTGTGGCCGTCGATGCTCGGCGGCGCATTGCTGATCGCCCTGCACATGCTGGTAGAGTTCGGCGCGTTGTCGATCCTGGGCCTGCAGACCTTCACCACGGCGATCTACCAACAGTTCGAGCTGGAGTTCAGCAACGCCAACGCCGCCATGCTCTCGGCGGTACTGCTGGCACTGTGCCTGGTGATGCTCTGGCTGGAACTGAAGGTGCGCGGCAAGGCCCGCCACGTACGCATCGGTCAGGGCGTGGCACGCCGCGCGCAGCCGGTACGCCTGGGTAGCTGGGCGCCGCTGGCGCAACTGTTCTGCCTGGGCCTGGCGATACTGGGCAGCGGTATTCCACTGGCCATGCTCGGTTACTGGCTGAGCGTGGGGTCTTCGGCGGCGTTCCCGGTGGCGGAGATTTCTAAGGCGCTGCTGACCTCCCTGTCGGTGTCACTGGGCGGCGCCGGCTTCTGCGTGCTGCTGGCGTTGCCGGTAAGCTTCCTGGTGGTGCGCTACAAAGGCCGCCTGGCGCTCTGGGCCGAGCGTCTGCCCTACCTTCTGCATGCCCTGCCCGGCCTGGTGATCGCCCTGACGCTGGTAGTGTTTTCCCTGCACTACGTGCCGGCGCTGTACCAGACTACTGCATTGCTGCTGCTGGCCTATGCGCTGTTGTTCTTGCCTTTGGCGCAGGCCCCGGTGCGCACTGCGTTGAACAAGGCATCGCCAACCCTGGAAGAAGCGGCCCGCACCCTGGGTGCCAGCAGTTTCGCGGCGTTCTGCCGGGTGACCTTGCCGATCATCTTCCCGGCGCTAGCGGCGGCGTTTGCCCTGGTGTTCCTCGACGCCATGAAGGAGCTGACTGCTACGTTGCTGCTCAGCCCGACCGGTATGACCACCCTGGCTACCGAGGTTTGGGCGCATACCGCCAACGTCGAGTTCGCAGCGGCGGCGCCTTATGCGGCGTTGTTGATTGTGGTTTCGGGGCTGCCGGTGTATCTGCTGACTACGCGGATGTATCTGAACAAGGCGTGAGAACCTGTCCAGGCTGCCGAACAGCCTGGACCGTCACTAGGCGCTGTACACACAAAAAGGCTATCACCAATATCAGGGGCAAACGCTTGCCGCGGCCTGCACAAGTCACTTCCTGGACATGATCCGCAAGACCCGCAGAAACAGATTGATAATGTCTAGATAAAGCGAGGCGGCGCTGTCGATTGCATTATCCACGGTACGCTCGATTTGGTTCGCACGTCCCCAATCCACCCCAATATAACCACAGAAGATAGCTGCAACGATCCAATCCATTGCCGCCAGGTGGGTGCCGAACAACAGGGCTTGCCCCAACTCGACGACAATAGTAATTACCAAGGCAATGAACAGTGACGCTTCGATACGCTTGAAGAAGCCGGGAAACACCGTACCCAGCAGCATCATGCCCACGGTCAGCCAAGCGGTCGTTTGCGCTGCCTGCACGATGTTTTCATGCGAATAGTCCGGGAGGACGACGACAAGCAGCAAGCTGATCGGAAGCACGATCAGGTTATATCCAAGAAAGCTGTACAGCGGTTTTTCAGATTTGAAGATGATGGCGACACCCGTCATCGCCGTGATCATGTAACCCACCAAGAACAGCAGCATGGGTATGGCCCGAACAATCTCAGCTGGCACCGTGGCTACCAGATACCAGTTGACGGCAAAGCCCCACAGCAGTACGGCGCCGAGGATCAGATTGTAGGTATTGGCAGAAATCTGATGATTGGTTCCGACTCGGTTGAAAGTTTCGTTTTCCAGCATGTTCGCTGCGCTCCTGGATACTGCCTCTATAAATTTCAATCAGAATGACGTTGCTCGAACACCCCATGACCACCGAGCTTCTAATTGTAGACACCCGCGACACCCACCATCCCGCCAACATTCGCCGCCACCTAATTAATACTCACTCATACAGACAAAAATTAAAAATGAGATGACCATAAGATTCCACAGTACAACCAATAGACACCGCATCGCCACCGGAAAACTATCTACCTCTCGTGAATCAACCAGCCCTCTATACACAAATATCTTTGGCATAGTCAGCAATATCGAGACCGTACAAATCCGCATGACACGCCCAATCAAGCCCGCCCGCGAATATAGGTTTTTATTCCCCATCACAAAACTAGAGTTGGAAAGCATGGATTCTATGAGCTCTAGATGACGATACGACAAATACACCAACACCAAGAGCGATAGGACCGCCAAAACAAAACACCCCAACCCAACCAGATCCACTAAAGTAATAGTCATGGGTTTAGACTACGATAAAGTACGTCACCAAAATATTCTCCGCCTTGTCCACCTTTTTCCCCACCAATCCTGCCACCTACAGTCCCACCCAATACAGCACACGCTAATGCACCACTGCCTCCAGTAGGAATACCCAACACCGCCGCGTACACCGCTGCAGCGATAGCACCTCCAACCGCTCCCCCAACGGTGCTGCCGCCAACGCTACCTATCAAAGCCCCCCTTCGACATACCTGGCTCGCGTGCACTCATCTTCTCAAGGTGCCTGACGATAAAGGCGCTTGATCGGGCTGAACGATGTTCAGTGGTTGATGAGAGGTACGTATCAGGGCGCGCAGGTGCTAGCCTCGAGCAGCCTGGACTTTCGAACTACACATATGAGCTTACCTCCAGTACTCTATCCAAATAAAAAACAGAACAATCAGTGCAATCAGCAAAATTTGTATAATCCACAAGCGCACTAACAGCCTCTGCAGGTCGATGGGAACCTTAGTAACCTCATCGTTATCTAACAGACCCTTTCGAACGCTAAAATATTTCATAGATAGCATTGCAGAAACTGACCCTAACCGCATGACTTTCCCGAGCAACCCCGCATGAGAATATATTTCTCTATTCACAGCCACCATTCGGCTATTTGACAAGATTGATTCGATACGATCCAAATATCGATACGCAACAAATACCCACACACCAACCATCAAAAACGGCGAAATAATTACAATCACACCAAGCACCGCCAAGTGTAAATTACTCATCGCACTGCCTCATACAAAATCTCCCCCACTCTTTCTCCCAATACCTCACCAAACTCACCGCCAGCAATACCTCCAGCCGCACCCCCCAATACTACGCATGCGAAAGTTGCCGTTCCACCGGTGGGAATACCTACAGCAACACATGCTATTGGCCCCAATACTCCCCCGACAGATCCACCAATTCCTCCCAGCCCCAAGCCCGCAACTAGCGAACTCCTCTCGACATACTCAGCCTTTCTACACTCCTCCTCCCGCCCAAGCACGCAAGCGTTACGAATTGACAGTTCGGTTGACGCCACATCAAGCGCCACCCCTAAATACGTACCTTTTTAACCCAACTAGCCGCCTTCGCCACGCCAGATATTTTTTCTGCATACCCTTTAATTTCACCGCCGTTAAGAAATCTTTTGGTAGATATATCCAGCGCACGCTTGATCTTACCCCGATTGCGCAGCCCTGCCCCATACGCAGCCATACTGTCTAGCTGCGCATTCAACTTTAAAAACAGCGCTGTGCGCTTCGAGTAGAATTCATCACGAGCTTTCAACGTGCCTTGATGCAAATAAACTCGGTGTAGCTGCTCTATCTCCTCTAGCGTTTTCTTGATAGCTTCAAGATGCTTACCCCAAGCGGCACTAGCTGTACCAGCGCCGATGGAAGCACGGGCCAGCAAGCTCTGCAGCAGCTCAAAATTCTCCAGAAGGAAACCGTCAAACCCACCGCCGTTAAATTCAATGTCAAGGTGTATACCTAACGCCTTACCCATGAGAAATGCCTCATGGGCAGTACAGGACGGCGTGCTTGGGTCACCCACAATTATCAGTTCGCCAGGGAAAACAACAGTGTTGACGATATGCGCATTCAACACATCAAATTTGGCCCGCTGATTGGCCGACATCGGCGTATCGGCCTTCAGCGACTCATATGACTGCGCATGCGAATTGATGAAGCTGCGTGCCTCGGACATGGTCGCACCTCACGCATACTTCTTGTTGTTGATACGGTCCCATCCACCCGTCACGTTTCCACCGGCACTACCGTCGAGGCGCTTCTGCCGCGTGTAGGTGGTTTTGATCCGCCCGTAGTTGAGCTGTACGACTTCCATCGGCACACCGGAACTGGCGCTCTGGGCGTAGTCAGCGATGATCACTTCTTCGAGCACGACTTCGTAGTACTTGAGCTTGTCGGTACCGGCGCGACACACCACCAGCTTCACTTCCTTCAGGTGCTGGCCCGCACAACTGGCTTCAAGAAGCTTGCAGCTGGCACTGTCCAGGTATTTGGTGAAGGTGAATTGGTGAGGGTGGTGCGCCCTGAAGATGCGCCACCCGCAGAACTTGCGGTGGCAGAGGTGCTTTGGCTGGCACCGAATTTGTAGCCGACGATTTCGATCCAGTTGGCGTATTGCTGGTCCAGCGCTTCGCCAGTGATTTCCGCGATGTGGATATAGGCGTCGAAAGCCATGTGTACCTCTCCCTGGTAACGATTGGTCTGAAAGCGACGGTGCTCGGACAGCGTCGATCTGACGTTGTTCCTCAAGAGGCGAAGCAGAGCATGCCGCCAGGCTTGAGGCCCAGTTGACACTAGCCGTACCTAACTGCAGACGCAATAGAACGCAGACGTTGGAGGTCAAATTAGGAAATAGCCTACAAATTTGACGATAAAGGCGCTTGATCGGGCTGAACGATGTTCAGTGGTTGATGAGAGGAACGTATCAGGGGGCGCAGGTGCTCGCCTCGATATCTCCAGCGTTTATGAAACCTAGCGCCGCGCGGGCGGCGCTCGGTCCCAAAGGCGCACAAAAAAACCAAAGGCAAACAACCCGAGCCCACCTCGACTCAAGCCCTGAACTGCCCCAGGCTCGCCCGCAGCTGCGCCGCCAAGTCATCCAGCACCTTGCTGCTTGCTGTGGTCTGCATCACCACTTCTGCCGAACGCTCTGCCTGGGCATGAATATTCTCAACCCGTCCACGCACCGCCTGGGCGCCATGTGCCTGCTGTGCTGCCGCCCGAGTCGCCAGGCCGATCGCCGCATGCACCTGCTCCACCGCCGCCTGCACCGACTGCTGCCGGCGCTCGTTGTCGCGCAGCACTCGCAGGCCTTCGCTGGCCTTCAAACCGGCCTGGCCGATGGTTGTCACGGCCTCCTTGGCGCCCTTCTGCAGCGCCGCGATATGCGCCTGGATGTCGCCGGTAGAGCTTTGCGTCTTGCTCGCCAACGCCCTCACCTCATCGGCCACTACGGCAAACCCGCGCCCGGTCTCACCGGCCCTTGCGGCTTCAATGGCTGCGTTGAGCGCCAGCAGGTTGGTCTGCTCGGCGATACCGTGGATCACGGTCAGCACCACTTCGATCTGTTCGCTCTGCTTGGCCAGCCGCTCGATTACCTGCGAGCCGGTTTCGACCTGACCTGCCAGGTTCTCGATCATGCCGGCAAGTTGCGTCGAAGCGCGGCTGTTCTCATCGGTCGCCTGGCGGATATCAACCACCTGCTGCAGCGCCGCCTGCATGGCCTGGCTTTCCGCCTGAGCCTCATCAGCCATGCTCGACAGATCGCGCAGGCTGGCGGCCACTTCGTCGCGTTGCAGCGCTGCGGCAGCATCGGCGCCTGCATTGCGCTGCGTCATGCTGCCGATCTCGATACCAGTACGCTGTGCCACTTCGCCCGCCTCGCGGACAATCGGCTGCAACTTGTCGACGAAGCGATTGACCGCCGAGGCCATGTCGCCTATCTCGTCGCGACTGTCGAGGTTGACACGCTTGGTCAGGTCACCTTCGCCTGCAGCCAAATCGTTGAGCGCAGTAATCAGCAGGCGCAGCTTGCTGAGCACGCGGCGACCTAGCACCAGGGCCACTACCAGCAACACACCCACCCCAACCATCACAAGACCCAGCCCGATGCGCCAACGCAGCTCTGCCGCAGCGTCGCGCACGGTTTGTGCGGTATTGGCCTGCATCGCTGTAGCACTGCCCTGTGCGGTTTCCAGGCGCTCGCGCAAGGCCTTGCCACTGTCGGCTGCGGCAGCACCGAGGCTGTCGCCCACCAATTGTTCACCGCTGGTGATCAAGGCAGCGAAGCGCTGGTCCAAGGCTTTGAGTTCCTGATCGACACCGGCAGTGGATACCCCCATCAGCACCTTGCCGATTTCGGCGCCGTTGGGGCTGATCGAGGCCTCGACGAAATACACCGAAGGGTCCCGGCGAGCGGCATCCAGTACCTTGTCCAATGCCCGTTCACCCTGGCCCTTTTCCATCAAGGCCTGGTTGATCGGGTTCTGCCGGTTCAGGTAGCGGGTCAGGTGCTGACCCTGGGCGTCGTCATAGATCACGAACAGTACGTTGGGGTTGCGCTGGGCCCGACGTGCGAAGTCGGATAGCACTGGCACATCGTTGTCCCAGATAGCCCGCGGCGCGACCGATGCCAGCAGTTGGGCCATGTCGTTGGCGGAGTCCTTGAGGTTCTTTTCCAGCGTAGTGCGCAGTTGCTGCTGCTCGCTTTGCAGGCGCTCGGACAGCCCGGCGCTAAGGCGCTGTCGTGTACTGCTGGAGAGGCTGTCCAGACCGGCGCGTACGTCCTGCCCTGCTTGCTCAAGGTCGCTGGCGAGCTTACGGCTATCGCTGCCCAGGCGCTCGCCCAGGTCGGCTTCAAGGGCGGTGACAGTGCTTCGGGTCAGCGCAACGGCAACCACTACCTGCACCAAAAGAGCGATACCAAGGGCAACAAACACAGGCCGCAAGAGGCGGCTTCGTAACAGTGAGAGGATGGCAGACACGGTGAAACCCTCGTGCTTTCTGGCGCCACTATTTTGATGGCATCTACAGAAACTTCTTACAGCAAGGGTTGTGCCGGACACAGCAGGGATAAACGCCAAGGTTAAGCAGTTCCATTGTCAGCACCGAGCAGATGCAAAAACGCCGCGCTCCCTTTCAAGAGCGCGGCGTCAGATCAGCCAGGGGGCAGATCAGGCGAACGGATGACGCAGCACGATGGTCTCGTTGCGGTCCGGGCCGGTGGAGATGATATCGATCGGCGCGCCGGTCAGCTCCTCGATGCGCTTGATGTAAGCGCGGGCAGCCGCTGGCAGCTCTTCCAGGGTCTTGGCACCCAGGGTCGACTCGCTCCAGCCTGGCATCTCTTCATACACCGGCTCCAGGCCGATGTAGCTGTCAGCGTCCGACGGTGCGTCGATGACCGCGCCGTTCTCGTTCTTGTAGCCGACACAGATGTTGATGGTTTCCAGGCCGTCCAGTACGTCCAGCTTGGTCAGGCAGATGCCCGAGATGCTGTTGACGTCGATGGCGCGACGCAGAATGACGGCATCGAACCAGCCGCAACGACGGGCACGGCCGGTGGTCGAACCGAACTCGTGGCCACGCTTGGCCAGGGTGGCGCCAGTCTCGTCGAACAGTTCGGTCGGGAACGGACCGGAACCGACGCGAGTGGTGTAGGCCTTGGTGATGCCGAGGATGTAGTCCAGGTACATCGGGCCAACGCCGGAACCGGTGGAGATACCGCCAGCAGTGGTGTTGGAGCTGGTGACGTACGGGTAGGTACCGTGGTCGATGTCCAGCAGCGAGCCCTGGGCACCTTCGAACATGATGTCCTTGCCAGCGCGACGCAGGTTGTGCAGCTCGGCGGTGACATCGAGCATCATCGGCTTGAGCTGCTCGGCGTAAGCCATGCACTCGTCCAGGGTCTGCTGGAAGTCGATGGCCGGCTCTTTGTAGTAGTTCACCAGCTGGAAGTTGTGATAATCCAGCAGCTCACCCAGCTTGGCGGCGAAACGCTCACGGTGGAACAGGTCGCCAACGCGCAGGCCGCGACGGGCAACCTTGTCTTCGTAGGCTGGGCCGATACCACGGCCGGTGGTGCCGATCTTGGCTTCGCCACGGGCTTTCTCACGGGCCTGGTCCAGGGCCACGTGGTACGACAGGATCAGCGGAGCAGCCGGGCTGATGCGCAGGCGCTCACGGACCGGTACGCCCTTCTCTTCCAGCTTGGTGATTTCACGCATCAGGGCATCGGGCGCAACGACCACGCCGTTGCCGATCAGGCACTGCACGCCTTCGCGCAGGATGCCGGACGGGATCAGGTGCAAAACGGTTTTTTCACCGTTGATCACCAGCGTGTGGCCCGCGTTGTGGCCACCCTGGTAGCGCACTACGGCGGCAGCATGTTCGGTCAGCAGATCGACGATCTTGCCTTTGCCCTCATCACCCCACTGGGTGCCCAGGACGACGACATTCTTACCCATTACATTGGTCCTCATTCACGCAAACTTGGTTGCCGGCCTACTGCCGACGCAGAAACTCAATGGGTCAGCGGCAGAACCTGCCAGCGCCCGTCTTGCTGAATCAATTGCCGATCACAATCCGCCTCGAGAGCAGCACTCAACGGCTGGCCAGGCAGAGCCTGGACCACACGCTGGCCCTCGTTGCGCAACTGGCAGACCTGCTGCCAGAGGGCCGCGTCACCGCTGTCGGGCATCCAGATGCCGCCAGCTGGCAATACGACCTCCGCTCGCCCCAGTGTGACCAGGGTCTTCAAATCCGTGGAGAAACCGGTGGCCGGGCGTGCCCGACCGAAATCTGCGCCGATGTCGTCGTAGCGCCCGCCCTGGGCGATCGATTGACCTTCGCCAGGCACGAACACGGCGAACACCACACCGGTGTGGTAGTTGTAGCCACGCAACTCGCCAAGGTCGAAGTACAGCGGCAGCTCCGGATAGCGCGACGCCAGGCGATCAGCGATCGCCAACAGGTCGTCAAGCGCCGCCAGCACGCTGGCCGGGGCACGACCCAAGCGCACACGGGCTTCGGCCAGCACTTCGCGGCCACCGCACAGCTCGACCAGAGCGCGCAGCATGTTGCCCAGGTCCTTCGGCAAGTCGGCAGTCAGTGCCTGCACTTCATCGACCGACTTGCGCTGCAGGGCATCGAACAGCTGCTGTTCGACTGCGCCGGACAAGCCGGCGGCGCGCGCCAGGCCACGGTAGATACCGACATGACCGAGGTCCATGTGCACATCCGCGACGTCGGTCAGCTGCAGCGTGGCGAGCATCAGGCTGATGACTTCGACATCACTGGTAGGGCTGGCATCGCCGTACAGCTCGGCACCCAGCTGGATCGGGCTGCGCGAAGTGGACAGCGCACGCGGTTGGGCGTGCAGCACACTGCCGGCATAGCACAGGCGGCTCGGGCCTTCGCGGCGCAGGGTGTGGGCGTCGATGCGCGCCACCTGCGGGGTAAAGTCGGCACGGAAGCCCATCAGGCGACCGGACTGCGGGTCGACCACCTTGAAGGTGCGCTGATCCAGGTCCTGGCCGGCGCCGGTAAGCAGCGACTCCAGGTACTCGATATGCGGGGTGACGACCAGTTCGTAGCCCCAACTCTGGAACAGGTCCAACACCTGACGACGCGCGATCTCGATACGCGCAGCCTCAGGTGGCAGTACTTCCTCGATGCCATCTGGCAGTAGCCAGCGGTCTACCGTTGCCATTACGCCATTTCCCCTCTGGTCCGGGCGGCTTGCCTGCAGGCGAGCCGTCAGTAAAGCAGGCATTGGCGCACAGCAGCAGGCAGCACTGATCCCAGCGCCGCCACCGTACCCAATACCCTCGAATTGCCTTGCGAACTGACCAAACCGTCAACTGGCGCTTTGCCAATCAACCTTGCAGACGCAAAAAAGCCGGGAAATTTCCCGGCTGCCTCATCATACACCCCTTTTGAATCAGGGTGCACCCCGCCTGGTGTTTTAGCTGCCAGGCGGGGCATTTCCCGATCAGAGCATCAGGGCCTGCTCTTGTCCAGGAAGCGGAAGAACTCGTTCTTCGGATCCAGGACCAGGACATCGCTCTTGCTGGAGAAGCTCTCGCGGTATGCCTGAAGGCTACGGTAGAACGCATAGAAATCAGCGTCCTGGGTGTAAGCCTTGGCATAGATGGCGGCCGACTGGGCATCACCATCACCGCGGGTTTCTTCCGCTTCACGATAGGCTTCGGCCAGCAGCACGCGACGCTGACGGTCGGCATCCGCACGGATACCCTCTGCCAGTTCGTTACCCTTGGCGCGATGCTCGCGGGCTTCCCGCTCACGCTCGGTGCTCATACGGTCGAACACGCTGCGATTGACTTCTTTGGGCAGGTCGATGGCCTTGACGCGCACATCGACCACCTCGATACCCAGCTCCTTGTTGGCCATACGGTTCAGCGATGCAGTGATGTCAGCCATCAGCGCGTCACGCTCACCGGAAACCACTTCGTGCAGGGTACGCTTACCGAACTGGTCACGCAGGCCGCTTTCCAGGCGACGAGACAGACGTTCATCGGCGATCTGCTTGAGGCCGGAAGTCGCGGTATAGAAACGCTCGGCATCCTGAACGCGCCACTTGGCGTAGGCGTCGACCATCACCGCTTTCTTCTCCAGGGTCAGGAACCGCTGGGTCGGGGCGTCGAGGGTCATCAGGCGGGCGTCGAACCTGCGAACCTGGTTCACATAAGGAATCTTCACATGCAGGCCAGGCTGGACATCCGCCTGGACCACACGGCCGAATTGCAGCAGTACCGCACGTTCGGTCTGGGCCACGATGTAGAAGCTGTTCCAGGCCACGACGGCCAGCACCACAGCTGCGATCAGGGCGATCAGCGATTTATTGCTCATCAGCGGCTCTCCCTAGTGCGCATCTGCTGCTGTTGCTGTTGCAGGTCCTGCGCCGCACGTGCGGCTGCATCATTGGCCGATGGCGACACACTGGTAGCCGGCGCGGACGCATTGCGGCCACCTTCGACCATCTTGTCCAGCGGCAGGTAGAGCAGGTTGTTCTGCCCGTCCTTGGTTGCCACCATGACTTTGCTCGTGTTGCTGTAGACCTCTTGCATGGTCTCCAGATACAGACGCTGACGGGTCACGTCCGGCGCTTTGCGGTACTCGGCGAGCAGCTTGGTGAAGCGGTCGGCCTCACCCTTGGCGCGGGCGATGACTTCGTCGCGGTAACCGTTGGCGTCCTCGATGATGCGCTGGGCCTGACCACGGGCTTCCGGCACCACGCCATTGGCGTAGGATTCGGCCTGGTTACGGGCACGTTGCTCGTCTTCGCGGGCGCGGATCACGTCGTCGAAGGCTTCCTGCACTTCACGCGGGGCTGCCGCGCTCTGTACGTTGACCTGGGTGACAGTGATACCGGTCCGGTAGTTGTCGAGGAAGCGCTGCAGGCGTTCGCGGATATCCACGGCCATCTGCTCACGACCCTCGGTCAACACCTGGTCCATCGAGGTGGAACCCACCACGTGGCGCAGGGCGCTTTCGGTGGCATGCTGCAGGCTCACCTCGGGCTGGTCGACGTTGAGCACGAAGTCCTGCAGGTTGGTGATCTTGTACTGGACGGTCAGTGGCACCTCGACGATGTTCTCGTCTTCGGTGAGCATCTGGCCCTGCTTGGTGTAGGCACGCTCACGCGTGACGTTTTCCATGTACTTGCGATCGATCGGCGGGAAGTAGATGTTCAGGCCGGGACCGACCGTCTCATAGTACTTGCCGAAGCGCAGCACAACGGCCTGCTCCTGCTCATCGACCACGTACACAGCGCTGTACAGCCAGATGGCAGCCAGTACCGCCAGGCCGATGCCCAGCAGGCCGTAGCCACCGCCCTTGCCGACATTGCGGTCACCGCCGCCACGTTTCTTGCCGCTGCCGAACATGCCGTTAAGGCTGTCCTGCAGTTTGCGGAAGGCCTCGTCCAGATCCGGCGGGCCTTTTTTATCGCCACCGCCGCCACCACCACCGCGGCGGCCGCCCCAGGGATCCTGATTGTTCGAGTTGCCACCCGGCTCGTTCCAAGCCATAGCGCTCTCCATCTGATAAAGCAAAGACGCGCCCACGGCGCGCCGTCCAATGCTACAGAATGCCTGCCACTGCTGCCCGACGACCTCGGCGGGCATTTATTGCAAAGTGTGTTGCTCGACAAACACTTGCGGCTCCATGCCTTCGCGGCTGACCAGGCGATTCAACTCGACCCTGGGCAATCGCACACTCAGCAGGCTGCGCCCTTCTTCGTCATGCTCTTCACTCTGCACCGCACCCAAGTCAAAGAATTGCGCGCGCAAGCGGGCAAAACGCTGCTCCAGGCACAGGGTACCGACAAAAAGATCATCCCCCAGCAACTCGGCAATGGCCTGACCGACCAGCTCCAGGCCACGGCCATCTCGAGCCGATACCCAGACCCGCTCCGGCTTGCCGTCGGCATTGCGCTGGATCTGCGGCTCGACATCTTCAAGCAAGTCGAGTTTGTTATAGACCTCGAGTATCGGCAAGCCTTCGGCACCGATCTCGCCCAATACTGCCAGCACCTGCTCGATCTGCTCCATGCGCTCAGGCTCATGGGCGTCGATCACATGCAGCAGCAGGTCGGAGTTGCTCGACTCTTCGAGCGTAGCCCGAAATGCCTCGACCAGCTTGTGCGGAAGGTGACGAATGAAGCCAACGGTGTCAGCCAGCACGATCGGCCCAAGGTCGTCGAGCTGGAGCCGGCGCAGGGTCGGGTCGAGGGTGGCGAACAATTGGTCGGCGGCGTACACATCGGATTCAGTCAGGGCGTTGAACAGCGTGGACTTGCCAGCGTTGGTGTAGCCCACCAGCGATACCGACGGAATATCCGCGCGCCGACGCCCCCGGCGAGCCTGCTCACGCTGGCTGCGAACCTTTTCCAGGCGTGACTTGATCTGGCGCAGGCGCACCCGCAACAGACGCCGGTCGGTTTCTAACTGGGTTTCACCCGGGCCGCGCATACCGATACCACCCTTCTGACGCTCAAGGTGGGTCCAGCCGCGTACCAGCCGCGTGCTCATGTGCTCGAGCTGGGCCAGTTCGACCTGCAGCTTGCCTTCATGGGTACGCGCCCGTTGGGCGAAGATGTCGAGAATCAGCCCGGTACGGTCAAGCACGCGACACTCGAAGACTCGTTCGAGGTTGCGCTCCTGACTGGGCGTGAGGGTGTGATTGAAAATCACCAGGTCAACCTGTTCGGCTTTGACCAGGTCGCGCAATTCCTCGACCTTGCCACTGCCAATCAGGTATTTGGCGGTAGGCTGATGCCTTGCCACTGTGACCAGCGAGACGATGTCGGCTCCGGCCGACAATGCCAGTTCCTGAAACTCCTGCGGGTCTTCGCGCGCCTCAGGGTTCTGACCTTCCAAGTGAACGAGCAGCGCCCGCTCACCACCACCGTGGCGCTCAAAGAACAATGCAGGCTCCTATCAGGCGTTGCCTGGTTCGCTGTCGCCGTGTTCGGAATCGGACGGGCTTGGCAGGCGAACCGGACGGGCTGGAACCACGGTCGAAATCGCGTGCTTGTAGACCATCTGGCTGACAGTGTTCTTCAGCAGCACCACGAACTGGTCGAACGATTCGATCGAGCCCTGCAGCTTGATCCCGTTGACCAGATAGATCGAAACCGGGACCTTTTCTTTTCTCAAGGTGTTCAAGTAAGGGTCTTGTAGCGAATGCCCTTTTGACATATGCCGCACTCCTGTAAGGATAAATAGTAGAAAATCAAAAAAATCGATAAGTTAGGCCGCCCCTTCGGAAGAATAGACGGCAATCAGCAGGGACTCAGCTCAATATGGAGATGGCCCCAAGGTATTTCAAGGTGCGGGACAGATTGTCGCAGGCCAGGCTGTCGAGCCAGTGCACGTCGGACCAACCGCGCAACCAGGTGAACTGCCGTTTGGCCAGCTGGCGAGTAGCAATGATACCGCGTTCTCGCATCTCATTCTCAGTCAGCTTGCCGTCGAGGTAGTCCCAGACCTGCCGATATCCCACTGCCCGTATAGACGGCAGCCCGGCGTGCAAGTCACTTCTGGCTCGCAGCGATCGGACCTCGTCGACGAAGCCCTGTTCCAGCATCTGCGAAAATCGTAACGCAATTCGCTGATGCAGAATGTGACGATCTGTAGGAGCAATCGCCAAACTCGCGACAGTATAGGGCAAATGCCCGCCAGCGCCTGCGTCTGCGCCGCTACTTTCCGCGAATTGACGCTGGCGATGGGCTGTCATGCTCTCGCCGCTCACCTGAAAGACCTCCAAAGCACGGATCAGGCGCTGTGGGTCGTTAGGGTGGATGCGTGCGGCAGACTCCGGGTCCACTTCGGCAAGCTGGCGGTGCAACTCGGTCAAGCCCAGCGCCTGCGCCTGGGCCTCGAGCGCGGCACGCACCGCAGCGTCGGCCGGCGGCATGTCCGCCAGACCATCGATCAATGCCTTGTAGTAGAGCATGGTGCCACCGACCAGCAGCGGGACTTTGCCGCGCGCGGTGATTTCGGCCATGGCCTGAAGGGCATCGGTGCGAAACTGCGCAGCCGAGTAGCTCTCGGCAGGGTCGCGAATATCGATAAGACGATGTGGGTGGGCAGCCAATACCTCCCTGGAGGGCTTGGCGCTGCCGATGTCCATGCCGCGGTAGACAAGGGCCGAGTCGACGCTGATCAGCTCGCACGGCAGGACCTTGGTCAGCTCGATGGCAAGGTCGGTCTTGCCGGCCGCCGTCGGGCCCATGAGGAATATCGCTGGGGGCTTGCCGCTCATGTCATCGACCGCGCAGGAAAAGTTTGTCCAGGTCGTCCAGGCCCATCTGGGTCCAGGTCGGTCGGCCATGGTTGCACTGGCCGCTACGCTCGGTGTTTTCCATGTCACGCAGCAGGGCGTTCATTTCAGGAATTGCCAAGCGCCGGTTGGCACGCACGGCGCCGTGGCAGGCCATGGTACCGAGGAGTTCGTTGAGGTGCGCCTGAATGCGATCGCTGGTGCCGTACTCCATAAGGTCGGCAAGCACATCCTGGACCAGGCGGTTGGCCTCGGCCTGCTTGAGCAGGGCAGGAATCTGGCGGATCGCCAGCGTCTCGGGGCCCAGGCGCTGCAACTCAAAGCCCAGGCGCTGGAACCACTGGGCATGCTCCTCGGCGCAGTCGGCCTCGCGCTGGCTCAGCGCCAGTGACTCGGGCACCAGCAGCGGCTGGCCACTCAGGCCCTCGCTGGCCATCGCCACCTTGAGCCGTTCATACATGATCCGCTCGTGGGCTGCGTGCATGTCGACCAGCACCAGGCCGGCAGCATTCTCGGCGAGAATGTAGATGCCTTTGAGCTGGGCCAGGGCGTACCCCAAGGGCGGGATGTCGCCCTGACTCTGCGGCAACGTCGCAGGCCCGGCAGCGTCATCGTTCAGCGGCTTGTAGAACTCGCGGTAGACCGCCTGGGCCTCCGCAGCGGGCAACGGCTGTGATGGGCGGGGGGTGTACTGGTACTGGTAACCTGCGCCACTGCCGCCGTTGGAAATCGAATGCTGGGGCACCTGGGGCTGTTCGAGCACCGGCGAGGCCAGGCGCATCTCGCCTTGCGGGCCGAATTCGCCCGCCTGTTGCCCCGTCGGGCGCGTGATCTCGGCAGCGGCAGCAGGCGCCGACGCCAGATGGTCTTCCGGACGCACGTCGGCCAGGGCACGGTGCAGCGTGCCATAGAGAAAATCGTGAACCGAACGCCCCTCACGGAAACGCACTTCGTGCTTGGTCGGATGCACGTTGACGTCGACGCCGTTGGGCTCAAGCTCAAGGAACAGTACGAACGTCGGGTGCCGGCCATTGAAAAGCACGTCGCGGTAGGCCTGGCGCACCGCATGGGCTACCAGCTTGTCGCGCACCGCACGGCCGTTGACGAAGAAGTACTGAAGGTCTGCCTGGCTGCGCGAGAAGGTCGGCAGGCCGACCCAGCCCCACAGGCGCAGGCCGTTACGCTCGACATCGATCGGCAGCGCCTGCTCCATGAAGCCCCCGCCACAAATGGCGCCAACACGCCGCGCACGGGCCGTTTCGTCATGCGCTTCGTGCAGGCTGAGGATGCTCTTGCCGTTGTGCCGCAGGTGGAAGGCCACATCGAAGCGGGCCAGGGCCAGGCGCCGGATGACTTCCTGCAGGTGATCGAATTCGGTCTTCTCGGCCTTGAGAAACTTGCGACGGGCCGGGGTATTGAAGAACAGGTCACGTACTTCCACCGAGGTGCCGACAGGATGCGCAGCAGGCTGCACACGCGGGGTCATGTCGCGACCTTCGGTCTCGACCTGCCAGGCTTCGCTAGCACTGGCGGTACGCGACGTCAGGGTCAGGCGCGCCACCGAGCTGATGGAGGCCAGGGCCTCGCCACGAAAGCCCAGGCTCAGGACGCCTTCGAGGTCTTCCAGTTCGCGGATCTTGCTGGTCGCGTGTCGGGCCAGGGCCAATGGCAGGTCGTCGGCGGAAATACCGCTGCCGTCGTCACGCACCCGCAACAACTTGACGCCGCCCTGCTCCACTTCGACATCGATGCGCCGGGCGCCGGAATCGAGACTGTTCTCCAGCAACTCCTTGGCCACCGAAGCCGGGCGTTCGACCACCTCACCGGCGGCAATCTGGTTGGTCAGCCGCGGACTGAGCAGCTGGATGCGCGAACCACCACTCATTGCTGCGAGGCCAGGGTCGTTGAGGGAATATTGAGGTGCTGGCCGACCTTCAGCTCATCGCTCTTGAGGCTGTTGGTGCTGCGCAGGCTAGCCACGCTGACCTGATAGCGCACGGCAAGCATCGCCAGGGTCTCGCCCGGGCGTACCGTGTGTTCACGTGGCCCTTGGGCGATCTTGCCGCTATCGCGCATCCAGGCGATGTAAGTACCAGGCGGCGGGTTCTGCTGGAAGTATTGGCGCACACCGGTATGGATCGAGCGGGCCAGTGCCTGCTGATGGCTGCGCGTTGCCAGTTTGGCGGCTTCGTTGTTGTTGGAGATGAACCCCGTTTCGACCAGGATCGACGGGATGTCAGGCGACTTCAGTACCATGAAACCAGCTTGCTCCACGCGCTGCTTGTGCAGCGAAGTGATGCGCCCCATGTTGCCCAGCACTTTTTGCCCGACGTTGAGGCTGGAACTGAGCGTTGCGGTCATCGACAAGTCGAGCAACACGCCTGCGAGCATGCGGTCTTTGTCGTCGAGGCTGACGTTACCAGCACCACCGATCAGGTCGGAGCGGTTTTCCGCGTCGGCCAGCCAGCGGGCGGTCTCGGAAGTGGCGCCACGGTCGGACAGGGCGAACACCGAGGCGCCAAAGGCGGCCCGCGACGGTGCAGCGTCAGCGTGGATCGAGATGAACAGGTCAGCACCTTTCTTGCGGGCAATCTCGGTACGTTTGCGCAGCGGAATGAAGTAGTCACCGGTGCGGGTCAGTTCGGCACGGTAGCCCTTCTCGGTATTGATCTGACGCTGCAGCTCCTTGGCGATTTGCAGCACGATGTCTTTCTCATGCTGGCCACGCGACCCCGACGCACCCGGATCCTCACCGCCATGACCGGCGTCGATGGCGACCACGATGTCGCGCTTGCCGCTGGGTACAGGTGGCAGTTTGATCGCCGGCTGGGCCGGGCTTACCGGCACCGCTGGGGTGGTCGCCGGGGTTTGCACAGGCGTTGGCGGTGCAGCAGGCGCCGTGGCGGCGATGGCATCGGCTTCCTGGTCATACAGGTCGACCACCAGACGGTTGCCGTACTGGGCGTTGGGTGCCAGGGTGAAGCTTTTGGGCGTGACCGACTTTTTCAGGTCGACCACCACGCGCAGATCGGTAGGCGTACGTTGGGCGGAGCGCACGCTGCTGATCGGCGTGTTCGAGGTGGAAACGTTCAGCGGCGCGCCCAGCGTCGCGCCATTGATATCGATGACCAGGCGATCGGGTGCGCTGAGGGTGAAGACGCTATGCTGCACGGGGCCAGACAGGTCGAAGACCAGCCGCGTGTTGTCCGGCGCGCGCCACAGGCGCATGCTCTTGACTTGAGTGACGGCCAGAGCGTCAACAGTCACCGCTGTCAGCAGCAGACCAACGACAGCGACCAGTGCGCGTATGCGCATACCTACCCCACTTACTGTTTATAGTGTTTGGCCAGCGCAGTGCACCAGGCCTCGCCGCGAGCCCCCTGCGGCGAAAGGATCAGCGAGCGTCCGCCCGCTTGGGGGCTTATGGTAATGGTCAGGTCAGGCTTTGGCAAAACGCCCGCACCCTTTTCTGGCCACTCGAACAGGCACAGCGGGTCACCCTCGAAGTAGTCGCGAATGCCCATGAATTCCAGTTCCTCCGGATCGACCAGGCGATACAGGTCGAAATGGAAGGCGCGTACGTCACCGATCTCGTAGGGTTCAACCACGGTGAAGGTCGGGCTTTTCACTGCACCAGTATGGCCCAAGCCACGAATAAGGCCACGGGACAGCGTAGTCTTGCCCGCACCCAGGTCGCCCTCAAGAAAGATGATGCCGCGACCGCCGGTCACCTCGGCCAGTGATGCACCGAATTTGACCGTGGCCTCTTCATCGGCCAGAAACAGGGTTATGCCAGACACGCAGAATGCTCCTCCAACAACTCACGAATGACCGGCGCCAGATCACTGGCTGCCAGGCCTCTACCTTTCACACCCAACCGCTCGCCGGCACACGCGTGCAACCACACCCCAAGACCTGCGGCGCGCCAGGCATCCAGCCCTTGGGCCAATAATGCGGCCAGCACACCCGTCAGCACGTCACCCAAGCCCGCCCCCGCCATTGCCGGATGCCCGCGCTGACACAGCGCCAACTGCCCCGCCGGATCCGCGACCAGAGTACCGGCCCCCTTGAGCACACAAACACTGGCATAGCGGCGCGCCAGCTTGCGAGCGGCGCCTGGGCGATCGGCCTGCACAGCCTCGGTGGAAATGCCCAGCAAACGTGCGGCCTCCCCAGGATGCGGGGTAAGAATGCTGCCACTGGGCAATGCCAGAGGCGTGCGCGCCAGCAGGTTGAGTGCATCGGCATCCCATACCTGCGGCCGCTCGGCATTGGCAACAGCCGACAGCAGGCTGCGCCCCCAGGCGGCCTGGCCCAGCCCTGGACCGACCACCAGCACCGAAGCGCGCTCCAGTACCCCCATCAGCTGGTTGGCCGAATCGACCCCCAGGCACATGGTTTCGGGCAAGCGGGCAAGGCTTGCGGCCACGTGATCGGGGCGAGTCGCCATGCTGACCAGCCCAGCGCCGCAACGCAGCGCGGCTTCGGCGCTCAGCAGCACTGCGCCACCGGTACCGAGGTCGCCACCCACCACCAGCACGTGGCCGAAGTCACCTTTGTGGGCGTGCGGACGCCTGGCGGGCAGGCGCGTGACGGTCACGCTGCTTAGCAGTAGCGGGGCATGGCTTTGGTGTTTGGTCTGCGGCATGGGGTCAAAGGCTCCAATGTCTGGCAGAATTATACGCACCTGAGCCTGTATTGCCTTGCCCATCCATGTCCGCTTGCACACTTGACCTCGCCGCCCTGGCCCAATCGATCAAAAATTGGGGCCGTGAACTCGGTTTTGCCCACGTCGGCATCGCCGGTGTGGACCTTGGCGAGCACGAACAGCACCTGCAGCGCTGGCTCGACGCCGGCTACCAGGGCGAGATGGAATACCTGGCCGCCCACGATGGCAAGCGCGCCCACCCCGACCAGTTGATCCCAGGCACCGTACGAGTGATTTCGCTGCGCATGGACTACCTGCCCGGCGACACGCAGATGGCGCAGCGCCTGGCCCAGCCTGAAAAAGCTTACGTATCACGCTACGCCCTAGGCCGCGATTACCACAAGCTGGTGCGCAAACGCGTGCAGCACCTGGCCGATCGCATCCAGGAAGACATCGGTCCGTTCGGCTACCGGGCGTTCGTAGACAGCGCCCCGGTACTGGAAAAGGCCATCGCCGAACAGGCAGGCCTGGGATGGATCGGCAAGAACACCCTGCTACTCAATCGCAAGGCTGGGAGCTACTTTTTCCTGGCCGAGCTGTTTGTCGACTTGCCGCTGCCGGTGGACGAGGCGCATACCAGCGAGCATTGCGGACGCTGCCAGGCGTGCCTGGACATCTGCCCGACCAAGGCCTTTGTCGGGCCCTATGTGCTGGATGCCAGGCGCTGCATTTCTTACCTGACCATCGAGTTGAAGGGCGCCATCCCCGTGGAGTTGCGCTCGATGATGGGCAATCGGGTGTTCGGTTGCGATGACTGCCAGATCGTCTGCCCGTGGAATCGTTTTGCACGTCCAACCCAGGAAAACGACTTCCAGCCCAGGCATGGCCTGGAGAATGCCGAGCTGGCCGAGATGTTCCTGTGGGATGAAAAGACTTTTCTACGCAAGACCGAGGGTGGGCCTTTGCGGCGCGCCGGGTATGAGCGCTGGCTACGCAACCTGGCGGTGGGCCTGGGCAATGCACCGTCGACGATTCCGGTGCTGGAAGCCTTGAAGGCGCGCCGGGAAGACCCGTCGGAGCTGGTGCGTGAGCATGTGGAGTGGGCGCTGGCGCGGCATGGCATTCCATAGCAGGGGCCGCCAAGCAGCCCCTGAGGTTTCACTGCTGGTCGTTGTAGTGAAACTTCGGCATTTCCCAATGGAAGCGGATCGCCAATAGCCGCACCAGGAACCCACCAAACAAGGTCAGCAGCATGGCCTGCTCTGCCGGCACCTTGAAATACACACAGCCCAGGTAAAACCACGCCGCGGCAAAAGACACGCTGGCATACAGTTCACGCCGGAACACCAGCGGGATGTCGTTACAGAAAATATCCCGAAGGATCCCGCCGAATACCCCTGTAATGACACCGCTGATCGACGCCACCAACATGCCCTGCCCCATCTCAAGCGCAGTCATGCAGCCAATCAGGGTGAAGGCCACCAGCCCCAAGGCATCCAGCACCAGAAACAGTGACCGCAGGCGGCGCATCATCGGTGCGATGAAAATCGTCAGCAGCGCGGCAAAGCTGGTGAGCACCAGGTATTCCGGATGCTTCACCCAGGTCAGTGGGTAATGCCCGAGCAGAACATCACGCACAGAGCCACCACCCAGGGCAGTCACACAGGCGATCAGTACCACGCCAAACCAGTCCATGCCCCGGCGCCCGGCAGACAGGGCGCCGGTCATGGCTTCGGCGGTGATGGCGATAAGGTAGAGCATCAACAACATGGCGCAGGTCCGTGCGGGAAAGGCGCGCAGTCTAACCAGTTGCCCAAGGCACCAAAAGAGGGCGCACGCACATTCTATGCGCCCTTGTTCGACTCACACCTTGATGAAGTGCGTACGGTAGTGGCGCAGTTCGGCGATAGACTCGCGGATATCGTCCAGCGCCAAGTGGGTGCTGCCCTTCTTGAAGCTGTCCCGCACGTCCGGTGCCCAGCGCGCAGCAAGCTCCTTCACGGTGGAGACATCAAGGTTGCGGTAGTGGAAGTAGTTTTCCAGGCTGCGCATATGGCGATAGAGGAAGCGGCGGTCCTGGCAGATGCTGTTGCCACAGATTGGCGACTTGCCTTTGGGAACCCATTGTTCCAGGAAGGCGATGGTCTGCGCTTCGGCCTCGGCCATGCTGACCTTGCTTTCGCGTACACGCTGGGTCAGCCCCGAGCCACCATGGGTGCGGGTATTCCACTCATCCATGCGCGCCAGCACTTCGTCACTGTGGTGGATGGCTATCACCGGCCCTTCGGCCAGCGTGTTCAGCTCGCTGTCGGTGACGATGGTGGCCATCTCGATGATGACGTCGCTGTCCGGATCCAGGCCGGTCATTTCCAGATCGATCCAGATCAGGTTCTGTGGGTTCTGCATGAAGGGCTCCTCGTATAGGCCGTCATATTAGCCTAGCGGCATAGCCCCGCGCATTCCCGGCGCAAAGGTAACCAGAATGGTCCGCCACCCGTCGTGCTAAACTGCCTGCCGCTTTCAATGCCCCACTACGGCTCTCTCACGCAACTCGCACGGAACAATAATGGCCAAACGCCAACTCAATCGCCGCCAAAACTGGCGTATCGAAAAGATCCAGAACGAACGCGCCGCTCGCGCCGCCAAACGCGAGCAGCATGCGCTGCAGGAGCTGGAAGGTGGCGACCTGGGGCCGGAGCAACTGGGTCTGGTGATCGCTCACTTCGGTGTGCAGGTCGAGGTGGAGGCCCAGGACGGCGAGTTTGCAGGCCAGGTATTCCGCTGCCACCTGCGCGCTAACCTGCCGGCGCTGGTCACCGGTGACCGCGTGGTCTGGCGTGCCGGCAACCAGGGCATTGGCGTAATCGTCGCGCAGATGCCGCGCAGCACCGAGCTGTGCCGGCCCAACAATCACGGTCAGCTCAAGCCGGTTGCCGCCAACGTCGACCTCATCGTGATCGTCTTCGCACCAGCGCCCGAGCCGCACCCGAATCTGATCGACCGTTACCTGGTCGCTGCCGAGCACGCGGGCATCCGCCCACTGCTGCTACTGAACAAAGCCGACCTGATCAACGACGAGAACGGCCCGGCCCTGCATGCCTTGCTCGAGGTATACCGCGACCTAGGCTACCCGTTGCTGGAGGTCTCCGCCCACCATGGTGACGGCATGCAGCGCCTGCAGCAGATGCTGGACGGCCATATCAGCGTGTTCGTCGGGCAGTCGGGTGTGGGCAAGTCATCTCTGGTCAACAGCCTGCTGCCTGCTGCCGACACCCGGGTCGGTGACCTGTCCGAATGGTCGGGCCAAGGCACCCACACCACCACCACCGCGCGCCTTTACCACTTCCCCAATGGCGGCGACCTGATCGACTCGCCAGGCATCCGAGAGTTCGGCCTTGGCCATGTCAGTCGTGATGATGTGGAGGATGGCTTCATCGAGTTCCGCGACCTGTTCGGCACCTGCCGCTTTCGCGATTGCAAGCATGATCGCGAGCCAGGCTGTGCGCTGCTCGAGGCACTGGAAGACGGCCGTATAAAGCAGCAGCGCATGAACAGCTACCGCTCGATCATTGCCAGCCTGCCGGAAGACAGCTACTGATTAGTAGGAAATATTACCAGGGCGCGTAGGACTCTTCCGGTTTTGCCGTCATCTATTGCCCCGCCTGCAGCTTTCCCTGATGGTCATGACTTCCTATCAGGGAGGGCAACCGCGATGCCGGTTTTAATCACTTACCGCCACGAAGAGCGGCTTGACGCCTTTATCCTCAATGAACGCCTGCTGCTCGAAAGCATTCCTGCGCAGTTGGTCCTGTTCGACTGTCAAGGGCAGACCCGCGAAGATCTGTATGGCAGCTTCTGCCGAAACATGAGCGATGCAACCCACTGGATTGGCCTTCTGTCCGAATGGGCCGCCGCCGACTGGTGGACACCCTGGCTGCTGGGGGCTGCAGTCATGAGCAGCCGACGTGTAAGCTTTTATCAAAGAAACGGCGGCACTCTACCTGAGTGTTTTGGCAGATGGCCGGTAATGCGTGAGCGCAGGCACATCGACCTGTTTGTGCGGGCCTATCACGATGAGTGCACATTCACCCGTGCCATGACGCTGCCGCCGGGTCGCGGAAGCTGTGCCGACAGGGACAATGCTGACTTCTTTCATGCGGATCTGAAGGCCAAGATCCGGCGAGGGTTCTGATGCATAGGGGCCGCTGGGCGCCCCCTGCGTCACTGGTCGTTGGGCTCGTCCATCCTCAAGGTGCCTTCCTCGAAGATGTTCAGCTTCTGGCGCAGTTCACGCGGCTGCATCGGTGCATCCTGCGCAGCAGGTGCCGCCGAAGCATCAGGCGCCGCGCTGGCAGGCGGCGCTGGCTGGCTTGGCTGTGCAGGCGACGTACCCTGCTCACCCTCAATGTTGCGCTGGGCCTTCTTGGTCAGGACGATGATGTCGATACGGCGGTTTACCGGGTTGAACGGGTCTTTGCGATCGAACAGCGAAGACGAGGCATAACCCACCACCCGCGCGACCTGGTCATCCGGATAGCCACCGGCAACCAGCGCACGCCGTGCGGCATTGGCGCGATTGGCCGACAGCTCCCAGTTGCCGAACTCGCTGCTGCCCGAATAAGGCTTGGCATCGGTGTGGCCACTGACACTGATCTTGTTCGGCACCGCCTTGATGGTGTCGGCCATAGCCAGCAGAATGTCCTCGAAATACGGCTGCAGGCGGGCGCTACCGATGTCGAACATCGGCCGGTTCTCGGCATCCATGATCTGGATGCGCAAGCCGTCCTGAGTGATCTCGAAGAGAATCTGGTCCTTGAACTTCTGCAGCTGCGGGTTTTCCTCGACCTTGTTCTGCAGCTCCTGCAACAGCAGTTCGAGGCGTTCTCGCTCAACCTGTTCAGCCATGGTCTCGACCTGGTCCTTGTCCAACTGGATGCTGGTATCGGGCGTAGGCTCGGACTTCTCTTCCGGGTTGATGGTCTTTTCCGGCGCAAGCTGGGGCGAGCCGCCAAGGTCGATCACATAAGGCGTACCGCTCTCGGAGAAACCGATCGGGTCCTTGAAGTAGCCGGCAATGGCGATCTTCTGCTCGGGCGTGGCGGTGGACAGCAGCCACAACACCAGGAAGAACGCCATCATCGCCGTGGCGAAGTCAGCGAAAGCGATCTTCCAGGCGCCGCCATGGTGGCCACCACCGTAGCGCTTGACGCGCTTGATGATTATCGGCTGATTGTTTTCCATGACTCAGCGACCGCGAACTGCTTGTTCCAGCTCGGCAAAGCTCGGGCGATGCTTCGGATAAAGCACCTTGCGTCCGAATTCAACGGCCAGCGAAGGTGGCATGCCAGAGGCGGAAGCGACCAGCGAAGCCTTGATCGACTCATAAAGGTTGAGCTCTTCCTTGGCATCGTGCTCCAGGCACTTGGCCAGCGGGCCGAAGAAACCATAGGCTGCAAGGATACCGAAGAAGGTACCGACCAGAGCTGCGCCGACGTGCAGGCCGATCGAAGCCTGGTCGCCTTCACCCAGCGACGCCATGGTCACCACGATGCCCAGTACCGCAGCGACGATACCGAAACCGGGCATGCCGTCGGCAATGCCGTTGACCGCGTGCGACGGGTGCTCGAGCTCTTCCTTCATGCTGAGCAGCTCCATGTCGAACAAGCCTTCGAGCTCGTGGGGTGCCATGTTGCCGGTGGACATGATGCGCAGGTAGTCGCAGATGAAGGCAGTCATGCGTTCATCACCCAGCACCGCTGGGTATTTGGCAAAGATCGGGCTGGCTGCGGCGTCTTCGATATCGCTCTCGATCGCCATCATGCCTTCGCGACGACTCTTGTTGAGGATTTCGTACACCAGGCCCAGCACTTCCAGGTAGAAAGTATGGGTAAAGCGCGTGCCGAACATTTTCAGCGACTTCTTGATTACATGCATGGTCATGTAACCGGGGTTGGCCTGCATGAAGGCGCCAAAGGCTGCACCGCCGATGATCAGCACTTCGAACGGCTGGATCAGTGCCGCGATCTTGCCGTGGGAGAGCACATATCCGCCGAGCACGCTCGCGAATACGACGATGATGCCGATAATTTTAGCCATAGGTTCAAAGCACTTGCTGTCGTGGTCAGGATGAGGGACGGGAGCTTTAAAACTCTTCTTCTACTTATCGGCAGAACTGCGCCAGACTATAGCCACTCAAAGCGAAAAGCCAGTTCGGACTGATGTCAAAATGCCAATGGAATCCAAGGTGCCCACTCAGAATCCGCGTACGCTAGAGGCCTGGGTAAAGCTGCTTGACGGTATTCGTGTACCGGTGCCGAAGCAGAGTTACGACCGGGTCATGAGCGCTATCAACGATAGCCGCCGTTCGCTTCGCGATATCGCCGAACTGATGCAGGACAGCCCGGCCCTGGTGCTGTCGGTGATGCGCGAGGCCAATCATCCCGCCAACGCCAGCCAGGCAGAGCCCGCCGAAAGCCTGGAAATCGCCCTCAACAGGCTGGGCCTGGCGCGCAGCAGGGAGTTGCTTACCCGCCTGCCAGCGCTGCCGGACGACGACATACCGCCGGTACTGCGGCAGTTCCTGCTGATCAGCCAGCATGCTTCGCAGCAAGCCAGCGGCCTGTTCGCCAGCCGCCTTGCGCGCCTGTGGCAGGAAATTCACTGGGGTAGCCTGCTGTTCCTTTCGCCACTATGGCCGATGGCCCTGGCCTACCCCAAGCTGCTGGATGCGTGGGAACTGCGGGTTATCCACAAGGGCGAAGAGGCGCAAGAGGTCGAGCTCGAGCTGTTTGGCGTGCGCATCCTGGCACTGTGCCAAGCCATGGCTGAACACTGGCGCCTGTCGCAATGGGTAACCCAGGGTTACCGCATGCTGCTCGAAGAGCGTGAGCAGCTGGGGCAGATACTGAGCATCGCACGCGACGAGGACCTGCTCAGCCAACAGCACCGCCTGGACGAGGCGCCGGCACTGAGCCGCTGGTTCAACCAGCCGGCCAATACCGTGCTGCTGGCCAACAACCTGGCCCTTGCGGCACAGGTTGGCTGGGACAACCCGCACCTGCTGCGCTGGCAACTGCTCACCGCACTGTACCTGCAAACCTCACTGGAGGACGTGCAACAGCAAGTTCACCAGCAGGCCGCCGCCAGTGCCCGCCGGCACGCCAAGCATGCCTTGTTCCACCCTGCCGAGGCCTTGATCTGGCCTTGGGAACAGCGTCGCCCGCACCCGGACATGCTGACGCCACCACCGCCTTCCAGCGAGGCGCTCGGCCATTGGCGCAAGCTGTGCCAGGAGCTGCTGGCACAGCCCAGCCCGTTCACCAATGCCGTGCATCTGGCTACCCAGGCCCGCGAAGCACTGTTGGCCTGCGGCATGCAGCGCATCATGCTGCTGACCCTGGACAGGGCCAGTGATTACCTGCGCGTACAACAGACTGCCGGCTTGCCCAAGGAGGCTGCAGCAATCGCCTTGCCCGTAACGCAGAGCAAGCTGTTGCAGAAACTGGTCGGGCAGGCTGCACAGTTGCGCCTGTCGCCAGACAACCATGCCCAGTTCGCGGCACTGCTGCCACCCCCATTGCGCGCGTTCTTCCGTAGCGAACACCTGTTGCTGCGCTCGCTGGCAGTCAACAACCAGGTACTGATGCTGGCGGTGGCCGACCAAGGCGGCAAACCGCTGGCCGATGTCAGTGTCCAGGCGTTCGGCAAAACCGCGCAATGTATCGAGCGCGCCCTTGCGGTGTTTGCCAACCGCAATGCCTGACCCTTGCGCTACAATCGCCCCTCTTTCCACACTGGAGACCGTGGATGACTGATTTTGCCGGACTACCGCTGGTGATCGAGCCTGCGGACCTGCTTGCGCGCCTGGCTTCCCCCCAGCTGATCCTGGTCGACCTGAGCAGCGCCAACCGCTATGTCAGCGGTCATATCCCGGGCGCCCGCTTTGTCGAAGGCAAGCGCACCCAACTGGGCCTGCCGCCCGCGCCGGGGCTTTTGCCGGCTATTGGCGACCTGGAAAAACTGTTCGGCGAACTCGGCCACCGGGATGATGCGGTCTACGTGGTGTACGACGATGAGGGTGGCGGCTGGGCCGGGCGCTTCATCTGGCTGCTCGACGTCATCGGCCACAAGGCCTGCCATTACCTCAATGGCGGCATCCAGGCCTGGCCGGCGGACAAGCTCTCGACGGAGGCACCCGCGCCCGCCACCGCACCGGTACGCCTGCAATTGCACAGCGAACCGACGGCCACTCGCGAATACCTGCAAAGCCGCCTGGGCGCCGATGACCTGGTGATCTGGGATGCCCGCGCCCCGCAAGAATTCTCCGGTGAAAAGGTCCTGGCAGCCAAAGGTGGCCATATACCCGGCGCGATCAACTTCGAGTGGACGGCGGGCATGGACCTCAACGACCACCTGCGCATCCGCCAGGACATCGCCCAAGTCCTCCAGCAACTGGGCATCACCCCCGACAAGGAGGTGATCACCCATTGCCAGTCCCACCGCCGCTCCGGTTTTACTTACCTGGTGGCCAAAGCCCTAGGCTACCCACGCGTCAAGGCCTATGCCGGCTCGTGGAGCGAATGGGGCAACCATCCGGACACGCCTGTAGAAGTTTAAGGAACCTGCATGAAATCCCGTCTGTTCATCATCAGCCAGTACCTGCTGCCGCACCATCTGCTGTCGCGGCTCGCCGGCTGCGTCGCCGAGTGCCGCGCACGCTGGTTCAAGAATGCCTTCACCGCCTGGTTCGCCAAGCGCTACCAGGTGAACATGAACGAGGCACTGGTCGAAGACCTCACCGCCTACGAACACTTCAATGCATTCTTCACCCGTGCCCTCAAGCCAGATGCACGCCCGCTCGACGAAACCCCGGGGGCAATCCTCTGTCCGGCTGATGGCGCTGTAAGCCAGCTGGGGCCGATCGAGCACGGCCGCATCTTCCAGGCAAAGGGCCACAGTTTCAGCGCTCTGGAGCTGCTCGGCGGCGACCCGGCGCTGGCCGCCCCGTTCATGGGCGGTGAGTTCGCTACCATCTACCTGTCGCCAAAGGACTACCATCGCGTGCACATGCCGCTGGCCGGTACCTTGCGCGAAATGGTCTATGTGCCGGGTCGCCTGTTCTCGGTCAACCAGACCACCGCAGAAAACGTCCCCGAGCTGTTTGCCCGCAACGAGCGTGTAGTGTGTCTGTTCGACACCGAGCGCGGGCCAATGGCCGTCGTGCTGGTGGGGGCGATGATCGTTGCCTCGATCGAGACCGTATGGGCCGGCCTGGTTACCCCGCCCAAACGCGAACTCAAGACCTTCCGCTATGACGAAGGCAGCCGTGCGCCGATCCATCTGGAGAAGGGTGCGGAACTGGGCCGCTTCAAGCTGGGCTCCACAGCTATCGTGCTGTTTGGGCCGGAGCAGGTGAAGTGGGCTGAAACCCTGGGTGCCGGTTCGGCAACGCGCATGGGTGAGCTGTTGGCAGTTCCCGTGCAGGCTTGATTCTGGAAAAATGAAAAAGGCCCTGCATGATTGAAGTCATGCAGGGCCTTTTTGTCAGCGAGGCTTGAGTCAGCCCCGCGCGTCGCGGTCGCGCAGCCCCAGCAGATAGAGCACGCCGTCCAGCCCCAGGGTCGAAATGGCCTGCTTGGCCGACTGACGCACAAGTGGCTTGGCGCGGAAGGCGACGCCCAGGCCGGCCAGCGACAGCATCGGCAGGTCGTTGGCACCGTCACCTACGGCAATGGTCTGCTCCAGTTGCAGGCCCTCTTCGCTCGCCAACTGCTGCAGCAGCTCTGCCTTGCGCTGGGCATCGACGATGGGCTCGACTGCCACGCCGGTCACCTTGCCATCAACCACTTCCAGCTCGTTGGCGAACACATAATCGATGCCCAGGCGCGCCTGCACCTGCTTGGCAAAATAGGTGAAGCCACCCGAGAGGATCGCGGTTTTGTAGCCCATACGCTTGAGCTCGGCGAACAGGTTCTCGGCACCTTCGGTGAGGCGCAGTGAAGCACCGATCTGGTCCAGCACACCAACATCCAGGCCTTTAAGCAGCGCCATGCGCTCCTTGAAGCTGGCGCGAAAGTCCAGTTCGCCGCGCATTGCCCGTTCGGTTATCGCCGCCACCTGCTCACCGACACCTGCAGCCTTGGCCAGCTCGTCGATGACTTCGGCCTCGATCAGGGTCGAATCCATGTCAAACACTGCCAGGCGGCGGTTGCGACGGAACAGATCATCCTTCTGGAAGGCGATATCGATATTCAGCGCTTCGGACAATGCAAAGAAGTCGGCACGCAGTGCCTGGGCATCGCTTGGCTCGCCGCGCACGGAAATTTCCAGAGCAGCTTTGCCCTTTTCACTCTGCGCGCCCAGCGCAACACGCGCAGACAAACGCTCAATACGCTCGATGGTCAGGCCGTACTCGCTGATGACCGCGCTGACACGCTGCAGTTGCTCCGGGGTGATCTTGCGGCTGAGGACCGTAGCGATGTAGCGGGCCTCGCCCTGGCCATCGGCCCAGTGCTGGTAGTCAGACTCGGAAATCGGCGTGTAGCGGGCCTGCAGGTTCAGCTCATGGGCTTTGGACTGCACGCTCTGCAACAGGCTGGTGGCCACTTCGTTGTCCGGAATATCGACCAGAATGCCGAACGACAGGGTGCCGTGCATGACAGCCAGGCCGATGTCGAGAATGTTCACACCGCCCTGGAGCAGGACGCCGGTGATGGCGGCAGTGAGACCCGGACGGTCCTCACCGGTGATGTTGATCAGAACGATTTCGCGCACAACCTGGCTCCGACTTCGATGAAAAATGCGCATTCTACCGATTTTCCGTGACCATCGGGCGCCAACGATACTTTGCCGACAAAACTCGGGTCGCTATACTGCGCGCACTTTCATGCCATTAAGAGCCGCGCTCTGTGAACCGGCCCACGCCCGTCAAACCAGACAATTTCTTCCTCATGATCTTCCGTGCCCTGCGCCAACGTCGCGTTCCCCTGGCACTGCGCATCGCCAGCACCAACATTTTCTTGGTGGCGCTGGCGCTGGTGATCTATGCCTGCGTGATGGGTCTGCAGTTCAAGCAGGCCATGCACGAGCAGGCTGACGCCCTTGGCCAGAGCCTGACCACCCAGACAGCCACATCAGCGACCGAGCTGCTGGTGTCCAACGACATCCTCAGCCTCAACGTGCTGCTGGGCAATTTGGTGAAGAACCCGCTGGTGGCCCACGCGGCTATCTATAGCGTGGATAACCGCATCCTGGCAGAAGCCGGGCAGCGCCCACGCAACAGCCTGCTGGGTGAGGCCGAAGGCCTGTACCAGACCAAGATCACCTTCCAGGACGTAACGGCCGGGCAGCTGCGCATCAGCCTGGACATGAGCCAGTTCCAACAGCCGATGCTGATCAGCCTGCAGAGCATGGGCATCCTGGCCGCGATCCTGCTGGCCCTGGCACTGAGTCTGAGCCTGCGCCAAGGCCGCCACATCACCCTGCCGCTGCTACAACTGCGCGTATGGCTGCGTGACCCGCACCCCTACACCCCGGCAATCGATCGTCAGGATGAGATCGGCGATATTGCCCGTCAGTTGCATGCCCGCCTGGCCCCACCGCCGCCTCCAGAGCCGGAGCCGGAGGAATACGAAGATGAAGACGACTTCGACGACCTGCACGATGCCCCTGCGCCGGTCAAAGCCGCGCCACGGGCCAAGGCTGCCGCCCAAGTAGACGATGAAGACGACGATGAAGCCTTTGCCGGCCTGCTGGACCATGAAGAAAGCGCGCCGAAGGCAGCCGTAGTCGAATCCGACGAGCCGCAGAGCACTGCGGTGCTGGCCGTTCAGCTGGGCTCGCAGGAGCAACTGCGCCGGCTGCCACGCACCCGCCTGACCGAGCTGCTGGAACGCTACCGCGACTGCCTGGAGCAGGCCGCGTCGCTGTACGATGGCGAGACCCACACGCTCAACGACGGTAGCACTCTGGTGCTGTTCCACAGCCGCGACTGCGGCGAGGATTACCTGACTAACGCAATCTGCTGCGGCGAGCTGCTGCGCGCACTCGGCCACGCCCTGCAGATCGAGGTAGCCGACAGTGGCATCACCTTGCAACTGCAACTGGGCCTGGCCTTGGGTGATGACCTGCAGGGGCTGGAACAGGTAGACCTGCTAATGACCGAAAAAGCCCAGGACGCCCTGGCTCTCTCCCAGCACAGCCGTAACCTGCTGCTGGTGGAGCGGCAGATCAGTGATGACTCGCTGATTCGCCAGCGTGCGCGGATTCGTCCGATTGCCAGCCCTGAAGGCGCCTGCTGTGTCGAGCGCTTGATGGAGCCTTACCCCTCGATGCTGGAGCGACAGTTGGCGCGGATGCACGAGCGCAGGGCCTGATACCGAGCGCCCTGCTCTGACACCCACAAAAAAGCCCGCACATGTGCGGGCTTTTCTGTATCTGGGGCAAACATCAGAACCGATAAACTTCCATATCGGTCCGAATAGGCGAAGCCATGGGGATCTTCGACTTCTCCGGTGTCTTCTTGACCTGAACCGGTGCTGCAGGTTTCTTGCGCGACTCTTCAGCAATCGCTGGCTGGTTGGCCAAGGGTTTTACGGCAGCGCTCAACTGCTCTGCCAGCTTCTGCAACAACTGCCCCTGAGCCTGCACCTGCGACGACTCGCTACCTTCGTGCGGCTGCTCGAGGTGAACGATACGGTTGTCGCGCACATTGCCGCGACGGTCCAGTAAACGCCATTGGGCGTCGAGGATAGCTGGCTGGTTCTTGCCCGAGTCCAGACGGGTGATAGACAGCAAGACCTGTACGTCAGGCGAGAAGCCACTGCTGGCCGGTGCCAGAACCACCCGTTGGCTGTCCAGGCGCCAGGCCAGCTGACGCACCAACAGTTGGTCGATGTCTGCCGACAGGCTACCGGCCCAACGACCATCCGTCGCCGAACTCAAGCTGCCATCAGCCTGGCGCTGCAAAAAGGTTTCGCGCTGCAGGTAATCGGCGACCGACACTGGGCCGAGCACCACGGCCATGCCCGCACTCTGCGAGGGCTGGCCAGGATCACCGCTGTCGAGCTGATACAGGGCAACCGGCTGATGCATGCTGCATCCGCCCAGCCCCAGCAGGCCCGTCATCAACAGCGCAAATGGAAGGCGCAGAAATTTCATTCATCCCATCCAGGCGGTCGCCACCAGGCTAACCGCATTGATACTGATATAGATTCAATCGGGCACACGGCCACGCCGGCACCACAAGGGCACTATCATCCGCGAAATGTCGGTCCGACTCCAGCATTTCTGCCTGGAACGGCGCTGAAATTGCCGCCCCAGGCATTTCACCCGGTTACGCCGGACCTTCCACCTGCAAACCGTCAACGCGCTGGAACCCACGTGGCAGCTTGCTACCCCGCCGTCCGCGCTCGCCCTTGTAATGCTCAAGGTCATCCGGCTTCAAAGACAGGGTACGCTTGCCAGCTTGCAATACAAGGGTCGCGCCCTCGGGGATTACCGCAAGATCTGTAACATATTCTTCACGGCTGGCGACACGATCACCGGGCACACCGATGATCTTGTTGCCCTTGCCTTTGCCCAGCTGTGGCAGGTCAGCGACCTTGAACACCAGCAAGCGACCTTCGGTGGTCACTGCCGCCAGCCAGTCCTGCTCACGGTTGGCCACCGGGCGCGGGCTAATGACCTTGGCGCCGTTAGGCAAACTCAGCAGCCCCTTGCCGGCCTTGTTCTTGGCCTGCAAATCCTCACCTTTGACTACAAAGCCGTAACCGGCATCCGATGCCACCACGTACAGCGCATCATCGTCCGGCAACAGCACGCACTCGAAAGTAGCGCCCGGCGGCGGCGTCAGGCGACCGGTCAGCGGCTCGCCCTGACCACGCGCTGATGGCAAGGTATGCGCAGCCACCGAGTAGCTGCGCCCGGTGGAGTCGATGAGCACGGCAAACTGGTTGGAACGCCCCGCTGCTGCAGCCTTGAAGCCATCCCCCGCCTTGTACGACAGGCCGGTTGCATCGATATCGTGGCCTTTGGCGCAACGCACCCAGCCTTTTTCCGACAGCACTACGGTGACAGGCTCAGTCGGCATCAACTCGTTTTCCGAAAGCGCCTTGGCTTCGGCGCGTGCGACGATCGGCGACCGGCGGTCGTCGCCGTAAGTCTCCGCATCCTTGATCAGTTCGCTGCGCACCAGCTTGCGTAGCTTGGCATCGCTGCCGAGCAGGGCCAGCAGCTTGGCCTGCTCCTTGAGCAATTCGTCCTGCTCACCGCGGATTTTCATCTCCTCCAGACGGGCCAGCTGGCGCAAGCGCGTCTCGAGGATGTAGTCGGCCTGGATTTCGGTGAGGTCGAAACGAGCTATCAATGCCTGCTTGGGATGCTCCTCGGTACGGATGATGTGTATGACTTCATCGAGGTTGAGGAATGCAGTGAGCAAGCCTTCCAACAGGTGCAGGCGCCTCTCGACCTTCTCCAGGCGATGCTGCAGGCGGCGACGAACGGTACCGATACGGTACTGCAGCCACTCCAGGAGCAAAGCTCGCAGGTTCTTGAGCTGCGGCCGGCCATCCAGGCCGATGATGTTGACGTTGACCCGGTAGCTGCTTTCCAGCTCGGTAGTGGCGAACAGGTGCTGCATCAGTTCATCGGCATCTACGCGGTTAGAGCGCGGGATGATCACGATACGGCAGGGGTTTTCATGGTCCGACTCGTCACGAAGGTCAGCGACCATCGGCAGCTTCTTCGCCTGCATCTGCGCGGCGATCTGCTCGAGCACCTTGGCCCCGGAGACCTGGTGTGGCAACGCAGTGACGACAATGTCGCCGTCCTCGACCCGGTATACGGCGCGCATACGGATCGAACCGCGGCCGCTTTCGTAGATCTTGAGGATCTCGGCACGCGGCGTGATGATTTCGGCTTCGGTCGGGTAGTCGGGCCCCTGGATGTGTTCACACAGTTGCTCAAGGGTGGCCTTGGGCTCGTCGAGCAGGCGCACACAGGCACTGGCCACTTCGCGCAGGTTATGTGGCGGCACGTCGGTGGCCATGCCGACGGCAATACCGGTGGTGCCGTTTAGCAGGATGTTCGGCAGCCGTGCCGGCAATACTGCAGGCTCCTGCAGGGTACCGTCGAAGTTGGGCACCCAGTCCACGGTACCCTGGCCCAGCTCACTGAGCAGCACCTCGGAGTAGCGCGACAGGCGCGCTTCGGTGTAACGCATCGCCGCGAACGACTTCGGATCGTCCGGCGCACCCCAGTTACCCTGGCCATCGACCAGCGTGTAGCGGTAGCTGAACGGCTGCGCCATCAGCACCATGGCTTCGTAGCAGGCCGAATCGCCGTGGGGGTGGAATTTACCGAGCACGTCGCCGACGGTACGCGCCGACTTCTTGTGCTTGGCATCGGCGTCGAGCCCCAACTCGCTCATGGCATAGACGATGCGTCGTTGCACAGGCTTGAGGCCGTCGCCGATGTGCGGCAAGGCCCGGTCCATGATCACGTACATGGAATAGTTGAGGTAGGCCTGTTCGGTGAAGTCAGCCAGCGAACGGCGTTCAACGCCGTCGAGGCTGAGTTCCAGTGAGTCGCTCATGCGGGCCTCGTCATTTCAGGTTCTGGCGCAGCAGCATGGTGCCGCCGCGCTGGGTAAATTCAAGTTGTTTCAGAGCGCTCATGCCGAGCAGCACCGTCTGCCCATCCAGCCCCGGCACCACCAGGGCGCGCACGCCCTGCAGGCGGATTTCCCCCAGTTGCAGGCTGTCCAGTCGCGTGCGGTAACCTTCGGTGCGACCGTTGGCGGTGCTGAGGATGACCGGGCTGCCACGTTGCAGGCTCAGGTCACGGGCCAGCGCCTCGGGGATCGCCACGTCGGTGGCCCCGGTATCGAGCATGAAATGCACAGCCTTGCCGTTGATCGCGCCATCTGCCACGAAGTGGCCCTGGCCATTGCCCAGCAGGCGCACTTCGATGAAGCCTTCGCCGTGCTCGGACTGCACCTGGGTATTGGGGTTGCGCTCGCGCGCCTCCCATTCACCGAAAAAGCGCGTAGCCAGGAACATCGCCGCCGCCCAGGCGACGATCATCAGTACCCTGCCCGCACGCTTGCCCGGTGGCTGGCTCATGGTGTGGCGCTCCAACCGCCCTGCGGCGCGGCGAAGCGCCAGACGACCGGCCGGCTTTCACCATCGGCGCGGTCAGCGTTGTTGTTGTCAAGACCGATCCATGCGCCCTTGGTATCGATGACCAGCGCTTCGGCCAGGCCGAACGGCTGATCATAGCGTCGCTCGGGCACCAGAGCATCGGCAGCGAACGACCAGCAGCGCTCGACCTCACCGCTGTCGGCATGGCGTCGGCACACACGGTATGCATTACGTTCGAGGGTGAACAGCTTGCCCTCGAACCAGGCCAGGTCAGCAAAGTCCCGCGAAAGCGCACGGGCATTGGGCATTTGAGGCGGTTGCATCTCGACCCCGGCTTCACTGAGCAGTACGCAAGTGCGTCCGCACGTCCATACCGACTGCTGGCGCTCTATCTTTACCAAGCCGCGGCGCTCACGCTCGGCCGCAAGCCATAGGCGGTCACCGGCCGGGTTGATCGCCAGGCCTTCGAACAGGGCATTGAAGTTCAGCAGCATGCCACTGGCCCGGGCCTGGCGCATCATCGCCGGGTCAACCCTGAGCCAGGCAGGCGCGCCTAGGATCGGCAGTTGCAGCACGGCCACATGCGCTTCGCTGACCAGATAGATGTTACCGGCCTGATCGCAAGTGATGCCTTCGTAATCAAACTGGCCGCCACGAATGTACGACACCGCCCAGTTGCGCGACTTCAGCCCCCAGGGCAGCCCGCTCTCCGGTACCGGGGGCGGGGAAAAAGTCAAAGGCTGGGCGCGCCACACCTCATTGTGCTGGTCGAAGCGGTAGATACGGTCATCATCACGGTCCGAGACACCCCACAGGGCTCCTCGACAAAAAGCCAGCCCGGAAAGATTGCCGCCGCGCATGCCGTCAATCGGATGCTCGGATACCAGCTTCAGCTCCGGCCAGTCGCCTGCCAGGCTTGGCAGAGCGACCAGCGAAAGGAAAACCGCGAAAAACAGACGAATCAAACCAGAACCTCGGCCAGATTACCTTTGGTCTCCAGCCAATTCTTGCGATCGCCCGCCCGTTTCTTGGCCAACAGCATATCCATGATTTCGGTAGTACCCTGCAGGTCATCCAGGGTCAGCTGGACCAGGCGCCGGGTGTTCGGGTCCATGGTAGTTTCGCGCAATTGCGGCGGGTTCATCTCGCCCAGCCCCTTGAAGCGGGTGACCTGTGGCTTGCCACGCTTTTTCTCGGCCACCAGGCGGTCGAGAATGCCGTCGCGTTCAGCCTCGTCCAGGGCGTAGTAGATTTCCTTGCCCAGGTCGATACGGTACAGCGGTGGCATGGCGACATAAACGTGGCCTGCTTCGACCAACGGACGGAAGTGCTGGACGAACAGCGCGCACAGCAGGGTAGCGATGTGCAGGCCGTCGGAGTCGGCGTCGGCGAGGATGCAGATCTTGCCGTAGCGCAGCTGCGACAGGTCGGCAGCGCCCGGATCGACACCGATGGCGACGGCGATGTTGTGCACTTCTTGGCTGGCAAGCACCTCGCCACCGTCCACTTCCCAGGTATTGAGGATCTTGCCGCGCAGCGGCAGGATCGCCTGGAATTCCTTGTCGCGTGCCTGCTTGGCAGAGCCACCGGCCGAGTCACCCTCAACCAGAAACAGCTCGGCACGCATTGGGTCCTGGCCTGCGCAGTCGGCCAGCTTGCCCGGCAGCGCAGGGCCCTGAGTGACGCGCTTACGCTCGACTTTCTTGCTGGCCTTGAGGCGGCGGCCAGCGTTGCTAATGGCCAGTTCCGCCAGCTGCATGCCCAGCTCGGGGTGTGCATTGAGCCACAGGCTGAACGCGTCCTTGACCACGCCCGATACAAAGGCTGCTGCCTCGCGGGACGACAGACGCTCTTTGGTCTGCCCAGAGAACTGTGGCTCCTGCATTTTCATCGAGAGCACGAAAGTGATGCGCTCCCAGACGTCTTCGGGCGCCAGCTTGACCCCACGCGGCAACAGGTTGCGGAACTCGCAGAATTCTCGCATGGCATCGAGCAGGCCCTGACGCAGGCCGTTGACGTGGGTACCGCCCTGGGCGGTGGGGATCAGGTTGACGTAGCTTTCCTGAACACTGTCACCGCCTTCGGGCAGCCACAGCAAGGCCCAGTCCACGGCTTCCTTGTTGCCGGCCAGGCTGCCGCAGAAGGGCTCGTCGGGCAGGCGTTGGAACTCGCTGACAGAGTCGACCAGGTAGGAACGCAGGCCATCCTCGTAGTGCCACTCGACCTTCTCGCCGCTGGCCTTGTCCTCGAAGCTGACCAACAGACCCGGGCACAGTACAGCCTTGGCCTTGAGCACGTGCTTGAGGCGACTGATGGAAAACTTGGGTGAATCGAAATACTTCGGGTCGGGGCTGAAATACACACTGGTTCCGGTGTTGCGCTTGCCGACCGTACCGACCACTTCCAGCTCGCTGGCCTTGAAGCCATCAGCGAAGGTCATCTGGTATTCATTGCCGTCACGCTTGACGCGCACGCGCACCTGGGTCGACAGAGCATTGACCACCGAGATGCCGACACCGTGCAGGCCCCCGGAGAACTGGTAGTTTTTGTTGGAGAACTTGCCGCCGGCGTGCAGCTTGGTGAGGATCAGCTCGACCCCCGATACGCCCTCTTCCGGATGGATATCCACCGGCATGCCGCGGCCATCGTCGCTGACCTCCAGCGAGTGGTCGGCATGGAGGATGACCTGCACCGAACGGGCGTGGCCAGCCAGGGCTTCGTCGACACTGTTGTCGATGACTTCCTGGGCCAGGTGGTTGGGCCGGCTGGTATCGGTGTACATGCCCGGCCGTTTACGGACCGGGTCAAGGCCCGAGAGGACTTCGATGGCGTCTGCGTTATAGGCGCTAGCGCTGGGATTGGCCATGGGTTCTCGTCGTCAGTCTGGTGAATGCGAAAAAATCAAAATACAGAAAAATCGAGCGCCGCATACTGCCCCCGGGCAACTCCGGCGAAGGCAAGCAGGGCTGGTATCTGCTCGGCAAAACCCTGGTAGCCATGGTCGCCACCGGCCTGGATACGCAACGCGCATGCCCGGTAATAACGCTCGGCGTGACGATAGTCCAGGGTTTCATCGGCGGTCTGCAGCCACACTTGATAGCGGCTGGCGTCCGTTGGGGCCGGCACTTCCAGTTCAGCAAGGGCTTGAACATGGTCGTGGGTCAGTTCCCAGGTTTCGCCGCTGTAGTGGTTACGCTGGGTGCCCAGGTAGCCGTCGAACAGCTTGTGCGGAGTGACCGCCGGGTTGATCAGCAGGGCATTGAGGCCATGGCGCTCGGCCAGATGGGTGGCATAGTAGCCGCCGAGCGAACTGCCGACCAGCAGGGGCGCCCCCAGCTCGGCGATGGCAGCTTCGAGCTGCGCAATGGCCTGGCGCGGGTGATGGTGCAAGGCGGGTACGCGCAACCGGCCTGACAGGCCTAGCTGCTGCATCACAGCTTCGAGCTGACGCGCCTTGGTGGAGAGCGGTGAGCTGTTCAAGCCATGGATATAGAGGATGTAACCCGACATGCTGCCCCCGGAATCTTTGGCTTCGCGCCCGATGGTGGGGGCGCAGGGATGCGCAGTGTAGCGTGTTCGCCGTGTTTTGGCGCAGCGGCGGGGTTTTCGCAACAATTTTTGGGCTGCACGGGCCCCCTGGGGTCAATAGCCAGGGCTATCAAAATCGAGTTTCACCTCGAAGTCCGTGGCCCGCCGCACCCCGGTCTCCAGCCGCCCGTCGGCATGCAGGCGCAACCACCGGTAACCTGGCTGCTCCTCGCTCACCTTGAAGTCTTCGCTGCGAGCGGCGAACTGTATGCAGGTCGATGGCGTGGCCAGCAGGCGCAAACCGCCACGCAGCTCATCCCACTCCTGATGAATATGCCCCCAAAGCAGCGCCTTCACCTGTGGATAACCCTCAAGCCGGCGCAATAACTCGTCTGCATTGCGCAAACCGATCGGTGCGATCCAGGCGCAGCCGATATCCACAGGTTGATGGTGGCAGCAGACCAGGCAATGGCGCCCGCCTGCCGACAAGAGCGCATCATCGAGCAGCGACAGCTGTGACGGCTCAAGCTGCCCATGGGTCGCACCCTGCACCGCCGAATTGAGCATGATGATACGCCAGGCGCCGATATCGGTTACCGCCTGCACCAGCTCCGGCGCCACCTCGGCCATGACCCTGGCTTCATCATGATTACCCGGCAACCAGCGCGCCGGCACGGCGAAGTCACCCGTCAGATCAAGAAACGCCTGATACGAGGCAACACTGCCATCCTGCGAAAGATCACCGGTGCACAGCAGCAAATCGATACACGGCTGTTCGCGGCGCACCTGGGCGATCACATGGCGCAGGCTGTCGCGCGTGCGCAGCCCCAGCAGCGTGCCCGCAGGGTCAGCGAACAGGTGAGCGTCAGTCAATTGCACCACGCATACGGGTGCCTGAGAGGGGTCTGGGTGCGGCACCGGCCGTCTCCTCGGGGAATTCAGCACGAATTATGGCGTTGGATTGGTTGCGAGCAAATAGTCGAAACCGACCGGCATCACATTTCAGCGCACACTTGCCAGCTCGTGACCACACGCGAGGCAGTGGCTCAGCCATTCCCCGAGAAACAGATTGAGCTGGGCCTTTTCATCCGGCTGGTGCATGGACTGGTTGGGATACGGATAGATGCTGCGCAGGCGCCGGGTATGCTCGGCGCTGACCACTTCGGCCATGCGCGCATCGTGGTACACCTGCACCTCCAGGTGGGGCACTGGCAGCCAAGGCAGGCTGTGCTCCTGGCGCACCCGCAGGGTGGTGGTGTAGGGACAGGCCAGCACCACATCGAGCACCAGCACGCCGAGCATCTGGTCGCCCTGGGTCATGCCGATACGGCGCGAACTCTGGGTGGTACGCATGTCGGGCAGCAGGCGCATGAGCCGGGCGTAGTTGGCTTCGCAGGCTGCCTGCAGCCCGGCCAGATCGACCCGATAACGCTCACGCAGCAGGTTCACTTCCACATACCTCGTACTTCATCTCTGTTGAGCGCCAGCCATTGCAGGCCAATGATCGTCGCCGCATTGCAGATACGCCCATCGCGCACAGCCTGCAAGGCATCTTCGAACGACCAGACCCGCACGCGGATATCCTCGCCCTCTTCTTCCAGGCCGTGCAGCCCCCCGGCGCCTTCGCTGCTGCAGCGGCCAAGGAACAGGTGCACGTATTCATCACTGCCACCGGGCGAGGGGAAATAACGGGTCATCGGCCACAGGGCGCTGAAGGTCAGACCGGCTTCTTCTTCGGCTTCACGATGAGCGACCTCTTCAGGCTGTTCATCCTTGTCGATCAGGCCGGCGACCATCTCGATCAGCCAGGGATTGTCGACTTTATCCAGCGCGCCGACGCGAAACTGCTCGATCAACACTACTTCATCGCGCAGTGGATCGTAAGGCAGCACGCAAACGGCATCATGACGCACGAACAGTTCGCGGCTGATCTCGCGGCCCATGCCGCCGGCAAACAGCTCATGGCGCAGGCGAAGCTTGTCGAGCTTGTAGAAGCCCTGGAAGCAATTGGCCCGTTCGATGATGTCGAAGCCCTTGGGCACTGAATTCAACGCGTCTGACATGGAAATCCTCATTACCTCAAATACTGCTTCGCGCCATCCTACTCTGCACGCCTGCCTGTTTCACCCCTTTCCGGTAACCGTTCGCGCAGTCGGGACAGCGGCTCTTCTCTCTGTTAGCTTAGTGGCGAACTGAAGGCCGCGCAGGCGGTCAAAGGCCGACTTTTCCCTGTATTGCAAGGATCATCATGACACTTGTCAAACTGACTGCCGTGGCTGTGCTGGCCTTGGCCCTCGGTGCCTGCCAGAGCCTGTTCGCGCCGAATTACCGTGCCCCGCTGGAGGTAAAGCGCGACGCCTGGGAGCACGTAAAGCCAGGTTGCAGCGAGAGTGACTGCCCACTGGTGAACATTGACACCATTCACTTCCCGGACCTGCCCAAGCTCGACGGCATCGTCGAAAAACGCCTGCTGCAACTGACCGAAGACAACCAGCATGGCACCGCGCCAAGCACTTTGCAGGCGTATGAGCAGCAATACCTGGCCACCGCCGACAAACGCAACAGCAGCTACCTGCAAGCCAAGGTACGAGAACAGCATGACGGGCTGGTGATCATCGAGCTGTCCAGCTACCTCGACAGCGGCGGCGCCCATGGCATGCCAGGCCGGGGCTTCATCAACTATTCGCGCAAGCTGGACAAGGTACTGACCCTGCAAGACATGCTGGTCCCGGGCCAGGAAGATACCTTCTGGAAAACGGTCGAAGAATCGCACCGCGCCTGGCTGATCAGCGTGGGCATGGACAAGGATGCCGAGTTCGTCAAGACCTGGCCGTTCAAGAAGTCGCCGCACATCGCTCTGACATACGGCGCAGTGGTGGTCAAATATGAGGTCTATACCATCGCGCCCTATTCCATGGGCCACGTGGAACTGAAGCTCCCTTACCCACGCCTGAACGGCGTGCTCAAGCCTGAACTGTTCCCCGGCCGCGGCTGAGGCTCAGTAACGCATGCAGCCCACCTGCCAGCAGCAACGCCGGCAGGGTAGCGCCCAACTCAGGCGCTTGCGCAGCGATGCTGTGATAGACCACCACGCCCACAGCCCAGGCCAGCAGCGCCTGCCAGTGCAAACCATCAATTTGTGCTGGAAGGCGGCGGCGGCGGATCACGAAGTGGTCCGTCAGCACCACACCGAACAGCGGCGCGAACACCGAGCCGATCAGCAGCAGGAAGTTTTCGTACTGGGCCAGCGGCGCCAGCAGGGCAATCAGGGTGCATAGCACACCGATGCCCAACGCCAGGTACTCGACCTTCAGGCGTACCAGCAGACCGGTCGATACCGCAGCCGAGTGGATATCGGCGAAGGCCTTCTCCGACTCGTCCAGCAAAATCAGCAGCAACGGAATGCCCAGCCCGGCACCGGCCAGGGCCAGCAGCAGCGCATTGACTTCACCGCTCGGCGCAAAGGCAAGAGTGTAGGCCACGCCAAGGCTCATCAGCCAGGTATTGCCGATGAAGTAACCGAGCACGGTCCCGCCGAACACTCGCCTCGCGCTGCGGGCAAAACGTGAGTAGTCAGCGATCAACGGCAACCAGGACAGCGGCATGGCGATGACGATGTCGAAGCCCACAGCCAGCGACATCGACCCATCTCCGCTGCGCTGCCACAGCTCGCCCAGGTCCGCCTTGGCGAACAGGTTCCAGGTCAGCCACAGGCAAGCGCCCAACAACAGCCAGATCCCCCATTTGCGCAGTACCTTGCGCACGAATGCCAGCGGCCCGCTGACAGCGAGCAGCGTGGCCAAGCCACCGAAGCAGAGAGTCCAGAACATCGGGCTGTTCCACAGGCTGCCTTCACCGAAGGTGCGCGCGCCAAGCAGGCTGGCGGCGTCACGCATGACAATGATTTCGAACGCGCCCCAACCGACCAGTTGCAGCAGGTTGAGCAGCGCCGGCAGGCGCGCGCCGTGGCTGCCCAGGCTCAGGCGCAGGGTGGCCATGGCGCAAAGGCCCGTGTCGCTGCCAATCACGCCTGCCGCCCCAAGCAGCAGCACGCCCACGCCGGTGCCCAAGGCGATGGCCAGCACCGCGCCGGCCAGGCCCAGGCCGGGAGCGAGCATCGCGCCCACCTGCAGGACCATCAGGCCGATGCCGAGGGAAAACCAGAGCGAGAACAGGTCGCGACCACCGAACGGGCGTTGGCTGGTGGGGACCGGGTGGTCGGGGGAAAAATGGCTGGGAGTTGTCATTGTTGTTACTCGACAAAAGAAAACAAATCGACACGGTCGTTGCAGGAGCGGCGCACCGGCAAGGCCGCTCCTGCAACAGATCAGCGCTGCGGCTTACACCTTGTGGTACAGCTGGCTGCCTTCCTGGCGGAACCGTTCGGCCTGCTCGCGCATCCCCTCCTCAACCGATACATCCACCGCATCGATGCGCAGGTTGGCGGCGTATTCCCGTACTTCCTGGGTGATTTTCATCGAGCAGAACTTCGGCCCGCACATCGAGCAGAAGTGCGCGACCTTGGCCGATTCCTTCGGCAGGGTTTCGTCGTGGAAGGCACGCGCGGTGTCAGGGTCCAGGCCCAGGTTGAACTGGTCCTCCCAGCGGAACTCGAAACGCGCCTTGGACAGGGCATTGTCACGGATCTGCGCGCCCGGGTGGCCTTTGGCAAGGTCGGCAGCATGCGCGGCGATCTTGTAAGTGATGATGCCGGTCTTGACGTCATCCTTGTTCGGCAGGCCCAGGTGCTCCTTGGGGGTGACGTAGCACAGCATGGCGCAGCCGAACCAGCCGATCATGGCCGCGCCGATGCCCGAGGTGATGTGGTCGTAACCAGGCGCAATGTCGGTGGTCAGAGGGCCGAGGGTGTAGAACGGCGCTTCGTCGCAGCATTCCAGCTGCTTGTCCATGTTCTCCTTGATCAGTTGCATCGGCACATGGCCAGGGCCTTCGATCATGCACTGCACGTCGTGCTTCCAGGCGATCTTGGTCAGTTCGCCAAGTGTTTCCAGCTCACCGAACTGCGCCGCGTCGTTGGCATCTGCAATCGAGCCTGGGCGCAGGCCGTCACCGAGAGAGAAGCTCACGTCGTAGGCCTTCATGATTTCGCAGATCTCATCGAAATGCGTGTACAGGAAGTTCTCCTGGTGATGCGCCAGGCACCACTTGGCCATGATCGACCCCCCGCGGCTGACGATACCGGTGACCCGCTTGGCGGTCAGCGGCACGTAGCGCAGCAGCACGCCAGCATGGATGGTGAAGTAGTCCACGCCCTGCTCAGCCTGCTCGATCAGCGTGTCGCGGAACAGCTCCCAGGTCAGGTCCTCGGCAACCCCTCCGACCTTTTCCAGGGCCTGGTAGATCGGCACGGTACCGATAGGTACCGGCGAGTTGCGGATGATCCACTCACGAGTTTCGTGGATGTGCTTGCCGGTCGAAAGGTCCATGACCGTGTCTGAGCCCCAGCGAATACCCCAGGTCAGCTTGGCCACTTCCTCCTCGATCGAGGAGCCCAGGGCGCTGTTGCCGATGTTGCCGTTGATCTTCACCAGGAAGTTGCGGCCGATGATCATCGGCTCCAGTTCCGTGTGGTTGATGTTGGCCGGGATGATCGCGCGGCCGCGGGCGATCTCCTCGCGCACGAATTCGGCGGTGATCTCTTTGGGGATGTTGGCGCCGAAGCTGTGGCCGGCGTGCTGCTGCTTGAGCAAGCCAGCAGCGCGGGCCTCCTGCAGCTTCATGTTCTCGCGGATGGCGACGTATTCCATCTCGGCGGTAATGATGCCTTGGCGGGCGTAGTGCATCTGCGAGACGTTGGCGCCAGCCTTGGCGCGGCGCGGGTTGCGCACATGGTTGAAGCGCAGCTTGGCCAGTTCGGCGTCGTTCAGGCGCTGCTGGCCGAAGTTCGAGCTCAGCCCACCCAGGCGCTCGGTATCGCCACGGGCGTCGATCCAGGCCGACCGCACATCGGCCAGGCCTTTTCGCACATCGATGATGACGTCGGGATCGGTGTAGGGGCCGGAAGTGTCGTAGACCAGAACCGGCGCGTTGGCTTCGCCGCCGAAGTCGGTGGGGGTGTCGTGCAGGCTGATTTCGCGCATCGGCACGCGGATGTCCGGGCGCGAGCCCTCGACATAGATCTTGCGCGAACGCGGGAAGGGTTGCACGGACTGCTGATCGACTTGCGCCGACTCGCTGAGGTTGATCGTTTTTTCTTGTTTGCTCATCACAGGCTCCAGACAGCTTCCTAGCGGTGGAATGTCGGGGAGAACCTGAAATACGCGGACGCACCCCTTGGCGGGTATGCAGTGCCGGATACATGGGGTGCCTTGAGCTGCTTGCAGCTGCGACATTCCCGGACCTGGCACAAGAGGCTCCCCGGGAAGGTGAGCAATCTTGTTCCCTACGCAGGCGCTAACCTGATCAGGTTCAACGGGATCCGCACCTATGCGATCTCAGCCTTTGCTTCAAGGCACCCCGACAAGAACGTGCGCAGTCTAGACTGGAGTGGCCGGCAAAGCCAAGCGTGTAAAACGGGGGGATGATGAAAGGCACAGCCAACGATTGTTGCCAATTGCGCATGGCACTACACTGCCCCATCGCTCGATACTCAACAGTTCAGTAATTAAATTTCGTACAAGGATTGCCTCTATGCTGCGCAAACTCTCACTGGCGATTGCCGTGTCTTGTGCGTCCAACGGAGTGGCCTGGGCAGCGGATGTGCCCATGACGGTTAAGACTGACCTGGTCAGCGTCTACCAGGAAGCGGTCGACAACAACGCCGATCTTGCCGCCGCTCGCGCCGATTATGGCGCGCGCCGCGAGGTGGTGCCCCAGGCCCGCGCCGGCCTGCTGCCCAACCTGTCGGCAGGTGCCGAAATGATGAACACCCGCACCAAGCTCGACGAACCCTCGATCACCTCCAACCGAAGCGGCAGCGCCTGGAGCGCCACCCTGGCGCAACCTGTCTTCCGTGCCGATCGCTGGTTCCAGTTGCAGGCCGCCGAAGCTGTCAATGAGCAGGCAGCGCTGGAGTTGTCCGCCACCGAACAGAATCTGATCCTGCAGACCGCGCAAAGCTATTTTGCCGTGCTGCGGGCCCAGGATAACCTTGCAGCCACCAAGGCCGAAGAATCGGCCTTCAAGCGCCAACTCGATCAGTCCAACGAACGTTTCGATGTCGGCCTGTCCGACAAGACCGACGTGCTGCAGTCCCAGGCCAGCTATGACACCGCCCGGGCCAACCGGATCATTGCCGAACGCCAGGTGCAGGATGCCTTCGAGGCCTTGGTGACCCTCACCAACCGCGAATACACGTCGATCCAGGGCGTTGTTCATACCTTGCCGATACAGGTGCCCACGCCCAACGATGCCAAGGCCTGGGTCGAGACTGCTGGGCGGCAGAACCTCAACCTGCTGGCAACCAACTACGCAGTCGATGCCGCCGAAGAAACCCTGCGCCAGCGCAAAGCCGGCCACGCCCCGACCCTGGATGCGGTAGCCAAGTACCAGAAAGGCGACAACGACAGCCTGGGCTTCACCAACCCTTCGCAGTTGGGCGTGCGCTATAGCGGTGACGTGGAGCAGACCAGCATCGGCCTGCAACTGAACATTCCAATCTACAGCGGCGGCCTGACCAGCTCGCAGGTACGCGAGGCATACCAGCGCCTTAGCCAGAGCGAGCAACAACGCGAGAGCCTGCGCCGCCAAGTGGTGGAGAACACGCGCAACCTGCATCGTGCCGTGAATACCGATGTGGAGCAGGTGCAAGCGCGCAAGCAGTCGATCATTTCCAACCAGAGCGCGCTGGAAGCTACCGAGATCGGTTATCAGGTCGGCACCCGCAATATCGTCGACGTGCTCGATGCCCAGCGCCAGCTGTACACCTCGGTTCGCGACTACAACAACAGCCGGTACGACTACATTCTCGACAACCTGAGCCTGAAGCAGGCGGCCGGCACCTTGAGCCCACAGGACCTGGTGGACCTCAAGCGATACCTGAAGGCGGACTACAACCCGGACAAGGACTTCCTGCCACCGGACCTGGCGGCGGCAGCGGCGAAGAACTTCGAACGCAGGCCTTGAGGCCGGCGCTGGTTTCTTCGCGGGTAAACCTGCACCCACAGGGCTTGCGCCAGTGTTTCGACAATGCGCGTACCCTGTGGCCTGCTTGCCGGCGTCGGGGCCTGGACGCACGGAACTCTGAGATCGATGTGGGCAACCCACCGATTGACCTCCTACGTGTGCAACCTGGTGTTTCCATCGACGATGCGTACGAACAGGTCTCGGTGCTGCTGGGCTACATGGGGCATCTCGTGCGTGAAGGGATATGGAGGATGATCACAAGTTGCTGGGCGCGGCGGACTATCTGAGCGCCCTGGCAAAAGTGCTGATGAACGATATCGAGATGGCCAAGAACAGGCTGCATTGACCTCACGGGCCTTATCGCTCGCTTGTCGGCGATTGGGCCGTCAGCTGCCATCCAGTGACCGCACATCAATTTCGGAAACGGACTACATCCAAGAGCGCCAATCGCTTGCTAGGTTCGCAAAAAAACCTAGGGATGGTGCTCACATGAATACGAACTACGGCCGTGTCACACTCTTCATGTTTTCGCTGTTACTGGCAGCACCGTCGCTGGCTGAAGCTCTAAAACCCACACCAGCGTCAGCCATCACTGCCGAGGCTGCTCGAATAATGGCCGCTGCCGCGGAGCGAGCAGCCCGCGCTCAGGGGTTTGCCATCGTCATCAGCATTGTCGACAACCATGGCAACCTCAAGCACTTCCACCGTATGGACGGAGCCAGCAGCGGCAGCATAAAACTGGCACAACTCAAGGCATCGACCTCCGCCCGCTTCCCGCTTTCGTCCAGCTCTCTCGCAGAGCGAAGCGCTGCGCTGCCAGCAAACCCATACGCGTCACTGCCAGGTTTCACGCTGCTGGGTGGCGGCCTGCCGATCCTGGACGCGAACGGCGAACACATCGGTGGTATCGGTATCAGCGGCGCAACGCCTGAGCTGGACGCGCAATTTGCCCAAGCGGCGCTGGATAGCGGTGCCTGAACTCACATATGAAAAAACCCAGGGCAAATGCCCTGGGTTTCGGGTGTAGCGCTACGCCTGACCGTTTTTATCAGAACGGAATATCGTCATCAAAGCTGTCAAAGTCAGCAGCCGGCTGCGGCGCGGGCTGTTGCGGCGCTGGGCGCTGCTGGGCCTGTTGCGGGCGCGGGGCCTGCTGACGCGGTGGAGCCTGGTTGTACTGTTGCTGCTGGCCACCCTGGTTGTAGTTGTTACCACCACCCTGGTTGTACTGGTCGCCGCCACCTTGCTGGTTCTGCGGACGGCCACCGAGCAGCTGCATGGTGCCCTGCATGTCGACGATGATTTCGGTGGTGTAACGCTTGATGCCGTCTTTTTCCCACTCGCGGGTCTGCAGCTTGCCTTCGATGTACACCTGCGAACCCTTGCGCAGGTATTCGCCAGCGATTTCAGCAACCTTGCCGAACATCGACACACGGTGCCACTCGGTACGCTCGACCTTTTGGCCCGACTGCTTGTCGGTCCACTGCTCGCTGGTAGCCAGGCTCAGGTTGGTCACGGCGTTACCGTTGGGCAGGTAGCGGACTTCGGGATCCTGGCCACAGGTGCCGACCAGAATGACTTTGTTAACCCCACGGGCCATAACGTTCTCCTAGGCTTCGCACGCCGATGAGGCTGGGTTCACCAGACGCTCGAGGGTCGCACGGTCCAAAATTTTCGTATCCAGTTTGATATAGATGGCAGCTTCTTCTGCCACCACAACGGCGTCGGTCACACCCGGCACGGCCATCAGGCGCTCGGTCAGGCCGGCTTCCCGGACTGCCTCAGGCGTCAGTGGCATGCGCAGGCTGGTCACATAAGGCGGCTCGTTCATGCGCAACGCGACCACCAGCCATACGGCACACAGCACCGCGCAACCGAGGAACACCGTGTTCAGCCCACCGTGCTGGAACAGCCAGCCACCAAGGATTCCACCCAGCGCAGCGCCAAGGAACTGGCTGGTGGAATACACCCCCATCGCCGTTCCCTTGCCGCCGGCAGGCGACACCTTGCTAACCAGCGACGGCAGCGATGCCTCCAGCAGGTTGAATGCAGTAAAGAATACCACGGTGCCAATCACCAGTCCGCGCAAGTTGTCAGCCCACTGCCAGAAGAACACCTCCACCAGCAGCAACACACTGACCGCTCCGGCCAATACGCGTTTCATCTTGCGCTTTTTTTCGCCGTAGATGATGAACGGGACCATTGCAAAAAATGAGATGAACAGCGCGGTCAGGTATACCCACCAATGCTCTTCCTTAGGCAAGCCGCCGCGCTCGACGAAGGCCAGAGGCAGCGCGACGAAGCTCGCCATGAGGATCGCGTGGAGGATGAAGATGCCGGTGTCCAGGCGCAGAAGGTCCGGATGGCGCAGGGTTGGGCCGAGTGCCTGGCGCGCCACACCCGACTCGCGGTGCTGCAAAGTGCTGTGGGTGTTGGGCACGACGAAAGCGACCAGCAAAATACCGACCAGGGCAAGTCCTGCCGTGGCGAGGAACAATCCTGACAGGCCGAAGGCGCTGGTGAGAAGCGGGCCGACGACCATCGCCACCGCGAAGGACAATCCGATGCTCATGCCGATCATGGCCATGGCCTTGGTACGGTGCTGCTCGCGGGTCAGGTCGGACAGCAGCGCCATGACTGCGGCAGAAATTGCCCCGGCGCCCTGCAGAATGCGCCCCGCAATCACGCCCCAGATGGAGTCGGCTTGAGCCGCCAGCACACTACCCAAGGCGAAGATCACCAGCCCCAGGTAGATCACCGGACGTCGCCCGATGCGGTCGGAAATCATCCCGAAAGGGATCTGAAAAAACGCCTGGGTCAGCCCATAGGCACCGATGGCCAGGCCGATCAGCGCGGGGGTGGCGCCGGCCAGGTCCATGCCGTAAGTGGCCAGCACCGGCAAGACCATGAACATGCCCAGCATACGAAAGGCAAAGACCAGGGCCAGGCCGCCAGCGGCGCGCGTTTCGCTGCCACTCATGCGCTCGTTGTGGGTGTCGTGCATGGATTAACCTCGTGTGAACCGGCGGCGATTCTATCAGTCCGACAGCTTGACGGCATCTACGCGACGCTTTGCCGCGTACTGGCAGCGCGCCGTATACTTCCTTGTTTATGCCCGCCAAGCGAGGCCGCAGTGGACAAGATCCTGATTCGTGGGGCACGTACCCACAACCTGAAGAACATCGACCTGACCCTGCCGCGGGACAAGCTGATCGTGATCACCGGTTTGTCCGGATCCGGGAAGTCTTCCCTGGCATTCGATACCTTGTACGCCGAGGGTCAGCGCCGCTATGTGGAATCGCTGTCGGCCTACGCCCGGCAATTCCTGTCGATGATGGAAAAACCTGACGTCGACACCATCGAAGGCCTGTCGCCAGCTATCTCAATCGAGCAGAAGTCGACTTCGCACAATCCGCGTTCGACGGTAGGTACCATCACCGAAATCTACGACTATCTACGCCTGCTTTATGCTCGCGTGGGTACTCCGCGCTGCCCGGACCACGACATTCCGCTGGAGGCGCAGACCATCAGCCAGATGGTCGACCTGGTCCTGGAGCGCCCGGAAGGCAGCAAGCTGATGCTGCTGGCACCGGTGATCCGTGAGCGCAAGGGCGAGCACCTGGCAGTGTTCGACGAACTGCGTGCCCAGGGCTTCGTTCGGGCCCGCGTCAACGGCAAGCTCTACGAACTCGACGAACTGCCCAAGCTGGACAAGCAGAAGAAGCACAGCATCGATGTAGTAGTGGACCGCTTCAAGGTCCGCGCCGACCTGCAACAACGCCTTGCCGAGTCATTCGAGACCGCACTCAAGCTGGCCGACGGCATCGCCCTGGTTGCACCGATGGACGATGAAGAAGGCGAAGAGACGATCTTCTCCGCCCGCTTCGCCTGCCCGGTCTGCGGCCATGCGATCAGCGAGCTGGAGCCCAAGCTGTTCTCCTTCAACAACCCGGCTGGCGCCTGCCCGACCTGCGATGGCCTGGGGGTGAAGCAATTTTTCGATATCAAGCGTCTGGTCAACAGCGAGCTGACACTGGCCGAGGGTGCTATCCGCGGCTGGGATCGGCGCAACGTCTATTACTTCCAGATGCTTGGCTCGCTGGCAGCGCATTACGGGTTCAGCCTGGAGGAGCCGTTCGGCGAGCTGTCGGCCGAACACCAGAAAGTGATCCTGCAAGGCAGCGGCAAGCAGAGCGTCGACTTCAAATACCTGAACGACCGTGGCGATATCGTCAAGCGTTCGCATCCGTTCGAAGGGATCGTGCCCAACCTCGAGCGGCGTTACCGCGAGACTGAGTCGGCCACGGTGCGTGAGGAGCTGGCCAAGTTTCTTGGCACCCAGCCCTGCCCCGACTGCCGCGGCACCCGCCTGCGCCGGGAAGCGCGTCATGTCTGGGTAGGCGAAAAAACCCTGCCAGCGGTGACCAACCTGCCTATCGGAGAAGCCAGCAGCTACTTCGGCGAGCTGACCTTGGCTGGGCGTCGTGGTGAAATTGCTGCAAAGATCCTCAAGGAAATCTGCGAACGCCTACAGTTTCTGGTCAACGTTGGCTTGGACTACCTCACCCTGGATCGCAGTGCCGACACCTTGTCCGGCGGCGAAGCGCAGCGGATCCGCCTTGCGAGCCAGATTGGTGCGGGGCTGGTCGGGGTGATGTATATCCTTGATGAACCGTCCATCGGTCTTCATCAACGCGACAACGACCGCCTGCTCGCCACCCTCAACCACCTGCGTGATCTGGGTAACACCGTGATCGTGGTCGAGCACGATGAAGACGCCATTCGCCTGGCCGACTACGTGGTGGACATCGGCCCAGGTGCCGGCGTACACGGTGGTCAGATCGTCGCCGAGGGCACGCCGCAAGAAGTCATGGCGCATCCCGACTCGCTGACCGGGAAGTACCTGTCTGGCCGCAAGAAAATCGCTGTCCCGGCCAAACGCACACCCCGCGACAAAAAGCTGTCCCTCAAGCTCAAGGGTGCGCGTGGCAACAACCTGCAGAACGTTGATCTGGAAATTCCGATCGGCCTGCTGACGTGCGTGACTGGCGTATCCGGCTCGGGCAAGTCGACGCTGATCAACAACACGCTGTACCCACTCGCCGCTACCGCCCTCAATGGTGCGAGCAGCCTTGAAGCCGCCCCGCACAGCAACATGGATGGCCTGCAGCACCTGGACAAGGTTGTCGATATCGACCAGAGCCCGATCGGCCGCACACCGCGTTCGAACCCGGCGACCTATACCGGCATCTTTACCCCGATTCGCGAGCTGTTTTCCGGCGTACCGGAATCGCGGTCGCGCGGCTACGGCCCAGGGCGTTTCTCATTCAACGTCAAGGGCGGGCGTTGCGAGGCGTGCCAAGGCGATGGGCTGATCAAGGTGGAAATGCACTTCCTGCCGGATATCTACGTGCCGTGCGACGTGTGCAAGAGCAAGCGCTACAACCGCGAAACCCTGGAGATCAAATACAAGGGCAAGAATATCCACGAGGTCCTGGAAATGACCATCGAGGATGCGCGCGAATTCTTCGATGCGGTGCCGGCACTGGCGCGCAAGCTGCAAACCCTGATGGATGTAGGCCTGTCTTACATCAAACTGGGGCAGTCGGCGACCACACTGTCGGGCGGTGAAGCGCAAAGGGTCAAGCTCTCACGCGAGCTGTCCAAGCGCGATACCGGCAAAACGCTGTACATCCTTGACGAGCCAACTACGGGCCTGCACTTCGCTGATATCCAGCAGTTGCTGGATGTTTTGCACCGCCTGCGCGACCACGGCAATACCGTGGTGGTTATCGAACACAACCTCGATGTGATCAAGACCGCGGACTGGTTGGTTGACCTGGGCCCGGAGGGTGGTTCAAAGGGTGGGCAAATTATTGCCAGCGGCACCCCGGAGGAGCTGGCCAAGATGAAGCAGTCATACACAGGACACTATCTCAAACCGCTTCTGGAGCGTGACCGGGCCTGATCTGCCTGTGCATGAAAAAGCCCCTGGTACCGATGGTGCCAGGGGCTCTTTTTTATCTGTGGATAACTTACATCTGCGACTGCAGGTAGTTTTCCAGACCGATGGCCTTGATCAGGCCCTGCTGCTTCTCAAGCCAGTAGGTGTGATCCTCTTCGGTATCGGCCAGCTGGGCACGCAGGATATCGCGACTGATGTAATCCTTGTGAAGCTCGCACAGCTCGATGCCCTTGCACAGGGCCGCACGAACCTTGTACTCGAGCTTGAGGTCCGCTTCGATCATTTCCGGCACTGTACTGCCCACTTCCAGATCATCCGCGCGCATATCGGGGGTGCCTTCGAGCATGAGGATACGCCGCATAAGCGCATCGGCGTGCTGGGTTTCCTCTTCCATCTCATGGTTGATGCGTTCGTAGAGCTTGGACAGGCCCCAGTCTTCGTACATGCGCGAGTGAATGAAGTACTGATCGCGTGCGGCCAGTTCGCCCTTCAGCAACGTGACGAGATAATTGATTACGTCCGGGTGACCTTGCATCGCCCTGATTCTCCGTGTGGATACGTCTAATGAGACATAGTTTGAACCAGGAATTGCTTGCGGTCACTGAAAAATGCGCAATCAGGAGCAAAAAATCGGGCAAACAGTAGTGATATTCATTGAAAAACCGCCCAAATGAGGGCGGTTCTTCTTATCACTTCGAGTTAAGCGAGATTCACGCCCAGTGCCTTGGCGATGCCTTCACCGTAAGCTGGATCAGCCCTGAAGAAGTACTGCAACTGACGTTGGATGACATCTTGAGTGACGCCTGCCATTGTTCCTGCGATGTTGCTGATCAGCAGTGCCTTTTGCTCATCGCTCATCAAACGGAACAGTGCACCGGCGTGGCTGTAGTAGTCGTTGTCCTCACGGTGATCGTAGCGATCAGCCGCTCCCTTGAGAGCCAGTGCAGGTTCGCCATGGCCAGGCGACTGCTTAGGCGCGTCGCCATAGCTATTGGGCTCGTAATTGGGCGCACTGCCATAACTACCGAGAGCCATCGATCCATCACGCTGGTAACTATTGACCGGGCAGCGTGGCGCGTTGACGGGCAACTGCTGGTGGTTGGTGCCCACGCGGTAACGGTGCGCATCGGCATAGGCGAAGACGCGGCCCTGCAGCATGCGATCTGGCGACAGCCCCACCCCCGGCACCATGTTGCTCGGACCAAACGCTGCCTGCTCCACTTCGGCGAAATAGTTCAGCGGATTGCGATTGAGCTCCAGGACACCTACCTCGATCAACGGATAGTCCTTCTGCGACCAGGTCTTGGTCACATCGAACGGATTTTCGTCGCGACTGGCCGCCTCCTCTTCAGTCATGACCTGAATGCACACGGTCCAACGCGGGTAGTCTGCGCGTTCGATCGCCTCGAACAGGTCGCGTTGGGCGTAGTCAGGGTCTGTACCGGCCAGGCGGGCAGCATCAGCGGGGGTAAGGTTCTTGATGCCTTGCTGGGTCTTGAAGTGCCATTTGACCCAAGTACGCTCGCCAATAGCGCTGATCAGGCTGTAGGTGTGGCTGCCGAAGCCGTGCATGTGACGGTAGCCATCCGGAATTCCGCGATCGGAGAACAGAATGGTGACCTGGTGCAGCGCCTCAGGCGAGTGCGACCAGAAGTCCCACATCATCTGGGCGTCTTTCAGGTTGGTTTGCGGCTGGCGCTTCTGGGTGTGGATAAAGTCCGGGAACTTGAGCGGGTCACGGATGAAGAAAACTGGGGTGTTGTTACCCACGATGTCCCAGTTGCCTTCCTCGGTGTAAAACTTTACCGCAAAGCCACGAGGATCACGCTCGGTGTCTGCCGAACCGCGCTCGCCACCGACGGTGGAAAAGCGCAGGAAGGTTTCAGTCTGCTTACCAATCGTGTCGAACAGCTTGGCCTTGGTATATCGAGTGATGTCCTGGGTGACAGTAAAGGTGCCGTAGGCTCCCGAGCCCTTGGCGTGTACACGACGCTCAGGGATGTTCTCCCGATTGAAATGAGCGAGCTTCTCGATCAGGTGGAAATCGTCGAGCAACAGCGGGCCGCGCGGGCCAGCAGAGCGGGAATTCTGATTGTCAGCTACGGGTGCACCGCTGGCGGTGGTGAGAATCTTGCTCATGGGCTCTCCATATCGGTCTTGGACTGCCGGCTAATCGGCTTGGATAGGAGTATCGACGAACGGCTTTTTCAGAACAAATTCATTACATGACTTGTATCAATAGAAATAAACAATACCTGCAGAAACAAAAAACCGGGCACTAGGCCCGGTTTTTTGTAGCAGACGGAACGTCTTACTCGGCAGCTTCTACAGCACCACCGACCGGACGATCAACCAGCTCGACGTACGCCATAGGCGCGTTGTCGCCAGCGCGGAAACCGCACTTCAGGATGCGCAGGTAGCCGCCCTGACGGGTGGCGTAACGCTTGCCCAGATCGTTGAACAGTTTGCCAACAGCAGACTTCGAACGGGTACGGTCGAAGGCCAGACGGCGGTTAGCAACGCTGTCTTCCTTGGCCAGGGTGATCAGCGGCTCGGCAACGCGGCGCAGTTCCTTGGCTTTCGGCAGGGTGGTTTTGATCAGCTCGTGCTCGATCAGCGACACAGCCATGTTCTGGAACATAGCTTTGCGGTGAGAGCTGGTACGGCTCAGGTGACGTCCACTTTTACGATGACGCATGATTCATTCCTTACCAAACACTACGTTCGGTGATTACGACGATCAGGCGGTCGCCTTGTCGTCTTTCTTAAGACTTGCAGGCGGCCAGTTGTCGAGGCGCATGCCGAGAGACAGACCACGAGAGGCCAGCACGTCCTTGATTTCAGTCAGGGACTTCTTGCCCAGGTTAGGAGTCTTCAACAGCTCTACTTCGGTACGCTGAATCAGGTCGCCGATGTAGTAGATGTTCTCCGCCTTGAGGCAGTTGGCCGAACGTACAGTCAGTTCCAGGTCGTCAACCGGACGTAGCAGGATCGGATCGATCTCGTCTTCCTGCTCGACTACGACAGGCTCGCTGTCACCTTTGAGGTCGACGAACGCGGCCAGCTGCTGTTGCAGGATGGTCGCAGCGCGGCGGATAGCCTCTTCAGGGTCCAGGGTGCCGTTGGTTTCCAGATCAATGACCAGCTTGTCCAGGTTGGTACGCTGTTCAACACGGGCGTTCTCGACCACATAGGCGATACGACGCACCGGGCTGAACGAAGCGTCCAGCTGCAGACGGCCAATGCTACGGCTTTCGTCTTCGTCGGTTTGACGGGAGTCAGCCGGCTCGTAACCGCGACCACGAGCTACAGTGAGCTTCATGTTCAGGGCGCCGTTGGACGCCAGGTTCGCGATTACGTGATCGGGGTTGACGATCTCGACATCGTGATCCAGCTGAATATCGGCAGCGGTAACCACCCCCGAACCCTTTTTCGACAAGGTCAGCGTAACTTCGTCACGACCGTGCAGTTTGATAGCCAGACCTTTAAGGTTCAACAGGATTTCAATTACGTCTTCCTGTACACCTTCGATCGCGGAGTACTCATGGAGTACGCCATCGATCTCGGCCTCGACTACTGCACAGCCAGGCATGGAGGACAACAAGATGCGGCGCAGCGCGTTGCCCAGGGTATGGCCGAAGCCACGCTCGAGAGGCTCGAGCGTGATCTTGGCGCGGGTCGGACTGACTACCTGCACATCAATATGGCGGGGAGTCAGGAACTCATTTACCGAAATCTGCATGGATGCACCTATTTTCTAGCCCTTACTTGGAGTAGAGCTCGACAATCAGGTTTTCGTTGATGTCGGCAGACAGGTCGCCGCGAGCAGGAACGTTCTTGAAAACGCCCGACTTCTTAGCGGAATCTACGTCTACCCACTCAACGCGGCCACGCTGGGCGCACAGTTCAAGGGCTTGAACAATGCGCAGCTGGTTCGACGACTTCTCGCGAACCGCGACCACGTCACCCGGACGAACTTGGTAGGATGGAATGTTTACAGTCTTACCGTTGACGCTGATCGCTTTGTGCGAAACCAGCTGACGGGACTCGGAACGAGTCGAGCCGAAGCCCATACGGTAGACGACGTTATCCAGACGGCACTCGAGCAGTTGCAGCAGGTTCTCACCGGTTGCGCCTTTTTTCGAGGCAGCAGCCTGGTAGTAACCGCGGAACTGACGCTCCAGAACACCGTAGATACGACGAACTTTTTGTTTCTCGCGCAGCTGGGTACCGTAGTCGGACTGACGGCCACGGCGCTGGCCGTGGATACCTGGGGCTGCTTCGATGTTGCACTTCGATTCCAGAGCGCGAACGCCGCTCTTCAGGAACAGGTCGGTGCCTTCACGACGAGACAGTTTGCATTTTGGACCAATGTAACGTGCCATTCTTCTGTCTCCTGATTACACGCGGCGCTTCTTCGGCGGACGGCACCCGTTGTGCGGGATTGGCGTCACGTCGGTGATGCTGGCGATCTTGTAGCCGCAGCTGTTCAATGCACGAACGGCGGACTCACGACCTGGACCTGGACCCTTGACGTTTACGTCGAGGTTCTTAAGACCGTATTCCAGCGCAGCTTGACCAGCACGCTCAGCAGCGATCTGAGCTGCGAACGGGGTGGATTTGCGCGAACCACGGAAACCCGAGCCACCGGAGGTCGCCCAGGACAAAGCATTGCCCTGACGGTCGGTGATGGTCACGATGGTGTTGTTGAAAGACGCATGGATGTGGGCGATGCCATCAACCACTGTCTTTTTGACTTTCTTACGAGGACGAGCAGCAGGTTTTGCCATGTCTATATTCCTGGGCGATTACTTGCGGATCGGCTTACGCGGGCCCTTACGGGTGCGTGCGTTGGTCTTGGTGCGCTGACCGCGAACCGGCAGACCTTTACGATGACGCAGGCCGCGGTAGCAACCCAGGTCCATCAAGCGCTTGATCTTCATGTTGACGTCACGACGCAGGTCACCTTCGGTGGTGAACTTCGCAACTTCGCCACGCAGGGTTTCGATTTGCTCGTCGCTCAGATCCTTGATCTTAGCGGCTGGATTTACACCAGCATCTGCACAGATCTTCTGTGCAGTTGTGCGACCGACACCATAGATGTAGGTCAGCGAGATAACAGTATGCTTGTTATCTGGAATGTTGACGCCTGCAATACGGGCCATTCAGTGGGACTCCAATTGACAGCTACCTACGCCCCGGAAGCCAAGAAATAGGGCGCGAGATAATATCGCTGTAGAAACGAATAATCAACCCAGCAGCACACTAGCTGCTGGGTTTGAAACGCAGATCACACTCAGCCTTGGCGCTGTTTGTGACGCGGTTCCGCGCTGCAGATCACTCGCACGACGCCTTCGCGACGGATGATCTTGCAGTTGCGGCACAGCTTTTTCACCGATGCACGAACTTTCATTACCGACTCCTCGAACCTTAGGGGCGTATCAGCGCAGCAAACCGCTGCCACCGTAGCCTTTCAGGTTGGCTTTCTTCATCAGGGATTCGTACTGGTGCGAAACGAGGTGCGATTGTACTTGGGACATGAAGTCCATCACAACCACTACCACAATCAGCAACGAGGTCCCGCCAAGGTAGAACGGCACATTTGCTGCCACCACCAGGAACTGGGGCAGAAGGCAGACGGCCATCATGTAAAGAGCACCGAACATGGTCAGACGAGTCAGAACGCCATCAATATAGCGCGCCGACTGCTCACCAGGACGGATACCCGGAATAAAGGCACCGGACTTCTTCAGGTTTTCCGCTACGTCTTTCGGGTTGAACATCAACGCTGTGTAGAAGAAGCAGAAGAAAATGATCCCTGCACTAAACAGCAGAATATTCAACGGCTGACCAGGAGCGATCGACTGCGAGATGTCCTGCAGCCAGCCCATACCTTCGGACTGACCGAACCAGGCACCCAGCGAAGCCGGGAACAGCAGAATGCTGCTCGCGAAAATGGCCGGGATAACCCCCGCCATGTTCACTTTCAGCGGCAAGTGGCTGGTCTGCGCTGCAAAGACCTTGCGGCCCTGCTGACGCTTGGCGTAGTGAACGGCGATACGACGCTGACCACGCTCAATGAACACCACAAAACCGATAATCGCTACTGCCAGCAAACCGATAGCGACCAGGGCGAAGATGTTGATATCGCCTGTGCGCGCAGACTCGAAAGACTGCCCGATTGCTCTCGGAAGACCGGCAACGATACCTGCGAAGATCAACATCGAGATACCGTTGCCCACACCGCGCTCGGTGATCTGCTCACCCAGCCACATCATGAACATCGCGCCTGCCACAAACGTGGAAACCGCGACGACATGGAAGCCAAGGCCCGCAGAAAACGCCACGCCCTGGTTGGCCAGGCCAATGGACATGCCAATAGCTTGAACCAGCGCCAGAATAACGGTGCCGTAGCGGGTGTACTGGCTGATCTTGCGACGGCCAGCTTCACCTTCCTTCTTCAACTGCTCCAGTTGCGGGCTGACCGCCGTCATCAGCTGCATGATGATCGATGCCGAGATGTACGGCATGATCCCCAATGCAAAAATGCTCATGCGCTCAAGCGCGCCACCGGAAAACATGTTGAACAAGCTAAGAATGGTCCCCTCATTCTGCCGAAACAGATCCGCCAGACGGTCCGGATTGATGCCTGGAACCGGGATATGCGCACCTATCCGATAGACGATGATCGCCATGAACAGAAAGCGCAGACGAGCCCAGAGTTCCGACATCCCGCCCTTACCGAGCGAAGAGAGAGCACCTTGCTTAGCCATTTATTCCTCGAATTTGCCGCCAGCTGCTTCGATAGCCGCACGCGCACCCTTGGTGGCTGCGATACCCTTGATGGTGACTGCGCGAGTAACTTCGCCAGACAGCATGATTTTCACACGCTGAATGTGCTGGTTGATCACGTTGGCATCCTTCAGGGATTGCACGGAGATCACGTCACCTTCCACTTTGGCCAGCTCGGACAGACGCACTTCTGCGCGGTCCATGGCTTTCAGAGAAACGAAGCCGAATTTCGGCAGGCGACGGTGCAGCGGCTGTTGACCGCCTTCGAAGCCCGGAGCGATCGAACCACCCGAACGGGAGGTCTGACCTTTGTGGCCACGGCCGCCGGTCTTACCCAGACCGCTACCGATACCACGACCCGGACGATGCTTTTCGCGACGGGAACCCGGCGCTGGACTCAGATCATTGAGTTTCATCGATTAACCCTCGACGCGCAGCATGTAGTAAGCCTTGTTGATCATCCCGCGGTTCTCGGGAGTATCCTGGACTTCTACAGTGTGACCGATGCGACGCAGACCCAGACCTTTAACGCACAGTTTGTGGTTAGGGATACGGCCCGAGACGCTCTTGATCAGCGTTACTTTTACGGTTGCCATGATCAGAAGATCTCCTCAACGCTCTTGCCGCGCTTGGCAGCAATGGACTCAGGAGATTGCATGGCTTTCAGACCCTTGAAGGTGGCGTAAACCACGTTCACTGGGTTGGTCGAACCGTAGCACTTGGCCAGGACGTTCTGAACACCAGCAACTTCCAGGACAGCACGCATGGCGCCGCCGGCGATGATACCGGTACCTTCCGAAGCAGGCTGCATGTAAACCTTCGAGGCGCCGTGGGCGGCCTTGGTGGCGTACTGCAGGGTGGTGCCCTTCAGGTCAACCTGGATCATGTTGCGACGAGCAGCTTCCATGGCTTTCTGAATCGCGGCAGGTACTTCGCGCGATTTGCCACGGCCGAAGCCGACGCGACCTTTACCGTCACCAACCACGGTCAGCGCGGTGAAGGTGAAGATACGGCCGCCTTTAACGGTTTTAGCTACGCGGTTAACTTGAACCAGCTTCTCGATGTAGCCTTCGTCGCGCTTTTGATCGTTATTTGCCATAACTTAGAACTCCAGCCCGCCTTCACGAGCAGCATCAGCCAGCGCTTTGACGCGGCCATGGTACTTGAAGCCGGAACGGTCAAAGGCAACTTGAGATACACCGGCGGCTTTCGCACGCTCAGCTACCAGCTTGCCAACCTTAGTGGCCGCGTCGATGTTGCCAGTGGCGCCATCACGCAGGTCTTTGTCCAAGGTCGAGGCGCTTGCCAAAACCTTGCTGCCGTCGGCCGAAATGACCTGGGCGTAGATGTGCTGCGAGGAGCGGAACACGCACAGGCGCACGACTTCGAGTTCGTGCATCTTGAGACGTGCTTTGCGAGCGCGACGCAGTCGAGTAACTTTTTTGTCGGTCATTTGCTAGGCCCTACTTCTTCTTGGCTTCTTTACGACGGACTACTTCGTCCGCGTAACGCACACCCTTGCCTTTGTAAGGCTCTGGCGGACGGAAGTCGCGGATTTCAGCGGCCACCTGACCTACCAGCTGCTTGTCGATACCCTTGATCAGGATGTCGGTTTGGCTGGGAGTTTCAGCAGTGATACCGGCTGGCAGTTCGTAGTCCACTGGATGCGAGAAGCCCAGAGCCAGGTTCAGGACGGTGCCTTTAGCCTGTGCCTTGTAACCAACACCGACCAGCTGGAGCTTGCGCTCAAAGCCTTGGCTTACGCCCTGGACCATGTTGTTGACCAGAGCACGGGTAGTACCGGCCATGGCGCGAGCTTGCTGATCACCGTTGCGAGCGACGAAACGCAGTTCGCCGGACTCTTCGGTAACTTCAACAGACGAGTGAACGTTCAGTTCGAGAGTGCCTTTGGCACCCTTCACCGAAAGCTGCTGACCGGCGAATTTGACTTCGACACCAGCTGGCAGCTTAACGGGGTTCTTAGCGACGCGAGACATGCCTATCTCCCCTTAGAACACTGTGCACAGAACTTCGCCGCCGACACCGGCAGCGCGCGCAGCGCGGTCAGTCATCACACCTTTGTTGGTGGAGACGATAGACACGCCCAGGCCGCCACGAACTTTCGGCAGGTCTGTGACGGACTTGTACTGGCGCAGGCCAGGACGGCTGGAACGCTTCAGTTCCTCGATGACCGGACGGCCTTCGAAGTACTTGAGTTCGATCGACAGGGACGGCTTGGCCTCACCAGTAACCTGGTAGCCAGCGATGTAACCTTCGTCTTTCAGAACTTTGGCAACCGCGACCTTCAGAGTGGAGGAAGGCATGCTTACGACGGACTTTTCAGCCATCTGGGCATTACGGATGCGAGTTAGCATGTCCGCTAACGGGTCCTGCATACTCATGGGCTAGATGCTCCTGATACAAGAATTATTAGCCTTGCGGCTATCACAACCACCCAAGCGGGCAGGGTAAAAACCCGGGCTCAGGTGAGCCGGTCATTCTAGACACAAGACAGAAACGAAACAAGCCCCATGAAGGGGCTTGTTTGTTGGCGAGAACACCGGCGGTCGGAAGATTACTCCCCTTCCGCCAGAGTCACACCTGCAGCGATTACCAGGAGGCCTTGACCAGACCCGGTACGTCACCGCGCATTGCAGCTTGACGCAGCATGTTACGGCCCAAGCCGAACTTACGGTATACACCGTGAGGACGACCGGTCAGGCGGCAACGGTTGCGCAGACGCGCAGCGCTGGCATCACGTGGCTGCTTCTGCAGAGCGACAACGGCAGCGAAACGCTCTTCAGGAGAGGCGTTCAGGTTGACGATGGTCGCTTTCAGCTCAGCACGCTTTTTGGCGAACTTGGCTACCGTGAGCTGACGCTTCAGCTCGCGGTTTTTCATGCTCTTCTTGGCCATTTTCCTACTCCAATCAGTTGCGGAACGGGAATTTGAATGCACGCAGCAGAGCGCGGCCTTCGTCATCCGAACGAGCAGTGGTGGTCAGGGTGATGTCCAAACCGCGCAGAGCATCGATCTTGTCGTAATCGATTTCCGGGAAGATGATCTGCTCTTTCACGCCCATGCTGTAGTTGCCACGACCATCGAAGGACTTGGCATTCAGGCCGCGGAAGTCGCGGACCCGAGGCAGGGAGATCGCCAGCAGGCGGTCCAGGAATTCGTACATCTTTTCGCGACGCAGGGTCACCTTGACGCCGATCGGCCATCCTTCACGGACTTTGAAGCCCGCGATGGATTTACGAGCGAAAGTCACAACCGGCTTTTGACCGGTGATCTTTTCCAGGTCAGCAACAGCGTGCTCGATGACTTTCTTGTCGCCGATCGCTTCGCCCAGACCCATGTTCAGGGTGATCTTGGTAACGCGCGGAACTTCCATCACGTTCGACAGCTTAAGTTCTTCCTTAAGCTTAGGAGCGATCTCGTTCCGGTAAATCTCTTTCAGTCGTGCCATGGTCTTCTACCTAGCAGTGTTCAAGCATCAACCGCTTTTTGGGTCGACTTGAAGACACGAATTTTCTTACCGTCTTCTACTTTGAAACCAACGCGGTCAGCCTTGTTGGTTTCGCCATTGAAGATGGCAACGTTGGAAGCGTGCAGAGGCGCTTCTTTTTCGACGATACCGCCCTGAACGCCCGCCATCGGGTTAGGCTTGGTATGACGCTTGACCAGGTTCACACCACCGATGACCAGACGGTCGTCAGCGAGAACCTTCAGCACCTTACCGCGCTTACCTTTGTCTTTGCCGGCGATCACGATGATCTCGTCGTCACGACGAATCTTTTGCATGTCGGATCTCCTTACAGCACTTCAGGGGCGAGCGAGACGATCTTCATGAACTTCTCAGTACGAAGTTCACGGGTCACTGGCCCGAAGATGCGAGTGCCGATCGGCTCTTGCTTGGTGTTCAGCAGAACAGCAGCGTTGCCGTCGAAACGAATGATGGAACCGTCAGCGCGACGTACACCGTGACGGGTACGGACGACAACAGCGGTCATCACCTGGCCTTTTTTGACCTTACCGCGCGGAATTGCTTCCTTGACGGTTACTTTGATGATGTCACCGATGCCGGCGTAACGGCGGTGCGAACCGCCGAGCACCTTGATGCACATGACGCGACGAGCGCCGCTGTTATCGGCCACATCGAGCATGGATTGAGTCTGAATCATAAAATTTCTCCGACCCCTAGCCCTTAGACTTCAACAGCGCGTTCGAGGACTTCAACCAGTGCCCAGGACTTGGTCTTGGCCAGCGGACGGGTTTCACGGATGGAAACCTTGTCGCCGATTTTGCACTGGTTGGATTCGTCGTGCGCGTGCAGCTTAGTCGAACGCTTAACGTATTTACCGTAGATCGGGTGCTTGACGCGACGCTCGATCAGAACGGTGATGGTCTTGTCCATTTTGTCGCTGACGACACGGCCAGTCAGCGTACGGACGGTTTTTTCAGCTTCAGCCATGATCACTTACCTGCCTGCTGGTTAAGCACAGTTTTCACGCGAGCGATGTCACGCTTAACTTGCGAGAGCAGGTGCGACTGCCCCAACTGGCCAGTTGCCTTCTGCATACGCAGATTGAACTGGTCGCGCAGCAAGCCGAGCAGTTGCTCATTCAGTTGCTGTGCAGATTTTTCACGAAGTTCATTCGCTTTCATCACATCACCGTCCGCTTAACAAAGGAGGTGGCGAGAGGCAGCTTTGCAGCAGCCAGGGCGAAAGCTTCGCGCGCCAGCTCTTCAGAAACACCCTCGATCTCGTACAGGACTTTGCCTGGCTGGATCTGGGCAACCCAGTATTCCACGGAACCCTTACCTTTACCCATACGAACCTCGAGAGGCTTCTTGGAGATCGGCTTGTCCGGGAAGACACGGATCCAGATCTTGCCGCCACGCTTAACGTGACGGGTCAGAGCACGACGTGCCGACTCGATCTGGCGGGCGGTGAGGCGACCGCGAGCAACAGCTTTCAGGGCGAATTCGCCGAAGCTGACTTTGCTACCGCGCAGTGCCAGACCACGGTTGTGGCCGGTCATCTGCTTGCGGAATTTTGTACGCTTTGGTTGCAACATTTGGCGTACCCCTTACTTAGCAGCTTTTTTACGAGGCGCTGGTGCTTGTGGTTTCAGTTCTTCTTGGCGACCACCAATAACTTCGCCTTTGAAGATCCAAACCTTCACACCGATCACACCGTAAGTGGTGTGAGCTTCGTAGGTGTTGTAGTCGATATCGGCACGCAGGGTGTGCAGAGGCACACGACCTTCGCGATACCACTCGGTACGAGCAATCTCAGCACCGCCGAGACGACCGCTCACCTGGATCTTGATGCCCTTGGCACCAATACGCATGGCGTTCTGTACGGCGCGCTTCATGGCGCGACGGAACATTACGCGGCGTTCCAGCTGCTGAGCTACGCTCTGCGCAACCAGCATAGCGTCGAGTTCCGGCTTGCGGATCTCTTCGATGTTGATGTGCACAGGCACACCCATCTGCTTGGTCAGGTCCTGACGCAGCTTCTCGACATCCTCACCTTTCTTACCGATAACGATACCGGGACGAGCGGTGTGGATGGTGATGCGTGCAGTTTGAGCCGGACGATGAATATCGATACGGCTTACGGACGCGCTTTTTAGTTTGTCTTGGAGGTACTCACGCGTTTTCAGATCCTTCAAGAGGTAATCTGCGTAAGTAGCACCGTCTGCGTACCAGACGGAGGTGTGCTCCTTGACGATTCCCAGGCGAATGCCAGTGGGATGTACTTTCTGACCCATCTGATCGACTCCGTTACTTGTCCGCAACCTTGACAGTGATATGGCAAGACCGCTTGACGATGCGATCAGCACGGCCTTTGGCACGTGGCATGATGCGCTTCAGCGAACGCCCTTCGTTGACGAAGACGGTGGAGACCTTCAGGTCATCAACGTCTGCGCCTTCGTTGTGTTCGGCGTTGGCAACGGCCGACTCGAGGACTTTCTTCATGATTTCAGCGGCTTTTTTGCTGCTGAAGGCCAACAGGTTGAGCGCTTCGCCCACCTTCTTCCCGCGGATCTGGTCGGCGACCAAGCGGGCTTTCTGGGCGGAGATGCGAGCGCCCGACAACTTAGCGGCTACTTCCATTTCCTTACCCCTTAACGCTTGGCTTTCTTGTCAGCCACGTGCCCGCGATAGGTGCGGGTACCGGCGAACTCGCCCAGTTTGTGGCCGACCATGTCTTCGTTCACGAGAACTGGAACATGCTGGCGACCGTTGTGAACCGCGATGGTCAGACCGACCATTTGTGGCAGGATCATCGAACGACGCGACCAGGTTTTAACTGGCTTGCGATCATTCTTCTCCACCGCCACTTCGACCTTCTTCAGCAGGTGAAGATCGATAAAAGGACCTTTTTTCAGAGAACGTGGCACTGTCGTATCCCTCTAGTTACTTGCGACGACGGACGATCATGTTGTCGGTACGCTTATTACCACGGGTTTTAGCACCCTTGGTTGGGAAGCCCCATGGCGATACCGGATGACGACCACCGGAGGTACGACCTTCACCACCACCATGTGGGTGGTCAACCGGGTTCATGGCAACACCACGAACGGTTGGGCGAACGCCGCGCCAGCGTTTGGCACCAGCTTTACCCAGCGAGCGCAGGCTGTGCTCGGAGTTCGAGACTTCGCCCAGGGTCGCACGGCACTCAGCCAGTACTTTACGCATCTCACCGGAACGCAGACGCAGAGTCACGTAGACGCCTTCACGAGCGATCAGCTGAGCCGAAGCACCAGCGGAACGAGCGATCTGAGCACCTTTACCCGGCTTCAGTTCGATGCCGTGAATGGTGCTACCTACTGGGATGTTGCGCAGCTGCAGGGAGTTACCGGCCTTGATTGGGGCCAGAGCACCTGCGATCAGCTGGTCGCCAGCACTTACGCCTTTAGGGGCGATGATGTAGCGACGCTCACCGTCTGCGTAGCACAGCAGGGCGATGTGAGCAGTACGGTTTGGATCGTATTCGATACGCTCGACAGTGGCTGGGATGCCATCTTTGTCGTTGCGACGGAAGTCGACCAGACGGTAATGCTGCTTATGACCACCACCAACGTGACGAGTGGTGATGCGGCCATTGTTGTTACGACCACCAGACTTCGATTTCTTCTCGAGCAGCGGTGCGTGAGGAGCGCCTTTATGCAGCTCCTGGTTGACCACCTTGACCACGAAACGGCGGCCAGGGGAAGTCGGTTTGCATTTAACGATTGCCATGATGCACCCCTTCCTTACTCAGCACTGCTGCTGAAATCGAGATCTTGGCCTGGCTGAAGGGAGACGATCGCCTTCTTCCAGTCATTACGCTTGCCCAGACCACGTGCGGTACGCTTGGTTTTACCCAGAACGTTAACAGTCGACACGTTTTCAACTTTTACGTTGAACAGGCCTTCGACAGCTTTCTTGATTTCCAGCTTGGTTGCGTCAGTAGCAACCTTGAATACGAACTGGCCTTTTTTCTCAGCCAGAACGGTAGCCTTCTCGGAAACGTGCGGGCCAAGGAGGACTTTAAATACGCGTTCCTGGTTCATCCCAGCAGCTCCTCGAATTTCTTCACGGCCGAGACAGTGATCAACACTTTCTCGTATGCGATCAGACTGACCGGGTCGGAACCTTGAACGTCACGTACATCGACGTGCGGCAGGTTACGAGCAGCCAGGTACAGGTTCTGATCAACAGCGTCCGAAACGATCAGAACGTCGCTCAGACCCATGCCGTTCAGCTTGTTCAGCAGATCTTTGGTTTTCGGTGCTTCAACAGCGAAGTCCTGAACCACGACCAGACGGTCGCTACGCACCAGCTCAGCGAGGATGGAGCGCAGAGCTGCGCGATACATCTTCTTGTTGAGCTTCTGCGAGTGATCCTGAGGACGAGCTGCGAAGGTTACACCACCGCCACGCCAGATCGGACCACGAGTGGTACCAGCACGAGCACGGCCAGTACCCTTCTGACGCCATGGGCGCTTACCGCCACCAGCCACGTCGGAACGGGTCTTTTGCTGCTTGGTGCCCTGACGGCCGCCAGCCATGTAGGCCACGACTGCTTGGTGTACCAGCGTCTCGTTGAATTCGCCACCGAAAGTCAGTTCGGAAACTTCGATCGCCTGAGCGTCATTTACATTAAGTTGCATGTCAGTTTCCCCTTAACCGCGAGCCTTGACAGCTGGACGTACAACCACGTCGCCGCCAGTAGCGCCAGGAACGGCACCCTTGACCAGCAGCAGGTTGCGCTCAGCGTCTACGCGAACTACTTCCAGGGACTGAACAGTCACGCGCTCGGCGCCCATGTGACCGGACATTTTCTTGCCCTTGAACACACGACCAGGAGTCTGGCACTGGCCGATGGAGCCTGGGACACGGTGCGACACGGAGTTACCGTGGGTGTTGTCCTGGCCACGGAAGTTCCAGCGCTTGATGGTACCGGCAAAGCCTTTACCTTTGGACTGACCAGTAACGTCTACCAGCTGGCCTGCAGTGAAGAGTTCAGCTTTGATCGAGTCGCCAGCCTGGAACTCGCCTTCTTCAAGGCGGAACTCCCAGACACCGCGACCAGCGGCAACGTTGGCCTTGGCGAAGTGACCTGCCTGAGCGGCAGTCACACGCGAAGCACGACGCTCGCCGACAGTGACTTGCACTGCACGGTAGCCATCGGTTTCTTCAGTTTTGAACTGGGTGACGCGATTCGGCTCGATCTCAATGACCGTGACCGGAATGGAGACACCTTCTTCGGTGAAAATGCGGGTCATACCGCACTTGCGACCGACTACACCAATAGTCATGTTGTAAACCTCATGAGTGTACGGGGCTTTCACCCGCTATGGCCGCCCATTTCAGAGCGTTACACGACAAGACCGAAGTCTTAGCCGAGGCTGATCTGCACTTCCACACCTGCCGCCAGATCAAGCTTCATCAGCGCGTCAACGGTTTTATCCGTCGGCTGGACGATGTCCAGAACACGCTTATGAGTGCGAATCTCGTACTGGTCACGCGCGTCTTTGTTGACGTGCGGGGAGACCAGAACGGTGAAACGCTCTTTGCGGGTAGGCAGTGGAATTGGACCACGCACTTGTGCACCAGTACGTTTCGCGGTTTCCACGATTTCCTGGGTGGATTGGTCGATCAGGCGATGGTCGAAAGCCTTCAACCTGATTCGGATTTGCTGATTTTGCATTGGATTTCAGACTCCAGGCTGTTCCCAACGGACGCACTACGCCCGCTAAAAGGAGGCGTGATTCTATAGACGCCCCTATTTAGTGTCAACCCAATAAAAAAAACCCCCGCTGAGCGGGGGTTTTTTTCAATCGGTCGAGTGATTACTCGATGATTTTGGCTACGACGCCGGCGCCGACGGTACGACCGCCTTCACGGATAGCGAAGCGCAGACCGTCTTCCATTGCGATGGTCTTGATCAGGGTAACAGTCATCTGAATGTTGTCACCTGGCATTACCATTTCAACGCCTTCCGGCAGTTCGCAGTTACCGGTCACGTCAGTGGTACGGAAGTAGAACTGAGGACGGTAGCCTTTGAAGAACGGAGTGTGACGGCCGCCTTCTTCCTTCGACAGAACGTAGACTTCTGCGGTGAACTTGGTGTGCGGCTTGACCGAACCTGGCTTGACCAGAACCTGGCCACGCTCAACGTCGTCACGCTTGGTACCACGCAGCAGAACGCCGCAGTTCTCGCCAGCACGACCTTCGTCCAGCAGCTTGCGGAACATCTCAACACCGGTGCAGGTGGTGGTGGTGGTGTCACGCAGACCAACGATTTCCAGCGGATCCTGAACGCGGACGATACCACGCTCGATACGACCGGTAACAACGGTACCACGACCCGAGATCGAGAATACGTCTTCGATCGGCATCAGGAACGGCTGGTCGATGGCACGAACTGGCTCAGGAATGTAGCTGTCCAGAGTTTCTACCAGCTTCTTGACAGCGGTAGTGCCCATTTCGTTGTCGTCTTTGCCTTCCAGGGCCATACGAGCGGAACCGATGATGATCGGAGTGTCGTCGCCTGGGAAGTCGTAGGTGGACAGCAGGTCGCGAACTTCCATCTCGACCAGTTCCAGCAGCTCAGCGTCGTCTACCAGGTCAGCCTTGTTCAGGAAGACCACGATGTACGGAACGCCAACCTGACGGGACAGCAGGATGTGCTCACGGGTTTGTGGCATCGGACCATCGGCGGCCGAGCAAACCAGGATCGCGCCGTCCATCTGGGCAGCACCGGTGATCATGTTCTTCACGTAGTCAGCGTGACCTGGGCAGTCAACGTGAGCGTAGTGACGAATGGTCGAGTTGTACTCAACGTGAGCGGTGTTGATGGTGATACCGCGCGCTTTTTCTTCCGGAGCCGAGTCGATCTTGTCGAACTCAACGATTGCCGAGCCGAAAACTTCGGAGCAAACGCGAGTCAGAGCTGCGGTCAGAGTGGTCTTACCGTGGTCAACGTGGCCGATGGTGCCAACGTTAACGTGCGGAAGGGAACGATCAAATTTTTCTTTAGCCACGACAGTGAACCTCTTGCCTAAAGGGGATTAGCCTTGTTTTTTAACGAGTGCTTCGACGATGTTCGACGGAGCTTCGGCGTATTTGGAGAATTCCATGGAGTAGCTTGCGCGACCCTGAGACATGGAACGAACGTCGGTCGCATAACCGAACATCTCTCCGAGCGGTACTTCAGCACGGACGACACGGCCGGAGACCGACTCATCCATACCCTGGACCAGACCACGACGACGGTTCAGGTCACCCATCACGTCACCCAGGTAGTCTTCCGGGGTTACAACTTCGACCTTCATGATCGGCTCGAGGACCACGCCACCACCCTTCTGGGCCAGTTGCTTGGTTGCCATCGAAGCAGCGATCTTGAACGCCATTTCGTTGGAGTCGACGTCGTGGTACGAACCGTCGAATACCGTGGCCTTCAGGCCGATCAGAGGATAACCGGCAACGACGCCGTTTTTCATCTGCTCTTCGATACCCTTCTGGATCGGGGCGATGAATTCCTTAGGAATCACACCACCAACGACTTCGTTGGAGAACACCAGACCTTCGGTGATGTTGCCTTTCTCGTCCTGATCTGGCTCCGAGAAACGGATCCAGCAGTGACCGAACTGACCACGACCACCCGACTGACGAACGAACTTGCCTTCGATCTCAACGCCGGATTTGGTGATCTTCTCGCGGTACGAAACCTGCGGCTTACCGATGTTGGCTTCGACGTTGAACTCACGCTTCATGCGGTCAACGAGGATGTCCAGGTGCAGCTCACCCATGCCCGAGATGATGGTCTGGCCAGTCTCTTCGTCGGTCTTGACGCGGAACGACGGGTCTTCCTGGGCCAGCTTGCCCAGAGCAATACCCATCTTCTCCTGGTCAGCCTTGGTTTTCGGCTCGACGGAGAGCGAAATGACCGGCTCAGGGAAGTCCATACGCTCAAGAATGATTGGCTTGTCGGCGTTGCACAGGGTTTCGCCCGTGGTCACGTCCTTCATGCCGATCAGTGCCGCGATGTCACCAGCGCGCACTTCCTTGATCTCTTCACGCTGGTTGGCGTGCATCTGCACCATACGACCAACGCGCTCTTTCTTGCCCTTGACCGAGTTGATGACAGAGTCACCGGAGCTCAGGACGCCCGAGTAGACGCGAACGAAGGTCAGAGTACCAACGAACGGGTCGGTCGCGATCTTGAACGCCAGAGCCGAGAACGGCTCGTCGTCGTCGGCGTGACGCTCGTCTTTACGAACAGCCGGATCGTCTTTGTCCAGGTCCTTGTCGTCCGGGTTGATACCCTGGATTGCAGGGATCTCGGTCGGGGCAGGCAGGTAGTCGATGACGGCGTCGAGAACCAGGGGAACACCCTTGTTCTTGAACGACGAACCGCAGACAGCCGGTACGATTTCGCTGGCCAGGGTGCGCGCGCGCAGACCGGCTTTGATCTCTTCGACGGTCAGCTCTTCGCCTTCCAGGTACTTGTTCATCAGCTCTTCGCTGGACTCGGCAGCAGCTTCAACCATGTTGGAGCGCCACTCTTGAGCCAGCTCCAGCATATCGGCAGGAATTTCTTCCTCGCGATAGGTGGTGCCTTTGTCGTCGTCGTTCCAGTAGATAGCCTTCATCTTGATCAGATCGACCTGACCCTGGAAGTTATCTTCCGAACCGATGGCCAGCTGAACAGGAACCGGAGTGTGACCCAGACGGTTCTTGATCTGACCTACGACGCGCAGGAAGTTTGCACCGGCACGGTCCATCTTGTTCACGTAAACAACACGCGGAACGCCGTACTTGTTGGCCTGACGCCATACGGTTTCGGACTGAGGCTCAACGCCGGAGGTGCCGCAGAACACAACGACCGCGCCGTCGAGTACACGCAGCGAACGCTCTACTTCAATGGTGAAGTCAACGTGGCCGGGGGTATCGATGACGTTTACACGGTAGTTGTCGTACTGACCAACGGAACCCTTCCAGAAGGTGGTAACGGCAGCGGAGGTAATGGTGATACCGCGCTCCTGCTCCTGCACCATCCAGTCGGTGGTCGCGGCGCCGTCGTGCACCTCGCCCATCTTGTGGCTCAGACCTGTGTAGAACAGGATCCGCTCGGTAGTGGTAGTCTTGCCCGCGTCAACGTGGGCACAGATACCGATGTTACGGTAGCGGTTAATTGCTGTAGTACGAGCCATAAAGCCCTCGCAAAAATGTTGATGCTTGAATTAGAAGCGGTAGTGCGAGAACGCTTTGTTGGCTTCAGCCATACGGTGCACGTCTTCACGCTTCTTGACTGCAGCACCCTTGCCTTCGGCAGCATCCAGCAGCTCACCGGCCAGGCGCAGAGCCATCGACTTCTCGCCGCGCTTGCGGGCGTAGTCTACGAGCCAGCGCATTGCCAGAGCGTTACGACGGGATGGACGAACTTCAACCGGAACCTGGTAAGTGGCACCGCCGACACGACGGGACTTTACTTCGACCAGCGGAGCGATGGCGTCGAGAGCTTTCTCGAAGATTTCCAGGGGGTCGCTGTTCTTGCGTGCTTTGACGGTATCCAGAGCACCGTAAACGATGCGCTCGGCTACGGCCTTCTTGCCGCTTTCCATCACGTGGTTCATGAACTTGGCGAGGATCTGGGATCCGTACTTCGGATCGTCAAGGATCTCACGTTTTGCTGCTACACGACGTCTTGGCATGATAAGCCCTCAAACGGTCTTCAGGTTAGCCCGGGACGTGGGTCTTCGACCCCTGCCCGACCTTACTCTTATCGACTCAAAAAAATGGATGTCTGCAAACGGCCGATTACTTCGGACGCTTGGTACCGTACTTCGAACGACCCTGGTTACGGCCTTTGACGCCCGAAGTATCCAGAGAGCCGCGAACGGTGTGGTAACGAACACCTGGCAAGTCTTTTACACGGCCGCCACGAATCAGGACGACGCTGTGCTCTTGCAGGTTGTGGCCTTCACCGCCGATGTACGAGGAAACCTCGAAACCGTTGGTCAGACGCACACGGCATACTTTACGCAGTGCCGAGTTAGGTTTTTTCGGCGTGGTGGTGTACACGCGGGTGCACACGCCACGACGTTGCGGGCAGTTCTGCAGCGCAGGAACGTCGGACTTTTCGACCGAACGCTTACGCGGCTGACGTACCAGCTGGTTGATAGTTGCCATCTACTAGCTCCACTGATTGTCTTGCGACTCTATTGTCTTGCAAGAAAGCCAAAAATTGGCGAGACGGAGCCTCACCAAATTTAAGGGTACAAAAGTCTAAAGAGGATCTTGCACCCAGTCAAGACAAGGCCCCGGCCCTCCCCGCCCGATCATCGGCAACATTTCATGTCTCCGATGACCGTTCGGGGCTTGCCGGGGCCCTGCCGTGTACTCAGTTACCGCTGGAATTCAGCGCTTCGGTCAGTGCGGCTTCCACCTCACTGGCACTTACGCGCAGCGGTTTGTCGGCATCACGGCGACGCTTACGCTCGCTGTGGTAGGCCAGACCGGTACCGGCCGGGATCAGACGACCCACGACCACGTTCTCTTTCAGGCCGCGCAGGTAATCGCGCTTGCCGGTTACGGCCGCTTCGGTCAGTACGCGGGTGGTTTCCTGGAAGGAAGCCGCGGAGATGAACGACTCGGTCGAAAGCGACGCCTTGGTGATACCCAGCAGCACACGGGTGAACTTCGAGACGAACTTGTCATCGGCGGCGAGACGCTCGTTCTCGACCAGCACCTGAGTCAGTTCCATCTGGTCGCCCTTGATGAAGCTGGAATCGCCCGACTCGGAGATCTCGACCTTACGCAGCATCTGACGCAGGATGGTCTCGATGTGCTTGTCGTTGATCTTAACGCCTTGCAGACGGTAAACGTCCTGGATCTCGTTGACGATGTATTTCGCCAGCGCGCTCACACCTAGCAGACGCAGGATGTCGTGCGGATCGCTCGGGCCGTCGGAGATAACTTCGCCGCGGTTTACCTGTTCGCCTTCGAAGACGTTCAGGTGACGCCACTTCGGAATCAGCTCTTCGTACGGATCGCTACCGTCGGTCGGGGTAATGACCAGACGACGCTTACCTTTGGTCTCCTTGCCGAATGCGATGGTACCGCTGACTTCAGCCAGAATCGAGGCTTCTTTCGGACGACGCGCTTCGAACAGGTCGGCAACACGTGGCAGACCACCGGTGATGTCACGGGTCTTCGACGTTTCTTGCGGGATACGCGCGATAACGTCACCAACGCCGATCTGTGCACCGTCAGCAACACCAACCAAAGCGTTCGCTGGCAGGAAGTACTGTGCAGGTACGTCGGTACCTGGCAGGTACAGATCCTTGCCATTGGCATCGACCATCTTGATTGCCGGACGGATTTCCTTGCCTGCGGCAGGGCGATCCTTGACGTCCAGCACTTCGATGTTGGTCAGGCCGGTCAGCTCGTCGGTCTGACGTTTGATGGTGATGTTTTCTTCCATGCCCACGAAGGTCACGGTACCTTTCAGCTCGGTAACGATCGGGTGGGTGTGCGGGTCCCACTTGGCGACGATTGCGCCAGCTTCGACCTTGTCACCTTCCTTGACCGAAATCACCGCACCGTAAGGCAGCTTGTAACGCTCGCGCTCACGGCCGAATTCATCGGCAATGGCCAGCTCACCGGAACGCGATACGGCAACCAGGTTGCCATCGGCACGCTCGACCTGCTTCAGGTTGTGCAGACGCACCATACCGCCGTTCTTCACCTGAACGCTGTCGGCAGCGGAAGTACGGCTTGCAGCACCACCGATGTGGAACGTACGCATGGTCAGCTGGGTACCCGGCTCACCGATCGACTGTGCAGCGATAACGCCGACAGCTTCACCGATGTTCACCTGATGACCGCGAGCCAGGTCTCGACCGTAGCACTTGGCGCAGATACCGTAGCGGGTTTCGCAGTTGATCGGCGAACGCACGACAACTTCGTCGATGCTGTTCAGCTCGATGAACTCGACCCACTGCTCGTCGACCAGGGTACCGGCAGGAACGATGACGTCCTCGGTGCCCGGCTTGAACACGTCACGGGCGATGACACGGCCCAGTACACGCTCGCCCAACGGCTCCACGACGTCACCGCCTTCGATGTGCGGAGTCATCAGCAGGCCATGGTCGGTACCGCAATCGATCTCGGTTACAACCAGGTCTTGCGCAACATCCACCAGACGACGGGTCAGGTAACCGGAGTTCGCAGTCTTCAACGCGGTATCCGCCAGACCTTTACGAGCACCGTGAGTCGAGATGAAGTACTGGAGTACGCTCAGACCTTCACGGAAGTTCGCAGTGATCGGCGTCTCGATGATCGAGCCGTCCGGCTTGGCCATCAGGCCACGCATACCGGCCAGCTGACGGATCTGTGCTGCGGAACCCCGCGCACCGGAGTCAGCCATCATGTACATCGAGTTGAAGGACTCTTGCTCGACTTCTTTGCCCTCGCGGTCAATGACCTTCTCTTTCGAGAGGTTGGCCATCATCGCCTTGGACACTTCGTCGTTCGCCTTGGACCACAAGTCGATGACCTTGTTGTACTTCTCGCCCTGGGTTACCAGGCCGGAGGCGTACTGGCTCTCGATTTCCTTCACTTCATCAGTGGCGCTACCAATGATGCGTGCTTTTTCATCAGGGATGACGAAGTCATTCACACCGATGGAAACACCGGAAATGGTCGAGTAGGCGAAACCGGTGTACATCAACTGGTCGGCGAAGATAACGGTCTCTTTCAGACCAACCACGCGGTAGCACTGGTTGATCAGCTTGGAGATCGCCTTCTTCTTCATCGGCTGGTTGACCACATCGTACGGCAGGCCTGCCGGTACAACCTGGAACAGCAGTGCACGGCCGACAGTGGTGTCGACGATGCGGGTGTTCTTGGTGATGCTGCCATCACGGTCTTTCACGGTCTCGTTGATACGGACTTTGATTTTCGCGTGCAGAGCGGCTTCGCCGGCGCGGAATACGCGGTCGACTTCCTGCAGGTCGGCGAATACGCGACCTTCGCCCTTGGCATTGATGGCTTCACGGGTCATGTAGTACAGACCCAGTACAACGTCCTGCGACGGAACGATGATTGGCTCACCGTTGGCTGGCGACAGAATGTTGTTGGTCGACATCATCAGCGCGCGCGCTTCAAGCTGTGCTTCCAGGGTCAGAGGCACGTGAACGGCCATCTGGTCACCGTCGAAGTCGGCGTTGTACGCAGCACAGACCAGCGGGTGCAGCTGAATGGCCTTGCCTTCGATGAGCACAGGCTCGAACGCCTGGATACCCAGACGGTGAAGGGTCGGTGCACGGTTCAGCAATACGGGGTGTTCGCGAATTACTTCAGCGAGAACGTCCCATACCTCTGGCAGCTCGCGCTCGACCATCTTCTTGGCAGCCTTGATGGTGGTCGCCAGACCACGCATTTCCAGCTTGCCGAAAATGAACGGCTTGAACAGCTCGAGGGCCATCTTCTTCGGCAGACCGCACTGATGCAGACGCAGGGTCGGGCCTACGGTAATTACCGAACGGCCGGAGTAGTCCACACGCTTGCCGAGCAAGTTCTGACGGAAACGACCTTGCTTACCTTTGATCATGTCGGCCAGGGACTTCAGCGGACGCTTGTTCGAGCCAGTGATGGCGCGACCGCGACGGCCGTTGTCCAGCAGGGCGTCTACCGCTTCCTGCAGCATGCGCTTTTCGTTGCGCACGATGATGTCAGGCGCCGACAGATCGAGCAGGCGCTTCAGACGGTTGTTACGGTTGATCACCCGACGATACAGGTCGTTCAGGTCGGAGGTCGCGAAGCGGCCGCCATCCAGCGGTACCAGCGGACGCAGGTCCGGCGGCAGTACTGGCAGAACGGTCAGGACCATCCACTCAGGGAGGTTGCCCGAGCCCTGGAAAGCTTCCATCAGCTTCAGGCGCTTGGACAACTTCTTGATCTTGGTTTCCGAGTTGGTCTGCGGAATCTCTTCGCGCAGGCGACCGATCTCGTGCTCCAGGTCGATAGCGTGCAGCAGCTCGCGGACAGCCTCGGCACCCATGCGGGCATCGAAATCGTCACCGAACTCTTCCAGCGCTTCGAAGTACTGCTCGTCGTTGAGCAGCTGACCCTTCTCGAGGGTAGTCATGCCCGGATCGATAACGACGTAGCTCTCAAAGTAGAGCACGCGCTCGATGTCACGCAGGGTCATGTCCATCAGCAGGCCGATACGGGACGGCAGCGACTTCAGGAACCAGATATGAGCAACCGGCGAGGCCAGCTCGATGTGCGCCATGCGCTCACGACGAACCTTGGCCAGGGCAACTTCAACGCCACACTTCTCGCAGATCACACCGCGATGCTTGAGGCGCTTGTACTTGCCGCACAGGCACTCGTAGTCCTTCACCGGGCCAAAGATCTTGGCGCAGAAAAGGCCGTCACGTTCAGGTTTGAACGTACGGTAGTTGATGGTTTCCGGCTTCTTAACTTCACCGAACGACCACGAACGGATCATTTCAGGCGACGCCAGACCGATGCGGATGGCGTCGAACTCTTCGACTTGACCCTGGTTTTTCAGCAAATTCAGTAGGTCTTTCAAGGCCTTTCCTCCTGGCGGAGCAGGAAGCGGGCTGTACCAGCCCCGCTCCCCTTCGCGTCACGTGTTATTCGGTTTCCAGATCGATATCGATACCGAGCGAACGGATCTCTTTGATCAACACGTTGAAGGACTCGGGCATGCCCGGCTCCATACGGTGATCGCCATCCACGATGTTCTTGTACATCTTGGTACGGCCGTTCACGTCGTCCGACTTCACTGTGAGCATTTCTTGCAGGGTGTATGCCGCGCCGTATGCTTCCAGCGCCCACACTTCCATCTCCCCGAAACGCTGGCCACCGAACTGCGCCTTACCACCCAGCGGCTGCTGGGTAACCAGGCTGTAGGAACCAGTGGAACGCGCGTGCATCTTGTCGTCCACCAAGTGGTTCAGCTTGAGCATGTACATGTAACCAACGGTCACAGGACGCTCGAACTTGTTGCCAGTGCGGCCGTCGAACAGCACCATCTGGCCGCTCTCTGGCAGATCAGCCAGCTTCAGCATGGCCTTGATCTCGCGCTCCTTGGCACCGTCGAAGACTGGGGTAGCCATAGGCACGCCTTTCTTCAAGTTGTGCGCCAGGGCGAGGATCTCTTCGTCGGTGAACTCTTCCAGGTTCTCCTGACGACCACCGATCTCGTTATAGATCTCGGTGAGGAAGCCACGTAGCTCAGCGGCCTTGCGCTGCTCTTCGATCATGCGGTCGATCTTCTCACCCAGACCTTTGGCCGCGAGGCCCAGGTGGGTTTCAAGGATCTGACCGACGTTCATACGCGAAGGTACGCCCAGCGGGTTCAGTACGACGTCGACCGGAGTACCGTTGGCATCGTGCGGCATGTCTTCTACCGGCATGATCACCGAGACCACACCTTTGTTACCGTGACGACCGGCCATCTTGTCACCCGGCTGGATGCGACGGCGGATGGCCAGGTAAACCTTGACGATCTTCAGTACGCCCGGTGCCAGGTCATCGCCCTGCTGCAGCTTGCGCTTCTTGTCTTCGAACTTGTCGTCCAGCAGGCGACGGCGATCGACGATGTACTGCTGAGCCTTTTCCAGCTGCTCATTCAGTGCATCTTCAGCCATGCGCAGTTTGAACCACTGGCCGTGCTCCAGACCGTCCAGCACTTCGTCAGTGATCACGGTACCTTTTTTCAGGCCCGCACCACCGTCGACCACTTGGCCGTTCAGGGCAGAACGCAGACGCTCGAAGGTTGCACCTTCGACGATGCGGAACTCTTCGTTGAGGTCCTTGCGAATCTCGTCCAGCTGCATCTTCTCGATGGCCAGTGCGCGGCTGTCGCGCTCTACGCCATCACGGGTGAATACCTGTACGTCGATGACGGTACCCTTGGTGCCAGTCGGCACGCGCAGGGAGGTGTCCTTAACGTCGCTGGCCTTCTCACCGAAGATCGCGCGCAGCAGTTTTTCTTCCGGAGTCAGCTGGGTTTCGCCTTTTGGCGTGACCTTGCCGACCAGGATGTCGCCAGCGCCGACTTCAGCACCTACGTAGACGATACCGGCTTCGTCCAGCTTGTTCAGTGCAGCTTCACCCACGTTCGGGATGTCCGCAGTGATTTCCTCTGGGCCAAGCTTGGTGTCACGCGCCACACAGGTCAGTTCCTGAATGTGGATTGTGGTGAAACGGTCTTCCTGAACCACACGCTCGGAGAGGCAGATGGAGTCTTCGAAGTTGAAGCCGTTCCACGCCATGAACGCGATGCGCATGTTCTGACCCAGAGCCAGTTCACCCATGTCGGTGGACGGGCCGTCGGCCATGATGTCGCCACGCGCAACCTTGTCACCTTTGCTCACCAGCGGACGCTGGTTGATGCAGGTGTTCTGGTTGGAGCGGGTGTACTTGGTCAGGTTGTAGATATCCACACCTGCTTCGCCGGTCTCGACTTCGTCGTCGGCTACGCGAACGACGATACGGCTGGCATCGACGGAGTCGATCACACCACCGCGACGAGCAACCACGCAGACACCGGAGTCACGGGCAACGTTGCGCTCCATGCCGGTACCGACCAGCGGCTTGTCAGCACGCAGGGTTGGTACAGCCTGACGCTGCATGTTCGAACCCATGAGTGCACGGTTGGCGTCGTCGTGCTCGAGGAACGGAATCAGCGAGGCAGCAACGGAAACAACCTGCTTCGGCGATACGTCCATCAGGGTGACGTCTTCCGGCGCCTTGACGGTGAATTCGTTCAGGTGACGAACGGCCACCAGTTCGTCGATCAGTTGCTTCTTGTCGTTCATCGCGGCCGAAGCCTGGGCGATGACGTGATCCGCTTCTTCGATCGCCGACAGGAACACGATATCGTCGCTGACCACGCCTTCCTTCACCACGCGGTACGGGCTTTCCAGGAAGCCGTACTGGTTGGTGCGGGCATAGGCCGCCAGGGAGTTGATCAGACCGATGTTCGGACCTTCAGGGGTCTCGATCGGGCACACGCGGCCGTAGTGGGTCGGGTGTACGTCACGGACTTCGAAGCCTGCACGCTCACGGGTCAAACCGCCCGGGCCGAGTGCGGAAACACGGCGCTTGTGGGTGATCTCGGAGAGCGGGTTGTTCTGGTCCATGAACTGCGAGAGCTGGCTGGAACCGAAGAACTCTTTCACCGCCGCCGCAACCGGCTTGGCGTTGATCAGGTCCTGCGGCATCAGGCCTTCGCTTTCAGCCATCGACAGGCGTTCCTTGACCGCGCGCTCGACGCGCACCAGGCCAACACGGAACTGGTTCTCGGCCATCTCGCCGACGCAACGTACGCGACGGTTACCCAAGTGGTCGATGTCGTCAACAATGCCTTTGCCGTTACGGATATCTACAAGGGTCTTGAGGACCTCGACGATATCTTCCTTGCTCAGCACGCCCGAACCTTCGATCTCGGTGCGACCGATACGGCGATTGAACTTCATGCGGCCTACGGCCGACAGGTCGTAACGCTCGGCGCTGAAGAACAGGTTGTTGAACAGGGTCTCGGCAGCATCCTTGGTCGGCGGCTCACCTGGACGCATCATGCGGTAGATCTCGACCAGAGCTTCCAGTTGGTTGCTGGTGGTGTCGATCTTCAGGGTGTCCGAGATGAACGGACCGCAGTCGATGTCGTTGGTGTACAGCGTCTCGATGCGAACGACCTGAGCCTTGGCGATCTTGATCAGCAGCTCGGTGGTCAGCTCGGTGTTGCACTCAGCGATGATCTCGCCGGTGGCCGGATGCACGATGGCCTTGGCAGTGGTGCGACCCAGGACGTATTCCATCGGAACGTCCAGCTGGTTCACACCGGCCTTCTCGAGCTGATTAACGTGGCGCGCGGTAATGCGGCGGCCCTGTTCAACGATGACCTTGCCCGTTTCGTCATGGATGTCCATGACCGCAACTTCACCACGCAGACGCTGCGGCACCAGTTCCAGGCTGAGTTTCTCGCCGGAAATATGGAACACGTTGGTGGTGTAGAAGGTGTTCAGAACCTCTTCGGTGCTGTAACCCAGGGCGCGCAGCAGTACCGAGGCCGGCAGTTTGCGACGACGGTCGATACGGACGAACACGCAGTCTTTCGGGTCGAACTCGAAGTCCAACCAGGAGCCGCGGTACGGAATGATGCGAGCGGAGTACAGCAGCTTGCCGGAGCTGTGCGTCTTGCCACGGTCGTGGTCGAAGAACACACCAGGCGAACGGTGCAGCTGGGAAACGATCACACGCTCGGTACCGTTGATAACAAAGGTACCGTTCTCAGTCATCAGGGGGATTTCACCCATGTAGACTTCTTGCTCTTTGATGTCCTTGATCGCTTTGTTCGACGATTCCTTGTCGAAGATGATCAGGCGCACCTTGACCCGCAGTGGGACCGCGAAGGTCACGCCACGCAGGACACATTCCTTCACATCGAAGGCGGGTTCGCCCAGGCGATAGCCTACGTACTCCAGGGCAGCATTGCCGGAGTAGCTGATGATCGGAAATACCGATTTGAAGGCCGCGTGCAGGCCGACGTCGCGGAACTGATCCTTGGATGCTCCCGCTTGCAGGAATTCGCGATACGAATCCAGCTGGATGGCCAGGAGGTAAGGCACATCCATGACGTCCGGCAACTTGCTAAAGTCCTTGCGGATACGTTTTTTCTCAGTGTATGAGTAAGCCATCAGCGTTCCCCAGCTTGGTCACCTGCTTGTTTGGCTTCTCCCGGCGGGAGCAGCCAGAAAATCGTGCAAACCCCTTGGTTTGCGCCACCCACATGGGTGTCTTGCAGCTTGTTATCGGGGCCGACCTGATCGGCCACCAATAACGGAAAAAGGCCGGTGGCATAAGCCACCAGCCATCAGCCTTTGCTCAACGCTCCGGCTGGAGTCGCAAAGTCGAGATTACTTCAGCTCGACTTTAGCGCCTGCTTCTTCCAGCTTCTTCTTAGCGTCTTCAGCGGCTTCTTTCGAAACGCCTTCAGCTACGACCTGAGGAGCGCCGTCGACTTTCTCTTTGGCTTCTTTCAGGCCCAGACCGGTCAGTTCGCGAACGGCTTTGATCACGTTCACTTTCTTGTCGCCGGCTTCAACCAGAACAACGTTGAACTCGGTCTGCTCTTCAACAACGGCAGCAGCAGCAGCTGGGCCAGCAGCGGCAACAGCAGCGGTAACGCCGAAGGTTTCTTCCATAGCTTTGATCAGCTCAACAACTTCCAGAACGGTTTTCTGGCCGATTGCTTCGATGATTTGCTCGTTAGTCAGGGACATGACTTAAATCCTGTATTGGGGTGACAGCCTACGCAGCCATCAAATTAAACATATGATTTTGAAAGAGGTTACGCGGCCTTAGGCAGCAGCAGCTTCTTTCTGGTCGCGAACGGCCGCCAGAGTACGAGCCAGCTTGCTGGTGGCGCCTTGAATGACGCTCATCAGACGTGCGATAGCTTCGTCACGGGTCGGCAAGGTAGCCAGTACATCGATCTGGTTGGCGGCAATGAAATTGCCGTCAAACGCAGCTGCCTTGATCTCGAACTTGTCCTGACCCTTAGCGAACTCCTTGAACAGACGAGCAGCAGCGCCCGGGTGTTCGTTGGAGAAAGCAATCAGGGTCGGGCCTTTGAACGCGTCGTTGAGGATCGAATACTCGGTGCCTTCAACTGCGCGCTTGAGCAGGGTGTTACGTACGACACGTACGTATACGCCAGCTTCGCGGGCCTCTTTACGGAGTCCGGTCATTGCGCTTACAGTCACACCACGGGCATCGGCCACGACAGCGGACAGAGCGACTTTGGCAGCCTCGTTGACTTCAGCGACGATGGCTTTCTTGTCTTCGAGTTTAATTGCCACGGGTTTACTCCTGGTTTTTACCGTTTCATCTGGCCGAAGCCGGATGTCGTTTTGGTGTCTGATTCGGTAACGAATCGGGAGCACCATCTGCGTAGGCTTGAGGTTTAAGACTTGCGCCGCCTACGGTCTTGGATAGCCCCCGCCAGGCAGGGACCCCAATTTTGCTGATGGCGCGACGGATCGCGCCATCATTGCCTTACGCGTTCAGCGAGCTCTGATCGATGACCAGACCTGGGCCCATAGTGGTGCTCAGGGTAACGCGCTTGACGTAGATACCTTTCGAAGAAGCCGGTTTGATACGCTTCAGATCAGCGATCAGGGCTTCAACGTTTTCCTTCAGCTTGCCAGCTTCGAAGCCGACCTTGCCAACGGAGGTGTGGATGATACCGTTTTTGTCGGTGCGATAGCGAACCTGACCGGCCTTGGCGTTTTTCACAGCCGTGGCAACATCAGGAGTCACAGTACCGACTTTCGGGTTAGGCATCAGGCCGCGAGGACCCAGAACCTGACCCAACTGACCCACAACGCGCATTGCATCAGGCGATGCGATGACGACGTCATAGTTCAGGTCGCCGCCCTTCATTTCGGCAGCCAGATCGTCCATACCTACACGGTCAGCGCCGGCAGCCAGAGCGGCCTCAGCAGCTGGGCCCTGGGTGAAGACGGCAACGCGTACGGTCTTGCCAGTGCCGTGTGGCAGCACGGTAGCGCTACGAACGACCTGGTCGGATTTACGCGGGTCAACACCGAGGTTGACGGCAACGTCGAAAGACTCGCTGAACTTCACGGTGGACAGTTCGGCCAGCAGCGCAGCTGCGTCTTCGAAGTTGTAAACTTTGCCAGCTTCGACTTTCGAAGCAATAGCCTTTTGGCGCTTGGTCAGCTTAGCCATTACACACCCTCCACGTTCAGGCCCATGCTGCGGGCAGAGCCAGCGATGGTGCGTACAGCAGCGTCCAGGTCAGCAGCGGTCAGATCAGCCTGTTTAGCCTTGGCGATATCTTCCAGCTGAGCACGGGTCACGGTACCGACTTTGACGGTGTTCGGGCGAGCCGAACCACTGGTCAGGCCAGCAGCTTTCTTCAGCAGAACCGAGGCAGGGGTGCTCTTGGTTTCGAAAGTGAAGCTACGGTCACTGTAAACAGTGATGATCACAGGAGTCGGCAGGCCGGCTTCTTGACCCTGAGTACGGGCGTTGAAGGCCTTGCAGAATTCCATGATGTTCACACCGTGTTGGCCCAGTGCTGGACCAACGGGTGGGCTTGGGTTGGCCTGGCCGGCCTTAACTTGCAGCTTGATGTAAGCCTGAATCTTCTTAGCCATGAGCTACTCCAATATCGGGTACGAACGCCAGATGGCTCCCCGGATGACTTGCGTTTTATCCCAGTGACGACAAAACCCCGCAGCACACAGGGCTGCGGGGTATGGGATGCTTCGTCCGCCTAGACCTTTTCGACCTGGCTGAACTCGAGCTCCACCGGAGTAGAGCGACCGAAAATGAGCACCGCCACTTGGAGGCGACTCTTTTCGTAGTTAACTTCTTCGACGTTACCATTGAAGTCAGCGAACGGACCATCAATGACTCGAACCACTTCACCTGGCTCAAACAACGTCTTCGGCTTCGGCTTGTCACTGCCATCGGCAACGCGACGCAGGATAGCCTCAGCTTCTTTATCGGTGATCGGAGCAGGCTTATCTGCAGTACCACCAATAAAGCCCATCACACGAGGGGTATCCTTGACCAAGTGCCAAGTCCCTTCATTCATCTCCATCTGGACCAGAACATAGCCAGGGAAGAATTTACGCTCACTCTTGCGCTTCTGGCCGTTGCGCATTTCGACGACTTCTTCGGTCGGGACCAAGATCTCACCGAAACCGTCTTCCATGCCTGCCAGCTTGACGCGCTCTATCAGGGAGCGCATAACATGCTTCTCGTAACCCGAGTAAGCATGCACAACATACCAACGCTTAGCCACGGGACACCTTTAGCCAACGATCAGGGAGACCGCCCAGCCGAGCAGGGAATCAAGACCCCACAGCAGCAGTGCCATAACCAGCACGACAGCCACGACAATCAGCGTGGTCTGGGTGGTTTCCTGGCGGGTCGGCCACACGACTTTACGGATCTCAGTACGAGCTTCCTTCGCAAGCGCAAAGAACGACTTACCCTTCGCGGTCTGCAGGGCTACAAAGCCCGCAACAGCAGCCAGGGCGAGAAGCGCAAGAACGCGGTACAGGATTGGAGAGGCGGAGTAATACTGATTACCCACTACGCCAACAACCACCAAAGCCACTACAGCCAGCCACTTGAACAGATCAAAACGCGATTCTTGGGCTTCAGTTTTGGGAGTCATCGAGGAGGATCCTGTAAGAAGAAAGCCAATCACACTGAGGTGAATGGCAGGTCAGGAGGGAATCGAACCCCCAACCTACGGTTTTGGAGACCGTCGCTCTGCCAATTGAGCTACTGACCTGTAACGCTGTATCAGGCCGGCCATTATACCGGCCTGATCAAGTAAATCAACTACTTATTCGATAATTTTTGCTACGACGCCGGCGCCGACGGTACGGCCGCCTTCACGGATAGCGAAGCGCAGACCGTCTTCCATTGCGATGGTCTTGATCAGGGTAACAGTCATCTGAATGTTGTCACCTGGCATTACCATTTCAACGCCTTCCGGCAGTTCGCAGTTACCGGTCACGTCAGTGGTACGGAAGTAGAACTGAGGACGGTAGCCTTTGAAGAACGGAGTGTGACGGCCGCCTTCTTCCTTCGACAGAACGTAGACTTCTGCGGTGAACTTGGTGTGCGGCTTGACCGAACCTGGCTTGACCAGAACCTGGCCACGCTCAACGTCGTCACGCTTGGTACCACGCAGCAGAACGCCGCAGTTCTCGCCAGCACGACCTTCGTCCAGCAGCTTGCGGAACATCTCAACACCGGTGCAGGTGGTGGTGGTGGTGTCACGCAGACCAACGATTTCCAGCGGATCCTGAACGCGGACGATACCACGCTCGATACGACCGGTAACAACGGTACCACGACCCGAGATCGAGAATACGTCTTCGATCGGCATCAGGAACGGCTGGTCGATGGCACGAACTGGCTCAGGAATGTAGCTGTCCAGAGTTTCTACCAGCTTCTTGACAGCGGTAGTGCCCATTTCGTTGTCATCTTTGCCTTCCAGGGCCATACGAGCGGAACCGATGATGATCGGAGTGTCGTCGCCTGGGAAGTCGTAGGTGGACAGCAGGTCGCGAACTTCCATCTCGACCAGTTCCAGCAGCTCAGCGTCGTCTACCAGGTCAGCCTTGTTCAGGAAGACCACGATGTACGGAACGCCAACCTGACGGGACAGCAGGATGTGCTCACGGGTTTGTGGCATCGGACCATCGGCGGCCGAGCAAACCAGGATCGCGCCGTCCATCTGGGCAGCACCGGTGATCATGTTCTTCACGTAGTCAGCGTGACCTGGGCAGTCAACGTGAGCGTAGTGACGAATGGTCGAGTTGTACTCAACGTGAGCGGTGTTGATGGTGATACCGCGCGCTTTTTCTTCCGGAGCCGAGTCGATCTTGTCGAACTCAACGATTGCCGAGCCGAAAACTTCGGAGCAAACGCGAGTCAGAGCTGCGGTCAGAGTGGTCTTACCGTGGTCAACGTGGCCGATAGTGCCGACGTTAACGTGGGGAAGGGAACGATCAAACTTTTCCTTAGCCATCGATACAATCCTCCGCAGAAGAAATAGTCTTACGCTGATAAAACAAAGGCAGATATTTTCATATCTGCCTTGTTTATATGGAGCTCTTGAGCGGACTTGAACCGCTGACCTCACCCTTACCAAGGGTGTGCTCTACCAACTGAGCTACAAGAGCGAAACACTTTGTGCAAAATCCGGCAAACTTGGAGCGGGTAGCGGGAATCGAACCCGCATCATCAGCTTGGAAGGCTGAGGTTCTACCACTAAACTATACCCGCGGAGCTTGCGGCTCTCGCTAAAACTGGTGGAGGGAGAAGGATTCGAACCTTCGAAGCTCTCGCAACGGATTTACAGTCCGTCCCCTTTGACCGCTCGGGAATCCCTCCAGATGTGGCCGGCATTCTATTTGTCTGCCGTCCCAGTGTCAAGCTTTTTTTCAAATTTTTTCAATCAAATCTGAAGCTTAGCTGCTTTGACACTACTTCCAGGTCTACCACCTCAGTGGTGTTCCCTGTGAAGCGGGCGCCATTCTATCAAGCTATTCGCCAGTTGCAATACCTTGGCAGAAAATAATTTTATGTTTTAAGTCTTTGAAATCGTTGGAAAGAGTGGCGAGGACCGTTTGGTCCAGTAAACGCTCGCTTTCCGGGGAAATCTTGAGCCAGAGACCATCAGCACCGGGCAGCTGCCCAGACACCGGCAATGCGGTGATATCCAGGCTCAGCAAGCGCTGACGCAGTGCGTCGATTTGATCTCGCCCCCCCAGACCACCGACCACAAGGCATTCGTCACGGCGACGGGCAGGCGTAGCCACCCCCGCTTCACGCAATAGACGAATCTCCTGCTGATTACCCTTGTACAACGAGAGCGGGGCGACATCCTTGGCTTTTAGCGGGGCTTCCTGTTGGTGCCAGACGTAATAGAAGACGTTGAGCACCAGCAACAGCAGAAACAACCAACGCATAAGCACCTCAGTTCAAAGGGCAGGCCATTGCCAGGCCAACGAATACCAAGTCGGGAACTACGCGCGCCTGCGGTGCAGCCTCACGTACCAACGGCGCATCCCCACCAGTGAGGAACACAGTGAAGGCCTCCCCCCACAGCGAGCGTGCCTGCTCCAGTTGCGTACGAGCAAAACCTTGCAGCATCAACACGCAGCCACGCTCGACCGCCTCGACAGTTGAGCGGCCAGGAGCAAGACTGGTCAAAGCACGCTCTGCAGATGCGTCGTCGTAGCGGATACGTCGAGTGTGCGTGCGCAGCTGGCTGCGCATCAGTGGCATACCCGGGCAGATGTACCCGCCCAGATGCTCGCCATCCGCGCCAATGAAGTCGGCCTTGGCAGCTGTACCCAGGTCGATCACCAGGCAAGCACCCTTGGCCAGGTGGAAAGCGCCCAACGCCGCGAGCCAGCGATCCATGCCAAGGCGCTGGAAATCCTCATACCCATTGCGTACCCCGGCCATCTCACGGGCTGGTTCCGCAACTCGCGGTACCACAGAAAACGCCTGACCGATCAGCGTACAGAGTGCTGCCGTCTCTTCTTCACTACGCACACTGACGATACGGCAGCCCGACAAACGCAGCGAAGCCAAAGTACCGACCTCGGCCACCAACGCCTGATCCGAATCCACAATGCCGCCACCCACGATAGTGGCGTCGACAGCCTGAATGACTCGCCATTTGATGAAGCTGTTACCGCAATCGAGCTCAAGAATCATCACGCAACCTCAAACTGAGCTCACCACCACTGAAGCTCTTCTCCACGCCATCGATCTCCAGGCGCAAGCCACCCTGCCCGTCCACTCCGAGCACTACCCCATCGATCTGGGTACTGCCGGCAACAAGCGACACATTACGCCCCTGCCATAGATGTGCTTGCTCCCATTCTTCCTGAAATGCGGCAAAACCATAACGTCGGTGACGCGCCAATTCATGCTGCAGCTGCTGGCTGAGCATTGCGACCAGCCGATTACGATCGATGGGAGAGCCAACCTCACGTCGTATGGAGGTCCACTGCTGATCTACATGGACGTTGACCTGCATATTCACATTGACGCCAATGCCAAGAACAACGTGACAGACGTCTGCCGGATCACCGACCAACTCAAGCAGGATGCCGGCGATTTTTTGCCCACGCACAAGTACATCATTAGGCCACTTGAGCCCGACTTCCTTAACACCGATGCCTTCCAAGGTGCGCATTACCGCCAAGCCGACCACCAGACTCAGCCCTTCGAGCTGACGCATACCGCCTTCGACACGTAACACTAGACTGTAATAAAGGTTTTCCGCGAAAGGACTTACCCACTGACGACCACGACGGCCACGCCCAGCACTCTGACGCTCGGCAAGCACCAGAAATGGAGCAGCTTGCCCCTGCCCTGCAAGCCGGAGCCCTTCAGCATTGGTAGAGTCGATGGTTTCGTGGATGAACATTGGCCATTGCTCAGCATCAGCATCAGCATATTCGGCAATTGCCTTCGCTTCGAGCAAGGCCAGGGGCGCCGCTAGCTGATAGCCACGTCCGCGAACCTTATGAATGGTGAGATTTAGCTCACTCTCCAGATGCTGCAGCTGCTTCCAAACGGCGCTGCGGCTCACCCCGAGGGCTGCACCCAAGGCTTCTCCGGAATGGAACCGGCCATCCTTGAGGAGATTCAACAACTTCAGCATGCCAGTCTCGACTTGGAATAAGGCTGGCATGATAGCTATGGGTCGTGGGCTTGCATAGGAAAAGGGCCCCCGAAACGACCCAAATGCCGTGCATCAACCCATAAAAGACAAAACCCCTACCTGCTCGCGCAGATAGGGGTTTTGCGAAATGAATCTTGACGATGACCTACTCTCACATGGGGAAACCCCACACTACCATCGGCGATGCATCGTTTCACTACTGAGTTCGGGATGGGATCAGGTGGTTCCAATGCTCTATGGTCGTCAAGAAATTCTGTAGCCAGAATGTCCAGATGGACAGCCCAGCGAATTCGGATATGCGATATTTGTGATGCTGCGAACTTTCGGTTCTTTCGTCTTCACCACCGCAATCTGCAGAAGCAAATTGCTTGGGTGTTATATGGTCAAGCCTCACGGGCAATTAGTATTGGTTAGCTCAACGCCTCACAGCGCTTACACACCCAACCTATCAACGTCGTAGTCTTCGACGGCCCTTTAGGGGATTCAAGATCCCAGTGAGATCTCATCTTGAGGCAAGTTTCCCGCTTAGATGCTTTCAGCGGTTATCTCTTCCGAACATAGCTACCCGGCAATGCCACTGGCGTGACAACCGGAACACCAGAGGTTCGTCCACTCCGGTCCTCTCGTACTAGGAGCAGCCCCTCTCAAATCTCAAACGTCCACGGCAGATAGGGACCGAACTGTCTCACGACGTTCTAAACCCAGCTCGCGTACCACTTTAAATGGCGAACAGCCATACCCTTGGGACCGGCTTCAGCCCCAGGATGTGATGAGCCGACATCGAGGTGCCAAACACCGCCGTCGATATGAACTCTTGGGCGGTATCAGCCTGTTATCCCCGGAGTACCTTTTATCCGTTGAGCGATGGCCCTTCCATACAGAACCACCGGATCACTAAGACCTACTTTCGTACCTGCTCGACGTGTTTGTCTCGCAGTCAAGCGCGCTTTTGCCTTTATACTCTACGACCGATTTCCGACCGGTCTGAGCGCACCTTCGTACTCCTCCGTTACTCTTTGGGAGGAGACCGCCCCAGTCAAACTACCCACCATACACTGTCCTCGATCCGGATAACGGACCTGAGTTAGAACCTCAAAGTTGCCAGGGTGGTATTTCAAGGATGGCTCCATGAGAACTGGCGTCCCCACTTCAAAGCCTCCCACCTATCCTACACAAGCAAATTCAAAGTCCAGTGCAAAGCTATAGTAAAGGTTCACGGGGTCTTTCCGTCTAGCCGCGGATACACTGCATCTTCACAGCGATTTCAATTTCACTGAGTCTCGGGTGGAGACAGCGCCGCCATCGTTACGCCATTCGTGCAGGTCGGAACTTACCCGACAAGGAATTTCGCTACCTTAGGACCGTTATAGTTACGGCCGCCGTTTACCGGGGCTTCGATCAAGAGCTTCGCTTGCGCTAACCCCATCAATTAACCTTCCGGCACCGGGCAGGCGTCACACCCTATACGTCCACTTTCGTGTTTGCAGAGTGCTGTGTTTTTAATAAACAGTCGCAGCGGCCTGGTATCTTCGACCGGCATGAGCTTACGGAGCAAGTCCTTCACCCTCACCGGCGCACCTTCTCCCGAAGTTACGGTGCCATTTTGCCTAGTTCCTTCACCCGAGTTCTCTCAAGCGCCTTGGTATTCTCTACCTAACCACCTGTGTCGGTTTGGGGTACGGTTCCCAGTTATCTGAAGCTTAGGAGCTTTTCTTGGAAGCATGGCATCAACCACTTCGTCGCCTAAAGGCAACTCGTCATCAGCTCTCGGCCTTGAGATCCCGGATTTGCCTAAGATCTCAGCCTACCACCTTAAACTTGGACAACCAACGCCAAGCTGGCCTAGCCTTCTCCGTCCCTCCATCGCAATAACTGGAAGTACAGGAATATTAACCTGTTTTCCATCGACTACGCTTTTCAGCCTCGCCTTAGGGACCGACTAACCCTGCGTCGATTAACGTTGCGCAGGAAACCTTGGTCTTTCGGCGTGCGAGTTTTTCACTCGCATTGTCGTTACTCATGTCAGCATTCGCACTTCTGATACCTCCAGCAAGCTTCTCAACTCACCTTCACAGGCTTACAGAACGCTCCTCTACCGCATCACCAAAGGTGATACCCGTAGCTTCGGTGCATGGTTTGAGCCCCGTTACATCTTCCGCGCAGGCCGACTCGACTAGTGAGCTATTACGCTTTCTTTAAAGGGTGGCTGCTTCTAAGCCAACCTCCTAGCTGTCTAAGCCTTCCCACATCGTTTCCCACTTAACCATGACTTTGGGACCTTAGCTGACGGTCTGGGTTGTTTCCCTTTTCACGACGGACGTTAGCACCCGCCGTGTGTCTCCCATGCTCGGCACTTGTAGGTATTCGGAGTTTGCATCGGTTTGGTAAGTCGGGATGACCCCCTAGCCGAAACAGTGCTCTACCCCCTACAGTGATACATGAGGCGCTACCTAAATAGCTTTCGAGGAGAACCAGCTATCTCCGAGCTTGATTAGCCTTTCACTCCGATCCACAGGTCATCCGCTAACTTTTCAACGGTAGTCGGTTCGGTCCTCCAGTCAGTGTTACCTAACCTTCAACCTGCCCATGGATAGATCGCCCGGTTTCGGGTCTATACCCAGCGACTAAACGCCCTATTAAGACTCGCTTTCGCTACGCCTCCCCTATTCGGTTAAGCTCGCCACTGAATATAAGTCGCTGACCCATTATACAAAAGGTACGCAGTCACCTAACAAAGTAGGCTCCCACTGCTTGTACGCATACGGTTTCAGGTTCTATTTCACTCCCCTCTCCGGGGTTCTTTTCGCCTTTCCCTCACGGTACTGGTTCACTATCGGTCAGTCAGTAGTATTTAGCCTTGGAGGATGGTCCCCCCATATTCAGACAAAGTTTCTCGTGCTCCGTCCTACTCGATTTCATTGATAAGAGATTTTCGTGTACGGGGCTATCACCCACTATGGCCGCACTTTCCAGAGCGTTCCACTAATCTCAAATCAACTTAAGGGCTGGTCCCCGTTCGCTCGCCACTACTAAGGGAATCTCGGTTGATTTCTTTTCCTCAGGGTACTTAGATGTTTCAGTTCCCCTGGTTCGCCTCTTGCACCTATGTATTCAGTACAAGATACTCAGCTTATGCTGAGTGGGTTCCCCCATTCAGAGATCTCTGGATCACAGTCTGTTTGCCGACTCCCCAAAGCTTATCGCAGGCTACCACGTCTTTCATCGCCTCTGACTGCCAAGGCATCCACCGTATGCGCTTCTTCACTTGACCATATAACCCCAAGCAATCTGGTTATACTGTGAAGACGACATTCGCCGAAAATTCGCATGTTGCTCTTTCGAGCAGAACTCACAAATTTTACCTTAGCCTGATCACACACCAGTGAAAGTGCATGTCAGTCTATTTCTATCACATATCCGAATTTTTAAAGAACGATCTGACAAAAGTCAGAAATCAACATTCAAGCCGAATGTTCATTTCTGAGTTCTGATCAGGAACAGCGTTAGACCCATATTAGAGTCTTGATCGCCTTCGACAATGAATCAAGCAATTCGTGTGGGAGCTCATCAGCAGGCTGATGTCGTCGATTAAGGAGGTGATCCAGCCGCAGGTTCCCCTACGGCTACCTTGTTACGACTTCACCCCAGTCATGAATCACACCGTGGTAACCGTCCTCCCGAAGGTTAGACTAGCTACTTCTGGTGCAACCCACTCCCATGGTGTGACGGGCGGTGTGTACAAGGCCCGGGAACGTATTCACCGCGACATTCTGATTCGCGATTACTAGCGATTCCGACTTCACGCAGTCGAGTTGCAGACTGCGATCCGGACTACGATCGGTTTTGTGAGATTAGCTCCACCTCGCGGCTTGGCAACCCTCTGTACCGACCATTGTAGCACGTGTGTAGCCCAGGCCGTAAGGGCCATGATGACTTGACGTCATCCCCACCTTCCTCCGGTTTGTCACCGGCAGTCTCCTTAGAGTGCCCACCATAACGTGCTGGTAACTAAGGACAAGGGTTGCGCTCGTTACGGGACTTAACCCAACATCTCACGACACGAGCTGACGACAGCCATGCAGCACCTGTGTCAGAGTTCCCGAAGGCACCAATCCATCTCTGGAAAGTTCTCTGCATGTCAAGGCCTGGTAAGGTTCTTCGCGTTGCTTCGAATTAAACCACATGCTCCACCGCTTGTGCGGGCCCCCGTCAATTCATTTGAGTTTTAACCTTGCGGCCGTACTCCCCAGGCGGTCAACTTAATGCGTTAGCTGCGCCACTAAAATCTCAAGGATTCCAACGGCTAGTTGACATCGTTTACGGCGTGGACTACCAGGGTATCTAATCCTGTTTGCTCCCCACGCTTTCGCACCTCAGTGTCAGTATCAGTCCAGGTGGTCGCCTTCGCCACTGGTGTTCCTTCCTATATCTACGCATTTCACCGCTACACAGGAAATTCCACCACCCTCTACTGTACTCTAGCTTGCCAGTTTTGGATGCAGTTCCCAGGTTGAGCCCGGGGCTTTCACATCCAACTTAACAAACCACCTACGCGCGCTTTACGCCCAGTAATTCCGATTAACGCTTGCACCCTCTGTATTACCGCGGCTGCTGGCACAGAGTTAGCCGGTGCTTATTCTGTCGGTAACGTCAAAACACTAACGTATTAGGTTAATGCCCTTCCTCCCAACTTAAAGTGCTTTACAATCCGAAGACCTTCTTCACACACGCGGCATGGCTGGATCAGGCTTTCGCCCATTGTCCAATATTCCCCACTGCTGCCTCCCGTAGGAGTCTGGACCGTGTCTCAGTTCCAGTGTGACTGATCATCCTCTCAGACCAGTTACGGATCGTCGCCTTGGTGAGCCATTACCTCACCAACTAGCTAATCCGACCTAGGCTCATCTGATAGCGCAAGGCCCGAAGGTCCCCTGCTTTCTCCCGTAGGACGTATGCGGTATTAGCGTTCCTTTCGAAACGTTGTCCCCCACTACCAGGCAGATTCCTAGGCATTACTCACCCGTCCGCCGCTGAATCAAGGAGCAAGCTCCCGTCATCCGCTCGACTTGCATGTGTTAGGCCTGCCGCCAGCGTTCAATCTGAGCCATGATCAAACTCTTCAGTTCAATACTGCTTGGGTTTTTAAGAAACCCTAAACTTGGCTCAGCAATCTCAAATGACTATGTGATTTCTCGCATGGTCACTTGTGATGCTGATAATCTTTTTGACTATCAGTCCGTACTCACAAGCACCCACACGAATTGCTTGATTCGATTTGTTAAAGAGCGTTTGGTTAAGAGCTTTTCGTCTCAACCGAGGCGCGCATTCTACGCTTTCCTCAGAGCCTGTCAAGCGTTTATTTTGAAGTTTTTTGCGAGAAACTCGTTTAGCTTCAAACACTTGGCTCGCTGCGATCTCTCGTAGCGGGAGGCGAATCATACAGCGTTTAGAAGCGCTGTCAACCACCATTTTAACCGCTATCGATCAGTCGACCGAAGCACCTCAAGTACTACCTGGATTAAGCAACTCGTTGAATTTCAAGGAGTTTCTCGTTCCGACTGCGCTGGAAGTGGGGCGCATTATAAGGGGATTCGAACGCCCGTCAAGGCTTATTTCCAATAAACCCCACTATCGCTGAAAAGCAAAGCGGGGAGGCCTGACGACCTCCCCGCTTCTATATATAGCTACGCCGCCAGACACTCACCCTGCCTTGAGCTTGACCCGGGCAAACGCCTTCTTGCCCGCCTGGCACACATGAGTGGCGCCAAGCGCAAACATAAAGTCACGCTCAACCACAACACCATCAACCTTGACCGCACCACCATTGAGCAGGTCGCGCGCCATCGCCGAGTTCTTCACCAGGCCAGCACGGTTCAGTACAGCAGCGATCGGCAAGTCTTCAGCAGCGGCCACCTCAATCTCGGGAAGATCTTCTGGCAACTCACCCTCTTTCATGCGATTACCCGCCGCGCGATGGGCATTGGCAGCCGCTTCTTCACCATGGAAACGCGCAACGATTTCTTCCGCCAGCTTGATCTTGATGTCGCGCGGGTTCGCACCATTGGCGACATCGGCACGGAACTGCTCGATCTCATCCATGGAACGGAAACTCAGCAACTCGAAGTAACGCCACATCAGCGTGTCCGGGATCGACACCAGCTTGCTGTACATCACACCAGGCGCTTCCTGGATACCTACATAGTTGCCCAGCGACTTGGACATTTTCTTCACGCCGTCCAGCCCTTCGAGCAGCGGCATGGTCACGATGCACTGCGCTTCCTGTCCGTAAGCGCGCTGCAGCTCGCGCCCCATCAGCAAGTTGAACTTCTGGTCGGTACCACCCAGCTCCACATCAGCCTTGAGAGCTACCGAGTCATACCCCTGCACCAGCGGGTAAAGGAACTCATGAATGGCGATCGGCTGATTGGTGGTATAGCGCTTGTCGAAATCGTCGCGCTCAAGCATGCGCGCCACCGTGTACTGCGACGCGAGGCGGATGAAGTCAGCAGGTGTCAGCTTGTCCATCCAGGTGGAGTTGAACGCGACCTCGGTCTTGGCCGGGTCGAGAATCTTGAACACCTGCTGCTTGTACGTCTCGGCATTATCCAGCACCTGCTCACGGGTCAGCGGCGGACGAGTCGCACTTTTGCCGCTCGGATCACCGATCATTCCGGTGAAGTCGCCGATCAGGAAGACGACCTGATGACCAAGCTCCTGGAACTGACGCAGCTTGTTGATCAGCACGGTGTGCCCTAGGTGCAGGTCAGGCGCGGTCGGATCGAAACCTGCCTTGATACGCAGAGGCTGGCCACGCTTGAGCTTCTCCACCAGTTCCGACTCGACCAACACTTCTTCCGCACCGCGCTTGATAAGCGCCAGCTGCTCTTCAACCGACTTCATAGACAGACCCGCAAGGCTCAGATTCAAGGGGAGCCAACCATACAAGATCGGCCATCAAATACAAGTTTCGCAACGGAATGTGACCTGACCGCAGCCTCGCGGCGTCTACGCGCCCTTGCGTGAAATTGGATTTGGTTATATTTTATACAGTTATTTCATCTTCATCATGTCATTCATCTTTTCCATATTCACTTTTCTTCAAAAAGTCACCTTACCTATGACCGACGAAACGCCTAAAGCGCCACCGCTTTATCCGAAAAGCCATCTGCTGGCCGCCAGCGGCATAGCCGCCCTGCTCAGCCTGGCTCTGCTGGTATTCCCATCCAGCGAAGTCGAAGCCAAGAAGACCACCCTCAGCCTCGAGCTGGAAAGCCCGTCAGAGCAACTGAAGGATGAGTCCGGCGCCGCGCCGCTGGTGCAGACCGAAGCCGATCAAGGCTCGCCGTTCGCACAGATCGAAGGTGCCGATTCCAAAACCGAACAAGCTACTCAAGAGCTTCCGCCCCTAGAGCAACAACCAGAGGCCAAGGAGCCTGGGCATCGCGAAGTCACGGTGGCGCGAGGCGATACATTGTCCACCCTGTTCGCGAAAGTCGGTCTGCCAGCCAATGCGGTGCACGACCTGCTGGCCAGCAGCAAGCAGGCCAAGCAGTTCAGCCAACTCAAGCATGGCCAGGTACTGCAATTCGAGCTCGACAACGACGGCCAACTGGCCAGCCTGCAAAGCAAGGTCAGTACCCTCGAGACCATCCGCCTAACAAAGACCGCCAAGGGCTACAGTTTCGACCGTGAAATCAGCAAGCCGGTGGTACGCACTGCCTACGCCCATGGCGTGATCAAAAGCTCGCTGTCTGCCTCGGCCCAGCGTGCCGGCCTGTCACACAGTCTGACCATGGACATGGCCAAGGTACTGGGCTACGACATCGATTTCGCACAGGACATCCGTCAGGGTGACGAATTCGACGTGGTCTACGAGCAGAAGGTCATGGATGGCAAGGTGATTGGTACTGGCAACATCCTGTCCGCCCGCTTCACCAACCGCGGCAAGACCTACACTGCGGTGCGCTACACCAACAAGCAGGGCAACACCAGCTACTACACAGCCGACGGCAACAGCCTGCGCAAGGCGTTTATCCGTACCCCTGTGGACTTTGCCCGTATCAGCTCGCGGTTTTCCGCTGGCCGCAAGCACCCGATTCTGAACAAGATCCGCGCGCACAAGGGCGTCGACTATGCCGCACCACGCGGGACACCGATCAAGGCGGCCGGTGACGGTCGCATCGAGCTGGCCGGCCGTCGCGGTGGGTACGGCAACACAGTGATCATCGCCCACGGCAACAGATACAAGACCCTCTACGGGCACATGCAGGGCTTCGCCAAAGGCATCAAGACCGGCAGCAGCGTGAAACAGGGGCAGATTATCGGCTATATCGGTACCACCGGCCTGTCTACAGGCCCGCACCTGCACTACGAGTTCCAGGTCAACGGCGTCCACGTCGATCCGCTGAGCCAGAAAGTACCGATGTCAGACCCGATCGCCAAGGCTGAACGCCAGCGGTTCTTGCAGCAGAGCAAGCCACTGATCGCGCGCATGGATCAGGAAAAGGCCACCATGCTCGCAGCGAACAAGCGCTGATCTATGGCGCTCTACCTAGGAGTAATGTCTGGCACCAGCCTCGACGGCCTGGACATTGCCCTGATAGAACAAGGCGAGCAGCTGGAGCTGCTCGCCACCCACTACCTGCCAATGCCCGCCGAGCTGCGCCAGCAACTGCTTGCCCTGTGCGCCAGCGGCCCTGACGAAATCGCACGTGCCGCGTTGGCGGAAAACCGCTGGGCCAGCCTGGCCGCAGAAGGTATACAGCAGTTGCTGCAAAAGCAGGGGCTGCAGGCTGATGCCATTCGCGCCATCGGTAGCCATGGCCAGACCATCCGCCACGAGCCTGCCCGAGGATTTACCGTGCAGATCGGCAACCCGGCATTGCTCGCCGAGCTTACCGGAATCACAGTAGTAGCCGACTTCCGCCGGCGCGATGTGGCTGCTGGCGGCCAAGGCGCTCCTTTGGTGCCAGCGTTTCATGAAACCCTGTTCGGCCGTCTTGGCCAGCGGCTGGCAGTGCTCAACGTAGGCGGCTTCAGCAATCTCAGCCTGATCGAGCACGACAAGCCGGTCCACGGCTTCGACTGCGGCCCCGGCAATGTGCTACTGGATGCCTGGATCGAGCGTAAACGCGGCCAGGCTTATGACGCCGACGGAGCCTGGGCGGCCAGTGGAGTGGTCCAGACCGATTTGCTGAACGCGTTGCTGAGTGACCCTTTCTTCGCCGGCAGCGGCCCGAAGAGTACTGGCCGCGAAGTGTTCAACCTGTCTTGGCTGGATGGCCATCTCGCTTGCATGCCCCGTTATCGTGACGAAGATGTCCAGGCCACGCTGCTTGAGCTGACGGCGCGCAGCATCATCGAGTCCTTGCGCGATGCACAGCAAGGCACAGAAGCACTGCTTGTGTGTGGCGGCGGTGCGCGCAACGGTGCATTGATGGCTCGCCTTGACGCGCTACTACCCGATGCCCGGGTCACCAGCACCCAAGCATATGGCGTAGACCCCGACTGGGTCGAGGGCATGGCATTTGCCTGGCTGGCTCACTGCTGCCTGGAACGCATCGCCGCCAACCGCCCCAGTGTGACGGCAGCGAAAGGGCTGCGGGTTCTCGGCGCGATATACCCGGCCTGACCTTGCAGCCGCAACGAAAACGCCGCGCAAATGCGCGGCGCTTTTGTACTACCGGGCTTCAGATCGAGAAGGACGAGCCGCAGCCACAGGTGGTAGCGGCATTCGGGTTCTTGATCACGAAGCGTGAACCCTCAAGGCCTTCCTGGTAATCCACCTCCGCGCCCGCCAGATACTGGAAGCTCATAGGATCAACCACCAGGGATACACCTTCGCGCTCGACGATGGTGTCATCTTCGGCCACATCTTCGTCGAAGGTGAAACCGTACTGGAAACCCGAGCAGCCGCCACCAGTCACGAAAACCCGCAGCTTCAGACGATCATTGCCCTCCTCGGATACGAGGGTCTTCACCTTTTGCGCGGCGCCGTGAGTGAATTCCAAAGCCGTAGGGGTGAAGGTTTCGACGCTCATGTTGATTCTCCCGGCGCAGTAGCCGCCATAAAACTCGATGAGGCGCATTATCCGCTTCTCCGAGAAAATCGGTCAACAATACGTAAGCAGCAAGTGACAAGCTACAAGCTGAACGCAATACGCTCACTTGCAGCTTGTCGCTGCTGTCAGGGCAGCAGGCCGGCATGGGACAGGCCCATGCGCTCGTCCAGGCCGAACAGGATGTTCAGGTTCTGCACCGCCTGGCCGGATGCGCCCTTGACCAGGTTGTCAATGACAGACAGAACCACCACCAGGTCACCACCTTGCGGGCGATGAACGGCAATACGGCAGACGTTGGCACCGCGAACGCTACGGGTTTCCGGGTGGCTGCCCGCTGGCATCACATCGACGAACGGCTCGTCCGCGTAGCGCTTCTCGAACAGTGCCTGCAAGTCGACCGACTTATCGGCCACCGTCGCGTACAGGGTCGAGTGAATACCGCGGATCATCGGGGTCAGATGCGGCACGAAGGTCAGGCCGATGTCCGTCCCCGCAGCCAAGCGCAGGCCTTGGCTGATTTCCGGCAGGTGACGGTGGCCCTTGACCGCGTAGGCCTTCATGCTCTCGCCAGCCTCACAGAACAGCGAACCCACGGCGGCACCACGGCCGGCGCCACTGACACCCGACTTGCAATCGGCGATCAGGCGCGACGGGTCGGCCAGGCCAGCTTCGAGCAGCGGCAGGAAGCCCAACTGGGTAGCAGTCGGGTAGCAGCCTGGCACGGCGATCAGGCGCGCCAGGCGAATTTTCTCACGGTTGACTTCAGGCAGGCCGTAGACCGCATCCTTCAGCAACTCCGGCGCGCCGTGCGGCTGCCCGTACCATTTCGCCCACTCGGCAGCGTCCTGCAAGCGGAAGTCGGCGGACAGGTCAATGACCTTGGTCCCGGCAGCCAGCAACTCGCCGGCCAAGGCGTGGGCGACACCGTGCGGGGTGGCGAAGAAGACCACGTCGCAAGCTGACAGAGCCTTGCTGTCCGGCACGCTGAAAGCCAGACCATCATAGTGACCGCGCAGGTTCGGATACATGTCGGCGACCGCTACGCCCGCCTCGGAACGCGAAGTGATGACCGCCACCTCGGCCTGTGGATGCTGTGCCAGCAGACGCAACAGTTCGACGCCGGTGTAACCCGTGCCGCCGACGATACCGACCTTGATCATAACGCTTGCCCCTTATCAACGAGCCGTCTGGAAAGCGCACGATGATAGGGGCGCAAGGCGCCTGTAACAACTCTTCGGGTGACCCTTCGGGCGCTTGGCCTCTACTATCTGACGACCGTGAATACCTGAAGGAACTCTCTCCATGCTTTACCTATGGATAAAAGCGCTGCACATCGTCAGCGTAGTCTGCTGGTTCGCCGGCCTGTTCTACCTGCCCCGGCTGTTCGTCTACCACGCGCAAAGCCAGGACAGCATCAGCCAGGAGCGCTTCGTGACCATGGAGCGCAAGCTGTACCGCGGCATCATGAACCCGGCGATGATTGCCACCTATGTGTTCGGCGCCTGGATGCTCTATCTCACGCCGGGCTGGCTGAGCCAGGGCTGGCTGCACGCCAAGCTGACACTGGTGATCCTGCTCACCGGCTACCATCACATGTGCGGCGCCCAGCGCAAACGCTTTGCCACCGGTGCCAACACCCGCAGCCACGTTTACTACCGCTGGTTCAACGAGGTACCCGTGCTGTTCCTGCTGGGCATCGTGATTCTTGTGGTGGTCAAACCGTTCTGACGATAATCGCACTGTACAGGAGCCTTGCCCATGTCCTTGCCTGCTTCGCTCGAACAACGCCTGCGCTTGCCCGTGGTGGCGGCGCCGATGTTCCTGATCTCCAATCCCCAGCTGGTCCTGGCCTGCTGCGGCAACGGCGTGGTCGGCAGTTTCCCCGCCCTGAACCAGCGCGACAGTGCCGGTTTCAAGGGCTGGCTCGAGGAGATCGAAGCGGGCCTTGGGCAGCTGCAGGCGCCAGCCCCTTATGCGGTCAATCTTATCGTCCACCCATCCAACCCGCGCCTGCAGGCTGACCTTGCCCTGTGTGTCGAGCATCAGGTGCCTATAGTCATCACCAGTCTTGGCGCGGTGAAGGAAGTCGTCGATGCCGTACACGGCTATGGCGGCCTGGTGTTCCATGATGTGACCACCCGGCGTCACGCTGAGAAAGCTGCACAGGCCGGCGTCGATGGCCTGATCGCGGTGGCGGCAGGTGCAGGCGGGCATGCTGGCACCTGGAGCCCGTTCGCCCTTGCGGCAGAAATCCGCCAGTTTTTCGACAAGACACTGCTATTGGCCGGCTGCATCAACCACGGCCATGAAATACTCGCCGCCCAGTTGCTTGGCGCGGACCTGGCCTACATGGGTACTCGCTTTATTGCCACCCGGGAGAGCCATGCCCAAGAGGCGTATAAACAGATGCTGCTCGGCGCGCATGCAGCGGATATCGTCCATACCCCAGCGGTTTCCGGCATACCGGCAAGCTTTTTGCGCCAGAGCCTTGAACAGGCCGGGTATGACATGGCCGTAGTGAAGGCCGGCCAGGAGCAGGGCAAACTCAAGCCGATCGATGATGAAGCCAAGGCCTGGAAGACAGTATGGTCTGCCGGGCAAGGCGTCGGAGAAATCCATGACTTGCCCGGCGCCGCCGCACTGATCGAGCGCCTGCACGGCGAATACAGAGCAGCCCTGGAGCGCAGCCAGGCGTTACGCGCCAAGGCCTTGTAGCAAAAGGCAACACCTGGCCTGGCCACGCTGTACACTAGGCGCCCTCTTTAGCCCTCAGGAGCCTTGCATGACCCGTTACGCCATGATCACTGGTGCTTCCAGCGGCCTGGGCCTGGCCCTGGCGGAAGCTCTGGCGCGGCGCGGGCGCAATCTGATCCTGGTGGCACGCCACCGCGAAACCCTTGAACCGGTAGCCATCGAGCTGACCCAGCGCTTCGGCGTCGAAGTACTGCTACGCGCCTGCGACCTCAGCCAGCCGCTGCGCCTGTCCGGTTTCGTACTCGAGCTGGAAGAGGGCGAGCGGCGCATCGACCTGTTGGTCAACTGCGCCGGCCAACGTACCTATGGCCCGTTTCTGGCCCACGAGTGGGCGGACGAGCAGGACCTGCTGGAAGTGAACATTCTCGCCATGAGCCGCCTGTGCCATGCCATCGGTAACCTCATGGCAGTACAGGGAGGTGGGCAGATCCTCAATGTCGCCGGCCTGGCCGCCGTAGCGCCAGGCCCCTGGATGGCCACCTATGCCGCCAGCAAGACCTATGTGATGCATTTCACCGAAGCCCTGCGCGAAGAGCTCAAGCCCACGGGCATCAAGGTTTCGGTCCTTTGCCCCGGTCCGGTGCGCTCTTCGCGCCGCCGTATTCCAAGGCTCGAAGGCAGCAGCCGCTGCCTCAGCCCCGAAGAGGTGGCGCTGTATACCGTGCGCGCATTGGCGAAAAACCGGGCGCTGATCATTCCGGTTCGCCGCAACCGCTGGCTGGCATTCGCCCCGCGCCTGTTGCCCCGCTGGTTGGCTCGCAAGCTTGCAGGCTTCATCCACCGCCGTTACTGCCCGGTCGGAATGGAATAGCCCACTGGGCGAGCGGCGCCTGGCTAAGTACACTCGGCCAGGACCCTCACCATGGAGCAAGTGCTGTGGACGATTTATTCATCAAGATCATCAACCGGGAAATCCCGGCGAAGATCATCTACGAGGACGACCAGGTTCTGGCCTTCCACGACATCGCGCCTCAGGCGCCGGTGCATTTTCTGGTCATCCCGAAAAAACACATCCGTACGCTCAATGACCTGACCGAAGAGGACAAGGGCCTGGCCGGCCATATCCTGTTCACCGCCCAGCGCCTGGCCAAGGAGCTTGGCTGCGAGGATGGCTTCCGCGTGGTCATGAACTGTAACGAGCAAGGTGGCCAGACCGTCTACCACATCCACATGCACGTGCTCGGCCAGCGTCAGATGCACTGGCCACCGGGCTGACCCAAGGCAAGCCCACCCCGGGCGATTGAGGTAAACTGTCGGGCATCACTTCAGCGGAGGTGCCCGATGGCTACCGAACGTCACTATTCGCCGCTCGACCGCTTGTTGCTGCAGGCCGATACCGCCATGCGCACCTTGCTGCCCTTCAGCGGCCAACCCTCCCGGCCGTCCCCGGCCATTGTCCAGCCCGACGTCGAACTCGACGAAAGCCAGACCCGCCACATTGCCGGGCTCATGCGCATCAACCATACCGGCGAGGTCTGCGCCCAGGCGCTGTACCAGGGCCAGGCCCTGACCGCCAAGTTGCCCCAGGTGCGCAAGGCGATGGAGCATGCGGCGGAGGAAGAAATCGACCATCTGGCCTGGTGCGAACAGCGCATCCGTCAGCTGGGCAGCCACCCCAGCGTGCTCAATCCGCTGTTCTACGGCATGTCGTTCGGCATCGGCGCGCTCGCCGGCATGGTCAGCGACAAGGTCAGCCTGGGCTTCGTCGCCGCCACCGAACATCAGGTGTGCAAACACCTCGACGAACACCTGGAGCAGATCCCCCATGAGGACGAAAAGTCCCGTGCCATTCTCGAGCAGATGCGCGTAGACGAAGAGCAACACGCCGATTCGGCCCTTGAAGCAGGTGGCTATCGCTTCCCCGCGCCGGTACGCTTCGGTATGAGCATGCTGGCCAAGGTCATGACCAAGAGCACTTACCGCATCTAGGGGCACGCCAATGACGGACCGTATCGACGCCAAGGACCTGGCGCGCGCCGTACAAGCAGGAGTTCTCCATCCTGGCCAGGACAAGGCCCTGCTGGACTTCCTGCTCCAGCAGCCAGCAGCTCGTGGCAGTTTCCAGCTGGCGCACGTCGCGTTCTATTTCGGCGCAATGCTGATCATGGGGGCGATGGGCTGGCTATTGACCGAAGCCTGGATGCGAATCGGTGACTGGGCGCTGCTGGCCATCGCCGTCCTCTACATCGGTCTTCTCACCTTGTTCGCCCTCAACCTGCAAAAACGCCAGCAACCCATCGCATCTGGCGTCCTGGCGGCGGTTGCGGTAAGCATCGTGCCCTTGGCTGTCTTTGCCATCGAACGCCTGGCCGGCTGGTGGCCACTGGATGATCGGCAAACGGACTATCACCAGTACTACACCTATGTGCAGGGTGGATGGCTGTTGATGGAGGCGGCCACGGTGGTCGCCGGTTTGCTCATGCTGCGCCTGATCCCCTACCCGTTCATTGTGATGCCGATTGCCGTAGCCTTATGGTTCATGTCGATGGACCTTACCGAGTGGGTGTTCGGCTCACCCTTCAGCTGGGAACAGCGGCGCACGGTTTCGCTGTGGTTCGGGCTCGGGCTACTGCTGGTGTTTCTGGTGGTCGACGGGCGCACGCGTGAGGATTACGCCCACTGGGGTTACCTGGCCGGGCTGGCAGCGTTCTGGGGTGGGCTGACGATGATCGAAAGCGACAGCGAGCTGGGTAAGGCGTTGTACTGCCTGATCAACCTGGGTTTGATGAGCGTTGCGGTGCTGTTGCGTCGGCCGGTGTTCATGGTATTCGGGGCGCTGGGGGTGGCGGCTTATCTTGGCTACCTGTCTTACGAGGTGTTTGCCGATTCGCTACTGTTCCCGGTTGTGGTGACCTTGATCGGGCTAGGGGTAATCGGGCTGGGGCTGGGTTATCAGAAGCGCCGGGAGCACCTCAGCCAGTCATTTAGGCGCTGCGTACCCCGTTGGTTGGTGGTCGCTCTTCCAGCCTTGCGCAACTGAACACCGTCGGGGGCCGCATTGCGGCCCAAAAGTCTCAACCCAGCTCAACGATCTCGTAGCCATGGGTGATTTCCACACCCGCGCGCTCCAGCATGATCGACGCCGAGCAATATTTCTCTGCCGACAGCTCCACCGCACGCTTGACCTGAGCCTCTTTAAGCCCGCGCCCTTTGACCACGAAGTTCATATGAATCTTGGTAAACACCTTCGGGTCTTCGCTAGCGCGCTCGGCCTCCAGGAAGGCTTCGCAGCTTTCCACCGCTTGGCGCGATTTCTTCAAGATGCTCACTACGTCGAAGCTGCTGCAGCCGCCTAGGCCGAGCAGAAGCATTTCCATCGGGCGCACGCCCAGGTTGCGGCCACCCGCCTCCGGCGGACCATCCATCACCACGACATGGCCACTCCCCGATTCGCCAAGGAACATCGCTTCACCGGCCCATTGGATGCGTGCCTTCATCTGTCCGTACTCCTGGATTTCGCAAAAGGGTGTCAGCTTAAGCGTTGTGTGGCTGTCGGAAAAGCTCCATACGTTTGGCATTTGTGCCGAAACATCCTTCAGTGTCTGATAAGCTGGCGCCAATTGACTGACGCGTCGCGTTAGCCAACTCTCCACCAGAGCCTATGGGTCGTATCGAACAGGATTTCGTGATGGTTGCCTCAGCCCTACCCGCCAAGATCAAGAACATCGACAAGCTGCTGATGCACTGCCAGCGCCGCCGCTACACTGCAAAGAGTAATATCATCTGTGCTGGTGACCGGGCCGAAACGCTGTCGTTCATCATCAAGGGTTCAGTCACTATCCTCATTGAGGATGACGAAGGCCACGAGATGATCATCGCCTACCTCAACAGTGGCGATTTCTTCGGCGAGCTGGGTTTGTTCGAACCCGCCGGCAGCGATCAGCAGCGCAGCGCCTGGGTGCGCGCCAAGACAGAGTGCGAGGTAGCGGAGGTCAGTTATGACAAGTTTCGCGACCTGGCCCGCCAGGACCCGGATATTCTTTACTCCCTCGGCAGCCAGATGGCCCAGCGCCTGCGCAACACCACGCGCAAGGTGGGCGACCTGGCGTTCTTCGATGTTACTGGCCGAGTCGCCCGTTGCCTGCTGGACCTGTGCAAGCAGCCAGACGCCATGACCCACCCGGACGGCATGCAAATCAAGATCACCCGCCAGGAAATTGGCCGTATCGTCGGTTGCTCGCGGGAAATGGTCGGCCGCGTGCTCAAGGACCTCGAGGAACGCAGCCTGGTTCAGGTCAAGGGCAAGACCATGGTGGTTTACGGTACCCGTTAATCCTTGGGCAGCGCTGCAAGTACTTCCCTGTAAGCCTGCGAAAGGCGCTCGAACCACGGTACTGCGGGCGCCACTTCGTGCAGGGCAATATGGCTGTCGGCCCGGCAGCGCTGCTCGAGCCCGCAACATTCATTGAAACGGTTGACCGCCGCGACCATCGACTCGCGCTCGTTGTCCAGCAACAACGCACCATGCACCAGCACCACCGGCCGTTTTCCACCCAGCCCCTGGCGCCAGCGCTGGGCAGTCCCCACCAGCTTGCGGCCATTGAGGTTGACATTGTAGCGGCCGTCGCAGAAGGCCCCGTCGATCTCGCCCACCGAAGCCACGCCGCCCCATTCGCGCAGCACATCGCACAACGGCAGGCAGAGGCGTTCATACGCGTTCTCGATGCGGCCATGGTCGCCTTCGCTGCGCGGAGCGACATACACCAGCGCCACATTCACTGTCGAATTCGACTGAGGTACCGGCTCACCACCGGTTTCTCGCAGCAGCACTGGCCAGCCAGCGATCGCCAATTCCGAGCAGGCTGTCTCGAAGTTGTCCAGGCGGCTCATGCGCCGAGGCATGACCAGCGCATGATCTGTCGGGCGCCAGAAAAGCACACCACTTTCGGTTTCGCCACGGCAGACCGAAGCCAAAAGATCTTGCTCGGCGTGCAGGCCCTGCTCGACGGTGAGGGCCAGGGGTTGATCGGTCATTGATCCACCTTCGATAAAGCCGGCGATTGCCGGCTTCAACGTTGCTTAGTCCAGTTGCTGAACAGTCTTCTTCACCTGTTCAGGGAAGAACAACCGCTGCAGTTCCAACCCCGGCTGCTCGGCCCGCATGAACGCCTCGCCCACCAGGAACGAATAAACGTCATTGATTTCCATCAACTCGACATCGGCACGGTTGAGAATGCCACTCTCGGTGATGGCCAGGCGATCGCGGGGGATGCGCGGTAAAAGGTCGAGAGTGGTTTCCAGGCTAACTTCGAAGGTATGCAGGTTACGGTTGTTGACACCCACCAGCGGGGTATCAAGCGTTTTCAACGCACGCTCCAACTCGTCACCGTCATGTACCTCGACCAGCACGTCGAGACCGACTTCCTTGGCGGTAGCGGCCAACTCGGCCATCTTGACGTCGTCGAGCGCCGACACGATCAGCAGCACGCAGTCTGCGCCCAAGGCGCGTGCTTCGATGATCTGATAAGGGTCGACCATGAAATCCTTGCGGATCACCGGCAGCGAAACGGCGGCGCGTGCCTGTTGCAGATACTCATCAGCACCCTGGAAGTAGTCCACGTCGGTCAGCACCGACAGGCAAGTCGCCCCGCCCTTTTCGTAACTGACGGCAATTTCCGACGGCACGAAGTTCTCGCGGATGACACCCTTGCTCGGCGAGGCCTTCTTGATTTCGGCGATCACCGCTGGCTGCTTGCGCTTGGCTTGCTCGATCAGGGCATTAGCAAACCCGCGCGGGGCATCCGCCCCCTTGGCCAGGTGCTCCATTTCGGCGAGGCTGACGCGCGCGCTGCGCTCAGCCACTTCCTGGAACTTGCGGGCAACTATCCTTTCCAGCACCGTCGGGACACTCATGCTTCGTTCTCCACCTTGAATACCGCTGTAAAGGCACCCAGCTCCTGCAGCTTTTCCCAAGCCAGCCCGGTGTGCAGCACATCGTGGGCCAGATCCACACCAGCCTTCAGGCTCATGGCGTGATCAGCGGCGTACAACGCAGCGCCCGCGTTGAGCACTATCATCTCGGCAGCCTTCTGGCCATTCTCGGTCTTGCGCCGGCCCAGTGCATCACGGATCAACTCCAGCGATGCCTGTGGGTTTTCGACTGCCAGGCCATGCAGGCTCTGGCTCTTCATGCCAAGGTCTTCAGGCTCGACCCAGTATTCGCTGATCTGGTCGTTCTTCAGTTCGGCGACAAAGGTAGGCGCGGCCAGGCTGAACTCATCCAGGCCATCCTTGGAATGCACGACCAGCACATGCTTGCTGCCCAGGCGTTGCAGCACTTCCGCCAGCGGGCGGCACAAGGCCTGGCTAAATACACCGACCACCTGGTGTTTTACTCCAGCCGGATTCGTAAGCGGGCCGAGCATGTTGAACAGGGTACGCAGGCCCAGGTCGCGGCGCGGGCCTGCGGCATGTTTCATGGCGGAGTGATGGCTTTGGGCGAACATGAAGCCGATGCCGAGGCTGTCAATGCAACGCCCCACTTGCGTGGGCGTCAGGTTCAGGTAGATGCCCGCAGCTTCCAGCAGGTCCGCACTGCCGCTCTTGCCGGAAACCGCGCGATTGCCATGTTTGGCCACGGTGCAACCCGCCGCCGCAAGGACGAAAGAAGAAGCGGTGGAAACGTTGAAGATGTTGGCGCCATCACCGCCCGTGCCGACGATATCGACTACGCCATCAAGGCTTTTCAGCTCGACCTTGTCAGCCAGCTCACGCATGACCGAAACCGCGCCAACGATCTCGTCGATGCTCTCGCTCTTCATGCGCATGCCCATCAGGAAGGCGCCGATCTGCGCCTCGCTGCACTGGCCGGTCATGATCTGGCGCATCACATCGCGCATTTCTTCGGTGGAAAGGTCCAGGTGGCCGACAATACGGCTCAACGCGCTCTTGATATCCATGCTCGGTCCTTAGCGGCGGCCGCCGGTCTGCTTGAGGAAGTTGGCGAACAGCTCGTGGCCCTGCTCGGTCAGGATGGACTCAGGGTGGAACTGCACCCCTTCTATATTCAGTGTCTTGTGGCGCAGGCCCATGATCTCGTCGACCGAACCATCGTCATGTGCAGTCCAGGCAGTCACTTCCAGGCACTCTGGCAGGGTCTCGCGCTTGACCACCAGGGAATGGTAGCGGGTTACGGTGAGCGGATTGTTGAGGCCGGCGAAGACGCCCAGGTCGCGGTGATATACCGGGCTGGTCTTGCCGTGCATGACCTGGCGGGCACGCACTACATCGCCACCAAACGCCTGGCCGATTGATTGGTGGCCCAGGCAAACTCCAAGGATCGGCAGCTTGCCGGCAAAATGCAAAATGGCCTCGATGGACACACCGGCTTCGCTCGGCGTGCAAGGGCCAGGGGAGACGACGATGCGCTCAGGGTTGAGGGCTTCTATCTGGGCAACGGTGATTTCGTCGTTGCGAATGACTTTGACCTCGGCACCCAACTCGCCAAGGTACTGAACGACGTTGTAAGTGAATGAGTCGTAATTGTCGATCATCAGTAACATCGGGCTAAACCTCTAGAATCTACTGACTTTAAAAGTCGAACCTTCCTACACCAAAAACAGACACGGCGTTGCCACTAGGGGCGCTCGGAAACGGACAGGAAGGCAAACGGGGGCGGGCCGGACAGGCCGGCAAGAGATAAAGTCAGGCGCGCCAACGCCAACGGGCGTGGGCCTTGATAACGCGCATCAAGAGTTTGCTGACGATCAACACGGGATAGGTCTCGCTCATACTTGCAGGCACAGTAGCCTACCGGCGCGGCGGGCGCAATATGCCCGTAAATACGGGAAACGAATGGACTTGGAAGGCATGCCCTGCGATTTGCTAAGGTCGATCGGGTTGTCCTCATAAAAACAATGAAAAGGATGTTCCCAGATGCGAAAAGCACCTTTGCTACGTTTTACCTTGGCTACGTTGGCGCTCGCCTGCAGCCAGGCTTTCGCAGCCCCCTCGCCTTACTCGACAATGATCGTCTTCGGCGACAGCCTCAGCGATGCCGGGCAATTTCCTGACCTGACCGGCGGTACTGCCGGTATGCGCTTTACCAACCGTGATGAGAATGGCAACTTTGCACCTGTCTCGCCGATGATCCTCGGCGCACGCCTGGGTGTGAATCCGGATGAGCTCAACCCATCCACATCATTCGGAATACGCCCCGACGGCAACAACTGGGCCGTTGGCGGCTACACCACGCAGCAGATCCTGGATTCGATCACCACCACTTCCGAGACAGTCATTCCGCCAGGCCAACCTTTTGCCGGCCTGGTACTACGCGACAAGCCCGGCTATCTGGCCAATGGCTTGCGCGCAGACCCCAATGCCCTCTACTACCTGACCGGTGGCGGCAACGACTTCCTGCAAGGCCTGGTGAGCAGCCCTGCCGATGCCGCCGCTGCGGGATCGCGCCTGGCAGCCAGCGCCCAGGCCCTGCAACAAGGTGGCGCCCGCTACATCATGGTCTGGCTGCTACCCGACCTCGGCCAGACGCCGAACTTCAGTGGCACCCCGCAGCAAAACGCCCTGTCGCAACTGTCCAGCGTGTTCAACCAGTCACTGGTCAGCCAACTGGGCCAGATCGATGCCGAAATCATTCCACTGAACATTCCCGTACTGCTGAACGAAGCACTGGCCAGCCCGACGCAATTCGGCCTGGCCAGCGGGCAGAATCTGGTCGGCACCTGCTACAGCGGCAACAGTTGCGTGGAAAACCCACTGTACGGCATCAATGGCACCACACCCGACCCCACCAAGCTGCTGTTCAACGACTCGGTACACCCGACCATCGCCGGCCAGCAACTGATTGCCGACTACGGCTACTCGATCCTTTCCGCACCCTGGGAGCTGACGCTGCTGCCGGAAATGGCCCACGCCAGCCTGCGTGCGCATCAGGACGAACTACGTAATCAATGGCAGGCACCCTGGCAAGCGGCTGGCCAATGGCAGGCCTTCGTTGCCACCGGTGCGCAAGATCTGGACCTCGACGGGGGGCGTACTTCTGCCGACGCTGACGGGCGCGGCTACAACCTCACGCTGGGTGGCAGCTACCGGCTCAACGACACCTGGCGCGTAGGGCTTGCCGGCGGTATCTATCGCCAGAAACTGGAGGCAGGAGAACAAGACTCGGACTACAAGCTGGACAGCTACCTGGCCAGTGCCTTCGCCCAGTTTCGTAAGGACCGCTGGTGGGCCGACGCAGCGCTGAGTGCTGGGCACCTGGATTACCAGGACCTCAAGCGCACCTTCGCCCTGGGCGTGAATGACCGAAGTGAGAAAGGTGATACTGACGGCGAAGCCTGGGCTGTGACCGGCCGACTGGGATACAACCTGGCAGCCGATAGCAGTCGCTGGCAGCTGGCGCCGTTCATCAGCGCCGACTACGCGCGGGTGAAGGTGGACGGTTATGACGAGAAGAGCGGACGTTCGACGGCACTGGGCTTCGATGACCAGGAACGCACTTCGCGTCGTTTGGGTCTAGGGTTGCAGGGCAGCGTGCAGGTACTGGCCAACACCAGGCTGTTTGCCGAGGTGGCGCAGGAGCATGAGTTCGAGGATGACCAACAGGATGTGACGATGCACCTGACGACACTGCCAGCCAATGACTTCACGCTAACCGGGTACACACCGCAGAGCAATCTGACACGCGCCAGCCTTGGGCTGAGCCATGAGCTCGCAGCGGGGGTGCAACTGCGCGGGAACTACAACTGGCGCAAGAGCGATGAGTTGACCCAGCAAGGCATAAGCCTGGGCGTCAGCGTCGACTTTTAACAGAACGGGGCCGCCATGCGGCCCCACGCCTGTGAATCACTCGGCAGGACGTTGCTCAGCCAACGCCACCGCACGGAACATCGCCCGGCGCTTGTTGATGGTTTCTTCCCACTCCAGCGCCGGCACCGAGTCGGCGACGATGCCGCCACCGGCCTGCACATGCAGCTCGCCGTCCTTGATCACTGCCGTGCGAATGGCAATCGCGGTATCCATGTTGCCATTCCAGGCAAAGTAGCCCACTGCACCACCGTAGACGCCACGCTTGACCGGCTCCAGTTCGTCGATGATCTCCATCGCGCGGATCTTCGGTGCACCCGATAAGGTACCCGCCGGCAGAATCGCCCGCAGTGCATCCATCGCGGTCAAGCCCTCGGCCAGTTGCCCGGTAACGTTGGAAACGATGTGCATTACATTGGAGTAGCGCTCGATCACCATCTTTTCGGTCAGGCGCACGCTACCGGTGCAGGACACACGCCCCACATCGTTGCGGCCCAGGTCGATGAGCATCAGGTGCTCGGCGATTTCCTTGTCGTCCGACAGCAGGTCATCTTCCAGCGCCCGGTCGGCCTCCTCGTTGGCCCCCCTTGGACGGGTACCGGCAATCGGGCGTACGGTGACCAGGTTGTCTTCCACCCGCACCAGTACTTCCGGCGAGCTGCCGACAACGTGGAAGTCCCCGAAGTTAAAGAAGTACATGTACGGCGTCGGGTTGAAGCAGCGCAGCGCACGGTACAAGTCTATGGGCGCTGCCTGGAAGTCGATCGACATGCGTTGGGACGGCACCACTTGCATGCAGTCACCGGCCAGGATGTACTCCTTCACGGTGTCCACAGCGCGCTCGTAATCCTCCTGGGTAAAGGAGGAGCGGAACGCCGGCTCTGCCGCCATGGGGCCGCTCAGGTCCAGGCCGCGTCGCGGCGTGATGGGTTCGCGCAGCTTGGCCAGCAGGCCTTGCAGGCGCGCCTGGCCTTGCTCGAAAGCCTGCTCCTCGGACGGGTCGACCAGTACGATCGCATGCATCTTGCCGGCCAGGTTGTCGAACACCACCACGGCATCCGAAACCATCAGCAGGATGTCCGGCACGCCCAACGGGTCAGGATTGGGGCAAGCGCCCAGGCGCTTTTCCACGTAGCGCACACAGTCATAGCCAAAGTAGCCGACCAGGCCACCGTTGAAACGCGGCAGACCGGCAATGTCAGCAACCTTGTAGCGGTCCTTGAAGGTTTCGACGAATGCCAGCGGGTCTTCGACATCATGGCTTTCGACCTGCACGCCATCGTGCAGGATGCTCACGTGATAGCCATGCACACGCATCACCGTGCGCGACGGCAGTCCGATCATCGAATAACGCCCCCACTTCTCACCGCCCTGCACCGACTCGAGCAGGTACGAGTTGGCCTGGTCGGCCAGCTTCAGGTAGATAGAAAGCGGGGTATCGAAGTCGGCCAGGGTTTCACAGGCCAAGGGGATGCGGTTGTAGCCGGCAGCGGCCAGGCGCAGGAATTCTTCGCGGGTCATGAGTAGCCTCGGAGCAACAATGAGAGTCGGGCAAACGGACGGGCCGGCAAAGGCCGGCGGGCAGAAGTCAGGCGCGCCAACGCCAACGGGCCAGGGCCTTGATGACTTTCATCCAGAATTTGCCGGTAACCACCACGGTGGGCTCTCTGTCTTGTGAGGCTTGAAGGTCCGCCAACGTTATCCCAGTGTCGGTGACTACGCAACCAGGCAGCAGCAGGCGCAGGTCGCCTATGACCAGGCTGGGCGCTTCCTCATCGATCGGCCGGCCGTGGTTATAGCCATAGCTCAGCCCAACGCACTGCACGCCGGCAGCCTTGGCCGCCAGCACATCACTGCGCGAGTCCCCCACAAACAGCGCCTGGCCGGGCTTCACGCCGGCCATTTTCATGACGAACAGCAACGCAGCAGGATCGGGCTTCTTCTGTGGCAGGGTATCGCCGCCGATGATCCAGCGGAAATAACGGCCGATCTTCATCTGGTCGAGCAACGGTGCGACGAAGCGTTCAGGCTTGTTGGTGATCAGCGCCATCTCCACGCCCTGCTTGCGCAGCCAGCGCAAGGTGTCGTGCACACCAGGGTATACAACCGTTAGATCATGGCTTTCGGCGTACGCCTCCATGAACAGTGCAAGGCCGCGCTCGGCCAGCTCATCGTCTACGGTCGCGTGGTCCAGGCCGCCGGCAAGTGCGCGGCGCACCAGCACCGGTGCGCCGTTGCCGACCCAGTGCCGCACGGCGTCAAGGCCGGCGGCCGGACGGCCAAGTTCGAGCAGCATGCGGTCAACGGCTGCGGCCAGGTCGGGGACTGAATCGATCAGGGTACCGTCCAGATCGAACATCACCAGCCTGGGCAGCGTCCCGGGGAACAGCTGCTCGAAGCCGCTCATGGGCGGGCCTGAGCCAGTTCGGCGCGCATCTTGGCGATCACTTCCTGATAATCCGGCGCGTTGAAGATCGCCGAGCCGGCGACAAAGGTGTCAGCGCCAGCGGCAGCGATCTCACGGATATTGTTGACGTTGACCCCACCGTCGATTTCCAGGCGGATATCACGGCCACTGGCGTCGATCAGCGCACGGGCTTCGCGCAGTTTGTCCAAGGTGCCAGGGATGAACTTCTGTCCGCCAAAGCCTGGGTTGACGCTCATCAGCAGCACCATGTCGACCTTGTCCATCACGTACTTCAGCGCGTCCAGGCTGGTAGCCGGGTTGAACACCAAGCCGGCCTTGCAGCCACCGTCACGGATCAGCTGCAGCGAGCGGTCGATGTGCTGCGATGCCTCCGGGTGGAAGGTGATGTAGCTGGCACCGGCTTCGATGAAGTCACCGATGATGCGGTCTACAGGGCTGACCATCAGATGCACATCGATCGGCGCGGTCACACCATACTTGCGCAAGGCGGTGCAGACCATCGGGCCAATGGTCAGGTTGGGTACGTAGTGGTTGTCCATCACGTCGAAGTGGACGATGTCGGCACCAGCGGCCAGCACCTTGTCGACGTCCTCGCCCAAACGGGCGAAATCGGCGGAGAGAATGGAGGGGGCAATAGCGTAGGGCTGCATGGCGCACCTGTTGGCAGAATCTAGGTGGCGCGCATTGTAACTCAGGGAACCGGATAGGGGCTGATTGGCATCAATCCGTGGCGACGGGGTGTCGCCCCCCTCCCCGGTATCGGCCTTTTCGCGGGCTTGCCTGTGAAAAGGCCAATACCGGCGACATGACTCAGGCAGGCTGCTGAGTCCTAAGCTTCTCACTGCGCCCGCGCAGCCACTCCAGGGTCAGCAGCAGCACCACCGAAAAACCGATCAGCAAGGTCGCTGCCGCTGCAATCGTCGGGCTCAGGTTCTCGCGAATGCCGCTGAACATCTGCCGCGGCAGAGTGGCCTGTTCTGGCCCGGCGAGGAACAGCGTCACCACCACCTCATCGAAAGAGGTCGCGAAGGCGAACAGCGCCCCCGAGATCACCCCGGGGGCGATCAGCGGCAAGGTGACCCTGCGAAACGCAACCACCGGTGAGGCCCCCAGGCTGGCAGCCGCACGCACCAGGTTGTAATTGAAGCCTTGCAAGGTCGCCGAAACGGTGATGATGACGAACGGCACACCCAGCACCGCGTGCACCAGGATCAGCGAAATGAAGCTGTTACCCATCCCCAACGGGGCAAAGAACAGGTAGCTGGCTACACCAATGATCACCACCGGCACCACCATCGGCGAAATCACCAGCGCCATGACCAGCGACTTGCCCGGAAAGTCGGCGCGGGTAAGCCCGATCGCTGCCAGCGTACCGAACACCATGGCCAGCAGCGTGGCCGCCGGGGCGACGATGACGCTGTTCCTCAGGGCGCGCATCCACTCGGCCGAGGCGAAGAAATCGTGGTACCACTGCAGTGAGAAGCCTTGCAGTGGGTACACCAGGAAGCTGCCACTGTTGAACGACAGCGGCACGATCACCAGTACCGGCAACACCAGAAACAGCAATATCAGGCCGCAAAGGATACGCAGGCTGTAGAACCACACCCGCTCCACGGGCGACATGTATGGGCTAAGCATCACTAGGCTCCTCAGCTCAGGCGCAGGCGGCTGGCACCGACCAGCCAGCTATAGATCAGGTACAGCAGCACGGTCGCCAGCAGCAACAGCCCGCCCAGCGCGGTAGCCATGCCCCAGTTGATGCTGGTGTTGGTATAGAAGGCCACGAAGTAGCTGACCATCTGGTCGTTCGGGCTGCCGAGCAGTGCCGGGGTGATGTAGTAACCGATGGCCAGGATGAACACCAGCAGGCAACCGGCGCCTACTCCCGCATAGGTCTGCGGGAAGTACACCCGCCAGAAGCTGGCGAACGGGTGGCAACCCAAGGAGATCGCTGCACGCATGTAGCTCGGCGAAATGCCTTTCATCACGCTGTATAGCGGCAGGATCATGAACGGCAGGAGGATGTGAACCATCGAGATGTAAACGCCAGTGCGGTTGAACACCAGCTCCAGCGGCTGATCGATGATGCCTATTGCCATAAGGGCGCTGTTGATCAAGCCGCCTGACTGCAGCAGCACGATCCACGCCGCCACCCGAACCAGTATCGAGGTCCAGAATGGCAGCAACACCAGGATCATCAACAAGTTGCTCTGGCGAGTTGGCAGGTTGGCCAGCAGGTAAGCCAGCGGATACGCCAGCACCAGGCAGATTGCCGTGATCACCACACCCATCCACAGGGTGCGGGCAAAGATATCCAGGTAGATAGCCTGGTCGGGGGTGGCCTTGGCCACCTCGCCAAGGTCATCAATACGGTGGTCGACCGATGCCAGCAGGTAATAGGAAGTCACGCTGCTGGTGTTGCGGCGGATAGCCTGCCAGTACGCCGGGTCCCCCCAACGTTCATCTAGGGCCTGCAATGCCTCTTTGTAAGAAGCAGGTTCGGCCTTGAACGGCAGCGCCCGAGCGGTTTTGGAGAGCAGGCTGCGGTAGCCGGCCAGCTCCATGTTCAGGCGTTTAGACAGGTCGCCCAGGGTCTGGTTCTTGCGCGATTCGGCCAGGTCCTGGCTCAGGGCCTTGTAAACCTCCTCGCCGGGCAGGCTCTTGCCGTCCCACTGCGACACAGCCTGGACCGTGCGCGGCAGGCCGCCGACCACTTCCGGGTTGTCAACGCTCTTGAACAACAGCGCCGCGATGGGCACCAGGAACACCAGCAGGAGAAACAGCGCCAGCGGCGCGATGAGCGCCTGCGCCTTCCAGCGGTTGACCCGCTCGGCGTGCTTGAGGCGCTGCTTGAGACTTGGACCTGCGCCTTCGGTGAGGGGCACTGCGATGGCCATGGCGAACTCCGCAAAAACAGGGGAACAGGGAGCGCCAGCCAGCGGGCCGGCGCTCCTTCGAGGCGTCTTACTTCTTCGCCGCCCAGGCGTTGAAGCGTTGCTCCAGTTGCTCGCTGTTGTCAGCCCAGAAGGCCACATCGATCTGCACCTGGTTGGCGATGTTTTCAGGCGTGGTCGGCATGTCCTTCTTCACCGCGTCCGCCAGCAGCGGTACGGCCTTGGAGTTGGCCGGGCCGTAGGCGATGTTCTCGGAGTAGGTCTTCTGCTGCTCAGGCTGAACGGTATAAGCGATGAATTTCTTCGCTTCCTCGACATTCTTGGCCCCTTTCGGGATGGCCCAAGCGTCGAAGTCGTAGATGCCACCGTTCCACACCACCTTGAGGTTGCTCTCTTTCTGTACCGCAGCGATGCGCCCGTTGTAGGCCGAGCTCATGACCACATCACCCGAGGCCAGGTACTGCGGCGGCTGGGCGCCCGCTTCCCACCACTGGATGCTCGGCTTGAGTTCGTCGAGTTTCTTGAAGGCGCGGTCCACGCCTTCCTTGGTGGCCAGCACCTGGTACACATCCTTGGGCGCAACGCCGTCGGCCATCAGGGCGAACTCCAGGGTGTACTTCGCGCCCTTGCGCAGGCCGCGCTTGCCCGGGAATTTCTTCGTGTCCCAGAAATCGGCCCAGCTGGTCGGGGCTGTCTTGAGCTTGTCAGCGTTGTAGGCCAGCACCGTGGACCAAACGAAGAAGCCCACGCCGCACGGTTGGATGGCGCCCTTCACATAATCGCTTTCGTTGCCGAACAGAGCCGGGTCGAGCTCCTCGAACATGCCTTCATCGCAACCACGGGCCAGCTCTGGCGACTCCACCTCCACCAGGTTCCAGGACACGCTGTTGGTGTCGACCATGGCTTTGATCTTGGCCATTTCACCGTTGTACTCGCCAGCGACGATCTTACCCTTGCCGGCCTTCTCCCATGGCTCGTAGAACGCTTTGACCTGGGCCGCCTTGTTGGCGCCGCCGAAGGACACTACGGTCAGGTCTGCCGCCATGGCCTGGCCGGCGGCGAACAGGCCAAGGGCCAGGGCGGTCAGTTTCAGCTGCTTGCGCATTATTATTCTCTCCACAGTACAGGGTTGGTGCAGCAATCCATCAGTGGGCCTCGGCAATCGGATCGAGCGCGCGCGCGTGCTCCACCTCCCAGCCCAGCGGTACCACATCGCCCACGGCCAAGGCCGGGTCGAGCTCGGCAATCGGCTGCTTCACGAAAAAGTCAGCCTTGCCACAGACTTCCAGACGCACCCGTACATGGTCGCCCAGGTAGATGAACTCGGCCACGCGGCCGGAGAAGCGATTGACGCAGCTTTGGCTGTGGCCATTGAGGCGCACGCGCTCCGGGCGGACCGACAGGGTCACCGGCTCCCCAGCCTGGCCGACGTTCACCGCCAGCGCCTCGACCCGCTCGCCGCGGGCCAGCTGCACCTGGCAACGGTTACCGTCACTGGCCAGCAGCGTGCCGTTGATGCGGTTGTTCTCGCCGATGAAGTTGGCGACGAAGGTATTGCGCGGCTCCTCATAAAGAGTGCGCGGGTCGGCGATCTGCTGGATCTCGCCCTCATGGAACACGGCCACGCGGTCGGACATGGTCAACGCCTCGCCCTGGTCGTGGGTTACGTAGACCACTGTTACACCCAGGCGCTGGTGAATATGCTTGATCTCCATCTGCATGTGTTCACGCAGCTGCTTGTCCAGCGCGCCGAGCGGCTCGTCCATTAGTACCAGCTGCGGCTCGAACACCAACGCCCTGGCCAAGGCCACGCGCTGCTGCTGGCCACCGGAAAGCTGGCCAGGGTAGCGTTTGGCGAAGGCATCGAGCTGCACCATGTTGAGTACCCGCTTGACCCGCTCACTGATGTCGGTCTTGCTCAGGTTGCGCACGCTCAGCGGAAAAGCGAGGTTCTCCGCCACGGTCATGTGGGGGAACAGTGCGTAGTTCTGGAACACCATGCCAATGTCACGTTTGTGTGGCGGCACGTTGTTGATGGAGCGCCCGGCCAACTGGATTTCACCTGCGGTCGGGGTCTCGAAACCGGCCAGCATCATCAGGCTGGTGGTCTTGCCCGAGCCGGAAGGGCCGAGCAAGGTGAGGAACTCACCCTTGCGAATGTCCAGGTTGAGGTCTTTGACGATCAGCGATTCGCCGTCGTAGCTCTTCTGCACACCACGGAAACTGACCAGCGTCTCACCGGTGGTCGCGTTCGAATTCGCCTCGCTCATGCCTGCACCTTCTTGTTGGAATGACTGCGTAGGCAAAGACTAAAGAAGACGCAAGCGCCCGGAAATCGGGGGCGCTGAGAGAATGCCATCATCCGGCTGGAAGAGTTTGTGTAGGGATTGCCCTACACCGATGGCGGGATTGGAATGCAAGTATCAGCCAGCCAGCGGGAAAGTGGTGCCTGGCAGATAACCTATGTCGCAAACAGAACGGTCATACCAGCTTGTGCTCCATGGCGTACTTCACCAGTTCAGCCAGCGAGTTGACCTTGAGCTTCTGCATCAGCCTCGCCTTGTGGGTGCTGATGGTCTTGCTGGAGAGCGCCAGCTGCTGAGCTATATCGTTGACGTTGGCACCTTGAGCCAAACGTTCGAACACCGAGAACTCGCGCTCCGACAGCAGAGTATGCAGCGGCCGAGTTTCGGTCAGGCCAACCTCGAAGACCATGCGGTCGGCCAACGCCGGATCGATGTAGCGCCCACCGCCGGCCACCCGCCGGATTGCGGTCAGCAGCAAGGCAGGGTCACTGTCCTTGGTGGCATAGCCGGCAGCGCCGGCCTTGAGCGCGCGCGCGGCCATCTGCGCTTCGTCGTGCATCGACAGCATCAGGATCGCCGGCGGGTTGTGCAGCGCGCGGATCCGAGCAATTGCCTCCAACCCACTGACACCGGGCATCGAGATATCCAGCAACACCACTTCGCAGGGGGTGTGGCGCAGGGTTTCCAGCAACTGTTCACCATTACCAGCCTCCCCCACCACCTGCATATCCTTGGCCAGGCCGATCAACTGCTTGATGCCTTCGCGGACAATGGTGTGGTCTTCGGCCACCAGCACTCGAATCACGATCGTTCTCCTAATCCAACGCTATGGTCACGCTCAGGCTGGTGCCTTCACCTGGCTCGCTATTCAAAACCATGCTGCCACCGAGCATCAGTACCCGCTCACGCACCCCCACCAGGCCGAAAGAGGTTGGCCGTGCCTGGTCCAGGCAGAACCCGCTACCGTCATCACTGACCGTCATACGCAGTTTTTCGCCCTCGCGCACCAGCTCTACCTCCACACTGTGCGCCTGGGCGTGGCGCATGACGTTGGTCAGAGCCTCCTGCAGGATACGGAACAAGCCGATGGCTTTTGCATCGCTCAATGCTGGCAGATTATCCGGTACCTGCACCAGGCAGGGGATCTGTGTGCGCGCTTCGAAGCGCCGTGCCTGCCATTCGATGGCCGAAGCGATACCGGCGTCCAGGATCGGCGGGCGCAACGCCGTTGCCACATCGCGCACCAGCTGGAACAGCTGAGCGATCAGGCGCTTCATGCTGGCCAGGCGCTCGTTCAGCGCAGGGTCGAGCTCGGCAAAAGCCAATTCGCACATCGACACCTCAAGCTTGAGCACGGTCAGCATCTGGCCCAGTTCATCGTGCACTTCGCGGGCGATACGGGCCTTTTCTTCCTCGCGCACGCTTTCCAGGTGTGCCGACAGTTCGCGCAGTTGCTCCTGGGACCTTGCAAGTGCCAGCTCCGCGCGTTTGCTTTGGGTAATGTCCCAGACAACACCGTCCCAGACCACCCGGCCGTCGGCCAGGCGGCGGGTACTGGCCTTGATGTCGGCCCACCGCTGCTCACCTTCGCGGGTGAGGATGCGTCCTTGCCAGGACCAGTCCTGATCACTGGCAATGGCCAGGTCCTGAACCTGGTGATAGTCCGCACGATCATCCGGGTGGACCAGATTGCGCAAGCCCATCTTCGGGTGCTGGATCTGCGCGGGCGTATAGCCCACCAACGCCTCACTGCCCTCGCTGATATAGGGAAACTCCGGGTCCCCTTCCGCTGGCGCGGGCTCCAGGCGGAACACCAGCCCCGGCACATTGCCAGCAATACCCTTGAGCCGCGCCTCGCTTTCACGCAGCGCCGCCAGAGCACGGTGGCGTTCGGTGACATCGGCAAGGTACACCACCAGATACTCGGCATCGCGAAAGCGCAGGAAGCTCAACGACAACTCCACCGGCAACAGGCTGCCATCGGCGCACAGGCATTGGGTCTCGAACTGCCTAGCCCCGGCCTCCCCGGCTCGCGCGGCCCGCCACAACTGCAGCCAGCGGTCCATGCTCAGGTTCGGCTCGAAGTCGCTCAGCGGACGCTCCAGCAACGCCGCCTCGGCATAACCGAGCATGCGCCCCACAGCGTGGTTGGCGTAACGCACGTGGCTGTCCCAGTTGACCCAGAGGATGCCGACCGTGCTCTGGTCGATGGCGAACTGGCTCAGGCGCAGTGCCTCCTCGCGCACCTGCCGCTCTGCCAGGTGCTCCCGCGCCGCCAGCAGGCTGCGCTCTAGCTGGCGTTGCTGGCGGCGCTGCCACATCAGGGTGGCCCCGGCACATAACAGCAACATGCCGAACAGCAACGCAAGGTTTTGCCAGAAACCGGTGGATTCGCTCAGGCGCGCGTATTTGGGCTGCAACCAACGCTGATGCAGTTGCTCCAGCTCTTTGGCGGGCATGGCCTGCAGGCCCCGTTCAAGCACGTCGGCCAGCAACGGCCAGTCACGCCGCGAACCCACCCGCAATAATTGTGGCAGGCCGATGTCACCGAGCACCGCCAGCTCACCGAACTCGCTTTCACGGGACAATCGGCTGAGCTGGGCTTCATCCAGCACCGCGTAGCTGGCCTGGCCCCCTACCACCAGTTGCAAGGCCTCGCGCTCGTTGGGCACACCTTGCAGGTTGAGATTGGCGTAATTGCCCCGCAGGTATTCGGCCAGCACGCTGGGCATGCGTACCGCCACGCGCTCGTTGGCTTCAAGTTTTTCCAGCTCGACGGCCAACGCACCGGTGCGCGGCCCGACCAACAGCTGCGGCACACGCATGTAGGGGTCGCTGAACAACCACAGACGCAAGCTGGCCGGTGTTTGCGTAAGGCCCGGGGCAAAGTCGATTTCACCCGCTTGCAGGGCGTGTTCGAGACTGGCCTGGTCAGTGAAGTTGCGCCAGGTGAGGTCCAGCTTCAGCGCCTGCGCCAGCCAGTTCACCAGCTCGACATTGGCCCCGTAGAGTTGCTGCAGACGGCGGTCGAACTGGGCATAGGGCGCCTGCAGCACCAGGCCGACCCGCAGACTGCGATGGGTGTCCAGCCATTGCTGCTGGGCAGGTTCGAGTACCACCGCAGGTGCTGCCTCAGGCCTTGCCAAAGCAATCAAGGGTAGCCACAAGCAGCCGATAACCAACAGGCGACGCAATCGCTTCATCTACACGCTCGTCTTGGCAAGGGCGGCCATGCAGCATGGCCGTCGCGGGCAAATACTATTAGGCTGCCGGTATCATTCTGGCCTTGGGTTGATTCATGTTCACACTTTATCGCACGACGCTGGCAATGTGCTGCCTTGCCTCGCTCCTACCACTTGGTGCCCTGGCCGCCGACGCCGAAAAACCAGCAACCGAAGAGGCTGCCGCCGCACCTGCGCCACGCCCACCGCTGCTGGAGCGTAGCCAGGAAGATGCGCAGGCCCTCGAACGCCTGTTGCCCAAAGCCGAGCAGCAAACTCTGGACGCCGGCTCCGACAGCTTCCTGGCCCTGTGGAAACCAGCCAACGACAGCGACCCGCAAGGCACGGTGATCATCGTTCCTGGCGCCGGAGAAACCGCCGACTGGCCCAATGCGGTCGGCCCATTGCGACGCAAGTTCCCTGACGCCGGCTGGCACAGCCTGAGCGTGAGCCTGCCCGACCTGCTCGCCGATAGCCCACAAGCACGGGTCGAGGCCACGCCAGCTACCGCACCGCAGCCAGACCAGGGCGAGAGCGCACCGGCAAAGGAAACCCCCGCCGATGCCAACGCCAATGTAGCCCAGGCTACCGCGGCGGATGCCGACACGGCAGAAAGCACCGATGCCGAACAGGCCAGCGAACAGAACGATCAGGCTGATGCCGAACGCATCTTCGCGCGTCTGGATGCTGCGGTTGCGTACGCTCAACAACAAAACTCACGCAGCATCGTGTTGATCGGCCATGGCAGCGGCGCCTACTGGGCAGCGCGCTACCTGAGCGAGAAGCAACCACCGCAGGTACAGAAGCTGGTGATGATCGCCGCGCAGACCCCGGCAAGGGTCGAGCACGATCTGGAAAGCCTGGCACCGACGCTCAAAGTGCCGACTGCCGATCTTTATTACGCAACCCGCACAGGCGACCGCAATGCCGCCATGCAACGCCTGCAGGCCAGCAAGCGTCAGAAGGACAGCCAGTACAAGCAGCTGTCGCTGATTGCGATGCCGGGGAACAAGAGCGCGGAACAGGAACAGTTGTTCCGCCGGGCCAGGGGGTGGATGAGCCCGCAGGAATGAAGTGACGGGCCCGCTCCAGCCGTTTACCGGCAGGCAGGCTGCCAAAGGTATAGAGCCGCTTGCCGGTGACAGGGGTCTTAGAGCCCCCGCCTTTTACGGATCAACGCATAGGCCTGGTGCAGCTCTCGAGTGCGTTCGGTGGCCTCCCTGACCTGCGCTTCACTGGCACCGCTCCCGGCCAGCTTGTCCGGATGGTGCCGGCTGACCAGCCGGCGATAAGCCTGCTTGACCCGGTCGCCTTCCGTATCGGCATCTATCCCCAGCAAGCGCAGCGCAGCCGGATAGGTCATGACGCTACTGGCCGTGCTCATTTTGCGTGGCTCATATTCCAGCGACATGGCCTGCACCTGTCGCCGGCTGAGCCCCAGCTTCTGTCCCCAGTCCAGCAGCAGTTCCCGCTCATGATCCCCGGCCTTGCCGTCAGCCCAAGCCATACGCCAACACGCCCGCAACGTGCCTTCGGCCGCATGTGGCTGCAAGCGAATGCGACGCAGGTGGTGGGTCAAGCGGTCCTTGCCCGCCTTGCCACGGTTGAAGGCAGCAATCGCACGCATCCTCGCGGCCTCGGCCAGCCCCAGCCGGACCATCTCCTGGCGCGCCTGCTGAATATGCTGTTCGCCCACTCGCCCATCGCTTTTGGCCAGCCGCCCAAGCAGGACGAACAACAACTCCTCGTCACGCAGGGCCGGCCTACCTCCCAACCGTTCGCGCATGTCTTCCCAGCCCTGCACACGCAGGCGCCGATCCATGGCTTGGCCAAGCAATGCCCCCAGCAGCGCGCCAGGGATGCTGGCGACAGCGAAACCCGCGCCTAGCCCGATCACCGTGCCTGGCCACCACATCTCAGGAACGCTCGCGTATAAGGCGCTCGGCCTCGGCCAGGCGCTCCTGGGTACCAACATCGACCCACGCGCCACGGTAGTGCTCGCCGGTCACCTTGCCTGCCGACATGGCTTGGCGCAGAAGTGGCGCCAGTTTGAAGGCCCCTGCCTGGCAACCTGCGAACAAGTCAGGATGCAGCACTGAGAGGCCGCTGAAGGTCAGGGTGCCAGGGGCGTCGTCACCGTCCACGACCTGTCCACCTTGCAGGCGGAAGTCGCCCCGCCCGTGATGCCCAGGGTTATCGACCAGCACCAGGTGCGCCAGGCCCTGCAGCGGTGCACGCAAGCACGCGAACGGATAATCGGTCCAGACATCGCCGTTGACCAACAGGAACGGCGCGTCGCCCAGCAAAGGCAATGCTTGGAATATCCCGCCCCCGGTCTCCAGCGGCTCGCCTTCAGGGGAGTAACGAATGCTCAGGCCGAAACGGCTGCCATCACCGAGGTGATCCTCGATCTGCTGGCCAAGCCAGGCGTGGTTGATCACCACCTCGGTAAAACCGGCCGCCGCCAGGGCACGCAGGTGGTATTCGATCAACGGCTGGCCGGCCAAGGACAACAAAGGCTTTGGCGTGTGCAGGGTCAGCGGGCGCATGCGCTCGCCCTTGCCTGCGGCAAGGATCATCGCTTTCATGCACGCGCTCCGGCCTTGAGTTCGGCGATCAGCTGGCCGAGCTCGGCCAGTTCAGGGCGACGGCCGATCACTTCGTCTATATAAGCGAAGAAACGCGGCACATCAGCCAGGTAGCGCGGTTTGCCGTCACGGTGGCAGATGCGCGCGAAGATGCCGATCACCTTCAGATGGCGCTGCACTCCCATCAGGTCGCTGGCGCGCTGGAAATCTTCGAACGAGGGCTGCACCGGGATCCCGGCGGCTTGCGCTTTGTCCCAATAGTTGCGCAACCAGCTTTCGACTCGCGCTTGTGGCCAGCTGAGGAATGCGTCCTTGAACAGGCAGGTTATGTCGTAGGTGACCGGACCGTACACCGCGTCCTGGAAGTCGAGCACGCCCGGGTTCGGTTCGCTCTGCATCAGGTTGCGCGGCATGTAGTCGCGGTGCACCAGCACCTTGGGTTGGGCAAGGGCACTGTCGATCAGCAACTGGCTGATGCGCTGCCAACTGGCCTGCTGCGCCTCGTTGAAGGCCAGGCCGAGCTCACGCCCGACATACCACTCGGGGAACAGCTCGACCTCACGGCGCAGCAAGGCGTCGTCATAGCTCGGCAATGGCGCTTCCATCGGTAGGCGCTGGAACGCCAGCAGGGCGTCGATCGCGTCGGCAAACAATGCATCGGCGTTATCCGGGTTAATGATGTCGAGGTATGTCTGATGGCCCAGATCCCCCAGCAACAGGAAACCACGGTCCAGATCTTCGGCATGAATCACCGGTACATGCACGCCCGCACTGGCCAGCAGGCGGTCGATGGCAACGAACGGGCGGCAGTTTTCCTGGGGCGGCGGCGCATCCATGATCACAAAACTGTGGCCTGCGCCCTGCCAGCGGAAGTAACGGCGGAAGCTCGCATCGCTGCTGGCGGCGGTCAGGCTGCCCTCGGGCACCTCGCCCCAGGCGTTGTTGCGGAAAAGAACATTGAGCTGCTCGGCGAGCCAGACAGTCAGTTGTTGCAGGCGTACATCGTGTTCAGGCATTACAAGGGTCTCCGACGGCCCTAGCCGTCAAGCGGGTCATGCTTTATTATCCAGCATCTTTTTCAGACCATCGAGAGGCGTGCGGCCCCACACGCGGGCAGATGGCACGCAGGAAGCCCGGACTAATAAGATGGCATTGAAATCCCCCGCGTTTCGTAGAAAGTTTCCGTTGCTGGTCACCGGCGGTCTGCTGGCCCTGCAACCTTTTGCCACCTCGTACGTGGTAGCAGCCGAGCAGTTCGACTGCCAAGTGTCCGCCTCCGGTGGTTGGGACTGCAAGCCCAAGAGCCCAGTCAACAACTTGCCACCGCGCCCAGTGCATGACGGCGCTGCGCTCACTTCCGGCACCGAGGCCCCATCGGCCGAGGCCGAAAGTGCTGACAAGCCGGTGCTGGTTACCGAGAGCAAAGGCCGTGGCCTGAAGTCGCGCAGCGAGGATTACAGCCATCTCGATTGGGTCCCGCGCGAAAAGCTCACCGCTGCCCAGCTGGCCGAAACCGGTCCGTACTGTGGTGGCGCGTACATCGAGCCGACTCGCCCTGGCATGGCCGACACCACGCCCAAGGACGAATCGCCGACCTACATCAACGCCAAGGTCTCCAAGTACCAGCAGGAGCAGCAGATCGCTACCCTCGCCGGTGACGTGGTCATGCGCCAAGGCAGCATGCAGGCCGAAGCCGATGAGGCCAACCTGTACCAGGCCGAGAACCGTGGCGAGCTCAAGGGCAACGTCAGGATTCGCGACAACGGCTCGCTGGTCGTGGGCGACGAGGCGCAGATCCAGCTCGACACGGGCGAAGCCCAGGTCGACAACGCCGAGTACGTGATGCACAAGTCGCACATCCGCGGCAACGCGCTGTACGCCAAGCGTAGCGAGAACGCCATCATCCGCCTCAAGGATGGTACCTACACCACGTGTGAACCGGGCAGCAACGCCTGGCAGCTCAAGGGCAACAACATCACCCTGAACCCGGCCACCGGCTTCGGTACCGCGACCAACGTCACTCTGCGGGTCAAGGATTTCCCGGTGTTCTACACACCGTACATCTACTTCCCGATCGACGACCGTCGCCAATCCGGCTTCCTGCCACCGTCGTTCAGCAGCACCAGCGACACCGGCTTCATGCTGGTTACGCCGTACTACTTCAACCTGGCGCCCAACTACGACGCCACGTTGTACCCGCGCTACATGACCAAGCGTGGCTTGCTGATGGAAGGCGAATTCCGCTACCTGACCAAGTCCAGCGAAGGCCAGCTCGGCGGCGCGTACCTGAATGACAAGAACGACGATCGCAAAGAGCAGACTGATTACGAAGATCAGCGCTGGATGATCAACTGGCAGCATAAAGGTGGCCTGGACGAGCGCCTGATGACTGAAGTCGATTACACCGACATCAGCGATCCGTTCTACTTCCAGGACCTGGAGAGCGATCAGATCGGCGTCGAGAGCAATGATGTGGTCAACCAGCAAGGTGCACTGACCTGGCGTGGCGACACCTATACCGCTCGACTGAATGCGCAAGCGTACGAGATGGCGACCCTGTCGCAGATCACCCCGTACAACAAGCTGCCGCAGATCACTGTAGACGGGATGCTGCCGTATCACCCGGGTGGTTTTGATTTCAGCTACCAGACCGAGGCCGTGCGCTTCGATCGTGACCTGAAGGATGACTTTGTCACTGACGAAGATGGCAACCCGGACTTCACCGCCGGCGCAGCAGGCCGACGTCTCGATGAAAACGTCAGCGGCATCGCGCGCGCCAACGGCAACCGCCTGAATTTTGCCCCGGCAATCAGCCTGCCTATGCAAGCCAGTTACGGTTACGTTACGCCAAAGCTGAAGTATGTTTACACCAACTATGACCTTGATCTTGATGGTCAAGGCAAGCAAGAAGCGCTGGCGCAAGCGTCACAACCAGGATACGGCAGCTACAGCAGCTCCATCAGCCGTGACGTTCCTGTCTTCAGTGTTGACAGCGGGTTGTACTTCGACCGCAACACCTCGATGTTCGGCACCAACTATCGCCAGACACTCGAACCGCGCATGTTCTACCTCTACGTTCCTTACAAGGATCAGACGGACATTCCGCTGTTCGATACCAGCGAAACGCTGTTCAACTTCGATTCGCTGTTCCGCGACAACCGCTTCAGCGGCACCGACCGTATCGGTGACGAGAACAAGCTGTCGCTGGGCGTGACCACCCGCTGGATTCAGGACGACGGTTTCGAACGTCAGAACTTCAGCATCGGTCAAGCACTGTACTTCAAGGATCGCAAGGCCCAGCTGCCAGGCATCAACTACCGTGATCGCAGTGACGCGCAGTCTGACGTTTCGCCATACGCGCTGGTGTACAACTACTACTTCAACCGCGACTGGCGCTTCAATTCGGACTTCAACTGGGACCCGGACAGCCGCAGCACCCGCTCGGGCAGCGCGATGTTCCACTACCAGCCTGAAGACAACCCGAACAAGGTGGTCAACCTCGGCTATCGCTACCGCAACGACACTATCGCCTACGACTCCACGACCGGTACCTGGAAAGTGGGTGGCGGTGACTATGGCAACCCAGGCGACCCGAACTACATCAAGGACTACTACAAGATCCAGCAGCACGACTTCTCGGTGATCTGGCCGATCGTGCCGCAATGGAACGTGATCGCCCGCTGGCAGCACGATTACAACCGCAACCGCACCCTGGAAGCCATGGGCGGTTTCGAATACGACAACTGCTGCTGGAAACTACGTCTGATCAACCGTTACTGGATCGACTATGACGACTTCAGCCAGGCCGCCCCGCAAAACGAAAAAGGCGACCATGGCATCTTCCTGCAGATCGTGCTGAAAGGCCTCGGTGGCGTGGTAGGCAACAAGGTCGAATCTTTCCTCGACCAAGGCATTGAAGGTTACCGTGAACGTGAAGACCAAGCTTATTGATCGTCTGCGCCCAGTGTTGCTGGGCGCTGTATTGCTGAGTGGCGCGGTGCATGCCGCGGTGCAACCCCTGGATCGTGTGGTGGCCATCGTCGACAACGACGTGGTCATGCAAAGCCAACTGGACCAGCGTGTCCAGGAGGTTCAGCAAACCATCGCCAAGCGCGGCGGCGGCGTACCGCCGACCAGCGCTCTGGAGCAGCAGGTACTGGAGCGCCTGATCGTCGAGAATCTGCAGTTGCAGATCGGTGAACGTTCGGGCATCCGCATCACCGACGAGGAACTGAACCAGGCCATCGGCACCATTGCCCAGCGCAATGGCATGTCGCTGGACCAGTTCCGTGCCGCGCTGGCCCGCGACGGCCTGTCGTTCGATGACGCCCGCGAACAGGTCAAACGCGAGATGATCATCAGCCGCGTGCGCCAGCGCCGTGTGGCCGAGCGCATCCAGGTTTCCGAGCAGGAAGTGAAAAACTTCCTCGCCTCGGACATGGGCAAGATGCAGATGTCGGAAGACTACCGTCTGGCCAACATCCTCATCCCAACCCCGGAAGGCGCCAACTCAGACGACATCCAGAAGGCTGCGCGCAAGGTCGGTGACGTGTACCAGCAACTGCGCCAGGGCGCTGACTTTGGCCAGATGGCGATTGCCAACTCGGCCAGCGAGAACGCCCTTGAAGGTGGCGAGATGGGCTGGCGCAAAGCCGCCCAGTTGCCACCTGAGTTTGCCAAGCTGCTCAGCAGCATGGCCACAGGCGACATCACCCAGCCACTGCGCATCCCTAGCGGCTTCATCATCATCAAGCTCGAAGAGAAGCGTGGCGGCAGCGAAAACGTGCTGCGTGACGAAGTGCATGTACGCCACATCCTGATCAAGCCGAGCGAAATCCGCAGCGAAGCAGCCACCGAGCAGCTGGCTGAGCGCCTGTACGAACGGATCAAGGGTGGCGAAGACTTCGCAGAGCTGGCGAAAAGCTTCTCGGAAGACCCGGGCTCAGCGCTCAACGGCGGTGACCTCAACTGGGTCGACCCGAACAGCCTGGTACCGGAGTTCCGCGAGCAGATGGCCAACGCCCAGCAGGGTGTCGTGACCAAACCGTTCAAGACTCAGTACGGCTGGCATGTGCTGGAAGTACTGGGCCGTCGTGCCACCGACAGCACCGAACAGGCACGTGAGCAGCAGGCAATGAACGTACTGCGTAACCGCAAGTACGATGAAGAGCTGCAGACTTGGCTGCGCCAGATCCGCGACGAAGCCTACGTTGAAATCAAGCTGCCTGGCGCTGACCAGGCCGCACAGTGAAGCCACTGCGCTTCGCCGTCACTCCCGGCGAACCGGCCGGCATAGGCCCCGACCTATGCCTGCTGCTCGCCGCCGAGGCCCAGCCTCACCCCCTGATCGCCATCACCAGCCGTGACCTGCTCGCCGAGCGGGCCACGCGACTGGGGCTGGCCGTCAACCTGCTCGCGGTAGCGCCGGGCCACTGGCCTGACCAGCCGGCGCCGGCTGGTAGCCTCTACGTCTGGGACACTCCCCTGGCCGCCCCGGTGGTACCGGGCATGCTGGACAAGGCCAACGCGGCTTTTGTCCTGCAGACCCTGACGCGGGCCGGGCAAGGCTGCCTTGAAGGGCATTTCGCCGGGATGATCACGGCCCCAGTGCACAAGGGCGTGATCAACGAAAGCGGTATTGCCTTTTCTGGCCATACCGAATTCCTGGCAGAGCTGACCCACACCGCCCAGGTCGTGATGATGCTAGCGACCCATGGCCTGCGGGTGGCGCTGGTAACCACACACCTGCCACTGCGGGAAATTGCGGACGCTATCACCCCTGAGCGCCTGGAGCGGGTTACCCGCATCCTGCATGCCGATATGCGCGACAAGTTCGGCATCGCCAACCCACGAATCCTGGTCTGCGGTCTCAACCCGCATGCCGGCGAAGGCGGCCATCTAGGCCGCGAAGAAATCGACATCATCGAACCGGCACTGGCCCGTCTGCGTACCGAAGGCATGGACCTACGCGGCCCGCTGCCGGCCGATACCCTGTTTACCCCCAAATATCTGGAGCACTGCGACGCGGTGCTGGCGATGTACCACGACCAAGGCCTGCCTGTACTCAAGTACAAAGGTTTCGGCGCTGCAGTCAACGTGACCCTGGGCCTGCCGATCATCCGCACGTCGGTCGATCACGGCACCGCCCTGGACCTTGCCGGTACCGGCAACGTCGACACCGGCAGCCTGCGCGTCGCCCTGGAAACCGCCTACCAGATGGCCGAGAACCGACCATGAACGAGCACTATCAACACCGGGCGCGCAAGCGCTTCGGCCAGAATTTCCTGCATGACGCCGGCATCATCGACCGCATCCTGCGCGCCATCAATGCCAAAGCAGGCGAACACCTGCTGGAGATCGGCCCGGGCCAGGGCGCCCTGACCGAGGGCCTGCTGGGCAGCGGCGCACAGCTGGACGTCGTGGAGCTGGACAAAGACCTGGTGCCGATCCTGCAGCACAAGTTTGCCGGGCGCGACAACTTCCGCCTGCACCAGGGCGATGCCCTGAAGTTCGACTTCAACCAGCTGGGCGTGCCGGCACGCAGCCTCAAAGTCGTAGGTAACCTGCCCTACAACATCTCCACCCCGCTGATTTTCCACCTGCTCAGCCACGCCGGCCTGATTCGCGACATGCACTTCATGCTGCAGAAGGAAGTGGTCGAGCGCATGGCCGCAGGGCCGGGCGGCGGTGACTGGGGCCGGCTGTCGATCATGGTGCAGTACCACTGCCGGGTCGAGCACCTGTTCAACGTAGGCCCAGGTGCGTTCAACCCGCCGCCGAAGGTGGACTCGGCAATCGTACGCCTGGTACCGCATGAGGTGCTGCCGCACCCGGCCAAGGACCACCTGCTGCTGGAACGCGTCGTGCGCGAAGCGTTCAACCAGCGCCGCAAAACGCTGCGCAACACCCTCAAAGGCCTGCTTGACAGCCAGGCTATCGAGGCCGCTGGCGTTGATGGCAGCCTGCGCCCCGAGCAGCTGGACCTGGCCGCATTCGTGCGCCTGGCAGACCAGTTGGCCAACCAGCAAGCCTGACAGCTACAGCGCAGCGTCTTCGCGGGAAACCCTGCGAAGACGCTGCCCCCCGAAGACTTTAAAGCCCCCTCCCTCCCCGACACCACTGGCCCTCCCCCCCGCCAATGGCCTAGACTGCATGTATCGCCGTATTCGCTTGTTTGCCCAAGGCCCATGCATGTCCGATCCCCGTTACCAGATCGACGTCAGCGTCGTGACCCGCTATCTGAAAGACCAATCCGACCCCGAAAGCGATCGCTTTGCATTCGCATACACCATAACCGTGCAGAACAATGGCTCGATCAAAGCCAAGCTGATGTCTCGACACTGGCTGATCACCAACGGTGATGGCGAAGTGGAGGAGGTACGCGGCGCAGGTGTGATCGGCCAACAACCGACCATCGAGCCGGGTCAGAGCCACACCTACAGCAGCGGTGCAGTGATCAGCACCCGCGTGGGCACCATGCAGGGCAGCTACCAGATGTTCGCCGAGGACGGCAAACGCTTCGAGGCCGACATTGCACCCTTCCGCCTGGCGGTGCCGGGGGCCCTGCACTGATGGCTACCTACGCCGTCGGTGACCTGCAAGGCTGCCTGCAACCCCTCAAGTGCCTGCTGGAGCGCGTCAAGTTCGACCCGGCTGTCGATCGCCTGTGGCTGGTCGGAGACCTGGTCAACCGCGGGCCTGAATCGCTGCAGACCCTGCGCTACCTCTACTCGATCCGCCACTCGCTGACCTGCGTGCTGGGCAACCATGACCTGCACCTGCTGGCTGCATGGCAAAATGTCGAACGCCTGAAGAAAAGCGATACCCTGCGCGAAATCATCGAGGCGCCAGATGCCGATCAACTGCTCGACTGGCTGCGCCAACAAAAGCTGCTCCACTACGACGAGCCGCGCGGCATTGCCTTGGTGCACGCTGGCATCCCCCCCCAGTGGACACTGGGCAAAGCCCTGGAACTGGCAGGCGAAGTCGAGGAGGTGCTGCGCGATGACGAGCGCCTGAAGCTGTACCTCGATGGCATGTACGGCAACGAACCGAACAAGTGGAGCAAGAACCTCGGTGGCGTCGAGCGCCTTCGGGTGATCACCAACTACCTGACTCGCATGCGCTTCTGCACCGGCACAGGCAAGCTCGACCTCAAGAGCAAGGAAGGGTTGGGCACGGCACCAAAAGGTTACAAGCCCTGGTTCGCGCACAAGGACCGCCGCTCACGGCATGTGAAGATCATCTTTGGCCACTGGGCAGCCCTCGAAGGGCGCGTTGACGAGCCCGGCATCATCGCCCTCGATACAGGCTGTGTATGGGGTGGCACCATGACCCTCTACAATGTCGACAGCGGTGAATACCTGCGCTGCGACTGCGCCGACGACGGCACCCTGCGCCCGCCGGCACAACCGACTAAACTTATCGATCAGCCCTGAAGGAAAGCCTTACCCATGAGCGAATTCAAACGCATCCCTCCCGAGCAGGCCCTGGCCTTGCGCGCGCAAGGTGCGGTCGTCGTCGACATTCGCGACCCGCAGGCCTATGCCGCCGGCCACATCGCCGGCGCCCGGCACCTGGACAATCATTCGGTTGCCGACTTCATCCGCAATGCCGACTTGGATGCCCCGACCCTGGTGGTGTGTTACCACGGCAACTCCAGCCAGAGCGCGGCCGCGTACCTGGTCGGCCAAGGTTTTTCCGACGTTTACAGTGTCGATGGCGGCTTCGAGCTGTGGCGCTCCACTTACCCGGACGAGACTGCGCAAGGCACCCCTGAATAATTTTTTAATTCCACTCCAGCCCGCGCCCCACGCGGGCTTGCGCCTCACCTGACGAACGGTCGCCGACAACTTCTGCGCCGCTTGCCCTTGACCTTGCGGATAACCAACTATTCTTAAGCGCAGGCCATCCAAAAAAGGGGAGAGCCGGTACACCGGCGTGCGGGTCATCGGTAGCGTTACAGGGTGTTCTGGGGGGTATACAGCAATCGGCAAGCCCGGTTGCATGCCAGCATCAGCTGACTGATCCGGCGTCGTCTCCACGTATCGAGCGAGGTGACGTCATGAGTATTTTTAGCCACTTCCAACAACGTTTCGAGTCTACGCGCCAGGAAGAACTCTCGCTGCAGGAGTACCTCGAGCTGTGCAAAGAGGATCGCAGCGCCTACGCATCGGCGGCTGAACGGCTGTTGCTGGCCATCGGCGAGCCGGAACTGATCGACACCTCAAGCAACTCCAGACTGTCGCGCATATTCTCCAACAAGGTGATCCGCCGGTATCCGGCCTTTGCCGACTTCCATGGCATGGAAGAGTGCATCGACCAGATCGTTTCCTACTTCCGCCACGCCGCCCAAGGTCTTGAAGAGAAGAAACAGATCCTCTATCTGCTGGGCCCGGTGGGGGGCGGTAAATCGTCGCTGGCCGAAAAGCTCAAGCAGCTGATGGAAAAGGTCCCTTTCTACGCGATCAAGGACTCACCGGTTTTCGAGTCGCCCCTGGGCTTGTTCAACGCCACTGAAGATGGCGCCATTCTCGAAGAGGAGTACGGCATCTCGCGGCGCTACCTGAACACCATCATGTCGCCATGGGCTACCAAGCGCTTGCAGGAGTTCGGTGGCGACATCAGCAAGTTCAGGGTGGTCAAGCTTTACCCCTCGATCCTCAACCAGATCGCTATCGCCAAGACCGAACCAGGCGACGAAAACAACCAGGACATCTCTGCCCTGGTCGGCAAGGTGGATATCCGCAAGCTCGAGGAATTCCCGCAGAACGATGCCGACGCCTACAGCTACTCGGGCGCTCTTTGCCGGGCCAACCAGGGCCTGATGGAATTCGTCGAGATGTTCAAGGCGCCCATCAAAGTCCTGCACCCGCTGCTGACCGCCACCCAGGAAGGCAACTACAACAGTACCGAAGGCCTGGGCGCGATCCCTTATTCCGGGATCCTGCTGGCCCACTCCAACGAATCGGAATGGCACACCTTCCGGAACAACAAGAACAACGAGGCGTTCATCGACCGGATCTACATCGTCAAGGTGCCGTACTGCCTGCGCGTCAGCGACGAGATCAAGATCTACGACAAACTGCTGGTCAACAGTTCGCTGGCCAAGGCCCATTGCGCACCCGATACGCTCAAGATGCTCGCCCAGTTCACGGTGCTCTCACGCCTGAAGGAGCCGGAAAACTCCAACATCTACTCCAAGATGCGTGTCTACGATGGAGAAAACCTCAAGGACACCGACCCGAAAGCCAAGTCGATCCAGGAGTACCGCGATTCTGCGGGTGTCGATGAAGGCATGAATGGCCTGTCCACGCGTTTCGCCTTCAAGATCCTCTCCAAGGTGTTCAACTTCGACCCACATGAAGTAGCGGCCAACCCCGTGCACCTGCTGTATGTGCTGGAACAGCAGATCGAACAGGAGCAATTCCCCGCTGAAGTGCGCGAACGCTACCTGCGCTACCTGAAGGAATACCTGGCGCCCCGGTACATCGAGTTCATCGGCAAGGAAATCCAGACCGCCTACCTCGAGTCCTACAGCGAATACGGTCAGAACATCTTCGACCGCTACGTGCTGTACGCCGACTTCTGGATCCAGGATCAGGAATACCGCGACCCGGAAACTGGCGAGATCCTCAACCGCATTGCCCTGAACGAAGAGCTGGAAAAGATCGAAAAACCGGCTGGCATCAGCAATCCGAAGGATTTCCGCAACGAGATCGTCAACTTCGTGCTGCGCGCCCGTGCCAACAACAACGGCAAGAACCCAAGCTGGCTCAGCTACGAGAAGCTGCGGGTGGTGATAGAGAAGAAAATGTTCTCCAACACCGAAGACTTGCTGCCAGTCATCAGCTTCAACGCCAAGGCCAGCAAAGAAGATCAACAGAAACACAACGACTTCGTCACGCGGATGGTGGAGCGTGGCTACACCGATAAACAGGTGCGCCTGCTGTCGGAATGGTACCTGCGGGTCAGGAAATCGCAATAAAGCGGCAAGCTGCCCCTGCAGCAAGCTCCAAGCCGCCAGCGGCAAGCTGCAAGCTGTGCGTGCTCGGTTAACACCCGACGCGACAGTTTGCGGCAGCGCTGGCTGCTCTTTCTTGAAGCTTGTGGCTTGAAGCTTGTGGCTTGCAGTTGCAGCTGCATCCAGTCACCGGAGGGACCATGAGCTACGTTATCGACCGACGCCTGAACGGCAAGAACAAAAGCACGGTCAATCGCCAGCGTTTCTTGCGGCGCTACCGTGAACACATCAAGAAAGCCGTCGAAGAAGCCGTAAGCCGTCGCTCCATCATGGACATGGAGCACGGCGAGCAGATCAGCATCCCGGGACGCGACATCGACGAACCGGTGTTGCACCATGGCCGCGGCGGCAAGCAGACCATCGTACATCCGGGCAACAAGGAGTTCACCGCTGGCGAACACATCGCCCGGCCTCAGGGCGGTGGCGGCGGTGGTGGCCGCGGCAAGGCAGGCAACTCCGGCGAGGGCATGGACGACTTCGTCTTCCAGATCACCCAGGAAGAGTTCCTCGAGTTCATGTTCGAAGACCTCGAACTGCCCAACCTGGTCAAACGCCACCTGACCGGTGCCGACACCTTCAAGACCGTGCGCGCCGGTATCGCCAACGAAGGCAACCCGTCACGCATCAATATCGTGCGCACCCTTCGCTCGGCCCATGCCCGGCGTATCGCCTTGACCGGCAGCAGCCGTGCACTGCTTCGCGAGGCGCAGAAGGAACTGGCCCGGTTGAAAGTCGAGGAACCCGACAACTTCACCGACATCCAGGAGGTCGAGCAAGAGATCGAGCGGCTCAAGGCCCGTATCAACCGCCTTCCGTTCCTGGACACCTTCGACCTTAAGTACAACCTGCTGGTCAAGCAGCCCAACCCCAGTTCCAAGGCAGTGATGTTCTGCCTGATGGACGTGTCCGGCTCGATGACCCAGGCTACCAAGGACATCGCCAAGCGGTTCTTCATCCTGTTGTACCTGTTCCTCAAGCGCAACTACGACCGCATCGAGGTGGTGTTCATACGCCACCACACCAGTGCCCGCGAAGTGGACGAAGAAGAGTTCTTCTATTCCCGCGAGACCGGCGGCACCATCGTTTCCAGTGCACTCAAGATGATGCAGGAGATCATGGCCGAACGTTACCCGGCCAGCGACTGGAACATTTATGCCGCCCAGGCTTCCGACGGCGACAACTGGAACGACGACTCGCCCATCTGCCGGGAGATCCTTTCCAAACAAATCATGCCGCACGTGCAGTACTACACTTACGTGGAGATCACCCCCCGCGAGCATCAGGCGCTGTGGTACGAATACGAGCGTATCGGCGAGGCTTTCCCCGACACGTTCGCCCAGCAGCAGTTGGTTTCGGCCGGTGACATTTACCCGGTCTTCCGTGAACTCTTCCAGCGCAGGTTAGCCACATGACCGCCAGAGCACAGAGACGCCAACCCATTTCCACCGGGTCCGAGTGGACGTTCGAGCTGATCCAGACCTACGATCGTGAAATCGGCCGTCTGGCCGAACGTTATGCCCTGGACACCTACCCCAATCAGATCGAAGTGATCACTGCCGAGCAGATGATGGACGCGTATGCTTCCGTCGGCATGCCGCTGGGCTATCACCACTGGTCCTACGGTAAACAGTTCCTCAGCACCGAGAAGTCTTACAGCCGCGGCCAGATGGGCCTGGCATACGAAATCGTGATCAACTCCGATCCGTGCATCGCCTACCTGATGGAAGAAAACACCATGTGCATGCAGGCACTGGTGATTGCCCACGCCTGCTATGGTCACAACAGTTTCTTCAAAGGCAATTACCTGTTCCGCACATGGACCGACGCCAGTTCGATCATCGACTATCTGGTGTTCGCCAAGCAGTACATTGCCCAGTGCGAAGAGCGCCACGGCATCGATGCAGTCGAAGACCTGATCGACTCCTGCCACGCCTTGATGAACTACGGCGTAGACCGCTACAAACGCCCCTACCCGATCTCCGCCGAAGAGGAGCGGCGCCGCCAGAAGGAGCGAGAGGAGCACCTGCAACGCCAGATCAACGACCTGTGGCGCACCATTCCCAAAGGCGCGGAGAAAGGCGGCGACCGCGATGATGCGCGCTTCCCCGCCGAACCGCAGGAAAACATCCTATATTTCATCGAAAAACACGCCCCGCTGCTCGAGCCTTGGCAGCGCGAAGTGGTGCGTATCGTGCGCAAGATCGCGCAGTACTTCTACCCTCAACGCCAGACACAGGTCATGAACGAAGGGTGGGCGACCTTCTGGCACTACACCTTGATGAACGACCTTTACGACGAGGGTCTGGTCACCGACGGTTTCATCATGGAATTTCTTCAGTCGCACACCAGCGTGGTGTTCCAGCCCGGCTTCGACAGCCCTTACTACAGCGGCATCAACCCCTATGCCCTGGGTTTCGCCATGTACACCGACATCCGCCGCATGTGCGAAAACCCTACCGAGGAAGATCGCCGCTGGTTCCCGGACATTGCCGGCAGTGACTGGCTGTCGACCATCAAGTTCGCCATGAGCAGCTTCAAGGATGAGAGCTTCATCCTGCAGTACCTGTCTCCCAAGGTGATCCGCGATCTCAAGCTGTTCAGCATCCTCGATGACGACCAGCGCGACGACCTGCTGGTGCCGGCGATCCATGACGAAGCTGGCTACCGGGCGATACGCGAGCAACTCGCGGCCCAGTACAACCTGGGCAACCGCGAACCCAACGTACAGATCTGGAGCATAGACCGCCGCGGCGACCGGTCCCTGACCTTGCGTCACCAGCAACACAACCGCAAACCGCTGGGTGACTCCACTGAAGAGGTGCTCAAGCACCTGCACCGCTTGTGGGGCTTCGACATCCACCTGGAAACCGTGCAAGGCGATCAAGTGGTCAAGACCCATCACATGCCACCGCGTGGCGAGCATGGCGAAGCCGGCGACTATGGCCGTATGGACCTGGCCGTCATCCATCACCTCTAGCCTACACACCACCATTGCTGCCGACAGGGTATCCTGTGGGCAGTAATGGAGGCTGTACATGCAAATCTACAAAGTCGGCGGCGCCGTGCGCGACCGCCTGCTCGGGCGCCCGGTCAGTGATATCGATTGGCTGGTGGTGGGTGCTAGCGTCGAAGAAATGCACGCCAAGGGCTTTCGCCCGGTCGGCGCTGACTTCCCGGTTTTCCTGCACCCCAAGACGGGCGAGGAATATGCCTTGGCGCGTACCGAGCGCAAGAGTGGGCGCGGCTATGGCGGTTTTACCTTCCACGCCAGCCCCGAGGTGACTCTCGAAGAAGACCTGATCCGTCGCGACCTCACCATCAATGCCATGGCAGAGGATGATCAGGGTAACGTTCTGGACCCCTTTCACGGTCGGGCTGATCTTGAGCAACGCCTTCTGCGCCATGTTTCCCCGGCATTCGCCGAAGACCCCTTGCGCGTACTGCGGGTTGCCCGCTTTGCCGCGCGCTATGCCCCGCTAGGGTTCAGGGTCGCCGATGAAACACTGGAGCTGATGAAGCAGATCGCGGCTTCTGGCGAACTGCAGGCGCTGACGGCTGAACGCAGCTGGAAAGAGATCGAGCGCGCACTGATGGAAGACGAGCCACAGGTGTTCATCAACGTGCTGAGCGACTGCGCAGCACTAAAACAATTGATGCCTGAGCTTGAGGGAGATGCGGCTGCGCTGGCTGCACTGACGCAAGCAGCCGAACATCATCAGCCACTGCACATTCGCTGGGCCTGCCTGCTGCATAACCTGAAGCCAGCCTCAATCAAGGCGCTCAACCAGCGCTTCAAGGCGCCGCGTGAATGCCAGGAACTGGCCATGCTGGTGGGTGAATGCGCCAGCAACGGCCACAGGGCCTTGCAGCTGGAGCCTGAAGACATGCTGGCATTGCTTCAGAAGTTCGATGTGTATCGGCGACCACAACGCTTCGAGGATTTCATTTCCGTGTGCCAGATGGTTGCCCGAGGAAGCGGACAGGCTTATCCACAGGCGGATTACCTGCGCGCAGCGGCAGCGGCCGCCAGGGCGGTAGAGGCAAAGCCCCTGGTGGAAGCAGGGCTGACCGGGCAGGCATTGGGGGAGGCGCTGAGGCATCAGCGCCTGGAGGCACTGAAGGCCTACAAGGCCAATGCAGAAAACTGATCGCTCAACTGCTCGTACCTGCCCGCGAAGGGGCCGGTACGTGCAGCGCTGCCCCCGGCTCAGACGCTGGTAAGCTGCAACCCGCGCCATTCAAACGCAACCGGCGCCAGCACCTGGTCGATATTTGCCTCCTGCCACAACCGGGCCATGCTCTTACCCTCTCCCGGGTGCACCAGCTCAGGCGCCAGCAATGCCAACGGCCATAGCACGAACGCGTTCTTCAGAATCTCGGCCCTGGGCAGCGCCAGCCCATCGAACGTGCCATGCAGATCGTCATACATCAGCACATCGATATCCAGCGGCAGGCCCTTGCGGTCAGGCGCATAGCGGCCATTGTCGGCCTCGATGAACTTGAGCCGGCGGTCCAGCTCCATCAACCCAAGGTCCGTCTTGCCCGTCACCACGAAATTGATGAATGGACCGCTCTTGATCCCCACAGCCTGGCTTTCGAACGCCGGAGAACAACGCATGTCGCAGAGGATCGCCGCCAATGCATCGAGCCCGGCGCACAGGTGCGCATGGCGATCGATGTTGCTGCCCAGGCCCAGGTAAACCGTGCTCAGAGACATCCGCGCTCGATCTCCACACCAACACCGCCACGGGCCGCTGGGACCGCGCCCGGCTTGGTCAGCTTGAGCCGCACCCAGGGGATGTGGAACTCTTCCATCAGGGCCGCGACCAGCCGCTCGGCGAACGTCTCAACCAGCTCGAAACGCGCCTGCTCGGCAAAGGCCTGGATACGCGCCGAAACACTGGCATAGTCCAGAGCCAGGTTCAGATCATCGCCGGCCGCTGCCGGGCGATTGTCCCAGGCGAAACTCAGGTCCAGGCGCAGGCACTGGCGAATATCCCGTTCCCAGTCATAGGCACCGATGACGGTATCGACTTCCAGGCCTTCGATGAACACTCTGTCCAAGCACTTCTCTCCACAGCACGACAAGGGCGACTGGCGCCGTTAGAATCAGGGCGTCCTCGCCCGGAATAGTTAGCATGTTTTGGTTACTGGCGCTGCTCGCCTACCTGCTCGGCTCGCTGTCCTTCGCCATCGTCCTCAGCCGCCTCTCGGGCAGCCCGGACCCGCGCTCCTGCGGTTCGGGCAATGCCGGCGCCACCAACATGCTACGCCTGGCGGGCCGCAAAATGGCGATCCTGACCCTGCTTGGCGACCTGTGCAAGGGCTTGCTGCCCGTAATGCTGGCACGCCTGGCCGGGCTAGACCTGCAAGAGCAGGCCTGGGTAGGCGTCTGCGCGGTGCTCGGCCACCTGTTCCCAGTGTACTTCCGCTTCCAGGGCGGCAAGGGCGTGGCCACGGCGGCCGGCATGCTCATGGGCCTGTACTTCCCCGCCGCGCTACTGGCCATCGCCGCCTGGCTGCTGACGTTCTACCTCACCCGCACCAGCTCGCTGGCCGCGCTGATTGCCACACCGCTGACCCTGCCACTGCTGGCCTGGCGTGAGCCAGCGGCCCTGCTGCCGATCAGCGTGCTGACCGTGATGATCGTCTGGCGCCACCGCAATAACCTGCGCGATCTGTTCGCCGGGCGCGAACGCCACTTCTGACGCACACGCAGGCAGCTTACAACGGTGGCAACTGCTCCATCGGCCAGCGCGCCTGCACGCTGATCGCCAGGTCCTGCTGCTGCCCGGCCAACAACCGCTGGCAACCGGCATAGGCGATCATCGCGCCATTGTCGGTACAGAACTGGGGACGGGCGTAGTACACATTGCCTTTGATACTGCCGAGCATGTCCTCGAGGGACGCACGCAATGCCTTGTTGGCGCTCACGCCACCGGCAATCACCAGACGCTTGAGGCCGGTCTGCTTCAGTGCGCGCTTGCACTTGATGGTCAGAGTCTCCACCACAGCCTGCTGGAACGCCAGGGACACGTCGCAACGGGTTTGCTCGTTGTCGTCGCCAGCATCGCGGCACTGCTGCCAGGTGTTCAGGGCAAAGGTCTTGAGGCCACTGAAGCTGAACGCCAGGCCCGGACGGTCGGTCATCGGCCGCGGGAACACAAAGCGCCCCGGTACGCCCCGTTCGGCCAGACGAGCGATTTCCGGGCCACCCGGGTAATTGAGGCCGATCAGCTTGGCAGTCTTGTCGAACGCTTCGCCAGCAGCGTCATCCAGGCTCTCGCCCAACAACTCGTACTGGCCGATGCCATCGACGCGAACCAGTTGGGTATGCCCCCCTGACACCAACAAAGCGACGAACGGAAACTGCGGTGGATTTTCCTCAAGCATGGGCGCCAACAGATGGCCTTCCATATGATGCACGCCGATCGCCGGAATATCCCATGCGAAAGCCAGAGCCTGGGCGCAGGAAGCCCCCACCAGCAGCGCTCCGACCAGGCCAGGGCCTGCGGTGTAGGCAATGGCGTCGATCTCGGTGGCCACGCAGCCCGCCTCGTCCAGCACCTGGCGGATCAGGGGCAGCATGCGCTTGACGTGGTCCCGCGAGGCAAGCTCGGGTACCACCCCGCCAAACACGCGGTGCAGGTCGATCTGGCTGAACAGCGCGTCGGCCAACAAACCGCGTTCGCTGTCGTATAATGCGACGCCGGTTTCGTCGCAGGATGTTTCCAATCCCAGTACTAGCATGGGCTCGTCCCTTGTGGGGGCTGATTTCGAAGCCGCGCATGATAGTCCCCGTGCCGGGTGCCGACCAGCGGTTTTCGATCAGAGGCTTTGCATTCCGGCTTGCTAAGGGTTAACATCCGCAACCCTTGAAAACCGACGTTCTCCAGCACACCTTTGTTTTGCCAGGAGCACGTCTACCCCGGTAATGAATTAAGGTAGCCCTGGATGCCAGCCGTCAAAGTTAAAGAGAACGAACCCTTCGACGTAGCTCTGCGTCGTTTCAAGCGCTCCTGCGAAAAAGCCGGTGTACTGGCTGAAGTTCGTAGCCGCGAGTTTTACGAGAAGCCGACCGCCGAGCGTAAGCGTAAAGCAGCTGCTGCTGTTAAGCGTCACGCCAAGAAAGTTCAGCGCGAACAGCGCCGCGCCGTTCGTCTGTACTAATACAGTACAGCCGTTCTACGCAAAGCTTCTGCCCTGCCCGGCTCACCGCCGGGCCGATGGCAGCGGTTTGTTTCAACCTTGAGCAGCTAGCTCAAGGCGTCCATCGCAACTTGCAATGGGCAAAGCGCATCAAAACGTCAGAGCTGGTTTCGACCAGTCGTGCACGTCCTCACTGACGAGCCCCTGGTTAACCTGGAGGCTACCGACGAGCACACATTCCCTCGCACATCCCCTAGCAGCTCTTGCCCCTAACGGCGCGCTAGCGATTAGACTTGCCAGTTGCCAGATGACGAGACTGCCATGGCCGGGCTGATTCCCCAAAGCTTCATTGACGACCTGATCAACCGCCTCGACATCGTCGACGTGGTAAGTTCGCGTGTCCAGCTGAAAAAGGCCGGCAAGAATTACTCCGCCTGCTGCCCGTTCCACAAAGAGAAAACCCCGTCCTTCACGGTCAGCCCGGACAAGCAGTTCTACTACTGCTTCGGTTGCGGCGCAGGCGGCAACGCCCTGGGTTTCGTCATGGACCACGACAACCTGGACTTTCCCCAGGCCGTCGAGGAACTGGCCCGCGCCGCAGGCATGGAAGTACCACGCGAGGAAGGCCGGCGCGGCCAGAAGCCGCGACAACCTACAGACTCGCCGCTTTACCCGCTGCTGGATGCAGCCTCGGAATTCTACCGCCAGGCCCTGCGCAGCCACCCCACCCGCAAGGCAGCGGTGGATTACCTCAAGGGCCGCGGCCTGTCGGGCGAGATTGCCCGCGACTTCGGCCTGGGGTTCGCACCACCTGGCTGGGACAACCTGCTCAAGCACCTCGGCGCGGACACCCTGCAACAGAAGGTGATGATCGACGCCGGCCTGCTGATCGAAAACGCCGAAAGCGGCAAGCGCTACGACCGCTTCCGCGACCGGGTGATGTTCCCGATACGCGACAGCCGCGGGCGCATCATCGCCTTCGGCGGCCGCGTTCTGGGCGACGACAAGCCCAAGTACCTCAACTCCCCGGAGACCCCGGTATTCCATAAGGGCCAGGAACTTTACGGGCTGTATGAGGCGCGCAAGCACAACCGCAACCTCGACGAGATCATCGTCGTCGAGGGCTACATGGATGTCATCGCCCTGGCCCAGCAAGGCCTGCGCAACGCCGTAGCCACACTCGGCACCGCCACCAGCGAAGAACACCTCAAGCGCTTGTTTCGCGTGGTGCCCAGCGTACTGTTCTGCTTCGACGGCGACCAGGCCGGGCGCAAGGCCGCCTGGCGCGCCCTGGAGTCGACCCTCTCGGCACTGCAGGACGGGCGCCGCGCGCGCTTCCTGTTCCTGCCCGAAGGCGAGGACCCGGACAGCCTGGTGCGCGCAGAAGGCACCGATGCCTTCATGGCGCGCATCAACCAGCACGCCCAGCCGCTGGCCGACTATTTCTTCGAGCAACTGAGCGTCGAGGCCGACCCGCGCTCGCTTGAAGGCAAGGCGCACATGGCGACCCTCGCTGCACCGTTGATCGAAAAAATTCCCGGCGCCAACCTGCGTCAGTTGATGCGCAACCGCCTGAAGGAAATTACCGGCCTCGATCCACAGCAGGTCGAGCAGTTGGCCCAGCAGGCACCTGCCGCCAACAGCGTGCCGGACTATGATCCTGGCTACGACTACGACGCCATGGCTAGCTACACCCCCGACTATGGCGACATGCCGCAACACGACTACGCCCCGGCGCAGCAGGAGCAGCAGTGGAAGCCGAACAAGGGGGGCGGCAAGAAGCCGTGGAGCGACAAGCCCTGGGACAAGAACCGCAAAGCAGGCAAGCCGTGGCAGCAGCGTGATGAAGCGCCACCACGCACGCCAGCACCGGTGGAACCCCCGACCCTGGCGGCCTTGCGCACGCTGCTGCACCACCCGCTGCTGGCCGGCAAAGTCGAGGACGCCAGCCACTTTGCCGACGAAGAGCACCTCTACAGCCAGTTGCTGGTGGCGCTGATCGAGGCCGCGCAGAAAAATCCTGGGCTAAGCTCAATGCAGCTGATCGCACGCTGGCACGGGACTGAACAGGGCCGCTTGCTGCGAGCCCTGGCAGAAAAGGAATGGCTGATCGTGGCCGACAACCTTGAACAACAGTTTTTCGACACTATAACTAGCTTGTCCGCCCGCCAACGCGAGCGCAGCCTGGAACATCTGCTCAGGAAAGCACGTCAAAGCGAGTTGAGCAGTGAGGAAAAATCTCAGCTTCTCGCCCTGCTGAGCCGGAATGTTCCCGCACAAACGCCGACCTCATCTGGCGCGTGAGGCCCATGCTCGGGTATAATCCTCGGCTTGTTTTTTGCCCGCCAAGACCTTCAGTGGATAGGGTGTTATGTCCGGAAAAGCGCAACAGCAGTCTCGTATCAAAGAGTTGATCACCCGCGGTCGTGAGCAGGGCTACCTGACTTACGCGGAGGTCAACGACCACCTGCCTGAGGATATTTCAGATCCTGAACAGGTGGAAGACATCATCCGCATGATCAACGACATGGGGATCAACGTATTCGAGAGTGCTCCGGATGCGGATGCCCTTCTGTTGGCGGAAGCCGACACCGACGAAGCCGCGGCCGAAGAAGCCGCTGCTGCGTTGGCGGCCGTTGAAACCGATATCGGCCGCACGACCGACCCTGTGCGCATGTATATGCGCGAAATGGGTACTGTCGAGCTCCTGACCCGCGAAGGCGAAATCGAAATCGCCAAGCGTATCGAGGAAGGCATCCGTGAAGTGATGGGCGCTATTGCCCACTTCCCGGGCACAGTTGACTACATCCTCGGTGAATACGACCGCGTCACCACCGAAGGTGGCCGCCTGTCCGATGTTCTCAGCGGTTACATCGACCCTGACGACAATATTGCCGCTCCGACCGAAGAGGTGCCGATCCCTGGCGCCAAGGCCGCAGCCGCGAAGGAAGAGGCCGACGACGAGGAAGAAAGCGACGATAGCAGTGACGATGAGGAAGAGACCGAAAGCGGTCCGGACCCAGTCGTTGCAGCCCAGCGTTTCGGCGCGGTGTCGGATCAGCTCGCCATCACCCTCAAGGTGCTGAAAAAGCATGGCCGCAGCCACGCCGAGAGCATCGGTGCAATGCAGGCCCTGGCCGATCTGTTCATGCCGATCAAGCTGGTGCCCAAGCAGTTCGACGTACTGGTAGAGCGCGTTCGCGATGCCCTGGCCCGCCTGCGTCAGCAAGAGCGTGCCATCATGCAACTGTGCGTGCGTGATGCGCGCATGCCGCGTGCCGACTTCCTGCGCCTGTTCCCGAGCAACGAGACCGACCAGACCTGGAGCGGTGACCTGGCCAAGCGCAACACCAAATGGGCTGCTGCCCTGGGTGAAAAGGACGCCGCCATCGTCGCCTGCCAGCAAAAGTTGATCGACCTTGAGACCGAGACCGGCCTGACCGTTGCCGAGATCAAGGACATCAACCGCCGCATGTCCATCGGTGAGGCCAAGGCCCGCCGCGCCAAGAAAGAAATGGTCGAGGCGAACCTGCGTCTGGTGATCTCCATCGCCAAGAAGTACACCAACCGCGGCCTGCAGTTCCTCGACCTGATTCAGGAAGGCAACATCGGCCTGATGAAAGCGGTGGACAAGTTCGAATACCGTCGCGGTTACAAGTTCTCGACCTACGCCACCTGGTGGATTCGTCAGGCGATTACCCGCTCGATCGCCGACCAGGCACGCACCATCCGTATCCCGGTGCACATGATCGAGACGATCAACAAGCTCAACCGCATTTCCCGGCAGATGCTGCAGGAAATGGGTCGCGAACCGACCCCGGAAGAGCTCGGTGAGCGCATGGAGATGCCTGAGGACAAAATCCGCAAGGTCCTGAAGATCGCCAAAGAGCCGATCTCCATGGAAACCCCGATCGGTGACGATGAAGATTCGCACCTGGGCGATTTCATCGAGGACTCGACCATGCAGTCCCCGATCGACGTGGCCACGGTCGAAAGCCTCAAGGAAGCGACCCGCGACGTGCTTTCGGGCCTGACCGCACGCGAAGCCAAGGTGCTGCGCATGCGTTTCGGTATCGACATGAACACCGACCACACCCTCGAAGAAGTGGGCAAGCAGTTCGACGTGACCCGTGAACGGATCCGTCAGATCGAAGCGAAGGCGTTGCGCAAATTGCGCCACCCGACGCGCAGCGAGCACCTGCGATCTTTCCTCGACGAGTGATGACGAACCCCGGCCCAGGCCGGGGTTTTTCTTATGTGACAAAAGGTCGTGGCAAGTAGCTACCCTTAGCGGCGATTGCCCGTCTACACTCGAGTTCAGACCACCTGAATGCGAGGCTGCCATGCCGCCAATGCCGGCCATTCTGTTGCTGCTCCTGATCCTGTGGAACACAACGGCCGGCGCCCTGACCCTGACAGACGAGGAAAAAACCTGGCTCACTGCCCACCCGCAGTTGAAGCTGGGCGTCGACGCCTCCTGGCCACCGTTCGAATTTCGTGACCAGGAAGGCCGGTACCAGGGATTGGCCGCCGATTACATCGCCATGCTCCAGGACCGTCTGGGCGTGGCATTCAAGCCGGTCGAACCCAGCACCTGGACCGAGGTACTTGAACAGGCGCGCGAAAGCCGCATCGACCTTTTACCCGGCGTCATGTCAACCCCCGAACGCCAAGGCTACCTGGCTTTCACGCGCCCTTATCTGGACTTCCCCATCGTCATCCTGGCCCATGAAGGCGGCCAGCAACCCCGCACACTGAAGGACCTGTACGGCCTGAAAATCGCTGTGGTGGAGAATTACGCTCCACACGAACTGCTGCGTACCCACCATCCAGATCTCAACCTGGTCGCCATGCCCAATGTCAGCTCGACCTTGCAGGCACTGGCCACCGATGAGGTGGATGCCGTAGTCGGTGATCTCGCCTCGAGCATCTGGAGCCTGCGCCAGCTCAAGCTGGACGGCCTTTATGTCAGCGGCGAAACGCCCTATCGCTATCAGCTGGCCATGGCCGCACCGCGCGACAAGAAGGTTCTGGTCGGCATCCTCGACAAGGTCATGGCCGACATGTCGACTGACGAGATCAGGCAGATCCAGCAACGCTGGGTCGGCAATGTGGTCGATCAACGCACCTTCTGGCACGACATGCTCATGTACGGCCTGCCCGGCGTCCTTTTGCTGATCGCCATCCTGGCCGTGGTGATCCGCATCAACCGCCGCCTCAGCTCGGAAATATCCAGGCGCATCGCACTGGAACAGGAACTGCGCAGCAGCGAGTACCACTATCGTGGGCTGATCGAAAGCCTCTCAGCCATCGCCTGGGAAGCTGACGCCAATGATTTCACCTATAGCTACGTCTCACCCCATGCCGAAGACCTGCTTGGCTACCCCTTGCACGAATGGCTCAAACCAGGCTTCTGGCGCACCATTTTGCACCCGGAGGATGCACTCTGGGCCCAAGCCTACTGCGAAAGCGAAACAGCAGCCGGGCGCGACCATAGCCTCGATTACAGGGTGATGCGTGCCGATGGCCATTCACTCTGGGTACGTAATATCGTCAGCATGATCGAGCATGGCCACCGCCCGGTGATGCGCGGCCTGATGATCGACATCAGCGAAACCAAGCGTACCGAAGACGCCTTGCGCCTGTCGGAGCAGAAGTTCGCTTCGGTATTCCAGCAATGCCCCGACATCCTGTTGATTGCACGCCACAGTGATGGGTGCCTGCTAGAGGTCAACGAAGCTTTCGAGGAGCAGATCGGTCTGACCCCGGGTCAAGTAGTGGGCCGCACCGCCACAGAGCTGAACCTGTGGGGCGCCCAAGGCGCCGGGCCCTTGTTGCTCGAGCGCCTGCACCAAGGAGGTATCCGCAACCTGGAAATGAGCTTCCGGCGCAGCAATGGCGAATTATTCACAGGCCTGACCTCTGCCGAAACCTTCGAGCTGGATGGAACGCTGGCCTTCGTAGTCGCGGTTCGCGACATCAGCCAGCTGAAAGAAACCCAGCAGCAACTGCAAACCTCCGAAGAGAAATTTGCCAAAGCCTTCCACGCGTCTCCGGACGGCCTGCTGCTGTCGCGCCAGAGCGATGGCTTGCTAATCGAGGTCAACGAGGGTTTCTGCAGACTGACCGGCTACGACCTCGACCCTGCCCTGGACCAGACGTCTTTCGACCTGGGTATCTGGGTCGACCTCAATGAACGTAAACGCCTGATCGCTCAACTCGCCCGCGATGGTTTCGTGCGTGATTTCAGCTGCCATATCCGCCGCAGCGACGGGCAGATTCGCCTTTGCGAGCTGTCCGCACGGCCACTGCCGATTGCCGGCGTCGACTGCATGCTGACCATCGCCCGCGACATCACCGAGCGCCATCTGATGCAGGAAAAACTGCAACTGGCCGCCACCGTGTTCGAAAACACCGCCGAAGGCGTTCTGATCACCGATATCGACCAGCGCATCAGCGCGGTAAACCGTGCGTTCAGCGAAATCACCGGCTACAACGAGACCGAAGCCCTGGGCCAGACCCCGCGCCTGCTTGCCTCCGGCCAGCATGACAGCGCCTTCTACGCCGCCATGTGGCATCAGCTAACAGCCGAAGGCCATTGGCAGGGCGAGATCTACAACAAACGCAAAAATGGCGAACTTTACCCGGGCTGGCTGACTATCAGCGCTGTGCGCAATAGCGACCGCGAGATCACCCACTTTGTCGCCGTGTTCGCCGACATTTCCAGCCTCAAGCACGCTCAGGCCAAACTCGACTACCAGGCTCACCACGACCCGCTCACCGGCCTGCCCAACCGGGCGCTGTTCGAGAACCGCCTGCAGGCCGCGCTCATCTGCCCGCAAGCCTCCAACCGCCAAGGCGCGGTGCTGTTCCTTGACCTTGATCGCTTCAAGCACATCAACGACAGCCTTGGCCATCCGGTCGGCGACCTGCTACTCAAGGGCATCGCCCAGCGTCTCAAGGAGCAAGTGCGCGACGTCGATACCGTGGCGCGCCTGGGTGGCGACGAGTTCATCATCCTGCTGCCCGGCCTGCACAAACCCAGTGACGCCAGCGCCATCGCCAACAAACTGCTGTCATGCTTCAGCGCCCCCTTCCAGGCAGGCGAACACGAGTTTTTCACCAGCGCGAGTATCGGCATCAGTCTCTATCCCCAGGACGGTACCGACGTCGCCACGCTGATCCGCAACGCCGACGCCGCCATGTACCGCTCCAAGGCCAAAGGCCGCAACCGGGTCGAAGCCTACACCCGTGACCTCACCGCCCAGGCCAGCGAACGTATTGCCCTGGAGCACGAGCTGCGCCGCGCCATAGAACGCAACGAAATGAGCCTGTGCTACCAGCCCAAGTTCAGTCTCAAGACCCAGACCCTGGTTGGCGCCGAAGCACTGATACGTTGGAGCCACCCCGCCTTCGGCGAGGTGCCGCCAGAGCACTTCATCCACCTTGCCGAAGAGAATGGCACCATCCTGCAGCTCGGCGACTGGGTACTGGAGCAGGCCTGCCGGCAGATGCACCACTGGAAGAAGCACTACCAGGCCTTCGGCCCGCTGTCGATAAACCTCGCCGGTGCGCAGCTGCGCCATCATGGCCTGGCCAAGCGCATCGAGCAGTTGCTCAAGACCTACCAACTGAAGGCGGGCGACCTGCAGCTGGAAATTACCGAAAACTTCATCATGAGCCAGGCCGAAGAAGCCTTGGCCGTGCTGCACCAGCTAAAGCAACTGGGTGTGCAATTGGCGATCGATGATTTCGGCACCGGATACTCATCCCTGAGCTACCTCAAGCGCCTGCCACTGGACATCCTCAAGATCGACAAGTCGTTCATCCGCGGTTTGCCGGACGACCCGCACGATGCAGCCATCGCCCGCGCCATCATCGCGCTGGGGCGCAGCATGCAGTTGACCATCATTGCCGAAGGGGTGGAGAACCAGGCGCAGCAGCGGTTCCTGGCTGCCGAAGGTTGTGAACAGATCCAGGGCTATATCGTCAGCCTGCCGCTGCCACCAGATGATTTTGCAGCGGCGTTTCTTCGCATAGCACTAACCGATCTTTCGGATGGCACGCTTTCGAAACCCTCGTTATAATCCGGGCACTTACTGAGGGCCTATAGCTCAGTTGGTTAGAGCAGAGGACTCATAATCCTTTGGTCCACGGTTCGAGTCCGTGTGGGCCCACCACCTTCAAAACCGCGCATTGCGCGGTTTTTTCATGTCTGCAGGAAAACAACCGACCCTGCGGCCTAAAAGTAAAAATCCCCAAGATCGTCGCTTGCCTGCAGAGGAAGAACGCCTCCCGCCGCTGACAACACCACCACAAAAGATGCTTATATTCTGAGTTCCTGACACTAGTGGAGTTGGACAGGGAGCCGAATAGCCGGCATTATCGGCTCACCAAATGAGCCGAATAAGCTCGTTAATCGGCTCAAAAAAGAGCACCCCTCCATGAATGAACCGCTCTGGATCTGGCAGCACCCCAACTGGGCGCACTTTAGCTGGCAAGCCGATGCACTTGCCCCGCTGCTGCGCGCTTGCAGCCAGGCTCAGGGTCGCTTGCTCGGGATGCTGGGAGCTGTAAGTAGTGACACGCAAGTGCAGAGCAGCCTGGATGCCCTACTGCAGAATATCGTCACTTCATCCGCCATCGAGTGTGAGCAGCTGAATGTCGGCTCGGTGCGCTCGTCGCTGGCGCGGCGCCTGGGGCTGAACGAGGAAGGTCGCACCACCTCTCGATCCGAAGGCCTGGCGCAACTGCTGCTCGATGCCACCCGCGCCTATCAGCAGCCGCTCGTTCTGCAGCGGCTGTTCGCCTGGCATGCTTGGCTGTTCCCCAGCGATGACCACTTGATGGCCCGCCCGCTACGCGTCGGCATGCTGCGCGGCGAAGAGCCCATGCAGGTAGTTTCCGGTCGTCTCGAGCGCCCTACCGTACATTTCGAGGCCCCACCTCGCGCCGGGCTGGAAGCGCAACTGGACGACTTCTTTGCCTGGTTCCAGAGCAGCCGCAGCGATGCGAGCCTCGACCCATTCTTGCGTGCCGGCATTGCGCACTTCTGGTTCGTTACCCTGCACCCATTCGATGACGGCAATGGTCGTCTTACACGCGCCATCACCGACCTGGCTTTGGCTCAGGGCGAACAGCACGCTATCCGCTTTTACGCCATGTCGGCTAGCATCCTCGACGATCGTGCCGGCTATTACCGCATCCTGGAGGCCAGCCAGAAGGGCACGCTGGATATCACCGCCTGGCTGCAATGGTTCCTCGCAACGCTGCTCAAGAGTCTGGAGCAAGCCCTTGCTCGTATAGACCGCGTGCTGGCCAAGGCGCGCTTCTGGCAGGCTCACCGCAGCCAAGCTTTATCTGCCGAGCAGATCAAAGTGCTTAACCGCCTGCTCGATGGCGGCGAGAGAGGTTTCGAGAACGGCATCAGCGCCGCGCAATACCAGGCCGTGGCCAAGGTCTCGAAAGCCACCGCCACGCGCCACCTGAGCGATCTTGTCGAGAAGGGCTGCCTTGCCCGACTGCCCGGCGGCGGGCGCAGCACGCGCTACCAGCTACAGCACCCGGAAAACGCTCAAGGCTGACCTCGCAGCGACAAAACAGCGCAACGCGACACGATCCTGCCATTACGCCAGTTCGAGTCCGTGTGGACATCCGATACAAGAAAGCCGCGCGATTGCGCGGCTTTCTTCATTTTCAGGCTCTCAAGAATCCTGCCGTGTCTACATGTTCCGCTGGCGCGGGTTGTAGAAGGTGCTATCGGGAGGAATGTCCCGGGTCACAAGAGACATGGCCCCAATGACCACGTTGTTGCCGATGCTGATATGGTCAGCAACGATGCAGCTATTGGCACCGAGGCTGACGTTCTCGCCTATGCACAGCGAGTAATGGTCCAGGCCAAGGGTCTTGATCCCGACCGAGCAATTCTGCCGTATGAAAAAGTTACGCCCGATGCTTGCGTGGCGGGTGATCACCACACCTGGCAGATGGGCGATACGAAGGCCGGGAGCTATTTGCGCGCCGATGTCGATGTCCACGGCGTACTTGAGGTTGAGCCGCTGCTGCATGCCGCGGGCATATCGCCTGCTCAGGCCGCCGCGACCATCGAGGTACTGCGCCAGGCGATAGGCGAAAAGAAAGCGCAGCTTGTTGTCCTTGCGCGCTCGACGCAGCACGTTGAAGAACAAGCTGATACGGCGTCCGGGCTTTTTCTTGTTGGAGACCTCCTGTCGCCAGCATTCCAGCAAGGTTTCGAAATTCACGACGTGGGCCCACTTGGATCAGCCACCCATGATGCCGCAATCAAGTCAGCCACGCATCAGCACTTTGTCTTGCCCTGGTCGCTGCAGCCTGGCTAGGCTTGCAAGCCCACTGTAGAGACTCGCCATGTCGAATCCCCGCCAGATCGCCCTCGATGACATCGATCACCAACTGATCGCCCTGCTGCAGATCAATGCCCGCGAAAGCGTTGCCACCCTTGCCCGCCACCTGGGTATCGCTCGCACTACCGTCAACTCGCGCCTGGCGCGCCTGGAGAAGGGAAAAGTCATCACCGGATATGGCGTACGCCTGGGCCAGCGCCTGGCCGATGGTGGCTTGCAAGCCTATGTCGGGATCAAGGTGCAACCGCGCTCTGGCAAGGAGGTCGTGCGGCGCCTGGCTGCCATGGGGCAAGTGCAGCAATTGTGCGCGGTCAGCGGCGAGTTCGATTACGTAGCATGGCTGCGCAGCGATTCGCCAGAACAACTGGACCAGTTGCTGGACCAGATTGGCAGCGTAGAAGGCGTGGAGAAGACCACCACCTCGATCATCCTCAGCAGCAAAGTGGACCGCGGCCAGCCCGTCTAAATGGCAGCGGTGCAGCTGCCAAGCATCCATCGTCAAAAGTATTGATATACATGTCGTTATGACAAATAAAACGCCAATACGACGACGCTTTGCATCTTAATTACGAACACCCGTCGCCCTAAAATGACCACCAGGCATCTCCTATACTCAGGCTCCGCCCCTGCGCAGCCGCTCTGGCAAGGTCACTGCAATGAACAAGAAAAACCGCCACCCGGCCGACGGCAAGAAACCCATCACCATCTTCGGCCCGGACTTCCCGTTCGGCTTCGACGACTGGCTGGAACACCCAGCTGGTCTGGGCAGCATTCCGGCTGATCGCCACGGTGAGGAAGTCGCTATCGTCGGTGCCGGCATCGCAGGCCTGGTGGCGGCCTACGAGCTGATGAAGCTGGGGCTCAAGCCTGTGGTGTATGAGGCCTCGAAAATGGGAGGCCGACTGCGCTCCCAGGCCTTCAATGGCACCGACGGGGTCATCGCCGAGCTCGGTGGCATGCGCTTTCCGGTGTCCTCCACCGCCTTCTACCACTATGTGGACAAGCTGGGCCTGGAAACCAAGCCCTTCCCCAACCCGCTGACACCGGCATCCGGCAGCACGGTGATCGACCTGGAAGGCCAGACCTACTACGCCGAAAAAGTCAGCGATTTGCCCAAACTGTTCCACGAGGTGGCCGATGCCTGGGCCGACGCGCTGGAAAGCGGCGCGCAGTTCGCCGATATCCAGCAGGCGATCCGCGATCGCGATGTTCCGCGCCTCAAAGCGCTGTGGAACAAGCTGGTGCCGCTGTGGGACGACCGCACCTTCTACGACTTCGTCGCAACCTCGCGCTCGTTCGCCCAACTGAGCTTCCAGCACCGTGAGGTGTTCGGCCAGGTCGGCTTCGGCACAGGCGGCTGGGACTCGGACTTCCCCAACTCGATGCTGGAAATCTTCCGTGTGGTGATGACCAACTGCGACGACCACCAGCACCTGATCGTCGGCGGCGTGGAGCAGGTACCGCAAGGCATCTGGCGCCATGTACCGGAGCGCTGCGCCCACTGGCCCGAGGGCACCAGCCTGAGCGCGCTGCATGGCGGCGCACCGCGCACCGGGGTAAAGCGCATCGCCCGCGCAGCCGACGGGCGCCTGGCCGTCACCGACAACTGGGGCGACACTCGCCACTACGGCGCCGTGCTCGCCACCTGCCAGAGCTGGTTGCTGACCACCCAGATCGACTGTGAAGAGTCACTGTTCTCGCAAAAGATGTGGATGGCCCTGGACCGCACCCGCTACATGCAGTCGTCGAAGACTTTCGTCATGGTCGATCGGCCGTTCTGGAAGGACAAAGACCCGCAAACCGGCCGCGACCTGATGAGCATGACCCTCACTGATCGGCTGACGCGCGGCACCTACCTGTTCGACAACGGCGACGACAAGCCAGGCGTGATCTGCCTGTCCTACGCCTGGATGAGCGACGCCCTGAAGATGCTCCCGCACCCAGTGGAAAAACGCGTGCAACTGGCCCTGGATGCACTGAAGAAGATCTACCCCAAGACCGATATCGCCGGGCATATCATCGGCGATCCGATCACCATTTCCTGGGAGGCCGACCCGCACTTCCTCGGTGCCTTCAAGGGCGCACTGCCTGGCCACTATCGCTACAACCAACGGATGTACGCGCACTTCATGCAGCAGGACATGCCAATGGAGCAGCGCGGGATGTTCATTGCCGGCGATGACGTGTCCTGGACCCCGGCCTGGGTCGAGGGGGCAGTGCAGACTTCGCTGAATGCGGTGTGGGGTATCATGAACCACTTCGGTGGCCAGACCCATCCGGACAACCCAGGCCCAGGCGACGTGTTCGACGAGATCGGGCCAATCGCCCTGGCAGACTGAGACAAGGAGGCAGCATGCGCATCGCTCTGTTCCAGGGCAAACCCAACCCGCTGGACGTGCCCGGCAACCTGCAACGGCTGCGCCACCAGGCGCAGTTGGCGGCCGAGCGCGGCGCGCAGTTGCTGGTGTGTCCGGAGATGTTCCTGAGCGGCTACAACATCGGATTGGCACAGGTAGAACGCCTGGCAGAGGCCGATGATGGCCCGTCGGCCATGGAGGTGGTGGAAATCGCCCAAGCGCATCGCATCGCCATCGTCTACGGCTACCCCGAGCGCACTGACGATGGCGCGATCTACAACAGCGTGCAACTGATCGACGCCCATGGCCGCAGCCTGTGCAATTACCGCAAGACGCACCTGTTTGGTGAGCTGGACCGCTCCATGTTCAGCCCCGGTGCCGATCACTTTCCGGTGGTCGAGCTGGAGGGCTGGAAGGTGGGGTTGCTGATCTGCTACGACATCGAGTTTCCGGAGAATGCCCGGCGCCTGGCGCTGGACGGCGCTGAGCTGATCCTGGTGCCGACCGCAAACATGACACCGTATGATTTTGTCTGCCAGGTGACGGTGCGCTCCCGGGCCCAGGAAAACCAGTGTTACCTGGTGTATGCCAACTATTGCGGGGCCGAGGGCGATATCCAGTACTGCGGTCAGAGCAGCATCATCGGGCCGGATGGCAGCCTGCTGGCCATGGCCGGTCGGGATGAGTGCCAGTTGCTGGCGGAACTGCAGCATGAACAGGTGGTGCAGGGGCGCCAAGCGTTTCCTTACCTCGTAGATCTGCGCCAAGAATTGCATCTGCGGCGGGGCTGAGAGGGGCCTGAGTCGGTGCTCAGGCCAACTAATTTGTTAGCATGAGTGCTTACCCCGGAGCCCCCATGCCTGATGCCACTCGCCACCTCAGATTAGCCAACGGCCTGCAGCTCACCCTGCGCCACGCCCCGCGGCTCAAGCGCTCGGCTGCGGCGCTGAGGGTCCACGCGGGCAGCCACGATGCCCCGGCAAAATGGCCAGGGCTCGCGCACTTTCTCGAGCATCTGTTCTTCCTGGGCACCCCTCGATTTGCCCTGGATGACGGCCTGATGCGCTACGTCCAGACCCTCGGCGGGCAGGTCAACGCCAGCACCCGCGAACGCACCACCGATTTCTTCTTTGAAGTCCCGCCCGCAGCCTTGGCCGGCGGGCTGGAGCGCCTTTGCCAGATGCTCGCCGAACCCGACCTGGGTAGCGAACGCCAGCGCCGCGAGCGTGAAGTGATCCATGCCGAATTCATCGCCTGGTCGCGCAACCCTAAGGCCCAGAAAGATTTTGCCCTGCTGCAATCAGTGTCGGCTGGCCATCCGCTAGGCGGTTTTCATGCTGGCAACCGGTATACCCTGGCGTTGCAGGATCCTGCCTTTCAGCGGGCTCTCACAGATTTCCATCAACGCTACTACCACGGTGGCCAGATCACCTTGAGCCTGTGTGGGCCGCAGCCACTGGATGAGCTCGAACAGCTTGGCAGGCAATACGCTGGTTTGTTTGCCTTCGGCGAACGCACGCCCCAAACGCCGCCACCTGCCCTGTCGAACACGAACACAGCCCTGGTATTCACCCATGAAAACCTGCCCCCTGGTGGCGAACGAGCATTGGAGTTGCTGATTGCCGGCTTGAACGACAGCAGGCCGGGCACCTGGCTGGATGCACTGCGCCAGCGCAGCTGGCTGCAATCTTTCAAGGCTGAAATGCTGTATGCCTTCGCCGGGCAGATGCTCTGGCACATCGAGCTCGAACTCAGCGCAGACGCCTGTGCAGAGGAAGTACACGCCCTGCTGCACGGATGGTTCGGCTTCATCCGGCAATCCGATCCGGCGCACCTGAACGCCGAATTCGACCTTCTGCAACAGAGCCGCGAACGCAACGCCAGCCCCCTCGAGTTGGCCCGCCGTGACAGCGCAGGCCAGCCATTGGCGGCACTTGATGCACAAGCACTCTGCGCACTTCAGGCACTGCTCGAAGGCCTGCCATCGCGCAAGCATGGGCAATGGCAGTTGCCAGCACCCGAGCCTTTGCTGTTTACCGGCTTGCCCCCCACGCAGGCGCCTCAATTGCCTGCAGCGCTGACGGTCAGTGACCAACTGCCGGCGGCACGCCAATACGGGGCAGTTCACCTGCGCTGGCAAGTGCCTTCGGCCCTGCGCCAGGGCTTGCACGCCGTGCTCGAACGCGCCCTGCAGCCGCTACAGGCGCGATGCGAGCGTGCCGCGTTGCAACTGCAGTTCAGTGCCGCAGGCGACTATTGGCAGCTGCGTTGCACTGGCCTGCCCGCAGCGGTCACGAGGGCCGTCGAACTCGCGATGGCGTGCTTGCGTTCGCCCGCTGACTGGGAGCCTGCGACACAACAGCCCCCCTTGCTGATCCCGATCAGGGCCCTGCTCAACCAACTGCCAGATGCACTCACCGGCGCAGCACCAAAGCCCGAACCAACCCGCGCGCTCAATCAACAGGCGCTCGACGATGCATGGCAGCACAGCCGATGGCATGGCCTGGCTGTGGGGTTCGACGCAACCGCCCTGCAAGCCCTGAGCGCAGCATTGCAAGGCTGCCCCGGGCAGTTCGGCATGCCGGTACCGCCGCCCGACTGGCAGGGCCGCCGCTGGCATCACGCCAAAGTGCCGGGCAGCGAACCCGCACTGTTGCTTTTTTGCCCCATGCCTGCCCATCAGCAAGCCTGCGGCCGGCTTCTCGCCCAGTTGCTGCAAGGGCCCGTGTACCAAAGGCTACGGGTGGAATTGCAGCTGGGTTACGCCGTGTTCAGTACCTTTCGTCAGGTCGAGGGCATCGGCGGGCTGCTGTTCGGCGTGCAATCGCCCCATGCCACCCACGCCGAGATCCTCGGTCACCTGCTCGCCCTCCTGCGCCAAGGTGTACGTCTCGACGCTGCTGCACGCCAAGGGTTGGCGGAGCAGTTCGACGAACGAGCCATGGCCAACGCGGAGCTTGCCGATTGGGCATGGCAGACACACTTGGCTACACTACCCGACGATCTGCCCGCGTTACGCGTGGCTATCCTGAAGACGCAACAGGCGCATCTGGACGATTTGCTGGGCCGCTTGCTCGCAGCCGATTCACCCTTGCTCTGCCTGGCCAATGGGCCTGCGACAGAGGGGGCCTGGCACTGATCCGGCGTCAATTGTTACGTATACCGCAAGGGCGCTTTTCGAAGAATTAACCTTTCGGTACAAGATTTTCTTGTAAGATAACGCTATCTCAGCCGCCGGAACCTTCGGCGCGAGGCGACGCCAAACAAATAGCTGAACCCTCTACCCTAACCCGGAAGGAGCAAAAACCATGTGGACCAAACCTGCATACACTGACCTGCGTATCGGCTTCGAAGTGACCATGTACTTCGCCAGCCGCTAAGCATTGCCTGCGTTTCAACGCCTCGGCCAGCCGGGGCGTTGTCGTTTTTTCGGCTACGGTTCTTCGGACAGTTCGGATAGAGAGCAACCATGTACATCCAGATTCTCGGTTCCGCCGCCGGCGGTGGCTTCCCGCAGTGGAACTGCAACTGCGCCAACTGCAAGGGCTATCGCGATGGCAGCCTGCGCGCCACCGCACGCACCCAGTCGTCGATAGCCTTGTCCGATGACGGTGTGCACTGGATCCTGTGCAACGCCTCACCCGACATCCGTGCCCAACTGCAGGCCTTCGCGCCAATGCAGCCGGCCCGCGCCCTGCGCGACACCGGCATCAACGCAATCGTCCTGCTCGACAGTCAGATCGACCACACCACCGGCCTGCTCAGCCTGCGCGAAGGCTGCCCGCATCAGGTCTGGTGTACCGACATGGTCCATCAGGACCTCACCACCGGCTTCCCGCTGTTCAACATGCTCAGCCACTGGAACGGTGGCCTGCAGTGGAACCTCATCGAGCTCGAGGGCAGCTTTGTCATCCCGGCCTGCCCCAACCTCAGGTTCACTCCGTTCCCACTGCGCAGCGCCGCACCGCCTTACTCCCCGCACCGCTTCGACCCACATCCGGGCGACAATCTGGGGCTGCTGGTGGAAGACATCCGCACCGGCGGCAAACTGTTCTACGCGCCCGGGCTGGGCCAGGTCGACGACAAGCTGCTGGCAATGATGCACGGCGCTGACTGCCTGCTGGTCGACGGCACGCTGTGGGAGGATGATGAAATGCAGCGCCGCGGGGTCGGTACCCGTACTGGCCGCGAAATGGGTCACCTGGCGCAGAACGGCCCCGGCGGCATGCTCGAAGTGCTGGACGGTTTCCCACGCCAGCGCAAGGTACTTATCCACATCAACAACACCAACCCGATTCTGGACGAAGACTCCCCCGAACGCGCCGAGGTCCAGCGCCGAGGGGTGGAAGTCGCCTTCGACGGCATGAGCATCGAGTTGTAAGGAGGCCCGATGAGCGAGGCACTGCCACTGTCGCCTGCCGAATTCGAGCAGGCCCTGCGCGCCAAGGGCGCCTACTACCACATTCATCACCCCTACCACGTGGCGATGTACGAAGGGCGCGCCACCCGCGAACAGATTCAGGGCTGGGTGGCCAACCGCTTCTATTACCAGGTGAACATCCCGATGAAGGATGCCGCGATCCTGGCCAACTGCCCGGACCGCGAAGTGCGCCGTGAGTGGATCCAGCGCCTGCTCGACCACGACGGAGCCCCGGGCGAAGACGGTGGTATCGAAGCCTGGCTGCGCCTGGGCCAGGCCGTGGGGCTCGACCCGGACCAGCTGCGTTCCCAGGAGCTGGTGCTGCCAGGTGTACGCTTCGCCGTCGATGCCTACGTGAACTTCGCCCGCCGTGCCAGCTGGCAGGAAGCGGCCAGCAGCTCGCTGACCGAACTGTTCGCCCCGCAGATCCACCAGTCGCGCCTGGACAGCTGGCCGCAACACTATCCGTGGATCGATCCTGCCGGCTACGAGTACTTCCGCACCCGCCTGGGCCAGGCCCGGCGCGATGTCGAACACGGTCTGACGATCACATTGCAGCACTACACCACCCGGGCGGCCCAGGAGCGTATGCTGGAAATCCTGCAGTTCAAGCTGGATATCCTCTGGAGCATGCTCGATGCCATGAGCATGGCCTACGAGCTGCACCGCCCGCCGTATCACACCGTCACCCAGCAACGGGTATGGCACAAGGGGATTGCCCTATGAGTTTCGACCGCAAGCAAGTGCCGAACTGGCGCCCCGGTTACCGTTTCCAGTACGAACCGGCGCAGAAAGGCCATGTGCTGCTCTACCCTGAGGGCATGATCAAGCTCAACGACAGCGCGTCCCTCATAGGCGGCCTGATCGACGGAAAACGTGATGTGAACGCGATCATCACCGAGCTCGAACAGCAATTCCCTGGTGTGCCCGAAGTCGCTGATGACATCGAGCAATTCATGGAGGTGGCCCGTGGCGAACACTGGATCACTCTCGCCTGAGGTACCGGTCGGCCTGCCGCTGTGGCTGCTGGCCGAACTGACCTATCGCTGCCCGCTGCAGTGCCCTTACTGCTCCAACCCCCTCGACTTCGCCGAACAGGGCAAGGAGCTGTCGACCGCGCAGTGGTTCAAGGTGATGGCCGAAGCCCGTGAAATGGGTGCCGCGCAGATCGGTTTTTCCGGCGGTGAGCCGCTGGTGCGCCAGGACCTCGCCGAGCTGATCGGCGAGGCGCGCCGCTTGGGTTACTACACCAACCTGATTACCTCCGGCATCGGCCTGACCGAGGCACGTATCGCCAACTTCAAGGAAGCCGGCCTGGACCACATCCAGATCAGTTTCCAGGCCAGCGACGAGCAGGTGAACAACCTGCTGGCGGGGTCGAAAAAGGCCTTCGCACAAAAGCTGGAGATGGCTCGGGCAGTGAAAGCCCATGGCTACCCGATGGTGCTCAACTTCGTCACCCACCGGCACAACATCGACAAGATCGACCGCATCATCGAGCTGTGCGTGGCACTGGAGGCCGACTTCGTCGAACTCGCCACCTGCCAGTTCTATGGCTGGGCACACCTCAACCGCCTGGGCCTGTTGCCGACCCGTGCGCAGCTTGAACGCGCTGAACGCATCACCAACGAGTACCGTGCAAAGCTCAAGGCCGAAGGCAACCCGTGCAAGCTGATCTTCGTCACGCCGGACTACTACGAGGAGCGCCCCAAGGCCTGCATGAATGGCTGGGGCAGCCTGTTTTTGACCATCACGCCGGACGGCACTGCCCTGCCCTGTCATGGCGCACGTCAGCTGCCGGTGCAGTTCCCGAATGTTCGCGATCACGACCTCAAGCACATCTGGTACGACTCGTTCGGCTTCAACCGTTTCCGTGGTTATGACTGGATGCCCGAGCCCTGCCGCTCGTGCGACGAGAAAGAAAAGGACTTCGGCGGCTGCCGCTGCCAGGCCTTCATGCTCACCGGCGATGCCAGCAACGCCGACCCGGTGTGCGCCAAGTCGAGCGACCACGGCATCATCCTCAAGGCCCGCGAGGAGGCAGAAACGGCCGACCTCGCCATTGAACAGATGACCTTCCGTAATGAGCGCAACTCACGTGTCATTGCCCGCGGGTGAATTCAGTGCCGCGCAGGCCGTCGCCGCCGGCACCGATTTCGCCGAACTCAAAGCCAGCCCCAAAGGCCTGTTCTGGAATGAATTTCGCCCGGCCGACGGTGCCTGCCGCATCTGGTGCTGGCGTGACCAGCAGGCACGCTGCCTCACGCCTGACGGCTTCAGCGTGCGCAGCCGGGTCTATGAATACGGTGGAGGCAGTTTCTGCCTGAGCGATGACGCAGTGGTGTTCGTCAACGAGAAGGACCAGCAGATCTATCACCAGGGACTTGATGGCGCGCCACCGCATGCGTTGACCCAGAATGCCCAATGCCGCTACGGCGACCTGCAATGGCACGACGGCCAAGTGCTGGCGGTCGAGGAGTGCCATGGCGAGAGTGTGGAACATCGCCTGGTGGCATTGGGTGAGGGCACCGTTGAAGTGCTCGCCGCAGGCGCTGATTTCTATGCATCCCCTACGATCAGCGCCGATGGCACACGTCTGGCCTGGATCGAATGGGACCGACCGGCGCAGCCATGGACAGTCACACGGCTGATGTGTCGCGAACGGCAAAGTGACGGTAGCTGGGGCGCGCCGCGCTGCATCGCGGCGAATGACGAATCCCTCCAGCAACCGCGCTTCGACGCTGAAGGGCGCTTGTACTGCCTGTCCGACCGTAATGGTTTCTGGCAGCCCTGGGGCGAGCTCGACGGGCTATGGCAAGCCTTGCCGGCCGAGCCTGCGGACCACGCTGCCGCCCCCTGGCAACTGGGCACCAGTACCTGGCTGGCACTCGGACCACAAAGCTACCTGGCCAGTTGGTTCGAAGGTGGCGTAGGGCAACTCGGGCTACGCACAGCCGACGGTCAGATGGAGCGTTTCGCCAGTGCCTATAGTCGTTTTCGTAGCCTGGCCATCGACGCCGGGCATCTCTACGCAATCGCTGCCTCGCCGATCAGCCCGCCAGCCGTCATTGCCATTGACCGGGCAAGCCACGAAGTACGGGTTCTGGCAGGCGGCGCCGAGTTACTGCCAGCCGATTGCATCAGCCTGCCGCAATCCATCCTCTACGACAGTGGCGGTGAGGTTGCCCATGGTTTCTTTTATCCGGCAGCCGGCGCCAAAGGGCCTTCCCCACTGGTGGTGTTCATCCATGGTGGGCCAACCTCAGCCTGCTATCCGGTCCTGGACCCACGGGTTCAGTACTGGACCCAGCGTGGCTTTGCCGTTGCCGACCTGAACTATCGGGGCAGTACTGGTTATGGTCGCGAATATCGCCAGGCCCTGCACTTGCGCTGGGGCCAGAGCGATGTTCAGGATGCCTGCGCGGCGGTCGAACACTTGGCCGAACGCGGTTTGATAGACCCCCGCAAAGCCTTCATACGTGGTGGCAGTGCCGGCGGTTATACCACCCTGTGCGCCCTGGCGTTCCATGACGTCTTCCGTGCCGGTGCCAGCCTCTACGGGGTGAGTGACCCGGTTGCGCTTGGCCGCGCCACGCACAAGTTCGAAGGCGATTACCTCGACTGGCTGATCGGTGACCCGCAACAGGATGCCGAGCGCTATCGCCAACGTACTCCACTGCTGCACGCCGAGCAGATCAACGTACCGGTGATTTTCTTTCAGGGTGAACTGGATGCTGTGGTGGTGCCGGAGCAGACGCGCTCGATGCTTGAAGCGTTAACGGCCAATGGCATCGAGGCCGAGGGGCACTTCTATGCGGGCGAACGGCATGGCTTTCGAAAGGCCGAAAACCTTGCACATGCCCTTGAGGAGGAATGGAAATTCTATTGCCGGGTGCTGGCCCTGTGAAACCTGGGGCCGCGCTGCGGCCCCAGCAGATTCAGCGCTTGGCGATGATATACACCGCATGCACGATACCCGGAATGTAGCCCAGCAAGGTCAGCAGGATATTCAGCCAGAACGCCCCGCCGAACCCGACCTGCAGAAACACACCCAGCGGCGGCAGGATGATGGCGATGATGATGCGAATGATGTCCATGCAAGTTTCTCCTCAAAGGGTCTAAACAGAGACTAGCTGGGCATCACAGAGGTTCCAATGGTGCACGTCGTGGTTTTTTTTGCAGGGCCCAGCCGCCTCGCCAAAGGCCTGCCCCACCACAAAAAAAACGCCCCGGGCCAAATGAATCAGGCCAGGGGCGATGCGCAGGAACGCCAGACGGTTCGTAGAATTCTTATCAGGCCGAGACTTCACGGCGGGCATGCTGCTGCGCGTGCAGGCGTGCGAAGGCCCGGGCCAGGCGCAGGAGCATTTCATCGATGTTGCCTTTGCTCACCGTCAGCGCCGGTGTAAAACGCACCACATCGGCCTGCGGCGCATTCAATAGCAGGCCCTCGTGCAAGGCTGCCTGCACCAGGTCCTTGGCCAGATGTTCCTGCAACTGAAGCGCCCAGAGCAGCCCTTGGCCGCGCACTTCGCCCTGGCCATAGCGGCCGGCCAGGCGGCTCAGGCCATCGCGCAGATGGCGGCCACTGTCCTGGACATGCTCGAAAAAGCCCGGCTCCAGTACGGTATCCAGTACCGCGAGGCCCGCAGCGCACATCAGCGCATTACCGTGGTGGCTGCCCTCCAGCTCGCCGGGGGCCGCACAACAGGCGGTACCACGAGCGAGCAAGGCCGCCAGCGGCACGCCGGCTCCCAGGCCTTTGCCCAAGGTAATGATGTCAGCGCGCACCCCGTAGGTTTCCTCGGCCAGCAATGCTCCGCAGCGGCCAATGCCGGTCTGCACCTCGTCAAGGATCAGCAGGATGCCCAGCTCACGGCACAACCGCTCGACGCCTGTGAGGTATTCCCTTGTCGCGGGAATCACACCTGCCTCGCCCTGGACCGGTTCAAGCATGATTGCCACAGTTCGCGAGTCGACTTCTGCATGCAGCGCCGCCAGGTCGTTGAATGGCACTTTGCTGAAGCCAGGCAGGCCGGGTTCACAGCGGTTGCACGGCAGCGGATCGGACGCCGACAAGGCCCCCAGGCTGCGGCCATGGCAGCCCTGGCTGGCAGTGATGATGTGATAGGCGCCGTTGCGGTGTAGTTGGCCCCATTTGCGCGCCAGCTTGATAGCCCCCTCACAGGCCTCGGCGCCACTGTTGAGCAGGTACACCTGATCGCTACCGGTGCTCTGGCACAAGCGGTTGGCCAGCGCCAGCAGACCACGACTATGGAAACCAGCCCCCGGGTTGATCAACGCCTGGGCCTGGTTTCCCAGCGCCTTGACCACCACGCTGGGGCTGTGGCCGAGGCTATTTACTGCGCCGCCCTGGGTAAAATCCAGGTAGGCATGCCCTTCGTTGTCCCACAACCAGGAACCCTGGCCACGCACGAACACTTGTGGCGCACGTTCGGCGCTGGGCATCAGGCGCTCGCGGGACAACGCCGATGCGTCTGGCACGATTACCGGCACACGCTTTGGCTCGACGGCCGCGGCGGGGGCCGATCGGCGCAGGTTGAACAGGTTCATCGGGGGCTCCGGCCAGTCACGGCAAAGGGCAACGTCCGGTCTTGACGCCGGCGTGTGATAATTTTGCCTTTCCTATCAAAAGTGTTTTTCAAACGGGGTAACAATGCGCGAATTGATCGCTGTAACCCGCTGGAATACGGCGATAGACTAGGCCTCGGCGGCGCTTGCGGCCATTCCGTTTTTTCAGCTTTTTCAATAAGTAATACTTATGGATTTTCGCCAACTGCGTTATTTCGTCGCGGTGTATGAAGAAGGCCATGTCGGCCGCGCCGCTGAACGCCTGTCACTGTCCCAGCCGGCCCTCTCGCAGCAGATCCGCCAGCTTGAGCACAGCCTTGACCTGAGCCTTTTCGAGCGCAGCAACAAGCGCCTGCTGCCGACCTTGGCGGCCCACACCCTTTACAACCACGCCCTGCCCCTGCTCGATGGGCTGCAGCGCGCCCACGAAGCGATGCGCAACTTCAAGGGCCAGTCCTTGCGCACGCTGGCCATCGGCGTACTACAGACGGTTCGGCCGAGCCTGGTACCGCAGTTGCTTGAGCGGTTGCGCAAGGCCCAACCGCATCTTGTGGTACAGATCTATGAGCTGTCAGGGCAGGAAATCGAACGTCGCCTGCTCAACGGCAACCTGGATATCGGTATCAGCTACCTGCCGCCGCGCCAACCTGGGCTGCACGGCTTGCTGCTGTACGAAGATGAACTGCAGCTGGTGATCCCTGATACTCATCCGTTGAAGGACTTCAAGAAGGTCTCTATCAGACAAGCTGCAGAACTGCCGATGCTGATGCTTGGCGAGGAGTTCCAGATCCGCCAGATCTGGAAGCAGCAGTTGGCCAGCCTGGGGCGCAGGCCGCAGGTTCAGGCAGAGATGAACAACATGGGCGGCATTCTCGACAGCTTGGCTCATACCGCGCTGGCCACTATCTTGCCTGGCCGTGCCAGGGATGCTGCGGAAGATGACCAGGGGTTGCTGTGGAAACCACTGAGCGAGCCGCGGGTGCCTTTGAAGGTTGGCCTGGTATTTCGCGATGCGCAGCGCCAGCAGGCATCGGTCGAGTTGCTGCGCACGCTGCTTGAGGAAGAGGCCGACGCACGGCAGCTGGGGGCATCACCGCTGGATGTGCTTGGCTGAAATACACGCGCGCAAAGAAAACCCCGCCGAAGCGGGGTTTTCCCAGACTTTTTCCCTGTGACATCCCTATCGCCCCACCGTCCTGGCAGGAAATCCTTCGTTTGTCCCTGTTCTGTCCTTTGCGCTTCCTGCGCAACGTCCATGTAGCAAGATTAGCCGTGGATCCAATCTGACACCAGTGGCGAAAAGTCACCGCGTGGCGTAGGAGAATGCTTACAAACAACGTTCATCAACAAACACGGCGAGCGTATATGCCACGCGTCAGAACTGCTCGGCATCCAGCAAATACATCGACTCACTCCCCGCCTTGACGCAAGCCACCAGCGAATCCACCCGCGGCAACAGCCTGGCGAAGTAGAACCGCGCCGTCCCCAGCTTGGCCGAGTAGAACGCCTCATCGCCCTCACCCGCCTTGGCCGCACGCGCCATCAACGCCCACATGTAGGCATAGGCGACGTAGCCAAAGGCATGCAGGTACTCGACCGACGCAGCGCCAATTTCATTCGGGTTGCCCTTGGCTTGCTCCAGTACCCATTCGGTCAGCCCGTCGAGTTGATCAAGGTAGGCACCCAGCGGCTTGACGAACTCATCCAGGTCGCCCCCCGCACTGGCAATGAACTGGCGGATTTCCTCAGAGAACAGCTTGTAGTAGGCACCACCACTGGCCACCACCTTCCGGCCCATCAGGTCGAGTGCCTGAATACCGTTGGTGCCTTCATAGATCTGGGTAATGCGCACATCGCGTACCAGTTGCTCCTGGCCCCACTCGCGAATGTAGCCATGGCCACCGAACACCTGCTGGCCATGCACCGCACACTCCAGGCCCAGATCGGTGAGGAACGCCTTGGCTACCGGGGTCAACAGCGCCACCAGCTCTTCACTGCGTTTGCGCGTACCCGGCTCTTCGCTGTACTTGGCGCTGTCCAGTTGCATTGCCACGTACGTGGAGAAGGCGCGACCACCTTCGATCAGCGCTTTCATGGTCAGCAGCATGCGGCGCACATCCGGGTGGACGATGATCGGGTCGGCCGCTTTTTCCTTGGCCTGCGGGCCGGTAGGGGCGCGGCTCTGCAATCGGTCGCGAGCATACTCGACGGCGTTCTGGTAGGAACGTTCGGCCGTGGCCAACCCCTGAATGCCCACGCCCAGGCGCTCGTAGTTCATCATGGTGAACATCGCGGCCAAGCCCTTGTTCGGCTCGCCGACGATGTAACCTACTGCTTCATCGAAGTTCATTACGCACGTGGCCGAGGCCTGGATACCCATCTTGTGCTCGATAGAGCCACAGGTAGCCGGGTTGCGTGCCCCAAGGCTGCCGTCATCGTTGACCAGGAACTTGGGCACCAGGAACAGCGAGATGCCCTTTGGCCCGGCCGGTGCGTCCGGCAGCTTGGCCAGCACCAGGTGGATGATGTTTTCGGTCAGGTCGTGTTCGCCGCCAGTGATGAAAATCTTGGTGCCGCTGACCTTGTAGCTGCCATCGGCCTGGGGCTCGGCCTTGGTACGGATGATGCCAAGGTCGGTACCGGCATGCGGCTCGGTCAGGCACATGGAGCCTGCCCACACACCGGAGTACATGTTCGGCAGGTACTTTTCCCTGAGCGTTTCGCTGGCGTGGGCGTTGATCGACAGGCAGGCACCAGCGGTCAGCATCGGATACAGCCCGAATGCCAGGCTCGACGCGTTGACCATTTCTTCAACCTGGGCCGAAATCGCCTTGGGCATGCCCATGCCACCGTACTGGGGATCGCCGCCCACACCGACCCAGCCGCCCTCGGCGTAGGTGTTGTAGGCCTCGATGAAGCCAACCGGGGTGCTTACCGCACCGTTGTCCCAGTGACAGCCCTCTTCGTCAGCCGCGCGGCTGAGCGGGGCGATGGACTTGCTGGTGACCTTGCCTGCTTCTTCCAATACGGCGAGTGCGGTTTGCGCATCGACCGTTTCGGCCAGCTCAGGCAATTGCGCCCACAGCTCTGCCACGTTGAAGACTTCATTCAAAACGAAGCGCATGTCGCGCAGCGGCGCTTTATATTCAGCCATGACAACCTCTCGCTGGTGGGGTCGGGGCGGTCTCGAAGGACCGCAGCACGGAGTTGAATCCAGTGTAACCGAACAACTTTTGCGAGACATAGGGTCATCACGCGACCATATAGTCAATAATGGTCACGCAGTTCGAACGGCCCCGCGCCGTGATTGTTGGCCGTAAACCATGACACAGTTGCGGCCGGCACCTTTGGCGCTGTACAGCGCCTGGTCGGCAGATTTGAGCACCTCTTCGGGGTTGCGGTGCTCGATAAGGCGTTCAGCGACGCCGATACTGATGGTCACCGATACTGTGCCTGCCCCACTGCCGCTGCGGCGCTGACGGCCGGCGGAATCGTCCTGTGGCCGATTGTTCTGGTCACGCAGCTGCATCGTGTAATTGGCGATCATCTCCCGCACGGCTTCCACATGCGGCACGCACTCATCGGCGGTCTTACCGGCGAACACCAGAGCAAACTCCTCGCCACCGTAGCGGTAGGCGCGCCCACCACCGGTGACCTTCGACAGCCGGCTGGCGACCAGGCGCAATACCTGGTCACCGACATCGTGGCCGTGGGTGTCGTTGAATTTCTTGAAATGATCGACGTCGGTCATGGCAATCACGTAGTTGCGCCCCAGGCGCTGCATGCGTTCGTTCAGTGCGCGCCGCCCAGGCAGGCCGGTCAGTTCGTCACGGAAGGCCATCTGGTAGGCCTCGTGGGAGACCGCCGCAGCGATCATCAACATCACTTGGCTGCACATGATGTTCAGCGTGAACGGCAGGATGAACGTTTTGGGCAGCATCCAGAAGATACCGATCAGCCCGATGATCTGGGCTGCATGCAGGGGCCTTGGCTCACGCAGGTATTGCACCACCAGCAGCATGAAGACACCGATGAACAACGGGTAGACCATCTGTATCAGGCTCATCCACTGCCCATGCAGCGACGGCCAACGGATTTCCGCCAACCAGGCCAGCAGTGCCTGGGGAAAACTTTGCTCCAGCGCCACTGCCACGCTACCCACCGCGAACAGCACAGCAAACCGGGCAAGCAGGTCCTGGGCCAGGTGGGTGCGCTCCTGCCAGGCGCCAAACAGGCCGAACAATGCAGGCAGCAACAGGCACACCAGATGGAAGATCACCGCTGCGTCCTCGCGCACGCGGCCGTTGTCACGGTAGTAGTCAGTCTGGGTATCGAGCAGGAAATAGGCGATGTACACCGTGACCATCAAGAACAGCTCGCGCTGGCGACGGTATACCGCGCAGTAGGCGCCGCCCAGCAGCAGGACCAAGGTGGGCAGGACGTTGAACAGTGATGTGAAGAAGACGCTGAGGTCTCTCACGTATGCCGCCGCAAGCCCTGCCAGCAAGAGGATCAGTGAAGGCAGGAAGTGGCTTGCGCGTACAGCGTTTAAACGAAACAAGGGTAATCTCCGACCCGGCAGATCAATAATGGCATTGTGCCTTTACTTCATCGGCAGCGCACATGAATAGATGAATGCACGGGGGGTTAACGGCAGCAGGGGCGGAGGGCTTGAGCTTTTCTTGTAACCGGATCTTGAGGCGTAGCGGCCCCAAAAATACGAAAACCCGCCTGCCGGTGAAGGCAAGCGGGTTTCAGTGACGCCTTGCGGCTTAGTAGGACAGGCCGAAGTGCTCTTCGTCCATCGCCATCAGGTTGTTGGCACCGGACAGCATGGTCGCGACGTGCGTGCGGGTACGCGGCAGGATACGCTGGAAGTAGAAGCGCGCCGTCTGCAGCTTGGCGGTGTAGAAGGCCTCTTCCGAAGTGCCGGCAGCCAGCTTCTCAGCAGCCAGGCGTGCCATGTCGGCCCAGAAGTACGCCAGGCACGCATAACCGGAATACATCACGTAATCCACCGATGCAGCGCCTACTTCTTCGCGATCCTTCATGGCGGCCATACCTACTTTCATGGTCAGCTCACCCCATTCCTTGTTGATCGCAGCCAGCGGCTCGACGAACTCCTTGACCGCCTCATTGCCTTCCTGCGCCTGGCAGAACTTGTGCACGATCTTGGTGAAGCCCTTGAGCGCTTCGCCCTGGGTCATCAGCACTTTGCGGCCCAGCAGGTCTAGGGCCTGAATGCCGGTGGTGCCTTCGTACAGCATGGAGATTCGGCTGTCGCGCACGTTCTGCTCCATGCCCCACTCGGCGATGAAGCCGTGGCCGCCGTAGATCTGCACGCCGTGGTTGGCCGCCTCGAAGCCGACTTCGGTCATGAAAGCCTTGGCGATCGGGGTCAGGAAGGCAAGCAGGGCGTCGGCCTTCTTGCGCTCTTCCTCGTCCTGGCTGTATTTGACGATGTCCACCTGCTTGGCGGTGAAGTAGACCATGGCGCGGTTGCCTTCGGCGAAGGCCTTCATGGTCAGCAACATGCGGCGAACGTCCGGGTGCACGATGATCGGGTCAGCAGCCTTGTCAGGCGCTTTGGGGCCGGTCAGCGAACGCATCTGCAGGCGGTCACGGGCGTACTTCAGGCCACCCTGGAAGGCCACTTCGGCATGTGCCAGGCCTTGCAGCGCAGTGCCCAAGCGTGCGGTGTTCATGAACGTGAACATGCAGTTCAGGCCCTTGTTGGCTGGGCCAATCAGGTAGCCGGTGGCGCTGTCGAAGTTCATCACGCAGGTAGCGTTGCCGTGGATGCCCATCTTGTGCTCGATCGAGCCGCAGGTCACGCCGTTGCGCTCACCCACTCCGCCTTCGGCATTGGGCAAGAACTTCGGCACGATGAACAGCGAGATACCTTTGGTGCCGGCTGGCGCATCCGGCAGGCGGGCCAGCACGATGTGGACGATGTTGTCGGCCATGTCGTGTTCGCCGGCAGAAATGAAGATCTTGGTGCCAGAAATGCGGTAGGAACCGTCAGCTTGCGGCTCGGCCTTGGTGCGCAGCATGCCCAGGTCGGTGCCGCAGTGCGGTTCGGTCAGGCACATGGTGCCTGTCCATTCGCCCGATACCAGCTTGGTCAGGTAGGTTTCCTGCTGCTCTGCAGTACCGTGCGCAGAAATGGTGTTCATCGCGCCATGGGAAAGGCCCGGGTACATACCCCAAGACCAGTTCGACTCACCCACCATCTCGCTCAGCGCCAGGCCCAGCGACTCAGGCAAGCCTTGGCCGCCATGAGCGACATCATGCGCAAGGCTCGGCCAGCCGCCTTCGACGAACTGCTCGTAGGCTTGCTTGAAACCGGTCGGGGTCTTCACGCCGGACTCGCTCCAGGTGCAGCCTTCCAGGTCACCGACACGGTTCAGCGGGGCCAGTACCTGCTCACAGAATTTCGCGCCTTCTTCGAGGATCGCGTCGACCATGTCGGGCGTTGCGTCCTGGCAACCCGGCAGGCTCTGATAGTGCGCCTCATAGCCAAGCAGCTCGTCGCGAACGAAGCGAATATCACGCAAGGGGGCTTTGTAATCAGGCATTGCGATGAACCTCTGTGATGAGTCCGGTGGGGAGACCGCTGATACCGACCAGCTCTTGCCGGCTTTCGGTCAAACAGTTGTTTGAAACTTACGTTTAGGACTGACCGATGTCAAGGAGGGACTATGGTGCCATTTATGCCGCGAAACATGGCGTTTATGCCATCACCTGCAAAAGCACCAATGCCAATGGCAGCTGGCCTGCCCGCGAAGGCGTCGGTTCAGACAAAAAATCTAGCCTGATCAAACGCATCCGCGGGCAGGCCCGCTTCCACAGAGCACTGTGCAGGTTTGTGAAAGTGACGCGGTTCAGGCGTAGGTATCGATGAACCGGCCGAGCATTTCGTCGGAAGCCTTGGCGACTTTCGCGCCCAGTTCGACCTCGGTTTTGCCCAAAGCCAGCTGTACAGTGCTGGTGGCAAGGTCCATCTGCTGACTGCGGTCAACCGCACGCAGGCGCTCGGCCTGAAAATCGCTGGACTGGCTGGTGGCGGCGCGTTCGACAGTGTTGCTGGCGATCTGGCTGGCCGCCTGGTCGACGCGGTTCTGCCCGCTCTGGATGGCACTGAGGCCTGCGTAGTAGGCGGAGCTACCGGTGATTTCCATGTCAAAACTCCAATGACGCTGGATGTGAACAGGCCTGATTAAAGCAGGCCCGGGCCATAAAGGCCCGTTTAAATCGCTAATGGCCCCGTGCTATCTGATAGACGTGAGGCATGGCGCTTCAGTCCAGCAAGTCCAGCTGCAGATGTTCCGCGACTGCATCGGCAGTCGCCTGCTTGAGCTTGGGCACCCGCCCCAGGCAAGGCGCTGGCAAGCGCTCGGCCAGGCTGGCGAGGTTCTCCTCCAGCCGCGACGTACGCGGGTCGATGACATTGGCCACCCAGCCTGCCAGTTGCAACCCGTCCCTGGCGATCGCTTCGGCGCTGAGCAATGCGTGGTTGATGCAGCCAAGACGCACCCCTACCACTAGAATCACCGGCAACTTGAGGGCGATTGCCAGGTCAGACAGGTTGGCATGACCAGACAGCGGCACGCGCCAGCCACCGGCACCTTCGACCAGGGTGAAATCCGCGCCCTGATCCAGCACGTGACGCATGGCCTGGAGCAGGGCCGGCACCTCCAGCGTCACACCCGCTTCACGCGCCGCCACGTGCGGCGCGATGGCAGGTTCAAATGCAAAAGGGTTGATCGCTTCATAAGGCAGTTTGAGCGTGCTCTCGTCGATCAATGCCTGGGCGTCAGCGTTGCGCAGCCCCTTTGTGGTAACTGTGCAGCCGGACGCCACCGGCTTTGCACCCAGCGTACTCAGGCCCTGCAGCCGTGCGGCATGCAACAGCCCCGCTGCGATGGTGGTCTTGCCGACATCGGTATCGGTACCCGCGATGAAATAGGCCTGGCTCATTTCGCTCCTCTCACGCCTTTGGCTTGCGCAACACACCATAGACCACCTGATAGGTGGCGGGCAGCCCTTGCGGCTGGCGGAATGCTTCATACGCCTGCAGCAGCCCCTGCATGCGGGCGCGGCCAGTCAGGCCCGACGGCCGCCCAGGGTTGAGGTTGTGAGCGCCAAGTGCCTTGAGCTCATGGGTCAGGCCGCGCACATGCGGGTAGTGCAGCACATGCGCCTGCTGACGCAGGCCAAGCTGCTCCAGGCCGCTTGCCGCGCACAGTCGCTGGTAGTCCTCGAACCGGCGGAAGCGGTTGACATGCACCATGCCATCCACGGCCTGCCAACTGGCGCGCAATTCATCGAGGGTACCGACACACAGGCTGCTGAAGGCCAGCACACCCCCCGGACACAATACCCGCCGTGCTTCTTCCAGCACGCTGGAGAACTGCGCGCACCATTGCACCGCCAGGCTGGAGAAAACCAGGTCGACGCTGTGATCGCGCAGCGGCAGCCGCTCGGCGTCGCCTGCCACATGGTAGCGGGCCCCGCCCTGCTCGCTTCGGGCATGGCGCAACATGCCTTCGGCGATGTCCACGGCCACGCCCGTCGCCGGCGTGAAGCGCTCGGCCAGCACCCGGCTGAAATGCCCCGTGCCACTGCCCAGGTCGAGCCAGCGCGATGGCGTCAGTGCGTCCGGCAACTGCTCCAGCAGGGTCACGCCCACCGCGCGCTGCAAGGCCGCCACGCTGTCGTAGCTGGCTGCCGCGCGGGAGAACGAGGCCGCTACCTGGCGCTTGTCCGGCAGCGCGCCGGGCAGGGTTGGACGGGAAAGGTCAGTCATCGCCACTCTCATGCAGGAAACTCTTGATGCCCGCCGCCAGCTCCTGCGGGTACTCCAGCAGGAAAGCGTGGGAACTCTCTTCAACCAGGCCGACTTCAACGTCGGGCAACAACTCGCTCAGCGCTTTGGCCGCCTCGGGGGGCACCAACGCATCGCTGCCGGCGAACAGGTGCAGTTGCGGGCCGCCGTACGCCTGCAGCGCTTCGCGGGTATCCAGCTGAGCCAGCACCTCAAGCCCGGTGGCCAGGTACAGTGGGTCGGTGTCCGGTACCCCTACGCCTAGCTGGCGCAGCAACGTGCGCGGCTGCAGGGCGCCGTCACTGCACAAGGTACGGAAACGCTTGAGGGTCACAGAGGTGTGGCTGCGGCAACCGTCGAGGAAGGTCCCGAAGGTGTCATCGGCCATGCCATGCGGCCAATCCGCCCGTGCCACGAAGCAGGGGTTGCTGGCCAAGGTCAACAGCCCGCAACAATGGTCGCCACGCTTGCGAGCCAGCTCACTGGCGAGCATGCCGCCAAGCGACCAGCCGCCCAGCCAGGTATCACTGGGCAGTTTGCGGTCAAGGTAGTCGACCCACGCCTGTACATCGGCGTCGGCCAGCTCCGGCAGGGGCGCCAGCTCAACCTGCAGGCGCGAGTCCTGCGCTCGCAGGCTGGCGGCCAGCGGCTCCAGGGCCGCGGTACCCAGGCCCCAGCCGGGAAGAAGGATCAGTCGGTTACGCATCGGCGGCCTCCAGCTGTGGATAACAATCGGCCAATGCATTCAACAATAGCTGTACCTGCGCCTCACTGTGCGCAGCGCTCAAGGTTACCCTTAGCCGTGCACTGCCAGCAGGTACGGTAGGCGGGCGGATGGCGGTGACCAACAGGCCTCGTTCGCGCAGCATCTGCGACAGGCGCAGTGCCTGTGCGCTGTCGCCGATCAGGATCGGCTGGATCGGGGTAGGGCTGTCCATCAGCTGCAGGCCGATCTGCACGGCACCCTCGCGGAACTGCCGGATCAACCCGGCCAGGTGCTCACGGCGCCAGGTTTCGCGGCGCAGCAGCTCCAGGCTCTTGAGCGTGGCGCAGGCCAGTGCCGGCGGCTGGCTGGTGGTATAGATGTAAGGCCGGGCGAACTGCACCAGTGCCTCGATCAAATCATCGCTGCCCGCAACGAAGGCGCCCGCTGTGCCGCAAGCCTTGCCCAGCGTACCGATCAGCACGGGCACGTCATCGATGCCCAGGCCAAAGTGCTCGACGATTCCGCCGCCGTGGGCACCCAAGGTACCTAGGCCGTGAGCGTCGTCGACCATCAACCAGGCACCACGCGCACGCGCGACTTCGGCCAGTGCAGGCAGGTCGGCCAGGTCACCGTCCATGCTGAACACACCGTCGGTGACTACCAGGGTATTGCCGCAGGCCTTGCCCAGGCGGTTGGCCAGGCTGACTGCATCGTTGTGCAGGTAACGGTTGAAGCGGGCACCACTGAGCAAACCGCCATCGAGCAGCGAGGCATGGTTGAGGCGGTCCTGCAATACCGTATCGCCCTGCCCCACCAGCGCGGTGATGGCCCCGAGGTTGGCCATGTAGCCGGTAGAAAACAGCAAGGCACGGGGGCGACCGGTCAATTCGGCCAGCGCCTCTTCGACCTGATGATGCGGCGTGCTGTGGCCGACCACCAGGTGCGAGGCTCCGCCACCGACACCCCAACGCTCGGCGCCGGCCTGCCAGGCGGCAATCACCTCAGGGTGGTTGGCCAGGCCCAGGTAGTCATTACTACAGAAAGCCAGCAAAGGCTGGCCATCGACCACTACGTTCGGCCCCTGCGGGCTTTGTAGCAGCGGTCGCTGCCGATAGAGGTCTGCAGCGCGCCGTTCGGCAAGACGCGCTGCAAGATCGAAGGCCATCTCAGGCAGACGCGGCGTTATAGAACAGCTCGCTGCTGCGTTGCTCTACCAGCGCCTGCTCGATGGCGGCCTGGTGCACTTCGTCGGCATGCTCTTCACGCGCTTCAGGCTTGATGCCCAGGCGAGCGAACAGCTGCATGTCCTTGTCGGCCTGAGGGTTGGCGGTGGTCAGCAGTTTCTCGCCATAGAAGATCGAATTGGCCCCGGCCATGAAGGCCAGCGCTTGCATCTGCTCGTTCATCTGCTCGCGGCCGGCGGACAGGCGCACATGCGACTTGGGCATCAGCAACCGCGCGACCGCCAGCATACGGATGAAGTCGAACGGGTCGACATCTTCTTCTTCGGCCAGGGGGGTACCGGCCACTTTCACAAGCATGTTGATCGGCACCGACTCGGGATGCTCGGGGAGGTTGGCCAACTGGATCAACAGGCCTGCACGATCGTCGAGCGACTCGCCCATCCCGAGGATGCCACCGGAGCAGATCTTCATCCCGGCATCGCGTACGTAGGCCAAGGTCTGCAGACGCTCGCTGTAAGTACGGGTGGTGATGATGCTGCCGTAGAACTCCGGCGAGGTATCGAGGTTGTGGTTGTAGTAATCCAGTCCTGCCTGGGCAAGCGCCTGGGTCTGGTCCTGATCGAGCTTGCCGAGGGTCATGCAGGTTTCCAGCCCCATGGCCTTGACCCCTTTGACCATTTCCAGCACGTAGGGCATGTCCTTGGCCGATGGGTGCTTCCAGGCCGCGCCCATGCAGAAGCGGGTCGAACCGATGGCCTTGGCCCGTGCCGCTTCTTCCAGCACCTTCTGCACTTCCATCAGCTTCTGTTTTTCCAGCCCGGTGTTGTAGTGGCCCGACTGTGGACAATATTTGCAATCTTCCGGGCAGGCGCCGGTCTTGATCGACAGCAGCGTGGAAACCTGCACGCGGTTAGGGTCGAAATGCGCCCGGTGCACGGTTTGCGCCTGGAACAGCAGGTCGTTGAACGGAAGCTGGAACAGGGCCTTCACCTCGGCCAGGGACCAGTCGTGACGTGTTGTTGCAGTTGTGCTGGCGCTCATCGGCGTTTCCTTGTTTAGGCTGTAGCTGGCGCCGGGACAGGAATGCCCGCCAGCGCATCACGGATAGCTCGCATAGTCATGGAAGGCCTATGAACTGTCAACCTTGGGTAAAAGCACTGGTTTACAAGTGTATAAATATTGATCACGCCTGTTTGCTCTGCGGCATTTCTGCCGAGCAGCCCCACCCCATTTGTATTGCGTGTGAGGAAGAACTGCCTTGGCTGAGTGAGTACTGCATACATTGCGCGCTACCGCTGCCAATGGCCGGCCTGACCTGCGCCCAGTGCAGTCGCCGCGCCCCGGCCTTCGAGCAAGTGGTAGCGCCGTGGTATTACGGCTTTCCTGTGGACACACTGATCAGCCGCTTCAAACACAATCGCCAGTGGCCATTGGGGCGCTTGATGGCCGAAATGCTTAGCCTGGATTTGCGCCACCGCTTTGCCGATGGCCTGGCCAAGCCATCGCTACTGTTGCCTGTACCACTGGCAAAGCGTCGACAGCGCGAGCGTGGCTTCAACCAGGCAGGCATGCTGGCAAGGTGGTTGTCCAAGGCCCTGGCAATTGACAGCAACGAGCGATTGCTGCGGCGCACCCGCGAAACACCGGCGCAGCAAAGCCTGGATGCCAAGGCCAGACGGCGTAATCTGCAGCAGGCCTTTGCGGTGGTTGATGAAGGCGCATTGCACGGCCTGCATGTGGCCGTGGTCGATGACGTGCTGACCACCGGTGCCACGGCGCAAAGCATCGCCGCCCTGCTGCGCGGCGCCGGCGCACGTCGGGTTGATGTGTATTGCCTGGCACGCACGGCAAAACCGGGGCAAGCTTGACCGGTCAGTCCCAGATAGGCGCCATCATGACCCTGCCCGCTCTACTCACCCAGCACATCGCGCGCCGCCCACAGCGCATCGCTTTGCTTCAGCATATCGCAGAGCAAGGTTCGATCACCCGCGCAGCCAAGGCCGCAGGCATAAGCTACAAAGCCGCATGGGACGCCATAGACGAACTCAACAACCTGGCCAGCCAGCCGTTGGTCGAGCGTAGCACCGGCGGGCGCGGCGGCGGTGGCGCCCGCCTGTCGGGCGAAGGCGAACGGGTACTGCGCCTGTACCAGCGCCTACAGGCCTTGCAGGCCCAGATTCTTGAGGCTGCCGAAGATTCCAGCGACCTTGACCTGCTTGGGCGCCTGATGTTGCGCACCAGTGCCCGCAACCAGCTGCAAGGCCAGGTCAGCGCCTTGCGCCGCGAGGGGCGGCACGACCGCGTGAGCCTGGCGCTGGGTGGCGGGCTGGAAATCGAGGCACTGATCACACACGACAGCACTTCACGCCTGGAGCTGACGCTCGGAACCATGGTGGTGGCGTTGCTCAAGGCCGGGTGGGTGCAGTTATCGAGCGCCGCAGATGAAGCCGAAGCGGGCAGCAATGTGCTCAAGGCCACCGTGGAAGAGGTGATAACGGATGGGCATGACACCAGTGAAGTGAGGCTGGCGCTGGGTAATGGCCAGACACTCTGCGCGTTTGCCGATGCGCACTGGCTGGCACAAGAGGCAGTGGCAACAGGTAGCCAGGTCCGGGTGCAGTTTCATCCCTCCCATGTATTGCTGGGGGTACCGGTGTAGGTTGGTCGCGCCACCCCGCCAGAGGGCCGGCACTGATACCATGAGCCCTTGCAGCCCACCCCGGAGCCACCATGTCTCACCCCTTCGCGACCCTCACCCCCGACCTGGTACTGGACGCCGTGGAGAGCCTCGGCTTTCTCAGCGACGCCCGCGTACTGGCCCTGAACAGCTACGAGAACCGCGTCTACCAAGTGGGTATCGAAGGCGAGCAACCACTGATCGCCAAGTTCTATCGACCCGGCCGGTGGAGCAATGAAGCGATTCTTGAAGAACACCGCTTCACCGCCGAACTTGCTGAGTGCGAAGTGCCGGTGGTCGCCCCGCTGCAACACAATGAACAGACCCTGTTCGAGCACCAGGGCTTTCGCTTCACGCTGTTTCCCCGCCGCGGCGGCCACGCACCGGAGCCGGGCAACCTCGACCAGCTCTACCGTCTGGGCCAGTTGCTGGGCCGCTTGCATGCCGTCGCGGCAACACGCCCGTTCGAGCATCGCGAAGCATTGACTGTGGAAAACTTTGGCCACGCCTCCCTGCAAACCCTGCTTGATGGCAACTTCGTACCTCGGGAATTGCTGCCTGCGTTCGAATCTGTAGCGCGCGAGCTGCTCAAACGGGTCGAAGACATCTACGCACGCACCCCACATCAGGTCATGCGCCTGCACGGCGACTTGCACCCCGGCAACCTGATGCATCGCGACGACGTCTACCACGTCGTCGACCTCGATGACTGCCGGATGGGCCCGGCCGTGCAAGACCTGTGGATGATGCTGGCCGGTAGCCGTGAAGAACGCCTGGGCCAACTGGCAGAGCTGATCGACGGTTACAACGAGTTTCACGATTTCGACCCGCGCGAGCTGCCTCTGATCGAACCGCTGCGCGCCTTGCGCCAGCTGCACCATAGCGCCTGGCTGGCAAGGCGCTGGGACGACCCGGCATTCCCGCGCAGCTTCCCCTGGTTTGGCCAGCCGCGTTACTGGGGCGATCAGATTCTGGCCCTGCGCGAGCAAACGGCGGCACTCGACGAGCAACCCCTGAAATTGTTCTAAATGCCTGCAAAGGTCTGTCTACAATAGGCGTCGCTGTATTTAGCTACCTAAGCAAGGATTCTGCATGCACGCCGCAAACCCGCGTCGCGGGTACATTCTTGGCCTTTCGGCCTACATCATCTGGGGCTTGTTCCCCCTCTATTTCAAAGCCATACAAAGTGTCCCGGCGGTTGAGATCATCGTGCACCGGGTGCTCTGGTCCGCTTTGTTCGGTTCGCTGCTGCTGTTGGTGTGGAAGCACCCAGGGTGGTGGCGCGAGCTGCGCGACAACCCCCGCCGCCTGGCCATTCTTGCCCTAAGTGGCGCCCTGATTGCCGGCAACTGGCTGACTTACGTATGGTCGGTCAACAACGGGCGCATGCTCGAGGCCAGCCTGGGCTACTACATCAACCCGCTGGTGAACGTGCTGCTGGGCATGCTTTTGCTGGGTGAACGCCTGCGCCGCCTGCAATGGCTGGCAGTGGGCATGGCCGCAGTAGGTGTGGCGCAACAGGTGTGGCAAGTCGGTAGCCTGCCTTGGGTGTCATTGGTACTGGCGTTGACGTTTGGCTTCTACGGCCTGATCCGCAAACAGGCACCGGTAGCGGCGCTGCCCGGCCTGGTGGTGGAAACCTGGATGCTGGTGCCCCTGGCGCTTGGCTGGCTGCTGCTGCACCCTGCCGCGATGAGTGCACAAGGCAGTTTCTATACCGGCAGCGAGGCGTTATGGCTGATTGCAGCCGGGCCGGTAACGCTGATACCGCTGGTATGCTTCAACGCCGCTGCACGGCACTTGCCCTACACCACCCTGGGCTTCCTGCAGTATCTGGCGCCGACCCTGGTACTGCTGCAAGCGGTACTGCTATTTGACGAGCACCTGTCTTCCAGCAGTCTGATGGCTTTCTTGTGCATCTGGGCTGGCCTGGCGCTCTACAGCGTCGATGCCTGGCTGAATCTGCGCAAGCGCGCCTGATCAAAAAACGACCAAAACTCTGCAGGCCACGCCGTCCGTGGCCTAGCAGAAGATCTCCAGAGGTTATCCACACCCTCGTCCCCGTGGTTTGTGCACAAGCTATTGATTAGTGGCTGTTTTTTGACCAAACCGCGGGAGAGCTCGCCGTCTCTGGGCTAGCGAGGAGCGCCCCCAGGTTATCCACAGGGCCGTCCCCGGTTAATCGGGATAACCCGCTACCGCCTCGGCTCAATCCTGGGGCCGCAATTTCAACTCCACCATCAAGTCATCTGCCAGGCTCTCCAGCTTCTGCTGCAGATCATCCAGCGACAAGGTCAATGGCAGCGCCAGCAAGGCATCGGCATGGAACAGCGGCTCGCTACTCATTGGCGCCGGGCGCACTTCGGTGGTGAAGCGCTCAAGGTTCACCCCTTGGTCAGCCAACAATCGGGTGATATCACGTACGATGCCTGGGCGATCATTACCCACCAACTCCATAGCGATCGGCTTCCAGGTACAGGAAGGCTCGATGCCGCTTTCTGCGATCAGTACACGGATATCGTACTGCCCCAAGGCCTGAAGCGATTTCACCAGCTCATCGTAGCTTTCTGCGGGCACCGCGACCCGCAGGATGCCGGCGAATTGCCCTGCCATACGCGACATACGGCTCTCCAGCCAGTTACCGTTGTGGTCGGCGATGCACTGGGCAATCCGTTCGACCTGGCCGGCCTTGTCAGGAGCAATCACGGTCAGTACAAGATGATCCACAGGGCTTCCTCTGCGTCGTGCCGCCCGCAGCGGCGAGAATACGGGGGGATTGGTTCAGTATAGGCAAGGCGCGGCAACCTGCCGCAGGACGGCCTACCGAACTAATCGTGTACTGTTTCAAGATTTATCTGGAACAATCCACCGGTTTTTTGCGAACATAGCCACTCCCAGCGTGACCCTACGCGACCAACCGGTCGCAGAGCGACGCTTTTAGTCTGATGTTCACCGGCCTGCTGCTTCATGTAGTATGCCTCGGCGCGGACTACAAAACGTCGTTACGATGTCTGCCAAGGCGCCTGTGAAAATACGCCAACCGCCCGCCAGCCTTATGGCGAGCCGCACCCAGCCGCTCTCGTGAGTGGTGAGAGCATGTACTGGTGCCGTGTTTAGAGAAGCGCTACAGGCTTAATACAGAAGAGCGAAAGCGAAATAGCTGAGCAAAGGTGAGGCAAGCAATGACTGGATACGTTCAAGTCGGTGGCCTTCAGGTCGCCAAGGCCCTGTACGACTTCGTCAACAACGAAGCGATCCCTGGAACCGGCGTCAAGGCCGATGCGTTCTGGGCCGGGGCAGAAAAGATCATCAACGACCTCGCCCCAAAGAACAAAGCCCTGCTCGCCAAGCGCGACGAGCTGCAAGCCAAGATCGACGCCTGGCACCAGGCACGCAAAGGCCAGGCACACGACGCCGTAGCCTATAAAAGCTTCCTTCAGGATATCGGCTATCTGCTGCCACAAGCCGACGATTTCCAGGCCACCACCCAGAACGTGGACGAAGAAATTGCCCACATGGCAGGCCCACAGCTGGTCGTGCCGGTGATGAACGCCCGCTTTGCCCTGAACGCCGCCAACGCCCGCTGGGGTTCGCTGTACGACGCACTGTACGGCACCGACGCCATCAGCGATGAAGGCGGCGCCGAAAAAGGTCAGGGCTACAACAAGGTCCGTGGCAACAAGGTCATCGCCTTCGCCCGCGCCTTCCTCGACGAAGCCGCGCCGCTGGCTGCTGGCTCGCACGTCGACTCCACCGCTTACCGCATCGAAGGCGGCAAGCTGGTCGTTGCCCTCAAGGGCGGCAGCAACAGCGGCCTGCGTGACGACGCCCAGCTGATCGGCTTCCATGGCGATGCCGCCGCGCCAACCGCCGTGCTGCTCAAGCACAATGGCCTGCACTTCGAAATCCAGGTCGATGCCAGCACCCCGGTCGGCAGCACCGACGCCGCCGGTGTCAAAGACATCCTGATGGAATCGGCGCTGACCACCATCATGGACTGTGAAGACTCGGTCGCTGCCGTCGATGCCGACGACAAGGTCATTGTCTACCGCAACTGGCTGGGCCTGATGAAAGGCGACTTGGCCGAGAACGTCAGCAAAGGCGGCAAGACCTTCACCCGCACCATGAACCCGGACCGCGAGTACGCAGCGCCCAATGGCGGCACCGTGACCCTTCACGGTCGTTCGCTGCTGTTCGTGCGCAACGTGGGTCACCTGATGACCAACCCGGCAATTCTCGACGCCCAAGGCAACGAGATTCCCGAAGGCATCCAGGACGGTCTGTTCACCAACCTGATCGCCCTGCACAACCTCAACGGCAACACCAGCCGCAAGAACACCCGTACCGGTAGCGTCTACATCGTCAAACCGAAGATGCACGGCCCTGAAGAAGTGGCGTTCGCCGCCGAGATCTTCAGCCGCGTCGAAGACCTGCTGGGCATGCCGCGCAACACCGTCAAGGTCGGCATCATGGACGAGGAGCGCCGTACCACGGTGAACCTCAAGGCTTGCATCAAGTCGGCCGCCGAGCGCGTGGTGTTCATCAACACTGGCTTCCTCGACCGTACCGGCGACGAGATTCACACCTCGATGGAGGCCGGCGCCGTGGTGCGCAAAGGCGCCATGAAGAACGAGAAGTGGATCGGCGCCTACGAGAACAACAACGTCGACGTCGGTCTTGCCACCGGCCTGCAAGGCCGTGCGCAGATCGGCAAAGGCATGTGGGCCATGCCGGACCTGATGGCCGCCATGCTCGAGCAGAAGATCGCTCACCCGCTGGCCGGTGCCAACACCGCTTGGGTTCCTTCGCCGACCGCCGCCACCCTGCACGCCCTGCACTACCATAAAGTCGACGTGCAGGCGCGTCAGCGCGAGCTGGCCAGCCGCACCCCGGCCTCGGTCGACGACATCCTGACCATCCCGCTGGCAGCTGACACCAACTGGTCGGCAGAAGAGATCCGCAACGAGCTGGACAACAACGCCCAGGGCATCCTCGGCTATGTGGTTCGCTGGATCGACCAGGGCGTGGGTTGCTCCAAAGTGCCGGACATCAACGATGTGGGCCTGATGGAAGACCGCGCTACCCTGCGTATCTCGGCCCAGCTGCTGGCCAACTGGCTGCGCCATGGCGTGGTTACCCAGGAGCAGGTGCTGGAAAGCCTCCAGCGCATGGCCGCCGTGGTCGACAAGCAGAACGCCGGTGACGCCCTGTACCGCCCGATGGCGCCGAACTTCGACGACAACGTGGCATTCCAGGCTGCAGTGGAACTGGTAATCGAGGGTGCCAAGCAACCGAACGGTTATACCGAGCCGGTACTGCACCGTCGCCGCCGCGAGTTCAAGGCGCGTAACGGGCTGTAAGACATCGGGGCCGCTCCATCAATTACAGGAGGATCGCATTCCCCTGTAGGAGCGGCCTTGTGTCGCGAAAGGGCTGCAAAGCAGCCCCAATCCCGCTCACTCAAGCTTCAATTCTTTCTTCACCAACCCCAGCAATTTCCCCAGATCCACCGGCTTCAGCAAAAAATCCACCACCCCCAGGTGCATCACATCCACCGCCTCTTTCACATCGGTGTCGCCTGACACCACGATGATCGACAACGCCGCCCGTTCCGACTCACGTATCTGCCGGATCAGCTCCAGGCCATCCTTGGGCTGCATGCGCAGGTCGGTGATCATCAGGGCAATGCGCGGTTCGTAATGCAGTTTGAACATCGCCTCCTGAGCACCATCGGCCTGCATGCAGTCGATCCCCCTGCTCTTCAGGTAAAGGCACAGGGCCTCACTGTTCACCGGGTTGTCATCAACCACCAATACCACCGGCCTGGGCGCAACAGGCGCACTCAACCCGGCCAGTGCCTCGCGTTCGGCGTCACTCAGGATGTCGTCATGCTCAACCATGGTCGTCTCATCAAATAGTCTTGCTCACCGGTAAGACCGCAGCTTGCGATATTGATCACACTACGCTCATAGACTTACGTCCAATGGGCACCGCACGGCCGTCAGCCGACCATGGGGACCGAGAACAACAAGGCCGCACCTATATATAGATATATATAGTTCGGCGTAGCGATACGGTCAGTGTCATGAGCAAAAACGACGCCTACACCCAGGCGGGCAGAACTGCCGTTCTGCAGAACATTCAGGGCACCCTGCAGTTTTTGCAGCGTTTCCCGCCGTTCAACCAAATGGAACACAGCCACCTGGCGTTCCTGGTGGAACAGTGCCAGTTGCGTTTCTACGCCAGCGGGGAAAGCATCATCAAACCCGCTGACGGCCCGGTGGAGCACTTCTACATCGTCAAACAGGGGCGCGTGGTCGGTGAACGCCAGCACCTGGTCAAGCCTGGTGTGGAAACCACTTTCGAGATCACCAGCGGGGAGTGCTTCCCGCTGGCTGCCCTGCTCGGCGAACGCGCTACCCGCACCGAACACCTGGCGGGCGAGGACACGTTCTGCCTGCAATTGAACAAAGCCGCCTTCATCCGTGTGTTCTCCCTGTCGGATGTGTTTCGCGATTTTGCGCTGCGTGGCGTCAGTAGCTTGCTAGACCAGGTCAACCAACAGGTACGTCAGCAAGCGGTGCAAACACTCGGCACCCAATACTCGCTGAACACCCCACTGGGTGAACTGGCCATGCGTCATCCGGTGGTCTGCACCCCGGGCACGCCGCTGCGCGACGCCGTGCGGTCGATGCACGAGCAACAGGTCGGCAGCATCGTGGTGGTCGATACGCAGCGTTACCCGGTGGGCATCTTCACCCTGCGTGACCTGCGCCAAGTGGTGGCCACTGTCGATGCCGACCTCGGTAGCGCAATCGAACGGCACATGACCGTCAAACCCTTCTACCTCAGCCCGCAGGCCAGCGCCTTCGACGCGGCCATGGCCATGACCGAGCGACACATTGCCCATGTTTGCCTGGTGGACAACCAGCGCCTGTGCGGCGTGGTCTCGGAGCGCGACCTGTTTTCCCTGCAACGGGTCGACCTCGTGCACCTGGCCCGCACCATCCGCCATGCACCGCGCCTGGACTCGCTGGTGGCGCTGCGTGGCGAGATCGGCCAGCTGGTGGAGCGCATGCTCGCCCACGGCGCCTCCTCGACCCAGATTACCCAGATCATCACCCTGCTCAACGACCACACTGTCTGCCGGGTAATCGAACTGGCTCTGGCCGAACGCGGCGACCCTGGGGTGCCGTTCAGCTGGCTGTGCTTTGGCAGCGAAGGGCGACGTGAACAGACCCTGCATACCGACCAGGACAACGGCATCCTGTTCGAGGCAGCTGACAGCAGCGAAGCCGAAGCCATTCGCGCCCGTCTGCTACCACTGGCCCACTACATCAACCAATGCCTGGCCCAATGCGGCTTCACCCTGTGCAAGGGTAACGTCATGGCAGGCAACCCCGAGCTGTGCCTGTCGCGCACTGAATGGGCACGGCGTTTCGCCGGCTTCATCCGTGAAGCCAGCCCAGAGAACCTGCTCGGCTCGAGCATCTATTTCGACCTGCGTGTGGTCTGGGGCGACGAACAGGGTTGCGAACAACTGCGCCAAAGCGTGCTGGAACAAGTAGCCGAGAACCGCATTTTCCAGCGCATGATGGCCGACAACGCCCTGCGTCAGCGGCCTCCGGTAGGCCGCCTGCGCGAATTTGTCCTGACCCGCCAAGGCAACGACAAGGCCGCAACCCTGGACCTCAAGGTCCAGGGCCTGACGCCCTTCGTCGATGGTGCCCGGCTGCTGGCCCTGGCCAATGGCATCGGCGCCTGCAATACCCTGGAGCGCCTGCGCCAGCTGGTCGACAGAGGCGTTATCGAGGCACTCGACGGCGCGGCCTACGAAGAGGCCTACCATTTCATCCAGCAAACGCGCATGCAGCAGCACCAGCGCCAAAGCCGCGATAATCAGCCGTACTCCAACCGCCTCGATCCGGACAGCCTCAACCATCTGGACCGGCGCATCCTGCGTGAGTCGCTGCGCCAGGCGCAGCGCCTGCAAAGCAGCCTGGCCCTGCGGTACCAGCTATGAGCCTGTTCGCCTGGCTGCGCCCTGCCGCGCCGGCCCTGGACGATGCACTGCATCAACGCCTGGCGCGCCTGCCAAAACCCGCACCGCTGGGCGTGTGCTCGCTGCGTGATCAGCGCTGGGTGGTGCTGGACCTTGAGACCAGCGGCTTGAACCCCAACCGCGATCAGGTCCTGTCGATCGGTGCCGTAGCCATCGAAGACGGCGCCATCGACTTCTCCCAGCAGTTCGAGCGCACCCTGCACCGCCCGGCCCAGAAAACCAACGCCAGTGTACTCATCCATGGCCTGGGCCCGAGCGCCCTGGCCGCAGGCAGCGACCCGGCCGAGGCGTTGCTCGAACTGCTCGAGTTCATCGGTGACAGCCCGGTGCTGGCATTTCATGCACCTTTCGACCAGCGCATGCTGGCTCGGGCGTTGAAAGAAACCCTTGGTCATCGCTTGCAACTGCCCTTTCTCGATGTCGCTGAACTGGCGCCCATGCTCAACCCAGACACCGTACTGCGCGAAGCCGGGCTGGATGACTGGGTGGCGCGCTTCGGGCTGCAGGTGGATGAGCGCCACCACGCCAGCGCAGACGCCCAAGTCACTGCTGAGCTGGCGTTGATCCTGTTCAGCCAGGCCCGTCGCCAGCAGCTCGACAGCCCGTTGCAGCTGGAGCAGCGGTTGCGCAGGTGGCGGCGGCGCAATGTGCAGGGGCATGGGCTTTAGAAACATACCCTTTGAAGGGGCTGCGCCCGTAGTATCGGACACCGCCCCCCCCATGACAGTCAGTGGCAACCCGATAAGCGTCCATTGCGCCACGCCCCCCGCCTCTGCAACAATCGCGAATAATTATCGTTAGTTAACGCATTCGTTCCGGGGGGGACACTGCTTGTCTTCTGCTCAGAGCCCACACGCCGAACTGGTCGGTGCGCTGTACCGCGACCATCGCAGCTGGCTGCTTGCCTGGCTGCAACGCAGCATGGCCTGCCGTCAGCGTGCTGAAGACCTGAGCCAGGACACCTTCGTGCGTCTGCTCGGGCGCGAACAACTGGACACCCCCCGTGAGCCGCGCGCATTCCTGGCCGCAGTGGCCAAGGGGCTGATGTTCGACCACTTTCGCCGCGCCGCCCTGGAGCAGGCCTACCTGGCCGAACTGGCCCGCTTGCCGGAAGCCGAACAACCCTCCCCAGAGCTTCAGCACCTGATCCTCGAAGACCTCAAGGCCATCGACCGCCTGCTCGGCAAGCTGTCGAGCAAGGCACGCACGGCATTCCTGCACAATCGCCTGGACGGCATGGGCCACGCCGAAATCGCCGAGCGCCTGGGCGTATCGGTATCGCGGGTGCGCCAATACATCGCCCAAGGCATGCGCCAGTGCTATGTGGCCCTGTATGGGGAGCCGACGTGAACAACTCACCGGTTTCTGCCGGGGTCCTTGAAGCTGCCATCGCCTGGAAACTGAGCCTGGACGACGGTACCGGTACGCCCGACGAGCGCAGCGAGTTCATGCGCTGGCATGCCGCCAGCGAAGAACACGCTCGCGCCTGGCGCCAGCTGGGCGCCCTCGATCAGCGGGTAAGTGCCGCCGCCGGCCACGCGCGCCAGGCCCTGCAGCAATCGCGCGCCGGGTTGCGCCGGCGGGTGGCCAAGGTGGGCGGAGGGCTGGCCGGCATGTTCCTGCTCGGCTCACTGCTGGCCTGGGTCGGCGCGCCCTCGCTATCGGCAAGCTACTGGTTGGCCGATCAGCGCACCGCCACCGGCGAACTGCGGACCTTGCGCCTGGAGGACGGCACGCTGCTGAGCCTGAACACTCATACCGCGGTCGACATCGACTACGAAGGCGACCAGCGTGTACTGGTGCTGCACCAGGGTGAAATCTCGGTGGAGACCGGCCACCAGGACCCTCGCCCGTTGCTGGTGCGCACCGAAGATGGCCGCCTGCGCCCCTTGGGCACGCGCTTTCTGGTGCGTCGCGAAAACCATGGCACCCGCCTGGAAGTGTTGCAGGCCTCTGTCGCAGCGCAGCCGCTGAACAGTGGTGACGAGCAGGTACTGCGTGAGGGCCAGCAGGTGCTCATGAACGCAAATGGCCTGGGCCGTATCGCGCCAGTGCAAGCCGGTGCGGATGCCTGGACCCGCGGCATGCTGGTGGTGGACAACATACGCCTGGCCGACCTGGTAGCGCAGCTGGGCCAATACCGTAGCGGCCACTTGGGCGTAGCCGATGAAGTGGCCGACCTGCGCGTGACGGGGAGCTTCCCGCTGACTGACACCGAGCTGGCCCTCGCATCGCTGGTGCCCGCGTTGCCGGTGAAGATCGAGCGGCATACCCAGTGGTGGGTGAGCGTGGTGCCCAAGTAGCACCGTAGCGCCCCCGTGGAGCCGGCTTGCCGGCGATGAGGCCTAAGCTGGCTGCGTACAAATACAAACCATTTCCACTTTTTTTCCAGATACCCCTGTCACTTCTGAAATCTCGCTCGGCAAGGAAGCAATTAGCACTTATCCGTCGAGGAACCGCTGCATGTCCCGTGCCGTTGATCGTATCCTGCGCCCCAGCCTGATGGCCTTGGCCATCGCCCTGGCTGCCCCGTTGGCCAGCACTGCCCTGTTCGCCGCCGAGCAGTCCGCACAGCGCGCCTACGACCTGCCCAGCGCCCCGCTGGCCACCACCCTGAACCAGATCGCCAGCCAGTCGGGCATCGCCCTGGCCATCGACCCGGCACTGGTCAGCGGCCGAAACTCGGCGCCGGTCAACGGCCAGTACGACGGCCTCGGCGCCCTGCAGGCCGCCCTGCTCGGTACCGGCCTGCAGCTGCAGCAGAGCACTGTCGGCAGCTACAGCCTGGTGGCTGTTCCTGATGGCAGCCTGGCGTTGCCCGAGACCGCGATCAATGCCGATGCATCGTACGAAAGCGCCTGGGGCCCGGTTGACGGCTACCTGGCCAAACGCAGCGCCGCGGGCACCAAGACCGATACCGCGCTGGTCGAAATTCCTCGTTCGATCTCCGTCGCCACCCGTCAACAGATGAGCGACCGCGGCGTTCACAGCCTGGATGATGCGGTGCGCTACATGCCCGGCATCGTATCGGCCAGTTTCGGCAGCGACACACGCTATGACTGGATGCGCGTGAGGGGCTTCGAACCGACTCAGTTCCTCGACGGCCTGCCGCTGCCACGTGGCGTTTACGCTAACCCGAAAGCCGAAACCTGGAACCTGGACCGCCTCGCATTGCTGCGTGGCCCAGCGTCCTCACTCTACGGCCAGACCCCACCCGGCGGCCTGCTGGACATGGTCAGCCGCCGTCCGCAGGCCGAAAGCGCAAATGAAATCGAAGTGCAATACGGCAGCGACAACCACCGCCAGATCAACTTCGCCAGCACCGGCAAAATCGATGACCAAGGGCAGTTCCTGTACGGCGTCAGTGGCGTGATTCGCGATGGCGGAACGCAGATCGACCATATAGACGACAAACGCTACAACATTGCCCCAAGCCTGACCTGGAACATCGACGACGACACGTCACTGACCCTGCTGACCCAGTTCACCCGCGACGATACAGGCGCTACCAGCCAGTTCCGCCCCATTCAGGGCACCAAGATCGACATGCCATTCGGTAAGATCTCCCACCACAAGAACCTGGGGGATCCGGACTACGAGTTCTACGACCGTACCTACTACGCGCTGGGCTACGCCTTCGAGCACCGGATCAACGATGTGTGGCAGTTCCGCCAGAACCTTCGCTATACCAAGACTGACCTGTCCTTTCAGACCATCACCCCTGGCAGCTACAACACAACCACTCCTCCGGTACAAGACGACGGTACCGTCAGCCGTATGTCCACCAACACCGATGAAGACATCAGCCAATTTGCAGTGGATAACAACTTCCAGGCTGACTTCACCACTGGGGACATCAGCCACACCCTGCTGGTCGGCCTGGACCACCAACGTGTCAACACCAATTACCTGTCGATCTTCGGCTTCAACGTGCCGGACAGCAACGTCATCAACCCGGTCTACGGGCTGCCAATCACACGGCCGGATCGCTCCACGGCGTTCTATGACTACAACCAGAAAACCCGCCAGACCGGCCTGTATGTTCAGGACCAGATGGCGTTGGGCAACTGGCGCCTGACGCTGGGCGGTCGTGAAGACTGGGTGCATACCAGCACCAGGTTCCTGAACCAGGGCGATGCCACCAACACCCAGAGAGACAAGAAATTCAGCGGCAACGCGGCCATCAGCTACGTCTTCGACTCGGGCTTCGTGCCTTACCTTTCGTATGCCGAGTCGTTCCAGCCGGTCAGCAATGCTGCCGCATCCGCCACGGAGTCTTTCAAACCGACCGAAGGCAAGCAGTGGGAACTGGGCATCAAATACCAGCCACCGGGCTCCAACACCCTGTTGTCCGCAGCCGTATATGACCTGACCCAGAAAAACGTCTCGGTCACCAACAACGAGGGCGGTGTGACCGTTACTAGCCAGACCGGCGAAGTGAAGGTTCGTGGCCTGGAGTTGGAAGCCGTTTCCGACGTCACCGAAAATCTGAAGGTGACTGCGGCCTACACCTTGGCCAAATCCGAAGTGCAGGACGGCATCTACAAAGGCAACCGCCTGCAACTGATGCCTAACCAGCAGGCCTCGCTGTGGGCCGATTACACCTGGCACACCGGCGTGCTCGACGGCTTCGGCATCGGCGCTGGCGCGCGCTACACCGGAAACACCTATGGCGATCAGGGCAACACCTGGCTGGGCAAGGCCGATGCGTACACCGTGTTCGATGCCTCCGTGCACTACGACCTGGGGCGCCTGAGCTCCAGCCTGAAGGGCGCATCGGTAGCGGTCAACGCGACCAACGTGTTCAACAAGGACTACATCTCCACCTGTGACAGTTACTACTGCTACTACGGTGACGAGCGTAGCGTCGTCGCCAGCGCCAGCTACAAGTTCTGAGTACCCAGGGGCCGCTAAGCGGCCCCCATGAGAAATTTCGGTACCGTGATGAAAAGCCAAACCATCCGCCGCTGGTCCGTGATTCACACCTGGAGCAGCCTGGTCTGCACCCTGTTCCTGCTGTTGCTGGCCCTAACCGGCCTGCCGCTGATCTTCCACCACGAAATCGAGCATCTGCTCGGCGACGCACCAAAGCTGCGCGAAATGCCTGCAGGCACCCCGCACCTGGACCTGCAGCAACTGGTGCTCAAGGCCGAGCAGCATCGTCCAGGCGAGGTGATGCAGTACTTCGGCTATGACGAAGACGAACGCAACGGCGTGGTGGCGATCACCGCTGCCACTGCGGGCACCGAACCCAATTCGTCACACACCTTCATGCTCGACGCCCGCACCGGCGAAGCCGTCGCCATGCCGGCCGCCAACGGCGGTTTCATGATGATCATGCTGCGCCTGCACGTCGACATGTTCGCCGGGCTGCCCGGCAAGCTGCTGCTGGCGTTCATGGGTGTGTTGTTCGTTGTCGCGATCATCTCCGGCACCGTGCTCTACGCACCGTTCATGCGCCGCCTGCAATTCGCCACGGTGCGCCACGACAAATCCCGCCGCCTGCGCTGGCTCGACCTGCACAACCTGATCGGGGTGGTGACCCTGGCCTGGGCGCTGACCGTCGGTGTAACCGGGGTCATCAGCGCCCTGTCCGACCTGGTCATCGCCGCCTGGCGCAACGACAGCCTGGCCGCAATGGTCGCGCCCTACCGTGACGCCCCACCACTCACCGAGCGCGCACCGGCCAGCCGCCTGCTGGACATCGCCAAGCAGGCCGCACCCGGAATGCGCCCAGACTTCATCGCCTTCCCCGGCACGCGGTTCTCCAGCGAGCACCATTACGCCGTGTTCATGAAAGGCGCCACCCACCTTACATCGCACCTGCTCACGCCCGTACTGATCGATGCGCGCAGCCTGCAGGTGACGGCAGTGGGCGAACGCCCCTGGTACATGGACGCCATGGGCCTCTCGCAGCCACTGCACTTCGGCGACTACGGCGGGCGGCCGATGCAGATCCTCTGGGCAGTACTCGACGTGTTGACCATCATCGTGCTCGGCAGCGGCCTTTACCTGTGGTGGGGCAAACAGCGCAAAAACCGGGAGGCGCGGGCATGAGCCACAAATCGCAACCGACCCTGCGCATCTTCACCTGGCCTGCCGCCATCAGCCTGCTCGGCGCCGCCGGCCTGTTCGCCGCCTTGCTGGGTGACGGCGCGTGGGATGCCCTGGCCTGGCTGGGCCTGGGCATACCCGCGATCCTCGGGCTGCAGGGGCTATGCGGGCGATAACCGGCTACCGCTTCGGCCCTTGCCCTGGGCCCTAACGTTGCGCCTCCCTGACCGAAGGAGCGCAACATGCTACCGCTGGAACGTATCGAATTCGTCGACCAACAGATCATCGCCCTGCTGGCACAATTGCCAAGCCCCGACCGGCCGGGACTCACCCGTCAGCAGCTACAAGGCGAACTGGCTGAATACTGGGCAGCCTGCGACCCCCAGGGCCGCTCGCGCAGGGTCCGCCTATGCGATCTGCGCCGCGCCCTGATGCATGCCGAGTTGAATCTACGCCAAGGCGACCGGACCTTGCCCACCCCCGAGGCCGATGCCCTGAGCCTGTGCCTGGACCTGCCCAACGCCTGGCAACGCCGGCCCCAAGCGATGGCCACACGTGCCCAGATATACCGCCTGGTCCTCAGCCGTAGCCAGCCCCACAGCCGAGCGGTGCTGCCAGGTATGTTCGTGGTCATCACCGGTAACGACGAGGCTGCCGAGCTCACCCCGGAGCAGGCCCACGGGCCGGCGTTGCTGTGCGGCCTGACCCAAGGCATCGAGGCCTACGCATCGCTGGCCGAATTGCACCTTGAGCTGTGCGAACGCCTCGACGACCCACTGCAGGGTCCGCCACTGCTACGCCTGCTGGTCGATGGGGAGCGTATAGAGAACGCCGCCAAGGCCGACCGCCTGCGCTACGAATGGTATGCCGATGACCCGGTGCAAGCCCAGGTCGACGCCCTGATCGAAGCCCAGCGCCTGCGTGTCAACCACGCCTGGACATCTGCCCATGGCGCCCTGGCACCCGCCGCCGAGACGCTGCGCAGGGCCCTTTCACTGGCGGCCGAAGTCGGCAAGCAAGCGTTGCTCGAAACGCGCTACGGCCTGCTGCTGGAAAAAAACCTGCCCAACTGGTTGAGCACGGCAGGGCCCCAGGCGCTTACGCACATCATGCAGACCATGCAACAACTGGTCGCCGCCGGCAATCGCATCGCCGCGCCAGGCATCCTCACCCTGGCGCAGTTCCGCGAGAAGGAGAGTTTGCAGAACTGGGCCCGCGCGCGCGTAGAGGAACGCCTGCGCCACGATCATGGCCTGCGCTACGCAGCCGCCGACATCATGGTACATGTGGTGCACAGCCGTCAGGCAGGTCCGCAGCTGAACCCCTTCAACCCATCGAGCTACGTCACCTGGCGAGGTTTCGAGCGCGTCGGTGGGCAGATGGTCGAGCTAACCAGGGAGAGTTACCCGCTGCACGAGCTGGCGTTGCGCAACCTGAACTGGTTCGACTACGACTATTGGCTCACCGCCCGGGTAACCCACCGTCAAGACAAGCCATTACCCGAAGCGCTGAACCCGGCCTACATCAAGGCGATGATCAGGCACCTGAATGTCGGCGGTAGCTATCATGCCTACCTGAAAACCCAGTTGATCGATTCCCCGGTCGGGGGATGGCGGCTCAATGCCCATGCTTTGATCAACCGCGCCCGCATGCGCGCCGAGGCCGCCAAGGCACTTTACGCCGGGCACTTTGGCCTTGCCTATCAGGCTGACCAGGGCTACCGCTGGGTACGTCAGGTACTGGACTACCCACACAACGCGCTGCGCCCCCCGGTGGACAACCAGCGCATCACCGTGCGCCAATTGACGATCCATGGCCATACCCTGCAAGGCGTTTTGCTGATCAATGCCGAAAGTGCCGGCACAGGCGCGTTCATCCTCTACACACCGGACGCACCCGACCGCCGCGCCTGGCGCGGGCTGAGCAATGCCCGCGAACTGATGCGGCTGCTACGCACACAACCCGACCTACGCGCCTACGCCGCCAGCCGCCTGCCCCTGCTGGCGCCTGTCCGTATCGAACAGCTGCTGAGCAAGGGCCGGCTCAGCCCCGTACTGCGCACTCCAGCCATCGAAAATGAGCTGTTCTTTGCCTACTACATGGCTCAGGTGCGCGGCTGGTTGGCAGTGGTCGATGCCCAGAGCCGCACCACCGGGGAAGCCGATCTCCAACAGGGCACCGACCTGATCTGGCGCTTGCTCGACCTTATCAGCCTGGTGCTGCCCGCCCGTGTGCAGGTTCCGCTCGCGCTGGGGCGCATGGTGATCGAGATCTGGAACGGCCTGGAAGCCTTCAGCGAAGACGATATCAACGGCGTGCTGACCCATACGTACAACGCCCTGAGCTATGCCAACGACGCTGGTACCAGCGTCGTCAGCACCGGCCTGATGCGCCGGATGATGCGTGGCATGCCAACGCAACCACCGTTGCCACTACCCTCGCGCTACAGCGTCACGCCTGCGCTGGAACACCTACGCTACGCCATTGACGGTGTGCACGGCGAAGGCGTGTTCGAGAAAGCATCGACATTCGAAGGGCTGACCCTGTATTTCATCCAGGATGCCCACGGCCGGTATTACAAGGTCTCATTCGACGGCCATCGCTGGCGGGTCATCGACCCGACCCAACCCGACGCTTACCTGCTGCAGCCGGTCAAACGCCTGGCCAATGGCAACTGGGTCATCGACTCACCGGTGCTGTGGTACGACGGCCTTCCCGATCTGCCGCAGTTGTTGGCCAGCTGCCGCCTGCAGCCGCCATTGGCGGGTGAGGTGGTGGACACGCTGGCAGGGTTGTATCGGGCAGACGACCAGCTTTATCTGCAAACCCCTGCCGGGCAACTGCCAGTGCGCGCGCACCTGCTCGCCGGGCGCTACCACCTGTTGATCCCGCACGCACGGGAAGCCGGCGTGGTGCCGTGGGCGATCCTGCGCTGGCAAGACCGGCAGTGGCGCGTCCGTGTGCGCCAGGCAGGGCGCAGCAGCGATTGGCTGGCGCTGCCGGATGCCTACTCGCCGAGCCTTGGCAACAACCGGTCGAGCCGCTGATGCAAGGCACTGCTGCTCGGCCAGTTGCGCAGCAGCCGCGCCCGATCACGGGCGTAGGCCGGGGCAAAGCTGAGCCCGGTGGCGTGCTGGCACATGGCGTCAAGGTCGATCAAGGACCATTGGCCGTTGTGCCAGAACAGGTTGTGGCCCTTGAAGTCGCCATGGCTGATACGCTCGCGGATCAGTTGCTGCATCACTTCCACCAGGGCATCGACTTGCTCTTCTGGCGCCTCGCCGTTTTCCACATAAGGGGCGAAGCACGCGGTGAGGTCCGGGCCATCGACATGTTCGGTGACCAAGTACGCCCGGCTGCGCAGCCCCATGACGCGCTGCTCCAGCACTGCCAAAGGGCGCGGCGTGGCGATGCCCAGGAACTCCAGGCGGTGGCCTTCAATCCAGGAGTGCCAGGCCCGGCTCGGGCGCCAGAAACGCTTGAACCAATGCGCAGTGTTCTTGATGTTGTAGCGCTTGAGTACCAGTGAGCGCCCACCCACCTCGACACGCGCCACGCTGGCCGCCCCGCCTGTCTTGTACAGGTGGCCTTGGTCGATCAATGTATCGGCCTGTTCCAGCACCGGCAGCATGGCCTGGACTTCGCTGCGGCGAATCGCCCGCAAGCCCGAAAGGCTGCGCTCGACGCTGAACAGTGTGCATTCGCGGCCGGCCTTCTCCAGGTAATCCTTGAGGCGCCAGTTCCGCACCTTGTCCACCTGCTTCTGTAACGCTTCCATCGGCAACGCGTGCTCGGCATTGGCCAACAGGTAATGCACCAGCAGCTCTTCGATGAACGGCTCCAGGCGCTTGGGCAATTGGGCGAAGAAAACCCCGAGGTTTTCCAGCACACGCGGACGCGACAGCTGCTGGCCTGGTGTTTCGGCCTTGATGCCAGCGCCATCGATCAGGTACAGCTTGCCGCCGTGACGCAACAGGTTGTCCAGGTGCAAATCTTCCTGCCAGAGGCCCTTGGCATGCATCTGCGCCACGGCAGTCAGCGCTTCGCCAAGCACCAGGTGCTGTTCGTCGGCCAGCACCGGCAGGTTTGCCACCTCGTCCCAGGCATCGGCCAGGCTTTCGGCGCCGTCGAGGAACTCGAACAGCAGCCAGCCACCCTCACCTTCCTTGAGCCCATCGGCAAGCAGCTTTGGCGTTGTCAGGCCCTGTTCGGCCAGCAACCTCACACCCTCCAGCTCCCGTTGGAAATGGCGCGCGGCGTTAGCGCCCACCAGCAACTTGGCCAACACCGGCGTACCGCGCCATACACCGGCACCGACATAGCGCTGGCCTGGCAACACGCGCAGCAGGCTGAGCAGCTGCAGTTCGGCGTTGCCAGCGGCGTCGGCCAAGCTGATCGAGAGCGGCAGTGAAGGGCTGCGCCCGGCATCTTTCAATTCAGACAAACGCATCAGCGGGCCTCTTTTTCACGACGTCGTTGCGTCAGGCGCTGCAACCAGGTGCCGACCAGTGCGCTGTCGGCCGGCTGGGCAAGATAGGCGGCCAGCAGCTTGCGCACATCCGCTTCGCTCCAGGCCCGGGCGCGGCGCAGTAGCGGCTCCAGGTCCTTCAGGCGATCACGCATGCCGAACAGCAGTGGCCGGGTCTTCTCCAGGTCGATCAATTGCGCGTCCCAGCCTTCGCGGCGCTGGCGCAGGAAGATGTGCTTGGGGTAGAAGCAGCCATGCACCTGGCCGGCGCTGTGCAGCGTGCGCGCCAGCTGGCCACAGGCCTGGAGGATGCCGTTGCGCTCAACGTCACTGAGCTGCGGCCACTGGCCCAGCAGGCTTTCCAGGTCGCTCCATTCATCCAGAGCACGGGTGAGCAGAATCGCCCGGTGCTGGCCCGCATGCTTGCGCTCACCGTAGAACACCGCCTGCAGGGCCGGGATATGCAGCTTCTGGTAACGGCTGATGTTGCGGAACTCACGGGCGAAAGTCGGCTCGCCAAATGGGCGATGCAAAGTGCGGGTCAGGTAGTCGCTCTGGCGCTTGAGGTAATACCCTTTGCCCTCGAGCTCCAGGCGATAGACGCTGCTCCAGCCGCCACGACCGGTATTGGGTTCGTCCACGGCATCGAGCTGCAGCGCCCACAGTGCTTCGAAGTCATTCAGGCCATGGCGTTTGAGCAGCGCGAGGTCCGCGCTGGCCAGGTAATCGGTCATTCCCTTCCCTCGAAGAAGCTCAGTACCTGACGGATCCGCCGCTTGTCGCGCGCATTCAGGCGCTGGCGCTCGCGGTACTGCAAATAGAAGCGCAGACGCTGAGTCGCCGTCAGGTGGTATTTGGCGACCTTGTCCAGGCATGCCAGGTCCTTGATCAGCCGGTGGCGCCACATGAAGCCGCGCCAGAAGTCACCGGTCGGGCAGTCGATGAAGAATAGCGTGCCCCGGTCATCGACCAACAGGTTGCGCCACTTAAGGTCGTTGTGGGCGAAATGGTGCTCATGCATGACCCGGGTATGGCGCGCCAGCTGTTGGCTGATGTGCTCGACCCAGGCGCGATCGGCCAGGCGCGGATCATTACGCTCAGCCAGCGCCGACAAGTCTTCGGTGCGTGGCAGCTCGCGAGTGATCATCGCGCCACGGCCAAATGCCAGGCCATTGCGCTCCAGACCCCAGGCCACAACTTCAGCGGTCGGGATGTCCCATTTGGCGAACTGCTTGAGGTTCTGCCATTCGGCCTTGATGCGCGGCCGGCCGAGATAACGGCGCATGTGCTTGCCGGCGCCGGTGTACCGCTTGACGTAATAGTTGACCCCGTCACGCTCGACGCGGACCACTTCGCTGAGCGGGTCACGGGTCAGGCGTTCACCCTGCAGGGCAAACACTGCATCGAGACTGCCGAAGTCCGCCGCCAGCTGTTCGTAGCCAGCCGCCAGTGTCCAACCCGCCATCAGAGTGCATCCCCATAGCGTTGTTTGCGATCGTAGAGTTTCTGCGCCTTGCGATCGAGCCAGGCTAGCAGCGTGGCTTCCTCGCTGAGGATCTGGCGCAGCGGGCGTTGGAAGTATCCGCGCAGGAAACGCAGCTTGTCGCGCCGGGTAAGGCCGATGTCCAGCGCTGAGAAGTAGAGCGCGGCCAGGTCCTTGTCCCGCCAGCGGCGGCTGATTGTCGCCCGGGTCTGGGCGCGGTGCAGGTCGATTACCGACAGCTTGAAGTCTTGCGCCGTCACCGGGCGGTCGGTGTGCAGCAGGAAGTGGCAGATGTAGCAGTCGCGGTGGTTGACCCCGGCGCGGTGCATGCCGCCGGTCATCTTCGCCACTTCGGCGATCAGCGCGCGCTTGAGCGCCGGCTCAGGCGGCTGCCTGACCCAGTCGATGCTGAAGTCTTCCAGGCTGATGGTCGGCGCCAGTTCTTCGGTGACGATGAACGAGTGCTGCGTGGCCGGATTACTGCCACGCTCGCCATAGGCCACTGCAGTCATGGTCGGCACACCGACTTCATGCAGGCGCTCGATGGCCCGCCATTCCTGCCCGGCACCCAGCACCGGAAGCTTGGCGGTGAGCAGGTTCTTGAAGATTTCGCCCCAACCAATGCCACGGTGGATCTTGACGAAGAAACCTTCGCCATCGACCTCGGTGCGCAGCGTGCGGCGGCCTTCCAGCTCGCGGTACACCTCGCCTTGCAGAGCCTCCACGGCATCAAAGGCATCACGCCCGGCCCACATGCGCTTGAACGGTTCGGCCAGGATCAGCTTCATGCGCTCTCCTGCCCCAGAATCACGTCGGCAGCGTGCTGCGGCATGCTGTAAAGATCGGCGGTTTCGGCAAATGCCAGCCCATTGCGCGCCCACTCGGCACGCGCCGTTGGCGCTTCGAGCATGCGCTGCAGGTAGCCGTTGAGCTGTTCCTGCTCGAACGGCTCATCCAGCACCAGGCCGCTGTCGGCCTCGGCAATGTAATGGGCGTAGCCGCAGACTTTGGAAACCAGCACCGGCAAGCCAGCCACCAGCGCCTCGAGCAACACCGTACCGGTGTTCTCGTTATAGGCCGGGTGGATCAGCAGGTCGGCACCCAACAGGAAGCGCGGGATGTCACTGCGGCCCTTGAGGAACTGCACCTGTTCGCCCAGGCCCAAGGCTGCGCTCTGCAGCTGGAACACCTTGGGATCGTCCTGGCCGATGACCATAAGCCGGGTGCGCTTGCGCAGAGACGACGGCAGCGCGGCCAGGGCCTTGAGGCTACGGTCGAGGCCCTTGGTCTTGAAGCCCGAGCCGATCTGTACCAGCAGCAGGTCGTCATCGCCCAGGTTGAACTCCTTGCGGAACTGCGCGCGGATCTCGGCGGCATTGGCCGGCGCACGGCGGTCCTGGGAAATGCCGGGCGGCAACAGGTGAAAGCGCTCGACAGGGGTGCCGTAATGCTTGATGAACAGCGGTTGCTGCACCTCTGAAATCATCAGCACTTCGGTGCGTGCATCTTTGGCGAACACGGCCCGCTCGTACTCGGCAAAGTGCCGGTAGCGGCCCCAGCGGCGGTACAGGCCGCCACGCAAAGTCTGGGCCTTGTCCTCGAAACAGGCGTCGGCCGCGTAATACACGTCCAGGCCCGGCATCTTGTTGAAGCCGATCAACCGGTCTACTGGACGCTTGGCCAGATCGGCTTCCATCCAGGCGGTGAGTTTTTCGTTGCGACGGTGATTGAACAGCGCTTTGACCGGCGCCACCAGCACTTCGAAACCGGGCGGAATATCGCCTTCCCAGATCAGCGTGTAGACACGGATCTGGTGGCCCCGCTTCTGGCATTCCAGGGCAATGCGCATGAAATCGCGCTGCAGGCCGCCGAAGGGGAAATATTTGTAAAGCACGAAAGCCAATTGCATCAGCGGACATCCTCAGCCAGCAGCAACGCGCTCAAGCGGCTCGCCACATGCTCGGGATTCAGGCGAGTGAAGCACAGTGGCCACTCGCGTTTGAGATCGAACCGGCGCAGGTCGTCGGCGCTCGGTCTGTAGGTGCACTTTTTCTGCAGGCACGGTGCACAGGGGAAATCGCTGGCCTGGTGCACCTGCACACGGCCATAGGCGCCGGTCAGGCCCGGGTTGGTCGGGCCGAACAGCGAAATGGTAGGCACATCCAGCGCTGCGGCCAGGTGGCCCAGCCCAGTGTCCACCGCTACACAGGCCTTTGCCGCCGCCAGCACGCGGGCGACGCCGGCAAGGTTCAATTTGGGGAGCACCTGGCAGTTGTTCAAGCCCTGGGCAATACGCTCGGCGCGGTCTTTCTCGGCCGGGTTGCCCCATGGCAGGCATACCTGCAGCTTGCTGCGGCCCAGGCGTTCAGCCAGCTCACGCCAGTAGGCCTCGGGCCAGTGCTTGGTCGCCCAGGTGGTGCCGTGCAGAAACACCACATACGGCGCTGCTGGCGGCAGTTGCAGGCGGTCCAGGTCCAGGCCGTAGTTGCCGATGCCTTCGGGCAGGTCATAGGCCAGGGCCATGGCGAACAGCTGGCGCACGCGCTCTACCGCATGCTGGCCGACGGCGACCGAAAGGCGCCGGTCATAGAAGCGGCTGGCCCAGCCTTCACGCGCCGAGTAACGGTCCAGGCCGGCCACCGGCGCCTTGACGTAGCGGGTCAGCCACGCCGACTTGACCAACCCCTGGGCATCTATCACCAGGTCGTACTTGCGCTCGCGCACGCGTTGCTTGAACGCCTTCCACTCGCCGCTCTTGATGGTCTGCCAGACATTCTTGCGCCAGCGCCGAATGGCCACCGGTATCACCTGGTCGACCGCCGGGTGCCAGCTGGGGATCTCGGCGAAGCCTTCTTCCACCACCCAGTCGAAGCGGATGCCCGGGATCGCATGGGCGGCATCGGTGAGCGCCGGCAGGGTGTGGATCACATCACCCAGCGACGAGGTCTTGATGATCAATACCCGCACTTACTCGACCTCGGCCACGGTATCGATCAGGTTCGGCCCACCCAGGCTGTGCAGGGCGGCGATGACTTTGCCAGGCTCCAGCAGACGCAGGCAGTTGTAGTGGCCGAAACGGCAGGTGCGGTCGAAGCATGGGCTGCACTCGATGCCGGTGCGCACGATTTCCACCTGCTCGGCCAACGGCGGGGTAAAGCCCGGCGAGGTCGAGCCATAAACGGCAACCAGTGGGCGGTTCAACGCCGCAGCAACGTGCATCAGCCCGGAGTCGTTGGACACCACCGCGTTGGCGCAGGACATAAGGTCGATCGCCTCGGCCAACGAGGTTTCGCCCGCCAGGTTATAGGATTCTTCACGCAAACCCGGGATCAGCCGGTCGCGAATCTGCTCGCCGACCGGGTGATCATTTTTCGAACCGAACAGCCAAACCTGCCAGCCTTGACGAATCATGGCGTCGGCAACGCTGGCGTAGTGCTCTGCCGGCCAGCGCTTGGCTTCACCGAACTCGGCACCTGGGCACAGCGCAAGCACCGGGCGGTCCAGCTCCAGACCGAACTTGGCCAGCGCTGCATCACGGCTCTGCGCCTGGATCTGCAGCCCAGGCCGGGGATAAGGCTGCGGCAGCTCGGCACCCGGCGCGTAGGCCAGGGCCATGAAGCGCTCGATCATCAGCGGGTAACGCGCCTTGTCCAGTTTGCGCACGTCGTTGAGCAGGCCGAAGCGCATTTCGCCACGCCAGCCGGTGCGTTTGGGAATGCCGGCAAAGAACGGCACCAGCGCTGACTTCAGCGAGTTGGGCAGCAGGATCGCCTGGTCGTACTGGCCGGCCAGGGACTTGCCGATGCGCCGGCGCGTCGCCAGTTCCAGCGCGCCATGGCCGAGCGGGAAGCTCAAGGCCTGACGCACTTGGGGCATGCGCTCAAGGATCGGCCGGCTCCACTCGGGTGCCAGCACATCGATCACGCAGTCGGGGTGCTGCTGTTTCAGGCACTGGAACAGGGTTTGCGCCATCACCATGTCGCCGACCCAGCTGGGGCCAATGATCAGTATTCTCATGCTTAGTCCAGAAACGCTCGGGGAGGCTGCAGGCTGCGGTACAGCCTGGCCTCCCCTCTTTATATTCAGGCTATGTGGCGGACAGTGTAACACCGGTGGTGGAACATCGGCCTTTAGGCCCCTGCAGGAGCGGCCTTGCGTCGCGAAAGGGCCGCAAAGCGGCCCCAACAATCTCATGCCAATCCCAGTTCACCCCAGATCCGCCGCACCTCGCGGCGCTCATCGACAAACTGTGCCGCATCGATCACCCCGGCCTGCTTCTGCAAGGCCTGGCGGTGCGAGGCTGAGCGAAACGCCTTGTACACTTCACGCAACAAAACCGCATCGCAGGCCGGCATCAAGCCCGCCTGCTCCAGCTCTTCCAGAATGCGAATGTTATCGGTCCAGCGCAGTATGGCCGGATGGTCGTGGGACCAGGCCAAAGCGGCGTATTGCACCATAAATTCGATATCGACGATACCGCCGGCATCCTGCTTGATATCGAATGCCATCCCCGCATCGAAGGCATTGGCCGCAGTGCCCGCGGCGGTGGCCTTGGTACCCAGGTTGTCGCGCATCTTGGCGCGCATTTCGCTGACTTCGCTGCGCAGCTTGTCCAGATCACGAGCCTGGCCCAGAACCTTGGCGCGCACACCCTCGAACGCTGCCGCCACCTGCTTGCAGCCCACCAGCACGCGGGCGCGCACCAGGGCCTGATGCTCCCAGGTCCAGGCTTCGCTCTGCTGGTAGCGCTCGAACGCGCCCAGCGAGCTGACCAGCAGCCCCGCTGCGCCCGATGGCCGCAGGCGCATGTCGACGTCATAAAGCTGGCCTGAGTTGGTTTGCGTGGTCAGCAAATGGATGATGCGCTGGCCAAGACGCGTGAAGAACTGCGCGCTGTCGATCGGCTTGGCACCGTCGGTTTCCGCCTGCGGGTCGCCGTCGTGGATGAACACCAGGTCCAGGTCCGAGCCGTGGCCCAGCTCCAGGCCGCCCACCTTGCCGTAGCCGAGGATGATGAAGCCCGGGTCGCACAGGCTGCCGTCGCTGCGCTTGGGCTGGCCGTGGCGCGCCACGGTCTGGCGCCAGGCCAGAGCCAGCACCTGGTCGAGAATGGCTTCGGCCAGCCAGGTCAGGTAGTCGCTGACTTTCATCAACGGCAGGTTGCCACTGATCTCGGAGGCTGCCACGCGCAGGCTGTGGGCCAGCTTGAAGTGGCGCAAGGCCTCCATCTGCTGTTCAAGATCGTCCTCGGGGATGCGCGTCAGCCGCTCGCGCAGCTCGGCGGCCAGCTCCGGGGCCAGCGGCGGGCTGAACAGCCGGCCTTCATTGAGCAACTCATCGAGCAGCAATGGGTAACGGGCGATCTGTTCGGCGATCCAGGGGCTGGCGGCACAAAGGGTCAGCAGACGGCGCAAGGCTCCCGGGTTTTCAGTCAACAGCACCAAGTAGGCCGAACGCCGCGCCACAGCTTCGACCAGCGGCAATACACGTTCCAGTACCAGGTCAGGGTTGTCATGCTCAACCGCCTGGGCCAGCAGACGCGGGATGAAGGCATCCAGACGCTCACGGCCGATGCGCTGCATCGAGCGCAACTGTGGGCTGGCACGCAACCCCGCAAGCCTGCGCAAGGCTTCGGCGGGCTGATTGAAACCGGCCTCTTCCAGCTGACGCCCGGCGGCCTTCTCATCCTGCGCCTGCTCCCACAAGGGCGACCACTCGCCGCCAACCACCAGGTCACCCTCGCCTTCTTCTTCATCAGGGTCGGCGATGACCTGGCGGAAGTGCCAGTCAACACGGCCGCGCCAGTGCATCAGCTGATCGTGGAAGCTCTGCCAGCCGGCAAAACCGAGCATATAGGCCACGCGCTCACGGTCGGTCTCGTCATCAGGCAGCATCTGCGTCTGACGATCTGCAATGGCCTGGATGGCATGCTCGGTATAACGCAGGAACTCATACCCTTCACGCAGCTCCGCTACCACGGCCGGCGGCAGGTAACCCTGCCCCTCCAGGGTGGCCAGGACTTTAAGCAATGGCCGCTGCTGCAGGCTCAAGTCACGCCCACCGTGAATCAGCTGGAAGGCCTGAGCAATGAACTCCACTTCACGAATACCACCGGCGCCAAGCTTGATGTTCTCGGACATGCCCTTGCGCCGCACCTCCTGCTGGATCAGCTGCTTCATGGTACGCAGCGCTTCGATCGCCGAGAAATCCAGGTAACGCCGATACACGAACGGGCGCAGCATCTCCTGCAGTTGCGCGCCAGCTGCCTGGTCGCCGGCCACCACCCGCGCCTTGATCATCGCGTAGCGTTCCCAGTCGCGGCCCTGATCCTGGTAGTACTGCTCCAGGGCATTGAAGCTGAGCACCAGCGAACCGGCCGAGCCGTAGGGGCGCAGGCGCATGTCGACGCGGAACACGAAGCCATCGACGGTGACCGGGTCGAGCGCCCTGATCAGGCGCTGGCCCAGACGGGTGAAGAATTCCTGATTGTCCAGCGAGCGCTTGACCCCTTCGGTCTCACCGCCCTCGGGGAAGGCAAAGATCAGGTCGATATCCGATGACAGGTTGAGCTCGACCGCCCCCAGCTTGCCCATGCCCAGCACCACCATATGCTGCGGTTCACCACTGCGGTTACCGATCGGCGTACCAAACTGCTGGCAGTGGCGCGGATACAGCCATTGATAAGCTTCGTCGATCGCCGCGTCAGCAAGGTCGGACAGGTCGCGACAGGTTTCGCCCAGTTCAGCCTGGCGGGTGATATCGCGCCAGATGATGCGCAACTGCTGGCGGTTGCGCTCGCGGCGCAGGTTGCGTGCCAGCTCGTCTTCACTCGACGCCGCCTGGGCCGCTGCCGCGATGTGCCCACGCAGCTCGCCCGGCGTATAACGGCGGTCCATCTCGCCGCTGGCCAATAGGGCAAACAGCATCGCCGGCTCACGCTGGGCCAGGCCGAGCACAAAGTCACTGGCGGCGGCCACCTGGTCGAACTGTTGCCGGTGAGCCGGGCTCCAGGCGTTGGTGTCGAGCCCCTGATGGCTGCTCAGGGCATCGAGCAGAAACTGCCGATTACGGACGACCAGCGGTTGCAGGGAGGCAGGCAGTTCGAGCGGCAAAGGCAGGCGCATGGTCTATCCTTGATCGGCGTGAAAGTGAGAGTAAAAAGCGGCCACGAGGAAACCGGCCCCCGGTTGGACTGTCGTACAAAAGTTGGAAATAGCTGAAAAAAACGAATCATTGGCATGAAACATCAAGAATCACCCGCTCGTAGCACAACGCCAACCAACATGAACGTTTTTCCTCACAAGCCAAGGTGCGACCAAACGTCGCATTTGTGTAGTTTTACTACTATCCCGACCGTGCAAAAGCATGAAATGCGAAAGCAAATGTAGTAAAACTACACGCCGCCGGGTCACACTCCGGTAATCCAAGAATTCACGACGTCTGCCCATAAGGCCAGTCGCAAACTCAGGCCCCCGATTCTGGTGGCCTTTCCGCCCTGGAGCAAGCCATGCAAGACCTCGATCCAATCGAAACCCAGGAATGGCTGGATGCCCTGGAGTCGGTCCTCGACAAAGAAGGCGAAGACCGCGCTCATTACCTGATGACCCGCATGGGCGAGCTGGCCACCCGCAGTGGCTCCCAGCTGCCATACGCGATCACCACGCCATACCGCAACACCATCCCTGTCACCCACGAAGCACGCATGCCTGGCGACCTGTTCATGGAACGCCGCATTCGCTCGATGGTGCGTTGGAACGCGCTGGCCATGGTGATGCGCACCAACCTGAAGGATTCGGACCTGGGCGGCCACATCTCCAGCTTCGCCTCCAGTGCCACCCTGTATGACATCGGCTTCAACTACTTCTTCCAAGCCCCGACCGAAGAACACGGCGGCGACCTGATCTTCTTCCAGGGCCACGCTTCGCCAGGCGTTTACGCCCGTGCCTTCATGGAAGGTCGCATCAACGAAGAGCAGATGAACAACTTCCGTCAGGAAGTGGACGGCAAAGGCCTGTCTTCGTACCCGCACCCATGGCTGATGCCTGACTTCTGGCAGTTCCCGACCGTTTCCATGGGCCTGGGCCCGATCCAGGCGATCTACCAGGCGCGCTTCATGAAGTACCTGGAAGCCCGTGGTTTCATTCCGGCCGGCAAGCAGAAAGTCTGGTGCTTCATGGGCGACGGCGAGTGCGACGAGCCGGAATCCCTCGGTGCCATCGCCCTGGCAGGCCGCGAGAAGCTGGACAACCTGATCTTCGTCATCAACTGCAACCTGCAGCGCCTCGACGGCCCGGTTCGCGGCAACGGCAAGATCATCCAGGAACTCGAAGGCGTGTTCCGTGGCGGCGGCTGGAACGTCAACAAAGTCGTCTGGGGCCGCTTCTGGGACCCACTGCTGGCCAAAGACACCAACGGTGCCCTGCAGCGCCGTATGGACGAAGTCATCGACGGCGAGTACCAGAACTACAAAGCCAAAGACGGCGCGTACGTTCGTGAGAACTTCTTCAACACGCCAGAGCTCAAGGCCATGGTCGAAGACCTGTCCGACGACGAGATCTGGAAGCTCAACCGTGGCGGTCACGACCCGTACAAGGTCTATGCGGCCTACCACCAGGCGGTCAACCACAAAGAGCAACCGACTGTCATCCTGGCCAAGACCATCAAGGGTTACGGCACCGGTGCTGGCGAAGCCAAGAACACCGCGCACAACACCAAGAAGGTCGACGTCGACAGCCTGCGCCACTTCCGTGACCGCTTCGACATCCCGGTCAAGGATGCCGACCTTGAAAGCCTGCCGTTCTACAAGCCCGAAGAAGGTTCGGCCGAAGCCAAGTACCTGGCCGAGCGCCGCGCAGCCCTGGGTGGCTTCGTACCGCAGCGCCGCGCCAAGAGCTTCAGCGTGCCGACCCCGCCTCTGGAAACGCTGAAAGCGATCCTGGACGGCTCGGGCGACCGCGAAATCTCCACCACCATGGCCTTCGTGCGTATCCTCGCGCAGCTGGTCAAGGACAAGGACATCGGCCAGCGCATCGTTCCGATCATCCCGGACGAAGCCCGTACCTTCGGTATGGAAGGCATGTTCCGCCAGCTGGGCATCTACTCGTCGGTCGGCCAGCTCTACGAGCCAGTCGATAAAGACCAGGTGATGTTCTACCGCGAAGACAAGAAGGGCCAGATCCTCGAGGAAGGCATCAACGAAGCCGGCGCCATGTCGTCGTTCATCGCTGCCGGTACCTCGTACAGCTGCCACAACCAGCCGATGCTGCCGTTCTACATCTTCTACTCGATGTTCGGCTTCCAGCGTATCGGCGACCTGGCCTGGGCCGCTGGCGACAGCCGCACCCGTGGCTTCCTGATCGGCGGCACCGCCGGCCGTACCACCCTCAACGGTGAAGGCCTGCAGCACGAAGACGGTCACAGCCACATGATGGCGGGCACCATCCCGAACTGCCGCACCTATGATCCGACCTACGGCTACGAGCTGGCGGTGATCATCCAGGACGGCATGAAGAAGATGACCGAAGAGCAGCAGGACATCTTCTACTACATCACCGTGATGAACGAATCCTACCAGCAGCCAGCCATGCCGGCCGGTGTCGAGGAAGGCATCATCAAGGGTATGTACCTGCTCGAAGAAGACACCCGCGAAGCCGCGCACCACGTTCAGCTGATGGGCTCCGGCACCATCCTGCGCGAAGTCCGCGAGGCCGCGAAGATCCTGCGTGAAGAGTTCAACGTCGGTGCCGACGTGTGGAGCGTCACCAGCTTCAACGAGCTGCGTCGCGACGGCCTGGCCGTGGAACGCGCCAACCGCCTCAAGCCTGGCCAGAAGCCTCAGCAGACTTACGTCGAAGAGTGCCTGGCCGGTCGTAAAGGCCCGGTCATCGCCTCCACCGACTACATGAAGCTGTTCGCCGAACAGATTCGCCAGTGGGTGCCGAGCAAAGAGTTCAAAGTCCTGGGTACCGATGGCTACGGTCGCAGCGACAGCCGCAAGAAGCTGCGTCACTTCTTCGAAGTCGACCGTCACTTCGTGGTGCTGGCTGCCCTGGAAGCCTTGGCTGACCGTGGCGAGATCGAACCGAAGGTGGTGGCCGACGCCATCGTCAAGTTCGGCATCGATCCGGACAAGCGCAACCCACTGGACTGCTGAGGAGTATTTTTAAGTGAGCGAACTCATTCGCGTACCTGACATCGGCAGCGGTGAAGGTGAAATCATCGAGCTGTTCGTCAAAGTCGGTGACCGTATCGAGGCTGACCAGAGCCTGCTGACCCTGGAGTCCGACAAGGCCTCCATGGAAATTCCGGCCCCCAAGGCCGGTGTCATCAAGGAACTGAAGGTCAAGCTGGGCGATCGCCTGAAAGAAGGCGACGAGTTGCTGGTCCTGGAAGCCGAGGGCGCTGCGGCGCCCGAGGCGCCAGCCGCCGCACCTGCCCCGGCCGCAGCTCCGGCTGCTGCCGAAAAGCCGGCTGCCGAAGCCGCCCCTGCGCCGGCTGCAGCCCCTGCTGCCGCCAGCGTGCAGGACATCCACGTGCCGGACATCGGCTCGTCGGGCAAGGCCAAGATCATCGAAGTGCTGGTCAAGGTCGGCGACACCGTCGAAGCCGACCAGTCGTTGATTACCCTGGAGTCTGACAAGGCCTCCATGGAGATCCCTTCGCCCGCCGCAGGCGTGGTCAAGGAAGTGATCGCCAAGCTGGACGACGAAGTTGGCACCGGTGACCTGATCATCAAACTGGAAGTCGCCGGCGCCGCCCCGGCTGCTGCGCCAGCGCCTGCCGCTGCTGCTGCACCGGCCAAGGCTGAGGCGGCTCCGGCCGCTGCGCCTGCTGCCGCTGCCCCAGCTGCTGCCCCTGCACCGGTCGCTACCGCACCGGCTGCCGGCAGCAACGCCAAGGTTCACGCAGGCCCTGCTGTTCGCCAGCTGGCCCGCGAGTTCGGCGTAGACCTGGGCGCGGTCACCGCGACCGGTCCGCACGGCCGCATTCTGAAAGAAGACGTGCAAGTCTACGTCAAGTCGGTCATGCAGAAGGCCAAGGACGCACCGGCAGCTGCTGGCGCGACCGGCGGCGCCGGCATCCCGCCGATCCCGGTGGTGGACTTCAGCAAGTTCGGTGAAGTGGAAGAAGTGGCAATGACCCGCCTGATGCAGGTCGGTGCCGCCAACCTGCACCGCAGCTGGCTGAACGTGCCGCACGTAACCCAGTTCGACTCCGCCGACATCACCGAGCTGGAAGCCTTCCGCGTTGCACAGAAGGCCGTGGCCGAGAAGGCTGGCGTCAAGCTGACCGTATTGCCACTGCTGCTCAAGGCCTGCGCCTTCCTGCTCAAGGAACTGCCGGACTTCAACAGCTCGCTGGCGCCAAGCGGCAAAGCCGTGATCCGCAAGAAGTACGTGCACATCGGCTTCGCCGTGGACACCCCGGACGGCCTGCTGGTCCCTGTGATCAAGAACGTCGACCAGAAAAGCCTGCTGCAACTGGCTGCCGAAGCCGCGGCCCTGGCCGAGAAGGCACGCACCAAGAAGCTGTCGGCAGACGACATGCAGGGCGCCTGCTTCACCATCTCCAGCCTCGGCCACATTGGCGGCACCGGCTTCACGCCGATCGTCAACGCGCCCGAAGTGGCGATCCTCGGCGTGTCCAAGGCAACCATGCAGCCTGTCTGGGATGGCAAAGCCTTCCAGCCGAAGCTGATGTTGCCGCTGTCGCTGTCCTACGATCACCGTGTGATCAACGGCGCGGCCGCCGCGCGCTTCACCAAGCGCCTGGGCGACGTGCTGGCGGATATCCGCACCATGCTGCTGTAAAACGCAGCCAGCCTGCCCCTCTTCGGGGGGCAGGTACCCTTTTCGAGCTGCCACGCTCGTACCTCAACCCCGCCATCTGGCGGGGCTTTTTTTGCCTGCAGGGGCCCAATCGCCGGCAAGCCGGCTCCCACAGAAACCCCACAAAGCCTGAGGCCAACGCTGTACCTGTGGGAGCCGGCTTGCCGGCGATTGGGCCGCAAAGCGGCCACCGTTTTTCCGCAGCCCTAAGGATTCCCGCCCCGCCGCCGAAAACATATACATGACATCCCTCATGGCCGCTTGCCAGCCTCCGGGACATGATGCAACCTTGCCAGATGCGCCGCCGCCCAGGCCGCGCCACCCTCTTCAAGCGAGTCTTCGATGAAAAGCCAACCCGATGCCGCCAGCCGTGTGGCGGCCGAGGTCGTCACGCAGCTTCCCGTGCCTTCACGGCTCGGCATGCTGCGTTTCGAAAGGCTCAACGAAGCCACCTGGGCAATGCTTTACCTGGACCCGGCCTGCGAACGCCAGTTCGGCCTGCAGGCCTCCGAGCTGTGTGCGCTGATCGACTCGCCGTATGCCAGCCTGATGGAGCCTGAGGCCCGCTACCGGCTGCATGACGAGATCCAGCGGCAACTGAGCACCCGTGGGTATTACCGTGTGCGCTACACCCTGCATGCACAGCCGCGCGCGCTGCGCCTGCTCGAGGCGGGCGAAGCCTACAAGCAGCACAACCGCCAGCTGTTACGCGGTTTTTTGACGGTACTCGACGACCAGCCTGAAGACGCTGTCGAAGTGGACGCCGACGACCTCGAATCACGTAACAGCCGCCTGCAGCTTGCCCTGCAACTCAACCAGCGCGCCCAGCAGGAACAGCTGGAACACCTTGAGCGCGTGCGCAGCCAGCAGGACCTGATCCTGCGCCTCGCCCGCCAGCGCTATAGCGCGGAAAACTCCCTGCTCGAAGCCGCCCAGCTGATTACCCGCAGCGCCTGTGAGATCTACAAGGTGGACTGCGCCAGCATCTGGCATCTGGAAGACCAGCGTCTGGAGCCGATCAGCGCCTGGTTGCGCAATGAGCAAGTGCATCGCCTGCCCGAAGCGATCGATGCCAGCCGCTTCCCGGATTATCTGGATGCCCTGCACGCCAGCCGCGCTATCGATGCCCACAACGCCAACCACGATCCGCGTACCCGTGAACTGGCCGAAAGCCTGTACGCCGACAACAATGCCATGCTCGATGCCAGTATCCGCGTCGATGGCCAGGTGGTTGGCGTGCTGTGCCTGGAGCAGACCGGCCAGCCGCGGGCCTGGCAGTCGGACGAAATCGCCTTTGCCGGTGAGTTGGCCGACCAGTTCGCCCAGGTCATCACCAACCATAACCGACGCACCGCCGCCAGCGCCCTGCACTTGTTCCAGCGTGCGGTGGAGCAAAGCGCCAGCGCCTTCCTGCTGGTGAACCGCGACGGCGTGGTGGAGTACGTCAACCCCAGCTTCACCGCGATCACCCAGTACAGCACCGATGAGGTACAAGGCCACCACCTGGCAGAGTTGCCAGCGCTGGAGAACCTCAGCGAACTGCTGTTCGATACCCCGTCGAGCCTGGCCATGGGCAACAGCTGGCAGGGCGAATTCAAAAGCCGGCGCAAGAACCTTGAGCCCTACTGGGGCCAGTTGTCGATTTCCAAGGTGTATGGCGATAACCGTGAGCTGACCCATTACATCGGCATCTACGAAGATGTCACCCAGACCAAGCTGGCCCAGCAACGCATCGAGCGCCTGGCCTACACCGACAACCTGACCAACCTGGGCAACCGCCCGGCTTTCATCCGCAGCCTCGACGAGCGCTTCGCCCGCGATGGCCAGAGCCCGATCTGCCTGCTGCTGGTGGACATCGACAACTTCAAGCGGATCAACGACAGCCTTGGCCACCAGACCGGTGACAAACTGCTGATCAGCCTGGCCCGGCGCCTGCGCAACAGCCTCAGCGTTGGCGGCGTGCTGGCCCGCTTTGCCAGTAATGAATTCGCCGTGCTGCTCGACGACACCAGCCTGGAAGACGGCCAGGGCGTCGCCCAGCAACTCCTGCGCACCCTCGACAAGCCGATGTTCGTCGACAACCAGCTGATCAACGTGACCGCCTCGGTTGGCCTGGCCTGTGCGCCGCTGCACGGCAGTGACCCGACCACCCTGATGAAAAATGCAGGCCTGGCCCTGCACAAGGCCAAAGCCAACGGCAAGCACCAGGTGCAGGTATTCACCGAAGTGCTCAATGCCGAAGCCAGCTACAAGCTGTTCGTCGAGAACAACCTGCGCCGCGCTTTGACGCAGAACGAGCTAGAGGTGTTCTACCAGCCCAAGCTGTGCCTGCGCAGCGGCCGCCTGCTGGGGCTGGAAGCACTGCTGCGCTGGAACCACCCAGAGCGCGGCATGATCCGCCCGGACCAGTTCATCAGCGTGGCGGAAGAGACCGGCCTGATCATCCCCATCGGCAAGTGGGTGGTACGCCAGTCGTGCCGCATGAGCCAGCAACTGCGCGAGGCCGGCATGGGCAACCTGCACGTGGCCATCAACCTGTCGCCCAAGCAGTTCTCCGACCCCGACCTGGTGGCTTCGATCGCCTCGATCCTCCACGAAGAAGCCCTGCCTGCGCACCTGTTGGAGCTTGAGCTGACCGAGGGCCTGCTGCTGGAAGCCACCGAGGACACCCACCGTCAGCTCGACGAACTGAAGGCATTGGGCCTGACCCTGGCCATGGATGACTTCGGCACCGGTTATTCTTCGCTGAGCTACCTGAAGAAATTCCCGATCGACATCATCAAGATCGACCGCAGCTTCATCAACGAAATCCCCGACAACCAGGACGACATGGAGATCACCTCGGCGGTGGTGGCCATGGCCCACAACCTCAAGCTCAAGGTCGTGGCAGAAGGGATCGAGACGCCCGAGCAGCTGGCCTTCCTGCGCCGGCACCGTTGCGATGTGGGCCAGGGGTATCTGTTCGACCGGCCGATCCCGGGGCGAGAGCTGGCCGAAAGACTCAAGCGCTATCCGCGCGGTCCAATGGCCTGACAGCTGCGAAATCCTCGGGCACTATAGAACCCATTCGGGCCTCATCGCCGGCAAGCCGGCTCCCACAGGTAATGCACAGTCACCCAAACCTTTGGGATTGCTGTGGCAGCCGGCAAGCCGGCGATGAGGCCAACACCTGTCCAACTGAAAAACACAGAGGAACGGCCATGGTCCTGCGTTCGGAAATCCTGGTGAACAAAAACGTCATGCCAACCGCGGAGCAGGCCCTGCCTGGCCGCGAAACGCCAATGTCCCTGCCCGAGTTTCATTACGTATTCAAAGACACCCCACTGCTCGGCCCGTTCTTTGAAGGCAGCATCGACTTCGCCATCTTCGGCCTGGGTTGCTTCTGGGGCGCCGAGCGCCGCTTCTGGCAGCGTGAAGGCGTGGTCAGCACCGTGGTCGGCTATGCGGGCGGCTTTACCCCGAACCCCACCTACGAAGAAGTCTGCTCGGGCCTGACCGGCCACACTGAAGTGGTGCTGGTGGTGTTCGACAAGGACAAGGTCAGCTACCGCGAGTTGCTAGCGATGTTCTGGGAACTGCACAACCCGACCCAGGGCATGCGCCAGGGCAACGACGTCGGCACCCAGTACCGCTCGGCCATCTACTGCACCTCGCCACAACAGCTCGAAGAAGCCAAAGCCAGCCGCGACGCCTTCCAGGCCGAGCTGAACAAGGCCGGTTACGGCGAGATCACCACCGAAATCGACCAGGCGCCGACCGTGTACTTCGCCGAGGCTTACCACCAGCAGTACCTGGCCAAGAACCCGGACGGCTACTGCGGTATCGGCGGCACCGGCGTGTGCCTGCCACCCAGCCTGCAGGGCAACTGACGATGAGCACGATGACCCTGTTCCACTCACCGCTGTCGCCATTCGTGCGCAAGGTGATGGTCGTGCTGCACGAGACCGGGCAGCTTGAGCGCGTTGCACTGCGGGGGGTGAACATCACCCCGGTCAGCGGTGACGACCAGCTCAACCACGGCAACCCGATCGGCAAGATCCCGGCCCTGCGCCTGGAAGACGGCACTGTGCTGCATGACAGCCGGGTCATCTGCGAATACCTCGACCTGCAGCATGTCGGCCTGCCGCTGCTGCCGCGCGAGGGTTCGGCACGCTGGCGGCGCATGACGCTGGTGTCGCAGGCGGATGCGATCATGGATGCGGCGGTTTCCAGCCGCTATGAGAGCGTCCTGCGGCCTGAGGACAAGCGCTGGGACGGCTGGCTTGACGCGCAAAGCGAGAAAATCCGTCGCAGCCTGGCCAACCTGGAGCAGGAGCACTTGGCAGAGCTGATATCAGGCTTTGATCTGGCCGCAATTGGCGTAGCCTGTGCGCTGGGGTACCTGGACCTGCGTCAGCCTGATTTTGGCTGGCATGAGCGCCAGCCCGGGTTGGCAGCGTGGTATGCCGAGGTGGCCAAGCGGCCGTCGATGGTCGCCACAGCACCGGGCACCTGATACACCGCAATCGCCGGCAAGCCTGCTCCCTCCCTTTGGAAGCAGGCTTGCCGGCGATCGGGCTGCAAGGCAACCCTCGGCCTCAGCGGGGTATTACCGGAAACAACTGCCCAATCCTGCGAGCCAACCACCGCCCGATCTCTCTGTCCTCCCTCATGCCGCCCTCCCCACCCGCGCCCAGTCCAGGCGACGGGTCAGCACCATGAACACACCCAGCAAGCCAAAGCACAGCAGCGACCCCATCAACAGCGCATAATCCTCGGCACTGAGCAGCCCATAGAGCATCGCGTACAACACCGCCAAACCCGCCGCAAAGCTCACTCCACGCACCAGGCTGTGCAATACGTGGCTCAGGTAGAAGCCGAGCAGCAACACACAGGCCGAGGCCGACAGGCCATATGCCAGGCCAAACCCGATGTGCTCGGACAACGAAAGCAGCAGCAGGTAGAAGAACGCCAGGGCCACCCCCACCAGGATGTACTGCACCGGGTGCACACTGAGGTTCTTCAGCACCTCGAACAGGAAGAAACCGGCAAAGGTAAGGGCGATGAACAACAACGCGTATTTGATCGCCCGCTCACTCTTGAGGTACTGGTCCACCGGGTCGACGAAACTTACCCCGAAGGTCCGCTCGCTGAACTCCGCACACTGCCCGCCGCTGGCGCATTGGCGCAGGGCATCTTCAAGGTTGGTGGCGAAGAATGACGTCTGCCAGTGCGCGCTGAAGCCTTTGTCGTCGATTTCTCGGCGGTTGGGCAGGTAACTGCCAACGAAGCTGGGGTGCGGCCAGTTGGCGCGCATGTCCACGCTGCTGGTGCGCCCCACCGGCAACAGGTGCAGTTGCCCGGTGCCTTGCAGTGCCAGATCGAAACCGTAGTTGAACGCGCGGGCCTGCTGGCCATCCAGTTGCGGCAACGCGACGTGCACGCCACTGCGCAGCCAGTCCAGCCCGGTACCGGCTTCAAACGCCAGGCGCTGGTCATCAATGTTGAGTTCCAAGGCATTTTCAATGCCGCGGATGTCGCTTATGCCAACCACCAAAAATGGCTTGTCGAAACGGTAGTCATCGAAGTCCTTGTCGATACCCCAGCGCTCCGGCAGCTGGAAACGACCCGAAAGTCGCCCTTGGGCATGGAACAGCCGCGCTTGGTAGATACCCCGCGCACGCAGTTCAGTGTCCACCCCGAGGTCGGCATCGAAGGTTTCCGGGAGGAAGTACAAGTGGCCGGCGATGGTGCTGGTTTCCTGCACGCTCTGGCCGTCCTTGTCGATCCAGCGGCGCTGCACCTTGCGGTACGGCACCACCAGCAGCGGGCCACTGATCTGCTGGTCAAAACTGGCGCTACGGGCGATGTCGTGCAACACACCGTCGCGCAGGTTCTGGCGCTCGTCGATCAGGTTGTCGATCATCAACAGGGGAATCAGCAACAGCAAAATCAGCAGGGCAATGGTGCCGAGCTTGAAACCGAGGGTCTTGTTCATGGGGCCTCCTGTGGCAGTGGGCGCAGTGTCTGCGCCCTGCGTGGAGGCCTTGGGGAGATTGTGTGGAGATTCGGTGTTTTTTGGGGCCGCGCAGCGGCCCCGACGACCTCAGCTGATGCGCCGCTCCGGCAGCCAGAGCCTGACGCGTACCCCGCCATCGACGTTGCTCACCGCCAGCGCCCCGCCATGCAGTTGCATCACCTCGGCCACAAAGTTCAGCCCCAGCCCGGTACTCTTGCGCCCACTCCCCGGCCGCGGCAGCGAATAGAAACGCTCGGCAACCCGGCCGATGGCGTAGGCGGGTATCGCCTCCCCCTGATTGAACAGGCTCAGCGCCACCCGCTCGCCATCGCGCTCCAGCTCGAACAGCAGCGCGCCGCCCGGCGGGGTGAAATCCAGGGCATTGTCGAGCAGGTTGGCAAGCGCCTGGCGCATGAGAAACGGATCGCACAGCAGCCACAACCCCGCCGGCACCCGCTGGCGCACCTGCAAGCCGCTTGCGTCGATGCGTGCGGCATGTGCCAGCAGCAGCTCATCGACCAACGCGGCCAAAGCAACCTGCTGCTCATCTTCCAGCGCCTGCATCTGCTCGACCCGCGCCAGGTTGAGCAAACGCTCGATCATCTGCTGCAACCGCTCGCTTTCGCGCTCGATATTGCCGGCAAAACGCGCCCGCTGCTCGGCCGGCATATCACCCTGGAGCAATTCAGACGCACCGCGGATAGCCGCCAGCGGGCTCTTCAATTCGTGGGTCAGGGTATGAACGTAGCGTTCGACATACGCCTTGCCCTCAAGCTGTGTGCGCATGCGCTCCACCGCATTTGCCAGGTGCGCCAGCTCACCGCCCTTGTAGTAAGGCAGCGCAGCGCGCTGGCCTTCGCTGACCGCCTGCGCATAGCGTGCCAGCCTGCGCAGGGAGCGGGCCAGCCACCAGGACAGCGCAGCGCCGATCAACAGCCCCATGCCGATCAGCCCCAACCCCAGGCCAAGCAAACGCTGTTCGGAACGGTCGATATACGGCTGCAACGAGCTGTTGGGCTTGGCCACGGTGACCACACCGATAACCTTGCCCTGGTCCACGATCGGCGCGGCCACGTGCATCACCGAGGTGCTTTCGTCCTCTTCCACGCTGCGGGTGGAACGGGCACCGTATTGGCCACGCAGCGTCAGGTACACGTCATTCCAGCGCGAATAGTCCTTGCCCAGGTCCTGGCCGCTGGAATCGAGCAGCACGATGCCTTTGGCATCGGTAACGTAGATGCGGTGGCTGACCTGGTTCTTGGCCAGGCCCCAGATCTGCGCGCCGGGGCTACGCAAGCCATACGCCTTGAGCACCTCAGGCAGGCGGCTCTGGGCAAGGGTGCCGGCCTTGACGTCATCGTGAAGGATCTCGGCCAGCAGGTTGGCGGTGTCTACCAGGGTTTCCTCGGAAGACTGGCGTACTACGGGGCGAATCTGCTCGCGCACCGTATTGAGCAGGAAGTAACCCGCCAACCCGACGAACAGGAAGTACACCAGAAAGATCCGAATGCCCAGGCGCATCAGGCGTGTTCCGGGCTGTAGCTGTAACCCAGCCCACGATGGGTCTGGATCGGTTCGGCATGGGCAGCCACCTGCCGCAGCTTGGCGCGCAGGCTCTTGATATGGCTGTCGATGGTGCGCTCGTAACCCACATCGGAGGCCACTCCCAGCGCATCGAGCAACTGTTCGCGGCTGAATACACGCTGCGGTTGCGTCAGCAGGCATTGCAGCAAACGGAATTCGTGGCGGGTCAGGCTCAGCGGCTGGCTGCGGTAGCTGATCAGCATGCGCAGGGTGTCGAGCTGGAACAGTGCCGTTTCGGCAGGTGGCTCGACCCGTGGCGCCATGCGCTTGAGGATCGCCCGCACCCGGGCCGCCACCTCCCGCGGGCTGAAGGGTTTGACCACGTAGTCGTCGGCGCCTATTTCCAGGCCTACAACCCGGTCGATTTCACCGTCACGGGCGCTGAGGAACATCACCGGCACCTCGCTGAAGCGGCGTAGCTGGCGGCAGGTATCAAAACCACTGATGTCGGGCAGCCCGATGTCGAGGATCACCAGGTCGGCCGGCCGCTGGCGCTGCTGCTCCAGGGCCGCGGTGCCCAGGGTCACCCACGCGGTGCTGTGGCCCTCGGCCTGCAGGGCGTAGATCAGGGTATCGGCGATGGCGGCTTCGTCTTCGACGATGAGAATGTGGGGCATGGCATCCGGCCTTGCTGAGGGCGAAGCTGGACATATAGGCAAGTTTCAATGAAGACGCAATCCTCTGTAGGAGCGGCCTTGTGTCGCGAAGGGGCGCGCAGCGGCCCCAATATCTGTGCTGCTGTGGATATTTTGGGGCCGCTGCGCGCCCCTTCGCGACACAAGGCCGCTCCTACATGAAGAGCGCGTCGCCCTTCGGATCAGCAGTCAGGCTTGCCCGCAGTGAAGCGTTTTGCCGGGTTTACCGCAGCCTTGAACTCGCGCAATGCCTTGGCACCCACCAGCAACGGATAGTTGAAGCTGCTGCGGTCGACCAGGTTCACTTCTACGGTGCGCTTCTCATCCCCCAGGCACAACTCAAGGTCGATTACCGGCCTGCGCGAAAGCTCGGGCGCATCGCCTTCATCGTCTTCGTCGGCGCGGTTTTTGATCTTACTGATGCGCGAAACCTTATGCTCGTACACCTTGCCGTCGGACTCCTTGGTCGCCAGGCGGAAGCGCACCCAGTCCTCGCCGTCGCGGGTGAAGCGCTCGATGTCCTTGGCCGACAGCGACGCGGTGTAGGCACCGGTGTCCATCTTGGCCTTCAGGGTTTCGCCGAGTTCAGGCAGGGAGATGTTCTCATAACGGCCGTAAAGCGTAGGTTCTGCGGCCATTACCGGCAGCGCCAACAGCGACAACAGGGCTAGCATTGGTTTCACAGGCAGGCTTCCTTGAAAGGGGTCAGTGCTTAGACTGTGCAAGCAGGATAGGTTCGCTGTCACAAGGGTAAACAACATAATGTGAAACATTTGTCCCCGCCGCTGGGCATTGGACATTTGGCGTAGGCTGCGGCGCTGCTTATCATTGCCGCCCGTTCAAATCCCACAACAAGAGTTTCCCTATGCGTCGCCTGCTGACCGGCATTCTTACAACCACCCTGCTGCTGCTCAACACCGTGGTGCTGATCTGCCCGCTGCTGGTCTTCGCCCTGCTCAAACTGGTGCTGCCGGGCCGATGGCGTGACTACGCCTCCGCTGCCGTAATGTGGGTCGCTGAAGCCTGGTCGGAAATCGACAAGGCCATTTTCGCCCTGTGCATCCCTACCCAATGGGACATCCGCGGCGTCGAGAGCCTGCGCAAGGACACTTCCTACCTGGCCGTGAGCAACCACCAGACCTGGGTCGACATCCCTGCGCTGATCGAAAGCCTCAACCGCCGCACGCCGTTCTTCAAGTTTTTCCTCAAGAAGGAGCTGATCTGGGTACCGCTGCTGGGCCTTGCTTGGTGGGGCCTGGATTACCCGTTCATGAAGCGTTACAGCAAGGCGTTTCTGGAAAAGCACCCCGAGCTCAAGGGCAAGGACCTGGAAATCACCAAAGCGGCCTGCGAACTGTTCAAGCGCCAACCGGTAACAGTGGTCAACTACCTCGAAGGCACCCGCTTCACCGAGGCCAAACGCCAGGCACAGCAGTCGCCATACCGTTACCTGCTCAAGCCCAAGGCCGGAGGCGTGGCGTTCGTGCTGGCGGCGCTGGGCGAGCAGCTGGATGCGCTGCTGGACGTGACCATCGTTTACCCCGGCAACAAGGCTCCGGGGTTTTGGGACCTGCTCAACGGCAGCATCAGCCGGGTGATCATCGACATTCAGGTGCGAGAGCTTGACCCTGCCCTGTGGGCAGGGGATTACGAGAATGATCCGGCTTTCCGCCAGGCAGTACAGGCCTGGGTGAATCAGCTGTGGATTGAGAAGGACCAGCGGATCGAGCAATTGCGCGGGGAGATGGGCTGACCGCGGCCCTATAAGGCCCTCACACCGACGGCTGAGCCAAAGGCGCCGGGGTAGTCCACAGGCTGCCCAGGTTCTGCAGCAACGAACCGGCAATCCCCTGCTGGCCCAGGTACTGCAAAATCAACGGCGCGAACTGCCCGATCATGCCCGTATCCATACCCAGCGCCTTGAAGGCATTGTCCAGGTCGCTGCGGTTCTCAACGTTGTTACCCAATGCATTGCTCAATGCCGACTGGTTTTGGCTGCTCTTGCCCAGCATTTCGCCCAGCCCACTCAACCCGCCCAGCATGGCAGCGCCAGACAGCAAGTCCAGCCCCGGCACAGCCTGGGTCAGCTGACCGTAGTCGTCACTGCTCAGGTTGTTGCGCGCCAGCCCCAGCATCGCCCCTGCCCCGCCCACGGCCTGTTCCGGGGTGATGTTAAGTTCGCTGCCCAGGGTGTTGAGCAGATTGGCCTGGGCCTCAGGCGCCTGCACCTGGGCTTGCTGATTCTGGTTTTGCACGGCCGACACAGCATTGGCGGCATCGCTGAGGTTGAAGGCGAACACCGGGCTTGCGGCCAGGGTCATCAGGGTTGCCAGGGTGAATGCTTTCATCGGGGGGACCTCGTAGGCCGGGATGGCCTGGGAAACGAGGCATTCGACTGAGTGTTCAGGGGTTTGTTCCGGGCCGCACATCGGGCAGGTCCGCATCAGCCCCCACGTTCAGCTGTAGGAGCGGCCTCGTGTCGCGAAAGGGCCGCAAAGCGGCCCCAGCAGCCCGACTGCCAGCCTCAGGTAATCAACGCACCCTGTTCCGGGCAATTTCGATGTCATCCATGATTGCCTTGGCAAACGCACTCAGGTAATCCGCCGCGCCGAGCAGCTTGTGGTCATCCTCCATATCACCTTCGCGCACCAGGTGCTTGATGTACCCCAGCAGCACCGACACCTGTTCATAGGCGTGCTCGAACGGCACGCCCGGCATCACCCGGAAAATATGGCAAGGCTTGTCACCGGCCTCGCAGAACGTCTCGACGCCAACGGTCATGTTTGCGTGTGTGTCTTCACTCATCGTATTGCCCCCAAACCTTCACATGCGCTCAAGCGCATGCTCGATCAATGCATGTGCGGTATCGGCGCTATGCACCGCATTTGTGAGCATGTACACGCCCGGCTCGCCGGTATGCGCGCGGCAATACTCGCCGACGACTTCAGAGATACCCAGCAGCATCTCGCTGGCGACCGCCAAGGCCTCGGGTGGGATCAGTTCGGGGTGGATGGAGGAATAGAGGGTGTTGAACAGTTTGAGGCGGGGTGGATCGGGGACTATTTTTTTCATCAAAACACCATGCAGTGTGAAGTGCCACCCGTCCGTTTCCACACATTAGGGTGACAGCTGTACACGGGGTGGAAAGACCGGTGCATGGTTAACCCGGCAGGCCCGAAGACCTCCCGCGTACAGCCGTCATATCGACAACAGCCATGCATCTTGCCGGGTTTCCACGCCCGATCGCTGAGCCATTCAGCGACCCAATCAGGCTAGAGGGTGAGGATTCCAGGGGCAATCAGACGGCGGTCGACAGACTGCGTAGGGTATTTCCTACTACCTCAACGAGTAAGTAGGAAATTACCCATCGCCACGTGGGCAATTTCCGCATACCTATCATTTTTGCCAGTAGCCACCGATCTCTCTCCTGATCACTATCTTCCCATAGTGCCGATCAAGATCAGTGATCGCTCAAAGGAGAGCCTAATGAAACGTCAGCCGGACACTCGTCAGTTTTTCTACCAAAACGGAAAGCTCACCACCGTCAACCAAGGAGGACAACAGCACACCATCTTTCGTACCGGCGAAGTGTCACTGGCAGAACGTGACACTGACTTGGCAGCAAGCGCGACCCTATTGTCTACAAACGAGAGCGGCTCAGTACTAAGTGGGAATAGCGCAGCGGAAACAGCAAGGTTGCTATATGCGGCTTATGGGTATGATGCTGCCAAAGCCAGCATGCTCTCCTTACTAAGATTCAACGGTCAGTATCGGACAAGCGAGGGACACTACTTGCTCGGTAATGGTTACCGTTCTTACAGCCCGGTACTGATGCGGTTTTATTCACCAGACAGCCTCAGCCCTTTTCAAGAGGGCGGCTTGAATAGCTACTGCTATTGCTTGGGAGACCCCGTCAACCAGACAGATCCAACAGGTCACTTCTCGTTACGGAGGCCAAGAACCTGGTTCAGCACAAGAAAAGGCCGCATTAAAAGGGCACATAATAAGGCAACCCAGGCAGACGAAAGCCTCAAGACCTACATACCGAACCTTTTGAAACAACCCAAACAATCCAGGGACGTGGACACGAATTTATTAAAAAAATCCCTAAAACATCAAATAAACAAAAACAAACAATCTTTGAACCAGAGCAACGAATACCTAAAAAAGCACAATCAAGTCACCGTAGAATCCGAAGAACTCAAAAACAACTGGGCAAATTACCAAGAATACGTAAGACAGGAAACAAAAATAAATGATGCACTGTACACACCACCAAAGCACAAAAAAGAAAAAATGGACATATTCAATACTCGCCCTGATAGATTAAACCCAGATGACTTCTATCGCATTGAAGAACAAAAAACGGCCCAAAACTTAGAAACCAGAAACAAGCACACGAGGCAGGCTTAAAGTCAATCGTGGCACGCGCAGATCCGGGGCTACAGGAGGCCAACGTCATGAGCAGATCATTGAACAACACGCTGTTCTTCTACCAAAGCAACAAACTCATAACCGTGAAGCAGGGCAACCAGCATCGCGCCATCTTGCGCAACGCCGACATGCCCTTGGCTGAGGTTCAAGCCGGCGAAACGGCTGGCGCTGGGTTGCTGGCAACCGATGACAAGGGTTCCGTTCTCAACGTTCAAGATACGGAGGACCTGGAAGGCCACTACTTTTCAGCCTACGGGCATGATCCGAACTTGCCCTCGATGCGAATAACGCTTGGCTTCAATGGCGAAGCTTACGTGCCAGGTGCGGCCTCCTACCTACTTGGGCTTGGATACCGCAGCTATTCTCCGCGCCTGAGACGTTTCCTGGCAGCAGACAGCTGGAGCCCATTCGGGCAGGGTGGGTTGAATGTTTACTGCTATTGCGAAGGTGACCCGGTCAACTTCATCGACTCAAGCGGGCATATGCCAAAAAGGTTTGTTAATCCACGGCCTAAACTGAGGCGGGTTGAACTCCCAAATGACGAGATACTCAAGGTTAGCAAGAACATCGCCGTGAATATCGGTTCGTCAACAGCAAAAAGTTCGTCGAATAGCTCGCTGACACCCTCTTCTCAAGCCGGAGGGCACACCGCTCATACAGAAGCCGGACTAACGTCGGGCGAAACAGCGGTCCGACGGGATTCGCCCGCTACAATCCCAAAAACGCCAACGCTCGGCTCGCCAATACCATCGACGGATAGTTCCCCTGCAGGATCACCCAGGGGAAGCCCGCAGCCCGATGCCGCGCCCCTGCAGCCGCTGTTCGTCAGAAGCTTTGTTGAGGCACCGCAGTCTCTGTTCCATTCTAGGGCTAGCGAAATCAGGCAGCCCACTGATGCGTTCCCAAGGGCTCCGTCACGTTGGGACTAACGAATAGCAAAAAGCCCCTCTCTCGTGGGGCTTTTTGTTTTTTAATTACGCCGCGCTAAACGTCTTGTGCGGATCAATCACAAACTTCTTCGGCACCCCGGCATCGAACTCGCCGTACCCTTCTGGCGCCTGATCCAGGCTGATGACCTGCACACCAACAACTTCAGCGATGTTGATCCGGTCCCACATGATCGCCTGCATCAATTGGCGGTTGTATTTCATGGTCGGGGTCTGGCCGGTGTGGAAGCTGTGCGATTTTGCCCATCCCAGGCCAAAGCGGATGCTCAGCGCGCCGATCTTGGCGGCAGCATCCACCGCGCCTGGGTCTTCGGTCACGTACAGGCCCGGGATACCGATGTTGCCGGCAACGCGAGTGACCTGCATCAGCGAGTTCAGCACAGTGGCCGGTGCTTCATGTTTGGCGCCTTCATGCCCATGACCACGTGCCTCGAAGCCCACCGCATCAACTGCACAGTCCACTTCCGGCTCGCCGAGGATGTCGATGATCTGTTCGTGCAGCGGGGTGTCCTTGGACAGGTCGACCACTTCAAAGCCCTGGGACTTGGCGTGGGCCAGGCGGGCCGGGTTCAGATCGCCGACGATGACGCAGGCAGCGCCCAGCAGGCGGGCCGAGGCAGCCGCGGCCAGGCCGACCGGGCCAGCACCTGCGACGTAAACGGTACTGCCTGGGCCTACGCCAGCAGTCACGGCACCGTGGTAGCCGGTTGGCAGGATGTCGGACAGGCAGGTCAGGTCACGGATCTTCTCCATGGCCTTGTCGCGATCCGGCAGTTTCAGCAGGTTGAAGTCGGCATACGGTACCAGCACGTATTCAGCCTGGCCGCCGGTCCAGTCGCCCATGTCAACGTAACCGTAGGCACCGCCGGCGCGGGCCGGGTTGACGGTGAGGCAGACACCGGTGTGCATCTCTTTGCAGGAGCGGCAGCGGCCGCAGGCGACGTTGAACGGCACCGACACCAGGTCACCGATTTTCAGGCGTTCGACGTCACGCCCCATCTCGACGATTTCACCGGTGATTTCGTGGCCCAGGACCAGGCCGACCTGGGCAGTGGTGCGGCCGCGGACCATGTGCTGGTCGGAGCCGCAGATGTTGGTGGAGACCACCTTGAGGATGACGCCGTGCTCGATCTTCTTGCCGCGCGGGTCCTGCATCTTCGGGTAGTCGATTTTCTGCACCTCGACCTTGCCAGCGCCCAGGTACACCACTCCACGATTGCCAGACATGCTCTTACCTCGCTTGATTTGTATTTATGCAGCGTTGGTTGAAGCGCCGCCGTCCATGGGCGACATGTGTTGCTGGAATGCAGGGAATTGTGGGCTTGATGGAGCACAAGGCACTGACTGAAAACGACAGGGGGATGCCTTTTTACGGCAGGCCAAAAGCGGGGGCCGCTTTGCGGCCCTTTCGCGACACAAGGCCGCTCCTACAGGGGACGCGATCGCCTGTAGGAGCGGCCTTGTGTCGCGAAAGGGCTGCGCAGCAGCCCCAGAATTGTTCAGAGAACGACAGTACGGTTGGCGTTGAGAAACACCCGCCGCTCGATGTGATACCCGACCGCCCGCGCCAGGGTCAGGCATTCGATGTCACGCCCCTTGGCAATCAGGTCTTCGGGGTAATGGCTGTGATCCACCACCTCAACGCCCTGGGCGATGATCGGCCCTTCGTCGAGGTCGTTGTTGATGTAATGCGCCGTGGCACCCACCATTTTCACACCCTTGTTGTACGCCTGGTGATAAGGCTTGGCGCCCTTGAACCCCGGCAACAACGAGTGATGGATATTGATCGCCCAGCCGTCCAGGCGCCGGCACAGTTCAGGCGACAGCACCTGCATGTAGCGGGCAAGGATAACCAACTCGGCGCCGGTCTCCTCGATCACCCCCAGCACCTTGCGCTCTTGCCCGGCCTTGTCGTTGGGGTCGAGTGCGAAGTGGTAATAGGGAATCTTGTGCCAGTGCGCCAGCGGCTCGAGGTCGGGATGGTTGGACACCACCGCGACCACGTCCATGCCCAGTTGGCCGATGCGCTGGCGATAGAGCAAGTCGTTCAGGCAGTGGTCAGCTTTGGACACCATGATCACCACCTTGGGGCGGTGATTCGGTGCGGTCAGCTCGAACGCCATGCCAAACGCATCACCGCGCTCGGCGAGGCCGGCACGGAAACCGACCTCGTCAAAATCGTCCGGCTGGCGGAACTCGACGCGGATGAAAAAGCGCCCCGACTGCCTGTCATCGAAGGAGTGGTGCTCCGTCACGTAGCAGCGCTGCTCGAAGAGGTAACGCGTCACCACGTCGACGGTGCCGAGCATGCTCGGGCAGTCGGCGGTGAGAATCCAGGTATCCGGTGCCCGACTCATGTTGCTCTCCTTAGGCTTCGATGCTCAGGCCGTATTCGGCAGAAGCGTCCTGCAGCCACAGCCACCAGTAATCGGCGAAGCTGCGGCGAATCACCAGCTCCCAGGTGTCCTCGGCCGTGCGGCGGATCACCAGTTGCGACTTGGCGAACACGGTACCCACCGCCTTGCCCACCGGGAAGTTGTTCGGGTGAACATCATAGCTGGTGGACTTCATCAGCACTTCGCGCACGTGCGGGCCACGCAGCTCCAGCAGGCTTTGCCCGCCGCTGACGTTGACCACCTGGATGTGCTGGCCTTCAAGGGCCGCGCGCAGTTTTTGCTCGACGGCGAACTCCTGGCCGCCGGGGACGATCAGCAGCCACTCATCGGGGCCGAGCCACTGCAACGACATCTCACTATTGGCGACCACGGTCAGGGCCACTGGCAGCTCCAGGCCCAGGGCCTTGTGCACGCCTGCGGCGAATTCCGGGTCGTGGCCGTCGCCGCGAAGGGTCAGGTGGCCGAGGAATTTCTTTTCACGCAGGGTCACGCCTGCGTTCTTGCGGCCCTTGCCAACCAGGCTGGCCAGGTCGGCGTGATGCAGCGGCGACTGAGCCTTGGCGTCGGCGCCGGGGTTTTGCTGGAAGACGTTGATAGCGCTCATTTCTTACCTGCCTTGAATTCTTGGTCGTCGATACGACGCAGCTTGCAGGGTGTGTTTGCCGGCCTCATCGCCGGCAAGCCGGCTCCCACAGGGACCGCACCTACCTTCATAACTGCATCGATCCTGTGGGAGCCGGCTTGCCAGCGATTGGGCCAGCCGGCTCGTCACAGGGCCCGGAGTCAAACGTTCTGCCGCTCACCCTTCGGATCGAAGAACACCGAAGACACGATTTCTGCCTCGATCACGCTGCCATCGGCTTGCGGCGAATAAACGCGCTCGCCCATGCGTTTCAGGCCGCCTTTGACCACACCCATGGCAAACGAATAACCCAGGGAGTTGGCCGCGTAGCTGGAGGTGACGTGGCCGACCATGTCCATCGGGATCGGCTGCTTGGGGTCGAACACCAACTGAGCGCCTTCGGGCAGCCACTTGGTCGGGTCCACAGGCTTGAGGCCCACCAGCTGCTTGCGGTTTTCACGCACGCAGTCTTCGCGGTTCATGCCACGCAGGCCGATCCACGAGAACGGCTTGTTGCGGCCCACACACCAGCTCATGTTGAGGTCGTCCGGGGTCATCGAGCCGTCGGTGTCCTGGCCAACGATGATGAAGCCCTTCTCGGCACGCAGCACGTGCATGGTTTCGGTGCCGTACGGGGTCAGGTTGTACTTCTTGCCGGCCTCGATGACTTTTTCCAGCACGCCCATGGCGTAGTTGGCCTGCACGTTGACTTCGTACGACAGCTCACCGGTGAACGAAATACGGAACACGCGGGCCGGTACGCCACCGACAGTGCCTTCCTTCCAGGTCATGAACGGGAAGGCGTCCTTGTCCAAGTCGATGTCGTCGGTCAGCTCGCTGAGCAGCTTGCGGCTGTTGGGGCCGGACAGGGTCAGCGTGGCCCAGTGATCGGTGACCGAGGTGAAATACACCTTCATCTCTGGCCATTCGGTCTGGTGATACAGCTCCAGCCACTGCAGCACGCGTGCGGCGCCACCGGTAGTGGTGGTCATGTAGAAGTGGTTGTCGCCGACACAGGCGGTCACGCCGTCGTCGAAGACCATGCCGTCTTCTTTGCACATCAGGCCATAACGGGCCTTGCCCACATCGAGCTTGGTCCAGGCGTTGCTGTAGATGCGGTTGAGGAACTCGCGGGCATCCGGGCCCTGGATATCGATCTTGCCCAGGGTCGAGGCGTCGAGCAGGCCCACGCTGTCGCGCACGGCCTTGCACTCACGGGCCACGGCAGCGTGGATGTCTTCACCGGCCTTGGGGAAGTACCAAGGGCGCTTCCATTGGCCGACGTCTTCGAACTCGGCGCCGTTCTTCACGTGCCAGGCATGCAGGGCAGTGAAGCGCACGGGCTCGAACAGGTGGCCACAGTGACGGCCCGCTACCGCACCGAAAGTCACCGGCGTGTAGTTGGGGCGGAACATGGTGGTGCCCATTTCCGGAATGGTGATACCGATCGAACGGGCGGCGATGGCCAGGCCGTTGATGTTGCCCAGTTTGCCTTGGTCGGTACCGAAGCCCAGCGCGGTATAGCGCTTGACGTGCTCGACCGACTCGAAGCCTTCGCGGGTGGCCAGTTCGATACCGGCGGCGGTCACATCGTTCTGCTGGTCGACGAACTGCTTCGGCCCCTTGCTGCCCTTGTCGTGCGGCACCTGGAACAGGGCCACGGTGGCCTCTTCCTTGCGTGCAACGGTCTTTGGCAGCGTGCCGGTGGTAGCCTTGAAGCCGGCTTCGGTGGCTGCGCGCACGCCGCCTTCGAAACCATCGGCAATCACATCGCCCAGTGCATACACGCCGTTGATGCCACCCACGCACACGCGCTTTTGCGGCGCATCACCGGGCACGAAGCCAAGAATGTCATCACGCCAAACCGGGCGACCGCCCAGGTGCGAGGCCAGGTGGACGATCGGGCTGTAGCCGCCGGAGGTTGCGATCAGGTCGCATTCGAGGGTTTCGCCGGGGCTGGTGACCTTGTGTGCCTGCACATCGATGGCCGCCACGCGGGCACCGGTGACATGCTTGCTGCCTTTGGCCTCAATCACAGCGCTGGAAGTGAGGATGCGGATGCCTTTGGCACGGGCTTCCTCAACCAGCGAACCACGTGGGTTGTGGCGGGCGTCGGCGATGGCGACGACCTGCAGGCCAGCGTCATGCCAGTCCAGCGCAGCCCGGTAGGCATGGTCGTTGTTGGTCGACAGCACCAGCTTGCGGCCCGGTGCCACGCCGTAGCGGCGCACATAGGTGGAGACAGCGCCGGCCAGCATGTTGCCCGGCACGTCGTTGTTGCCGTACACCAGCGGGCGCTCGTGGGCACCGGCTGCCAGTACAACGCGCTTGGCACGTACACGGTGCACACGGTGGCGAACCTGGCCGATCGGGGCACGGTCACCGAGGTGGTCGGTAAGGCGCTCGTGAATGGTCAGGAAGTTGTGGTCGTGGTAGCCGTTGACCGTGGCGCGTGGTAGCAGGGTCACTTCCGGCAGGCTTTGCAGTTCTTTGACCACGGCGTTGACCCAGTCAGCGGCCGGCTTGCCATCGAGGGTCTCGCGGCTGTCGAGCAGGCTGCCGCCGAACTCTTCCTGTTCGTCAGCCAGGATCACCCGGGCACCGCTGCGCGCAGCGGCCAGGGCAGCGGCCAGGCCTGCAGGGCCGGCACCGACGATCAGCACGTCGCAGTGCTGGTTCATGTAGTCGTAGCTGTCCGGGTCGTTCTGCAGCGGCGCACGGCCAAGGCCTGCCGCCTTACGGATGTACTTCTCGTAAGTCATCCAGAACGATTTCGGGTACATGAAGGTTTTGTAGTAGAAGCCCGGCGGCATCATGCTGCCGCCGACCTTGCCGAGGATGCCCATGACGTCGTTGTTGACGTTCGGCCAGCCGTTGGTGCTGGTGGCGACAAGGCCTGCGTACAGCGCCTGCTGGGTAGCGCGCACGTTGGGGATCTGCGTGGCTTCGCTGGAGCCGATCTGCAAGATAGCGTTCGGTTCTTCGGTACCGGCGGCGATGATGCCGCGTGGGCGCGAGTACTTGAAGCTGCGGCCCACGATATCGACGCCGTTGGCCAGCAGCGCGGCGGCCAGGCTGTCACCGGCATACCCCTGGTAGGTCTTGCCGTTGAAGGTGAAGTTCAGGACCTTGCTGCGGTCGATACGGCCGCCGCTGGCGAGGCGATAGGTCTGGCTCATACTTTTTCCCCTTGGCCTTTGACGGTCGACGGTGCGCTGCTTTGCTTGCCGCCTGCGGTCACCTGCGGCTTCTCACCGATCTTGTAGGTTTCCAGAATTTCGTAGGTCACGGTGTCGCGGGTGACGTTGAAGTACTGACGGCAGCCGGCAACGTGGTCCCACAGTTCATGGTGAATACCGCGCGGGTTGTCGCGGAAGAACATGTAAGTGCCCCACTCTTCGTCGGAGCAGGCGTTGGGGTCCAGCGGGCGAGCGATGTGCGCCTGGCCAGAGGCGTGGAACTCTTCTTCGGAGCGCAGCTCGCCGCAGTGGGGACAAAAAATATGCAACATGACGGTGTCTCCGGTTAGTGGGCGACGGCGGCGGCGCCGTGTTCGTCGATCAGTGCGCCGTTGTAGAAACGGTCCATGGAGAACGGCGCAGCCAGCGGGTGCATCTCGCCTTTGGCCAGGCTTGCGGCAAAGACGTTGCCCGAGCCCGGGGTCGCCTTGAAGCCGCCGGTGCCCCAGCCGCAGTTGAAGAACATGTTCTTGACCGGAGTCTTGGAAATGATCGGGCAGGCGTCCGGCGAGGTGTCGACGATGCCGCCCCACTGGCGGTTCATACGCACGCGCGAGAGGTTGGGGAACATCTCGACGATGGCCTGCAGGGTGTGCTCGATAACCGGGTACGAACCGCGCTGGCCGTAGCCGACCCAGCCGTCGATACCGGCGCCGATCACCAGGTCGCCCTTGTCGGACTGGCTGATGTAGCCGTGCACGGCGTTGGACATGATCACGCTGTCGATGATCGGCTTGATCGGCTCGGATACCAGTGCTTGCAGCGGGTGCGACTCCAGCGGCAGGCGGAAGCCGGCCAGCCTGGCCATGTGCCCGGAATTACCGGCAGTGACCACACCGACGCGCTTGGCGCCGATGAAACCTTTGTTGGTTTCCACACCGATCACTGCACCGTTTTCCTTGCGGAAACCGATCACTTCGGTCTGCTGGATCAGGTCCACGCCCAGGGCGTCGGCGGCACGGGCGTAACCCCAGGCCACGGCGTCGTGACGGGCGACGCCACCACGGCGCTGAACGGTAGCGCCGAGGATCGGGTAACGGGTGTTCTTCGAGCAGTCCAGGTACGGGATTTCGGCCGCGACCTGGGCGGTGTTGAGCAGTTCGCCATCGACGCCGTTGAGGCGGTTGGCGCTGACGCGGCGCTCGGAATCACGAATGTCCTGCAGGGTATGGCACAGGTTGTAGACCCCGCGCTGGGAGAACATCACGTTGTAGTTGATGTCCTGGGACAGGCCCTCCCACAGCTTCATGGCATGCTCGTACAGCTGGGCCGATTCGTCCCACAGGTAGTTGGAACGCACGATGGTGGTGTTACGGGCGGTGTTGCCGCCGCCCAGGTAACCTTTCTCGACCACCGCGACATTGGTGATGCCGTGTTCCTTGGCCAGGTAGTAGGCGGTGGCCAGGCCATGGCCGCCACCGCCGACGATGACCACGTCGTAGACCTTTTTAGGGGTCGGCGTGCGCCACATGCGCTGCCAGTTCTCGTGGTGGCTGAGGGAGTGTTTGAAGAGGCCGAAGCCCGAGTAGCGTTGCATGGTCGTTTACTCCACTCAGCGGTAAACAGGGAAGTCTGTGCACAGAGCCGCGACGTTCTTCGCCACATCGGCTTCGACATCAGCGTCACCGAGGTTATCGAGGATGTCGCAGATCCAGCCGGCCAGGGCCACACACTGGGCGACCTTGAAGCCGCGTGTGGTGACAGCCGGGGTGCCGATGCGCAGGCCGGAAGTGACGAACGGCGACTGCGGGTCGTTCGGCACAGCGTTTTTGTTGACGGTGATGTGCGCGCGGCCCAAGGCAGCGTCGGCATCTTTGCCGGTCAGGCCCTGGCGGATCAGGCTGACCAGGAACAGGTGGTTGTCGGTACCGCCGGAGACCACGTCGTAGCCGCGGTCGATGAACACTTGGGCCATGGCCTGGGCGTTCTCGATGACCTGCTTCTGGTAGCTCTTGAACTCAGGCTCCTGAGCTTCCTTGAAGCACACAGCCTTGGCTGCGATGACGTGCATCAGCGGGCCGCCCTGGGCGCCGGGGAAGACGGCGGCGTTGAGCTTTTTCTCGATCTCTTCGTTCGACTTGGCCAGGATCAGGCCGCCACGTGGGCCGCGCAGGGTCTTGTGGGTAGTGGTGGTCACCACGTCGGCGAACGGGATCGGGTTCGGGTACAGGCCAGCGGCAACCAGGCCGGCAACGTGGGCCATGTCGACGAACAACAGCGCACCGACCTTGTCTGCGATGGCGCGAAAACGCGGGAAGTCGAGGGTCTTGGAATAGGCCGAGAAGCCGGCAACGATCATCTTCGGCTTGTGCTCGACGGCCAGGCGCTCGACTTCGTCGTAGTCGATCAGACCGGTGTTGGTGTCGATGCCGTATTGCACCGCGTTGTACAGCTTGCCCGAGGACGACACTTTGGCGCCGTGGGTCAGGTGGCCGCCGTGGGCCAGGCTCATGCCCAGGATGGTGTCACCGGCCTGCAGCAGAGCCAGATACACGGCGCTGTTGGCCGAAGAGCCGGAATGTGGCTGAACGTTGGCGTAGTCGGCACCGAACAGCTGCTTGGCGCGCTCGATGGCCAGCGCCTCGACTTTGTCGACGTGCTCGCAGCCACCGTAGTAGCGCTTGCCTGGGTAGCCTTCGGCGTACTTGTTGGTCAGGCCGCTGCCTTGGGCCTGCATGACGCGCTTGCTGGTGTAGTTCTCCGAGGCGATCAGCTCGATGTGATCTTCCTGGCGCTGTTCTTCGGCATTCATCGCCGCCAGCAGTGCGTCGTCGTAACCCTGGATCTGGTCTTGCTTGCTGAACATCGTGGTTCTCCCGGCAGCGATCGTTTCTTGTCTGTAGAGCACTGTGGCCCTTTGTGGCGATGGTATGACTGGCCGGGGTGGGTCAGATGCCTGCGCACGCCTTGCAATGGCGCGTTTACGACATTCACCCGTCGGTTGCACAAATCCCTGTAGGAGCGGCCTTGCGTCGCGAATGGGTCGCGCAGCGGCCCCAAGCTTCAGCAGCGCTTAAGCAATGGCTGGGGTCGCGTCGCGACCCTTTCGCGACGCAAGGCCGCTCCTACATAGGCAACCGCTGAATCGATGGTTTAGAGTGCTGTTCTGCGTTGTTCACAGGACCGTGTCATGACAGATAAAAGCCAACAATTCGCCAGCGACAATTATTCCGGTATCTGCCCCGAAGCCTGGGCAGCGATGGAAAAGGCCAACATGGGCCACGACCGCGCCTACGGCGACGACCAGTGGACCGAGCGTGCCGCACAGTACTTCCGCGAGCTGTTCGAAACCGACTGCGAAGTGTTTTTCGCCTTCAACGGCACCGCGGCCAATTCGCTGGCCCTGGCCTCGCTGTGCCAGAGCTACCACAGCGTGATCTGCTCCGAAACCGCCCACGTAGAGACCGACGAATGCGGCGCGCCGGAGTTTTTCTCCAACGGTTCCAAGCTGCTCACCGCGCCCAGCGTCAACGGCAAGCTGACGCCACAATCAATTCGTGAAGTGGCGCTCAAGCGCCAGGACATCCACTACCCCAAGCCACGCGTGGTGACCCTCACCCAGGCCACCGAAGTGGGCACCGTGTACCGCCCCGATGAGCTCAAGGCGATCAGCGCCACCTGCAAGGAGCTGGGCCTGAACCTGCATATGGACGGCGCGCGGTTCACCAATGCCTGCGCATTTCTTGGCTGCAGCCCGGCCGAGCTGACCTGGAAGGCGGGCGTGGATGTGCTGTGTTTTGGCGGCACCAAGAACGGCATGGCGGTGGGTGAAGCGATCCTGTTCTTCAACCGCGACCTGGCCGAAGACTTCGACTACCGTTGCAAGCAGGCCGGGCAACTGGCCTCGAAGATGCGCTTTTTGTCGGCGCCCTGGGTCGGGCTGCTGGAAGACGGCGCCTGGCTGCGCCATGGCAACCACGCCAACCGTTGCGCACAATTGCTGGCGTCGTTGGTGAGTGACCTGCCGGGGGTGGAGCTGATGTTCCCGGTGGAGGCCAACGGGGTGTTCCTGCAGATGCCGGAGCCGGCGCTGGAAGCACTGCGTGGCAAGGGCTGGCGGTTCTACACCTTCATTGGCAGTGGCGGGGCGCGGTTCATGTGCTCCTGGGATACCGAAGAGGCACGCGTACGCGAGCTGGCGGCGGATATTCGCAACATCATCGGCGCCTGACAGCTTGCCGGGAGGGCTTTGCCCTCCTTTCGCGACGCAAGGCCGCTCCTACAGAATGCTGTAGGAGCGGCCCCAGCGATCTAAAGTTTGAACCCGCCCATCTGCCGCGCAAGATCATCGGCCAGCCCACGCAACGCCTGGCACTCCTCGCGACACCCCTGCACTTCCGCCGCCGTTTCCCTGGCCAGGTCAGAAATCCCCTGCACCGTCCGGTTGATCTCCTCGGTCACCGCCGACTGCTCTTCCGTCGCCGTTGCCACCTGATGGTTCATGTCGCTGATGTGCTCGACCTGGTCGGTAATCGCCCCCAACGAGGCGCCGGTTCGCTGGCTCGACTCCACGCCACTGCCCGTCGCCTGCTGCCCCGCGTGCATCGACGTTACCGCCGAACCCGCCCCGTGCTTGAGGCGCTGGATCATCTGCTGGACTTCATCCGTCGACACCTGGGTACGACGTGCCAGCGTCCGCACCTCATCGGCCACCACGGCAAAGCCACGCCCCATCTCCCCTGCTCGCGCCGCCTCGATGGCAGCGTTGAGCGCCAGCAGGTTGGTCTGTTCGGAAATGCTGCGGATCACCGCCAATACTTCATCGATAGAGGCGACTTCGTCGGCCAATTGCGCCACCGCATCCGCAGCCTTGCCGATGTCACCCGACATGCCCTCGATACCCTGGATCGAACGGCGCACCACTTCACGCGCCTGCAAGGCTTCGTCCCGCGCTGACTGCGAAGCCTGCGCAGCATCGCCGGCGTTGCGGGCAATGTCCTGCACGGTCAGCCCCATTTCGTGCACGGCGGTGGCAACCATTTCGGTCATTTCCTGCTGCCGCCCGGAACGTTCGGCCGTGTTGTCCACCACCTGAGTCACCTGTTCGACAGCCCGATGCAAGCGCTCGGTGGTGCGCAGCACCTCGCCGATCAGCCCGCGCTGGCTGTCGAGAAAACGGTTGAAGCCGCGGGCCAGATCGCCCAGTTCGTCCTGACGCGAATCGTCCAGGCGATGGCTGAGGTCACCCGCACCGCTGCCAATCTGCACCAGCGCGGCGGTCACACGGCGAATAGGCCGCACCAGCCCGCGCGCCAGCAGCACCACCAGCAAAAGCGAGAGCAGCGCCACACCACCACCGATCGCCGTGGTGAGCCAAACCGCCTGACGCATCTGCGCATAGATCTCTGCCTCAGGCACCTCGGCAACCAAGGTCCAGTTCAGGTCGCGCAGGGGCAAGCCCAAGGCCAGATAGCCTTCGCCTTCACGCTGGAAACGGCTGGTGCGCAAGCCCTGCTCACCACTCATCACCACCTTGGCGGCCTGTTCATCGAGCTGCTGCGCGAGCTGTCGCTTGCCGCTGAAGGCATTGTCCGGATGCACCTGGATCAAGCCATCGTTGCGTACCAGAAACACCTTGCCGTGCTCGCCAAAGCTGAAGTCGTGGATAAGTTTCGACAGCTCGGTCATGCGCAGGCCCATGCCGGCCACACCGACCAGCTTGCCGTCCTTTTCCACGCGGTAGTCGATGAACAGCGCCAGCTCGCCGGTAGCGCCGTCGATATCGATATTGATCAGGCGCTCGGCGCCACTGTCGATGTAGCCGTAAAACCACTTGTCTTTGGGGTTGTCACGGCTGAGGGTGCGGTCCAAGCCATTCTCGTTGTAGTAGTGGCCGGTCTCGGTCGAGGCGAAGAGTGTGGTGAAGGCCTGGTTGCGCTGCTTGGCGGCCTGCAGGTATTCGATAAAGCGCGGCATTTCGCCAGCATCTTCACCGGCGGCCAGCCAATCACGCAGCAGCGTGTTGCCGGCGATGTCGGCTGCGGCTACCAGCGGCTGGCCAAGCATTCGCTCGATGTCGTTGCGGATGGCTTCGATGCTGGCCGGCAGCGCCGTGTCCACCAGGTAGCGATCGGTGAGGCGGTTGAGCGCCACGGTGAAAATGATCACGACCACCAGGATGCTCGCCAGCAGGGCCGCGCCCATGCTCGCGATCAACTGCCACTGGATACTTCGACGCCAGATACCCATGCCCCTTCCTCCCCAGGAATTTTTGTTTGGGGGAAAGTGTATACACTCAGGTATCCAGTTATACCAGCGATCTGCAACAAGGATGGAGACGCCGTGGGGCAGGCAAGCCTGTACCCACAGCGTTGTCGGTGTGCTCTTACTGTTCGGCGATGGTCCGAACGATGGCGTCCACCGTGGCGTCGATCTGCGCCTGTGTACGCTCAAGGGTCTGCTGATGTTCCTTCTGCAGTTCAACCTGCTTGGAACACAGATTCAGGGCGGCCAGCACCAGCAGCTTGTCGCCGATCAGGGTCGGGTACGAACGTTTGGTTTCGGCAAGGGCGGTGTTGAGCATGCGTACCGCCTGCGCCAGGGTTTCTTCCTGGCCTTCGGGCGCCTTGATCGAATAATCGTTGCCGAGGATCGACACGACATTGACCGGCTGCGCTTGCAGTCTCATGCGCCGACGACACCTGCACTGGCGCGCTCAACCAGCGCCTGGATGCGCGCGGCGGTGGCGCCGTGCTTCTCTTCCTGCTCCATCAGCGACAGTTGCAGGGTTTCGTTCTCTTCCTTGGCCTGGGCCAGTTCCTGGCCAAGGGTGGTGTTCTGCTCGGTGAGTTGAGCGTTTTTCTGCATCAGGTCGCTGACCAGTTGCTCGAGTTGATTCAGGGAGGCTTCCAGCATGGGGTCTATCTCGGGTTGTTGCAAAGGGCGCACACGATAAAGAAAAGTGTGAGCCCTCGCCATTAAATATCGGAATCTCAAGGTTTCTATCCCGCAGATTGACAGGGTATCGGGCCCCTTGTTCCGACCTGGGTCAACCGCCGGTCAGGTAAATGGATAGCTGGCTCACAACTTTCGCCGTTCACGCTCAAGACTGGCCGGTCACGACCGATAGCCAGGTAAGTCATATTTCGTCGCATGGAACGCGTCCACTTCTCTGTCTGGATTCTTCCTTCCATGTCCCTACGCAACATGAATATCGCCCCGCGCGCCCTGCTCGGGTTCGCCCTGATCGGCTTGCTCATGCTCGGCCTTGGCGTCTTCTCGCTCATGCAGATGGGCAACATCCGCCAGGCGGGCCTTGCCATCGAAAACATCAGCGTGCCCAGTATCAAGACCCTGGACGAACTGACCTCGCTCAACCTGCGCCTGCGCACCCTCTCCTACCGCTTGATGCTCAACCGCGAGCCGGAAGTCCAGCGCGACACCCTCAACCTGCTGGACCAGCGCAACGCCGAGATCGACCGTGCTCGCCAGGCCTACCTGCCCCTGATCAGCGCCGCAGACGAACAGGCCGCCTTCGACCAGTACACCGAGCTGCTAAACCAGTACCGTCAGCTGGAGTCGCGCATGCGCAGCCTGAGCCAGGCCAACCGCACCGATGAGCTGCGTGATCTGCTCAACCGCGACCTGCTGGCCAATTCCGAGCAGATCAACAAGGTCATGAACACCTTGGTGCGCATCAACACAGAACAGACGCGCGCAACCAACGAAACCGCTGCCAATCAGTATGCCGCGGCCTTCGCGTTGGTGATCGGCCTGCTGATTGCCGCAGCCGTGCTGACCTTCCTCTGCGCGTTGCTGCTGACCCGCAGCATCGTCAAGCCGATCGACGAAGCCCTCCTAGCCGCCGAGCAGATTGCCGACGGTGACCTGACCCATATCATCCGCGCCGAAGGCTCCGATGAGGCCGCACGCCTGCTGCGCGCGATGGCGCGCATGCAGGAAAAATTGCGTGACACCCTGCAGCTGATTGCTGGCTCCGCTACCCAGCTGGCGTCGGCCGCCGAAGAGCTGAACGCCGTTACCGACGAGAGCGCGCGAGGCCTGCAACAGCAGAACAACGAAATCGAGCAGGCCGCCACGGCGGTGACCGAGATGACCAGCGCCGTCGAGGAAGTGGCACGTAACGCTGTAAGCACCTCAGAAGCCTCCAGCGAAGCCAGCCGCTCGACCGGCGACGGCCGTGACCTGGTGCTGGAAACCGTGGGTGCCATCGAGCGGATGAGCGGTGATGTGCAGGCTACGGCCAAACTGATCACCCACTTGGCCGAACAATCGCGCGACATCGGCAAGGTACTGGATGTCATCCGTGGCCTGGCCGACCAGACCAATCTGCTGGCGCTCAACGCTGCGATCGAGGCAGCCCGCGCGGGTGAAGCAGGCCGTGGCTTTGCCGTGGTGGCAGACGAGGTGCGCGCACTGGCCCACCGCACCCAGCAGTCGACCAGCGAAATTGAACGGATGATCGGCAGCATCCAAGGCGGCACCGAACAGGCGGTCGAATCGATGCGCACAAGCACCGAACGCGCCGAGTCGACGCTGAATATCGCCAAGGGCGCCGGCATGGCGCTGGACACCATCGCCGGGGCAGTGGCGCAGATCAATGAACGCAACCTGGTAATCGCCAGCGCGGCGGAAGAACAGGCCCAAGTGGCGCGGGAAGTGGACCGCAACCTGGTGAATATCAATGACCTTTCGGTGCAGAGCGCAACCGGCGCGCACCAGACCAGCGCGGCGAGTGCAGAGCTGTCGCGCCTGGCTGTGGATCTGAATGGGCTGGTGGCACGTTTTCGCACCTGACATCGCCGGGGCCGCTTTGCGGCCCAATCGCCGGCAAGCCGGCTCCCACAGAGATCTGTGCCAGCTGTGCCATTGACAGCAGCGCTACGGAACCTTGTGGGAGTCGGCTTGCCGGCGATTGGGCTGCAAGGCAGCCCCAGCAATTTCCGGATCAGTAATCGATCCGCACATCCCCTTTCGGCACGCTGCAGCAAGACAGAATGTAGCCCTCGGCTTCGTCCTCTTCGGTGATACCGCCGTTGTGCTCCATTTCCACTTCCCCGCCCAGCTTGAGCACCTTGCACGTCCCGCAAATGCCCATACCGCAGGCTTTCGGAATCATCAGGCCAACCTTCGCCGCCGCCGCATGCACGGTCTCGCCCGGGGCAACCCGGATGCTCTTCTCGCTGCCGATGAACTCCACCAGGTTGAGCTCGGAAACGTCCACTTCCGGCGCATCGGCCGCCTGCTCGGCATGCTCCACGGCGTCGGCCTTGGCCTCTGCCGGCGTCGCACCGAACGACTCCTCGTGGTAGTTCTTCATGTCAAAACCGACGGCCTCGAGCATGCGCTTGACCGCAGTCATGTATGGCGTCGGGCCGCAGCAGAACACCGTGCGCTCCATGTAATCGGGCGCAATCAACTCCATAAGCCGCTGGTTCAGATAGCCGCGATAACCCGCCCATGGCTCACCCAGGCCGTGCTTCTCGCAAATGATGTGCAGGCTGAAGTTGGGGATGCGTGAAGCCATCTGCTCCAGTTCGCGGTGGTAGATGATGTCTTTCGGTGAACGGGCGCTGTGCACGAAGACCATGTCGACATTGGCGTTGGTGTCGTAGAACCAGCGCGCCATGGACATCACCGGCGTAATACCGACACCGCCGGAGAGGTACAGCACCTTGGCCGCCGGGAAGTCGATGGCGTTGAACAGCCCCACCGGGCCGTGCACCGGCACTTCAAGGCCTTCGTGCATGGTGTCGTGCAGGTAGTTGGACACATGCCCGCCTGGCACCCGCTTGACCGTGATCGAGAAGCTGTAGGGCACCGACGGCGAACTGGAGATGGTGTAAGAGCGCATCACCGGCTTGCCTTCGATCTCCAGCTCCAGGGTGACGAACTGCCCAGGCTTGAAGAAGAACATGATCGGCTGGTCGGCCATGAAGCAGAAGGTGCGCACGTCCCAGGTCTCCTGGATGACCTTGACGCAGCGCACGATGTGGCGGCCATTGGCCCAGGTCTGGGTGGTGACCGGATTGAGGAAAGTATCGGACATGTTCATCTCCAGCGGCCGACAATTGGCCCTTTTCATGGCTGCGATAATGCGCAAGCTGAAGGCGCCGCACATTCCTGCCTGCGACATCGGCGTGCTTATCGCGACCAGCCCCGTGCTACAAGGGCTGGCGCGTCGTAATTCAAATCGGCCATGTCGCCCATGGATACGGTTCGCGGCGTCTTCGGACGCACACTCCACGGCAAAAGAACCTGCTGTTTTTTGACAGATGCTCTTGCGGCACCACAACAACGATTAGCCACCTTTTGCCGGCCGCATACGGCCCCGAGGATTACACGATGGACGTCACCGCAACCCTGAGCCTGGGCGATCCACTGGAACCTGCACGCAAGGCCACCGCCGAGATGCTGCAGACCCGCGAGCGCACCTACTCGCTGCCCCAGCCGTTCTACACCGACGAGCGTCTGTTCCAGATAGACATGCAGGAGATCTTCCACAAGGAATGGCTGATTGCCGGCATGACGTGCGAAATCCCGGCCAAGGGCAACTACATCACCCTGCAGATCGGCAAGAACCCGATCATTGTGGTGCGCGGTAGCGAAGGTAAGGTGCATGCCTTCCACAACGTCTGCCGCCATCGCGGCTCGCGCCTGTGCGTCAGTGAGAAAGGCAAAGTGGCAAAGCTGGTCTGCCATTACCACCAGTGGACGTATGAACTGGACGGCCGCCTGCTGTTCGCGGGTACTGAAATGGGCGCCGACTTCGACATGAAGGAGTACGGCCTGAAGCCTGTGAACGTTAAGGTCGCAGGTGGCTACATCTTCATCAGCCTGGCGGAAAACCCACCTGCTATCGACGAGTTCCTGGCCACCCTGGACCACTACATGGAACCGTATGACATGGAGAACACCAAGGTGGCAGTGCAAACCACCTTGATGGAAAAGGCCAACTGGAAGCTGGTGCTGGAAAACAACCGCGAGTGCTACCACTGCTCCGGCTCACACCCGGAGCTGCTGCAAACCCTGCTGGAGTGGGACGACACCAACGACCCGCGCGCCAGCCAGGAATTCAAGGACCACGTGGCCGCCTCCGCCGCCGCCTGGGAAGCCGAGAAGATCCCGTACCTGCACAAGAGCCATGGCCTGCGTAACCGCATCGTGCGCATGCCGCTGCTCAAGGGCACCGTGTCGATGACCATGGACGGCAAGCAGGCCTGCCAGAAGCTGATGGGCCGTATCAAGAACCCGGACCTGGGCTCGATGCGCATCCTGCACCTGCCGCACTCGTGGAACCACTGCATGGGCGACCACATGATCGTCTTCACCGTATGGCCGATCAGCGCCCAGGAGACCATGGTCACCACCAAGTGGCTGGTGCACAAGGATGCCGTCGAAGGTGTCGATTACGACCCGGAACGTATGCGCAAGGTGTGGGATGCCACCAATGACCAGGACCGCCGTTTGGCGGAAGAGAACCAGCGGGGCATCAACTCCACGGCTTACCAGCCAGGGCCGTACTCGAAGACTTATGAGTTTGGTGTGGTGAATTTCATCGATTGGTACAGCCAGCGCGTGCTGGAGAACCTTGGTGCAGAGCCGGCTGCGTACCTTAAGGAAGTGCAGGCTCAGTAAGTAGCCGCTCACCTTCGGCCAGTGGCGCCCGCCACTGGCTCAAGCTCGCTCTAAGATTGCCTTATGGCGTTTGCAGACGCGCTGTTCCGCCTAACGGCCGAAGTCATCGGGCTTGCTGAACCTGCCCGGTTGGTGCCGTACCGCTGACCGGTAATGGGATATCGGTCCCACGACCTGGCCTGGGCCAACGCCCACACCTCTTTGACCGATGTGCCTAGTGATATGACGGTCAGGGTCGCCAACGCCCATGTCTGCCAGTCTTCTCCTGGCTCCACGGTTCGGCTGATGCCCAGGGCAATGCCTGCAACGGCACTGACACCACTTATCCCTGTGAACGCCCAATCGACCGATGACGGCGGTAATGTATGACTTTCCACGGTGCCGAAGGTCACAACGCCACTGCGGCTGCCAGCATTAGGTCCCGTTGCTTGATGCATATGGCGGGTTCGCGACATCGATCGCAGCCGTAGACCACTGGTGAACGCACCCGCAAGGTTGGAAAGGATGCTCAGGATGGGAAACAGATAGTCTGCGGCCTCCTGCCCCGTCGGATCGCGATGGTTGATCGGGTCTCCAAGGCAATAAGCGTAAGCATTCAGGCCACCCCGCGCGAACGGGCTGAGTCGGTCAGGCGAACCAAAGCGCATCAGTGCCGGGCTAAAGGCACGGTGCCCGTTACCCAGCAGGTAGCAGCCACTGGCGTGATCAAGGTGGGCGTCTGAAAACCCCAGCCAAGCGCAATCATCCGGCCTGAATCCGCCATAGGGGGTATAGCGTCGAGGCAAGGCATCCCCGCTGCGCAACACGGTGCGCTGGAGATCAGTCGCCAGCAGTGTGGTTTTGCCCATGGCAACGCTCCAGGCCATTTGTGCCATAACGTTAACAAGGGCTGTATGGAACGTTAACTGGCAGAAATGACAGTTACAGCTGGACCGGAGCGGAGCTCAGCCTCGTCAGATCATTTTTTGATCAAAACCCTGCAAGCCTTTGAAAGCAATGGCTGTAGCACTTACCAAACAACTTGCCCACAGGTTGACTAACAGACATTGTGGGCAAGTCATAGGGATGTTGATAACTGCTGTGGATAACAAAGCAAAACCTTAGGGGCCATGGTGTTTAGACCCAGGTTTGAAGTAATTGGCGATTATTTGATCATATCCTTCAAGACGGCGTCCTTGCTGGCTTGCAGCGTTTGACAAACACTTTATCCACACCTTGGCGAACAGATTCCGTGGGTAACCTCAGCGCAATACGCCCTCCTCCACCAGCAACTTGAGAATCGCTTCGGCGCCTTCCTGTGGAGAAACGTCTTTCAAGACCTTACCGCCACCACCACTGGCCTTCGCCGTCGCGGCCTTCATCCGGTCGGCGCCGCTTTTGGCCTTGATCACCTTCAGGCGCTTGGGCCTTGGGCGGGCTGGCTGCAACTGCGCTTCACCCAGCAGTTCATCCTCGACGATGGCGACATTGCGTGCCGCCAACACACCGCGCCGCGCCGGACCGAACGCGCTCTGCCGCGGCTTGGGCGCCGCGTTATCCACAGTTGCCAGCAACGGAAGACGTACCTTCAGCCTGCGCCGCTGCCCACGAGGCAGCGCCTGCAGGACCTGAGCGGTGCCGTTGTCGATCGATTCCACTTCGGCCAGGCCGACTATCAGCGGCCAACCCAGTTTCTCGGCCAGCAGGAACGGCAACATGCCCGAACCCTCGCCGGTTTCAGCCTGGCTACCCGTTAGCACAAGCTGCGCACCGGCATCACGCAGGTAATCCCCAAGCACGCCCAGCACATCGGCTCCTGCGGGCTGCTCTAGCACGTCGAGATGATCCAGCCCCATGCCCAGATAGGCCCGCAACGCTTCTTCACGCGGGTCACCGGCATGCACCACCTGCAAGTTATCCCCAGCCAGCTGCAAGCCCAGCTCCACGGCACGGGCATCCTGCTCGGCGCGACGGGCGCGGCCGGAGCTTGGATGGGCACCGATGGAAACCAGGCTGATGACTTTCGTACTCATGCTCATGCCCTTACGCTGCGTCGCGCTGGCCGCCGCTGCGGAAGTTGTCCACAGCCTCGATCAGTGCCTGGAGAATCGCCGAACTGTCGCCAATCACCGACAGGTCAGCCCGTTTGATCATGTCGCAGCCCGGGTCCATGTTGATCGCCACCACCTTGTCGCAGGCACCGATACCCTGCAGGTGCTGGATCGCGCCCGAGATCCCCACAGCCACATAGACCCGTGCGGTAACCCAGGTGCCGGTTGCGCCGACCTGGCGATTACGCGGCATGAAGCCATCGTCCACCGCCACCCGCGAAGCACCCTCGGTTGCCCCCAGAGCAGCAGTCGCCTTGTGGTAGAGGTCCCAATCCTTGACGCCATTCCCCCCCGAGACGATGAATTCGGCCTCGGCCATGGCGATGGTCGCCGGATCGACGGCCACCGAGCCAAGGTCTTCGATGCGCGACAAGCTGCGCACCACGCCTGTGGACAACTCCACCGGCAATGCTTCGTGGCGGGTCTCGCTGACCGGCTCGGCGCACTCGGCAGCACCCAGGATCAAGCGCGGCACCGCGCGTTGCAGGTCCTGCTGACCCGCGCCAGCACGGCCGATGCATTGGCCGTCCTTGATCTGCCAGACGCGCGTCGCCGGGCGTTCGCCCAAGGCTGCAGCCAAGCGCCGGCCCAGTTCGCCACCCCCGGTGCGGCTATCGGGCAACAACCAATGGCGTGGGGTGAACTGGTTATCCACAGCGCGCAGACCCTGGACCCGTTGCTCCGGTGCATAACCTTCAAACTGCTCGCCGTCGATGACCAGCACGCGGTCGACACCCGCTGTGGAAAACTTGCTTTCCTTGTGCTCTCCAAACACCACGGCCAACACCGCGCCGTCACTCCCGGCCAGGCTGTGGGCAAGGCCGAGCAGGTCACGGTCATGGCTGCTGAGGCGGCCGCCCACCATGTCGGGCACCACGGCGATGTAGAACGCAGGCGCTGGCACCTGATGCAGCGGCAATTGCACTTCGGCCGCCGCGCTGCGCCGCCCGCCGACAGCGGTGCCCTGTTGAGCACCGCTGCGGTCGATGCGCTTGAGGCCATTGGGGCCGATGAAACCGGCGGCGATGGCATGCGGGTTCTTGCGCATGAGGCCGTTGGGCCCCAGCCAGCGGGTTTGTTGCGTCTGCAGCGCCGCATGCAGCGGATGCAGGCGGTTACGGGCGATCCACTCGGCGCGTGGGTCGCGGCGGATGATGTCGCTCATCAGTGCACCTCCGCAGGTTCACGTTCTACCGTTGGCGACTTTGGGGCCGCAGGTGTTTCCTCTTCGATCAGCACATCGGCTACCAACTCGGCGAGGTCCTTTATCTGTGGGCGTGGTTCGACCACCCCTTCGAGCATCGCAGTGCACTGCGGGCACCCTACCGCCACCAGCTCGGCCTGGGTCTCCCGGATGTCATCCATGCGCATGTCGGGGATACGTTGCTTGCCCGGGATGTCGGTGATCGGCGCACCGCCGCCTCCGCCGCAGCAGCGGGAACGGAACCCCGAGCGCTGCATTTCGCGTACTTCGATACCCAGCGCCTTCAACACTTGCCGCGGGGCCTCGTATTCGCCGTTGTAGCGGCCCAAGTAGCAAGGGTCGTGATAGGTGACGCTGCCGCCCTTGTGCTGCCCGAGGTTGAGCTTACTGGCTGCGATCAGCTCGGCGATGTAAGTGCTGTGGTGCTGCACCTGGTAGTCGCCGCCCAACGCGCCGTACTCGTTCTTCAGCACATGGAAGCTGTGCGGATCGCAGGTGACAATGCGCTGGAACTTGTACTTGGCCAGGGTCTGGATATTGCGTTTGGCCAACTGCTGGAAGGTCGCTTCGTCACCCAGGCGGCGCGCCACATCGCCGCTGTCACGCTCTTCCAGGCCAAGCACGGCGAAGTCCACGCCCGAGGCCTTGAGTACTTTGACGAACGACCGCAGGGTGCGCTGGTTGCGCATGTCGAACGCGCCGTCACCGACCCAGAACAGCACTTCGGTGGTTTTCACGTCAGACAGCAGGTTCAGGTTAAGGTCAGCGGCCCAGTTCATCCGCCCGCCTGGGGCAAAGCCGCCCGGGTTGTCGGTCGCGATCAGGTTATCCAGCACCTCGGCGCCCTTGTTCGGGGTTGCGCCCTTTTCCAGGGTGAGGTGGCGGCGCATGTCGACGATGGCATCGACGTGCTCGATCATCATCGGGCATTCCTCGACGCAGGCACGGCAGGTGGTGCACGACCACAGTGTTTCGGCGTCGACCAGGCCGTTGACGATCGGTTGGTGTGGATTACCGCCGTGTTCGCCGATCGGCTTGCCAGGGTACGGGCTGCCAGCGAACTTGGCATCGGTGCCACCGGCCAGGCCGATGACCATGTCCTGAATGAGTTTTTTCGGGTTCAGCGGCTGGCCCGCAGCGAACGCCGGGCACACCGCCTCACATTTGCCGCACTGCACGCAGGCGTCGAAGCCCAACAGCTGGTTCCAGGTGAAGTCCACCGGCTTTTCCACGCCCAGCGGGGCGTTCGGGTCTTCCAGGTCCAGCGGCTTCAAACCGGTTGAACGGCCGCCGCCGAAGCGTTCGGCGCGGCGGTGCCAAGCCAGGTGCAGGGCACCGGCGAAGGCGTGTTTCATCGGGCCGCCCCAGGTCATGCCGAAGAACAGCTCCGACACGCCCCACAGCACGCCCAAGCCAAGTATCGCGACCATCACCCAGCCACCGGTGTTGGCGGGCAGGATGCCGGCCACCGGCAAGGTGGCAATGAAGAAGCTTGCGGCGAACACCAGCAGGCTTTTCGGCAGGCGCATCCATGGGCCTTTGGACAGGCGCGATGGCGGGTTGAGCCGGCGCTTGAAGACGAAGATGGCACCGGTGAACATGATTACAGTCGCCACCAGCAAGGCGTAGCCAAGGATCTTGCTCTGCAGGCCGAAGCCGTGCACCAGGATTGCCAGCACTGCCGATAGTACAAAGCCGCCCGCAGTGGCCACGTGGGTCTTGGACATGTACTTGTCGCGCTCGACCACGTGGTGCAGGTCCACCAGGTAGCGCCGCGGCATGGCCAGCAGGCCGCCGATCAGGTCGACCTTGGAGGCTCGGCCACGCCGCCACATGCGCACCCGGCGCAGGGCGCCGAGCACCGCCAGGCCAAGGGCAGCGAACAGCAGGATGGGTAACAGGGTGTTCAACATGGGGGGCTCCCACAACAGCTGGATTCTTGCGCTGCCCCGAAGGCCAGCGCGGACCCCATGTAGGAGCGGCCTTGTGTCGCGAAAGGGTCGCGAAGCGGCCCCAAAATCTATAGTGCTGTGAAGATCTTGGGGCCGCTTCGCGACCCTTTCGCGACACAAGGCCGCTCCTACACGGGGGGCCGGTCCCGCCCCTAGAGAGGCGGTGCGATCAGAAATCCTTGCACAGGCGCAAGGCGTCGTAGATCGCCGCATGTACGTTGCGCTGGGCCACGCAGTCGCCGATGCGGTACAGCAGGTAGCCTTCGCCCGGCTGGCTCAGGATCGGCTGTGGCTTGATGGCGAACAACGCCTCCACGTCGATCTGGCCCTTATTGCGCGAGCCTTCCTTGAGCGCGTAGTACAGCGCTTCGTCAGGGCGCACACCGTTCTCGACCACCACTTGATCGACCACGCGCTCTTCCTTTGCGCCGGTGTATTCGTTCTCAAGCACCGCCACCAGCTTGTCGCCTTCGCGGTAGACCTTTTCCAGCATCATGTCGCCGGTCATGATCACTTCTTTTGGGTACATGCTGCGGTAATAGGTCGGGAAGCTGGTACCGCCCATGGCCACGCCCGGCTTGATGTCGTCGGTGACGATTTCGACCTGGCTGCCCTTGTCGGCGATAAAGTCGGCTACCGACATGCCGGTGAATTCGCAGATGGTGTCGTACACCAGCACGTTCTTGCCCGGCGCAACCTTGCCGTCGAGCACGTCCCAGCTGCTGACCACCAAGCCTTCGGCAGCCCCCCAGTGCTCGTTCTGTTCCAGGAACGAGTGCCCGCCTACTGCCAGCACGATGACGTCCGGGCGCAGGTCTTGAATGGTCGCCACGTCAGCGGCAGTACCCAGGCGCAGGTCGACCTTCAGGCGCGCCAGCTCCAGCTGGTACCAGCGGGTGATACCGGCAATCTGGTCACGCTGCGGCGCCTTGGCGGCGATGGTGATCTGCCCGCCGATCTGGTCCTTCTTCTCGAACAAGGTCACGTCGTGGCCGCGTTCGGCAGCAACGCGCGCCGCTTCCATGCCGGCAGGGCCGGCACCGACCACCACCACCTTGCGCTTGACGCCGGTAGTCTTCTCGATGATGTGCGGCACGCCCATGTATTCACGGGAGGTCGCAGCGTTCTGGATGCACAGCACATCCAGGCCCTGGTATTGGCGGTCGATGCAATAGTTGGCACCGACGCATTGCTTGATCTGGTCGATCTGACCCATCTTGATCTTGGCGATCAGGTGCGGGTCGGCGATGTGCGCACGGGTCATGCCGACCATGTCCACGTAGCCGCCTTCGAGGATGCGCGTGGCCTGGTTCGGGTCTTTGATGTTCTGCGCGTGCAGCACCGGGACCTTGACCACTTCCTTGATGCCGGCTGCCAGGTGCAGGAACGGCTCTGGCGGGTAGCTCATGTTGGGAATGACGTTGGCCAGGGTGTTATGGGTATCGCAACCCGAGCCGACCACGCCGATGAAGTCGATCATGCCGGTAGCATCGTAGTAGGCGGCGATCTGCTTCATGTCCTCGTGGCTGAGGCCATCGGGGTGGAACTCGTCACCACAGATGCGCATGCCCACGCAGAAGTCGTCGCCGACTTCGGCGCGCACCGCCTTGAGCACTTCCATGCCGAACTTCATGCGGCCTTCGAAGGTGCCGCCCCACTCGTCAGTACGTTTGTTGACCCGCGGGCTCCAGAATTGGTCGATCATGTGCTGGTGCACAGCCGAAAGCTCGACGCCGTCCAGGCCACCTTCCTTGGCACGGCGCGCGGCCTGCGCATAGTTGCCGATCACGCGCCAGATCTCTTCCACCTCGATGGTCTTGCAGGTGGCGCGGTGCACGGGCTCACGGATGCCGGAAGGCGACATCAGGGTCGGCCAGTTGAAACCGTCCCAGCGCGAGCGGCGACCCATGTGGGTAATCTGGATCATGATCTTGGCGCCATGCTTGTGCATGGCGTCGGCCAGGTTCTGGAAGTGCGGGATGATGCGGTCGGTCGACAGGTTGACCGACGACCACCATTCCTGCGGGCTGTCGATGGCAACGACGGACGAGCCGCCGCAGATCGCCAGGCCGATGCCACCCTTGGCCTTCTCTTCGTAGTACTTCACATAGCGGTCGGTGGTCATGCCGCCGTCAGTGGCGTAGACCTCGGCGTGCGCGGTGCTGAGCACGCGGTTGCGGATGGTCAGTTTGCCGATCTGGATCGGCTGGAACATTGCTTCGAATGCCATGACGCTATCTCCGGCTTACAACGGCTTTGTAACGAACAGGCCATCTTCGTGGCCTTCTTCCGACCCGCCATAGACCTGCTCGGCCACGGTGCGGATCGAGCTGCCACGTGCAGCGAGAATCTGGTCCATTGCGCCGGCGAACCAACCGGTGAACATGTAGTCGACCTTGCGGCCGCACTTGCCGTACACGTACACGAACGCCGAGTGCTTGAGCTTGACGCTGCAGGTACCTTTGTCCAGGTCGATGTCCTGGATCTCGAACAGGCCCCAGCCACGCTGGGACAGGCGCTTCATGTAGTGCTCGAACACCGCTACGCCTTCCAGGCCATGGCACTCGGCTTCCTTCTCGCACCAGTGCCAGGCCGACTTGTAGCCTGCCTTGTAGAGGATCTCGGCATAGGCGTCGGCGCCCAGCACTTCCTCGATGCCCATGTGGTTGTTGACGAAGAAATGACGCGGCACATACAGCATCGGCAAGGCGTCGCTGGTCCAGACACCGGTTTCGCTGTCGACTTCGATTGGCAATTGCGGGGCGATCTTGGCCATGGAAACTCAACTCCATAAAAAATTTTGTTTGGCTGCCCCGACGTTGCTGGCCGGGGCCTTGAGGCTTGGAGAGCGGCTTACTCGCCCCAGACGTCCTTGAGAACGTTTACCCAGTTCTCGCCCATGATCTTGCGCACCACACGCTCGGAATGGCCGCGCTTGAGCAAGGTCTCGGTGAGGTTGGGGAACTCGCCGACGGTGCGGATGCCCAGCGGGTTGATGATCTTGCCGAAATTGGTCAGGCGACGGGCGTAACCCTTGTCGTGGGTCAGGTACTCGAAGAAGTCCTGGCCGTGGCCTTGGGTGAAGTCGGTGCCGATGCCGATAGCATCCTCACCGACGATGTTCATGGTGTACTCGATGGCTTCGGCGTAGTCGTCGATGGTGGAGTCGATGCCCTTGGCCAGGAACGGCGCGAACATGGTCACGCCGACGAAGCCGCCATGGTCGGCGATGAACTTGAGCTCCTCGTCCGACTTGTTGCGCGGGTGTTCTTTGAGGCCCGAGGGCAGGCAGTGGGAGTAGCAGACCGGCTTTTTCGACTCCAGAATGACCTCTTCGGAGGTCTTGGAGCCAACGTGGGACAGGTCGCACATGATGCCGACGCGGTTCATCTCGGCGACGATTTCGCGACCGAAACCGGACAGCCCGCCATCACGCTCGTAGCAGCCTGTACCAACCAGGTTCTGGGTGTTGTAGCACATCTGCACGATGCCCACGCCCAGCTGCTTGAACACATCCACGTAGGCAATCTGGTCCTCGAAGGCGTGAGCATTCTGGAAGCCGAAGAGGATACCGGTCTTGCCCAGTTCCTTGGCCTTGCGGATGTCGGCGGTGGTACGTACTGGCATCACCAGGTCGCTGTTGTCGCGGATCAGCTTCTGGCTCGCAGCGATGTTGTCGACGGTGGCCTTGAAGCCTTCCCAGACCGACACCGTGCAGTTGGCTGCGGTCAGCCCGCCTTTGCGCATGTCCTCGAACAGTTCGCGGTTCCACTTGGCGATGATCAAACCGTCGATGACGATGCTGTCGGCGTGAAGCTCGGCTGGGCTCATCAGGCTGTCCCCTTTTATTGAGTGGGTTCGCACCGAACGTTGTGCCGGCGCTTTGGGGCCAGCATATGCCTGTGCCCAAGGGCGCCCCGATGCAAAAACGACAGGGGGTTTGCCGAAAGCGTCAATGCGCGACATGACCGCGTCTGGGACGCCGTCAGAGGATGCGAGACAGTCTCGATAACGACCATTTTGCGGCCGTTGCATGAACATTTGCCCGGGGAGCTATCGCCGAATCTACGGCTGAGCGAGAATCTCGGCGATTCGACAGCCTGTTGAGGAGAAACGGATGAAATCAATGGCATGGCTGGTGCTGCTGGCCATCGTGAGCGGGGCCCAGGCCGGTGAGGAAGAAAGCACGCCTTGCGACAATGTCGAGACCGACCAGCAGACGTTCGCCTGCGCGGCATTCAACAAGCAGACCGCTGAGCGTGAACTGAACTCGGCCTATGACGACCTGATTCAGCGAATGCTCGATCAGTATGGTGATGAAGCTGGCCTGCAGTCGCAGATCGAATCCGCCAGGAAGGTCTGGGCTCAATTGCGCGATGCCGATTGCAAAGTCGAAACCTACGGTGAGCAAGCGGGTAGCAAGGCATTCCAGATAGCCTGGAATAGCTGTATTGCACAGCGTAGTGATGAGCGATCGGAGTATTTGCGCAGCCTGGGTTCACAAAACAGTGATGAACCGGCACCCGAGGATTGATCAGGCACGAGAGCGTGAACACTCAACGCCAGAGGAACAATATGCTGCTGATGAGCATTCCCTGCTTTCTCGATAGTGCGTCAAGACCACGGGCTAGCAATGTGTGTCTTTGACTCCCTCCACTATCAAGGAATCATGAAATGGCTGACATCAAAGCTGAAATGGAAAAAATTCGCAAAGAAGGTCAAGAGCGCGTAGCCGCTACCGGCCAGACCATCTGCATATTCGCTGACAATGTACCTGCCAGCATCGCAGAAGACATCTTGGCCGGTATGCGCCTGATGACCGAACTGACCAACAAGAAGTTTGACAAAGAGACCCAACAGCGGGAGTGGTACAACTACTACAACGACGGCCTGATCAAGTTCGGCTGGACCATGACGGGTGCGGCGCATGCCGAGGACGCCATTGATGAAGACAACCTGACACTGGCAGAGTTGATCACCCACTCCATTACCATCAGCGTCGCCCGTGACCCGCGTCGCGCGGCGTGTGCCAAGCGCGTAATGCAGGTTATCGTTGAAAAACCGCAAGTCCGGGAGCACCTGGAGAAGCACAGCCATAGCGAATCCGGCAAGTCGAGCAACTTCGTCGTGGCCCAGTGCGAAATGACTCCCCAAGGTCTGCCTGTCATGCACATGACCAGCTTCCAAGCCAGCTACGATTCGAAAATCGAGCGTGACGGCGCACTGACCCGCAAAATCGACAAAACCTCGACCCGCGTCTATCGCGCCTCGCAAAACGGCAGCTTCAGCGTACGGCACTTTGATGCTGCACGTGATCTTGTCAATGAGAAGATCAAAGGCGACATCGCAGCATTCCTCGCCATTTAAGGGGTGAGGCTGGGTATCAGGGTCACCTGGTACCCGCTTACGCCCTCTGCACTCATCGAGGAGCGATGCCGCATGGACGCTACACACCTGGACACCCGAATCTTCGAGCAGCGACTGAACATCAAACCCGCCCCATGGCTGACACTCGAAACATGGGAGGACTTGCAGCTTTGCCTGCGTTATTCACAGGCAATAGCCAATGAAAGTTATTCCATGGAAACTCAACCTGCGCCATGGTTCTCAGTTGTTCTCGCCACCTTGCAATCGCTGCACTTCACGTTGTTGGAGCATACCCATAAAAAAATCGTGTATGAGCCGCACCTGCTCGCATTGAGCGATGTGTACAACGGCTATATTCCTCCTCCCCGCGATAAAGGCCCCTGGTTCAAGAGCATGGAAAAAAACGTCCAAGCGGCTGTGAACTCGGCAGGCATGCGCACGGTTTCCGTGATGAACGCGTCTTCGCACCTGAGCATCGAAATGGACCATGAAGGGGACGCGATCCCGGTCGGAATCCTGTTTTATGTCTACTGCATCACTGACCCTGACGAGCCAACCAAAAAACTGAACCTGATATTTGATCATCTGGGGGCACGTTTCAATCCCGTTGCCTTCGCCCCGCTACGCACTGAATTGCAGTCACGCAACCGCGAAAAGCTGCGAGCCATCCTCAAACGTGAGCTGGAATGAAGCCTACTTTGCACGGCCCGAGCGACGCTCTTCCCGCGGGCATTTTCCAAACCTCAATTTGTAACGCCGGGTGAAGTACGAGGGCAATTCAAAGCCGCACGCAAGGCTGACCTCAGTCACCGTCATGTCGGTCTGGGCCAATAGCTGGCGTGCCTTATCCAGCCGAAGGGCAAGATAAAAACTGCTCGGTGTTTCATTCAGGTGCATGCGGAACAAGCGCTCCAGCTGACGTCGTGTCACCTTGATCGCGGCCGCCAGGTCCATTGTGCTCAGCGGTGGTTCGGTGTGTTTTTCCATCTCGCCAATGGCATGGACCAGCTTCTTGTTGCTGATACCGTAACGCGCACCAATCTGCAGGCGCTGATGGTCCTGGCGCTGACGGATACGCCCCAGCACGAACTGTTCGGACACCTTGACTGCCAAGTCGCTGCCGTGGGACTGGGCTATCAGGTGCAACATCAAATCAATCGAAGCTGTCCCACCGGCGCAAGTGATGCGATTGCGGTCAATCTCGAATAGCTCCTGGGTAGCCTGCAAGCTTGGAAAGCGCTCCTTGAATGCCTCGAGCGCTTCCCAATGCAATGTCGCCCGGTAGCCGTCCAGCAGGCCTGCCTCAGCCAGCACCATCGCACCCGTGTCGATGCCCCCGAGCACCACAGCTTCGTGGTTGAGCCTTCGCAGCGCATGCAGCAGTTTCGGTGCAACATTGGCCAAGGGCTCGAAACCTGCCACCACGAGCAGGGTGTTTGCAGGCTCACATCCGCCAAGCGCGGCATCGGCATTCACCGACATGCCGTTGCTCGCCAACACCGCACTGCCGTCCAGGCTTAGCACCTGCCACCGGTACAACTGCCCGCCGAAACGATTGGCCACCCGAAGGGGTTCCACCGCCGAAATGAACCCCATGGCGGAAAAGCCCGGTACCAAAAGAAAGGCAATCGTCTCGGTCATTCCCTACTCCACAAAATCTGGTCGCTCAGGTGCTAATTCCTGTCGCCAGAGTGCGATTTTCCACCTTGCCGCCAGCGTAGCGTATTCACACGGTCCGCAGAGGCCGCCCTCAATAACAATATGCACTGCCGATGGAGAGCCACCATGCACAGCTTGATCCGCCGCAGCCTGTTGTCACTTGCCCTGAGCAGCATCGTTGCCACACCGCTTTTCGCCGCAGAACCTGCGGCCTGCAAGAACGTGCGCCTTGGCGTGGTCAACTGGACCGACGTCATCGCCACCAGCGCCATGGCGCAAGTGTTGCTCGACGGCCTGGGTTACCAGACCAAACAGACCAGCGCCTCGCAGCAGATCATCTTTGCCGGCATCCGCGACAAGCGCCTGGACATGTTCCTGGGTTACTGGAACCCGATCATGACCCAGACCATCACACCGTTCATCGATGCCCAGCAGGTCAAGGTGCTCGACGCACCCAGCCTGGAAGATGCCCGGGCCACCTTGGCCGTACCCAAGTACCTGGCCGACAAAGGCCTGAAGAGCTTCGCAGATATCCACAAGTTCGAGAAAGAGCTGGGCGGCAAGATCTATGGCATCGAGCCCGGGTCCGGCGCCAACACTCAGATCAAGGCGATGATCGCCAAGAACCAGTTCGGCCTGGGCAAGTTCCAGCTGGTCGAGTCCAGCGAGGCCGGCATGCTCGCCGCAGTCGACCGCGCCGTGCGCCGCAAGCAGGCCGTGGTGTTCTTCGGCTGGGCGCCGCACCCGATGAACGTGAACATCGACATGGTCTACCTGAGCGACAGCCAGGATGCCCTGGGCCCTGACGAAGGCCGCGCCACGGTGTGGACCGTCACCGCGCCGGACTACGCCCAACGCTGCCCCAACGCCCATCGCCTGCTGGCCAACCTGAAATTCAGCGCCGAAGACGAGAGCCGCATGATGCAGCCGCTGCTTGACCACAAGGACGCGCTGGAGTCGGCCCGCCAATGGCTCAAGGACCACCCCGAGGACAAGGCGCGCTGGCTTGAAGGGGTGACCACCTTCGATGGCAAGCCCGCGGCGGACAACCTCAAGCTCACCGCCAACTGACAGGGCCTCATCGCCTGTAGGAGCGGCCTTGCGTCGCGAAAGGGCCGCGACGCGGCCCCAGGATCTGTGCGCGCTGCACAAACCCAAGGGCCGCTATGCGCCCCCTTCGCGACACAAGGCCGCTCCTACGCCGATTGGGCCACCACAACCCTGACAAGGAACCACCATGAACCACGACGTCATCATCACCTGCGCCCTCACCGGTGCCGGCGACACAGTCGCCAAGAGCCACCTGGTCCCGGTCACCCCCAAGCAGATCGCCGAGTCCGCCGTAGAGGCCGCCAAAGCCGGCGCCACCGTGGTCCACTGCCACGTCCGTGACCCGCAAACCGGTCGTTTCAGCCGCGACGTCAACCTGTACCGCGAGGTCATGGAACGCATCCGCGAAGCCGACGTGGACATCATCGTCAACCTCACCGCCGGCATGGGCGGCGACCTGGAAATCGGCCCGGGCGAGTCGCCCATGGAGTTTGGCCCCGGCACCGACCTGATCGGCCCGCTGGAGCGCCTGGCCCACATCGAAGCACTGCTGCCGGAAATCTGCACGCTCGATTGCGGCACCCTCAACTTCGGCGACGGCAACGCCATCTACGTCTCCACACCGGCGCAATTGCGCGCCGGCGCCAAACGCATCAGCGAACTGGGCGTAAAAGCCGAACTGGAAATCTTCGACACCGGCCACCTATGGTTCGCCAAGCAGATGATCAAGGAAGGCCTGCTGCATGACCCGCTGTTCCAGCTGTGCCTGGGCATACCGTGGGGCGCACCGGCCGACACTACAACCATGAAAGCCATGGTCGACAATTTGCCTGCCGACGTCACCTGGGCCGGCTTCGGCATCGGCCGCATGCAGATGCCCATGGCGGCACAGGCGGTGCTGCTGGGCGGCAACGTACGGGTGGGCCTTGAGGACAATCTCTACCTGGACAAAGGCGTGTTGGCCAGCAATGGCCAACTGGTGGAGCGCGCGAGCGAAATCATCACCCGCATGGGTGGCCGCATCCTGACCCCGGCAGAAGGCCGGGAAAAAATGAACCTCAAACGCCGCTGATACCCCGGAGTCCGATATGCCTTTCATCACCGAGATCAAGACCTTCGCCGCCCTGGGTAGTGGCGTGATCGGCAGCGGCTGGGTTGCCCGCGCCCTGGCCCACGGCCTGGACGTGGTCGCCTGGGACCCGGCCCCCGGCGCCGAGCAGGCGCTGCGCAAGCGCATCGCCAACGCCTGGCCGGCACTGGAAAAACAGGGACTGGCACCTGGCGCGGCGCAAGACCGCTTGAAGTTCGTCGCCACCATTGAGGAATGCGTGCGCGACGCTGACTTCATCCAGGAAAGCGCGCCAGAGCGGCTGGACCTCAAGCTCGATCTGCACGCCAAAGTCAGCGCCGCAGCCAAGCCTGATGCAATCATCGGTTCCAGCACATCTGGCCTGCTCCCCAGCGAGTTCTACGAATCGGCTACCCACCCCGAACGCTGCGTGGTCGGCCACCCGTTCAACCCGGTTTACCTGCTGCCGCTGGTGGAGATCGTGGGCGGCAACCGTACCGCGCCTGAAGCCATCGAGGCGGCGAAAACAATTTACACCGCACTGGGCATGCGCCCACTGCACGTACGCAAGGAAGTGCCGGGCTTCATCGCCGACCGCCTGCTCGAAGCGCTGTGGCGCGAGGCGCTGCACCTGGTCAACGACGGTGTGGCCACCACGGGCGAAATCGATGATGCCATCCGCTTCGGCGCAGGCCTGCGCTGGTCGTTCATGGGCACGTTCCTGACCTACACCCTGGCCGGTGGCGATGCTGGCATGCGCCACTTCATGTCGCAGTTCGGCCCGGCGCTGAAACTGCCCTGGACCTACCTGCCGGCGCCAGAGCTTACCGACAAGCTGATCGATGATGTGGTGGCCGGCACGGCCGAGCAGTTGGGCGAGCGCAGCATCGCCGCGCTGGAGCGCTATCGTGATGACACCTTGCTGGCGGTGCTGGAAGCGGTGAAAACCAGCAAGGCCAGCCACGGCATGTCGTTCAGCGACTGAGGAGACCACGATGCCCGCACTGATCACCTACCGCACCCCAGTCCAGGAGGACTGGGTCGATTACAACGGGCACCTGCGCGATGCCTATTACCTGCTGATCTTCAGCTACGCCACCGATGCGCTGATGGAGCGCATCGGGCTGGATGCCGACGCCCGAGGGCAAAGTGGGCATTCATTGTTCACACTCGAAGCGCATATCAATTACCTGCATGAGGTCAAGCTGGGTACCGAAGTATGGGTACAGACGCAAATCATCGGGTTCGATAAAAAGCGCCTGCACCTGTATCACAGCTTGCATCGCGAGGGGTTTGAAGAGGTTTTGGCAGCCAGTGAGCAGATGCTTTTGCATGTTGATCTGGCAGGACCGAGGTCGGCTGCGTTCGGCGAAGGGAGTGTGACGCGCCTGCAATCGCTGGTGGCCGGGCAGGAAGACCTGCCATCACCAGCATTCACTGGGCGCATCATGCAACTTCCGGCCTGACCTGGTTACCTGTACTGGTCGGTGCCGCTGGCAGTCGCTTTGATGAACTCAACCTGGGTAATCTTTTTGCTCAGGTTGCCTCCGTGGGGCGTCAAAACCAGTCCTACAGGAACGTCATGGGCGAAACCCGTGAGGGTCGGAATGTCGAAACTGCCGCCGTATGTTTGGCTTGTATAGGTATGCCAAGCCGACGTGTTGCCTATCCGCAAGGTATGACCTAATCCAAAATGTTTAACCCGCACCGACCAGACCTTGGTTTTCCATGCTGCGCCACAGGCGTCCTCGATCAAGGTCGTGCGGGCATCTTCAGCGAGGTCGAACGTGCATCTGTCGCCCTGCATGTTGATGTCGTCGAAGACAGTTACCTGCACCGCGGGCATCGGCGGATAGAAATTTTCAATTTCTTCGCGCCGCTCGTTAAAGCGCCGAGCAACATCGTGATGCTCGAAAGTACCGATCCTGACGCCTTGATAAAACAGGTTCGGATTAGAGAAATAGGGGATTGCGTAGGCGGTCGTTACCATGATCGTGTGGAATTTTGGATCGGCATGCTCATACCCATGGTTATATCCGGCATTCGGGTTTCCATTCCAACGATGCATCGCCCCCAGGTTATGGCCATACTCGTGACCGAGGGAGGGATAGTTTCCAACAATTGTATAAACAGCGCCGGAAGCCTCCCCCCCTGTACCAGGCCATGACGTATAGAGGGTGACCAAATCAGCGTAAAGCTCCGCTCGCCGCTGCAAAACCTGAGTATTCAGTTCACGGCCTGCAGTTCTGAAATCTTGAAACTGCTCAACGCCGGTCTTGCCACATTCGCAATAATCGACATCGTTGAATCCGGCGACTTCGAACGTAACAGGAACTTGCGAGTTGATCATGTACTGATTCGCTGTCTGCAGTGCCAGCAAAAGCTGTTGCCGGTAGGTTGGCCTGCGTTCACGTACCTCGTTGGTGCTGCTAAAAAGTACACGAATCGTACTGTGCGCCGAATGCGGCACCTGGCCAGCGGCAGCTTTCAGGCTCCGGACATCCGGATCCGACGTGGCGGCCGCCTCCGCCGGCAGCTTCGACGCATCTTCTTTAATCAGGACATGCTGCCCGGCCCCTATGTACTCCAACCGATAGTGCTGCCCATCGACATACATGCTACCCACCAGTTGATCGCCTTTGCGCACCAGGGAAATCCAGGTGAAGGGGTCAAAGTCGACCTCCGAGACAGAGCGCGGTTTCTGGTCGGGGTTCCTCAGCGCATCCCCTACCCAACCCTCCATGCCAGGTGCCGGCGGATCTGCTCGTTTCAACTTGAAGGCTACCGTCTCGTCACTGTTCAACGGCACCGACAGCGTCTGGGTATCGGCGGTAACCAAAGAAGCATTGACCGTTACCACCTGTACTTGCTCAGACGCCGGATCATTGATCAATGTGTTGAGGTAAGGATAAATACCTGGCGCTTGCTCAAGTACTTGCAGATCACTTTTTTTATTCAGTTCGAAAAGCTGAGGCGCCTGGGTATCGGCAGTCATAGCCGGGTGTGAGGATGAAGTGCAACCGCCCACAACGACGCCACCCAACACCATTAAACCGACCGCCCAACAACGTATTTTCATGATGCCGCCTCATTATCAGAGTTGGGATCATTAGGAGTGAACGGGCCACGCGCGACAACTGGCAGAACTAATAGGTCGCGGATAAAAAATAACCCCGGTAAGCCGTGAGCTACCGGGGCCAAGAGCGAGCAACATCCACTGTACGTGAGTGAGGGTGACCAACCCTCCGGTGCCGTGAATGACTGCAGTGTGCGGCCTTCCCTGCCCCTGGATTTAGCCGTATACGACCTGTTCTTAGCCAAAGCAGCCATGGCGACATTCAGCCCTTGCGGGCATGTCGTCATGGACACAGAATCGGTCGTAAATCACAGCAGCACTCTCTTAGCGATAAAAGGGACAACAGCCATGATGCATGCGGATTTGATTGATCAGGACGACCTGGCAGGCCACCTGCGCGCGCGCGGGTTCGAGATTCCGGCGGGTGCCAGTGCCGAGCAGGCTTGCGAAGCGGTCGTGCGTGGGCTGACCGAGCCTAATGCGCGGGCGCTCAAGGGCATGGTCGAGCAGATGTACACCGGCAGTGCGACGATTCTGCCGGCGGTGCGCCAAGCGATCGACAAGCAGTTGCTGCCGGCACTTGCGAGTTTCAACAAGCGCGCCTGATCGCGTATTTCTGAACGGGCCTCATCGCCGGCAAGCCGGCTCCCACAGGTTCCACACCGCTCTCAGGCCTGGTGGTGAATCTGTGGGAGCCGGCTTGCCGGCGATTGGGCTGCAAAGCAGCCCCTGGGCGTCAGAGCCTCACACTGGCAAAGGTCGACTCGTTACGCGCCTGGCTCAGTGCAGCCATCGGCCCACTGTGCGGGGACAGGGTCATGGCTTGCGGAATAGGCATCATTGCCACTTGCTGTGCGGTGTTTGAACCTACTCGTTCATCACGCGGCGGTATGCCGAAGTACTCGCGGTAGCACTTGGAGAAGTGCGGGGTGGACACGAAGCCGCACACCGAGGCCACTTCGATGATCGACATCGGCGTCTGCTTCAGCAGCTGCCGCGCGCGAATCAGACGCAGCTTGAGGTAATAGCGCGACGGCGAACAATGCAGGTACTTCTGGAACAGGCGCTCAAGCTGGCGACGCGACACGGCCACGTACACGGCCAGTTCGTCGAGGTCGATCGGCTCTTCCAGGTTGGCCTCCATCAGCGCGACGATTTCCTGCAGCTTCGGCTGGTTGGTGCCCAGCATGTGCTTGAGCGGCACGCGCTGGTGGTCCTGCTCGTTGCGAATGCGCTCGTAGACGAACATCTCAGAGATCGCCGCAGACAGTTCACGGCCATGATCGCGGCTGATCAGGTGCAGCATCATGTCCAGCGGCGCAGTGCCGCCAGAGCTGGTGAAACGGTTACGGTCGAGGGTGAACAGGCGAGTGCTCATGTTTGCCCGCGGAAACGCCTCCTGCATCGCCGCCAGGCATTCCCAGTGCACGCTGCAGTCGAAGCCATCGAGCAAGCCGGCACAGGCCAGCGCCCAGCTGCCGGTACACACAGCGCCCAAACGGCGCGACTGACGGGCCTGGGCCTGCAGCCAGGTGACATGCTCACGGGTGACCGAACGCTGGATACCGACGCCACCGCAGACGATCACGGTGTCGATGGGAGGAGCGTTGGCGATGGCGGCGTCCGGGGTGATCTGCAAGCCATCGCTGGCCCAGACCTGGCCGCCATCGACGGTCAGCGTGTGCCAGCGATACAGCTCACGGCCCGAAAGCTGGTTGGCCATGCGCAGCGGCTCGACGGCCGATGCCAGGGAAATCAGGGTGAAGTTGTCCAGTAGGAGAAACCCGATGGACTGGGGTGCTGTGCGGTTCTGGGTTGGATTCCCGGAGGTGTACGACGTCATCGCGATTTCTCCTCACACAAAAACAGGGTGTGCCTCAGGCGGGCACTGATTTTTTGTCATGGCCCCAATTCATTTGCAGGGGCTTTACCAATCTCAACGCAAGGGCCGTGCCTGAAATTGAACGGCTATCCAAAAAAACCCAAAAACGACGCCTTTTTTCAGCAATTCGGGCTCGGCAATCGGGTTATGGAACAAACCCAAACCGGCGGGCCAGCGCCTTTGCGTGTCACTTATGAGCAATTTGGTGACACGCTCAAGGCAGGTTGCCCAGAAACGACACTGTTTAGTGTCACCGACAATGGCCACACTGATCGCGACACCCGACGATCGGCTGATGCGAAGACGCCCCAAAACGGGGCGTCCTGACGAGCGTAGCGCATAGTCAGCGCGTCAACATTCGATGGCGCTGACCGCCAGGCCGCCGCGCGAGGTTTCTTTATACTTGTCATGCATGTCGGCGCCGGTGTCGCGCATGGTACGGATCACCTGGTCCAGGGAAATGAAGTGCTCGCCATCACCGCGCAGGGCCATCTGTACAGCGTTGATGGCTTTTACTGCCGCAATGGCATTACGCTCGATACACGGCACCTGCACCAGGCCACCGACCGGGTCGCAGGTCAGGCCCAGGTTGTGCTCAAGAGCGATCTCGGCGGCGTTCTCCACCTGCGGCGGGGTCGCCCCCAGCACTTCGGCAAGGCCCGCCGCCGCCATGGCGCACGCTGAACCGACTTCACCTTGGCAACCCACTTCGGCACCTGAAATCGATGCGTTCTTTTTGCAAAGGATGCCCACTGCGGCGGCGGCCAGGAAGAAGTCGACCACGTTGGACTCGTCGACCGCATCGCTGAACCGCATGTAGTAGTGCAGCACCGCCGGGATGATGCCTGCCGCGCCATTGGTGGGCGCAGTGACCATGCGCCCGCCCGCGGCGTTCTCTTCGTTGACCGCCAGGGCGAACAGGTTGACCCACTCCATGGCACTCATGGTCGAGCCGATCACGTTGGGCTTGCCGATCTCCTGCAGGCTGCGGTGCAGCCTGGCGGCGCGGCGGCGCACGTTCAGCCCGCCGGGCAGCGTACCTTCATGCTTGAGACCGTTGTGCACACATTCCTGCATGGCTTGCCAGAGCGTGTGCAGGCCGGCGCGGATCTCTTGCTCGCTGCGCCAGACCTTCTCGTTGGCCATCATCAATTGCGACACACTGAGGTCGTTTTGCTTGCACAGGCGCAGCAGCTCTGCGGCACTGTTGAAATCGTACGGCAGCACCGTCTGGTCGGCATCCAGCACACCACTGGCGGCCTGGGCGGCGTCGACCACGAAACCACCACCCACCGAGTAGTAGGTGTCACGGTGCAGCTCGCCCTGCTCGCCTTCGGCGATCAGGGTCATGGCATTAGGGTGGTACGGGAGGTTCTCGTCCAGCAGCAGCATGTCGCGGGCCCAGACGAATTCGATGGGCAACCGGTTATCCAGCTTCAGGGTGTTGGTTTCGCGCAGGTCGGCGATGCGTGGGATGATCTGGGCCGGGTCGATGGCGTCCGGCCATTCGCCCATCAGGCCCATGATGGTGGCGTGGTCGGAGCCGTGGCCAATACCGGTGGCCGACAGCGAACCGTACAACCGCACCTGCACCCTTTTCACCTGCTCCAGCTCGCCGCGCTCACGCAGGCCTTGGACAAACAGGGCGCCCGCACGCATGGGGCCGACGGTATGGGAGCTGGAGGGCCCGACTCCGATCTTGAACAGGTCGAACACGCTGATGGCCATTGTCGCTACACCTCTTGCTGGGCTTGTCTCTGCGCGCCATGCGCAGGGCGGGGCAACTGCTAGGCTGAAGCTGCGAGCCGCCACGAATGCACGCATCATCGGGCTTTTACGCCCCCCCTCGCCGTCTGCAACCGACGTACTTTTGTCCAGCAGCGCCGCGCTGTTTCACCTGCATGTGCGCCGCTTTCGGGCGCTCTGATGACGGAAAAATACGCAGGCAAGGGAGGAAAAAGCCATATGCGACATCGCCAGTACTCAAAGCGACCCGTTCCGTACTGGTTACGACCCCACCAGTAGGCGATTGCCCGGCGCTGGTGGATTATCAAAAGCGACTCGTATTGCACGGCCTCGCATCCTGCCCTCTGCAGGCCTGGTTGACCGGACCCTGAGAAAGCCCGGCAGCCCTCGCGAACCCGAAGATAAAATCACAGGAGTCCATCCATGAAAGGTTCACCCTCGCTGTTGCTGGCCGCGTTGCTGTCCGCCCCCTTGCTGGCCCAGGCCGCAGAACCCGAGCAGTGTCAGACGGTACGTTTTTCTGATGTCGGCTGGACCGACATCACGGTAACCACCGCGACCACCAGCGTTGTGCTCGAAGCATTGGGTTACAAGACTCACACCACCATGATCTCGGTACCGGTGACCTACAAGTCGCTGGCCACCGGCAAGGACCTGGACGTGTTTCTCGGCAACTGGATGCCGACCATGGAGAACGACATCAAGCAGTACCGTGACGCCGGCACTGTCGAAACCGTGCGCGCCAACCTGGAAAACGCCAAGTACACCTTGGCCGTGCCCCAGTCGCTGTACGACAAGGGCCTCAAGGACTTTGCCGACATTCCCAAATTCAAGAAGGAGCTGGACGGCAAGATCTACGGCATCGAACCCGGCAATGACGGCAACCGCACCATCCAGAGCATGATCGACAAGAACGCCTTCGGCCTGAAGGACGCCGGTTTCAAGATCGTGCAGTCCAGTGAAGCCGGCATGCTGTCCCAGGTCGACAGGGCGCAGAAGCGCGGTGACGCGATCGTGTTCCTCGGCTGGGAGCCTCACCCGATGAACACCCGCTTCAAGATGCAGTACCTGACCGGCGGGGACGACTTTTTCGGCCCCGAATTGGGCAAGGCAACCGTGCTGACCAATACCCGCAAGGGCTATGTGCAGGAGTGCAGCAACGTAGGCCAACTGCTCAAGAACCTGTCGTTCGAGCTCAAGGATGAAAGCACCATGATGGGCTATGTCCTGGACGACAAGATGAAACCCGAGGCAGCTGCCAAGAAGTGGCTCAAGGACAACCCAGGCAAGCTGGACGCCTGGCTCGCCGGGGTGACCACCGTGGACGGCAAACCCGGCCTTGAGGCGGCCAAAGCCAAACTGACGCAATAACGCAAGACGCCAAGGCAACACCGCGGGGCGGGACCGTGCTCGCCCCGGACTGATTTCAATCTTTGCAGGTGGAAGCTCGCTATCATGCTTATCGATCAGAAAATACCCCTGGGTCAGTACATCGCGTCATTCGTCGAATGGCTGACCCAGAATGGCGCCGATTACTTCGACGCCATCGCCCAAGGCCTGGAATTCATGATCCATGGCGTCACCAGCACCCTGACCTGGTTCAACCCGTTCGTCCTCATCGCCCTGTTCGCCGCCCTCGCGCACTTGATCCAGCGCAAATGGGCACTGACTGTGTTCGTCGCCCTCTCCTTTCTGCTGATCCTCAACCTGGGGTACTGGCAGGAGACCATGGAAACCCTGGCGCAAGTCACCTTTGCCACCGTGGTCTGTGTGGCCATCGGCGTGCCGCTGGGTATCGTCGCCGCGCACAAACCGATGTTCTACACCGCGATGCGCCCGGTGCTCGACCTGATGCAGACGGTACCGACCTTCGTTTACCTGATCCCTACCCTGACACTGTTCGGCCTGGGCGTGGTGCCTGGGCTGATCTCCACGGTGGTGTTCGCCATCGCCGCACCGATTCGCCTGACCTACCTGGGCATCTGCGACGTGCCGCAGGAGCTGCTGGACGCCGGCAAGGCCTTCGGCTGCTCACGACGCCAGTTGCTGACCCGCATCGAACTGCCCCACGCGATGCCCAGCATCGCCGCCGGTGTTACCCAGTGCATCATGCTGTCGCTGTCGATGGTGGTGATCGCGGCCCTGGTGGGCGCCGACGGCCTGGGCAAACCCGTGGTCAACGCACTGAACACCGCTGATATTTCCCTGGGCTTTGAAGCGGGCCTGGCGATCGTACTGCTGGCCATCATGCTCGACCGTATCTGCAAGCAACCGGAAGTCACGGTAAGGGGTGAAGCATGAGCATCATTCGTTTCGAAGACGTCGACGTCATCTTCTCCAACAAGCCGCGGGAAGCGCTGGCATTGCTCGATCAGGGCAAAACCCGCGAGCAGATCCTCAAGCAGACCGGCCTGGTGGTGGGTGTCGAAAAGGCCAACCTGGATATCAACAAGGGCGAGATCTGCGTGCTGATGGGCTTGTCCGGTTCGGGCAAGTCGAGCCTGCTGCGCTGCATCAACGGCCTGAACACCGTCAGCCGCGGCAAGCTGTTCGTCGAGCACGAAGGCAAGCACATCGACATCGCTCACTGCACCCCGGCGGAGCTCAAGATGATGCGCACCAAGCGCATCGCCATGGTCTTCCAGAAGTTCGCACTGATGCCCTGGCTGACCGTGCGCGAGAACATCAGCTTTGGCCTGGAAATGCAGGGCCGCCCTGAAAAGGAACGGCGCAAGCTGGTGGACGAGAAGCTCGAGCTGGTGGGTTTGACCCAATGGCGCAACAAGAAGCCGGACGAACTCTCCGGCGGCATGCAGCAGCGCGTGGGCCTGGCCAGGGCGCTGGCCATGGACGCCGACATCCTGCTGATGGATGAACCGTTCTCGGCCCTCGACCCGCTGATCCGCCAGGGCTTGCAGGACGAGTTGCTGGAGCTGCAGCGCAAGCTCAACAAGACCATCGTGTTCGTCAGCCACGACCTGGACGAAGCGCTCAAGCTGGGCAGCCGCATCGCCATCATGAAGGACGGGCGGATCATCCAGTACAGCAAGCCCGAGGAGATCGTGCTCAACCCGGCGGACGAGTATGTGCGCACCTTCGTGGCCCACACCAACCCACTGAACGTGCTTTGCGGCCGCAGCCTGATGCGCACCCTGGACAACTGCAAGCGGATCAACGGTTCGGTGTGCCTGGACCCAGGCATCGACTCGTGGCTGGACCTGGGCGAAGGGGGCTCGCTCAAGCGTGCACGCCAAGGGCAGAACGGGCTGGACCTGCAGAACTGGGCGCCAGGGGAGGATGTCGAGTTGCTGGAACGCCGGCCTACGCTGGTCAACGCCGATATCGGCATGCGCGAGGCGCTGCAGATCCGTTACCAGACAGGCAACAAGCTGGTGCTGCAGGATAACGACAAGGTGGTGGGGATACTTGGGGATACCGAGCTCTACCACGCGTTGCTTGGCAAGAACCACGGGTGATGCAACCGGGGCCGCTGTGCGGCCCTTTCGCGACACAAGGCCGCTGCTACAAAAGCGTATCTGTAGGAGCGGCCTTGTGTCGCGAAAGGAGGGCAAAGCCCTCCCAACAATCCATCAGCGAACGACGATACCGCGTGCAGCCATATAGGCCTTGGCCTCCGGCACCGTGTACTCACCGAAGTGGAAGATGCTCGCCGCCAGCACCGCGCTGGCATGCCCTTCCAGAATCCCGTCAGCCAGGTGCTGCAGGTTACCCACACCACCCGAAGCGATCACTGGAATCCCCAGCGCATCGCTGATGGCGCGGGTCACACCCAGGTCAAAACCGTTCTTCATGCCGTCCTGGTCCATGCTGGTCAGCAGGATCTCACCGGCACCCAGGCCTTCCATCTTCTTCGCCCACTCGACGGCGTCCAGCCCGGTCGGCTTGCGCCCGCCATGGGTGAAGATTTCCCAGCGCGGCGCTTCACCGGGCGCAGACACCTTCTTGGCATCGATGGCCACCACGATGCACTGCGAACCGAAACGGTCGGCAGCCTCACCCACAAACTCTGGGTTGAACACCGCGGCGGTGTTGATCGAAACCTTGTCGGCACCGGCATTGAGCAGGTTGCGGATGTCCTGCACGGTACGCACGCCACCGCCCACGGTCAGCGGGATGAACACCTGGCTGGCCATGCGCTCGACGGTATGCAAGGTGGTGTCGCGGCCATCGACGCTGGCAGTGATGTCGAGGAAGGTGATTTCATCGGCACCCTGCTCGTTGTAGCGACGGGCAATTTCCACCGGGTCGCCGGCATCACGAATGTTCTCGAACTTGACGCCCTTGACCACCCGGCCGTTGTCCACGTCCAGGCAAGGGATGATGCGCTTGGCCAGTGCCATGGTTCAGTCCTCAGCCTTTATAGTTGTCGCAGAAGGCCTGGGCCTCGGCGACATCGAGGGTGCCTTCGTAGATGGCACGGCCAGTGATTGCACCGACGATGCCTGGGGCCTTGGCGTCCAGCAGGGTCTTGATGTCACCCAGGTTGTGGATGCCGCCCGAGGCGATCACCGGGATCGAGGTGGCCGCTGCCAGCGCCGCGGTGAATGGCACGTTGCAGCCCTGCATCATGCCGTCCTTGGCGATGTCGGTGTAGACGATCGCCGAGACGCCATCGGCCTCGAAGCGCTTGGCCAGGTCGATGACCTGCACCGAGCTCACTTCAGCCCAGCCGTCGGTGGCGACGAAACCGTCCTTGGCGTCCAGGCCGACGATGACCTTGCCGGGGAAGGCTTTGCAGGCTTCGGCGACGAACTCAGGCTGCTTGACCGCCTTGGTGCCAATGATCACGTAGCTGACGCCAGCCTTGACGTAGTGCTCAATGGTTTCCAGCGAACGGATGCCGCCGCCGATCTGGATCGGCAGGTTCGGGTAACGCTTGGCGATGGCAGTGACCACCTCACCGTTGACCGGCTGGCCTTCGAAGGCGCCGTTGAGGTCGACCAGGTGCAGGCGACGGCAACCACCCTCAACCCACTTGGCGGCCATGCTCACCGGGTCGTCGGAAAATACCGTGGAGTCTTCCATGCGGCCCTGGCGCAGGCGCACGCAGGCACCGTCCTTCAGATCGATAGCGGGGATAATCAGCATGCTCTTTCCTTCGTCAATTCAAGCGGCAAGCTGCAAGCGACAAGCTGCAAGCATGCGCGTCGTGTTTTCGATGGCGGTCCAGCTTTGGCTTACAGCTTGAGGCTTGAAGCTTTCAGCTTTTTTCCAACGCCCACAGGTCGCTCTCGATGCTCTCGAACCGCTCCTTGAGGTGCAGCTGAACATCGGCAATCGCCCTGTTGTAGTAATGGGGTGCAATCTCTTTGCTGAACACGTCGAGGACCTCAGCCACCTCGAACGACCCCAGCTGCAACTCGAAGCGGTCTTCGAGGAAGCGCTTGAGGGTGTCGAGCGCTTCGCGCTCCTGCTCGGGGGCCAGGGTGATGACGGGGGCCTTGGTCTTCGACCTGCTCATTTACCAGCGCCCGTCCCAGGCGACGAAGTTCTGCAGCAGTTGCAGGCCATGGGTATGGCTCTTCTCCGGGTGGAACTGCACGGCAAAGCGCGAGCCCTCGGCCAGCGCGGCAGCGAAGTCGACGCCATAATGGCCGCGGCCGACCACCTGGCCCGGCTTGCCGGCATTGATGTAGTAGCTGTGCACAAAATAGAAGCGCGCACGATCAGAGATGTCGTGCCACAGCGGGTGGTCGACGGCCTGGGTGACTTCGTTCCAGCCCATGTGCGGCACTTTCAGGTGCTCACCACCTTCCTGCAGGTCTTTACCAAAGAAGCGCACCTGGCCAGGGAACAGGCCGATGCAGTCGACACCGTCGTTTTCTTCGCTGTGGTCCAGCAGGGCCTGCATGCCGACACAGATGCCCAGGAACGGGCGGTCCTGGCTGACTTCACGCACCAGGCTGTCGAAGCCCAGGCGGCGGATTTCGGCCATGCAGTCGCGAATCGCGCCCACGCCCGGGAACACCACACGGTCAGCCTCGCGAATCACCGCAGCATCGCTGGTGACCAGCACCTTGCCGGCGCCGACATGCTCGAGCGCCTTGGCCACCGAGTGCAGGTTGCCCATGCCATAGTCGATTACGGCTACCGTCTGCATTTACAGGCATCCCTTGGTGGATGGCATCTGCCCGGCCATGCGCTCGTCCTGGGTCACGGCCATGCGCAGGGCACGACCAAAGGCCTTGAACACGGTTTCGATCTGGTGGTGGGTATTGTGGCCACGCAGGTTGTCGATGTGCAGGGTAACCAAGGCATGGTTGACGAAGCCCTGGAAGAACTCCTGGAACAGGTCGACATCGAAGCCGCCAACGGTGGCGCGGGTGTACGGCACGTGCATCTGCAGGCCTGGGCGGCCGGAGAAGTCGATGACCACACGCGACAGCGCTTCGTCCAGCGGCACATAGGCATGGCCGTAACGGAAGATGCCTTTCTTGTCACCGATGGCCTGGGCGAATGCCTGGCCCAGCGTGATACCGACGTCTTCGACGGTATGGTGATCGTCGATATGCAGGTCACCCTTGCACTCGATATCCAGATCGATCAGCCCGTGTCGGGCAATCTGGTCGAGCATGTGTTCAAGGAAAGGCACGCCGATATCGAATCGGGCCTTGCCACTGCCATCGAGGTTGATCGAGCACTTGACCTGGGTTTCCAGGGTATTGCGCTCGACGGAAGCCTTACGTTCGACCATCACCAGCTCCGCAAAATCATTGGGCGAAAAGGGCTCCATTATAGGCCCAGAACGCTCAAGCTTGGAACGCGGATGACATATGGCATTGCAAGGGGCTGCTCTGCAGCCCTATCGCCGGCAAGCCGGCCCCCAGAAGCCTCCCCAAAACTCATGCTTGGTGGAGCAACCTGCAGGAGCCGGCTTGCCGCGATGAGGCCATCACAGCCAGCCAGTCAGCTGGCTGTCATGCACCTCAGTGGAACAGCACCGCCGTCTTCTGCAGGGTAATCCAAACCCCCCAGGCCAGCGGAATCACCACCACTGCCCAGGCGATCAGCACCAGCGGCAGGCTGCCAGGCGCAGCATGCCACTCCAGCGAACGCGCGCCGTCGGCACCTTTGTCGTGGCTCAGGGCACGCTCGGCCGCAAGCTCGGCATCGCTCATGAAGTGCTTGTCGGCCACCGGGCGCACCAACAGGTTGCAGACGAAGCCCAGCACCAGCAGGCCAGCAAGGATGTACAGGGTCATGTCATAAGCCGCCGCACGCTCCACACCCGCCGCCAGCTGGTACTCACGCAGGTAAGTGATCAGCACCGGGCCCAGCACACCGGCAGCGGCCCAGGCCGTCAACAGCCGACCGTGGATGGCACCGACCATCTGCGTACCGAACAGGTCGGCCAGGTAGGCCGGCACCGTGGCGAAACCACCGCCGTACATGGACAGGATGATGCAGAACGCCGCCACGAACAGTGCCACGTTGCCCAGGTGACCCATGTTCGGCACCAGGCTGTAGAGGCCCACACCCAGGGCGAAGAAGGCGAAGTAGGTGTTCTTGCGGCCGATGTAGTCCGAGAACGATGCCCAGAAGAACCGCCCGCCGATGTTGAACAGGCTCAGCAGGCCGGTGAAACCAGCGGCAATGGCGGCAATCTGCGCCAATTGTGCAGCGTTCAGCTCGCTGAAGCTCAGCTCGTTGCCCAGCAGCTTGCCGGCGAACACCTCCTGCAGCAGCGGCGACGCCATGCCCAGGATGCCGATGCCCGCAGAAACGTTCAGGCACAGCACCAGCCAGATCAGCGCGAACTGGGGGGTTTTCCAGGCAACGCTGACGTGCACGTGACGGTCGGTGACCATCGCATTGGCTTTCTTCACCGGCGCGGTCCAGCCTTCAGGCTTCCAGCCGGTCGGCGGCACGCGGTACGCCAGGGCGCCAGCGGTCATGAACACGAAGTAGATCGCCGCCATCACCACGAAGCTCTGCCACACACCCACTTCATGCTCATTGCCGAAGTGCCCCATCAGCGCAGTGGCCAACGGTGCACCGACCATGGCGCCGCCGCCAAAGCCCATGATCGCCATGCCAGTGGCCATGCCGCGCTTGTCCGGGAACCACTTGATCAGGGTCGAAACCGGCGAGATGTAGCCCAGGCCCAGGCCAATACCGCCGATCACGCCGGAGCCCAGCCACATCAGCCATAGCTGATGGGTCTTCACGCCAATTGCCGAAATCAGCATGCCGCCGCACCAGCACAGGGCCGACACCAGGCCAGCCTTACGCGGCCCAGCGTGTTCCAGCCAACCGCCCAGCACCGCCGCCGAGCAACCGAGGAACACGAAGAACAGGGTGTAGATCCAGCTCAGCATGGAAATGGGCCAGTCGCACTCGGCGCTGAACATACGGGCAATGAAGCCCATGTCCGCCGAGCACGCTACCGGGGCCGTGATGCCGATGGCTTGGGAAAGCGGCAGCCAGAAGACGGAAAAACCGTAGGCCATGCCGATACACAAGTGGATGGCCAACGCGGCCGGGGGTACCAACCAGCGGTTGAAGCCCGGGCGGGCGATGATGCGCTCCTTCGACAGGAAACTTGGCGCGCTGGCCACTGCTCCTGCCGTGATACTGCTGTTCATGGATGTGATCCTTATGTAGGTAGACGATGCGTGCGCATTGAATGCCCGGCTCTTCTGGTTGCACGTAAGGCTCGGCCGTTTCAGGGCAACGTCCCGCGACAATACGTCGCGGCCGCTTCGCAGGCGGCGAAAGAGTACCAGTTCGCCTATGACATGAAAGCAATCTGATATCGTTATTTTTTGCTCGGCTGAATCGGTATTGCTGCCAGGTCAGCAAAAAGGAACTGCCCAAACCACAACTGTCGAAAGCCACAACACCTGATCAATTGGTAGGAAATGCTCTGTATCTCTTGTCGAATACTCTGGGCATACCACTGCGGCGCTATACTCTGGCGCTTGAAAATCAAATACGGACTACAAGGACTCGCCCATGAAAGCGTTCGGCAAACTCCTGGGACTGGGGCTTCTCGGGTTGCTGCTGATCATCGTGGCGCTGGGCTTCGCCCTGACCCACCTCTTCGATCCCAACGACTATAAAGACGAGATCCGCCAGTTGGCGCGCGACAAAGCCCACGTCGAGCTGACCCTCAATGGCGACATCGGCTGGAGCCTGTTCCCGTGGCTGGGCCTGGAGCTTCACGAAGCCAGCATCGCCACCCTGAACAAGCCCAAGGAACCGTTCGCCGACCTGCAGATGCTTGGCCTGTCGGTACGCGTGCTGCCCTTGCTGCGCCGTGAAGTGCAGATGAGCGATGTGCGCGTCGAAGGCCTGAACCTGACCCTGAACCGTGATGAACAGGGCCATGGCAACTGGGAAGACATCGGCAAGCCGCTGCCTGCGCAAACCGACCCAACTGCCAGTGCACCTGCGCCTGCCGAACAGCCCAGCGCACCTGCAGAGGGCAGCAGCGAACGTTCGGTCAAGCTCGACATCGACAGCCTGACCGTGAACAACGCCCGTGTGCACTACACCGATGCCAAGACCGGCCAGAGCTACACCGCCGAAAGCATCCAGCTGAGCACCGGCCCGGTCCACGAGGGCGCGAACATCCCGCTCAAGGCCAGCGCCTTCCTCAGCGCCAGCCAGCCGAACATGAAGGCACGCACCGAACTTGCCGGCGAACTGCGCTTTGACCGCAAGCTCAAGCGCTACAACTTCGAGGACATGCGCCTGTCCGGCGAAACCTCGGGCGAGCCTCTGGCCGGCAAAACCATGACCTTCGCGGCCCAAGGTCAGCTGTTGGTCGACATGGCAGCCAACGTCGCCTCCTGGAACGGCCTGAAAATCTCGGCCAACCAGCTGCGCGCCCTTGGCGAGCTGAACCTGCGCGACCTGGACAAGACGCCGCAGCTCAGCGGTGGGCTGTCCATCGCCCAGTTCGACCTGCGCACCTTCCTCGATGGCGTCGGCCATCCGCTGCCGGCCACCAACGACCCCGCCGCCTTCAACAAGCTGGAGCTGGTCAGCCGCCTGCAGGGCACGCCAAGCAGCCTGGCCCTGGAAGACCTCGCCGTAAAACTCGACGACAGCACCTTCAGCGGCCGCGTTGCCGTCGAGGACTTTGCCAAGCAAGCCCTGCGCGTGCAGCTCAAGGCCGACAAGTTCGACGCCGACCGCTACATGCCGGCCAAGAGCGAAGCAGCCAAGGGTGCCACCGCAGCGCGCCAGAACGAGGTCAAGCAACAGGAAGCCAGCGCCATCGCCGGTGCCGGCAGTTCGCCGCTGCCAAACGCGCCCACCCAGGTAGCCTGGAGCAACGACAAGCTGCTGCCGGTGGACCGTCTTCGCACGCTCGACCTGCAGGCCGACCTGGCCTTCGGCTCACTGACCCTGGACAAGCTGCCGATCAGCGACGCGCAGTTGCAAGCGAACGGCCAGGGCGGCCTGGTCACCCTGCAGACCCTGCGCGGTGGCCTCTACAACGGCAGCTTTGAAGCCAAGGGCACCGTAGATGTGCGCCCAGCCGTGCCGCAGATCGGCGTCAATACCAAGATCAACCGGGTGCCGGTGGAGCACTTCATCAAGGCTGAAGACAAAGACCAGGCACCGCCGGTCAAAGGCCTGCTGACCCTGACCAGCGACCTGACAGCCACCGGTAACAGCCAGAAGGCACTGGTGGACACCCTCAACGGCAACGCAAACTTCACCATCAACGACGGCGTGCTGGTCAACGCCAACCTGGAACAGCAGCTCTGCCAGGCCATCGCCACCCTCAACCGCAAGACGCTCAGCGGCGAACCACGCGGCAAGGACACGCCGTTCGAAGAACTGCGCGGCAGCCTGGTGGTGCGCAACGGCGTGGCCAGCAATCCGGACCTCAAGGCGCGCATCCCAGGCCTCACCGTCAACGGCCACGGCGACCTCGACCTGCGCGTGCTGGGCATGGACTACAACGTCGGCGTAATCGTCGAAGGTGACCAGCGTGCCATGCCCGACCCGGCCTGCCAGGTCAACGAGCGTTACGTCGGCGTCGAACTGCCGCTGCGTTGCCGTGGCCCGCTGGAGCTTGGCGCCAAGGCCTGCCGCCTGGACCAGGACGGCCTGGGCAAGGTTGCCGCCAAACTGGCCGGCAACCGCCTCAAAGACAAGATCGATGAAAAGCTCGATGAAAAACTCGGAGACAAAGTGAGCCCAGAATTGAAAGACGCGCTCAAGGGGCTGTTCAAGCGATGAGCCCTGCGCAGTTCTCCAGCGCCGTGCTGGACTGGTACGACCAGCACGGCCGACACGACCTGCCCTGGCAACAGGGCATTAACCCTTACCGGGTGTGGGTGTCGGAAATCATGCTGCAACAGACCCAGGTCAGCACCGTGCTGAACTACTTCGACCGCTTCATGCAGGCCCTGCCCACTGTGCAGGCGCTGGCCGAGGCCCCGGAGGACGAGGTGCTGCACCTGTGGACCGGCCTGGGTTACTACACCCGTGCACGCAACCTGCAGAAGGCCGCCAGGATCGTCGTCGAGCAACACGGCGGCGAGTTCCCGCGTAGTGTCGAACAGCTTACCGAGCTGCCAGGTATAGGCCGCTCCACGGCCGGTGCCATTGCCAGCATCAGCATGGGTATCCGTGTGCCGATCCTGGACGGCAACGTCAAACGCGTGCTGGCCCGCTTTACCGCCCAGGCCGGCTACCCGGGCGAGCCGAAGGTGGCCAATGCCCTGTGGGCCACTGCCGAGCGCTTTACCCCGCAACAACGCGCCAACCACTATACCCAGGCGATGATGGACCTGGGCGCCACGCTGTGCACCCGCAGCAAGCCGAGTTGCCTGTTGTGCCCCGTGCGCAGCGGCTGCGAAGCGCACCTGCACGGCGAAGAAACACGTTACCCCGAGCCCAAACCGCGCAAGGCCCTGCCCCAGCGGCGCACCCTGATGCCGCTGTTGGCCAACCATGAAGGCGCGATCCTGCTTTACCGCCGCCCGTCCAGTGGCCTCTGGGGCGGCCTGTGGAGCCTGCCCGAGCTGGACGCCATCGAGCAGCTCGATGACCTGGCCTACCAGCATGGCCTGCGCCTGGCCGAAAGCCGCGCACTGGACGGCCTGACCCATACCTTCAGCCATTTCCAGCTGGCGATCGAGCCATGGCTGGTGCGTGTCGACCCGGTCGGCCAGCACGTGGCCGAGGCCGACTGGCTCTGGTATAACCTCGCCACCCCGCCGCGCCTGGGCCTCGCTGCCCCGGTCAAAAAGCTGCTCAAACGCGCGGCCGACGAACTGATTGCAGGAGATGCCCGATGACCCGCACCGTGATGTGCCGCAAATACAAAGAACAACTGCCAGGCCTGGAGCGCCCGCCTTACCCCGGCGCCAAGGGCCAGGACATCTTCGAGCACATCTCGCAGCAAGCCTGGGCCGACTGGCAGAAGCACCAGACCATGCTGATCAACGAGAAGCGCCTGAACATGATGAACGCCGAGGACCGCAAGTACCTTCAGGGCGAGATGGACAAGTTTTTCGCCGGCGAAGATTACGCGCAGGCGGAAGGTTACGTTCCACCGGCCGAATGACCCCAAAAATCGTAAGCGACGGAATTAATTTAAAATTTTTTCAAAAAGTCGTTGACGAGCGGTCTGGAAATCTATTTAATTCACCTCGTCGCCCAGATAGCTCAGTCGGTAGAGCAGAGGATTGAAAATCCTCGTGTCGGCGGTTCGACTCCGTCTCTGGGCACCACCTTCAGCTTCTGGTGGTTGCAAAGTTACCCGAAGCGACAACAAGAAACCCGCCTAGTGCGGGTTTTTTGTTGTCTGGGATTTCTCATCCTGTTATGCCTACCCCGTATAGTTGACCCGCATCAACTAACCCCCTCTCGCTCAAACCCACAATTGCAGGCGAACATTCGAATCGACCTCGCAAGGACCTCCATGAGCGAAGAATCCCCCCTACTGCTCCCCGCCCCCGCCCCCGCCGAACCGACGCCCAGCACCACACCAAAGCCTCGAGCCCGCCGCGCCCGTCAGCGCAAACCTGAGCCATCCATCACCCAGGTCAGCCAGGAGCCCGCAGCACTGGAAGTGGCCAGTGCGCCGAAAGGCAGCAACGAGGACAGCACCTCTGCCCGCCTGCCGGCGAGCTACCCCTACCCGACCCGCATGCGCCGCCAGGAATACGAGAAGGCCAAGCACGCGCTGCAGATCGAGCTGCTGAAGGTACAAAGCTGGGTCAAGGACACTGGCCAGCGCGTGGTAGTGCTGTTCGAAGGGCGAGATGCGGCAGGCAAGGGTGGCACCATCAAGCGCTTCATGGAGCACCTGAACCCGCGGGGTGCGCGCATCGTTGCGCTGGAGAAGCCTTCCGAGCAGGAAAAGGGCCAGTGGTATTTCCAGCGCTATATCCAGCACCTGCCCACGGCCGGTGAAATGGTGTTCTTCGACCGCTCCTGGTACAACCGCGCCGGGGTCGAGAAGGTGATGGAGTTCTGCACACCGCTGCAGTACCTGGAGTTCATGCGCCAGGCGCCGGACCTTGAGCGCATGCTGTGCAACAGCGGCATCCTGCTGTTCAAGTACTGGTTCTCGGTGAACCGTGAAGAGCAGTTGCGCCGCTTCATCTCGCGCCGGGACGACCCGCTCAAGCACTGGAAGCTCTCGCCCATCGACATCAAGTCGCTGGATAAATGGGAGGACTACACCGCCGCCAAGGAGGCGATGTTCTTCCATACCGACACTGGCGATGCACCGTGGACGGTGATCAAGTCCGATGACAAGAAGCGCGCACGGATCAACTGCATCCGGCATTTCCTGCATTCGCTGGATTACCCGGGCAAGGACCCAAGCGTGGCGTTCGCGCCGGATGACTTGCTGGTTGGCCGGGCTTCGCGCGGGTTCGAGGAGGATGAAGGGCCTGCGCTCGACAGTTGAAGGCCGGGGCCTACAAGGGGTGCTCCGGTCTGCCGGGCGCTAGCAACGCTTGGGTTTGCTCGGCAAGTGCGATTCAATACGCACATTTTCGCCCCCAAGGATTTCCAGCCCCATGGCCACCAATACCAAGCAACAGAAACGCGCCAAACGCGCCGCCAGCAAAGCCAAGCAAAACCGCATGGTACGCAGTGGCCAGGCAGTGAAAGCCAGCGCCGGTGACAGCGCCAGCATCGAGCAGGTGTTCAACAAGGCCATGGAGACCGACAGCTATAAAGAGCTGTTCGTGAAGATGAAGGCCGCCCAGGAGACCAGCCTGGTCTCGATGATCTCGGTGTTCTTGGTCGACCCGCTGCTGGCACTGGTGCTCAAGGGCCACAAGGAAGTGCACGCCACCGACTACATCGTGCTGGTGTTCAACGCCTACCGCACCTGGCTCGATGGTGCCGACGAAGACACCACCATGGCCTGGCTGGAAAGCGACGAGTTCCAGGAAGCCTACATCGCTGCTTCCGAACTGGTGGCCAAGCAGCAACAGCAGCAGAAACAGTTCGGCTGAATGCTCACCGGCCCTATCGCCGGCTTGCCGGCGATAGGGCCAGACCAGGCAAACAAAAAAGGCCGCACCCTTCACAGGGCGCGGCCTTTTCATTGCAGCCAGCGCGGATCAGTTATCCAGCGCCACCCGCCCGGCAGCCTGGCGCTTACGATGCACCAGCAAGCCAGCCGCCACCACCCCAATGCTCAGCAGCGCCGTCGCGATGATCTCCGCACGGTGGTCCTCACGCAGCGCCATCACCACCAGCACGGCAACGATGAAGGCAATGCTCGCCCAGGTCAGGCCCGGGAACAGCCACATCTTAAAGTCGATCTTTTCACCGCGCGCTTCACGCTGGCTACGCATGCGCAGCTGCGAAATGGCGATCACCAGGTAAACCAGCAGCGCGATGGCGCCGGAGCTTGCCAGCAGGAACTCGAACACCTGGGCAGGCGCCACGTAGTTGGCGAACACACACAGGAACGCCGCAGCGGTGGACAGCAACACGGCTACATGCGGGGTCGCCGCCTTGGTGGTGCGCTGTGCGATAGCTGGGGCATCACCGCGCTTGCTCAGCGAGAACAGCATGCGCGACGAGGTGTACAGCGCCGAGTTCAGGCAGCTGGTTACAGCGATCAACACCACGATGTCGACGATCAGCTTGGCATTCGGCACGCCGATGCGGCTCAGCACGGTCTGGTACGAGCCGGCCTCGGCCAGCGCCGGATCGTTCCACGGCACCAGGGCCACGACCAGGAAGATCGACACCAGGTAGAACAGGCAGATACGCCAGATCACCGAGTTGGTGGCACGGCTGATCTGCTTGCCCGGGTCTTTCGATTCGGCAGCAGCGATGGTGACGATCTCGGTACCCATGAACGAGAACATGGTGGTCAGCATGGCCGCCAGCACGGCGCCCAAGCCATTGGGCATGAAGCCCTGGGTGTCGAACAGGTGGCTGGCACCGCTCACCTGGCTGCTCGGCATCAGGCCGAACATGGCGACACAGCCAACGACGATGAAACCGATGATCGCCAGCACCTTCAGCAGAGCGAACCAGAACTCGAACTCACCGTAGTTCTTCACACTGCACAGGTTGGTCAGGGTCAGCGCCAAGGTGATCAGCAGGGAGAAGGCCCAGAGGTCGACGGCGGGGAACCAGGCATGCAGGATTGCTGCAGCGGCGTTGGCCTCCAGCGGGATCACCAGCACCCAGAACCACCAGTACAGCCAGCCGATGGTGAAACCGGCCCAGCGGCCAATGGCGCGGTCGGCGTAGGTGGAGAACGAACCGGTATCCGGCGAGGCGATCGCCATTTCACCCAGCATGCGCATCACCAGCACTACCAGGGTACCGGCAGCGGCGTAGGCCAGCAGCACGGCAGGGCCTGCAGCCGCGATGGCGTGGCCGGAGCCGACGAACAGGCCGGCGCCGATAACGCCAGCAATGGACAGCATGGTCACATGCCGTTGTTTGAGCCCCTGAGCGAGGTCATTGGAATTGTTACCGCTCATAAAACTACCTTTGTAAGGAGTGGACCGCCCGACTGTCAGTAAAAGCGCGCCTGGGGGTTGATTTAGGCGTCGCTGCAATCGGCGGTTTCCATAGGGCAATAAGCGGGCCACCTATCCCATACATTCATCAGCCGAAGTTGGCAGGCCGCAAAACAAGCGGCTTGCAGGGCATTCGGCCAAGCCCTGACCGAAAGGCCATCAAAAGCCATAGCAAAGGCCAGATTACAGAAATACCCACTTACAATCGCACCAAAGGTGCTCCTCGGTAACACCTTTGCACTGTTGCAAGGCATCAAAGTGCAACCCTGTGGTACAACCCTTCACTTGGATGGGACTGTTGTCGGGTAACCCCGAATACTCGCCAGCGACAGCGCCTTTAGCCGCAAATGGCCCAAAAGCGCTTCCCAGTGCTGCCCAAAGCTGGCACCATCGCGCCTTTTTTCATCAAGGCTATGGAGCTGGGCGAGACCCTCGCGGACATCTGCGCGACGTTGCGCTGCAGCGATGCGACAAACTGCCCCAGCATTGCCCAAAGCCCCTTGCGACCCTGTTGGCCGCCCTGATGCCGCTATGCTAGCTTGGCGCACGCCAGGAAGGCCGCCAACAGCTGGGAACGCACCCGAACACATGAGGACCGCACATGGCCCAGGCCACGCCCGCGCTGGAAATCCGCAACCTGCACAAACGCTACGGCGACCAGGAAATTCTCAAGGGCATTTCGCTGACCGCGCGTGACGGTGACGTGATCTCCATTCTGGGATCGTCCGGCTCCGGCAAGTCCACCCTGCTGCGCTGCATCAACCTGTTGGAAAACCCGCACCAGGGCGAAATCCTGGTTGCCGGTGAGGCTCTCAAGCTCAAGGCCGCCAAGAACGGCGACCTGATCGCTGCCGACAACCGCCAGATCAATCGCCTGCGCAGCGAGATCGGCTTCGTCTTCCAGAATTTCAACCTGTGGCCGCACATGTCGATCCTCGACAACATCATCGAGGCGCCACGCCGCGTGCTCGGCCAGAGCAAGGCCGAAGCCACCGAAGCCGCCGAAGCGCTGCTGAACAAGGTCGGCATCTACGACAAGCGCCACAGCTACCCCGCCCAGCTTTCCGGTGGCCAGCAGCAGCGTGCTGCCATCGCCCGCACCCTGGCCATGCGGCCTAAAGTCATTCTGTTCGATGAGCCAACCTCGGCGCTCGATCCGGAAATGGTCCAGGAAGTGCTTAACGTTATCCGCGCACTGGCCGAAGAAGGCCGTACCATGCTGCTGGTGACGCACGAGATGAACTTTGCCCGCCAGGTGTCCAGTGAAGTGGTTTTCCTGCACCAGGGCCTGGTTGAAGAGCAAGGATCGCCGCAGCAGGTCTTCGAAAACCCGACCTCGGCGCGTTGCAAGCAATTCATGTCCAGCCACCGCTAACGGAGCAACACATGCAGACTTACAAGAAATTCCTCCTGGCAGCTGCCGCCACGCTGGTGTTTTCGGCCAACGCCATGGCTGCAGAAAAACTGCGCATGGGTATCGAGGCGGCCTACCCGCCGTTCAACAACAAGGACGCCAGCGGTAACGTGGTCGGCTTTGACAAAGACATCGGCGACGCCCTGTGCGCCAAGATGAAAGTCGAATGCTCGGTCGTCACCTCCGACTGGGACGGCATCATCCCGGCCCTCAACGCCAAGAAGTTTGACTTCCTGGTGTCGTCGCTGTCGATCACCGACGAGCGTAAGCAGGCTGTCGACTTCACCGACCCGTACTACTCCAACAAGCTGCAGTTCATCGCGCCGAAGAACGTCGACTTCAAGACCGACGCGGGCTACCTCAAAGGCAAGATCATCGGCACCCAGCGCGCCACCCTGGCCGGTACCTGGCTGGAAGACACCTACGGCAGCGACATCGACATCAAGCTGTACGACACCCAGGAAAACGCCTACCTCGACCTGATCTCTGGCCGAGTGGACGGCATCCTGGCCGACAAGTACGTGCAGTACGAGTGGCTCAAGAGCAAGGACGGCATGAACTTCGAGTTCAAAGGCGAACCTGTGGTCGACAGCGACAAGATCGGCATCGCCGTACGCAAGGGTGACCCGCTGCGCGAGAAGCTGAACAAAGCCCTGGCAGAAATCAAGGCTGACGGAACGTACAAGAAGATCAACGACAAGTACTTCCCATTCAGCATCGAATGATTCGCCCCGACCAGCGCGCCCTTGCGGCGCGCCGGTCCCTAGAACGACCCTGCCCATGAATATCGACCTGCACGGATTCGGTCCGGCCCTGGCGGCTGGCACCCTGATGACCGTAAAACTGGCGCTTTGCGCCTTGCTGCTGGGGCTGGTCCTGGGCCTGCTCGGCGCCCTGGCCAAAACCTCCCCGCTCAAGCCACTGCAATGGCTCGGCGGCTTCTACTCGACCCTGGTTCGCGGCGTGCCCGAACTGCTCTGGGTCCTGCTTATCTATTTCGGCACCGTCGGCCTGATGAACAGCCTCGGCGAAGCCCTCAACATGCCTGGCCTGGAACTCAGTGCCTTCGCCGCCGGCGTGATCGCCCTGGGCCTGTGCTTCGGCGCCTACGCCACTGAAGTATTCCGTGGCGCCATCCTCGCGATCCCCAAGGGCCACCGTGAAGCCGGCCTGGCGCTGGGCCTGTCCAAAGCGCGCATCCTGTCGCGGATCATCCTCCCGCAAATGTGGCGCATCGCCCTGCCGGGCCTTGGCAACCTGTTCATGATCCTGATGAAGGACACCGCCCTGGTGTCGGTGATCGGCCTGGAAGAAATCATGCGCCACGCGCAGATCGGCGTGACCGTGACCAAAGAGCCGTTCACCTTCTACATGGTCGCGGCCTGCATCTACCTGGGCCTGACCGTGGTCGCCATGACCGGCATGCACTTCATGGAAAAACGCGCCGCTCGCGGCTTTGCGAGGGCCGAACAATGAACTGGGAAGTGATCATCAAGTGGCTGCCGCGCCTGGCCCAGGGTGCCACCCTGACCCTTGAGCTGGTAGCCATCGCGGTCGTTGCCGGGCTGATCCTGGCGATCCCGCTGGGTATCGCCCGCTCATCGCGGCACTGGTACGTGCGCGCCCTGCCCTTCAGCTACATCTTCTTCTTCCGCGGCACACCCCTGCTGGTGCAGCTGTTCCTGGTCTACTACGGCCTGGCGCAGTTCGACGCAGTGCGTTCGAGCAGCCTCTGGCCCTACCTGCGCGATCCGTTCTGGTGCACGGTGCTGACCATGACCCTGCACACTGCGGCCTACATCGCCGAGATCCTGCGCGGCGCGCTGCAGTCTATCCCCAAAGGTGAAATTGAAGCGGCGCGAGCGCTGGGCATGTCCCGTGGCAAGACGCTGTTCTACATCATGCTGCCCCGCGCTGCGCGCATCGGCCTGCCGGCCTACAGCAACGAAGTGATCCTGATGCTCAAGGCCAGCGCACTGGCCAGTACGGTGACCCTGCTGGAGCTGACCGGCATGGCACGGACCATCATTGCCCGTACCTACCTGCCGGTGGAGATCTTCTTTGCTGCCGGGGTGTTCTACCTGGTGATCTCGTTCCTGCTGGTGCAAGGCTTCAAGCTGCTGGAGCGCTGGTTGCGGGTGGATGCCTGCCAAGGGCGTTAAAACCCCACGGGCTGCTCTGCAACCCACCGCCGTCAAGCCGGCTTGATGGCGGTGGGGCCCTTCACCTCAACCAGTGCCAAGCCCCATGCCCCCTTTCCTCCACAGCCACCACCTACGCGAACGCTTCCTGGCCCTCGACCAGTTCCTGACCGAGCACCAGCAGCTGTGGAAACCCAGGCCCTTCACCACCCTGCGCCTGGACTGGGAAGCCGAACACCCCGCACTGTCCGCCCACCTGCGCCAATGCAGCCTGAGCGATGCCGAAGCCAACCTTGACCCCCAGGGCGTGCCCGCACCTTTTCCGCACCTCGCCCGGCAAGCCCAACAGCTCAGCGCCCTGGGCGAGCTGCCCGACACCGGCCTGCCCCCCGCCGCACACCGCCTGGACGTCAACGTCCCGGGCCGTAAGTGGCAGCAGATCGAGGCCTTCAGCCGCCGCCTGAACTTTCGCACGCAGACCCACCACTGGCTGGACTGGTGCTCAGGCAAAGGCTACCTCGGCCGCCGCCTGCTGCAGCCCGGCCAGCAGCTGACCTGCCTGGAGTACGACGCCCAACTGGTCACCGCCGGCCAGGCCCTGAGTGACCACCACCAGCTGCCGGCAACCCACGTGCACCAGGATGTCATGGCAGCGGGCAGCCGCCGCCACCTGGGCAGCGACAAGAGCGTGGTGGCCCTGCATGCCTGCGGCGACCTGCATGTGCACTTGCTGCGGGTGGCCAGTGAGCAAGGCTGCCGCCATCTCGCCGTGGCGCCCTGCTGCTACAACCGCATCCAGGGCGAGCAGTACCAGCCGTTATCCACAGCTGCGCAGCGCTCGGCGCTGCAGCTGTCGCTCCTCGACCTGGGCCTGCCGCTGAGCGAAACCGTGACCGCCGGCGCCCGGGTTCGCCACCAGCGCGACTGCTCCATGGCCAGGCGCCTGGGCTTCGACCTGCTGCAGCGCCGCCAACGCCAGCGTGATGAATACCTGCCCACACCGTCATTGCCGGTTGCCTGGCTGGCCAAACCTTTCGAGCAGTACTGCCGCGATCTGGCCGAACTGCGCGAGCTGGAACTGACCATCAACCCCGATTGGGATGCCTTGGAAGCAGAGGGCTGGCAGCGCCTTGCCCAGGTGCGCAACCTGGAACGGGTACGCAACCTGTTCAGAAGGCCACTGGAAATGTGGCTGGTGCTCGACCGCGCACTGTTTCTTGAAGAGCAAGGCTACGCCGTACGCCTGGGCACCTTTTGCGATTATCCACTCACCCCACGCAACCTGCTGCTGCTTGCCGAGCGCGACCGTTAGCCACAGCACAACCTGTGGATAAGTCTGTGAACAAGCTTGTGATGAATGTTTGGATCCAAGCGTTATTTCAAACGTTCGGCTTATTCCCGCTGCCGCTGCAACCCCAGTAAAAACAGGCCTTTGCGCAAAGACCAGCGGTGCGTCGTATCGGCACGCCTTTCGCGCACGGCGCTGATGCCTCTTGTGCATAAACAAAAATTCGATTAGGCAAACAGCGCTGGATTGGTGCGGCCGCTGCCTGATTGTGGGCGCCGGCTTCCCGGCCCCCACAGGTGCGTTCCAACTCAGTGCAACTTGTTCTTCGCCATCTCGATATCGTTCATCAGTGACTTGGCCAACACGCTGAGGTAATCGGCGGCGCCCAGAAGCTTGTGGTCATCTTCCATATCGCCTTCGCGCACCAGATGCTTGATGTAGCCCAGCAATATCGAAACCTGTTCGTAGGCGTCGTCCACAGGGATGCCGGGTTGTACGCGCAAGAGATTCACGGGCGGGTTGCCGACTTCGAGAAACGTCTCGATACCGGCTGTGGTGACAGGCTTTTTTTCAAGACTCATGTGAACGACTCCCATCCTGCGCATCGTCCAAACGCCCCTTCGCATGCTGGATCAGCACATAGGCCGAATACGCCGCATGGTTGGCGTTTGCCAGCAGGTTCAGGCCGGGCTCGCCTACGTGGTCACGGCAGTGGTCGTCCAGGGTTTCGACTACGACACGCAAAAGCTGGCCGGCGTGGGCGATGGCGTCGGGAGGGGAGATGTCGCTGTGGATGGTGAAGTAAGGGGTGGAGATGAGAGGACGAGGTGGGTCTGGAACGATTTTCTTCATGGCAGCAGCTCCGTTGAGTTGGAAACCGCCACGCGGATCTTTCTCACAGATCTAGGTGGCAGTCATACGCGGGGTGAGAAAACCGAGGGAGCTACAAAGCTCGGCCAGACCGAAGTCTGCCCGCGTACGACCGCCATAACAGGCTAGCCAAGTAGCTCCACAACGGGTTTCTCACACCCGGTCACCAGGGTATTGGCGACCCAGGAACGGTATCCCTGGGGCACTTCCCCGCCAACAGTGAAGCTTCGGCAAGCTGCGTAGGATAATTCCCAAGTGCTCCGTTACTGAAGCATTTGGTTTCAGATTCAGAAATACCTTACAGCTGCGCTCCGAGCGAAAGAGCACCACCGCAACTTTGGGAGTGGGTTTACCCGCGAAGACGCCTGCACAGTCATCACAATGCGAAGCCGATCCACCGCGAGTCCGGCACAACGGTGTATGATCCGTCCCCCAAATCATTAAAAAGCTACGTCGCGCGCTGCCCCGCCAGCCACGCGACCGTCTGGCGTTGCGCCAGATTCGACATGGACTAACGGACCTCGACATCGTGCCCCACGCCAAATCCCTTGCCCTGCTGACCCTCTCCCTGGCCCTGACTGCCTGCTCCAACGGCAGCGGCACCACGCCACAGCACACCAGCAACCTGGACTGGAACACCCCCGGCATGCAGCTGGGTGGCGACAACGGCCTGCCCCTTCGCGTAGAAAGCCCCTGCCGCAAGCGTGGCTGCGACAACGACAAGCTGTTCTTCAACCCCGCCAAGACCGAACCAAACGTCAACACCATCCACCGCGGCTGGTAGGAAATTTCTCCTTTTAAGCCGGTGACTTAGGCCATTTTCAAACAATCGCAAGGAAGTGGTTTACAGGCGCCAACCGATCGTTATAATGATGCCCCATTGCCGGTATAGCTCAGATGGTAGAGCAACTGACTTGTAATCAGTAGGTCCCGGGTTCGATTCCTGGTGCCGGCACCATACAAGGTTCCAGAGAAAGCTTTCAAAATCTCTGGAACCCCCGAAAAACCCGCCTTCTGGCGGGTTTTTTCGTTTTGGCGTTCCGTCGGATTCCGAGGGTAGCCAGCGTTAATAAGGGTACTTTTAAGGATACCTACCAATTCGACATTGGAAAGTACCCTTATGGCTCGCACAACGGCTCCCCTTACCGACAACGCCTGCCGCACTGCAAAGGCTCGCGAACGTGAGTACAAGCTTTTTGACGGCGATGGCCTTTACCTGCTCGTGAAACCCAACGGTCGCAAAGGCTGGCGGCTCAGGTATGTGAAGCCCGATGGTCGCGAGGGCCTGACCTCACTCGGCAATTACCCGGTGGTCGGGCTGGCTGACGCTCGCCACAAGCGCTTCGAGCTCAAACAGCAGCTCGCCAACGGCATTGACCCTATCCAGTCCAAGCAGCAGGCCAAGGTGCAAGCCGTGATCAATGGCCGAACCTTCGAAAGCGTTGCGCTCGATTGGTATGCCGGGATGGTGCCGAAGTGGGCGCCGGGCCACGCTAAGACTGTGCTCAGCCGGTTGAAGACTCACGTATTCCCTTTGTTAGGTGCCAGGGCAATCGTTGAGTTGGATACCCACGACCTCATGCAGCCACTGGAGGCTGTGACGAAGCGCGGCACCATCGACGTGGCGCTGAGGATCAAGAACTACCTGCAAAGCATCATGCGCGAAGCCAAACGGCTGCGACTGATCACGGCGAACCCGGCTCACGATCTCGATGGCTCGATCAAAACGCCACGGGTTACACATCGACCCGCACTACCCTTATCGCGGTTGCCTGAGCTACAGGCGCGTATCGACGGCTACAAAGGTCGCCCACTCACGCGCCTCACGGTGATGCTATCGCTGCACGTGTTCGTGCGCTCCAGTGAACTGCGCTTCGCCCGTTGGAACGAGTTTGACCTCAAGCGTGGCATCTGGGAGATCCCCGACACCCGCCCGGCGCTGGACGGAGTACCCTTTTCCACAAGGGGTACAAAAATGGCCGGGGATATCCACGTTGTACCCTTATCGCCGCAGGCAGTGGCCTTGCTTGAGCAGATCCACGCGATCACCGGCAAGTTCGAGCTGGTGTTCGCGGGGGATGCCAAACCGTGGAAGCCGATGTCCGAGAACACGGTGAACGCCGCGCTAAGGACGATGGGCTATGACACCAAGGTGGATATCTGCGGCCACGGGTTCCGAGCCATGGCGTGCAGTGCGCTGGTCGAGTCCGGGCTGTGGTCGGAGACGGCTATCGAGCGGCAGATGAGCCACAAGGAACGCAACAACGTGCGCGCCGCCTACACCCACAAGGCCGAGTTCCTCGAAGAGCGCCGGATGATCATGACCTGGTGGAGCCGGTTTCTAGAGGCGAACCGCGAGGACCATGTGACGCCGCATGAGTTTGCCAGGCAGACGGGCGAAAACGTCACGCGGCTTCGCAGTGCCAAGCGGACCGAGTAACCCGCCGCACCACCACCTCAAACTCGCTGTGAAGTTACCCACAGCACCGCATGAAGCTCCTCCGCGCGGGTCCTTTCAAACGGGGCTGCAAAGCCGCCCCGTTTGAAAGGACCATACCTAAGAAAAAAACTGTTGGCACAGCGTACGTCTGTGGAAAACCACTGATGTCCATCGGGGGATAGTTTTATCCACAGGCGCTAAATCCCCGATATCGCGCTGCTTGACGAATATTGTCCACAAGCGTAGACCGGGAGTCGCAAGAGCTGTCGATGACAGCACCCCAGGTGACCCGAACCTTGGAGGTCACGCCGCTCCCGCGGTGGTTCACCCGCAAGTACGATTCGCGTCCGGCAGCTCGTACGGTCACTACCCATGTGATGGATGCCAACTCAATATCGTTGCCCCTGCGGCAACCACCCTACCCATCTGCTCAGCAGCAACCTATCCGCTTGGCCATTTCGCGTGCGCCAACCTGCGCCCGTCTCTTTCACCGGAAAGAGACGGGCGCTTCTAACACTGCTGCAGCCCTGATCGCACATGGCTCAGCGGCGATTCCCCTCGTGACAATTGGCGTGACAAACGCCGATGCCACCAGCAACAGCGATGTAGATGATGGTGCCGCAGACCAGGGAATGGACTGCACCTGACTGACAGTCAGGCATGCCCCGGTCATCGCATTGCTGCATTCACCCTGCTCAGGATCTCGCGGCACTGGTCTCGTCAGCCAATGCAGCCTCCACCCGCCCACCGGTAACGGTGCTCAGGAGGCCAGATCATGAGATGCCCTCGCTCCCGGACGTAAGGAGCCGCCAGTCCCGCGTTAGAGGACATCCCCACAGGTCGCAGGGGCCTTGATCCCTGATAACACTCAGCATTCTTGGCGGGATGACGTGGGACGAGGACTGGAGAGCCTAAGAAGAGGTGACCGATATGGCATTGGTGGGTAGACGCGACGGGTGCAATTTCGGCTACGGCAGACAATTGAGCTACGCAGGGCCCCAGGCGCTGAAAGACATGTTCGGCGGCGGTCACTACGGCACGGTGAAAGCGCACTGTGATCGGTGGCAGGCATTCGTGAAGTGGTGTCGCTCCGAACAGGGCCCCGGTATCAATGATGCGCAGCAGATTGATCGCAAAGTGTTGGCCGACTATGCGGCGTATCTGCGCGACCTGGTTGGGCGCGGTGACCTCGCCGTTAGCACCGCACAAAACCGGCTATCCAGTGTTAACAGGACCATGGCGGCGCTTCGCGGTGATCAGTACGTGAAATTGCACAGCCCGAGCAAGGCTTTGGGTTTTTATGCAGCGCACCGGGGTTCGACAGTCGGTGCCACAGGGCCAAGACCGCGAACAGGTTAAGCAGATCGTCGATGCGCTTTGCAACCAACATCAACTACGGGCCGCCGCGATTGTTTTGTTGGCGCGAGCCACCGGCATGCGCTTGCGTGAGGCCATCTTGGCTGACCTGCCACGGCTAAGCCGTGAGGCTAACGACCTAGGCAGGATTAACATTCAGGATGGCACCAAAGGTGGCCGCGCTGGCGCCTCGGCGCCACGTTGGATTGCGGTGGATGACCATATTCGAGAGGCGCTTGAGTTGGCACGGCAGGTGTCGCCTCTGGGTAGCCGCAACCTAATTGCGCCACACGAAAGCTACCTGAATTTTCTGCAAGAAAAAATCCGCCCGGCGCGGGTCATCCTGCATGCACACAACCTCAAGGGCTTCCATGAGCTACGAGCGGCGTACGCATGTGAGCGCTATGAACAAATCACCCAGCATCGGGCGCCTATCAACGGCGGCCAATGTTGCCTAGCAGATAGGAAAACTGATCGTGATGCACGGATGCAAATTAGCTACGAGCTTGGGCATGGTCGAATCGAAGTGGCCGCGGCTTATATCGGGGGACGAGCATGAGCAAACCATTCGATATGGAGTTGTTCTTGGCTGGCGTGCTAATCGGGTCGCACGCGACGCGACGACGTCATTTGCGGCAGGCGAAAATCATCCAGGCTGAAATTGCAGAGCGCTGGCAGCGAGAAACACCTTGGGGTTGGCAGAAAAAGCATGTGGCCTGGTTTCTCGAAAATCGCATTAGCCACCGAAAGGAAGCAACACGGTATTACTACCTACTGACGGTCAGGCTGCTTACTCGACGATTAGTAAAATCGTGGATTTTCAATCTCTGAGGGAAACCTTCTATACCCCTAAGACCGGACAGGTCGGGTCGGTGACTGAGCTTGCGCATGGCTGGATTCTGCCCAACAGATCATTTCCTCATTGAGGATAACTTTGCTATAAAGCACCATCATGGCCCAATGCCACCAAAACAGGGAAGAAGACGTGCGTAAGGTCTATCAGGAGCAACTGCAGAAAGCTGTTTCACTTTCCTCCCCAGGCGAATCGTTGAGTTATCTGTGCTCTATAATGCGTTCGCTCCTGCAATGCCTCTCGATCAGTGCATTAGAAACGGTCATCCAAGCCACTCCCTCTGTGGATGAGGACGTAGATCTGAAGCCGTTTCTGGACCGCTTCAGTCAGCCGTCTGACGGTTTGCCGGTAGAAATCCTAGATGCACTGGTACCTCGGATTCGCAGTCTGGTGTTTCGCAACTACTTCAATGGGTGGTACGAAACCTTGCCAGAAAGCCAGAGTAGCTTGGTTGAGGAATTGCAGCAGTGGGTTGCTTTCCGCAACGGCCGACCGGCGCACGGCGTCCTAGACGCGCCTACTACCGATCACTGGTCTACCAAAACAGCAGATCTAATCCGACGAATTTTAGCCCGCGCAGATGGCGTGCTACCCACTGCGAAGCAATCGGGATTGGCTGTTCAGATTGGTGATCTGTTGGTGCCGATCAATACACCATTGCTCGTGACCGGGCATGCTGTGGTAATCAAACGTATCGTTTCGCGTAAAGGTGTATTGAAGGCTCAAGGTCATCTGCTGTCGTGGACTGATGCACGCGAATTCACCAGCGACTTACAGCAAAGCAGCGTTTTCTCTGCTGAAAGCCAAACTGTGGAAAAATTTAGATGGACAGAAATCCCCACTCAAAATAGCTCGTTCTTATTGCTTAATAACATTCCAGGCAGGCAAACCTCAACGTTTGTTGGCCGAAGTAGAGAACTAGATAAGCTTAAGGCGTGGATGGGCGACATAGTTGACTCCAGGGCCTGCTTGGTATTTGGTGACGGTGGCTTTGGAAAAACGACTCTTGTACTTGAGTTCTTCAACAGCTTACTAGAGGGCTCTCTCGAGGCAGACTTTCCGCTGCCTTCGATCATCAGTTTTTACACAGCGAAACGAACCAAATGGACTGAACAAGGCCTCATACATTTCAAAGGTATTTCCGAGGCAATGGAGGACAGCGTAAGGGAGTTACTGTATAGCCTTACTCCTATTCTAGGCAAAGAGTGGTACAAGCATGACGGTCGATCACTCATTGACAAAGCGGCCCAAGCGTTTGCCGATGAAGGGTTTACGCGTAATGACGTACTATTGATCATCGACAATACAGAGACCTTGGCTACATCACAGGTTGATGCGCAAGAACTCGGTGACTTTATTTACATGGTCGCCAAAAAGATTGGCCGAGTAGTCATAACCTCTAGACGCCGGGAAATTCTCAATGCGGAACCACTTCCTGTCAGTCAACTTCCTGAGTCGGAAGCGTTCTTATTTGCTATTACAAAAACTAGGATCTGAGTACGGCGCGCGTGCAGTTACTCAAGCCGGTGAAGCTCGACTGCGCAACGTGTGCGCTCAACTAATGTGCAAGCCACTATTGATCGACACGCTGGTTCGCTACATTGCACGATCGTCTTCTAGCATCCAAGATGGCCTTGATCAAATCCTAAAAAAAACCAATGACGAGCTCTTGGAGTTCTTGTACGAAGATGCTTGGGCACGTATGAATACTTCAGTGCAGAAAGTATTCATGACACTGGTCTCGTTAGCCAGCCCTCTAGACGGCAAATGTGTAGGGGATGTATGCACTCAGTTAGGCGTATTGCACGCCGAGTTCCAAGGAAGCCTCGGTGAAACTTACTTCGCTACCATCGTGGACCGAGGCGACAGCTACGATCTAGAGATTGTGGAATTAGCTAAGGAATTCTTCCGTCAAAAGAAGAAGAAATTACCAACTGACGTTTCGGAGCTCATCGACAAGATTGCTCTGAAGGTAGATAAACAGGCTACAGCTCGATTTGAAATAGAAAAAAGTTATCGCACTGACCGAGTCGCTGATGGTTTCAGGAATGAATACGCAAAAGCCGCCAAAATTGCCATGATCAAAAAAGATCATCTCGCTGCCTGCGAGAATTTTGAGTTGGCGTTACTCGAAGAGCCGCTGAATGCTGCCCTACATGAACGTTATGCCTCGTTCCTATTTAGATCTTTGGGTAAGCCGGACGTAGCCTACCCCTATGCCGAACGAGCCACGACATTGGACGAGCACAGCGCAGATGCATGGCTAACACTTGGGCTGATAAAATACAAACAAGGTGACCTTGAGGGCGGCGACCGGGCCATTGAGAAATCCTTAAAATTCGGAAAAACCGAACAACTTTGCGCGTTGAGAAAAGGGATTGCTCGCTATCACGCTGCCAAACAAGAAGTTTACAGCGGGCGCACCGTCAGAATCTTGAAAGAGGCAGAACTGCTAGTAGTACAGTCAACTAAGAGCAGGCACACCAATGACTTTTATCATCACAAGAACAAACGTGAAGCCGAGAAATACATTGTACTTATTCGCAATCTCTCGGATACTGTAAAGAAGCGGATCTCTGCGATGCAAACTCAACCTGACCGCTAAAAACAAGTTCGCTGCCGGCTGATGCTGGCAGCATCCCTCTAAGACTTATCATCCCAAAGCGATGCCACAACTACAAATCCATCGCTAAACACTTTCATCTTCAAAACCGATTGCATTTCCATCCGCAGTGAAAACAAACACGGAACCCACAAAACCTACCTCGCCCGGATTATAGAAATAGGTAAGGATAGCTATAGGGATAGAAGCTTCTTAATTCAAAAAATATTCCCAATTAAATCATGTATTTATGGAAATTTTCGACTCCTGGTGCCCCATCCAAGGCTCCATAGAAAGCTTTCATAATCTGTGCCCCCGAAAAACCCACCTTCCGTCGTATATTTCCGCCTTGGCACTAACTTGAGGAGGCGGGACCAGCTTGAACCTGCCCCCGAAGACGTCAGCTCAGTGCTGCAAGTACATGCTCAGGGTCTTTGTGTATTGCACGAAGTAGAGCACGAGCGGGGCCTTCCGGCGCGCGGCGCCCTTGTTCCCAGTTCCGTAGGGTGCCTACAGCAACATTGATGCGTTTGGCGAAGGCAGCCTGGGACAGACCAGTTGCTTGGCGGATTTTTTTGACCTGAACCGCATCAACGTGGAATTCGCGCGAAGGCTGGCGCTCACCGCGATCGATCTCATCCATCTTTGTCATGCTTTCCACTAGACGGTCGAAGAGATTCTTTTCCATTACTTCCACCCTTTCTTGATTGCGCGAAGCTGCGCTTTCTGTCCATCAGTCAAGGTATCCATGATGCCCTTGCGACAGATAAGAATCATTCGTACGCGACCATTGGCATCCCCGATCGCATAGCCGGCCCCGTCCACGTCCGTTGCCCAGCACTCACCCCGTTACTCCCAACCCAGAGTCCATTTAATTCCAGTAATCGTGCACAAAGCCACACCCCAGCCCATCATCAGGTAACAGTGTTTTACCAATTGCCATGGTTTTCCGCGCGCCCAGTTTCCCTATCCTTGCCCCGGTCATCCTGCCTGCGATGGACCCATGAAACATTCTCTACCCAGCCGTTACGCCTGCCTGGCCATCTGCCTGATTTTCACCTGCGCCAGCCTTCCCCTGCTTGCCACGCTCACCTGGCTCTGGCCGCTGACGGTGATCACCGCCCTGCTCAGCCTGGTTGGCCTGAACGACCTGCGCCAGAGCCATCACGCAGTACGGCGCAACTATCCGATCCTGGGCAACATCCGCTACCTGATCGAAACCATCCGCCCGGAGATCCGCCAGTATCTGATAGAAGGCGATGACGACAAGCTGCCCTTCTCCCGTTCGCAACGGTCGCTGGTCTACGCCCGGGCCAAGAACGAAAGCGCCGAGAAAGCCTTCGGCACTCTCAACGATGCCTACAAACCCGGCTTCGAATTCATCAGCCATTCGATGGTGCCGGTGGCAACCCCGGACCCTGCCTCGTTCCGTATCGCCATTGGCGGGCCGCAGTGCCGGGTGCCCTACTCGGCGTCGATCTTCAACATTTCGGCCATGAGCTTCGGCGCACTCAGCGCCAACGCCATCGCCGCGCTGAACCGCGGCGCGCGCATGGGCCGCTTTGCCCATGACACCGGTGAAGGCAGCATCAGCCCTTACCACCGTGAGCATGGCGGCGATCTGATTTGGGAAATTGGCAGTGGTTACTTCGGCTGCCGTACCGAGCAAGGCCGCTTCGACCCGCAGCGCTTCGCCGCCCAGGCCCGCGACCCGCAGGTGAAGATGATCGAGATCAAGCTCAGCCAGGGCGCCAAACCCGGCCACGGCGGCATTCTGCCAGGGCACAAGGTCAGCGCTGAAATCGCCGCCACCCGTGGCGTGCGTGTGGGCGAGGACTGCATCTCACCGGCCGCGCACAGTGCCTTTCGCACGCCGCTGGAGCTGCTGCACTTCGTCGCTCAATTGCGTGAGCTGTCCGGTGGCAAACCCGTGGGCTTCAAGTTCTGCCTGGGCCACCCGTGGGAATTCATGGGCATCGCCAAGGCCATGCTGGCCACCGGCATCACCCCGGATTTCATCGTCGTCGACGGCAAGGAAGGCGGCACCGGCGCGGCGCCGCGCGAGTTCAGTGACAACATGGGCGTGCCCATGCGCGAAGGGCTGATGTTCGTGCACAACACCTTGGTAGGCCTGAACCTGCGCTCGAGCATCCGTATCGGTGCGGCGGGCAAGATCGTCAGCGCCTTCGATATCGCCAGCGTGCTTGCCATCGGCGCCGACTGGGTCAACTCGGCGCGCGGTTTCATGTTCGCCATCGGTTGCATCCAGTCGCAGAGCTGCCATACCAACAAGTGCCCGACCGGTGTGGCCACCCAGGACCCGTTGCGCCAGCGTGCGCTGGTGGTGCCGGACAAGGCCCAGCGGGTCGCCAGCTTCCACCGCAACACCCTACATGCCCTGGCCGAGATGCTGGCGGCCGCCGGCCTGGAGCACCCGTCGGAGCTCAAGCCCAAGCACTTGGCACGGCGCATCAGCACCAGCGAGATCAGCCTGTTTTCGGATTTGCATCAGTTCCTCAAGCCCGGCGAATTGCTCAGCGGCTCGATCGAAAGCGAGTTCTATGCGCGGATGTGGCGGATGGCGCGCAGCGACAGCTTTGCACCGGAGACGGGGGAAGTGGTTGTAACGAAAACGGCTCGCACAAAAGAAGCAGAGCCTGCTTGAAGGGCAGAATTGCCGGGCATCTGCACCGGCCTCATCGCCGGCAAGCCGGCTCCCACAGGTACCCCGCTGCTCTCAAGCTCAGCTCAAAACCCAGTGGAAGCCGGCTTGCCGGCGAACGGGCTGCAGGGCAGCCCTCTGCCAGATCAGTATCAGAAGATGCTGATCGGGTACTCGACGAATACGCGGACTTCGTTGCCGTCGTCGTTGTAGCCGTTTTGCTGTACAGCGTTGTTGGTGCGAAGGAACGAGCTGCGCAGCTTGATCGACAGGTCCTTGGCCGGGCCGTCCTGGACGACGTAGCGGATCTGGTTGAAGATCTCGCGCTCTTTGCCTTCGCCGAAACCTTGCGGGTTAGCGTTGTTGCGGGTGTTGATGTTGTCACCCACCACGTAGGCCAACTTGTAGGTCAGGCCCGGGATGCCGTAGGCACCGAAGTCCAGGCCGTAGCCCAGCTGCCAGGAACGCTCGTCTTCGGCGTTGAAGTCGGACCAGTAGGAGTTGGCCAGGTAGATGGTCGAACCACCGTCACCCACGCCACCTTCGTTCTGGTACCAGCCGTAGTTGTAACCGGTGCTGCCGGTGCTGCGCTGGTGCGCGAGGGTGAACGAGTGTGCACCGTAGGCGTAGGTCGCGGCCAGGCTCCAGATGGTGTTGGAGTCGCCGTTCAGGCCGGCGGCCTGGACGTACTGCTTGTCGATGTCCGACTTGTAGCCGTTGAAGTCCAGGGTCAGGGACTGGTCGTTGGCGATCGGGAAGACGTAGTTCAGGCCCAGGTAGTGCTTCTTCATCACGTCTTCGTTGTCTGCGGTGTACAGCGAAGCGGTGAAGTTGTCGGTGAACTTGTAGCTGCCGCCGAAGACGTTGATCGACTTCAGGCCGCCACCGTCACGACGCTCGGCGCTCTTGCGCGCTTCTTGGGTGAAGCGGCCGGCGTTCAGCTCAAGGCCCTGGATTTCCTTGGAGGTGATCAGGGTACCGGTGAAGCTTTCTGGCAGCAGTCGGCCATCATCGTACTGCAGCACTGGCAGGGACGGCATCTGGTCACCGTACTTGAGCACGGTGTTGGAGATGCGGAACTTCACAGCCGCGCCGGCACGGGCCAGGTCATGCGGGCCGCTGGCGTTGCCGTCGGCGTTCTTGGTGTTTCCTGGCTTGAAGAAGTCAACGCCAGCGCCACCATTGTGGCCCTTGCCGCCGTCCAGGCGTACGGCATACAGGCCGAACGCGTCAACGCCCACGCCCACGGTGCCCTGGGTGAAGCCGGAGGAGAAGTTGGCGATTGCCGCCTGGCCCCATTCGATCTGGTCATCGGTACCGTGTTTCTTGTCACGGTTGATGTAAGCGTTACGCAGAAGAACGTTTGCGTGGCTGTCTTCGATAAAGCCCTTGCTCTCGGCCTGCTCGTTGGCCTGGGCCTGGGTCGCGGCGATCATCGCCAAAGCGACCAGGCTGATCCTGGTTTTCAACATCTTGTTTTCCTTATTTCGTAATCAAAAACGCTCTGCAATATGACGCCAGGAACCAACGCCCCTTCGTAGGTTCGACGCTATGCGGATCCGAACTGAAAGGCCCGCCGGTGGTCGTGTGGCGGGCCTTGTGCAGCAGCATGGCCAGGTCATGGCCAGCAGGCGTTGGCCGAATCCTAGCCGCGTGCGATTACAAATGTCAAAAACTCGTGAAATGCAGGTCGATATAACCAAAATAATGCGATCGAACAGGGCATTTCCTTGCATGTTCGCGCTATCAGCGGGCATTTTGTCTTTGGTTGGATAAATCGCTTTGTCGCGTAGGGCAATTCTGGGATTAAGTGTTACAAGCCCGGCCTTGGCCCCCAGAAATGAAAACGCCACCGCAAATGCGGTGGCGTTTCTCAAGGGTGGTGCGGGCTCCTGCCCTGTTCAGTGCCACACGCCCAGCAGCGCTTCCAGCTCCGCATCGCTGATCAGGCCCTGCGGGTAGCGGCCATCCAGCAAACGTCGTGGGTCGGTCGTCCTGACCCGATTGCTTCCATGGTGTTTCAACCAATGTGCCAAGGTTTTCAGCGCTTGGTGATTTACTGCCGATGGGCGCAAAGCCGTCTCACTTGCTGTGTTCATGTCTACACGTACTCCTTACCCCGTGAGCGGCTAATCTACGTCTTGATTGTTACAGAACGGAGTGACCGTACTGCTGAGTTAACTCCCTGAAAACAATACAAAACATATGCCATTTCGACATGCCGGACGTCGCGGCCAAAAAAAAACCCGTCAGGCGACGGGCTTTTTCTGCAGCGTTGCTTCAGCGCTTGACCGGCGCCGGTTGCTGCTGAGTCAGGCAGTGAATGTTGCCACCCCCCAGCAGCAGTTCACGCCCGGGGATCATCACCACTTCGTGGTCCGGGAATACTTTGGCCAGAATGGCTCTGGCCTGGGCATCTGCCGGGTCATTGAAGCTTGGCGCGATGATGCCGCCGTTGACGATCAGGAAGTTCACGTAGGACCCGGCCAGGCGTACCGACGGGTCTCGCTCCTGGCTACCGACCACGTGATCGACGCCGGCGCACTCTTCTTCAGTGGCGAACAGCGGGCCAGGAATGGGCATCTTGTGCACCACAAACTCGCGGCCTTTGGCATCGCGGCTGTTTTTCAGCACCTCATAGGCGGCATGGCAGCGCGCATAGTTGGGGTCGTTGGAATCATCGGTCCAGGCCAGTAACACTTCGCCTGGGCTGACGTAACAGCAGAAGTTGTCCACGTGGCCGTCGGTTTCGTCGTTGTACAGGCCATCGGGCAGCCAGACGATGGTCTCCACCGCCAGGTGCTCACGCAGGATCTCTTCAATCTGCTCACGGTTCAGGTGCGGGTTGCGGTTGCGGTTGAGCAGGCATTCTTCGGTAGTGATCAGGGTGCCCTCACCATCCACATGGATCGATCCGCCCTCAAGCACGAAGCCTTCGGTCTGGTAGCGCTGGCAACGCTCCATCTCCAGCACCTTGGCTGCCAGCTCCTCATCGCGGTTCCACGGCGCGTACAAGCCGCCGTCGAAGCCGCCCCAGGCGTTGAAGCCCCAATCCACACCGCGCACTTCGCCCGAATCGTTGATGACGAAGGTCGGGCCGGTATCACGCACCCAGGCGTCGTCGTTGCTGATTTCCACCACACGGATGTTGGGCAGGTCGAGCTGCCGACGGGCGTTTTCGTACTGGCCGGCAGAAACAGCAACGGTAACCGGCTCGAAGCGGGCGATGGCCTTGGCCAGGGTGACGTGGGCAGCCTGGGCAGGCTTGCCTCCCAGGCGCCAGTTGTCCGAACGCTCGGGCCAGACCATCCACACCTGGCTTTGCGGCGCCCATTCGGCGGGCATGTGGAAACCGTCGGCGCGGGGGGTGGAGTTGAGGGTTTTCATGGGTAACCTCTGCAAAGGCCCTAGGCCGATGGTCAATTTGGATGCCGATTTTATAACCGATATATATCGGCATTAAAAGGATGAAAACGCTGAACGGCAGATAAAAATGCCGCTCATGCCGATAACAATCGGCATGGGCGGCATCGTTTGTGCTTACAACCCTTCGGACAGGATGCGGTCCACACTGTTCACAAAGTAGTCCACGCTGGCGCGCGTGGTGCACATCGGCGGCTTGATCTTGAGGATGTTCAGGTAGTCGCCGGTCGGCTGCATGAAGATCCCCAAGTCACGCAGGCGGTCGCACAGCACCATGGTTTCCTCGGTGGCCGGCTCCAGCGTCTGGCGGTCACGCACCAGCTCCAGGCCCAGGTAGAACCCCGAACCATGCGTGGCACCGGCAAGCGGATGTTTATCGACCAACGCTTGCAGGCGCGCTTTGAAATACCGCCCGGTTTCGCGGGTGTTCTGCCACAACCCCTCCTCGTCCATCACGTCCAGCACCGCCATGCCGATACGGCAACTCACCGGGCTGCCGCCAGCCGAGGAGAAGAAGTAGCCCTGCGCCTCCAGCGCCTCGGCAATCTCGCGCCGGGTAATCACCGCACCCAGTGGCTGGCCGTTGCCCATACCCTTGGCCATGGTGATGATGTCGGGCACCACCCCCTGCTCCTCGAAGCCCCAGAAGTACTCACCCAGGCGGCCATAGCCCACCTGCACTTCATCGGCGATGCACACACCGCCGCGGGCACGGACCTTGGCATACGCCTCTTTCAGGTAACCCGCAGGCAGCGAGATGCCACCGGCGTTGCCATAAACCGGTTCGCAGATCATGCCGGCCAGCTGACGGCCACGGGCATCGAGGTCGGCGAGCTTGAAAAGCATCGACGTCGCGTAGATAGTCACCGGCACTGTCTGCGCCACGGTAGCGGCCACGGAAGGTATTCGGCGCCTCGACCGGGTGCACCCAGTCGGGTCGGGTTTCCAGGGCTTGCGGGTTGTCGGCAATAGAGGTGGAAATGGCATCGGTCGCCACCGACCAGCCATGGTAGGCCTCCAGCACGCTGAGTAGGTCGCGACCGCCGCTGTAGGCCCAGGCCAGGCGAATGGCCAGGTCGTTGGCCTCGGTACCACTGTTGACCAAGAACACTCGGTCAAAGCCCGCCGGCGCCAACTTGAGCAGGCGTTCAGAAAACTCGGCAATGGCCGCGTAATGGAAGCGCGAGTTGGTATTGAGCAACGACCACTGCCGTGCCGACTCGGCCACCATGCGAGGGTGACCATGGCCGAGTACCGCGACGTTGTTGAGCATGTCGAGGTAGGAGCGGCCTTGCATGTCGATCAGGTAGTTGCGCCAGCCGCGCTCGATGTGTGGTGGCTGTGCATAGTAGTGCTTCTGCGAGCGGGCAAAGCTGGCGTCGCGGCGGGCCAGCAATGCCTGGGGGTCGGCCAGCGGCTCGGCATCGCAGTCGAAACCCAGCAAAGCTGCAGGCGAGGGGCACAGCGCCAGCCAGGCGGCAGCCTGGGAAGGTGCAGCGAACAGTGGCGGCTGGATGCTGGCGTCCAGGCACAGCTGCACACTGAGAAAACCACAGCTGCTGCCCAGCGCCTGCCCCTTGGCCACGGCCTGGCCATCTGCGGGGGTATCTTCCAGGCCACTGAGCCACAAGGCCCACTGTGCCGTGCGCAAGCAGCCACGGCCATCGCCATGGCGCTGCCAGGTCCCGGCTTGCGGGGCCTGTACCGCACTGCCGTTAGGCACGTGCAGTTCGACGCCCAGGGCGCAGGTGGCCGGCTCATCAGGGCGGTCGATGTGGGTTTGCGACAGGCGATACTGGCCATGCAGGCTGCAAGCAGGCGCGGGCTGGGCCGTCAGCTGACGCTGATCGAAGCCGGGCTGCTCCCAGTTACCGGCCTCGCAGAGGGGGCTCAGCACGCCCAGGTCGACGCGCGTGACCGCCTCACGGGCGAGGTCTGGCAGCAACAGGGCGCAATCGGCCAGGTCCGGTCGGCTCGGTTCGATGCCGGCGGCCTGCAGAATGGCCGCTTCCATCAGCGCGAATGGCACGGCGGTAGCGGTATCGAAGATCTCCCACTCATGGGCGATGTTGTCACGGGTGTACTGGTTGCCGGGGTCCACGGCCAGTTGTTGCTCACTGCTGAGCACCAGCACGGCAGCGCGGTTGAGCACAAGCGGCCACAGGGCGCGCAACTCGGTTTCGCTCAGCGGGTTGAGGGCATGGTAGGCGCGCACGGCCGGCAGGATGCGCAGCGGGTCGCCTTCGGCATGGTGCAGCAAGGCCGCGCAGGTCACCGACAAGTCGGCGATGCGCCAGGTACGCACCAGGTCACCGAAATCGATGATGCCCTGCAGCTGCCACTGGCGCTGCTCATCGCGGGCCCAGACGGCATTGTCATCGGTGATGTCCAGGTGCACGGCCTGGCTCGGCAGGTCGTCGACCAACGGTGCCAGGTGCGCGGCGGCCAGGCGGGTAGCCTGCTCCAGGCGGGTGCGCTGCCCGGCATCCTGCAGCACTGGCAACAAATGCTCGATGAGCGCCTGGGCGTGCTGCGGGTCCCATTGCAGGGTGCGCACCAGGCCTGGGTGGTCGAAATCGGCCAAGGCTTTGTCGACCCGGGCGCACAGCGCGCCCAGTTCGGCCATCAGGCGAGGCTGCATGTGCTTGAGGCGGGTCAGCGGCTGCCCTTCTATATAATCGAGCAGACGGGCGCGCAGCGGTTGGCCATCGATGTTCAGTGCCAACAGCGACTGGCCGTCGCGTGCCGGGCGTACGGCAGGTACCGGCAACCCTTGCTCGCGCAGGTAAGCCAGCGCCGCATGCTGCGCCTCCAGTTCCATCTGGGCATAATTGCCGTGGCAAACCTTGAGCACAAACCGCTCCTGCCCAGTATCCAGACGCAAGTTCAGGTCTTGCTGGCTACCCAGCCTGGACAGGCTGCCGGCCAGGTCGTAATGCGCCTGAAGCAAGGCATGCGCCTGGGCTTCGCTGAGCGAAGGGCTTGGCAGGCTGGAACGCTGGATCAGGGTGCTGAGGGGCATGAAGATGGAACCTCTTTTACTTTTCGCTTATCTCGCCACTGCCAAGGCCGATACACAAGTGGCAATGATGAAATGATGATCGTGCGTCCACGCTCGGTCATGATGGCAATCCGGGCTGCAAAGCGCCAAGGCGGCTACATTGAACGAGGCCGGTACGGTCCACCCCTGAGTACACTGGTCAGAAAATTGCCATGAACATAATCGCTACAGACATACCCGACGTACTGATCATCGAGCCCAAGCTCTTCGGTGACAGCCGCGGCTTTTTCTTCGAAAGCTTCAATGCCCGCGAGTTTGCCAGGCTGACAGGCTTTGACGCCCATTTCGTCCAGGACAACCACTCCCGCTCACAGCGCGGCGTGCTCCGCGGCCTGCACTACCAGATCGATAACCCCCAGGGGAAACTGGTGCGGGTTGTTCAGGGCGAAGTGCTGGATGTGGCCGTGGACATCCGCCGTAGCTCACCCACATTCGGCCGCTGGGTAGCCACCCGCCTGTGCGCCGAAGACCACCGCCAGTTCTGGATCCCGCCAGGGTTCGCCCATGGTTTTTTGGTGTTGAGCGAATCGGCTGACTTCCTGTACAAGACCACCGACTACTACAACCCCGCCGCCGAGCGCTGCATCCGCTGGGATGATCCACAGCTGGCCATCGACTGGGGCGTGGAAGCACCGCTGCTGTCGGCCAAGGACCAGGCCGGCGCGCTGCTGGCTGACGCGGACCTGTTCCCATGAGGGTGCTCGTGTGTGGCCACAATGGCCAGGTCGCCCAAGCGCTGAAAACGCAGTTGGCCGGCCTGGGCGAGGTACACCTGCTGGGCCGCGACCAGCTGGACCTGGCACAGCCCGAGGCCTTGCGCGAACCGCTGCGCCAGCTTGCCCCCGAGCTGATCATCAACGCTGCCGCCTACACCGCAGTGGACCAGGCCGAAAGCGAGCCGGACACCGCCTTTGCGATCAATGCCCAAGCCCCTGGCGTGCTTGCCGAAGAAGCGCTGCGCCTTGGCGCACCGCTGATTCACTACTCCACCGACTACGTGTTCGACGGGGAAAAGGCCGCGCCATACACCGAGCAGGATGTACCCAACCCGCTCGGTGTCTACGGGCGCAGCAAGCTTGCCGGTGAGCAGGCTATCGCTGCCGTGGGCGGCGCACACCTGATTCTGCGTACCAGCTGGGTGTACTCGCTGCACGGGCGCAACTTCCTGCTGACCATGCAACGCCTGCTGCAGGAAAAACCGCAACTGCGAGTGGTCAACGACCAGATCGGCGCGCCAACCTGGGCCTCGACCATCGCCCTCAGCACTCGCGCGCTGATCGAGCGCTGGCAGGCCGGCAGGGCCGGTGCCTGGGGCACCTATCACCTGACAGCCCAGGGCCAGACCTCGTGGTTCGGCTTTGCCCAGGCCATCGGCGAGCAGCTCAAGGCCCGTGGCCTGCCCTGCGCCGAGCTGCTGCCGATACCCTCCAGCGAATACCCCACGCCCGCGCGCCGGCCGGCCAACTCGCGCCTGGACTGCTCACGCCTGGCCCGCGAATGGGACGTAACGCTACCGCACTGGCAGCAGGCGCTGATCGACTGCCTCAAGTAGCGCATAATTGCGCCAGACCCTTCTGGCGCATTTACGCGATGATTGCAAAACCCACGCACCCACGCCGTCCCCGCTGGCGCAGCCTGGCCCTGTTGGCCCTGTGCCTGGCCCCTTTGCTGTGGCCGCTGCATCACCTTGCCGAACGCTATTATCAGGACGAACTGGCGTCGCAGAATCGCCAGACCCTGGACCTGTACGTCGCCAACCTGCTCGGCACCCTGCACCGCTACGAGACCCTGCCGCAAATTCTTGGCGAATTGCCGGCGCTGCGCGGCGTACTGGCCGACCCGTTCAAGCTCGAAGCGGTAACCAACGCCAACCGCCTGCTCAAAGACATCGCCCACCAGACCGGTGCCGAGGTGATGTACCTGATGGACGTCAGCGGCAATACCCTGGCCGCCTCCAACTGGGACAAGCGCGACAGCTTCGTTGGCCGTAATTTCGCCTTCCGCCCGTACTTCAACGAGGCCATGGCCGGGCAACTTGGGCGCTTCTTCGGCCAAGGCACCACATCGGCCAAGCGCGGCTATTTTTTTGCCGCAGCAGTCCATGACCGTGAACGCATCGTCGGGGTATTGGTGGTCAAGGTCGACCTGGACCACACCGAGACACTCTGGGGCAATACGCCTGAGCAACTGTTGCTAACCGACCATAACGGTGTGGTGATCCTCACCTCGCGGCCCGACTGGCGCTTTCGCGCCACGCGCGAGCTGACCGAGGCCGAGCGCCAGGCAATCATCGCCATCCAGCCCTACCCGACCCAGGCGCCACAGCCGCTGGTGCTCAACCAGGACGCCTGGCTGGCCCAGACGCGTGACATCAAGGAGACCGGCTGGCAGGTCAGCATCCTCGCACCGCGCATATTGGTCGACCGCTCGGTGCAAACCGTCATGGCCATCGGTGGCGGCACACTGCTGGTGCTGATGCTGCTGGCCGGCCTGGTGATGCAACGCCGCCGGCACTATATCGACCGCATCGACTTCGAAGCCCGGGGCCGCCAGGAGCTGGAAAATCGTGTGGCCCAGCGCACCGCCGACCTGGAAGGCCTCAACAACCGCCTGAAAAGCGCGGTACTGGAGCGCGAGAATGCCCAGCAGGAGCTGGTGCGCGCACAGGACGAGCTGGTGCAAGCGGGCAAGCTGTCGGTGCTCGGCACCATGTCGGCGAGCATCAGCCACGAACTCAACCAGCCCTTGGCAGCCATCCGCAGTTACGCGGAAAACGCCGAGATCCTGCTCGATCACCAGCGCACTGAAGATGCCCGCGGCAACCTCAAGCTGATCGGCGAACTGACCGGGCGCATGGCCTCGATCATCGCTCACCTGCGGGCCTTCGCCCGGCGGGACCGCCATGCGCCGGAAAGCGTGGCCCTGCAACCGGCGCTGGATGACGCCCTGGCTCTGCTGGCCAAACGTCGCCGAGCGATGGCCGTTGAGCTGATCCGTGACCTGCCTGATGCCACCCTGTGGGTGCAGGCCGGGGAGACACGCCTGCGCCAGGTGCTCGGTAACCTGCTGGCCAACGCCCTCGATGCCCTGACTGAAAAAGCCAACCCGCGCCGGCTGTGGCTGAGTGCCGAAAAACGCGATGACTACGTCTACCTGTTCATCCGCGACAATGGCCCGGGCTTCAGCCGGCAGGCCCTTGAGCACGCCAAGGAGCCGTTCTTCACCACCAAGACCCGCACCCAGGGCCTGGGCTTGGGCCTGGCCATCTGCGAAAGCCTGATGCGTGCCCTGGGCGGTGAACTGCTGCTGGCCAACCACCCGGAAGGCGGCGCCCTGCTCACCCTGCAAATGCGTGTGGCAGCGCCCGGCGCCAACCTGCAACCATCGGAGGACCCCTCGGCATGACCCCCGAGATACAGATCGACAGCCAGGCCCAGGTGCTGCTGGTCGACGACGACCCACACCTGCGCCAGGCCTTGAGCCAAACCCTCGACCTGGCGGGGCTCAAGGTGGTTGCCCTGGCCGACGCCCAAGGCCTGGCCGAGCGCCTGGAGCCCGACTGGCCTGGCGTGGTCGTCAGCGACATCCGCATGCCCGGCATCGATGGCTTGCAACTGCTCGAACAATTGCACGGGCGTGACAACGAACTGCCAGTGCTGCTGATCACCGGCCACGGCGATGTGCCCCTGGCGGTGCAGGCCATGCGCGCTGGCGCCTACGACTTCCTTGAAAAGCCCTTTGCCAGTGAAGCTCTGCTCGACAGCGTGCGCCGCGCGCTGGCCCTGCGCCGGCTGGTGCTCGACAACCGCAGCCTGCGCCTGGCCTTGAGCGACCGCCAGCAACTGGCCACCCGCCTGGTCGGCCATTCGCCCGCCATGCAGCGCCTGCGCGAACAGATCGGTGCCCTGGCCGGTACCCGCGCCGACGTGCTCATCCTCGGCGAAACCGGCGCTGGCAAGGAGGTGGTGGCCCGCGCCCTGCACGATCTGTCCAGCCGCCGCGATGGGCCATTCGTGGCCATCAATGCCGGCGCACTGGCCGAGTCGGTGGTCGAAAGCGAGCTGTTCGGCCATGAGCCCGGCGCTTTCACCGGCGCGCAGAAGCGCCGCATCGGCAAGTTCGAGTTCGCCAATGGCGGCACGCTGTTCCTCGACGAAATCGAAAGCATGAGCCTGGACGTGCAGGTGAAGTTGCTGCGCCTGCTGCAGGAGCGAGTAGTCGAGCGCCTGGGCGGCAACCAGCTGATCCCGCTGGACATCCGCATCATTGCCGCAACCAAGGAGGACCTGCGCCAGTCCGCCGACCAAGGCCGCTTCCGTGCCGACCTTTACTACCGCCTGAACGTGGCACCGCTGCGCATCCCGCCGCTGCGCGAGCGAGGGGATGACATCCTGGTGCTGTTCCAGCATTTCGCCGATACCGCCAGCCAACGCCACGGCTTGCCACCGCAAACCCTGCAGCCGGCGCACCGGGCCATGCTGCTGCGCCATGCCTGGCCAGGCAATGTGCGCGAACTGCAAAACGCCGCCGAGCGTTTCGCCCTTGGCCTGGAGCTGGCGCTCGATCACCAGGCCCCCGCTGCCGCAGCACCCACAGCCCCGCTTCAGCTGGGCAACCTCAGCGAACAGGTAGAGCAGTTCGAGCGTTCGTTGATTGCCGCCGAACTGGGCCAGCCGCACAGCTCCATGCGCAGCCTGGCCGAGGCACTCGGTATCCCGCGCAAAACCTTGCATGACAAGCTGCGCAAGCACGGCCTCAGTTTTGACGGTGGCCACAGCGGGCCTGACGACCACGAGGACAACCGCCCATGAACAGCGACAGCCAGTACCTGCAGGGCGTCCTGCACAGCGACATTCCCCTGACCCGTGAAATGGGCCTGCAGGTCATCGATTGGCAAGGCCAGAGCCTGCGCCTGCAGCTGCCGCTGGCCGCCAACGTCAACCACAAAAGCACCATGTTCGGCGGCAGCCTGTACTGCGCCGCCGTGCTGGTGGGCTGGGGCTGGTTGCACCTGCGCCTGCGCGAGCTGGGCATCGACGACGGGCATATCGTCATTCAGGAAGGCCAGATCAGCTATCCGCTACCGGTCACCGGCACGGCAGTGGCGCGCTGCGCCGCACCGGACGAAAAAACCTGGGGGCGTTTCATTGCGATGTATCAGCGCCGCGGCCGTGCGCGGCTGACGCTGGACACCACGGTTTGCAATGCTGGCAGCGACGAGCCCGCCGTAAGGTTCAGCGGGCAGTATGTGTTACATCGCTGAGGCGAGCTGGATTAGCGCCTGACGCCAGCTGGCAGCTGCGGGCAAGGCGAGGAAGAAGGGGTTGAGCAGGGATTCGCGTGGCGGGTAGCGGAACGGCTGGCCGTCCACGCCGATCACTTCGCCGCCTGCCCCTTCCAGCACGCCTTGCGCCGCAGCGGTGTCCCACTGCGAGGTCGGCGCCAGGCGCGGGTAGCAGTCGGCGCTGCCTTCGGCCAGCAGGCAGAACTTGAGCGAGCTGCCGATATTGGCCAGCTCCAGCTCACCGACAGCAGCGCCGAGCCCAGACAGCAACGCTTCCTGCTGTGGGCTGGAATGGCGACGGCTGGCCACCACGGTGAAACGACCATCGGCAGGTGGCGCGTTACGGACCTGGACCGGTTGCGGCTCGCCGCCTGCCTCTGCCCGCCAGGCGCCCAGGCCTTGGCCACCGAAATAGCAGCGGCCGCTGGTCGGCATCGAAACCACGCCAAACACAACTTCGCCGTTTTCGATCAGCGCGATATTGACGGTGAACTCTTCGCTACCCGCGATGAACTCCTTGGTACCGTCCAAAGGGTCGACCAGCCACCAGCGCTGCCAGCCCTGGCGCTCGGCCAACGGGATATTGCAGTCTTCCTCGGACAGCACAGGGATCTGCGGCGCCAGCGCCTGCAGGCCGTCGGCGATAACCCGGTGTGCGGCCAGGTCGGCGGCGGTCACTGGCGAATCATCCGCCTTGTTGGTCACCGCCACGTCGGCGCGCCAGAACGGCAGGATCGCCTGCCCTGCCAAGCCGGCCAGTTTCACCACTTCATGCATCAGTTGCTGGTCGTTCATACCTCGAGCAGCCCCCGCTGAATCAGCAAGTCACGCGCCAGGTACAACGCCGCCAGCGCCCGCCCCTCGCTGAACTGGGGGTGCATGGCCAGCGCCGAGAGGTCGCGAAGGTTGACCTTGTCCACCCGCATCGGCTCCGGCTCGTCGCCCTCCAGCCGCTCTTCGTAAAGGTCGGTGGCCAGCACCACCTGGATCTTCTGGCTCATGTAGCCGGGGGACAGCGAAAGCTCGGTCAGGTGTTCCAGCTGACGCGCGCCAAAGCCGGCTTCTTCCTTGAGCTCCCGGTCAGCCGCTGCCAGCACATCCTCGCCCGGTTCGATCAGGCCTTTGGGCAGGGACAGTTCGTATTCATCTGTACCACCGCAATACTCCTCCACCAGCACCGCGTGTTCGGCATCGAGCATGGCCACGATCATGACGGCGCCGTATCCATTGCCGCGCCCGACCAGGCGCTCGTAGGTACGCTCGTTGCCGTTGCTGAAACGCAACTGCACGGCCTCTACGCGGAACAAGCGGCTGCTGGCGACGATCTCGCGGCTGAGAACGGTGGGTTTCTGGCGCATGGGGCGGCTCCTTGGCGTGAACGGGTTACTATACCGTGGCTTGCCGACTGAACGAGAGTTTCCCATGCCTGTTCTTCCCTGGTCTGCCATCGATACTGTCCTGCTGGACATGGACGGCACGCTGCTCGATTTGCACTACGACAACCGCTTCTGGCTGGAGCACCTGCCCCAGCGCTACGCCCAGGTGCACGGCGTAAGCCGGGCGATGGCCGAAATGGAGCTGCAGCCGCTGTTCGAACGCAATGCCGGCACGCTCAACTGGTACTGCCTGGACTTCTGGAGCCGCGAGCTGAACTTGCCGATCCGCGAACTCAAGCGCGAGATCGCCGACCTGATCGCCCTGCGCCCAGACGCCGATACCTTCCTGGCAGCGATCCGCCAGGCCGGCAAGCGCGTGGTCATGATCACCAATGCGCACCGCGATTCGCTGTCGTTGAAGCTGGAGCGGGTGGAGCTGGCGCCGTATTTCGAGCGGCTGATCAGTTCCCATGATTACGGCTACCCGAAAGAGAGCCCGCAGTTCTGGGATGCGTTGCAGGCTGATATCGGGTTCGAGCCTGGGCGCAGCCTGTTCATCGACGACACCTTGGCCATTCTGCGCAGTGCCCGGCGGTTTGGCGTGGGGCATTTGCTGGCCGTGCGCCAGCCCGATAGCCAGGCGGCGCCGCGCGATACCCAGGAGTTTGCGGCAGTCGAGGATTACCGGGAGTTGCTGGTAGGCCTTTAAGGCCAGATCGCCGGCAAGCCGGCTACCACAGGTACTCCACACCTATTCAGAGCTGTGGTTGTCCTGTGGGGGCCGGCTTGCCGGCGATTGGCCGGAGCAAACGATAGAAATCTGTCAGTCCGGAATCCGCAGCACCTGCCCCGGATAGATCTTGTCCGGGTGCTTGAGCATCGGCTTGTTGGCTTCGAAGATCTTGTTGTACTGGCCGGCGTTGCCATACACGACCACGGCAATGGCTGACAGCGTGTCACCCTTTTTCACGGTTACGAACCGCGCAGCCTGAACCACCGGCCCTGTTACAGTGATCTGATCATCAACGCTGGCCACACCACTTATGTTGCCGGCCGCGAGGATGATTTTCTCCTTCTCCTCCTGGCTGGCCACCTCGCCCTTGAGGATGATCTTGTCACCCTCGACCGTAGCGGTGATGTTCGGGTTGCCCAGGCCGACACTCTCCACGTGTTTCTTCAACTGCTCCTCGGCATTGGCATTGCCTGGGGTCAGCAGGTCGATCAACTTCTCGCCGGCTTCCTTCACGAAACTGAAAAGGCTCATTGCGTTCTCCATGTTGACGATAACCTCGGAAACACGAGTCTAGGCCAGGATTTCCTACCCCGCCCCACTGCGACCAATCGACGCGGTCTATCAAGGCATAGACCCTAGCGATTAGACGTGACCGGCCCACAGGCCTAGGCTGGTGCTATCAAAAAGCCGCCGGTAGTCAGCACCGATGAACAACCAGCCCCGATGAACAGCAAGCCTCCGGTCTGCGCGGCCTCGACGCCTCTGGCATTACCTGCCGCCAGCAACACCTACGATTACGTCCAGCTCGACGACGCTGCGCGCGCCAGCACGCCGCTGGCCGAAGAAGTCGCCCTGGCCATCGTCTACAACGGCCTCAACCAGGCCGTGATGCTGGTCAGCCCCACCGATCTTGAAGACTTTGCGGTCGGCTTCAGCGTTGGCAGCGGCATTGTCGAAGGTACCGCGGACATCTACGACCTGAAGCTCTCCGGCAGCGGCTCGGCGTTGTACGCCGACCTGGAGATTTCCAGCCGCGCATTCTGGAACCTGAAAAACCAGCGCCGCCAACTGGCCGGCACCAGCGGTTGCGGCCTGTGTGGCGTCGAAGCCCTGGAGCAGGCGCTGCCGGAGCTGGCCGAGCTGCCTGGCGCGCCATTGCCACCGGCGCAGTGGCTGGTGGGCCTGCGTGAGCGTATCGATGCCTTCCAGCCTCTGGGCCAGCACTGTGGTGCCGTGCATGCGGCATTGTTCATGAACGCCCAGGGCGAACTGCTGCTCGGCCGCGAAGACATCGGCCGCCACAACGCCCTGGATAAGCTGATCGGCGCCCTGCTGCGCCAGGGCATCGCCACCGAAGGCGGCCTGGCGATCGTCACCAGCCGCTGCAGCCTGGAGCTGATCCAGAAAGTCCTGCGTGCCGGCATCCAGACCTTGGTCAGCCTCTCGGCCCCTACCGGGCTTGCCCTGCAATGGGCGCGCAAGCACAACCTCAACCTCATTCATCTGCCCAAACACAGTGCACCGCGGGTCTATAGCCCAGCGGCGGAGTCGTAATAGCCGTGACCTCGTACCAGCCTCTTCCAGACAACGCCCCAGCCTCCCCACCACGCTACAAGCCCTACCACGGCCCCGCTGGTGGCTGGGGCGCCTTGCGCAGCGTGGCCAAGGCCTGGGTCGGCAGCGACAATGCGTTGAAGAATCTTCGCGCCCTGCTCAAGACCAACCAGAATGGCGGCTTCGACTGCCCCGGTTGCGCCTGGGGCGACTCGCCCGAAAGCGGCATGGTCAAGTTTTGCGAGAACGGCGCCAAGGCGGTCAACTGGGAAGCCACCAAGCGCCGAGTCGATGCGGCCTTCTTCGCCCGCTACAGCGTCAGCGCGCTGCTTGAGCAGAGCGACTACTGGCTGGAATACCAAGGCCGCCTGACCGAACCGATGGTCTACGACCCGGCCAGCGACCGCTATCAGCCGATCGCCTGGGATGCAGCCTTTGCCCTGATCGCCCGAGAGCTGAACAACCTGGCAAGCCCCGATCAGGCCGAGTTCTATACCTCCGGGCGGGCCAGCAACGAAGCGGCGTTCCTGTACCAGCTGTTCGTGCGTGCATACGGCACCAACAACTTCCCCGACTGTTCGAACATGTGCCACGAGGCTAGCGGCGTAGCCTTGGGGCAAAGCATCGGTGTGGGCAAGGGCACTGTCACCTTCGATGATTTCGAGCACGCCGATGCGATCTTCGTCTGGGGCCAGAACCCCGGCACCAACCACCCCCGCATGCTCGACCCGCTACGCGATGCCGTAAAGCGTGGCGCCCAGGTGGTGTGCATCAACCCGCTAAAGGAGCGCGGCCTGGAGCGCTTCCAGCACCCGCAGAACCCGCTGGAAATGCTGACCAACAGCGACCGGCCGACCAACACGGCGTTCTTCCGCCCGGCCTTGGGCGGCGACATGGCGCTGTTGCGCGGCATGGCCAAATTCCTGCTGCAGTGGGAGCGTGAGGCGCAGGCCAAAGGCGAGCCGGCGGTATTCGATCACGTATTCATCGCCGAGCATGGTCACGGTGTCGATGAGTACCTGGCTGCAGTGGACGCCACCTCGTGGGCGCACATTCAGGAGCAGTCGGGCCTTGAGCTTGCTGACATCGAGCTGGCTGCACGCATGTACTGCCGTGGCAAACGGGTGATCATGTGCTGGGCGATGGGCATCACCCAGCACCGCCACTCGGTGCCGACCATTCAGGAAATCGTCAACCTGCAGATGCTGCGCGGCAACATCGGAGTGCCTGGCGCAGGGCTGTGCCCGGTACGCGGCCACAGCAACGTGCAGGGCGACCGCACCATGGGTATCAATGAACGCCCGCCGGTGGCGCTGCTCGATGCCATCGAAAAACGCTTCAATTTCCCGGTACCGCGGCACAATGGCCACAACACCGTCGAAGCGATCCACGCCATGCTCGACGGCCGCGCCAAGGTGTTCATCGGGCTGGGTGGCAACTTCGCCCAGGCCACCCCGGATACCGAGCGTACCGCCCAGGCCCTGCGCAACTGCGCGCTGACCGTGCACATCAGCACCAAGCTCAACCGCAGCCACCTGATCCACGGCAAACAGGCGCTGATTCTGCCGTGCCTGGGCCGCACCGATATCGACCTGCAGGCCGACGGGCCGCAGGCGGTCACCGTTGAAGACTCTTTCAGCATGGTCCATGCCTCCAACGGCCAGCTCAAGCCGCTATCGACCCAGATGCGCTCAGAGCCGGCAGTGGTTGCCGGCATCGCCGCTGCCACACTTGGCAAAAACCCGGTCGACTGGCACTGGCTTGTGGCCGACTACAACCGTATCCGGGACTTGATCGGCGACACGATTGCAGGCTTTGCCGACTTCAACCAGCGCCTGAGCCACCCAGGGGGCTTCTACCTGGGCAACAGTGCAGCCAGCCGCCAGTGGAAGACCACCAACGGCCGCGCCAATTTCAAGGCCAACCTGCTGCCGGACACCCTGCTCGACGAGCGGGTTCGCGCCAGCGGCCAGGTACCGGACCTGATCATGCAGTCCATGCGCTCGCACGATCAGTACAACACCACCATCTATGGCCTGGACGACCGCTACCGTGGCGTGCGCGGCCAGCGTGACGTGCTGTTCGTCAACGAGGCCGACATCATTCGCCTGGGCTTCCAGCCGGGGCAGAAGGTCGACATCGTCTCGTTGTGGGGCGATTCGCATGTGCGCCGTGTGCAGGGCTTCACCCTGCTGGCTTTCGATATCCCGGCTGGGCAGGCGGCGGCGTACTACCCGGAAGTGAATCCGCTGATCCCGTTGGAAAGCATCGGTGAGGGCAGCCATACACCGACCTCCAAGTTCGTCGCCATCAAGTTGGAGCGGGCGCGCGACGACGGGCGAATCGTGTAATCGAACCGTACGGGTAAAAACAAAAAAGCCCTGTTCCACAGGGGTTCAGGGCTTTGTCACAATTACCTCAGACACACGAAAATCGATAAAGTTTCATCGTGAAAACAGTAACTTAGAGAATTGTGTACAACTCGTGCTACTCGTCGGATTTTCGTTGCCAGCCGCCTCAAGGAACTGCAAATTCGCCCTCGTCATCCTTATGAGGCTCTCTTGATGAAGAAGTACTCCTCGATTCTGTTGTTGTCTTTCAGCTTGCTCAGCGGCGTTGCCATGGCCGGTGGCAATACCGAGGCCGGCATTGGCGGCGCATTGGGTGGGGTACTCGGCTCCGTAGTGGGCAACTCCATCGGTGGTAGCACTGGCGGCGCCATTGGTGCCGGCCTGGGCGGTGCGGCCGGTGGTGCCCTGGGTGCCGACAAGCGCCAGCGTGGTGAGGCCGCTATCGGCGGCGCACTGGGCGCTGCAGGCGGTAACGTGGTCGGTCGCTCGGTGGGCGGTACCACCGGCAGCTACATTGGTGCAGCCGCAGGCGGCGGCGCCGGTGGCGCGCTCGGTAACTACCTGGGCAACAAGGCCGATGATGACGACCGTCACGACGACCGCCGCTACCGTCGCGGCTACGACGACCGCCGTCATTACGACCGTGGCCGCCACTACGGCCACCGCAAGCACAAGCGCCACTGGCGCGACTGATACCTGAGACCATCCTCAGGCAGCAAAAGCCCCGCCCTCACCAGCGGGGCTTTTTCATGCCTGCGGACCGAGCTGCAGGCCCGACAAAATGACTTGCAGCGCCTCCGGCAGCGGTACCGGCCGGCCGCTGGCTCGCTCGATGAACACCTGCACCACGGTCCCTGCTGCACAAGCATCGGCCTCCCCCGGGCGATACAGCGCCAGCCGGTACTCCACCGTGCTGCCTGCAAGGCGAGTTACGCCCAGACCCACCTCTAGAACGTCCGGAAAGCCCGGCAGCGCGAAAAAGTCTGCTGCCGAACTGACCACGAACGCCGCCAGCTCACCTTCACGCAGGTCGAATTCAGCTTGCTCGACCAGAAAGGCCTGAATGGCGGTTTCGAAGAAACCATGCACCGTGGCACCGGCAATGTGGCCGTTATGGTCGTTGTCCTGGGGGCGGGTGAGGATGGGGTGGAAGTGGGAGAACGCGCTGCGCTGAGGGGATTCGGTCATGAGATATCCACAATTGGTTACACCGTGAGGAAGCTTCCCACACCAAGACAGGAAGGACTATAGTCGCAATCAACTATAGATTGCATACCATGGTGTATCTGATGAAACTGAGAAAGACACCGATGCCAACTCATCAATTAGATCATGCCAACTTGAGCCGACTGGTGGAATCAGGCCGAATCAACGCTACGCACATCGTCGGCCAGCCAGGTGGCTGGGCCATCCAGGTCGATATCAATCAGCAAGAGCACCTGCTGATTGCCCAACGTAGCGGCAATGTAAGGCTTTTCAAAAAGTTTGAAACCTTGGTCATCTACCTGCGTGAGATGGGCATCGACCATTTCGAGGTGGACACCTCAGCCTTTGACCCTGGCCTGATGAGCACTTACCAACGTCCTGATCGCGCTCAAGCGTTGAAGCGGGCTCATGAAGCAGCCGCTTACGAGGCGTGGTTCGCAGAACAAGTCGAAGCAAGCCTGAATGATTCGTCGCCCGCGATGGAGGATGAAGAAGCAGAGCTGCTGTTCGCGGCTCGCCGCAGCGAACTCAAAGCCAGAGTCCGCTGATGCGCCTGGCTTGGCGTGAGATGGCCCGCAATGATCGCTTTCGCATTATGGACCATATAGCCCAGGACAATCCCGCTGCCGCCATTTCACTAGACGAAAAATTTGCCGAAAAAGCCAGGCTCGCTGCGCAGACTCCTTCCATGTACAAACCCGGGCGCTATCCGGGGACCCGGGAAATCATCATCCACCCCAACTACGTGATGGTCTATCGGATTACAAGGGAAGCCGTGGAAATCATCCGCATCCTGCATGCAAGGCAGCAATGGCCCTGAAACACAAAAGCCGCCCCTTGGGGGCGGCTTTCTCGTTGCAACCGGCGACAGCTTACAGCTGTGGGCCGGCAGCCTTGATGGCGTCGGACACTTCGAACTTCTTGAAGTTTTCAGTGAACAGCTTGGCCAGGCCTTTTGCAGCTTCGTCGTAGGCAGCTTTGTCAGCCCAGGTGTTGCGCGGGTTGAGCAGCTCGGTTTCGACGCCCGGAACGGCCTTCGGCACGTCCAGGTTGATGATGTCCAGGTGCTCGGTCTCGGTACCTACCAGGGCGCCGCTCTGGATGGCAGCAATCACGCCACGGGTGGTCGGGATGCTGAAACGCTTGCCGACGCCATAGCCACCACCGGTCCAGCCAGTGTTGACCAGGTAGACCTTGGAGCCGAAGGCGTTGATACGCTTGATCAGCAGCTCGGCGTATTCGCCAGCCGGGCGCGGGAAGAACGGTGCGCCGAAGCAGGTGGAGAAGGTCGACTTGATGCCGCCGCCCGAACCCATTTCGGTGGAACCGACCAGCGCGGTGTAGCCCGACAGGAAGTGGTAGGCCGCCTGCTCGTTGTTCAGGATCGAAACTGGCGGCAGAACACCGGTCAGGTCGCAGGTCAGGAAGATGACTGCGTTAGGCTCGCCACCCAGGTTGGCTTCGGCGCGCTTGGCGACGTGCTCCAGCGGGTAGGCGGCGCGGCTGTTCTGGGTCAGGCTAACATCGGCGTAGTCGGCGTGCTTGTTGCCGTCCAGGACGACGTTTTCCAGCACGGCGCCATGCTTGATGGCTTTCCAGATGACCGGCTCGTTCTTCTCGGACAGGTCGATGCACTTGGCGTAGCAGCCGCCTTCCATGTTGAAGACAACGCCTTCGCCCCAACCGTGCTCGTCGTCACCGATCAGGTAACGGCTCTCGTCAGCCGACAGGGTGGTCTTGCCGGTGCCGGACAGGCCGAAGAACAGGGTGACGTCGCCTTCTTCACCGATGTTGGCAGCGCAGTGCATTGGCAGCACGTCGGCAGCCGGCAGCAGGAAGTTCTGCACCGAGAACATGGCTTTCTTCATTTCGCCGGCATAACGCATGCCCGCGATCAGCACTTTCTTGGCGGCGAAGTTGATGATGACGCAACCGTCGGAGTTGGTGCCGTCACGCTCAGGCACGCACTCGAAGTTGGCAACGTTGAGGACCTGCCACTGGTCGCGGCCTGCCGGGTTGAACTGCTCAGGGTTGATGAACAGGCAACGGCCGAACAGGTTCTGCCAGGCGGTCTGGGTGGTCATCTTCACCGGCAGGTAGTGCTCGGCGGCAGCCCCTACGTGAACGTAGGAAACGAAGTGATCCTGGGCGTTGTTGAACGCCTCGACGCGGTCCCACAGGGCATCGAACTTGTCGGCCGGGAACTTGCGGTTGATCGGGCCCCAGGCGATGGCGTCCTGGGTGGAAGGTTCTTCGACGATGAAACGGTCAGCCGGCGAACGGCCAGTACGGTGCCCGGTCTCGACGACCAGTGCGCCGGTATCGGCTAGCACGCCTTCACCGCGTTGCAGCGCTTCTTTTACCAGCTCATCGACGCTCAGGTCGGTGTACACGGTGTTGTTGGCTTGCGTCATGAGATACCCCATCCGGCCCGAGGCCGAGTGCTCCAAACGTTTTGTAGTTGTCTGTAAAAAACTACTACAGCGAAAAAAGTGGCCGGATTATGCCAGAAACGCCCAAAAAAAGTAGGCCCCTCCTGTCGTAACTGCCCTTTTGCGCAATTCGACAGGAGATTTCCCTGAAATTAAACGTTTCAGTGGCGAGTTTCTGACGCCGTGTCAGTGCCACCACCGGCAAACAGTTGTGCCACATCGCTGGCATCGAAGAAATAACGCTCGTTGCAGAACTGGCAATCGATCTCGACCTTGCCCCCGCACTCCTCAACCAGCTGCTTGGCATCCTGCTCGCCAAGACTGACCAGCGCATTGCCGGAACGTTCGCGCGAGCAGCTGCATTTGAAGCGCAGCGGCTGGATATCGAACAGGCGTACCGCGTCTTCATGATAGAGGCGGTGCAGCAAGGTTTCGTTGGCCTCGGCCCACTCCTGCGGCTTGAGGGTGTTGGCCAGGGCAATCACATGCTGCCAGCTGTCCTCGCGCTCTTCTTCGTCACGCTGGCGATCCACCGGCAACTGCTGCAGCAACAGGCCGCGAGCCTTGCCGCCTTCGGCGTTGAGCCAGAAGCGCGTGTTGAGCTGCTGAGACTGCACGAAGTAGTTGGTGAAGCACTCGGACAGGTTTTTGCCGTCGAGCTCGACGGTACCCTGGTAGCGCTGGCCTTTGACCGGGTCGATGGTCAGGGTCAGATGGCCGTCGGGCATCAGCTGAGCCAGGGTCGCGTCGGCTGCTATCTGGTCCGCTTCGTAACGCGCCATGCCGCGGATGTCGCGCTCGCCCGAGCACTCCACCATCAGCAGGGGGATGGGGCCAGCAGAACGCGCCTGCAGGATCAGCAGGCCGTCGAACTTCAGCGCGCCCACCAACAGCGAGGTAGCGGCCATCAGCTCACCGAGCAATGTGGCAACGGGCTGTGGGTATGCATGACGAGCCAACACCGCGGCGTAGCTGTCATAACGAGTGCCACCCACTCGCCGCGAATATCGCGGTCGTCGAAGATGAAACGTTGGGTGAAATCGGTATCCGGCAAATCGCTCATAGGTTTTGGCTATCTAGAAATGATGACAAAATGGTTACACGGGATGTCGAACACTCGCGAGTTCCCGTGACAGAGCGCTCACAAGGCGCTCCGATTCCTGATTGCAATAGAGGTATTTTATGGACAATCGACCACTGTTAAAAGCAAGGTGGTCTTGGGGCCCCTTGGCAGCCTGCACTTTGCTGCCCATCGCTCTACTGTGTTTCTGGTTATGGCCCTTTGGCCAGATCCTGTGCCTGACTTTCGACGAATGGCTGTTCCAAAGCCTCAATGCACCCCTGGCCGACAACACCACCTGGCGCTATATCTGGACCATCGGCAGCCTGCGCCCCTTCGACATCGTCGTTGGCCTGGTCCTTCTGGCCGTGCTGATTCGGGGCGACTGGGTGTTCAAAGCCAGCCAGGTGCGTGAAGCCTTCTTCGGCTTTTTGGTTACGCTGATCCTCTTAGTGGTGATTCGCGCGCTGTTTTCCAAGTGGGTAGATGCAATGGGCTGGCAGCATGACAGCCCATCAATGGTATTCACCAACGTTGTGCACCTGAGCGACTACTACCCGAACCTTGAGAAGGCATGGGAGCTGAAAGACCGTTCCAGCAACAGTTTCCCGGGCGACCACGCCTCGGTATTGCTGATCTGGGCCTTGTTCATGAGCCTGTTCAGCCGGCGCCTGGTCCAGCACCTCGTGATCTGGTGCCTGGCGTTGCTGTTCATGCTGCCGCGCCTGGTCGCAGGCGCGCACTGGGGGCAGGATGACTACATCGGTGGCTTGCTGATGGCAGTCCTAGCGTTGGGCTGGAGCTGCCATACGCCGCTGGCGGCCAAAGGTAGCGCATTGCTGGTGCGGTGGACGGCGCCTTTGTTTGCCCTCGCTGCCAGGCTACCGTTGGTCGGGCGCCTGGCGGTGGTCCGCTAGACGGCTGGGGCTGCTGCGCAGCCCCATTCAATCAAAATTGCCGTGCAGCTGGTGAATCTGCCGCCGCTGCTTCTTGTTCGGCCGGCCGTCGGTGGTCACGCCCATGGCCCCGGCCTTGCGCAGCTCGGCTGCCTGCTCGCGGCGGCGCACACTCTCCTCGGTTTCTGCATACAGGGCCTGCGCTTCAGGCGCGCCCCGGCGTACCACCGACAGCGCCTTGACTACCACGGTGCGCTCGTCGAAACCGGTACGCAGCACGAACTCATCACCCACCCGCGGCTCTTTACCGGGTTTGCAACGCTCGCCACGGCAATGCACCTTGCCACTCTCGATGGCGGCCTTGGCCAGCGCACGGGTCTTGTAGAACCGCGCCGCCCATAACCATTTGTCCAGGCGTACCTTGTCGTCTTCTTCCGCTTTGTGTGCCATCCCGTTGCCTCGAATTCTGTCTTTCATCGAACTGTACTACCGTAACTGACGGATGCAAAAAGTCCCCGCCGTGCTTACAGTTCACCACCTCATTCGCAGGGTGTGCTTCGTGAAGACATTTGACCATCTGACTGTAATCGGCCTGCGCGAGTGGGTCGCCTTGCCCGACCTCGGTGTGGCGGGCCTGCGCGCCAAGATCGATACCGGTGCCAGCACCTCCAGCCTGCATGCCACCGAGGTGGAGCCCTTCGAGCGCGACGGCCAGCCATGGGTGCGCTTTACGGCCCACCTGGGCTCGATCGTGCAATTGCGCCACCGCCGCTGCGAAGCCCCGCTGGTCACCATGAAGACCATCAAGAGCTCCAACGGCCATGCGCAGACCCGTTACGTGATCCGCACCTCGTTGGCGTTGGGCGATGGCGTCTGGGAGGTAGAGTTCACCCTGGCCTGCCGCAAGAACATGCGCTATCGCCTGCTGCTCGGCTCCAAGGCACTCATTCACGGCCAGTTGGTGGTCAACCCCGGGCTCAAGTACGTGCAAGACAAACCGGCCTACCCGGCCACCCTATCTCCTGTCACAGGTGCTGCATGAAGATCGCTGTGCTGTCGCGCAATCCGCGTCTGTATTCCACCCGCCGGCTGGTCGAAGCCGGCACTCAGCGTGGCCACGAAATGGTGGTGATCGACACCCTGCGGGCCTACATGAACATAGCCAGCCACAAGCCGCAGATCCATTACCGCGGCAAGCCGCTGGAGGGTTTCGATGCAGTGATCCCGCGCATCGGCGCCTCAGTGACGTTCTACGGATGCGCGGTGCTGCGCCAGTTCGAGATGATGGGCGTTTACCCGCTCAACGAGTCGGTGGCCATCGCCCGTTCGCGTGACAAGCTGCGTTCGTTGCAGTTGCTGTCCCGGCGCGGCATCGGCCTGCCCATTACCGGGTTCGCCCACTCGCCGGACGACATCCCCGACCTGATCCAGATGGTCAATGGCGCCCCGCTGGTCATCAAGGTGCTGGAGGGCACGCAAGGGATCGGCGTGGTGTTGTGCGAGACAACCCAAGCGGCCGAGTCAGTGATCGAAGCGTTCATGGGCCTGAAGCAGAACATCATGGTTCAGGAATACATCAAGGAGGCCGGCGGTGCCGATATCCGCTGCTTCGTGGTGGGCGACAAGGTGATTGCTTCGATGAAGCGCCAGGCCAAGCCAGGCGAGTTTCGCTCCAACCTGCATCGCGGCGGTGTGGCCAGCCTGATCAAGATCACGCCTGAAGAGCGGATAACCGCCATTCGTGCGGCCAAGGTGATGGGCCTGAGCGTGGCGGGGGTGGATATTCTGCGCTCCAACCACGGGCCGCTAGTGATGGAGGTGAACTCTTCACCGGGCCTGGAAGGTATCGAGGTGACAACCGGCAAGAACGTGGCCGGGATGATCATCGAGCATCTGGAGAAAAATGGCGGGCCGAATCAGACCCGAACCAAGGGCAAAGGCTGAGGGTTTGGGGCTGCCGTGCAGCCCCATCGCCGGCAAGCCGGCGATAGGGCCATCACTGACAGCGAAGGCTCAAACCGCATTACGCGGTAGCAAAAGCCCCAACGGCAACCTTACCCGCGCCTCGATCCCGCCCCCGGACCGGTTGCGCAACTCGACATTACCGCCATGCTGGGCGGCGATCCGCTTAACGATCGCCAGCCCCAACCCGGTGCCCTTGCCACCCCGCGCCCGGTCCCCACGAATGAACGGGTTGAAGATGGTCTCCAGCTCCGACTCATCGATCCCTGCCCCCCGGTCCAGCACGCTCAGCACCACATAAGGCGCGCTCTCGTCGCCCGACACATAGGCGGCCACCTCGACCCCCTTGCCCGCATGATGCAGCGCGTTACCGATCAGGTTGCCCAGCATGCGCTTGAGTGAAACCCTGCGCAGCGGGAATGGCGGAATAGGCTCCAGGCACAAACGCACACGCTCTTGCGGCTGGTTGTAGGGCGCCACCACCTCGCGCACCAGGTCGGCCAGGTCTACCTCCTCCAGCGGCTCGTCGCGGCCATCGCGAATGAAGGCCAGGAACTGGTCAAGAATCGCATCCATGTCCTCGATGTCGCGGACCATGTCGTCGCTCAGGTCGTTGTCACTGTTCAGCAAGGACAGCGACAGCCGCAGGCGCGTCAGTGGCGTGCGCAAATCGTGGGACACACCCGCCAGCATCAGCTCGCGCTCACGCCCGGCCTGCTCGACATCCTCGGCCATCTGGTTGAACGCGCGATACACCTCGGTCATTTCGCTCGGCGTATCACTGATCGGCAGACGTACACTGCGGCCCTGGCCCAACTGACGGGCAGCGAACACCAGACGCTTGAGCGGCTGGTTGAGCTGGCGCACGAAGATCCACGCCGAAGCGGTGGACAACAGGCCGATGGCCAGGAACCAGCCAAGTACGTTCCAGATTTTCTGGCCACGCAACGGGTGCGGATAAAGCGGCACTTTCAGCCAGCCCGGGCCGAGGCTCGGCGCGTTGACCCACAACGCAGGCGGTGCGTGGATGCGCAAGCGCACTTCGGTATCTTCGCCCAGCTCGGCCTGCATCTGCCGTTGATAGATTTCGCTGTAGGGCCAGTGCTGCTCGCCCTCCGGCACGCCGGAGCCGGTCACCCGGATCAGGCCTGCGGCTTCGGCAATCTTGTCGCGGTTTTCTTCATCGGCCGCCCAATAGGCGCGCAGCGTCAGCGCCACACCATGGCTGTACTGTCGATCGACCAGCACGTCCTCGTTCATCAGCAGGTAGACCAGGGTCAGCGCCTTGGAGAACAGGACAACGATCAGCACCAGCCACAGGGTACGGGCGAAGAAGCTTTGCGGGAACCAGACCGGAGTTTTCATCGAAGGCCAGGCTTCATTTGCTGGCGTTTCCGTCCGGTACGAAGACGTAACCTACGCCCCACACAGTCTGGATATACCGCGGTTTGGACGGGTCCGGCTCGATCATGCGGCGCAGGCGCGAAATCTGCACGTCGATCGAACGCTCCAGTGCATCCCACTCACGGCCACGGGCCAGGTTCATCAGCTTGTCGCGGGTCAACGGCTCACGGGCGTGCATGACCAGGGCCTTGAGCACGGCGAATTCACCGGTGGTGAGCATGTGCACTTCTTCACCACGCTTGAGTTCACGGGTGGCCAGCGACAGCTCGTAATCGCCGAAGGTGACCGACTCGTCCTCGCTGCCCGGGGCGCCCGGTACCGTAGGTGCCTGACGGCGCAGCACGGCCTTGACCCGCGCCATCAGCTCGTCCGGGTTGAACGGCTTGCCGAGGTAATCGTCAGCGCCCAGCTCAAGCCCCTTGATGCGGCTGAGTTCGTCACCCTTGGCGGTGAGCATGATGATCGGGATCTGGTTGTTCGACTGGCGCAGGCGCTTGCACGCGGACAAGCCATCCTCGCCCGGCAGCATCAGGTCGAGCACCACCAGGTTGAATACCTCGCGCTGCAGCAGGCGATCCATCTGTTCGGTGTTGGGCACCGCGCGGGCACGGTAGCCCTTGCTGGTGAAGAAACGTTCCAGCAGGCTGCTGAGCCCCGGATCGTCGTCGACGATGAGAATCTTGTCACCTTCAGCGGTGTTTGCGGTGCCGGTCATGAATAACTCCTCTGAGATCGCCGCGCATTATGGCGTAGCCATTGCCACGCGTGCCGTGAGCATTGTTAGCAGATTTTTCCCCCGGCGCCACTTCCCGGCCTCTGCGACTGGCCTGGCGCCATCACCGCAAGCCTTCTCCGATGGGTATAATGCGCGGCTTTCTCCAGCGCCGCCGGGCGGAACAAGCGCCTCGCAGCCCCCGTATTCACAATTGTCAGGTGGTTTACATGGACAGCATCAACAGCCGTATCGCCGAGGAACTGGGCGTACGCCCTCAGCAGGTCGAGGCGGCCGTGGGCCTGTTGGACGAAGGCTCTACCGTGCCCTTCATCGCCCGTTACCGCAAGGAAGTGACCGGTAGCCTGGACGACACCCAGTTGCGCCACCTGGAAGAGCGCCTGCGCTACCTGCGCGAGCTGGACGAGCGCCGTGCGAGCATCCTGTCCAGCATCGAGGAACAGGGCAAGCTGACCCCTGAGCTGGCCCGCGAGATCAAGCTGGCCGACACCAAGACCCGCCTCGAAGACCTTTACCTGCCGTACAAGCAAAAGCGCCGCACCAAGGGCCAGATCGCCCTGGAAGCCGGCCTGGGCGAGCTGGCCGACGGCCTGTTCAACGACCCGCAACTGGCGCCGGAAAGCGAAGCCGCGCGCTTCGTCGATGCCGACAAGGGTGTCGCCGACGTCAAGGCCGCCCTCGAAGGCGCCAAGTACATCCTCATGGAGCGCTTCGCCGAAGACGCTGCCCTGCTCGACAAGCTGCGCAACTTCCTCAAGCAGGAAGCGGTGCTCAGCGCCCGTGTGGTGGCGGGCAAAGAAGAGGAAGGCGCCAAGTTCCGCGATTATTTCGCCCATGACGAACTATTGCGCACTTGCCCGTCGCACCGTGCACTGGCCATTTTCCGCGGCCGTAACGAAGGCGTGCTGAGCGCATCGCTGAAGGTTGGCGAAGAGCTGCCGGGCACCCTGCACCCGTGCGAAATGATGATTGGCAGCCACTTCGGCGTGGAAAACCGCAACCGGCCGGCTGACAAGTGGCTGGGCGAGGTGGTGCGCTGGACCTGGAAGGTCAAGCTGTACACCCACCTGGAAACCGACCTGTTCGGTGAGTTGCGCGACAATGCCGAAAGCGAGGCGATCAACGTCTTCGCCCACAACCTGCACGACTTGCTGCTGGCCGCCCCGGCCGGCCCGCGTGCCACTCTGGGCTTCGACCCGGGCCTGCGTACCGGCTGCAAGGTCGCGGTGGTCGATGCCACCGGCAAGCTGCTGGACACGGCTACGGTCTATCCGCACGCACCGCGCAACGACTGGGACCGCACGATATCGGTACTGGCCGCACTTTGCGCCAAACACTCGGTGGAGCTGATTGCCATTGGCAACGGCACCGCCAGCCGCGAGAGCGACAAACTGATCGCCGAGCTGGTTAAAAAATACCCGGCGCTGAAGATCACCAAGATCATGGTCTCCGAAGCCGGTGCGTCGGTGTACTCGGCATCGGAGCTGGCTGCCCGTGAATTCCCTGACCTGGACGTGTCGATTCGTGGCGCCGTGTCGATTGCCCGCCGCCTGCAGGACCCGCTGGCAGAACTGGTGAAGATCGACCCCAAATCCATCGGTGTCGGCCAGTACCAGCACGATGTATCCCAGGTGAAGCTGGCACGCGGCCTGGACGCGGTGGTCGAGGACTGTGTGAACGCCGTGGGCGTGGACGTCAACACCGCTTCGGTCGCGCTGCTGACCCGCATCTCCGGCCTCAACGCTACCCTGGCGCAGAACATCGTCGCGCACCGCGACGCCAATGGCCCGTTCGCCACCCGTGCCGCACTCAAGAAGGTCAGCCGCCTGGGTGAGAAAACCTTCGAACAGGCCGCGGGCTTCCTGCGCGTAATGAACGGCGACAACCCGCTGGATGCCTCCGCCGTGCACCCCGAGGCCTACCCGCTGGTGAAACGCATCGCCGCCGACACCGGCCGTGACATCCGCTCGCTCATCGGCGACAGCGGCTTCCTCAAGCGCCTGGACCCAAAGCAGTTCACCGATGAAACCTTCGGCCTGCCCACCGTCACCGACATCCTCCAGGAACTGGACAAGCCCGGCCGTGACCCCCGTCCCGAGTTCAAGACCGCCACCTTCCAGGACGGCGTCGAAGACCTCAAGGACCTGGAGCCCGGCATGATTCTCGAAGGCGTGGTCACCAACGTCACCAACTTCGGCGCGTTCGTCGACATCGGCGTGCATCAGGACGGCCTGGTGCATATCTCGGCGCTGTCCGAGAAGTTCGTCAAGGACCCGCGCGAAGCGGTCAAGGCCGGTGACGTAGTCAAGGTCAAGGTCATGGAAGTGGACATCCCGCGCAAGCGTGTCGGCCTGTCCATGCGCATGAGCGATACCCCGGGCGAAAAAGTCGAAGGCAACCGTGGCGGCAACCGTGGCAATGGCGGCAACCGTCAGCAGCAGGCACCACGCCAGCGCGAAACCGCTAGCGCCGCCCCGGCGAACAACGCCATGGCTGCGCTCTTTGCCAACGCCAAGCAGTTGAAAAAGAAGTGATGGAGATCCCCAAAGAGCTCGTTGAAAGCGCCTACAGCCAGCTGCTGGGCTGCCGCCTGCAACGCCTTGACACGGGCGTGGCAGAGGTGGCACTGGCGCTTGAGCCGCACCTGCGCAACCGCGGCCAGAAGCTGCACGGCGGGGCCATTTTCAGCCTGGTGGACATCGCCATGGGCCTGGCCTGCTCGGCCAGCCATGGTTTCGACCAGCAGAGCGTGACCATCGAATGCAAGATCAACTACATGCGTGCGGTCGGTGACGGCGAGGTACTGTGCACAGCGCGGGTGCTGCACGCCGGGCGCCGCACCCTGGTGGTCGACGCCGACGTAGTCCAAGGCGACAAACTGGTCGCCAAAGCGCAGGGAACCTTCGCGGTTCTCTAGCTCACCAAACGGTATCTGCGGTATTTTGCGGCAGTGCGCTGGCACTGCCGTAACCGCGTAAACCAGGCGACAACGCCAGTTCCTTTCCTCCTACCCTTGTAGACCGTCAACTCTACCCCCATATTGGGGCGACTGATGCGTGAAGGAAACCATCTTGAGCGACCTCCTCAACCGCCGCCTGAGCCTGCTCGGCGCCAATCTCCCCCTGCTCAAGCAGTGCCTGCACGGTATTGAGCGTGAATGCCTGCGCGTCACCGACGAAGGTCGCCTGGCTCAGACCCCGCATCCGGAAAGCCTGGGTTCGGCGCTGACCAACGAGCAGATCACCACCGATTATTCCGAGTCGCTGCTGGAATTCATCACCCCGGCTCTGCCCGACCCGGCCCAGGTGCTGGAAAGCCTCGAGCAAACCCACCGCTTCGTCTACAGCAAGCTTGGCGACGAATTGCTGTGGAGCCCGTCGATGCCGTGCACACTCCCGGCCGAGGAGGACATCCCGATCGCCGAGTACGGGGCCTCGAACATCGGCAAGCTCAAGCACGTCTACCGCAAGGGCCTGGCCCTGCGCTACGGCCGCACCATGCAGTGCATCGCCGGCATCCACTACAACTTCTCGTTGCCTGAAGCGCTGTGGCCGCTGCTACGCGCCAGCGATGGCAACGAGCAGAGCGACCGCGACTACCAGTCGGCGGCGTACATTGCGCTGATCCGCAATTTCCGCCGTTACAGCTGGCTGCTGATGTACCTGTTCGGTGCCTCGCCAGCCCTGGACAAAGGCTTCCTGCGCGGCCGCCCGCACCAGCTCGAAGAGCTCGACGCCGAAACCCTGTACCTGCCCTACGCCACCAGCCTGCGCATGAGCGACCTGGGTTACCAGAGCAATGCTCAGGCCGGCCTCACTCCCTGCTACAACAACCTGGCCAGCTATACCGACAGCCTGCGCAAGGCGGTGGGCACGCCCTACCCGCCCTACGTCGAGATCGGCACGCACGTCGACGGCGAATGGGTGCAGTTGAACACCAACATCCTGCAGATCGAGAACGAGTACTACTCGAACATCCGCCCCAAGCGTGTCACCTACACCGGCGAGCGGCCGATCCAGGCCCTGACCTCACGCGGCGTACAGTATGTCGAGGTACGCTGCCTGGACATCAACCCGTTCCTGCCGGTAGGCATCGACCTGACCGAGGCGCGCTTCCTCGATGCGTTCCTGCTGTTCTGTGCCCTGGAAGACAGCCCGCTGCTGGACAATGGCGAATGCGGCCAGTGCACCGACAACTTCCTGACCGTAGTCAAGGAAGGCCGTCGCCCAGGCCTTGAGCTGCGCCGTGACGGGCACCCGATCGAGCTGAAAGCCTGGGCCAGCGACTTGCTTGGGCGCATCGGCCAGCTGGCTGAGCTGCTCGATCGCGCCCAGGGCGGCGACGAACATGCCAAAGCCCTGGCCGCACAGCAGGCCAAAGTCGACGACGCTTCGCTGACGCCATCGGCCCAAGTGCTTGCGCGCATGGGCGAGCATGAGGAAAGCTTCATCCAGTTCTCTCTGCGCCAGAGCCGCCTGCACGCTGAAACGTTCCGTGAACAACCGCTGCCCACAGAACGCCAGCAAGCCTACGAGACCCTCGCCCGCAATTCGCTGGCCGAGCAGTCGCGCCTAGAGCAGGAAGAGGTCGGCGACTTCGACCTGTTCGTCGGCGCCTATCAGGCCAGCATCCTGGCGATCAGCAACTGATGACCCGCAGCACCACCCCGCGCAAGCCGCGCGCCAGCAGCCAGGCCAGGATCGCGGCGATCCTGGCGGCGGCGCGCGAGCTGTTGGCCGAGCAAGGGGTGGCAGCATTGTCGATCTACAGCGTGGCCGAACGGGCGCAGATTCCACCCTCGTCGGTGTATCACTTCTTTGCCAGCGTGCCGGCACTGCTCGAAGCGCTGACGGCCGATGTGCACCGGGCTTTTCGCGAGGCGTTGAGCGCACCGATAGACAGCAGCGCGCTTGGCACCTGGCATGAGCTTTCACGGTTGATCGAACAGCGCATGCTCGACATCTACAACGAGGATGCTGCAGCGCGTCAGCTGATCCTGGCCCAGCATGGCCTGAGCGAAGTGGTGCAGGCGGACCGGCAGCACGACATGGAGCTGGGTGAGTTGATGCACAAACTGTTCGACCAGCATTTCCGGTTGCCGGTAATGCCTGCGGACGTGGATGTGTTTGCACTGGCCATGGAGTTGAGCGACCGGGTGTATGCGCGCTCGGTACAGTTGCACGAGGCGATTACCCCGCGCATGGCCGAGGAAGGCAAGCGGGTGTTCGAGGCGTACCTGGGCTTGTACCTGCCGCCGTTTCTTACTAAACGCTGATCTTGCTGGGGCCGCCCTGCGGCCCTTTCGCGACACAAGGCCGCTCCTACAGGAAATCGCGTTCCCCTGTAGGAGCGGCCTTGTGTCGCGAAAGGGCTGCAAAGCAGCCCCAAATGCCCACATCACAGCTTGGCGATGGACACTTCAGTCGATTTCACAAAAGCGATCACTTCACTGCCCACCTGCAGTTCCAGCTCCTTCACAGAGCGGGTGGTGATCACCGAGGTGACGATGCCGGAGGCGGTCTGCACATCGATTTCCGACAATACCGGGCCTTCGAGGATTTCTTTCACGGTGCCTTTGAACTGGTTGCGGACGTTGATGGCTTTGATAGTCATGATGTGCTTCCTTCTCTATGGCTTCAGTCTGGTAAGTGAGTCATTCAGTGCGCCCAACGCAGTTGCGTGGGCAGAGGGGCTACAGGGTCCGGCTCGGGCGCAGTGCCCGGGGCCGACAGAACACGGTTGAGCACTTCGCTTTCCAGCGCGGCCAGACGGTGCGAACCACGCACCCTTGGCCGTGCCAGATCGACGTTGAGGTCCAGGCCGACTGCGCCGTCCTCGATAAGGATCACCCGGTCGGCCACGGCAATGGCTTCGTTGACGTCATGGGTGACCAGCAGCACGGTGAAGCCGTGCTGACGCCACAGGCGTTCGATCAGGTGCTGCATCTCGATACGGGTCAGGGCATCCAGCGCACCCAGCGGCTCGTCCAGCAGCAGCAGGCGTGGCTGATGAATCAGCGCCCGGGCCAGGGCCACGCGCTGCTTCTGGCCACCCGAGAGCGCTGCCGGCCATTCATTGGCGCGGTCAGCCAGGCCAACCGCCTCCAGTGCTTCCAGCGCACGGGGGCGCCAGTGGCCGGACAGGCCCAGGCCGACGTTGTCGATCACCTTTTTCCAAGGCAGCAGGCGAGCGTCCTGGAACATCAGGCGGGTATCTTCGCGGGCCTCGGCCAGCGGTGCGGCACCGGCCAGAAGCTCACCGGCGCCGGGCTGGTCGAGCCCGGCCAGCAGGCGCAGCAAGGTGCTCTTGCCACAGCCGCTGCGCCCGACGATGGCAACGAACTGGCCGGCCGGAATGTGCAGGTCGATACCACGCAACACTTCACGCTGGCCAAAGGTCTTGCGCAGGCCATTGGCGGCCAGCGGGATACCCCGCAACAAGCGCGGCGGCTGTTCCTTGAGAATGGTCATGCGCCCTCCTTCCTGGCGACTTGGTAGGCCGGGTGCCAGCGCAACCAGACACGTTCCAGGCCACGGGCGGCGAGGTCGGCGAGCTTGCCGAGCACGGCATACAGGACGATGGCCAGGACAACCACGTCGGTCTGCAGGAATTCACGGGCATTCATTGCCAGGTAACCGATACCGGCGTTGGCCGAAATGGTTTCGGCAACGATAAGGGTCAGCCACATGAAGCCCAGGGCAAAGCGCACACCGACCAGGATCGAGGGCAGCGCACCCGGCAGGATCACCTGGCGGAACAGGCCGAAGCCGGACAGGCCATAGCTGCGGGCCATTTCCACCAGCGCCGGGTCGACGTTGCGGATACCGTGATAGGTGTTCAGGTAGATCGGGAACAGCGTGCCCAGCGCGACCAGGAAGATCTTTGCCGACTCGTCGATACCGAACCACAGGATCACCAGCGGGATCAGCGCCAGATGCGGCACGTTGCGGATCATCTGCACCGAGCTGTCGAGCAGGCGTTCGCCCCAGTTCGACAAGCCTGTGATGAAGCCCAGCACCAGCCCAATGCTGCCACCGATCAGAAAGCCCAGGCCGGCACGCCAGCCGCTGATGGCCAGGTGCGTCCAGATTTCACCGCTGCGTACCAGCTCGACACCGGCGCTGACTACGGCGCTGGGTGCAGGCAGGATGCGCGTCGACAACCAGCCAGCACTGACCGCCAGCTGCCAGACAGCCAACAGCAGTACCGGCAGCGCCCACGGCGCCAGGCGCTGGGTCAGAGTGGAGGACGTTGCACGACTCATGGCTGCGCCCTCAGCTCTGCGACACGGACTTGGGCAGGATGTCGTTGGCCACCATCTCGCCGAACGGGCTCACGTAGCCACCGGTCTGCGGTTGCTCCGGGCGCTGCACGTCCAAGTGCGGGAACAGCAGCTCGGCAACGCGGTAGGACTCTTCCAGGTGTGGGTAACCTGAGAAGATGAAGGTATCTATCCCCAGGTCTGCGTATTCCTTGACCCGCGCTGCGACAGTCGGGCCATCACCGACCAGCGCGGTACCGGCGCCACCGCGTACCAGGCCGACACCCGCCCACAGGTTGGGGCTGACTTCGAGGTTGTCACGGTTGCCGCCATGCAATGCGGCCATGCGTTGCTGGCCCACCGAGTCGAAGCGCGCCAGCGAGGCCTGGGCCCGGGCGATGGTGTCGTCGTCCAGGTGCGAAATCAGGCGGTCTGCCGCGGCCCAGGCTTCGTCGTTGGTTTCCCGCACGATCACATGCAGACGGATACCAAAGCGTACTTCGCGACCTTGCGCGGCAGCCTTCTCCCGCACCTGAGCGATTTTCTCGGCAACAGCGGCTGGTGGCTCGCCCCAGGTCAGGTACAGCTCAACCTGCTCGGCAGCAAGATCCTGGGCGGCTTCGGACGAGCCACCGAAATACAGAGGCGGGCGTGGTTGCTGAATGGGCGGATAGAGCAGCTTGGCGCCCTTCACCTGGATGTGCTTGCCTTGGTAGTCGACGTTCTCGCCCTCCAGCACCTTGCGCCAGATACGCGTGAACTCGACCGAGGCTTCGTAGCGCTCCTGGTGGTTCAGGTGCAGGCCATCACCGGCCAGCTCGTCGGGGTCGCCACCGGTGACCAGGTTGAACAGCGCCCGGCCGTTGGACAGGCGGTCCAGGGTTGCCGCCTGGCGCGCCGCGACCGTCGGCGAAATGATGCCTGGACGCAGGGCAACCAGGAATTTCAGATGCTGGGTCACCGGGATCAGCGATGCTGCCACCAACCAGGAATCCTCGCAGGAGCGCCCGGTAGGGATCAGCACACCACCAAAGCCGAGACGGTCGGCGGCCTGGGCAATCTGTTGCAGGTAACCGTGATCGACCGCACGGGCACCCTCGGATGTGCCCAGGTACTTGCCGTCACCGTGGGTCGGGAGGAACCAGAAAATGTTAAGGCTCATTGGAGTTGTCTCCTTAAAGGTGGCGAGGGCCACAGCGGCGCCCCGGCACAGGCGAATCAATCAAGGCGCGCTGGCGACCTTGGCCGGGGGTGTCCAGATCACGTCCTTGATGCTCAGCGGCTTGGGAATCAGCTTCAGCGCCTGGAAGGTGTCGGCGATTTTCTGTTGTGCGGCCACCACCTCGGGGGTCAGCGGCGCGGCACCGTAGCCTTGGCGCTTGACCGAAGTCAGGGTGATGTCGGCAGGCAGCCCGAGCAGCGGAGCGACCTGGTCGGTCACTTCCTGCGGGTTGGCCTGCGACCATTTGCCCACGGCGCGTACTTCTTCGATGAGGGCGTTGATCACAGCCGGATGCTGGGTCGCGTAGTTGCGGGTGGCCAGGTAGAACTGGTGGTTGTCGACCAGGTCTTTGCCGTCACGCAGGGTGCGTGCCTGCAGCTGCTGTTCGGCGGCGGCCTGGTACGGGTCCCAGATCACCCAGGCATCGACGCTGCCACGCTCGAACGCGGCGCGGGCATCGGCCGGCGGCAGGTAGACGGGCTGTATATCGCTGTACTTGAGGCCGGCCTCTTCCAGGGCGCGGACCAGCAGGTAGTGAACGTTCGAACCTTTGTTGAGCGCAACTTTCTTGCCTTTGAGTTCCTTCACCGACTGGATCGGCGAACCCTTCGGTACAAGGATCGCTTCACTGTGCGGCGCAGGCGGTTCGTAGGCCACATAGAGCAGATCGGCACCGGCGGCCTGAGCGAATACCGGCGGCGTTTCACCAGTTACGCCAAAGTCGATGGAGCCGACATTCAAGCCTTCGAGCAGCTGCGGGCCACCGGGGAATTCGGTCCATTGCACCTGGATGCCCTGATCGGCCAGGCGCTTTTCCAGCGTGCCCTTGGCTTTGAGCAGCACCAGGGTGCCGTATTTCTGATAGCCGATACGCAGGCTTTCAGCCTGGGCTTGGGTAATGGCGCCGAAGGACACAGCCGCCGCAAACAGGGCGACCAGACCACGACGCAAGAAGACTGTGCGCATGGCGCTCTCCTGTGCGAGTAGGTTCGGGTTGCACCTGCTTGCCTCGTTGACGGGCGAGTAAGGTGTATGACGCGATAAAGCCGTTGTGCCGGTTCAGATGCTCCAGCGGGCACTGATCAAGCGTTCGTTGAGTACGCCGGGGGCCACGGGCCGCGGCCGACGGGCCAGGGCAACGTGGAAGGTTTCCAGCGCGTCCTGCAGGCGCTCTTGCAGAGCGGGTGACAACTGTGCCGGCTGGCCGTCCTCTGCGTAGGCGACCTGGCTGTCGTCGGCGAAGATCCCTTGCAGGGTCTCTTGCGCCTTGAGTGCTGACAGCACCGGCTTTAACGCGTAATCCACCGCCAGCATGTGGGCGATGCTGCCGCCGGTGGCGATTGGCAGCACGATCTTGTGAGCCAGGGCGCGTTCGGGCAGCAGGTCGAGCAATGTTTTCAATGCCCCGGCAAACGATGCCTTGTACACCGGGGTGGCGACGATCAGGCCGTCGGCCTGAGCCACCAGTTGCTGGAAGTGTTGCACCTGCGGGCTGTCGAAGCGCGCATGGAGCAGGTCCTCAGCGGCGAAGTCACGTACCTGGAAGGTCACCACCTCGGCGCCACGGTCCTGCAGCCACTGGCGCGAACGCTCGAGCAGCACGCCGGAGCGGGAACGGGTACTGGGGCTACCACCGATTGAGACGACCAGCATTGAAGCGCTTCCTTGTGTTCTGTTGGGGTGACATTAGCAGCCTGGGTATATATCTAGAAATCATATTTTTTCATTTGTTTATTCCATAAAGTGCTTTGGTGATTCTTTGATACTGGGGCCGCTTTGCGGCCCTTTCGCGACACAAGGCCGCTCCTACGAGGAGCCGCGCCTTGTGTCGCGATGGGCTGCGCAGCAGCCCCACGCCTGAGCGGTTTGTGCAGGCATAAAAAAGGGCCGTCGAAACGGCCCGAATATCCCTGCTATGGCTAAGAGCAATGCAACGAGAATTCTTCAGCGATTGGGTTGCGGGGTCAGCCGCAGATAGGGTTTTACAGCGCGGTAGCCTTTCGGGAAGCGCTGCTTGATCTCGTCCTCATCCTTCAGCGAAGGCACGATCACCACTTCGTCGCCATCCTGCCAGTTACCTGGCGTGGCGACCTTGTGGTTGTCGGTGAGCTGCAGCGAGTCGATCACCCGCAGTATTTCGTTGAAGTTGCGCCCGGTACTGGCTGGATAGGTAATGGTCAGGCGTACCTTCTTGTTCGGGTCGATGACGAACAGCGAGCGCACGGTCAGGGTGTCGCTGGCGTTCGGGTGGATCAGGTCGTACAGGTCGGAAACCTTGCGGTCGGCGTCGGCGATGATTGGGAAGTTGACCACGGTGTTCTGGGTCTCGTTAATGTCCTCGATCCACTTGTGGTGCGAGTCGACCGGGTCCACGGACAGGGCGATGGCCTTGACCCCACGTTTGGCGAAGTCGTCCTTGAGCTTGGCGGTCAGGCCCAGCTCGGTGGTGCACACCGGGGTGAAGTCGGCCGGGTGAGAGAACAGCACACCCCAGCTGTTACCGAGCCACTCGTGGAAGCGGATCGTACCTTCGCTGGAATCCTGTTCGAAGTCGGGGGCGATGTCGCCGAGTTTGAGACTCATGGTGCGGCTCCTGGGCTATGGGCTGGCCTTGTGAGGTTCAATTTGCCTGCATTCCGATAAAAACAAAAAGAATAAATAATGATTTATTTATAACCATAAGGAATACAAAATGACGCGCACAAAAAAGCCTCGCGCTAGGCGAGGCTCTTTTTCACAACTACGTTTTACATGAAGTTGTAAGTGTAGTTCACGATGAAGCGGGTCTGGTCCTTATCGACCGGAGCCTCGCCTTCGCCGCGGTAAATACCGTGACGCAGGCTCGCACCCAGACCTTTCAAGGTGCCTTCTTGAATCACGTAGTCGACACGAGCGTCGCGTTCCCATTCGTGGTAAGTACCGCTACCAGATTGGTTACGGATATCAGTACCACGCAGGTAGGAGACCGACGCCTTCAGGCCAGGGACGCCAACACGGGCGAAATCATAGCTGTACTGGCCGAACGTAGTGTTGGTACCTGCGCGGGCGAACTGGTTGATCATGCTGTCGGTGAACAGGTAGAAGCTGGCACCACCAGCGCCTTCCAGGTTGCCATTACCATCCTCGACGTTACCTTGGTTCAGCCAGACGAAACCACCGTCATCGCTGACCTGCTGATGGCCAACCATCAACGCATGGCCACCCAGGGTGTAGGTGAACATGGCCGACCAGGTCTTGTTGTCGATCTCGCCAGCATTTTTAGCGTAACCGCCGTTGTTGTTGAAGAAGTACTCACCACCATCGCCGTTCTTCCCGTCGCTGCTGCTGTCGAAGTAGCGAAGGTCAGTCTTGAACGAGGAATCGTCCGAAAGTTTAAAGACGTGGGTTGCACCCAGGAAGTGCTGTTTGTAGAAGTCCTTCAGGTTCGAGTAGTAGTACTGCAGGGTCAGATCTGGAGTGAGCTTGTAGTCCAGACCGCCGTAGTAGAACTTGTTGCTGTCAACCGCAGAGCCGGCAACAGACAAACCCGTGCGGTTGCTCGAAGCACGGCCCATGGCGTGAGTCAGCTGACCTGCGTTGATGGTCAGGTTGTCGATTTCCTTCGACTGAATGGTACCGCCTTCAAAAGTTTGCGGCAGCAGACGGCCATCGTTGGCAACCAGGATTGGCAGATTCGGAGCCAGCGCGCTACCGAAATGGGCCTCGGTCTTCGAGAAGCGAGCCTTGGCATTACCGCCAATACGTGCCCAATCGTGGACTGCAGACCCATCGGAATCGCTTGGGAAGAAGCTGTTGTTGGCATCTGGACGGCTGCCACGGCCACCATCAAGGTGAATACCCCACAGCGCTTGTACATCAACACCAAAGCCTACGACACCCTGGGTGAAACCAGACAGGTAGTCGAGCTTGAAACCCTGACCACTTTCTTCTTGGTCGGTACCGCCATCACGGTTGTCATCGTTGAAATACATGGTGCGCGAGCTGAGGGACAATTTGCTGTCTTCAACGAAACCGGCAGCGCCTGCTTGTTGGGCGAGAACCCCCAGTGCCACGGCCAGAGCCAGGCTGGACTTGTACATGTTTTGCTCCTCTACGTTCTAATTTTTGTGTATCTCTGGCGGCAGGATCTGATGCCCCGCTCACCGTGGACTGGCGATTTAGTCCCAAAGAATGACCACTAAGTCAATCGTTACTGAACATTTCACGACTTTGGTCTAAGACGCCACCTGCGCTACAGGATAATGACAATCCTATAAATCCAAAATGACCGTTTTATGAATTTGTAAGATTTTTAAGGCATATGGTTGAAACCTTTACTGCCAAAAGCTGTATCGGCAGACGCTTGTAATAGCTTTAGGTTATTTGCAAACGTTTGCTCATATCCTTATTTCCAATTGCTCTGTCAAGCCGAAAAGACCGAGCAGTGCACTTGGTCTTCACCCTGAAGCCTGATCAAGCCCTTCAGCTTAAAGCGAATGGCTCCTATGCTAATTCCAAAAAGTTATTTATTTTCTGTTTCTTAGATCATCTAGCCTTCTTGCCATCCATCACACCGATTGCCTGACAAGAGGTTCGACCATGATCCCGCACGCTCCACTGCGCCTGCTCGCCGCCCTGACCCTCGCCGGCACCAGCTGGTTCGCCCAGGCCGCCGACCTTACCGTCGCCTACCAGACCACCGTCGACCCGGCCAAGGTGGCCCAGGTCGATGGCGACTACGAAAAAGCCAGCAAGGCCAGCATCGACTGGCGCAAGTTCGATAACGGCGCCGATGTGATCACCGCAGTGGCCAGCGGCGACGTGCAGATCGGCTACCTGGGCTCCAGCCCGCTGGCCGCTGCCGCCACCCGCAAGCTGCCGGTGGAAACCTTCCTGATCGCCACCCAGATCGGCGCCGGCGAAGCGCTGGTGGCCCGCGACAGCATCAAGACCCCACAAGACCTGATCGGCAAGAAAGTCGCCGTGCCCTTTGTTTCCACCGGCCACTACAGCCTGCTGGCCGCGCTGAAGAGCTGGAACATCGACCCGTCCAAGGTGCAGATCCTCAACCTCGCCCCACCGGCGATCATCGCTGCCTGGAAGCGCGGCGACATCGACGCCACCTACGTTTGGGACCCCGCCCTGGGTGTGGCCAAGGAAAACGGCAAGGTGCTGATCACCTCCGGAGAGTTGGCCGAGAAAGGCGCACCGACCTTCGATGCCTGGATCGTGCGCAAGGACTTCGCCGACAAGCACCCCGACGTGGTCAAAGCGTTTGCCAAGGTCACCCTCGACGCCTACGCCGACTATCGCAAAGACCCGCAGGCCTGGCTTGCCAACAAGGACAACGTGGCCAAGCTGGTGAAGCTGTCCGGTGCCAAGGCCAGTGATATTCCTGTTCTGTTGCAAGGCAACGTCTACCCGCTGGCCGCCGACCAGGCCGACGCCCTGGGCGCACCGACCACTCAAGCGCTGACCGACACCGCCACCTTCCTCAAGCAGCAAGGCAAGGTCGACGCCGTGCTGCCGGACTATTCGGCCTACGTCAGCGCCAAGTTCTTGCCCAATTGATCCGGAGCCCGTCATGGCCTTGCTAGAACTGGAGCGCATCAGCGCACAGTACCCCGGCGCCAGCACCCCTGTGCTGGCCGACATCAACCTCAGCCTGGGCCCAGGCCAGCTGCTTGTAGCGCTGGGTCCCTCCGGCAGCGGCAAGACGTCCCTGCTCAACCTGATCGCGGGCTTCGTCGCCCCCAGCGGCGGGCGCATCACCCTTGACGGCGTGCCGGTGCAAGGCCCCGGCGCCGAACGCGGCGTGGTGTTTCAGGACGATGCCCTGCTGCCGTGGCAGAACGTGCTGGGCAATGTCGCCTTCGGCTTGGAGCTGGGCGGTGTAGCCCGCGGCGAGCGAGAGGCCAAGGCACGGGAAATGCTGGCACTGGTCGATCTGGATGGCTTTGGCGAGCGGCGCATCTGGCAACTGTCCGGTGGCCAGAAGCAGCGTGTGGGCCTGGCCCGCGCGCTGGCGGCCGACCCAAGGGTGCTGCTGATGGACGAGCCGTTCGGCGCCCTCGACGCGTTCACTCGCGAGCAGATGCAGGAACTGTTGCTGCAAGTCTGGCAGCGCACCGCCAAACCGGTGTTCCTGATCACTCACGACATCGAGGAGGCCGTATTCCTTGCTACCGAACTGGTGCTGCTGGCCCCCGACCCAGGCCGTGTGGTCGAGCGCCTGCAGCTGGACTTCGGCCAACGTTATGCCGCTGGCGAATCGGCCCGGGCAATAAAGTCTGACCCTCGCTTCATTGAAACCCGCGAGCATGTGCTGGCGCGGGTTTTCTCCCAACGCCAAAGCCTGCAGGAGCACGCATGAGCAGCCTTGATCTGCTGGTCGCCAGCAAGCGCGACAGCCAAGCCCGGCCCGTTGAAAAAGCGCGCCGCCAGCTCGCCACCCGCTGGATCAGCACGCTAACCCTGGCCAGCCTGCTGCTGGTCTGGTGGCTGGTGACCGCCGCCGGCTGGATCGAGCCACTGTTCCTGCCTGCACCCGGTGACATCCTGGCCAAAGCCTGGAGCTTGCTCACCCAAGGCTACATGGACGCCAGCCTGTGGCAACACCTGGGCGCGAGCCTGGGCCGCATCGGCCTGGCGCTGGTTGCCGCGACCCTGACTGCCATCCCGGTCGGAATCGCCATCGGCTACAACCGTGTGGCTCGCGGCATCCTCGATCCACTGATCGAGTTCTACCGCCCCATACCGCCACTGGCCTACCTGCCACTGATCGTCATCTGGTGCGGTATCGGCGAGCTGTCCAAGGTACTGCTGATCTACTTGGCAATCTTCGCCCCGATCGCCATCGCCACGGCCACCGGCGTGCGCACCGTCGACCCGGCCAGATTGCGCGCTGCGCAATCGCTGGGGGCGACCAAGGTGCAACTGATCCGCCACGTAATCCTGCCCAGCGCCCTGCCCGACATACTCACCGGCATCCGTATCGGCCTGGGTGTGGGCTGGTCGACCCTTGTAGCCGCCGAGCTGATCGCTGCCACTAGCGGCCTGGGCTTCATGGTGCAGTCGGCGGCGCAGTTTCTGGTGACCGACGTGGTGGTGCTGGGCATCCTGCTGATCGCCCTGATCGCCTTCGCCCTGGAGATGGGCCTGCGCGCCCTGCAGCGCAAGCTGGTGCCCTGGCATGGGCAAAGCCACTGACCGATTGCGGACTGACCACGCCGGCTACCCGGCGCCTGGAGTGAGAAAAGACATGAGCCTGACCGTTACCCCCCTCAGCCCGGCCCTCGGCGCCCAGATCAGCGGCGTGGACATCAGTCGCGAGATTACCGTCGAGCAGCGCGACGCCATCGAGCAGGCACTGCTCCAACACCAGGTGCTGTTCTTCCGGGACCAGCCGATCACACCCGAGCAGCAAGCGCACTTTGCCGCGCGCTTCGGCGACCTGCACATCCACCCGATCTACCCCAACGTACCGCAAACCCCGCAGGTGCTGATCCTCGACACCGCGGTCACCGACGTACGCGATAATGCCGTGTGGCACACCGACGTGACCTTCCTGCCGACCCCGGCGCTGGGTGCGGTGCTCAGTGCCAAGCAGTTGCCGGCCTATGGCGGCGATACCTTGTGGGCCAGCGGCATTGCCGCTTTCCAAGCCCTGTCGGCACCCCTGCGCGAGATGCTCGATGGCCTGACTGCAATGCACGATTTCACCAAATCGTTCCCGCTCGAGCGCTTTGGCACTACGCCTGAAGACCTGGCGCGCTGGGAAGCGACCCGGCGCAACAACCCGCCGCTGTCACACCCGGTTATTCGTACGCACCCGGTGAGCGGCCGCAAGGCGTTGTTCGTCAATGAAGGGTTCACCACGCGGATCAATGAGCTGAGCGAGCTGGAGAGTGAAGCATTGCTCAAGCTGCTGTTCGCCCATGCGACGCGGCCGGAGTTCAGCATTCGCTGGCGTTGGCAGGAGAACGACGTGGCGTTCTGGGACAACCGCGTCACTCAGCATTTTGCGGTGGATGATTACCGGCCGAACCGGCGGGTGATGCATCGGGCGACCATCCTGGGGGATGCGCCGTTCTGAAAGAACCTTGGGAGGCCTTTGGCCTCCTTTCGCGACACAAGGCCGCTCCTACAGGCAATCGCGTATCCCTGTTGGAGCGGCCTTGTGTCGCGAAAGGGCCGCACTGCGGCCCCGGCGGTCTAGCGGACCAGATGCAAGAACTGCATATGCCGCTCGTACTGGTCGAGGATGTCGTTGATGATCTGCTCCTTGCTGTAGCCCACCAGGTCGTAGTTCTGGCTGCCCTCGCTAAGGTGCACCTCCGCCCGGTAATAACGGCGGTTCTTCAAATCCTGCGTCCCCAACCCACCCAGCGCGAACGACGGCGTGAAATACCCACGCATCTGCACCTGATAGATGAACGGCTGCTCTTCACCATGGCCCACTTTCAGGCTGACGTTGTCATGGCTGGGGTCGTCCTGGGTCACCAGTACCAGGCCTTTCTGCTCGAACACCTCGCGCACATCGGCAATCGCCGGGCGCACCACGTCGTCCATGAAGCGGTACACCTCATCGCGTGACGGGAAGTGCACCGCCTGGCTCAAGCGCTGGCGCCAACCACCACGGCCACGGCGGGACTGCGCGAACGGTGCCAGCGAATGCAACTGGGCGATCTGGCGCTGCGACTCCAGGTAGAACGCCTTATGCAGCCCCCACATCATGCACAGCAGGATCAACGAGAACGGCAGCGAGGTCAGCACCACCGCCGATTTGAGCGAGTCGATGCTGCCGGCGAACAGCAGGCTGCTAGTGATCAGCGCAGTCATCGCGCCCCAGAAGATCCGCAACCAGTTCGGCCCGTCTTCATCAGCACCGCCATCCTTGGCGGACAAGGTCGAGAGCACCACCGTGCCCGAGTCCGCCGATGTGACGAAGAACACGAAGCTGATGAACACCGTCACCGCGATGACGGCCTTGCTCCACGGGTAGGTCTCCAGCAGCAGGTACAGGCTCATCGACGGGTTATCGATGGCCGACTGGCCGAGCGCGGTCATGCCGTGGTTCAGCACCTGGTCCAGCGCGCTGTTGCCGAAGATCGACATCCACGCCAGGGTGAAGCCCAGCGGGATCAGCAGCACGCCGAAGACGAATTCACGGATGGTTCGGCCACGCGAGATACGGGCGATGAACAGCCCCACGAAAGGCGCCCAGGCAATCCACCAGGCCCAGTAGAACACCGTCCAGCCACCCAGCCAGTCACGGTTTTCGCCGTAGGCATAAACGTCGAAGCTCTTGCGTGGCAGGGCGCCAAGGTAATCGCCAAGGTTCTGGATCAGGGTATTGAACAGGTGCTGGGTGGGCCCGGCAAACAGCACGAACAGCAGCAGGGCACAGGCCAGGAACAGGTTGATGTCGCTCATCACCCGAACACCCTTCTCTACCCCCGCAACCGCTACAGCCACCGCAGCGCCCATCATCAGGACGATGAGCGCGATCTGCACCCATTGGCTATGGCTGATGCCGAAAAGGTAGTCGAGGCCGGCATTGAGGTGCAGCACCCCGAAGCCCATGTCAGCGCCAAGGCCGAACACCGTGGCGATGATGCCGAAACCGTCTACCGCGTAGCCGATCGGCCCGTTGATACGCTTGCCGATCAGCGGATACAGCGCCGAACGCAAAGCCAACGGCAGGTTGTGGCGATAGGCGAAATAGGCCAGCGCCATGCCGACGAAGGCAAACACGCCCCAGCCATGCAGGCCCCAGTGCAGGAACAGTATCTGCATCGCCTGGCGCCCGGCCTCCGCCGTGCCCGCCTCACCTTGGGGGGGCTGGAGCATGTGGGTCAGGGGTTCGGAAACGCAGAAGAAGAACAGGGTGATGCTGATACCGGCGGCGAACAACATGCCGGCCCACGACAGGTAGCTGAACTCGGGTTCGTCGTGGTCGGCACCGAGCTTGATCTTGCCGTAGCCGGACAAGGCGGTGACCACCACGAAGACCAGGTACAGGGTCATGGCCAGCATGTAGTACCAGCCGACCGTATTGGCCGCCCAGTTCTGCGCAGCCAAGAGCCAGTCGCCCGCTGCTTGAGGTTGGGCGATGACCACCAGGCCGAAGATGAGTATGAAGCTTGCCGCAAAATAGAACACCGGAGGGTTCATGCGGATCTGGCTGTTGGAAGAGGTCGGTGCACTCATTGGGCATGCACCTCGTCGATTGACGTGAGGTTCGGAATGAACGGGTTCAGCAAAGGAATCCTCCTGTTGAACACCGGCAGCGGACCAGCGTTTTTTCGTTGAACAAGCGTTCAAGTTAACCATGGATCGGGATTCGATGCGACCCGGGCTGCTGATCGGCGCATTCCTGCACCGGCATAAGGCCGGTACAGGCGGTGAAGAATTCAGGTCAATTCTTGCCCTGGCAATCCAACTGTAGATTGGCCTGGGTAATGTTGCTTTCGGCCGGCACACTCCGGGTCAGCCACACATTGCCGCCAATGGTCGAACCTTTGCCGATGGTGATCCTTCCCAGGATGGTCGCCCCCGCGTAGATCACAACATCGTCCTCAACGATCGGGTGGCGGGCCAGGCCTTTGTGCAACGTACCCGACTCATCGCTCGGGAAGCGCTTGGCGCCAAGGGTCACCGCCTGGTAGATGCGCACACGCTCACCGATGATTGCAGTCTCGCCGATCACCACACCGGTACCGTGGTCGATGAAGAAGCTCGGGCCGATCTGCGCGCCCGGGTGGATATCGATACCCGTGGCCGAATGCGCCAGCTCCGAACAGATGCGCGCCAACAATGGCAAACCGGCCTGGTACAAATGGTGGGCCAGTCGGTGATGGATGATGGCGAGTATGCCCGGATAGCACAGCAGCACTTCGTCGACGCTGCGCGCTGCCGGGTCACCGTGGTAGGCGGCGAGCACATCGGTGTCGAGCAGCACGCGCAGGCCTGGCAGGGCGGCGGCAAAATCCTGGATCAGGCGCAGTGCCTGGGCATCGACGGCGGCCAGGTCAGCGTTGCTCTGGCGCGCGGCATAGCGCAGTTCCAGGCGTGCCTGGGCCAGCAACGCGGTCAGCGCGGCGTCGAGGGTGTGGCCAACGTAGAAGTCCTCGCTCTCTTCGCGCAGGTCTACCGGGCCAAGGCGCATCGGAAACAGCGCACCGCATAGCTGCTCGAGGACCTGCCGAATGGCCTCGCGCGAAGGCAGTTCGCGCCCGCCCTGCTCGCCAATGCTGCGGCCATTGCGGCTGCGCCACTGCTCACGGGCGCTGCGCAGGCCGCTGACAATACTGTGCAACTGCCAATGCGCGGATGAAGGTTGTTCGCTCACGGTGCTCTCCTGCCAGGGCCAATCAGATAGTTTGCAATCCACTTTACGGCAAATCAGCCCCTTGGAAAAAACAACGCTTTATTCCATCCTGCGCTAAGTCGGGCATAAGCCGCGATGACGGACCCGGCATCGTCGCCTACCCTCAAAGCAGCCAAAACCCGGCACAGATCAAAAAGGAAATAACAAAATAAGTTTTTATTATTTCCTGGCCTATGAAGCCAACCCTATAGTCGCCACCCACCACTTCCACAACAAGCGCGGGGCCTGACATGTCGAAATTCGCCAAACCGCTTCTCAATGCCAGCCTGGCCATCCTGCTGGGCACCGGTCTGTTCAGCCAGGCATTCGCCGGCGAGCAACTGAAAACCATCCAGGAAAAAGGCGTGATCAACGTCGGCCTCGAGGGCACCTACCCGCCGTTCAGCTTCCAGGATGAAAACGGCAAGCTCGCCGGCTTCGAGGTCGAGTTTTCGGAACTGCTGGCCAAGGAGCTGGGCGTCAAGGCCAAGATCCAGCCGACCAAATGGGATGGCATCCTTGCAGCGCTGGAATCCAAGCGCCTGGACGTGGTGGTCAACCAAGTGACCATCTCCGAGGAGCGCAAGAAGAAGTATGACTTCTCCGAGCCCTACACCGTCTCCGGCATCCAGGCGCTGATCCTGAAGAAAAAAGCCGAGCAGTTGAACATCAAGACCGCGCAGGACCTGGCCGGCAAGAAGGTCGGTGTGGGCCTGGGCACCAATTACGAACAGTGGGTGAAGCAGGACGTTCCGAACGCTGAAGTGCGCACCTACGAAGATGACCCGAGCAAGTTCGCCGACCTGCGCAACGGCCGTATCGACGCCATCCTGATCGACCGCCTGGCCGCCCTGGAATACGCGCAAAAAGCCAAGGACACCGAGCTTGCAGGCGACGCCTTCTCGCGCCTGGAAAGCGGCGTGGCCCTGCGCAAGGGTGAGCCGGAGCTGCTGGCGGCCATCGACAAGGCTATCGACAAGCTCAAGGCCGATGGCACCCTGGCCAAGCTGTCCGAGAAATACTTCGGTGCCGATGTCACCAAATGATCGCTGAAAGCCTGCAACTCGTTGTCGATTCCGCGCCCTTCCTGCTGAAGGGCGCGGGTTATACAGTGCTGCTGAGTGTCGGCGGTATGTTCTTCGGCCTGGTGCTGGGTTTTGCCCTGGCACTGATGCGCCTGTCGAAGATCCTGCCGCTGGACTGGCTGGCACGCATCTATGTGTCGTTCTTCCGGGGCACACCGCTGCTGGTGCAGTTGTTCGTGATCTACTTCGGCATGCCGCAGATCGGTATCGAGCTCGACCCGATCCCGGCCTCGCTGATTGGCCTGTCGCTGAACATGGCAGCGTATATCTGCGAAATCCTGCGTGCGGCGATCTCCTCGATCGACCGTGGCCAGTGGGAAGCAGCCGCCAGCATCGGCATGACCCGCACCCAGGCCATGCGCCGGGCGATCCTGCCGCAAGCCCTGCGCACGGCGTTGCCGCCGCTGGGTAACAGCTTCATTTCGCTGGTCAAGGACACCGCCTTGGCGGCGACCATCCAGGTGCCCGAGCTGTTCCGCCAGGCGCAGCTGATTACTGCGCGCACTTTCGAAGTATTCACCATGTACCTGGCCGTTGCGGTGGTCTACTGGATCCTCTGCAGCATCCTCGCGCACTTCCAGAACCGCATGGAAGCGCGGGTCAACCAGCACGACCAGGAGCACTGAAGATGATCGTAGTAGAAGGGCTGACCAAGCAGTTCAAAGGCCAGACCGTGCTCAACGGCATCAACCTGACCGTGCAACCGGGCGAAGTGGTGGCCATCATCGGCCCCAGCGGCTCGGGCAAGACTACCTTCCTGCGTTGCCTCAACCTGCTGGAAACGCCAGACGCCGGGCGCATTCAGATCGGTGCCATCAGCATCGATGCCAACCGCCCGCTTGGTAACCAGCAAAGTGCCATTCGCCGCTTGCGCCAGCAGGCCGGCTTCGTGTTCCAGAGCTTCAACCTGTTCCCTCATCGTACAGCGCTGGAAAACGTCATCGAAGGGCCGGTGATCGTCAAGAAGACGCCCCGCGCCCAAGCCATCGAGCTGGGCCGCAAGCTGCTGGCCAAGGTCGGGCTGGCGGGCAAGGAAGACGCCTACCCCAAACGCCTTTCGGGCGGACAGCAACAGCGCGTTGCCATCGCCCGGGCGCTGGCCATGGAGCCTGAGGTGATCCTGTTCGATGAACCCACCTCGGCGCTCGACCCTGAGCTGGTCGGCGAAGTGCTGTCGACCATCCGCGGCCTGGCGGAAGAAAAGCGCACCATGATCATCGTCACCCACGAGATGAGCTTTGCGCGTGATGTGGCTAACCGGGTGATCTTCTTCGACAAGGGGGTGATCGTCGAGCAGGGCGAGGCCAAGGCGCTGTTTGCCAATCCCAGGGAAGAGCGGACTCGGCAGTTCTTGCGCAAGTTTCTCGGGACTGCGGCTTCCGAATAATCTGCATTCGTTGCACTGCCCCTATCGTCGGCAAGCCGGCGATAGGGGCAGTGCAGTTCACACAAATCCCCACTTCTATATATATTCAAAAATGTTATTTCATAATATTTTAATAGGCCATTAGGGTATATAAACCGGACCACCGGACCAGCAAACGTCAGTCGCCATCAGCTGTAGCGACATATTCAATTTGTGAGGTCAGGAATGGTCAGGATCACACCACCCCCAGTGCGCAACACCAGGGCATCGAGTGCAGCCAAGGAGCGGCACTGATGTCCAGCCAGCCAAATACCCAATTCCACAGCGATCTCGACAGCTCCCCGCAGCTGCTACCGGCGAAAATACTGCGTAACGACGCACAAGCCCTGCAAGCGGCCCGCGAACTTGCCGAGACCGCTCGCCAGCAGGCAGCCCGCCGCGACCAGCAGCGCAAGCTGCCTTGGGCAGAAATCGAACAATTCACCCGTAGCGGCCTGGGCAGCATCAGCGTGCCCAAGGCTTATGGCGGCCCCGACGTCTCGTTCGAAACCATCGCCGAAGTGTTCCGTATCATCAGCGCCGCGGACCCGGCCTTGGGGCAGATCCCACAGAACCAGTTCGGCATTTTGCAACTGCTGCGCCTGACCGCAACACAAGCCCAACAGGCGCTGATCTTCCGCAGCGTGCTGGACGGCTGGCGCATCGGCAACGCCGGGCCTGAGCGTGGCACCAAGGACACCCTGACGCTGAAGGCGAAAATCACCCGCAGCGGCGACGGCTTTCGCATCAGCGGTGAGAAGTTCTATTCCACCGGTGCGCTGTTCGCCCATTGGGTGGCCGTCAAGGCATTGGACGACGACGGCCGCCAGCGCCTGGCCTTTGTCCGCCGCGGCTCCCCCGGGCTGCGCATCGTCGATGACTGGTCAGGCTTCGGGCAGCGCACCACCGCCAGCGGCACCGTACTACTCGATCAGGTACCGGTCGATGCAGACCTGGTGATCGACAACTGGCGCCAGCGCGATATCCCCAATATCCAGGGCGCAGGCTCGCAGCTGATCCAGGCAGCCATCGATGCCGGCATTGCCGAGGCCGCGATTGAAGATGCAATCCGCTTCGTGCGCGAAAAATCGCGCCCGTGGATCGAAGCCAAGGTCGAGCGCGCCAGCGATGACCCCTATGTGATTGCCGACATCGGCCGCCTGAAACTCGAACTGCATGCCGCCGAGGCACTGCTGCGCAAGGCTGCGCGAGTGCTCGATGAAGTCAACGCTGCACCGATCGACGCAGCCGCCGCCGCACGCGCCTCGATTGCGGTGGCCGAGGCCAAGGTACTGACCACCGAGATATCGCTGCAGGCCAGTGAAAAGTTGTTCGAGCTGGCCGGCAGCCGCGCCACCCTTGCCGAGTTCAACCTCGACCGCCACTGGCGCAACGCCCGGGTGCACACACTGCATGACCCGGTGCGCTGGAAGTATCACGCGGTGGGCGCTTACCACCTGAACGGCACCTTCCCTGCGCGGCATTCCTGGATCTGATTTCTGGCCTTTCGGGGGAGCAGTCTTGCCCCGCGAATGGGCCGCACAACGGCCCCAGGCCCCGGAGCACACCATGACAACATCCGTTATCACCAGCGACACCCAAGCCCTGGCCATTGCCGAACAAGTCGCTCAGCAACTGCGGCGCGACAGCGCACTGCGGGACCGTGAACGCCGCCTGCCACACGCAGAGCTGGACCTGTTCAGCCAGTCCGGCCTATGGGCCATCAGCGTGCCCAAGGCATTCGGCGGCGCCGGTGTTTCCAACGTCACCCTCGCCAGGGTCATCGCCCGCATCGCCCAGGCCGACGCCTCACTTGGGCAGATCCCGCAGAACCACTTCTACGCCCTGGAAGTGCTGCGAGTGAACGGCAGCCCGCACCAACAGCAACGCCTCTACGCCGAAATCCTGGCCGGTCAACGCTTGGGCAACGCCCTGGCAGAGCTGGGCACCAAGACCGCCCATGACCGAACCACCCGCCTGTCCCGCGAAGGCGACGGCTACCGCATCAACGGCCGCAAGTTCTACGCCACGGGGGCCCTTTACGCACAGCGCATACCGACGTCGGTGATCGATGAGCACGGCGTGCAGCAACTGGCCTTCGTCCCGGCCGACAGCCGAGGATTGCAAGTGATCGACGACTGGAGCGGGTTCGGCCAACGCACCACAGGCAGTGGCTCGGTGGTGTTCGACAACGTGCGGGTCAGCGCTGAAGACGTGGTGCCCTTCCAATCGGCGTTCGAGCGCCCTACCCCGGTCGGCCCGCTGGCGCAGATTCTTCACGCCGCCATCGACACCGGGATCGCCCGCGCCGCTTATGAGGATGCCCTGCACTTCGTGCGCACGCGCAGCCGGCCATGGGTCGACTCCGGCCAAGACAAGGCCAGCGAAGATCCCCTGACGCTCAAAAGCTTCGGCCAACTTGCCATCCGCCTGCACGCCACCGAGGCCTTGCTCGAGCGCGCCGGCGAATTCCTCGACCGCGCCCAGGCCGACAGCAACGCCGATACCGTCGCCGCTGCCTCCATCGCCGTTGCACAAGCCCGTGCGATCAGCACCGAAATAGCCCTCGCCGCAGGCACTACGTTGTTCGAGCTGGCCGGCAGCCAGGCCACCTTGGCCGAGCACAACCTCGACCGCCACTGGCGCAACGCCCGCGTGCACACCTTGCACGACCCGGTGCGCTGGAAGTACCACGCCATCGGCAACTACTACCTCAACGATGAAAACCCACCGCGTCGGGGGACCATCTGATGGCCAGGCATATCCTGCTCAATGCCTTCAACATGAACTGCATCGGGCATATCAACCACGGCTTGTGGACGCATCCACGGGACACATCGACCCAATACACGTCCATCAGCTACTGGACAGATCTGGCGCGCCTGCTGGAGCGTGGGCTGTTCGACGGCCTGTTCATCGCCGATATCGTCGGCACCTACGACATCTACGGCAAGTCGTTGGACGTGACACTGAAGGAATCGATCCAGTTGCCGGTCAACGACCCGCTGCTGCTGGTGTCGGCCATGGCCGCCGTCACCCACAATCTTGGCTTCGGCCTTACCGCCAACCTTACTTACGAGGCGCCATACCTCTTCGCGCGGCGCCTCTCCACGCTCGATCACCTGAGTAATGGCCGGGTTGGCTGGAATATCGTCACCGGCTACCTGGACAGCGCCGCCCGGGCCATGGGCCTGGATCAGCAGCCGGAACACGACCGCAGGTACGACCAGGCCGATGAGTACCTGCAGGTGCTGTACAAGCTGCTCGAAGGCAGCTGGACCGACGATGCGGTGGTCGAAGACCGCACACGACGGGTGTATGCCGAGCCCGAAAAAGTGCGCAAGGTCCATCACCACGGCGAGTTCTACAAGGTCGAGGGCTACCACCTGTGCGAACCCTCACCGCAGCGCACCCCGGTATTGTTCCAGGCCGGCAGTTCGCCCCGCGGCCTGGCCTTCGCCGGTAACCACGCTGAATGCGTGTTCATCAGCGGCCAGGACAAAGCCGCCACCCGTGCCCAGGTCGACAAGGTACGCGCCGCGGCGCAGGCTGCCGGCCGCGACCCCCAGGGGGTCAAGGTGTTCATGGGCATTACCGTGATCGTCGCGCCCACTGAGCAGCAGGCCCAGGCCAAGTACGCCGAATACCTGCGCTATGCCAGCCCGGAAGCGGGTGTGGCCCACTTCGCCGCCTCGACCGGTATCGACTTTGCCGCCTATGGGCTGGATGAGCCGATTGGCGCCAGCACGGGCAACGCTATCCAGTCGGCCACCCGCCAGTTGCAGGAAAACACCTGGACCCGCCGCCGCCTGCTGGAACAGCACGCCTTGGGCGGGCGCTACCTGACCTTGGTCGGTGCGCCCGAAGAGGTCGCCGAACAGCTGATCGCCTGGGTCGACGAAACGGGCCTGGACGGCTTCAATCTGACCCGCACCGTCACCCCGGAAAGCTATGAGGACTTCATCGAACTTGTGGTCCCGCAGCTGCAACAGCGCGGCCGCTACAAGACCGCCTACGGCGAAGGCACCCTGCGCGAAAAACTGTTCCAGAGCGATCGCCCACACCTGCCCGCCGACCATCCAGGCTCTACCTATCGCCACACCTTTTTTACCCCTGCCACGACTGGAGTTGCGCATCATGCTTGAGAAACTGTTCCGGCCCGTCGCGGCCATTGCCCTGGCCTTCGGCCTGTGCGCAGGTGCATCCGCTGCCGAACCGCTGAAGATCGGCACCACTTCTGCCTTCGCCATCCCGCTGGAGGCGGCAGTGGAAGAAGCGCACAAGCAGGGTCTGGAGGTGAAACTGATCGAATTCAGTGACTGGATCGCACCCAATGTCAGCCTCAACAGCGGCGACATCGACGTGAACTACTTCCAGCACATCCCCTTCCTGGAAAACGCCAAGGCTGCAGCCGGCTTCAAGCTGGTGCCCTTCGCTCCCGGCATCATCAACAACGTCGGGCTCTATTCAAAGCAATACAAAAGCTTCGCTGAGCTGCCCGAAGGTGCCAGCGTGGCCATCGCCAATGATCCGATCAACAGTGGCCGCGGGCTGCAGTTGCTAGCCAAGGCCGGGCTGATCACGCTCAAATCGGGTGTCGGTTACAAAGCTACCGAGGACGATATCGTCGCCAACCCTAAGAAGCTGAAAATCCTGCAAGTAGAAGCCGTACAGTTGGTACGCGCCTACGACGACGCCGACCTGGTGCAGGGCTACCCGGCCTACATTCGCCTGGCCAACACCTTCGATGCCACCTCGGCGCTGCTGTTCGACGGCCTGGAAAACAAGGAGTACGTGATTCAGTTCGTCATACGCCCACAGAGCAAGGACGATCCGCGCCTGGCCAAGTTCGTCGACATCTACCAGCATTCACCTGCCGTGCGTGCAGCACTGGACAAGGCCCACGGCAACCTTTACCAAGCCGGCTGGGAAGGTTGAAATGAGGCAGGCCAGCGCCCTCAGGGCGCCATCCGTTCAAACCGCGCCGGCACCTGCGCGGGAGCAGGCCTTGCGCCTGGAGGTCAATGACGCGCATGTGCGCTTCATCGGCCTTGGCAAGACTTACCCGGGCCAGCAGCAGCCCGCGTTGCAGGGCATCGACCTGAATATTCGCCGTGGCGAGATCTTCGGCATCATCGGCCGCAGCGGCGCAGGTAAATCGTCACTGTTGCGCACCATCAATCGGCTGGAACAACCAAGCCAGGGGCGCGTGCTGATTGATCAGGTCGACATTGCTCCGTTCGACGAAGACCGCCTGGTGGCGCTGCGCCGCCGTATCGGCATGATCTTTCAGCACTTCAACCTGATGTCGGCCAAGACCGTATGGCAGAACGTCGAGCTGCCGCTGAAGGTGGCCGGCGTGGCCAAGGCCGAACGCCAGCACAAGGTCCGCGCGTTGCTGGAACTGGTGGGCCTGCAGGACAAACATCACGTCTATCCGGCACAACTGTCGGGTGGGCAGAAGCAGCGTGTGGGCATCGCCCGGGCCCTGGTGCATGACCCCGAAATTCTATTGTGTGACGAGGCCACCTCGGCGCTGGACCCGGAGACCACGGCATCTATCCTCGAACTGCTGCGCGACATCAACCAGCGTCTGGGCCTCACGGTGGTGCTGATCACCCACGAAATGGCCGTCATCCGCGACATCTGCCATCGCGTGGTGGTGCTGGAACGCGGCGAAGTCATCGAACAGGGCGACGTCTGGCGGGTATTCGGCACACCCCGCCATGAGGTCACCCGCACCTTGCTCGCGCCCTTGCAGGCCAAGCTGCCTGCAGCCTTGCAGGCAAGCCTGCGAGCCAGCCCGGCAGGTCGCGACGCCGCCGTCGTGCTCAAGCTCACAGTGCTTGGCGAGCCGGCGCTGTCCGACCTGTTCAGCGCCCTGGGTGGACGCGTGCGCCTGCTGCAGGGCGGGGTCGAAACCATCGGCGAGCACGCCCTTGGGCAACTGATCCTGTCGGTACAAGGCTCCCCGCACGACACCCATCATTTGCTCGAACATGCCCGCCACTGGGCCGAAGATGTGGAGGTATTGGGCCATGTGGTTTGACCGCTTGCTTGAAGGCTTGCTCGACACCCTGCTGATGGTCGGCGTGTCGTCTTTGATCGCCCTGCTGGTGGGCGTGCCAATGGCCGTGCTGCTGGTGACCAGTGATAAAGGCGGCATTTTCGAGGCGCCCCTGCTGAACCGGGTGCTGAGCGCCTTCGTCAACCTGTTCCGTTCAATCCCGTTTCTGATCCTGATGGTCGCACTGATCCCGTTCACCCGCCTGCTGGTCGGCACCACCTATGGTGTGTGGGCCGCCGTGGTGCCGCTGACCATCGCCGCTACGCCGTTCTTCGCACGGATTGCCGAGGTGAGCCTGCGCGAAGTGGACCACGGCCTGGTGGAGGCGGCTCAGGCCATGGGGTGTCGACGTTGGCACATCGTCTGGCATGTATTGCTGCCCGAAGCACTGCCAGGGATCGTCGGCGGTTTCACCATTACCCTGGTGACGCTGATCAACTCCTCCGCCATGGCTGGGGCGATCGGTGCGGGTGGGTTGGGGGATATTGCCTATCGGTATGGGTATCAACGCTTCGACAGCCAGATCATGCTGACGGTGATTGCCATGCTGGTGGCGCTGGTGGCGGTGATTCAGGTGGGTGGGGACCGGTTGGCGAAAGGGTTGAACAAGCGCTGAACCAAGGGCCGCTTCGCGCCCTACTCAGCTCCAACGCAAACCCTCAGCCGGCACGGGCCGCCCGAACCAGTAGCCCTGCCCCAGCTGGCACTGCTGCTCCAGCAGGAACCTGGCCTGCTCAGGCTGCTCGATGCCTTCGGCGTGCACCTGCATGCCCATGCTCCGGGCCAGGGCGATGATCACCCGCACGATCGCGACGTCGTCGTCATCCATCGGCAAGCCGGCGACGAAGCCCTGGTCGATCTTCAGCTTCTGCACCGGCAGGCGCTTTAGCCGCAGCAACGACGAGTAGCCGGTGCCAAAGTCATCGATTGCCAGGTTCAAGCCCAGCTCACGTAACCGGTGCAACTGCTCCAGCGCGACTTCGGGATCTTCCATGACCGCACTCTCGGTCACCTCCACCTCCAGCAGCGAAGGATCCAGACCGGTTTCGTGCAACACCCCGGCCACTTGCCGGTACAGCTCACGCTGGCCGAACAACCGGCTGGAGATGTTCACCGCAACGAACTCGAGCAGGCGCCCGTCAGCCTGCCAACTGACCATCTGGCGGCACGCCTCGCGCAACACCCAGGCATCGATGTCGGCAATCAGCCCGGTACGCTCGGCGATAGGGATGAATTCGCTTGGCGGCACCAAGCCACGTTGCGGGTGTTGCCAACGCACCAGTGCCTCCACCCCGACCATCTTCGAGGTGAACAGGTGGAACACCGGCTGATAGAACACCCGTAGCTCGTCTTGCGCCAGCGCACGGCGCAGCTCGCCTGCCGTTTCCACCCGGTGCTGGGCGTGCGCCGTCAGCTCTTCGGTGTACAGCGCGTAACAGGCGCGGCCATTGTGCTTGGCCTTGAACAGCGCCGAGTCAGCGTTGCGCAGTAGCTGTTCTGCGCTCAATGCATCGCTGGGGAACAGGCTGATGCCAACGCTGACGCTGATGAACAGCCGATGCCCGTCGAAATCGAACGGTTCACGCATGCGTTCGATGAGCGCCTGTGCCAGTTTGCCGGCCTGGCCGACCTGCTGGCAGTTCTCCGCCAGCACACCAAACTCGTCACCACCCAGGCGCGCCAAAGTCACGCCATTGCCCACTACCTCGGCCAAACGCTCGCCTACCAGCTTGAGCAGCTGATCACCGATGGTGTGGCCCAACCCGTCGTTGATGCTCTGAAAATGGTCCAGGTCAAGCAGCAACAAAGCACATCCACGCTTGTTGGCCTGTGCCGACGCCAGTGCCTGCTCGGCCCGGTCGCTGAACAATAGACGGTTGGGCAAACCGGTAAGGGGGTCGTGGTGGGCCAGATAGGCCAATTCCTGCTCGGTATGCTTGATCGCGCTGATGTCGCTGAATACCGCAACATAATGGGTCATCTCGCCGCCATCATCGTGAATGGCACGGATCGTCTGCCATTGCGGGTAGATTTCACCGCTCTTGCGCCGGTTCCATATCTCCCCGCTCCACTCGCCCTTCTCTGCCAGGGTGGCATAAATCTGCTGGTAGAACGGCACGTCGTGCCGGCCCGACTTGAACTTGCTCGGGCGCTGGCCAAGCACTTCATCCTGCTGGTAGCCGGTGATCCGCATGAACGCGCGGTTGACGTGCACGATCAGCCCCTGGCGGTCAGTGACCAGCACGCCCTCCAGGGTGCTGTCGAACACGGCTGCGGCCATACGCAGGCGGGCGCGGTCCTCGCTGCGAAGACGTGCGCCGACACCGATGAAATTGAGCAGACGGGCACGAGTAAAGAAAATCAGCGCCGCACTGGAGAGCACCCAAAGGACAACATTGATCTGCCGCCCTACGGCCAAGGCCAGGGGGTCTTCAGACATGCTGCGCAAAACCACCTCTGACAGCACCAGCCAGAGGATCGAGAGCACCAGATATAGCGCGGCCATGCGCAAGGCGTCGCGAACGGAAACAGACATGTCGGCAACAAAAGTCCATGAAAAATGATGGGGCATTATAGAGGCAGAAACATGCCGTGACGTCCTATCTGAAAGGGTGACTGGTTTTATTTCCCTACCAAGGGATAATCAGCTCTTTCCCTGTGTCTTCGAGGGCTTTTACACCTATGTGGTATTACGGTCTGCTCGACTTGTCGGCCTGGCAACTGGTTGGCGTTACCCTGCTGATGACTCACGTGACCATCATCAGCGTCACCATTTATCTGCACCGCTACTCCGCCCACCGTGCCCTGGAGCTCAATGGCGCGCTCAAGCACTTCTTCCGCTTCTGGCTGTGGCTGACCACGGCGCAGAACACCCGCGAGTGGACAGCAGTGCACCGCAAGCACCACGCCAAGTGCGAAACCCCGGACGACCCGCACAGCCCGGTACACAAAGGCCTGGGCACGGTGCTGCGCAAAGGGGCCGAACTCTATAGGGAAGAGGCACTCAACCCCGAAACCCTGCGCATCTATGGCAAAAACTGCCCGGATGACTGGATCGAGCGCAACCTCTACTCACGCTACAAACATGGCGGTATCGCCGTGATGGCGGTGCTCGACCTGCTGCTGTTCGGCTCCATCGGCATCACCATCTGGGCGGTGCAGATGATGTGGATTCCGTTCTGGGCTGCGGGTGTGGTCAACGGCTTGGGCCATGCGGTGGGCTACCGCAACTTCGAATGCCGCGACGCTGCTACCAACCTGGTGCCATGGGGCATCGTCATCGGCGGCGAAGAACTGCACAACAATCACCACACCTACCCCAACTCGGCCAAACTGTCGGTCAAACGCTGGGAGTTCGATGCGGGCTGGGCCTGGATACGCCTGTTGTGCCTGCTGCGCCTGGCCAAAGTACAACGAGTGGCACCTATCGCCCACCGCGTCGAAGGCAAGGCCAACCTGGACATGGACACCACCATGGCCATCCTCAACAACCGCTTCCAGATCATGGCCCAATACCGCAAGCTGGTGATCGGCCCGTTGGTCAAACAGGAACTGGCCAAGGTCGACGCCTCGGTACGCCATCGCTTCCGCCGGGCCAAACGCCTGCTGTCGCGGGAACCCAGCCTGCTCGAAGAGCGCCACCATGTGCGCATCGAGTCCCTGCTTGAGCAGAGCCAGGCACTCAAGACCATCTATGAAAAACGCTTGGCCTTGCAGCAGATCTGGGCCCGCACCAGCGCCAATGGTCACGACATGCTGGCCGCCATGAAAGACTGGGTACACGAAGCAGAGGCCAGTGGCATTCACGCCCTGCACGACTTTGCAGCGCAGCTTAAAACCTACTCCCTGCGCCCGAACGGCGCCTGAGCACCGTTGATCGGCACGCCCCGCAACGGGGCGTGCCCGCTGGAACTTCCCCTCTGCAAAACTACTCAAAGCCGGCACATCGCCCGCGTGGCGGGCCGGTCTTTGGCCGCACGCTTATCCGTCGAGAGCCGCTCCGTGCACATGGCCAAGAACATCCATTCAACGCTGCCCGGCAATTCAGCTCCCGAGGCAGCCCAAACCCTGCTGGCCTTGCTGCATGCCCAAGGCGAAGTGGCTCGCCTGAGCGAACGTGAACAGCTCTACAGCTCGTTGCTCGACAGCGTCAACGCGGTGCTCTGGGCGTTCGACTGGGAAACACGCCAGGTGCTCTACGTCAGCCCCGCCTACGAACGCATCTTCGGCCGCCCCACGAGCCTGGTATTGGCGGACTTCAACGAGTGGCGCGACAGCATCTACCCCGATGACCTGGAATACGCCGAACGTAGCCTGGCCCAGGTGCTGATCAAAGGCGCGGTTGAAGACCGCGAGTACCGCATTCTCAATGCAAACGGCCAGGTGCGCTGGCTCAGTGACAAGTGCTACATCAACCAGCAGCAGGAAGGTGACCGGGTGATAATCGTCGGCATTGCCGAAGACATCACCGACAAGAAGCAGCTTGAAGGCGAGCTGCATCGCTTGGCCACCACGGACGTGCTGACCCAGAGCAGCAACCGCCGGCACTTTTTCGAATGTGCAGGCCAAGCCTTCGACAGTGCACGCGAAGACGGCACACCATTGGCATTCCTGCTGCTGGACATCGATGACTTCAAGCAGATCAACGACAGCTACGGCCATCAGGAAGGCGATCAGGTGCTGCAACGCATTGCCGACAGCGGCAAGGCAGTGCTGCGCCGCGGTGACCTGTTCGGGCGTATTGGTGGCGAGGAATTTGCCGCGGTGTTCCCCGGCTGCAATGCACAGGTTGCCGAGCAGATTGCCGAGCGCCTGCAGCGCGAGATTCAGCGGCTGAGCTTCAGCCATGGCGAGCAGGTGTATGGAGTGACGGTAAGCCAGGGGCTGACCGGGCTCACGGCCGAGGATGACTCACTGGACAGCCTCTTCGCTAGGGCTGATGCGGCAATGTACCGGGCCAAGCGGCAGGGCAAGAATCAGATAGTGCGGGGCTGAGCCATGGGGTGGGCACAGCGGCCCCAAAAAACTCAGGTCGGCACCTCTTCTTCCGGCACAGGCGGCTCTTCATCCTGCGGCTTTACCCCAGGGTCCTGCACCTTGCGCAACCGGCTCAACTGCGCCAACCCAACCTTGAGCAAGCGCGCGGTCTTGTTGTCGGCCACCTTCTCCAGCCCCTGGTCCGCCGGCAGTCTTGCCAGTTGCCCTGCCAGGTTCATGGCCAGGATCTCCCGCGAATACACGCCACCGCCCAACTGATAGATTGCCGCGATCAGCTCACGCAGGCCCAGCGGCAAGCGCCAACGGGTTCGCAGTGCCGAGCCGAATGCTGCACCGAAGTCGCGCAGTGACGCCTGCACCAAGCCATCATGCAGTTCACCACCGGCCAGCCGCCATTCCTGCAGGCAGCGCAGCACCGCAAGGTCACCCAGGCAGTGCAACAGCCCGGCGCAGTAACAAAGCTCTTCGTCGAGCTCGAGCATGCGCGCCAGCGAACGAGCGTATTCGGCGGTATGCAGCGACAGGTTCCAGAAATGCGCCGCCTGCTGCGCCAGCAGCGGGTCGCTAAGGCGGGCGCTGCGCTTGAGGGCAAGGCCAAGAATCAGGTTCATGCTCTGCGTGCTGCCAAGCTTGTTCAGCGCCTGCAGCAAGGTCTGCACCGGCGCGTCCCGGTGCAGCGCAGCACTGTTGGCCGCAGCGATCAGTACGGCAGTAACCTGCGGATCGTTGCGCACTTCCTCTTCAAGCACCTTGAGGTCCAGCCCCTGCGGGTTCAGCGCGCGCTTGATCGCCACCTGCACATCAGCAAACAGTGGCCCGCCATCGGCGGTGGCGCGGCGCTGCTCAAGGAAGGCCGGCAGGCTCGCCCCTGGCTGCAACGGTGGCACCGGGCAGGCGATCTGCTCACCCACTTCAAGCAGCAGCTCTTCCAGGCGCTTGCGCAGGTTGTCCATGTTCAGTGGCTTGCTCAGGTAAGCCGTGGGGTGCAGCGGCAGCGCCTCACGCACGCTGGCACTGTCACTGCGGTTACTCATGAGAATGAACGGCAACCCCGGCCCCTTGGCGCGCACCTTGCGCAACAGGTCCAGGCCATCGACACCTGCCAGCTCACGGGCGGCGATGATCAGATCAGGCTTGCTGGCCAATGCCGTGAGCGCTTGTGAGCCATCGGCGCACACCTGCAGCCGGGCATCACAGCGCACGCTGAGCAGCATCTCACGCAGCATGTCGCGCACCCAGGGATCGCCCTCGGCAATCAGTACGCAAGGTGGGGTGGGGTCTGCAGCGTTCATGGCCAACTCCTGAATATCCCTGACACGCAATCCGTTGCAGCTTCCAAAGCAAATCCTGCCACAACCATAGCGCCAAGGGCCTTTAATAGGCACAAAAAAAACCCGCCTAAGCGGGTTTTTTCATGAAGCGTGTCACATCAGGCCAGTTCAGCGAAGCACTCTTCGATGATGGCCAGGCCCTTGTCGAGCAGCTCATCTTCGGCGGTCAGCGGAACCAGGATACGCAGAACGTTGCCGTAGGTGCCGCAAGACAGCAGGATCAGGCCCTTGTCACGGGCTTTGGCAACCACTTGGGCAACCGCAGCGGCGTTCGGGGTGTGGGTGCCTTTTTCGAAGACTTCCACAGCGATCATCGAGCCCAGACCACGGACGTCGCCAATGATCGGGTGCTTTTCCTGGATCTTGCGCAGGCCAGCGGTCAGGTGCTCACCTACTGCCTTGCTGCGGTCCAGCAGCTTCTCTTCTTCGAACACCTGGATGACGGCCAGAGCCGCAGCACAGGCGATCGGCGAACCGGCGTAAGTACCGCCCAGGCCGCCCGGAGCGATGGCGTCCATGATCTCGGCCTTGCCGCAAACACCGGCCAGCGGGAAGCCGCCAGCAATGGATTTGGCGAAGGTGGTCAGGTCCGGCGCGACGCCCATCTGTTCCATGGCGAAGAAGGTGCCGGTCCGGCCCGCACCAGTCTGTACTTCGTCGGCGATCAGCAGAATGCCGTGCTGGTCGCACAGGGCGCGCAGGCGCTTCATCAGCTCTTTAGGCGCTGGCAGGAAGCCGCCTTCGCCCTGTACCGGCTCGAGGATGATCGCAGCGATGTCGCGCGGCTCGGCGTCGTTCTTGAAGATGCGCTCGACCGAAGCGATGGCATCGTCAACGCTGACACCGTGCAGTTCGCTCGGGAACAGGGCGCGGAAGATGCCGCCCGGCATCAGGCCCATGCCTGCGGAGTACGGCACAACCTTGCCGGTCAGGCCCAGGGTCATCATGGTGCGGCCGTGGTAGCCGCCGGTGAAGGCGATTACACCAGCACGGCCAGTGGCGGCACGGGCGATTTTCACGGCGTTCTCAACGGCTTCGGAGCCGGTGGAAACCAGCAGGGTCTTCTTGTCGAAGTCACCTGGGACCAGCTTGTTGATCTTCTCGCACAGCTCTACGTAAGGCTCGTAAGCCAGTACCTGGAAGCAGGTGTGGCTGACTTTGGTCAGCTGCTCTTGAACAGCGGCAACCACTTTGGGGTGCAGGTGGCCGGTGTTCAGAACTGCGATGCCGCCGGCGAAGTCGATCAGTTCGCGGCCTTCAACGTCGATCACGGTCGAGTTCTTCGCGCTTTCGACGAAGATCGGGTGAATCTGGCCTACGCCACGTGGGACGGCGGCTACACGACGTTGCATCAAGGATTCGTTGGTCTTGCTCATAATGCCCTCATTTGCGCCGATCAGCGGCGCTTTTATTCGGGGGTGGCTGGGAGTGCTCGCGAACAGTATTCGTTGATCGACTGCCGTGAACGCCCTGGCCACCAGGTACTGCGATGTCAAAAAAGCCAGCGAGACGTCGCTCTCGCGCCCCGCTGGCAGAGGTAAAGCCTTCAGCGCATCAGACGCTGATGCACAGGTACTTGATTTCGAGGTAGTCCTCGATGCCGTACTTGGAGCCTTCACGGCCCAGGCCCGAAGCCTTGATGCCGCCGAACGGCGCGACTTCGTTGGAGATCAGGCCGGTGTTGATACCCACCATGCCGTATTCCAGCGCCTCGGCAACGCGGAACACACGGCTCATGTCGCGGGCATAGAAGTACGAGGCCAGGCCGAACTCGGTGTCGTTGGACATGGCGATGACTTCAGCCTCGTCCTTGAAGCGGAACAGCGGCGCCAGCGGGCCGAAGGTCTCTTCCTTGGCGACGGCAGCCGTCTTCGGCACGTCGACCAGGATGGTCGGCTCGAAGAAGTTGCCTTCGATCAGCTTGCCACCGGACAGCACCTTGGCACCTTTGGAGACGGCGTCCTCGATGTGTTCCTGAACCTTGGCGACGGCCTTGCCGTCGATCAGCGGGCCAGTGGTGGTGCCGTCTTCCAGGCCGTTACCGATCTTCAGTTTGGCAACAGCGGCTTTGAGCTTCTCGGCGAAGGCATCGTAGACGCCGTCCTGCACATAGATACGGTTGGCGCAAACGCAAGTCTGGCCGTTGTTGCGGTACTTGGAGATGATCGCGCCTTCTACCGCCTTATCCAGGTCGGCATCGTCGAACACGATGAATGGGGCGTTGCCACCCAGCTCCAGGGAAACCTTCTTGATGTCCTTGGCACATTCTTCCATCAACTGGCGACCGATTTCGGTCGAGCCGGTGAAGGACAGTTTGCGCACCAGGGAGTTGCCGGTCAGCTCGCCGCCAACTTCGCCAGCGCTGCCGGTCACCACGCTCAGCACGCCAGCCGGGATGCCGGCACGGGTAGCCAGCTCGACCAGGGCCAGGGCAGAGTACGGGGTTTGCGAAGCAGGCTTGAGCACCATGGTGCAGCCAGCGGCCAGGGCCGGGCCGGCTTTACGGGTGATCATCGCCGCCGGGAAGTTCCACGGCGTGATGGCCGCGGTAACGCCGATCGGCTGCTTGATGACGATCAGGCGCTTGTCAGGCTGGTGGCCCGGGATGGTATCACCGTAGACGCGCTTGGCTTCTTCGGCGAACCACTCGATGAACGAGGCTGCGTAGGCGATTTCGCCCTTGGCTTCGGCCAGTGGCTTGCCTTGTTCGGTGGTCATCAGGCGAGCCAGGTCGTCCTGGTTCTCGATCATCAGTTCGAACCAGCGACGCAGCTTGTTCGAGCGCTCTTTGGCGGTCAGTGCACGCCAGGCCGGCAGGGCCTTGTCGGCAGCTTCGATGGCGCGGCGGGTTTCCGCAGTACCCATCTTCGGCACGGTACCGATGACTTCACCTGTGGCCGGGTTGGTCACATTGATGGTCTGGCCGCTGTCCGCATCCAGCCATTCACCGTTGATGAAGGCTTGCTGGCGGAACAACTGAGCGTCTTTGAGCTGCATGTCGGCTTCCCGAATTGTTGATTGTTGAAAAGCGCCCAAGGCAGGGCATCGAGCGTTTGAAATCTCAAACGAATGCTAAGCGGCTGCTGGGGTATAGGACAATAGGCTGTTCGAAAAAAAGAACGAATGGTTGCACAGGCCAGTGATGCTTCTGGATGAGTGGTTCAGCAACCGGCCTTGCCGCCGCCAAAGCCAGTACAGGTTAGACGAATGAACTGAAGGAAATGTGAAGGGAGGACCGACGGCCCTCCCGGCGGGAATTATCAGAAGGCCTTGGCCAGGTCGATCACCAGTGCGCGGTACCCGACGCTACCCGGCTGACGGCTATGCACCTTCAGCTCCACCAGTACCTCCTGGCTCCCGCGGCGCACCTCATTTAGCACCGTGGTGGTGAGCTTCTCGGGGGTGAGGAAATCAACCGATGCCGAGTAGATGAACTGGGTATCGGTTTCAGGACGGTAAGCGACCACCGACGTCACGGGACTGTACCACTCGTCGCCGCGCTCCTTGCCGTACTCCCAGACCTGTTCGACCGTGCCCTTGGCCTCGTCGATTCTGTACTCCACCGCACGGCTGTAGTTGCCGGTAAGCTTGGTCGGCGCAAAATCACGCCCCCAGCCATTGTCGAAGACAGTCAGCGTGCCTTTGCCGGTCAGCCAGGCAGTGTGCTGGGTCCACGACCAATCGAAGCCCTCACCGGCGACAGGCTTGAGTACCTTATCCTGCAGCCGCTGCGGCCAGCCCTGCGGCGAAGCCAGAATCCACTTCACCTCCTTGTCACGGCCGATTTTCACCACGCCCTGATGGCGCGCTGAAACGATGATGCTGTCGTCATCGGCATCGTAGTCGATGGCATTGACGTGCGCCCAGTTGCGTCCTGTGCCCACCCCAGGGGTGTCACCGAACGGAAGGTCCCCTTCGGCGAGTTCATTGGCCAGGCGGTCGTCCTGCTTCTGTACCCCTTCCGGCAGTTGAATGGCGGCCTTGCCCAAGGTCTCCAGCAGGTCGCCACGGTAAGGGTCGAGAATCTGGTTCAGGTCCCAGAACTCCAGAACATCCCCGGCTTCGTTGACCTCGATGATGTGGTCTCGGATCGAGCGCACCCGTTTGCCATCAGGCCGGCGGTAGTCGCTGGTACCGACGCGCAGCAGGTAGGTACCGTTAGTCGTTTCGCGGATTTCGTGGGAGAAGTCGGCGAACTTGTCCGGCAGGCTACGCTGCCAGATGCGCCGGCCCAGCAGGTCGTACTTGGAGTAGGTCTGGCCTTGGCCCCAAATCAGCTTGCCGTCCCGGGTCTGCTGGAAGCCCATGGTGCCACCCAGGCCGTCGCGGCGGTTGGAATCATGGATCTGTTCTATGTCCAGATACCAACGCACATCGCCGTTGCTGTCGGCGATCCAGTTGTTGCCAACCTGGTCCCACTCGGCGGCACCACCCAGGCCATTCCACTTGAAGGCGCGACCACCGGGAATGTCGCCGAGCAAGTGGTTGAACAGGTAAAGACGGTTTGCAAAGCCCGGGGCAACTTTGACTGGCTCGACTTCCGGCAATGCGGCGGTCTGCTTGGCCACCACCGGCAGGCGCACTGCCGGGGCGTAGATCTGGTAGCGCTCACGAATGCGCTCACCGTCGAGCTTGTATGTTACTTCCACCTGGTTCACATGATCCGGGTACAACCCGAACACCGGGATGCCCCCGTAAGTCCACAGCGAACGGTCGGAAACCTCATAGGCGATATCCACACCACGTTCACCGCGGCCCAGCACGCGAACATGGGCAGCGGTCAGGGTGCGCCCGCCATCGCGGACGATCGCGGTCAGCGGCGCCAGGCGATACGGGTTGACCACCACATCGCCGAGCAGCGCTTCATCACGCTGCGGCACCTGGGCAGTCAGGCAGGCGCCCTCGGGCAGTGCGGGGGTTTCGGTCTTGGCGTTCATGGCAAAGCTCCTTGTGCTCAAAAGTCATAACGGGCGGTGGCGCCGAAGGTGCGCGGGGTGCCAAGCACGCCGGCATAGCCGCCGTTGGCGGAATTCCACAGGCTGGTGAAGTAGGTCTTGTCGCCGGCATTCTTCACCCACAGCGACAGATCGAGCACGCCATCGCCCTGGTCCAGGCGCACGCCAGTGGACAGGTTGACCAGCGCGTAGCTGGGGATCTGGCCGAAGTCGGAATCGTCGATGGTGCCGACCGCCTTGGAGCGGAAGGCATAGCTGGCGGTGACATAAGGCTCGATGTGCTCGGTCAGCTGCCATTTGTACTGGCCGTTGAGGTTCGCGATGTACTTGGAGGCGCCGACCACCTGGTGGCCGGACAGGTCGCAGGTGGCAGTGGCATTGACCAAGCTGACCTCGGGTGGGCACGGCGCATCGTCGTACTCGGTGTAGCGCACGTCATTCCACGAGCCATTGAAATTGACCGTCAGCCCACGAATCGGCAGCGCGGTGGCCTCGAACTCAAGGCCCCGCGAACGCACACGCCCGGCGTTGGCCAGGTACTGCACGCGGTTGATGTGGTCGTAGACGTTGGCCTGGTATCCATGTACCTCGGCCCAGAACAAGTTGGCATTGAGTTGCAGGCGGTCATCGAACAGGGTGCTCTTGAGACCGACTTCGGCGTTGTTGACCCGTTCCGTACCGACCAACAACGAGTCGGTACCCAGCCGCGGCGCCGCGCCGACGGTGAGGTTTATACCTCCGGATTTTTCACCGTGGGTCAGGGTGGCGTAGCCCAGAAGTTGCTCGTTGAAGCGGTAGCTCAGGCCGAGCAGGCCGGAGGGGCTGAAGCTGTACTGGTTGAGGTCACCCGAGTCATAGGCCCCCACCCTGCCCTGGCGCGCCGCAGCAGCGGCGCCGGTCACGAGCGCTCCGCCAACCGGCGCATCACGTGTCACCGACGCGCTCTTCTCTTCATAGGTGCCGCGCACACCGGCGGTGAAGTCGAGGCGGTCGGTGACGTGCCAGGTGCCTTGGGCGAACAGGGCATAGCTGTCGGTATCGATGTGCCCGTCACCCAGTGTAGTGACGTCGTTCAGGGCACCGGCGGGCGTAGCGCTCCAGACGTCGGCCTGCGGGCCGTAATAGGTGAAGGATTTGTTGTCCAGGTCCTGCTTGAAGTAGTAGGCACCGAGTACATAATCGAAAAAGCCTCCGGTGGGCGACGCCAGGCGGATTTCCTGGGAATACTGCTTGTCGCGCACCGCGACCCCTGCGTTGTAGGCCGCCGGCACGTTGAGACCATCGTCGTTGCGCGGGGTGAAGTCCCACCAACGGTAGGCGGTGATCGAGGTGAGGGTGAAGTCATTGGGCAGCGTCCAGTTGGCCTCCACGGAGGTACCTCCCTGGAACACCGTTACCTGCTGATCGGAATCGAAATTGACCTTGCGGTCCTTGCCCGAGACCAGTGTGGCACCGGCCAGGGCGGCCAGGCTTTCGTAACGATTGACGCCATTGATGGTCGGCCCGGAGCTGTACAGGCTGAGGATGCCGTTGTTGGAATCCTCTTCGTTGTACTCGCCGATCCAGCGCAGGTTAAAGGTTTCGCTCGGCTGGAACAGCAACTGGGTCCGAAAGCCCTGCCGCTTGCCGCCGTTCAGATGATCGCCGTTGTGAATGTTCTTCACATAGCCGTCGTCTTCGGTACGGTAGGCACTGATTCGCCCGGCCAAGGTGTCGCTGATGGGCCCGGAAAAACTGCCCTGGGTCTGCAGATAACCATCCTCGCCAATGGACTGCTGGATGCTGCCCTCACGGTGGAAGGTCGGCTTGCGCGAGGTGATGTTCAGCACCCCGGCCGTGGTGTTCTTGCCGAACAGCGTACCTTGCGGGCCACGCAGTACTTCCAGTTGCTCGACATCCAGCAGGTCGAACACCGCCATGCCAGGGCGCCCGAGGTAGACGTTGTCCAGGTAGATGCCAACGCTGCCTTCCAGGCCATCGCTAGCCGGGTTGTTGCCCAGGCCGCGGATCGAGATGCTCGACTGGCGGGCATGCACATAGGACACGTTGGTGCTTGGCACCAGTTGTTGCAGGTCCTGCACACGGTAGATGCGCTGTGTTTCCAGAGTTTCGCTATTGAGCACGCTGATCGGCGTGGGCACGCTTTGTGCGGTTTCCTCACGGCGGCGGGCATTGACGGTGACGGTGCCGAGCTTGGCGTCCTGCGCCACGGCGGGGGCAGTGCTGACCGGTTCTTCGGCGAAGCTGCCATTGGAAGCAGCCAGCAGAACGCCAGCGGCCAAGGGTTGCAAGGTGAAACGCGACGCGCGCGCAGGCCAACGGGAAATTCGGGACATGCAAATGCTCCTTGAGGCATTGCCCTGGCGAGCATTTCCGTTGGCGGAACCGAATCGCGGCTAAGTGGGCTTATATTCTTTTAAGAGATATAAATATGTTTTATTCATATTTTGAGGAATAAGTAACAGTCTTTATAAGGGGGCTCACCCTGTTCATCAATTGCATTCGACCGAAAGTTTTCATGTAAAAAATGCATATCGACCTTCGCCAGCTCCGCCATTTCATCGCCCTTGTCGAACACCGCAGTTTCGTCGCTGCGGCGGCTGCGGTGAACCTGTCGCAATCGGCCTTCAGCCGCAGCATCCAGACCCTGGAGCACAACGTCGGCTGCCGCCTGGTCGACCGCGCCAGCAAGGAGCTTTCACCCACCCGTCAGGGCCTGCTGGTGCTGGAGCACTCCCGCCGGCTGGTGCACGGCGCGCACAATCTGGTTAACGAAATCCACCAGTTCAATGGCGCCACTACGGGCGTAGTGTGCTTCGGCTCAGGCCCTGCCCCCGCGGGCGGGCTAGTGCCACGGGCAGTGGCGCGCTTCGTCGCTGAATACCCGGCGGCGCGTACCTGTTTTCAGGTGGATAACTGGCAGGCCCTGAACCGCAAGCTGATTGCCGAGGAGATCGAATTCTTCGTTGCCGACACCCGCCAGTTCGAGTCCGACCCGGACTACCGCGTGCACAAGCTGACACCACAGCGCTGGCACTTCTGTTGCCGCGCCGGACACCCGCTGACCGAGCGCTACCAGGTTAATGCGCGGGATGTATTCGAGTACCCGCTGGCGACCACTTTCCGCCCGCCGAACATCCGCAAGATCCTCACTGAACTGAGCGGCAGGCAGGACTTTCTGCCCTCAGTAGAGTGCGAGCACGGCTATGCGTTGCTCAACGTGGTGATGCACTCGGATACCATCGGCATTGCCTGCAATGCCAACTTGCGGCCTTATCAGGCGGGGCAGGGGCTGGTGGCGCTGCGGTTGGCGGACCTGGCGCCGGAGCAGGAGGAGTCTTTCTACACCCGCTATGGCGTGGTTAGCCGGGTGGGGTATGGGTTGTCGCCACTGGCGCAAGGAATGGTCAGGCAGTTGGTGGCCTGTGATACCGAAGAGTAAAAAGTGGCCTTGCGTCGCGAAAGGGCCGCAACGCGGCCCCAACACTATCAGCCTTTGCGCGTAGTCCGGCTCAGTTGCCCATCAACCCCAACCGGTACCTCACCGGCCAATGTCACCCGGCGCACGATGCGCGGCTGGGTGCCGTAATCATCCACCGCATAATGCTGCGTCGCTCGGTTGTCCCAGATCGCCACGTCCCCCGCCTCCCAGCGCCAGCGCACGGTGTTTTCCAGGCGAGCGACATGTCCTTGCAGCAGCGCGAACAGGTGCTGCGAGTCGGCCAGCGAGTAGCCCTTTATGCGTTTGACGAAGTGCCCCAGCTGCAGCGCCCGCTCACCACTGATCGGGTGCACCCGTACCACCGGGTGCTCGGTCTCGTACACCGTCGAGGTGAAGACTTTGCGATAACGCTCGAGTTTGGCCGGGTCGACATCCGGCTTGATGCTCGCGTAGTCATATTCGTTGCTGTGCACCGCCCAGAGTTTGTCGGCCAGTTCGCGCAACGGCTCGGGCAGTTCCTGATAGGCGGCAGCGGTATTGGCCCACACGGTATCCCCGCCAGAGGCAGGGGCGACCACGCTGCGCAGGATCGAGGCCTTGGGGTAGGCGTCGACGAAGGTCACGTCGGTGTGCCATGAGTTGGCCCGCTGGCCTTCGGCACCATCGAGCTGGAGCAGGTAGCTGGTGCCGTCGACCACCGGCACGGTGGGGTGAGCTACCGGCTCGCCCAGCAGCTTGGCAAAACCTTCCTGGCTCAGGTCATCCAGGTGGGCTTGGCCGCGGAAGAAGATCACCTTGTACTGCACCAAGGCAGCCTGGATGGCCGCGACCGTGGCGGCGTCGAGGTCGGCGGAGAGCTTCACGCCACGAATTTGCGCGCCGATACGACCGGCAACGGGTTGGATATCGAGTTCGAGGGCTTGCGGCGCAGTGGCCAGTGCAGCAGTACTCATGGTTGTGGTCCTCACGGTCATTGTTGGGGTCAAGGGTTCAGCGGGCGGCTTGTACGGCTTGTTCCTGTTGCAACGCGGTATCGAGAAAGCGCGGCTCGACCCAGTCAGCTACTTGGAAGCTGCGGCGGATAAGGCGCTCCTGTGCAGCAAGGTCCACGCCTTGTTGCAACTGGGCGAGGAAGGCCGCATCCAGGCGCGGGTCGAAGTAGTGGGCAAGGTCTTCCTTGGCCAGGTCGTCACTGAGGATGCTGCGCGGCCAGCTTGCATTGCTTGCCACCAGGTCGACGAAGGCATCGCGGTTGTGTTCGTCGCGCAGCCAGCGGGTCGCTTGCTGCTGGGCGTTGACCAGCCGCTGTACCAGCTCGGGGTATTTGCGGATGAACTCGCCGGTACCCAGCAATACCGCCTGGGTACTACCAGCGCCTTCCAGGTCTCGAGAGTTGACCGGTAGTTCGACCAGGCCGCGCTCACGCAACGAAAGCAGGCTGGCAAGGCCCCAGGTGGCGTCGATCTGCTTGGCGGCGAGCGCGGCGTTAGCTGCATTGAAATCCAGGTTGATCACTTTCAAATCGCGCTCAGACAGCCCTTGGCTAGCGAGGGCGCTGGCAAACGACAGCTGGTTGGCAGTGCCGCGGAACACCGCGACGCGCTTGCCTTTGAGGTCGTGCAAGGTCTTGATGCCCGACCCCGGCACGACGCCCAGATAGCTTTTCACCCCGCGCACACCGGCAGACAGCACGCGGGTGTCGAGGCCATTGGCCTTGCCGACGATCGCTGCCAGGTCGCCCAGGTAGGCGAAGTCTGCCTGCCCGTTGGCCAGTGCCTCATTGACCACCGGCCCAGCGCCCTTGAAGAAGCGCCAGTCGATACGAATACCGTCCTTGGCAAATTCCTTTTCCAGCAGCTGCTGGTCACGCAGCACATCAACGACACCGCCGGCACTGTGCTTGCTGCCAGCGCTCAGGTCGGGCACGGCTATACGGATGCTCTCGGGCTTGGCCGAATCGGCCGCCTGGGCGCTGAAGGCGGACAAAACGAGTAGCCCGAAGGCGGGGATCAGGTGGCGCAGCGGGGTTTTCATGGCAAGGCTCCTTGGCAGGCTGCCACCGGCGATGGCCGGCGCTTTGGCCAGAAGCTAGGCAGGTCTGGTTAGAAGCTACAAATATCAAAACTTCATTTTTTAGTAGCTGAAAGGCATAAACCAAGCAGCACGCGGCTCGGCGGACAGCTTGCGGAAAACGCATGGAAAATATGACGAAAACGCAATGACGTGAGGCTTCCGTATGCAGGGTGCGCATGCTCTTATCTCTTGAAGTCCACATATGTGAATTTTTAATTCCATAAGTGCATAACCTAAAAACGCTTCGTAGAGATGGCCGATGAATGGAATTCTGAGCAAGCGAGCGTGGGTACGGCTGGGGCCGCTACGCGGCCCTTCCACGGCCCAAGGCCGCTCCCGCATACTTGCGGTGTTGTTGCCTATTCTGATCGCGCTGTTGTGGGTGGCGGCGAGCCAACAGCACTGGATGAGTGAGCAGATACTGCCGGCGCCCTCGCTGGTCTGGCAGAGTGCCGTTGAGTTTGGCTCCGGTGAACTCTGGGGGCACTTGTGGATAAGTCTGCAGCGGCTGTGGTGGGGATTGCTGGTAGGTATTGCCAGCGGCTTGCTGCTTGGGGCGTGGCTCGGGACTTCGCGCAATGCGCAGACGCTAGTGCTGCCTACCTTCGTCGCGCTGGCACAGATCCCCACCTTGGCATGGATCCCATTGTTCATGCTGTTTTTCGGCATCGGGGAACTGCTCAAACTGGTCGTACTGGTGAAAGCCGTGGTGGTGCCGGTCACCCTGCATACGCTGGTCGGCGTACGCGATACCCAACCCAAGTTGCGTGAAGCCGCTGCAGCGTTGCGCCTGCCGCCTCATCTGCTGATACTCCGCCTGCTGTTGCCCGCCGCCCTGCCCGCTTTCCTGACTGGCGTGCGACTTGCCCTGGCTACCGGCTGGACCTCCTTGTTGGCCGTGGAGTTGCTGGCCTCCAGCGAAGGCATCGGTTATTTGATGGTGTGGGGCAGGCAACTGTTCATGCTCGACCTGGTGCTGCTGTGCATCCTGATGATCGGACTGGTCGGCGGGCTCATGGACCGAGGTTTTTCGACGCTGGAGAAGCGCCTGCTGTACTGGCCACAACCGGCCACGGGCGAACACCAGCGCGGCCCACTGCCCACAGGCTGGCTGAGCCTGTTGCTGCCCGTGGCCCTGCTGATGCTCTGGCAGGCCAGCAGCAGCTTCGGCTGGATCGATCAAAACATTCTGACTTCGCCCTTGGATGTCGTGCGTACGCTGTTCGCAGGCCTGGCCGATGGCTCACTGCCTGAAGCCATGCTGCTGAGCCTGCAGCGCACCTTGACCGGCTTGGTGCTTGGCGGCGGTGCGGGCTTGCTGTCGGGGCTGCTGCTGGGGCTTTCACACAACGCCGAGCGGCTGTTCGGGCCAAGCCTTTCGGCACTGCGCCAGGTAGCGTTGTTCGCCTGGGTGCCGCTGCTGACGGCCTGGTTCGGCCTGGGTGAGGGCGCCAAGAATGTGTTTGTCGGCCTGGCAGCATTCTTTCCACTGCTGATCGCTACGCAGCGCGGTACCGCCAGCCTCTCGCCACAACTGGGCGAAGCTGGCCGCACGCTGCGCCTGAACCAGTGGCAACGCCTGCGCCTACTGGTGCTGCCCGGCGCTGCTCCGGCCATCTTTGCCGGGCTGCGTCTGTCGCTGATCTATGCCTGGCTAGGCACCATCGGCGCTGAATATTTCATGCCTTCGGACGGCGGCATCGCCAGCCTGATGATCGGCGCACAACAGTTGTTCCGCATGGACCAGGTCATGGCCGCCATGCTTCTGATCGGCCTGGTCGGCGCCCTGCTGGGCAACCTTGGACAACGCCTCGAAATGCGCGCCACGCGCTGGAGAACCGCATGAACGCTTTCAACACCTCACAGCTGCTTGCGGCCAACCAACCTGATACCACGCCAGCGCTGGTGAGCTTCGAAGGAGTGGGCAAGGTTTTCACCGTCGATGGTCATTCCTTGGAAGCCATCCGCAATTTCAATCTGTCGATCAACGAGGGCGAATTCATCGCCATCGTCGGCGCCTCCGGGTGCGGCAAGTCCACCCTGCTGCGCCTGCTGGTCGGGCTGGACACTGACTACAGCGGCAGCATTCGTGTCGATGGCCAACCTGTGAGCGGCATCGGTGGCGAACGCGGCATCGTATTCCAGGAGCATCGATTGTTCCCTTGGCTGACGGTTGAGCAGAACATCGCCCTGGGGCTGGTGAATGAGCAGCTGACTCAGGGCGAGCGTGCCCGTCGCGTGCATGAGTTCGTGCTGTTGGTAGGCCTGGTCGGCTTCGAGTCCGCTTACCCGCATCAGCTTTCCGGTGGCATGGCCCAGCGCGTGGCGATCGCCCGAGGTCTGGTGGCCAGCCCTCGCATCCTGCTGCTGGATGAGCCGTTCGGTGCGCTCGATGCGCTGACCCGCCAGCAGCTGCAGGATGAGCTGCTGGGCATCCGCGAACGTGCCGGCATCACCACGTTGCTGGTCACTCACGACGCCGAGGAGGCAACTTACCTGGCGGACCGGGTCGTGGTACTGGAGCCGCGCCCTGGGCGGATCAAGTCGGTGGTCGACATTGATCTGCCGCACCCGCGGCTGCGCACAGGCGTGGCGCTGCATGGGCTGCGTGAGCAGGTGCTGCACCAGATCACCGGTGATGGCGGTTACCTGCCGCCGCCAACGCGACGGGTGGAGGGGTTGCGGCCGGAGCTGATTGCGCTCTGACTGAATCAGGCGGTAGCTGTAGAGCGGTGTTTACCCAGATCGTACAAGTACGCCCAAGGATAGATCCCCCGCTCATGACCATCGCTGAATACCAGTTGCACGCCATACCCTTGTGCTTCGATCCGCTCGATGCGGACATCGGCGGCAACCACTGCAATGCCTCCCAGCAACCGCGCCGCGCGGCATTGCGAGCAGGGGCATGCACCGCGCAAGCGCGCATGGCTGATGCTGTGCTCGCCATCCTCCCATTCCAGCAGCAACTGTCCGACCCCGCGCAGGTTGCTGATTGCCCCCGGCGCGTTCATCACGCCACCCCGCGCAATTGCGCCAAGGCAATGCGCACCGCCTTGCGCACCTCCGGGTCGCTATCGGCCTCGGCGGCCTGCAGCAATGGCAAGGCACGCGCCTGGCCCAGCTCGCCGAGGGCCAAGGCCGCCTCCTTGCGAAGGTTGGCGATGCCGTGCCCGAGCAGATCGCCAAGGGCATCCAGTGCAGCGGCATAGCGCAGGCGTCCCAGTGAACGCGCCGCACGCAGGCGTACCTGCCAGAAACCGTCGGCAAGTGCATCCACCAGCGCCGGCCCAGCCTCAGCCTGGCCTACCTTGCCCAGGGTGGTCGCAGCTTCTTCACGCACTTGCCAGACCGCATCGTTCAACGCTGCCACCAGCGCAGGCAGCACGGAGCTGCCACGCGCAAGCCCTAGCGCACCAATAGCTGCGCGACGCACTTGCGCGTCCGGCTCACCCTCGGCCAGCCTTGCCAGTGCCGGCACCGCGGGCTCGTGTTTGAGCCAACCAAGGATGCCCACCGCCTCACGTCGCACGGCCGCATCGTCATCCGCCAGCGCGAGCAGCGCAGGCGCTGCGGCATCTTCCAGGCGCAGTTCGCGCAGGGCACGCAGGGCGCTGGTGCGAACAAAGGCCGCTGCGTGGCTGACCCAAGGCAGGATCAGTTGCCCGGCTTCCAGGCTCTTGAGTTCACTGAGGCTCTGCGCTGCGGCCAGGCGCACCGGCTCGGCAGGATCGGCCAACGCAGCGCATAGGGCCTGTACCACCTCTGGCTCTTCCCACGCTTCGAGCAGCCGCGCGGCTTCAGTGCGCACCTCATCGGCCGCATCGACCAACAGCGCATCGGTGAGCCAAGGCAAACCGTCCGGGTCTTCCAGGTCGGCCAGCTCGATCAGCGCGATGCGCCGCACACCTGCGTCGACGTCTTCAAGGCGAGACAGCAGAGCAATGATGGCCGGGTTGTCGATGTTGCGTTCAGTCATAGCGCGATCCGTAGTGGAGGGTGGTCGGTGTCCGGCAGGCCCAACGGGGTCAGCCGCGGCAGTTCGCGACCTTCTTCGTGGCGCAGCAAGGCCAGGCAGTGACGTTTGAGATGGGTGAATTGCGGGCTGGTCAACAAGCCGGCGCGGCGTGGCCGCAGAAAGTCCAGCTGCAGGTCCTCGATGAAACGCCCCGGGCGCGGGCTCATCACCAGGATGCGATCGGCCAGGAACAGGGCTTCATCGATGTCATGGGTGACGAACACCACAGTAGTGCGAATACGCGCCCAGATATCCAGCAACAGTTCCTGCATGCGTGAGCGGGTTTGCGCATCAAGGGCGCCGAAAGGTTCGTCCATGAGTAACAGGCGGGGACGATTGATCAGCACCCGGGCGATTTCGGCGCGCTGTTGCATGCCACCGGACAGCTGGCTGGGCCAGCGCCCGGCAAAGTCGGCCAGGCCCACCAGTTGCAGCATCTCGCGCGCCTGACGCTGGCGCTCGGCCTTGCCCAGGCCTTGCATCTTCAGGCCGAACGCGACGTTGTCGAGCACACTGCGCCAAGGCAGTAGGGTGTGGTGCTGAAACACCATGCCGCGCTGCGGCGACGGCCCATTGATGACCTGATCGTCCACGCTCAGTACGCCATCGCTGGGGGCCAGGTGCCCGGCAAGTGCTCCGAGCAACGTGGACTTGCCACAACCGGAAGGCCCGAGGATGCACACGAACTCACCGGGCGCGACGGCGAAGTCCAGGCGCTGCACTGCCTCGAACGCCTCAGCACCTTGGCCCATACGGATGGACAGGCCGCGCCCTTCGATGCGCCCAGGCGCCAGGGCCTGTTGACAACGGCTCATCAGGCGGCCCTCCGCGTGCGATACCAAGGGGTGGCCAGTGCGCCGAGCTGCTTGACCAGAGCACTGCTACCCATGCCCAGCACGCCGATCAGTAACATGCCGACGATGATGTCCGGGTAGTTCTGCAAGGTGTACGACTCCCAGGTGTAATAGCCGATGCCGAACTGCCCTGAGATCATCTCGGCAGTGACCAAGCAGAACCACGAGGTTCCCATGCCGATGGCCAGCCCAGTGACGATACTGGGCAGCGCACCAGGCAGTACCACCTCACGCAGGATCGCCCAGCGCCCGGCGCCTAAGCTACGCGCGGAGGCCACCAGGCGCGGGTCGACCGCCTCGACGCCATGCACGGTGTTGAGCAGGATGGGGAACAGCGCGCCGGTAAAGGTGATGAAGACCATCGACAGCTCCGAAGAAGGGAACATCAGGATCGCCAACGGTATCCAGGCCACCGCCGGGATCGGCCGCAGTACCTCAAGGGGCGGCAACAGCGTGTCTTCGGCCCATTGCGACCGTCCGATCAGCAGCCCCAGCGCCACCCCCAGCAGCGCCGCGACGCTATAGCCGGCAAATACCCGCGACAGGCTGCTGCCCAGGTGCGCCAGCACGGCACTGGACGTGAGCAATTGCCAGGCGGCATCCAGCACCGCCCTGGGTGTGGGCACATAGGTGAAGCTGAACAGCCCGAGGTCGAGCTTTGCGCTGGCTGCCACCTGCCAGAACGACAGGCAGGCAAGCAGCGAAGCGAGGCGCAGCGGCCAACGTTTGAGATCGCGGGTCATTACCATGCCTCCCGGTCAGCGCTGGGCAACCAGCTTCTGGTTGGCGCTGACGAAGTCCAGCACTTCTGCGCCATGAGCCTTGGCGTACTGCTCGGCCTGATCCTTGAGCAGGAAGGCGGCCAACTCACCCTTGGTGTTGCGCACGAACCAGGCCTGGTTAGCCAGCAGCTTGATGCCGCTGTCGGCGGCCTGGGCGTAGATGGCGCGGATGTCCTTGCCTTCCTGCTCAAGCTGGGCAAGGGCACCAAGGGCGGCCTCAGGCGAGGCATAGTGGCGAACCTTGTCTTCCCCCCGCACCCAGATCTGCGCCAAGCGGCTGAAATCGGTAATCGGTTTGCCGGTCAGCGCATCTGCAGCCTTGAGCGGCAGCGGGTCGTAGTTTTGCAGCGCCTTGTCGTAATCCACACCCGCCTGCGTGAAGGCGGCGCGGATGTACTGATCATCGATGAACTGGCGGGTATCGAGCTCCCGATCGGTCCTCTTCAGCAGCTTGAGGGTGTCGATGGAGGTGGCGACTGCTTTGCGGTACTCGGGCTTCCAGGTCAGATCGCGGGTTTGCAGGCCCAGCGGCCCATGGAACAGGTAATTGACCTCGGCTTCAATCCCGGTGACCTTCTCGATCAGCTCACTGTACTTCTCGGGCTCGGTGGCAATCAGGCGGTCGGCCTCAAGGCTCGCACGCAGGTAGGCGGTGACGACCTCGGGATATTGGCGGGCGTATTGGGCATCGACCAAGGCACCATGGAAGGTCGGCGCATTGGCCTGGGCACCGTCGTAGATCTTGCGGGCGAAACCACGGTTGGGGAACAGTTCGGCGAACGGCACGAAGTCGGCGTGGGCTTCGATGCGGTTGCTGCGCAAGGCCGAGCCTGCGATCTCCGGGGCCTGGGCGATGATTCGCACGTCTTTGTGCGGGTCCCAGCCCTGGGCCGCAATGGCGCGCAACAGCATACCGTGGGCCGTGGAGGCAAACGGCACGGAAATGGTCTTGCCCTTGAGTTCGCTAAGCGATTGCACGGCGGAGGCCGCCGGCACGACGATGCCGTTGCCGCTGCCGTGCACACTACCCGACAGCACACTGATGAACAGGCTGCGTTTACCTGCATCCAGGTGAGCGACGCCATTGAACGAGCCAGGGAAGTCGGCCATGGCGCCGAAGTCGAGCTTGCCGGCGACCATTTCGTTGGTCAGTGGCGCTCCGCTGGTGAAGTTCTTCCACTCGACCTGATACTGGGCATCCTTGTACCTGCCGTCATGCGGCAGGTACTTCTCCAGCAGGCCAAGTTCGCGAATCAGCAAGCCGCCGGTGGCGCAGTTGATGGTGGTGTCCTGGGTACCGATGGCGATACGGATGGTTTCGGCACTGGCGTTAAGGCCAGTGAGTGCCAGCGCAAGGCCGGCCAAGTTTGCTACAAGGCGCATGGGTGCTTCCCCTCGAATCGTTTGAAGTATTGGAATCGTCTCCGCCACCAGGCTTGGGTGGTGGGAAACGAGGGGCATTGCAGAGGGCGTCCGGTGGCTCGCCGGATGGCCTGGGAGGGTCAGCGCAGCAGGTAAGGGATGTCGACCTTCACTGCACCAGTAGGGCAATCTTTTTCGCAGGGCATGCAGTACCAGCACTCATCAAAGGCCATGTAGGCCTTCTGGGTGGCCGGGTTGATGGCCAACAGGTCCATTGGGCAGACCTCAACGCACACGGTGCAGCCTTTTTCAGCGATGCATTTGTCTTCGTCGATGGTCACCGGGGCGCTGCTGCGAAAGAAAATCTCTTGGGGTTGGTAGGCCATTTCACGGTTTCCTCGGGGCCTTTGGCCCTCGTTGTCGTTCATTGCCGGGGCCGCTGTGCGCCACCCCACTCACGCGGCATCGGCCTTGACCCGTAGCCGGTCGTAGGCAGTCTGTTCCTCGGCATCCAAGGCAATGAGGTAGGGTTCGACGGCTTTCTTGAAACTGGTCATTTCACCGTCCTCGCCCTTCTTCAGGTGGCAATGACAAAACCACTGGCCATCGTTGCGCTCGGGATAATCGACACGATGGTGGTAAAGACCCCAGCGGCTTTCTTTGCGGAACAGCGAAGCGCGGGCGGCCATTTCGGCGCAGTCGCGGATCACCGATACTTCCATCGCACGCATCAGCTCATGTGGGTTGTTGGCCTTGATCTGCTCAAGGTCACGCGCGATCTCAGCAAAGCGCGCCAGGCCGATTTCCATTTTCCTGGTCACCTTGGGGGGCTGCAGGTAGTCGTTGACCATGCGCCGCAGCTTGTATTCGACTTGCGCTGGCGGCTGGCCATGCTCGCGGTGCAACGGCGCGAACACGCGCTCACGTTCGCGCTCTACCTGGGCCACATCGACCTCGGCCAGCTCGCGCCCGGCCACGTACTGCGCGGCGTTGACGCCAGCAAACCAGCCATAGGTGAACGCACCGAGCATGTAGTTGTGCGGCACCGCAGCCATGTCGCCCGCGGCGTACAGGCCCCTGACGCTGGTCTCGGCCTTCTCGTTGACCCACACACCCGAGGCCGAATGCCCGGAGCAGAAACCGATCTCGGAGATATGCATCTCGACCATGTGCTGGCGGTAGTCGGTACCGCGCCCGGCATGGAACTGGCCACGGCTGGGGCGCTCGTTGCTGTGCAGGATATGTTCGATGTTCTGGATGGTCTCCTCTGCCAGGTGATCAAGTTTAAGGAACACCGGACCATTGCCGCCTTCGAGCTCCTGATGGAACTCCCACATCATCTGCCCGCTCCAGTAATCGCACTCGATGAAACGCTCGCCTTTGCTATTAGCGGTATAACCACCCAGTGGGCCCGTCACGTAGGCGCAAGCCGGGCCGTTGTAGTCCTTGATCAACGGGTTTATCTGGAAGCACTCAAGGTTGGCCAGTTCGGCGCCTGCGTGATAGGCCATGGCGTACCCGTCACCCGCGTTGGTGGGGTTCTCATAGGTACCCATCAAATACCCCGAAGACGGCAGGCCCAGGCGCCCGGCAGCACCGCAGGCAAGGATCACCGCCTTGGCACGCACCACGCGAAACTCGCCACTGCGGCAGTCGAACCCGAGTACTCCGGCCGCCGCACCATCACTGTCGAGCAACACACGGGTGCAAACCATGCGATTGCTGATCTCGATACGGGCCCGCTTGAGCTGGCGGTAGAGCACCTTCTTGATGTCGTGGCCTTCGGGCATGGGCAACACGTAGGCGCCCATGTGATGGACCTTCTTTACCGCGTAGTCGCCGGTCTCGTCCTTCTCGAACTTCACACCCCAGCGGTCGAGCTGTTCAATGGTTGCAAAGCTGTGGGTGGCATAGGCATGTACGGTGGCCTGGTTGACGATACCGTCATTGGCAACGGTAATTTCCTTGGTGTACTGCTCGGGTGTAGCGTGCCCAGGGATGATCGCGTTGTTCAGGCCATCCATGCCCATGCTGATGGCGCCACTGCGCTTGACGTTGGCCTTGTCCAGCAGCAACACGCGCAGACTTTTGTCCTGCTCCTTGGCTTTGATAGCGGCCATCGGGCCAGCAGTGCCGCCGCCGATGACGATGATGTCGTAGTCCTGGGTCTCGATGCTCATGCCTTGCCCCCTTTCTGGCGGTCGATGCGCAGGCGGTACTGGAAGGCATCGCCGCGGTAGTAGAGGTGTTCGAAGTCCAGCGGTGTGCCATCAGCGGCATGGGTGAGGCGCTCGATGCGCATGATCGGCGCCCCCTCTTCCACTTCCAGTGCCTGGGTCAGGTCGCTGTCGGCCAAGACCGCATCGATGGCCAGGTCAGCGTGACCAAGCGCGATGCCGCAGTCGTTTTCCAGCAGCAAGAAAATGTCGCGGGTAACCAAGTCGGCTTTTTCCAGTTTTTCCCCCACAGCCTTTGGCAACCAGGTCAGCTCCAGTGATACCGGCTCACGGTTGATCAGGCGCACCCGCCGAATCTCAGTCACAAGGCTGCCCTCCTCGACCTGCAGGCGCGCCGCCACCAACGCATTGGCTGGCACATGGCGGAAGCTGCGCAGCCGGTTCAGCACTTCGTAGCCCATCTGCGTCATAGATTCAGCCAAACCTTGCAGGGTGCTCACGTTCTGGAACGCCTTGGGCTTGGCGACGAAAGTGCCTTTGCCGTGAATCTTGAAGATCAGGCCCTCCTTCTGCAGATCGCCCAAGGCCTGACGCACAGTGATGCGGCTGACGTCGAACGACTTGCCCAGTTCGCTTTCTGAGGGCATGCGGCTGTGGGGGGCGTAGGTGCCGTCGAGTATGCGCTCGCGCAGCAATTCCTTGAGCTGGGTGTAGAGCGGTACCGGTGAAAGTGGGAGCAGTTCGGCCATGGTTCTCTTCGCTGATTGGGCACTTGTTATAACAAGTTGTGACCAGAGAATAGCGGGCATAAGAATTGACCGTGAAATACTGTTATTGCATATGCATATAGAGGTTTGCGGTTGCCCTGCGGGCCCTTCACGCGCAACCCACGCAAGGGGAATCACCCATCCGGCAAAATTCCGAAATCCTTTATCGGCCCGGGGGTGTCGGGCCCGGCTAGCCTTGATCAGGACCTCATCACTTGGCACGGACGCCACCATGCACAACCCCGACGATCGATCCCTCGACCTCAAGCGCGTGCTGGACACGTTGCAAGCCGACCAGCGCCTGAGCGCCAACGACGCTAGGCAAGTACTCGAATACGCCAACTCACAGCCACCTCGCCATCCGCTCGAAACCGTAGCGGCCCTGGGCCTCGAAGACCGCCAGCACCCCGGCCAGCGCCTGCATCTGGACTGCCTGTGCCAATGGCTCGCCAGAAAAGTCGGGCAGCCTTACCAGCGTATCGACCCACTGCAACTCGACCTGTCTCAGGTCAACGGGCTGATATCGCCAGCATTCGCCCATCGCCACGGCATACTCATCCTGGCCAGCGACAGCCTGGGCATCACCGTGGCCAGTGCGCAGCCTTACCAGTGTGACTGGCAAACCGATCTGGCCCGCAGCCTGGGCAAGCCGATCCGCCGCGTGCTCGCCAGCCCCCTGCAGTTGCGCCAGGTGGGCCAGTCGTTGTCTCGCCTCGCCCACTCGGTGCAAGGCGCCCAGCATCAGCAGTCGGCAAGCCTGGGTGAGCTGGAGCAGTGGCTGGAGCAGGACAAGCGCCAGGGCAACGCCACGGCAGACGACGCGCATATCGTGCACATCGTCGACTGGCTGCTGCAGTACGCTGTCGAACAGCGCGCCAGTGACATCCATCTTGAGCCGCGCAGCGAGCAGGGCCGATTGCGTTATCGCATAGACGGCCTCCTGCATACGGTCTACGCCTTCCCGGCCAGCGTGACCCTGGCCGTCGTCAGCCGCCTGAAGCACTTGGGCCACATGGATGTCGCGGAGAAACGCCGGCCGCAGGATGGCCGCATGAAGTGCAGCCTGCCAGGTGGCCGCGAAGTGGAATTGCGCCTGTCTACCCTGCCCACCCCCTTTGGCGAAAAGCTGGTACTGCGGTTGTTCGACCCACAACAGCTACAGGAAGACTTCGACCGCCTGGGCCTGGAAGGTGAACAACTGCAGCAGTGGCAGGCCCTGCTGCAGCGCCGTCATGGCATGCTGCTGGTCACCGGCCCTACCGGTTCAGGCAAGACCAGCACGCTTTACGCAAGCCTGAAGCGGCTGGCCACACCCGAGGTCAACTTGTGCACCATCGAAGACCCGATCGAACGCCTGGAGCCGGCGTTCAATCAATTACAGGTGCAGCCGACACTGGACCTCAGCTTCGCCAACGGTGTACGCGCGCTGCTGCGCCAAGACCCTGACATCATCATGATCGGCGAGATCCGCGATCGCGAGACGGCTCTGGTAGCCGTGCAAGCTGCCCTTACCGGACACCTGGTGCTCTCGACCCTGCACACCAACGACAGCTGTGGGGCCATTACCCGCCTGCTGGAACTGGGCGTGCCCGATTACCTGATCAAGGCCTCCCTGAGTGGGGTGATGGCACAGCGCCTGGTACGCGTGCTGTGCCGTGAGTGCCAGGGCTGCGCAGCATCGGCCAGCGGCCAGCCTTGCCTGATGTGCCGGGGCACCGGCTTTGATGGTCGAACGGGCGTGTTCGAGCTACTGGTCCCGAGCGAAAGCCTGCGCGCCCGGATAGGCGCCGGAGCGGACCTTGCCAGCTTGCGGCGACAGGCATTGAGCGAAGGGTTGCTGGACCTGAAACGCTGCGGGGAGGCAAAAGTGGCCCGTGGACTGACCTGCCAAGAGGAAGTGCTGCGGGTCTGCACATGAGCAAAAAACCCTTGTTTTCGAGGAACTTACGCCCCGCAGACACAATCAAATCGGGCTCCATCAGCCCTCACCCTTCGAGGTGTTTCATCATGCGTCTCCCAACCGCCATCGCAGCCGCTGCCCTGCTTTCGCTGCCCATTGGCTCCGCCATGGCCGATACCTTCTGGCGCAACGTGATTTCTTCCGGCGCGACCACGGCATCGACTTACCTGACCTCCAGAGATCACAAGCTGGTCGTCGCGGCGCAGGATGACGCCGGCAGCTTCGTTGCCAGTGAAGGTGCTATTCGTGGGCCGTTCCTGGAGGCGGCCATGCGTCAGGTGCGGGCTGAGAACCCAGGCATGCAAGCCAGCGACATGGAACTGGCCAATGCCATCCTGGCGAAGAATGCGATAGCCGAGTAAGGCCCAGGGGCTGCTGTGCAGCCCCAGTTTCAGCTCAGCGATACGCCTCCACCGGTACGCACGCACAGAACAGATTCCTGTCCCCATACACATTGTCGACCCGGTTCACCGCTGGCCAGTACTTGTGCTGGCGCACGTGAGCGCTGGGGGCCACCGCCTGCTCAAGGCTGTAAGGCCTGTTCCACGGTGCCAGCACATCGGCCAGGGTATGCGGCGCATGTTTGAGCGGGTTGTCTTCCGCCGGCCAGTTACCCTCCTGGACCTCCCCGATCTCCGCACGGATCGCCAGCATGGCCTCGACGAACCGGTCCAGCTCGGCTTTCGACTCGCTCTCTGTCGGTTCGACCATCAAGGTCCCGGGAACCGGGAATGACATGGTCGGGGCATGGAAGCCATAGTCCATCAGGCGCTTGGCCACATCCTCTTCAGTTATCCCGGTAATTGCCTTGAGCGGCCGCAGATCAAGAATGCACTCGTGCGCCACCCGCTGGTTTCGGCCTCTGTACAGCACCGGGAAAGCACCACCAAGCTGGCTGGCCAGGTAGTTGGCCGACAGGATGGCCACTTCGCTCGCATCGGCCAATTGCGGCCCCATCATGGCGATGTACATCCAGCTGATCGGCAAGATGCTCGCACTGCCCCAGGGCGCAGCGCTGACCGCGCTGTTGTTCGGGTCCAGGCCCGGCACCGGCACCACCGGATGACTGGCGACGAACGGCTTGAGGTGTGCACGGATACCAATCGGCCCCATGCCAGGGCCGCCGCCACCGTGCGGGATGCAGAAGGTCTTGTGCAGGTTCATGTGCGAGACATCGGCGCCGATGTCAGCCGGCCGCGTGAGACCGACCTGGGCGTTCAGGTTGGCGCCGTCCATGTAGACCTGGCCACCGTGCTGGTGCACCACCTCACATATTTCCCGGATGCCCTCCTCATACACACCATGTGTCGACGGGTAGGTAACCATCAGGCAGGACAGCCGCTCGCCTGCAGCATTGGCCTTGGCCTTGAGGTCGTCGAGGTCAACGTTGCCATCGTCATCGCAGTCGACGATCACCACTTCCATGCCAGCCATCTGCGCCGAAGCAGGGTTGGTGCCGTGGGCCGACGAAGGGATCAGGCACAGCGTACGTTGAGGCTGATGACGGCTGCGGTGGTAACGGGTGATTGCCATCAGCCCGGCGTATTCGCCCTGGGCACCTGAGTTGGGCTGCATGCAGATCGCGTCAAAACCGGTAATAGCGCACAGCCAGCACTCCAGCTCGTCGATCATCGCTTTGTAGCCGGCGACCTGAGCATCGGGCGCAAAGGGATGAAGCTGAGCGAATCCGGGCCAGGTAATGGGGATCATTTCGCTGGTGGCGTTGAGCTTCATGGTGCAAGAACCCAGCGGGATCATCGATTGGTTCAGCGCCAGATCCTTGTTCTCCAGCTGCTTGAGGTAGCGCAGCATCTGCGTTTCGCTGTGATGCAGGTTGAACACCGGGTGGGAAAGAAACGGTGTGCGCCGCTCCAGTGCAGCCGGAATACCCTCTACCACGGCATGCTGGTCAAGCGTAGTGACCTCAAGGCCGTGATCCACGCCAAGAAAGATGTCGAACAGCCGAAGCACGGTTTCTTCGCTGCATGTTTCGTCCAGGCTCACACCCAGGTGGCCGCGGCCCAGAATGCGCAAGTTGATACACGCCGCTTGCGCACTTTCGATGATCGCCGCCTGAGCACCGCCGACATCCAGGGTAAGGGTGTCGAAGAAATGCTGGTTAAGGCGTTTGATGCCCTTGGCCTCAAGGCCGGCGGCCAGCACGACGGTCAGCCGGTGCACGCGCTGTGCGATGCGCTGCAAACCCTCAGGGCCGTGGTACACCGCATAAAAGCCGGCGATGTTGGCCAGTAGTACCTGGGCGGTGCAGATGTTGGAGTTGGCTTTTTCGCGCCGGATGTGTTGCTCGCGGGTCTGCAGGGCCATTCGCAGTGCGGTATTGCCACGGGCATCACGCGACACGCCGATGATGCGCCCCGGCATCGCCCGCTTGTAGTCCTCGCGACAGGCGAAATAGGCCGCATGCGGGCCGCCATAGCCCATCGGCACGCCAAAGCGCTGGGTCGAGCCAAGCACTACGTCTGCGCCAAGCTCGCCCGGCGGCGTGAGCACCACCAGGCTTAACAGGTCTGCCGCCACGCATGCCAAGGCATGCTGGCCGTGCAACTGGTCAATCAGCGGGCGCAGGTCACGCACTTCCCCATGGGTATCCGGGTACTGCAGCAAAGCGCCGAATACCTGGTGTTGGGCAAGGTTATCCACAGCGTCGACGATCAGCTCGAAACCAAAACCTTCAGCCCGGGTTTGCAACACGGACAGTGTCTGCGGGTGACAGTGTTCATCGGCAAAGAAGGCATTGCTCTTGTTACGCGCCACGCGTTTGGCCAAGGCCATGGCCTCGGCTGCGGCGGTGGCTTCATCGAGCAGTGAGGCATTGGCCAAGGCCAGGCCGCTCAGATCGATGACCATTTGCTGAAAGTTGAGCAGGGCTTCCAGCCGGCCTTGGGCGATTTCTGGCTGGTAAGGCGTATAGGCGGTGTACCAGCCGGGGTTCTCCAGCACGTTGCGCAGGATGACGGTTGGCGTGACGGTGCCGTGGTAACCCATGCCGATCAGGCTGGTCCACACCTGGTTCTGCTCGGCATAACCGGCGAGCTTGGCCAACGCAGCCTGTTCATCCAGAGCGGCGGGCAGGTCGAGGGCGCGGTTGAAACGGATATCCGGCGGGACGGTCTGTTCGATCAGCTCGCTGCGGCTGCTCAAGCCCAGGGCGTTGAGCATGGCCTGCTGCTCCGAGGCATCTGGCCCCAGGTGACGACGCAGGAATGGGTTGAGCTCTTGCAGTTGATGCAGGGATGGCGACTGGGACATGACGACGCTCTCTTCCTAGACCAGGCCTCGTGGAGATTTATAAGTCTAGGAAGGATTGCCGATACTGCGGAAAAACTTGCTTCGCCAGTGCCGGCCTCATCGCCGGCAAGCCGGCGATGAGGCCAGAATGATCACTCGCCGATAGCGGCGCCGTAACCAGCAGCATCCAGCAGCTTGTCCAGTTCGGCCTTGTCGCTTGGCTTGAGCTTGAAGATCCAGGCGCCGTAAGGCTCTTCGTTGAGCAGCTCCGGGCTGTCGGCCAGGGCTTCGTTGACCGCGATCACTTCGCCACCCACCGGGGCATAGATATCCGAAGCGGCCTTGACCGACTCGACCACGCCAGCAGCATCGCCGGCAGCGAATACTTTGCCAACCTCTGCCAGTTCCACGAACACCACATCACCCAGGGCCTCTTGAGCGTGGTCGCTGATACCCACGGTCACAGTACCGTCGGCTTCCAGGCGCGCCCACTCGTGGCTTTCGGCAAAACGCAGATCGGCGGGGATATTGCTCATGTCTTGTATTCCTCGATTGGGTCAGCGGTCGGCCCGCCGTTGATTGTTCAGATCAGAATCTTGCCGTGACGCACGAAGGTCGGTTTGACCACCCGCACCGGGTACCACTTACCGCGAATCTCGACCTCGGCACGGTCACCGGTGGCCATGGGTACACGCGCCAGGGCAATGGATTTGCTCAGCGTAGGAGAGAAACTACCACTGGTGATCTCCCCTTCGCCAATGCCGGCAACGCGAACCACCTGATGGGCGCGCAAAACACCGCGCTCCTCCAGCACCAGGCCGACCAGCTTGTCCTGCACGCCGCGCTCGATTTCCGCCAGCAGGCCAGCGCGGCCGATGAAATCGCGCTCGGCCGGCTCCCAGGCGATGCTCCAGCCCAGGTTGGAGGTAAGCGGGGTGTGGTCTTCATCGATATCCTGGCCGTACAGGTTCATGCCGGCCTCCAGGCGCAAGGTGTCGCGGGCGCCAAGGCCACTGGGGGCGATGCCAGCGCCGACCAGGTCGTTGAAGAAGGCCACGGCCTCATGGCCCGGCAGGATGATTTCCAACCCGTCTTCACCGGTGTAACCGGTGCGGGCAATGAACCAGTCGCCCTCGCCAACCCCTTCGAACGGGCGCAGCTCACGGATAAGCGCAGCGCGCGAAGCGCTGAGCAAGGCTGCGACCTTCTCGCGGGCCTGGGGCCCCTGGATGGCGAGAATGGCCAGGTCAGGGCGCACCTTGAAACCGACCGAGAAGCCGGTACTGCGGGCCTCCAGCCACGCCAACACATTGGCGCGGGTGGCGGCATTGGTGATCAGCCGGTAGCCATTTTCCGTGCGGTAGGCGATTAGGTCATCGATAACCCCGCCCTCTTCGTTGAGCAGCGGGCTGTACAGAGCCTTGCCGACACCCGCAAGGCGGGCAACGTCGTTGGCCAGCAAACGCTGCAGCCAGACGGTGGCATCGGCACCATCTATGTCGATCACGGTCATGTGGGAAACATCGAACACCCCACAGTCACTGCGCACCTGATGGTGCTCTTCGACTTGCGAGCCGTAGTGCAGGGGCATGTCCCAGCCACCGAAATCGACTGTCTTGGCGCCTAGCGCCAGGTGCAAGTCGTACAAAAGCGTGCGCTGTCCCATGGGTTTCTCCTTCCGGGCGTGGCGAAGCGGCGGCGGTCGATGACGTTTGGTCGTCAGCTCTTCTTGTAGGACCCGTCGCGCGAATGCCGCGCATTGTAGCCGCAAGGGCGCGGGCTGGCACCCTCAGTGACTGTGACCGGGGCGCCTGGCTGAACGACGAATCAGGCCGATGACCGGCAGCAGGCCAACCAGCACCAAGGTCAAAGCGGGCAGTGAGGCACGGGCCCACTCCCCTTCACTGGTCATCTCGAACACCCGTACGGCGAGGGTATCCCAGCCGAAGGGCCGCATCAGCAACGTTGCAGGCATTTCCTTGAGCACATCGACGAAGACCAGCAGTGCAGCGCTGAGGGCACCGGGAACCAGCAGCGGCATATACACTTTGAAAAACAATCTCGCCCCTCCGACACCCAGGCTCCGTGAAACCTCGGGCAACGACGGGCGGATGCGCTCCAGGCTGCCTTCCAGTGGCCCATAGGCCACGGCGATGAAACGTACCAGATAGGCCACCAGCAAAGCCGCGAGGCTACCCAGCAGCAACGGCTTGCCTGCCCCACCCAGCCACGTCGACAGAGGGATCACCAGGTGGTTGTCCAGGTAACTGAAGGCCAGCATGATCGACACCGCCAGCACCGAACCGGGCAAGGCGTAGCCCAGGTTGGCCAGGCCGACCCCGGCACGGATGCCGCCAGTCGGCGCCTGACGCCGGGCAAAGGCCAGCACCAGTGCGACGCAGACCGTGATCAAGGCTGCCATCGCGCCCAGGTACAAGGTGTGCAGCACCAGGCCAACATAGCGCTCGTCCAGGTCTTGCCGCCCTCGCTGCCAGAACCATACCAGCAACTGCAGCAGCGGGATGACGAAGGCACAGGCAAATACCAGCAGGCACCAACCACTGGCCAGCAGTGCCTTCAGACCGCGCAGGTGATAGAGGGCCTGACCCCGAGGGCGTTCATTTGCGCTACGCGAGGCGCCACGAGCTCGTCGCTCTCCGTACAGCACCAGCATTACCGCCAGCAATAGCAGGCTGGCCAGTTGAGCCGCGCTGGACAGGCTGAAGAAGCCGTACCAGGTCTTGTAAATGGCGGTGGTGAACGTGTCGAAATTGAACACCGCCACCGCGCCGAAATCTGCCAAGGTCTCCATCAGGGCCAGCGCAATGCCTGCGCCGATGGCCGGCCTCGCCATGGGCAGCGCAACCCGCCAGAAAGCTTGCAGCGGCGAAAGACCCAACACCCGCGCCGCTTCCATGAGCCCCTTGCCCTGGGCCAGGAATGCCGTGCGTGCGAGCAGGTAGACATAGGGATAGAACACCAGCACCAGCACGACAATCACCCCGCCGGTGGAGCGCACCCGCGGCAGGCGCATGGGCCCGAACACTTCACGCAAGGCGCTTTGCACTGGGCCGGCGAAATCAAGCAGGCCGACGAAGACGAACGCCAAGACATAGGCAGGGATGGCAAACGGCAGCATCAGTGCCCAGTCCAGCCAGCGCCTGCCGGGGAACTCGCAAAGGCTGGTGAGCCAGGCCAGGCTCACGCCAAGCACCGTGACGCCTACGCCTACGCCCGCCACCAGGGTGAGCGTGTTGCCGAGCAGGCGGCTCATCTGGGTGTCGAGCAGGTGCGACCAGATCTGCACGTCGATCGACTGCCAGGACAGCAGCAAGACGCTCAGGGGCAAGAGCACGAGTGCGGCAGTCAGGGTGACCGGGAGGTACCAGCGGCGTTGGGGAGCGTGGGGCAAGGCAACTGTCTCTGTGGCAGATGGCAACCGCTGCGCGGTCGTTCGCATTGCAAGCCCGTTCCCACAGGTACAGCGCAGACCGCAGGGGCAGCGCTGTACCTGTGGGAACGGGCTTGCTTCGCGAAGAGGCCCTTGCGGGCCCCAGCAGGATAAAGCCTTGGGCTTAGTTCCAGCCAGCCCGATCCATCAAGCGAATGGCCTCGGCCTGGCGTTTGCCCGCCACCTCGACCGGGATGCTGTCAGCCTTGAAGCTGCCCCATGCCGCGACCTCGTCCGATGGCTTGACCTTAGGGTTGGCCGGGAACTCCTGGTTGATGTCGGCGAACAGCTTCTGCGCCTGCTCACCGGTCATCCACTCCACCAGCTTCTTGGCCGCCTCCGGATGCGGTGCGTGCTTGGTCAGGCCGATGCCGGACAGGTTGACGTGCACGCCCCGGTCGCCCTGGTTAGGCCAGAAGATCTTCACCGGCAAGTTCGGGTTCTGCTTGTGCAGGCGGCCGTAGTAGTAAGTGTTCACCACCCCCACATCGCACTGGCCGGCCTCGATGGCCTGGATTACCGAGTTGTCGTCAGAGAATACGTCGGTAGAGAGGTTGTTGACCCAGCCTTTGACGATCTGTTCGGTCTTGGCCTCGCCATGGTTCTCGATCAGCGTGGCGGTCAGCGACTGGTTGTAAACCTTCTTTGCCGTGCGCAGGCACAGACGCCCTTCCCACTGTTTGTCGGCCAGAGCTTCATAGGTGCTCAGCTCTGCAGGTTTGACCCGCTCGGTGGAATAGATGATGGTCCGTGCGCGCAGGCTCAGGCCAGTCCAGTCATGGGACGAGGCGCGGTATTGAGCGGGGATGTTCTGGTCGATGATGGCCGACTTGATAGGCTGCAGGATGCCCATCTGCTCGGCCTGCCAAAGGTTACCGGCATCGACGGTCAGCAGCAGGTCGGCCACCCCGTTCTCGCCCTCGGCTTTGATGCGCTGCATCAGCGGGGCTTCCTTGTCGGTGATGAACTTGATCTTGACGCCGGTCTCTGCGGTGTAAGCGTCGAACACCGGCTTGATCAGCTCGTCGATGCGCGAGGAGTACACCACTACTTCGTCCGCCGCCTGGGCGGTGCCACCGAACAGCGTCAGGGCCAGGGCGGCCAGTAGGGGCTTGCGTGGCAACATCGGATGCACTCCTCGAATCGTATGAGAGGCGCAAATGGTAGTGAATCCCATTTTCCGGCTCACCTACCCAGCCGTTACCAGATGTTGCAAGGGCACCCAAACGCTTGTAGGAACGGCTTTGTTTCGCGAGAGGGCCGCAAAGCGGCCCCGGCAATCTCAAGGCTTGGCCAGCTCCGGCAAGTCCCCGGAAAGCCCCAATGCCTGGCGCACGAACAGCGCCTTGGCCTCCGGCATCTGCTGCACCAGCTTCAGACCGCTGTTACGCAACCAGCGCAACGGCAGCGGGTTGGCCTGGAACAGCCGCTCGAAGCCCTCCATAGCTGCCATCAATGCCAGGTTGTGCGGCATGCGTCGGCGCTCATAGCGGCTGAGCACTTTCACATCCGCCAGCCGTTCACCACGCTCGCAGGCGTTCACCAGCACTTCAGCCAGCACCGCGGCATCGAGAAAGCCCAGGTTTACGCCTTGCCCAGCCAGCGGATGGATTGTGTGCGCGGCATCGCCGATCAGTGCGAGCCCCTCGTCCACGTACCGCTTGGCGTGGCGTTGGCGCAACGGCACGCAAACCCGAGGGTCGGCATGCAGCACTTGGCCCAGTCGCCCCTCGAATCCACGCTCCAAGGCCTTGAGGAAAGCTTGATCATCCAGCGCCATGAGCTGCTCGGCCTGTTCCGGCGTGGTCGACCACACTATCGAGCACCAGCCCTGCTCGCCGTCTCGCGACAAGGGCAGGAAGGCCAGCGGCCCTTCGTCGGTGAAACGCTGCCAGGCGGTAGCCTGGTGTGCAGCGCTGCAGCGCACGCTGGTGACGATAGCGTGGTGCAGGTAATCCCACTCACGGGTCTGGCAGCCGGCCAGGCGCCGCACCGCCGAGTTGCCACCGTCGGCAGCCACCACCAGCGGTGCCCGCAGGCGGCGACCATCGGCCAGGGTCAGCAGCCACTCATCGCCAGAGCGGCGCATCTGCTCCAGGCGGGCGTTGGGCAGCAGGCCAATATCGCTGTCATGCAGGCGCTCCAGCAGGCCGTCCTGTACCACCCGGTTTTCGACGATATGGCCAAGCACCTGCGCGTGCACGCTGGCGGCGGAGAAGTGAATCTGCCCAGTGCCGCTACCGTCCCAGACATGCATGTCCGAGTAGGGCGAAACACGCCGTTTGGCAATTTCCTCCCAGGCGCCCAAACGCTCGAGGATGCGCTGGCTGGCCGCCGAAAGGGCGCTGACCCGCGCCTCGAACGGCGCATCGCCGTCAAACGGCTTCACCGTCAGCGAACCACCGTCGAGCAGGAGTATTTCCAGGCCACTGTGGCGCAATGCCAAGGCCAAGGCGCTGCCGACCATACCGGCACCGACAATCAACAGATCTGCGCGCATTTCCATGCCTTACGCCTGCCTCGCTTGCGGCTTGAGCCGCACGTATAGGGTTTTATCGACCCGCGCCACCAGCTCGCCAGCACCGTCGCGGACATCGACCTGCAAACGTGGCAGGTATTTCTTGCCGCTGGCGGTCTGCTGGCGGATCTCGTCCAGCAGTGCGTCTTCGATGTGGAAATCGGCATACACAGGGCCTTTGCCGGGTGCGATGAAGTCAATGCTGGCTGCCTTGTCCCAGACGATGTACTCACGGCCCAGCAGTTCGATCAGCAATAGCATGTAGAACGGATCGACCATCGAATACAGGCTACCGCCAAACTGGGTACCGACGTAGTTGCGGTTCCAGCGCGTCAGCTTCATACGCACCCTGACACTGCGCATATCCGGGCTGATGTGCTGAATACGAATGCCGGCACCCAGGTACGGTGGATAAAGGTTCAGCAGCCAGCGCAACATGCGCGCCCGGCGCGCCAGCTTGCGCGGGTTGGTCATGCCTGACCCCGCGGATCAGGGCGGGTGCCCATGCCCATGGCCTGGCGGGCGAACCAGCTTTTTGCCGGCGGCAGCAAATCGAGCCCAAGCAAGCCGATGTTGCGCCCGGCGGCCAGCAACGGCTGGTTGCTGCCGAACAGTCGGGTAACCTGGTCGGAGAACCCGATGGTCATGGCCTGGTCGAGCTGCTGGCGTTGATGGTACGCCTGCAGGGTCGCCAGATCGCCTGGCTGCTGCGGGCCGGCCAGCAGCGCATCAGCCAGCGACTGCACATCACGCAGCGACAGGTTGAAACCCTGCCCGGCAATGGGGTGCAGGCTGTGCGCGGCATTGCCCAGTACAACCAGATGCGGGCGCACCTGCTCTTGGGCTTCGACCAGTGCCAGCGGGTAGAGGTGCCGTGCGCCGACCTGGCGCAGGGCGCCGAGGCGATAGCCGAATACATCCTGCAGCTCGCGCAGGAAGCTGCGTTCGTCGATCTCGGCCAGGCGCTTGGCGTCCATACCCTGACGGGTCCAGACCAATGCGCAGCGATTCTCGGGCAGCGGCAGCAATGCCATGGGGCCTTGCTCGGTAAAACGCTCGAAGGCTTGCCCACGATGGGACTCGCCCGGGGTGATATTGGCGATCAGGGCGCTCTGCTCGTACGGCGTGCGGCGCACATGTATGCCCAATTGCTCGCGCAACCCGGAGCGGCCACCGTCGGCCAGCACGGCCAGGTCGCACTCCAGGCTGGTGTCATCGTCCAACTGCAAGCGATAACCACCGGCGACGGCCTGCATCGCCTTCACTTCGGCCGGGCAGCGCCAGCTCACCACCTCGCTGTCCAGCCCTTGCCAAAGGCACTGGCCAAGCCAGGCGTTCTCCACCACATAGCCCAACGCTGGCACACCCTCCTCCAGCGCATCCAGGCGGGTGGAGCCAAAGCGCCCACGGTCCGAGACCTGGATCTGCCGGATCGGCTCGGCACGCGGGCTGATCGCCTGCCACACGCCCAGGTGCTGATAGATCTGCCGGGTACCGAACGAAAGCGCTGAGGAGCGCGCATCATAGCTGGGCTGAAAGCTGTCGCCCGGGGCGAACGGCTCGATCAGCAGGATCTTCCAGCCGCGCGCCTTGGCCCCAGCCTGCAGGGCCAGCGCCAGGCTGGCACCGACCAGGCCGCCACCGATGATCGCCAGGTTGACTCGGTTCATGCCGCGTCCTTACGTGCCGCCTGCATCAGCGCCTCGATCTCGGCGACCGTCCTGGGCACGCCCGATGTCAAAATTTCACAGCCTTGCCTGGTCACCACCACGTCGTCCTCGATCCTTACGCCGATGCCTCGCCATTTCTTCGCGACCTGCTGATTGTCGGCGGCAATGTAGATACCCGGTTCGACGGTCAGCGCCATGCCAGGCTCCAGCACCCGCCACTGGCCGCCGACCTTGTACTCACCCACATCATGCACATCCATGCCCAGCCAGTGCCCGGCACGGTGCATGTAGAAAGCGCGATACGCTTCACTTTCGATCAGCGCCTGCACCTTGCCCTTGAGCAGCCCCAACTCCACCAGCCCCTCGGTGATCACCCGCACGGTCGCTTCATGGGCGTGGTTCCAGTGCTTGCCTGGGGCAATCTCGGCGAAAGCGGCGGCCTGGGCCCTGAGCACCAGTTCATAGATGGCCTTTTGCTCAGGCGAAAAACGCCCGCTGACCGGGAAAGTGCGGGTGATGTCGCTGGCATAGCAATCGATTTCGCAACCGGCGTCGATCAGCACCAGGTCACCGTCCTTGAGCGCGGCATTGTTCTGTTGATAGTGCAGGATACAGCCATTGCGGCCGGCAGCGACGATCGACCCGTAGGCTGGCATTCTTGCCCCACCTTTACGGAATTCGTAGTCCAGCTCGGCTTCCAGGCTGTACTCGTGCAGCCCTGCCCGGCAGGCCTGCATGGCCCGCACATGGGCGCGTGCGGAAATTTCTGCAGCGGCGCGCATCACTTTCACTTCCGCCGCAGATTTATACAGACGCATGTCGTGTAGCAGGTGATCCAGGGCAACGAACTCGTTGGGCGGCTGGGCGCCAAGGCGCGCCTTGGAGCGGATCACGTTGATCCAGTCCATCAGCCGACGGTCGAACTCGGGGTTGCTGCCCATGGAGCTGTAAACCCGTTCGCGACCTTCGATGAGGCCCGGGAGGATCTCGTCGATGTCGGTGATCGGGAAGGCATCGTCCGCGCCAAAGTCGCGGATGGCACCTTCCTGGCCGGCACGCAGGCCGTCCCATAGCTCGCGCTCAGGGTTACGCTCGCGGCAGAACAGCACGTACTCGCCATGCTCGCGCCCCGGGATCAGCGCGATCACCGCCTCCGGCTCCGGGAAGCCGCTCAGGTACTGGAAATCGCTGTCCTGGCGGTAGACGTGCTCGACATCGCGGTTGCGAATGGCGACTGCGGCAGCCGGCAGGATGGCAATGCTGTTGGGGACCATCTGCGCCATCAGCGCCTTGCGCCGACGGGCATATTCGGCCTTGGGTATGTGGCTCATGGGCAGGACTACCCCCGGTTGATCAGTGCAGCGAAGGTTTTGGCGCGGGCGCGGCCGGCGCGGCCAGCTCTGTGTACAGCAGCAGCGGCGCAACGCGCAGATACTCCATGACTTCCATGTAATCGCTTTCGCCGTCCTCGGATTCTTCCAGCGCTTCCTGGACCTGGGAAATGGCAACCAGGTCCTGGAGCACTTCCTTGGCATCGGTGGACAGGTCCTTGCCGCCAGCGTTCAGCCCGAAGCCGGCGATGAAACCCTGACACCACTGGCCCAGCGCCGTGGCACGCTCGGTCAGCGGGGTTTCGTCGCTTGGCAGCAGCAGAACGATCGCAATGTCCTCGCCGGTCAGCTCGGCCTTGACCATCTCTTGCAGGCCGATCAGTGCAGCGCGCACATTGTCTTCAGGTTCGTTTTCCAGCACCCCGGCAGCGTCGGCAAGCCAGGCATCGGCCTCGAAGCCGGCACCGGCACAACTGCGGCCGATCAGCAGGCCGTGCAGCTCGGCAGGGGAAACAGGGTGGCCGTTGCTCGAGAGCAGTGCGGCGAATGCGGTGTAGGGCGATTGGGTATTAGGCATGGGCGGCTAGGCGCCAGACGGCGCATTTGACTAGAATGAAGGCCTTGTATCCTAGCACCGGCAGGCGCGCCAAGACCATCGGCACTGGCCGTCACCGCTCAGGGAGAGGCATCATCGACGGGTGATTCAATGACGGAGCGAATCGAGTGCAACCCACGCAAGAGAACGACCTGCAAGCATTGATGAGCCGGTTCGAGTCGCTGATCGAGCGCGTCGAGCAACTTAAACGGCAAAATGCACTCCTAGTAGCTCAGGAAAAATCCTGGCGCGAAGAGCGCGCCCACCTCATCGAAAAGAACGAGATCGCCAAGCGCAAGGTCGAGTCGATGATCTTACGCCTCAAGGCCCTGGAGCAAGACTCATGAGTTCAAGCAATAGCGTCACCGTGCAGATCCTGGACAAGGAATACTCGATCATCTGCCCGCCGGAAGAACGCAACAACCTGGTCAGCGCCGCACGCTACCTGGACGGCAAGATGCGCGAGATCCGCAGCAGCGGCAAGGTGATCGGTGCCGACCGGATCGCGGTCATGGCCGCATTGAACATCACCCACGAGATGCTCCACCGCCAGGAAGACCGCACCGACGCCCCCGCTGGCAGTGCCACCCGCGAGCAGGTCCGCGACCTGCTCGATCGCGTCGACAAGGCTTTGTCCGACGACACGGATACCAAAATCGGCTGAGGTTGGTATACTGGCGCCACTCCCTGGGGGATGCGCCAGTCGGTTATGTCCCTGAGCCGATACGCACAACCACGGGGGTTGCACGCTGGGGCCGGTGTGCATGTCCGCCCGACGGAAAGCCTTAACGCCCCCTGCAATCTCCACCTTGAACTTTCGGGTTCAAGGGCTACACCGATAGCGGTCTTATCGGGGAGCCTGATTTCGATTGCCCGCCCCTCGGCGGGCAGTTCTCGCTTTTAGCTTCGACACCTGGGAACGCCCGTGCCATGACCGACACCGCGCCGCTCACCCGCCCCCAGCTTCGTCGCCTGCTTCGCAATGCCCGCCGTGCACTCACGCCAGCCCAGCAACGCCAAGCCTCCCTAGGGCTGTATCGGCAGCTGGCGCAACACCCGCTGTTCCGCCGCGCCCGGCACATTGCCCTGTACCTGCCCAACGACGGTGAAATCGACCCGCAGCTGCTACTGCGCGAGGCGCAACGCCGCGGCAAACGTACCTACCTGCCGGTACTGCACGCATGGCCGCGTACGCGCATGGTGTTCCAGCGGTTCGAGCAGGGTGAAAAGCTCAAGCGCAACCGTTTCCGTATTCCAGAGCCACTGACTGACCGCAGGCGCCAGCGCCCGATCTGGTCGCTGGACCTGATTCTGCTGCCACTGGTGGGCTTCGATGAAGCAGGCGGGCGGCTAGGCATGGGCGGTGGTTTCTATGATCGCAGCCTGGCCTACCAGGCGCGACGCAAAACATGGAAAAAACCCCTGCTGCTGGGGCTGGCCCATGAATGCCAGAAGGTCGAACGACTGGCGCAGGCCAGTTGGGATGTACCACTGCAGGGCACGGTCTCGGACCGTGACTGGTACCTGGCGCCTAAATGACAGGCGTCAGCGGGGGAGATCAGCGCTGCTGCTGACCGGCTTCGACCGGTACCTGGTACGCGGTATCGAGCTTGCGCTCCCAGATACCCTGGGCATAACCAGTGGTAACCACACCCAGACCAAAGATGAAGACCAAGACCCAGAGCAGGTCCGGTTTGCGTTGATTCATCGAAGAATGCCCCCCTAGGCATACGTTCTGGCTCGGCGACCTTCTTGGTGCCGCCGGAGCATATAGCGTTAAAATCGGCGCATTTTCCGACAACCTGAGTCGACACGCAAACGTTGACGCCAACCGGCTGTCGGTTTCGTGCAACAGGTTATTTCAAACCTTTTCAGGAGCAGTATCCATGGCCTACTGGCTGATGAAATCCGAGCCCGATGAGCTTTCGATCGAAGGCCTGGGCCGCCTCGGGGAGGCCCGCTGGGACGGCGTTCGCAACTATCAGGCACGCAACTTTCTGCGCGCCATGAACGTAGGCGATGAGTTTTTCTTCTACCACTCCAGTTGCCCTCAACCGGGTATTGCCGGGATCGCCCGGATCACCGCAGCAGCCTACCCGGACCCAACTGCGCTGGACGCTCAGAGCCACTACTACGACGCCAAAGCCACTGCCGAGAAGAACCCCTGGAGCGCGGTAGATGTGGCCCACGTGAGAACGTTCAGGCAGGTGCTGGGGCTGGGCTTGCTCAAGCAACAAAGCGCGTTGGAGGAGTTGCCACTGGTGCACAAAGGCACTCGGCTGTCGGTGATGCCGGTGACCGAAGAGCAGTGGGCGGCGATCATTGCGCTGAGCAAATGACCGGCCCCGCGAAGAGGCCAGCCTGCCTCTTGATCACTGCACGATCAGGTTATTGAACAGCAGATCTTCGACAATCGGCTTGCCTTCTTCTGCTTCCATCACCTGCTGCACCTGCTTGAGCGCCTCTTGGCGCAGTTTTTCCTTGGCGTCGACGTTGCTCAAGTTATCCACACCCTGCTGGGTGAACAGCGCCACCAGCTGGTTGCGAATCAGCGGCTCGTGGTGCTTGACGGCCTTGGCTGCCTCTTCGCCAGTCACGCGCAGGGCCACATCAGCTTTGAATACGCGCAACCTGGGGCCACCGTCGAGGGCGTAGTTGCCGACAAAGGGCGGGCTCAGGCTGATATAGGAGACCTTGGGGGCTCCTTCCTTGGCTTCTTCGGCCAGAGCCGCCGCTGGCAGCATCAGGGCCAGCACCATCAAGATCCACGCTTTCACGAATTCGCTCCTCAAAACAATTGGCGCCAGCTTACCCAGCATGCGGCCCAAACCCAAGCCCAGGCTTATGCAGCCCCATCAGGACGGGCCATGCTCGTTGACCCGACAGGCCGCCCTCCTACACTTATCGGCCACTACCCGCAAAGGAATAGCCCGATGAAAGCTGTGTTGTGTAAAACCTTGGGGCCGGCACGCAACCTGGTTCTGGAAGAGGTGGCCAGCCCGGTACCGAAGAAAAACGAGATTCTGCTCGAGGTGCATGCGGCCGGGGTCAACTTCCCAGATACCCTGATCATCGAAGGCAAATACCAATTCCAGCCACCGCTACCGTTCTCTCCCGGTGGCGAGGCAGCGGGTGTCGTCGCCGCTGTCGGCGAGCGCGCCGGCGCCTTACAGGTCGGGGATAGGGTGATGGCCCTCACCGGCTGGGGGGCGTTCGCCGAACAGGTGGCCGTGCCGTTCTACAATGTGCTGCCCATTCCCGACAGTATGGACTTCACCACCGCTGCTGCCTTTGGCATGACATATGGCACCTCGATGCATGCGCTCAAGCAGCGCGGGCAGTTGCAGCCAGGGGAAACCTTGCTGGTGCTGGGTGCCTCCGGTGGCGTGGGCCTGGCGGCCGTGGAGATCGGCAAAGCCATGGGCGCCAAGGTGATCGCAGCCGCCAGCAACTCAGAGAAACTGGCCGTGGCCAAGGCTGCAGGGGCGGACGAGCTGATCGACTACAGCCAAGCCAGCCTCAAAGAGGAAATCAAGCGCCTGACCGGCGGCCAGGGGGTAGATGTGATCTACGACCCGGTCGGCGGTGAACTGTTCGACCAGGCCGTGCGCGGGCTGGCGTGGAATGGGCGGTTGCTGGTGGTCGGCTTTGCCAGCGGGACGATTCCACAGATGGCGGCGAACCTGGTGCTGCTCAAGGGCGCAGCGGTGCTGGGGGTATTCTGGGGGGCATTTGCCCAGCGTCAGCCGCAGGACAATGCGGCCAACTTCAGCCAGCTGTTTGCCTGGCATGCAGAGGGCAAGCTGAAGCCGCTGGTATCGAAGACTTACCCGCTGGCCGAGGCGGGCGCGGCGATCGAGCAGTTGGGCCAAAGAAAAGCAGTGGGTAAGTTGGTGGTGCTGCCCAGATAATCATTGGAAAATACGGTGGCCCTGCAGGGCTCTTCGCAGATAAATCCGCGAAGAGCCCTGTACAGCCCAATCAGACCTCACGCAGGTTGTGGCAGCGCCTGAACCGCGCTTCGAGGTTTCGGTCGGGCATCTGGTGGCTGCGCAGTGCGTTCAACGTCTGCTCGACATACTCACGCGTCGTGCCGTAGCGCCCTTTGGCACTGGCAAGAATCTGGCTAAGCAGCGTATCGGGCAAATTGCCGGCGTAGCACGGCAGGTGTCGCTCAAGTACAAAGCCCAGGGCCTGCACCTTGCTGCCATCAGCCAGCCGGCAACTGAGCCAGTGCGGCCGGTACGCCGGGTACGGCATCTCTCTTTGCCACAAGGCCATCAGCGAGTCGTCGAGGTTGCTTTCATCGAGGCGGTAGGCAAAACCGCTGCACGAACCGCCGCGGTCAAGGCCGAATACCAGGCCTGGCGTTTCCGGCGTACCACGATGCTCGTGCGACCACAGGTAAAGGCCACGGTGATAGCCATGCACGCGTGCTCGCTGGCGCTCTACCGAACTGCACTCCGGGCGCCATATCAACGAACCATAGGCGAACAACCAGACCGGGCCACCCTCATGGCGCGACATGGTCGTATGCATCGAGTTGATCAATTGCTCGCGGGTCAGTTGCTGACCGAAGTCGAGTGCCGGAGGATAAGCGCTTTTCCAGGATAAACTTTCAAGTGCCGACATAAGCTGCCGCCATTATTCCCTGTGAACTACTGATGTAGCGAAAGGCCCTGCAGGGCGGGGCTTGCGCCAGCGCCTTGGGAGCCTGCAACCACCTTAGGATAGAACCGCGCCAACACTCAAGCCCTGAAGCCTAAGTTTCACGCGAACTTCCGACGGTTGGAGAGCATTGTTCCAAGTATAGTGAAAGTTATTAGCCAAGGCGGTAAGAATTACCGCCTTATACCCACTAGCTGAAACTTCAGTTATTAACCACGCGGCGCGTAGGCAAACACATCCGCACGCATGCGATGCGCATCCATACCGGCCTCGACCAAAGCATCGAGCGTGGCATAAACCATATTTGGTGAACCGCTGGCATAGACATGAACCGTATTGAGGTCTTGCACGTCCTCGCACACGGCCTCGTGCAACATGCCGCAGCGGCCTTCCCAGCCACACAGGTCACTCACCACCTTGTGCAGGAACAGGTTGGGCAGACGCTCCCATTCGTCCCAGTGCTCGATGGCGTAGAAGTCTTCAGGGCGTCGCACGCCCCAGTAGAGGTGCACCGGGTGCTTGAAGCCCTGGGCGCGGCAATGCTCGACCAGGCTGTGCATCTGCCCCATGCCGGTCCCCGCAGCGATGAGCACCAGTGGTCCATCGGGCAGCTCGGCCAGGTGGGTGTCACCGAATGGCATTTCGATGCGGGCGATAGGGTCACGCTGCAGCTGCGCCAACAGCTGACGGGCGCTGTCTTCACGGACCAACACGTGAAGCTCAAGGTCGCGCCCACTGTGCGGGGCAGACGCCAGCGAGAAGGCCGCCGGCTTGCCGCCCTCGCGCTCGATCATCAGATACTGCCCGGCGTGATAGCGCAGTGGCTTGCCAGCCGGCGCGCGCAAACGCACGCGCCAGACGTCGCCACCCACCTCCAGGCATTCAATGACGCTGCATGCCAGCTTGCGCACTGGCAGCTCGCCCAGGGCCAGCACACCATCCCAGAGCAGCACGCAATCCTCCAGCGGTTCGGCGATGCACGTGAACAGCTCACCATGGTCGCGCACCTCACCGTTCTGGCGAACGCGACCTTCGACCAACAATGCGGCGCACACATGGCAATTGCCATTGCGACAGCTGTTCGGGCAGTCATAGCCCAGCCGCCGCGCTCCATCCAGGATCCGTTCCCCGGGTTCGAGCGCCAGCACCGCCCCGGACGGCTGCAACGTTACCTGCATCAATCTATTCCCAACTGGTCCCACAACTCATCGATGCGGCGGGTGACGGCCTCGTCCTTGACGATGACCCGGCCCCATTCGCGTGTAGTCTCGCCCGGCCACTTGTGGGTGGCATCCAGGCCCATCTTCGACCCCAGGCCCGATACCGGCGACGCAAAGTCCAGGTAATCGATCGGCGTGTTGTCGATCATCACCGTATCACGCTTGGGGTCCATGCGCGTGGTGATGGCCCAGATCACGTCATTCCAGTCACGGGCGTTGATGTCGTCGTCGGTAACGATAACGAACTTGGTGTACATGAACTGTCTCAGGAACGACCACACACCCAGCATCACGCGCTTGGCGTGGCCCGGGTACTGCTTCTTCATCGTCACCACCGCCATGCGGTACGAGCACCCTTCCGGCGGCAGGTAGAAGTCGACGATCTCCGGGAACTGCTTTTGCAGGATCGGCACGAACACTTCATTGAGCGCCACGCCGAGGATGGCCGGCTCATCTGGCGGCCGACCGGTATAGGTGCTGTGGTAGATCGGTTTTTGCCGGTGGGTGATGCGTTCGACGGTGAACACCGGGAAGCTGTCCACTTCGTTGTAGTAGCCGGTGTGGTCACCATAAGGGCCTTCCGGAGCCATCTCCCCCGGGTGGATCACACCTTCAAGGATGATCTCGGCGGTGGCCGGCACCTGCAGGTTGCTGCCTCGGCATTTGACCAACTCGGTGCGATTGCCACGCAGCAGGCCGGCGAAGGCATACTCGGACAAAGTATCTGGCACCGGCGTGACAGCGCCGAGGATGGTTGCCGGGTCGGCGCCCAGAGCAACGGCGACCGGGAACGGTTGGCCGGGGTTCTTCTCGCACCACTCGCGATAATCCAGAGCGCCACCGCGGTGGCTCAACCAACGCATGATGACCTTGTTGCGGCCGATGACCTGCTGGCGATAAATGCCCAGGTTCTGGCGGTCCTTGTTCGGGCCGCGGGTCACGGTAAGACCCCAGGTGATCAGCGGCGCCACGTCGCCCGGCCAGCAGTGCTGGATCGGCAGTTGGCCAAGGTCGACATCATCACCCTCGACCACCACCTCCTGGCAAACGGCATCCTTGACCACCTTCGGCGCCATCGACACGACCTTCTTGAAGATCGGCAGCTTCGACCAGGCGTCCTTGAGGCCTTTCGGCGGCTCCGGCTCCTTGAGGAAAGCCAGCAGCTTGCCGATCTCGCGCAGCTCCTCGACCGACTCGGCGCCCATGCCCATGGCCACCCGCTCCGGGGTGCCGAACAGGTTGCCGAGCACCGGAATGTCGAAGCCCGTGGGCTTTTCGAACAACAACGCCGGGCCCTTTGCACGCAGGGTGCGGTCACACACCTCGGTCATTTCCAGGACAGGGGAGATCGGAACCTGGATGCGCTTGAGTTCACCGCGCTGTTCCAGGCCACGGATGAAGTCGCGCAAGTCGCGATACTGCATGCATGAGCCTCGTGTTGGCCGTATCGGTCGGGGTGCAGAGTGTAGCGCCGTTCAGTGCTCAATGGCCAAAAATGACTTGGGGCCGCTTCGGACCCCATCGCCGGCAAGCCGGCCCCCAGAAGGATCGCAGAGGACCTGTGGGAGCCGGCTTGCCGGAGATGGGGCGCGAAGCAGCCCCAATCATTGCTTGAACGATCTAACCGCTTACTTGCGCTTCATCGACAGGAAGAACTCGTCGTTGGTCTTGGTCTGCTTGAGCTTGTCGACCAAAAACTCGATGGCGGCGATCTCGTCCATCGGGTGCAGCAACTTGCGCAGGATCCACATGCGCTGCAGTTCGTCGTCGGCGGTGAGCAGCTCTTCACGGCGGGTGCCCGAGCGGTTGATGTTGATGGCCGGGAACACACGCTTCTCGGCGATGCGACGGTCCAGGGGCAGTTCCATGTTGCCGGTACCCTTGAACTCTTCGTAGATCACTTCGTCCATCTTCGAGCCGGTTTCTACCAGCGCGGTGGCGATGATGGTCAGCGAACCGCCTTCCTCGATGTTACGCGCAGCACCGAAGAAACGCTTCGGCTTCTCCAGGGCGTGGGCATCGACACCACCGGTCAGCACCTTGCCGGAGCTCGGGATCACGGTGTTGTAGGCACGCGCCAGACGGGTGATGGAGTCGAGCAGAATGACCACGTCCTTCTTGTGCTCGACCAGGCGCTTGGCCTTCTCGATGACCATTTCGGCGACCTGCACGTGGCGGGTTGGCGGCTCGTCGAAGGTCGAGGCAACCACTTCACCGCGCACGGTGCGCTGCATTTCGGTCACTTCTTCCGGGCGCTCGTCGATCAGCAGAACGATCAGGTGGCACTCGGGGTTGTTACGGGTGATGTTGGCTGCGATGTTCTGCAGCATGATCGTTTTACCCGCTTTCGGCGGGGCGACGATCAGGCCACGCTGGCCCTTGCCGATCGGTGCGCACAGGTCGATGACGCGGCCGGTCAGGTCTTCGGTGGAACCGTTACCGGCTTCCATCTTCAGGCGCTTGTTCGGGAACAGCGGCGTCAGGTTTTCGAAGAGGATCTTGTTCTTCGCGTTTTCCGGGCGATCGAAGTTGATCGTGTCGACCTTGAGCAGCGCGAAGTAACGCTCCCCTTCCTTCGGCGGGCGGATCTTGCCGACGATGGTATCGCCGGTACGCAGGTTGAAGCGGCGGATCTGGCTGGGCGAGACGTAGATGTCGTCAGGGCCGGCCAGATAGGACGCATCAGCCGAACGCAGGAAACCGAAACCATCCTGGAGAATCTCCAGCACGCCGTCACCTGAGATCTCTTCGCCGCTTTTCGCGTGCTTCTTCAGCAGGGCGAAAATCACGTCCTGTTTGCGCGAACGGGCCATGTTTTCGATGCCCATCTGTTCGGCCATTTCCAGCAGATCGGTAATCGGCTTTTGCTTGAGTTCAGTCAGGTTCATAAGGGGAATGACGTAATCATGTATGAAGGGAGGATTAAGCTTCTGGCTTAATGAAGCCGCGCCGCTAGAAGGCGATAGGATCGCGCACAGATTCTAATTAGGAGTGCGTCGGCGACGGCGTGCAGGGGGCACTGGAGAAACAGTGCGAGGCCGAATGTAACACTTGCTTTTTTCGACGTCTAGTGGGTTGGAAAAGAAAAGCCCCGGAATTTCCGGGGCTTTTTCACATCACAGGTGGGCGTCGAGGAACGCGGCCAGCTGGGATTTGGACAGGGCGCCGACCTTGGTGGCCTCGACGTTGCCGTTCTTGAACAGCATCAGCGTCGGGATGCCACGCACGCCGTGCTTGGCCGGGGTTTCCTGGTTGTCGTCGATGTTCAGCTTGGCGACGGTCAGTTTACCCTCGTAGGTGGTGGCGATGTCGTCCAGAACTGGAGCGATCATCTTGCATGGGCCGCACCATTCAGCCCAGTAGTCGACCAGCACCGGGCCTTGGGCTTGCAGGACTTCGGCCTCAAAGGTGGCGTCGGTGACGTGTTTGATAAGATCGCTGCTCATGGATATCTCCAGGGTCGTAAGCAAAAAACGTGGCCCATCATAGCCGCACCCACGCGCTACAGGAAGTCGCGGACGATTGAGTGTCACTATAGTTGTGCAAGACGCCACGAATCGAAACTGTCACAGAAGTGTCATAGCATCGACTGGCACATTGCCCTGCATCAAGCCCTGGCGAGTCGCGCGTTGGCGGCAGCCTGCTAACGTGGCACGATTGCCGGGTTACCGACCGAGACTACTCAGATCATGCCGCACACCTTAGCGAAGAACCTGTCCCTGATTGCCGCCATCGACCTGGGCTCCAACAGTTTCCACATGGTCGTGGCCAAGGCTCACCATACCGAAATCCGCATTCTGGAGCGGCTCGGGGAAAAGGTTCAGCTCGCCGCTGGCATCGACGAAGCACGCATGCTCAGCGAAGAAGCCATGGTCCGGGGCCTGGAATGCCTGAAGCGCTTTGCCCAGCTGATAAACGGCATGCCTGCGGGGGCCGTGCGTATCGTTGGCACCAACGCCTTGCGCGAGGCGCGCAACCGCAACGAATTCATCCAGCGTGCCGAAACGATCCTCGGCCACCCCGTGGAAGTGATCTCCGGCCGCGAAGAAGCGCGCCTGATCTACTTGGGCGTGTCCCATACCCTGGCCGATACCCCCGGCAAACGCCTGGTCGCCGATATCGGCGGCGGCAGCACCGAGTTCATCATCGGCCAGCGCTTTGAGCCGCTGCTGCGTGAAAGCCTGCAGATGGGCTGCGTCAGCTTCACCCAGCGCTATTTCCGCGATGGCAAGATCACCCCGGCCCGCTACGCCCAGGCCTACACCGCCGCGCGCCTGGAGCTGATGAGCATCGAGAATGCCCTGCACCGCCTGACCTGGGATGAAGCGATTGGCTCCTCCGGGACCATCCGCGCCATCGGCGCCGCCATCAAGGCCGCTGGCCTGGGCAATGGCGAGGTCAACGCCGAGGGGCTGGCGTGGGTCAAACGCAAGCTGTTCAAGCTGGGCGAGGCCGACAAGATCGACTTCGACGGGGTCAAACCCGACCGCCGCGCGATCTTCCCGGCCGGCATGGCGATTCTCGAGGCGATCTTCGACGCGCTGGAACTGCAACGCATGGACCATTGCGATGGCGCGCTGCGTGAAGGCGTGCTGTTCGACCTGCTTGGCCGCCACCACCACGAAGACGTGCGCGAACGCACGTTGAACTCGCTGATGGAACGCTACCACGTCGACCAGGGCCAGGCTGCGCGCGTCGAGCGCAAAGCGCTGCACGCCTTTGACCAAGTGGCCAAGGCATGGGGCCTTGAAGAGGGTAACTGGCGCGATCTACTGGGTTGGGCAGCCAAAATTCACGAAATTGGCTTGGACATTGCCCACTACCATTACCACAAGCATGGTGCCTACCTGATCGAGCACTCCGACCTGTCGGGCTTCTCGCGTGAAGACCAGCAGATGATGGCGCTGCTGGTACGTGGCCACCGCCGCAACATCCCCAAGGACAAGTTCGCCGAACTGGGCGATGAAGGCGTGAAACTGCTGCGTCTGTGCGTACTGCTGCGCTTCGCCATTCTGTTCCACCACATCCGTGGCACCCAACAGATGCCGAAGGTGCAACTGCAGGCCTCAGACAATAGCCTCGACGTGGCCTTCCCGGCCGGCTGGCTGGAGCAGAATCAGCTGACCCAGGCCGACTTCGCCAATGAGGCGGAGTGGCTGGCCCGGGTCAACTTCGTCCTCAGCGTACGTTAAGTACCGGGTTGCTCAGGCGCTCCAGCAGGGTCGCCTGGGCACTGCGCGGGTTCTGGTTGCCCGTCGGGCTGCTGCGCACATAGCGCCCGTCGGGCTGCAGCGTCCAGGCATGGGTGTTGTCGGTCAGGTAGCCTTCCAGCTCCTTCTTCACCCGCAGCAACAGCTTCTTGCCTTCCACCGGGAAGCAGGTCTCGACACGCTTGTCGAGGTTACGCTCCATCCAGTCGGCGCTGGACAGGTAGATCTGCTCTTCGCCGCCGTTGAGGAAGTAGAAAACCCGGGTATGCTCCAGGAAGCGGCCGATGATCGAGCGCACCTGAATATTGTGCGAAACCCCCGGGATGCCTGGGCGCAAGCAGCACATGCCACGCACCACCAGGTCGATCTTCACGCCCGACTGGCTGGCCTTGTACAGGGCCTTGATAACCTTGGCATCGGTCAGCGAGTTGAACTTGGCGATGATGTGCGCAGGTTTGCCTTCGAGGGCGAACTGGGTTTCCCGGGCAATCATGTCGAGCATGCCCTTTTTCAGGGTGAACGGCGCGTGCAGCAGTTTTTTCATGCGCAAGGTCTTGCCCATGCCGATCAACTGGCTGAACAGCTTGCCGACGTCCTCGGTGAGGGCATCGTCGGAGGTCAGCAGGCTGTAGTCGGTGTACAGGCGAGCATTACCGGCGTGGTAGTTACCGGTGCCCAGGTGGGCGTAGCGGACGATCTCACCCTGCTCGCGGCGCAGGATCAGCATCATCTTGGCATGGGTCTTGAAGCCCACCACGCCGTAGATCACCACGGCGCCGGCGGCCTGCAGGCGGCTGGCCATCTGCAGGTTGGACTCTTCGTCAAAGCGCGCACGCAACTCGATCACCGCGGTGACCTCCTTGCCGTTTCGTGCGGCATCCACCAGCGCATCGACAATTTCCGAGTTGGCGCCGGAGCGGTACAGCGTCTGACGAACGGCGAGCACGTGCGGGTCCTTGGCTGCCTGGCGCAGCAGGTCGACCACGGGTGTGAAGGACTCGAACGGGTGCATCAGCAGGATGTCCTGCTTGCTGATGACACTGAAGATGTTGTCGGCATTGACCAACAGCTTGGGGATCGCCGGGGTGAACGGTGTGTACTGCAGCTCCGGGTGGCTGTCCAGGCCGGTGATGCTGAACAGGCGGGTCAGGTTGACCGGGCCGTTGACCTGGTACAACTCGCTCTCGCTCAGGCTGAATTGCTTGAGCAGGTAGTCGGACAGGTGCTTGGGGCAGGTGTCGGCCACTTCCAGGCGCACGGCATCACCGTATCGGCGCGAGAACAGCTCACCGCGCAGGGCGCGCGCCAGGTCGTCGACTTCTTCCGAATCCAGCGCCAGGTCGGCGTTACGGGTCAGGCGGAACTGATAGCACCCCTTGACCTTCATGCCCTGGAACAGGTCGTCGGCATGGGCGTGGATCATCGAGGACAGGAACACGTAGTTGTCCCCAGGGCCACCGACCTCTTCCGGTACACGGATGACCCGCGGCAGCAGACGCGGTGCCGGGATGATCGCCAGGCCCGAATCACGACCGAAGGCATCGACCCCTTCGAGTTCTACGATGAAGTTAAGGCTCTTGTTCACCAGCAACGGGAACGGGTGCGTCGGGTCAAGGCCGATCGGGGTGATGATCGGCGCAATCTCGTCACGGAAGTAGCGGCGCACCCAGGTCTTGAGCTTGGGCGTCCAGTAACGGCGGCGGATGAAGCGGATCGCGTGCTTTTCCAGTTCCGGCAGCAACACATCATTGAGGATCGCGTACTGGCGATCAACTTCGGTGTGCACCAGCTCGCTGATGCGCGCCAGCGCCTGATGCGGCTGCAGGCCGTCGGCACCGGCCTGTTCACGAGCAAAGTTGATCTGCTTCTTCAGGCCCGCCACGCGGATCTCGAAGAACTCATCGAGGTTGCTGGAGAAGATCAGCAGGAACTTCAGGCGCTCGAGCAGCGGGTAGGACTCATCCAGCGCCTGCTCCAGCACGCGGATGTTGAACTGCAGCTGCGACAGCTCGCGATGAATGTACAGGCTGCTGTCGTCCAGGCTCGGGATGGCGATGGCCGGCGCGGGGGCAGCATGCACGGGCGCGGGGGGTGCGGCCTCTACTGCAGGCTCCGGGGCCTCTGGCAGATCCGGCGGGGTCTGCACCATCTCTTCGGGGACCGCCTGAGCGTCCTTGATCGCGACAGGGGTTAGCACTTCATTATTCATCTGGCGTTCCTGGAGGACGTTAACGCCCTATCATCAATTGAGCGGGACGATAAGCGGCCATTATGACGTCTGTGTTACATCTATAGGCAAGCCCGCGACTTGTGGCTGAAGCCATTGTCCTTGTACGAATTGTTCACGTCGAGACACATCTGGACACTTTCACGAACGCGCGTGAAGGGGTAGGCTGCGCGTTCATTTCGCCAGCACCTCAGAAAATGCTTCAACAATTCCTGCAGGATTTCGGCTATTTTGCCCTTTTTCTAGGCACCTTCTTTGAAGGCGAGACCATCCTGGTGCTTGCAGGATTCCTTGCGTTCCGCGGGTACATGGACATCAGCCTGGTGGTGATCGTGGCATTCTTCGGCAGCTATGCCGGCGACCAGCTGTGGTACTTCATGGGCCGCCGCCACGGGCGCAAGATCCTGGCGCGCAAGCCGCGCTGGCAGGCCATGGGCGACCGGGCGCTGGAACATATCCGCCGCCACCCCGACATCTGGGTACTGAGCTTCCGCTTCGTCTATGGCCTGCGCACGGTCATGCCCGTGGCTATCGGCCTGTCCGGCTACCCACCCCGCCGTTATCTGCTGCTCAACGGCATCGGCGCAGCCGTCTGGGCCTTGGCCCTGGGCGCAGCCGCGTACCACTTCGGCGCCATTCTCGAAGGCATGCTGGGCAACGTGAAGAAGTACGAGCTATGGGTGCTCGGTGGCCTGCTGCTGCTCGGCGCCCTGCTGTGGCTGCGGCGGCGTTTTCGCACCTTGCGCGCCGAGCGCAAGGCCGCGGCACAGGCCCAGGCCGCCGAGGCTGAGCAGGCTGTAAAGCGCGAGCAGGGCCCAGACCAAGGGCGTGACAACCCCTAAGCCCAGAGCGCCAGCCAGATACAGCGCAGGCACATTCAACAACAGGCGCGCCAGCTCCAGGCGCCCTGCCCACGGCCGATTTTCCAGGGCCGCGCCCAAGGCAAACAACCCCAGCGCCATCACCGACCAGCCCAGCACCAGGGCCGCCGTCGGCACCTGCTCTGCGACACCCATCAGGTAGCTGCCCAATGCCACGTAAACGGCGAACTGCAGCACCACATAAACCTGCTGCGCCCGCCCCAGGGCAACCTCGAACTTACGGAACAGCGCCAGGTTCTGCTTGGCCTGTGGATAACGCGCGGCCACATCCGCCGGCCGCCAGCCAGTGGGCATGAACCAGATACGCAGTTTGTCCCACAGGCTATCGGTGCGGCGGGCATCGTCCCAGAGCTGGGCATAGAACTGCAGGTTGGCCCACAACGGGTTCCAGCTGGCCAGCGGCGTGGTTACGCCAAACACCACGGGCTCGGCCGGGTCTTCTTCCTTGAAGGTGCCAAACAGACGGTCCCAAAGAATGAACACACCGCCGTAGTTGCGATCCAAGTAAACAGGATTTTGCGCATGGTGGACGCGATGGTTGGACGGTGTAATCAGTATCCATTCGAGCCAGCCCAACTTGGGAATGTGCCGGGTGTGCACCCAGAACTGGTACAGCAGGTTGAGCGACGCCACTGTAATGAACACCCATGGCGACACGCCGATCAGCGCCAGCGGCAGGTAGAACATCCACGAAAAGAGGAAGCCGCTACTGGTCTGGCGCAACGCGGTGGTGAGGTTGTACTCCTCGCTCTGGTGATGCACCGAATGGGCTGCCCACAGCACATTGCGCTCATGCCCCAAGCGGTGCAGCCAGTAATAGCAGAAGTCGTACAGCACGAACGCCAGCAACCAGACCCAGACGGCGTGGTCCGGCAGGTGCAGCAGCGCCAAATGTTCCCACGCCAGTGCATAGGTCACCAGCCCTACCCCCTTGGTCAGCAACCCGGTACTGGTGGACAGCACGCCGGTGCTCAGGCTGTTGATCGAATCGGCCACCGTGAAATTACGCTGGCCGCGCACACGGTCGGCGACCAGTTCAACCGCGATCAGCACGAAAAAGAACGGTACGGCCAGCAGAATCAGGTCCATGGACAGCTGCCTCGAAGGGTATCCACACAGATTAGGATGCACCCATGGCAACCCCTATGGCCACATCTGCCAAACTAGAGGACATTTAGCGCCTCGACACTGGAGTAATGAGCATGACGAAAAAAGTAGCGGTGATTCTTTCCGGCTGTGGCGTCTACGATGGCGCCGAAATCCATGAAAGCGTGATCACCCTGCTGCGCCTCGACCAGCGCGGCGCACAGGTGCAGTGCTTCGCGCCGAACATCGCGCAGATGCATGTGATCAACCACCTCACCGGTGAGCAGATGCCTGAGTCGCGCAATGTACTGGTGGAATCGGCGCGCATCGCCCGCGGCGAGGTCAAGGACATCAGCGAGGCCAGGGCCGAGGACTTCGACGCGCTGATCGTGCCGGGTGGTTTCGGGGCAGCGAAGAACCTGTCCGACTTTGCCATCGAAGGTAGCGAGTGCACGGTCAACCCGCAGGTACTGGCCTTGGCCGAGGCCTTTGCCGAAGCTTGCAAGCCGGTTGGCCTGATGTGCATTTCACCGGCACTGGCGGCCAAGATCTATGGCCCTGGCGTGGTTTGCACCATCGGGAACGATGCCGATACTGCTGCTGCGGTGACCAAGATGGGTGGCACCCATGAAGAGTGCGATGTGCATGACATCGTTGAGGACACCCAGCGCAAGCTGGTGACCACGCCGGCGTACATGGTGGCCAAGTCGATCAGCGAGGCGGCTGGCGGCATTTACAAGCTGGTGGATCGCGTGCTGGAAATGACCCACGAGGCTGACTGATCAGCCCTTGGCCAAGCGAGCCAGAATACGGTCCAGCGCATTGGCGAACGCCTGCTTTTCGCGTTCGCCATAAGGCCCCTGCCCTCCGCCGGCCTGGCCCTGCTCGCGCAACTCGGTAAACAGGTTGCGCACTGCCAGCCGGTCGCCCATGTTGCGCTCGTCGAATTCACGGCCACGTGGGTCCAGCGCCGCTACCCCCTTCTTGATCAGGCGGTCGGCCAGCGGCACGTCGCTGCAGATGACCAGCTCACCGGGCACGGCGTGCTCGACCAGGTAATCATCGGCGGCATCCATGCCGCTGGGTACCACGATCAGCCGCACAACGGCGAAGGCCGGTTTGGCCACGGCCTGCCCGGCCACCATTACCACCTCGAGCTTGCGCTTGAGGGCGAATTTGACGATCAGGTCCTTGGCTGCCTTGGGGCAAGCATCGGCGTCGATCCATATGCGCATTGTATTTTCCTCTTGAAGCAGGGAGGGCTTTGCTCTCCTTTCGCGACTACGGCCATGTTACTCGTCCCGGCGAAAGAAACATGCAATGGCACATCTATTTCAATGGCCACGTGGAGTGCGCAGGGCAAGCAGCAGTAACGCCGCTCGCTGCCTGCCATGGCCTGCAAGGCCTCAGTGAGCCTTGTTCATCCCCCGCTCCAGATCATCGATCAATGCCTTGGCCATCTCGCTGAGAATCCGCGCCGCGCTGCCAGCGATGCGGTCGTTTTCCATTTCTGCTTCGGTGGTGAGGTGGCGGATGCAGCCGAGCAGTACAGAAAGCTGCGAGAACGCATGATCGAACGGGACATCAGGCCTGAGGCTGAACAGGTCGAAGGTTTCTACGCCTGCCGTTGATGCTTGGTTGAGGCCCTCGCTCATTGGGATGCTCCTTGCGCACCGGCGTGCTCGTTCAGCGCGTTGATCATCCGGCACAGCAGGCGGATGTTCATGCCCATGGCGTCACGCACAGGGCCTTGCGGGCTGTCGAGCAGCACGCTGGAGGTCTGTTTTATGGTCAGGGTCAAAGCGCAGATGAGTGCGTTGCACTCTTGGGTGTTGGGCGGTTCCGGGAGCGAGATGGCGGGGGGATCAAGTAGAAGCAGGGCGGATGGAGGTGGGTCTGGGACGAGCTTTTTCATGGCGGATCTCCGTATGTTGGGCTGACCTGCCTTCCTCCTCGTCTCACGGATTTGGGTGGCAGTCGTGCACGGGGTGAGACCCGGGACATACGGTAACCCCGGCCAGACCGAAGCCTGCCCGCGCACGACCGCCATGGAGCGGCGCTACCGAATGTGAACCGGGTGTCTCACGCCCGATCGCCTTGTGAAGCGACCCGAGGACATTATTCCCGGAGCGCTTGCCAGCCAAGACGGCACCTTCCGATAGGCGTCGTAGGATAAGTCGCCAGAGTGAAAGAACTGAAGCATTTGGTTTCAGGTTCGGAAATGTCTTACGGCTTTGCGACTGCTGCGAGGGCTTCGCCATCGATCGCCGGCAAGCCGACTCCCACAATTACCCCGCTGCTCTCAAGCTCAGCGCAAACCCAGTGGCAGCCGGCTTGCTGGCGATTGGCCGCCCCGCGGAAACAGCAGGTACCAATTGCGTCCAACCTGATAAAACCGTCGCTACTAGCCTCATAGGCAAACCATAGGAGGCAGGGAACATGGATCGTCCCCATTCAAATCAGCTAAGGCTTGGCCGGTTCTCCGAAAGGAAGCGGTTGTACCTTGTCACCAGCACCACATTGCACAGGGCCCCTGTACTGGGTGGATTTCACTCGGCCCGCTTGTTGGTCAGCCAGCTACGCCAGGCCGAGGCAGAAGGTGCGGCGCGGTCTTTAGCCTGGGTGGTAATGCCTGATCATTTCCAATGGTTGATCGAGCTGGGGCCGGTGAGCCTGAAAACGTTGATGCGGCGGGTGAAGTCGCACAGCACCTGTGCCATCAACCGCCATCTGGGGCGATATGGGAGGCTTTGGCAGAAGGGGTTTCATGACCGGGCGTTGCGGCGAGAAGAGGACGTGCAGGCTGTGGCGCGGTACATCGTCTTGAACCCTAAGCGCGCAGGTCTGGTTGAGCGGGTGGGAGATTATCCGCATTGGGATGCGATCTGGGTTTGACTGCCATGGCCCCATCGCCGGCAAGCCGGCTTGCCGGCGATGTAGCCTCAAGGCTTGGCGGTATCCTTCCAACCACCGCCCAACGCCAGGAACACACCGATCTGCCCCATCGCCACCTGGCTATTGGCCGCCGCCAGCTGCGCGCGCATGTCCGTGTAGGTCCGCGTCGCCTGCAAGTCCGCCAGGAATGACTCACGCCCCGCCTGGTAATAGCGGTGCGTCTGGTCCGCCGCTTCTTTCGCCGATTTCTCCGCCTCGGCCAGCGCATCACGCCGGTCGAGCAAGGCGCTGTACTGGGCCAGGCGGGTCTGGGTTTCGCGAATGGCGTTGAGCACCACGCCGTCGAAATGCGCCAGCGCCGCCTGGGTCGAAGCCTCAGCCATGCGGATGCGGGCACGGGTACCGTTAGTGGGGATGCTCCAGCTGATCTGCGGGCCGAAGCCCCAGCGGTTGGTCGCAGGATCCCCCAGGTTCTCGAGAATACCGATGGTACCGACCTGGGCGCCGATGCTGATGTCGGGATACAGGGCGCCCGTGGCCACGCCGATATTCGCTGTAGACGCCGCCAACTGACGTTCGGCCTGGCGCACGTCAGGGCGGCGCTTGAGCAGCGCGGCGCCATCACCGACCGGCAACAGCTGGTTCAGCTGTGGCAGCTCGGCACACTCGGCAGTGCCGGCAGGCAGTTGCCCCACAGGCTTGGCCAGCAGCGCAGCCAACGTATACAGGCCGGTTTCCCGCTCGGCCTTGAAGCGCGGCAACTCTGCGCGCAGCGATTTGAACTGGGTCTGCGAGCGAGTGACCTGGGTTTCGTCACCCCGGCCAGCATCACGCAGGCGCTGGTTGAGCTGCACGCTCTGCTGCTGCAAGCCGAGCGACTCGCGGGCGATGTGGTATTCCTCGTTGGCCGAACACACCTGGGTGTAGGCCTTGACCACATCGGCCACCAACGTGATGCGGGCGGTATCGGCAGCGGCCTGCACAGCGTCGGCATTGGCCTTGGCCGCTTCGGTGCCGCGCTTGAAGGTACCCCACAGGTCAAACTGGTAGGAAGCGCTGATGATCGCCTCGCCGATGTTGGCCACTGGCACCTTCTCGGTCAGCAGAAAAGCCTCGCCAGACTCCTGCAACCGCTGGGCTCCGGCTTTGATGCCACCATTGAATCCACCCTGGGACTGGGCTACCTCGACCTGCGCACGGGCCTTGGCAATGTTGGCCGCAGCCACGCGCAGTTCGGTGTTGGCACTCAACGCCTGGCGCACCAGCTCATTCAGGCGTTGATCCTGATACAGCTGCCACCAGTCCTCGGGTACCGGCGCCGACACGACGCTGGCGGCATCCTGGCGCAGCGGCCCATTGAGGTCGCTGCGCTGCACTGCCGCGTCCTTGGGCACTTCGTAGTCCGGGCCTACCATCATGCAGGCACCAAGAGACAGGCAAAAGCCAGCCAGGATCAGCTGTTTCATGGGCGCGGGCCCTCGATGATCGACACCGTGGCGGTACGCCCGGCGATCATGCGGAAGTCTTGCGGCACTTCATCGAAAGCGATGCGCACCGGGATCCGCTGGGCCAGGCGCACCCAGCTGAACGCCGGGTTGACGTTGGGCAGCAGATTGCTGCCGCTGCTGCGGTCGCGGTCCTCGATACCGGCGGCAAAGCTCTGCACATGGCCACGCAGGCGAGTGTTGTCGCCCATTACGCGGATGTCCACGGCATCGCCAATATGGATGCCGCCCAATTTGGTCTCTTCAAAGTAGCCGTCGACGTGATACGAAGCACTGTCGACGACCGAAAGCACGGGGCGGCCAGCCGTGACGAATTCGTGGTTACGCGGCGCGCGGTCGTTGAGGTAGCCGTCCACCGGGCTGCGCACCACCGAACGGTCCAGGTTCAGCTGGGCGGTGTCGACCGCCACTTGGGCCTCGCTCACCGCCGATCGGGCACGGGCCTCGCGGGACTGGCTTTCTTCCAGTTGCTCGGCCGCCACCAGGTTGCCCAGTTTGCGGTTGCGCTGCGCTTCGCGAGAGGCCTGGGCCAGGGTTTCCTGGCGTTCGCCAAGGGTCGCCTTGGCCTGGCGCAGCGCCAGGGTGAAGCGGTCCTGGTCGATGGTGAACAGCACGTCGCCGCGCTTGACGGTCTGGTTGTCACGCACTTCGACCTTCTGGATCAACCCGGAAACATCCGGGGCGATCTGGATCACGTCGGCGCGGATGTGGCCGTCGCGGGTCCAGGGGGCGAACATGTAGTACACCACCATCTGCCACACGAGCACGGCGGCGAAGGTCACTACCAGCAAGGTCAGGACCACACGGCCCAGGGTCAGCAAAGGTTTTTTCATGGCAGCATCAGGCTTCGGCAAAAATGGTCCACCGCGCCAAGCAGCACGGCATACAAAGCAACGTTGAACAACGCCCGGTGCCAGACCAGGCGGTAGAAGTGCAGGCGCACCAGCACCGCGTGCACCCCGAGAAACAGCAGGTAGGTGCAGACCATCATCACCAGCAGCGTGGGCAGGAACACCCCGCTGATATCCAGTTCACCGATCACAGGGGCGCTCCGTCGAGCCCGGGGGGCAGTTGCGGTTGTTCGGCAGGCTCGAGCATCACCTCGACACCCGGCAGCAATGCCAGGCGCAGGCCGCTCAGGGCATGCAGCAGGTGCGTGCGGGCATCGCCGCGCTCGTACAGTTCATCCAGGTTCAGCGCCAGGCGAGCCCGCTCCATGTTGCGCAGCAGCGCCGCAGGGGCATGCAGGCGCTGACCGGCGCGCAAGCAGGCAGCGTAGTGGCCGCCCACTTCCTCGATCACCGTTTGCAGGCGCTCGCGGGCCTGGGTGCCTGCACGCGGCAGATAGGCCAGCAGGTCGAGCAGGTTCAGGCCCACGCGCAGATCGCGCAGGGCTGCGCCACTGTCCTGGCCGGTCTGCGACAGGCGCGGCAGGTGCTGCATCAGGCGGTCGAGCATCTGCACGCCGAGTTGGCGACGTTCGGCCAGGGTCGCCGGTGCAGTCATCTCGACGATGTCCCGCCAGGCGAAGCGGGTCATGCGTTTGGCGGCCAGTTCCACACCGAACGGGCGCATCACCAGGGTCCAGATGAATGCGAACAGAAGCCCTGCAGGGCCTGCCAGGTTGGAGTTGAGGAAGGTGAAGAAATCGGCGTCGTAGGCGCCCTGGATACTAATGAAGGTCGAGGTGTTGACGATGGTCAGCAAGGTGCCCAAGTAGAAGCGTGGCTGCACGGTCAGGGTGCCGACGCAGATGAACGGCACCGCGAAGGCCAGCACCAGCATCGGGAAATCGTGCAGGTTGGGCAGCACCAGGAACAGGTACAGGCTGGAGAAGATGACCGACATCAGGGTCCAGAAAAAGAACCGGTAGATCTGCGGTGCCGGGTCGTCCATGGCGGCGAAGAAGCTGCACGACACGGCGGCGAGGATCACTGCGCTGGCGCCGTCGTTCCAGCCCAGGCCGATCCACAGGCCGCAGGCGACGATGATTGCCAGCACGGTGGAAACCACCGAATAGAGCATCAAGCCACGGTCGAAGAACGGCGTCAGGCGGCCCAGGCGCCAGTGGCGGTAGACCGCACGCCAGGGCTTGGCGTCATCCGTGCGCAAGGCGTGCTGCAAGGTACAGCAGTCCTGCCACAGGTCGGCCCATTCGGTCAGCCGGTAAAGCGCATTGGACAGCAACAATTCGGCGCGCTGGTCGAGCGCGGCGGCGCCGGGCTGCAGGCGGTCGATCTGTTCGTGCAGGGCAGTCCAGCGTGCTACCGAGGCGCTTTGTGCTGTACCCTCGAGCCATTCGCGGGCGGCGGCGAGCACTGGTTGCAGCTGGGCGAACTGCGCCGGGGCGCGGCCTTCGAGCGCCACCAGGGCGTCGTCAAGGGCGTCGATCACCGGCAGCAGATGGATCATTCGCCCGCGCAGCTCGCGGGCGTTCTTCAAGGTATGCGGGCCTGCACCCTCGTGGCCGAGCTGGCCAATCATCAACTCCAGCGAGTTGAAGGTGGCAACCATGGCACCACGCATGCCACCCACTTTGTCCGCAGCAACATCACGGGCGAGGTAGGTATCGCTGTAGCGGATCGCTTCACTGAACCAGCTTCCGGTCGCGCCAACCACCACGGGCGCCAGGCGTCGTGGCCAGAAAATCGCGCCGACCACGGCTGCGCAGACAATCCCCAGGCAGATCTCCTGGGCACGTGAAGAAGCAACGTCGAACACTGCCAACGGGTTGTCGACCACCGCCAAGGCGATCATTGGCAGCGTATAGCCGGCCAGCATCAGCACGTAGTTGTTCGCGGTGCGCAGGTTCAGCGAGAGGTACAGCAATGTGCCGGTCCACAGGGCGATCGCGACGGTCAGCAGCAAAGGCGACTGCACCAGCGGCGGCACCAGGAAGATTGCCCCGCCAGCGCCGAGCAGCGTGCCAAGGGCGCGATACAGGGCCTTGGAGCTGGTAGGCCCAACGAATGGGCTGGAAACGATGTAGACGGTTGCCATCGCCCAGTAGGGGCGCGGCAGCTGCATGAGCAGTGCGATGTACAGCGCGATCATCGACGCGGCAAAGGTACGCACACCATAGAACCAGTCGCGGGCCGGCGGTACCGAACTGAAGAAACCGTTCATGCCACCCCGCCAGTGCTTCCAAGGCCTGCTGCCTCGAAGGCGCGGAGCACGCGCAAGGCGGCATGCAGGTCGGCCTCATCGATGCCCTGCAGCACTTCGTGGCGGACGCGCACCAGTTCGGCTTCGATGGCTTCGGCCAAGGCACGGCCCTCGGCTGTCAGGCTCAGAGCCTTGGCGCGGCGGTCCAGCGGATCCTCGCTACGGCATACCAGCCCGGCCCTGCACAGCTGGTCAAGCAGGCGCACAAGCGACGGGCTTTCCAGGCCAGCGGCCTGAGCCACGGCTACCTGGTGCACGCCATCGCCCAAGCGCACGATCATCAACAAGGGCGCGGCGCAGGCTTCGGAAATGCCGTAACTGGTCAGGGCCGTATGGCAAATGCGCCGCCAATGGCGGGCGGCAACGACCATGCCGGTGCTGACTTGCAGGCGCAGTGAGTCAAGCGTCATGTAAAGAACCAAGGATATTCATAGTTTGCTAACTATCAATATACGCCTGGCCCTCCCCCTGTCGTCAACCAGGGGCGACGGGGAGTACATGAATTGTTGTTCATTGAGGCTGAACCTGGTCCTCCAACTTCATCGCCAGCGCCAACGTACTGCCCATCTGCACTGCCCGATCCCGCCAATCCAGATAGCGCGCCGCATCGCAACGGCTGAAATGCACTGCCAGCTCCTCGGCCGCCTGCATGACCCCGGTCGCTGCCGCCAGCTCCAGCCAGTACAGCCCGGCCTTGATATCAGCGTCCACACTCAGGCCATGCAACAAACGGTAGCCCACCTCGAAGCGGCAACGCACCTCGCCCCGTTCGGCACCACGAAGAAACCACTGGTAAGCCTGAGCCAGATCGACCTGCCAGCCCAGTTGCGCATCGCAGACTTCTTCCTCGTACAAATCGCCGAGTGCGGCGGCTGCATCGAGCATGCCCCGGTCAAAGGCATGGCGATAACACTCTGCGGCCTGGACGTAGGAAACCTCCACACCCTTGCCGAAGTAGTGCTGCTGCCCCAGGTTGAACCAGGCCGCGGCATTGCCCTGCATGGCCGCCATGCGCAGCAGGTGCCCGGCCAGCACGGTGTCGGCACGCCAGTACTTGCCATTGAGCCAGACCCAGCCCAGGTCATTGAGCGCCGCCACATGGCCGGCCAGCGCTTGATGGCGCAGGTCGGTATACACCGCTTGCAAGTCCGCCGCTTCGTCCAGGCGGTTGACCAGCAGCGCCCGCTGGCTGGGCAACCCCACCCCGGCGAACAGCCGCTGTCGCCTGCCAGCGGGGGTCGGCGCGGGAATGACCTGCTCAGGCAGAAGACGGGCGAGCAGCGAGTGGATATTGCTGACAGCTGACATGTTCATCCTCATTGAACGACCCACAGGCCTTACTGCGGCTGTGATGAGGCGTGATTCTGCGCGACGTCACGTCAAAACCTGTCGCGAACGATTCGGCGCCAGGCAACCAATTGGCGGTTCCTTGATCTGAACGGATCGTGGCTAATTGCCATGACCCACTAATGCCGCCATCCTGATGCGGCAAGCCTAGACAAGGACGTTACCTTTTGCCGTTCGCCACCACCCGCGCCACCCTCAGCCGTCAGTGGGCGCTGCTACGCCAGCTACCCAGCCGTTCCCCGGGCATTACCAGCGCAGAACTGGTGTGGCGCCTGCGCGATGTAGGTTTCACCGTCAGCAAACGCACGGTGGAACGCGACCTCAATGAGCTTTCGTTGATCTTCCCGCTGGAGCGCAACGACAAGAGCATTCCGTTCGGCTGGCACTGGTCGGCGAATGCCTTGGGCGAGCTGCGCGGGAATTTCGATCTGCAGGGCTACTTGCGCGGTGAGGCGCTGCAGCCGGCGCAAGGTGATGGGCTGGCGCTGCAAGCCTGGGTCAACGACAGGGTGGCGCGTCAGTTGCGGGATCAGCCGTTGAGTGCAGACATGCAGCTGACTGCCCTGGAGCACGGGCATCGGCTGCAGGCCACGATGGAAGATGGCTGGGCGTTACGCTGGTGGGTGTTGAGCCAGGGGGACGGGGTGAAGGTGGAGCAGCCGGATGAACTGCGCAGTGAGATTGCCAAGACCCTGAGCAATGCAGCTGCGCAGTACCAGAATTAGTAGGCCGCTAAAAATCAGCGCTGCATCCCCCAGCGCCGCACGGTCACCCGTTCCAGGGTATTGAACACCAACCCCTCGACCAGCAAACCGATCAGGATCACCACCGCCAACCCGGCAAACACTTTGTCGGTATACAGCTCGTTGCGGTTCTGGAAGATGTACCAACCCAGCCCGCCCTTGCCGCTGCTCGCGCCGAACACCAGCTCGGCGGCGATCAGCGTGCGCCAGGCAAATGCCCAGCCGATCTTCAGCCCCGACAGGATCGACGGCAGTGCCGCGGGTACCAGGATGTGCAGCACCAGCCGCAGCCCTTTGAGGCCATAGTTGCGCCCAGCCATGCGCAAGGTTTCAGAAACGCCAAGAAAACCCGCGTAGGTATTCAGCGCCAGCGCCCAAAGCACCGAGTGCACCAGCACGAAGATCAGGCTGTTGTCGCCCAGCCCGAACCACAGCAGGGCCAGCGGCAGCAGGGCAATCGCGGGCAGCGGGTTGAACATTGAGGTCAACGTACCCAACAAGTCGCGGCCCAGCTGGGTGGAAACCGCCAGGCTGGTCAGGCCGAAAGCCAGCACGATGCCCAGCACGTACCCCTTGAGCAGGATCACCAGCGACACGCCGACCTTGGCCGGCAGCTCACCGCTGCGCAGGCCGTCCCACAGCGCCGCGGCAGTCTGCAAAAAGCTCGGCAGCAGCAGATCATTGCCCTGGTAGCGGGCAATGGCCTCCCACAATGCTGCGATCACCACGAGGATCACCGCCTTGCGTAACCAGCCTTGCTGCCACAGGCGCTGGGCCAGCGGCAGGTTGCGTTCCAGAGGCACACTGAGCAGCGGCTCCAGCTGCACCTCGTATTCCTGACGTACAGGGGTAGTGGTCATGGCTCAAGCTCCTGTCAGTAGGCAATGCGGATGTCGTTGAAGCCCAGGTATTCTGCCTGCTCGGGGGTATCGACCTCGTCGAACAACAGCCGATGGATGCGCCGGGCGCTGGCCTGGAAGTCACTGGCGCCGAGGCTGCCGAGGTCGTACTGATGGCTGTGCACCTCGGCCCGTACCCGCCCCGGATGGGGTGACAGCAACAGGATGCGGTTACCCACTACCAGCGCCTCCTCGATGGAATGGGTGACGAACAGCAAGGTGAAGCGCACCTCCTCCCACAGCAGCAGCAACTCTTCCTGCATCTTGCGCCGGGTAAGCGCATCGAGTGCGGCGAACGGCTCGTCCATCAACAGGATCTTCGGTTGCGTGGCCAGTGCACGAGCAATTGCCACGCGCGCTTTCATGCCACCCGACAGGGTATGCGGATAAGCGTCGGCAAAAGCCGCCAGGCCAACCTTGTCCAGGTAATGCAACGCTCGGTCTTCGGCCTCGGCGCGCTTGAGCTGGCCAGAAACGAGCAGCGGGAACATGACGTTCTGCTTCACCGTCTTCCACGGCGGCAGCTGGTCAAACTCCTGGAACACCACGATGCGATCGGGGCCAGGGCCGTTGACCGGCTGGCCCTGCAGCAGGATCTGCCCTTGCTGTGGGCTGATGAACCCGGCTACGGCCTTGAGCAGCGTGGACTTGCCACACCCCGAGGGGCCCAGCAAGACAAAACGGTCGGCACGATCGACTTCGAAGCTGACCTGATGGGTGGCCCGCACCACGCGCTGCGCGGTACGGTATTCGAGGCTGAGGTTATCCACCTTGAGCAACGGCGGTGTAGCCACACGGCTAAGGTTGCTGGCCGTGTGGCCTGGCAATGGGGCGGTCATGGTCGGTCAGCTCCCCTGCAGTGGGCGTTCATCCTGGAAGAAGTAGTCCTTCCACGACTCAGGCTTGTGCTTGATGGCGCCTACCCGGTAGAGGAATTCGGCCAGCTTGTAGGTGTTCTTCGGCGTTACGGTGAACTCGTATTGGGGGTTGTCGATCAGCTTGATCAGCACATCGCGGTCAATCTTGGCCTTGGTGACGCGGATATAGGTATCGGCAGCCGCCGCCTTGTCCTTCTGGGCAAAGTCCGCAGCCTCAGCCAGGGCATCGACGAACGCCTTGTAGGTCTTGGGGTTGTCGTTGCGGAATTTCTCGGTGGCAAACAGCAGGGTCGGCGAGTTGGGGCCGAGCAGGTCATAGCTGTTGAGCACCACGTGCACGTCCTTGTTGGCCAGTGCCTGGTCCTGGAACGGCGGGTTGGAGAAGTGCCCGTTGAGCTCGGTGCCGCCAGCCAGCAACGCGGCGGTGGCATCTGGGTGCGGTACGGCCAGGGTGTACTTGTCGAGGCGGTTGTATTCCTTCTCGCCCCACTGCTGGGCAGCGGCGTACTGGAGGAAGCGCGATTGCACCGAGACGCCCACGGCCGGCACGGCAATGCGGTCCTTTTCGGAAATGTCGGCGATGGTCTTCACGTTCGGGTTGCTGCTGACCAGGTAGTACGGGAAGTTGCCCAGCGAAGCCACCGCCTTGACGTTCTGCCGGCCTTTGGTGCGGTCCCATACAGTCAGCAACGGCCCAACGCCAGCACCGGCGATGTCCACCGAGCCGGACAACAGCGCGTCGTTGATCGCAGCACCCCCGGATAGCTGGGCCCAGTCGACGTCGATGTCGATACCCTGCTCCTTGCCGTGCTTTTCAATCAGTTGCTGATCACGCACCACATTGAGCAGCAGATAGACAATGCCGAACTGCTCGGCAATGCGGATCTTGCCTTCGGCATGGGCCACCGTGGGGGCCGCAAGGCTGCCCACGACCAAGCTTGCACCCAGGCTGATACTTGCCGCCAGGCGGCTGATGGATTTGCGCATGATGGTTTCCTCAGTCGTCAGAACGGGGCATCGCCCTGGATGGTGGTGCGGAAAAGTTTGCGTCGCAGGTGCGCCGGGCAGCCTGTGGCGAGGTGGATCAGCGAGCGGTTGTCCCAGAACACCAGGTCGTGTGGCTGCCATTGGTGGCGGTAGATGTTCTGTTCGAGCACGCTCAGGGCATAAAGCTGCTGCAGCACGTCGCGGCTTTCATCATCCGGCAGGCCGACAATCCGGGTAGTGAACCCTTCGCTGACGAACAGTGCCTTGCGGCCGTTTTCCGGGTGGGTTCGCACCACCGGATGGACCACTTCCTGCACCTGTGCAAGCTGCTCGGCGCTAAGGGTCGGGCGCCAGTTGCCTTCGAACTTGGTCTCGGCATAACGGGCGGTGTAGGAGTGAGCGGCACTGCGGCCCTCGACCTGCTTGCGCAGCGCTTGGGGTACCGCGTCCCAGGCCTTGTGCATGTCGGCGAACAGGGTGTCGCCACCTTCGCTGGGCAACTCTTGGGCGTGCAGCATGGAGCCCAGGCTTGGGAGTTCCTTGTATGACAGGTCCGAATGCCAGAACTTGCCGGCATCGCCCAAGCCGATGTTGTGGCCGTTCTCGATGATGTTGGAGACGATCAGGATCTCGGGGTGGCCTTTGAGCAGAAACTGCTTTAGCACATGGATCTGCAGTTGGCCGAAGCGGCGGCTGAAGGCGATCTGCTGTTCAGGGCTGATGCGCTGGTCGCGCAGCACCAGTACATGGTGCTCGAGGTGGGCGCGATGAATAAGGCTGAAGTCCTCGGCGTTGACCGGTTTTGCCAGGTCCAGGCCGATGATCTCGGCGCCAACGGCACCCGAGAACGGGCGTATTTCAAAGGTTTGCGGCTGAGCGCTGTGGTTGGACGACAAGGCGTTCGAGACGGCGGACATTTTTCACTCCCACGCAGTGCGCGACTTCGATGACGCGCAACGATCAGAAACGCACGGGGTTTAGCCGTGTGGGTTCAAGTCGTGCGGCGCATCGATTGGTCGACGGGTACGCAGTGGAGTGACTATAAGGTAATAAGAAAAATAATTTAAATATCGTTAATGAATAACGATATTAGGGTGGCAGCTGTATGCCGGGTAAGCAGGCAAGTACAGCGGATTAAATCAACCCGCCCTCCTCCTCGTCCTCGATCAGATTGTTCAAGCTGCCGAGCGCCTTGCGCGCAGTGGAGCGACTGAGCAGCTTGGCCTGGGCGCCAGGCGGCAGGTCGGTGATGCTGAACACGCCTTTGGCAGTCAGCACCTCGATCAAGTCTTCAAGCACCCGGATCATGTCCAAGTCGCTCTGCTTCAGCTGCTTCAGGCTGTTTTCGACGACATCGTCAGCAAACCACTCCTGTATCTCGGCATGATCTGCCGGGAGGATCTCCGTATGTTCGGCATAAGGTGCAGCTTCTACCCGCAGCAACTGGCCCTCGGCGTCGCGTTGCACGTAGAACATGGCGTCGTCCCTCGTCACGATGGTTCCTTGTTGGTAGTCAGCAGCATAGGCAAAGTTCATCGGGCATGACAGCCCGGCGCAGAAGTATGCGCTGCACGAAGATGCCAGAAAAGACCGCTCTGCGCGGTGGCCCGGGAGGCCACCGCGCAGACGGGATCAGGAGTTATCGATCTTGATGGTGGGGTCTGCTCCGCTGATCAACGAGTTGACCGTGGTATTGGACCAGTTGACCCCTTCCAGTTTGATAGACACATCGGCATTGGCCAGGCCACCCGCTGCGTTGAGCTTACCTTCGGTGCTGACCTGCAAGGTCGAGGAACCATCGACGGTGGTAATCTTCAGGAAGTTGTCGATAGTGCTGGCCTTCTCACCCTGCAGCAGGTCGCGCAGATCGAGACGGTCACCCTCGCTGACTTTGAAGTCCTTGATCACGTCACTGCCAATATCACCGGACTTCCACACGAAGGTGTCGGCACCGCTGCCACCGATCAGCATGTCGTTGCCTTGGCCGCCGATCAGGGTGTCGTTGCCAGTACCGCCCAGCAGCATGTCATTACCTTTGCCGCCATCGAGTGTGTCATTACCCCCTTGGCCGAAGAGGATGTCATTGCCTGCGCCCCCCATCAGGGTGTCGGCGCCATCATTGCTGCCCGCAACATCGAACTCGGTGTAATGCTCGTTGATGTACTTGTGCATTGCCCGCGCATCGACATCACCCGCATCGACACCGAGTTTGTTGGCCACATAACCCTGGATTGCCTCTACACCAGTGCCGGCGACCGTAGAGAAGGTCAGCAAGTCGCCAAAGATAATGTCGTTGCCGTCACCACCGTTGACCGTGTCGTTGCCCGGCTGGGTGACTTCGGTGTGGCCGAGGATGGCGTCTGCCAGTTTGCTTGGGTCGATGTTGGCCTGTGGTTTGCCATCGGAGTCATAGGGCTTCAGGTCGTCCTTGTTCACGCCACTGTTCAGGCCTATTGCCTCCACATCGGACAAGCCAGAGAGGATCTTGAAGCTATCAGTCGAGTTGTTGGTGGTTGCCCGGTCTGTCGAGTTGCCCGTGCCGTCTCGGGTCGACAGCTCGTATCCACCATTACCCTCGGCATGGATAGTGGCTGTGCTCTGAGTAGACCATTTGTAGTAGTAGCCCGTGTTCCAGCTCCAGTCCAACTCGCGAACCTGCATGGTCAACTTGCCGCTGCTGTCGATCGAGAGACGATTGTTGGTATCCAACTGATAGTTGGTAACGGTATCGCCCATCTTGTAGTTGATCGACGACAGGAACGTGTCGAGCTTGACGTTGGTGTTGCCCAGGTTCGGGTTGGCCTGTTCACTCGTCTGGTAATAGGTCGGCTCACCGTCAGTGATGAAGAATGTCTGGTTACTACCAGTGCTACCTGCAGCCTTGAGGTTCGCGAACCAGTTGGCTGTCGTTTTGAAGGCATCCTCATAGTTGGTGCCGCCATTGGAGTTCAACGTGCCCAGCGCACTCAGCAGGGTTTTCAGGCCCGCATCGTTGAGGGTCACCGATACGCTGCTCTTGACCTGGGTTGCAAAGTCGACCAACAGAATATTCACCGTCCCGGACTGTGCGCCCTTGACGCTTGCAGCCAAGGTCTTGAATACCGACTCCAGCGATTTCTTCGCAGCATCGACGCCCGAAGAGCCCATGCTGCCCGAGGTGTCGACGATGAAGGCGATGTTGTAGTCCTGGCCTGGTACCACGTGCAGGCCGCTGACATCCGCGACCACGATGTCATTGCCATCGGTGCCAGTGATGCTGTCGCTGTCGGACGACAGGTTGCTGGTGGTGTACGACTGCGGGTAGACCGTGACCTTGATGCTGCCTTCGCTGGTCGCAGTGCTGCCGCCAACGCTTTCGGTGGCCGTCGAGGTGACTTTCACATCGAACTGGCCGGAGTAATAGGCCGGCGGCTTGATGGTCAGGCTGCCCAGATTCCAACCCGTGACATCTACCGCACTGGCACCAACGGTGAAGGTATGGCCTGCATTATCGGCAACCACGGAGCCTGCCGGTATGCCGTTTAGCTTGACGCTCAGGCTCTCGGAGCCGTCGGTGTCGGTCAGCGCGGTACTGATGCCTACCAGCTTGACCGGCGCACCATTCTCGCCGCCTTCGTTGAGCTTGTAGCCGTCGTAGTAACCCACGCCGTTGCTGCCATGCAGGTCGGACACCGTGACCCCGGCGTTGGCCAGCGCGGCGAGGTTCGGGTACATCGGGATGTTGGCGCTGCTAAGGTCAGTGATTGCACCGTTACCCACCTTGATGTTGACGTCGAGGCTGCCTGGCCCTGCCTGGTTGGCGTTGTAGATCTCCAGGGTGTAATAGCCGCTCGTGGTTGGGGTGTAGCTGCCGGAAATGCTGCCGCTGGCCGAGCCCCAGGTACCGCCGGCGACGTTCTTGCCGCCGATGACGATCTGCAGGCTGTCGTCGGCGGTGCCGCTGAAGGTGTAGGTCTTGCCGGCCTCCAGATAGATCAGGCCTGAGGTCTTCGAGCCCGACCCCGGGGTGACGGTGGCCGTGGTGTCGACAGTGGTCACCTGCTCGCTCTTGCCGGCGTTGCCGGAGTTGGCGAACACGTTCTTCAGCGCGTCGCCCGTGATGCCATTGCCGTTGGTGCCCAGGCCAGTGAGGCTGGTCCAGGTTTCCTTGGTCAGGCCCAGCGAGTTGACGTTGTTGCTGCCAATGCTCAGGTCCGGCTTGTCGGCCATCGGTGTGATATCGACCTTCAGCGTGGCTTCGCTGCCCGTGCCCTTGCCATCGGTAGGCGCGTACTTGATCTGCGCGTAGTCCGCCTGCTTGTTGCCCACACCGGTACCACCGTAGCCATCGACACCCGACTGGTTAGCCACAGGAACGAACTTGAGCTTGCCGGCGGCGATGTCGGCCTGGCTGATGGTCTGGCCTGCCTTCACATCGACCCAACTGGTGCCGTTGTACAGCTTCAAGGTACCGGCCCCTGGCAACTGGGTGATGGTCACCCCCAGGCTGGCGAGCGAGGAATCGACATCGCTGATGTTGAAGTCGCTCCAACCCAGCACCAGGTCGGTGTCCTCGGTTCCGGTGACCGCTCCACCAGTGGTGGTGGGCACGTCGTTGACCGCCACGACATTGACCGTGGTGGTCGCCGTATTCGAGGTGTTCACACCGTCGGTCACCGTGACCGTGATGATCCGAGGGGCGGTGCTCGGGTCTTCACTGGTGTTGATGAAGGTGATGTTCTTGATCGCCTGGATGTAGTCAGCCAGCGAAGCGGTTCCGCTCAGGGTCAGGACCACCTTGCCGTCGGTGCTGTTGGCATTGATCGAGATGCCATTGACGCTGTTGCCCAGGTTCAGGGCATCGCCGGGCTGGCGATTGGTCAGGGTCACCGTCGCGCCGGTCAGCATCGAGCTGTCGAAGTCGGTGATCGACACGTCGATATCGCCGATCGAAACACCGCTGCCTGGCTGGTTTTCGGTGAACGTGGTCTGGTAGTCGGCGCCGGTCTTTCCGCTCGAATCGTTGGCGTCCAGGTCCAGAACGGGCGCCGGCTCGAAGATCTGGGTGGTGACGCTACCAGCGCTACCGCTGACCGCCAGGTTTTCGAAGTTGCCGCCGGTGGCCGAGTCGATCTTGACGGTGAACTGCTCGGTACCTTCGGTGACATTGTCCTTGATTGTCGGGATGGTGAAGGTGGCTGAGTTGCTGCCGGCTTTGATCGTTACGATGGCCACACCGGTGTAGTCGGCACCATTGGCGGCGGTGCCGGAATACGAAAGCTTCACCGTCACATCGGTTTGCGCATTGTTGCTGAGGTTCAGCGTGTAAGTTGCGTTGCCGCCTTCGGCAACAGCGGTTGTACCACTGATGCTCAGGGTGGTCGTCTGGAGGGTGTCGGTCACGGCGGTTACCGCTGCCGTGTTACTGACGACAAGGTTCTCGAAGTTGCCACCGGAAGTCCCGGTAATTTTCGCCGACACGTCACCTGCATCGATGTACACATCCTCACCGGGCGCGGCGACAATTACCGAACCTGATGTTTTGCCTGCTGCAATGTTGATGGTCTGGCCATTGCTCAGGGTGACCGTCATCGCCGTGCCTGCCGGGTTGCTCAACGTGGCGGTGTAGGTGATCTGGCCACCTTCGGCGACCGTGGGCGTGGCGCTGAGGGTCAGGCTGGTATTGTCGAGGGTGTCGGTGACCTTGGTCACCGCGTAAGCGCCGTCGACTGCCAGCAATTCGAAGTCGCCGCCGGTGCTTCCGTCGATCTTGACCTGTACCGAGCCGGCATCGATGTAGGGATCATCGCCGGGCGCGTTGAGGGTGATGCTGCCTTCGGTCTGACCTTTGGCGATGGAGATGGTCTCGCCATTGCTCAATTTGATGGTCATGTCAGAACCGGCCTTGTTGGACAAGGTTGCGGTATAGGTGATCTTGCCGCCTTCGGCGACCGTTGGCGTCGCGCTCAGGACAAGGCTCGTCGTGTCCTTGGTACCCGCCACATCCGTTACCGTCGTTGACGGGGTACCAGCGGTGACCAACTTCTCGTAATTGCCGCCGTCGACCTTGGTGATGGTGTTGGTCAGCGCGGTGTTGGTGTTGTACACGTTGTTCGGCGCGGTGAAGTTGACCGAGCCGGACGACTCGCCGACGCCGATGGTGATGCTCTGGCCGTTGGCCAGGGTGACGACCAGCGGCGAACCCGTGACTGGAGCGCTAACGGAGGCGGTGTAAGTGACCACCCCACCTTCAACGACCGAGGCATTCGCAGTCAGGGTCACGGTCGACGTATCGAGGGTATCGCTGACATTGGTCACGGCCTCAGCCGGGCTAACAGCCAGCTGTTCGAAGTCACCACCGGTGGTGCCGGTGATGGTGGCTTTGACCTGACCGGCATCCTTGTAGACGTCATCCGCCGGGGCCGGAACAGAGACCGTGCCGGTGGTCTGGCCTGCCGCGATATTGATGGTCGCGCCGTTGCTCAGCGTCACAGTCATCGCCGTGCCGGCGGGGTTGCTCAAGGTCGCGGTGTAAACGATCTGGCCGCCTTCGGCCACATCCCCAGTTGCGCTCAGCACCAGGTTGGTGGCCGCCTGGGTAGCCGGGCTGTCGGTGACCGTGGTGGTTGGAGTACCCGCGGTATCCAGCTTCTCGTAGTTACCGCCGTCAACCTTGGTGATGCTGTTGGTCAGCGGTGCATTGGTGTTGTAAACGTTGTTCGGTGCGGTGAAGTTGACCGAGCCGGACGACTCACCGACGCCGATGGTGATGCTCTGGCCGTTGGCCAGGGTAACCACCAGCGGGCTGCCGGTGACCGGCGCCGATACCGACGCGGTGTACACCACGGTACCGCCCTCGACCACACTTGGGGTGGCGGTCAACGTGACGGTCGACGTGTCGAGGGTGTCGCTGACGTTAGTTACTGCTTCAGCCGGATTAACAGCCAACTGCTCGAAGTCACCACCGGTGGTACCAGTGACGGTCGCTTTGACCTGGCCGGCGTCTTTGTAGACGTCATCCGCCGGGGCCGGAACAGAGACCGTGCCGGAGGTCTTGCCTGCCGCGATATTGATAGTTGCGCCGTTGCTCAGGGTCACGGTCATCGCCGTGCCGGCGGGATTGCTCAAGGTCGCGGTGTAGACGATCTGGCCGCCCTCAGCGACGTCGCCAGTCGCGCTCAGCACCAGGTTGGTGGTCGCCTGGGTAGCTGGGCTATCGGTGACCGTGGTGGTTGGAGTGCCGGCGGTATCCAGCTTCTCGTAGTTACCGCCGTCGACCTTAGTGATGCTGTTGGTCACCGGGGTATTGGTGTTGTAGACGTTGTTCGGCGCGGTGAAGTCGACCGAGCCGGACGATTCGCCAACACCGATGGTGATGCTTTGACCGTTGGCCAAGGTGACGACCAGCGGCGAACCCGTGACCGGGGCGCTAACCGAGGCGGTGTAGGTCACCACGCCACCTTCGACTACTGAAGCATTCGCAGTCAGGGTCACGGTCGACGTGTCGAGGGTGTCGCTGACGTTGGTCACGGCTTCAGCCGGGTTAACAGCCAGCTGTTCGAAGTCACCACCGGTGGTGCCGGTGATGGTGGCTTTGACCTGACCGGCATCCTTGTAGACGTCATCCGCCGGGGCCGGAACAGAGACCGTGCCGGTGGTCTGGCCTGCCGCGATATTGATGGTCGCGCCGTTGCTCAGGGTTACGGTCATCGCCGTGCCGGCTGGATTGCTCAGCGTGGCGGTATAGACGATCTGACCGCCTTCAGCCACATCGCCAGTGGCGCTCAGCACCAGGTTGGTGGTCGCCTGAGTAGCCGGGCTGTCGGTAACCGTGGTGGTCGGAGTGCCGGCGGTGTCGAGCTGTTCGTAGTTACCGCCTTCGACCTTGGTGATGCTGTTGGTCAACGCGGTATTGGTGTTGTAGACGTTGTTCGGCGCAACGAAGTCGACCGAGCCGGAAGACTCACCGACGCCGATGGTGATGCTCTGGCCGTTGGCCAGGGTGACGACCAGTGGCGAACCAGTAACAGGAGCCGACACGGAGGCGGTGTACGTAACCACGCCACCTTCGACTACTGAAGCATTGGCGGTCAGGGTCACCGTGCTGGTATCGAGGGTATCGCTGACATTGGTCACGGCTTCAGCCGGATTCACCGCGAGGTTCTCGAAATCACCACCGGTTGTACCGGTGATGGTGGCTTTGACCTGGCCAGCGTCTTTATAAACGTCATCCGCCGGGGCTGGAACAGAGACCGTGCCGGAGCTTTGGCCTGCTGCGATATTGATGACCGCGCCATTGCTCAGGGTCACGGTCATCGCCGTGCCGGCGGGGTTGCTCAAGGTCGCGGTGTAGACGATCTGGCCGCCTTCGGCCACATCCCCAGTTGCGCTCAGCACCAGGTTGGTAGTGGCCTGGGTAGCGGGACTGTCGGTAACCGTGGTGGTTGGAGTGCCGGCGGTGTCGAGCTGTTCGTAGTTACCGCCCTCGGCCTTGGTGATGCTGTTGGTCAACGCGGTATTGGTGTTGTAGACGTTGTTCGGCGCAACGAAGTCGACCGAACCGGACGACTCGCCCACGCCGATGGTGATGCTCTGGCCGTTGGCCAGGGTAACCACCAGCGGGCTGCCGGTGACCGGCGCCGACACGGACGCGGTGTACACCACGGTACCGCCCTCGACCACACTTGGAGTGGCGGTCAACGTGACGGTCGACGTGTCGAGGGTGTCGCTGACGTTAGTTACAGCTTCAGCCGGATTAACCGCCAACTGCTCGAAGTCACCACCAGTGGTGCCGGTGATAGTGGCTTTGACCTGACCCGCATCTTTGTAGACGTCATCGGCCGGGGCTGGAACAGAGACCGTGCCGGACGTCTGACCGGCCGCAATGTTGATGGTCGCGCCATTGCTCAGCGTCACGGTCATCGCCGTGCCGGCGGGGTTGCTCAAGGTCGCGGTGTAGACGATCTGGCCGCCCTCAGCGACGTCGCCAGTCGCGCTCAACACAAGGTTGGTAGTGGCCTGGGTAGCCGGGCTGTCGGTGACAGTCGTGGTCGGAGTGCCGGCGGTGTCGAGCTGTTCGTAATTGCCGCCGTCGACCTTGGTGATGCTGTTGGTCAGTGCAGTATTGGTGTTGTAGACGTTGTTTGGCGCAACGAAGTCGACCGAGCCGGACGATTCGCCCACGCCGATGGTGATGCTTTGGCCGTTGGCCAGGGTGACCACCAATGGGCTGCCGGTGACCGGAGCGCTAACGGAGGCCGTGTAAGTGACTACGCCACCTTCGACTACCGAAGCATTCGCAGTCAGAGTCACAGTCGACGTATCGAGGGTATCGCTGACGTTGGTCACGGCTTCAGCCGGATTCACTGCGAGGTTCTCGAAGTCACCACCGGTGGTACCAGTGATGCTGGCTTTGACCTGACCGGCGTCTTTGTAGACGTCATCGGCCGGTGCAGCGACGGTCACTTGGCCAGAGGTCTGGCCGGCAGCGATATTGATGGTCGCGCCATTGCTCAGCGTCACGGTCATCGCCGTACCCGCTGGGTTGCTCAAGGTCGCGGTGTAGAGAATCTGACCGCCCTCAGCGACATCGCCGGTGGCGCTCAGCGCCAGGTTGGTGGTCGCCTGGGTAGCCGGGCTGTCGGTAACCGTGGTGGTCGGAGTGCCGGCGGTGTCGAGCTGTTCGTAATTACCGCCCTCGACCTTGGTGATGCTGTTGGTCAGCGGGGGATTGGTGTTGTAGACGTTGTTCGGGGCGGTGAAGTTGACCGAGCCAGACGATTCGCCGACGCCGATGGTGATGCTCTGGCCGTTGGCCAGGGTAACCACCAGCGGGCTGCCGGTGACCGGCGCCGACACGGACGCGGTGTACACAACGGTACCGCCCTCGACCACGCTTGGAGTGGCGGTCAGGGTCACCGTACTGGTATCGAGGGTATCGCTAACGTTGGTCACGGCCTCAGCCGGATTCACTGCGAGGTTCTCGAAGTCGCCACCAGTGGTACCAGTGACGGTGGCTTTGACCTGACCGGCGTCTTTGTAGACGTCATCCGCCGGGGCCGGAACAGCGACCGTGCCGGAGGTCTGACCTGCTGCGATATTGATGACCGCGCCATTGCTCAGGGTCACGGTCATCGCCGTGCCGGCGGGGTTGCTCAAGGTCGCGGTGTAAACGATCTGGCCGCCTTCGGCCACATCCCCAGTTGCGCTCAGCACCAGGTTGGTAGTGGCCTGGGTAGCGGGACTGTCGGTAACCGTGGTGGTCGGAGTGCCGGCGGTGTCGAGCTGTTCGTAATTACCGCCCTCGACCTTGGTGATGCTGTTGGTCAGTGCGGTATTGGTGTTGTAGACGTTGTTCGGCGCAACGAAGTCGACCGAACCGGACGACTCGCCAACACCGATGGTGATGCTTTGGCCGTTGGCCAGGGTCACGACCAGCGGCGAACCGGTGACCGGAGCCGACAGCGAAGCGGTGTAGGTGACTACGCCACCTTCGACTACCGAAGCATTGGCGGTCAGGGTCACCGTGCTAGCGTCGATCGTGTCGCTAACGTTAGTCACGGCCTCAGCCGGGTTGACTGCGAGGTTCTCGAAGTCACCACCGGTTGTGCCGGTGATGGTGGCTTTGACCTGACCAGCGTCCTTGTAGACGTCATCGGCCGGGGCTGGGACAGCGACCGTACCGGAGGTCTGACCTGCTGCGATATTGATGGTCGCGCCGTTACTCAAGGTCACGGTCATCGCCGTGCCAGCTGGGTTGCTCAGGGTCGCGGTGTAAACGATCTGACCGCCTTCCGCCACATCGCCAGTCGCGCTCAGCACCAGGTTGGTGGTCGCTTGAGTAGCCGGGCTGTCGGTAACCGTGGTGGTCGGAGTGCCGGCAGTATCGAGCTGTTCGTAGTTACCACCCTCGGCCTTGGTGATGCTGTTGGTGAGCGCGGTATTGGTGTTGTACACGTTGTTCGGCGCAACAAAGTCGACCGAGCCCGACGACTCGCCGACGCCAATGGTAATGCTTTGGCCGTTAGCCAAGGTGACGACCAGCGGCGAACCAGTAACAGGAGCCGACACGGAGGCGGTGTACGTAACCACGCCACCTTCAATTACTGAAGCATTGGCGGTCAGGGTCACGGTCGACGTATCGAGGGTATCGCTAACGTTGGTCACGGCTTCAGCCGGGTTGACTGCGAGGTTCTCGAAGTCACCACCGGTGGTACCAGTGACGGTGACTTTGACCTGGCCTGCGTCTTTGTAAACGTCATCCGCCGGGGCTGGAACAGAGACTGTGCCAGTGGTTTGGCCGGCCGCGATGTTGATGGTCGCGCCATTGCTCAGCGTCACGGTCATCGCCGTGCCGGCGGGATTGCTCAGCGTGGCGGTATAGACGATCTGACCGCCTTCGGCCACATCGCCGGTCGCGCTCAGCACCAGGTTGGTGGTCGCCTGGGTAGCCGGGCTGTCGGTGACCGTGGTGGTCGGAGTGCCGGCGGTGTCGAGCTGTTCGTAATTACCGCCTTCAACCTTGGTGATGCTGTTGGTCAGCGGGGTATTGGTGTTGTAGACGTTGTTCGGCGCAACGAAGTCGACCGAACCGGACGACTCGCCAACACCGATGGTGATGCTTTGGCCGTTGGCCAGGGTCACGACCAGCGGCGAACCGGTGACCGGAGCCGACAGCGAAGCGGTGTAGGTGACCACGCCACCTTCGATTACCGAAGCATTCGCAGTCAGGGTGACAGTCGAGATATCGACGGTATCGCTGACGTTGGTCACGGCCTCAGCCGGGTTGACTGCGAGGTTCTCGAAGTCACCACCAGTGGTACCAGTGATGATGGCTTTGACCTGACCGGCATCCTTGTAGACGTCATCCGCCGGGGCTGCAACAGCGACCGTACCGGAGGTCTGACCGGCTGCGATATTGATGGTCGCGCCGTTGCTCAAGGTCACGGTCATCGCCGTGCCAGCTGGGTTGCTCAAGGTCGCGGTGTAAACGATCTGACCGCCTTCGGCCACATCGCCGGTCGCGCTCAGCACCAGGTTGGTGGTCGCCTGGGTAGCCGGGCTGTCGGTGACAGTCGTGGTCGGAGTGCCGGCGGTGTCGAGCTGTTCGTAGTTACCGCCCTCGACCTTGGTGATGCTGTTGGTCAACGCGGTATTGGTGTTGTAGACGTTGTTCGGCGCAACGAAGTCGACCGAACCGGACGACTCACCGACGCCGATGGTGATGCTCTGGCCGTTGGCCAGGGTCACGACCAGTGGGCTGCCGGTAACTGGGGCCGATACCGAGGCGGTGTAGGTGACTACGCCACCTTCGATTACCGAAGCATTCGCAGTCAGGGTCACGGTCGACGTATCGAGGGTATCGCTGACGTTGGTCACGGCTTCGGTCGGAGTAACAGCCAACTGCTCGAAGTCACCACCGGTGGTACCGGTGATGGTGGCTTTGACCTGACCGGCATCTTTGTAGACGTCATCAGCCGGAGCAGCGACGCTCACTTGGCCAGTGGTCTGGCCTGCCGCGATATTGATGGTCGCGCCATTGCTCAGGGTGACGGTCATCGCCGTGCCAGCTGGGTTGCTCAATGTCGCGGTGTAAACGATCTGGCCGCCCTCAGCGACGTCGCCAGTCGCGCTCAACACAAGGTTGGTAGTGGCCTGGGTAGCCGGGCTGTCGGTAACTGTGGTGGTCGGAGTGCCCGCCATATCGAGCTGTTCGTAGTTACCGCCCTCGACCTTGGTGATGCTGTTGGTCAACGGGGTGTTGGTGGTGTAGACGTTGTTTGGCGCAACAAAGTTGACCGCGCCGGACGACTCGCCGACGCCAATGGTAATGCTTTGGCCGTTAGCCAAGGTGACGACCAGCGGCGAACCAGTAACAGGAGCCGACACGGAGGCGGTGTACGTAACCACGCCACCTTCGATTACTGAAGCATTGGCGGTCAGGGTCACGGTCGACGTATCGAGGGTATCGCTGACATTGGTCACAGCTTCAGCCGGGTTGACTGCGAGGTTCTCGAAGTCACCACCGGTGGTACCAGTGACGGTCGCTTTGACCTGGCCGGCGTCTTTGTAGACGTCATCGGCGGGTGCAGCGACGGTCACTTGGCCAGTGGTCTGGCCGGCCGCAATGTTGATAGTTGCGCCGTTGCTCAGGGTCACGGTCATCGCCGTGCCGGCGGGATTGCTCAGCGTGGCGGTATAGACGATCTGACCGCCTTCGGCGACATCGCCAGTGGCGCTCAGCACCAGGTTGGTCGTGGCCTGAGTAGCTGGGCTATCGGTGACCGTGGTGGTTGGAGTGCCGGCGGTGTCGAGCTGTTCGTAGTTACCGCCCTCAACCTTGGTGATGCTGTTGGTCAGTGCAGTATTGGTGTTGTAGACGTTGTTTGGCGCGGTGTAGTCGACCGAGCCGGACGATTCGCCGACGCCGATGGTGATGCTTTGGCCGTTGGCCAAGGTCACGACCAGTGGCGAACCAGTAACAGGAGCCGATACCGACGCGGTGTACACCACGGTGCCGCCCTCGACCACGCTTGGAGTGGCGGTCAGGGTCACCGTGCTGGTATCGAGCGTGTCGCTGACGTTAGTCACGGCCTCAGCCGGATTGACTGCGAGGTTTTCGAAGTCACCACCGGTGGTACCAGTGACGGTCGCTTTGACCTGGCCGGCGTCTTTGTAGACGTCATCGGCGGGTGCAGCGACGGTCACTTGGCCAGTGGTCTGGCCGGCCGCAATGTTGATAGTTGCGCCGTTGCTCAGGGTCACGGTCATCGCCGTGCCGGCGGGATTGCTCAGCGTGGCGGTGTAGACGATCTGACCGCCTTCGGCCACATCGCCGGTTGCGCTCAGCACCAGGTTGGTGGTCGCCTGGGTAGCCGGGCTGTCGGTGACCGTGGTGGCCGGAGTGCCCGCAGCATCCAACTTCTCGTAATTACCGCCGTCGACCTTAGTGATGCTGTTGGTCAGCGGGGTGTTGGTGTTGTAGACGTTGTTTGGCGCGGTGTAGTCGACCGAGCCGGACGATTCGCCGACGCCGATGGTGATGCTCTGGCCATTGGCCAGGGTCACGACCAGTGGCGAACCAGTAACAGGAGCCGATACCGAGGCGGTGTACACCACGGTACCGCCCTCGACCACGCTTGGAGTGGCGGTCAGGGTCACCGTGCTGGTATCGAGAGTGTCGCTGACGTTGGTCACGGCCTCAGCCGGGTTGACTGCGAGGTTCTCGAAGTCACCACCGGTGGTGCCGGTGATGGTGGCTTTGACCTGGCCGGCGTCCTTGTAGACGTCATCGGCCGGGGCTGGGACAGCGACCGTGCCGGAAGTCTGGCCGGCCGCGATGTTGATGGTCGCGCCGTTGCTCAGCGTCACGGTCATCGCCGTGCCCGCTGGGTTGCTCAAGGTCGCGGTGTAGACAATCTGACCGCCCTCAGCGACATCACCCGTGGCGCTCAGCACCAGGTTGGTAGTCGCCTGGGTAGCGGGACTGTCGGTAACCGTCGTGGTTGGTGTACCGGCGGTATCGAGCTTCTCATAGTTACCGCCGTCGACCTTGGTGATGCTATTGGTCAGCGGTGCATTGGTGTTGTAGACGTTATTGGGCGCGGTGAAGTCGACCGAACCGGACGACTCACCGACACCGATGGTGATGCTTTGACCATTGGCCAATGTCACAACCAGCGGCGAGCCAGTAACAGGCGCCGACACCGAGGCGGTGTACACCACGGTGCCGCCCTCGACCACGCTTGGAGTGGCGGTCAACGTGACGGTCGACGTATCGAGCGTATCGCTGACGTTGGTCACGGCCTCAGCCGGGTTGACTGCGAGGTTCTCGAAGTCACCACCGGTGGTACCAGTGACGGTCGCTTTGACCTGGCCGGCGTCTTTGTAAACGTCATCAGCCGGGGCGGCCCTTCGACGGTCACTTGGCCAGAGGTCTGGCCGGCCGCAATGTTGATGGTAGCGCCATTGCTCAGCGTTACGGTCATCGCCGTGCCCGCTGGGTTGCTCAGCGTGGCGGTGTAAACGATCTGACCGCCTTCAGCGACATCGCCGGTCGCGCTCAGCACCAGATTGGTAGTGGCCTGGGTAGCCGGGCTGTCGGTGACCGTGGTGGTCGGAGCGCCGGCGGTGTCCAGCTTCTCGTAGTTACCGCCTTCGACCTTGGTGATGCTGTTGGTCAGCGGTGCATTGGTGTTGTAGACGTTATTGGGCGCAACGAAGTCGACCGAACCGGACGACTCGCCAACACCGATGGTGATGCTTTGACCGTTGGCCAATGTCACGACCAGCGGCGAACCAGTAACCGGCGCCGACACCGAGGCGGTGTACACCACGGTACCGCCCTCGACCACGCTTGGAGTGGCGGTCAACGTGACGGTCGACGTGTCGAGCGTATCGCTGACGTTGGTCACGGCCTCAGCCGGATTCACTGCGAGGTTCTCGAAGTCACCACCCGTGGTACCAGTGACGGTGGCTTTGACCTGACCGGCGTCTTTGTAGACGTCATCCGCCGGGGCTGGAACAGAGACCGTGCCGGAGGTCTGGCCGGCCGCGATATTGATGGTCGCGCCATTGCTCAGCGTCACGGTCATCGCCGTACCCGCTGGGTTGCTCAAGGTCGCGGTGTAGACAATCTGACCGCCCTCAGCGACATCACCCGTGGCGCTCAGCACCAGGTTGGTAGTCGCCTGGGTAGCGGGACTGTCGGTAACCGTCGTGGTTGGTGTACCGGCGGTATCGAGCTTCTCATAGTTACCGCCGTCGACCTTGGTGATGCTATTGGTCAGTGCAGTGTTGGTGTTGTAGACGTTGTTCGGCGCGGTGAAGTTGACCGAGCCGGACGACTCGCCAACGCCGATGGTGATGGTTTGGCCGTTGGCCAGGGTCACGACCAGTGGCGAACCAGTAACAGGAGCCGATACCGACGCGGTGTACACCACGGTACCGCCCTCGACCGCGCTTGGGGTGGCGGTCAACGTGACGGTCGACGTGTCGAGGGTGTCGCTGACATTGGTCACGGCTTCAGCCGGACTAACCGCCAGCTGCTCGAAATCACCACCGGTGGTACCGGTGATGGTGGCTTTGACCTGGCCGGCGTCCTTGTAGACGTCATCGGCCGGGGCTGGGACAGCGACCGTACCGGAAGTCTGGCCGGCCGCGATGTTGATGGTCGCGCCGTTGCTCAGCGTCACGGTCATCGCCGTGCCCGCTGGGTTGCTCAAGGTCGCGGTGTAGACAATCTGACCGCCTTCGGCGACATCGCCAGTGGCGCTCAGCACCAGGTTGGTAGTCGCCTGGGTAGCGGGACTGTCGGTAACCGTCGTGGTTGGTGTACCGGCGGTGTCGAGCTGTTCGTAATTACCGCCCTCGACCTTGGTGATGCTGTTAGTCAGCGGGGTATTGGTGTTGTAGACGTTGTTTGGCGCAACGAAGTCGACCGAGCCGGACGACTCGCCGACGCCGATGGTGATGGTTTGGCCGTTGGCCAGGGTCACGACCAGTGGCGAACCAGTAACAGGAGCCGATACCGACGCGGTGTACACCACGGTACCGCCCTCGACCGCGCTTGGGGTGGCGGTCAACGTGACGGTCGACGTGTCGAGGGTGTCGCTGACATTGGTCACGGCTTCAGCCGGACTAACCGCCAGCTGCTCGAAATCACCACCGGTGGTACCGGTGATGGTGGCTTTGACCTGGCCGGCGTCCTTGTAGACGTCATCGGCCGGGGCTGGGACAGCGACCGTACCGGAAGTCTGGCCGGCCGCGATGTTGATGGTCGCGCCGTTGCTCAGCGTTACGGTCATCGCCGTGCCCGCTGGGTTGCTCAGCGTGGCGGTGTAAACGATCTGACCGCCTTCAGCGACATCGCCGGTCGCGCTCAGCACCAGATTGGTAGTGGCCTGGGTAGCCGGGCTGTCGGTGACCGTGGTGGTCGGAGCGCCGGCGGTGTCCAGCTTCTCGTAGTTACCGCCTTCGACCTTGGTGATGCTGTTGGTCAGCGGTGCATTGGTGTTGTAGACGTTATTGGGCGCAACGAAGTCGACCGAACCGGACGACTCGCCAACACCGATGGTGATGCTTTGACCGTTGGCCAATGTCACGACCAGCGGCGAACCAGTAACAGGAGCCGACACCGAGGCGGTGTACACCACGGTACCGCCCTCGACCACGCTTGGAGTGGCGGTCAACGTGACGGTCGACGTGTCGAGCGTATCGCTGACGTTGGTCACGGCCTCAGCCGGATTGACTGCGAGGTTCTCGAAGTCACCACCCGTGGTACCAGTGACGGTGGCTTTGACCTGACCGGCGTCTTTGTAGACGTCATCCGCCGGGGCTGGAACAGAGACCGTGCCGGAGGTCTGGCCGGCCGCGATATTGATGGTCGCGCCATTGCTCAGCGTTACGGTCATCGCCGTGCCCGCTGGGTTGCTCAGCGTGGCGGTGTAAACGATCTGACCGCCTTCAGCGACATCGCCGGTCGCGCTCAGCACCAGGTTGGTAGTGGCCTGGGTAGCCGGGCTGTCGGTGACCGTGGTGGTCGGAGTGCCGGCGGTGTCCAGCTTCTCGTAGTTACCGCCTTCGACCTTGGTGATGCTGTTGGTCAGCGGTGCATTGGTGTTGTAGACGTTATTGGGCGCAACGAAGTCGACCGAACCGGACGACTCGCCGACGCCGATGGTGATGGTTTGGCCGTTGGCCAGGGTGACCACCAGTGGGCTGCCGGTGACCGGAGCACTAACCGACGCCGTATAGGTGACCACGCCACCTTCGACTACTGACGCATTGGCGGTCAGGGTCACCGTGCTGGTATCGAGCGTATCGCTGACGTTGGTTACGGCCTCAGCCGGGTTAACTGCGAGGTTCTCGAAGTCACCACCGGTGGTGCCGGTGATGGTCGCTTTGACCTGGCCGGCGTCTTTGTAAACGTCATCCGCCGGTGCAGCGACGGTCACTTGGCCAGAGGTCTGGCCTGCAGCGATATTGATGGTCGCGCCGTTGCTCAAGGTCACGGTCATCGCCGTGCCGGCTGGGTTGCTCAAGGTCGCGGTGTAGACGATCTGGCCGCCTTCGGCCACGTCCCCAGTCGCGCTCAGTACCAGGTTGGTGGTCGCTTGAGTGTCCGGGCTGTCGGTAACCGTCGTGGTCGGAGTCCCCGCGGTGTCGAGCTGTTCGTAATTACCGCCTTCAACCTTGGTGATGCTGTTGGTCAGCGGGGTATTGGTGTTGTAGACGTTGTTCGGCGCGGTGAAGTTGACCGAACCGGACGACTCACCGATGCCGATGGTGATGCTCTGGCCGTTGGCCAGGGTGACTACCAGTGGGCTGCCTGTGACCGGAGCACTGACCGACGCGGTGTACACCACGGTCCCCCCCTCAACCACGCTTGGGGTGGCTGTAAGGGTGACGGTCGACGTGTCAATGCTGTCGCTGATAGTAGTTACAGCGCTCTGGGGGTTGATCGACAGCTGCTCAAAATTGCCCCCGGTGGCGCCGGTGATGGTGGCGGTGACTGTCGAGCCATTGTTGTAACCATCATTGGCCGGCGTCTGGAAGGCCACACTGCCCGTGGTATTGCCCGCGCCAACGGTAATAGTCTGGCCGTTCGACAGCGTCACGGTCACCGGGGTCTGGGCGGGGTTGCTCAGGGTTACGGTGTAAGTGATCACGCCACCTTCGGTGACGCTTGGCGAAGCGGTAAGGGTCGCAGTCGTGTTGTCTACTGTATCGGTAACCTGAGTCACCGCAGGCGCCTGCGGCAAGGTCACGGTGATGCCAGTACCGCCACTGGTTCCCGTCACGGTGGTGGAGATCTGGCCGCCATCGACGTATGGGGTATCGTTAGCCGGAATTGTAACGTTCACGGTGCCGCTGGTCTGGCCCGCCTGAATGACGATCACTGCCCCATTCGACAGTGTTACGGTCAGGTTGGAAGTAGGTGCCTGGCCGACCGTCGCGGTATAAACGATAACGCCACCCGCTTCGGAGATCGAAGGGGTGGCGGTGAGGGTCAGCCCAGTGGCGACCGTTGTCGGAGTATCGGCGGTGGTGTCGTTGGCATCGGTATCCAGCCCGCCAACCTCCTCGTCATCAAGGTCGGCGGCGAAGCTCAGAGGGTCAGTCGGGAAACCGATGGTCGGGTCCACCGAGCCTGCTGTTTCTTCCAACAGGACAAAACTGTGGCCACCGCCAACCGTGCCACCACCTGCCGCTGCAGGACCTGCTGCCGGAGCCTCCAGTTCGGTGGTAGGGTCCACGCCCGCGGCGATCGCTTGCTGCAGCTCTTCCACCGACGGTGCGGCCTGCGCGATAGCCTGACCCAAGTCGGTACTGCTGTCGGGTGCGTCAGCGCTCCATTGGGTATCACGGCCCAGATCGAGCAAACGACCATCGGCCAGTTCGAGGGTGACGGCGCCGCCCGGGCCGGTGAGGACTTCTTCACCGGCCAACAGGCGATCACCTTCAATGAGTACACGCCGGATGCCTTCTGGGGATACTGCGATGACTTGGCCAACAATACTTTTGACGATGGCTACAACGCTGCTCATTGGACTCTCCGGGTTACCCGATGTGATCTACTTCCATGCTCCGAGCAGCGCTCACGAGCCACTGCAGACGGAAGTGTGTCGATACTGTTTCCGGCATACTTGACGTCAAATTATCGTCTATAACTGCCGGCTATTAACTTTATGCCAAACTATTGACCTTATGGTCGCCATCCTAAACAATCGGCAATGTAATGTCACATTGATATTTGAACGGTTGCTATCCCTTCCTTTAGTACTAATACCAGTGCCCCGTCGGAAGCTGCTCATCGGTCAAATCAGGTTGTCATTTTCCAGACCTGAACCGCTTCGACCGTGATTCAGGACAACAGCGCCCTCGGGGATCAGTAAAAATGCGTGCGTCACTGTTTACCGCTCTTCCATTCGCCTTTGCCGCCACTTTCCTACAAGCACAAACCTTGCCCGAAGCCATGCAGAAAGCCCTTGAGGTGCACCCGGAGATCCAGGCGGGTGTCAACGCCCGGGTGGCTGCCGATTACCAGCTGCGTGCGGCCAAGGGCGGCTATTTGCCGCGGGTAGACGTGACCGCTGGTTATGGACGTGAGGGGACTGACAGCCCGAGCACCGGCAACCGCTGGGAAAGCCTCAATCGCGGTGAGTCAGCAATCCGTCTTCGCCAAATGGTTTTTGACGGTTTTGCCACTTCTAGCGAAGTAGGCCGTCAACAAGCCACCGTTAATGCCCGCGCCTACTCGCTGATGGACACCTCGGAGCGTACCGCGCTTGACGTGGCCCAGGTTTACCTGGACGTGCTGTCGCGCCGCGAAATGGTCCGCCTCGCCGAGGAAAACCTGCGCAACCACGAACGTATCCTCGACCAGATCAAACTGCGTACCAGCCGTGGTGTTGGCCGCCTGGCTGACCTTGATCAGGCCGAAGCCCGTCTGGCTCAAGCGCGCAATAATTTGATAACCGAGCAGACCAACCTCGCCGATGCCAACACCAACTTCCTAAGCGTGGTAGGCCAGATGCCGGATGAACTGAGCGCCCCGGCGCCTTTCATCGACCTGCTGCCGGCAACTCTGGATGAGGCGCGCGCGCAGATGGTAGAGAGCAGCCCAGTACTGCGCTCGGCAGAGTCGGACATCACCGCGGCAGAGAAACAGTACGACGCTGCGAAGTCGAGCTTCTATCCGCGGTTCGATGCAGAACTCGGAAGAACGGCCGATAACAACATCGACGGCACTGTCGGCCACAACAATGAGTGGCAGGCCATGCTGCGCATGAACTTCAACCTGTACGCCGGCGGCAGCAACAAGGCTGACCTGGAGTCCAAGTCATACTTGGCCAACCAGGCGCTGGATATTCGCAATAACGCCCTGCGCCAGCTCAACGAAGAACTGGGCCTGGCATGGAATGCGCAAGAGAACGCCAACGCCCAGTTGCCTATCGCCCAGCAATACGTCGATCACAGCAACCGGGTACGCAGCGCTTACCAGCAGCAGTTCAGCCTCGGCGAACGCACACTGCTCGACTTGCTCGACAGTGAAAATGAAACCTTCACTGCTCAGCGCCGTCTGGTTGAGGTGAAGAACATACAATTGTTTACTCAATACCGAATCAAGGCGACCATTGGCCAACTGCTCAAGAGCCAGGGTGTCGTAGCACCGATGGCCACCGTTGTGCAGAATGATGTGAAACCGCGAGTGAACCTGCCAGGCATGAACTGAGGCGCACCCGCACCATCTACCCGCAAGGATGAAGAGAGCGCCGCGTGGAATCCGAAGTCAGTCGAGTGCAACTCAGCCACGATCCACGCAGTCAGCACGATGACCCGTTGCTGGATAGTCTGCTGACCCTGTGTGTTCTGCACCAGAAGCCCGCAAGCAGGGCCATGCTGACTACCGGCCTGCCCTTGCCGGCCCAGCGCCTGAGCCCCGATCTGCTGCCTCGCGCGGCTGCCCGTGCCGGGCTGCAAGGGCGCGTACTTCAGCGCAAACTGGAGCAGATCCCGAGCATCGCCATGCCGGCCATGCTGCTGCTCAATGAAGGCCGAAGCGCCGTGCTGGCGGGCTGGGAAAACGAAGACACCGCTCGCCTGCTGCTCAGTGAAAGCGACGGCGGTGAGGTGCTGGTGAGCCGCGAGGCGCTGCAGGGCGACTACAGCGGCAAAGTGTTCTTCGCCCAGCCGCAGCATAAGTTCGATGTGAACCACGGCAACCTCATCCCGCGCGCCCGCTCCTGGTTCCGCGACACGCTGATGCGCAGCAAATGGCTGTACATCGACGCCATTGCTGCCAGCTTGGTGATCAACCTGATTGCACTGGCTGCGCCTTTGTTCGTGATGAATGTGTACGACCGCGTGGTTCCCAACCAGGCCACGTCGACGTTATGGGTGCTGGCGGCAGGCATCGGCTTCGCCTACATATTCGACCTCATTCTCAAAGGCCTGCGCGGCCTCTGCCTGGACCTTGCAGGCAAGAAGACCGACTTGATCATTTCAGCCACGCTGTTCGAGCGGATCGTCGGCATGTCGATGAAATATCGCCCTGCCCGGGTCGGCAGCTTTGCCCAGAACATCCACGAATTCCAAGGCCTGCGCGACTTCCTCGCTTCGCTCACACTGACCACCCTGATCGATCTGCCGTTCACCCTGCTGATCCTTCTTGTCATCGCTATCATCGGCGGGCATCTGGTATGGATCCCGATCCTTGCGTTCCCGCTGGCTTTGGGCATCGGCTATGCGCTGCAGAAGCCGTTGATGGCGACCATGGAGCGCACCATGGCGCTGGCATCGGAGCGCCAGTCCAGCCTGATCGAAACGCTGGCCGGCCTGGATGCAGTCAAGGTCAACAACGCCGAGAGCGAACGCCAGTACATGTGGGAGCAGACCCTTGGCACCCTCAGCCGCCTCGAGCTGCGCGTCAAAGTGCTGTCGAGCCTGGCCATGAACATCACCTTGCTCATCCAGCAGCTGGCGGGGGTGGCGATGATCTGCGTCGGCGTTTACCTGATCATCGACGGCAACCTGAGCATGGGCGGTCTGGTCGCCTGCTACATGCTCAGCGGTCGAGCGCTAGGCCCGTTGAGCTCGCTCAACGGTTTGCTGGCCCGCTACCAGCAGGCCAAGGTGACCATGGTGGCCACCGACCAGATGATGGAGCTACCGCAGGAGCGCAATTTCGATGAACGTCCTCTGAGCCGTCAGGTGCTGCAGGGCGCGGTCGAATTCCGGGGTGTAGATTTCACCTACCCCAATCAGCAGAACCTGGCGCTCAAAGGCATCAACCTGAATATCCGCCCGGGCGAGAAGGTCGGCATCATCGGCCGCAGCGGCTCGGGCAAAAGCTCGCTGGCCAAGCTCATCGTCGGCCTGTACGAGGCAGACAATGGCTCCTTGCTGGTCGATGGCGTTGATATCCGCCAGATCGACGTCAGTGAGTTGCGCCATAACATCGGCTATGTCCCGCAAGACATTCAGTTGCTGGCAGGCACTTTGCGCGACAATCTTGTCAGCGGTGCCCGCTACATTGAAGACGAATTGATCCTGCAAGCCGCCGAGCTGGCCGGCGTGCATGAATTCGCTCGCCTGCATCCCGACGGTTACGAACTGCAGGTCGGCGAACGCGGCCAGAACCTTTCCGGAGGGCAGCGGCAGAACGTTGCCCTGGCTCGGGCGCTGCTGCTCAACCCGCAGATCCTGCTGTTGGACGAACCCACCAGTGCCATGGACAACACGGGGGAAGAACGCCTCAAACAGCGCCTGGCTGCTGTCATCGAAGGCAAGACCGTTTTGCTGGTGACCCACCGGGCGTCCTTGCTGTCGCTGGTGGACCGGTTGATCGTCATCGATCGAGGACAGATTGTTGCGGATGGCCCGAAAGCCGCCGTCATGGATGCGCTTAAAAAGGGGCAGATCAGTGTTGCATAAGCTGGATATGGGGCGTTTCAAGGACAGCCTGCGCCGTTACTTCAAGGGCTCGGAATCCCTTGCCGGGCAACCGCTGCCAGAGGTCAACAAAGCGCTGATCGAAGACGCGCCACGCATCGTGCGCCTGACTATCTGGGGCATCATCGCGTTCTTCCTGGTCATGATCATCTGGGCCAGCGTGGCCCCCATCGATGAAGTTACCCGCGGTGAAGGCAAGGCCATTCCATCCTCCAAAGTGCAGAAAATTCAGAACCTGGAAGGCGGCATCGTCGCGCAGATCTATGCCAAGGAAGGGCAGATCGTCGAAGTCGGGGAGCCATTGCTGCGGCTGGACGAAACACGCTTCGCATCCAACGTTGGTGAAACCGAAGCCGATCGTCTGGCGATGGCGCTGCGAGTGCAGCGCCTGAGCGCCGAAGTAGACGACAAGCCGCTGCAGATCGACGAAGAGCTGCGCAAGGCCGCACCGAGCCAGGCCGCCAGCGAGCAGTCGCTGTATCAGAGCCGGCGCCAACAACTGCATGATGAGATCAGCGGCTTGGAACAGCAACTTGTGCAAAAACAGCAGGAACTGCGCGAGTTCACCTCCAAGCGAGCACAGTACGCCAACAGCCTGCAGTTGCTGCGTCAGGAAATTGCCATGTCCGAGCCACTGGTGGCCCAAGGCGCTATTTCCCAGGTGGAAGTGCTACGCCTGCGCCGCGCAGAAGTAGAGAACCGCGGGCAGATGGACTCCACCGCGCTCGCCATTCCCCGCGCCGAAGCGGCTATCAAGGAAGTGCAGAGCAAGATTGAAGAAACCCGCGGCAAGTTCCGCAGCGAGGCGCTGACCCAGCTCAACGAGGCACGTACCGAGTTGAACAAGGCCACCGCCACGGGCAAGGCGCTGGATGACCGGGTCAACCGTACGATGGTCAGCTCGCCGGTACGTGGCATCGTCAAGCAGTTGCTGGTCAACACTGTCGGAGGCGTGATCCAGCCAGGCAGTGATATCGTAGAGATCGTGCCACTGGATGATAGCCTTGTAGTGGAGGCCAAGATCCTGCCCAAGGACATCGCGTTTCTGCACCCGGGCCAGGAAGCGACAGTCAAGTTCACTGCCTACGACTACACCATATACGGCGGTTTGAAGGCCACGCTGGAGCAGATCGGTGCCGACACCATCACCGATGAAGACAAAAAGACCACGTACTACCTGATCAAGCTGCGCACGGAGAAAAGCCACTTGGGTACGGACGAGAAACCGTTGCTGATCATCCCAGGAATGGTAGCAACGGTGGATATCATGACGGGCAAGAAGACCATCATGAGCTACCTGCTAAAACCCATCATGAAGGCCCGTGCTGAAGCCCTGCGCGAACGCTGACTGTCACAGGTGCAACCACCCTGAGGAAGGGTGCTGCACCTGCTCTGTCAGGCCGAAATCAGCGCCACGGGGCAGGCTCGCCCACCAACTGCCCCTGAATACCTTTCACCTCCATTTCCAGTAGCACCTGTCGCTCTCCTTCCGTTTCGACCCGCTCGGCAATCAACGGCAGATCAATACTGTGCGCTGCCCGCTGAATTGCTTCGATGAACAAACGCTTGTGTTGCTCATGGTCAATATTGCGGATGTAGCTCCCGTCGATCTTCAGGTACGCCAGGCCCAAGTGCGCCAGGTTACCGATCATGCTGAAGCGGCCACCAAAACGCTGCAGCGCCAGCCCGAAACCAAGCCCGTGCAAGCGTCGAGTCAACTGCTCGAGCACGGCTTGCGCAGGCAATTGCTCTTCGCCGATTTCCAAGACCAAGCGTGGCCCCAGTGCGGTGTATTGGCCAAGCAAATCGTATACCCGCTGCAGAGCGTTGGGGTCGGCCAGGGTCGCAGCCGACAGGTTGAGCGCAAGCACCTGATCATGGCTACGCAAGTGCGCCAGCACTTTTTCGAGCACCAGCACATCCAGCCGCGTCATCCAGCCAAAGCGCTCCAGCCACGGCAGAAAGCGGCCAGCCGGCACTGCCTCGCCTTCATCATCGTGCAGCCGTGAAATGACTTTGTAGTGCAGCACGCGCTGCACGTCTTTGCATTCCACAACCGGTTGGAAGAAAAGTTCGAACTGACCTTTGACGAAGGCTTGCTCAAGCCGCGTGTGCCAGGCGTGATGGCTATCGCCGGCAACAGCCGCGGCCCCCTGCTCAAGACAAACCCAGCCGGGTGTCGGCTGATTTTCAGCGCGGGCCAGGGCCTCATCGGCAAGTTTCAATAGCGCTTGCGGCGCGTCGCCGGGGCTGAACGGTGCAAGGCCAATACAGGCTACCGGGTCGACATCGGTGGCACCGGTCTCGTGCAGGCTCTGCAGTGTAGCCTCCAAGGCCTGGGCGAGCTGTACCGCCTCTTCGTGCACCATGCCTGGGGCGAGCACAGCGAACTCACCGCCACGGCTGCGGGAAATCAGGTCTTTGGTCTCCGGGAACTTGGCACAGGTACGCTGCAGCTGTACGCCGACCGCCTGCAACAGCTGGTCGGTGCGTTGGCCGCCCAAGCGGGCGTTAAGCCCTGTGAGGTCCTGAACACGCAGCAACAGTAGGTAACCCGCCCTCGCTTCTTCAAGGTTGCTGACTCGGGTATTGAGCTGCATTTCAAAGTAACGGCGATTGGACAACCCGGTCAGGCTGTCCTGATACGATTCGGTACGTAGCCGCTCGCTGCGCTCGGCCTGCTCGTTGAACAGGGCCTTGAGCTTCTCCACCATCTGGTTCATGGCTTGCACCACACGGCGCAACTCGGGCGTGCGCGGCAGCTCAGGCAGGCTGAGGAACTCGCGGCGGGCGATGGCGTGGGACTGCTCGACCATGTAGTCCAGCGGCCGCAATTGACGACGTAACAGTAAGGCTCCGAGTACCGCGCTCGCTGCACCGCAGAGCAGCAGCCAGCCCAGGCTGCCCAAGGCGCTCTGCCAGAGTTTGGAGATGGCGAACATCGGGTGGCTAATGACTTCGACACGCGCAGCTTGTTGCCAACCTCGGCTGACGATGGCATCACCGCCGGCAGCTTCGAGGCCTATCAGGTGGATGAACCAGGCAGGAACACCACCAGGATCTGGCTCCGCGTGACGCTCCACCAGCACCGCATTCGAGGCCAGGTCGACGACCTTGATGCTCGAATAATAGCCACTGTCAAATATCGAACTGACCATGAGCTCTACCATGGCCGGGTCATCGATGTTCGGCGTCAAAGAAAGCGCCAGCGCCGTGGCAGCGTCCTGAGCATGTGAGCGCAGCTGGTTTACGTACTGACTGCGTGAACTCTCCAGGCTGACCATGAAGCTGCCGCTGAACGCGACTACCAGGAACAGGCAAATGGCCAACAGCAATTGTTTGAACAGTGACATCTGTGCTCCTTCAGTAAACCGGTTCGGCCGGGAACCCTTCGGCCTGCATTTTCTTTAACAAGTCCTGCCAGCGTGACAAACGCTTGGTGTCACCGACTTTCTTGTTACCCGCAGCACCGGTCAACCAGAGGCCTTCACCATTGAAGGCGTAGACCGGCAAGAGGTCAGTACGCTGGCTGGCCGGCTTGATCGCGTCCATCAGGCTATCGAGTACCAGCGGCTGGGCTTGTGGGCTTGAATAATAGGTCAGCACCATATGCGCGCGGTTCTGGCGCAAGGCCTTGACGTAGGTGATGCGTAGCTTTTCACTTGGGATACCCATGCGGCGCAGGCTGAAATACTTGGCGATGGCGTAGTCCTCGCAATCACCAGCGCCCTTGATCAAGGCCTGGATGGGCGTGGCCCAATAGTCGACTTCACGCCACAAGTCGATGTCTTCGACATAGCGCAATTGCTGGTTGAAAAACAGGTTGGCTGCCTGCAAGCGTTGTAGCTCGGAGCCTTGGTTTTGCGTGGCCATCATGGCTTGCCAGGCATCGATGCGGCCCTTGCCGGCACCGAGTGGGCCATACAGGGTCTGTGACTTGCGACTGATCTGGGAAAAATCCCAATCCGCATGCAAACCGCCCAGCAGCAAGCTGCCCAGCAAAATGGCGAGGCCGACACATCGCGCGGCGGTTTTGATTACCCAGGGTATCGCCACTGCGAAGACCTGTTCAGACCAGTCGAAAGCAGCGATGGTGAGGTCTGTCAGCATAAAAAACAATGGCATCCTGCAATCATGCCGCCGGTGGTCGGGGAGCCAAGACTTTCCAGTTAATGCTTTGTATGTGCCGCTTCCTTTGCCAGTCGTCTTCATCCACCATATCTCTAGGCCGTGTTTCGCCCGCCCCCATTGCGGGGAGCTGGTTTGACAAGCCCCCTTGCCTGTTACTAGTCTCATTGGATCCAACTTTAGTCGTCGAGGCAGACTCCGCGTGGCCGAGAAAATCAAACTGAGCAATGTGCTGGCGAGCGAACAGCTACCGGCGAACCTGGCCCGTGGCGTGATCGAAGAACGCTTGCGCAGCGCCATACTCGATGGCCGCCTGCCGCCCGGTACCGCCGTGCGCCAACAAGAGCTGGCGACCTTGTATGGCGTCAGCCGCATGCCTGTGCGTGAGGCGCTGCGCCAGCTGGAAGCGCAATCACTGCTCAAGGTGGAAATGCACAAGGGCGCGGTTGTGGCGCCTTTGATTGGTGAAGATGCAGTCGACACTTATGCGTTGCGGGTTTTGCTCGAGTCCGAGGCCCTGCGCCAATCCATTCCCCTGCTCGATGCCGATGATATCGCCCGTGCACGTGGTTACATCCGGCAACTGGAAAACGAGACGCGCCACGCCGAAATCGGCCGCCTCAATCGGCTGTTCCACATGGCCCTGTACGGCAAGGCTCAGAACCAGAAGCTACTGCGCCTGATCGAGGACGAGCTCAACGAGGAAGAGCGCTTCCTGCGCTTTCATCTATCGTCGATGGGCTTGGGCAAGCTGACCCAGGACGATCACAACGCACTGGCGGATGCAGCCAGTGACAAGCTGGTCGACGAGGCAGTGAGGGTGCTGGAGCAGCATCTGAACAATGGTGCGCGGGTTATCAGGAATTACCTGGACAAGCAGGCAGTCCAGCCAATGCCATAACCCGGAAAAGACAAAGCCCCTGTCTGCAGTGCAGACAGGGGCTTTGGATTTGAATCTTGACGATGACCTACTCTCACATGGGGAAACCCCACACTACCATCGGCGATGCATCGTTTCACTGCTGAGTTCGGGATGGGATCAGGTGGTTCCAATGCTCTATGGTCGTCAAGAAATTCTGTGTGCCGGCCCGTCCTGCGGACGTACCCGCGAATCTCTGTAGTTCCTACTTAAAGACAAAACCCCTACCTGCTTACGCAGATAGGGGTTTTGCGAAATGAATCTTGACGATGACCTACTCTCACATGGGGAAACCCCACACTACCATCGGCGATGCATCGTTTCACTACTGAGTTCGGGATGGGATCAGGTGGTTCCAATGCTCTATGGTCGTCAAGAAATTCTGTAGCCAGAATGTCCAGATGGACAGCCCAGCGAATTCGGATATGCGATATTTGTGATGCTGCGAACTTTCGGTTCTTTCGTCTTCACCACCACAATCTGCAGGAGCAAATTGCTTGGGTGTTATATGGTCAAGCCTCACGGGCAATTAGTATTGGTTAGCTCAACGCCTCACAGCGCTTACACACCCAACCTATCAACGTCGTAGTCTTCGACGGCCCTTTAGGGGATTCAAGATCCCAGTGAGATCTCATCTTGAGGCAAGTTTCCCGCTTAGATGCTTTCAGCGGTTATCTCTTCCGAACATAGCTACCCGGCAATGCCACTGGCGTGACAACCGGAACACCAGAGGTTCGTCCACTCCGGTCCTCTCGTACTAGGAGCAGCCCCTCTCAAATCTCAAACGTCCACGGCAGATAGGGACCGAACTGTCTCACGACGTTCTAAACCCAGCTCGCGTACCACTTTAAATGGCGAACAGCCATACCCTTGGGACCGGCTTCAGCCCCAGGATGTGATGAGCCGACATCGAGGTGCCAAACACCGCCGTCGATATGAACTCTTGGGCGGTATCAGCCTGTTATCCCCGGAGTACCTTTTATCCGTTGAGCGATGGCCCTTCCATACAGAACCACCGGATCACTAAGACCTACTTTCGTACCTGCTCGACGTGTTTGTCTCGCAGTCAAGCGCGCTTTTGCCTTTATACTCTACGACCGATTTCCGACCGGTCTGAGCGCACCTTCGTACTCCTCCGTTACTCTTTGGGAGGAGACCGCCCCAGTCAAACTACCCACCATACACTGTCCTCGATCCGGATAACGGACCTGAGTTAGAACCTCAAAGTTGCCAGGGTGGTATTTCAAGGATGGCTCCATGAGAACTGGCGTCCCCACTTCAAAGCCTCCCACCTATCCTACACAAGCAAATTCAAAGTCCAGTGCAAAGCTATAGTAAAGGTTCACGGGGTCTTTCCGTCTAGCCGCGGATACACTGCATCTTCACAGCGATTTCAATTTCACTGAGTCTCGGGTGGAGACAGCGCCGCCATCGTTACGCCATTCGTGCAGGTCGGAACTTACCCGACAAGGAATTTCGCTACCTTAGGACCGTTATAGTTACGGCCGCCGTTTACCGGGGCTTCGATCAAGAGCTTCGCTTGCGCTAACCCCATCAATTAACCTTCCGGCACCGGGCAGGCGTCACACCCTATACGTCCACTTTCGTGTTTGCAGAGTGCTGTGTTTTTAATAAACAGTCGCAGCGGCCTGGTATCTTCGACCGGCATGAGCTTACGGAGCAAGTCCTTCACCCTCACCGGCGCACCTTCTCCCGAAGTTACGGTGCCATTTTGCCTAGTTCCTTCACCCGAGTTCTCTCAAGCGCCTTGGTATTCTCTACCTAACCACCTGTGTCGGTTTGGGGTACGGTTCCCAGTTATCTGAAGCTTAGGAGCTTTTCTTGGAAGCATGGCATCAACCACTTCGTCGCCTAAAGGCAACTCGTCATCAGCTCTCGGCTTTGAGATCCCGGATTTGCCTAAGATCTCAGCCTACCACCTTAAACTTGGACAACCAACGCCAAGCTGGCCTAGCCTTCTCCGTCCCTCCATCGCAATAACTGGAAGTACAGGAATATTAACCTGTTTTCCATCGACTACGCTTTTCAGCCTCGCCTTAGGGACCGACTAACCCTGCGTCGATTAACGTTGCGCAGGAAACCTTGGTCTTTCGGCGTGCGAGTTTTTCACTCGCATTGTCGTTACTCATGTCAGCATTCGCACTTCTGATACCTCCAGCAAGCTTCTCAACTCACCTTCACAGGCTTACAGAACGCTCCTCTACCGCATCACCAAAGGTGATACCCGTAGCTTCGGTGCATGGTTTGAGCCCCGTTACATCTTCCGCGCAGGCCGACTCGACTAGTGAGCTATTACGCTTTCTTTAAAGGGTGGCTGCTTCTAAGCCAACCTCCTAGCTGTCTAAGCCTTCCCACATCGTTTCCCACTTAACCATGACTTTGGGACCTTAGCTGACGGTCTGGGTTGTTTCCCTTTTCACGACGGACGTTAGCACCCGCCGTGTGTCTCCCATGCTCGGCACTTGTAGGTATTCGGAGTTTGCATCGGTTTGGTAAGTCGGGATGACCCCCTAGCCGAAACAGTGCTCTACCCCCTACAGTGATACATGAGGCGCTACCTAAATAGCTTTCGAGGAGAACCAGCTATCTCCGAGCTTGATTAGCCTTTCACTCCGATCCACAGGTCATCCGCTAACTTTTCAACGGTAGTCGGTTCGGTCCTCCAGTCAGTGTTACCTAACCTTCAACCTGCCCATGGATAGATCGCCCGGTTTCGGGTCTATACCCAGCGACTAAACGCCCTATTAAGACTCGCTTTCGCTACGCCTCCCCTATTCGGTTAAGCTCGCCACTGAATATAAGTCGCTGACCCATTATACAAAAGGTACGCAGTCACCTAACAAAGTAGGCTCCCACTGCTTGTACGCATACGGTTTCAGGTTCTATTTCACTCCCCTCTCCGGGGTTCTTTTCGCCTTTCCCTCACGGTACTGGTTCACTATCGGTCAGTCAGTAGTATTTAGCCTTGGAGGATGGTCCCCCCATATTCAGACAAAGTTTCTCGTGCTCCGTCCTACTCGATTTCATTGATAAGAGATTTTCGTGTACGGGGCTATCACCCACTATGGCCGCACTTTCCAGAGCGTTCCACTAATCTCAAACCAACTTAAGGGCTGGTCCCCGTTCGCTCGCCACTACTAAGGGAATCTCGGTTGATTTCTTTTCCTCAGGGTACTTAGATGTTTCAGTTCCCCTGGTTCGCCTCTTGCACCTATGTATTCAGTACAAGATACTCAGCTTATGCTGAGTGGGTTCCCCCATTCAGAGATCTCTGGATCACAGTCTGTTTGCCGACTCCCCAAAGCTTATCGCAGGCTACCACGTCTTTCATCGCCTCTGACTGCCAAGGCATCCACCGTATGCGCTTCTTCACTTGACCATATAACCCCAAGCAATCTGGTTATACTGTGAAGACGACATTCGCCGAAAATTCGCATGTTGCTCTTTCGAGCAGAACTCACAAATTTTACCTTAGCCTGATCACACACCAGTGAAAGTGCATGTCAGTCTGTTTCTATCACATATCCGAATTTTTAAAGAACGATCTGACAAAAGTCAGAAATCAACATTCGATGCGAATGCTCATTTCTGAGTTTGATCAAGGTACAGCAGAAGTGGTGGAGCCAAGCGGGATCGAACCGCTGACCTCCTGCGTGCAAGGCAGGCGCTCTCCCAGCTGAGCTATGGCCCCGCATATTGGTAGGTCTGGGCAGATTTGAACTGCCGACCTCACCCTTATCAGGGGTGCGCTCTAACCAACTGAGCTACAGACCTATATAGGGTCTTGATCGTCTTCGACAATGAATCAAGCAATTCGTGTGGGAGCTCATCAGCAGGCTGATGTCGTCGATTAAGGAGGTGATCCAGCCGCAGGTTCCCCTACGGCTACCTTGTTACGACTTCACCCCAGTCATGAATCACACCGTGGTAACCGTCCTCCCGAAGGTTAGACTAGCTACTTCTGGTGCAACCCACTCCCATGGTGTGACGGGCGGTGTGTACAAGGCCCGGGAACGTATTCACCGCGACATTCTGATTCGCGATTACTAGCGATTCCGACTTCACGCAGTCGAGTTGCAGACTGCGATCCGGACTACGATCGGTTTTGTGAGATTAGCTCCACCTCGCGGCTTGGCAACCCTCTGTACCGACCATTGTAGCACGTGTGTAGCCCAGGCCGTAAGGGCCATGATGACTTGACGTCATCCCCACCTTCCTCCGGTTTGTCACCGGCAGTCTCCTTAGAGTGCCCACCATAACGTGCTGGTAACTAAGGACAAGGGTTGCGCTCGTTACGGGACTTAACCCAACATCTCACGACACGAGCTGACGACAGCCATGCAGCACCTGTGTCAGAGTTCCCGAAGGCACCAATCCATCTCTGGAAAGTTCTCTGCATGTCAAGGCCTGGTAAGGTTCTTCGCGTTGCTTCGAATTAAACCACATGCTCCACCGCTTGTGCGGGCCCCCGTCAATTCATTTGAGTTTTAACCTTGCGGCCGTACTCCCCAGGCGGTCAACTTAATGCGTTAGCTGCGCCACTAAAATCTCAAGGATTCCAACGGCTAGTTGACATCGTTTACGGCGTGGACTACCAGGGTATCTAATCCTGTTTGCTCCCCACGCTTTCGCACCTCAGTGTCAGTATCAGTCCAGGTGGTCGCCTTCGCCACTGGTGTTCCTTCCTATATCTACGCATTTCACCGCTACACAGGAAATTCCACCACCCTCTACCGTACTCTAGCTTGCCAGTTTTGGATGCAGTTCCCAGGTTGAGCCCGGGGCTTTCACATCCAACTTAACAAACCACCTACGCGCGCTTTACGCCCAGTAATTCCGATTAACGCTTGCACCCTCTGTATTACCGCGGCTGCTGGCACAGAGTTAGCCGGTGCTTATTCTGTCGGTAACGTCAAAACACTAACGTATTAGGTTAATGCCCTTCCTCCCAACTTAAAGTGCTTTACAATCCGAAGACCTTCTTCACACACGCGGCATGGCTGGATCAGGCTTTCGCCCATTGTCCAATATTCCCCACTGCTGCCTCCCGTAGGAGTCTGGACCGTGTCTCAGTTCCAGTGTGACTGATCATCCTCTCAGACCAGTTACGGATCGTCGCCTTGGTGAGCCATTACCTCACCAACTAGCTAATCCGACCTAGGCTCATCTGATAGCGCAAGGCCCGAAGGTCCCCTGCTTTCTCCCGTAGGACGTATGCGGTATTAGCGTTCCTTTCGAAACGTTGTCCCCCACTACCAGGCAGATTCCTAGGCATTACTCACCCGTCCGCCGCTGAATCAAGGAGCAAGCTCCCGTCATCCGCTCGACTTGCATGTGTTAGGCCTGCCGCCAGCGTTCAATCTGAGCCATGATCAAACTCTTCAGTTCAATACTGCTTGGGTTTTTAAGAAACCCTAAACTTGGCTCAGCAATCTCAAATGACTATGTGATTTCTCGCATGGTCACTTGTGATGCTGATAATCTTTTTGACTATCAGTCCATACTCACAAGCACCCACACGAATTGCTTGATTCGATTTGTTAAAGAGCGTTTGGTTAAGAGCTTTTCGTCTCAACCGAGGCGCGCATTCTACGCTTTCCTCAGAGCCTGTCAAGCGTTTATTTTGAAGTTTTTTGCGAGAAACTCGTTTAACTTCAGACACTTAACTCGCTTCGATCTCTCGTCGCGGGAGGTGAATAATACAGCATTCAAAAACGCTGTCAACCACCTTTTTACCACCGCCGGTTGGCTTTCAGCCCACCAGGAGAAGCGATAGCTTCTACTTAAAGACAAAACCCCTACCTGCTCGCGCAGATAGGGGTTTTGCGAAATGAATCTTGACGATGACCTACTCTCACATGGGGAAACCCCACACTACCATCGGCGATGCATCGTTTCACTACTGAGTTCGGGATGGGATCAGGTGGTTCCAATGCTCTATGGTCGTCAAGAAATTCTGTAGCCAGAATGTCCAGATGGACAGCCCAGCGAATTCGGATATGCGATATTTGTGATGCTGCGAACTTTCGGTTCTTTCGTCTTCACCACCACAATCTGCAGGAGCAAATTGCTTGGGTGTTATATGGTCAAGCCTCACGGGCAATTAGTATTGGTTAGCTCAACGCCTCACAGCGCTTACACACCCAACCTATCAACGTCGTAGTCTTCGACGGCCCTTTAGGGGATTCAAGATCCCAGTGAGATCTCATCTTGAGGCAAGTTTCCCGCTTAGATGCTTTCAGCGGTTATCTCTTCCGAACATAGCTACCCGGCAATGCCACTGGCGTGACAACCGGAACACCAGAGGTTCGTCCACTCCGGTCCTCTCGTACTAGGAGCAGCCCCTCTCAAATCTCAAACGTCCACGGCAGATAGGGACCGAACTGTCTCACGACGTTCTAAACCCAGCTCGCGTACCACTTTAAATGGCGAACAGCCATACCCTT